>NZ_CP134049.1:0-2400000 GCF_031582965.1 Bacillus sp. NEB1478
ACCCCCCTTATCCTTTAAATTCATCCTATTTCAGCAGGAGTTCTCCCTGTTGTTCAACTTTTGTACACGTAATGAATACAGATGAATAAAAATAAAAATCCACATGTTATGCGAATGACTATTATTATAGTAGATAATAGGATTATGTACAGTAAAAGCAAATGTGTGGACAACCTTTTGAACAGGAAAATCAAACTGTCCACAACTTTATCCACAGCATGTGTATAACTTTATAATCCTTATATGTTATTAACGAGTTAAAACACAACAAGCATATCAAAAAAAAGTAAGCTTGGCAACGGATGATTGTCACTTATCCACAACGCCCATACCTTGTGTAAAGTAGTTGTCCACAACACTAGATTTTGTGTAAAAGTTGTCGATAAATGGTGTGGATAATGAAAATCGTGTCGAAAAAGATGTCCACAGGCTAAAAATAAATTTCATTTCTATATCAAAAGCAAAAATGAAGAATAAAAAAGGATAGTGCAGCAGATCGAGGACTTCTTTGAAACTTTTTTAAATCCATCTTGACAAAAGATATAGCAAGTCTTTATACTTTATTAGACTGTCTTTTATAAGATATATCCTCAGGGAGGTGTAATATATGAAACCTACATTCCAACCGAACAACCGTAAGCGTAAGAAGGTACATGGTTTCCGTGCTCGCATGGCTACTAAGAACGGTCGTAAAGTTCTTGCTCGCCGTCGTCAAAAGGGAAGAAAAGTGTTATCTGCATAGGCCACTGACATCAGTGGTCTTTTTTGCTTTTATGGCACAATTCCGCTCGCTTTAAAATTGATTAAAAATCCTATTGTAAACGGTTTTTTGAGTGAAGAATGTTTTACATGACAAAAATTTACCGATACTGAGGAAGATCGATTAGAAGAGGAATGTGATTGCTGAAATTTATGGAGTGTTAAATTGAATGAAGAAAGAACAGCGCATCAAAAAAAATGAGGAATTTCAAGAAGTCTTTAAAAAAGGAAAATCAACGGCTAATCGCCAATTTGTAATATATACATTAAAAAAAGAAGACCAAGATGTATTTCGAATCGGTCTTTCTGTGAGCAAAAAGGTAGGAAAAGCAGTAACGAGAAATCGAATCAAACGATCGGTTAAAGAAATCTTTTATAAATATAGTGAGCAGCTGCTCGCCAGCAGGGATTATGTCGTTATTGCAAGAATACCTACTGCAAATATGGATTTTCACGAAATGGAAAAAAGCTTACTTCATGTTTTAAACAGGGCTAACGTATTAAAAAAGAAGGTGTAAGTTCAATGAAATCCTTTTTTATAGGAATAATCCGATTTTATCAACTTTGGATTTCTCCTTTAACGCCGCCTTCTTGTCGCTTTTATCCGACATGTTCCTATTATGGTATCGAGGCCTTTAGCCGCCACGGAGTGATAAAGGGAATGTGGCTGACTACCGTACGAATTTTAAAATGTCATCCTTTTCATCCAGGTGGCGTTGACCTCGTACCAGAAAAAAGAGACAATAAATAATTGAAAGTAAGTTTACGATCTTAAGGAGGATAAGAGTGTGCGTAAGAAAATAGGTTTAATGATTGCCCTTTTCGCACTCATGGCTGTCCTATCAGGTTGTGGGAATATGAAGACTCCCATCACAGCTGACAGCACGGGAATTTGGGACCAATATTTTGTTTATCCATTATCATGGTTAATTACTTATGTAGCTGATTTGTTTGGTCAAAACTACGGACTGGCGATCATACTCGTTACATTGCTCATCCGTACAGCTTTATTACCATTAATGATTCAACAGACTCGCAGTTCAAAAGCTATGCAAGCCGTTCAGCCTGAACTTCAAAAACTGCGTGAAAAATACAAATCAAAAGATGCAAACAGCCAGCAAAAGCTTCAACAGGAAACAATGGCTCTATTCCAAAAGAATGGTGTAAACCCATTAGCAGGGTGTTTGCCTTTACTGATTCAAATGCCGATCCTTCTAGGTTTCTACCACGCAATTATGCGTACTGAAGAAATTAAGCATCATAATTTCCTTTGGTTTGACCTTGGAGTTGCAGATCCTTATTATGCATTGCCGATTCTTGCAGGTATCACAACGTTCCTGCAGCAAAAAATTATGATCGGCGGTATGGATAATCCAAATCCGCAAATGAAGATGCTCTTATACATCATGCCAGTTATGATTGTTGTTTTTGCATTAAAATTCCCAGCTGCATTATCATTATATTGGGTGATCGGTAACATTTTCATGATTGCACAAACGTATTTTATTACGGCCCCAATGAAAAAAGATGAAAAACAAGTTGATGGGGGAGCTAAAAAGTGAAAAAGGTACAGGTAACAGGGAGAACGGTTGAAGAAGCAGTATCATCAGCGCTAGAACAACTTCAGACTTCAAAAGATCAAGTGGAAGTTACAATTGTTGAAGAATCCAAAAAAGGTTTTTTTGGCCTCGGACAGAAGCCTGCAGTTGTTGAAGTTACAGTGAAAGCTGATCCTGTTAAGACCGCGATAGACTACCTTCAGGATGTTACATCCAAAATGGGGGTACCCGTTACCATTACCGAGCGGCAGGAGAATGATCTTCTTGTTCTGGAATTATCCGGAGAAAAAATTGCCATCTTGATCGGTAAACGCGGGCAGACGCTAAACGCTCTTCAGCTTTTAACGAATATGGTTGCCAATTCAGATCCTTCAAGCAAGCATGTAAAAATTGTACTTGATGCTGAAAACTATCGCAGCAGAAGACAGGAATCGCTAGAAAGGTTAGCACTGCATTCCGCTCAAAAAGTATATAATACGAAAAAGAGTTTTGCGCTTGAACCTATGCCATCAAATGAACGTAAAGTTATTCACTTAGCATTGAAAGAAAACCGAGATGTAGAAACAACGTCTGAAGGAGTAGAACCATTCCGCAAAGTGGTGATCCGTCCGACGGTATCAATCAGAAAATAAAGTGAAGCTTCAGAGGTATTCCTCTGGGGCTTTTTGTTTACTCTGGGCTCATAATGCGATACACTATTTTTTATTGTGGATATTTATGTCCATTTTTAGCAAAATGCGAAAATATAACTTATCAAATAAGATGATTATTGATATAGAAGCCGATTTTTATTGATCGTAATAGTTATAACTGAGATCTGACTAAAGACTAGTTGAACCGCCAGCTAAGTTTTCTTAATAATCCATTATCACAGCTGCCGATTAAGGTCATACTAAAGGATAATTTATATAGAGCGTTATAAGGAAAGCCGGGGTGAAAGACAATGGAATATGACACAATTACAGCTATTTCGACCCCAATGGGAGAAGGAGCTATTGCTATTGTTCGTTTAAGCGGACCAGAAGCAATCCAAATAGCTGATCAAGTTTATAAAGGGACAAAAGCGCTTCTAGATGTTGATACACACACTATTCATTATGGAAAACTCGTTGATCCGAAAACGGAAAAAGCTGTTGAAGAAGTGATGGTAAGCGTGATGCGTGCACCGCGGACTTTTACCCGTGAAGATGTGGTGGAGATTAATTGCCACGGAGGACTTGTTTCTGTGAACCGGGTTCTTCAGCTCATTCTGCAGCAAGGAGCAAGATTAGCTGAGCCAGGTGAGTTTACAAAACGAGCCTTTTTGAATGGACGAATTGATTTATCACAAGCGGAAGCGGTCATGGATCTTATTCGGGCAAAAACAGATCGTGCCATGAATGTGGCGCTCAATCAGATGGAAGGAAGACTTTCATCATTAGTGAGCAAACTTAGACAGACGCTTTTAGAAACCATTGCACATGTTGAAGTGAACATCGATTATCCAGAGTACGATGCGGAAGAAATGACGCATACTCTTTTAAATAAAAATCTGCTGCTTGTAAAAAAAGAAGTAGAATCTATTTTACAAACCGCACAGCAAGGGAAAATACTCCGTGAAGGGCTTTCAACGGCGATTATCGGAAGACCAAACGTCGGAAAATCTTCCTTAATGAATGCACTCGTTCATGAGAATAAAGCGATTGTTACCGATATCGCGGGAACGACGCGTGATGTCATTGAAGAGTATGTCAATGTTAGAGGAGTCCCTTTACGATTAGTTGACACGGCTGGAATACGGGAAACCGAAGATATAGTGGAACGAATCGGTGTTGAAAAATCAAGAAAAGTCTTAAAAGAGGCTGATTTGATTTTGCTTGTTCTAAACGGAAATGAACCATTATCAATTGAAGATGAAAACTTATTTCTTGCCGCAAAAGGGCTTGATAAGATTATCATCATTAATAAAACAGACCTCCAGCCACATTTAGACATAGATAAAGTAAGAACTTTAGCAGAAAACGCTCCTGTCATTTCCACTTCATTAATAAAAGAAGAAGGTATTGACGAATTAGAGCAAGCTATTGCAAGCCTCTTTTTTGAAGGAGGTATAGAAGCACAGGATTTAACATACGTTTCTAACTCACGGCACATCGCTTTATTGCAGCAATCCATCCATCATATTGACGAAGCGCTTGGCGGAATAGAAGCCGACTTGCCGATTGATATGGTACAAATCGATATTACAAGAACGTGGGAGATACTTGGAGAGATTGTAGGAGATACGGTATCAGAAAGCCTGATCGATCAATTGTTCTCACAATTTTGTTTAGGAAAATAAGAAAAGGAGGTTATTCACATGGGATATGAAGCAGGTTCATATGATGTCATTGTGGTGGGTGCAGGTCACGCTGGTGTAGAAGCGGCTCTGGCTTCAGCCAGAATGGGCGCAAAAACACTGTGTCTCACTTTAAATTTAGACACAATTGCTTACATGCCATGTAACCCATCAGTAGGCGGTCCTGCTAAAGGAATTGTGGTACGGGAAGTGGACGCTCTCGGTGGTGAAATGGCACGGAACATCGATAAAACACATATTCAAATGCGGATGTTGAATACAGGTAAAGGTCCTGCAGTACGCGCTTTGCGTGCACAAGCTGACAAATATTTATATCAGCATGAAATGAAAAAAACGATGGAAAATACGAAAAATCTAACCCTCCGTCAAGGAATGGTTGAACGCCTGATTGTTGAAGATGGTGTTTGTAAAGGTGTTATTACAAAAACCGGCGCGGAGTATGCAGCAAAATCTGTTGTGTTAACGACAGGTACGTATTTAAGAGGAAAGATCATCATTGGGGAACTTGCTTACGAAAGCGGACCGAACAATATGGCTCCATCCATTAATTTATCGTATCATCTTCAAGAACTAGGATTTGAAATGGTCCGTTTCAAAACGGGAACACCGCCGCGTGTGAACAGTAAAACAATCGATTACTCTAAAACAGAAATTCAGCCGGGGGATGACGTGCCGCGCGCATTTTCTTACGAGACAACGGAGTATATAACAGACCAGCTTCCATGCTGGCTGACATATACGGGTGATGAAACACATCAGCTTATCAACAGCAACCTGCATCGATCACCGATGTATTCTGGAATGATTGAAGGAACGGGTCCAAGGTACTGTCCATCGATTGAAGATAAGATTGTTCGCTTTAACGATAAGCCAAGACACCAGATTTTCTTAGAGCCAGAAGGCAGAAATACAGAAGAAGTTTATGTTCAAGGTCTATCAACCAGCTTGCCGGAAGATGTGCAGAAGAAAATTCTTTCAACGATTCCAGGGCTGGAGAAGGCAGAGCTGATGCGTGCTGGATACGCAATCGAATATGATGCGATCGTACCGACCCAATTATGGCCGTCACTTGAAACGAAACTTGTAAATGGGCTGTTTACTGCGGGGCAGCTAAATGGAACGAGCGGATATGAAGAAGCTTCAGGACAAGGCCTTATGGCTGGAATCAACGCTGCATTAAAAGTACAGGAAAAGGATCCTCTTATCCTGGACAGATCTGAAGCATATATTGGTGTGCTAATCGATGATCTTATTACAAAAGGAACGAATGAGCCTTATCGTCTATTAACATCAAGAGCAGAATACCGTCTATTGTTAAGACATGATAATGCAGACTTGCGTTTAACGAAAAAAGGTTATGATATCGGTTTGATTTCTCAAGAACGCTATGAAAAGTTCGAAGAGAAAAAGGGACAAGTCGCAAAAGAAATCGAGCGTCTTGAACATATTGCCATCAAGCCATCTGATGAAGTACAGAAGGCACTTGCAGAAGCTCAGTCGACACCATTAAAAGAACCAATGTCTGCTTCTTCTTTATTAAAGCGTCCTGAAATCACTTATCCGGTGATTCAGAAGTTAGCACCTGCAGATACTTTATTGAGTGAAACGGTTTCTGAGCAGGTCGAGATTCAGGTGAAATATGCTGGTTATATCGATAAGCAGCTCGCTCAAGTGGAACGTATGCGAAAGATGGAAGACAAAAAGCTTCCTGTTGATCTTGATTATATGGCCATCAACGGATTAGCAACTGAAGCGAAACAAAAGTTGAGTGAAGTTCGCCCGCTTTCTGTTGGTCAGGCATCTAGAGTATCAGGTGTAAATCCTGCAGATATCTCCATTCTGCTGATTTATTTAGAACAAGGAAAACTGGCGAAGATTGCCCGTTAAGGGGGAACGCAAAATAATGAATATCGACATGTTTCAATCATCCCTGGATGAAAAAGGGATCGTGTTATCTGAGCAACAGCTGAAACAATTTGAAACGTATTACGAATTGCTAGTTGAATGGAATGAAAAAATGAATCTAACTGCGATTACAGAAAAAGAAGAAGTGTATTTAAAACATTTCTACGATTCCGTAACAGCAGGATTTCACTTTAACTTTCAGCAAGATATCACCGTATGCGATGTGGGAGCAGGAGCTGGTTTCCCTGCAATTCCGCTTAAAATATGTTTCCCTGAAATTCGTTTAACCGTAGTAGACTCATTGAATAAACGAATCGGTTTCTTACAGCATGTAGTTAATGAACTAGGATTAAAACATGTTACTATGCATCACGATCGGGCTGAAACTTTTGCTCACCGGCCGGAATTCCGTGAACAATTTGATCTAGTAATGGCAAGAGCAGTTGCGAGACTTTCCGTATTGTCAGAGCTTTGTCTTCCTCTTGTAAAGAAGAATGGGCATTTTTTAGCCATGAAAGGTGCGAATCTGCCTGAAGAAGTTAAAGATGGAGAGAAGGCTGTTAAACTTCTAGGCGGAAAAATAAAAGACGTGCATTCGTTTTTATTGCCTATTGAAGAAAGTGAACGCAATATCGTTATTATCGATAAAGTCAAAGAAACACCTAAGAAATTCCCGCGTAAACCGGGAACACCTAACAAGTCACCCATCCAGTAGTCTAGAATGCCGTGTTTCACGTGAAACGCGGCTGGTACATAAAAAGAAAGATTTTTACAGACTTGCAGGATATTAGGACTAGTGGGAAGAATTAGTTAACAGGCAGATTACTAAAGGTGGTGTATTCGCATGAAGCATCCTTTTTCACGTTTATTCGGCATCGGCGAAAAGAGCCAGCAAACCTTAGATCCAGAACCAGCTGAAAAAAACGACAACGAAGAAGTACTTCAGATTCCGGTTCAACAGATTACTCCCAACCGGTTTCAGCCTCGAACAGTTTTTATAGATGAACGAATAGGGGAATTAGCACAGACCATTGAAGCACATGGGATTATTCAACCTATTGTTGTCCGTGCATACGGGGAAGAACAATTTGAATTGATCGCTGGGGAGCGAAGATGGAGAGCTGTGCAAAAACTAGGCTGGGAAACGATTCCGGCGATCGTAAAAGACATGGATGATTCACAGACAGCGTCTGTTGCATTGATTGAGAACCTGCAGCGTGAAGAGTTAACCGCCATTGAAGAAGCGATGGCCTACGCAAAGCTTCTGGAGCTCCATGGATTGACTCAAGAGGGGTTAGCTCAAAAGCTCGGGAAAGGACAATCAACGATAGCTAACAAGCTTCGATTGTTAAAGCTTCCTCAGGCTATCCAGGATGCGTTGCTGCAAAAGAAAATTACTGAGCGGCATGCACGTGCATTGATCATTTTAAAAACTCCAGAGAAAATGGAGTTCATTTTAAATGAGATTCTTGAGAAACAATTAAATGTAAAACAAACGGAAGATCGCGTTAAGAAATTGATTGAAGCGGAAACGGCGGAGAAAAAGCCGCAGGCGCGCCGCAAATCTTTTAGTAAAGATATGCGTTTGGCAATCAATACGGTCAGACAATCTGTAGATATGGTTGTACAAAGCGGTCTATCCATTGATACTGAAGAAGAAGAACATGAGGAATTTTATCAATTTACGATTCGTATTCCTAAAAAGTAGAACGAAAAGCCATCCGTTTTTTAGCGGGTGGTTTTTAATTGGCTTTTAAATGAACTTAAAGAAAAAAACTCTTTTTTTCCTTATTTCAAGAAGTCATTTTAAAATCTTCATGATAGAATAATAGATAATTGATTGTTCATAAAGTGAGGTAGGTGACAAAGTGGCGAAGATCATTGCAGTAGCCAACCAGAAAGGCGGTGTCGGAAAAACGACAACGTCAGTCAACCTTGGTGCATGCTTAGCATATTTCGGAAAAAAGGTATTGTTAGTAGACATAGATCCTCAAGGCAATGCCACAAGTGGTGTTGGCGTAGATAAAGGAGATATAGATCAATGCATCTATAATGTTCTTGTAGAAGATGCAGAAGTTAAAGATGTTATTGTGGAAACTATCTGTGAAGGTTTACATATACTCCCTTCAACGATTCAACTCGCTGGAGCGGAGATTGAGCTCGTTCCAACGATTTCCCGTGAAGTTCGTTTGAAAAGAGCTTTAGACCAAGTAAGTTCCGGTTATGATTATATCATTATAGATTGCCCGCCATCACTGGGGCTGTTGACGATTAACTCATTGACTGCATCAGATTCAGTAATCATTCCCGTTCAATGTGAGTATTATGCCCTAGAAGGCTTAAGCCAGCTATTGAATACAGTACGGCTTGTTCAAAAACATCTAAATACTGATTTAATGATTGACGGGGTTCTTCTCACGATGCTCGATGCCCGTACTAATTTAGGCATTCAAGTAATCGAAGAAGTGAAGAAGTATTTTCAAGATAAAGTATATGAAACCATTATACCGAGAAACGTCAGACTCTCAGAAGCGCCGAGCCATGGAAAGCCGATTATTATTTATGATCCGAAATCCCGGGGTGCAGATGTTTATTTAGACTTTGCGAAGGAAGTGATTGGCATTGGTGAAAGGGTTAGGTAAAGGGCTTCAGGCGTTGCTTCCGCAGACAGAAGCCAATGAAGAAGCAGAAGTTATGGAAGTTAGTATTAAAGAATTAAGACCCAATCCATATCAGCCGCGAAAAGTATTTGATCCGAAAGCAATTGATGAGTTAAAAGATTCGATTTTAGAACATGGAATTTTGCAGCCAATCGTTGTTCGGAAAAGTATAAAAGGTTATGAGATTGTGCTTGGAGAGAGAAGATATCGTGCGGCATCTCAAGCAGGCTTGAAAACCATTCCCGTCATAGTTAAAGATTATACAGAGCAAAAGATGATGGAAGTCGCTTTGATTGAAAATCTTCAACGCGAGGACTTAAACCCCGTAGAAGAAGGACAAGCTTACCAAAAGCTGATTGATCACTTAAAAGTGACACAAGAAGAACTATCCGTAAGAGTCGGAAAAAGCCGACCGCATATTGCAAACCATATCCGTCTGCTGCAGTTGCCGAAACCTGTTCTGGAGCTATTGTCTAACGGCCAAATCTCAATGGGACATGGACGGGCTTTACTAGGATTAAAGAAAAAAACCAAGATGCAGCAATTGGTTCAAAAGACCATGGAGAATGGTTTAAATGTTAGACAGCTTGAAAAACTTATCCAGGACATTAACCGGAATGTTTCACGTGGAACAAAAAAGAAAACAAGCGAAAATAATGTATTTTTACAAGAAAAAGAATCGTCATTGCGTGATCGTTTAGGCACAGCTGTAACGATTAAGAAAACGAAACGAAAAGGAAAGATTGAGATCGAATTCTTTTCACAGGATGACTTAGAGCGTATTTTAGAAATTTTAGAGCAGTAAGGAAAACCATCTAACAGGGTGGTTTTCTTTTTTACACGGAAAAGCAAATCAAACTAGAATGGCAAACGATAGGGATAGGAGACAGAGATATGTCATTGTTAGGAACAATTGTGAACGGTATTGCCATCATTTTTGGAAGCTTCTTAGGATTATTTTGGTCAAACATATCCGAAAAGATCAAAAATACGATTTTACAAGCGATGGCATTAGCGGTTTGTATTTTAGGAATTGGAATGGGTTTGAAAAGTGAGCAATTTCTAATCGTCATTGCAAGTGTTGCTGTTGGTGGAGCATTAGGCGAATGGTGGGATTTAGAGGGGAAGTTAAACCATATCGGGAAATGGCTCGAAACAAAAGTAGGCAAACAGGATCAAGGATCTGTAGCTACAGGTTTTGTAACGGCGACACTCGTGTTTGTGGTTGGAGCGATGTCTATAGTAGGAGCATTGGACAGCGGCTTGCGCCATCAGCATGATGTCCTTTACACAAAGGCATTGATCGATGGCTTTTGTGCGATACTTTTTACATCAGCACTTGGAATCGGAGTAATGTTTTCGGCAATTCCTGTCATTTTGTATCAAGGTGTTATCGCTTTACTAGCAACACAAATCGACCGTTTTGTTTCTAAGGAACTCATGGATGCGCTAATCGTAGAAATTACAGGAACAGGCGGAATCATGATTGTAGCGATCGGATTGAACTTGCTGGGAGTAACACAAATTCGAGTAGCAAATCTTCTGCCAGGATTAATCATTACAACAATTCTTGTTTTCATCGTAGAAAAATGGGATCGTATTCTTTCTTTTTCACAGGGGTTATTTTAAAAGCTGTTTTCTAAAAGATTGTGTTTTGCGGGACTTCTCGAAAACGAACTTCACATTTTCTTCGTGCGATATAATGCTGCCGAAGCGTTCCTTGCCCCGCGGGAAACGAGCATCTTGTAACGGAAATCAACCACTTCCGTGAGCAACAAAGTATGCGAAAACAGCCGCTGTTATCATTAGGATAAGAGCGGCTGTTTTGTTATTGTATTTTATATATATCAGCGGGACGGGTTTCTGTTTTATGCAGCATATTTTTTTGTTGTATTTTCTTTCGCAGACAAGCCATATGAAGAGAGTCGGCGATTAAGTCAGCCATCTTCATCACGATGCTGAGCCGGGTGTTCTGCAAAACAAAATATTCCATAAATCCACTCACGTTCACGATTCCGGTTATATGCATATCACCTACTGGCGGAAGCTGTTTGTTCACACCTGCTCCTGGTTTTACAGGGCCATCACCGATCGAAATCATCCCTACGTGGTTTAGCCGGCCCAGACAAGCATCAATTCCAATAATAAAAGCTCCTGGGTGTTCCGTGTTAATCCATTTCAGCTTTTCTTCCAAATTGACTGCGTGAACCGGGTCGTCTAGTGTACCGTAAACAAAAAACGGAAATGTATCTTTGTTATGAAGTTTTGCTCCTACCAGCGGGCCTAATGCATCACCTGTTGATCTGTCAGTTCCAATGCAAACTATAACAATCGGCTGGCGGATTGCTTCCGGAAGCATGGACAATATTTGCTCTGTAATTTGAAGTGAAGCTTCCTTGTTTTCATGGTGCATTTTATATTGAACAGGTTTCCCTAATCCAAGCTTCCGTTTGAGGAACATAACATCCTCTCCTTTATAGTGGTACTACTTAGTATACGGAGGAATTAGTTTTCCTATACATGGTAGAATAGAATAATCACAGACTTTTGTTAAGACACTATACCCGTTAAAGCGTTGCTATTAACCGAATAAATTTTTCATACAAGTTTTTAGATGTAACATTGAATTTCTATGTAAAAGCTGATTAAATAATTTCATAATCAAAGAGAGGATGGAAGCTGCCTTGGAAAATCCAGTTGAAGCTGCTGAGCAAGCAGTAACAATATTTTCAAATAAAGAATGGTGGGAAATGATTGCTACAAAAGGGTTAAAGATTTTGAGCATTATCATTTTAGTAATTATCATTAAGTATGTAGTTAAAGCAGCCATTACAAACATTTTTAAAGTAAGACTAAAATCTCCTTTGCGCTTAAGTGAACGTAGAGAAAATACGCTATACAGACTCCTTAACAATATAACATCGTATGTCATTTATTTTATGGCATTTCTGACTATATTAGATGAGTTTGGAGTGGATATTAAAGCGATTCTTGCCGGAGCTGGAGTTGTCGGTCTAGCGATTGGGTTCGGCGCTCAAAACCTGGTTAGAGATATTATCACAGGATTCTTTATCATCTTTGAAAATCAATTTTCGGTCGGTGATTATGTTAGAATTATTGGCTTTGAAGGAACGGTTGAAGAAATTGGTCTAAGGACAACTAAAATTAAGAGCTGGACAGGAGAATTACATATTCTGCCGAATTCGTCTATCACAGAAGTTACGAATTTCTCTATTCATAACAGCATGGCAGTAGTTGATGTGAGTATCGCCTATGAAGAAGATATTGATAAAGCACAGAACATCATTCAAGAAGTAGTTGCAAAAGTGAAGCCGAATTTCCCTGAAATGGTGAAGGATCCTGAAGTGCTTGGCGTTCAAATGCTGGGAGCGGGTGCATCAGAAATCGTCATTCGCGTTGCAGCTGAAGTTCTTCCAATGACACACTTTAAAATTGCCAGGGAACTTAGGAAAATTTTAAAACTTGAACTGGATAAAGCAGGTATCGATATCCCATACCCTAAGATGGTAACCTATCAAAAAGATAAATCGCCAAAAGAAAAACTATAACGGAGGGCTGACCGTGCAGCAAAAGGAATTCCATTTAAACGATGAAGTAGAAATGAAAAAGCAGCATCCATGCGGTACGAACCGCTGGAAGATCATCCGTATGGGTGCAGATATCCGTATAAAATGCATGGGTTGTCAGCACAGTGTGATGCTGACTCGTGCAGAGTTTTCTAAAAAAATGAAAAAAGTGCTGATTTCTAACGGGGAGGCGTAAGTCAGGAGGTGCTTTAGATGGAGAAGGTGGTTTCGGCATGCCCTTTAAATTGCTGGGACGCATGCAGCTTTCACGTACACATCGATCAGGAAACGGTTAAAAAGGTTGAAGGCAATGAGGATCACCCAATAACCAAAGGAAAAATTTGCGTCAGGGGACGCCTGTTAGCTGAGAGGACGAATTCTCAGCAGCGTATTGTTCATCCACTCAAAAAGGTAAATGGGGAATGGATTGAGATTGAGTGGGATACGGCTCTTGATGAAATTGCTATGAAAATGACTGAGGCAAAAGAAAAGTACGGTCCTGTCTCTGTCATGCACTCACATGACTATTCCAATAATGGACTTTTAAAATGTTTAGACCAGCGCTTTTTTAATTGCTTTGGCGGTTTAACAGAAGTAGTAGGCAGTTTATGCTGGGGAGCGGGAATCGCCGCTCAGCAGTGGGATTTTGGTAATTCCTATAGTCATGCTCCTGACGATATTGAAAATAGCCGGCAGATTGTGATTTGGGGCAGGAATGCAGCCAGCACAAATATGCATCTTTTTACAAGGCTACAAAAGATAAAGAAAAAAGGTGTTCCGATTACCGTTATTGATCCTATTTACCATACAACAGCAAAACTTTCAGACCGCTATGTTCCGATCAAACCTGGCATGGATGGATGGCTTGCCCTTGGAATCATAAAAATCATTTTAGAAAATGAATGGGAAGATGCTGAATTTATTCGTTTGTATACGCATGGTTTTGAAGATTTAAAAGAGCTCATTTCAAGTGTTTCAATTGAGGAAGTTGTGCGGGCTACAGATGTTTCACGTGAAACATTGCAAGAATTAGCCGAGGTCTTTTCGAGCGGACCGACTTCTACGTTTCTTGGCCTTGGTATGCAGAGATACCAAAATGGCGGTAATACTATTCGGTTAATTGATGCTCTTTCTGCTGTAAGCGGCAATGTCGGTATTTCCGGTGGAGGATGCAGCTATGGAAATTTAGCGGTTGGAGAGAGTTTTAATAAAGAACGTTTAACAATGCCGGATCGTCGAAAAGAAGTACGCCAGTTTACCCGGATGAACCAAGCGGAAGACATTTTAAAAGCTCATGATATTCCAGTTGAAGTACTGTTTATTACGAGAAGCAATCCCCTCACACAAGTACCTGACACAAATGTAGTAAAAGATGCCTTCACCTCCGTACCTGCCGTTGTTGTAGTGGATCAGTATATGACCGACTCGGCAGAGATTGCTGACTATTTTTTACCGTGTACGACTGTTTTTGAGGAAGAAGATATTTATTATGCCTCCATGTATCATCAGTTTATCAATTATGGACGGAAACTAGTGCCTCCTAAAGGCAAGGCTAAATCTGACTTGGAAATTTGGACGCTGCTCGCTGAAAGGCTAGGGTTTGGAGAAGATTTTCATTACTCGAGGGATGAGTATTTGGAAATGGGGCTGTCATCTCTTTCAGAACATGGAATTACACTCGAAAAGCTTAAAACAGAACAGTTCTTAGAATTGCCGGTTACATCTGTTCCTTGGGCGGACAAGAAATTTCAAACACCAAGCGGGAAATACGAATTCACCTCGCTAAAAGCGATTAAAGAAGGATTTAACGATGGAAGAATTCAGCTGTCATATCCCCAAGAGAGTATGGAAAATGCAGAGGATTTGGTTAAACGGTATCCATATCAGCTTTTAACGATACATCCGTTGCGTTCCAATCACTCCCAAAGTTATCAGCTGATAGAAAGTCTTCAGTCCATATCGATTCAAGTTTCTGAAAAAATCGCCTTCTCAAAAGGAATCTCGGAAGGTTCTGATGTGGAGATCTACAATGACAGGGGAAGTATTCAAGGGAAAGCAAAGATTTTAAAGCATTCTCATGATAATGTGATCAATGTGGACGAAGGTCAATGGCGTAAGTTTGGCGGAAGTGTTAATACACTGACTCCAAGCAGAGAATCTGATATCGGACAGGGAAGTACATTTTATGACTGCAAAGTGGATATAAAATGCCTATAACAGAGGAACCGGCACATTCAACCCGGTTCTTCTTGTTTTTTATAGGGATAAAACCTATAATTGGGAAGGATATTTTTTTCAGATTTTAAGTCTTGGTGCAACCAAGCTTTATATAAACTAGAGGAGTGAAGTAAACATGGCTCTTACAACCGGAATTGTCGGTTTGCCGAACGTTGGTAAATCAACATTATTTAACGCAATTACACAAGCTGGTGCAGAATCAGCAAACTATCCATTCTGTACGATCGACCCGAACGTCGGAATTGTAGAAGTGCCTGATCACCGTCTTCAAAAACTAACAGAGCTTGTACAGCCTAAAAAGGTTGTACCTACAACATTTGAATTCACGGACATTGCCGGAATCGTAAAAGGCGCGAGCAAAGGTGAAGGACTCGGGAATAAATTCTTGTCTCACATTCGTCAAACTGATGCGATTTTACAAGTTGTTCGCTGTTTTGATGATGAAAATATCACGCATGTTCATGGAAAAGTTAATCCGATCGATGATATTGAAGTTATTAACCTGGAGCTTATTTTTGCTGACATCGAATCTGTTGATAAAAGAATCGTACGTGTAGAGAAGCTTGCAAAATCTAAAGATAAAGAAGCGATAGCAGAATTTGCTGTTCTTACTAAGATTAAAGAAGCTTTAATGCAAGAACTTCCAGCACGCAGTGTTGAACTGGAAACGGAAGAAAAGAAAATCGTTCACGGTATGCACCTGCTTACAATGAAACCGATTCTTTATGTAGCAAACGTGAGCGAAGAAGAGCTGTTAGAAGGTACAAATGAACATGTTGAAGCGGTTAAAGAATATGCAGCACGTGAAAATGCCGAAGTTATCGTAATCTGCGCAAAAGTAGAAGAAGAAATCGCAGAACTGGATGGCGAAGAAAAGTTAGCTTTCTTAAATGAACTTGGGATTGAGGAAGCCGGTCTTGATAAGTTAATCCGTGCTTCTTATTCATTACTAGGATTAGCTACTTATTTTACAGCAGGTGTTCAGGAAGTTCGTGCATGGACGTTCCGTAAAGGGATGAAAGCTCCTGCCTGTGCTGGAATCATTCATACTGACTTCGAAAGAGGCTTTATTCGTGCCGAAATCGTAGCTTATGATGATCTAATGGCTGCTGGAAATATGGCTTCAGCAAAAGAAAAAGGTAAAGTGCGCCTTGAAGGTAAGGAATACGAAATGAAAGATGGAGATGTTGTACATTTCCGCTTTAACGTATAAAAAAATAGCAATTATCGGAGGGAAAGCTACAGTTTTTCCTCTTTTTTATGCTTATTTTTAAAGTTAGCTTGTTTTATACAGAGTGTTTTGGTATAATTCTTTATTGTGAGTTAATTGTCAACATATATTGATTTTTGATGATTTTCTCCTTGCCTAAAACACAGGTTTTGGGCCGCTTAGACCAAAAGGAGGTGAACGGAATGAAAAAGTACGAAATCATGTACATCGTCCGTCCGAATATTGAAGAGGAAGCTCTTAAAGCAACGAAAGAGCGTGCGAAAAGCATCCTAACTGATAACGGTGCGGAGATCGCGAACGAAAAGGAAATGGGTAAGAAGCGTTTAGCTTACGAAATCAATGACTTCCGCGATGGATATTACACGCTATTGGATGTTAACGCTCCAAATGAAGCGATTAATGAATTCGACCGTCTTATGAAAATCAACGAAGATGTTCTTCGTTTCATGACAATCGTAGACGAAAGAAATTAATCCTTTAAGGAGTGGTTCTGAATGCTAAATCGTGTAGTACTGGTGGGACGTTTAACAAAAGACCCAGAATTAAAGTACACTCCAAACGGTGTGGCAGTAGCTAATTTCACACTTGCAGTCAATCGGCCTTTTTCGAATCAGCAAGGTGAGCGCGAAGCAGATTTTATTAACTGTGTCGTTTGGCGAAAGCCCGCTGAAAACGTGGCAAATTTCCTTAAAAAAGGATCACTTGCCGGAGTAGATGGACGTATGCAAACACGTTCTTACGAGAACAATCAGGGTCAAAGAGTGTATGTTACTGAAGTAATGGCAGAGAGCGTTCAGTTCCTAGAACCGAAAAATGCTAATGCTGGAGGCCAGCAGTATCAAGGCGGCAACAACTTTGGTGGACCATCAAATGACCGCGGATTTGGCCAACAAAATCAGAACCGCAGCTATGGAAGTGACAACGGATTTGGAGGACAGCAGCAACAGCAGAATCCAAAACGCAATAACTTCAACGATGACCCGTTTGCAAATGATGGCACACCGATCGACATTTCTGATGACGATCTGCCATTCTAAACAACTTAAGTAAACAATGAATCGGAATATATAAATCTAAAAAAAATTAAAGGAGGGGACCATCTATGGCTGGACGTCGTGGTGGACGCCAAAAGCGTCGTAAGGTTTGTTTCTTCACTGTAAACAAAATCACTTACATCGACTACAAGGACACTGATCTTTTAAAGCGTTTCATTTCTGAGCGCGGTAAGATTCTTCCTCGTCGTGTAACTGGTACATCTGCTAAATATCAACGTCAATTAACTCGTGCGATCAAACGCTCGCGTTTCATGGCTTTGTTACCATATGTATCTGAATAAGATCAAAAGTTAAAGCGCACCAAGGAATTCCTTGATGCGTTTTTTTTGTTTTGAAGAAGTGCTATTTGAGGCTTCTTTTTGCCTATTTAGTTTCTTACTTAATGATATCCCGCGAGAATTTGAATTCCCCCCGCGAATTCCGGTTATAATCCCACGAAAAATCTCCATAATCCCGCGAAAATTTTAATATAATGGCGAGTTGACAAAACCAGACATAAACTGACGAAGGTCGTCTATTAACGATTGGAACGGCAGGCCGGAAGAAAATGAATCATTGTGAGATAGTAACAGCTCAATGCTGTTCTTTTTTTATTACAGTCTGTGTTTACTCGTATTTTGTTTATATCTAAAAAACTACGTCAATGATAAAAATATAGCGTTTAAAGTTGAATTCATGCGGTGATGTTACTACAATTAGAACATATGAAGACATTGATGAGGTGAATCATGCGCAATACAAAAGTATTGGTCGAGGGTGCCGTAGTTGCTGGCATATATACCCTTCTTTTTTTATTTAGTATGTACATACCGTTTTTTAGCTTGCTTTCGTTTTTTGTACTGCCGCTGCCGTTTATTATTTATATTTATCGGCACAATCTTAAGGCAGGGTTGCTCTTATGGGCAGTAACGTTTGGTGTTTCCTTAGCATTTGCGGGATTAAACGGTATTATCTCAACCCTTTTCTCTGGTATGACTGGAATAATAATGGGTGAGCTTTATAGAAGGAAAAAAACAGCTTTTGCTGTACTGCTTGGCGGAAGTTTATCAGGAATTGTAAATATGCTCCTTACGGTGGTTGTAGCCAAAGTATTTATGGGAATCAACTTTGTTTCAGAGCTAAAAAAACAGTTTCAAAGTGCCATAGAAACGGCTGAAGAGTTTTATAGAGCAAGTGGACAAGATCCAGCCCAGATCGAAAAGCTAAAAGATCAGGCTGAACTTTTACCAATGATGCTCCCTACGTATATAATAGCTGGAGCAGTTGCGATTGCTTTTATCACACATCTGGCAGCCAAGATGTTAATGAAAAGACTTCGTTATGACATTCCATCATTCCCGCCATTTCGGGAGTGGAATTTACCAAAATCATTTTTGTGGTATTATATTGTAGCAATCATATTAACATTTAGTACGCCTGATAAAGGTACTGCATTATATATTGTGACGATTAATCTGTATATGCTATTATCGTTTGTACTGATTATTCAAGGTTTTACACTTATTTTTTATTATGCCTGGATAAAAAACTGGAAAAGAAAAAGAATCGTATTGTTAATTATTCTCCTTTTTCTGTTAAATTCTTTCCTGCCGATACCTCTGGAAGTCGTGAAATTCTTAGGTATAATTGACTTAGGATTTAATATAAAGAAACGGATGAAACCAAAACAGTAGGAGCTGAAAGTATGCCAAAGTTTTTGTTAAAACGGTGGCATGGTTATCCCGTCATCGCCTTATTTGTCATTTCTGTCATACTCGTGAGCATACTTACTTATTTTCAATGGATTTTAGGAGTAGCAGGCTTTGTTATTTTAGGGGTTATTTCTTATTATTCCATGAAGGCTGAAGCGAGTTTTCAGGAAGAACTAGGTGACTATATATCTACGCTTTCTCATCGTTTGAAAAAAGTAGGCGAAGAAGCGTTGATGGAAATGCCGATCGGAATCATTTTATATGACGAGGATTTTAAAATTGAATGGGCTAATCCATATATGGGTGCGCTTATTGAAGAAGAATCCTTTATCGGGCATTCGTTAAACCATGTTTCAGAAGAATTGATTCCTCATATCAAAAGTGATGCGAAGGAAGAAATCATTAAAATCAATGCACATAAATTCCAAGTTAACTTTAAAAAAGATGAACGCCTACTCTACTTTTTCGATGTGACGGAACAGCTGGATCTAGAACGGCTATATGATGAAGAGCAAACGGTGATGGCTGTCATCTTTCTCGACAACTATGAAGAAGTTACTCAAGGCTTAGATGATCAATTCCGTTCAGTGATTAACTCAAAAGTAACATCTGTACTGAATGAATGGGCGAACCAGCATGGCATCTTTCTTAAAAGAACATCATCAGAGCGGTTTCTCGCTGTATTTAACCAGCGCATATTAAATGAGCTGGAGAAAAATAAATTCAGTGTTCTTGATGAAGTAAGAGAGTCTACCGCAAAGCAAAATATTTCGCTTACGCTGAGCATTGGTGTAGCTGCAGGAACATCATCACTTCCTGAGCTTGGCCAGCTCTCTCAATCCAGCCTTGATTTGGCGCTGGGACGCGGTGGTGACCAAGTTGCGATCAAACAGACGAGCGGTAAAGTCCGTTTTTATGGCGGTAAAACAAACCCAGTTGAGAAGCGTACCCGTGTACGTGCTAGGGTTATTTCACATGCGCTGAGTGAACTAGTGTCAGACAGCGACAAAGTGATGATCAT
Organism: Bacillus sp. NEB1478; assembly: GCF_031582965.1. NCBI lineage: Bacteria > Bacillati > Bacillota > Bacilli > Caryophanales > Bacillaceae > Bacillus > Bacillus sp. NEB1478. Next base: position 20,045 of record NZ_CP134049.1, read on the forward strand.
GGGACATAAAAATCCGGATATGGATGCAATTGGTTCTGCTATCGGGATATTAAAAGTAGCCCAAGTGAACGGAAAAGAAGGCTATGTCGTTTTAGATCAGGCTGATATTGACATCGGCGTTCAGCGTCTGATGGATGAGATCAAAGAAACGGAATCTGTCTGGAAGTATTTTATTACACCAGAAGAAGCACTCGAGATCGCATCTAGAGACACACTGCTAGTTGTTGTTGATACACATAAACCTTCTATGGTTATAGAAGAGAAGCTATTAGCGAAACTGGATCATATCGTCGTGATCGACCATCATCGGCGCGGGGAAGAGTTTATTAAAGATCCCGTACTCGTTTACATGGAGCCATATGCCTCCTCAACAGCTGAACTTGTTACAGAACTGCTCGAATACCAGCCTAAACGCTTAAAAATGCGTATGCTTGAAGCGACTGCGCTATTGGCGGGAATTATCGTAGACACGAAAAGCTTTACACTAAGAACGGGTTCACGCACGTTTGATGCCGCCTCTTACTTAAGAGCACATGGGGCAGACACCATACTCGTTCAAAAGTTTCTAAAAGAAGATTTGAACACATATACAAGGCGTTCGAAGCTTATCGAAAACGCTCAAATTTATAAAAAAGGGATTGTCATTACGAAGAGCACTCCTGAAGATGCCTATAACCAAGTAGTCATCGCTCAGGCAGCTGACATTTTATTATCGATGAATGGCGTCTCAGCATCTTTTGTTATCTCAAACCGGATAGATGGCAAAGTAAGCATCAGTGCACGTTCTCTAGGGGATATCAATGTTCAAATGATCATGGAAAAACTTGAAGGTGGAGGACACCTTACAAATGCGGCCTGTCAGATTGAGAACAGCAATATTGATGAAGCTGAAAGACAATTAAAACTGATCATTGACGAGTATTTAGAAGGGGGAGAAGAAGAATGAAAGTAATTTTTCTTCAAGATGTAAAAGGCAAAGGTAAAAAAGGAGAAGTTAAAAACGTTTCTGAAGGCTATGCACGCAATTTTCTTTTTCCAAAAAACTTAGCGTCAGAAGCAACTTCTTCTGCAATGGCTACTCTTAAAGGCCAGCAAAAAAGTGAAGAAAAGAAACAGCAAGAACAACTTGAAGAAGCAGAAGCATTAAAAAATAAATTGGCAGAAATGACAATTACAATCAAGACGAAAACCGGTGATGGCGGACGTGTTTTCGGATCTGTAACGAGTAAACAAATTGCCGATGGTCTTAAAGAACAAGGAATTAAAATCGACAAGCGAAAAATCGAACTTGCCGATCCGATAAAAGCACTTGGCTACACAAATGTACCTGTAAAGCTTCACTCCCAAGTAACGGGAACGGTAAAAGTACACGTCACTGAAGAATAAAAAGCCGGGTTCTCCCGGTTTTTTCAACGTCTATTAAACAAATAACGATAGAGAGGAGGACCATTAGATGAGTGATTTATTTGCAGACCGCATTCCGCCGCAGAACATTGAAGCGGAACAAGCGGTTTTAGGATCTATCTTTTTAGAGGCAGAAGCGCTGATTACAGCCTCTGAAATTTTATTGCCGGAAGATTTTTATCGAGCGACCCACCAAAGAATTTATCGCGTCATGCTAGAGCTCAATGCAAAGGGTGAACCGGTCGATCTGATTACGGTAACATCAGAGCTTCAGGATAAAAACCAGCTCGATGAGGTCGGAGGTTTGTCCTTTTTAACGGAACTTGCTGACAGTTCACCAACTGCGGCAAACGTCGAGTACTACAGCAAAATTGTTGAAGAAAAATCACTGCTGCGCCGTTTGATTCGGACAGCAACTGATATTACGGCAAACAGTTATGCAAGGGAAGAAGAAGTTGAAGCGATTTTAAACGAAGCAGAAAAATCGATTTTAGAAGTTTCTAACCGTAAGAACACAAGTGCATTCACGGCCATCAAGGATGTTCTCGTCCATGCCTACGACAACATTGAAGCTCTTCATAACAGAAAAGGTGATATTACAGGCATTCCAACAGGCTTTAATGACTTAGACAGAATGACAGCTGGTTTCCAAAGAAACGATCTAATTATCGTTGCTGCCCGTCCGTCTGTTGGTAAAACGGCATTCGCCTTGAACATTGCCCAAAACGTTGCGACGAAGACAGATGAAAATGTTGCGATATTCAGTCTCGAGATGGGAGCTGAACAGCTAGTCATGCGTATGCTTTGTGCGGAAGGCAACCTTGATGCACAGCGTCTTCGTACAGGGTCTTTGCAGGCTGAAGACTGGCAGAAGCTGACGATGGCGATGGGAAGCTTATCTGCTGCCGGTATTTACATTGATGATACACCAGGTATCCGAATCAATGATATTCGTGCAAAATGCCGCCGTTTGAAGCAGGAAAAAGGGTTAGGTATGATTTTGATCGATTACTTGCAGCTTATTATGGGGAGCGGAAAGTCTGGCGAAAACCGCCAGCAGGAGGTTTCGGAGATCTCCCGTTCACTTAAAGCCCTCGCTCGTGAGCTGGAAGTGCCTGTTATCGCTCTTTCTCAGCTCTCACGTGGTGTTGAATCCCGTCAGGATAAGCGCCCGATGATGTCTGATATTCGTGAATCCGGTTCTATCGAGCAGGATGCCGATATCGTCGCCTTCCTTTATCGTGATGATTATTATGATAAAGAAACAGAAGCGAAGAACATCATTGAAATTATTATTGCTAAGCAGCGTAATGGTCCGACAGGTACGGTTGAGCTGGCATTCGTAAAAGAATATAACAAATTCGTTAACCTGGACAGGCGTCATGATGAAACGGCCATACCGCCAGGAGCGTAAAGAAAAAGCAGCTGGAGATTAATCCAGCTGCTTTTCTAGTTCTAAAAGATTATATTCGGTTAACCAGCTTTCAATTCGATGCCTTACTTTTTCTTGCTGAAACGCACGCCATTTTTCCGTTAGATTTAAGTGGTCGATTGTATCGGTAAACACTTCAAAAGGATTATTTTTATTAAGAGCATGCAATAATTCATGATTTTGGTTCTGGCTTTCAAATTCAACCATCCAGCTGAAAGTCTCAACACTCATCACTTTAGGGAGTTCTAAAAAACGATCAGGTTCCTCTAAATCTAAAAACTCCAGGTTAGGCAATCCGCCTGGCTCAATCGCATCAAGTAAAATAACTTGATCATTTCTATCTAAATAATAAATATGGTTTGCCGCATCGTCCATATAAGCAACCATCAATTTTTCAATAAACATAAGAATGATACCTCCTAAACAAGGTGAATACTACAGGATACGATAGAAAAATGGATCTTCTGACTATGCGATTGTAAATATCCTGTAAATATTTTCACGAACAAAAATAAGTAATATAGTTGTAATGTTCGTGTTTTTCATTGACTTTCCGTTTAAAAATTGCTAAACTAAGCATGGTTTTTCAAGATTAGACGATGAACTCGTCAATCTTTAATTTCATGGAGGTGCGACCATGTCATCTGTAGTAGTTGTTGGAACACAATGGGGAGACGAAGGTAAAGGTAAAATTACTGATTTTCTCTCTGAAAGAGCTGAAGTAGTAGCTAGATATCAAGGTGGAAATAACGCTGGCCATACGATTGTGTTTGAAGGTACAAAATATAAACTTCACTTAATTCCATCAGGAATCTTTTACAACGATAAAATTTGTGTAATCGGAAACGGAATGGTAGTTGATCCGAAAGCTGTGCTTGAAGAGCTTGCTTATCTTCACGGACATAATGTAAGTACAGAAAACCTTCGTATTTCTAACCGTGCTCATGTCATTCTTCCTTATCATCTTCGTCAAGATATTTTAGAAGAAGAAAGCAAGGGTGCCAATAAGATCGGTACGACGAAAAAAGGAATTGGACCTGCATACATGGATAAAGCGGCACGTATCGGTATCCGTATCGCTGATTTGTTAGACCGTGAAGTATTCGAAGAAAAGCTGGAGCGCAACTTAGCTGAAAAGAACCGCCTTTTTGACCGCATTTACGAATCTGAAGGTTTTACAAAAGAAGAAATTCTAGATGAGTACTATGAATATGGACAACAGATTAAAAAATATGTAGTCGATACTTCTGTAGTTTTAAATGATGCTCTGGATGATGGACGCCGTGTCCTTTTTGAAGGTGCACAAGGTGTAATGCTAGATATCGACCAAGGAACATATCCGTTCGTAACTTCCTCCAACCCAATTGCAGGTGGAGTAACGATTGGTTCTGGTGTAGGTCCTTCTAAAATCAATCACGTAGTTGGTGTATCTAAAGCATATACAACACGTGTTGGTGATGGTCCTTTCCCAACAGAACTTCACGACGAAATCGGTAACCAAATTCGTGAAGTTGGCCGTGAATACGGAACAACAACTGGACGTCCACGCCGTGTTGGCTGGTTTGACGCTGTTGTTGTCGGACATGCCCGCCGTGTTTCAGGAATTACAGATTTGTCATTGAACTCAATCGATGTTCTTACAGGCATTGAAACATTGAAAATTTGTGTGGCATACAAATACAATGGCGAGCTAATCAAAGAGTTCCCGGCAAGCCTTAAAGTGCTGGCACAATGTGAGCCGGTATACGAAGAAATGCCAGGCTGGACGGAAGATATTACAGGCGTGAAGGACTTGAGTGAACTTCCGGAAAACGCACGTCACTATGTAGAGCGTATTTCCCAAGTAACAGGTATTCCGCTTTCAATCTTTTCAGTAGGACCAGACCGTGCACAAACAAACATGGTAAGAGGCGTATTTGCTTAATTTTTAATAAGGAGCTGACTCAGATGAGTCAGCTTTCCTTTTTTATGTTTGTGGGTTTAGCGGAGTGTGAAAGAGTTGGTCATGTGTGTCGAATTATGGCGAGTAGTCGATATTTGGTTGGAAAGTGGCGATAAATCGGAGTAAAGTTTCGATATCGGATGAGAATCTTTCAATAAGTGAACCAAAAACGTCGATAAACAAAATAAATTGTTCGATTTGTGAGTTGTACGTCCGGGAATGTTTACTCTATATGGACAAAATCATATTTTGTTCATACCAAGCGGGAAAATTGATACACGTATAAAATAATCCCACAGAAACCAGACGGAATCTCACAGTAATATCCAATAACTTAATTGAATTAATGATTTCGACAAATTGAAGCTCGTTTACAAGTCGAAAGTATCCAAATTAAAAATTTTTGAAAAAAATAAAACAAAAACGTATTGCCAAAGCTTTCATATCATGGTAAAGTAACACTTGTCGTGAAAAAACGACAATGTTTTTAGCAAGAGCCATTAGCTCAGTTACGAGCGATACTTCTCGTGAATGAACTACGAGTTGTCTCGACGGATACACCGGCAGTCATTTCTTTTAGAGGAAGAGACAGGGGACCGACGGACACATTTAGCAAGAGCCATTAGCTCAGTTGGTAGAGCATCTGACTTTTAATCAGAGGGTCGAAGGTTCGAATCCTTCATGGCTCACCACTTTTTTTAAAAGTGGCCCGTTGGTCAAGCGGTTAAGACACCGCCCTTTCACGGCGGTAACACGGGTTCGAATCCCGTACGGGTCACCATTCAATTTTTAATAAAAACCTTTTTTCAATGGACTCGTGGTGTAGTGGTTAACATGCCTGCCTGTCACGCAGGAGATCGCCGGTTCGACCCCGGTCGGGTCCGCCATTTTTATTTCGTTTCAAAATTGGCTCGATAGCTACGAGCGATACAGCACGATTAAGCTGCGAGTTGTCTCGACGGATACACATCATAGAAATAACCTGTAGAGGAAGAGACACAGTAATTAAATAGGTACCAAAATAATACTTCTTGGCTCGATAGCTCAGTCGGTAGAGCAGAGGACTGAAAATCCTCGTGTCGGCGGTTCGATTCCGTCTCGAGCCACCATTTTACTTTTACAATCCTTACACACAATCTTGCATGCCCTTAGTGGCATGCATTTTTTTATATCCAAGATTGGGGTAAATGAGAAAAAATTGATCAACGCAAGTTTTTTACTACTTAATTTCGACTTTGTTCCTAAATAAAAGATAGGCTCGGATCCAGCGGAATTTCCTTTTATTTAAATCTTATTCATAAAAGTACGGACAACCTGAATATAGTCATAGTAGAAACATTTTTTCTTAGCGTAACAGGGTTCTGTGAAACTGCATTAGAATATATTGAAAGTAGATAGGGATGAGGAAGGTAGATGATCATACAGATGGAAGAGTTACAGTGGGGTCTTTATCTTTTATTAAGTTATTTAGCCGGGGGTCTCATGACGGGATTTCTAGTCGCGAAAATGTTAAAAGGGGTCGATTTACGAAACGAGGGAAGCGGAAATATAGGGGCGCGCAATGCGGGCAGAGTCCTTGGACCGGCAGGATTTCTTCTTACGCTGACAGGTGACCTGCTAAAAGCTGGAGCGGTGGTTTGGGCTGCTATACATCTCGGTTATCCTCCTTACATTCAATTACTCGGATTTTTGGCGGTGATCATCGGGCATCTTTATCCTGTTCTTCTAAAGTTTCATGGCGGGAAAGGTGTTGCCTCATTTATTGGGGGATTACTTATATTTCATTGGCTGTCCGCCGTTTTAGTGGGAGTGGCATTTCTATTATTTTATTCAATCAAAAGAAGCCTTACTGTTGCGGGGTTATTCGCCTTTGCATTAGCGCCGTTCTTTTATTGGCTGTTTGAGAAGCAGTGGCTCGAAACTCTCATTCTCATACCAATCAGTTTAATAGTCGTCTACGTTCAAAAAGAGGATATTAAAGAAAGAATCATGTTGAAAGAATAAAAGTGATTATAAATTGAAGATCTATGAGCAGGTTTCCGTTATGGAGACCTGTTCTTTTTTTGTCCTATGGATGATAAAACCTTTGTTATGACATTTTTTACAGTTACATTACAAAAACCGAGAATTTCTGACAAATGTAAATTGAGTATGTTAGGATACAAAAGGATAAATACGGAGGAAATTGTCATAGGACAATAGACACAGTTGAGTTGTAGCAGAGGATCTTTAGGGGGAAATAGAAAAGTGAATAATCGAAAGACCACTGAAAGATTTAAAAAAATAATGATGCCATTACTAATGGCTGCAGTTGTAGCTCTATTAACACTTACGATGAAAACATCGGTAACATACGCACACCATGATAATAACGAGTTAATTAAGACTGTTTTTCATGTTTATGTAGATGGAAAGAAAATAGGAACAGTTCGTGAAAGAAGTGTCGTTGATCATGCAATAGAAAACCTGATGGAGGACGCAAAAGCAAATAATGGTGATTTTGCTTATACCATTAATCAATCGATCGAACTGAAGCCTGATAGAATGTTTAGACCAGAGTTTGATAATGAAGCAGCACAAGAAGCATTGGCACAATCTTTATCTGTTTCCTTAGATGCGTACAGTATTGTGACTGGCGGACAAACGGTTGCCTATGTATCTAGTGAAAAAGAGGCAGAAGATATCCTTTTACAAATGAAACTTGAGCATGTTTCAAAAGAAGATATGGATGCAATTGAACAAGCAAAAGCCGAAAATAAAAAAATCGAAGTACCTGAACTGAAGCCTGGTGAAAGCAAAGTGATCGATGTAGACTTTTCAAATCCAGTATATGTTCGAAAAGCACAAACATCAGTTAAAGAACTGGTTTCAGTTGATGAAGCGATCAGCCGTCTAAAAGAGGGAAGACTTAGAAAGAAAGAGCACATCATTCAAAATGGTGAAACGTTAGAATCGATCGCTCAAAACTACCATATGACGATGGAACAATTTTTCACATTAAACCCTAAGCTGATTTTAACTTCTGTAATCCGTGAAGGTGATGAAGTAATTATTCAAGAGAAGGAACCATTCACAGAAGTGCTTGTTTATGAAGCATTCCGAGCACAACGAGTTATTCCTTTCTCAGTCGAAAAACAAGATGACAGCACGATGGAAAAAGGCGAAACAAAAACGATTCAAAAAGGTCAGAACGGACTTTTAGATATAACGTTCACAACGAGAAATGCTGCCGGGAAAACCTTGCAGAATGATGTATTGAAGCAAGAACAAGTAAAAGATCCGGTTACAGAGATCGTTAAGGTCGGAACGAAGGTGATTCCTTCAAAAGGTACTGGGAAACTCTCTTGGCCAGCTGTTGGAGGCTACATTTCAAGCCATAAAGGCATGCGCTGGGGCAGACCGCACAAGGGAATCGATATTGCTCGTCCTTCTAACAAAGCCATTCGTGCGGCCGACAACGGAAAGGTTGTCTTTGCAGGATGGGATGGAGATTACGGTAATAGAGTCATTATTGATCATAATAACGGAATGAGAACGACTTATTCACATATGAGCTCTCTTTCTGTTTCTGTTGGAGATGTTGTACAAAAAGGATCCAACATTGGTGTCATGGGTGCAACAGGTGATGTGACAGGCGTTCACCTTCACTTTGAAGTATATAAAAATGGAGCTTTAGTAAATCCTGAAAGCTATTTATAGGCTAATGCAGAATATTGCCTTCTGGGAACTGTTCCCGGAAGGTTTTTTTATACCTCAAATAGAAGGTATTGCTGGTATTATGGAGAAAGATTCAACTGTGATAAAATAATAGTAACCAACTTATTCTTACTACAATATTTAAAAATTAATGCTGCTATACATTAAAATAGAGTTTCCGAAAAAAGGAGCGTTTCAATGGATAAGAAAATACTCGTTGTAGATGACGAAAAACCAATTGCTGATATACTGCAGTTTAACCTGGAAAAAGAGGGTTTCACTGTTCTTTGTGCATACGATGGAATCAATGCACTAGATAAAGTCGAAAAAGAAAAGCCAGACATGATCTTGCTCGATATCATGCTTCCATTAAAAGATGGGATGGAAGTATGCCGTGAAATCCGCAAAAAGTATGATATGCCGATTATCATGCTTACAGCTAAGGATTCTGAGATTGATAAAGTACTTGGTTTAGAGCTTGGAGCAGATGATTATGTGACAAAGCCTTTCAGCACACGTGAATTAATTGCGCGTGTTAAAGCGAATCTTCGCCGTCACCAGCAGGAATCTGAGCGTGAAGTGGATGAGAACAATGAGATTACGATTGGTTCCTTAACCATCCATCCTGACGCGTATATCGTGACGAAACGCGGAGAGACAATCGAGCTGACACACCGAGAATTTGAATTGCTTCATTATTTGGCAAAACATATCGGACAAGTGATGACTCGTGAGCACCTTCTGCAGACCGTTTGGGGATATGATTATTTTGGTGATGTACGAACAGTCGATGTTACCGTAAGACGCCTTCGTGAAAAAGTGGAAGATAACCCGAGTCATCCGTTATGGATCATCACTAGACGCGGAGTGGGGTACTATTTAAGAAATCCTGACCAGGAGTAAACATCATGGATAAAGTCAATTTTTTTAAATCAATACATGTTAAATTTGTATTGATTTATGTTTTGCTCATTTTAATTGCTATGCAGGTCATCAGTGTCTATTTTATTAATAACTTAGAAAGTGACCTGCGGCAAAACTTTACGAAGTCCTTGTACGACAGAGTGAATTTACTAGAGTTTAATGTTGAGCAAAAAATGAAAGACAGAAAAGGCTATAAAGAAAAAGCGGATGAAAATAAACCAAGTCTTAATGATGAAGTTCAAGCGCTTATTAACGAAGAATTTCAAGAAAAAGAGATTCAGGTTTTGGATAAAGAAGGTATCGTTCTTGCCAGCAACATACCTAAACTAAAGGGACAGATCAGTTTCAACCCTAAAATTAAGCTGGCTCTTGAAGGAACAACGGACGATGAGATCATGCTTTCCACAGAAGGAGAGCGTGTCATGGTTCTTGCAAAACCGATCATAAATGATAATAACAATGAGATACTAGGAGCTATTTACTTAGAAGCTTCTATCGAAGGAATTTTTAAGCAGATTCAGCGCATTAACAACATTTTAGTCACGGGAACTGTAATCGCACTGATTATTACAGGTCTTCTCGGGGTCTTTTTAGCGCGAACAATAACAAGACCTATGGCAGATATGAGAAAACAAGCTCTTGTAATGGCAAGAGGAGATTTCTCTCGTAAAGTTCAGCTTTATGGTGATGACGAAATTGGCCAGCTGGCTATGACGTTCAATAACCTGACAAAAAAGCTGCAGGAAGCAACAGCGATTACAGAAAGTGAAAGAAGGAAGCTCCGTTCTGTCTTAACATATATGACCGATGGTGTGATTGCGACTGATCGGGATGGTGCAATCATCCTCATGAATGACAGAGCAGAAGAGATGCTGAATATCTCCCGTCAGAATGCTCTTGGAACATCACTATTGGAACTGCTGCGATTGAATACAGACTACACATGGGAAGAGCTTTACAACGAGTATGAATCAATGCTCCTCGATTTCAGTACCGATGATCTTCATTATGTCGTTAGAGCAAACTTTTCAACGATACAAAAAGATGACGGACCAATCAATGGTCTTATTTGTGTATTGCATGATGTTACAGAGCAAGAACAAATCGACAATGAGCGGCGTGAGTTTGTTTTTAACGTTTCACATGAGCTAAGAACACCTTTAACAACGATGAGAAGTTATCTAGAGGCACTTGCAGAAGGTGCTTGGCAAGATGAAAATATCGCACCGCGGTTTTTGGAAGTCACACAGAATGAAACAGAGCGCATGATCAGGCTCGTTACTGATTTGCTCCAGCTTTCAAAGATGGATAGCAAAGATTATCGTTTTAATTTCCGGGAGATCGATTTCATTTCATTTTTTAATGGTATTATCGATCGTTTTGATATGCTTGAAAAAGAAAATATCGAGCTGACTCGTTCGTTGCCTGACAGCGTGATCCGAGTTCAAATCGATACGGATAAAATGACCCAAGTTTTGGATAATATCATTTCAAACGCGATGAAATATTCACCAGAGGGCGGTAAAATTACGTTTTCAGCTGCTGTTACAGGCAGAAAAGTAAAAATCAGCATCTCTGATCAAGGTGTCGGAATACCAAAGAACAACGTTTCCAAAATATTCGACCGCTTCTTCCGTGTTGATAAAGCACGTTCTAGAGATATCGGAGGAACAGGACTTGGGTTGGCAATCGCGAAGGAAATCGTCCTTGCACATGGTGGAGATATTTGGGCAGAAAGTGAATGGGGACAAGGAACAACCATTCATTTTACTCTTCCTTTGCAAAAGGGCAGGGGAGTACAGCTATGAATTGGTTAAAATGGATTACACATACGCGAAAAATTATCACATACTTCAAGGAGAACAATGAACTGATTAAATCAGTTGTTCTTACTGTTTTAATCGTTTTAAGCCTTGTTTTAACTTGGAGTCTTTGGACGTTTAAACCAAGTTATCCAGCACTGCAGGATGCACGCACATTAAAAAAACAGCAAGTAGATGTGGAAGATCAAAAGGAACTTTCTGATGTCGTCTATCCTACTCAGGTTATCTACCATAAAGGTGAAAAGCTTTATGGACTTGAAGCAAATGATATGATTAAAAAATTTCACGATCAAATCAAAAACGCTAAATTTTCCTTTGATTCAAGTCAGAGAACACCGACATCGTTTGATCCAAGGAACTTCCCGTTAAAAGATATGAAGAATAATGAGTATATTGAAATCATTTATCCATTCGGCATGCCTCAGGAAATTTATAAAGAAGTATTTTCTTTTGATGCTGAAGTAAGTGCAAGCAAACCGCAAAATGTAGACCGTTTATTTCTCTATCAAGGCTCTGAAAATGTTGAGGGATATCTAGTATCATACAACCTAAAGAAAAAGCAGAAGGTTACTTCTTCTCTTAGTCTTAACAGTATGATAAACGATATAGACAAGGCAATTGAAAATGGAGGATTTGTACCCTATCTTTCTTATGATGTTAAGGACAACGCAGTAGAAGGAAGAAACAATTTAAAGAATAGGTTATATTTTCCGAAAAAACAAATAAACCTCAACCGACTCACTTATATATCACAAGCAATTACCGAAGATACGTATGAAAAGTACAAGAAAGCTTTATTTAAAGATCCATTAGCCGTTAAAAGTGTATCAGATCAAAATGAAACTACTTTTACGGATGGGACTTCAGCAATGGTTATTAAACAAATGGAAAATCGTTTCACCTATACAAACTTTGCTAGTTATAACTTAAATAATTCAACAAATAGTTCCCCTCTTTTTCAGTCTATAGACTACATTAATACACATGCCGGCTGGGGAAATTCTTATATACTATCAAATCTTTCACAAGATTCAGCAGGCTTCTGGCTATATGTAAACAATTTGCCTGTATTAGATCAAGATGTCCAGATGAATCTGGAATGGGATGATAACGAGCTGAAAAAATATGAACGATCAATGATTCAACTTGATTTAGCGAAAAATTTGCATCCTAATGATGGATTACTGGAAAAAGTTAAGATAGAATCCGGGGAAAAGGTTAAGCAAGAATTAAGTGAAGATTATAACGATAACTATATCCAGGACGTTCGGATCGGCTATACGATGGAAAGACAGGCTGAACCGCATATTTACAGACTCGAACCTCGTTGGTTCATAAACTATCTAAATAAAGGCTGGCTGCCATTATTTAAAAGTGATGGAGAGGAAGGATATTAATTGGATTGGAAGAAAACAAAAAGCATTTTTATCCTTACGTTTCTCGTCTTAAATCTCTTTTTAGGCTATCAGCTCTACCAAAAAAATGATATAAACAAAATTGCTAGACTGTCTGAACAGCCCCTGGAAGAAATTTTGGCAAACAACAAGGTTACTTATGAAGATAAATTACCAAAATACAAACCAGAACAAACGCTTATAAGTGCACAGCGGTATAAATTTACACCAGAAGAGAAAACAGCGTATAAATCGAAAGAAATTAAACTTGATAAAGACAGCAGTACAGATATTACTTTAAGTTATACATTAACGAAACCGATGGATCTTCCTAAAAAGGATTCAAAAGATTTGATTGCTTCCCTTACTAAATTTCTAGAAGAAAACGTTAACCGCGGTAAGGAATACACGTTTTATAAATGGGATAAAGAGAAAAATATCGTTTGGTTCAACCAAACGTATCTGAACAAACAAATATTTTTTGATACGAAAAATTTTGAAGAAACCAAAGAAAACAAGTCCGATTATGAAGCACCTAATGGTATGGTGAAATTTATTCTGGATGATAAAGGGAACTTAAAGGAATACACACAGACCTATCTGGTTATCTACACTCAAGGAGAGTCGCAAGAAATCATTTCACCTAAAAAAGCGCTGGGAAGGCTATTAGATACGGCCCATTTAACAACCGGTGACCATGTTCAGGATATTAGGCTTGGGTTTTTCAGTCTCGTCTTAGTTGGTGATTCTCAAGTATACGCTCCAACCTGGCTGATTGAGACAGAGGACGGGCAATACTTAGTTAATGCAACAGACAGTTCCATTCAAGTTTTATCTGGGGAGCAAGATTAGAAAGGAACATGCAGTTATGAGTTTAAAATTCAGTGTTCTGGCAAGTGGCAGTACGGGAAATGCCATTTACGTAGAAACAGAAAAAACACGCCTGCTCGTCGATGCGGGTTTAAGTGCAAAGCAAATGCAGATTCTTTTTGAAAAAGCAGCTGTGGGGGAAATCGGCGATATTGACGGGATATTAGTGACTCACGAGCATAGTGATCATATAAAAGGGCTCGGAGTTTTAGCGCGAAAGTTTAAACTGCCTATTTATGCAAACCGTAATACGTGGAATGCCATGAACGGTTTAATTGGCGAAGTTGCAACAGAGCAAAAGTTTGAATTTCAAATGGAAACTGTAAAAACATTCAATGACTTAGACGTTGAGTCATTTGGTGTTTCTCATGATGCAGCAGAACCGATGTTTTATGTCTTTCATCACAATGGACGGAAACTAGCTCTAATGACGGATACAGGTTATGTAAGCGATCGGATGAAGGGGATTATCCGTGACAGCCATTCTCTTGTTATTGAGTCAAATCATGATATTAACATGCTTATGATGGGACGTTATCCGTGGAACATCAAAAGACGTATATTAGGAGATCATGGCCATATTTCCAATGAAGATTGCGGACATGCCCTTGCAGATGTAATCGGCCAAGAAACAAAAAATATTTATTTGGCTCATTTAAGCAAAGATAACAATATGAAAGACATCGCACGTCTTTCAGTGGAACAAACGCTGCAAACTCACGGCATCTCGACGAAAGATCAAGTTATTCTGCATGATACAGACGCGAGTCAGCCAACTAGATTAGTCGTTGTTTAATAACTACTCCGTTTAAAGGAAACCGTTTCAGGAAATAACAATAAGTGTGGGAAATTATGAAAAATAACCCAAAATGTCCATAAATTTAGGATGAAATACTTATAATGGGTTATGAATAATTCGTATACTTGATTGTTGAAAGGAACGGTGATGAGCAAGATGGGATATTATGATGATGATTATGAATCTTCATCTAAACAAAAAGGAAACCGTGGCGGCGGAAAATTTCTACCAGCTTTACTAGGAGCCATCATTGGCGGTTTGGTCGTATTATTTTTAATACCTGCATTAGGTGCCGCGGGTGTTCTGCCTGATAATTTATACCCTTCAAATGGGAATGAAAGCGGCATAGGCGGAAATAATACGATCGAAAAAAATATAGATGTGGATCTCGCTACCGATGTTACGGGTGCGGTTGAAAAAGCTTCAGATGCTGTTGTAGAGGTCGTGAACATTCAGCAGACAGACTTTTGGAGCCAGCAGCCGGCAGGTTCCGGATCTGGTGTCATCTATAAAAAAGAAGGCAACAAAGCATATGTCGTAACAAATAACCACGTCGTTGAAGATGCCAGCCAGCTTGAAATTACTTTAAGTGATGGAACAAAGCTAAAAGGAACACTTCGCGGTACGGATCCGTTAATGGATTTGGCTGTGGTTGAGATTGATGGAAGCAAAATTAAGGATGTTGCTGAGTTTGGAACATCCGGGGATTTGAAGCGCGGAGAACCAGCTATTGCCATTGGGAACCCGTTAGGAAACTTCCCTGGATCTGTTACGGAAGGAATCGTTTCAAGCGCAGACCGTTCGATTCCTGTTGATTTAGATCAAGATGGCAATCCAGATTGGCAGGCAGAAGTTATTCAAACTGACGCCGCCATTAACCCAGGTAACAGTGGTGGAGCACTTATAAATATCGCCGGTCAGGTAATTGGAATCAACTCTTCTAAAATTGCTCAGCAAGAAGTAGAAGGTATTGGATTTGCGATACCGTCAGATGTGGCGAAACCCATCATTGCAGATCTTGAGAGATATGGTGAAGTACGCAGACCTTTCTTAGGGGTTAACATCATACCGCTTACTCAAGTAAGTACTTACCATCGTGAACAAACATTGAAGCTTCCAAAGGATGTTGAAAAAGGAATCGTCGTTATGGAAGTGACACCGACATCACCAGCTGCAAGAGCGGGGATTAAGGAAATGGATGTTATCACAGAAATGGACGGAGAAAAAATTACGGATCCGATCGCACTTCGTAAGTTCCTTTACACGAAAACAAAGATCGGTGATAAAGTTGAAGTTACGTACTACCGTGATGGTAAAAAGAAAACCGCAACTGTAGAATTAGGGAAACAAACATAATACATGCTGAGACAGGGGGAATGTTTCTCCTGTTTTTTTTTGTACTCCTTAGATAGTTAATTTCCGTTCCAATAAAACTTCTTTATCAACTGACTGGGCTGCTTCACAAAAAGCGAATGAAGTGAGAAACTGCGAATTTTGTCGTTATTTTAGTTTCTGGGGTACAATATGTAACGATTTTAGAATTTTCCCTCCCCACATGTGGACAACTTTTTATATGGGGAAATTGTTTACAGAAGAGACAGTTTCCGTTAGTGTTAGGGAGAGAATTGTGGATAAGTAAGGAGATTTGTAAAATGGTGATTATTTGCTGCAAAGAGCACGCAGAGCTTGCGATAGACGTGATTGTGGATGAGTACGAAACAGCTCCAATTGTCGAGTTATTAACAGACAATGACGGGTTATCAACAACTTGTGAATATTGTGATAAGGTAGGTACATATAAAGTATCGAACATATGAACGCCTACAATATCTAGAGGTAAATGTGTATATGTGGATAACTTTTGTGCATAACTTTGTCGAAGAAGGAGTTTTCAACAGGTGAATATATCAATTGTTTCTGTAGGGAAACTAAAAGAAAAATATTTAAAACAAGGAATTGACGAATATTTAAAAAGGCTTGGACCATATGCCAAAGTGGAAGTTATTGAAGTTCCCGATGAAAAAGCTCCTGAAACATTAAGTGATTCAGAGATGATCATGGTGAAAGATGCAGAAGGAGAACGCATTTTAGCCAAAATCGGTCAAGATGTTCATGTTGTCGCAATGGCGATTGAAGGAAAGGCAGTATCATCTGAGGACTTAGCGAATAATCTCGATAAACTCGCTACATATGGAAAAAGCAAAGTCGCGTTTGTTATCGGAGGGTCATTGGGATTAAGTGAAGCTGTGATGAAGCGGGCGAACGAAAAGATCTCATTCGGGAAGATTACGTATCCGCATCAGCTGATGAAACTGGTGCTGGTTGAGCAAATTTATCGAGCGTTTCGGATTAATAGGGGAGAACCATACCATAAGTAAAGTTAAACTTAGTAAATAGTATTATAAAATGAGGCAGCGACACTAATGTTTTAAATGTCGTTAATGCCTTATTTTTTTATGCGATAGTGGTAAATTTTATTCTAAAATTTGGTAATATAGAATTAATAATCTACTTTTTCAAACATTCTTAGTCAATGTAGTTCGTAATAAATACAATGTACATTGTACAGAAACTTCAAAAGATAAATAAAAATTCTATTGAATGGAGTTTTTAAAATGTTGTCGACAGAAGAGTTTCTCCAGAGGTTTGTATGTAAGAAAGGCGAGCTATTAGAGAAATCAAAAGAGCCGATGCGGTGGTATATTGTTAAACAATCAACTCGACGTTATCGGAAAATAGCGGTGATTACTGCTGCTGATAAGTGGTCAGGTGAACCAGATGATCTACTAAAACAGTTTAAACTCAACCCGAAAACAATAAAAAAGCTTCCGTTTAATGAAGATCTTCTTTTGGAGTGGGTACGGAAAGGATGGCTTATTCGAGATGTCCGTTTTGACAAGGATGAACGGACACCAGTTAAAGAAAATTTTCGAATGGGTCCTGGTTTATATGCTTTAGAGGAAGAGAAGCAACAGAAAAAAAATCAGGAAATACATCAAAATTTCATAAACACATACAGCTTCCTAAAAAGTAGCACTGAAACTCCTGTTGAAGGCTTCCCGGTTATTTTTCATGAACGGGTTCGAGCATTTGCAAAAAAAGCAGAACAACCACTTTTTTTCACTGAAAGGATAAGTAACTTCCAATTAAAACTAGCCGCTTTTTTATCAGGACTGTATAAGTTGCGTAGGAAACAATCGTATGTCGACTTTAAAGAAATAGGTGCTACACTATATAACAAAATTGGCGGCTCAAAAGTGTTCGATCGTCAAAGAGAGGATATTCTTTCAACATTAGAGACATGGGCGGAGGCTCCGGTAAGTAGTCTAGGCTTAGTAAGTTTGGGACGTTTAATTCCAGTTTACTTTACCGGTCCACTTATGGGAACGTATGCTACATATAACTATGGCTCGGTGCATGCAGTTACGGACCTTGCACTAGGTATCGATGATTTCTGTACATCTGCTAGTACGCTTTGGCTCGTAGAAAATAGAGCTGTACTTACTAGAATGGCGATAGAGACAAGTTTCTTGCAGAAGAGTAATTCTTTTGTATTGGCTGTAGATGGACATGTCCGATCAGCTCACCGTTCGCTCATTACTCAGTTGTGTAAATCCAACATAAAAGAAGTAATCATTTGGACAGACGCTGATCCAGATGGAATGCAAATATCTCACACTTTGGTATCTATTATTAATAGCATTCCATTTAAAATTATTGGGGGTAAAAGGGTATTTTATTCGTTAAAAACTTATGATGCTTGGTTTCAGGAAGAAACTAAAGATCATTATTTTGAACAGGAGCAACAGTTAGGAGGTGTACTGATATGGGAGAAGTGGATGAATCAAAAAAATCTCTGATTTCGATTTTTAAAGGGGATGATACATCCGCGGAGTTAATGCGATCTATGCGGGATTTAATTACGCTTGCAGGAGTAATGCGAGATTTAGGTTCAGAAGCAGTATTTGATGCACCTCTAGAAATGTTGCGCTTTATCCGTATCATACAAATGATTAATGAGGAAGCCCTTGGTTTAGGTGAGCCAATTGAAAATGCAGAAACATTATATTATCGCTACCTAAATATTTATGGACATGACCGTGAACCACCAACAAAAAAACGAATAGAACAAATTATAAATATCTTATCGAAAAATAATTGGATAGCAAAACAGAAACGGTCTATTAAAATGTTGGACGTTGGCAAACGAATGATGGATGCACTGATACGTTTAGCTAACGATTCGATGGCATATTATACCGAAGACGAGATTGGCCGATCACTCTTCCAAGCACGTCGAGACGCGGAAATAAGTGTGGCATACGATGATCATGGAATTTCAGGTGGTAACAAAATTGCTAGTATGATTCGGAATGTTGAAGAGGCATTATTTATATTAAAAGAACGGGAACTAGAATTACTTGCAGATCGCAATGCTTTACCACAGCTTGAAATGATCCACAATTTAATGGAAGAGCTTGATGTAAAAATGCAGGAAAGACTTAATCAATTTCAAACAATTGAAGAAAGTCTTATCTTACGGATATATGTTCAAAAAGGCACCTCTGCGCTTGCAGAAGGAACGAGTTTATCTCTGGGCATGATTAATAAATATTTGAGATTTATGACAATGCAACAAACTCCTATTACAACGGTAATATCCCCTGAAAAAGTACGTGCTTTCATTCAGCAAATGTACAGCCCGCCAATGGAATCAGAAATACCAAATGCTTACCAACTGCTTAGTTTTATGGAACAGGGACAATACAAGGATGAAGCGATAGATGGGTTATGGATACCAGTAAAAATGGCTGCTCCAATTGGTTGTGCAGACATTCAAAAAGGGATTTATCATCTCGAAACATACGAACCTAAAGTTAAGGATCTAACACTACCCGATGAGGAAATAGAATATGTTTTAGATGAAGTAGAAGGTTACTCACTTGAAGGTACGATTGGTGAGGCATCTTGGGTGTTAACAAAAGCAACTGTCCAAACGGATCAAATTGAAAAATATTTAGAAACCAAAGAAGCAGAGATTGAAGAACTAATTATTGAAACCTCATCATCAGGTTGGGGCGATGCTATTCGTGGCCTATTAGGAATTGCGGCATTGGAAGGAAACAAACGAATTGAGACAACGCCAAAAGATTCAGTTAGCTCATACGAAAAAGAGTGGGAGTGGATAAACGATGGAGACAGAAAAACAACCGCACGAAAACGAACGTAGTGACCATTCGCTCACGGCTCTTAGTCATTTAGGAGCGGTACTGTCAACACGAGAAGAACAGGCATTCATGTCAATTTTATTTTCATCCAGTGCAACGTTAAGGGAGGGGAACTTTGGACTTCCACGCAAAGAAGTGGAGAAACAATTAGGTGTTACGGCAGATGATGCGTATTTCACATCTTTTTTAAACCGAGTTAACCAAGCTGTTGGGCGCTATTATAAGCTTATTTATGATGAGAAGCGTGATCAAGTTGTTATTATGATTCGCGTTTCAGCTCGAGACGCACGCACTACGCTTAGCTCTGAGTCACTGGCAATCTTGCTATTTGTTTTTTATCAACAAGAAGTTCTTCAACATGAATACACACTAATGAGCCAGCTTTTGCAAGCGTTTGGTCATGAAGTATTAAAAGGGACTCGACAAATTTCTGTAAATATATCTATATTAAAAAAAATCGGTGCTATCTCAGACTATGAGTTCTCGACTACAGATCCTGCATACCAAATAACAACCATTGGTGCCAATCTTTTTTCTGATTCATTTTTACGAAGAGCGGTAGAATTCAGCCATTCTACACAACTTTCGAAAGAGGATGTGTTAAAGTTTTTCAAGCGCTACAATTTATTTATTGGGGAGGGGATGATATGATACCCCAGCAACTAAAGTTTAGTGGAATTCGTGATTATAGACCGACTAATTTACGGTTCTACTCAGCAACTAATCATGTTTTAATTACCGGTCCAAATGGAGCCGGTAAATCAACTATTAGCTTTTGTCTGGGTGCAGTACTCTACTCTGGAAAAGTAGATATTGAAGGACTTAAATCTCGCAATTTGTCCCTGAATGAAACATGGCGAGCAACGATTTCGTTGCTATTTAAAAACGAAGGTACCTCACGTATTGATGGTCCACTTTGGATTGAGTTTACGCTTAAAATCGAACAAGAATTAGGACAACCGATTAAGCGGGTTTATAGTATTGCAGAAGGTGAGACAGAAAATGATTTAGCAATTACAAAAACGTACCGATCTGGAGACATTAACAAACAAAACTTTACGCAATATCACGAAGATCTTCAGCTTAAGTATAAAATCCAGCCAGACAAGTTTTATCTTATTTGGTATCAACAAGAGGTAAATCAGTTTGCTGTAATGACACCTGAAGAACGCTTTCGAATTTTTAGTGAAATGCACGGAATTGATCAAACACAGCGTGCATGGGAAGAAAGTCTAGAGCAAGTAAGAGATGCCCGAGAATCGCTGATAGCAGCGACACAGGACCAAAGGAACCATCAGCATAAACTCTCTTTTGCAAAAAATGAACTAGATCTTTTTATTGATAACCAACAAAGATTAAAAAGCAATGGAACAAAACTCGTAATGGCGACACGATCTCTTCAGACGCTTAATCAACTTGAAAGAGCGGAGATGATTAACCATAGAGAATCCCTTTTGTATGATGCTGAAACGCTATTAGAAGAGCAGGAAGAATTGTTGCACAAAGAAGAGATAGAGAAGGAAAGGTTGCAATCTATAATAATAGAAGAAGATGAATTACAAAAGCGTTTAGATGAGGAAGAAAATCGTTTAGAGAAGGTTCGTGAAGCGAAAAGGACGAGTGAGGAAGAATTAGATATATTAAAGGATGAACTTGCTGATTTAAGTGGAAAAGCACGGTACTTGCGGTATGACCAAGAGGAAACGAATCAACGCTTAAGGACAGCAACTTTAACAGTGTCAACATCTGAACAAAAACTAATAAATTTGTCGACTGAAAAAAAACAACTTGAAGATAAAAAAAACAAATTGATGGAAGATAAAATTAAACTTGAGCAAGAGAGCGAGCAATGGAAAAAGAACTTTACTCGTTATAATTCTTTACTTACCCGTTATACGAGTACCTATCATGTACAGCAACGTATTAATGAATTTAAAATACAAACTACTCAGCTCTTTAACCAAATAAACACACTGAAGGAAAGAGAGAAACAGCTTGATACAGAATTAAATTTGCTTAATACAAGGCGAATTGAATCGCCACGTCAGCAGCAATCGCTCAAACAATTAACTCAACAAGGAATTCGAGGTTTCACACTGAGAGAATTGGTAGAACTTGAGCCGGATGCATCAATTGAGGCAGAAGATAAACTTAACTCAATCAAGTATACAATTTTTTATGATGCCAAGCCGATTCAAGTACCTAACGATTTATATCATGTTTCACTAAAGACACTTGTGCCAGACCGTCTAGTAACCTCTTTGCCAGAACTACAATTGCTAACTAAGCAAGGATTATCTTTAGAAGAACAAAATCTTGCATCGCGTGTGTTATGGTGGATTGATCAATTTTTTAGTGGGAACTTTCCATCCATTCGTCAAAAACAACTGATAGACGATCGAGGAATACGTGGTCCACAGGAGTCTGATGCTTACATATTAAGCGAGAAGGCAGTTGAAAAGAGGAAAGAGACTGTCATTCGTGAGCGTAAACAGGTGATTGAAAGGAATGTAAAGTATAAAGCAAAATATGACGCAGATATTGCTGATATGCAGGAGCTGCACAGCATTATTCAACAAGTGAAAGAGGCAGAAGCTTTTTCACTCACCCAATCTAAGCAACATGAACGCCTTGAATATATTACAAATATAGAGAAACAGCTTAATTTGATAAAGAATCAGGGAGAACATTTAGAGCAAGAACAAGAATCAACGCATGGGAGACACCAACAGGCTCTTGTAGAACAGCGGGAACATCAGAAGGACGTTGACATATATGCACAGCTTGGAGAACAAGCGAAAAAATTTGAACGTCTGCAACAGTTAGAGAAAGATGCAGCTGAGTTTGAGCGTAACATTGACCGTATTCGCCGAATTCGAAAAGACATGAATGATGAGCTAGATGAACTCAAAAATAGTCGGAAGAAAATGGAACGTATTTTAATGGAGGTTGATGATAACTTAATCAAAATGAATCGGACACATGAACAAGTGCATCGACAAATAGTGGTTAAAAGTGATGATATTGACTTGTGTACACAATCATTAATTAAAAATGAACAAGCTCTAGAAGAGTTACGCGCTCTGATTCCTGAATGGTATGAAGAAGCAGAAAAAGAATCTATTATGCAAATTTCCCGTGCTCAATTAGAACAAAATCGAGGAGAAGCTGAAATTCATTTTAATTTAGCTCGAACGCAAGCAGGCATTAACCAAGAAGCAGTGCAGAATTATAATATGCTAAAAATAGAATTTGACCGTAAGCAGGAAGATCTTGAACGTGCCACATATTTATTAGAAGAAAATGAACTTCGTGCACAAAATCTAGAAGATCGTTTGGATACAACAATTAATCAAAATGTTTTGAACATACGTAATTTGTTCCAGACTTATATTGGACTTTTTCAATTTGAGGGTCAGATTGAGCATGAAAAAGTACAGGATCGCCGTGGCCGTATACATTTTAAACTTTATATTAAGGCGAGGAAAGCAGGACATCGAGGTACTATGGAAGATGTTAGTGTAAAGGCAAGAGGAGGACGTGTCGGTAAAGGTGTATCAGGCGGGGAAGAATCACTGAGTTCCCTGTTATTTGCACTTGCATTGCTGCAAAGTCTTTCTAACCGACCTGGATTTATTGTGCTGGATGAATTTGATAGTGCTCTGGATGAAGAAAGGAAAGCAAAAGTATTCCAGCTTTATGCGAAAGAACTAAAGCGAAAATTAATTATTCTTTCACCAAAGTCGCATGATGATGCCTATTATAATGAATTTTCCATCGTTCACGTTGTCTCGCATGACCCGCTGATACCGGAAAGCAAAGTAAAAGGTGTAAGGGTAGAACGTTTGTTGAATAATGCACCCAGATGAAAGTATAGGGAAGATTTTCACCATATTATAACAATTGCAGGCTAAAATGAACATGAATCACAAATAGGTAAGTTTTTTATAAACCTTTCTAGCCATTTGAAAAAAACTCTCTCATTTTAGTTTCAAAAAAGCACCTTATCCTTATGAAGCAAATAAATTGCATCAAACATTATGATAAGGTGCGCTTTGGTTATTTATTTGTTTGTTTAACATCTAAACGATTTGTGTCATTACTTTTACCCAAGCTGCGATAAAGTCGGGTACAAACTTTTTTTGTCATTTTGTGAATATTCTTCTGCGAAGAGCGAGAAATTCTGAGATTGATCTTAATACCTACAATGTCGACACGAGATTCCTTTCGCTTCATTCTCCTGTTTAAAAGCACGGGGACGGGTCTCGTTCTTCCCATATATATGAAGAAGGAGAATTACTTTTCTCTAATTTTTCTGAGTTTCTATTAGTGAATAAATAACACTTATTTATCCCTGATCTCTACCATTTGTATCAGAAATAGGGTATTTCAACCCATTCTTTTCAATCTTATCCTTAATAATTGTCTCGACATCCAAATCTAACTCACTGCAGAGCATAAGTCCGTAAATAAATACATCAGCAATTTCTTCTTTAATGTTTTCAATGTTTTTCTCAATAGCTTCTTCACTGCTAATCCACTGAAAATCTTCCAGGAGTTCAGCAGCTTCGATAGAAAGGGAGATGGCAAGGTCTTTTGGATTGTGATATGGTCCCCATCCTCTTGCATCTCTAAATTCATTGATTGCGTTCATTAGCTGTTTAATTTCATTCATGTTGCTCATCCTTTTGTAAGTTGTCTTTGTTTTGAACCTACCTTTAATACTTACTTCGATCTTCCGCAGCCACCACTGCCTGACTAGGTGACAAGTTTTCATAAACAACAGATTTGTTCAGCCGTTCTCTGAAATATTCATTTAATTCTGGATCTGTACAGAAGATAAAGCATCCCTTCTGTCCTCTAGTCATAAGCGTTCGGTATGTATTTCTTATAATTTGTTCCGCTAGAGCATGAGCTTTTTCCGGATTTTCTTTTGCCATTGTTTTAATTCCTTTAAGGGACTGATCGGTTTTAGCGCGTTTCGTGTAGTCTGTAATAACCTGGTCATCCTTAAGGCTAAGGTCAGGTCCAATGATAACACCGACATAATCAAATTCAAGTCCTTGAGAGGTATGAATGCAGCCTGCTTCAGAAACAGAATCCTGTTCAATTGCCCAGATGCTGTCAGAGAGATTCCAGCTGATACTAAAATTGTGCTCCGGGATCTCAATGTCCTTATGGAGTGAATTCGTCCGGCCATTTTTCGGCCACTCCCAACAGTAGCCAGCCAGCATGCGTGCTTTGTTGTTTTTCTTATTCAGCTCTTCAATTTCTTTAAGCATCTTATTCGGGTCCTCGAATACCCTGAAGTCATAATCCACCCCACGGTCGTTTGCGTTAGCCGTTTCCCTGATTTGAAGGACGTCATCCAACCAGGCAATATACGCATCAGATCCGTCACAGCGGAATTGCGAAACGAGTTTGCCCTGAATCAGTTCGGTATCTAACTCTTTGGCAAACTTTTTAATTAAATCAATACTTCCGATATCTTTTAATGTGACCTTTTGATTTTCATCAATAAAGAAAATGGTGAATTTAGAAGAATTGATCACTTCTTTTATTTGATTTTCTCCTAGGTTGCTGAATAGTCCTGACTTTTCATTCAAACGGTGTGCTTCATCGATTATTAGCACGTCAAATTCATTCTTTTCGGATTCATAAAAACTTCCGGATCCTTTAAACAGGTTATCAATCTGTGTTTTCTTGATCGTCCCTTTCAGTTTAGAAGCATAAACATTACGTGGGGCTGAATTCTTTGAAACATATAGTGCAGTTAAACCTTGATTGATAAGATTCACAAGAAGGTTTACAGCCATCACAGATTTTCCAGTTCCCGGTCCGCCCTCGATTACCATTACTCTCTTCTTACTTGTTTTAATACTCTCGAGAGCTAAATGATAGGCATCTTCATAAAATACCTTCTGCTCATCAATAAGTACAAACTCTTGGTTCCCTTTAAGCAAGCTTGCAAGAGAATCTTGTAAGGACTTGGATGGGCGAATTTTACCATGCTCAATCTGATAGATCAATTGGTTACGGTCACCGTAACGAACGTACTTTTTTATAAAATCTCTTAATCTCTGAATTTCACCTTTTGCAAAAACAGGTGCTTTATCAAGATGCTCCACGTAATGGGGATCCATCAGCGGGTCATTTTCTAACTTTCGATAATTATGTAAATAGGCACATGGATTCAACACAATATGCTGATCTTGTACGTTCTGGTTAAAATCTTGAATCAAAGCTGCATATGACCATGCCTGATAAGAAGGATGTGTTACGGTTCGCTCACTTCCTCCAAGATAGGTAGACACAAGCGCATCCTTAGAGGTTACCTTTTCAACCTTTGACCACTGTTTCAATTCAACAATTACAACATGATCCTGAATGCCGTCATGCCCCGCTATCAAGAAATCCACTCGTTTAGAAGTATTAGGAATCTTAAATTCTATAGCAACAGATGTATCATCAGGAATCTCCTTATCCTGCATGACATTCGACATGCGATGGAGTGAATTCTCCCAAGAGTTAATTTCACTTTTAGAAGTCCGACCAATTTTCTTTTGATATGACTCGTAAAGACGTTCAACGAGGAGCTCGTTCGTAACATCTGAAATAAATTCAGTTTTTGTCGCTTCGTAAATGATCAAGTTGGTGTCACCTCATTAGGGAGTCTAGTGAATATATTTTATCACTTATTGTAAGAGGTAGTAGAAGAAATAGATTCAAAAATATGTAAATTAATTTTATTAATAGAGTATATAGGATTAGATATCACTCTTACTTTAAAGGAAGCAGTAGACAGTAGGACCGTACATGTTGTATTAAATCTCACCGTTAGTCTAGTTAACACACTATTATCTATTTTTAAGAATTGAGTTTACACTTGTATCGTATTATTTTTAAGTTTGTCTCAATTCACACAATAATATTAGGATAATAGACGAATTAATAAATAAATCGTATAGGGGCTTACTAATAAAATAGAAGTATAGAGACCTGGTGTATATGTCTTTAGTAAGAAGGTTTGTAAGATGTGGGCGATATTGTGTACTAATACAAATATTAAAAAAGAAAGATATAGTGTAGAACTCCATGAACTATCTAAAGTAATATTCTTAATAAAAGTTATAGTTGATATTGTTAAAAAAATAAAAACATCTCTTTTAGCAAATGAATAGGAATTAATATTCCAAAACTTCCAAACTTGTTTTATCATCCAGCTGTTTGTATCTTTTATTTTACTTTCGGTTCTCATAGACCACTTTTCAACAACTATAATTTCCTCAAAATCATGTAACATAAATATTACAACAAATAACCAAAGTGCATTATATAACTCGAGAGTGAACACTATTCATTTCTCCTCGCTTATAAAATGATTTTATATTTTAGAAAACCATTTTTTGAGTATCACAAAGCCTTATTTTTTGTCTCTTTTAGTTTCGGACCAATACGGGTAATCCTCTGTACGAGCAGTTATTCGTGCAACCTCTTCTCCCATTAACTTTTCTACTATGTATAGTGACATATCAATTCCAGCAGACACTCCTGCAGATGTCAAAATATTACCTTGATCCACAAAACGAGTATTTTTCACAATTTCAATTTCTTCATATTTAGATTTCATATAATCAACTGCAAACCAATGTGTTGTTGCCTTCTTACCAGATAATAAGCCAGATTCTGCTAATAAAATTGCACCTGAACAAACTGAAGCAACCATTTTACCTGACTTATGAAAATCGGAAATCCAATTGAGGATCTCTTTATTTTTAGCAACCTCTTTAATTGAGAATAAGGGCCCTCCTGGTACAATCACTATATCAAATTGATCATCAACATTTTCAAAACTATAGTCAGGTTTGACTTTTAGACCATTATTGGATGTAATAAGGTCTCCGAATTGTGAGAATGTTTTAACAATAAAGGGCTTTTCTTTTTTATTGAAGCCTTTCATTAGTAACTGTGGTACATCTTTTTCCTCGTAAACAGAAAGAGTAAATACTTCATATGGACCTGCATAATCAAGTACATCCACACCCTCATAAAGTAGTATCCCTACATTCCATTGCGTTTTTATCATATTTATCCCTCCTCTAAATAAAAACCGAACGGTCTCTTTTGGTTAAAAAATTATTTTTTGATGCATAACTCTATATATTGTTTTAATTGATTTATATATTTTTGGACATAAACACTATTATTAAACAATTTCCCCATCATAATATTTCCCTCGAAGGCTGAGGATAAAAAAATTGCAGCATCCTCAATATTTAGATCCGGTCTAAACTCACCAGATACAATACCCTCTTTAAGTATAGATTTTAAGAATCTTAACCATTCATTCATTGCCTCTTGAGCTCTTTTGTGTAAAAGTGGATGTGTATCATCTGTGTCGATAGCTGTGTTTAAAAGAGGGCATCCTCCCTCAAGTGGTGGTTCTTTATCAATATTAGAATACACAGATAACACTGAGATTAACTTGTCCTCAGCTGACTTGTTTCCAGCTATCGCTGCTCTATATCTATCTCGTAACACACCAATAGCATACTCAAAAGCTTCCAATGCTAGTTCATCTTTATTCTTAAAGTGCCTGTAAATCCCTCCTTTTTCAAGACCAGTAGCATTCATAATATCTGACATAGAAGATCCCGTGAACCCTTGCTGATTAAAGATTACTGCTGATTTTCTTAAAATCATTTTTCTAGTTTCTTTTCCTTTACTCATAAAAAAACCTCACTTTTGAAACCGAACGTTCTCTTTTATGGTAATTCGATTGTAAAAATTAGTCAATAGTTTTATCCTATTCATTTTTTTTAAAAAACTCATATAGATATATCACGGTAAATCGTATTAAAAGTAAACTATAATCACTTATTCGTCATTCATAAAAAAGTACCCAGAACAATACACCGTTCTGGATACTTTTTTCTTTTATTATCTATGCAGTTTTCAATTGTTTTTTATCCAAACGATGACTTAGGAAAGTGAGAAGACTTGCACAGATTGCAACCAAACCACCGACCCATGTTACATTCATTAAATTTCCTTGATGGTAAACCATTCCGCCTAATGCTGAACCAAAGGCGATGCCGACATTGCTTGCGACTGGCATGAGTGAAGCTGCGAGTCCTTTTGCTTGCGGCTGATAAATACCGGCAAGATCTATCAGATAAAGCTGGGTAGAAGTTGTTAATAGGATAGCCATTAACGACATCAAGCCAATGTTAACCAATCCAATAATAAAATGATTTGTCGTCCAATACAAAGTGAACAAAACGATTGCTTGTACAAGAAAAACAAACCGAAGCCGGCCGATCGCATTGTGACTGGCGATTTTTCCAGCGAGAATGTTGCTGAAGATGGAAATGAATCCATAGGCAAACAAAATCAAACTAATTGAACGGCTTGGTGCTTCCATTTCTTTTAGAATCGGAACAAGATACGTAAACACCGCATAGGTCGCTCCAAATCCAAGAGAAGGAATGAAAAATGCCATTAAAATCCGCGGGTGTGTCAACAAAGAAAATTGATCACGCATCGAACTGCGATGCTGACTTTTCATATGTGGCAATTGAAAGTAAGAGGCCAAAAAGGCGATAACACCAAATACGGTTGTTAACATAAAGGTTGCATTCCAGCCGTACCATTCAGCGATAACTGTGCCAATCGGTACGCCAACAACATTTGCCATTGTAAAACCACCGAAAACAAATGAAATCGCAAGTCCACGTTTCTCAGGTGGCATCGTTTCACTTGCAACGATCATAGCAAGAGAGATTAAGACTCCTGTCACAATGGCGGTTACCATCCGAAGTGAAAGAAGTATGGTATAGCTCGTTGAAATCACACATAAAGCATTCAGGATGATGAACGCTCCTATTAAAAACAACATCCATTTTCGCTTTGGAAAATGACTTGTTGCTGACATCACGATTGGTGTGGCAATGGCAAAAGTAATAGCAAACGCTGAAACAAGCGTACCAGCTTTTGCGTTAGTAATATGAAGACCAGAGGAAATATCGGTTAAGATTCCGACGATAACAAATTCGCTAGTCCCGAGTACAAATGTTAGTAAAGTAAGGGTTGAGATAAGCAGCCAATGCCGTTTGGATAATTCTGTGTCGTGCATAAATACCTCTTTTCTAGATGCAGGGAATAAATATAAGCAATTTAAATATCATACCACAAAAAAATTTTAAGAGGAAAATCCTTGTTTTCCCAGCAGACTTTGGTCTTGATTTCACAAATATACACATTCCCATTTATAAAAAATTGTGCTGTAATAGGGACAGAACAATAATTCATCCAGTTCTAAGTAGTTATAGAAGTGAGGATATACGATTGAAAAAATTTAAGAAGTTTTACTTAGAGATCACAAGCATATGTAATCTCGCATGTCATTTCTGCCCGCCCACTGAACGGCAGAAACAGTTCATTTCTTTAGAGGATTTTTCTAAGAGGTTGGACCAGATCAAACCTCATACAGATTTTATATATTTGCATGTAAAAGGTGAGCCGCTGCTGCATCCTAAAATAGATCAGTTATTAGATTTAAGTCATGAAAAAGGATTTAAAGTTAATATTACGACCAATGGAACACTGATTAATAAAAATAGACACAAATTATTAAACAAACCAGCACTTAGACAGATGAATTTTTCCCTTCATAGCTTTGATGGCCATGTCGGTACGAGTTCTACGGATAAGGAAGGCTATGTGAGGAGCGTTCTTTCTTTTATTAAAGAAGCAACGAGTCAATCAGAGCTGATTGTTTCACTAAGGCTATGGAACCTCACGCCTGACAATGCTACGAACCTTGAAAAACAGCGAAATCGCGAACTGCTCGAAATCATTGAAAATGAATTTAGCCTAGATTATAAAATTGAGGAAAAGATTACTCCAGGAAGCGGCATTAAACTTGCTGACCGTATCTTCATCAATCAGGATTATGAGTTTAAGTGGCCTGCACTGCATGAGGAAGAAGATGATGGAAAAGGGTTCTGTTATGGTCTTCGAAATCAAGCGGGTATTTTGGCAAATGGAACGGTTATCCCTTGCTGTTTAGACGGTGAAGGTGTTATTAACCTTGGAAATATTAATGATGCTCACTTTGCTGATATTATCGAAGGCGATCGAGCAAATAACCTTGTAGATGGGTTTTCACGAAGAGAAGCGGTAGAGGAATTATGCAGGAAATGCGGTTATCGCAAAAGGTTTGGAAAATAAATAGTTACTTAAATTAGTTTGAATTAAGGCGGAATCTCTCCTTTTAAACTTGAAAACATGTTCATTTTTTGGTCAGCATTCGAATAAGATGTTCATACACTAGACATGAAGGGCAGGGCTAATCCTGTCTTTTTCTATTGGCACAAAACTTGCATCTTTGTCAGGTGGGAGGGATGATGATGAACATTCAAGAGTGTAAGGCTATTGTAACAGGCGGCGCTTCTGGACTTGGGGAGGCAACAATCAGGAGAATTATTGAAAATGGCGGTCAGGCAGTTATTTTTGACCTTTCTGAAGAGCGTGGAAAAAGTTTAGCAAATGAGCTTGGTTCAGCTGTTTCTTTTGTGAAAACGGATGTGACGAACGAAGAAAGTGTAAAGAAATCAATCGATGCAGCAATCAATCAGATGGGTTCTATTAATGCCGCGGTAAACTGTGCTGGAATCGGTATTGCTGAAAAAGTGCTTGGAAAAAAAGGGATGCACAGTCTGGATCTTTTTTCGAAAGTAATTTCAGTCAACCTGATCGGTACGTTTAATGTTTGCCGCCTCGCCGCAGAAAGTATGATGCAAAACTCGGAAAATGCAAATGGTGAAAGAGGCGTTATTGTTAATACGGCTTCTGTGGCTGCATTTGAAGGGCAGATTGGCCAGGCTGCCTATAGCGCATCAAAAGGCGGAGTTGTCGGGCTGACACTTCCGCTTGCAAGGGAGTTTGCCAGATTTGGCGTGCGGGTGATGACAATAGCACCAGGACTTTTTCATACACCAATGTTTGAAATGCTGCCTGAAGAGGCGCGTATATCACTAGGGAAGATGGTTCCTTTCCCTTCTCGATTGGGTTTTCCGGAAGAATACGCTCAACTCGTACAGAGTATTGTAGAGAACCCAATGCTAAATGGAGAGACCATCCGGCTCGATGGTGCAATACGAATGCAGCCGAGATAAGCTCTTTATTTAAGAATATATTTGACAGCATGACTCTTAAATATTGGGGTCATGTTTTTTTATGTTGTGGAACTTATCGAAATTTGTATTTTTTTGTCGACTCGGGAGTTTATGAAGAAAACTCGTTGGATTATTACAACTTCTCGTTGGATTATTGCAAAAACCCGTTGAATTAAGTGTAAAACTCGTTGGATTATGACCACAATCTACAATTTTATTGAATAGAGTTAGAAAATTCAAAAAACATTGGTAAAATAAAAGCAGTGATATGGAGGTGGGTGACGTGGAACTTAGAGACATCATGACGGAAATTGATTTTTTAGTCACAGAAGAAATCACATTGTTGAAAGCAATTGAGCTGATGTATCAAAAAAAGTGGAACCTTCTTCCTGTGATGAATGAAAAAAGACAGCCAGTCGGTGTTTTTACAAGAAGCTGTCTGTTCCGGATGTTAACAGATGGATGTGATTTATCGACAGCCATAGGCACATACATAAAGCGTCATGTTGAAACGATTGAGATTCATACACCTGCTGATGAGATCGAGATTAGAGTAAAATCCAGTAAAGTCGGAACGGGAGTCGTCTTGAATGAAGATGGGACTGTAGCAGGCATTTTAACAAAAACCGATATGGTGATGTCACTGCTTGATTCAGTAAATTCCTTAAAAAATCAGCTGGAGACTATTTTGGAACATTCCAATTTAGGTGTTATGCTGACTGATCAAGATAGAAGAATCTTTTTCATGAATCCTAAATTACAGGATATGACTGGGATAAAAGAAGAGAATATTGTCAGGAAGAAAGCGGACACCGTTTTTACAGAGTTAAAAACGATATTTTCTGGAGAAGACGAAATCATTTCGTTTGCAGCTGGAGCTGTAAAAACCGTTGCAACCGTCTCCTCTTATCATTCCAGCGAACAAGGAAAAGGTTACATCGTTCTTTTTAGAGATACGTCCGAAATTGAAAAGATGGCATCAGAACTGCAAACGGTCAAAACGCTGAAAAAATCGCTGGAAACGGCACTTGAATTTGCCTATGACGGCATCATCATGACGGATGAACATGAACGTATCCAAATGGTGAGTCCTCCGTTTTTGGATCTATTCAACCTACAGGAAAAGGACTTGCTTGGGAAACCTGTCAATAAAATAGTGCCACACATACAATTAAACAGAGTGTACAAAACACACGCTGCAGAGATCAGCGAATTGATGGAGATGAAAGGCATTAAATATATCGTCCAGCGCATCCCGATCAAAGAAGGAGATAAGGTTATAGGTGCTTTAGGGAAAGTGATGTTCAGGCAGCTGAATGAAGTCAGTGAACTGTTTAAAAAGCTGCAGCGGGCCGAACATAAGGCGAACTATTATCACCAGCAATACAATCAATCAGAATCGGCCCGGTTTACATGGGATCATATTTGGAGCGCAGACCCGTATATGGAAAAGCTGAAAGGAAGTGCTGCAAAGGCAGCAAAGGGGCGTTCAACCGTGCTTATTCGGGGGGAAAGCGGGACTGGAAAAGAGCTTTTTGCTCATGCGATCCATAATAGCAGTGCCAGATGCAACGGTAAATTCGTGATTGTCAACTGTGCTGCCATACCAGAGGAGCTGCTCGAATCAGAGTTTTTTGGCTATGAGGAAGGGGCTTTTACAGGTGCGAGGCAAAAGGGCAAAATCGGAAAGTTTGATCTCGCAAATGGAGGAACGCTGTTTCTTGATGAAATTGGAGACATGTCTGTGGCACTTCAAGCTAAGCTTTTAAGGGTGCTGCAGGAGCGGGAGTTTTACAGGGTTGGAGGAACAAAAAAAATCCATGTGGACGTAAGAATCATTGCCGCTACGAACCGCCATTTAGAAGAGATGGTGAGTGACGGAACGTTCAGGGAGGATCTATATTACCGTTTAAATGTCATTTCACTGCAAGTTCCTCCACTAAGGAAAAGGCGTGAAAACATTCCTTTTTTAATAAAAAAACTGATGGAAGAACTGAACCAAATGCTTGGCACCTCCATAACTGGCTTAGAAGATGACGTGAAAGAAGCGCTATTTCATTATGAATGGCCGGGTAATGTACGCGAACTGAAAAATATATTGGAGCGGGCGATGACTTTTGCTGAAAACGGCAAAATACAACTCGAGGATTTGCCTGATTACTTGCTGAACACGCTGCCTGAAAAGAAACCCGATCGTTCGATTACGCTCGTTGAAAACGCTGAGCTGGAAACGATAAAAAAAGCACTGGAGCAGGTGAAGGGCAATAAATCAAAGGCTGCTCGTATGTTAGGAATAAGCAGATCCGGTCTATACGAAAAAATTAGAAAATATCAACTTCAATAGTGTGTAAAAGTGTCCATATTCGGGACACTTTTTTATTTGTCTGTCAAACAACTAAACAACCAATCATGTAAAAAGAGCCGGCAGTATTTATTTTTCGTTAAGGGCAAGTTGGCACAATTATTGCATAAAAAATAAGGAATGAATTTATGTGAGGGGGATGGAAAATGCATATCGGCGGTTTTTTAGCTCAGAACGCACGAAATTTTCCTGAGAGGTTTGCGGTTGAATGTGAAGGGCGGACATATACATATGGGGAACTGAATCGGTCCGTAAACAAGCTTGCACATGGATTAATAAGTCTCGGCGTTAAAAAAGGGGAGAAGATTGCCCTTTTTATGAAGAACTCCGACTATTTTATGATTTCTTTTTTTGCTGCCGCAAAAATCGGAGCAGTTGTGGTGCCCGTTAATTTCAGACTTGCTGCGAGTGAAATTCAGTATATTTTTAATCAGTCTGACACTCTCCTCGTAATATGTGACAGCGAATTTGAAGAGACCGTAATTAATGCAAAAGAAGGAACAGGCGTACAATCCATCATTGTAGCGGGAACTCCATCAATGGATGAGAGTCTGGCGTACGATCAAATCCTTTCGAACCATGAGGATGAACCGGCTGTAGATATTTCGGAAAGTGATGATCTGGAAATCCTATATACCTCAGGGACGACTGGAAGACCAAAGGGAGCGCTGTTTGATCATGACAGGATTTTCAAAGTCAGCCTCACCATGCTCGTGAATATGGAGTTAAAAAAGGATGAACGCTTCCTCCACTTAGCCCCATTATTTCATTCGGCACAGCTGAACCTGTTTATGATCGCAGGCGTCATCCTAGGCGGCAGTCATTTTATTCACCGGGACTTTCATCCATTGAAAGCACTAGAAGCCATTCAAGAACACAAGATTACCCATCTTTTCGCTGTGCCTGCCATGTATAATTTCATGCTGCAGGTTCCCAATGTGTCAGATTTTGATTTGTCGTCCATCAGGAGATGCGGATATGGTGCCGCTCCAATGCCGCCAGAACTTGTCCGTAAAAGTATTTCAGCATTTAAAACAAATCAGTTTTATAACCTTTGCGGGCTGACAGAAGCTGGTCCTGGTGGTATTTTACTCGATCCAAAAGGACATGAACAGCATCTTGGCAAGAGCGGTAAGGCGGGTTTCCTGACTGAGGCGCGTGTCGTTTATGAAAATGGGGAAGATATCGCACCCGGCACTGTTGGGGAATTTATCCTCCGCGGAGAAACAATTATGAAGGAATATTATAAAAAAACGGAAGAAACTAAAACAGCATTAAAAAATGGCTGGCTTTACACAGGTGATTTGGCAACTGTGGACGAGGAAGGGTATATCACACTTGTCGACCGAAAAAAAGACATGATTATCTCAGGCGGGGAGAATGTATATTCCGCAGAGGTAGAAGTTCTTCTTTATGAGCATCCAGCCATTCTCGATGCGGCGATCATCGGCTTGCCTGATGAAGTGTGGGGAGAAGCAGTCACTGCTGTCATTGTATTGAAGGAAGGTGCTCAGATTGACGAGCAGGAACTAAAAAGCTTTTGCCGTCAGCGGCTCGCAGGCTATAAAGTACCGAGACGTATTTTCATCGAACAGCAGCTTCCACGTAATGCATCAGGAAAAATACTAAAATATCAGCTGCGAGAAAAGATGAATGAACTCACAAAATCATAGATTATTAAAAAACAGCTTTGGGAGGGTGACAGAATTGAAGCGTTCTTTTATAACGGATGATCATGAGATATTCCGAAAATCTTTAAGAAAGTTTTTAGAAAAAGAAGCTTATCCTTTTTATGACGAATGGGAACAAAACAGAATGATCCCTCGTAATTTTTGGAGAAAAATGGGGGAACAAGGTTTTCTATGTCCTGATATCGATGAAAAGTACGGCGGGAGCGAAGTAGACTGGGGCTTTTCAGCAGTTATTAATGAGGAGCTGGAGCGGGTTGGTTCAGGGCTTGTAGGAATTGGATTGCACAACGATATCGTCGTACCGTATATCACGGCTTATGGAACAGAAGAGCAAAAAAAACGCTGGCTTCCGCGCTGTGTGACAGGAGAAATCATTACCGCTATTGCGATGACAGAACCGGGAACAGGGTCTGATCTTGCGGGCATCAAAACGACAGCGAAACTTGAAGGAAACCATTATATTCTTAACGGTCAAAAGACGTTTATTACAAATGGCATCCATTCGGATCTCGTTATTGTGGCATGCAAAACCGATCTTAACGCGCAGCCGAAGCATAAAGGAGTTAGTTTGATAGTCGTGGAGCGGGACACACCTGGTTTTTCAAGAGGAAGAAAGCTCGATAAGGTAGGGCTTCATTGTCAGGATACAGCAGAGCTTATTTTCGAAGATTGCAAGGTTCATAAGGATAACCTCCTAGGGGAAGAAGGGAAGGGCTTCGTCTATTTGATGGAGAAACTGCAGCAGGAAAGGCTTGTTGTGGCTATTGCAGCACAAGCAGCGGCAGAGGAAATGTTCAAGCTGACACTCGACTATGTGAAAAGCAGAGAGGCGTTTGGACGCCCTGTAAGTCAATTTCAGAATACACAATTCAAGCTGGCAGAAATCGCTACTGAAATCGAGATGGGTAGAGCTTTCCTAGATTCCTTAATCACCGACCATATAGCAGGTGAAAATATCGTGACGAAGGTTTCGATGGCTAAATGGAAGCTGACAGACGCGGCAAAAAGAATTGCTGCAGAGTGCATGCAGCTTCATGGCGGCTATGGATACATGGAAGAATACGAGATTGCGAGAAGATACAGGGACATTCCGGTTGCGAGCATCTACGCCGGGACAAATGAGATTATGAAAGTCATCATCGCGAAAAATCTGGGATTGCAGTAAGCAGAAAGTGAGGAAAAAGCAGATGAGAGAAGCAGTTATTGTTGATGGTATAAGGACAGCAACAGGTAGAAGGAATGGTGCTTTAAAGGATATTCGTCCGGATGATCTGGCAGCTGTCGTTTTAAAGGAGCTGGTGAACCGTTCAGGTATAGATCCTAAATTAATCGAAGACGTTATCCTGGGCTGTGTTACTCAGTCAGGCGAACAAGCCGGGGACATTGCAAGGGTGTCTGCATTGATTGCCGGTTTGCCGATCGAAGTGCCAGGAACGACAATTGACCGTCAATGCGGATCGAGCCAGCAAGCTGTCCATTTTGCGGCACAAGCCATTTTATCCGGAGATATGGACATTGTTATTGCAGGCGGAGTGGAAAGCATGTCGCGTGTACCAATGGGTTCTAATTATCAAGGAACGGCTTTTAGCCCTGCCCTTAAGGAACGATATGAAGTCATCCATCAAGGGTTGTCGGCAGAGCGGATTGCTGAAAAATATGGCTTCACACGAAAAGATCTTGATCAGTTTTCGCTTGAAAGTCATGAAAAAGCTTTGCGTGCACAGGCGGAGGGTTATTTTAAAAGGGAGATCCTTCCTATTCAGCTTGCAGGTGGAAACGTATTTAACACAGATTCTGGGCCTCGCCAAGAAACCTCACTCGAAGCGCTTGGAAATCTAAAACCTGCGTTCACCGAGAATGGTGTTATTCATGCGGGGAATGCCAGCCAAATCAGTGATGGTGCTTCAGCAATACTTTTGATGAGCAGGGAAAAAGCAGAGGAACTAGAGCTTAAGCCGCGATTCAAGGTCCATACCCGAGTTGTCGTTGGATCTGATCCAACACTGATGTTGACGGGGCCAATTCCAGCGACACGAAAGGCACTGGAAAAGTCGGGTCTCACGATTGAAGAAATTGATATTTTTGAGGTGAACGAGGCGTTCGCGTCCGTTGCACTTGCCTGGCTAAAAGAAACGGGTGCAGATCCAAAGAAACTGAATCCGAATGGCGGTGCCATTGCACTCGGTCATCCGCTAGGAGGAAGCGGTTCGAGGCTGATGGTAACACTGATGCACGAGCTAGAACGGACCGGCGGCAGATTTGGTTTGCAGACCATGTGCGAAGGTCACGGCATGGCAAATGCGACGATTATTGAACGGCTGGACTGATGTGTACAGGAATGTTGTAAATCTATCTATATCGGAGGGATTAACATGGGGACAACGATTGGCAGAATTTTTGATTTGACCGTGCAGAAATTTCCTAACAAAGAGGCGATCTATGATGTCAGAAAGAATTTGCGCTTGTCCTACCGAGAATGGAACACAGAAGTCAATAAGCTTGCCAATGCACTCGCTATAGAAGGGGTGACTAAGGGAGACCGTGTTTCGACTTTTTTGTTTAATACCGAAGAACTCGCAACAGCATTTTTTGCCTGCACGAAAATCGGAGCTGTTTTTAATCCTATCAATTTCCGGCTGACGGCAGAAGAGGTGGCTTTTATTCTTCAGGATGCAGCCCCGAAGGTCGTTTTATTTGAAAAAGCCTTGGAACCGACTGTCAAAGCAATCAAAGACCGCTTTTCGGGCACTTCTTTTTGGTATATAGACGATGAAACTCCTGATTACGCCATGAGTTACCAGCAGAAAGTGTCACGGGCACCTGTGGAACCCCCTAACGTCTCCGTTGATGAAGATGATCTATACGCCATCATGTATACGAGCGGGACAACAGGAAGACCAAAAGGTGTGCTCCATTCCCATCGAGAGATTGTTGAACAAAGTTTAATTATTATTGGAGCAACAAGGCTTGATTCCTATGATGTGGGGCTTGTAACAGCACCGATGTTTC
The DNA here is from genome assembly GCF_031582965.1 of Bacillus sp. NEB1478. NCBI lineage: Bacteria > Bacillati > Bacillota > Bacilli > Caryophanales > Bacillaceae > Bacillus > Bacillus sp. NEB1478. The sequence continues at coordinate 58,798 of NZ_CP134049.1, forward strand.
ATTGTGCTGAACTGCATTGTGCCTTTTTGCCAAGGATTCATGTCGGAGCGAGCAACGTCATATTGCATCAATTTGAACCGAAAAAGGTGCTCAGCCTTATAGAAGGAGAAAGGATCACAAAGCTTTTTGCAGCTCCAACAATGTGGAACATGCTTTTGCAGGAGGATTTAAAGCAATATGACATAAAAAGCCTGAAGATTGGTTTGTACGGTGCAGCTCCAATGGCTCCTGCACTCGTTCATGCCTGCCACGATCAATTGGGAATATCGCTTGTGCAAGCGTATGGAATGACTGAAATGGGTCCTGCTATTACTTTTCTTGGAGAAAAAGATCAGCTGACAAAAGCAGGCTCAGCCGGACAGGCTTGTTTGAACCACGAAATCCGTATAGTCCGTCCAAATGAAAACGGTCCTTCTGATCCTAACGATATAATGCCGTCAGGGGAAACGGGTGAAATTATCGTGAAGGGACCTTGTATGATGTCAGGGTACTTTCGAAGAGAAGAGGCATCAGAAAAAGCTTTATACAAGGGGTGGTATCATTCTGGCGATATCGGCTTTCTGGATGAAGATGGCTACTTGTGGGTGAAGGACCGGGTGGACGATATGATTATATCTGGCGGAGAAAATATTTATCCGCGAGAGGTAGAAGATATTCTGCATGCACATATTGGTGTCCTCGATGCGGCGGTTGTCGGGCAGCCGGATGACAGATGGGGGGAAACAGTAACAGCGTTTGTTGTAAAAAAAGAGAGCTCTCTCTCAGAAGAAGAACTTGATGAGTGGTGCAAAAGCAGTGACCAGATCGCTAACTATAAACGTCCTCGTAAATATGTATTTCTTGAGGCGCTTCCGCGAAATGCGAGCGGTAAAATTCAAAAATTCATACTTCGTAAACAGTTGGAGAATTTGTCAGTACCAGGACCGGGAGCGGTTTAAATATGCTTACTGAAAATACTGAGCAGCTCCAAAGCAAGTTACTCAAAGGGGTTCGCATTCTTGATTTCAGCCATTATTTGCCGGGTCCCTTCGCATCTCTCAGACTTGCAGAAATGGGAGCAGAAGTCATCAAAGTCGAACCCCCTTCCGGCGATCCTGCCCGAACTGCAGGTCCCAAAAGCAATAATAAAGCAATTGTGTTTGAAGCAAATAACCGTGGAAAAAAGAGTATAACATTTAACCTGAAACAAGAATCAGGCAGGGAAATTGCCCTTCGACTTGCTCGCGAGTCAGATGTGCTGATTGAAAGTTTCCGCCCGGGTGTGATGAAAAAACTCGGCCTTGGCTATGAGCACATTATGGAAGTAAATCCGAAAATGATTTATTGCTCTATTTCAGGGTTTGGTCAGGATGGTATGCTGAGCGAACTCGGTAGTCATGATATTAATTATTTGGCGTTAAGCGGGGCGCTTGCCCAACTGAAAGATGATAATGGCCGTCCGATTCATCCTTCCAATACGTTTGCTGACTTTATTGGTGGTATAGCTGCCAACGAACGGATTTTAGCAGGCTTGGTCTCACGCGCATTAACCGGTAAAGGAAGCTATCATTCTATTTCTATAACGGAAGTAATGGCCACGTTTATGGTCAATCATGTTTTGGTTGAAAAAGAATCGGGCATTGGCAATGGAATCGAGGTTTTAAATGGGAATACCGTTTCATACGCACTCTATGAAACAAGTGATAGGCGGTTTGTAAGTCTCGGAGCATTAGAGGCAAAATTTTGGAGTAATTTTTGCCATGGTGTTGGTAGACTGGACTGGATCCCTTTTCAGTTTAAGAGCATTTCGTCTGATTATCCCGTTTATAAAGAAATGACTGAATTATTCAGGAGCAGAAGTCTGGAGGAGTGGACTGAATTTGGCATTAAGACAGATTGCTGTCTGGTTCCTGTTCTTGAAGCAGAAGAACTTTCAAGACACCCTTATTTCTTGGAAAAAGGACAGATAAATGCAAACGGTTATGTAAGGATGCACAGTGGGATCGGGGCAGAGGAATTGGTCCCTTCTCCGGAAAAGGGAGAACATACGGAAGAGATACTAAAAGAACTGCTTAACGTCTCAACCAGTGAGCTCTCATTCTGGAGAGAAGCAGGAATTATTTGATATTTAAAAAGAAGCCAGGGTGAATCAAAACTCCGGCTTCTTCTCTTTTATTCCAGCTGATTCGATTGATTTAACAATTCTTTCGAAAATATTAAAACGACTCATAAGTGATAGAAACAAAAAAGTAATCTTCCATTAAAAGTGGGAGGTTACTTCATTTTCATTACGATTATCTTTTATAAAATAAGTTCGAATGTTAAAAGATAAGCAAAGTAAGAGTTCAATAAACAGCAGAGAAATCACAAACCATATACCGAAATGAACAATTTCCTTTTTTAAAAAAACGATCACTTCTAAATGGGTCTTGATGGAAGATGTAAAAGTATAAAACATAGCAAATGTGAAAATTCTTGCCCATTGAGTTACATCATAAATGAAAAGCCCTCTTTTTAATCCGTATTTTTGGATACGCTTAATGAGTCGATAAATCTCAATGGATTCAACGAATAAAAAAATAATCAATGCTGATAACCAAAGACATTCAATGATATTGTCATTGACTAGATCTGTAATGATACAAGCGATTCCAGAGATCGACAAAGCGCCATGTAATATACAGTTTGTATTGTTCCAATCGAATTCAATTGACCAAGAATTCTTGCAGTATCTATATAAAATAAAGAGGATACCAATAAAATAAAAACAAAACCCGATTATAAGAAATAGAATATTTAACTGAGAGGGAAATGTATCAAAAACAGTATTTGATACAAGAACGATAGATTGTGTGCTGACTGTTGTTAAAAGAAGAATGCCATGTACCTTGCTGAATAATTTCGTCCGGAAGATCTCAATAAATGTATATAAGCAAAAGCACATATAAACGACCCACATGCCAATATCTACATATGTTATGATTTGAGGGATAAAACTCAAATGATTAAACTGTTTATAAATCAAAATCGTACTAATGGACGTTCCTGCAATCCATGTTCCTATTCCAAAACGATTTATTCGATCGGAATAATGTAACTCCTTAAACTTTCCGCCAGCGTAAACCATAAAAAAAGATAAAATAAAAGCGAGCCACAAAGCTAGATTTATAATGCTTAATAATTTACCAAAAACACTTAGAAAAAATGGTTTTCCAAAGTAGTTTAATAAAACCCCTTGAATCATAATCCCTAAAGACATGACTGCAGCCATTGAAGAGGTTTTAACATGAATTTTTTTCAAAGTGATAAAGATAACAAGACAAACGGAAAGAATGATCAGTAAAAATAAATAAGGCATTTCAATCACCAACACTATAAGATTCATAAAAAGTATACCATATGCACCAAATACAAAATGATTAATGAATGATCTAATTTCGTTAATAAAAACGGAGGAAATAAATAATGTCTAACTTACCAAACTGCCCAAAGTGCAAATCCGAATACACATATGAGGATGGAAGCCTTTTTGTTTGTCCTGAATGTGCGCATGAGTGGAGTTCAGAAACAGATGTAGAAACGGGCAGCGATCAGAAAATCGTTAAAGATTCCAATGGAAATGTCTTAAATGATGGCGATTCTATATCTGTAATCAAAGACCTTAAAGTAAAAGGAACTTCATCCGTTATTAAGATTGGTACTAAAGTAAAAGGAATTCGTTTAGTTGACGGGGATCATGATATTGAATGTAAAATCGATGGTTTCGGTGCCATGAAGTTAAAATCGGAGTTTGTTAAAAAGATATAATTACACTTTAATCTTATCGTACGTACTAAAGAAGCTTATCGCAGCTTCTTTTTTTGGGCTATTTTTTCTCAATCTTTGTTGCTTTTGGAAATAGTTGAGCCTCCTTTTAACAGACTATAAGAGCAAGATTGAGGACGAAAAGACCATTCCCCTCTTGTTAAAATAAGGTAACAAATATTGGAGGGGTTAAAATGAACAAAATTCAGGAATTTAATAGGCTTCACAATTCAGAAGAAATATTAATGTTAGGAAATGCATGGGATTTATTGTCGGCATTAACTCTTGAAAAAATGGGATTCAAAGCAATAGGTACAACGAGTTGGGGAATTGCAAACTCACTAGGTTTTGCAGATGGAGAATTGATTGATTTTAATAGACATTTAGATATTATTAAAACCATTGCAACTCATGTGAAAATCCCTGTTTCTGCTGATATAGAAGCAGGTTATGGAGAAAGCGCAGAAACCATTGTTCAGAACGTTTTAAGAACGGCTGACATTGGTGTAGCTGGTATTAATATTGAAGATTCAATGAAGCAGCAAAAAGGTTTGAAAGAGATAGCTGTACACGCTGATCTTTTATCAAAAATAAGGTCCTCTCTTGATCATCACGGTTTTAAGGATTTCTATGTTAATGCAAGAATTGATACATATTTTCAAAGAGAAGCTCCATTTGAGGAAACGATTATACGAGCAAAAGCTTACATTGAGAGCGGGGCAAGTGGTATCTTTGTTCCTGGTTTAACCGATTACGAGGAGATTCATGAAATGGTTCAAGCGTTTAAAGTCCCTCTAAATGTTTTATCATTGCCCGGACTTACAAATGGTAAAAAACTAAAAGAATTAGGCGTTAAGCGTTTTAGCTTTGGCAATGCGTTATCTGATAAAGTCATTGCTGTTATGGAAAAAAGTGCAGCACATTTATTGGAGATGAAGGATACTTCACATCTATACGAAACAGTTGTTTAAAAAGCAATCTTCATTAAAAAAAGAAGCCATGTTATTCAAACAGGCTTCTTCTTTCTTTGTTCGATTAGTGAGCTTTAGGAACATCTCCTTCTTTTCTCATCGTAAAAACTTTCTTCGCAACAGTTAAGGCATTCAATACTCTCGGAAACCCTGTGTATGGAATTAAGTGAGTAATGCTTTCAACGATTTCCTCTTTTGTTAAGCCTGCTGTCAAACCTGTATTAATATGAAGTTCGAGCTGCGGCTCAGTTCCTTGTGTGACAAGGGAAGAGATTGTAACCAGTGCACGCTGTTTATTTGTTAATCCCGCGCGCGAGTAGATCTCGCCGTATGCAAACTCAATAATGTACTTGGCTACATCTGGTGCTATATCTTCCAGATCCTCTGATATTTTCAAGTGTGTAGAGATGTCGTTGTTATCTGTTAAAGTGTATTCCATTAATTTATCCAGGCCGTTTTTATATCGGTTATTCTCCATTAATAGCGCCTCCTAATAAATTTATTTCGTCTTAGGAACCACTATAACCCAGGTTTTATCATGCGTAAAATACATATAACTTATTCAAACTATGCAATTTAGTTATAATTAATTATTTTGGAAACTGTGGAAGCATCCTTATAAATTCACGTGTTGCGTATGACACGTACTTTCCTTTCTTTTTGATGACTCCGAGTTTATAAGGAAGGATTGGGTTTACTATCGGTATAGCTTTGATGATGGTTTTATCTACTCTTTTTTCAATCGATTCAGGGAAAATAGAAACACCTAGGTTTTCTGCAATCATTTCACTAATAAAATCCCATTGAGAGCTTTCATAAGCAATCTGCGGGATGAATCCGGCATTGGAACATTCCTGGATGATCCGGTCATGCAGTGCGTACCCCTCACTAAAAAGGATAAAGGACTCTTTTTGTAGATCCTTCATTTCCACGTTTTCCTTTTCTGATAAAGGATGAGAAACATGAACAAAGAGCATGAGCTGCTCTGAAATAAAAGAAACGATATCAAATTCTCCTTCGTCCATCGGCAGAACAACCACTCCAAGGTCCAGTAAACCATCACTGACTTCTTGCTCAACCTTGTTTGCTCCGTGCTCAATAAGATGTAATTGAATATTCGGGTACTGCTTTTTGAATTCTTTAATAATCCGGGGAAAAAATAAAAAACCGATCAACGGAGGTATCCCGATCTTAATCTTCCCTTTCTTTAGATTCATAAGATCATATAGATTGGCAGACAAGTTATCCAATGACTCTAAAATCATTTTTCCTTGCTCATAAACAATCTCACCAGCTTCAGTCAATTCGATTTGCCTTGCAGATCGGTCGATGAGCTCAATATCCAATTCACCTTCTAAGCTCCTTACCATTTTGCTCAGTGTCGGCTGGGATAAATGAAGAACATTAGATGCCTTAGTAAAACTTTTGTATTTTGCTACCTCGTTAAAATAAGTTAATTGACGTATATCCATTGTAAAAAAGCTCCCATCTCTTCCTATAACTTTATTGCATACTACTTATAGTTTTAATTCATTTTACTTATTTAAAACATAAGAGTAAAATTTCTTTTCGTAAAAAGAAACTATTTTTTATTCGTTATTTATTTCGAAATTGTGAAACGCGAAAAGTTGTAAGCGGACTCTTCGTTTTAAAAGGAGGATACATCATTGGTTAGTATCTTGATAGGTCTAGCACTTCTTATGTTCTTTGCTTACTTGGGATGGTCTATCATTTGGGTGGCACCAATCGTAGCTGGGATAGTTGCGATGTTGAGCGGCCTTGATCTCATGGATGCATATACAAATACGTATATGACCGGTTTTGTGAACTTTGCAAAACAATGGTTCCCAATTTTCTTGCTTGGAGCGGTCTTTGGAAAGCTCATGGAGGATACGGGTGCTGCTAAATCGGTTGCTTTTCAAATTACTAAGTTTATCGGAGAAAAGCGTGCAATATTAGGCGTATTGGTTGCATCAGCTGTTCTAACATATGGCGGTGTCAGCCTGTTCGTCGTTGTGTTTGCCATTTATCCGATCGCAGTAGCGTTATTTAAGAAAGCGAATATTTCCAGAACGCTGATTGCTCCGACAATCGTTTTAGGGGCATTCACCTTCACGATGACGGCAGTTCCTGGGACACCGCAGATTCAGAACTTGATTCCTATGAATTCGTTTAAAACCACACCGATGGCAGGTTCTTTTATTGGAATCGCAGCTACTTTAATTATGGCGGTGGGCGGTTATTTCTGGCTCACGTTTAGAGAGAAGAAGATGACGGCTGCGGGTATTCATTTTAAAGAAGCGGATACAGGAGAAGAAAAAGAAAGTACTGAGAATGAGAAATTACCAAACTGGATTCTTTCTCTTGCACCACTAGCGATTGTAGTTATTTTGCTGAACTTATTTAAATTAGAGCCGATTCCGTCTTTATTAGCAGGGATCGCGGCCATCCTTTTAATAAATGTGAAGCAATACAAAAAGTTCATTGGATCCATTAACGAAGGCGGAAAAGGTTCGGTAATGGCTATAATGAACACAAGTGCTGCCGTTGGGTTTGGTGCAGTAGTAACAAGTGTTCCCGAGTTTGCCCATATCACAAAAATGCTGTTAGGTATTTCGAGCAATCCTCTTGTTTCAGAGTCTTTGGTTATTCAGATTTTGGCAATGATTACCGGATCTGCTTCAGGCGGAATGGGTATAGCATTACAAGCTTTGGGCGGCACGTATTATGATTTAGCACAATCAACTGGTATTAGTCCAGAAGCCTTCCACCGAATGGCTTCTGTCGCTTCAGGTGCGTCTATACTTCCGCACAATGGGGCATTGTTGACTCTCCTTGCAGTAACGAAAGTCACTCACAAGGACTGTTACAAGGATGTATTTATGGTTGGTCTTGTTATTCCAACAATTGCAGTAATTGTTGGAATTATTATGGCTAGTATAGGGATTATCTAAAAAACAGAAGGAGTGTTTCGAAATGGTTGAAAATAAAGTAGTAGTGATTACAGGTTCTGCTAGTGGTATTGGTTTTGAAATCGGAAAAATGTTTGCTGAAAACGGAAGCAAAGTTGTTCTTACTGATTTAAATGCTGAAGGTGTCGAAAAAGCTGCTGAAGGCCTTAGAACACTTGGCTTTGAAGCAATGGGTCTTAAAGCAGATGTAACAAGTGAAGAAGATATCAAAAATATGATTGAGACAGCACATGAAAAATATGGCCGAATCGACGTTTTGATCAACAATGCTGGTCTTCAGCATGTATCTCCAATCGAAGAATTTCCTACAGCGAAATTTGAATTGATGATCAAAATCATGCTTACTGCTCCATTCATCGCGACAAAGCATGTACTTCCAATCATGAAGAAGCAATCTTTCGGACGTATCATCAATGTTTCTTCCATCAACGGATTAATTGGTTTTGCTGGTAAAGCGGCGTACAACAGTGCAAAACACGGTGTTATCGGTCTTACGAAGGTGGCGGCATTAGAATCAGCTGCACATGGCGTTACAGTTAACGCTCTTTGCCCTGGATATGTAGACACACCGTTAGTACGCGGTCAGATGGAAGATCTAGCGAAAACAAGAAACGTTTCTTTAGAAAAAGTACTTGAAGAGGTTATTTATCCATTAGTTCCACAAAAACGTTTATTGGACGTAAGTGAGATCGCGGATTATGCAATGTTCTTATCAAGCGATAAAGCGAAAAGTGTAACAGGACAAGCCATCGTCATCGATGGCGGTTATACAGCTCAATAATATTAATAGGACTGGCAAAGAGAGTATAGGTTAAATAAACCTGTACTCTTTTTGTTTTCAGAAATCTTTATTAAAATACGAATGCTTATGGAAAGGAGATTTTTAAACGCTTCCACTATCCGAGTTCAAGGAGGATTTTATGAAAATTTTAGCGATAACATCTTGTCCAAATGGAATTGCCCATACTTACATGGCGGCAGAAAATATTCAAAAAGCAGCGGACCGTTTAGGCGTTCAGATGAAGATTGAAACTCAAGGTTCTATAGGGGTAGAGAATGAGTTTTCGGAAAAGGACATTCAAGAAGCGGACGGTATCATCATTGCTGCTGATAAAACAGTAAATAAAGATCGATTCAATGGAAAAAAACTGCTGGTGACGGGTGTTCAAGAGGGAATTAGAAAACCTGAACATCTTATTCAGCAAATAATGGATGGTGATGTTCCTGTTTATCAATCGAACTCAGGGGCTTCTTATGATAATAAAAAAGATAAAAAGGAAAATCCGATCTACCGGCATCTCATGAATGGCGTCTCGTATATGATTCCTTTTATTGTTGTTGGCGGACTTTTAATCGCGATCGCACTTACGCTGGGCGGAGACAAAACGCCAGGTGGCATCGTCATACCAGATGACTCGTTCTGGAAAAAGATTGAGATGATCGGAGGCGCGTCCTTTACGTTCATGATTCCGATTTTAGCAGGGTTCATTTCTTATAGTATCGCTGATCGTCCAGGACTGGCTCCGGGAATCATCGGCGGGTATATTGCAGCGACCGGAAGCTTTTATGGAAGTGAAGCGGGAGCTGGTTTTCTGGGAGGAATTATCGCCGGTTTCCTTGCCGGTTATGTTGCATTAGCGATAAAGAAGTTAAAAGTACCAAGTGCTGTTCAGCCGATTATGCCGATTATTATCATTCCGGTATTGTCATCACTTATTGTTGGATTAGCATTTATCTTTGTTATTGGTGCACCTGTAGCTAAAGTGTTTGAGGTGCTGACAACATGGTTAGCTGGCATGCAGGGCAGCAGTTCTTTGTTATTAGCCCTGATTTTAGGCGCAATGATTTCCTTTGATATGGGGGGGCCTGTGAATAAAGTAGCCTTTCTGTTTGGGTCTGCCATGATTGGAGAAGGAAACTACGAAATCATGGGTCCTATTGCAGCCGCGATTTGCATCCCTCCTATCGGAATGGGTGCAGCTACTTTCTTGAGTAAAAGAAAATTCCGGCAGACTGAACGGGAAGCTGGAAAAGCAGCTTTCACAATGGGGTTATTTGGAATTACAGAAGGTGCTATTCCGTTTGCAGCACAAGATCCATTGCGTGTTATACCGAGTATTATGGTCGGTTCCATGACGGGATCAGTCATAGCCATGCTGGGAAATGTAGGGGACAGAGTAGCTCACGGCGGACCAATTGTTGCTGTATTAGGTGCTGTAGATCATGTGCTGATGTTCTTTATTGCAGTAATTGCAGGAGTCCTTGTGACAGCAGCTATGATTCATGTACTTAAAAAGGACGTTGAGACTGAAGACGAGCCTGTAAATGAAGAGAAAAAGCAAAATGTTCCACATGAAACATTCAAAAAGGAACAAGAGATTCAGAAGCTTACTGACATCACTTCCCTTGACCTGATTGATATTGATCTATCGGGAGAAACACGTGACCAAGTAGTGGATGAAATGATTGGAAAAATAGATGCTGCTCGTTTATTAAATTCCAAGGAAGCATTTAAACAAGCTATTCTGGACCGAGAAAATGAGAGCACTACAGGAATCGGAATGAATATAGCAATACCGCATGGTAAAACAAATGCTGTTAAAAAACCGGCTGTTGTGTTCGGTATAAAGCGGGATGGAGTGGACTGGAACAGCTTAGACGGAACAGAAGCAAAATTGATATTTATGATTGCGGTTCCTAAAAAGAGTGAAGGAAATGAGCATTTAAAAATCCTGCAGATGCTGTCACGAAAACTTATGGATGAAAGTTTTAGAGAAAAATTGTTAAAAGTGAATACGAAACAAGAAGCTTATGAGCTTTTAAAAGAAATAGAGTAAAAAATGAGTGGATACCGAAAATGATCGGTATCCTTCTTTTAGCTTTACTCAATCATATTTTACAACGGGCCATTTTTCTTTTCGTAAAGCGTTCATGAGCTCAGGGCTGGCATGCAGGTTTTCCTGCACCAATTCTCTTTCCTAAAAGAGTGTTACTTTTAGTCTGTTTTTTAAAGAGCCTTCATTGACAAGTTGATTGCAGTGCAAGATTTGAGACTCAGGCTAGGACCAGCGGGTCAGATTAGACACAGTAGGTGCAATTAGCAAGCTCACCTTATCCCTCACGGAAAGTGAGAACCTGGAACGGAAATCAACCACTTCTAAGAGCAACAATGATTTCGAAAATAGCCATAAAATAAACTCAAAAGTGGTTATTTTCACTTTTGAGTCAGTTCGCTCTTATGATCGAAAGGCAATGGGTAATCGTCGGTTTGATTTTCTTTAATTCTTTTCAGCTGAGCCACAATAATAATGCTGATGATCACCAGCAGGAACCAGGAGCTTATTTTCCCGAGATGAACGAATGACCATGTTTTTTCTTGATTTGGATATTGCCACGCTCCAAAAAAGGTACTGATATTTTCGGCAATCCAAATAAAGAATCCAATAAGCAGATAGGAAAGTATGATCGGCATCTTATAGACTTTTTTATTTATTTCGTAATAAACGACTGTTTTATAAAAAGTAGGAAAAAGAAGAAAGATAAGGATCCATCTTGAATCAAAGAGAAAGTGATGTGTAAAAAAATTAAGGTAGATTAAAATACAGATACTGTAGACATATACAGGTAACGGCCATCCTTTAATCTGCAGATTTAACCGGCGCCAGCTCTGACAGATATAACTTGCCACGCTTGCATACATAAAACCGCTGTAGAGAGGAACCCCATAAAACTTGCTATATCCTTCTTCTGGATAGTTCCAGGAACCCATATGTACTTTAAAAAGTTCTAATGCGAGTCCAATTACGTGAAACATGCAAATGACTTTCAGTTCATCAACGGTCTCTAGTTTTGCCAATAACATAAAAGCTTGTGAAATGAGACATATCAAAAGAATGAAGTCATACCGGGGCAGAAATGGGACGGGATAAAACTTCGATACGGCTAATGTTAAAAAGATGATAACAGGGAAAATGCACGATAATGCCTGTAAATAAGCGAATTGAAACAAGGCTTTCATGAAAGAAAATCACCTTTTCCGTATATTAGCTAAAAGAGCTGTTAAACTTTTTCAGCAGCTGTCCAAACATCTCACATTCTTCTTCAGACCATCCATTAAGTAAATTCTCCACTTTGGCTATTCGTTCCTTTTTATAAGCAGCTAATTCTTTTATACCGATTTCCGTGATTTGGTAAGAGTAAGCTCTGCGGTCAGTTGGATCAGGAATTCGAGATGCATATCCCTTTTGTTCAAGAGAGGACGCTTGTCTGCTTACCGTTGAAATGTCCAGATGGAATTCGTTCGCTAATGTCTTGACTCCAGTGGGACCTTGAGAGGCTAAACGATGCAGTAAAAGGTATCCTGATCGGTCAAGCTTTCCATTTTTATCGGATGAGACAGAAGTTATATAACGAACTAGGGTAGCCATTTCAAATTGTATCGTTTCTATTGATTTTGCATTCATTGTAAAACATACACCTCACAAAATACTTTCTATATAGCATGATAGCTTATCGAAAAGAATTGTCAATTCACTGTCTTTTTATTTAATTTTTAATGTTGACATAACATGCAGTTGTATCATACAATATTATAGTTGTATCATACAATAATAAATAAAGTGAATAAAATAAATAAATTCTTTATATGAAAAGGGGTAATTTTATTATGTCATCTTTATCTCAAAATGCAGCACATGCAGAGGAACAGCCTGCATCCCTTGTAGAGGACGAGGCAAGTCTGCTTAAACAGCCAAAAGCGGTGTGGGCTGTCTTTTTTGCTTGTATCATTGCTTTTATGGGAATCGGTCTAGTTGATCCAATCCTCCCGGCACTAGCCGAACAGTTAGACGCATCTCACAGTGAAGTAACCTTGCTTTTTACGAGCTATAACGCAGTAATGGCAATAGCAATGCTTATTACAGGCTGGATCTCAGGGAGAATCGGAATAAAATGGACACTGCTTTCTGGTATCTTAATTATTGCTGTTTTTTCAGCGCTTGGAGGTCTTTCCAACGATATATGGACGCTTGTATCACTTAGAGGGGGCTGGGGCCTTGGAAACGCATTGTTTGTTGCCACAGCATTAGCGGCGATCGTATCTCTGTCTAAAAGTGGAACAGCAAGAGCCATCATCCTGTACGAAGCAGCGATCGGGCTCGGAATTTCTGTGGGCCCGCTTTTAGGAGGATGGTTAGGTGCAATGACTTGGAGAGGACCATTTTTGGGAGTAGCGACACTTATGGTCATTGCATTTATCGGACTCTCTGTTTTAATGCCAGCGCAGAAACCAACGAATACAGCAAAAACAAAATCGTCATTGCTTGATCCGTTTCGTGCACTGAAACACCGTTCATTGTTCGTGTTTGGTATCACAGCAGCTCTTTATAATTTTGGCTTCTTTACATTGTTAGCCTATTCTCCATTTGTGATGAATTTAGATGAGCATGGTTTAGGGTTTGTATTCTTAGGATGGGGAATCTTGCTAGCGGTTACTTCGGTATTCATGGCACCAATGCTTCAACTTCGTTTTGGAACGATAAAATCTATTTGTATCATGCTTTTTTTATTCGCTGTGCTTTTAGCTGTTATGGGAATCTGGACTTCTACACAATGGGTTGTAATTGCAGCTGTTATTTTGGCAGGGGCAATGTTAGGCAACAACAACACACTGATTACAACAGCCGTAATGAATGCAGCACCAGTTGAACGTTCTACTGCATCTGCAGCTTATAGTTTCTTGCGTTTCTTAGGTGGAGCAGTCGCACCGTTTATGGCAGGAAAACTCTCGGAAATTTTCAATCCGCATGTGCCATTCTTCGTTGGTGCAGGGTTTGTTTTACTATCAGTCGTCTTTATAATGATGAATGAAAAGCACGTAAAGCATGTGGATGAAATTGGAGCAGGACATTGATTTAATATATGAAATAATTATAGAAGCTGGCCAAAGGAATAAAAAAAATGCCTTAGAGTCAGCTTTTTTGTTATTGATAAGCGCCGAATCTCATCGTCGGTTTTGCTTCTGCGGTACTCATTTATTTTGTAAATACGCGTCCGTTCCTCAAATTTTCACTTTCTTGAGCTTATTGACCTTATTGTTTATAAAACAACAAATTTATGACCTTTCTATTACTCAAATTTATAAGGAATCTATTTAATTAAGTATCCATATGAAGGTTCCTTTCATAGAATAGAAGATGGAGAAACAGGGGGTGATATGAATTGAGTGATTGCCCGCTTTGTGGTTTATCTCACAGTGACTGCAGCTGTCCAAAACAGGATCATACGCGTGAATGCAGCATCAATAATCCGCATAAATCATTTTTCGATTGTGATTGTGAAATTTGCCGCCCACCAAAGAAACTAAGAAGAAGAACGGACTCATCTGAATCTGCAGATTGATAAGACAAGCTTTATTAAAAAAATTATAAAACGAATGAAAGAACACCTTATCCTGTAAGCTGGATAAGGTGTTTTTAGATGAAAGTTAATTAGAATTCTTAACGACCACCAAGTATTGGAGGCGTATTGAGCCTTTTTACATTATTTTCTTTAGCGACAGGTTGTCCATTTTTTTCATAATGTGAAGTTAGCTGTTTTTCTATGATAATACTTGATCCTAATTGTCCCATAACATTAAATCCCCAACGTAAAAAGAGTCGTAGTGCTTCCCGGTTGTCCTCATCTACTGTTCCGAAGACTTTTCGTATACCTTGGTTTAATAAATGCTTCTCAAAGACCGGCAGAAAAGAGCTCGCTATTCCTTTTCCTTGATGTTTGTCATCGAGAACAACATAATCGACATACACCATATCGCCTAATCTAAAGCGATAGGATACAAAGCCTGCGATTTGATCGTCTTCATCACAAACAATAAGAACTTCATTTGCGTGTTTTAATATAGCCCGAATCGTTTCTTTTTTCACCTTGAAATTATCAACAACCATATCAATTAAATAAGGATCATCTTCGCCAGGAATCCTATTTCGAATATACAATGATATTCCCCCTTAACATTAACAAAGGGTAGACAATGATTGATTCCCCTTTCTAATAATATATGAGGGTTGTCCGAATTTGTTTGGATAGATATCCAGATGGGGAAAATTTTCCATTGAAGACATTGAATTATGTAAAGGAAAAACCGGAGGAAGCCCCGGTTTTTTTTGTTTTTCACACTATACAGGTTTCGAATCAGGAATCATGTTTTTTCTTTTTCTTCTTTTTCTTCTTTTTCTTCTTTTTCTTAGAAGATAACCAATGGTGCATTCCAGTTAACAAGATAGTTCCCCCCTTTGTGAGAAACTAGAAAAGAGAATATATCAAACATCCTCTTCTCTTCTATATCTTACGTAAGCTTGTCTAAAATGTTTGGACAAACAATTGTTTTAAAAAATGGACGCATACACATTTTTAAGGTGCTCGATTACATAGAACAACATTTAGAGGAATAACTTACGCTTGAGAACTTAGCAAAAGTCTCCACTTACTCTCCCTATCATTTTCAGCGTACGTTTAAAGAATAGTGGGTGAAACACCTACACAATATGTGAAACGTCTTCGTTTAGAGAATGAAGCACATTTATTAATTTATCAACAACCGACGAGCCGCGGCATAAGCTGACCAGTCTACCTCTGCCATGCCATGATTGAACGAATAGGAACACAAAAAAACCATTGACATGAAACATGTCAATGGTTTTGGTTTTAAATAGATTAGCGAATGCCCTTCATAGCTCCCTGAATCTTTGGAGCAAGAACGAAAAGGATTAAACTTAGAACGATTGCTGCTCCACCAATTGACCCGAAATAAGCCATTTCGTTAGCAGGTGTGTAGAATCTAACAAGCTGTGCATTAAGTGCTTGTGCTCCTGCACTTGCTAAGAACCATAAGCTCATTGTTTGTGCAGAGAAAGCTGCCGGAGCAAGCTTAGTTGTTGCAGAAAGTCCAACTGGTGATAATAATAGCTCCCCGATAACTACGATGAAGTAACTAAGAACAAGCCATAAAGGATTTACTAGTGTGTTGTCTCCGCCAAAGTAAGCTGGTAGAAGAATAACTAGGAATGACAATCCTGCAAACAGCAAGCTTAGAGCGAATTTCTTTGGAATCGTCGGCTGACGGTTTCCAAGCTTCACCCACATCCAAGCGAATACAGGTGCTAATGTAATAATAAATAGCGGGTTCAATGACTGGAACCAAGCTGGTGAAATATGAATCCCTGCAAAGTCTAGTTGTGTACGCTTGTCCGCATAAGAAGCAAGAATAGTTGATCCTTGTTCTTGAATCGCCCAGAACATAACAGCAGCAATAAACAATGGGATATAAGCGATTACTCTTGAGCGTTCAGTTGCAGTTGTTTTTGGACTGCGGTACATTACAACGAAATAAATTGTTGGAATCAAGATACCAAAAATACCTACAAGATTAACAAACACATCTAATGTGAAAATACCAGCTGGGATTGTATAAGCTAAAATAGCACCTAATACTACTACAACAATACCAACAATGGTTCCAACTTTTTTCTTTTCAGCTGGAGATAATGGATTTGGAACATAAGTACCAGCTAAACCAAGATTTTTCTTTTTCGTTAAAACGAACACTGTAAGACCAAGTAACATACCTAATGCGGCAATACCGAATCCTAAGTGGAAGCTGTATTTCATTCCAACCGTTCCAACTACTAGTGGAGAAAGGAATGCACCAAGGTTGATACCCATATAGAAAATACTGAAACCAGCATCACGACGAGTATCTTCAGGGCTGTACATATCACCTACAACGCTTGAAACGTTAGGTTTTAACATACCAGTACCAAGAACGATCAGTACCATAGAGACAAATAGCATTGTTATACTTCCTGGGAAAGAAAGCACAATATGACCAAACATTATCAAAATTCCGCCATAGAATAGGGATTTCGATGTACCAAAAACTCTATCAGCTAACCAGCCGCCAATAACTCCAGACATATATACAAGTGAACCATAAATAGACATGATAGCTAATGCGGTTTGTTCATCAAGACCTAAACCACCTTTTGAAACTTCGTAGTACATGTAGTAAATAAGGATGGCTCTCATTCCATAGTAAGAAAAGCGCTCCCAAAACTCAGTAAAGAAAAGTGTGAACAAACCTTTAGGGTGACCAAAGAACCCTTTTTGAGGTACACTATCCACAATTTTCTGTCTATTTTGCGTTGACATACCAACGACCTCCTTCATTCTTTAAACATAATACTTTGAAATATTTAACGTTGTCAAAAGTTTTTGGCATATTTATTATTACAGGTTATTTATTATTCGTAAATGGTAAACGCATCCATAATGGGTATAATGTCTTATAAATTTGATAAAAATACATTAAAAAAGTACGTAAAATTCGACAAAAAATGCAGATTTTCTAAAGAAAATGTCCTATCTTAAGGAATGTAAAAAAATTTATGATATCGTTGTGAAATGACGGAGTTTTAAGTAGTATAGAGAGGTACCAAAAGGGCTTGAAAGAAGGTTTTAAAAATGATGAAACATTCCATATATGGATTAACGTTTGAGCAATTATCAGCATGGCTGCTGGAACGTGGACATAAAAAATTTCGTGCGACCCAAGTATGGGAGCTGTTATATAGAAAACGCGTAACTCATTTTTCTGAAATGACAGAAGTGAATCAAGAGTGTGTGGCATTATTAGAAGAGAATTTTGTGATACAAACTTTAACAGAACATGTAAAACAGGAAGCTTCTGATGGAACAGTCAAATTTCTGTTTAAATTGCAGGACGGCAATTTGATCGAAACGGTCTTGATGAAACATAAATACGGTTTATCTGTTTGTGTAACTACTCAAGTCGGCTGTAATATCGGCTGCAGTTTTTGTGCAAGCGGATTGTTAAAAAAGACCCGTGATTTATCAAGCGGTGAAATAGTAGAACAAATTATGAATGTCCAGCATCATCTCGATCAAAAGGGAGATGGTGAAAAGGTCAGCCACATCGTTGTTATGGGGATTGGAGAACCGTTCGATAACTTTGATAATATGAATGACTTTTTAAATATCATGGTTGATGCAAAAGGGCTTGCAATCGGGACCAAACATATTACTGTATCTACGAGCGGGATTGTAGACAAAATCTATGAATTTGCAGATACTTCACAAAGAGTTAACCTCGCTATTTCATTACATGCTCCAAATAATGAACTGCGTACTCAGATCATGAAGATCAATCGTGCATTTCCACTGGAACAATTGATGGATGCTATGCGTTATTACATCGATAAAACGAACCGTCGAATCACGATCGAATACATTTTGTTAAAAGATGTGAATGACCATGTTGAGGAAGCCATTCAGTTAGGTGAACTTTTTGCAGATATTAAGAATCGAGTTTACATCAATCTCATACCTTACAATCCGGTAGATGAGCACAGTCAGTATCAAAGAAGTACACAGGAGACGGTTTTAGCGTTTTACGATACGCTCAAAAAACAAGGAATCAACTGCAAGATCCGCCAGGAACACGGAACGGATATTGACGCAGCGTGCGGGCAGTTAAGAAGTAAACAAATTAAGAAAGACAAAGGAATATCCTTAAATTCATAAGAAAAAGACCGATTTTAGCCGATCGGTCTTTTTTATGGCTGTTTTCTAAAAGATTGTTGCTTTTGACTCATGTTGTTCATTCTTTCCATTGAAAAGTTGATTGTAGAGCAAGGTGTGAGACTCCTCGAAAATGAAAATCATATTTTCTTCGTGCGATGTAACGCTGCTGAAGTTTTCCTTGTCCTGCGGGAAAAGCGGGACAGTCCGAAATGCGGAAACGGCTGGTGCAGCCCCGACAAGCAAAGGGAAATGGGCTAAGAAGGCGCTTTTTGCCTTCAAGACCATCTAACTTTTGACCTTGAGGGGCTAGACGTTGGAGCTAGACAGGTGAGACCCCACAGGTGCAAAGCGCCGAGGAGGCTCACCGCACGCCCCGCGGAAATCAACCACTCCCAAGAGCAATTAAGATTGCGAAAACAACCTATTCAATTGACAATTGTCAATTAATTACATAATATAAAGGTAATCAATGGAAAGGATGGTGTGTTTGTGAGCGTGAGCGTTCTTAACTAAAACAAATTGGATACAGGCAATCGAAAGGAAATTTTTATAACGGGTAGCCGTTTATTTGTTATGCCCTTTTGATGCCATTCATTAGTTAAGAACAGCGGTCAGAATACAAGCCATCATAATTATCCCCTTGATGCTGCCGGACTCTTCTTATAGAGCCGTTTTTTTATGCATTTTTTTAAAAGGGTGAAGTCTATTATAAGGGCGGAAATGACATGTTCATTTCTGCCCTTTTTTATTTGGCATATTCCTGGCCTCTGTTAGAGGAGGGATAATCACTTATTTAAAAATCAATCTTTCAAAATAGAGTGTCATTTAAACGACTATACAAATAAAAATTTGGAGGCTTTACCATTGAACATTCATACAACAAACATGTTGGAATATAACAAAATCAAAGAACTTCTAAACAATTACGCTATAAATCATATAACGAAAGAAACAATTGAAAAGCTTGAACCTTCTACGCATCTTTCTGTGATTGAAAATTGGCTGAAGGAAACATCTGAAGCACGAAATATTCTTGAAAAAAGCTCAAGTATACCAATTGCTAACCTGAACGGTCTTGAACAAGTGCTTAAGATACCTCAAAAAGGATTAAATTTAACACCAGAACAGCTTTCACTCATATATGGGCTTTTGGAAAATGTATATAGGATGCAGCGCTTTATGAATGATAAAGCCTATTTAGCTCCAGCTATTGTGAACTATGCATATTCCATGTTTGATCTTAACGACTTAAAGGATGAAATATCACGCTGTATTCGTAATGGCAAAGTGGATGATCATGCGAGTAAAGCTTTATTAAAAATCCGCAAAAAAATCACTGTTGTGGAAGAGAGAATTAAATCAAAACTAGATCATATTCTCAAGTCATCAACCTATCGTGACATGATGCAGGAACAAATGATTTCCATGAGAGATGGACGTTATGTCATTCCTGTTAAAAGTAAATTTAAACGGAATATTGATGGCCAAATTCTGGACAGTTCATCGAGTGGAGCAACAGTTTATATCGAACCGGAAGATGTACGTAAGCTGCAAACAGAAATGAGTATGTTAAAAGCAGAAGAAGAAATTGAAATTTCGATTGTGTTAAGTATGCTTACAGGCATGGTTGCTGGATATGAGCGGGAAATCAGTATTACGATAGAAGCTATGGCACACTACGATTTTATTTTTGCAAAAGCGAAATTCAGCAGAGCGATTGATGGAAAAACCGTTCAGATAAACAACGAAAATAGAATTGTGATCCAATCTGGCAGACATCCACTTTTGGGGGATAAATGCGTACCATTAACATTTCGCTTAGGCAAGGATTATCAAGCGCTTGTGATTACAGGACCAAATACAGGTGGAAAGACAGTTGCAATTAAAACGGTCGGTCTTTTAACGTTAATGGTGCAATCAGGTTTGCATGTGCCTGTTGGTGAAGGAAGTGAATTTGCTGTATTCCGGCAAATATTTGTTGATATTGGTGATGGGCAAAGCATTGAGCAGTCGCTAAGTACATTCTCATCCCATATAACGAACATCATTTCGATCTTAAAACAGGCTGGTCCAGAGGATTTAGTCATTTTAGATGAGCTTGGAGCAGGCACAGACCCAGCAGAAGGAATGGGGCTCGCAGTGTCCATTCTCGAGAAGTTATTCAGCAAAGGCTCAATGATTCTTGCAACTACTCATTACAGTGAATTAAAAGAGTTTGCAGACCTCACACCTGGATTCGAGAACGGATCAATGGAATTTGATTTGGATACTCTTCAGCCTTTGTATCGATTAACTATTGGAAAAGCGGGAAACAGCCAGGCTTTTGCTATTGCTATGAAGCTGGGAATGGATGAGGCGGTTATTCAGAGGGCAAAAGCAATAACTTATCATAAAAATATAGATTATCAACATGTGGATAACCGTGAAACATTTCATTTATCCACAGCTGAACAAGAAAATTTGTTCCTATTGAGAGAGAAAGCAATATCGAAAATAAAAAAACCTGCTATTCAACAAGCACAATCACAAACAATGACGAATGATATCTTTCAAATCGGTGACCGCGTAATTGTTACGAGTCTAAAAACTGCAGGAATTATCCAAGAAACTGAGAATAATCAAGGTGAGTATCGTGTTTTAGTAAACGGTGAAAAGGTACTTATTCACAAAAAACGCCTTAAACTTCACATTGAAAGCAAGATGCTCTACCCAGACAACTATGATCTGGATATTGTTTTTGAAACGAAAGAGAATCGGAAAAAAGATAAGCTTATGACAAAGCGGCATGTGGAAGGACTTTCGATTAAAAGGGAAAATCAGCAATAAAAACTCAACGGGGCGTGGATGGTGATTATGGGAAAAGGCAATGTAAATTATAGTGTCTTAAACATGGAAGATCTCACTCCGAACCTCTTAAAGCATTTTAACCGCTATCAAGAGACAAAGCGTGTTTTATTTCTAAATAAAGATGCTCTGGAACAGAAAGAAGACTATTTCATTGATCGTTGGGATGATAATAAGAAGGAAGATGTTATTGATTCCTTAAAGCAATGCATTGCGGGGAACGGCGCAGTTATCGGCGCTTTTGAAGATAGTCGTTTAATAGGCTTTGCAAACGTCGAAGGGATGCTGTTTGGTTCGATATATCAATATGTTGAACTCCCTTATATTCATGTATCCAATGAAGTGAGGGGTATGGGAATAGGAAAAAAACTATTTCACTACTGTTGTTTAGAAGCCGAGAAGCTAGGGGCTGACAAACTATATATCGCAGCTCATCCTTCCGTTGAAACACAAGCCTTTTATAAAAGATTAGGATGTATATTAGCAACAGAAATTAACCTTATCATTCTTGCAAAAGAACCTTTAGATATCCAATTAGAAAAACATTTGCATTAAAAAAAGGTGCCCTATGATCTGGGCACCTTCTTCATTTATTCTGAAAGCTGCTATTTTTTTGTCACTTTTTCACCAGGAAGACCGTCAATATAGCCGACACCACCAGTTTCCATGATACCGATTTTCTCTTGCATTTCTTCTTCAAGCTTCTTTTTATCTACAGCAGTAATTTCTTTTTCACTGATATCTTCACCAGGGTGCTGATAGTTGCTTAAGAGATATCGAGAATCTTTGACAGTATCTACTGATCTTAGTCCTGTCGCTTCAGCTCCGACAGGGACAGATAAAATGCGGGAAAGTTTCTTTGTATCCAGGTTATAAGCCCATACAAAGTTATTTGTATGCATGTCACTGTCTTCTCCGATAAACAATGTGTTTAGATCTTTAGAATAGCTAAGGTTGTCTGGGTTTGCTACTTTGTTTGGATCTGCTGTGTTGCCGTATGCGTCTGCTTTCTTTAGATCTTCTCCAACTACAAATCCGTGCATATTGGAAGCCACATATTTACTTAGGATAGGAAGACCATCTTTGTCTTTTTGATTTCCATCTAAATTAAGTTCATAGGTAACACCAGATTTACGCTTTGGAAGCTGAATATCGTCTTGAATGCTGCCTTCTTGTTTTTCCATACTTTTTTCTTGGTAAGAAATAGCCATATAAGCTTTTTTGTCTTCTTTGTTAACCGTGAGACCTTCCATCTTATTAAATTCAGAAGTAGCGCCTAAAATGGCTCCATAACGGCGTGATTCTAAGAAGGCTGCTGCTTTTTCCATCCCAGGTTTTACTTTTAAATACTCTACATTTTTGCTTGAGTTTGTCTTAATTGCAGTGAAACCTTCAGTTGGTTCGTCTGCTGTTTCAAAAATATCACTAAATTTGATGCCGCTATTAATTATAGTTTCTACTTCTTTATCTAAAGCATGTCCAAGTTTGATCCATTTCAGGTCACCAGAACCGCCATTTTCAGTACTTTTTTGATCAAATTTTGCTGCATAAAGTGTACCAGAAGAGAAATCTTCTTTTTTATCAGCCACATACATAAACATCATTGTGTTACCGCCATCGTCACCAAATAGGGCAGTTTTATTATCAGGCAGCACTTGCATCATTTCGTGTGAGAATCGGCCAGTGCTGTAATGTTTTTCAACGGATGGCTGACCGTCTTTAGATACTGAAATTTCCGGAATCCAGCCATAGTAATATGGGTTTGCTTTAGACTGATCTTTAAAATAATGATTTGCATAGTTTGTTACTTCTTTATAAGCATCTGAAGTCTTATCTTCAAATGCACGAGCATCTGGTTCGTATTCTTCAGACCCTAAGTGTGTACCCCAGTCAGTTGTAGATCCATTACATGGAGTCCAAAGACCATTTACATTAGCAAAATCAATTTTCTTAGAGTTGTTAACTGTAAGCTTGCCTGTTTTTTCATCACGATCAAGCTTAGTTAGTGTCATGGAAGCAGGAAGTCCTTTAACTTCTTCACCCGCGTTATTTTTTGAATCATATTCATAATGAGAGATCATATATAATTCATCTCCCATTTTGATTAAACTGTTAGAATCCGGGGCATCTGATAGGTAATAAGATGGTTTATCGGGAACACTATTATCGACAATCGGGTCTCCATTTACATCAATTGGTGTTCCAGCTGGGATTTTTTCACCTTTATTATCAACAATTTTATCTTTTGAAAGAAAAAGCTGATTATAATTAAGCGGCTTTTCCTTTACACTGCCGTCATTATACGTAACTTTTACTGTTGAAGTTGTATATGTTTTAACCATATCTTCAATAGTAGAAGGTGCTTTCATTGAATTGAATTCTACTTTTTGTATTTGTTTATCATGATCAGACCCTGAATGGGCGAATGCTGTTAATGAAAATGAGGATAGTAATGCTAAAGATAAGCCAACTGTAACTTTTCGTTTCATATTCAAACCTCCTAAAATTATCGTACTCTTATATATAAACATCCCAATTTTAAGCTAGTGTTAAAGTTATGCTGATGATTATTGAGGATTAGTAAATTTACGATTACCGTTCGATAACAATAGAAAAAAGAGAGAACTTTTTGCAAGGTTCTCTCTTTTAAAGGGCATTTTTTTAGTTTTAAATAAATAGGGGAGTTGTTTTCTGGACTATATTATCTACTGCAGCATTCACAACATTTGAACCGATTTCAACCGGGGGAGTAGATAAATAGGAAACAACATTTTGAATCAATATATCATCTGCCCGCTGACTTCCACCAAAAACTTTAATGGATGCGCCGCTATTATGAAAGTCCTTCACAGTTACGTTAAATAAGGAAACATTCCTTGCCCGGTATTGTATGGCAATGAGCGGATTTGTTTGAAAGTCATAGGAAGGGTCACCAAGTAATAGGAACCTGTTAATCAAGACATTTTTGTAGCCTGATATAACCATTCCACGAGGTTCAGAGCCCTTGTAGAGATCAGTTACAACTGGAGCTATAGCAACAATATTAGTAGCTGAAATGTGGTAAGCGGTTTTTGACTCAGGCTCAGTGCCTTTGTGATGACCGATATGCCGGAAGTTATATGCACGATTATCGTTTACGGACAAATGACCAATGATATGGACATTTGCTGCAGCTGACGCATTATGGTGAGCTTTTACTTCAATCCCGCCAAAGCAGCGTGTGGAGGAATTATTTAATAGCCAAACATTCCGTGATCCATCATCAATTTCAAAACCATTGGAGTTAGAGAAACCTTTTTGATGAGATCTTCCGCTAGGGTCACACATATGAGAATTAGATATGAAAATGTAGTCACTATGATGGGTAGTAATTCCATCGTCACCAAAACCAAATCCTGTAAGATCGTCTAACCAAATATATTTGCTGCCTCTTCGCGACCGTGTTCCATCACCAAAGTATGTATAGATAGAGGATGAAATATCAAAGCAGTGCAAGCCAGGATTGATAGCTTCTACCCCTTTTGCCCACCCATACGTTACATTTGCAAACGTAAGACAGCTGGAGCGGTTATTACCTGAGCTTGTTTTCTTGATATCCCTTAGACGTTCGACATTCCAATCTAAAGTCATGTTTTCCACGAGGATGTTGCGATTGCCGCGTATATGGTTTTTGTTTGTTAACAGCCATTGCCCAACAGGAGCACCATCGTGCAGTTTTATTGTCGTTACCCCTTTTCCTTCCCCTAATATGCTTGTATACGAAGGCAATTTTAGTCCTTTTACAAGGTAAATTCCTTTAGGGACACGAACGATAACACTTCCTTTTCCTATTGCTTTCTCAAATGCTTCTGTATCGTCTGTAATCCCATCTCCTTTAGCACCATATTCAATTACATTTACTTCTCTTTGTATGTTTTTCAGCAAATTCTTATATTCTTTATCTAATATGCCTATCCATTCAGGAAACACTTGATCGTTGGAATCGATAAAAAGCTGTGTAGATTCTACATCAAAATAATCCGCTTTTTTAACTAAAAATCTTTTAAAACTAAAACTCAGCCATTCTGAAAATGAAAATAACTTCTTACTTATAAGCGGTAATTTTGTGCAGTTCCCTTTAAAAAGCAGATCTGTTTCTTTAAGGATTTCCTTTAATGATATTTTGTTTTGAAGCAATTCTTTAATGATTGCATCATTTGTTTTGGGATCGTGATTTTTATTTAATTGAATCA
The DNA here is from genome assembly GCF_031582965.1 of Bacillus sp. NEB1478. NCBI lineage: Bacteria > Bacillati > Bacillota > Bacilli > Caryophanales > Bacillaceae > Bacillus > Bacillus sp. NEB1478. The sequence goes on from NZ_CP134049.1 coordinate 84,199, forward strand.
TTTTCAAACACCTCAACTTAACATATCGATGTATTTATCATTAAATCTTTCCCTTTCTATAAAAATATAATCTGTAAAATTAAGAGAGCAGGGGAGGGGGGATGGAAATAAAATGGATTGCAAACAAATATGCTTACAAGTTTACAAAAATGTTTGCAATTGTTTGCATTTAAGTTTGCAAGTTTACAAAAACGTTTACACGTTGGTGTATCAGTGTTTTTGAGTTCTGGACGACTTTGTTTACAGCTTTGTTTGCATGTTTACAATTTTGTTAAAACGAAAGAAAAGCATTGTTAAATCTTTCATTTCCCTCTACTCTATTTATATAGTAAAAAAACATAAACTATAAAACAAAGAAGGGATGCATGCTCATGAGTAAATCAAGAATTGCAGCCGTAGATGTTGGGAACGATTCATTAAAAGGGATTTTTGGAAAATTAGAAAACGAACTAAACATACCAAATGTCATTGCACGAGATATTGAAGACCGTCCGGTAATCGGTATTGAGGAGTTAGACAGCAAAGATCCATTAGAAGGTATACATATTAAAGTACACTCCCCTGCCTTAAAGGAAAATAACGCAATTTACCGAGTTGGAGAGCTTGCTACAAAAAGTGATAACTCAACTGAACTTGATCCAGGCAGCAGCAAGTCAGAAGAAGATCAAACGTTAATCATGCTATTTACAGCCCTAGCACTGGATGCTGTAAAAGAAGAGAACGCTGATATTTTCCCTAAGAAAAACAACGTTATCGATTCAAGCTATGTACTTGGTACTGGCCTCCCCCTTCGCGAAGTAAAGGAAGGAAAAGATGCAGGTTACCGTTCTAAGCTATTAGGATCTGTTCACCAAGTAGAATTCCTTGTAACACCGAAGTATCAAGGTATTAAAGTAAACTTGAAGTTCGAGGAAGTGAAAGTATATCCGGAAGGTTTTGCAGCATTTATTAACCTTGTAATGGATAATGACTTGAAGATCACGAACAAAGACTTAATTGATAAGCAAGTTCTTATTCAAGATATTGGCGGACTTTCTACGGATATCGCAGTGATCCGCAACCGCAATGTAGATGACGATAAAGCACAAGGCTTTAACCTTGGTGTGTCTGAAGCATTAGAACAAATACGAGAAGAGATTCGCTCCAAGCATGGTGTAGAATTAGACAGCAGACTTGATGTAGTTGACATCGTAACGAAGAAAACGAACCGTAACCACATCATGGTGCGCGGAAGCCGTACAAGCGTTCATGATATTACAGACCGTATTTTAGTAGACCTGGCTAAGAAACAATACCGATTGCTTCGTAATGTTTGGGCAAAAAATTCTCAAACAGAAATCTGTTATTTTGTCGGCGGCGGCTCTGCTCTCTTAAAGGATTACATTAAAACATTGAACAACAATCTAGATGGCTACAACATCGACTTTTTTGAAGATGAAAAAGAAAGCATCTGGATGATGGCAAATGCTTATTACAAACTTATTTCCGATCACCTAAAGAGAACAACTAAAGATGAAAAAGTTGAGGATAAAGAGAAAAAAGCTGTTAAAGCTTAATAAATAAGGTGATGAAATGGATAAAAAGGCTGCAAACGAAATTACGAGAGGGAAAACAATCGCATTTCGTATTCCTTCCGACACACCTGATCATGTCATTAAGCAGCTTCAAAAACTGAAAGAAACAGAAAGAAGAAATTTCTCTAGCAAAATATCAGAGTATGTCATGCAGGGAGTCGGACAATCTCTTCACAAAGAAAGAGAGACGATTACGATCCCCCTTCCAAAACAGCTTAGCAAGATTCAAAGAGATTGGCTGAAGCACGAACATTCTGAGGCATTGCTAGGCAGTATTATTTATCAGTTGATCACAAACCCTGTTCGGACAGCCTCATTGCTAACGTCCTTAAACAGTAATTCGACAGATATTGATCAAGCACTGTATCTACAAGAAGAGATGGAACAATCGAAAGAGCCTCAGTTCACAGAAGAAGTTCAAACGAATGATCCCCTCGATGATGATTTAAGTGAGTTTGACTGGAATCAAGTGAAACACGAAGAAACAGCATCAGACTCAGAAGAAGAACTCGAAGAAAGAGAAATGGAAGATCTGCTAGGAGATTTCCTGGCACATATGAATAAGTAACGACCAAAAGCCGGGAGAAATCCCGGCTTTTTTATTGTTTAGGAAATTATAAAAAACTAGATCTGAGGATATATTTATTAACATATGCGTATCATTTTTTGGAGAACGATATGAGTAGTAACAGATGCAAAAGTGGTGCTATCTCGTCATAAGCGATTACCAAACCAATTTGGGAATTAAAAGCAAGATTTCAGTCAAAAAAGGTGAAAAACCGGTCCTAAACAAGACCAATATGGAGGAAGTTGGACCATTCCATCTTCAAAACCTAATAAATTAAAACTTTTTCAGCCTTAATAAGACCATGCAAACCATATATCCACGGTCATCCTCAATATATCCACGTTAATTCAAATAATTCCACGTTAAACGGCCATATATCCACGTTAATTTCTGGATAACCACGAACCGACATCATTCGACACCAATTCGATGTTCCACCATCTAGATGGTCATTCCTCACATGTTCGGAGTGGGTAAACAACAATCTTTTAGAAATAAGTATTTTTAAAAGATTGTCGTTTGTCCTATCTTTCAGTAGGGAACGGTATAAGAGGTATATATTGCATACAACCTACAAGGAGGAAGATGGAATGGCCGAAAAACACAATGCAGACGGAAATCGTAAAGATGAACAGCTGGAGCAATTTCGTGCAGAGGATGCAGGAAAAAAACTGACGACAAATCAAGGACTTAAAGTTTCTGAAGATGAGTTCTCCTTAAAAGCCGGTGAACGTGGACCAACATTGATGGAAGACTTCCACTTTCGCGAAAAAATGACACACTTTGATCATGAGCGTATTCCAGAGCGGATCGTGCATGCAAGAGGATTTGCAGCTCATGGAGAGTTTGAATTATATGAGAGTTTAAAAGACTTTACGAAAGCGAACTTTCTGCAGGATACTTCTAAAAAGACTCCTACATTTGTACGTTTCTCAACGGTCGCAGGTTCTAGAGGGTCTGCTGAAACCGTACGTGATGCTCGCGGTTTTGCGACAAAGTTTTATACGGACGAGGGTAACTACGATCTAGTAGGGAACAACATCCCCGTTTTTTTTATACAAGATGCGATTAAGTTTCCAGATTTAGTTCACGCACTTAAACCAGAGCCGCATAATGAAATGCCGCAAGCCGCAAGTGCCCATGATACGTTTTGGGATTTCGTAGCAAACAATCAGGAATCAGCACATATGGTTATGTGGGCGATGTCAGATCGGGCCATTCCAAGAAGTTTCCGCATGATGGAAGGTTTTGGCGTTCATACATTCCGTCTTGTTAACGACGAAGGCAAAGCTCATTTTGTTAAGTTTCATTGGAAGCCAGTCCTAGGCACACATTCATTAGTATGGGATGAAGCGCAAAAAATTTCAGGTAAAGACCCTGATTTTCACCGTCGGGATTTATGGGAATCCATTGATAAAGGTGATTATCCTGAATATGAATTAGGTCTTCAGCTGATTCCAGAAGAAGATGAATTTAAATTTGATTTTGATATTCTGGACCCCACGAAACTCTGGCCAGAAGAAGATGTACCGGTAAAGATTGTTGGGAAGATGACATTGAATCGCAATGTAGATAACGTTTTTGCCGAAACAGAGCAAGTAGCATTCCATCCTGGACATGTCGTGCCAGGAATTGATTTTTCGAATGATCCGTTACTGCAAGGACGTTTATTTTCATACACTGACACACAGCTATCACGACTCGGCGGCCCTAATTTCCATGAACTGCCGATCAACCGACCTGTTTGTCCGTTCCATAATAATCAGCGTGATGGCATCTCTCGTCAAACCATTAATAAAGGTCAAGTGAGCTATCATAAAAATTCTCTCGCAGCTAATACTCCTGCCCCTGCATCAGAGGAAGAAGGCGGATATGTACACTATCAAGAAAAAGTAGAAGGGAGAAAAGTGCGCAGCAGAAGTGAAAGCTTTAAAGACCATTTCTCCCAAGCTACCCTTTTTTGGAACAGTATGAGCGAGCCTGAGAAGCAGCATTTAAAGGATGCATTCAGCTTTGAATTAGGAAAAGTTAAAAGCAAATCAGTTCAGCAGCAAGTTGTGGACATGTTTGAAAACGTGAGCTTAGAATTAGCTGCAGCGTTTGCAGAAGCAATCGATGCAACTCCGCCTAAAGGTCTGGGATCTAATGTTGAGAAATCTTCTCCAGCTCTTAGCCAATTAAACACAGTGAAAAAACCGAATACGCGCAAAGTCGGTATCATTGTCGGGCACAATGTTGATGGAGAAGCTGCGGTTGTCTTGAATGCGTTGAAAAATGAAGGAATTCAGGCTGAGCTGATCAGCGACAAGCTAGGAAAAAGAGAGAGCTCAGATGGTAATGAGCATGAAGTGATGCATACGTTTCTTACCGCTTCATCTGTTCTCTTTGACGCTATCTATTTAATTGGTGATAGCGATGTGAATAACAAGTTCAAACAAGACGCTTTATATTTTGTGAATGAAGCTTATTCACACTATAAGCCAATCGGCGGCACACACGAAGGATCAGTATGGCTGAAAGAAGAAGGGTTAGTTGATCAACCGGGAGTTGTGAGTGGTGACGATATGAAACAATTCGCCAAAGATTTTGCTGAAGCAATTTCAGAACACCGTCACTGGGATCGACAAATAAATTAATAAGGCTGTTTTCGTAAACTTTGTTGCTTTTGAAAGAGGTTAATTTCCGTTGCAGTGGCTCGCTTTCCGCGGGGCGGGCGGTGAGCCACATTCGTACGTTTCACTTTTAAGTGTCTCACCTGTCTAGCTGCAGCGGCTAGCCCCTCGAGGTCAAAAGTGAAAGTGTCCTGAAGGCAAAAAGCGCCTTCTTAGCCCCTTTCCTTTTGCTTGTCGGGGCTGAACAAGCCGCTTCCGCTTTTCGGACTGTCCCACACGTACCGCAGGACAAGGAAAGCTTCAACAGCGTTACATCGCACGAAGAAAATGCGATTTTTCATTTTCGAGGAGTCTCACCCTTCCACTCCAATTAACTATTCAATGAAGAACTTTTAAAAATCTCTCTGTAGCAACAATCTTTTAGAAAAGAGCCATTAATAAAAGGAAAATGAAGAAGGTCTGGTTCAAAAGTTATTAAAACTTTCGAATCGGATCTTTTTATTTGCTTTGGAATATGGTAAAAGTGCTTTATGTGGTGAAGTTACAGAAATATGTGGATTCATTATGGTTTTATATGGAATCGTGTAACAGATTTAAGGACACGTACCGTAATACTGCCCAGAATCAAAAATAAAAAGCCCCTTGCAGCCAAGGGGCTTTCATTATTTCATCGCCTTATTAATAAGGTTTGTGAGGGCATCTTTCCCTCTTGAACCTAAGTGGACTCCGTCAGAACCGAAGTATTCTGGATGTTTAATTGATTCACTATGCCAATCTACGAGTGTAATATTGTCTTTTTTTTTTGTTTTTTCAAGCAATAACGTATTTACTTTGCTTTCCCATGATCTTGGAACGCGTGTATTCACTAAATAAATATCGGCTTTTGAAAAATTGTTCAGCAGAGTATTCAATTGGTCTTCCGTAAAGTATCCGTTTGTTCCCAATTCAATAATGACAGCTTTATTCGGCTGATTAAAATTAGCGTAATCTGGTGCGAATTGTAAGGCTTCAGAAAGCTGTCTGCCGACTTTTCCATCAATAGTGATCTTAGTGTGTGTTTTCTGTAATCTCGATGCAATATCAAGCATTACAGAGTCTCCAATGGCCAATACGTTGTTATAAGTCTTCGCAGGTGCTGTTGCACCACCTTCTGGACCTTTATTATTGACCTCAGATTTGTTTTTAGCGTCATGTTCTTTAATTTGATCTATGATCTTGTCATCCTCATTATCTTTAGTTGAAGAAGAAGAATGGGAATTGTCTGTTTCATTATTTTTTACAGACTGCTGGCTACTGCTTATTTTTATTTGAGTAGGATGTGTACTGGCTGCTTCGCTTTGACTTTTGCCGTCGATAACGCCTGTTATACCTCCAATGAAAACTATTAGAGCAGGGAGGGAAACAACCGTTGCAGGAAGACTGTTTATGTGATTAATAGAAAAGTATTTTTGGAAAAATCCTTTAAAGCCGTGTTTACGAATAGGTGTTTCGATAAACCGATAGGAAAGATCTGCAATTATAAACGTCAAGGCTAGTTGCAGTCCGACTCGCCAGTATACGGGATTCCCGATTTCTTGAACAGGTGTGCTTAGCACGATAACGGGATAGTGCCACAAATAAATTCCATATGAACGAGTACCGATCCAATTTAGCGGTTTTTTGCCAAGCAGGACGCCTAAGTAACTGCTGGGATGACAAATACATGCGATTAGGACGGCTGCGTTTAAACAGAACAACAGCATGCCGCCTTTATAAATAAATGGCTGGAACTCGTCAAAATAGGAGACAGATATTATAAAAAGTGCAAAAGATAAAATGCTGAGCCCATTTAAAAAACTTCTAGTACTGAAAGGCAATTCTTTCGTAGAGAGCCGTTTCATCGGCCATAGAAGAGCGAGCCAGCACCCTATCATGAGTTCGAATGAGCGTGTATCTGTTCCATAGTATACACGGCTGGGATCTGCTCCAGGCTGATATAAAGTACTCATGAGCCAGGCAGAAGCAAGTATGGCAGCGAAAACGAATATAGAAAAACGGCCTCTTCGTTTAAATAGGCGAAGCCCGGTAATGAGCACGATCGGCCATAGGATATAAAATTGTTCTTCAATCGCTAAAGACCATAAATTTTTAATAGGTGACGGTGAACCAAAACTATCAAAATAAGATACGTCATGAAAGATATACCACCAGTTCGTTATATAAAAAAAGGCTGATATAGCATCACCGCGAACAGTGCTGAGCAGCTCACGGTTAAAAAGCACGACCCAGATGACGGTGGCGATAATCATGATAAAGGAAGCGGGTAATAAACGGCGTATGCGGCCCATCCAGAAATCCCGCGGATCTAATGTGATTTCGTTTCCTTTTAACGGAAGTATTATCGATGTAATTAAATAGCCGGATAATACAAAAAAGAAGTCCACACCAAGAAATCCACCTGAAGCCCAGCTGAAATTAAAATGGTATGCGATTACGGAGAGCACTGCAAATGCCCGCAGTCCATCTAATCCAGGTATGTAACGAAGACCTGACTTTCCTGACATACAAATTCCTCCAATAGTCTATGCGATTCCCGGTTAGTAAAATGTTCTATTTTAGGAATAAACTTTTTACTTTCTCTTATATACCTATTCACTATAAAGAACTAGATTCTATGCAAGCAAGGAGAAAATAAAAATTTATTAAAAAAGTAATTTTAGTTCCAATTTTCGGTATAATGTTCCAACTATAGTAGTCGTCATCGACACCACTTTTGTCACACATATTTACACTTTCAAAAGAAATAATCCATCCGACCTATAAGCGGGAAAAATAAAAGGCTGTTTTCGTATTCATTGTTGCTTTTGAAAGTATTTGATTTCCGTTCCAGGTTGCTCGCTTTCCGCGGGGCAAGCGGTGAGCCACATTCGGACGTTTCACGTTAAGTGTCTCACCTGCCCGCCTGTCCCGCAGGAGTCTCGCACCTTCCACTCCAATCAACCATCTAAGAAGACAATAAAAAAGAGATTTGAAAGCAACAATCTTTTAGAAAACAGCCAAATAAAAAGACCGAATGGAGTTTTCGGTCTTAAAGGCAAAGAATATTATTTTACTTTAGTAAAAGATTCTGTTTGTTCTAAAGTTGGATAGGAGGTTTGCGTTCCGCGTTTTGTTACACTAAGTGCAGCGAATGCTGTTGCCATTTTCATCGCTTGAAGCACATCTCCATCTTGTACGTAGTAATGTGAGAAGCAGCCGATAAATGCGTCTCCTGCGCCAGTCGTATCAATTGCATCTACCTTATGTGAAGAAACTGTTTGTACATGATCTTTGGTTACCCACATCACGCCTCGGCTGCCCATCGTGACGATTACGTTTTTTACTCCTTGTTCTACGAGTTTTAAGGCAGCTGTTTGAATTTGCTCTTCGTTTTCAACGGGCATTTCTGTTAATGTTTCTAATTCACTTTCGTTCGGAATGAAGAAATCGCATCTGCGAACGTATTCAAAATCTAATTCTTTTGAAGCGGGAGCGGGATTCATTATCACTGGAATGCCGTGTTCATTTCCAAATTCAATGGCTCGATAGATCGTTGGAAGCGGAATTTCAAGCTGAAGTACAATCAATGAGCATTTCTTTAGTTTTTCTGCTGCTCGGTCGACATCTTCAGGAGACAAGTGCTTGTTAGCTCCCTTAATGATCAGAATACGGTTTTTGGATTCTGGGTCAACAAAGATTGGCGCAACTCCACTCGATGTACCTGGAACTTTGTTCGTGAACTCTGTATCTATTCCGAAATTTTTCAAATTTTGGATTGTGTTATCAGCGAACAAATCATCGCCGACTTTTGTTACCATCATAACTTTTGAACCTAGCTTAGCAGCTGCTACTGCCTGGTTGGCCCCTTTTCCGCCACAGCCAATTTCAAAGTCAGGTGCCTCTAATGTTTCACCTTCTTTAGGCATTTTATCAATATATGAAATAAGATCTACCATATTAGAACCTACAATTGCGATATCCATGCTGCTTCCTCCTTATTTCTTACCCGTTACTACTGTAAATGATCTTTTTTCACCTGGTTTTAATGTTATCAGTGTATCAGTTTTCTTAGCTGCCAGAAATCCTTCTGGACGGCACGTTGCCGGAAGTACAAACGCTGCAACCTGCTGATCTGGATTGTGAAGAATCCATCTTGTTGCATAATTCAACTCTGCTGTTGAAAAGCTTGTGAAAAATGCAGTTCCGTCCGGTGAAGTGATTTCAAATTCGGCTTGCTCGCCATATTGGTTAAGTTTATCGGCAAAGAAGACAATTTCAGGATCATACATTTCAGGCTGATCCAGTTTTTCAAGGCTGGCTTCACCGTTACGAAGGGCGGAATTGTATGACAGCCATTTTTCAGTAGGATTCACATGTTCTGGAATCGATTCCCTAAGCGCAAAAGCATCAACCGGTATATTTTGTTTGAATTCACCTTGATCTAAATAAGCATAATTTGTATGACACATATATTGAAGCGGCATATTGGTTGCAGCAAGATTTTCTACTTCCATATTCATTTCAATGTATGTTTCCTTGGCATACATCTTAACGCTTGGTTTTGCCATGTAATGATGCCCAAATCCCATAACATATTCAGTAGATCCGCAAATCTTTACATGGTCATTTGCAACTTCCAGCCAAGCATGATCCATATCCGCACATGGCATTTCACCATGCAGGGGATGATCATCTTTGGGTGCTGGGCAGCCATTGCGAATTAAGCCTGAATGGAATGCGAAACAACCGTACGTACCGGTTATATCATCTGCCTTCTTAGGCTCCTGGAACATATTTTTCATTTTTAAATCGACTTGATCGAATTCAAGATCCCAAATCATTTGACCATAATAGGGAAGCACTGTCATTTTACCGCGTGAGTTCAAGAGTTCAATAGCTTCAATCCCAGATGAGTATTTAAACAAGGTAATGGAAAAATCATCGTTGCTGAAAATTACATTTTTGTTGTCTTTGAAAAAATCACGCTGTAATTTTATAGTTCCGGTCATATGAAGCATCCTTTCTGCATGAACAAAAGGGCAGTACAATGGATGTTAATCTTGCACTGCCCAAATGATCTTTATCATTATTTATTGAGCTTTTAAATTTGTAGCTTCTGGAACTGATTCTTTAACACTTTGCTGATTTTTCATTTCGTTATAGAAGTAGTAAGCAATATAAATGAAACATGCTGCAGGTACGATAAACGCTGTTTGCAATGATCCGAGCATGTCCGAAACGACACCGTGGATAGCAGGAACGACTGCACCGCCAATGATTGCCATTACGAGTATGGCACCAGCCATCTCTGTATATTTTTTGTCTTTAATTACTTCGAGTGTTTCTGCATAAATCGTCGGCCAGCAAGGTCCCATCAATACACTTACAGCTATGGCCCCGTACACCGCTGTCATATTTGGTACAAAGGAAACGTAGAACAATAGCAAAGCGCCGATAACCGAATATAAGAATAATACTTTAGACGGTGAGAACCGGGTCATCAAGAAATTGGCTATGAACTTACCAGCGAAATAAGCAATAAAACTGTAAATCATAAAGTTCGATGCATTACGTTCGTTAAGTGTAGAATCCAAGTTCAGTGCAAGACGAATCGTAAAGGACCAGACTGTAACTTGCAATCCAACATATAAGAACTGAGCAATAATTCCTTTACGGTAACGTTTGTTGGAACCAAGGTGATGCAATGTTTCTTTTATACTCGGTGATTCTTGTTCCCCTGCGCTATTTGTCGGTTTACATGCAGGGAACTTCGTAATGATAAATAAAATAAGAACTACGATGAGTACGAAAATCATGTATTTATATGGCTGTAGAGTATGCTGCAGCATCTCCAGTCCGAATGCTTTTGCCTCTGCAGGGGACATGTTCGCCATCTGTGCCTCTAAGTTAGCCCCTTCTTGGAAAACAAGGTATTTCCCTAAAAGAATTCCTGCGATTGCTCCGATCGGGTGGAATGTTTGACTGATATTTAACCGGAGAATCGAAAATTTACGCGGTCCGATCATGGAACTGTACGTATTAGCAGCAGTCTCCAGAAATCCTAAGCCGATTGCAATTGAGAACAACGCGAACAAAAACATGGTATACGTTGCAATGTGCGAAGCTGGGAAAAATAGAGCACAGCCTGCGATATAAAAAATTAATCCGATAATGATCCCTAATTTGTAGGTGGTCTTTTTTATTATGATTGAAGCAGGAATCGCAATTAGAAAATATCCGCCGTAGAACGCACTTTGGACTAAAGCGCTCGCAAAATCACTTAGTTCAAATACATGTTTGAATTGTGTGATAAGAATATCATTTAAGCTTGCTGCTGCAGCCCATAAAGGGAATAGAAAGGATAGTAAAATGAACTGGAAGATAGGGGTTTTGTTCAAATATCCATCAGGCAATTGGATCAGGTTTTTCATAGTAGACATCTCCTTTATTCTCGTTAGTTAAGCGCTTTCAAAAATGTTTTTATATGGATTGAATAGTAAATCCTGACATAGTAAATTTATTAGAATTCTGAATATTAAAAAATGTAAACGTTTAGAAAAATTGACAGTTGCTTGCAGGCATTAAGTTAGCCTGCAGGAATCTCTAATTTTTAATTCGGGTGATAGCATGTATTCCCGCTTTGGGACGTTTCCTTTAAAGGAAATCCGTTCATGCAGCAGCTGGAAAGCTAATTCTCCAAGCGTATTCATTGGCCGTGCGACAACAGTCAGTTTTGGGTTCATAAAAGTAGCGATATCAATGTCATCAAAACCAATAAATGAAACTTCTTTACCGAGTATCCAGTTTAAGTCTTGCAGAGCTTTGACAGAACCGATCGACATTAAGTTGTTTGATGAGAAGATGGCTGTTGGCCGCTCATCTAATGAAAAGAGTTCTTTTGTTCCTTCATAACCGCTTTGTTCTTGAAAATCCCCGTGAATGACATATTGTTCATTAAACGGAATACCATAATCATCTAGCGCTTTTTTGTATCCGATTAATCTCTTGAATGCAGGTGTCGTGTTTAAAGGACCACAAATAATTGCAATTTTTTTATGACCTTGAAGAATCAAATGCTGTACCGCTTGATATGTGCCTTTTTCATTGTCGACTAAGACCGTATCCACATTTAAATTTTGAATGCTTCTGTCAACGGCTACAATAGGTATTCTTTGATTTTCAAGTACCTTAAGATGGTCACTGTCTTCGTTAGCCGTCGTAATGATCACACCATCCACACCGCGTTCTATGAAGTTTTTAACGATTTCTTCTTCGACCACCTGAGATTCACTTGTACTGCTGAGTATTGTAAAATAACCTTTTTCACGTGCTTTTTGTTCAATACCCGCCATTACGATAGGGAAAAAAGGGTTCTTTATATCCGGAACAATGACTCCGACTGTCTTTGTTTCTTTCTTTTTCATGGTTCTAGCTGCAGCGTTCCGAATGTAGCCAAGTTCATTAATTGCTTTTTGGATTCTGTCTTCTGTTTTCTTTCTGACGCCTCCCTGATTATTAATGACTCTTGAAACAGTTGCAATGGAAACATTGGCAAGTTTTGCTACCGCCTGAATATTTGGTTTTGATTCCATAGTCTATTCCCCTAAATGTAAACGTTTAGATTTTTATTGCTTGGAAATAAGTTAACACCGATTGAGCATGAATGCAAGGATTTTTTGTATGCGCTTTCAAAAAAACGTTATTTCAGAAAAAAGAATGAAATGTAACGAAATATCCAAACTACAAATGAAGTATAAAAAAATAGCAAAGGAGTATGACGATGAAAAATAAAATAATAGGCTTGCTGATGGTATTCGTAATCAGCTTTCCACTGCTCATTATACCGCATCAAGCAGAAGCACAGCAGAGGGCACAAGGGCAATGTTTCAGCCAGAACGCGATTGATTTATATTCTGAACAAAGAAGAGAATGGAAGAACCATGTCTTTTGGACAAAAAGTTATGTAGTGAGCGCATTAGGAGACCTAAAAGATAAAGATGCCAACTTAAAACGACTGCTGCAAAACCAAGTGGACATCGGAAATACAATCAAACCTTTTTATGGTGATGCTACAGGAAATCAGTTATCAAAGCTTCTAACAGAGCATATTGTCATTGCTGGAAAGTTAGTGGATGCATTGAAAAAAGGTGATCAAGCAAGTGCTCACAAGCTGAATGCAGATTGGTATAGAAATGCTGATGATATCGCAAAATTCATGAGCAAAATCAATCCAAACTGGAAAGAGAAGAAGATGAAAGACTTGCTTTACATGCATTTGAAGCTTTTAACAGACCAAGTAGCGGCAAGGCTTAAAGGGGATTGGGAAGGCGAAATCAAAGCATTTGATGCAGGAGAAAAACACATCATGGTTTTAGCAGACGAGATTACGAATGGAATCATGAAACAGTTTCCGAGAAAGTTTAGATAAAATAAACTCACACGGATGCTGAAAACTTGGAAAAGGAAAGGGGCTGGCTGCAGCCTCTCTCCTTATTATTGATTATGCCTTTTTTTAGTTGAAACACGAATCCCCATAAAACACTCTTGACGCCACATAAAAATGATGTGAAGCCCCATAAACAACTCACGAACCCACATTAACATCTCATGAAGTCACATAAACCACTTTTTCGACTAATCTGACACTTCCAAACAGAAAAAGAAACCAAAACCTCTGTTTTGGCTTCCTTATTGAACATATAAAGCGCACATATCTGAATGAGTAAAAGCCAAGTCGCAATCAAGTAATTGCGATGAAGAAGATGTCCCGAGTTTTTATGCGTTGCCACTTATTACTTATTATTTATTTATCTTAGTGATCGCGCTTTTCATTCATTGATTTCAGTGCGTTACGGTAATCGTCGTCTTTCATTGAATTTGTTTTTGGTTTTTCTTCTGCTGAGGCGGGCTGTGCTGATTTTAGCCGTTTCAGAGCATTTCGGTATTCTTGGTCGTCCATCGTGTTCGGGTCTTTTTCAGTCGCTTTTTCTTGGACTGTCTCTGCTTCTCCTTTTCGTGAAGCTTCTGTTACCGGTTCTTCTGAAACTGAATCATGAGACATTATCTCTTCATCAGCAAGCTTCGTGCCTCTGCTTTTAGCAGAAAGTGCCCGCGTGTTAATTACAATCAAGACTGCAATGATAATCACGGCGACTACAAAAAGTAATATGCCGATCATTGATTCATCACCTACCGTTTCGTAAATTGCTGTGCTACTTTTGCTACCCGCTCTCCCAATGCACGTCCAAGAGCTTGGTCGTCTTCGGTAATAAATTCATCCGCTTCTATCGGACAAGTTATGCCAACGCCATAATAAGATCCGTACAGCGCGTTTTCAGGGACATTTCCTGGAAGTCCCGCAATGATCATACCTTGGTGCAGCATTGGAGTAATCAGGTTTAAGAGAGTAGCTTCCAAACCACCATGAGTTGTGGCTGTTGTACAGAATACAGCGCCTACTTTGTTAATCAGCTTTCCTTCAGCCCATAGATAGCCAAGCTTATCAATCCAGCTTTTTAATCCTGAACTGATGGTGCCGAAATGTCCGGGGCATCCCCAGATAATCGCATCCATTTCTGGAAGGGTATAAACATCTGCTTCATCTACATGCTGGAGGTAGACTTCAGCTCCGTTCACGATCTGTGCTCCAGCTGCGATGGACTCTGCAAGTGCTTTTGTATGACCGCCTTCACTATCGTAGACAATACATATTTTCATGAAACTTTCCTCCAAATCTTTGTAGAGTTACGTGTTAGGATACATTTTTAGGCGATGGCAGCAAAAGAACTTCATCTTTCTGTGGTGTTGCTGCAGCTGCTTTTGCCTTGTCTTTCCGAACATCTCTAAGAAAAAAGCTCAAAATGAGACCAATTGCAGAAATGACGGTTGCCCAGATAAAGGCATCATTAATGCCATATACACTGGATTGCTGACTTGCTTTACCGAACAGGATCTTTGCTGCTTGCTGCTGAGCTTGAGCCAAAGGAAGATGCAGGCTCATAGCTATTTTTTGAACAAATTCATTAAATGAGTTCATAAAGAATGGATCCGCCGTATTCATGGACGTTTGCATTTCATTCATGTGAAAAGTGGTACGGTTTGTAAAGATCGTCGTAATCAGACTGATACCGATTGAACCTGAGACTTGTCGCAGTGTATTGGACATAGACGTTCCATGGCTGCTCAAATGCTTCGGGAGCTGGTTTAAGCCGGCAGTCATGATTGGCATCATTAAGAATGACATTCCAAACATACGAAACATGTAAATCACTACAATGAACGAGAATGGCGTTTCCATTGTCAGTCTAGTAAATAAATAAGTGGTCACCGTTGTAATCGCCATCCCGAAGATCGCAAGAGGACGTGGTCCCACTTTATCAAACAGAATTCCTGAAACAGGCGACATGATCAGCATGATGATTGCACCCGGCAGCAATAGCAGCCCTGAATCCAGAGGAGAATACCCGCGGAGTGACTGCAGGTAGATTGGAAGCAAAAACATGCCTGAAAATAAGCTGATGGTCAATACAATGTTAATAATCGCTGATAAGGAGAATATTCCGTAATTAAAAATCCGCATATCAAGCAGCGGTTTTTCAATACGAAGCTGTCTGATCGTAAATATGATAAGAAGGAACGCACCTGTAATCATTGTTGAAAGAACAATAAGATCATCCCAGCCATCGTTGCCTGCTTCGCTGAATCCATAGAGAAGAAGCGACATTCCTGCAAGGGACGTAAACACAGACAATCCGTCAACTTTAACCTTTTTAGGAGGCTGAATATCTTTCAAGCTGAAAAAGGCAAAGATCAGTACGATTCCTCCCAGTGGAACCATACCTGTAAAGAGAAGGTGCCAGTCATAGTTTTGTACGACCCATCCCGAAAGAGTAGGACCTACCGCTGGTGCAAACATCATGGCAAGACCGAAAATCCCCATTCCCTTCCCTCTGATTTCAGGAGGGAATATAAAGATAATGATCGTCATGACAAGTGGTGCGAGTACTCCTCCGCCAATGGCTTGGATCAAACGTCCGATCAGCATTACAGGGAATCCTGTTGCTATTCCGCAGATTAATGAACCAAGTGTGAAGCAGAACATAGCAAACAAAAATAGACGGCGGACCGCGAAACGTTCAATCAAAAAAGGTGACAATGGAATAAGTGCCCCATTTACCAGCATATATCCTGTCAATAACCATTGAGCCGTATTTGCTGAAACTCCGAATTCCGTAATTAAATGAGGAATCGCTACATTTAATAACGTCTGGTTCAAGATGGCAAGGAACAATCCAATCATCAGTATGACCAATAAAGGAATATATCGTGTTATATCATGTGAATCTTGCGGCTTTTGAAATTCGTTTGTCATTTATGTCTTCCTCCTTTCTAGAAAGTAAGGGCTCTAAACGATGATTATTTTTTAGAAATTTTCACTTCTGCGTTCATACCTGGCAATACTTTGTCTGTTGAATTTGTGATTGAAATTTTTACTGGTACCGTTTGAGTTACCTTTGTGTAGTTGGCGTCATCATTTGACTTAGGCATTAATGAGAATAGTGAGTTTGTAGCATAACCGATTTTTTCAACATTTCCGTCAAGTACAGTGTTTTCATCACCGTCAACGGTAATGTCCACTTGGTCACCTTCGTGAATGTCTTTTATCTCATCTTCTTTAATGTTGGCTATTACATAGAGCGCATCCATGTTTACTTCACTGGCAAGAGTCTGGCCCGCTTGAACCATTTGATCTGTGTTTGCTTGCTTCTTAATTATCGTTCCATCTGCAGGAGAAACGATTTCAGCTGTTTTTTCACCGGAAATGGTACCGATTTGATCAGCTTTCTTCACTGTCTTTCCTTCTTCAATGTTCCAGTCGGATAGTTTTCCGTTTGCAGGAGCGGTGATACTGAATAAATCACCTGTTACTTTAGCGTTATCTGTGGATACATAGTTACTGTTTTGTATATAGTAGTAAGTTCCTCCTGCAACAAGAGCAAGTACTACGATAAATGCGATGATGTTGGTAATGATTAAACGACCTCTAGACATTTAGTTGTCCTCCTTAATTATTAATATTGTTAAGTGTATGGTACAGCAACAGTTAAAGAATGGTACCACCTTTAAGAAATGTTCACTTTATCGCAAAGATACTTTATGATAAAGGTATTATACAAGAGAATACATTAACACAAACTAGTTGTATTGCACAACAAAAAAAGAAATAAATTTGTGAATGGATTGCATAAAGGAGATTTTTTAATGGACAGTGAATTACAAACTCAGATCGAGTTGCTTGACCATATTAAGGATACGATTTTTCGATCAAATAGATTATTTATTTCAAAACAAATTAAAACTTTTCCCTATCAATTAACCGCTACAAAGTATTCAGTGCTAAAATATCTATTTAATAAGCAGAAGTGTATGGTTGTTGATATTTCAAATACAATGGGGTTGACTTCCGGAGCTGCAACAACGCTGCTGAACCAGCTCGAGGACGTAGGTTTAATATGCCGATATCGTGATGAAAAGGATCGCAGGGTAGTCTGGATCAAGTTGTCAGAGGAAGGTGATTCATTGATTTCTGCTATTGTTGAAAAAAATAATCAATTTTGGGCGAAAATGCTTTCAATACTGACAAAGGAAGAACAAAATGAATACATCCGCTTATTAAAAAAAATAGAGTCAGGAATTGAGAGAGATTAATTTAACAAGAAGACGACTCAAAAGGAAATTAATCTATTGAGTCGTTTTTTGCTATTTTAAAGACCATTTTCCCACCTTTGCCGTCATTTTATTGAAAAACGGGACAGGACTTCTAGACTGCTCGTCAAAAGCTTATAAATCCATGGTGTTTCATCTTTTTAAGCTATCATTTTTATCTAATTCCACGGTAAAGCCAAATATATCCACGTTAATTTCAATAATTCCACGTTACTGTTAATGATCCGATTTCCAACAAAAAAATGACCGAAAAGATATTCGTCTTTTGGGTCATCCTCGTCATGGTTAGCATTTTTATATTCTTTTTAATCTTTGGTGCAGCAAGGGAGAACCTGATCATTTTAAGAGCAGGTTCTTTTAACTTTTATATTATTTCTTTTTATCATCTTTCTTTTTTTGTTTCTCTTTTTCGTCTATTGTACCTTGATTAAATGTATCATTAATTTGTTCATGAACGGTTTCTAAGTCTTTTTGCGTATCCGAATCCTTTTTCTTATCAGGTTCGTAATTGTTTTCAGCTACTTTTTCTGACTTTTTCGTCTGTGTATCTTTTTCTTTTTGTTTATCCATTTTTAGACCTCCTAGTGATTTACCTATTTAAATGATGGTCTATAATAGAATTCCCTTTAGGTGCTTACCTAAACATTTATATATTTAAAAGAAATCAATAAATGCTGTTGAATGCTTCGTAATGATTTTTTCAAGGATCTTTAATTTTTCAAAATTGCCCTTTAGTTCGCCGCATTCGTATAAAAATGCTGGTTTTTGTGCCCCGAGTAAAACAACAGTCAGTGTTTGGATGTCGAGTTGAAGATCACCACCGCTGGATGTTTCTCGGTCGAAAGAAATAGCTTCTGGACTGACTGTTATTGTACCGTTGTTCCACTCGGCTTTTTCATCTTTCACGGAAAGAGTGAAAGAATCGCCAGTTTCATTAAATGGATATTGTTTCAAAAAGCCTTCCACATCAACAATTCTTGCCATAAAATACGGATAGGTTTCCTGCTGAATTCTTGGATTCCTCAACAAAAAGGGAAGCTGGTCAGATGACGGAGCTACGATTTTTATTTTATCGACCATCGAATCATGCTGCGCAATGAAGTTCCAAAGTGCGCGTCTAGCAGTCTCCGTAACATAAACAAATTCCTGAACGTCCAATAATCTCTCTGCCGCTTTACAGCATAAATATCCTTGTGGTTCACCATGTTCATCACAATATAAAATTCGGTTATATCCTTCCGTAAATACATGATTGTCCCACCAATAGTCAGGACGAATGAGCAAGTGGTTATATTTCTTAAACCATTGTTCATAAACGGTATTTAATAGAGCGTTTCCATCTGATTTGCTTAAACGAATTACTTTTCCAGGGACATCTGAATATCGAAACAGGTCGTTTTTTTCAAGGGTGTATTTGTTAACAGATGCTGTAAGTTCCCACCCAAACCGGCGATAAAATTCAATGTTAAAGGGATGAAGCAAACTGATGGTTTGTCCATTTTCTTTCATGATCTGTAAAGCTTGCTTCAATAATCGTGTGACAGAGCCTTTGCGCCGGTGTTCAGGCCATGTAGCCACTCCTGCAATTCCGCCCATAGAGAAGCGCTGATCCTCAATGTTTGTCTCTAGTGAAAGAATGTGCAGTTTAGAGATAAGTTCATCGTCCTCTTCAAACTCTCCCCAAATTTCGTGCCTATTAAGCATTTCATATCGCTTTTCAAGGTCTTCTTGTTTTACTTTGTATTGAAAAGCATACTCTGATAGCTGTATTGCTCGGTCTAATTCATTTTCTGAAAGTTTTCTTATGATCATTGCCGACACCCTCCCTTGATTCCTTTATTTTACAGGTTATGGTTGAATGGAGGGAAGTGAAATGTATGAATTTATCTCATGAAATGTCTAATCCGTGGTAAGCTAAAATCAAATTTTACAAATCCATATAAAAATATAGAGGTTAAAATGAGGATTCAAAAATATATCAGTTTAACTGGTTTCTGTTCGAGAAGGGAAACGCAGCGTCTCATCCAAGCGGGCCGCATCACAATAAACGGACATTTATGTAATAAAGATTCGGTTGTGGAAGATGGAGATACTGTGTTGATCGATAACAAATCCATACCAACGAAACAAATGATGATTTATATCGCTTATCATAAACCGGTCGGAATCATCTGTACGTCAAACCCAGAGATTGAAGGCAATATATTTGATGCAGTTCCATCAGCAGAGAGGATTTTTCCGGTAGGGCGCTTAGATAAAGATTCGCAAGGTTTACTATTGCTGACGAATGATGGAGAGTTGGCTAACCGCATTTCGCAGGCAGATTACGGTCATGAAAAAGAGTATGAAGTAACGGTAGATCAACCGGTCACAGATCTTTTTCTTGATAAAATGGCGGATGGAGTTGCGATATTAGATACGGTGACGAAAACTGCTAAAACGGGTAAGGTGAGCAAATATGTTTTTCGTATCACCTTAACGCAAGGATTGAACCGTCAAATAAGAAGAATGTGCAAAACATTAGGTTATGAAGTTGAAAAGTTAGAACGAATAAGGATTATGAACATTTGGCTTGGTGAGTTACAGATCGGGAGCTGGAGAGAACTGGAGAAACAAGAAGTAGAAGAACTAAAGCTTCAGCTAGCAAATAAATAAAAATGATATAAAAGCTGCTCAAAGAAATGCCACTTTGAACAGCTTTTTTTCTTAAAGCAATTCTTGAATGTGTTTTTCAATCGTTTCTGGTTTATCTGTAGGGGCGAACCTTTTAACTACATTACCTTCTCGATCTACCAGAAACTTTGTGAAATTCCATTTAATCGCCTTTGAGCCTAACAATCCAGGAGCTTCTTTTGTTACAAGTTTGAATAAGGGATGTGCGTTCTCCCCATTAACGTCCACTTTTGCAAACAACGGAAAGTTTACTCCAAAATTCAATTGGCAAAACTCTTGAATTTCATCGCTTGTTCCAGGTTCTTGTGCACCAAACTGGTTGCAAGGAAATCCAAGTACAGCAAGTCCTTTGTCATTGTATTTTTCATAAAGAGACTGAAGACCATCGTACTGAGGTGTAAAACCGCATTTGCTCGCTGTATTGACAATTAGCATCACTTTTCCTTTATAGGGATCCAGCGTTTTTTCTTCTCCTTTAATCGTTTGTACGGGGATATCATAAATAGACATGTGTTACGTCTCCTTTTTTATATATGTTTTACAACTTTATCATACCTTGTATCGTCAGCGCTTTCATACATACTGCTCAAAATGGTAAAATTAGGTGACTAAAAAGGGGGATACCATAAATGGATGTAGTGTTTCATGTGGAACATAAGGTCTTTAATTACCGTACGGCCGGTGTTTTCATCGAAAATAATCATGTTCTAATACACCGTTCTAAACGAGAAACGCATTGGTCTTTGCCAGGCGGCAGAGTTAAGCTTGGAGAGGATGCGAAGTCTAGTTTAAAGCGGGAAATGCAAGAAGAGTTAGCATTAAAAGTGGATGTAACTCGCCATCTGTGGACAGTGGAAAACTTTTTTACATACAATCAAAAAGAGATTCATGAAATTGGACTTTATTTTAGCGTGAAAGCAGAACAAATTCTGCCCTTTCATGACGGGAAAGAGTTTACTGTAGAAGAAGCAGATCGTCTTGTATTTAAATGGGTGCCGCTTCAAATGCTGAATGATTATGATTTAAACCCGACGATTGTGAAAAATAAGCTGCTTTCTGGTTCACTAGAATCGGATTACTTCTTTGTGAGCGAATGGCAGAGAGTTTAACCAGTCAAATGGTTATTAAATAATGATGAATTGAAGTTTAAAAGAGGCTGTCCAAAAGGTTGTTCTTAAGACGACACTTTAGAGATAGCCTTTTTTTATTGATTGGAGCATTTTTACGATAAGTGTTCTTTGGTTTATTACATGATTCCACACAAAAATACTGTTTTCACTCTTGAAATTGCATTTTCCTAAATGATGAAATATTTTATCGGAAAACATATCACATATAGTGCTTATCCAAGTACCGCTTGAGCGAGTGTCCATGTGAGGTGAACAAATAGGTGATTTGTTTTTGTAGGGGGTCAGACCCCGGGTCTGACCCCTACTAAGCCTCAGGTCTTATTGGAAAATACAGCCAAGGTCAGTTTTGAGCTTCTTTGAATCGAGGTAAGCTAAGAGTACGAAAGGAGGAAGCCACTTATGAAAAAATTAGGCTTGCTTATTATTGGAGGAATTGCAGCAATCGTGCTGATGGCGAACTTAGGTCCGATGGTCGGACTTGCGATTGGTCTTGCTGTTATGTATTACGGATTTAAGAAATGTACCCGTGCTGAAACAGGAGGAAAGAAATTTTGGTGGGGAGCTCTTGCGGTTGTTGGATTATGCATCTCTGTTGCGAACCTGCCAGCGATTTTAGGGGCAGTTGCCATTTATGTATTATATATCGTGTACAAAAAATGGAACAACAAAGAATCAATCCATGAGCCACATGACAACGACCCATTCACAAATTTTGAAAGAGAATGGTCGAAGTTAAAAAACAGCTAAGTAACTTGTTCAATTTAAAAAAGAAAAAAGGAGCTACCAAAAATGAATTTATTAGAAAGAATTAAAAACACAATCGCGGCGGATTTTCACGAAGTACTGGATCAAAAAGAATCAAAAAATCCATTATCTCTATTGAATCAATATTTAAGACAGTGTGAGCAAGAAGTAAATAAAACTCGTAAGCTAGTGGAGCGTCAGCAGCTTTTGAAAGATCAGTTTGACCGTGAGAGAAAAGAAGCGGAAGAAAAAGCAGCAATGCGTACCCGTCAAGCAGAACTGGCTCAGCAAGCAAATGAACAAGAACTTTACCAATTTGCTATCCAGGATAAAGAACAGCATGAAGCTCGTGCTCGTTTGCTAAAAGAATCTGCAGCAACAGCTGAAAAGGACTTAACGGAGCTCGAACAAAAATATGAGCAGATGAAACATAAATTAAAAGATATGGAAATTAAGCGAATGGAATTAATGGGCCGAGAGAACGTAGCAAGAGCTCATAAAAAAATGGACCGTGTATTAGAACCTTCTAACTCTCTAAAAAATTCCGTATTTCGTTTTGAGGAACTTGAGAATTACATGGACCGCCTGGAGCAAAAAGTGAATGCAGAATACCATGCGAGCACGATGGAAGCAAAGTTAGCGAAACTAGAAAAAGATTGGAAAAAAGAAGAAACATCTACTACCGTTTAACCCAGTATGTGATACGATTAAATAGAAAACGAGGCGCATTCACTGCGCCTTTTACCTATGAAACTTAGAAGAGAGTGAATGCGAATGCCTATAAAAAAGAAAAACGATTTTATCAGCTGGATGCTTCTGATTTCCTGTGTATTGCTGCTTTTAGAAGCCAGTTTTAATGGAGAAGGTATCGTGTTCACTGTCTTATTCAGTGCAGCACTTATTTATTTTGGACGCAAAAAAATGCCGAAACGCCTTGGAAAGTTAATGTTTTGGGCAGGAATGCTTATTCTATTAATCAGCATCCTCAATTTATATGCGTTTAAATTTTTGTTAGTGGCTATCATTCTTTATATCATTGTTCAATTTTATCAATCAAAACAAAATCCCATTGTGATAAATCCTCAATTAGAAAAATCAACAACGGATTCAACGGAAGAACTTTTTATTAAAAAACCCCTATTGAAAAATATAGGATTTGGACAGCAACAGACGGCTGACCATGTTTATGAATGGAGTGACATCAACATACAATGCGGTGTTGGTGATACAGTAATTGATTTAAGCCAGACCATTCTGCCGCATGGGGAATCAGTTATATTCATAAGAGGGTTGATCGGAAACATTTCCATATTAATCCCTTATGAAATTGAAATAGCCGTTAGCCATTCAGGAATAGCGGGCAATACGACAATATTTGAGCATCATGATCCAAAGATGTTTAATCAGAATATGTTTTTTCGTACAAAAAATTATATAGAATCTGAGAAAAAACTGAAGATCATGACAAGCTTAATAGCAGGAAGTCTGGAGGTGAAACGGGTATGAGTACCGTTCTGCGTCACATGCTTTCCAGCCTTATATTAGCGTTTGGTATCCTTGTCTTATTAGGATCTATCGTTTATTTCCTCTTTCCGATTGATGACTGGACATTTTTATTAAAAGAAAGTTTATTAGATTTTCCGCTCGCGTTCGTCATTCCATTCTTTGTGTTTATTCTAGGCGCCTTTTTCGGATTAAATTCAGGGATTTCTTCTCGAAAACAATTAAACATGATTGATCAGACATTAAAGTCTATTGAAGATGGAAGGCAAGTCAATATAAAAGAATTATCCGGTCTTGAACTGCGAGCAATCACAAAACGCATAGAAGGAATTCAGCGTCAGCTCGGGGAAAAAATCCGCCAGTCTCAGAAGATGGCAACTGAAAAAGCAGTCGACCAGGAAAAGCGGATTCAAGAAATTATCTCGCAAGAAAGGCACCGTCTAGCTAGGGAACTGCATGACTCCGTTTCTCAGCAGCTATTTGCAGCCAGCATGATTCTTTCTGCGATCAACGAAGTTCGAGAGGAAACCGAGACCCGTGAATCAAAGCAATTAAAAATGGTTGAAGAAACAATACATCAAACACAGTTAGAAATGAGAGCACTTTTGCTGCATCTTCGTCCTGCAGCATTAAACGGAAAGTCACTTCAAAAAGGAATGGAAGAACTGCTGCAAGAGCTGCTTCAAAAAGTTCCGATCGAACTGAAATGGAAAATTGAAACGATCCCGCTTGATAAAGGGGTAGAAGATCATCTGTTTCGTATTTTACAAGAATCGGTTTCCAATATTCTTCGGCATGCGAAAGCGAATCAAGCGCAAATTTTACTAGTGCAAAGAGACGATCTTATCATTCTGCGGATAGAAGATGATGGTGTTGGTTTTGTGCTGAATCAAGAAAAAGCGGGCTCCTACGGATTGCAGAATATGCATGAGCGAGCAGCTGAAATTGGAGGTACGCTTAAAATCGTAAGTTTACCAGGTGAAGGTACTCGTCTTGAAGTGAAAGTTCCTATTTTATCAGCAGGAGAGGATAAAGCATGATCAAAGTATTGTTAGTAGATGATCACGAAATGGTTCGGATTGGGGTTTCTGCCTACCTTTCAGCCCAGCCGGATATCGAAGTAACGGGTGAAGCAGAGAATGGAAGGGTTGCCGTTGAACGGGCACTTGAGTTAAAGCCAGATATCATTTTGATGGACCTTGTGATGGATGAAATGGATGGGATTGAAGCAACAAGACAGATCACACATTCTTGGCCAGAAGCAAAAATCATTGTCGTAACAAGCTTTTTGGATGATGAAAAAGTGTATCCTGCTCTAGAAGCCGGAGCGGCGAGCTATATGCTCAAAACATCTAAGGCAAGTGATATCGCACAAGCTGTTCGAGATACGTTTCACGGAAAATCGGTTCTCGAGCCTGAAGTGACGGGTAAGATGATGAGCAAGATGAGACAAAAACAAATACGAGAGCCGCATGAAGAACTGACTGCACGCGAGATGGAAATTTTATTGTTGATGACAAAAGGGAAAACGAATCAAGAAATCGCGGATGAGCTTTTTATCGCTCTAAAAACAGTAAAGGTTCATGTGAGTAATATTTTAAGTAAACTGGATGTTCAAGACCGTACACAAGCGGTGATCTACGCGTTTCACCATTCCCTTGTCTAGGATAATACAGCTCACTTATTTTCGGCTTTTATAGAAATATGCTGAAACGCGTGAAAATCAAATAACCCTAAGTCCGTCAATTTTATTTCAGGAATAACCGGCAGGGTTAAGAACGACAAAGTTAGAAAAGGATCGAAATTCCCTTTAAAATCAAGGTCGCTTAATTTTTGTTTCAGTGTAATGATTTCGTCGTTCACGATCTCAAAAGAACGATCTGCCATCAATCCAGCAATGGGGAGCGGGACAGATGCGAGGACTTTACAATTCTTTACGATCACGTACCCGCCTTGCATGTCATTTATCGCTTCAATCGCTGTCAGCATATCCTCATCGTTTGTTCCAGCAACAACTAGATTGTGTGAATCATGGGCAACCGTTGATGCAATTGCTCCTGTTTTTAATAAAAGTCCCTTCACAACTCCTAGTCCGATATTTCCAGTTCGATTATGGCGTTCTATGACTGCCATTTTCAACAAATCTTCTGTGATTGATGGCTGAAATACACCGTTTTGTACGCTTGCTGTTATGATTTTTTTCTTCGTTATCAGCTGATTTGGAATGATTTCTATCACATGAAAAGATTCTCCATCATCAACCTTTATACGTAAGTCTCCTGCCTTTACTGGAAGGAAATTTACAGATTTCATGAGGGATGAGGTGGGTTTTGCTGCACCTTTAAGCTTCACGATAAAATCACCGTTCGAAGCAACACACCTTCCTGATACAAACACATCACTGATTTGGATCGTCTCCAAGTCTTCAAGTAAAAGAAAGTCTGCCTGCAGCCCAGGTGAGATTGCTCCTTTATCATGTAATCCGTAACATTCTGCGGCGTTCAATGAAGCCATCTGTATCGCTTGAAGAGGGGAGATGCCTTCAGAAATAGCAAGCCTCACATTATGATCAACACTGCCTTCCGCTACAAGGTCATCCAAATGTTTATCATCCGTACAAAACAGAAATCGGCGTGCGTTCGAAGGAGTTACTGCTTTTATAAGAGGCTTTAAGTCTTTCGCTACCGAGCCTTCCCGAATTAAAACGTACATGCCGCGGCGGATGCGGTCTAATGCTTCTTCAGCTGTTGTGCATTCGTGATCTGTCGTAATTAGGGCGGATCTGTACACGTTTAAACCAGTTGAATCCAGACCTGCTCCATGTCCATCAATAGACGACGCCTGTTTTGCTGCAGAAATGATTTTAGCGAGCATATCTGAATTGCCGTTCAAGACAGCTGGATAATCCATAACTTCTGCAAGACCTAAAACACGCGGGTGTTTATAGAAAGAATTAAGATCTTGAGCAGTGAGTTCCGCTCCTGAATTTTCAAAAGGTGTCGCAGGTACAGATGAAGGGAGCATCACACGAACATCCAGTGGCAAACTCTCTGATTGCTGCAGCATAAATGATATACCTTCATTTCCTGATACATTTCCGATTTCGTGCGGGTCTGTTATAACAGTGGTTACACCATGAGAAAGAAGTACTTTGCAAAATTCGGCAGGCGTGACCATAGACGATTCAATATGAACGTGTCCATCGATGAAAGCTGGACATATATAACGTCCTTTCGCATCAATGGTTTGATGTCCTTCAAACTCTCCGATTCCCGCAAAATATCCGTCAACAACTGCAATATCTCCTTTTAAAATTGCAAGATTATATACATCAATAATCTTTCCGTTTTTGATGACGAGATCAGCAGGTATGCGTTTTGAACTTACATCAATCCGTCTCTTTAGACGATCTTGGTCCATTATGTAGTCTCCTTTTTACGCAGCGTTTTGTTTTATAGTATGTAATAGCGTTAAAAAGAAACCATTAATAAGGAATCTTGATTTTGAAGTTGGTGAAGTGGTGAGGATGTGTGGTGTCGAACTTTGTAGACTCGTGGTTATGTCCGAGGATAGTGTGGAATTGTTGAAATAAATGTGGGATGAACAACTGTAAATCTGGAATTGTCGCCTAAAAGTGTGGGAATCGCCTAAAAAAACTCCCAGATCCAAGACTTGGACAGGGAGTTGGTGTGATTATTCACTTAAAATATCAATAACGCGGCCGACTTGTCCATCCTGCAATCTAACTTTGATTCCGTGAGGGTGATTCGGTGAGTTTGTCAGGATGTCCTTCACGATTCCTTTTGTCTTTTTGCCAGATCGCTGGTCAGCTTTTAAAATAACGTTTACGGAAAGGCCAGGTGTAATATTCGAACGCTTGCGATGCATTATACACCTGTTCTTCTAGCTTGGTTGTTCGCTTTTTTCGTTTGCTGGTTTTTCATCTGATTTGCCACTTTTACAGGTCCTTTTTGAAACCCGCCGCCTGATTGCTGGGCTTTCTTTTCCGCAAGACGCTGCTTAGCGATTTCTTGAAAACTTAGTTTCTTTTTCTCCTCTGCCATCGGTATCACCTCAATTTATTTTCTTTTCTTAAATCCTGATTCCTTTAGATATGCTTCAGCTTCTGCATACGTTTCAAATGCAGCTTCAAGGGCATCATCTTCGTCAAAAATGAACCACATTTCATCTTCTCCAACGAGTTTGATTTCTTCGTGGCTGTGGCTGAACCAAAGCTCTTCGCGGCGCTCGTCATCTGTTTGTTCTTTTTTCGGCTGCTGCCAGCCGTGGCGTTTTGAAAGGAATTCCATTGATTCTTGAATTAAAGCGATTAATTCTTCCGCTTCATAATCACGAATGTTTACATACCCTTTTTCGTTCTTCACGCTTTTTGGTAGGTGTCCTCCATAAACAAAGCCATTTCCGTTCGGGTGAAGGTGGTAAACAACTGTTTTCTTCTCTTGTACACTTTCTTCGTAATGATAGTTTACTCGGCCGAGTGAAACCTCACGCATTTCTAACTCTGGAAAATTTTCTTGAATTAAAGCCATTTTATCTTCAAATGAAAGCATTTTTATACTCTCCGTTTCTATTGTTGTGATTGGTTGATTATATCACACAGTAGGTTGGAAACAAAAATGACCTTTTAAAAAAGAACACCAGAATTTTGTCTGATGTTCTCTGATGTCTTATTTAACGTACTGTTGATTCTTTTTTGAGTGATCTTTCGAGCTCAAACCAATAGTCAGCCAGTGTTAGCATCCCCTGGTCGAAGTTCTCGAGATGGAAGTGTTCGTTTGGTGCATGGAAGTTTTCTGTTGAAAGACCGAAGCCCATTAATACAACAGGGATATTTAATATTTGATCGAACGTCGCCACAATCGGAATTGAGCCGCCGCCGCGCGTAAAGGCAGTCGGAACACCGTATACTTTTTCGTACGAACGGGCTGCCGCTTGGATGGCAGGGTGATCGAATGGTGTTACGTACGGAGCGCCTTTATCAAAAAGAGTAACTGTGACTTCCACTCCGACTGGTTTATGCTTGTCGATATGTTTTTTAACTTTTTCGATGATCTCGTCTGGATCTTGGTTTGGCACAAGGCGGCAGCTGATTTTCGCATGCGCTTTTGCCGGGATAACTGTTTTAACGCCTTCACCTTGGAAGCCGCCCCAAACGCCATTAAGCTCTAATGTCGGTCGAGCCCATGTGCGTTCGATGTGAGTATAGCCTTCTTCCCCTGTAAGTTCTTTTACTCCTAATTGGTGTTTCAAAGATTCTTCGGTTAACGGAAGGGCGCGGAACGCTTCTCTTTCTTCTTCAGTTAAGTCTTGAACATTATCATAAAAGCCGTCTACTAAAATACGGCCGTTGTCGTCACGGAATGATTGCAGAAGCTCGGTAATAGCGTGAAGCGGATTTTGAACGGCACCGCCGTATAGCCCGGAGTGAAGGTCACTGTTTGGTCCTGTCACATCAACCTGCATTGCACACATTCCACGCAGGCCGTAGCAAATCGCTGGTTTTCCGCGGTCCAGCATACCTGTATCAGAGATCACAAGTACGTCAGCTGCTAAGAGCTCTTTATTGTTTTCGATGAACTTTGGAAGGCTTGGGCTTCCGATCTCTTCTTCACCTTCGATACAGAACTTGAAGTTGAGTGGAAGTGTGCCTTCGCTTTCTAGTATGGCTTGTAACACTTTTAAATGCATGAACGTCTGCCCTTTATCATCTGACGCGCCGCGTGCATAGAGCTTGTTATCGCGAACCGTTGCTTCAAACGGAGGCGTTTCCCATAGTTCGACCGGATCAACGGGCTGAACGTCATAGTGGCCATACACTAAAACGGTCGGCTTTCCTTCCGCTTTTAGCCAATCTCCATAAACAACAGGATGGCCCTCTGTTTCATAGACTTTTACGTTATCCATACCGATTTTAGTCAGTTCGTCTGCGATCCATTCTGCACCTTTACGAACATCTTCTTTATGCTCAGGCAGTGCACTGACGCTCGGAACAGCAAGCCAGTTCGTCAGTTCTTTTAAATGATTATCACGGTTCTTCTTCAAATAGCTTGTAATTTTATCCGTCATTTTTAGTCCTCCTTATGTACGTTACGCTTTACTTTCAATTTTAATAGAGTTCAGCTCTGAAAGGAAATAATCTGTGTCTTCTTTTTTTGTAATATGTTCTGATGCTTTTAAAGCAAGGACGAAGAATTCTTCTGTTTTCATTTTGTTGTCACTGACCATATGAGTGCGTGCTGCAGCTTCATAAGCGAAAGCTAAGTCAAAATCAGCAAACCCGTTTTCAAAGGCAAAGATCTAATGAATGCTCAGCATGCAATAATGCTGAGTCGCCCATGTCTAAAATGGAATAGACTCTTGAAATCTGCCATTCTCCGCGTGCTAAATTTAATGGACTGCCAGCTATTCCCCAATGAAAACGGGAAGCATGTGCCGTATGGATCATTTCGGGATCTTCTTCTTTTGTACGATTTTCTTTTTCGATCAAATCCTACGTTTTATTAAAATTTTCTACTGCCTGTTTGCGATGCCAACCTTCTAATGTGAACTTGTCCATGGATTTCACACACCTTATGCATTTGTGGTTTACTTAAGGTAAAGCTACAGTTAAAGATATTCGATATGACGACATCATTCCCTTTATAAAAGTATAGATAGAAAGAAGTGTAGAAAATGGATATACAAATCGGTTTTATTGGTTTTGGGAAAATGGCACAAGCAATGGCAGGCGGGATGCTCCACTCTCGTTTAGTTAAGCCAGAACAAATCTATGTGAGTATGCGTACGGAAAAGTCAAAAGCATTAGCGAAACAGGAGTTTGGAATTGAAGCAGTTTCTAATAATGAGGTAGCGCGTTCGGCGGACGTCTTGTTCTTAGCTGTTGCTCCATACAGTTACATAGAAGTTATTGAGGAAATTAAGAAAGATATCAAATCAGACGCAATCATCGTTACGATTGCAGCAGGTATTACGACCGGAGATGTTGAGAAAGCGTTCGGTAAAAAAATGAAGGTCGTGCGTACGATGCCTAACACACCATCCCTTGTTGGTAAAGGAATGACAGCTGTATCTTTGAACACTGAAGTAACAGATGATGAGCAGAAACTCGTTGAAAGTTTGCTAAGCAGTTTTGGAAAAGTGGAATTCATTTCTGAGTCATTGATGGATGCGATTCCGGCCATTAGCGGATCGTCACCTGCTTATGTGTACATGATGATTGAAGCGATGGCAGATGGCGGAGTAAGTCAAGGGCTATCAAGAGATCAATCTTATCAACTGGCAGCGCAGGCTGTGTTAGGCGCTGCACAGATGGTATTAGAAACAGGCAAACATCCAGGTGAGTTGAAGGATCAAGTCACTTCACCAGGCGGCGCAACGATCGCAGCTGTTTCAACGCTTGAACAAGAGCGTTTTCGCGGGGCAATACTCGCTGCTATGGAAAGCTGCACAGAGAAAGTTAAAGAATTGGGGAAAAAATAATGAGTTTTCAAGATTTGGGAGTGAGTGCTGCTTTTTCAGATTTGTTAATGCAGTACGGAATTGCTGAACCGACACCTATTCAAAAAGAAACAATTCCGCTCATTTTAGAAGGACAGGATATCGTTGGTCAGGCGCAGACGGGAACAGGAAAGACGCTTGCTTTCGTACTGCCTATTCTGCAAAAAATAGATCCTGAAAAAGATGCAATTCAAGGGCTGATTGTAGCCCCTACCAGAGAACTTGCGATTCAGATCACAGCTGAGGTGCGAAAGTTAACGGAATCACTTGGTGAAATCCATGTGCTTGCTGTATATGGCGGACAAGATGTAATTGCGCAAATGCACAAACTGCAAGGGAAAGTACATCTTGTTGTGGGAACACCCGGAAGAATTCTAGATCATATCAGACGGGAGACGATTGATTTTTCAGAAGTATCCACGTTTGTGTTGGATGAAGCGGATCAGATGCTTCATATCGGATTCTTAGACGATATTGAAGATATTATGGATCAAGTTCCAGAGACTAGGCAGACCTTGCTTTTTTCAGCGACGATGCCTGATGAAGTGAGGAAACTGGCTGAAACGTATACGAAAAATCCGAAAGACATCCAAATCAAAACAAAACGGATTACGTTAAAAGAAATTCGCCAGAGGGTAGTGGTGACGACGGATCGAGGGAAGCAAAATGATTTAGTTCGCTCTATTCGGCTGCTTCGTCCGTATTTAGCGATCATCTTTTGCCGGACGAAAAGGCGTGTCAGCAAGCTGAATGAAGCGCTGCAGACGATGGGCTATAACAGTGATGAACTTCATGGAGATTTGTCACAAGCAAAAAGGGAAGACGTGATGATGCGGTTTCGTGAGGGTGAGATTCAATTTCTAGTCGCAACAGATGTAGCGGCACGCGGACTGGATGTAGAGGGTGTCACTCATGTGTTTAACTATGACATCGCACTTGATTCAGAGAGCTATATCCACCGGATTGGAAGAACAGGAAGAGCAGGCGGAAAAGGTTTGGCGGTAACATTTGTTGCCCCAAAAGACCGGAAGCTATTGCAGATCATTGAAAGAGACACGGAGCAGACGCTGAGAACATTAGAGCTTGATATGTTTTAATAGAAAAGATAAAAAAAGGAAAACGGCCCAGCATAACTGCATTGGGCCGTTTTTAGTTATTAGTTGCTGCTATACAGCTGAATAAGCCTGTCAATCATAGCATTCCATTTTTCAGCAAGGTTTTCAGGAAGATACTCACCAGTATAGCCGCTGATTTTCTTTTTCATGTTGTTAAGTTCTTTTATAGCAGCATCGTTATTCTCGGAGAAGTAAAGTTCCATGGATTTTTCGGCTTTAAAAAGCAATTCCTTTTTTATTTCTGGTTCGAATTGTGCCCCATAGATTGAAAGGTAGAGGGCATATGTCAGATAAGATGCAGTTGTATTCTCATAAGCCCTTAAACTTCGCTGTTCATCATATTGCAGAATTTCCCCGATTATGCCGGCGTAGTTGGAAGAAAACTCCCATTCGCTGCTGTCCGTAAAATTGTTGTTTAATATGGAAAACCCTGTTGATTCAAGCGCATCAAATCCTGCATATGTCCAGTAATTACTTACTCCTTTGTTTTCATACAATCTGAAGGTAAGATCAGCCTTTGATTTACCTTCCAGATAAGGGGTCAAGTCGACAGTAACCGTATCCCAAAGCATATCGGTAACAATCTCAGAGGTGTCCTGTTCCCAAACGACCTGTCCATCAATTAGTAGCTGCTTTTTATGATAACCAAAAACGTTCGGTCCATGGTCCATCGTCTGGAAAGTCAACAAATAACTGCCGGCCTGTCTGTCTACTTGTACTCTTTGGGTAGCCTGTGTGTAGCTTCCGGCTGTACTTGGTACACCAAGACCAATAAAAAAGTTTAGGTAACCTTTGTCATTAAATGATTTATCATCGTCAGGCTCAGGTTCAAAGTTTTTCTTTAAAACGTATGTGATGACGCCTTCAACTTTTCCTTGCTTCATGTTATCCAAAGCAATCTGTATGACTTCTCTAACATAGTCTGCGGACGGATTTGCCGGGGTTCTGGAGAGCTGGGAAGCATATAGCATCCAATATAATTTCAGGTTGTATTGACTTAACAAATTAAATGAACTGTCAATTTGCGCTTGGGCGGTTTCGTAAACTTGGGTATTGCGGTAGATTCCGTCTCTGAAAGCAAGAACAACTCCGTCAATATATTCTCCTCTTGTTTGGAGGAAAGATTCTGTTAATGAATCAGTATACATTTGTGGAGTGAAAAAGAGTTTTGGGTTAATAGCTTCGGATATTTCTTTCATCTGAGCCATATATTCTGGTGTGTATGTATTCAAGTTGTGGTTAAAGTCATCGATAGCCCAGCCGATTAAATTTGAATATTGAACAGATAGTTCTGCAATTGCACGTGACCATGCAAGGTAATCAGTCATATAGGGATAAGATTTTCGCTCTCCCGTTGATTCCGTTGGCGGTACAAGGTAAACAACCACATTAATCCCCGCTGCTTTAGCTGCGGGAAGAAACTCATTTCTCAGATCATCCCAATCCGTTCTTTCATGCCAGACGAGATAATAGTAAGTGTTAATATTCAATTCCTTCATTTTTTCTATAGATCTAGGTGTGTCAATGTGATAAATGCCGTCTGCGCGGGGTGAAGTTTCTCTGATTTCTCCTGCATAATCAGCGAGAATTTTTCCTGGATCACCTTCCTCTGCAGAAGCAGGCTTAGAAAATGTAAATCCGGTGAAAAGGCTTAACATGATTGAAGTGATAAGAATAAAAAAACCGGTTCTTTTCATATACAATCCTCCCTCAAAATTTTGAACACATTTTTTTCAATATTTTGTGTTTTATGTTAATAGTTAACAAGAGTGGACACGTCTATAAAATGTCCATTATTGATTAAAAAGAAAACAGGGAGTTTGTCTTAGGTATAATGTTACATTTTTTGGAAAGTGCTATACTTATTTTTTTACCTGTGCATTTTATGAATGAACAAATTATTTTTTTTTTGATTTATCCAATAGCGCCTAGGAAATATTTTTAAGCTGTGAAAACGAAAATAGGAAAATAGCAAAATTCATGTATAAATTACAGTGAAAAACCCAAAAAATAAAATGGAAAACCATACTGGAAATAAATTGTTTGGGGTCAGTCCCTCCCCTGTTTTAAACTTGGGTAGATTATACCAACTATTATTACCTGGTATTAAAAATGGTTGCTTCATAAAATAAAGCCTGTTACGATGGACAAGTACAACAAGTCGGAAGAGTTAGATTGAGAGGAGTTGGGCATTTGAAAGACTTACAATCTTTTGGCTGGTATGCAGCCAAAATCGCTCCCAAATTGCCAAAAGAGGCATTCAAGCCAGTACCATCACGGTTATGGGGAGGATTAGCATATTTATTGATAGCTATCGCCGGTATTTTAGTAATCGGCTTATTAAATAATTTACATCCTGGATTAGGAATTGGAATTGCGATCATTTTAGGAACATGTTTTGCTGGAATGGGCTTTTTAGGACATGAAATCCTGCACGGAACGGTTATTCGCAAGCCGTGGCTGCGTGACTTTTTAGGCGCTGTTGCTTTTTGGCCGTTAAGTGTTGGACCGAAGCTATGGCGCAAATGGCATAACACGACTCATCACGTGCACACACAGCATGATGAGAAAGACCCTGATGCATGGCCGACACTGGAAAACTTGTCACACAATTCGTTCTTGCAAAAGGTGTACAAGCTTCCGATGTGGATGCGTTCAATCGTAAGTTTTGCATTTTTATCGATTTCGTTTACGACGCATGGACTATTCATGTTTAAACGTTTTATAAAAGAATTTAAGCCGAGCAAACGACCATCAGTTTGGATCCAGCTGTTATTGCCATGGGCAACTTGGATTGGTTTGTTAATTTGGCTAGGTCCTGTTAAGTGGTTCTTTGCGGTATTAATTCCGCTCTTGATTGCAAATGCAATCGTCATGAGCTACATTTCAACGAATCACCGCTTAAATCCGATTACGGATGTGAACGATCCACTGGCAAACAGCTTAACGGTTACGGTACCAAAATGGGTGGATGTACTGCATTTCAACTTTTCTTATCATACGGAACATCATTTGTTCCCTGGAATGAGTCCGAAATATTATCCGCTCGTGAAAAAATATATTAAAGAAATGTGGCCTGAGCGTTATCACGAAATGCCTCACTGGCAAGCTCTCGTAACGCTGTGGAAAACGCCGCGTATTTATATGAACAATCATCAATTTGTTGATCCGGCACCGGG
The DNA here is from genome assembly GCF_031582965.1 of Bacillus sp. NEB1478. NCBI lineage: Bacteria > Bacillati > Bacillota > Bacilli > Caryophanales > Bacillaceae > Bacillus > Bacillus sp. NEB1478. Next base: position 119,559 of record NZ_CP134049.1, read on the forward strand.
CAACGTTTACCAATCACTTGGACATGGACTTAATCCAAATCGCATCACTTACCAAAAAGGTGAACGCGATCAAGAAATCGAAACTCCAAACCAAGAGCCGAAAAGCATCCATTAATTTGGATGCTTTTTGTTTTTATAAAAAGCTGGTTTCTAGTTGAATTGAGGGCGGATGTTTTAGACTCCTGGACTAGTAGCGTGGCAGCCGGAAAACAATAATCAACGACTCCATATCAGCAAAGTTTACGAACCTCAAAAAAACCTTTTCCCATTTTATTGTCAGTTTTCTTTATAATTAAAGGGAAGGGGGATAGGATGGAACATTTACGAGACGATGTACGCGAATATTTAGAGCTTTACACCGCATTTTTATTAGAGGTCATGCCTGCAGATCGGATTCATGGTATCTATCTATATGGTTCTCTTGCTCTTGGCGCGTTTGATCCAGATAAGAGTGATATTGATTTTATAACGGTGTTAAATGATAAGATTAGTAAGCGGGATGAGGAGCTGCTGAAGTTTGTTCACTTAAGAAGCAATTCCAATCGTTATGGGGAGAAAATGGATGGTTGCTACTTAACGGTTGATCAGATCGGAAAGCATAATCATGAACTAGCACAATATCCGTTTTATGCAGAAGGAAAAATGCATAGCGGGCATTATGATTTGAATAATATTACTTGGTGGCTTCTCCAGAAAAAAGGAATTGTCGTGTACGGAGAGCCTATTGCCGCGCTAAATTTAAATGTGCAGTGGAGCGATGTTGAAAACACGCTGAATGATAACTTAAATACATACTGGAACGAAAAATTAGAACGAGACATGTGTTTCTTTTATGATGACTGGATTGAATTTTGTGTAATAACTGTGTGCAGAATCCTCTTGTCTTTAAAACACAAAACCATTTTCAGCAAGACAGAAGCAGTCGCAAAGACCTTACCTCTATTACCATCACTGTATCACCCGATACTATTAGAGGGGTCACGGATAAGAACAAATCCTGAATCAGAGTCGTACTATCATTCAAAAGCGATTCGAAGGGAAGACATGAAACGCTTTTTGACGTACATTATTTCGTTTTGTAATGAAACTTATAAACTTGAAAAAACGTAATAATAAAAAAGTTTGAGGCTGGGGGATAAAAATGAAGGAAGAAATGTATTGTGAGAGTTGTTTAATGCCGATTAAACATCGAGACGATTTGGTCACAGTTTGGGCGTATTTTAAAATGAGACCTTATCATTCTGCGTGTTATGCGAACTCGTTGAAAGGAGCAGCGACCTTTTTTGTTAGCAATACTCCAATTAACGGATTTTCTGGAAACTTTACTGCGATTGTTGCGTTTCTTCTTGCCTGGATCCCTTTATTTACGAAGATAACTGCAGGAATTACAGTAGTTTGTGTGCTGATTGTTTTAACCCGGCTGTATTCCTATTTTACTTATGAAAAGAAACTTCCGTTATAATGCGAGACTGTCACGATTGTGGCAGTTTTTTTATTGGAAATATTTACGGTACGTGTTCTTTTATATGTAACATGATTCCACTAAAAAATACTTTTCTCGCACTCAAATTCATGTTTCCACTCTCGAATTTCCATTTTCACACTCAATCTTCTAAACAGAGAAACTCCAATTAAAAACAAACGTAATAAACATAAAAAAAGCTGACTCTGTCCAGGATTGCACCTGTATCGAGCCAACTTTCACTATTTCTTAACTATTAAACGCGATAAACACGTGCTTCGTAAGGCTGAAGTGTGATGCTTGTTGCATTATCGTGTGCTTTTGTGTCTAAGTTCGCCAGCAGCAATTTATCTGAATTTAAGATAAGCTCTGATTCAAACGTTGCTTCACTTTTTGACAAGTTCGTGATTACAACAACTTTTTCTTCACCTAATGTACGTGTGTAAGCATAGATTTGCTTATCTTCTTCAAGCAGTAAATCATATGGTCCATACGTGAAAATCTCGTTTTCTTTCTTCAAGGAAATCATCTTTTTGTAGAAGTTCAGGATCGATTTTTCATCCTTTTCCTGCTTTTCTACGTTTATTTCAATATAATTTGGATTTACTTTCATCCATGGAACAGCAGCTGAGAAGCCAGCATTAACATCGCTGTTCCACTGCATCGGTGTACGGCTGTTGTCACGGGATGAAGCCCAGATTACGGCCATGATGTCTTCGTGCGGCACGCCTTCCTCACGCTTGATGCGGTACATGTTTTTAACCGCAACATCATCATAGTCGTCGATCGATTCAAACTGAACGTTTGTCATCCCGATTTCCTGACCTTGATAAATGAATGGTGTACCTTGCATAAGGAAGTACATTGCACCCATGCTTGTTGCGCTCTCATACCAGAACTCATCATCGTTCCCCCAAGTGGAAACAACTCGAGGTTTGTCATGATTTTCGATGAAAAGGGCATTCCAGCCTTCTTTTTCAAGACCTTTTTGCCAGCGGGTCAGCACTTTCTTCAATTCTACGATATTTAAATCAGGATTTGTTTCAGCATCCCATAGACCTAAATGTTCGAATTGGAAGATCATGTCCATCTTTCCATTTTCTTTGCCTACCCAAAGGTCAGCTTCGTCAATTTTTACACCGTTCGCTTCACCAACCGTCATCACATCGTAGTTGGCATATGTGCGGTCTTTGAACTCTTGGAGGAATGTATGGATTCCTTTTTGGTTCATGTGCATATCGAAGGAAGAGACATACTTCTCTTTCTTTGGATTCGGCATATCAGGGAAACCGGGACGTTTTTTAATATGACTGATCGCATCAATTCGGAATCCATCGATGCCTTTATCTAGCCACCAGTTAACCGTATCGTAAAGAGCGTCGCGTACTTCAGGATTTTCCCAGTTCACATCAGGCTGTTTAGTGGAGAAAACGTGAAGGTAATACTGGTCTGTTTTTTCATCATATTCCCAAGCAGAGCCTGAAAAGATGCTTTCCCAGTTGTTTGGCTCTTTACCGTCTTTGCCGTCTTTCCAAATGTACCAGTCACGCTTCGGATTGTCTTTAGATGAACGTGATTCGATGAACCACTGGTGCTCGTCACTCGTGTGATTCAAAACAAGGTCGATGATGAGCTTCATATCGCGCTTATGCACTTCGTTTAATAACGCATCGAAATCTTCCATCGTACCGAAGTCTTCCATAATGTCTTGATAATCCGAAATATCATATCCATTATCATCATTTGGTGACTTGTACATCGGGCAGATCCAGATCACATCGATTCCTAGATCCTTAATGTAATCCAGACGCTGTATGATTCCTTTTAAATCACCGATTCCGTCTCCGTTTGAATCTTGGAAGCTGCGAGGGTATATTTGATAGCCAACGGCTTCTTTCCACCAAACTCTTTCCATAATGTTACCTCCATCGTTTCTTTATAACAGGGGAGGGAAGGCCGCGTTATGGCTCCCCATAGTCTCCTAGTTTTCTAAATCTATTTTCACTGTGACACCGGCATGATCGGATACGACCGGTGTTTCTTTTCCGTTAAAACGAACTAATGAATACTGAACGTTTAGTGGCTGATTGCTTAAGATGTAATCGATTCTGCGGCCGTCTTCAGTGCCGTTCTGGTTCCAGCCGGCAATTGCCCCTTTGATCGTAATGCCATCATCTTTTTCCTCAGCCATTTCGTACGTATCAGAAAATCCGTTCACTTTTACATAATCGAAGCCTTCGCCTCTTACGTTTGCGTCGTTGTTTAGATCTCCCATCAAGAATGACAAGCCATCTTCAGGAACTTGTTTAAAGAATGCATCAATCTGTTCTTTAAAAGGTGCAACCTCATCATTCCACCAGCCGAAGTGACCGGAAAAAAAGTGAAGTTCTTTTTCTTGATAAGAGATGTTTGCCTGCACGATTTTTCGAGTCTTCCAGATGTTCATATCCTGCAGTTCAGTTACAAAAAAGCTTTTATGAGAGTGAATAGGGTGACGGCTTAAGATAGCCAGTCCTTCTTCATACGTAACAAAACCATAATGCGCCATGTCCCAGACAAAATCGTAATCGTGAACACCGTGTTCTTGTAAAAGCTGAATAAGCACTAACGCATAGTTATCTTCTTTAATATTCCCTTTTACAACAGGAGCGTCAATCGATTGCATGACTTCTTGAAGCGCGATTACATCGTAACGCTCACTAGCAATGTCGCGAGCGAGGTTTTGAAGCTTCTCCATCTGGTTTTCTTCTTGCCAGCCATGGACATTCAACGTTAATAGTTTCATGGATTACATCTCCAAACGATCTTGAATATCAGATTTTAATACGTCGGCTTTTGGTCCGTAAATCGCTTGAACTCCTCTATCTTTAAGGATAAGACCAAGTGCTCCGTTTTCTTTCCATTCTTTTTCGGCCGCAACATTATTAATATCTTTAACCGTTATACGCAGACGAGTCATACATGCGTCAACGTCTTCAATGTTTGCTGATCCGCCTAAAAGGCCAATGATTGCAGAAGCTTGAGAATTATCCAGTCCTAGTCCTGCAGCAGCTTCGTTTTGAGCAGGAGCTGAAGCAGAATCAGCTTCGGTTGTTTCGATATAGTTCCCTGCACGTCCAGGAGTCGGCAAGTTAAACTTTTTAATCAATACATAAAAGATTGAAAAGTTTAGTCCGAAAAATACAATGCATGTGAAAGCAAAGTTAATTAAGTCGCGTGTCAACCCTGCTTTAACGAGCAAGGGTGTACGAGTTAATAATTCGATAAAACCAAATGCGTGAACACGAACGTGAATCAAGTCAGCTACTGCAAATGCAAGACCAGTCGTGATTGCATACACCACATAAAGAAGAGGTGCTGCAAACATGAACATAAACTCGATCGGTTCTGTTACCCCAGTCAAAAAGACAGCAAGTGCAGCAGATAAAAACATAGATTTATATTTTGTACGCTTATCTTTATCAACATTCATGTACATGGCAAGAGCTATCGCGACAAGTGAAGCAGTTGAAAGGACGACTTGTCCCATTTTAAAACGAGCAGGTACAACATCATTTAATAAAGCGTTATAAGATGCTGTATCTCCAGCAGCACGGAAATTGTTTAAATCATTAATCCATGCAAGCCATAAGGGATCTTGACCGGCAACTGATGAACCAGCTCCGGAACCTGTCATGATCTGATAAGTTCCACCGAGTCCTGTGTAATTGATCGGTACTGTCAGCATGTGGTGAAGTCCGAACGGCAATAGCAGACGCTCCAGTGTACCAAAAACAAACGGTGCAATAACCGGAGCTGTATTTCGTGATGTGGCAATCCAGCGTCCGAAATCATTTAGAGCCGACTGAATGAACGGCCAAACAATTGCAAGAACTAAAGCTGTGATCACGGACCATAAAATAACGGCAAAGGGTACAAAGCGCTTTCCGTTAAAGAATGCTAGTGCATTAGGTAGCTTGTTGTAGTTATAGTATTTATTGAAAAGTACTGCACCAAGGAAACCAGAAATGATTCCGATAAATACACCCATGTTTAGAGCCGGAGCACCAAGTACAGATGTAAAGTAATCACCAACAATAAGTCTTTCCCCAAAAAGAGATTTAACTTTTGCTCCTTCTTCGAGCATCATGGCACTGTTTACTCCGAAAATAGCACCTGTGATTCGGTTGATCAGAATAAAGGCGATAACTGCGGCAAACGCACCGCCAGCACGTTCTTTTGCCCATGAACCACCGATGGCTACAGCGAACAAGATGTGAAGGTTTGTGATGATCGCCCATCCGATATCTTCCATTACACGGGCAATCGCTTGCACAAATACAATGTCATCTGCCGTCATGGCGATAACCTTACCTAGTGATATCATTAAACCGGCAGCGGGCATAACTGCTACTACTACGAGCAGCGCTTTTCCAAGCTTTTGCCAAAAATCAAACGAAATGAGTTTTTTACGTTGTTTCAAAACGATTTCCTCCTTTAGTATATATCTTTCTTCGGTGTTTTGAAATCGCATTCATAAGATTGCAAGATAAATGTTCCAAATGCTTATAAATTTGTATAGACAAGTACGGTGCAATCGTTTGCATGAAGTGATTGTAAAATAAAACGGTTACATTTACAAGCGTTATTCTAAAAAAGATGATTAAATATTGGACAGATCACCTCATTTAGGCAGATTTCCAGAATTAATAAGAGGGTTCCCACAAAAATAGTTGGTTACTTCAGAAAAAACAAATCATAAATCCACATTTAATAGGAAAAAAATACGAACTGATCATTTTGGTATTAGGCATACCGTTTGACTTTATGATTACGCTAGCATTACTTTTAATTAAAATGTTTTAAAGCAACCGGACAGGTGTAAATTAACAAGTATAGAATTAGAAAGGTGAGTGTTGATTCATGTTTAATAAATTATTTGGGAAAAAAGAAGTGAAAAAAGAAGAAACCGTAGTTGCTCCAGTAACGGGGAAAATTGTTCCGATAGAAGAAGTTCCAGATCCAACCTTTGCACAGAAAATGATGGGAGACGGAATCGCGATCGAACCATCTGAGGGTACTGTCGTTTCACCTGTTGATGGAGAAATTGTGCAGTTCTTTCATACGAAACATGCGATCGGCATCAAATCTGAAACCGGTGCAGAAATTCTTATTCATGTGGGCTTAGAAACAGTGAGCATGAATGGTGAAGGCTTTGAAGGCTACGTAAATGTGGGTGACAAAGTCAAGGCAGGCGATAGACTGTTAACCTTTGATATTGATTTAATCAAAGAAAAAGCATCCAGCACGATTACGCCGATTGTGATTACAAACGGTGATGCGGTTGAATCATTGGACAAGCGTGCAGCTTCTGAAGCAGTTAAAGGTGAAACCTCTCTGCTGCAGCTGAAAATGAAATAATTTATCCTTTAAAAAAGGGGGGAGTTTCATGAAACAGGGAGTCATATCGCTAGGTGAAGCCCTCGTTGATTTTATCCCGACGGATGAAACGAATATGACGTATCAAAAAAGTCCAGGCGGTGCACCCGCTAATGTGGCAGTTGGACTGGCAAGACTCGGCTGTCCATCTACTTTTTTAGGGAAGGTCGGCGATGATGTACTTGGCCGTTTTATGATTGATACGCTAAAAGGATATGGCGTAAACACATTTCATATGTACAAAACTGATCATGTGCGGACAGGTGCAGTATTTGTGACTTTATCTGAAAACGGCGAGCGGGAATTTGATTTCTATATCAGCCCGAGTGCAGACCGTTTTTTGGATGAAAAAGAAGTGCAGCCGAGCTTGTTCCAAGAGCATAAAATTTTGCATTTCGGATCGATTTCACTTATTGATGATCCTTCAAAAAGTGCAACTGAAAAAGCGGTAAAACTTGCCCGTAAGAACGGTATGTGGGTTTCATATGACCCTAACTTAAGGCTTTCTCTATGGAAAACACCTGCATTAGCTCGTGAAAGAATTCTTTCGATGCTGCCTCATGCGGATATTGTGAAAATTTCTGAAGAAGAGCTCGAGTTTATCACAGGACTTAAAAAGGTAGAAGAAGGCATTAAAATTCTTCAGCAATACGATATTCCGCTCCTTTTCATTACATTAGGCGAGGACGGAAGCTATACTGTAACAAAAGATGGCGGCGAGTATATTCCTGCAAAAACAACGGGAGCCATTGATACGACCGGTGCTGGGGATGCTTATGTTTCGGGCATATTATACGGATTGAACGCGTATAATGGTGAACTCAAAGATTTAACACTTGAAAAAGCGTGTGAAATGGCACAGTTTGCAAGTGTGTCCGGCGGGCTTGCCGTATCAGTTAAAGGTGCAATGACAGCACTTCCGACTTTAGAACAAATTCAGCAAGAGCTTGCACCAAAATAAAGATTTACACATATAATACGAAAATCTTTTGACTAACGTTTTTATTTTTTGGTAATATTACTTTATTATATAAACGAATATGCAGCCATGAAAGATGAATAGTAACTGTATGCAACTCTTTAAAGCGAGCCAGGGGCGGTGGAAGCCTGGTAAGAGACATGGGTGAAACGGCAATCTGGAGCTGCTTTATGAAAAGAGGATTCGTTATTTTTCTAACGGATCAACTAGGGTGGAACCGCGGGAGCTATAACTCTCGTCCCTGGCCAATCGAGCCTTGGGACGGGAGTTTTTTATTTCTATAAAAAACCCTTTCCATAAAGGCAAAAACCAAAATGGGAGGAATAAAAAATGTCCAAAAACATGGAAACAATCACAAATCATGCGAAACACCGCGGTTTTGTATTTCCGGGATCTGAAATTTACGGCGGTCTTGCGAATACATGGGATTACGGTCCTCTAGGTGTTGAGTTAAAGAACAACGTGAAAAAAGCTTGGTGGAAGAAGTTTGTACAAGAATCTCCTTATAACGTAGGTCTAGATGCAGCGATTCTGATGAACCCTCGCACATGGGAAGCATCTGGCCACATCGGTAACTTCAATGATCCGATGATGGATTGCAAAAACTGTAAAGCGCGCCACCGTGCTGATAAATTGATTGAAGATGCTGCTGAAAAAGAAGGAAAAGAAATTATCGTAGATGGTCTTCCATTCGAAAAGATGGAAGAACTCGTTAAAGAATACAATATCGCTTGTCCGGAATGCGGCAGCCATGACTTTACAAGCATCCGCCAGTTCAACTTGATGTTCAAGACACACCAAGGTGTAACAGAATCCAGCTCAAACGAAATCTACATGCGTCCTGAAACAGCACAAGGTATTTTCGTAAACTTCAAAAACGTTCAGCGTACGATGCGCAAAAAGCTTCCGTTCGGTATTGCACAAATCGGAAAAAGCTTCCGTAACGAAATCACGCCAGGTAACTTCACGTTCCGTACACGTGAATTCGAACAAATGGAGCTTGAGTTTTTCTGTAAGCCATGCGAGGAAATTGAGTGGTTCAACTATTGGAAAGATACTGCTGAAAAATGGCTGAAGTCACTAGGTATGACAGATGAAAACCTTCGTCTTCGTGACCACAATGAAGATGAGCTTTCTCATTACTCAAATGCGACGACGGACTTTGAATACAAATTCCCGTTCGGCTGGGGCGAGCTTTGGGGTGTAGCATCCCGAACTGACTTTGACTTGAAGCGCCACATGGAATTCTCCGGTGAAGACTTTAACTATATCGATCAAGAAACGAACGACCGCTATGTTCCTTATTGCATCGAGCCTTCATTAGGTGCTGACCGCGTAACATTAGCATTCTTGATTGATGCTTATGAAGACGAAGAGCTAGAAGACGGCACGAGCAGAACGGTCATGCACCTGCATCCCGCACTTGCTCCATTTAAAGCAGCAATTTTGCCATTATCTAAAAAGCTATCTGAAGAAGCAACGGAAGTGTTTGGTTCACTAGCGAAAGACTTTATGGTTGATTACGATGAAACGGGATCGATCGGTAAACGTTACCGCCGTCAGGATGAGATCGGTACACCGTTCTGTATCACCTACGACTTTGATTCAAAAGAAGACGGCATGGTTACAGTTCGTGACCGTGACACGATGGAACAAACGCGTGTAAAGATTGCAGACCTTAAGAGCTTTATTGAAGAAAAAGTACAATTTTAATCAAAAAGAGGCACACATTGCGATGAAAGCGATGTGTGTTTCTGTTTTTTTAAGCGTATTTCTTTTACAATGGATAGGTAGAGAAAATATTCTGGCCGAACAATGGCTTTTAGTTGGAGGTATACAGATGAACGAAGGACGTATTCAAAAGGTAAAGAACTGGCTGCAGCAAGAGAGTCATACATTTGCATTCATCCATACGACAGCAAACGTATTCTATTTGTCAGGACTATTTACAGATCCTCATGAACGTGTGTTAGGCGTTGTTGTACTTCCTGATGGTGAGCCATTTATGGTTTGTCCTGGAATGGAGCGCTCGCAAGCAAAAGGTGCCGGCTGGACATATGACATCGTTGGATACAGTGATTCTGAAGATCCTTGGGTAAAAGTGCAGGAGGCATTAGAAAGCCGCGGTGTAAATTCAGCTTCTTCTGTTGCCGTAGAAAAAGAAACACTTCCATATGCACGCGGAGAAAAGCTGGCTGGCATGTTTACGGGTGCTAAGTTAGTTGGAGCTGAAGAGCTGCTGAACGAACTCCGACTCATTAAAGAAGAGAGTGAGCTTGAAACGCTGCGTAAAGCGGCAAAGCTAGCCGATTATGGCGTTGAAGTAGGTGTTGCGGCGCTTAAAGAAGGCGTAACGGAGATGGAAGTACTCGCGAAAATCGAGTACGAACTGAAGAAAAAAGGCATCAGCCAAATGTCGTTCTCGACAATGGTGCTGTTTGGAGAGAAGGCTGGGCAGCCGCATGGTAAGCCTGGTTTAAGAAAGCTGCAGCATGGCGATTTTGTTCTTTTTGACTTAGGTGTAGTTTTAGATGGTTATTGCTCAGATATCACGCGTACTGTAGCATTTGGTGATCTGGATGAAAAACGTCGTGAAATTTACGATACGGTCCTTCAGGCGCAATTGAAAGCTCTTGAAGCTTCTAAACCAGGAACGCGTATCGGTGATCTTGATGTGGTTGCACGCAATCATATTACTGAAGCAGGTTACGGCGAAAACTTCCCGCATAGAATTGGACATGGCCTTGGTATCGATGTTCACGAATTCCCGTCTATGAGTGATAATAACGACGGTGTTTTGCGTGCAGGGATGACGTACACGATCGAGCCTGGCATCTATATCGATGACATCGGTGGCGTTCGAATTGAAGACGATGTAGTCGTAACAGAAAACGGATACGAAACATTGACGAAATACCCAAAAGAATTGCAGATTATTAAATAAAAATTGTGATTATGATCGAACTTCCTCTGTTTTGAGGAAGTTCGTTTTCATTTTTGCAATGTTTGAGTGGAATTCTACACGGAATGGTTTGAATAATGAGTGCTCGCGATGATAATCCAACGAGTTTAGCCCTTAATCCAACGAGAAAACGCTATAATCCAACGGAAAATTGTCATAATCCAACGAGTTTTGGTCAGATACTCCCGAGTCGACCAAATTCGACAACAACCTGTTACATTTATAAATGAAAAAAACTCCTCATTAAGGAGTTTTACGTATGAATTACCTTTTCTCCTAAAAAAAAGAGCAGATCTAATCTCTGCTCTTTTTTATCGCCCATTTATAAATGATGTACAACAAAATAAACATAATGAAAACAACAATTAATGTCACGATCCGTTCTCCTGCTCCGCCATCTGCAAATAGCACGGGTCCGAGGCCGAAGAAAGCTACCAGCAAAAAGGCAATACCAAAAACGATCCGCAGTACGATTTTCATTTTTTATCACCCCTTAAAAATCATTCTAGGAAAGAGGCAACACATAAAACATCATAAGGAAATGTGCGATGCTTCCGGCTAATACGAATACGTGCCAAACGGCGTGGTGGAACGGAAAGCTGCGCCATACATAAAATATACTGCCTAACGTGTAAATAATTCCACCGGCTATAAGTAAGTGAATTCCTGCTGCAGGCATATTAGCAGATATGTCTTGAAAAGCAAATGTGATCAGCCAGCCCATTGCAACATAACCGAGCGTAGATAATACAACAAATTTTTTCGTGAAAAAGGCTTTAAATAAAACTCCGAATAGTGCCAATCCCCAAACGGTGCCAAACAACGTCCATCCTAACACACCGCCTACGACAATCAGCACAATCGGTGTATATGTTCCTGCGATAAATAAATAGATAGCGGCATGATCCATAATCTCAAATAGATCTTTCACTTTGCCTTGAGGAAAAGCGTGCACGAGCGTTGAAGCCGTATATAGTAAAAGCATTGTCCCGCCAAATACAGCGAAACTTACGATATGAACTGCTGTTCCTTTCCAGACAGCAAACACAAGCAAAATAGAAGTTACGGCAACACTTAATAAAACGCCAAGTCCATGAGTAATGGCATTTGCAATCTCTTCCCGCTTCGAAAATACATGTGTACCCATTCCGATCACCTTCCTTTACGTTATCGCAAGTATAGCAGAAATCCACACGCTTTATTCAAATAATGCCATTAAGATTATGTGAAAAGAAGGAATCAATTTGTAAAAAATTGAAATATACCAATCTATAGAAAGAAAAAAAGAGAGGGTCATTTTTATGAAAGTTACACGGTATTCATCGATAACTGCTTTTTATGAAGATGCAGAAACCTTTTTGCTCAGCCAAGAGGATAGAGCGGCAATCATGCTTGGAAATACAATACGTTTTAAAGATAAAGAATGGAAAGAAGAAGAACCGTTCTTAGCCACAGTGAAAGAGAACGGGAAGATTATGCTGGCGGCAATGCTCGTCCCGCCGTATGCGATGCTGTTGCTTGAAAAAGAGGAAGCAGAGGGTATCGCTGCCGTTCCTTATCTCATTGACTATTTAATAAAAGAAGATTATGCAATCCATAAAATCGTATCTCCGAAAATGGTAGGCAAAGCTTTTTCTGAACAATGGACGAAAAAGAATAGTTTAGAAGAAAAAGTACTCATGGATCTCAGACTCTATACACTGAAGTCGGTCATACAGCCTGCTGCAAGTAATGGTAAACTGCGACAGGCGACAGCAGATGACTTGGTTTTTTTAACGGATTGGGTGAAAGATATGACCGCAGTAACGAGCCAGATCCTTACCAGAACGGAAGCAGAAGAATTGGCAAAAGCAAGAATAGAGAATGGCTCTCTTTTCATATGGGAAGAAGGGGGGCGGGCTGTTTCAATGGCAGCAAAAGCGAGACCGAATATAAGAGGCGTGTCTGTTAACCTTGTTTATACGCCTAAAGAGTGGAGAGGAAAAGGCTATGCGAGTGCACTTGTAGCTGCGTTGAGCGATCGTCTTTTAAAAGAAGGTTATGAATTTTGCACATTGTATACGGATCTCGCCAATCCAACCTCTAATAAAATCTATCAAAACATCGGATATGTTCCGGTATGTGACTATATCGAATTGAAGTTTAATCAAAATGGAACAGAGAAACCGGCCTAATTACCGGTTCGTTCTGTTCTTTTCTTTATGTTCAAGAAATAAAGCAATGTATTTACGAGCCCCTTTTAATAAACCCTCTGGAAGCTGGTCTGATGCAAAATAGCGAAATTCATAAGATTCATCCTCATCAATCGATAATTCGCCATTCACTTTACCAGCTGTATAAACAGCTGTTACACAGTACATTTCATCACCATTCGGAGCCTGTAAATAATGGTCAGCACCCGAGTATACGTGCAGTTGTGCTAAATCATCGATATCGAGTCCGGTCTCTTCTTTTACTTCGCGCTTTGCTGTTTCTTCAAAGCTTTCACCAAGCTCCATCAATCCGCCAGGCAGTCCCCAGCCTCCATCTCTTCGATGCTGCAATAAGATCTCATCTTTCTCGTTCGTTATAATTACGACTGAACCAGGTAAAATGAGTGGTGAGCTTCCGACATGTTTGCGCAATTCTTCATAATAAGCCATACGATCTCCCCTCTCGTTACCCAACATTTTACAGAATTCATGATAAAAATTCACGTGTAAATGGACAGAATGATAAAAAAAAATAGTAAAAGGGAGCTTGGCAAATGGAAGTGTATGCTAGACCGCGAGTCGTCGTTAGTAAATGTTTAGAGTTTGAGGCATGCCGATATAACGGTGATATTATTTATAATGATGTGATAAAAAAACTAATGAATCATGTAGACTTTGTACCTGTTTGTCCTGAAGTGGAAATAGGGCTCGGCACACCTCGGGAAACGATTCGTATCGTCAAAAAGGGTGATGAACACTTGTTGATTCAGCCTTCAACCGGGCGAGATGTAACGGGCGATATGCATTCATTTACCGATCAATATTTATCTGCTGTAAGCGATACAGATGGATTCATATTAAAAACGCGTTCGCCATCATGCGGCATAAAAGAAGTAAGAGTGTATGCCTCGACTGAAAAGGGTCCAGCGATAGGGAATACAAGTGGTTTGTTCGGCGGAAAAGTAGCTGACCGTTTTTCACAATTAGCGGTCGAAGAAGAAGGACGATTGAATAATTTCACGATTCGTGACCGATTTTATACAAAGTTGTTCACGTTAGCTTCATTCAGAAGGGAGCTCCCAAAAGGGTTAAAAGCAGTTCAGGAGTTTCACGATAAAAATTATTATTTATTGATGGCATATAGCAGACCTACTTTAAAGGTGATGGATCGAATCTTACTTAACACAAAAGAAAATAGTGACCGCAAAACCGTTGACCTCTATTCTAAAGCTCTGCATAAAGTTTTTAACCGTGCTGCACGGAATGATTCGAACCGGAATGTGGCAAAAGAAATATTAAAAAGATTTGAGTCGAGGCTGTCTCCAAATGAAGTTCAATTTTTTCAGGATTTATTGCAAAAATACAGTGAAAAAAAAGAACCATTCTCAAGTATTACTACTCTTTTAAAGTCCCACGCCATTCGTTTTGAAGACGAGCAGCTGTTGCAGCAAACCTTTTTTCAGCCTTATCCAGAAGTTCTCTTGGAAATTTCGGATTCAGGTAAGGGAAGAGATTATTAATCATAGCTTTCTTCCATTGTGTGATGCTGTACAATAAGAGTAATTCCGCACAAAAGGGAGAGAGTTTTTCATGTTCCTAACAAAAGGAGAAACCTTATTTCGTCAAGGAGAAGAAGGGCCTTTATTCAGACTGGAAAAGGGATTATTAAAAATCATACGCATTCATGAAGATGGAAGCCAGGTGCTCTTAAATTTAATTGTACCAGGTGAAGTCATACCGCATCATTCGTTAACGAGCCCAAAAGAGTACAATGGATCGGCAATAGCTTTGCTCCCGTCAGAAGTTGAAAAAATAGAACCGGATCACTGGTATAAGTCACTGGATGAGGATCCAAAAATGTATAAGGAAGTTGCACACCTTCTAGAGAACAAACTGCGAATGATGCAGCAAAGAATCAATCAAATGTCTACACTGACACCTGAGGGTAAAGTGCTAAAACTTCAAAAATGGTTTTCGAGCTATTTTCCGGATGTTTCTGTTGAAAAGGTGCTGACCCAAGAAGAAATTGGCCAGTTTGTAGGATTGAGACGAGAGACTGTAAATCGGGTACTTAAAAAGATGAATTAGATTGTCAAAGAATTTACATACATGTGAACGCAAGATTTTCGCAACTTTTACAAATGATAATATCAAACCTAAAAGGAGTGAAAGTTATGAAAAAGTTAATCGTATTAGCAATAGCATTCGCAATGGTTACAGGAGGTACTGTCATCGTTTCAGCACAGACAGAACAGAATGTGAAGATAGCTGCTGAGAAAAAAGAAATGAAATTCAAAACAATAGAAAATTTTCAAGAGAATATTCATAAAGCAAACCAGCTTAAAATCGAGCAGCTTGAACTAAAAAAACAGATTGTTCAAAAGAAGGACAAGTTATTTGATCTTCATATGAAGGAAAATAAAAGCGGTGCTTTAAACAAAAAGAATGGAAAAGCAGCATTCAGACAAGATATGAAACAAATCCATGAAGATTTAAGAGCATTAAGAAAAGAATCACATGAAACAAGAAAAGCCATGAGAGAAGCGATGAAGGCGAAAGATACGAAACTTGTTTCTGAGAAAATAGAACAATCACTGGTAATCAATGAAAAAATCAATAATAAGCTAAAAGAAAAAGTAGCTAAGCTAGATGAGATCATTGCACAACATCAATAACATAAAAGTGCTGCAGCCGTAAATTAGACTGCAGCACTTCTATTTGATGAAAGCAAACTGTTGATAAAAGGTTGGAACGGAGATCAACCACTTTTCTAAAAGATTGAAGGTATTAGATCACTTTCCTAAAGAGTCTTCATTGACAAGTTGATTGGAGTGCAAGGTGAGAGACTCCTTCGGGAAAAGCGGGACAGGTGAGACAATTTTGGTGCAAAGCGCCAAGGTGGCTCACCGCACGCCCCGTGGAAAGCGAGCAACCTGGAACGGAAACCAATCACTTCTAAGAGCAACAATAGTTACGAAAACAGCCTATATAGTTAATGTGAAGGAACATAATCCGGATAATTTGTAATGATAGCATCTACATTTGCATCTATAAGGGGTTGTACTTCTTCTTGCTTTCGTACTGTCCATCCCATAACACCCATGCCCATATCATGAACTTTCTTCACGATTGGGGGGTTGATTAATCCTTGATACGGATTCACATATTCCGCATATGCTGAGATCTCTGCGAGTTTTTCATCTGTAAGGTCAGCGGAATTGCCAGTGAGAACTCCATCAGGTACAGCTGGCAGAAGCTCGTCCATTTTTTTAACAGCATCAAATTCAAAGGACTGGATGATAATCTGGCTGTTTTTCGGTAAATCCATTTGGCGTTCTTTTAATGCTTTGGCTACTTTTTGTTCGATATCAGGATAATAATAAGTTGCCTTCAATTCGATAAGTATTCCTGTTTTGCCCCGAAATTTATCAAGCACCTCTTCAAAGGTTGGCACTTTTTCACCAGCATATTTTGATGAAAAAGAACTCCCCGCATCCAGCTGGCGGATTTCTTGTAAAGTATGATCTTTTACATATCCCGTTCCGTTTGTTGTTCGATCTAAAGTAACATCATGAATAACAACAAGCTTTCCGTCTTTTGTTTCCTGAACATCAAGTTCAATATAATCAGCTTTCATATCTACACTTTTTTGAAAAGCTGCCATCGTATTTTCTGGAGCATAGCCCGAAGCACCACGATGAGCTACCGTTTCTACTTGGTTAGATGGTTCATAAGCAATACTTGGATTAGCAAATAAAGTTCCCATAATACCAACAGATAAGACCGAAGCAAAAGCTGCATTCTTGATGATCATCAAATCCATCCCCTTTTATTGGTTTGTGGTCATCCTGATTGCCTCATGCAAACAATCAGAACCCACATCAATAATGCTAGCAAAAGTAAATGGATACGGAATGGTCAGATCATCATGGTTATTTTAAAGAATGAAAGGCCTATATGCGCACGAATATTAACAATTACAGCTGACTTTAAGACACCTTTAATATTTTGTGAATGATGTTAAGAAGGCCGAGGCATAAAGAATGAGGAAAATTAATATAGGATATGGGACATTTGGTGCAGAGCTTGTTCAACACAACAAAAAATGCCTGTTTTTTTTTACGTGGTGGACGGTCATCGCATACTGCGAAAAAATCAACCACTTAAAGCTAGTGAAAAAAGCCCTTTAATAGGTCTTATCCAATTTTTCGACAAAAAATTTCCCGGAAAATAAAACATAATCCATAAAATCAGCCTCCAAGAGGTTATTCTTGTTAAATTTTGAGAAGAAACACAGGGATTTATCGAAAATTGTGGAATACAGGATTATCAGTCTATAAATATATGAGGGAGAATAGCGATGCCTAATATTGTAGATATAGTCCAATCACAAGTGATTTCCTCAATTAAAAATGAAAAAGACATTGAATGCGCAATTAAGGCGACTGCAAATATCACATTTGTTTTGACCGGAGATATCATTACGGGGAAAGGGTATATAGACCAATTAAAAGCAGCTGGCAAAATGACATTTGTGCATCTTGATTTTATTGAAGGACTTTCAAATACGAAGAGTGCGATTACATACATAGCGAAGATTTGGAAACCGATGGGGATTATTACAACAAAAAGCAACCTAATTAAGTATGCGAAAGAAGAAGGGTTAATGACGATTCAGCGATTGTTTCTCATTGATCGAAATGCATTGAAAAGAGGAATAGAAATTGCTCATAATTGCAAACCCGATGCCATTGAAGTATTGCCCGGCTTAATGCCTTCAGTAATTGATGAATTAACAAGACTGACAAATTTGCCGATTATTGCCGGAGGATTGATCAGTAATAAAGAAGAAATCCTGAACGGTCTTAAAGCAGGGGCGTTGGCTATTTCATCTGGTGATCCAAAATTGTGGAATTTAGAGTTATAATTTGTTAAAGAATTAGTTATAAATAATCTGAAAATTATAAAAATATATTGAATTCTTTAATCTATTATAATATGATTAAATCGTAATTTAATTCCATAAAACAAATATAGTCTTCAGGTAGAGAAGCGGAGAACCCTGTGACATTAATGTGTATTACGTATTAGTAATACAGTTAATCGTCATGGGGTTTTATTGTTTTTTGGAAAGTGCAGGATCATGTTTGGAAAGAAAACTTTCTATTCAAGGAGGAAAAAATGAAAGCGAGATCTCAAAATTTTATTGTGTATGCAGCTACACTTGTACTCGTGATGGGTTGTGTTTTTTCATTTGCTCCAGCTCCAAAAACCAGCGCTTTAGAAGGTGTTCCATCACTGCTCATTACAGAAATCATTCCGAACACGGATAATTATGCGGGCAGCGATGCTTTTGAGTATTTGGAAATCTATAATAATAGCGATCAGCCGATTGATTTAAAAGGGTATCGTATCCAATCAGGAAATATGAATGCTGTTATTTCTGATCCACTTATTATTGAACCATGGTCGACACATCTTTTTTGGACAAGAACATCACAGGTTCAGCCAATTAGTCTAGAAGCTTTCAATCACAACTATTTTTCTTCATACAAAAGTAAGTATATGAATGAAAACCAAATAAGAATGCTAGATAATGTTCCAGGGATTGTGAATGGCGGACAAACGATTAAACTATTAAATCCACAAGGAATTGAAGTCATAAAAGTGGTTTATACCGGTGCTGATGTTCTTTTGAAAAATCAGTTGAATTCGGATATCCGCAAAACGGGAGCACAACGATGAGAAAGCTAGGTGGCGGTGCGAATCCGACACCAGGTTGGATTGTTCCAGGACAAGCGCCTGCAAGACCAGTGTCTGATAACGTGACTCCAGCAGTTCCGTCTAATATTCAAGCAAAGGCTGGAGCAGGTGAATTTTTAGTAAAGTGGGATTTGAATAAAGACGCTGACATTTATCGTTATCATATTTATAAGGATGGAGTGCTGGAATATTCAGTGGATCCTTCCAAAAATGAATTTACTGTTTCTGGTCTTATGGGTAACCGAGATTACGTGATTCAAATGTCGGCAGAAGATACTTCAGGAAATGTATCTGAGAAATCAGTCCCGGCTGTTGTACGGCCGTCTCATCAAATCATTACGCAGGAAGAACGATCACCTCACGTCAAAGATCCAAAATATCAGGAACTTTGGGACATAAGTGAAGATGGACCCGTTATTCCAGGATTGGCTCAAGATATTGTCCCGCAGGGAATTACGTATTATAAGAAAAAGGACTGGCTGATCACCGTTAATTATTTAGATGACGGCAGACCTGGAACGTTGACCATAACGGATGCTACTAGTGAAAAATTAATTAAATCTGTCTTGTTATATAACGAAGACGGCACACCTTACACGGGTCATGCTGGCGGGATTACGGTCAGTAGAGACCATATTTGGATAGCCTCAGAACAATTCTTGTATCAGCTGAAAATCAGTGATGTTGTTAATGCTGATAATAATGCGGAAATCAATTTTATTAACCAAATTCCGCTTCCAGTAGAAGCTGCTTACAATGTGTATGATGAAGGTATTTTATGGGTCGGAGAATTTTACGAGGCGAACGATTATCCGACAGATCCATCTCATCACATCGTAAACCGGGATGGTGTTATGCAATATGCTTGGATGGTAGGTTACGATCTTGAGCGAAATAACGATAATCTTTCGAAGGATCAATGGAATGGGGATCCGGCAAAAACAGCAACGCCTGATTACGTATTATCGACTACGGATAAAGTCCAGGGTGCCATTGTTCAGAAAATGGGTATCGCTCTAAGTACTTCTTATGGAAGAGGGAATGACAGCGTCTTGTATCGCTATGAACATCCTTTAAAAGAAGAGCCTCATAGTAGTGTTGTGGTAAATGGAAAAGAGGTTCCACTATGGTTCCTCGATGGTGCAACTTCTAAACCTCGTGAAAGTATAGCGGCAATACCTATGCCAGAGGGAATTGTAACGGTGAAAAAAGAACTTTATGTCCTTTTTGAATCTGGTGCAAATAAGTATCGGTATACGACTACTTATCCGATGGATCGGATGCTTAAAATAGATTTAAAAACGCTAATGAAAGATGATAAACAAATGGATTGATTATGAAAAAAGGTGAAGGGAATTCTCGGATTAAATAACAATAATAAACACAGAGGAGGGATAGCTTAATCGCTATCCCTTTATCTCATTTCACTATCTAATCCCATTGGTTAAATAAAAGTTGTTATCTGTTTTTATTGAGTGTCATCGTCGCTTTTGTACTCCAAAATATCCCCTGGCTGACAATCTAAAGTCTTGCATATTGCTTCTAATGTTGAAAAACGAACGGCTTTTGCTTTCCCATTTTTCAGAATGGAAAGATTCGCCATAGTTATGCCAACCCGCTCCGAAAGCTCTGTTACACTCATTTTTCGTTTTGCCAGCATCACATCAATATTAATAATAATGGCCATATTCTCCACCTCAGACCGTTAAATCATTTTCTGA
Organism: Bacillus sp. NEB1478; assembly: GCF_031582965.1. NCBI lineage: Bacteria > Bacillati > Bacillota > Bacilli > Caryophanales > Bacillaceae > Bacillus > Bacillus sp. NEB1478. The sequence goes on from NZ_CP134049.1 coordinate 140,056, forward strand.
TTTTATATTAATCGCTTCTTGCAAAAGTCTTTGGAGAACAGCAGCAAAAACGGCGATAACCAACGAAGCAAAAGGAATGATCATTCCAACAAATATGAGACCTGGGGCATCGTCTTTTTCTGCCACGAGATAGTAGAGCGGCAAACCTAAGACATGCAAACTACAAATGGAAATAGCGCAGTATTTGATTCTCATTAAAGCTCGAACAGACAATTCAGAGAAAGCAATGTTCTTGTCAATATAACTTAACAGTTTAAAAGTTTGATAAAGGGCGAAGTAAAAAGGTAATGCCCCTCCATATAAAAGGATGAAAATGATATATTTTATGGAATGAACTCCTAAGTAATCCGATACCGCATCTGCCAGTTCAGGAACCAGAAAGATGCACAAAGCGAGAACCGGAATTCCAATGAGAATAACAGCTATCTTCATAAATAATGTGGTTGCTATCTTCATAAAAAACACCTCTCATATAAATGTTAATTGTTTTTTGGCTGTGAGTCCAAGATATTCTTTATTGGTTTTTGAAGAACGGCCACAAAAGCTATGACGACACTTGTTGCTAAAACTCCCATTAGCCCCAGAGATATTGGACCTGCTGCATCATCACCTGTGAATTGAGCATGCACCCTTAAATAAACGATTGCTGCCAAAATAAAGAAAATGACAGTAAAAGCGCATTTTTTTATTACATTCAAAGATTGAAGAGATAACTCAGAGAAAACATTGTTCTTTTCGATATAGGTTAAAAGTTTAAATACTTGATACAACGCTGCAGAAAAGGTAATACATATTCCATATGCACATACCAAAAGTGGATATAGCGAATAATCACCTGGACGCTCTATCGCGTCTCTTCTGGCTGCTTCAGGCAACAAAAAGATACACACGGCAAGCACTGCAATTCCAATTAGAAAAATTATTACCTTTAAGAAAGTGGTTGAAGATTGTTTAAAATCCATTTAAAACACCTCACTTATTTAATGACAAGATGATTTTATCATATTAATTTATCGTTTTACAATAAATTAATATTGTTTTTTATTATATGATTATTGTATTGCAATATGTATGTAATTACAAAAGGCAATAAAAAAAGTGAATTCACATGTGAATTCACGCTTAAAATATATTGTGGAATTAAATTTTGCATTTCAACCCATTAAAAAAATATCCGTTCTCTTTTTATATTTTGTTCTTTTCATTAAACAACTTTGTTGAATAATATGCCTTTGACTGATGAAAAGACATAATCAGGCTGCCATTCAGAAGTTAGAACATCGTCAGTCTGTGTAACCCCTGACAATACGAGGGCGGTTTTCATCCCTGCATCAAGTCCCATTTTAATATCCGTTTCAAGCCGGTCCCCGATCATGATGCATTGTTCTGGAGGAAGGTTAAGGATATTGATCGCGGCTTCTACCGTTACTATAGATGGCTTCCCAATTTGAATATCGATCTTTTTCCCGGTAACCCCTTCCAATGCTCCGATCATACCTGCACAATCCGGAACCTCTCCGAACTCTACTGGACATGTTCGATCTGGGTTCGTTGCGATTGTAATAGCTCCATTTTTAACCGCCTGGTAAGCAAAGTTCAGATGGTCATAATGAAAGCTTCTATCCCATGAAATAATGACGATATCTGTTTCCTCTGGCTTTTGAGCTGCTACAAATCCTTCACGATAAATTTCATCTTTAATAATCTGCTCGCCGATGATATAAAGTTTGGCCCTAGGGTGGTGTCTTTTCAAATAGTTGATTAAGGTTATCGTTGGATTCAAGATATTGTCTAACGTCACATGAATATTAAAGTTCCTGAGCTTTTCTACGTATTTCTGCCTGGATTCAATGGTTTTATTCGTCAAAAACAAAATTTGTTTCCCTTCATGTTGAAGACTTTTAATCACCATATCAGCATCTTTAATTAATTGATTTCCGAGATAAATCGTTCCATCCAAGTCAAAAATATAGCCTTTGATATCCTTCATATCTTCCTCCATCTCAGGAAAAAAATAATCCCTTGAGCTTGACGAATAATCCAACTTAATTGGATTATTCATTGCCCAAGGGATTCTCCTGTTCTCCATCCTTGTTCATATTTGGTTATAGTTTAATGCTCATCATTTCTTCTGCTTTTTGAATTTTACCTTTTGTATTTAAACGAGTGAGTTCCTCATCATATGGTTCCTGATCACTTAAATGAACTAAAATCACTTTATCAATAGCGTTTAGTTCATAGGATTCGGCAATTTCAGTTAAGCTGGTATGATTGGGATCATGCTTCTTAGCTGTGGTCGCTTCATGAATTAGTACATCAATATGTTTATAGGATTGGATGTGTGCATTGATTTTACTGTCTGCCGAATAAACCACCAGTTGATGATCCGCTTTTATTTCCAGTCCAACAGTTGGTACAGAATGGAGTGCCGGAAAGCAGGAAATACACATATCGGTATCTGTTAGCAGTTTTTCGTTTCGATCACCATTGAATGTTCTGATATGGATCGAAAATTTTATTCCCCAATCATCGATACCCATCGTGTCTAACCAGCTGTCGAGTTTTTCTTTATTCCTTTCATCACAATAAACGGTGAGCGGCTTTTGCCTGTTTTCCAGCCACATCCCCCATAATAAAGAAGGCAGTCCATAAATATGGTCAATGTGAAAATGGGTGAAGATGATGGCGTCAAGGTATTCTAATTCCACGTTGAGCTGTTTCAGTTTTCTGCAGGGATTTCCGCTTACGTCGACGAGAACATGAAAGTTATTATGAGAAAAACAAATTGACGTATTGTCCCGTTCAATGCCAGGATAGGCACTGCCCGTACCTAGAAAATGTATGTCCATTCAAACCACCGCCTATTTAATCCCAGAATGCATAAAGCTGGATACGAACTGTTTTTGGAAGATAAAAAATGCTATAAGTAACGGGAAGATAACCATTACGGTTCCGGCTGTTACCATGCCCCATTGAGCTCCTGTTTCGTAAGATTGGGCAAATAAAGCTAAACCGACCGTTAATGGACGGTTTTCATCAGAGTTTGTAATAATTAACGGCCACATGAAGTTGCTCCAGTGATGACTGACTGAAACTAATGCAAAAGCGAGATAGGTGGGTTTGGCAGATGGAACGTAGACGTGCCATAATGTCTGCCACCATTTGCAGCCATCGATTTTAGACGCTTCGTCTAAGTCATAAGGAACTTGCTTAAATGTTTGTCTTAATAAAAACACCCCAAACGCTGATGCCCAATAAGGGAGCATTACGGCAAGCTTCGTATTTACTAAGCCTAACTGACTCATAATCTGATAGTTTGGAAAGAGAAGGATTTCAGGCTGGATCATCAATTGAAGTAAAAATAAGAGAAACAATACATTTTTCCCTTTAAAATTTAATCTTGCAAAAGCATATGCACCCAAAGTAATCGTAAATAATTGAACGATTAAAATTCCGAAAACAATAATAAAAGTATTTAAGTAATAGGTTAGGAATGGGGCGACATGCCAGGCATCTTTATAGTTTTGTAGAGTTGGATGAGAAACCCAAAGCGGAAAAGAGTTTCCGATCACTTCTTTACTCGTTGAAAAGGAAGTAATGAGTACCCAGAACAAAGGAATAAAGAATATGATTCCTAAAAGAATGATGAAGAGGTAATTAAGCTTTTTATACAATGAAATCCCTCCTTTCCTAGTAATGGATTTTTTTATCTAAGAACAAATAATTGAATGCGGTAATACTTAATAGAACGGCGATTAGAACGACAGTTAAAACGGCTGCTTTACCTAGGTCCCAATTCGTAAAGGCTGCTTCATAAATATGATAAAGCAAAAGGTTACTGGCATTATCAGGTCCGCCTTTTGTCATGATGTATAGGTGATCTACGTTTTTAAAAGCATTTGTGATGGCTACTATCATGACGAAAAGAGTAGTCGGCATTAATAAAGGAAAGGTGATATAACGGAACATCTGAAAAGGTTTAGCTCCTTCAATCATGGCAGACTCATAAACATCTTTCGGCAAATTTTGCAGTCCGGCTAAATAAAAAATCATATAGAAACCTGTATCTTTCCAAATGATCATTAGTATCATGGCGATCATGACTGTGCTTTGATCACCTAACCAGTTTGGTCCATGTGCCCCTAATCCCTGCAAAAACTTAGCGAGAAGACCGTATTGTGGTGTATAGATAAAAAGCCAGATGTTGGCCACTGCGATCAATGGAATGATTGTTGGATAAAAGAAAGAGGTTCTAAGCAATGCGCTGCCAGCCATTTTTTTATTCAACCAAATCGCTAGATACATAGCTAAAAACAAACTGGCTGGAACAGTCCCGATGATAAAAATGATGTTATTCATGATCACTTTTCTAAAGATTTCATCTGTTAAGACTTCTTTGTACTGATCCATACCTGAAAATTTAAGCCTGGTCATCGGACCGCTGTAAAAGCTTAAATAAACGGATTTAAGCGTCGGATAAAATGTAAATAATGACAGGAAGATAAAAGAAGGCAGTAATAATAAATAAGCAAATATATTCTGCTTAAAACCAGGACGAAACTTTTTTTTATCCTTTGTTAATGGGGCATGATCCAGCATAATATTTTTTTTATACGTTCTTGGTGTGTTATCCATAATTGTTATGACAACCCCCTATCCCTTGATGAAGGGAGAAGCCCAAATTTATCGTTCATTTGAGCTTCTCTATGCTTCTTCCTTTTTATTTAGTCTTGAAAAGGCTCTAAAACTTTTTCAGCGTCTTTCTGGGCTTTATCTAAACTTTCATCCACACTGCTTTTTCCAGTTAATACAGCCTGGATGGCATCGTTGAATATTTTTTGGACTTCACCGTTTTGATAGGTTGCCAGTTCACTATCTGCGTATTCCAGCTGCTCGCGTGCGATAACGGCTTGCGGGAAATCAGTTACATATTTTTTTAGCTTATCTGTTTCATAAGCTGACTTTCTCGTAGCTACATATCCTGTGTCGATCGACCATTGTGCTACGCGCTCAGGTTCTGTCAAAAACTTCATGAACTTAATGGCTGCTTTTTTATTTTCTTTTGGTACCCCTTTAAACATATAAATATTTCCTCCGCCAGTCGGGGAACCGTATTGATTATTTGCAGGGAGGTAGGCTACTCCAAAGTCAAAATCAGCATTCGCTTTAACATTTGTTAAGTTTCCGGTGGTGTGATACATCATGGCCGTTCTTCCGCTTAAGAAATCAGATGGAACCGTAGCCCATTCGATTGCTCCTTCAGGCATTACTTTGTGCTTTTTGCTTAAATCCAGGTAAAATTGCAAAGCTTCTTTCGTATATGGCGCATTAAAATACGTTTTCTTGCCATCCTCGGACATGATGTTTTTCTCTGTTTGCAAAGCTAGTGCTTGAGTCATCCAATATTGATAACCAGTACTTGGAATCTCCAGCCCCCATTGATCTTTTCCGCCATTCACTGTTAATTTCTTGCCGTAATCGACTAGCTCATCCCATGTTTTTGGAGGAGCATCAGGATTAAGTCCTGCCTTTTTGAAAGCGTCTTTGTTGTAGTAAAGGACGATTGTGCTTCTTTGAAATGGAAGGCTCCAAACTTTATCGCCAACTTTTGAATTTGCCATAAAAGCATCATAAAAATCATCAAAATATTTTTTATCAAATAATGGCGTCATTTCTTCAATGACATCATTCTCCCGGAGCGTAAATAGATCGATAGAAAACAACACCGCTAATTCAGGAGGATTTCCGCCTTGGACCGCAGCCATTACCTGAGTCATTGTTTCGGAATAACTGCCCCCATATCTGGCGTTAACTTTGATATCAGGATTTTCCTTTTCGAAGTCTGCCACTAAATTGTCCACAATTTTAGCAACATCTCCACCGACAGCAACAGGGAAATAGAAGTCTATTTCTGTGACATCCTTTTTGGACCCTCCATTGCCATTACTTGTACCGCTGCTACAAGCTGCAAGAAATACAAGCAGCAAAGCAGTTAACAATGAGAACAACTTTTTCATCCATAACTCCTCCTTAATAAATGGTTTTATAAATAAAATAAATAAATCCCCATGAACAATAAAACGTATTACAACAACGTAATACACTTTATTGATCACAGGGTTCTCTTCATCTCTACCCCAAGACAATAAATGTCCTGTAAATTATTTGATTATTTATAATAATAAAACAATTATTTCTAGTTAGCAATCATTTTTTGTATGCGCTTACAAAATATATAAAATAAAGGCTGTTTTCGTAAACTTTGTTGCTTATGAAGGTGGTTAATTTCCGTTCCAGGTTGCTCGCTTTCCGCGGGCAAGCGGTGAGCCACAATGTGTTCAAGGATGTATTGTGCTCCTGCGTCTACAAGCAAATCCTCTCGAACCAGGATTACTCGTCGCATGCCTTGCGAGAAGAATTTCAAGTGGTTGGCACGCACCTTACACTCAGATTAACTGTCAATGATGACAAGATAAATGAGATTTGAAAGCAAATATCTTTTAGAAAAAAGCCTAAAAAAACCTCCCTGGCAGACAGGGAGGTTGAAAATCGTGTAATTATACAGTTTGAACTGCTTTTTCTAGAGCGATTTCAGCTGTTACATAATCATAGCCAAGGTCTATTGCTACTGCTTCATATGTTACAAATCCGCTAGCAGTGTTAAGTCCAGATCTAAGAGATGCATTTTCAGCGATTGCTTTTTGAGCACCTTTGTTCGCAATTTGCAGTGCGTAAGGTACTGTTGCATTCGTAAGTGCGATTGTAGAAGTACGCGGAACTGCACCAGGCATGTTAGCTACAGCATAGTGAACAACACCGTGCTTGTCGTAAGTTGGGTTGTCATGAGTTGTGATGCGGTCTACAGTTTCAAAGATTCCGCCTTGGTCGATCGCAACGTCAACAATTACAGAACCTGGAGTCATTGCTTTGATCATTTCTTCTGTTACTAGTTTAGGTGCTTTTGCCCCCGGGATAAGAACTGCTCCGATAACAAGATCAGATTCAGCCACTGCTTGAGCGATGTTTAACGGGTTAGACATCAACGTTTGGATGCTGTTACCGAAAATATCATCTAATTGACGAAGACGGTCTGGGCTCAAGTCGATGATTGTAACGTCAGCGCCAAGTCCGATTGCCACTTTTGCTGCGTTCGTTCCAACAACACCACCACCGATGATTGTAACTTTACCACGGCGAACTCCAGGTACACCTGCAAGCAGGATTCCTTTTCCGCCCTTAGGCTTTTCAAGGAATTGTGCACCGATTTGTGCAGACATACGTCCAGCTACTTCACTCATAGGTGTAAGAAGCGGAAGTGTGCGGTTGAATTCAACTGTTTCATAAGCGATTGCTGTTACGCCACTCTCAGTAAGAGCTTTTGCCAATGCTGGCTCAGCTGCAAGGTGAAGGTAAGTGAAAAGAATGAGGTCTGAACGGAAATACTTGTACTCAGATTCTAAAGGTTCTTTAACCTTCATTACCATTTCTGCTGCCCAAGCGTCTTTTGCTTCTGCTACGATTTCTGCTCCTGCTGCTGCATAATCTTCGTTTGTAAATCCGCTGCCGACACCTGCGTTGTTTTCGACTAATACTTTGTGGCCTGAAGCTGTTAATGTTACAACACCAGATGGCGTAATCGCTACGCGGTTTTCGTTGTTTTTAATTTCTGCTGGAACTCCAATAATCATTTGTGAATCCTCCTATATAAATAAACTGTTGATTGCGTTTTCAATTGTGATTTCAGTATAAAAGGGGAAGAGACGTATTTCATTGTTAGGAAATCAAAAAATGGAAAAAAGCATTTGTGAATATTCACAAATGCAAGTCCTAAAATATTCTATTTAATTTAAAATCCAGATAGATCATGATCTTTTGATGAGGGCTTTTCAGATCAATGTTCGTGATTTCGCTGATTCGTTTCAGCCGGTAGAGGAGTGTATTCATATGGATGTGGAGTACATCCGCTGCTTTGTTTAAGTTTTCATCCATTGTTAAATACGTTTCGAGCGTGTAGTATAGCTCGGTTTTATGAAGGCGGTCATAATGCTGCAGTTTTGCGAGCATTTCGTTTTGATAACCTTGTCTTTGTTGTTTTTCATAAATGCTGTCTAAAAATTGATAAATCCCAAGCTCGTGATAACCGTTCAGCGATAAGGTTTCTCCACCAAGCTTTTCCTGTACAGCTAAAACAGTTGAAGCTTCTTTATAGCTTTTCTCAACTTGTGTAAAAGAAGTAACGAGGCTGCCATACGCTGCTTTTACATCTGAAACAGAAAAACGTTCTTTCATATGTGTGAAAAAGGATTCAACAAAAGATTTTGCTAGATCTAATGAAGGTTCTTTACCGACAGGTGAAGCTAACAATAGCATTTGGTTGCTGTCAGCTGCTGATAAAAGGACATTGATTTTTTGGTTGACTGCTGCAATGTATAAAATGTCTTTTTCCAATGACGGTGTAATCTCTTCTTGAAGCTGCAGTATAAAAACGGATGCCGGTAAAACGGGCAATATATTTAACTCATGCAGTTTCTCTACTATTAATTCTTCTTTTGGAAGGTTTCCGGTCAGCATTTTCCAAAATAGCTCCTGGCGGTTTTCTTCCTTCCTTTTTGTACCGATTTGCATTTGCAGTAATTGGCTTTTAGCGGAGACTGCTGCAAGCTTTAGCATTTCCATCTCGTCAGGGGAAAGTTTTTTCTCCACTTCAAGAACCCAAATATACCCGAGGACTTCGCTGTTTTTTCGAATGGAAACAGCTACCCGGTCTCCAAGCCCGACTTTTTGTATAGAAGTAACCCGAACGGGGTCATCACTTTCTTGTAATTTTGGAATAACGCCGTCTTTCCAGAGACTGTTCACAACTTTTTCAGGAACGCGTCTGCCGATGATCGTTGCGATACGCGCCGGATCTGTGCCATCTTCATGTGTGCTGTAAGCAAGAAGCCGATGGTTCTGGTCCTCAATCGTTACAGGACAAGAGAGAACATCACTAATTTTATCGGCCAGGTTTTCAAGGCTTCCGAAGGTCCCTTTAAAAGGGTCTGTTTGATAATCTTTCATACGAATCTCCTGCCTCACATTCTATTACTTTTATTTTAACAAAATATAGGAAAGTTAACAGGATAAAAAGGGGTTGGGGACGATATGTAGAATTTGTAAATACAAAATATTGTTGGGAGGCAATTATAATGAAGTTTAGTGAGTTTACATATGAAAGACCGGATATAAATAATTTGAAGTCTGCTTTTGAAGAGGCTGTGAAAATTTTTCGTGAAGCATCATCCGCCGACGAACAAAATGAAGCGATGAAAAAAGTCGTTTCGTTGCGAAATAGCTTTGAATCTATGGCAAGATTAGCGAAAATTCGTCATACGATTGATACAGAAGATGTGTTTTATAAAGACGAACAAGCATTCATGGATGAAAACCTTCCCGTTTATCAAGGGATGGTTACAGCCTTTCATGAAGCTCTTGTTGCGTCTCCGTACAAAGCTGAGCTGGAACAAAAATGGGGCAGCCAGCTGTTTCGTTTAGCAGAATTAAAAGTTAAAACGTATTCTGATGATGTATTGGAAGACTTGAAACAGGAAAATAAATTAAGCTCTGAATATGTAAAGGTGATGGCGTCCGCAAAAATTGAATTTGACGGAAAAGAGCTTAACCTGGCACAGTTAGCGCCATATGTTCAGTCACCAGACCGTGAAACTCGTAAGGCTGCGGCTTTTGCAGGTAATCAATTTTTAAAATCGAATGAAGAACGTTTCGATACAATCTACGATGAATTAGTGAAGCTGCGTACAAAAATTGCACACAAATTAGGCTATAACAATTTTACAGAACTAGCTTATGACCGAATGGGCAGAACCGATTATAATGCGTCAGATGTAAAAGTTTTTCGTGATCAAGTAAAAGAGATCATTGTTCCGCTTTGCACAAAATTAAAAGAGCGGCAGCAAAAACGAATCGGTCTCGATGAGTTTAAGTTTTATGATGAGCCATTCAGTTTTACAACTGGCAATCCAAAACCACAAGGTGATGCAAATTGGATCGTTGAACGTGCAAAAAAAGCGTTCTCTGGCCTCTCGACAGAAACGGGAGCTTTCTTTAACTACATGGCTGAAGATGAACTGATGGATTTAGAGAGCAAAAAAGGCAAGGCGCCTGGCGGATATTGCACCTTCATTCACGATTATCAGGCTCCGTTTATTTTTACAAACTTTAATGGATCAGATAATGATGTGCGCGTGTTGCTGCATGAGATCGGTCATGCATTCCAAATGTATACAAGCCGCGGTTATGAAGTGCCGGAATATCAGTTCCCGACTTTGGAAGCATGTGAGATTCATTCAATGAGCATGGAGTTTCTAACGTATCCGTGGATGGAAGAACTGTTCCAACAAGATACTGAAAAATATTTGTATTCCCATCTGACCGGGGCAGTTGAGTTCATTCCATACGGTGTAGCAGTGGATGAGTTCCAGCATTTTGTTTACGACAATCCGGACGCGACGCCAGCAGAGCGCCGCAAGATGTGGAGTGCATTAGAGAAAACGTACTTGCCGCACCGTGATTTTGATGGTTTGGAATACCTAGAAAACGGAGGGTTCTGGCACAGACAAGGCCACATTTTCCGTTCGCCTTTTTATTACATTGACTACACACTCGCTCAGATCTGTGCACTGCAGTTCTGGAAGCTTTCCGTGGAAGACCGCGATCGTGCATGGGAAGACTACTTCGCTCTTTGCCAAAAAGGAGGAAGTCTTCCATTTACAAAACTAGTAGAAGAAGCTGGATTGATCTCACCATTTGAAAAAGGCTGCGTCGCGTCAGTTGTCGGGGAAGTAGAGAAGTTTATTGAATCAGTTGATGAAAAGAAGTTTGTCAAAGCCTGATTTTTTAGGATAGAAGAAGAAACGAAGGACTCAAAAAGCGTAATTTAGCTGCTTTTTGAGTCTTTTTATGTAGGGAAATATCTTGATGTAGAGAGGGGAAAACGAAAACGGAAGAAAACATGTGCAGAAATGGAGCAAACCGCCTGAGATGTATTTGAATATGGCTAAGGGAAATAAATTGTTTGGGGTCAGTCCCCATTTGTTTTCTTCTATGTTTGAAGAATTAATGACACTTGGCTTGGGAATGCTGATTTCAGTATGTATTGGGTTTGTGTATAGTGGTTACAGTGGTAAAATAATGAGAGATTGTTAATAGCAGTTTAACGAGAATTGATCTGCTATTTTATTTTTAGTAGAGAAGGAGTTATAAAATCATGGCTGAACCGAAACAGCGTAATTATACACCTTTAATTATTGGATTATCGATCGCGATCAACGTTTTAGTAGCAATATTGTTCTTTCTGCCGGAATATGAGGGAGAAATTACATTCGATGTAACGTTGCTTCCGCGCTTGAATGCTATATTTAACAGCTTTACGTTTGTGTTTTTATTAGCTGCCCTCTATTTTATTAAGCTGAAAAACATAACGCTTCATAAGCGCTTCATCTTTGCAGCATTTACGAGCACGACGCTCTTTTTGCTGTCATATGTGACGTATCACTATTTGACGGAATCCACAAAATATGGCGGTGAAGGTCCGCTTAAGTATATCTATTTCTTTATTTTGCTCACTCACATACTGCTTGCAATTGTAATTGTGCCGCTTGCATTAATTACTGTGACACGCGGATTAAACATGCAGGTTGAAAAACACCGTAAAATTGCGCGCTGGACGATGCCTTTATGGCTGTATGTAAGTCTAACTGGTGTACTTGTATACTTGATGATCTCACCTTACTATACGTAATAAAAACAAAAGGTTTTGCTAGGAAAATGCAGCAAAACCTTTTTTATTTGGGCTGTTTTCTAAAAGATTGTGGTTTTAAGCAAGTTTTGTAAAAGTGCTGAGTGTAGAGAAAGTAGAAAAATCGACAACAAATAGCAGTGAAATTTACGAAAATAGTCTTTATTTTACGCTCTTTTATAAAAGATTGTTGCTTTTAGATTATTTTTCAAATGATCTTCATGTGCAAGTTGATTGGAGGGCAAGGTGCGAGACTCCAGCGGGATCACCGCACACCCCGCGGAAAGCGAGCGACCTGGAGCGGAAATCAACTAATTTCAATAGCACCAACATTTACGAAAAAAGTCTTTATTTTAATAAGCTATTCCGACTCTTGATTGCAGGAAGCGTGATTCCTTTAGCAGAGAAAAGGCGAAGTGCGCTGTGTCGCCAGTTGTGATGCGTGTTCCGTCTATTGGCAGAAAGTCTTTTTCAATCCGGTATACACCCGTTGCTTCTCCATCTGGGAGATAGGTAGGGCAAACGATCGTCCAATCTAGACCGCTTTCTTTTAAAATAGTAAAAGCTTTATGATGGTCTTCAGCCGCTCTTGTTAATTTGCGCTTTGATTCTGAAGATTGGTACCGCAATACGCCAGGTTCTGTGCGGCTTTCTAAAATACCTGCAGTTCCGATTGTAATAATTCTGGAAATCCCTTCTTTTTTCATCGCCTCAACAAGTATAGGCATGCTTTCAGAAAGTACATTTCCGCCGTCCGTTGAAAGTGTACTTATCACAAGGTCACACCCTTTAAGCGATTCTTCAACTTCATTTTTATGTAATACATTGCCTTTTGTAAAGCTGATCTGCTGAGTTAAATCGGATGGTATTTTTTCCGCATCACGCACTAGTGCATGAACATGGATCCCATCTTCTAAAGCGTATTCTGCTATTTTACTTCCAACTCTTCCTGTCAGCCCTAGCATGTATAATTTCATGAAAGAATTCTCCTTTTAAATATGGTACATATTATGAATTTCTCTTAATTCATCATAGCATGTCTAGTATGTATTGTTTTAGCAATCGTAGTAATGAAAATATCATAATTAATAAAGTGAAAAATAAACAAAGCAAAATAAAAGCCGTTTGTGTATAGCGCATGGTAAGATAGGGATATTATTTTGGCAAAAAAGAGGTGGACAGCGTGGCTAGCAGTGAAGAACAGTATGGGGTCATTCAGGAAAACAGAGTAATTCCGTTATGGAGTTTAACGGTATGGCTCGTGGTTATGAACACAACGATGTTTAATGTCGCCCTGCCAAGTGTCATTTCACAATTTGATTTAAGTCCTACAGCGGGTTCCTGGATTGTATCGGGCTATTCGATCGTATTTGCTTTATCGACCATCACGTTTAGCAGATTATCTGATTTTATTCCTATCAAAAAGTTATTATTTACCGGACTTATTATACTTGGGATTGCTTCAATCATCGGGTATTTTTCGAATAGTTTTATCTTCGTTTTAGTGAGCAGGCTCGTTCAAGCGATGGGAGCAGGAGCAGTTCCGGGTCTTGGAATGGTGCTGGCGACCCGCTATATCCCGATTTCAAGACGGGGTAAAGCAATGTCCTTAATTTCATCCGCTGCCTCGCTCGGGTTCGGATTAGGTCCAGTTATTGGTGGTGGATTGACCCAGTTGATGGGGTGGAATGTTCTTTTCATCGTAACAGGACTTGTGTTATTGCTTTTGCCTGTCTATAAAATATATTTGCCGCCCGAAACGAGACGGCCGGGAACGTTTGATGTTGCAGGTGCATGCTTAACAGGCGGAGGAGTAACGTGTTTTCTATTATATTTATCTTCTTTTTCTTTTTTGCTGCTTGGTCTAAGTGGCTTGTTTTTTACCGGCCTTGTTTTTTATTCGAAGAAAAAGATTGACCCTTTTATCCGTGTGGACCTTTTCAAAAACGTTAAATATGTATCAATCTTATTTATCGGTTTGTTTGCTTTTATGACGCACTTTGCTTTCTTGTTTGTGATGCCTGTTATGCTTTCTAATTTATTTCATAAAGAGCCGGCTGTAATTGGTTTTGTTATCTTTCCGGGAGCTATGCTTTCCGCACTTGCTGCCATATTTGTAGGACGGTGGATTGACCGGTTTGGAAATCTGCCTGTTATGCGGATGGGGCTTTTCTCCTTGTTAGTTTCAGCCGTTTTGTTTTGTCTTTTTGCGACAAAAGCGTATTATCTAACAGCCATCTTTTATATGTTTACGAGTATTGGGTTTTCGAGCTTGACATCAAGTCTAGCGAATGAAAACTCCAGAATTTTGCATGAAGATGAAGTTGGTTCAGGTATGGGAATGCTTCAGCTGATACAGTTTTTTGGAGGCGCATTGGGAGTAGCCGTTGCTGGTTTGTTAATCCAAGGACAAAAAGGATTAGATTTATCGATCGTTTACCGCAATGTGTTCCTTTTTTATACGGCGCTGTTGTGTATCGCCATCGTAATCTATTACTTAAAAATAAAGAAAAACAGCGTAAAATCCACCTGATTGCCAGGTGGATTTTTAAATGTACACTTTTGTGGCGAAAATTTGAGCAAATACCCTGAGAGAATACTAGAAAAGAAAGCGGGAAATAAATTGTTGGGGGACAGTCCCGGGACTGTCCCCTTTTCCCATTTCCTTTAAAAAAGTTGTAGAATTTTGTCAAATTACGCCGATATTGTTATAGGAGGGTTAATTCACAGCAGACAGGGAAAGGAAGAGAAAAATTTCGTGGAAAGAAATAAGGAACTGATCGAATCATTAATGAGATTTCAGGAGCTACTAGACACACAGCCAGATCATCCTGATTCCATCCCGGTATTCACAGCACACATTCGCTCTTTTTTAAAAATCAAACCGATCGGAAGAACATTGCCGACCATCGAGATGATGACTCTTTTTAAAAAGAGAAAACCGCAATTATTTTATATGCTAAAGCGATATACGAAAGATGACATTCTAATCATGCTCACATGTTTAAATATGGATTATGATCATGCAGTCTCTAGAATTGACCGTATATTGATGGGAGAAGTCATTGCTTAAAAAGCAGTGGCTTTTATTTTTGATTACGAAAAAGAATCTATTAAAGCCGTGTTTAGCACAAGTATCCCATCCTTTTTGCAATAGATATATCCTTAAACAAGAAAAAACCGATCTCCTAAAGAACAGTTTTGTGTCGCGCTCGACTTCATGGCTAAATTTGCGATAGTATAAGGTCATCAAAAGAATTATTGAGAAAATATCGGACTCTAAATAAAAATATAGAACAAGGAGTGGGTTGGTTTTGCAAACAATTGGTTTTATCGGAACTGGTGTGATGGGGAAAAGCATGGCTGGTCATTTAATGAAAGCTGGCTATCCGTTATACGTATATACGCGAACAAAAGAGAAAGCAGATGAACTGATCGATCAAGGTGCAAAATGGGCATCTTCACCAGCTGAAATTGCTCAAAATGCAGACATCATTATTACAATGGTTGGTTATCCGTCAGATGTTGAACATGTCTACTTGAGCGAAGAAGGATTAGTCGCACATGCAAAACCAGGTTCTTTTTTGATTGATATGACAACTTCCAGTCCGCAGCTCGCACAAAAAATAGCAGCTGCCGCAGCCGAAAAAGACGTGCAGGCATTCGATGCACCTGTATCGGGTGGCGATATAGGCGCAAAAGAAGCGCGATTATCTATTATGGTCGGTGGAGATCAACCAGCATTTGAAGAACTTAAAACTGTCTTTTCGTTAATGGGATCGAACGTTGTGTATCAAGGTAAAGCGGGTTCAGGACAGCATACAAAAATGTGCAACCAAATCGCGATCGCGTCTGGAATGATTGGTGTTTGTGAAGCGATTCTTTATGCAGAAAAAGCGGGGCTTGATCCAGAGACTGTTCTAAAAAGTATCGAATCTGGAGCGGCAGGAAGCTGGTCGTTAAGCAACTTAGCACCACGTATGCTAAAAGGAGATTTTGCACCTGGATTTTACGTGAAACATTTTATAAAAGATATGACCATTGCTTTAAACTCTGCTGAAGAAATGGGATTGGTAACACCAGGATTGTCACTAACGAAAAAGCTATATGAAGAGCTTGCTGAAATGGGTGAAGAAAACAGCGGAACGCATGCGCTATATAAAAGATTAAAAAACCAGGGGTAATTGCCCTGGTTTTTTCCTTGGAAATTAGGTTTCACTCTCCAACCAAAAACACCCGGATGATGTTTGTGAAACATCTTCCGGGCTGCTGCTGTTTAATATACGTAAGTTCCTACTACGAACAACTGAAATAAGACGGTGACCCCAATAAAATAAGATACTTGAGCAAAGAGTCCCCAATCTTTATTTTTAACGATTTGCATGACGTATAACGCAATAATGGAAACAACTACCGGGATTACAAATGAGCTTCCTTTAAACGTTAAATAGTCTGGTGCAAATGTGTAGAACTGGTGATTAAACAATGATTGGATCACGTATACCTGAGTAAGGATGAACAAGACGATGGATAGCCATTTTACCCATGGTTTTTCATCTTCAATCATATCGATTCTTACAACATACAGAATCCCTAAAAATAAGATAGGCGGTACAACCCACACGAATGCGTTAGTCATCGCAATAAACGAAATTATAGAAGCTGTACATGCATCAAAAAGTGCACTATAAATATCTTGTTTTTGAATGGATTGACTTTCTTTAATGATTTCTGGGTCTTTACTTGCAGCATAGACCTGAAAATCAGTAACAGATTTAGCATTAAGCCAGAACACCGTTTGATCATCTGCTTTTAATGGGTAAGAGGAGAAGTCTTTTGTTGTACTGATTCGGTTTGCTGTCCACTTTCCATCTGCCAATACGGCGTTATAAATATTTCCTGCCTTTTTTTTGTTCGAAACAGGTCCAGCGGCTGCGAAAAGTACAGCTGGTTTACCATCTTGAACATAAAGCTCCTGATATTTTGGGTTTTCTAATTTGTAATTATAAGCTGGATCTTTATAGGAGATCTGTTTATAGGATAATTCATTTAAACCTGAGAGAGGTGCAGCTCCATAATAGGTTTTAAATGATTTCGTTCCTTGTTTGGAAGAGTAAAAAGTGTAAATAATATGGAGTTTTTCCTTTGATTCTGCAAAACGGAAGTTGTAAATTTTGTCTGTGCTCGATTTTTCATAACTTAAAATGTTTGAAGCATCATACTTTCCATTTTGATCATGCAGGAAAAAGGATTCCATTTTAACTTTTTCACCAGCAACAGCGAGAAATGAAGAAGATTCCGGTTGACCGGTTAGTTCAGCTATTCTCTCATTGGCAGTAAAGATTAGTTTGCTTTCACTTGTCTTTGGATCATACACATATACTTCATTTCCTTTTGAATAAGCAAAACGGTCCTTTGCAGCAGCTAAATATTCTGCGTTTTTGTCTATAACCTTATTCTTGCCGCCCTCAGAAACAATTAATTCTCCACCGCTTGAAATGAATGCGTATTGTTCACCATTTGACCAAAAGTGACTTCTTTCATCAATTGGCAGATTAATTGTTTTTTCTGCTTTTACATCAAGCTTTTCATCTAATATTGTTTTTTTAATTCCGTCATTTTGATGTGTATAAACGACATACTGATCATCTTCCTTATGTACGATCGGCTCCGTGCTGTTGGAATTAGCCGGTACACTTATTGATCGGCTCCAGTTTTCAGCTGGCAGTTTTGTTTCTTGGCGAATATTGTTCCAAACTACTAAGCCGAATAACAGGATTACGATTGTAATTGGAAGAAACGTAGCTTTACGATTGCGACTCGAATGTTTTTTCTTTTTCTTTTTTTTCGAATCTATGTTCATAGAAAGGCCCCCCTTATAAAAGAACAACATAATAGTATTCGATAGGTTAGACGGATATCCCTGTAAAATGTTTCAAAATCATATGAAATTAACAAATAATGATGAGTTATGAATCAAAAAACATATTATTACCTTGGAAATAATGTCGGAATTTCTGTTAATTTCACGAAAAAACCAGACAGCACATGATCAGTACGTCTGGTTAATCATCTAAGCTAACTATACGATTCTTCTGCGGATAAATCCTGAAATCATATCGATCAGTGTTACCATGACAACAATTCCAAGCAGGATAATACCTACGCGGTTCCAGTCACGGGAGGTTAAAGCGAAAATTAATGGAGTACCGATACCGCCCGCACCAATAACGCCTAATATCGTTGCAGATCGGACGTTGATCTCAAAGCGATACAGCGTATACGACAAGAAGTCAGGAAATACTTGCGGAAGTACGGCAAACCATAGAATTTGAAAACGATTTGCTCCAGTGGCGAGCAAAGCTTCTGTTGGTCCAAGGTCCATGTTTTCGATCGCTTCAGAAAAAAGCTTGCCGAGCATACCGATTGAATGAAGTCCGAGTGCCAATACACCTGCAAATGATCCAGGGCCAACAGCTTTGATGAAAATGATGGCCATAATGATCTCTGGAAACGTACGAACGACACTCAATGCGAATTTCCCCGTGCCCGAAATTTGCTTGAGCTTGCTGATGTTGTTTGCTGCCCAAAAAGCAAAAGGAACACAAAGAATAGCCGATATGAATGTCCCGAGAATAGCAATTGCAAGTGTATCGAGCAGTCCTCTCAGCAGATCTTCTCCTTCTGGCAAATATACATAATCCCAATCCGGATGAAAAATTCCAGAAATAATAGCTTTTGAGATAATTGCCGCTGTCTCTTTAAAGCCGTTAAAATCAATTCCGGCAAAAGACCAAACATAAAGTGCAGTCAATAATACAAAAATAGTTAATTTAAAAAATATTTTTCGAGGGGGTCGTTTAACTGAATACGTACTCATAGCAATTTCTCCCGTATCTTCGTGCTTGTATAGTCGATGATTAAAACAATTACGAGCGTGAAAATAATGATTGATGCAACTCGGTCATATTGAAGGAATCCGAGTGTCTTTTCATAATAGTGACCAATCCCGCCGGCACCTACCAGTCCTAGGACAGCAGCAGCACGCACGTTTACTTCAAATGTATATAGCGTATATGACATAAAGTGTGCTGAAATTTGCGGTACTACACCGAAAAAGATCCATTGAATTTTATTGGCACCTACAGCTGTCATTGCTTCAAGCGGTCCCTTGTCAATCGCTTCAATTGTTTCATATAAAAGCTTAGAAATGAGTCCTAGCGAAAATAAGGTTAAAGCCAGAATTCCTGGGAACGCTCCTAGCCCAAAAATGGAAACGAATATTGCTGCGGTTAATAGATCTGGAATAGTACGGTTTAAATTCAGCAACATACGTGTCGGATAAAAAAGTACTTTGTTCTTTACAACGTTTGATGCTGCGAGCAGCGAGAGTGGTACGGCTAAAATCGCACCAAATGTTGTTCCAAGGACAGCCATACGGATTGTTTCAAGCATAGGCTCGATGATGGGTTCAAAATAAGCCCAGTCCGGAGGCAGCATTTCGTTAAAAAGTTTTCCCATTTCGGGAAATCCTAAGATCAATTCTTCAAAAGTTGCATCTGTTTTATAAGCACTCGCCCAAAGGAGGCCGATAACGATCAGTACAGATAAATAATGTTTCAATTTGCTAGGCGGTGCAGGAATGCTGCCAAGTGGCTTTTGAGTCTTTTTTTCAGCATTTAGTTCTGTGTTAATCATACAGGTTCACCTAATAACTCGTCTTTACTGATTTCACGCCCGTAGATTTCAGAGAATTTGTCATCTGTTGCTTCTGATACAGGACCATCAAAGACAACTTTACCAGCGCGTAGTCCAATGATTCGAGTCGCATATTGTCTGGCGAGATCTATAAAGTGGAGGTTAACGATCGTTGTGATTCCAAGTTCACGGTTAATACGCTGTAAATCATCCATTACTTGAACAGTTGTTAATGGATCCAGAGATGCGACAGGCTCGTCTGCAAGTATGATTTTTGCTTCTTGAGCAAGTGCACGTGCGATGGATACACGCTGCTGCTGTCCGCCTGAAAGTTCGTCTGCGCGCGAATAAGCTTTTTCTAAAATATTTACGCGTTCCAAAGCGCGAAGTGAAAGGTCTACGTCTTCTTTAGGAAACATGCCAAGAACTGTTCGTAATGTAGAATGATAGCCTACACGTCCAGATAGAACGTTTTTTAATACGGATGAACGTTTTACTAGGTTGAAATTTTGAAAGATCATTCCGATGTCGCGGCGGATTTTTAATAAATTTTTCCCTGCAGCATATGTGATGGATTGTCCATTGATAACAATTTCACCATCCGTGATTTCGTGAAGTCGATTAATTGAACGGAGCATTGTCGATTTTCCTGCTCCTGAAAGGCCGACGATAACCACAAATTCGCCAGGTTCGATAGTAAGATTAATATCATTTAAACCAACCGTTCCATTCGGGTATACCTTCGAGACATTTTTAAATTCTATCATGTATGTGTAACCAACTTTCTGCTAGATTCGTGTAATTATAGAAATTTTCGACAAAATTACACCCGTTCCCTGCAATTCTCACGAAAAAGATAAGGCAAAGAAAAACCGCAAAGAGGAAGTATCCTCATGCGGTTTTGTCGGTTGCAGCTTCAGATTACTCAGATACTTTTTTACCGTATTCACGAACGATGTCAAAATTGCTATCCTTTGATTTCACATAACCTTCGTGAGAGTAGATGTCCTTAACGATCTGTTTTCCTTCATCGCTTTTCGCGATGTTGATGAATGCTTCTTGGATTTTTGTTTTCCATTTGTCACTCATATCAGAACGAACAGAAATTGTGTCGTTAGGAATTGGCTCAGTACGATAAAGTACACGAACATCGTCAAATACTTTTGGATAATCACCCTTTACAATGTTACGAGCATCTTCAAATACTGCAGCAGCGTCTACATCGCCGTTAAGAACAGCAAGTACTGCTTGGTCATGTCCTTTTAATGTTGTTGTTTCAACATCACTCATTGGGTCAACTCCAGCTTTCATCATTTCTACTGCAGGCCATACATATCCCGCAGAAGAAGTTACGTTTTGGAAGCCCATTTTTTTGCCTTTAAGGTCTTTAAGTTCTTTAATATCAGAATCAGCTTTTACGATGATCATAGATTTATAGCTATCAACTAGTTCATCTGTAGGTGATCCGTCTTTTTCATTTACACCATAACGCTGAGCTTGAAGAATAACATCAGCTGCGTTGTTTTCTTTAGCTAGTACATAAGCTGTTGGAGGAAGGAACCCTACATCAACTTTTTTAGATTTCATTGCTTCGATAATCGTGTTGTAGTCTGTGGAAACGCTTACTTTTACGTTAATCCCCAGCTCGTCTTTTAATAATTTCTCAAGCGGTTTAGCTTTTGCTTCAAGCGTATCCGCGTTTTGAGATGGAACGAATTGCACCGTTAATTCTTTTGGCGCGTATGCTTCGCTAGTCTTCCCAGATGTTTCTTTCTTGTCGGAACTACATCCGGCTAAAACTGACCCGGCAAGTAATACGGACATGCCGACTGTTGCTAATTTTGTAAACATTGTCGAACCCCCATATAATATGTAAAATTTTCTTACTTTTTCATAATACCATAATTTATCAATTTCAAAGTAAAAATTTTGTAAAGGAGAAAACAATAGGAAACTAGTATAATTGACATAAGAGGATAAGAGAAAGCAGGGGGATTTTTTGTGGAACAGTCGATACATATTTATATGACGAGTGATGTACATGGAAACGTACTTCCATTAACATATGGAAATAATGCAGAAGCTGAATTGGGTCTTGCGAAAGCAGCTTCCTTATTAAAAGAAGAAAAAAAGAAGAATCAAAATTGTTTAGTGATAGATAACGGAGACTTGATTCAAGGCACACCGCTAACCTATCATTACGCAAGACTGGACAGTGAATTGCCGAACCCGATGATTCTTTTGCTAAATGAGCTCGATTACGATGGCGCAGTGATCGGCAACCATGAGTTCAATTATGGATTTCCGCTGCTGAAGGAAACGGTAGAGCAATCCCGTTTTCCATGGCTGTCTGCGAATATCGTTTGGCAAAAATCAGGAGAGCCGGTTTTTGGACTGCCTTACTTCGTTAAAACTTTCGAGAACGGATTAAAGGTGGGTGTGCTCGGTTTAACGACCCATTATATCCCGAACTGGGAAAATCCTGAGCATATTGAAGGGATTCAGTTTTTAGATGCAGTTGAAACGGCAAAGAAATGGATTCCTGTTTTAAAAGAGAAAGCAGACTTGATTATCGTCTCTTATCATGGCGGTTTTGAGAGGGATTTAGTGACAGGGGAACCGACTGAAACGTTGACCGGTGAAAATCAAGGCTACCAGTTATGTATGGAAGTTGAAGGAATCGACGTCCTTTTGACTGGACATCAGCATCGTTTGATCGAGGATTTTGAAGTTAACGGTGTTACGGTGGTCCAGCCAGGTACACAAGGAACTGATGTGGGTTATGTAGAATTAAAAATAACAAGCGAGAATGCATCATGGAAAGTGATTGAAAAGAAATCAAGTCTGCTTTCTACGGAAGGTTATGAGCCAGATAAGAAAATCATGGATTTAATAGCACCCTATGAGGCAAAAACACAAACATGGCTGGATCAGCCGATTGGATTTATAGAAGGTAATATGGAAATTACAAATCCGATGGAAACCCGATTAAGGGATAATCCGCTGATTGAGTTCATTAACAAAGTACAGATGGATGCAGCCGGTGTAGATATATCGAGCACGGCCTTGTTTGATAACCGGTCAAAAGGGTTCGGCAGTCATGTAACGATGCGCGATATCGTGTCCAATTACATTTATCCAAACACCTTAAAAGTGGTTGAGATAACAGGCAAAGACATGAGGGAAGCATTAGAGCGCTCCGCTTCTTATTTTGTACTTACAGAAACTGGAGAAGTCACAGTCAACCCAGATTTTTCGGTTCCAAAGCCACAGCATTACAATTACGATATGTGGGAGGGCATCCACTACACGATCGATTTATCAAAGCCTTTCGGTGAAAGGATCGTTGAACTGTCTTATAAAGGGAAAGAAGTGACAGGCACAGAAACTTATCGTGTTGTCATGAACAATTACCGGGCAGGCGGCGGCGGAGATTATCAGATGTTTAAAGGAAAACCCGTCATAAAAGATCTCTCGACTGATGTTTCAGAATTAATGGCGAATTATTTGTTAAAACGAGGCAAGATAAAGGCAGCATGTGATGACAACTGGAAAGTGATAGTACCATCTTCCACTAATAAATAAAAGAATGGGTGGGGCGATTGAACAGGAAAAGTCTGATTCTTTTTTTCTTAGCGATAGTCTTTCTTGTAGGTTGTCAAAGCAATTCGGAAGGAACATTAAACGATAAAAAGTTAAAGCTTCAGGATCACGCAAAAGGCAAATATCCGAGGTATTATGAGCCTGTATCAAAAGAGGTCGCAGACAAGGCGCTTCCTTTTTCAATGAAATTGCCGAAAAAGCTTCCTTTTAAAGTGGTGCTGACAACTTATCAAATTTCCGATTGGGGAGAAAAGAGAAACATTCTGCTCGATACTGTCTTTTTTCCAAGACAAGAGGGGAAGAATGTGTACTTGGCTTACCGCATCTCAAATTTCCTGCCTCAAGGGGATGAAGAAGCATCGAAAGAAAAAGTAGAGTTAGAAAACGGCACGAAAGCTTATTTTTCCGGAAACCGTGATCTTCCAATATTAATATGGGAAGAAGATGGATTGTATCATAAAATGGAGTATCTAATTAAAGAAGGGTCTGACACCAAGAAGGAAAAAGAAAAACTTCTGAAAGCGGCTAGCTCCATATATGAAGAATAAAAAAGCTGACATGATCGGCTTTTTTTGCTTTACTCTATCAGAAAGTATAAGGCAGTATCAAGTCAAAGTCGATAGTAAAAGTGCAACTAAGGCTGACGTAAAAGGCTTGGTGTCAGCCAAGTTTCTTTATGAGATTGTGTGCCAAAATAATTCATGTGTCAGATTATGTTATGATGTAGCCAAGAGGTGATGAGCTATGCAAAAATTAGTATTTGAGCAAGCTTGGGACAAAGCAATAGCAGAAAAAGATAGACTGGAAATTCAAGAGATTTTTTCTGATTTGAACCATGATCAAAAAGAATGCCGAACAGCTGTCATATTAAAAACTGCTTTCAACCATAAACAAGAATTCTTAGTCACCGTATTAGTTAATAATTATTCAAATGAACCTTTTACTCTTTGGAATCAAAAAGTAGAATATGCAGAGAGTGGAAAGATTTTGGCAAAATTAGATTCAGCCTATACATTAGAAATTCCCGGACAAACGAGTATGCCATGGACATTTATTTTCTCTGAAGATTTTTTAGGAGAAAAACCTACGGGAGATTCTGGGGAATTGAGATTTAAATGATTGAATTACCTGTTAAATCAATATAATTAGCAGGTTTCTTTTTCTATATTTAACTGTATATATTTGTTATTATTGGTATATTAGGTAAGTTTTTTATTCTAATTATCGTTAAGGGGGAGCAGTATGACAGGAATAATCTCAGTCATCATGATTTTCTCGATACCGTTAGTCGCTATTATTACGAGTCATTT
Organism: Bacillus sp. NEB1478; assembly: GCF_031582965.1. Classification (NCBI taxonomy): domain Bacteria; kingdom Bacillati; phylum Bacillota; class Bacilli; order Caryophanales; family Bacillaceae; genus Bacillus; species Bacillus sp. NEB1478. The sequence continues at coordinate 164,464 of NZ_CP134049.1, forward strand.
TCAATCTCAGACTAAGCTTAAGCATAAAATGATTAAAGATGAACTAGAGTTAGAACGGTTGAAACATGACAATTATGTTATTGAGACACAAAAGATGAGACTTGAGCTGGAACAGTCGAAACTATTGCAGTCACCCGATCAAAAAAAATCCATATAAAAAAGCCTCCATTAGATGAGAGGCTTTTTTGTTGATTTTAGCGGTAGTTGATAAATTGCACTTCGATCGGAAGGTTTGCTTCACGAACGGCAGAGATGATTTGCTGAAGGTCGTCTCTGTTTTTACCGGTAACACGGATTTGATCATCTTGAATCTGGCTTTTAACTTTTAGACCGGAATTTTTAATAAGTGTGTTAATTTTTTTAGCGTTGTCTTTATCAATTCCTGTTACGAGTTTCGCTCGCTGACGGACAGTACCGCCTGAAGCTTGCTCGATCTTGCCGTAATCCAGATTTTTCGTAGGAACACCGCGCTTGATTAGCTTTGTAATTAATACATCTTTCAGCTGCTCGAGTTTGTACTCATCATCTGACACTAAAACAAGTTCTTCACTGGATTTATCAAGTGAAATTTCACTTTTGCTGCCTTTAAAATCGTAGCGTGTTGTGATTTCTTTTGTTGCAATATTGATGGCATTGTCCACTTCAGATAAATCTACTTGTGAAACAATATCAAAAGAGCTTTCTTTACTCATTTTTTTGAAACCTCCTAGCGTTGTATACGTTAATATAATTATAGTATAAAGACTATCGAGTTCTGTTTCCAGTTTGTCCACATTCTTTCTCGGAGAATTGCGTACAAAACTTAAAATTTTATGATAAAATGAAGGCTGGAATTTCACAGATGCTTGTCAACTAGGAGGAATACTGATTGCTTCATTACAAGACATATAAACACGAAAAAAATCATCAATGGGTGATTTTTGTCCATGGAGCAGGGGGCAGTTCATCCATTTGGTATAAACAATTAAAAGAATTTAAGCAGCACTTTAATATATTGCTTGTTGATCTAAGAGGACACGGAAAATCGAAATCAGATAAATTTCTGCTGAAAAAATATTCGTTTAAAGAAGTAAGTATGGACGTTATTGAAGTTATGGATTATCTGAAGATTAAACAAGCGCACTTTGTGGGTATCTCGCTTGGAACGATTTTGATTCAGACGATTGCAGAACATCACCCTGAACGTGTAGCATCCATGACACTTGGCGGGGCAGTAACGAAGATGAATTTCCGTTCACAATTTTTGATTGCGGTCGGAAACCTATGCAAGTCATTTATACCTTATATGTGGCTGTATAGTTTATTTGCCTGGGTAATCATGCCGAAGAAAAGACATGAAGCATCTCGCTCCCTTTTTATTGGGGAAGCAAAAAAGTTATGTCAGAACGAATTCAAACGCTGGTTTAAGCTAACGCTGAAAATCAATCCGTTTTTACAAACGTTGCGAAAGAAAGAAATACCGATTCCGACGCTATATATCATGGGTGAGGAAGATTATATGTTTTTACCGCCGATCCAAGCGTTTATTGGTAATAAAAAGCATTCTAACTTGATGACGATTAAAGATTGCGGTCATGTTTGTAATGTGGATCAGCCAGAGATTTTTAATAAAAAATCCATTCAATTTATTCAAAAACAAATAAAAGCAGCACCGACTGCTTCATAAAACGATCGAATGAGGTCCCTGTCTTTTCAGGGGCTTTTTTGAGTGAGAAAGATTCATGTCGAGGGATGTCGGTTCGAGATTTTATGGAGAAAAATTGTGGGATTCTCGTTTAAAAGGTGGAATTCTCTTTCGGAATTGTAGGAATCAGGAAAAAAGTGTGAGTAAATACAAAATTAATGGTTGAACAACCAATTTACATCACAAAACCCCCGTTCCTATCGTCCGGAACAGGGGAGGTTATTTACAAGCTTACCGCACGAGCGATTGTGAAAAGGCGGGAAGCAGGATGAAAACCTTTTGTGATCATGTCCCTTATGATCTGAGCTCCCATCATGCTATAGACAGTTCCGTTTCCGCCAAATCCTAAACAATAATATTCACCGAGCCGGTTTGGATGTTCACCGATATAAGGCATTCCATCATGGGATTCACCAAATGTGGCACACCATGAATGGGATAGTTCAGGATTTAGATCTGGAAAATGTTCTTTGATTTTTTGGATCAAACGTTCTCCACGCTCAGCAATAATCTCTTCATTTAATGGCGCTTCTGATTTTTCTTCATCTAATCCGCCAGCAACAATTCTTCCGTCTTTTGTTGTTCTCATGTACAAGTAGGGGCGCTTAGTTTCCCAAATCATCCATTCTTTGTACCAGGATTCTAAGGAAAGAGGCTTTGTCGCAATGGCATAAGAGCGGTTAAGATCTGCTCCTAATTGCTGTGCGAGGAAATCATTTTCATAACCCGTTGCGAAAATGATATTTCGGGCTTGAATGGTTCCTTTTTCTGATTCACAGTTGAAGCCATGAACATTTTTCGTTTTCCGGATTAAAGGGGTCTGTTCATATATTTTTACACCAGCTTCTGCAGCTTTTTTTAGAAGCAGCTGAACAAATTTATAAGGATTAACATCAGCATCACCGCTTGTTACAAGAGCTGCCCTTTTTGAAAAGGGAAAGCGGGAGGCGATATCTTCGGGTTCATAGAACTCTACGGGAAAATCATATTTTTTTAATGCTTCATATTCTTTTACGAGTTTTGGGATGTCTTCACTGGTGCTTGCATAATAGAGACTCTTGCTGGGTCTGAATTCTGCATCTTCTGAAAGGTCATTAGCAGCATCTGTTAGCTGTTCGAGTGCTTCTTGACAAAGTTTATAAAAATAAACGGCATCTTGTTCGCCGATTTCGTCAATAAGTTCATGAAGCATTTTATCACTTGAAAATTGAAGGAGGCCTGTATTAGCAGATGAGCTTCCGCAGCCAGGGGATCTTCTATCAATCAAAGCTACATTGAGATCCGTTTCTTTACTTAAAAGATAAGCGCACAACGCTCCGGACATTCCTCCGCCGACTATTAAACAATCACAGTTTATATTTTCATCGAGTATTGGGTATTGGGTTTCATTGCTATATGTGGTAGGCCAAAATAGGTTACCGTTGTGCAAATTCATATTTCATTCCTCCTAGTCCTCTATTCATTCCCCGTAATACCGGTGCAGAAACTAGGATGACCATAGTATTTTTATTAAATTAATGGTAATTATCGAGTGTAAAAGCAAAAAAAGAGCCGCCAACCCTTTTGCAGTAAGGGTTCCGCGGCTCTTTCTGTTTTTAAGCTTATGGAATGCTTGTAACTCTGTCACCATCTTGAACAATCAACAGGATTTTACCCATGTCCAATTTTTTCTCGTATTGATCTGCTTCAACATCGGATAATCCCATCTCCGTCATTTTTTTGCGGAGTTCATCACCCCGGGACTCAAATACATTGGAAATCGCCGTTCCAAGACCTTCTTCTTTTAAGCCAATCGTGTTTACATCTGCGTCATCCGCAAGATCACGAGTGTCATCTCTTTCGTGTGAAAGAACATAGAGATCGTCTTCATGAATACCTTTCGCTTTTAAATCAGTTGCCGCAGCAATCAATTCTTGTTGAGATTTAAATTCATGTACTACTGGTTTACCCATTCGTTAGATCCTCTCCTTTATAAGAAGTTATAGTATGTATTCACTGAATCGTTATTTTCTAAACATCTTTGCGAATATGAGAATAGAACTATTTTTGAGAAAAGTCTTAATTTTCATAGTAATTTATTCCTCTTTTACATAAAAACCACAATAAATTTACATGGATCAGCAAAAAGAGACTATATAATGGAAATTGTGAGTTTGTGATTTTATTAAAATGATAGGGGAGTAGGGAAAATGAAAAAAACGTTAACAGCTTTAGCGTTATCATTGGCGTTAACACCATGGGGATCAGTGGTGAACGCAGAGGGACAAACACATCATGAGCACAAACCAAAACACACAGGAAATCATTACTTAAATGTACAGCTATTGGGTGTGAATGATTTTCATGGACAGATTGATGTTACTAGAAAAGTAGCTGGACAGGCAGTGGGACGAGCTGACTACTTAGCGGCTTATTTAAAACAAAGAGAAACAGAAAATGAAAATACATTAATTGTTCACGCTGGTGATATGGTAGGGGCGAGTACGCCTTCTTCTGCATTATTGCAGGATGAACCGACTGTTGAGATCATGAACGAGATTGGCTTTGATGTAGGAACTCTAGGAAACCATGAATTTGATGAAGGCGTTGATGAATTAAAGCGCTTGATCTATGGTGGATCGAATCCGAAAACAGGTTACTTTGAAGGTGCTGATTTCCCTTATGTTGCAGCGAATGTTGTGGATAAAGAAACGAAGAAGCCGATCTTGCCTCCGTACGTAATTAAAAAGGTGAAAGGTGTAAAAATCGGATTTATCGGAGTCGTTTATTCGGATACACCTGATATCGTAACACCAAGCGGAACAGCTGGAGTAGAGTTTACGGATGAAACGGAAGCTATTAATAAAGCAGCAAATGAACTTAAACATAAAGGTGTTAAAGCAATGGTCGTTCTTGCTCATAACCCGATTGATCAAAATGGAGATGAAGTGTCAGGCGAATTAGTCGATATGGCAAATGGTGTTGATGATGAGATTGATGTCATGTTTGGCGGACACAACCATAGAAGTGCTAATGCAATCGTAGACGGGAAACTTTTAGTAGAGTCGTATTCTTACGGAACAGCTTTTTCAGATGTAGATTTGAAGATTGACCGCCGTACAAAAGATATCGTTGAGAAAAAAGCAGAAATCGTAACAACCTATCAAAATGGTGTGACACCGGATGCAAACGTTTCGGCGATCATTAATAAAGCAGTAGAGCAAGTAGCGCCAATCATTAATGAAGTGGTAGGGAAAGCTCCGGTACTTTTATCTGGTGAAGGCTCTTATAATGGAGAAACGGTACTTGGAAACATTATCGCTGATTCCATGACGGAACAGACCGGAACGGATTTTGCTTTCATGAATCCAGGAGGAATCCGCGCCGTTATTGAACCTGGCGATGTAACTTGGGGTGAGTTGTTTACAGTTCAGCCATTCGGAAATGACCTCGTAACGATGTCGTTAACAGGCGCACAAATAAAGACCTTGCTAGAATCACAATGGTCTACAGGCGAAGAAAAAATTCTTCAGATTTCTGGACTTAAAGCGGTTTATGATATGGCTAAGCCTGTAGGAGAACGCACAGTTTCAATGACAAAGACAGATGGAACACCAATTGAGTCTGGTACTGAGTATACTCTAACGGTGAACAACTTCATGGCTGGCGGCGGTGACGGCTACACGGTTTTATTAGAAGGAAAAAATCAAACAATCAATGTGACTGACCTCGATGCACTTGTAAACTACTTTAAGAATCGTGAAGAAGTAACAGGAGCTGTTGAAGGCCGTATTACCAAAATCAATCAATAATAAGAAAAAAAGCAAAGCGGAAGATTCTGCTTTGCCTTTTTTTATTTTCAGCCTTTATCTACAACATCCAGCTTACCTGTTGAAGGATCGATAACAAGCCCGTGCACGAGAACTCCCTTAGGAAGGAGCGGGTGATTTCTTACTAGATCAACACTTTTTTGTACAGAATCACTGACATTGTCAAATCCTTTTAACCAGTTATTTAGGTCGAGTCCAGAATATTTCAGTGTATCGAGCGTGTCATCGCTAATTCCGCGATCTTTCATTTTAGCCACGAATTTGTCAGGATCAACACTGCTCATCCCGCAATCATAATGTCCGATAACACAGATCTCTTCAGCCTTAAGCTCATAAATGGCAACTAAGATACTTCTCATAATCGAGCCGAACGGATGCGAGATGACGGCTCCGGCAGATTTTACAATTTTCACATCTCCGTTTTTAATGTTCATCGCATTTGGCAATAGTTGAGTTAATCGCGTATCCATGCAAGATACAATTACGAGGCCTTTATCCGGAAATTTCGTCGTTGAGAAAGGTTCGTATTCTTTGTTTTCAACAAATTGGTGATTATATTCTAATATTTCGTTCAGTATGGACATGATTTTCCTCCGCTTTTCTACAGAATATCTTCTACAAATAAAATGGTATTAAAACATGCGTCTTTTTCTTTCATAATAAGCCTGAACTCGCTAACTTATTCACTGACTATTATCCCATTATACAAAAGAGTGTGCTCAATCTGCAGTATTTTGTTTGTAAACCTGTCTTTTTGTTGATAGAAACTTTAAAAGAAAACGAGATTGTGACAAACATTTTACCATAAGGTACGTATAATCACACTTAACACCACATAAATTGGTAAGTTCGAAAGGGGGAAGAAATTTAAAGGCTTGCCAGTAGGTTTTAAATAGATCTGGACTTTTAACTTTTATTTTTTAAAATTGAAAGGGGTAGGGGCAATGGAGGTTATGACGTACGTTCTATGGATGCTTTTATTAGTAGGGTCTGTTATGAAAAATCATCTTCTCTTAATTTCTGCGCCTAAATCAGGACATGCTGTTCCAGCGGCAGGAAAAAAGGTGTCTCCCAAGAGTGGCAAGCAGGAAAAGAACGAGAAGGTCATAGATTTTGCTTTGGCAGTTAAGCGTACCCAAAATAAGCAGATGTTCAGCTGGATTGATACGTCGTAACTAAACATATGTGTGTATTTGTTGAGAAAAATAAATTTCATTAAAAGGGGGATTTCTATTACCGATAACGAGCTTTATAAAAAACATTCACTTGCGCTTGCTTGCGGCCTGGATCACCGGAAGCGTGCTGGTTAATGGGGTTAATGTGCGGATATTGGAGGGAGAAGGCAGCTATTAGGAGAGCTGTCTTCTTTGCGTTATTTTCGTTTCATGATACGAATATTATTAGCAAATTTTTTTACACTTTAGCTTGTTACCAGGGTGGTTATCTGCTCAGTGATAAGTAAAGGAATAAAGTATAAATGCAACTAAGGCTGACACTATAAAAAATTAGTGTCAAACAAGTTTTCTTTATTGAATCGTGTTTGGTAGAATAGGAAAAAAAGATAGTCGTGGTGATTGGAAGATGAATATACCTGTTGGACAGTTTGCAAAAAAAATAGAAAAACACGTCACGGAGATCAAGCGGCTCGGAGAAAACTCTCCAAAGTTACGCGAGCACGTTTCAGCAATTCAAGCTTTATGTGAATTAATGCTGGAAGCGGGTGTTGAGGATCATCTGGAAGTGAAAGAATGGGTTCCTGGCTATCCAGTACAAAAGCCAAAAAGCATGATAACAGCTACTTCTGCAAAACCGAAAAAATCCATGATGGATTTTGATATGGAAGATCAAACTAATGAAGAAGAAGACGGAAATGGCGATTCTATTTTTGATTTTTAAAAAGGGTTTGAGAAAAAAGAAGACTGGTCCAAAGTGAAAGATACTTTCGGACAGTCTTTTTTCATTTGGAATGCCTTTTGTAGCCAGTGCCATTCTCGGGGGAGGGCATTTTTTATGTATGGATGGTTTTTTGTTTGATGGAAGCTCATTTTTGTTAGGTTAGGGACTCTGTCGCCAGAATTGTGTTTACTTCAGAGGAATTAAGGCTGATTCGATTAACAAATTTTGTTCTCGATAAGTGATATTCAGATTAAATAGGGTTATACCAGGAAATTTCATGAGGAATCCCACACTTTTTCTCGAGATTGCCACACTTTTTGATTAAATATCCACGAGTCGACAACATCTGACCCCTTTGCACTAATTCAACTACTCGAAAATAAAAAAAGCGCCAATATAGGCGCTTTTAGATCGAAAGGTAACTGTTTCTGTTTTCCATTCTTTCATCTCTAAGTTTTTCGATTTCAATCTTTTCGTTCAATTTTTTATTAGAAAAGTAAACTGCAGTAGCGGTTGCTATTAAACTAAGAGCAGCTAATCCTAGAATTGTATATATCATCGTAGTAAAGAGTTCCATATTGTGTGATCCTCCTTTTGAAGTTTCTGATTCTGTCTTAGTTTGTTTATTTCCACTTAAAAGTAAGTTTTAAACCACTATTTGTATGGGTCAAAGGATTCAATTTTAAAATATGTAAAAGGAATGATGGTAAATTTTCCTCCATCGTTTTATACTATTTTTACGAACATAAAACGAACATATGTTCGATAAAAATAGAGGGGTGAATCAGAAATGAATCAAGCAAATGAATGGCTGAACTTAGTAAATCTCCTCGGTAATGTGGGCTTTCCTATTGTTATTGCAGGGTATTTGCTCGTTCAATTTGAAAAGCGGATTCAAAGCTTAGAGGGGATTATTCGCGAGCTGCATGAAGAACTGGTCGAAAAAGAAGAACTAGAACGAAAGATTGATCAATATGTCCGTGTTTTGGACAGCGAGCGTGATCTGAAAAAAAGATAGCGTTCGCCTTTTTTATCATGGACAAGCCGTCCGCCAATTTTATTTGACAATCCTGTGGCATGCTTTTGATTCTAGGTTTTCAATGGTAAGATAAAAGAAAAACAGGAGTGGAACTATGAAGCTTTTTCTAATTTTAGGAGCCATTAATGCGATGCTCGCTGTCATTTTAGGGGCATTTGGGGCACATGCTTTAGAAGCGAAGTTAACTGAGCGCAACATGCTGCACGTCTATCAGACTGGTGTTCAATATCATATGTATCATGCTTTAGCTTTATTGGCAGTAGGTGTGCTGCTTGGGAAATGGCCAGCGTCAACCCTTTTAAACGGAGCGGGTTGGTCGTTTTTTATCGGAATCCTTTTGTTTTCAGGCAGTCTATACGCGCTATCCAACACAGGGATGAAATTTTTCGGTCCGATCACACCACTAGGAGGTCTGGCATTTATTGTAGGCTGGATTTTGCTCATTATCTCGGTTGTAAAAGCTTAAAGAATTGAATCAGATGTTTTCATCATAAAAATCTAATAATATGAGGCCAAATCACGTTTTTGGCTTCTTTTTTTTGTGTTGGAAGTCTTAAAATCAGCATGTGAGTGATCATTGATATTTTGAGAGTGAATAGGGGATTTTTGTGTGCGAACGTGTAATAAAATAAAAAAACACATACCGTAAACGGAGCAATATCAAACAATAGAAAAAAGGTCCTCCAAATAGGCAGAGTTGCTTTACCTAAAAGAAAGGAACCTCTTTGTATGATTGCTGTCTAACCTAGACAAAGAAAGATTTTATCAGCGAGGGCTATATTGTGCCATCTGGCCGGATTGTCCGCCTTGCTGTTGCTGCTGTGTTCCGTTGTATGGATAGCTATAATTGATTTCTTCATCAAACGTTACATAGTTTACGTAAACCATTAATAGTAAATATCGTTTTCCCGTTTGAGGATCACTTAAAATGATGTGGTCGCGTCCGGCTGCCTCAATGATTCCTTTAAATACTTTTGCGTTCCATTTTTCGTTGTTCTCGAACGTCATATAAACGGTTGCAACTTTACCTTTGTTCATACGTAAAATGTTTTCGATATACGACTGCTCGATAGGCAGCTGGCCAGGTGCTCCGATATCGGCAAGCGGGGCTCCACCCATACCAGGTGCTTGCTGGGTTTGTGCCATATCTAAAGGTACTCCCATTCCGGCCATGGAGCCCATCCCTCCCATTTGGCCCATCGTTCCCATACCATTTTGCACTCTGTAATTCTGATTATACGGATTATAATAGCTCATCAATAAACCTCCTTAAAAGGTACTAAAAACGGAAGGACAATCACTTTGTTTCGGCTGATAAAAACAGTGAGCTTTAAAGCTTCCAGAATGCGGCTGATTGTACCATTTGGGTGGACATGCACCGCTCGGATCAAAAAACCATAAGGCATTGCGAGCGGGATTAAAACGCTGACCGTTAATGACTTTTCTTGCTAATCTTCTCTCATTCTCACGAGCACCTTGATAAAAATAACCTTTAATGGTGGCTTCAAATCCTCCAGGTTTCTGAAAGACCATCTGCTGCATCGTCCGGATATTTTTGAAATCAAGACAGTTGCCGCGGATCCGGTTAACACCTGTATTTCCAACGAGAAGCATCCCTAGGTCTCCTTCTCCTTCCGCTTCAGCCCTTATTAATCGGGCAAGCAGGCTGACATCTTTATTTGTAGCTTTAATGACTGCCAAATTTCTTCCCCCTCAATGTGAAAGTCTTGATGTACAAGCAGGGAAACAGAACATTCGATATATGTGTATGAGCCGTTTTGGAAAACTAGACCACCTAAGCAAAAATTAGGGGACTGACCCCTAACAATTTATTTCCCGCAGCCGTTTGCTCATAATGCACTACGGGTTTGCTCTATTTCACATAGATTTACTCTCGCATTTAAAAAAACGAACAAAAAAAGCCCTCAAAATAATCGGAATTATTTTGAGGGCTTCACATTTTTTATTTAAATTACACTTGTAAGAAAGATGGCACTGCTTCTTTTTTCAGGATGTTCCCAACGAAGAAAGATCCGAATTCGCCGTAGCGTGCACTTACTTCATCAAAGCGCATTTCGTAAACTAATTTTTTAAATTGAAGCACATCGTTCGCGAATAATGTTACGCCCCATTCCCAGTCGTCGAAGCCGACTGATCCTGTGATGATCTGCTTCACTTTCCCTGCATAGCCGCGGCCGATCATACCGTGAGAGTACATCATCTTTTTGCGTTCTTCCATCGAGAGCATATACCAGTTGTCGTCACCGTCACGGCGCTTGTCCATCGGATAGAAACAAACATGGTTCCACTTTGGCAGTTCAGGGAACAGACGAGCTTTAATCATCGGATCCATTTCGCCGCTCTCATTTTGCGGATTGTATGTGCTTAGTTCAACTACAGAAACGTAAGAATGAGCTTTTACTGTATATTGTGCAAAAGCAGTTTTGTTGAATGCATTCTCGATTTCGTTCAATTCTTCCATCGTAGGACGCAAAAGCATCATCATAAAATCAGCTTTTTGGCCGACAATGCTGTATAGTGCATGACTTCCAGCTTTGTTTGCCTCTACATTTTCCCATTTTTCAAGAAAAGTTAAAAACTCATTGATTGCATATTCTCTTGCATCACTCGAAAGCGTTTTCCAAGCGGCCCAATCCATCGTACGGAAATCGTGCAGGCAATACCAGCCTTCTAATGTAATCGCTGCTTCACTCATCGTATATGTCCACTCCTTGCTCATAATTAACACGTCCCTATCAATATAACACAATAGGGACATATCAAAAAATGAACATTAGCTGAACGTTCGGAGAGTTTGCTCAATTTTATTGCGGACATGCGCTGTGTTTCGAAGTTCGTCGCGTGTCAGTGTCATTCGGACTTTTCTTTCGTCCATATCCATCGCTTCTTCCAGCATGCCGAACAACCCTTTTCCGCGCTTGTCGATCTCCAGGAATAGTTCGATGCTATCGTTCTGTGGAACTAAAATGACTTCGAGTTCATCGAGTCTGCCTGCATAAGCACCTGATGTTGGTACGTACTCAAACTCCTGCAAAAACGGAAGTCTGCGGCGCATGTATCTTGGTGCAGATCCGCAATATGCTTTGCGAAGACGGAACCCAAGCTGTTCGATCGATTCAAAAATAGCAGATGTTTCTGCGTCAGGGTGTACACGAATCTGATCATTGTCTGTTGGGTCAACTGCCATTTGAATATCGAGTCCGGTCTTAATCCAAACAGGAGTAGCCCCCAGTGTATAGGGTGTATCATAAGGCAGCGTTAGGGAAAACGGGATTTCCTGAGAGCTGCCAGCTTTTACAGTGAGAGAGGAAGCTACATTCTCTTTAGCGATCGCTGCGGTATCACGAATTTTTTTGTCATCAACTTCCCGATAAAATTCAGTCATGACATACAAAGAAATGTGATCGATGTTTTGGTCGACTTTTCCGCCTTCAATCTTTATGGTTCCGGTAATTTTTTCACCAGGTGAGTACGTATCTTTTTCTAAAATCGTATCCACTTTTGCTGCTCCAATTCCTACACTTGCTAACATGCGGTTTACAAACGACATCATAATTCCTCCTCAGGATTTTCTGATAATCATTACGATGGAAAAAAAGAAAAGATTCAAAGTATGTAAAAAATTTCATCCGATAAGCTGAGAATAACGATTAGCGTTTAAAAATTCAAAATTTAATAACTTTTTGCATACAGCGCTTACAACTGTATCAGTAGGTTTAAAAGGTAATAGAAAAGGAGTACTCTAATAGGGAATGCAAAATGTAGCGTAAAAATTAGTATTTAGGAGGATGATATCATGAGCGATTTATTTATAGATTTGAAAAATAAAGTTCAGCAGCAAAACCCGACGATCGTTTTTCCAGAAGGTACAGATGAAAGAATTCTAGAGGCAACTAGCCGTCTGGCAGCAGAAAAAATCTTAAAGCCGATTCTAATCGGAAACAAAGAAGAGGTTACGGCAAAAGCCAATTCAACTGGTGTTTCTCTTGATGGAGTTGAAGTGATCAACCCATCAGAGTATACGGAGTTTGATGCTTTAGTTGAGGCACTTGTCGAGCGACGTAAAGGAAAGACAACGGAAGAACAAGCGCGCAAAGTATTGCTTGATGGCAACTATTTCGGAACGATGCTAGTTTATACAGGAAAAGCACAGGGACTTGTGAGTGGTGCGGCTCATTCAACAGCTGATACCGTTCGTCCTGCACTTCAGATTATTAAAACAAAAGAAGGCGTGAAAAAAACGTCTGGTGCGTTCATAATGGTTCGCGGCGATGAAAAATATGTGTTCGCAGATTGCGCGATCAATATTGCACCGTCAGCTCAAGATCTCGCAGAATCTGCTATGGTGAGTGCGGAAACGGCCCGTGTTTTTGGAATCGATCCAAAAGTAGCATTGCTTTCGTTCTCGACTAAAGGATCTGCTGTATCTCCTGAGACAGAAAAAGTTGTAGAAGCACTTGAAGTATTAAAAGGAATGAATCCTGACTTTGTGTTTGATGGCGAACTTCAATTCGACGCAGCGTTCGTGCCGTCGGTTGCTAGCAAAAAAGCACCTGAGTCTCCTTTAAAAGGAGAGGCGAACGTGTTTATCTTCCCGAGCTTAGAAACAGGGAACATCGGCTACAAGATGGTTCAGCGCCTTGGCGGATTTGAAGCGATCGGACCGATCCTCCAAGGATTGAACATGCCTGTAAACGACTTATCACGCGGATGTAACGCTGAAGATGTTTATAAACTAGCGCTGATTACAGCAATGCAAGCACTATAAACCTCTATAAAATTGGAAAATGAGAACCAGCTCTGTCAATTGAGCTGGTTTTTTTGTGTGAAAGAAGAAGGAGGGTCAATCTTCCATCTATCAAGATTGGGCATTCTTTTTGAGAAATACACATTTTAAAAGAATCAAACAAAAATTGACCTTTATTAAACAAAAAAAGCAGTTTATCGAACAAAAAAGGACCTCTTTCAAACAAAAAATGCACTCTTTTAAACAAACATCTTCTTTTGGAGAAACTGTGTCCACACGAAAAAGACACAGCCTCCTATAGAGTCAGTGCCTTCTCATTCCGATCCCACATTCTTTTAATATTCGCTGGAAGAAGATCGCTTTCTTCGATAGAAAGCTGTCCGCTGTAAAATAATTCACTGTTTTTATGCAAGACGTTCATCAGCTGAACATGAATATCCGCTACCGTCAGCTGAACTCCTAATAATTCAGCGAGACTCGCCATTACTTCAGGCTGAATCTCGGGATATTGAAACTTCGTCGTCTCATCAGCTAACCCGCGTTTGTAAAATTCACCGATCAACGTGGCACGCTGTGAACCGCTCCCGTCTACACATAAATAGATCTGCACCGCAACACCGCCGCGCATGCGCCGCTGAGAGATGCCAGCAAATTTTTGTCCGCCGATACTAAGATCATAGCTGCCGGGACAGTAAGACCCCACAATTTCATAAGCCTCGAACGTTGCTCCATAAGGGTCCAGCAGCTGCTCCACAAGTACTTTCATCGTGTCGTATCCCTGGTTAATATCAATTGTTCCTTCTTTTTCGGGAAGGATTAACGAGATATTGAGCACCCCTTCATCTAAAACAACCGCGAGTCCGCCAGAGTTCCGAACGATCACACGATAGCCCTGTTCCTCTAAAAATTGGATTCCGTCGAGTAAATGAGGAAGGCGGGTATCCTGAATGCCGAGTACGATCGTATCATGATGCACCCATGTACGTGCTGTTGCTGGGGAACTGCCGCCTCCAATCGATGTACATAACGTATCATCGGTCGCAAATGACTGCCTCGCATCAAAGGTTGGACCGAGCGTTGATTGGTCGATCAGGCGCCAGACTGGCTGGTGCAGCAAGTGATTCGCAGTCATTATAATTTCTCCGCAACGATGATAAACGATTTCGGGATGCCGTGGTCGAGCTCATCTGGGTGCGGTTCTTCGACGAGCTGCCTGATCCATAACTTCTGGCTGCCGATTGCCGTTATGATTTCACCAAGCGTCCACTGGCGAATCTGAACTTGAAACGGAGCACGTTCCTCTGAAATCGCATATTGCAGCTCAGGTAAAAATTTTGAATAGGCGACATCCATTGTAACTAGCTCTTCGCTAAAATAATCACCAGCTACTCTATGTTTTCGAACAGCCTGGCTTTTACCTTGTGACTCTATGAGCTTAGTCGAAACCGGATGGAAGTCTTGAAGAATTAGTTTTCCCCCAGGCTTTAGCAATCCTGCTGCCACTTCGAAAAAGGGATTTAGATCCGTGAAATAATGAAGAATTCCGTTTTCCATAAAAGCCATATCATAATCGCCGGTCATTTCTTCATTTGGCAGATTTAAAATATCATTCACCACATATCTGACGTCTACATTTGCGGCGACAGCAAGCTCGCGTGCATATGCTGCATTTGATTCTGAAATATCGATGACGGTCGTATGTGCCCCGAGCAATGACAGTGCAACAGCCTTACTGCCGTGAGAGCCGAGCAAATTTACGACCTTTTTACCCGTCACGTCTCCGATATAAGCATCGAGCGGCTGCAAGCGGCGTTTTGGATCTTTTTGTATGCGGGTCACTGCTTTTTCAGGCGCGCCAAAACGGTTGACCCATGCCTGGTAAGAACTGTTGCTCCACGCTTGTCCATTTCTTTCTCTTCTTTCCTGATCCATCTTTTGTTCCTCCTGCAATCTATATAAATCTATCATTTCCGTATTAAGCATTATCTAGTATAACCCAAATTTTAAGGGGAAGAAAATGTGGATTTTGTTCTTTTTTTACCGATATTAAATGAGAAGTGCTAGAAAAAAATAGTGGTTGTTTTAAGAGTTAGTAAAACGATACAATGGGTATACTCTAATAGAATCTATGACAAAATTCGAGCAGAAAATACCTTCTTTAGCAAAGTGATTGAGGAAGGGATTTTTATTTTTTACTAGAACTCTTACCTATAAATGTTGTAAGAAGGAGCAGGGAAAAAATCAATGGCTAAACCATTAGGAAAGATGCACGAAGAGAAAGTGTTTAAAGATCCCGTTCACCGCTATATCCACGTTCGAGATGAGCTGATCTGGCGGCTGATCGGCACACGGGAATTTCAGAGACTGCGCAGAATCAGGCAGCTTGGTACGACCTATTTAACGTTTCATGGAGCAGAGCATAGTCGCTTTAGCCATTCTCTTGGTGTTTACGAGATTACAAGGCGAATCATTGATATTTTTCAAGAAAAACAAACGTGGGATCCCGAGCAGCGATTGCTTGTTTTATCTGCTGCACTCCTTCATGATGTGGGACATGGACCTTTTTCGCATTCGTTTGAAAAAG
The DNA here is from genome assembly GCF_031582965.1 of Bacillus sp. NEB1478. Lineage (NCBI taxonomy): Bacteria > Bacillati > Bacillota > Bacilli > Caryophanales > Bacillaceae > Bacillus > Bacillus sp. NEB1478. The sequence goes on from NZ_CP134049.1 coordinate 180,244, forward strand.
TGTTTGGCGTCGATCATGAGGAATTCAGCCGTGAGATTATTTTGGGCGATACAGAAGTAAATGAGATCCTAATGCAAATGGGAGATGATTTTCCGAAGCAAGTTGCGGAAGTTATTGCGAAAACACATCCGGACAAGCTGATCGTGAGTCTGATTTCGAGCCAGATTGATGCGGATAGAATGGATTATTTGCTGCGAGATGCTTATTTTACAGGTGTAAGCTACGGAAACTTTGATATTGAGCGTATTTTGCGTGTCATGCGTCCGACTGAAGAGGGAGTCGTGATCAAATCCAGCGGTATGCATGCGGTTGAGGATTATATTATGAGCCGCTACCAAATGTACTGGCAAGTCTACTTCCATCCTGTTACGCGAAGTGCGGAAGTGATTTTGAGTAAAATTTTACATCGGGCGAAAGAGCTTTACGAAACAGGCTACACGTTTAAAAGAGAGATCACTCATTTTAAAACACTCTTTGAAGGAAATGTTTCATTAGAAGATTACATTTCGCTGGACGAAGGCACCATTCATTTTTATTTTCAGGCATGGATGGACGAAGAGGATCCTATTTTAAAAGATTTATGCCACAGATTTATTAATCGCAAGCTGTTTAAATATACAGAGATGGTTTCATTTACAGACGGCCATTTGTTATCTGGTTATTTTGACCAGGCGGGTATTAACCCGAAATATTATTTAGTCATCGATTCATCATCTGATCTGCCGTACGATTTTTACAGACCAGGTGAGAAAGAAGAACGATTGCCGATCAATTTGATGAAGCCAAACGGTGAAATTCGTGAGCTGTCACGGGAATCTGATGTGGTGGAAGCGATCTCGGGTAAACGGCGCACAGACCACAAGCTGTATTATCCGCTTGATTTAATTGAAAAAATTAAAGACCAAACGCTGAAAAAGCAGATTAAAGACATTTTATATAAATAAAAAGGCTAACGTGCATGTATGTTTAAGTTGATTGGAGAGGAAGTTGCGAGACTCCTTAGGGATTAGTGTGACAGTTCGAAAAGCGGAAACGGCTGGTACAGCCCCGACAAGCAAAAGGGAGATGGGCTAAGAAGGCGCTTTTTGCCTTCAGGACCATCTAACTTTTGACCTCGAGGGGCTAGACGTTGTAGATAGACAGGTGAGACCATTCAATGTCGCAAGGCGACGAGTGGGCTCACCGCACACCCCTGGGAAAGCGAGCAAACTGGAACAGATATCAACTGCTTACAATGACACCAAAGTTTACGAAAAAAGCCAAATAAATAGAACGAAAAAGGATGTTAGGGGGAAGTGCTGTGTTTGAGGATCATTTAAAGGTTGTCACACTCATACAAGAAGCCGGGGAAGTGATCGGGCGAAAAAAGCTTCAAAAGATGGTGTACATCGCAAAAAAGCTGAATTTTCCTTTTCAAGAAAAGTATCAGTTCCACTTTTATGGACCGTATTCAGAAGAGCTGACGCTGAAGATTGAAGAGCTTTGCAACATGGGATACATACATGAAGTGAAAGAAAAGGTGAGCGGCTATTACCAATATCGCTATGAGGTAAACGCAGAAGGATCGAAGCTTCTTTCCACGTATGGAACCGCAATTGAGATGCTTGGGACGTGTGTCCGTTCGATGAATGAGCAGTCTTCACGTTTCTTAGAACTCGTTTCGACGATTATGTATTTTGATAAGCTGGATAAAGAAGAAATTAAAGAAAAAGTACAGACGGTGAAAGCAAAACAGAAGTATACAGATGAAGAAATGGAAGAGGCTTTCGGTTATATTGCCGGCTTGAAAAACCAAATTCAATAGAAAATAAACCTGTTTGATAGCGATTAAGACCAGCTAGAGGACAGGTTTTTTGTTTACCATCTAAACTGCAGCGGGTGGCCGTGATTGTATAGTCCATACAGATAAACACTGAAAATGAATAAAGAATAAGGAATGATGATTGCGCACAGCGTAGTGATAAATCCTAAGGATATATTCTTTTCATAAAGTTTCGTTGCATAAAAACCAATCCCGAGACCTAGTAAACTGAGCGAAACGAGATAAACAGCCAGCCAGAATTTCATGAGTACACCTCTTTTTTATCAGCATATCCACTCGTTAGCAAAGATAAACGAGCGCTTAATTGAAACTTTTGAATACAAATTTACGACTAAATGACAAAAGGAGGCATCATGATGAAAAATTTAAGGTTAATTATCCTATCATGTCTAATGGTCCTTTTGGCGGCTTGCGGAAATAAACCTGCGTCAACAGAAGATAAAAATAGCGGGTCATTTGAAGTGAAAAATGAGATTCCAGCCGAACAAGCAGGCGTTAAAGCTGAATGGAAGCTAGAAGACAGCGATGATCAAGGGAAGCTGCTCTTGAAAAATGGCTCAGAAAAGACGGTAGGTACAGGAACCGCTTATAAGATTGAAAAATGGACAGATGGAAAATGGGAAAAGGTGAATGCGGATCAAATGTTTACAGAGCAGATGATCGAAGTAAAAGCGGGCGGAGATTATGAACAGACCGTCGAATTAAAGGAAAAAAAAGCAGGGACATACCGCATTACGAAAACCTTTTTTGAAGACGAAAAAAAGCATGATATAGCTGTTGTGTTTGATAAGAAGTAAAAAAAAGACCGGCTCATCCCATTTGACACGGGGTGTCCGGTCTTTCATCTTTAATTCTATTTCTATCAAGATTTTGATAAAAGAGTTTGAAGCGGATTCCAATAATTCTCATGCCAACCTGCTGCTAAATGCTTATCTTGTCCTTCTGGAAAACCTGAATGGGTGAATTTAAGAAGTGTTTGGTTACCTCTCTCATTCAACTCGAAAGTGACGATTGAATAAACGCCAGGTTCCCAGTTCGCTGCACGCCAAGCTTGTACGATACGTTCATTAGGAACAAGTTCAATCGTTCTTCCTAAAATCATACCTCCAAAACATGAAAAACTGCCACCTTCTTCAGCGACAATGGATGTTGGTGCGCCTCCAGACATTTTACTGAATTGCTGTTCGTTTAATAGAGCCTGATAAACACGATCACGGCTTGTTTCAAATACGATCTCTTGCTGTATTTTTGTAGACATATTAGTACCTCCTGTTTATATTGTTACGATTTATTGCGTGTAGACCATGGATCGGCGCCAACATCTTCACCCTCTGCTAGACGTTGAAGTCTGGACATATAATGAGTCCATCCTTGGTCATTGGATGTCATTTTTTCTACTGGGAGATCTATATGATTTAAAGTAAGCAACGTTCCGTTATCTTGAGGGGTTAATATAAATTCAACCGTACTCGATCCTGGGGGCATTACTTCTAATCCTTCCCAACCCCAGGTTAAGACTACTTTTTCATAGGGGTTAATTTCTTTATATTCTCCTAATGCGATATTTTTTCCGTCGATGTCAATCCGATATTTGCCGCCTATCTTCGGTTCCAACATTACATATTGGCCAATCCAGCGAACCATTTTATCCGGCTCAATAAAGAAAAAGAATAATGTTTTGGGTGAACATTCGATAAAAATTTCTTTTGTAAGTCTGCTAGTATCTCCGTTCATTATTTCTTCTTTCCTCCTCTTCTGCGGCTTCTTTTAAGCGCAATAAGCTATCATCCCAAAATTGGTCCACAAATTCTTTTAAATCCTTGAACCCTTCCTTTCTTATTCTGTAATAGCGCTTAGTACCTGATTTTCGAACAGAGACCAGTCCAGAACTCTCAAGTACTTTTAAATGCTGGGAGATCGCAGGAGCCGATATGTCGAAATGCTCTGCAATAGATGTTGATGTTCGTTCACCATTACGTAAAAGATTTAATATTTCCCTGCGGCTGGGAACGGATAAGGATGCAATTATTTTTTCTATCATGGTATTAATTTAGCATTCACTTAATTAAGTGTCAACTTAATTTAAAAAACTTCAAAAAAATTGCCCAAAAGAGAGGAGTCTCCTTAGGGCAGTTTGGAATTAGTGCGGTAAGAACGCTAATTGATATAAGAATAATACAGCAAACAAGTACACTAAGAATGGAACTTCACGCCATTTGCCTTTTACGATTTTTAAAATTGGATAAGAAATGAATCCAAGCGCGATTCCAGTCGCGATACTGGATGTGAGTGGCATCGTTAAAATAATTAAGAAAGCTGGGAACGCCTCGTCTAACTCGTTCCAGTTGATTTTGCTAAGTGAACCAAGCATTAAGCTTCCAACGATGATTAAAGTTGGAGCTGTAATCGCAGCAAGGTCAGAGATCGTACCTACGAGCGGTGCGAAAAAGGCTGAGACGACAAACAATAGGGCAACAACAACGGAAGTTAATCCTGAACGTCCGCCTGCAGCTACACCTGATGAAGATTCGATGTATGCACTTGTCGGGCTTGTCCCGAAAGCAGCACCGACTGTCGTTGCAATAGAGTCAGCGAGAAGGGCCTGTCGTGCACGAGGCATTTTGTTTCCTTTCATCAAACCGGCTTGTTCGGCAACACCGACCATCGTTCCAGTTGTGTCAAAGATCGTGACTAGCAAGAATGAGAAGACAACAGCGTATAATCCATAGTGGAACACGTCTGCAAAGGCAGCAATCGGATCACCAAAAATAAAAAATTCAGTCGGCATTTTTGGAGCCGCCACGATTTTATGAAATTCCAGGATTCCAGTAAAGTATGCGATTGCTCCCGTAATGATCATGCCGAAGAACAAAGCACCATTAACGTTAAGAGCCATTAAGATCAATGTGATGGCAAGACCTGCAAGTGCCAGCATAACAGTTGGGGAATGCAAATCACCAAGAGCTACTAAGTTTTCCGGATGTGCTACGATAATTTTTGATAAACGCATTCCGATAAACGCGATAAAAAGTCCGATACCCGCTGTAATTCCGTGTTTCAGGTTAGCCGGGATCGACTCGATCAGTTTAGAACGGAAAGGTGTTAATGATAAGATGACAAATAAGATACCGGCAACAAAAACGGCGCCAAAAGCGGTTTGGTAGTTAATGTTTGTATGGTTTCCAACGACCGAAAATGCAAAATACGCGTTTAATCCCATTCCGGGTGCAATGGCGATTGGATAATTGGCAAAAAGGGCCATCCAAAGGGTCCCAACTACGGTTGAGATGATTGTTGCAATAAATACGATATCAAATGGTACACCAGCAGAGTGAAGAATAATCGGGTTTACAATCACGATATAGACCATCGTTAAAAATGTTGTAAGACCGGCAATTAATTCTGTTTTTACATTTGTACCAAGTTCATTTAACTTAAAAAAGGATGAAAGCATTGTGTTTACCTCCGAAATACGAACGATTTATGAGTACAAGTTATATAATATTCGTTTTTAGGAAAATATTCAACCTTATTTTAGAATGCTTTTTTCTAAAAGATTGCTGCTTCTGGGGCATTTTTGTAATTTGACTCCAATGACAAGTTGATTGGAGTGTAAGGTGTGAGACTCCTGCGGGACAGGCGGGCAGGTGAGACACTTATACGTGAAACGTACGAATGTGGCTCACCGCCTGCCCCGCGGAAAGCGAGCAACCTAGAACGGAAATCAACCACTTACAAGAGCAACAAAGCTTTTGAACCACCCTTTTAGAATGTATCTTACTGAGAGATTCTTTCATTTTGTGATACAATACGTGTTAATAATGAATGTTTAGAGGAGCTGGAAGTATGAAAGATTTTTTCAATTCCAATGATAACGCCAAAGACGGCGATAAAAAGAAAAAGGGCATGGGATTCACTATCATCAGCGGTGACTCTACAGATGGACATGGCGGTTACGGTGTCGGAAGTTTAACGCTGGATCATGTTACACCTGTAATTGTTGACGTGGAGGACGCAGTTGCTTATATCGATATGGGCGCGATGCATGCAAGAAGTGAAGTCGAAAAAAGAGTGAAGTTCACGCCAAACCGTGAAAATACACCAAACCCAAGATTGTATTGGCTAGTTTGGGTAACGATCAACCGCGGAGCTAATGGACCCTATTATTTTGGACTGACAGCTTGTGAGATGCAGGTCGATAAGGAAGCTCGACGCGGCTATAAAAGTTTGCCAGAACACGTAAACCGCATGGACAAATCCATGAAGGGCCGTGTGATGGTTGAGAACATGGACGATCATGCAAGACGCATTCTCGGTGAGTTCTTAAAAGAGCATGATGAAGATATGTTCAGCCGTTCTGGAGAAGAAATCAAGTCATTAGTGGAATAAAAATGGCAAAGTTATGAACCTTTTTTGAACATTTTTTAAAAAACTTGTGACAAGAAAGCACTTCCATTAAACTAAGGTTAGCATTGTACACACAATGTGCTAGGACAATAAAGTGCCCGGGGCTTTGTATAGAGCTTCCGGGCATTTTATTTTGTCCGGGAAGTTTGAAGTTAGGCGGTTTTGTCGTTTGTCGAATCATGTCGGTTCGTGGTTATATGGGCGATAAGTGTGGAATTATGGAAATTAATGTGGATATATTGGCTCTAAACGTGGAATTATCGCAAATAACGTGGATTTATCACCATTTTTCATGGAATTACATAAAAATCAAGCTTTCATCATAATAAAAAACCCCTGCCGATCAGCAAATGGCAGGGGTTTTCAGCTTACCAAGAGAAAATCCGTTTGAAAAATCCTTTTTTCTCTTCAGTTTTCTCCAATTTTTCATTTACTTTCTTTGAAATGCCATGTTCGTCACAATATTCGATGGGTTCTGTTCCTTTTTCGTAATAAGAGATGCGAGTAACCGGACAGCTTTCGGTTGCAAGCTTTCCGTCCTGCGGATCAATCGTGACCGCAACGACTCCTTCTGGCTGGTGAAAGGAGAGAATTTGTTTGTTTTTTAATGCTCCTTCCATAAAATACGCCCAGATTCGCTTGGAGTAGCCCGTGTCATTAATATCATGAAGCTCTTTGCTTTCATCGTATCCGACCCAAACGCCTGTTACGAGCTGAGGGGTGTAGCCGACCATCCAGCTGTCGGACGGAGTCGATCCTGATTTTCCAGCCATCGGCCGCGTTAAATATTGATTAATGCTGGAACCAGTTACACTCGTATAGTCGTTCAGCTTTTCATCGAATGTTCCCGTTAACAGGTCGGTCATCACGAACGCTTTATTTTCATCGATCACTTGCTCGCTTTTGTAGTCCTTTTTATAAAGAACTTTTCCTTTCGAGTCGGTGATCTTCGTTATAAATACAGGGTCGACTTTCTTTCCGCCATTGGCAAAAACACCGTATGCACTCGTCAATTCCATCACACCTACACTTTTTGATCCGAGGGCTAGGGAAGGAATGCTTGCGAGCGGACTTTTTATGCCGAATTTTTTGGCGGTTTTGACGAGTTTCTCAGGTCCTAAATATAGATTTGTTTTTACCGCATAAATGTTATCGGATAAAGCGAGCGCTTGAGCCATCGTAATAAAATCGTTGGCGTAGCGGTTTTTGAAGTTTTTCGGTTTGTATTCTGTTACCCCGTCTGCCATCGCGAACGTTGTTGGTTCTGATTTGATAGGTGTCGACGGTGTGTAGCCATGTTCTAATGCTGTGTAATAAAGAAAAGGCTTAAATGTTGAACCGGGAGCACGTTTCGCTTGAATCGCCCGGTTGAACGAGCTTTTCTCAAAATCTCTTCCCCCAATGAGAGCCTTCACGTTTCCATTTCGCGGATCCATCGCAACGAGTGCGGTTTGGATTTTTTCATTATCGATAATTCGGTTTTCGACAGTATGTTCGGCAACTTCCTGCATGTTTGGATCCAATGTTGTGTAAATGTTCAGTCCGCCGAATTGAATGGAATTGGCGTTGATGTTGAGCTCGCTTTTCAATGTGCGCATGACAGCGTCCTGAAAATAAGGAGCAACCGCGATGACTTTTTCATCTTCTTCTCGTACATAGTTCAATTTTTCATTTTCAGCTTGAACGACAGCCTCTTTTTTTATCAATCCGTCTTCCGCCATGGATGTTAAGATGATGTCTTGTCTCTTTTTTGCATGATCTTCATTATAAATAGGAGAGTAGTAACTCGGACCTTTCGGGATGCCAGTGAGCATCGTTGCTTCAGCAAGCGTCAGGTCATCGGCGTTTTTCCCGTAATAATAGCGTGCAGCGGACTGGATTCCATAAGAACCATGACCGTAATAAATCGTATTTAAATAGCCTTCTAAAATCTCATCCTTCGAATAACTCATCTCCAGACGCATCGTGTAAAAGGCTTCTTGAAATTTTCTTCGCCACGTTTTTTCGTGCGTTAAAAAAAGATTCCGTGCATATTGCTGAGTGATCGTGCTCGCACCTTGCACTTTAGCTCCAGCTTTTATATCCGCTAATAGAGCTCCTGCGATTCTTTTCGGATCAAAACCATGGTGCTTGCGGAAGCTTTTATCCTCGATGGAAATGGTTGCGTCTATTACATCTTTATCTATTTTTTTCAGGGGAACCCAATACCGGTTTTGGGCTTTGTTGTTGATCTCACCGATTTTCGAACCGTCTGCTGCATAAAGGGTCGTTGTCTGCGGAACGAGCAGTTCTGGGGGACCCATCAGTTTAGCCAGCATCAGCAATCCTATGAAACCTAAAACAAAACTTCCAAAGGTGATGGCACCCCATTTTTTAATCCAGCGTATTTTTTGTTCTTTTGTCGCTTCTTTAATAATCTGCCAAAACTTCACCTTCCGACCCTCCTTATAATCCGAACGTTTTTTATTAGCCATTTTTATTAGATAGTATGGTGAAAAAGTGCGGCTCTTAAACGTAATCAAGAAACGAAATGCTATAATGGCAGGTAGACAGGAGGTACGGTAATGCTTATACAAAACATTCAATATATGAAGATCGGTGAAAACGGAAAGTGGCAAGTGAAGTCTGGAGATATATTGGTTCGTGAAAATCGGATCGAGAACATTGGAGATTTTTCTTATGATGAGCCGGAAGAGACGGTGGACGGTAAAGGGATGCTGGCGTTACCAGGACTCGTGAACGGGCACCAGCACACGCCAATGTCACTGCTGCGCTGTTTTAGTGATGACGTTCCTCTTATGACATGGCTGAACGAAAAAATGCTTCCGCTTGAAATGAAGATGAACGATGAGGACCGCTACTCTGGTGCTATGATTTCAATGGCTGAAATGATCAAAAGCGGAACGACGTCTTACGCGGATATGTACATAGGTATGGACCAAGTGGCTGAAGCGGCAGCAGTGTCAGGAATCCGTGCGGTTATTGCAAGAGGGTTGATCGCGATGGATGACGATTATGAAGGTCGCTTGAAAGAAGCAGCGGATGTGATCGATCGCTGGCACGGAAAAGGAAACGGACGTATTACAACAATGATCGCGCCTCATTCCCCGTATATGTGTCCACCTGACTTTTTAAAAGCAGCGGTGAAGCTTTCTGAAGCGAAAGAGGTTCCGATGCACATTCATCTCGCTGAAACGAAAGATGAAGAACGCATGATTTTAGAAAAATATAAGATGAGACCTGTAGAGTATTTGGAGAGCGCAGGCGTTTTTGGGCGCCGGGTATTGCTCGCTCATGGGGTTCATTTTAATGACGATGATTTCAAAACGTTAGAGAAAATAAAAGGCGGGATCATTCATAACCCGGTGAGCAACGCCAAATTAGGCTGTGGGATAAGCGATGTTAAGAGGTTAGTAGATGCAGGTGTGAAAGTAGGTCTAGGAACGGACGGACCTGCCAGTGCAAGCTCTCTTGATCTATTTTTCGAGATGAAAGCGGCGAGTTGGTTCCAAAAGCTGAAGTATGAAGATGCTGCTAGTTTAAGTGCACATGATGTGCTGACAATGGCAACACAAAACGGCGCAGATATTTTAGGGATTGGGGAAGACGTCGGTTCGTTAACGATCGGGAAAAAAGCAGATATCATCTTGATAGATATGAATAAACTGCATTTAACGCCTAGCCATGAACCTGTGAACTTGCTTGTTTACTCGGCAACGGGACAAGATGTGGATACGGTTATCATTGATGGTAAAATCGTCATGCGCGGCCGTGAACTGACAACGATTGATGAAGAGAAAGTGATGGCAGAAGCGAAAGAGCGTACGAAACAGCTGCTAGCGAGGGCTTAATTCAAGAATCCATCTTTTTAGTATGTGAAAACAGACAATTTTAAAAAAGAAAACGCCCGTGCATAAAAACACGGGCATTTTTGCGCCAGAAGACACACGAGCCGGAAAAGCAGACCGCATAGCCTGTAGTAGACTAAGGGCGCCTTTACGAGTATGACAGAGGCCTATTTATTTTTAGACGTAAGGACAGTAACGATAAGCGAGCTAAAAGCGACCGCAAACATCAACGCCTCAAAAATCGTCAGAGGCATCACCCCCCTTAACTGAAAAGCTGCAAAACCAGCAAGTTGTTCAGCTCCAGTTTTAAAAAGGGAATGCGCCGGCCGTCTGTCCTTCTGACGCTATTATCATTATAGCACTTTTGAGGGAAGTCATAAGTCATCCTAAAGAAACAGGGTAAAATGCCTATTTTTATCATGAAACGAATACGAATCGATGCAGAAGGGTACCGTTATTGAAGAGTCTTCATAGGCACAGATGTATTTTTACCAAAAATTAAATTGGAATCTAAGGGTGAGAATGCTATAATCATTTTGTTTGTGAAAAAATGAAACTTTTGATGCCTGGCATTTCAAATATAGATTAGGAGTGAGACCAATATGAGTATTTGGTTTACTGAAAAACAAACAGAGAACTTTGGAATTACAATGAATATCAAAAAAACGTACGTATCTGAGCAAACGGAATTTCAAAAGCTGGATATGGTTGAAACGGCAGAATTCGGAAACATGCTGATCCTTGATGGCATGGTTATGACAACGCAAAAAGACGAGTTTGTATACCACGAGATGGTAGCGCACGTACCACTTTTCACACACCCGAACCCGAAGAACGTTTTAGTTGTCGGTGGCGGAGACGGCGGAGTTATCCGTGAAGTGCTTAAGCACCCATCTGTTGAAAAAGCAGTGCTTGTTGAGATCGATGGAAAAGTAATCGAGTACTCTAAAAAGTATTTGCCTGAAATCGCTGGTGAGTTAGAGAACCCGCGTGTTGATGTAAAAGTAGATGATGGTTTCATGCACATCGCGACAAGCGAAAATATGTATGACGTAATCATGGTTGACTCAACTGAGCCTGTTGGACCAGCTGCTAAGCTTTTCGAAAAAGGATTCTATGAAGGAATCTCTAAAGCGTTAAAAGAAGACGGAATCTTTGTTGCTCAAACGGACAACCCTTGGTTCACACCTGAGTTGATCTCTCAAGTATTCAAAGATGTTAGCGAAATTTTCCCGATCACACGTCTTTACACAGCAAACATTCCAACATACCCAAGCGGACTTTGGACGTTCACGATCGGATCAAAGAAACACGATCCGTTAGAAGTGCCTGCTGAGCGTTTCCACGATATCGAAACAAAATATTGGACACCACAGCTTCATACAGCTGCATTCGCACTGCCGAAGTTTGTAAGTGATCTGCTGAAATAAGAGGTGAGGGGGGCTTTGTTTAAGCTCCCCGCATTTTAATTTTTTACGTTAAAAGGAGTGTTTGAATATGCGTTTTGATGAAGCTTATTCTGGAAATGTATTTATTTTAAGTAAGCCAGATTATAAAAGTGCCGACGCTGTTATTTATGGAATGCCGATGGACTGGACAGTATCATTCCGCCCTGGCAGCCGTTTTGGTCCTGCAAGAATCCGCGAAGCTTCTCTTGGTCTGGAAGAGTACAGTCCTTACATGGACAAGCATTTAGAAGAAGTTAATTATTTTGATGCTGGAGATATTCCATTGCCGTTCGGAAACCCGCAGCGTTCTCTTGATATGATCGAAGAGTACGTATCCACTTTGTTGAACGACAACAAGTTTCCATTAGGTCTTGGCGGAGAGCATCTAGTAACATGGCCTGTATTTAAAGCATTAAAGCAAAAATATGATGACTATGTGGTTATTCATATTGACGCACATGCGGACCTTCGCGAACAGTATGAAGGAGAAGTACTTTCCCACTCTACACCGATCCGCAAAGTGTGTAACTTGATTGGAGCAGAAAACGTATATTCATTCGGTATCCGTTCAGGTATGCGCGAAGAGTTCGAATTTGCAAAAACAAGCGGCATGCACATGTACAAGTTTGATGTGGCTGAACCATTGAAAAAAGTTCTTCCTACATTAAAAGGACGCAACGTTTATGTGACGATTGATATCGATGTGCTTGATCCATCAGCAGCACCTGGAACAGGTACAGCTGAAGCAGGCGGAATTACGTCAAAAGAGCTTTTGGAAGCGATCCAGGCAATTGCTCAAGCAGACATCAACATTATTGGAGCTGATTTAGTAGAAGTAGCGCCAATCTACGATTCATCAGAACAAACTCCGATCGCAGCAAGTAAGTTTCTTCGTGAGATCTTACTTGGCTGGGTGAAATAACATTCGTTGATTGATAAGCGTTCCTCTATTACTAACTGAAGGTAAAAGCGCTGCTCCTGCGATTACTCGTTGCAACTCGCAGGCTTCATGCAAGTTTTGCTCGTCTCTGAATCAACAAGATAATTAGGTAATCCCGGCACGTTGGCTTTTTAGCTGCGTTTCGGGATTTTTTGTTTGATTAAATAAGCGCGTGAACGATGTCGAAATTTGTAGAAAGACCCAATTTTTTTGAATTAGACTCATTTATGGAGCAAACAGATTCAATTTTTCAAAAACAGACTCAATTCAAGGTTAAACAGACTCAATTTATACCTAATCAGACTTATTGCAGAAAATCAGTCTATTGATTTTCATCACAAGTCACTCACCATTGGACTTTTTCATTCAAAGTTTAAGATAAAAGGAAGTTTTCCGGCTGGAATCTTCCTTTTTTACATTGTTAAAGTATGAGATAAAGCAAAAAAGCTCTTCAAAGCATAAAAAAAACCGATCTGTATTGAGATCGGTCTCCTTTTTTAACGCCGGTTATAAAATTTCCTGCAGTACTTCTTCTTTTTGCAGTGTTTTGAAATACAAAACGGCTGTTACGGCAAAATATAGGCATGATGCTGCACATACATAGATCCAGATCTGCTGAAGCTTCTCGATCTGCCAAAGATCAAGCAGCATGAAAAGGGATGGCAATGTTAATGTTACCCACGATTGTACGAAAGCTACTTTTCCGATATATGCCTCATACGGTTTTTTAAGTGCGGATGAAAGATAGAATAAGAACCAAAGAAATGCCCACATCACCCAAATAAACGTGTTCAAAACATCATTTTCCTGAATGTAATAAACTGCTGCATAAACGAGTGCCATCATGGCCACCCACAATGAATACCAGCCAAGTCCGCTAGAATCGAAACCTTTTAGAATGGTCGCTCCTAAATAAAGATACGTAAAACCAAACAAAAAGACGGCTCCATTGTTAAACATCGACCAATTTGATTGATCGGATGTAATTATTAAATAGATTGGAGTAATGACTTGGAGCAGTCCGACCAATATATTAAAAAACGCGACACTTTTTTCTTCCGCTTTTCCAAGCAGCATTAAGCTATTTAAAAATAATGCTCCACCTGAAAACAATAATCCAATAGCACCCATATAAAAATCCCTCACTAATAGGTAAGTTTTATGAAAAACAAAAAGAGGTCAGACCTCTTACAAATAATAAATATATCGAATGCTTTAAAGGAAAGCAATGGGAATTTGAAGCAAAATAAGTTGAAATGTATAAATCTTGAATGAATTTTATCAACTTTTGTCGAATTTTGTTATGCCTCACCGGCTTTTTTGCTATAGTAAAATTATGAAAATAAAAGAAAAAGGAGGGATATCGACGTGGATGCGAATGTAAAAGATATGCAATTTGTATATGATTTCATCAATCATTTGTCAGACCCTGTACTTCTTGCTGATCGTAATGGTCAAATTGTAGCTGGGAATAAGAAGTTTCAGTTGTTGTGCGGTTTAGAAAATTGTACAGCAGGGCGTTCGGTTCATGACCTTTTAATGATTCATAGAGAAAATAAGGAAGGCACGCTGCTGACTGCAAATGGCGTCGTTCCTGTAGAAATAAAAAAGGGAACTTTGCCTGTTCAAGATGAAAATTATCATTATTTTGTATTCTTACTGCAACCTGCGATTACTCCTTCCGCACATGAGCCTTTGCTAAAAACAATCATGAATATCGTACCTGACTTTATAGGAATAAAAGATGGGGAAGGGCGCTTTGTTTTCGCGAACGAATTTGTAGGAGAACTGTTTGATTTGCAAGGATTTTCATTTACTGGAAAGACCGATGCAGACTTAGCTGCGATCCGACCGTTCTATCGCGAAGTTTTTGAGTATTGCATCCAAACAGATGAACAAGTTTGGCAAGCAAGAGAAATTGTTCGATGTGATGAATGTGTTCCTTCAAAAGACGGGGGAACTCGTTTTTTTGATGTGTATAAAATTCCGGTTTTTAATGCAGACGGTTCACGGAAAAACCTCCTCGTTTTTGGACGGGAAGTTACTGAAAAAATTGAATCGAGAGTTCTGCTCGAAGAAAGTGAAGCGAGGTACAGGCTGTTAGCGGAACATGCGATGGATATGATCACAACTCATAAACCAGATGGAACGTACACATATGTTTCTCCTGCTTGCAAAGCGCTTCTAGGCAGAGACCCTGAAGAAATGATCGGGAAAACCGGCTATGGAATTTTGCATCCAGATGATGAAGAAGCATCTTTGAAAGGTCACGAACAACTGATGCATGGTCCTTCCTCTTGCATAGTTCAGTTTAGACTGTTGCATAAAGATGGGCATTACGTGTGGCTTGAAACTTCTTGTAAAAGTATTGCAGATGAACAGGGACAAGTAACAGAAATTATTGGGGTTACCCGGGATATCTCTGAGCGAAAAAAATCAGAAGCGATCCTTAGACAATCGGATAAGCTTTCGATCGTCGGTCAGCTTGCTGCATCTGTCGCACACGAAATCCGTAATCCACTAACTTCACTTAAAGGATTTATCCAGTTCATACAAGAAAATGAGGAACTCGATGCTTCTCACTATTATAAAATCATGGATAAAGAATTGAGTCGAATCGATCAAATCATGAGTCAGCTGCTTTTGCTCGCAAAACCACAGGCGAAATTGTTTAAAGAAACATCAATAAATGAACTGCTTCTTTTTGTAGAAGCGCTTCTGAAGCCAGAGGCAGTTGTTCAAGATATAAAATTTGAAATTGATTTAAGCGAGGAATTGCCGTTCATTAAGGCAGAAGAGAACGAGCTGAAGCAAGTGCTGATCAACCTGGTGAAAAATGCGATGGACGCCATGGAAGATGGGGGCACCATTCATATAAAAGCTGAAGTATTTGTTAATAAAATTGAGCTTACAATAAAAGACGAAGGATGCGGAATCCCGCCTGAGTGCCTCGAAAAAATCGGTGAGCCATTCTACACAACGAAAGAAAAAGGCACAGGACTTGGTCTGATGGTCAGCTCAAAGATTATGAAAGAGCACAAAGGAAATCTTGAGTTTTCTAGTGAAGTAGGAGAAGGAACGACAGTGAAAATGATCCTTCCATTACCATAGGGGTCTGACCCCAAACAATTTATTTCCCTTGCCGTTATTCTAAATTTGTACAGGGTGTATTCTTGGTTTCACATATGAATGTATACTCGTTTCATTTTTACTGGTTTTAAAAGAGGGTTATTTCCCTCAAATCATTCAACAAACAAAAAAAGACTCAAAAGGATGCTGTCTTTCAGCACCTTTTGAGTCTTTTCTCATACAAGCAATCTCAATGTGTTATACATTCTCAGGATCAGCTACTTTTACTAGCTGTTTTCCTGTATTTTCACCTTTAAATAATCCGAGGAATGCATCGATCGTGTTTTCAAAGCCTTCAACGATATTTTCTTTGTAAGAAAGCTTGCCTTCCATGAGCCATTTTGCGAGTTCCATGGCACCTTCTTCAAAATGAGCAGCATAATCACTCACGATGAAACCTTTCATTAAGGCACTGTTGATCAGAAGCTGACTTTGAATACGTGGACCAACATCCATTTTTTCAAGGTTATAAAGAGCGATCTGCCCGCAGATTGGAATACGAGCACCGTGATTGAGGAGGCTAAGAACTTCGTCAGAGATTTCTCCGCCGACATTATCAAAATAAACGTCGACACCATCAGGACAAGCGGCTTTTAAAGCTTCACGCACATTCTCTGTTTTATAGTTAACCGCTTCGTCAAACCCTAGCTCATTCTTCAAATAGGCTGTTTTTTCCTCTGATCCTGCGATTCCGACAACGCGAGCGCCTTTAATTTTAGCGATTTGTCCAACGATCGTACCAACTGCACCTGCAGCTCCGCTCACGACAACTGTTTCACCTTCTTGAGGCTTCCCGATATCCAGTAATCCAAAATAAGCCGTTAATCCTGTCATGCCAAGAACACCAAGGTTAGCTGAAAGTGGAGCGATGTTTGGATCGAGTTTTCGCACCGAAATATCGTTTACGATATTATATTTTTGCCAAGGAAGGTTGCCGATGACAAAATCCCCTTCAGCTAAGTCACTTGAAAGAGACTGTACGACTTGTCCGACAACACCGCCAGAAATTACTTCATTTAATTCAAATGGAGGTACGTATGATTTTGTGTCATTCATGCGGCCTCTCATATAGGGGTCAACAGATAAATAGATTGTTTTTACGAGTACTTGATCACCTTTAAGCTCAGGTATTTCAGCCTCTTCGTATCTGAAATCACTCATTGCTGGAGTTCCTTTTGGTCTGCTCACAAGTAAAATTCGTTCGTTATTCATCTTTATCCTCATCCTCCTTAGATCTAAATTCATCTTCACGTTGTAATCATACGCTTTATTCATCACTAATCCAAAAAAAAGCACTCATCTTATCATCAAAGGTTTCGATCAGAATATAAATTTTAAATAGTTTCTCTAAAAAAGCCTCAGAAGGTTGAAGCATACGTGTTAAATCTTTTATAATGGATAGGTTATAGACAAGGTTATACACAAAAAAGGAAGTGTTGTTTGCATGGATCAAGATACAGAATTGTCTGTTGCGCTTTCGATAAGCTCAGAAGTCCATTTTAGCGGCGAGAAAGAAAAGCATCATACGGAAACCGAGGGCAAACTTTATAAAAAAGGCGATGTCACATACCTGCAGTATAAAGAAGAAATCGAAGGTGCAGGAATGGTTAACAATGTGATTAAAATAACGCACGCTGGAATTCTGATCATTCGCTCAGGCAGTGTATCTATGAAACAAAAATATTTGATTGGCCAGACAACAAAAGGGATGTACGACAGCCCATATGGCCAGCTTTGGATGGAAACGACCACACATCAAATGAATTTTCGCTGGAACCAGCAAAAACAGACAGGGGAACTGAACCTCTCGTATGAACTGGTTCTTCAAGGTGAACATACAGGAAAACATCGGATCAAAATAAATTTTCAGGAGGCAAAATAAATGAATATCCTTGACCAGGTCAAGCAGCTATTAAAAGACGAAATCGAAAATGCAGCAGTAAAAGCAGAACTTGCTAAAAAAGAAGAGCTTCCAGAAGTTGTTCTTGAAGTACCGAAAGATAAGGCACATGGTGATTTTGCTACAAACATGGCAATGCAGCTTGCACGTATCGCGAAAAAAGCACCACGTGCGATCGCGGACGAATTGGTTGCAAACTTTGATAAATCAAAAGCTTCTATTGCAAAAGTTGAAATCGCGGGTCCTGGTTTTATCAACTTTTACATGGATAATGCTTATTTAACAGATCTTGTTCCGACTGTTATTAAAGCGGATAAAGATTATGGGCGTACAGAGTATGGCAACAATAAAAAGATACAAGTCGAGTTCGTTTCTGCTAATCCTACAGGAACGCTTCATTTAGGGCATGCACGCGGTGCTGCAGTAGGTGACTCGATCTGCAACATTTTAGATTTTGCGGGTTATGAAGTTTCCCGAGAGTTTTATATTAACGATGCAGGAAACCAGATCAACAATATGGCGTTCTCTATTGAAGCACGGTACTTTCAAGCGCTTGGTCAAGATAAAGACATGCCAGAAGACGGCTACCACGGAGCGGATATCATTCAGTTCGGTAAAGACTTAGCTGCGGAATACGGAGATTCTTTACTAGAAAAAGAAGAGAGCGAACGCATCAGTTTTTTCCGTGAATACGGTTTGAAGCGTGAACTAGAAAAGATTAAGAACGATTTAGCGGAGTTCCGTGTACCTTTTGACGTGTGGTTCTCTGAAACTTCTCTCTATCAAAATGGTAAAATCGATGCTGCATTAGAAAAGTTAAAAGCTAAGGACGTTGTTTATGAAGAAGAAGGAGCAACATGGTTCCGTACGACAGATTACGGGGATGACAAAAACCGCGTTCTTATTAAAAATGACGGATCTTTCACTTACTTAACTCCTGATATCGCGTATCATAATGATAAGTTTGACCGCGGATTCGATAAGCTGATCAACATTTGGGGAGCGGACCACCATGGATACATTCCACGTATGAAAGCGGCGATCCAAGCGTTAGGCTATGAAAAAGAACAATTGGATGTCATGATCATCCAACTCGTTTCTCTATTCCAAAACGGTGAAAAAGTTCGAATGAGTAAGCGTACGGGTAAAGCTGTAACATTACGTGAACTGATGGAAGAAGTGGGAATTGACGCAACTCGTTATTTCTTTGCAATGCGTTCCAATGATACTCATCTGGATTTCGATATGGACTTAGCCGTTTCTAAATCGAACGAAAACCCAGTATTCTACGTGCAATACGCACATGCACGTGTTTGCAGCATGCTTCGCCAAGGTGAAGAAATGGGTCTTTCTTATACGGGGGATCTGGATTTATCACAAATCGACTCTGAAAAAGAGTTCGAATTGCTGAAGAAGATCGGTGAATTCCCTGCGGTTGTTACAGAAGCGGCGGATAAGCTTTTAACGCACCGTGTGACAAACTATGTATTTGAACTCGCATCTGCACTTCACAGTTTCTACAATGCAGAGCGTGTACTTGATTCAGAAAACAAAACAAAATCAGAAGCGCGTTTCGCGTTGATGAAAGCAACTCAAATTACGATTCAAAACGCATTGAACCTTGTTGGGGTGGAAGCACCTGAGCGTATGTAAATATGAAAAACCTGTCATTTGGCAGGTTTTTTCCTTATTTAAAGGAGAGGTTTGAGGAAATACGAGCGCTATGCGAAAAATACGGGCGAGTTACAGAAAATACACTCAAACTCCATCACAAAAAAGGAAAATTCTCTATTATCTTGAATCCATAAGTAGAGTAAAGGAGGATTTTTTAATGCATACGTCCAACAGAAGCCGGTATATCATCGATGAGATCGAGGGGTATTCGAAAGACTTTTCCATTTTGATCAGTATGATGAACTATGCGAGAGAAATGACAATAAGACACGTTCAGGATTTATCAATTGAAGCGCTGGACTTCAAAATCAATGGAATAGGCAACTCAATCGGGATGCTGCTTGCTCATTTCAATGCGGTCGAGAAAATCTATCAATATTTAAGCATTGAGGGTGCACACCTATCTGAAGAAGAGATTGACCGATATGCAGAAACACTTGAACCCGCAATAAGTTTGGGGGAAGCAGCGACTGTCATTTCTGGAAACACAGCGGATTTTTACATAGAAGATTTGAAAAAAACGCGCGAAAAAACGTTGAATCTTTTTCAAGAGCTTCCAGATTCCTGGCTATATGAGACGACACCTTGGTGGGAAGGGCTGCCAAGCAATAATTACTTTAAGTGGTTTCATGTTTTTGAAGATGAAATCGCTCATTGCGGACAGATTCGTTTGCTAAAAAAATACTACAAGCTATCGCAGGAAACATAAGGATAATAGGGATAATGTTATCCGCTCGTGCCATATTAATAAAATAAGATTGCTAATTAAATGAGTATGGGGGCTATTTCTTTTGAAAATTATCCTTTTATCTTTGATCACAGGCGCACTCGTCGGTTTTGTGTTCGCCTTGTTTAAATTACCGATTCCTGCTCCTCCAGCTCTTCCGGGGATTATGGGGATCATCGGTATTTATTTAGGCTATCAATTTTACATTTGGATTGCGGCTAATATTTTAAAATAAGACTGTTTTCGTAAACTTTATGGCTATTAAAAAGTAGTGGCTGATTTCGCTTTCCCAAAACAAATTTAAAAAATCGCGCTCTTTTAGAAAACAGCCTAAATAATTACATCAAAATGGAACCGCCATTTATCCTCTTAAAACCGCGTACGCTTGATAGCTCTTCAATGAGTTTCAGTGCTGCGCGGTCTTTTTGTTTAGCTGCGATCATAACGTCCAGTTTGTCTGTAAAATTGGAAACCATTTTAAAAAACGGAAGGACATAATCCAAGCTTACAAAATCGTGATGACTTCTATACGCTTTTTCGTTCTTCGGTGAGGAAAGATGGACTTTAGGCGGTCTGCCGGTGTTTTCCCATGTCTGTACAAATCGCGGTAATAATTCCTCTAATGGGGTTTCACCAGAATTTGCTTTGTAATGATGATAATCAAACATCATCGGAATATTTTCTTTTTCACATACTCCCAATGTTTCTTCGGTTGTGAATGTTTTATCATCGTTCTCAAGTGTCATCCGGCTTTTCACATTAGCCGGCAGCAATTTAATATTTTCATAAAATCGTTCTAAGGCAGACTCTTTATCCCCATAAGCACCCCCAACATGAATGTTGATGTAGCTTCGGTCTTCAATCCCCATGCCTTTTAGAAGATCATAATGATATTGCATGTCTTTAACAGCGTTCAATGTTACTTCCTTGCGCGGACTCGTGAATAATGTGAACTGATTAGGATGCATGCTTGTTCGTAAGTCATGTTTTTTTACAATGTGTTCAATTTCTTTCCGCTCTTCAGAGGTTTCCTTTAAAAAATTCCATGCCGCTTCAGGGTGAGTGGCTAATGGAACGATGGATGAAGACATCCGATAAAGTGGAAGTTCGTGTGCGATACAATAATGAAGAACCCGCAATGTTCGTTGCAGGTTGTTTTTTGTAATCGAAAGCAGCTGTGCTTCCCGTTCTTTCTTTTCGCGTTTTTGATATGTTGCAAATGTCATCGTTTTGGCTGGTGAAGCTTCATATATATTTAAGGCCGTCGAAACGAACCCAAACGAAACAATCATGTATGTCCCCCTCTAATCTCTATGTTTAGAGCATCGGTGAAATGATAAATGCGATGCCTTCTTTTAGCCGCACCCAGAACGTCCTCATTTTTTTCAACCGTTTTAATGTTAATTTTTCGGAGCGGGCAAGGTCGGATTCGATGCCTTTTTTTACTTCTTGGATATCGTTCTTATCCGTAATGATACAGTTGAGTTCGTCATTAAAAAAGAAGCTCCTGAGATCAAAATTGGCTGTTCCTATATCACACCACACTTCATCAAAAATAAAAACTTTAGAATGATAAAACCCCTCATGAAATTGATAAATAACAGCACCTGCTTGCAGAAGAGGCTCTAAATATCGATAAGAAGCTTCCTGTACAAGAGGATGATCGGGGTGCATCGGTACGAGCAGCGTTACGGAAACGCCTCTTTTGATTGCACGAAGCAAGGCCTCATTCATCTTTTTACCCGGAACGAAGTAAGGTGAACCAATTAAAATACTTTTTCTTGAACGTTGTATTTTTTCGTAAAAGAACCGGTAGATTGCTTTTCCATTTGAACCTACAAGCATATAGTCTTTTTTTAGGCAGGCTGTCATCTCTTGGTTTGAAGATTTCGGTTGTATTTCCTCACCTGATGCCAGATTCCAATCATCTATAAATGTTCTTTCCAATCCGCCGATAATCGGGCCATTCAGTCTGAGATGATAATCACGCCAGTCTCCAAGTTTTGTGTCTTTACCTAAATATTCATTGCCGACATTATAACCGCCAATAAAACCGATTTCACCGTCGATTACGGTTACTTTCCGATGGTTCCGATGGTTAGTCCGGTATAAGAAATAGGGGAAACCAGGCTTGTTGCTGTATTGAAAGTGAACCCCTGCTTGTTCTAAGCGAGAGATCGTTTGTTTTTTTATCGATCTGCTGCCTAAATAGTCAACAAGCAAACGTACTTCGACACCTTGTTGAGCCTTTTTAATTAATAGCTGGCAAAGTTCATCGCCAAGCTCATCATCGCGAAAGATATAAAATTGCATATGTATATATTGAGAGGCTTTTTTAACATCTTCAAATAAGGCATCAAACAAATGATAACCAGTTGATAAAAATTGCATGTCGCCTTTTGCGCAGTAAGGAGGTTTTTCCAGACTGATCATTCTTTTGTGTCCATAATAAAAATCAATCCCTGCTAAAATGCATAGGACTGCCAGTATCAGTACGATCCACATAATAGGTTCCTCCTCATTACATACATTCTTTTTAGTATACCCTCATGAAAGAAAAAAATTTTTAGGATGATGGCGACTGAATGCTCATTCATTTATTTTTTGTGATATAATGATGTCAGAAAATTGATTTCTTTTTGAATAATGGAAAGAGAAAGAATAAAGTTTTGCAGCGATGGGAAGGGAGAGATAAGGGATGAACGGCTTAATGATAGCTAACTGGCTTGCATTTCTTTTTGTAACCGCTTACGGACTATATTTATTCGCATATGTGGTTAAAACAAGATACGAATATATCAAGCTGGGGAAAAAAGTAGAGTTTGATCACACAGTACAAGAAAGAATTAAAGCTGTTTTAGTAAACGTATTTGGACAAAAGAAGCTTTTGAAAGATAAAAAAAGCGGAATCATACACGTTATGTTCTTTTACGGATTTATTCTTGTCCAGTTTGGAGCGATTGATTTTATCTGGAAAGGACTTAATCCAGGATCTCATTTGCCTCTAGGCCCGCTTTACCCAGGGTTTACGTTTTTTCAGGAAATTGTAACCTTCATGATTATGGTTGCGGTTGTGTGGGCTTTTTATAGAAGGTACGTGGAAAAGCTCGTACGTCTGAAACGCGGTTTCAAAGCAGGGATGGTTCTATTATTTATCGGTGGTCTGATGCTTTCCGTTTTATTAGGGAATGCTTCCGAGATCATCTGGCATGACATGCCGTATGAATGGACAGCACCTATTGCATCAGGGCTTGCGTTTGTCCTTGGTTTTATAGGGAAAACAGGCGCGGTCGTCCTTTTCTACATCTCTTGGTGGATTCACTTATTATTCTTATTAACATTCCTTGTGTATGTACCTCAATCGAAACATGCACATTTAATCGCCGGTCCTCTGAATGTATGGCTGGGCCGAAAAGATAAGGTCGGAAAGCTTGCTTCAATTAATTTTGAAGATGAAACACAAGAAGTTTTCGGCGTTAACAAAATCGAGGACTTCAATCAAAAGCAATTAGTTGATTTATATGCCTGTGTAGAATGCGGGCGCTGTACAAATGTCTGTCCGGCTACCGGAACAGGAAAGATGCTTTCTCCAATGGACATGATTGTTAAATTGCGTGATCACTTAACCGAGAAAGGTGCGGCTGTTACATCCCGTACACCTTGGATGCCTGCCTTTGCTTTCTCAAACACAAAAGGCAACCAGATTGCTTTTGAAGCAAGAGGAAAAGGGGCACAAGAAACCGCTGCAGCAACAGACGGATCATCTGCACTTTCTTATGATGTGGCGATGATCGGTGAAGTCATGACAGAAGAAGAAATCTGGGCGTGTACGACTTGCCGTAACTGTGAAGATCAATGTCCGGTTATGAACGAACATGTTGATAAAATCATCGATATGCGCCGTTACCTCGTATTGACAGAAGGTAAAATGGACCCTGAAGCACAGCGTGCAATTAAAAATATCGAGAAGCAAGGAAACCCTTGGGGGATCTCGAAAAAAGAGCGCGAAAACTGGCGCGAACTAAAAGAAGAAATCACAATTCCGACGGTTAAAGAGAAAGAAAAAGCGGGTGAGGAATTCGAGTATCTGTTCTGGGTAAGTTCCATGGGTGCTTATGATAACCGTTCGCAAAAGATTGCTCTTTCATTAGCGAAGATCATGAACGAAGCAGGCATTACGTTCGCGATCTTAGGAAACAAAGAGAAAAACTCGGGTGATACAGCTCGCCGCCTTGGGAATGAGTTCATGTTCCAAGAGATGGCGAATGCGAATATCGAATTGTTTAAAAAGCATGAAGTGAAGAAAATTATTACGATTGATCCGCATGCTTATAACACGTTTAAAAATGAATATCCTGAATTTGGTCTGGAAGCAGAAGTGTATCATCATACAGAACTTTTAGCTGAGTGGATCAAAGAAGGAAAGATTCAGCCGAAGCATGAAGTGAATGAAACAATCACGTACCATGATTCATGCTACTTAGGCCGTTACAACGAGGTTTACGAACCACCGCGCGATATTTTAAAAGCCATTCCAGGTGTGAAGGTCGTTGAGATGGATCGAAATCGTCAAAACGGCATGTGCTGTGGAGCAGGCGGCGGAATGATGTGGATGGAAGAAAAAGCAGGATCGCGTGTGAACGTGGCTCGTACAGAGCAGGCTCTTGCGGTTAGCCCAACCATGATCGGAAGCGGATGTCCTTATTGCTTAACGATGCTGAGTGATGGAACAAAAGCAAAAGAAGTAGAAGATCAAGTTCAAACCTTAGACGTAGTAGAAATCTTAGAAAAATCATTATTCGGCTCACAAAAGCAAGAAATGGTTCAATAAATGAATAAAAGTCGCCAGTTAAATCTGGCGGCTTCCCTAATGAACAGAAGTCGACTGAGCGTTCGCTCGGTTTTTGTAAGCGTTTACTAAATGACACTGGGAGGTTTTAATATGACAAAGTCAGTTATCGTCAGTGGTGCTCGGACGCCTGTTGGTAAGTTTGGCGGGGGATTAAGTACATTAACTGCTTCAGATCTTGGCGGTATCGCAATTAAAGAAGCACTTCACCGTGCAAATGTTTCACCTGAATCAGTTGATGAAGTCATTTTAGGCTGTGTCCTTCAAGGCGGCCAAGGTCAGATTCCTTCACGTCAAGCGGCGCAAAAAGCGGGATTGCCTTGGGAAACAAAGACGGAAACGATTAACAAAGTCTGTGCATCAGGACTTCGTTCGATCACACTTGCAGATCAAATTATCCGAGCTGGTGATGAAGAAGTGATTGTAGCAGGCGGAATGGAATCGATGAGCAACGCACCGTACATTATGCCGAAAGCCCGCTGGGGTTTTCGTATGGGTGACAGCACAGTAAAAGACTTGATGGTTCATGACGGATTAACTTGTACATTTACTGGCGTGCATATGGGGATCTACGGAAACGATGTAGCGAAAGAGATGGAGATCTCCCGTGAGCGTCAAGATGAGTGGGCGTTTCGCAGTCATGATTTAGCGAATAAAGCAATCGAAAACGGCATTTTTGCTGAAGAGATTGTTCCGGTTGAAGTGCCGCAGCGGAAAGGAGATCCGATTCTGGTTTCTCGAGATGAGTCACCACGAAAAGATACTTCAGTAGAATCACTTGCAAAATTACGTCCAGTATTTTCGCAAGATGGCACGATTACAGCAGGTAATGCACCTGGTGTAAATGATGGGGCTGCCGCGGTTGTTGTTATGAGTGCGGAACGAGCAGCTAAAGAAGGCAAAGAAGTGATGGCGACGATTTTAGGACATACGGCTATCGCAGTTGAAGCGAAAGATTTTCCGAAGACTCCAGGACTTGTAATTACAGAACTTTTGAAGAAAACAGGAAAATCACTTGAAGAAATCGACCTTTTTGAAATCAATGAAGCATTTGCAGCAGTAG
Organism: Bacillus sp. NEB1478; assembly: GCF_031582965.1. Lineage (NCBI taxonomy): Bacteria > Bacillati > Bacillota > Bacilli > Caryophanales > Bacillaceae > Bacillus > Bacillus sp. NEB1478. The sequence goes on from NZ_CP134049.1 coordinate 206,051, forward strand.
CATTAACAAGTGCTGAGCTTGCTGGTCTTGATCTTGAAAAAGTGAACGTAAACGGTGGTGCGGTTGCACTCGGTCACCCGATTGGGGCTAGCGGCACACGCATCGTACTTACATTAATACATGAGCTTAAAAGACGAGGTGGCGGACTTGGGATCGCATCGATTTGCTCAGGCGGCGGCCAAGGCGACGCTATCTTAGTAGAAGTGAAATAAGGGAGGTAAAAAGAAGTGAGCATTCAACAAATTATGGTGATCGGCGCAGGACAAATGGGTTCAGGTATCGCCCAAGTATGCGCGATGGCAGGTTATGACGTGATTTTGCATGATATTAAAGAGGAATTTGTACAAAAAGGGATCGGAAATATCCAAAAGAACTTAAACCGTCAAGTTGAAAAAGGCCGTATGGAAGAGGGGGAAAAAGAAAAAATCCTTTCTCGCCTGACTTCTTCTGTCTCTTTAGAAAATGCCTCTAAAGCTGACCTTGTTATTGAAGCAATCGTTGAAAACATGGAAGTAAAAACACAATTGTTTAAGATGCTGGACCAATATGCACCAGATCATACGATTTTAGCGTCAAACACATCATCTCTTCCAATCACAGAAATTGCAGCAGCGACAGCGCGTCCGGAAAAAGTAATCGGTATGCATTTCATGAACCCGGTACCGGTTATGAAACTTGTAGAAATCATTCGTGGTCTGCAAACAGCCGATGATGTGTATGAAACGATCGAAGCGGTTTCGAAAAAGCTTCAAAAAGTACCTGTAGAAGTAAACGACTTTCCAGGATTCATCTCAAACCGAATTTTAATGCCGATGATCAACGAAGCGATTTTCGCGGTTTATGAAGGAGTAGCAACACCAGAAGCAGTGGACGAAATTATGAAACTCGGAATGAACCACCCGATGGGACCGCTGACACTCGCAGACTTTATCGGACTCGACACATGTCTGTACATTATGGAAACACTGCAAGAAGGCTTCGGTGATGATAAGTATCGTCCATGTCCGCTTTTAAGAAAATACGTTAAAGCTGGATGGTTGGGTAAGAAGTCTGGCAAAGGTTTCTACACCTACGCTTAAAAACTAGTATACACATCGAATTTCGGCGTTAATTTTGTCCTTGCGGTGCTCATGTAGAGCAAAAGGGGTCTGACCCCACAAAAAGACAAAACGCTATTTTGTCTTTTTGAGAAGGAAAGCTCTTTAATAGTTATATATTGCTGGATCTTAAGATAGATAGATCCAGCTTCAGCGGCTAAAAGCTCGAGGTCACATTCTCTCCCTCCTAGGATACAAAAAGCGTATCCGTTGTCAGGAGATTATGTGCTTGTCGCTTTTGGGCGAGCCGCTTCAGCATTTCGAGATGTCCAGCTTCAATGACCAGCCCCTCGAGGTCACATTCCTCTTTCCCTATGACACAAAAAGCGTGTCTTCAGTCAAGAGTTATGTGCTTGTCATGGCTAAACGGTCATTTCAGCATTTCAAAGAGAAATGGGGAGAGTCCATGAACCTCGTGTTTACGGAAGAGCAAAAGATGATGCAGAAGATGGTACGGGATTTTGCAGAAAAAGAGATTAGACCGGCTATCGAAGAAATGGAAGAGACGGAAAAGTTTCCGCGTCATCTGATCAATAAAATGGCAGAGCTTGGGCTGATGGGGATACCAATTCCTGAAGAGTATGGCGGAGCAGGGATGGATTTCACCTCCTACATCATCGCGATCAACGAGTTATCGAAGGTCAGTGCGACAGTTGGTGTCATTTTATCAGTTCATACAAGCGTTGGAACGAATCCGATCCTTTATTTTGGAAATGAAGAACAAAAGAGAAAATACATTCCTAAGCTAGCGAGTGGAGAGTACCTTGGTGCGTTCGGATTAACAGAACCGAGTTCAGGTTCTGATGCAGCAAGCTTAAAAACAAGAGCAGTAAAACATGGTGATCATTATGTGCTGAACGGTTCAAAAATTTTCATCACGAATGCAGGCGAAGCGGATGTGTATATCGTGTTTGCTTCAACAGCTCCTGATAAAGGAAGCTACGGCATTTCCGCCTTTATTGTAGACAAAGATACACCAGGATTTTCAGTAGGAAAAAAAGAGAAAAAAATGGGGCTGTACGGATCGAATACGTGCGAAATCGTTTTCGAGGATGCGCGTGTACCTGCTGAAAACTTGCTGGGCAATGAAGGGGAAGGCTTTAGAATCGCGATGAGCAACTTGGACACTGGCCGGATCGGAATCGCGGCACAATCACTTGGAATCGCTGAAGCGGCTCTCGAATATGCAACAAAATATGCAAAAGAAAGAAAACAGTTTGGCAAGCCGATCGGTGCAAATCAAGGGTTAGCATTTAAGCTGGCGGATATGGCAACGGCGGTGGAGGCGGCTAAACTTTTAACGTATAGAGCAGCAGATTTGAAAACAAACAATTTATCATGTGGAAAAGAAGCATCGATGGCTAAATTGTATGCTTCAGAAACGGCAATGAAATCGGCAATCGAAGCCGTGCAAATATACGGTGGATATGGCTACACGAAGGAATATCCAGTTGAGCGATTGTTCCGGGATGCGAAAGTGTGTCAGATCTATGAGGGAACCAGCGAGATTCAGCGTATGGTACTCAGTAAACACCTACTAGGGTAAGAGGGAGAGAATAGTTATGCAATTTTTATTATCAGAAGAACATGAAATGATCCGTAAGATGGTACGTGATTTTGCGAAGAACGAAGTAGAACCGACTGCAGCAGAAAGAGACGAGGAAGAGCGTTTTGACCGTGCGATTTTTGATCAAATGGGTGAGCTTGGACTTTGCGGGATTCCGTGGCCTGAAGAGTACGGCGGGATTGGCGGCGATTTTCTTGGCTACGTAATTGCAGTAGAAGAACTTTCACGCGTTTGTGCGTCAGTAGGGGTAACCCTTTCTGCACATACATCACTTGCTGGGTGGCCGATCTTCAAATTCGGAAATGAAGAGCAGAAGCAAAAGTTCCTTCGTCCAATGGCAGAAGGAAAGAAAATCGGAGCATACGGTTTAACTGAGCCGGGTTCAGGTTCTGATGCTGGAAATATGAAAACAACAGCGAAAAAAGACGGCGATGAGTACATCATCAATGGATCAAAAATTTTCATCACGAACGCTGGCGATGCTGAGATCTATGTTGTGTTTGCGCGTACAGATATTGAAGCAGGAACAAGAGGCGTTTCAGCATTTATCGTTGAAAAAGGAACACCTGGATTTTCATTTGGTAAAAAAGAAAAGAAACTCGGGATTCGTTCATCACCGACATTAGAGATCATTTTCGAAGATTGCCGTGTTCCTGCTGAAAACTTGCTTGGTAAAGAAGGCGAAGGATTCAAAATTGCAATGATGACACTTGATGGCGGACGTAATGGAATTGCAGCTCAAGCTGTCGGGATCGCGCAAGGTGCACTCGATGCATCCGTTACTTATGCGAAAGAACGCAAACAGTTTGGGAAAGCCATCGGGGCGAACCAAGGAATTGGATTCAAGCTTGCCGATATGGCGACTAAAGTAGAAGCAGCAAGACTTTTAACTTATCAAGCGGCTTGGAGAGAGTCTGAAGGTCTTCCATACGGAAAAGAATCTGCGATGTCGAAGCTTTTTGCAGGAGACATTGCGATGGAAGTTACAACAGATGCCGTGCAAGTATTCGGCGGTTACGGGTATACAAAAGAGTATCCAGTAGAACGTTACATGCGTGATGCGAAAATCACACAGATCTACGAAGGAACACAAGAAATTCAGCGTCTCGTTATTTCTAAGATGCTTTTAAAATAGATTTTGCTCAAGGTTTAGGAGTGGGATGTTAGGAAGAAGTTTTTTTCAGTTCTTCCGTGAAAAGTTTTTTCTATGAAATATTTGCGACAGTACTCCTTTGAAGTTGATTGGAGTAGAAGGTGCGAGACTCCTGCGGGACAGGCGGGCAGGTGAGACACTTATACGTGAAACGTACGAATGTGGCTCACCGCTTGCCCCGCGGAAAGCGAGCATCCTGAAGCGCAAATCAACCACCCATTTTAATAGGTCTAACAAAGTTTACGAAAAACGTCTGGAGGAAACCATGCATCCATTAGCTGCAAGATTCGAGAAAAAAGACGAACGGGCACTTGCCAAGGCAATCACAGTGGCTGAAAATAACGGTCCTAATCGGCTAGAGCTGCTAAAGAGCATCTATCCGATGCAAAAAGGAGCTCACTGGATCGGTATTACAGGTTCTCCTGGTGCCGGGAAAAGCTCACTCGTTAACCGTCTTATTACCTTTCTTCGCAAAAAAGGATTAACGGTTGCGGTCGTAGCAGTTGACCCGACAAGTCCTTTTAGCGGCGGCTCGATCCTCGGAGACCGTGTAAGAATGGCTGACCATTTTACAGATCCGGGTGTGTTCATCCGCAGTATGGGGACACGTGGAAGTCTCGGAGGCCTGTCCCGGTCGACGAAGGAAACGGTAAGGCTGATGGATGCGTATGGTTTTGATGTGATACTGATTGAAACGGTAGGAGTCGGCCAATCTGAACTCGACATTATGAAACTTGCAGACTCGGTAGCAGTTGTACTGAATCCGGGAAGCGGGGATGTCGTTCAAGTGTTCAAAGCGGGAATCATGGAAATCGCGGATCTTTTTGTCGTCAATAAAGCTGATATGCCAGGTGTACCGAAGCTATTAGCGGAGATTGAAGCGATGCTCGATCTTGTGAAGCATGATAGTCCGTACAGACCGCCTGTCGTACAGACGATTTCTACACAAAATATAGGATTACAAGAGATGTGGGATGCACTCTTAGCTCACAAAACGTATTTAATAGATAGTGGAGAAGGAACAGAACGGAAGCTTGCCAATTTAAAAGTTGAAGTGATGGAAGTGGTTCAGCATGAACTTTTCCAGCAAGTTTGGGCACAAGAACAGAAAAACGGATTCTCCTGGCTGACCGACTTACAAGATGGCACTACAGACCCTTATACAGCAGCAGAACAAATCCTGTTACAACGAAATCAGCCGGCAGACAGGGAAGAGAAATGAGGGAGGCCATTGGGAAGAAAAGAAGTACCTTCACTTGTTAAAGACGAAAAATTAATTCAAAAACGCCGTGAAGAAATGGTAAAAGCGGCGGTATCCCTTTTTAAAAAGAACGGATTTCACAGGACGACGACCCGTGAAATTGCAAAAGCTTCAGGATTCAGCATTGGAACGCTTTACGAATATATCCGCTCAAAGGAAGATATTTTGTATCTCGTCTGTGACAGCATCTATGACGGCGTAAAGGCAAGACTGAAGCAGGATATCAATGAGGATGACAGCGGAATAACAGGCGTGGAACGAGCAATCACGGCTTATTTTAAAGTGATGGATGACATGCAGGATGAGGTGCTCGTCATGTATCAGGAAGCAAAATCTCTATCTGCCGAAGCGTTGCCGTATGTGTTGAAAAAAGAACTAGAGATGACAGCAATCTTTGAAAAACTTTTAGCTAAATCCGTTTTAGAAGGTGAGCTGGATTTAAGCGATAAAGAGATTCAGGCCGCTGCTCATAACATTTTGATCATCGGTCAGATGTGGACGTTCAGACGGTGGGCCTTGCAAAAGATGTACACGATTGAAGAATATACACAATTACAGCTCCAGCAATTGCTTCACGGCATAAAAGGAGCATAACGAAAGGATGAAAACGATGAGCCAGACAGACATTTACCGGCCGAAAAATCCGGTGCGTTTCGTAACCGCTTCCAGTCTTTTTGATGGACACGATGCTTCGATCAACATTATGAGAAGAATCATACAGTCAAATGGCTGTGAAGTGATTCATCTTGGACATAACCGTTCGGTTGACGAAGTCGTGAGTGCTGCTATTCAGGAGGATGTGCAAGGAATCGCGATCTCTTCTTACCAAGGCGGGCACGTGGAATATTTTAAGTACATGATCGATCTCTTAAATGAACGCGGAGCAGGCCATATTAAAGTGTTTGGCGGCGGTGGCGGTGTTATTATCCCGCCTGAGATCAAGGAACTTCATGCATATGGTGTGACACGTATTTTCTCTCCTGAAGACGGTCGATTGCTTGGCCTTCAAGGTATGATCAATGTAATGGTTGAAGAATGTGATTTTCAGACGGTTACATCTTTAACTGACGAAGTGGAAAAACTTCAAGAGCGCGATGTGCGTTCTGTTTCACGTCTGATCACACTTGCTGAAAATGCGAAGCAGGCAACTGAAGAGATTGCAGCAACGGCTGAACAGACACTATCTGCTTTAAAAGGTCTTGAGAAAAAAGTACCTATCTTAGGGATTACAGGAACTGGGGGAGCGGGGAAAAGTTCACTTACGGATGAACTCGTACGCCGTTTCTTAAATGAATGTGATGATAAGACGATCGCGATTATTTCGATTGATCCTACGAAACAAAAGACAGGCGGCGCTCTTTTAGGTGACAGAATCCGTATGAACGCAATCTATCATCCTCGCGTTTATATGAGAAGCTTGGCAACACGCGGTTCACGGTCGGAGCTTTCAGATGCAATTAAAGACGCAATCGCTGTAACGAAGGCAGCTAATTTCGATTTGATCGTTGTTGAAACGAGCGGTATCGGTCAAGGGGATGCAGGCATTGCTGAAATCTCTGATGTTGCGTTGTATGTGATGACGAGTGAATTCGGCGCTCCTTCCCAGCTGGAAAAGATCGACATGATCGATTATGCAGACTTGATCGCCATCAACAAATTTGAGCGTAAAGGCTCTGAAGATGCGCTTCGCGATGTGAAAAAGCAATATCAGCGCTCTCGTAACTGGTTTGATAAAGACTTGAATGAGATGCCTGTGTTCGGTACGATCGCAAGTCAATTTAACGATGCCGGTACGAACGTACTGTTCTATCATTTGATGAAAACAATCGAAGAAAAGAGCGGTGTGAATTGGGGAATCCAGTCAGCTGCTGAGGCGATGACAGCAAAGAAGAACGTCATCATCCCTGGTGAGCGTGCTCAATATTTGAACGAAATTTCTCAAACGGTCCGTAAATATCACGAAACGGTTGAAGAACAATCGAAGCTTGCACGAAAAGCATTCCAGCTTAAAGGAACACTTGAAACGGTAAAAGAATATAACGCAGCGGGTGAAGAAATAGAATCTTCATTGAACAACACCCTTGAAAAGGTAGAAGAACAAATACATCCGTTGACTTCAAAAATGTTAAAAGAATGGCCGAAGCTGAAAGAAATGTACAGCGGGAAAGAGTTTGTTACAAAAATTCGCGATAAAGAGATCGTAACGGAACTGACGACGAAGAGTCTATCGGGTCTCGATATCCCGAAAGTCGCTCTGCCAAAGTTTGAAGACTGGGGAGAAATCGTGAAATGGATCATGAAAGAAAATGTTCCAGGTTCATTCCCTTATACAGCTGGTGTTTTCCCGTTCAAACGTAAAGGAGAAGATCCGAAGCGTCAGTTCGCGGGTGAAGGAACACCTGAAAGAACGAACCGCCGTTTTCATTATCTTTCTAAAGACGATGATGCGAAACGCTTAAGTACAGCTTTTGACTCTGTAACGCTTTATGGCGAAGATCCGGATCACCGTCCTGATATTTACGGTAAAGTTGGAGAATCCGGAGTAAGCATCTGTACGCTTGATGATATGAAAAAGCTATATGACGGCTTTGACCTGATAGCGCCTTCCACGTCTGTTTCGATGACGATCAACGGACCTGCGCCAATCATTCTAGCGATGTTTATGAACACAGCTGTTGAACAGCAAATGAAAGTTTTTGCTGAAACGAACGGTCGTGAGCCGAATGAAGCAGAAGCAGCTGAGATTAAGGCTAAAACGCTGGCATCTGTTCGCGGAACGGTTCAAGCTGATATTTTAAAAGAAGATCAAGGACAGAACACATGTATCTTCTCCACTGAATTTGCACTTCGTATGATGGGCGACATACAGCAATACTTTATTGACCATGAAGTACGCAACTATTACTCGGTTTCGATTTCTGGCTATCATATCGCAGAAGCGGGAGCAAATCCGATTACACAGCTGGCGTTTACACTCGCGAACGGCTTTACGTATGTGGAATATTATTTAAGCCGCGGCATGGATATCAATGCATTTGCTCCGAATCTTTCATTCTTCTTCTCTAATGGACTGGATCCGGAATACAGTGTGATCGGTCGTGTAGCGAGAAGAATCTGGGCAACGGTTATGCGTGATAAATATAAAGCGAACGAGCGAAGTCAGAAGCTGAAGTATCATATTCAAACGTCAGGCCGTTCTCTTCACGCACAAGAGATCGACTTTAACGACATCAGAACGACGCTTCAAGCGCTGATGGCTCTGCAGGATAACTGTAATTCACTTCATACGAACTCTTACGATGAAGCGATCACGACACCGACGGAAGAATCGGTCCGCCGTGCGATGGCGATTCAGATGATCATTACGAAAGAGCTTGGTCTTGCACGTAACGAAAACTCTCTTCAAGGTTCGTTCATCATTGAAGAATTAACAGACCTCGTAGAAGAAATGGTTCTTCAAGAGTTTGAAAGAATGAACACAAGAGGCGGTGTGCTAGGTGCGATGGAAACACAGTACCAGCGCGGAAAGATTCAAGAAGAGTCGATGTATTATGAAATGAAAAAGCATGACGGTTCACTTCCAATCATCGGTGTTAATACGTACTTGAATCCGAATCAGCCATCAGATGAAGAGTTCAACATGGAGCTTGCTCGCGCAACGAAAGAAGAGAAAGAACAGCAAATCACGAATTTAAATGCATTCCAGAATTCGAACAAGGATCAGACAGCTGAGGCGATCCAGCGTTTGAAAACCGTTGCACTTAACGGCGGCAATATCTTTGAGGAATTGATGGAAACCGTTAAATTCGCTAGTCTTGGCCAGATAACTGGTGCTCTTTATGAAGTAGGCGGGAAATACCGCAGAAATATGTAGTTTTTTTAAAAAGGAAACGGCTCAAAAGAGAAATTAATCTCTGAGAGCCGTTTTTTTTATATTAAAGACATTTTGCCGCTTTTGGCTGCCATTTCATTGAAAAACAAGACAAAGCCGTTAAACAGGTCGTCCTATCCTAAAGTTTTTGTTGTTTCTACGCTTTTGAAACGCTCATTTTTAATTAATTCCACGGTAAAGTTCCATATATCCACGTTAATTTCAATAATTCAGCGGTAAAGTCCTATATATCCACGTTCATTTTAATAATTCCACAGTAATGCCTAATAATTCCACGTTAGATTCAACCTGTCAAGTTCACCTTGATCTTTTATATGACCATTCATAAAATGAGAGAATATTAAACAATTAAACACTGCATAAAATTTTAAGTGGATTACACTAGCAAATCATCCTTTATTTTGTTTATAATGAAGAGTATGATTCTTCTAGAGAATGAGCACAATGTGTTGATATAAATGAGTGTTGAGAAGAAGGAAAGGAAGTGCCGCTGTGGCTATTTTAAAGACGTATACGAAAGAGCAAGTTTCTGAAATGTCTATGGTAGAAATCGCATTCGAAATCTTACAAGATCAAAAGAAACCTGTGCAATTCTATGATTTAGTAAAACAAATTACTGAAATTAAAGGATTAACTAAAACAGCTGTTGAAGCTCGTATTGCTTACTTTTACACAGATATGAATATTGATGGACGTTTCGTTTCATTAGGTGACAACCAATGGGGATTAAAAACGTGGTACCCTGTAGAAAGCAGTGAAGAAGAGCTGGGGGCTACTAATAAACCGACAAAACGCAAAAAAGCTTCTGAAGATGATTATGATTTCGAAGAGGACTTCGATGATGAAGACTTTGATGAAATAGACGCTGATGACGAGTTCGTGGAGGAAGACGACGACTTGTCTGATGATGACAGTGACGACGATGATGATGATGAAGATGATGATGATGAAGAGCTTGAATTCGAAGACGACGATGAAGACTTCGACGACGAAGACGATGAAGATACAGACGAGGATGAAGATAAGCTCTAACACTGTTTTAAACCGGTAATGGCAGATTACCGGTTTTTTATATGGAATTATAGAACGGTGGGATATCCTTTCGTTCCGTAAAAAAAATCAATGATAAATATGGTCGCATTACTTCTAGCATCTTGACACCGTGAGTGGAGTCGGGTAATATCATTTTTGGGCTATTCCTGTAGCTTATTTAAATAATGATTTAAATGATATGATGAATCGAGCAAAAGTGCCCCCTAACCATAGGGGAAGTGTCACTTTTGCTTTTTATTTTTACAAATTTTGTGCATCAGGCACTCCCATGTTAGTAGAAAAAGGATTAAAAGCACATACTTATTTTAGAAAAATTAGGGGGAATAAATCATGGCAAAGTACATCTTTGTAACAGGCGGGGTTGTATCTTCTTTAGGAAAAGGGATCACAGCAGCCTCTCTTGGACGATTGCTTAAAAACCGCGGTCTAAAAGTAACAACGCAAAAGTTCGATCCATACATCAACGTTGATCCAGGGACAATGAGTCCTTATCAGCATGGTGAAGTTTTTGTTACTGACGATGGTGCTGAAACGGATCTGGATTTAGGTCACTATGAGCGTTTTATCGATATTAACCTGAACAAATACAGCTCTGTAACAACAGGTAAGATTTATTCTACTGTACTTAGAAAAGAGCGCCGCGGCGAATATCTTGGTGGAACGGTCCAAGTTATCCCGCACATTACGAACGAAATTAAAGAACGTGTATTCCGTGCTGGTCGTGAAACAAATGCAGACGTTGTAATCACAGAAATTGGCGGTACTGTAGGGGATATCGAAAGCTTACCTTTCTTAGAAGCAATTCGTCAGATCAAGAGCGACGTTGGTTCTGAGAATGTTATGTACATCCACTGTACGCTGATTCCATACATCCGTGCAGCTGGTGAAATGAAAACAAAGCCGACTCAGCATAGTGTTAAAGAGCTTCGCAGTTTAGGAATTCAGCCGAACATCATCGTTGTTCGTACGGAATTCCCAGTTCCTCAAGATATGAAGGACAAAATTGGTCTGTTCTGTGATATCGATCCAAAAGCGGTTATCGAAGCACGTGACGCTGATACGCTTTACCAAGTGCCGATCGACCTTCAAGAACAAAAGATGGACGAGCTTGTTTGCAAGCATTTGAAACTTGAAACACACGAGCCTGATATGAACGAATGGAAAGCATTGATCGAGCGGGTAACGAACCTTTCTGGAAAAGTGAAGATTGCATTAGTCGGAAAATATGTAGCTCTTCAAGATGCGTACATTTCAGTTGTTGAAGCGCTTCGTCATGCGGGTTACAACTTCGATACAGATATCGAAATCGACTGGATCAACTCTGAAACAGTTACACCTGAGAACGTGACTGAATTGCTGAAAGACGCTGACGGTATATTAGTACCGGGCGGATTTGGCGACAGAGGGGTAGAAGGAAAGATTTTAGCGACTCAATACGCACGTGAAAATAAAATTCCTTTCTTAGGAATCTGCTTAGGCATGCAGCTGGCTTCTGTTGAATTTGCGCGTAATGTTCTTGGTTTAGAAGGTGCGCATTCTGCAGAACTTATGCCTGAAACACCGTTCCCGGTAATCGATTTGCTTCCTGAACAAAAGGACATTGAAGATCTAGGTGGAACACTTCGACTTGGTCTGTATCCTTGTAAAATTAAAGAGGATACAAAAGCGTTCGATGCTTATAATGATGAAGTAGTTTATGAAAGACACCGTCACCGTTACGAGTTCAACAACGAGTATCGTGAACAAATGGAGAAAGCGGGCTTCATATTCTCCGGAACTTCGCCAGACGGAAGACTTGTTGAAATCATCGAGTTAGCAGATCATCCATGGTTTGTAGCGTCTCAGTTCCACCCGGAATTCACATCAAGACCAACTCGCCCGCAAGCATTATTCCGTGATTTTATCGGTGCAGTAACACAATTGAAGAACTAATATTGAGACCGGCAGTGCGCATAATGTGCATGCCGGTTTTTTGTATCTCGTCGATTTTATATTGTTTTTTGGCGATATCACATTTAAAAAGGTGGATATCTAACAGAAAAGTTTCGATATACACTGTTTTTTTATCGATATTTAATAAGACGGCTCCTAGTGTTCTTCTCATAAATACATTTTCAAATAAAATGTATGTCTCAAGAGGATTCCTGCTTTCAACTGTCTTCTATAACGAAAAAAGCTTGGCTCGCGGCCAAGCTTACTCCTCATCCAATTCATATTCTTCAAGAATTTCTTCTGTCGTCAAAAATAGTGCGTAATAAACAAACAAAGCGCTCAATCCTGATGGAAATCCAACACGTGATCCGTCATCCAGCGGCACCAGACCGCGAACGGCTTTCGTATCAATGACGATATCGGCTTTAATATCCGAATTTACTTCCTCTTTTTGATATCCGCCGATTAAAATGACATGGCAATCGGCAACTTCCTTTACTCTTTCGCAAAAAGCCAGTGCTCCTTCGTCATTTTGAAACCTTGAAGCTACGACAACACTGTCGACTGGAAGAAGCTCATCCAACGAATCATTACGAAATCTTTCGGCTTTTTTAAAAGGATTCTCGCCAAGAAGTGCCTCGCTCACAACCGCTTCCATTTCACCAAAGCCTTTAAAATATACTGTTCCGTCAGACAGGATGGATTGTGCCAGCAGCCTGGAGCTTTCCTCGATCTGCTGTTCTTCTTTGTCGGAAATGGATTTTAACAGTCCTGATACTTGCGTTGAAAATATTTTTAACATTGTAAAACTCCCTTGCAGTATTTAAATATCAATTATTTATCGGTAATATGCTCATGAATTTAGTATACTTAATTTAACAATTCATTTCACGATAAGCAGCAGGAAAATCTTAGAATATAGCGAATGGTATTACATACACAAATGAACTTAATGAGGTGAGCAATAATGAGCGCGAAAATATTAATTGTCGACGATCAATATGGCATCAGGATTCTTTTGAACGAAATTTTTCAAAAGGAAGGTTATAAAACGTACCAAGCAGCAAATGGTGTACAGGCTTTGTCAATTGTAGAGAAGGACCGTCCGGATCTCGTTATTTTGGATATGAAAATTCCAGGTATGGATGGACTTGAGATTTTGCGCCGTGTTAAAAAGCATGACGTGACGATCCAGGTTATCATTATGACTGCTTATGGTGAATTAGACATGATTCACGAAGCAATGAAACTCGGAGCGATCACTCATTTTGCAAAACCTTTTGACATTGACGAAATACGGGCAGCAGTCAGGAAAGAACTTCCTTTAAACACACCTTCTTAATAAAAAAAGAAAAAGTCAGTCATGTAGCCAATGGTAGCGGTTACACTCCGAAAACGTTGATTTGTTGCGGTTTTCCGGCGATATTGGTATGCTATACTAGGAATGAAAATGAGCAAAATGAAATGTTTAGCAAGCCGCCATGAAAGGTAAACTAAAATGGCTTCTTTTTGCTGTAGACGTTTCAAAAATATAAAAATGTAGTTGGTTTGCTCGTGCCAAATCATAAGGAGGACTGTAACATGCCTTTAGTTTCAATGAAGGAAATGCTTGAAAAAGCAAAAGCGGAAAATTATGCAGTTGGTCAATTTAACTTGAACAACCTTGAGTTCACACAAGCGATCTTGAAAGCTGCACAAGAAGAAAACTCTCCTGTAATTCTTGGGGTTTCTGAAGGTGCTGCTCGTTACATGGGCGGATTTAAGCTTACTGTTGCTATGGTAAAAGCACTTATGGAAGAGTACAAAGTAACTGTTCCTGTAGCGATTCACTTAGACCATGGTTCAAGCTTCCAAAAATGTGCCGAAGCGATTCACGCTGGTTTTACATCAGTTATGATTGATGGTTCTCATCACCCGTTAGAAGAAAACATTGAATTAACGAAAAAAGTTGTTGAGCTTGCACACATCCACGGTGTTTCTGTAGAAGCAGAACTTGGCCGTATCGGTGGACAAGAAGATGATTTAATCGTTGACGATGCTGAAGCTGCTTACGCTGTTCCATCTGAGTGCGATCAGCTAGTTCGTGAAACTGGAGTAGATTGCTTTGCACCTGCTTTAGGATCTGTTCACGGACCTTACAAAGGTGAGCCTAACCTTGGCTTTGACCGCATGAAAGAAGTAATGGAGCTAACTGGTATACCTTTAGTTCTTCATGGTGGTACTGGCATTCCAACTAAAGATATCCAAAAAGCGATCTCTTTAGGGACTGCGAAAATCAACGTAAATACGGAAAACCAAATTTCTTCACAAAAAGCTGTTAAAGAATATATTTCAGCTAATCCGGACCAATATGATCCTCGTAAATACCTAACTGCTGCGCGCGATGCGATCCAAACAACAGTTCAAGGGAAAATGCGTGAATTTGGTTCTTCAAACAAAGCGTAATCAATTCATTTGTTACACCTGAAAATTATACTTTATAAGGAAACCGCCTATACATTGTAGGCGGTTTCCTTTACACTATAGGAGTGTAAATTTTTGCAGTCTGATGTTTTTCGTACTGAATGTCAGTTGCTTTACTTTAAATCGTGTGCGTAATGTAGTATTGTGTTTGCAAATAGGTACTCGGCGAGTGAATGAAAGAGTACATCTTATAAAAGAATAATAAAGATCGAGATAACCTAAAAAAACAGGAGTGATTATTTTGAAATTCTTCATCGATACAGCTAACATTGACGATATTAAGGAAGCCTATGACCTGGGCATTTTATCAGGAGTAACTACGAACCCTTCGCTTGTTGCAAAAGAAAAAGGCGTTGATTTTCCAGAACGTTTAAAAGAAATAACAAGTCTTGTTTCGGGTTCAGTAAGTGCCGAGGTGATTGGAACTTCTTATGAAGATATGGTAAAAGAGGGACGCGAACTTGCGAAGATCGCACCTAATATTACAGTTAAAGTTCCTATGACACTGGACGGGTTAAAAGCAGTAAAAACGTTCTCTGACGAGGGCATTAAGACGAATGTTACGCTTATTTTTAATGCGAATCAAGCGTTGCTGGCTGCTCGTGCTGGAGCTACGTATGTATCACCATTCTTAGGAAGACTGGATGATATCGGTCAAGATGGCTTGGAGCTTATATCACAAGTGGCGCAAATTTTTGCGATCCATGAGATTCCGACTGAAATCATTGCGGCTTCAATTCGTCATCCTATTCATGTGACAGAAGCAGCGATCCGCGGTGCTCATATTGCAACGATTCCGCCGAACGTCATTAAAGGTCTTGTGAAGCATCCATTAACAGATCAAGGAATCGAGAAATTCCTTGCTGATTATAACGCAGCAAATAATAAATAATTCACATACATGACAAGAAAATTTTGGTAAATACTAATATATATGTCATTTGTGACTCTTACTGAAAGGAGTTTACCATGGAAAAACTGATGATTGAGGGGGGCTATCCTCTCGAAGGAACGGTCCAAATTAGTGGTGCAAAAAACAGTGCGGTGGCGCTGATCCCCGCTACAATACTAGCAGAATCAACCGTTACCATTGATGGTTTACCTAACATATCTGACGTGCGTATTTTACGTGATTTGTTAGAGGAAATCGGAGGGGAAGCTCACCTTGATGAAAATCAGTCTCTTACGGTTAATCCTGAAAAAATGATTGCAATGCCGCTTCCGAACGGAAAGGTCAAAAAGCTTCGCGCTTCTTATTATTTGATGGGTGCGATGCTGGGACGGTTCAAAAAAGCTGTAATCGGCCTGCCTGGCGGATGCAACCTTGGACCTCGTCCGATCGATCAGCACATTAAAGGCTTTGAGGCTCTTGGTGCAAAAGTAACGAACGAGCAGGGCGCGATTTATTTACGTGCTGATGAGCTTGTCGGTGCACGAATCTACCTGGATGTTGTAAGTGTTGGAGCGACCATTAATATTATGCTTGCTGCAGTAAGAGCCAAAGGGCAGACCATCATTGAAAATGCCGCTAAAGAGCCGGAAATCATTGATGTAGCGACATTGTTGACAAGTATGGGTGCTAAGATTAAAGGTGCGGGTACGGACGTAATCAGAATCGATGGTGTCGAAAGTTTACATGGATGCCGTCATTCAATCATCCCAGATCGTATTGAAGCAGGAACGTACATGATTTTAGCTGCTTCAATGGGTCAGCAAGTACTGCTGGATAACGTAATCCCGCTTCATTTAGAATCTCTTATCGCAAAATTAAGAGAAATGGGTGTATTTATTGAAACGAAGGATGATCAGGTTCTTGTCTACCGCGGAAAAGATCCGTTAAAAAGTGTTGATATCAAAACACTCGTATATCCAGGATTCCCGACTGATCTTCAGCAGCCATTCACATCACTGTTAACCAATTCAGAAGGAACAAGCATTGTAACGGATACAATTTACAGTGCACGTTTTAAACATATTGATGAACTTCGCCGCATGGGGGCGAACGTGAAAGTCGAAGGCCGGTCAGCGATCATCAACGGACCTGCAAAGCTGGAAGGAGCGAAAGTGAAAGCTTCCGATCTTCGAGCAGGTGCAGCTCTGGTTGTCGCAGCACTGATGGCTGAAGGAGTTACAGAAATCTCTGGTCTTGAGCATATCGATCGCGGCTATGAATCTTTAGTTGACAAGTTAAAAGGTCTTGGTGCTAAAGTGTGGCGTGAAAATATGGACGTTGAAGAGTTGGAAGAATTAAAGAACTCATAATGAATATTGAGAAATCACCTGTTAAGGGTGATTTTTCTTGAGAATAATTGTAAGCGGTTTAGATTTGGAAGGGGGACCAAGTGATGGAAAGAAGTTTATCAATGGAGCTTGTCCGTGTAACAGAAGCGGCAGCTTTGGCATCAGCAAGATGGATGGGAAGAGGAAAGAAAGATGAAGCGGATGACGCAGCAACAACCGCTATGAGAAATGTTTTTGATACAGTACCGATGAAAGGAACAGTTGTCATTGGTGAAGGAGAAATGGATGAAGCTCCGATGCTGTATATCGGGGAAAAACTTGGTACAGGCTACGGACCGCGCGTGGACGTTGCAGTTGATCCACTAGAAGGAACGAACATTGTTGCTTCAGGGACTTGGAATGCACTTGCCGTATTAGCGATCGCTGACCACGGTAACCTGCTACATGCACCTGATATGTATATGGACAAAATTGCAGTAGGCCGTGAAAGTGTCGGTAAAGTAGATATCAATGCGCCAGTTATTGATAATTTAAAAGCGGTAGCAGAAGCGAAGAACAAAAATATTGAAGACTTAGTTGCCGTAATACTTGACCGTCCTCGTCATGCTCAGATCATTCAAGATATTCGTGAAGCGGGAGCTAGAATCAAACTCATTTCTGATGGCGATGTTGCTGCAGCAATTAACACAGCGTTCGATGACACAGGTGTTGATATTTTATTCGGGTCAGGCGGTGCTCCAGAAGGTGTAATCGCAGCTGTTGCCTTAAAGTGTCTTGGCGGAGAGCTTCAAGGTAAGCTGCTTCCTCAGAACGATGAGGAATTAGAACGATGCAAGCGTATGGGCATCACAGATGTGAACCGTGTACTATATATGGATGACCTTGTAAAAGGGGACGATGCCATTTTTGCTGCAACTGGAGTAACAGATGGTGAGCTATTAAAAGGTGTTCGTTTCAACGGATCAATCGGAACAACACAATCAGTCGTCATGCGTGCTAAGTCAGGAACAGTTCGTTTTATTGACGGTAGACACAGTCTGCAAAAGAAGCCAGATCTTGTTATTAAACCTTAAATAAATAAGTAGAAAGGCCGGACAATCTGTTCGGTCTTTCCACTCTTTTACAGATAAGATGTCACTTGATTAAACGCTATTTTTGTGGTTAAAATAAGAAGTATGATTACATGTTTCATTTTCTTCAAACCCACTATTAACCCTTAACTTAACGTCTCCTTCCAATAACAAACACATTTAATTCCAATTCATTATTAAAACATAAATAAATAGTAAAAATAGAAAAGCGTGGTGTCACTATGGGGATAGATTTAGCAACTTTAGAAACAAAGAAATTGAAAGAGCTTTATGAGCTTGCTAGACAATTCAATATCCAGTATTACGGTAAATTAACAAAGCGGGAATTAATGTTTTCGATTTTAAAAGCACAGGCAGAATTGGACGGTTATTCGTTCATGGAAGGTGTTTTAGAGATCATTCCTAATGAAGGATTCGGTTTTTTAAGACCGATCAACTATTCACCGAGTTCTCAGGATATCTACATATCTGCGTCACAAATCCGCAGATTCGATCTTAGAAACGGAGATAAAGTTTCGGGGAAAGTTCGACCGCCAAAAGAGAATGAGCGTTACTATGGTCTTTTACAAGTAAATGCTGTAAATGGTGAAGATCCTGAGACAGCAAAGGAACGCGTTCACTTCCCGGCACTAACAGCTCTTTATCCGGAAAAGAAAATGGTTATGGAAACGACGAGTAACAATATTTCAACTCGTATCATCGATATGATGGCACCTGTTGGTTTTGGTCAGCGTGGTTTGATCGTTGCCCCGCCAAAAGCAGGGAAGACGAGTCTTTTAAAAGAAATCGCACACAGTGTTACAACGAACAATCCGCAAGTTGAACTGATCGTCCTTTTAATCGATGAGCGCCCGGAGGAAGTAACGGACATCGAGCGTTCTGTAAAAGGGGATGTTGTAAGCTCTACTTTCGACGAAGTGCCTGAAAACCATATTAAAGTGGCAGAGCTTGTTTTAGAGCGTGCCATGAGACTGGTTGAACACAAAAAAGATGTTGTCATTTTGCTCGACAGTATTACACGTCTTGCTCGTGCTTATAACTTGGTGATCCCGCCAAGCGGACGTACCCTTTCTGGCGGTATCGATCCGGCAGCTTTCCATCGTCCTAAGCGATTTTTCGGTGCTGCCCGTAACATTGAAGAAGGCGGCAGCTTGACGATTTTAGCAACTGCATTAGTGGATACAGGTTCACGTATGGATGATGTCATTTATGAAGAGTTCAAAGGTACAGGTAACATGGAGCTTCACTTAGACCGTAAGCTTGCTGAACGTCGTATCTTCCCAGCGATCGATATTCGCCGATCTGGAACGAGAAAAGAAGAAATGCTTATTGCAAAAGATCATCTTGAGGCACTATGGTCCATTCGTAAAACGATGGATGACTCATTTGATTTCGTTGATAAATTTATGAAACGTATGCGTAAAACAGAAAATAACGAAGAATTTTTCGAGTTGTTTGAATCGGAGAAAAAGGGAACCACGAAGCGCGTAAAAACCGTTACAAACTAACGGAATAATCGTCTTAAACAGTGGTTGCAAATGGGGTTTGTCCCTGTTATACTGTCTTTATGTGTTTATTTAACTCTGTTTCTTAAGGAATCAGGGCAGAAGGAGTGAAATTGACATGAAACAAGGAATTCATCCGAATTATAAAAAGGTTGTTTTTGTTGATGCTCAAAGCGGATTCAGCTTCCTTTCAGGTTCTACGTTGCACTCAAACGAGACTATGAAATGGGAAGACGGTAACGAATATCCAGTAATCAAAGTGGATGTAAGTTCTGATACTCACCCGTTCTACACTGGACGTCAGAAGTTCTCTGATGTTGGTGGACGTGTGGATCGCTTTAAGAAGAAATACAATCTTAAGTAATTTGTTGCAAGCAAAAGGGCAAGGTCTTTCTTGCCCTTTTTTTTCTTTCATAAAAACGAATTTTTAAACTCGGTAACTGTTTGTGATGGACCGGGTTTTTTATACGCGTAAAAGGAGTAAAACGCTCCGAAACAGAACCTTTAGTAAAGGTTCAAAAAAGTACATACTAAGAGAAAGATTGTGACAAAGGGGGAGCAAGCCATGTATGTGATGAAACAAAATGGCTGGATTGAATTGATTTGCGGAAGCATGTTCTCTGGCAAGTCGGAGGAATTGATTCGCCGTGTAAGACGAGCAACCTATGCGAAACAAAAAGTACAGGTGTTCAAGCCGGCTATTGATGATCGATACAGCGAAGAATCAGTTGTCTCCCATAATGGAACAGCCGTTCTGGCTGAACCTGTAGGGCGATCTGTAGAAATTTTGAAAAATGTATCACCTGAAACAGAAGTGGTTGCTATAGATGAAGTACAATTTTTTGACGAAGATGTCATTCCAGTTGCCCAAGAGCTTGCAGATCAAGGTCTCCGCGTAATCGTAGCTGGATTGGATCAAGATTTTAAAGGGGAGCCTTTTGGACCTGTTCCTAAATTGATGGCTCTTTCTGAACATGTGACAAAGCTTCAGGCGATCTGCATGTCATGCGGATCTCCAGCGAGCCGTACACAGCGCTTAATCAACGGAAAGCCTGCATCTTATGATGATCCGGTTATCTTAGTCGGTGCTTCAGAATCGTACGAACCGCGCTGCCGTCATTGCCATGAAGTCCCAGGCAAAAAAAGAAACCTCCTTTCAGGCGTAGAGGGCCAAGAAGGACGGAAATAATTAATGAAGATTAGGTCCGGGAGCAGCGGTGCGCCCGGGCTTTTTTTTGTGCTCTCGTGCTTGTTTGGCGGGTGATGCGTGTGTCGGAATTTAGGAATTTTTGTCGAATCGGGAGTATATACTGTTTTTCCGGTGGATTATGGTAAAAACTCGGTGGATTATGAGTAAATTCCGGTGGATTATGAGCAGAACTCGGTGGATTACGTGCTCGAGGAGTGATTTTAGCTAATCGAAAGCTAGGTTTCGGTCCCCCAACCCGACCAATTTATTAATAATCCCCTCCTTTATCGGAAATTCTAAAGATATGGGAGGGGTTTAAATGAAAAAAGCTTTCCTGTTTCCACTTTTGGCACTCACGATTACCGCATGTTCTCCAATGCAATCCCTTAAGGATAAAACAGAGCCTGCCGCTTATGAAAACAAGCGGAATATGCGTGATAACCTCTTGGGTCATGGCGTAATTAACTATCATTTAACTAAAAATGAACCAAAGTATAATTACAGCTACGATACAAATATGAATCCGAGCGATTATCGAACGATGAATTCAACTCGTTTTGATTTAGGTGATGACCAGGATACGATTCGCCGGACCGTTAAAGATGTGTCGGGAATTAATCCGCAGATGGTGACCATTAACGGGAATTATGCGCATATACACGTGAATGTACCAAACAATGTATCGAAAAAGGAGCGAGCAGCTATGTACCGCAAGATTTTGGATGCGGTAGAAACAACTGTTCCGCGGTATAACTATTCCATTAAAATCGATCATTAGTGGGAAATAAAACGGGAAATGGGGTCAGACCCCATTTCCCATATTATTTCCCGATTCTGCGCGCGGCTTGCTGAATAGGATCCCATGAACCATTATACGGCGGTGAATAGCATAGATCCAAGTCTTCGAGCTCGTCGACTTTCATCTCATGATAAAGTGCAGTAGCAAGCACATCGATGCGTTTATCGACACCTTCTCCGCCAATGATTTGACCGCCTAACAATTGCTTCGTTTCTTTATGGTACGTTAATTTTATATCTAATTTTTCTGCGTTCGGATAATAGCCTGCATGATTTTTTGCAGTAATTTTTATTTCATCATACGGAATCTCCAGTTTTTCAGCTTCCTTATTTGAAAGTCCAGTTTTTCCGAGCGTTAAATCCATAAATTGAATGATCGATGAACCGACGATCCCTTTAAACGGTTTTTTGATACCTGCCATGTTTAGCCCTGCGATCCGACCTTGTTTGTTCGCTGTTGTACCTAATGGAATGTGGTCATTTTGTTTTTTTATTCGATGATAATGTGTCGCGCAGTCTCCAGCAGCATAAACGTTTTTAACATTTGTCTCCATTTGTTCGTTTACGGTTATGACCCCTTTTTCGGTCAGAGAAATATCCGTGTCTTTTAGAAAGTCCGTATTTGGTGTGACCCCAACTGCCACAATGACGAGGTCCGTCGGATAATCCTTCTTTGCCGTTTTGACAAATTGAACGTAGTCGTCACCTTTAAAGCCCAGCACTTCTTCTTCCAAGCAAAGTTCGATTCCGTGTTTGATTGCTTCTTCATGTATGAAGTGTCCTAGGTCCTCATCAAAGAGATTGCCAATCTGCTTGCTCCGCTGGATGATACGCACACTTTTTCCGAGCCTCTTCACGTTCTCTGCCATCTCAAGTCCGATATAGCCGCCACCGATAATCGTTACATTTTGTACGTCTTTTTTTAACCCGGCCATAAGATTTTCAGCATCGGGAATCGTTTTTAAAGAGTAGATCCCTTTTAAATGAACACCTGTCCAGCTTTTAGGCATGACTGCTCTAACACCAGTTGCAACAAGCAGCTGGTCATATGAAACTTCAAATGATTCTCCCGTTTTCGTGTGAATGCCGGAAACCGTTTTTGACGTTGTATTTACAGCCTTTACCTCATGATATGTTCGGGCATCGATACCGTATTTTTCACGAAATGTTTCGATGCTTCTCGCGATCAGTCTATCAGTGGAAGGGATGAGGCCGCCGATAACATAAGGAAGTCCGCATTGGCCATATGAATAAATTCCGCCCATTTCCAATACAGTGATGTCGGCATTGTCTGTATTCCGCACGATCTGCATCGCCGCGCTCATTCCCGCTGCGTCTCCTCCAATAATGCAATATTTCATCTGATCAACTCCTTCTCTTGCTTCTAACGATATAGTATTCCCATCTTAAACAAAAATGTAACGATTTGTTTGAATAATCTAAGTCGTCTTTAAGAGTGACCAACAAGAAGCCGGTCTGTAAAACGAACAATAATAGTAGAAAGAGGTGTTGACCTGTGCTAGAAATTAAATCAAACGGAACAGACTGGAATTCACCTGTCCAACCGATTCATACATTATTGAAAAAACTAAACGAAAAACCATTAGATCCTGTTTATGAGAACATGGGGAACTTTATTATTAAATACAAAAATGAAAAACAAGTAGATCAACGCCGTTATATTGGCTGCACACATTTTTTAGGACATTTTGCAACCATACCTTATGTATTCAGTGTGATTACAGATGAAAAAGTGATTATCGAAGAACTCACGAAAGCGATTAGGATGAATCAGGAACGATTGGATTATGAGACATTGCGCCGAAACATTTATTCCTATTAATTTCCTTTTCTGGTGTGCTATGCTTTGGATGAGGTGATCTGAGATGAGAGGGAAAGTTGTTTCGTTAAATGTCAGTCTTCCCGTACATGTGGAAGCTTCCGGGCAGACTTTCTTTACCGGTTATAATAAAAAACCGCAGCAAGAGTCTGTATTTTTACATAAAACCCATTTTGAAGGCGATGGACAAGGTGACGTCGTTCATCACGGAGGTCTGGATCAAGCTGTTTGTGTCTATCCTTTTGAGCATTATGAAAAATGGAATTCGGAATTACAGCTGGCAAAACTGCTTCATGTCCCATCTTTTGGAGAGAATATAACACCTATGGGCTTTCTAGAGGACGATGCTTGTATCGGGGACGTTTTTCAAATGGGGCAAGCAATCGTCCAAATCACACAGCCAAGACAGCCGTGCTCCACTCTTGCTTGCATTTTAAACAGACCGGATATGATCAAAAAATGCGTTCAAACAGGGAGAACTGGTTATTACCTTCGTGTACTGCAAGAAGGGCTGGTTAGGGCAGATGATGAAATGTTTCTCATCGAAAAGCATCCGATGGGTATTACAGTATCAAAATCGAACCAGATCAAATACGGATTTGAAAAAGATACGGAGAAAATTAAACAGTTACTTGAAGTGAAAGAACTCGCTGAAAGTTTCAGGCAGTCGTTATTGAAAAAGAGTTTGGGTTGATTTAGAAGATGATTAGAGCGCTGGTTTGTGAGCCTGCAGGTGCAAAGCGCGAATGAGCCTTACCTCACGTACTGCGAATCCTGAAACGCTCTACTATTTAGCAGCATCAAACTTTACGAACAACTAAAAATAAAAACTAAAAAAGAGCAGATTCCAATTGGAACGTCTGCTCTTTCGTATGTAAATATGCTCTTCGAGGCAGTCCAAGTTATCTTACTTCGCTATACCGAACTTGCAATTCCAGGTCCTCGCAGAAAACCTTAAATTGATAATAGTCGAAATAGATCTGTCCTTCGTTTTGCTGATTCCAGCTAAAAATTGTTGAACCAAAAGCGTAATCTACTTTTCGGTAAGCTTTAATCGTTGAAGAATGCTGGATGGATTCAATTAGACCTTTTTCCGTTCCTTTTTCTAATTGAAGTATGACCCAGGGCAAGTCTTCGGGATGAACTTTCCGGTTTTCCCCGTTCCTTACGATTCGTATCGTTTTAGACATCGGCAGGTCCCCAATATTTTTTATAGTCAATTCTAGTATAATTAATTATAATAAGATATAGTTTCAATACGCAAGAAGGTACAATTTTGTTACTTAGGCAACCAAATGAAACTAAGGGGAGTTTTGGGTTGAAAAAGATTATTCTCAT
Organism: Bacillus sp. NEB1478; assembly: GCF_031582965.1. Lineage (NCBI taxonomy): Bacteria > Bacillati > Bacillota > Bacilli > Caryophanales > Bacillaceae > Bacillus > Bacillus sp. NEB1478. The sequence continues at coordinate 230,471 of NZ_CP134049.1, forward strand.
CCAATTGAAATCACGTTAAATGTCGTTTGCGGAAAATGGAAAGGCGTAATCCTCTGCCATTTGCATCAAAATAAAATCTTAAGGTTTGGTGAGCTAAAAAAGCTGATACCAAAAGTGTCACAAAAAACGTTAACCCTGCAGCTAAGAGAATTGGAAGCGGATGGACTGATCAACCGCCAGGTTTACGCGCAAGTTCCTCTAAAGGTCGAATATTCATTAACCGATTACGGCGAGGAATTAGAATCTACTTTAAACATGATGAGTGAATGGGGAAGAAATCACGTTAATAAAGTGGAATTAAACAGCTGAAAATTAGTTAGAATGTATATGCAGCAGGAAATATCCTGAAAATGATTGAGAGTTTGGTTTGTTACGACTATAATTATCATGTTATGCATTAAAAACAGAGGTGAAAAACCATGTTAGAACGTTTAGAGACAATTGAAGCACGTTACGACAAATTGAATGAATTATTAAGTGATCCTGAAGTGATAAATGATACGAACAAACTGCGCGATTATTCGAAAGAGCAATCTTCTCTTCAAGAACAAGTCACCGTGTATCGTGAGTATAAAGAAGTAAAAGAGCAGCTGGATGAAGCCAAAATGATGCTTGAAGAAAAGCTTGATGCTGAAATGACGGCGATGGTAAAAGAAGAGATTTCAGGTCTATCTGATCAAATCGAAGAGCTCACGGCTCAGCTGAAAGTGTTATTGCTTCCAAAAGATCCGAACGATGACAAGAACGTTATCGTGGAAGTGCGCGGTGCTGCTGGCGGAGATGAAGCAGCATTGTTTGCAGGAGACCTATACCGTATGTACAGCCGTTATGCGGAGATGCAAGGCTGGAAGTCTGAAGTTATTGAAGCTTCTTACACAGAGCTTGGCGGCTACAAAGAGATTATCTTTATGATTAATGGAGCCGGCGCTTATTCGAAGCTTAAATACGAGAACGGCGCACATCGTGTTCAGCGTGTTCCTTCAACAGAATCAGGCGGACGTATTCATACTTCAACAGCAACAGTAGCTGTTCTTCCTGAAGCGGAAGAAGTGGAAGTGGAGATTCACGAGAAAGATGTTCGTGTTGATACATTTACTTCATCTGGTCCTGGGGGACAGTCAGTTAACACGACTCAGTCTGCGGTTCGTTTAACGCATATTCCGACAGGTACAGTAGTATCGTGTCAGGATGAAAAATCACAGATCAAGAACAAAGATAAAGCGATGAAAGTTCTTCGTGCACGTGTTTACGATAAAATTCAGCAAGAGAAGCAAAAAGAGTACGATGAAACACGTAAGAGCGCAGTTGGAACGGGCGACCGTTCAGAGCGTATCCGTACGTACAACTTCCCGCAAAACCGTGTTACAGATCACCGTATCGGTCTGACCATTCAAAAGCTGGATCAAATTCTTCTTGGTAAAATGGATGAGTTTGTTGAAGCACTCATCACAGAAGACCAGACGAGCAAGATGAAAGCACAGGCGGACGCGTAAAATGAGTCATAAAGTACACGAAGCCCTCTCTTGGGCTTCTTCTTTTTTAGCTGAAAATAATCGAGAAGCATTTGCGGCAGAGCTGTTAGTACGGCACGTATTAGGCGGAATCAGCCGGACCGATATGATGATGCGCATGCATGATGAGATAACCTCTCATGAAATGGAGCAGTTACAATCAGCGGTCGAGAAGCATGTTGAAGGCGAGCCCGTTCAGTACATCATAGGAAAAGAAGACTTTTACGGCCGGCCGTTTCATGTGAACAAAGAAGTTCTGATCCCAAGACCAGAGACAGAAGAATTAGTTGAACATACATTGATGCTTCTCCAGGAGCACTTTTCTGAGGAAACGGAAGTGAAGCTCGCTGATATTGGAACAGGGAGCGGAGCAATTTCCGTAACACTTGCACTGGAAGATCGCCGTCTGGATGTGTTTACGGTCGATATTGCAAAAGAGTCGATAGAAGTGGCGACGAAAAATGCGGACAGTTTAGGAGCCGACGTCACGTTTATTCTTGGTGACCTTCTTCAGCCGTTCATCGGACAGGGCGCTAAATTGGATGTTGTCGTTTCAAATCCTCCCTACATTCCAGACGAGGAAATTGCTGTACTCGATACGATTGTAAAAGACAGAGAACCAATGAGAGCATTAAGCGGCGGTAAGGATGGGTACGACTTTTACAGAAGGTTCATGAAGGAACTGCCGCTCGTCCTGAAAGAAAAAGCCCTTGTAGGATTTGAGGTAGGAGCAGGGCAAGGTTCGACCGTAGCCGAAATGCTGCGAGTCACCTTCCCAGGAGCCGATGTATACGTAAAAGAAGACATAAACGGCAAAGACCGCATGGTGTTTGCGATCATTGGGAAATAATCGGGAAATGGGGTCTGACCCCATTTCCCATTTTATTTCCCAATGATTTCTGTCGAATCTGAAAGAAAAGATTTTAATAGTTTGCTAGTATGTTTTTCCCCCCCTCTGTCCAAACTGTGGTTAGAGGCGAAGGGGAGGAATTACAAATGAAAAATCAAATGAAAAAACGCAATCATATTCTTATATATTTTTTAATTCCATTAGCTATTTTATTTTTGTTTTTTGAAACACAGACAAAGGTAGCAAATGCATCAATGAATGCATCAGTAATAAACGCTTCAGTAAAGATTCCAGATGAATCTATCAGACTTCGAATCTTGGCAAACAGTGATACAGATGCTGATCAAAAACTTAAGCGCAAAATTAGAGATGAAGTGAACGCACAGATTACTACTTGGGTCGGTGAGCTGACGGATATAAAAGAAGCACGAAAAATTATCCGTAAACAGCTTCCGGAAATCGAACAAATCGTACAAAACGAAATAACGAAATCGGGTGTGAATAAAAAGTTTTCTGTTGAACTTGGACAAGTTGCTTTTCCTACTAAAATCTATGGTGAATATATTTATCCTGCTGGTAAATATGAAGCAGTACTGATCAAGCTTGGTGAAGGAGAAGGCAAGAACTGGTGGTGTGTGCTTTTTCCACCGCTATGTTTCTTAGACTTTGAAAATGGTGATGCTGTAAAGGAAGACAAAGACGGGAAAACAGATAATGCTGCTGTTGCTTCTGCAGACCAAACACAAGATCAGCCAGATTCAAGTTCAGACCAAATCGAAACGAAATTCTTTGTCGTAGAACTATTCAGCAGCCTAGTAAAAGCAGTCGGTTCGCTATTCTCTTAAATCTCTGCATAACTTCCTCCCTATTTTCATAGATTATAAAAAATGAAGGTAAGCCTTAACTGGAGGTAAGCCTTCTTTTCATTTAAAAAGAATGTTTTCGCATTGATCGTCTTTTAAGTGGTTGATTTCCGTTCCAGGCTGCTCGCTTTCCGCGGGGCAGGCGGTGAGCCACATTCGTACGTTTCACTCTTAAGTGTCTCACCTGCCCGCCTGTCCCGCAGGAGTCTCGCACCTTGCACTCCAATCAACTTGTCAAAGGAGAAAAGTAACAAGATGTTCCAAAGCAACAATCTTCTAGAAAAGAGCGTTTAAAAAATAAGAAAACAGTCAGTTGACTGCTACAATAGTAAGGGAGAGGTTGAGATGACAATTATTATAAGGCAAGCGATGAGGCACGAAGCGAAAGATCTGCTGCAGCTCGTAGGAAAGGCGGGGCTTCAGTCTGAAGGGATTACAGACAGCATCGAAAATTACTTAGTTGTTGTGAGCGGAGAAGGAGAAACGATCGGGACAGTCGGTCTTGAACGGATCGGAAATGATGGGCTGCTCAGGTCCTTTGTATTAAAGCAGAAGTATTCATCTGAAACGCTTCTCCTTAAACTGATCGATAAAATTTTGGTATACTCAAAAGATAAAGGAGTCGAGACTCTTTACTTGCTTACAAAAGCCGTTCATATGTTTGAAGCTTTATCTTTTAAAATCGTTCCAAAAGATCAAGTACCTTCACATATCAAAAATGCGGATCATGTAAAAAATAATGCAGCGTCAGGAGCAGAGCTTTTAGCATACGCATTAGATTCATAATGAGTTTTCAACAACTTGTCCACATTTTAAGACAAATTGTGCATAACTCTGTGGATATAAAAGTTTTGTGCATAGACCATTTAGAAATAAGGTTAACCTGAGCAGTAGAAAGGGTTAAAATCATGAAATCATTCCAAACTGAACGTTGGTTTGTGGATAAAAACGAAAAAAATTTAACAACTCATCCACAAGTTATCCAAGCATCCTTGTGGATAAAAAAAGATGAAGTGATAGCATTACCTACAGAAACCGTATATGGATTAGCGGGGAACGCCGAGAGTGATCAGGCGATTTCACGTATTTTTGAAGCGAAAGGAAGACCGAGCGATAATCCGTTAATTGTTCACATATCCAGCCGAAAACAGTTGGATGGACTTGTATCTTCCGTTCCTGACTCGGTCGAAATGCTGATGAACGCCTTCTGGCCGGGACCGTTGACGATTGTATTACCTAAAGGCAAACACGTTAGCGAAAAAGTTACGGCAGGGTTATCCACAGTTGCCGTCAGAATGCCGGATCATCCCGTGGCATTAGCTTTAATTGAAGCATCTGGCGTACCACTTGCTGCGCCAAGTGCTAATCTTTCGGGCAAGCCGAGTCCAACAACAGCTGACCATGTTTACGAAGACTTAAAAGGCAGGATACCAGGAATTGTTGACGGCGGTTCTACTGGTGTAGGCGTAGAGTCAACAGTCGTAGAGTGCACAGGGGAAAAAGTAACGATCTTAAGACCTGGCGGAGTTACTTTAGAGGACTTGGAAAAGGTAGTTGGCAGCGGAAACGTTGCAGTTGATCCGGGAATTGAAAACAAAGAACTGGCACCAAAATCGCCAGGTATGAAATATACACATTATGCACCTGATGCACCCTTTGTTTTAGTAGACGGTTCTGCGGAATTTATTCAGCAGCTTGTGGATAACGAAAGGCGAGCCGGAAAGAAAATCGGGATATTAACAACAGAAGAAAGAGTTTCTTCTTATAAGGCAGATGCCGTGATCCCTGCCGGTAAGCGGTCGGAGCCAGAAACAGTAGCTCAGCATTTATACGAAGCACTTCGTTCGTTTAATGAAGCGGGTGTGGATAAGATTTTTGGAGAGGTTTTTCCGAAGACTGGAGTAGGCGTGGCGATCATGAACCGTTTAGAAAAATCGGCTGGCGGCAATGTGATAAAAGAGTAGTAACTTCAGAAAAAGGACTTAGGAAGGTGCAGAAGATGCGCTATTTCGGGTCCTTTTTCTATTAATCGCTGCGTGTTCAGCGAGATTTATACTCGCTGAACGCGCCATACGAGAAATACGAGCGCCATACCGAAAATAAGCGGTCAGACGATCTGGGCTCTGCATCAATCCCAAACGAAGAAAAACCCGCGATTTATTCTGTCGCGGGTTTGTTTTTTTCGATCGGAAGCATGATGGAAAAAGTGCTTCCTTCGTCTATTTTACTATCGATTAAGATTTTGCCGTAATGGTTTTCAACAATCTTATAGCAGATCATAAGCCCGAGGCCTGTGCCTTTTTCTTTTGTTGTATAAAAAGGCTCACCTAACGTGGCAATGCGCTCTTCAGATATTCCGCAGCCGTGGTCTTTGAAAGACGTAATCACATGATCTCCCTGTTTTTTGAGATTGATATGTACAGAACCGCCAGTTGGCATAGCTTCTATCGCGTTTTTCAACATGTTAACAAACACTTGCTTAATTTGGTTATCCACACACCAGATTTCAGGGGTGTCAGATTCACATTCAAAGTGAATCTGCACATTTGTTAAAATGGCTTGGGTATCAAGAATTGATATGACATGATTCAGCAGCAGCCTTAAGTCGGTTTTCATAAAATTCATCGCTTGCGGTTTAGCAAGAAGCATGAATTCACCGACAATGCTGTTTATTCGATCAAGTTCAGACAGCATGATTTGATAGTATTCTTCATTTTCAGTCGCTTTTGTTTGAAGCAGCTGTAAAAATCCTCGAATAGACGTGAGTGGATTGCGGATTTCGTGAGCAACACCAGCAGCTAACTGGCCGAGTACGGAGAGTTTATCGGATTTCCGCAGCATTTCTTCCGTCTTTTTCCTCTCAGTAAGATCACGGGCAACAACAACAAAAGAAGCAGGCTGATCATTATCATTTAGTATGGGAGTCGCGTTTGCCTCCAGTGTTACCCAGTGTCCATGAGCATGCTTGCATCTTACTTCGAACTTCACGGGCTTTTGTGTATTGACCATTTCATTTATGGCGATTCTTACTTTTGGCCGATCCTCCGGGTGGAAAAATCCTTGAATTCTTTTTCCGTCATAAAGGGATGGATCGAAGCCAAGCAGCAGCCGGTTAGAAGGAGAAAAATATTTTACATTTCCTTTTAGGTCGACAACACCTATTAAATCGTTTGTATTTTCCGCTATAATTCGGTACTTTTCTTCACTTTCTTTTAACGCTTTTTCTTTTAGCTTTTTATCTGTAATATCGCGTGAAATCGCGGACAGGGCAACAACCTCGCCGCTTTCGTCATAAATCGGGCTAAGCGAAAGACTGACATTTATCCGCTTGCCGCTTTTCGTTAAACGGATCGTTTCTACCGCTTTCACATAGCCTCCATGTTTTACGATTGTCATGAGCCGTTCTGATTCCGCGGCCTTGTCCTCTGGCACGACGGGGAGCATATGTGAAGAAAGGTTGACTAAGTCATTTTCAGACCAGCCATAGATCTGCTCGAAAGCAGGATTCAATTTTACCGAGAAATTTTTTAGGTGGATGACAGAAATAGCATCGCTGGAGTGATAGATGACCGCTTCCAGCAATTCTTTTGTTTCCCTCAATTCTTTTTCGGCTTCTCGTTTTTCGGTAACGTCTTTTGCTATCCCGAAAACTCCATGAACTTGATTAAGAACAATGATCGGTGTGAGTGTAAAGGTAACTTGACGAATACCCCCGCCTTTTTGACGAATGAGGACTTCGTGCATTTGAGAGTTTCCTAGCAGCGCATCTTTAAAATTGTCGATCGCCAATGATTTTCGATTAGGCATCATTAGCGGATCGAAAGTCATATTCAGCAGTTCTTTTTCGTCATAGCCTGTAAGCTCGGTGCAAGCTTGATTAACGGTTGTGAATTTCCCGTCTAAATCCAATGAAAACAAGGCATCGATATTATGATCCATTAGGGAACGGAAGCGTTGTTCACTTTCGGCAAGCTGCGTTTCAATCCGTATCCTGTCGCTTAAATCGACACAAAAACCGTAAGCCTCTTCGATGACTCCGTTTTTATGGACCGGTCCGATTGCCGCTAAAAAAGGAATGCCGTTCAGTTCGCTTTCATACGTCAGGCTTTCTCCGTTCAATGCCCGTTCATATACCTTTCTTTTAAAATCGGCCATTTCAGGCGGGAAGATTTCTTCAATCTTTTTTTGCAGCACTTCTTTTTGCTTGAGCCCGAACAAGTCAAAAAGTTCTCCTTCACTCTCCGTCATTATGATGGAGCCGTCTTTTTTGATGAAGCGGAAAGTCATGCTTTTTTGTTGGGAAATACCGGTTTTATATGGGGAAAGCTGCCACGGTTTTTCTCCTATTGCCGGAATGGCCGATGCGTTATGGACCATGTTCGTTCCTCCCTTTAGCGAAGAAAAGTTATTATACATTTTATATACGCTATCAATCGGTTTATCCCTTCTCAGCCCTGTGAAAGTCTTCATCTCTTAAACGTTCTACAGCTTGTATATTTTTGTAGTCTTTTTAAAAAAAGACATGCATAGGCTGAGAGTAGTGAGCGATAAAGGGGTGGAAGCGATTTTGGGGACGATGGGGGAATGGATGACACTATGGTTTATGTCCTTTGCACTCGGAATGGATGCCTTTTCGATCGGTCTGGGTATGGGGATGCTGTCACTTAGGATAAATCAAATTATGAAAATAGGAATCACAATTGGTTTGTTCCACATGCTGATGCCGCTTGGCGGTATGACAATCGGCAAGGAAATCTCGGTTCATTTTGGAAGTATCGCCGCTGTAGTTGGGGGCATTTTGCTCGTCATTTTGGGACTGACCATGATTCGTTCTTCTTTTTCCAAAAGCGACGAACCTTTTGTTCACCCAGTAGGAATTGGTCTGTTAGTATTTGCGTTAAGTGCAAGTCTTGATAGTTTTTCAGTCGGACTCAGTTTAGGGATTTACGGTGCAAAAACATGGGTCACGATCTTCATGTTTGGATTTATGAGCATGCTGTTGACTTGGCTGGGGCTGATGATGGGAAGAAAAGTTCAAAAATGGCTCGGATCGTATAGTGAGGCACTCGGCGGCTGTATATTGCTGGCATTCGGCATGAAAATTCTTTTGCCGTTTTAATACGCTAAGAAAGTGTAAGTGCAGCTAAGTCTGATGAAAAAAGACACGCTGTCATACAAGTTTACTTTAAAAATAGTGGTTCAGAGCATTTCGTTTTTACTATACTAGAGATATCCGTTATTATTCATAAAAATAGGGAAAGTTAGAATATGAGGTGACACCCCATGAATGTGTTATTTATCTGTACTGGGAACACATGCCGAAGTCCGATGGCGGAAGCTCTTTTGCGTGAAAAAGGCAAAGGGAAGTTTCATGTAAAATCAGCTGGTGTGTACGCGGGAAACGGAGCGGTTATGAGTTCGAACGCTTCTCACGCATTAAAAGAGAGAAAAATTAAAGAAAACCATCAGTCCCAAAGTGTCTCTGAATTTTTGATCAGCTGGGCAGATTTGATTTTAACAATGACGGAGAACCACAAACATGCGCTTGTTGGAAAGTGGCCAGATGCGGTAAATAAGACTTATACATTAAAAGAGTACGTTCTCGACGATGATGAGAAGCAGAAGATAGAAGAAATTTATCAGCTGTATACAGAGATTGAGATGATTAAGCTTGAGTTTATGGGAAAAGATTCGGAGAGTGAAGACGTGAAAAAAGGGTTTGCCGAAGCCGTCAGACCACTCGTTGAAAGACGAATGGCACTTGAGAACACGGTCCCGTCGCTAGATATCATGGACCCTTTTGGCGGACCGCTGGATATTTATAAAGAAACAAGAGACGAAATTGAAGCGCTTATTGAAAAATTAGTGAAAAAAGACGATATGACTCATGAGTGAATCATAATCGAATGAGGCTGTCCTAAATTGGTGTGCAATGACATTGAATAGGCAATCTGGACAGAATATAATGGAAAAAAGATGAGAGAGCAGGTGCTATTCAGCATGAAAGTAGCAATAGGTTCAGATCACGCTGGAGTCGAATTACGAAAAGAAATTATCGCCATGATTGAAGAACTTGGCATGGAAGTAGAAGATGTTGGCTGTGAATGCAGCACATCTGTCGATTATCCCGACTATGCCATTCCTGTAGCTGAAAAAGTAGCAAACGGTGAAGCGGATCGTGGAATCTTAATTTGCGGAACGGGAATCGGAATGAGTATTGCAGCAAACAAAGTAAAAGGAATCCGCTGTGCGCTTGTTCATGATCTGTTCAGTGCAAAGGCAACGAGACAGCATAACGACAGCAACGTGCTCGCCATGGGTGAACGTGTCATCGGTCCAGGTCTCGCTTTAGAAATTGCAAAAGTGTGGCTGACAACTGAATACGAAGGCGGACGCCACGGTCGCCGAGTGGACAAAATCTCTCAATATGAAGGTCAATAACTTTTGACCCAAAAACGAAAGGAAGACCACAAATGAGCGACGAGCTCCAACAGATTCAAGACCAAGTCCTGAGTGTTTTGCATGATTTGCAAAAACAAGCACAATTAAGATCTTCACAATTATTAGTGGTAGGTGCAAGTACGAGCGAAGTAATTGGAGAACGAATTGGTACGTCAGGCACAATGGACACAGCAGGTGCGCTATACCGCGGTATTGTAGCGTTCCAAGAAGAAACAGGTGTCGCTTTAGCCATTCAATGCTGTGAACATTTAAACCGCGCTCTCGTCATGGAGCGTGAGGAAGCAGATAAAAGAGGCTATGATGAGGTTCGGGTTGTTCCCGCTCGTTCAGCAGGCGGTGCACTGGCTACACACGCCTTTCACCATATGAATGAGCCCGTAATCGTTGAATATATAAAAGCGGACGCAGGCATAGATATCGGTGACACCTTTATCGGTATGCACCTCAAGCATGTTGCCGTTCCTGTGAGAAGCGAAGTGAAAAAAGTCGGCGAAGCCCATGTGACGCTGGCAAAAACACGACCGAAGCTGATCGGCGGCGAACGCGCAGTCTATCCGAGCAAAGAAGACATACGGTGTTTTTAAATTTGAAAAGCCCTCCTGATGAGGGCTTTTTTATTTTTGTGAGTTGTTGGGATTTCCCCGCGGGGTCGAATCTTTTGTTGGCGCAGGTGTCGAATTTTGGCGAATAATGTCGATTCGCGGATTTATTAAAATTTTCGCGGGATTATGTAACCTTTTCGCGGGATTATCCGAAAATTCGTGGGATTAACACGATTTTTCGCGGGATTGATTAACCCATACGAGCAATCAAACAAAAAAAAGAGGCTTGGCGGCTGCCAAGATTCCTAATTATGTTCAATTTCGTAATGAATCCACTCTGGATTGATGTTTTTTCCGCCCATTTTGCTATAAAGTGCCTGAGCAGGCTTATTTTCAGCAGCGGTCTGCCATGACATATAAGCAAAACCTTCATTTTTTGTATAAGCCAGCACTTGCTGAAACAACTCCTCGCCCAATCCCTCTCCACGAAACGAGGAATCTACGAAAAGGTCGTTCAAAATCGCTATTTTCTTCACTCGCGTTGTGCTGAACGAGTAATAGAGAGTGGCGAATCCGGCTAGCTTTCCGTCTTCCGTTTCTGCGACAAACTGTTTGCCGGTGCTCGGATTTTCTAACAGATGAACAATAAGTTCATCAACCTTTTCACTATCTGGCCATTTACTTTTATAAAAATCAACGATGTACGAAAACATCAAAGCTCGAAGCTGATCCAGATCTTCTTTCACAGCAGGGCGGATTTGTAAAGTGGTCAAGTGAAACACATCTCCTATCATTTGGTATTTTTATTAATCCTAGCATACAGGATTATGACAGGAATGGGGTACTCTTTAATTCGGATGCCCTTAGTTTTTATGTTAGGATTCTTTATAGCATTAATGATTAGAATAAGAGATAGAGAACATGACCGCATTTTCTTTTTGTACTTTAAGAAACAAGGAAGGATTGCGACGATTTACAAGTTTAGGTGCACTAGCAGGAATGTCCTTGCGTCAGCTAAGTTTTTTATAGCGTTTGAAAGGGGCAGTACATTTTGAAAGATTATGCAATTGGAATTGATATCGGAACATCGAGCACAAAGGTTGTTTTATTTGATGAATCAGGTGCTGCTGTTGCACACCATTCAAAAAAATATTCTTTGTTATCAAAAGAACCAGGGGCGGCCGAACAAGACCCTGATGAAATTTACGAAGCGGTTCTTCACTCATTGAAAGAAACCGTAAAGAAAAGTGCGGATATGGCGAATCGTATCGGCTTTATATCGTTTAGTACGGCGATGCACTCCTTAATCGCAGTAGATGCGGAAGGGAATCCGTTAACGAATAGTATTACGTGGGCAGATACGCGCAGTGAACCTTATGTGATGCAAGAAAAGACAAGTACCGAAAGCCTTGAACTATACAAAAGATCTGGCGTGCCCGTACATCCAATGACTCCGTTGTTTAAATTAATGTGGCTGAAAAAAGAACAGCCCGAAATTTTTTCAAAGGCTGCTAAGTTCGCAGGAATTAAAGATTACATACTTTTCCACTGGTTTGGCGAGTGGGTGACTGATTATGCTTCAGCCGCAGCAACTGGGCTGTGGAACATGGAAACGTTGCAGTATGATGAAAAATCTTTAAAGATGGCTGGTGTGACAGCTGAAAGACTGCCCGAAATCCAGCCAACTACTTATTTTTGGGAACAGTTGTCTGAGAGTATTGCAGCGGATTGCGGTCTCGGCTCTGACGTGAAAGTGGTCATCGGAGCAACAGATGGTCCGTTGTCGAATCTCGGTGTAGGAGCGATTTCCCCTGGAGATATTGCCGTTACGATCGGAACAAGCGGGGCAATTCGAACTACTTCACAAAAGCCTTTTTTGGACGAGGAAGGCCGAACCTTTTGTTATCCGCTCACAGAAAACCACTGGGTGTCCGGTGGTCCAGTCAATAACGGAGGAATTGCGTTTCAATGGGTTCATGATCTTTTACAAGAAAAAGATCATTTACAAGAAAAAGCTGATGAAGAAGAAGAGTATGAAACTTTATCGGAATACGCAGAGTCAGTTCCTCCTGGGGCTGAAGGATTGGTGTTTCTCCCTCACTTAACAGGCGAGCGGGCGCCTTTATGGGATGCGCAGGCGAAAGGATCGTTTATTGGATTAACTTTACGCCACAAAAAAGCACATCTCGTTCGGGCAGTGTTAGAAGGTACGATATTAAATCTCTATTCCGTGTACAATCTTGTAAAAACACAAACGGACGACATAAAAATTTTCGCGACAGGCGGGTTCACGCAATCGGCTATATGGAAGCAAATCCTGGCAGATGTTTTTCAAAAAGAAGTATCGATTCCGCAGAATACAGAGAGCTCGTGCCTTGGGGCAGTTCTTCTAGGCAGATTTGCAATCGGATTGACGAGCGAACTGCAAGAAGTGAAGGAAGAAACGAAGCAATATGAGGCGGTTCAGCCAAATCCCGAAAATAAAGAAATCTATGAAGAATTATTCGGTATTTATGAAGGTTTGTCCAAAGCGATCAAGCCGCTTTATCCGATTATCCATCGTTTCCAAAATAAAAAAGAGAGCGGACAATAATCCGCTCTTTTCTATTCTACATAAGTAGCATTTAAGGTAGGTAATCCCGTTTTAGCATCTTTGCCATTTTTTACATTGCCGTAGATCGTGATTTCAGCACCTTGAGCAATAGAATTATCCATCGTAAAATTCATAACCTTATACTTCGCGTCGCCTACTTTGAATTCAAAGCTGCCACCCATTTTTTGCGCTTCTGAACTTACTGTACCAGTTGCTTTAATGATTTTCTTGTCGTATGCATTTGAATCGGATTCCAGCGTTTTTGGATCAAGCACTACTGCCGTTTTCTTCATGTGCTTGATGACGTCTGCTTGCTGTTTCTCCATTTTATCGGCTGTTGTATTTTTTTCTTTTTGCTCAGACTTCGGTTTTTCTTCTGGTTTTGCTTTATCCTCACTGCAACCCGTTAAGGCTAATACTAAAATAAGGAGACTTGCTCCAAACCATTTTTTCAACATGATGTATGACTCCCCTTTAAAATCTTCTATCTCTCTCGTTTAGTCCATCATATCATGGAAAAGGTATACAAATAAAATGAATTTTCAAACGTTTGTGAAAGATTGCGCAAAACTCTTACAAGTTGGAGCAGAAATGTGTAATATAGAAGACGTATGTTACACAAAAAATTTTAGACATAAGGTGAGGGGGAAGCGAAAAATGAAACATTTACAATCAGCTGATCAAGAAGTTTATCAATCCATCATGGACGAACTGCATCGCCAGCGTACGAAAATAGAATTAATTGCTTCTGAAAACTTTGTAAGCCAAGCCGTAATGGAAGCTCAAGGCTCCGTTTTAACGAATAAATACGCAGAAGGGTATCCAGGACGCCGCTATTATGGCGGATGTGAACATGTCGATGTGACAGAGAACCTTGCAAGAGACCGTGCGAAGAAAATTTTCGGAGCGGAACACGCAAACGTGCAGCCGCACTCAGGCGCTCAAGCAAACATGGCTGTTTATTTCACAGTTCTAGAGCCTGGTGATACTGTTCTTGGGATGAACTTATCTCACGGCGGCCACTTAACTCACGGAAGTGCAGTAAACTTTTCGGGTGTTCAATACAATTTTGTTGAATACGGTGTTGATAAAGAAAAGAACTTAATTGATTATGAAGATGTTCGTCAAAAAGCTCTCGAGCATCGTCCCAAAATGATCGTTGCAGGGGCAAGTGCGTATCCTCGTGCGATCGATTTCGCGAAATTCCGTGAAATTGCGGATGAAGTTGAAGCTTACTTAATGGTTGACATGGCTCATATTGCAGGACTTGTTGCAGCTGGTCTTCACCAAAATCCAGTGCCTTATGCTGACTTTGTTACAACAACAACGCATAAAACACTTCGCGGACCCCGCGGCGGTATGATTTTATGTAAAGAAGAGTACGCGAAAAAAATCGACAAATCGATCTTTCCAGGAATTCAAGGCGGACCATTAATGCACGTGATCGCTGCAAAAGCGGTATCGTTCGGTGAAGTATTAACTGATGAGTTTAAACAATACGCAGAACAAATCGTGAAAAACGCAAAACGTCTTGCAGATTCTTTGAAAAAAGAAGGACTGACACTCGTTTCTGACGGAACGGACAACCATCTGATTCTGATCAACGTAAGCGAGCTTGCGTTAACTGGTAAAGTTGCTGAAAGAGCGCTGGATGATATCGGAATCACGGTTAATAAAAACACGATTCCATTCGATAAAGAAAGCCCGTTTGTAACAAGCGGAATCCGTATTGGAACAGCAGCTGTTACTTCACGCGGATTTGTAGAAGAAGATATGGATGAGATCGCATCTATCATGGCATCTGTATTGAAAAACGTTGAAGATGAAACAGTACTAAAAGACGCAGAAGCAAGAGTAGAAAAACTAGCAGGAAAATACAAGCTTTACGAATAAAATAGATGTGAGAAAGAAAGGCTTTTTCTAAAAGATTGTTGCTTGATGTCATAGGTGTAAAGAGACTTCATGTACAAGTTGATAGGAGAGCAAGGTGCGAGACTCCAGCGGGATCAGTGGGACAGGTGAGACCATTCAATGTCGCATGGCGACGAATGGGCTCACCGCACACCCCGCGGAAAGCGAGCAAACCAGCGCGGAAATCAACTGCTTTCAAGAACAACAAAGATTACGAAAACAGTCTAAAGAAAACCAGTTTCTAAGCAGAAACTGGTTTTCTTTGTATAGGTTGATCCGTTGCTTTTCTTTTAGCAGGTATCGGAATAATGTATTGAGCATTTGGCAGCTGCTGAATGATTTTCACGAATGCAAGTGTTCCGAAAAGGACGACAAAGAACATAATCGGCATCATCTCTGTCTGCCAAACGTCAGCAGGAAGAACCTTTTTTAGCATGATTAAGGTAAAAGGATGAATTAAATAAATCCCCATCGAAAACTGTCCGATCGTCTGAAGGGAGTTTTTTATCCAATCGAACTTCGCTAAATAATAATACAAACCGATCGTTGCAAAGCTTAATAAAGGAATGTTAATCAGGTTCGTTTCTCTTTGTGAGGAAACAGAACCAATCATCTTATATTCAACTACTGCTCCAATATAAATAGCAATAACGGATAGAGCTAGTATATGTGAGTATTTTTTTGACCACAGAGAGATAGGCTTCCAATAGTAAGCCATGAATCCCCCAAAAATAAAATAAAAAATCCAGTGTAATAGAAATACCTTATCGATAATGACTCGTTCAAGTATACCTGTAAAGATAGGAACCTCAGTTACGTTTGAAAAGTAAAGGCTGACTGCTGCAGATACGAGCAAACCAATCCACCAGCCATAGCCGTTTCGAATGAACTGTAAAATAGGGAAAATGAAATAAAATTGAACAACAATCGCCATAAAATACAGATGGTAAAAAGATTCACCCATTGTAAAGTTATATAAAAGAACTTTAGGATCTTCTGGTAATTTAGCCCCGACAAGAAACACAGTTACGAATTGATAAAAAATACTCCAGATGACAAATGGCATGATGATTTTCGTTGTCCGAGAAACCGCAAACTTCTTAAAGTGAAATCCTTTTTTATTCACTTGATTAAAAAGTAAAAATCCACTGATAACCGCAAATGTTGGTGTGCCAAAACGCCCGATCTGATTAAAGAAGTACGTAAACGAGTTAAAAACTTCTCCTGCCTGAGTGAAATAGGTTGCTGAAATATGCACAAAAAGTACACCTATACACGCAAACGCTCTTAAAAAGTGAATTTCATTGAAATATTCTTTGTTGGTTTTTAGTGTATTCACCTTTACATCCTCTCCGTAAACATATATTTAAACTGTTTAATTATTTCGCTTCTATAGCGTTCGTGGAAGATTTGTATAAAACTAGGGTCCAATCGCTGTAAATAAAAGGAATATCGTATCTTTTACAGCTCCTTAATAACAGCTTTACAATCAGAAAATAAAAAATGGAAAATTTTGAATGGTGCTCATGCATAATGTAAGATTAAGGAAAGGGGGAGTGGTGTTTATGGTAGAAGTTATTTCGGTCAAAAACTTAAGTAAAATGTACGGATCGACTAAGGCGGTAAACAATCTTTCTTTTTCTGTAAAAAAAGGTGAAATATTCGGCATTATCGGGCCAAATGGCGCTGGAAAAACAACCACGATTGAAATTCTAGAGGGACTCCGCAAAAAGGACGAAGGGGAAGTCTTAGTTTTAGGAATGAATCCAGAAAAAGACCGGAAAAAATTGAACAACAGGATCGGTGTTCAATTTCAAGCAACATCCATTCAGAAAAAAATGAAGATAAAAGAAGCAATCCAGCTTTTTGGGTCGATTTATGATCAAGATAATACGAACGATCATATTATTAAACTTTTAGGACTTGAAGAAAAAATGAATACGTACTTTGATGACTTATCGGGTGGATGGAAACAGCGTGTAACATTGGCGCTTGCGACACTACATAGACCTGACATCCTATTTCTAGACGAACCGAGCATGAGGCTCGATCCGCATGCAAGAAGAGAAATGTGGGACATCATTCGTTCATTGCGGGACGAAGGAACGACAATTGTCGTTACAACTCATTACATGGAAGAAGCAGAAAAACTTTGTGACCGGGTAGCGATGATTTATAACGGAGAACTACGTGCGCTGGATGAACCGGGCAGGCTGGTTGAAGATTTATCTATTCATTTCTTAAGTTTCCGAAGTCCAGATTTTCCAATAGATCAATTGAAGGGTCTTGCCGGCATTATAAAAGTAGAACATGACGGGGATCAGGATTCCTACCGCATTTATGCGGAGGATCTTCAAACATGTTCGTATTATCTTTTTAAAGAAGCACAAGAAGGGAATTATCACATTTCGGATTTTAAATTTGAAAGAGGCACTTTAGATGACTTGTTTGTGCACTATTTGGAGGGAGGGCAATCGGCATGACGGCACTATGGCAATTGACAGTACTTGAAACGAAAATGTTTTTTCGCGATAAACTGCAGGTTTTCTGGACATTTTTATTTCCTGTACTTATGATTTGGCTCTTTGGCTCGATGTTCAATAATCAAGAAATGGGAGGATTATCTTTTGCCAGCTTGTACATTCCTTCTTGGATCGGAGTGAACATTGTTACCACAGCTTTTTTTACATTAGGTACCGTTCTTGCCGGCTATCGCGAAACCGGCGTTCTTAGAAGATATCAGTCTACTCCGCTCGCACCATGGAAAATTCTTTTTGCTCACACCATCCAAGGAACGGTAATTTTTAGTTTTTCGGCAGTCGTTCTTGTTGTTTTCGGAGCACTAATGTTTGATCTAAAAGCTCCTGCCTATTTAGGAAGTACTTTGATTGCACTCTTTTTAAGCATCGTCTCATTCTTTCCATTCGCGCTTTTTCTAACGTCATTAGCAAAAAACGTAGGAACAGCAGCGGCGATCAGTTCACTCTTTTTAAACTTGATGCTCTTTTTATCAGGTGCCACGTTTCCACTGGAAATGATGCCTGATGTTCTTCAGTATGTCGCTAAGGTGCTCCCCTTGTACTATGTAATCGAGTTAGTCCGTGCAACGTGGAACACATCACCTATATGGGAAAACATGACGCCCGTAATCGTATTATCGTGTATCTCAGTGGTTTCGATCGTGCTGTCTTCAAAATTTTTTAGATGGAGCGGGAAAGCAGAATAAGGTCTCTATAGAGATGAAAACAGCTGGTGTTGGAGTATTGGGAGCTGCCAATACTCTTTTTTGCTTAAACTAGGCTATAATTTCCATCCGAAAAAAGGGGTATAGTAGTAGATGTGATTGATATGAAATATTTGGAGTTAAACCTTTATTGATATTATCTTGATTTCGCTTGAAGTGGATGATGATTTTCTGTACAATTCTAGAGATGCTTTTAGAAATGAACGAAAAGAATAAAAAGATACATAAAGGAGAGGTGCTTTAACATGAGTAATGTATACGTCCTGGACCACCCGTTAATTCAGCATAAATTAACATACATTCGAGACGAACGCACGGGTACAAAAGAATTTCGCGAGCTTGTAGACGAAGTAGCAGGGCTGATGGCATTTGAAATTACGCGTGACCTTCCATTGCAGGAAGTAACCGTGAAAACGCCAGTAGCTGAAGCAACAATGAAAACAATCGCCGGAAAAAAATTAGGGCTAGTACCAATCCTTAGAGCGGGTCTTGGCATGGTTGACGGAATCCTTAAACTGATCCCGGCTGCAAAAGTTGGACATGTTGGTTTGTACCGTGACCCTGAAACATTAACACCGATTGAATATTACGTGAAGCTTCCAACTGATGTAGAAGAGCGTGACTTCATCGTAATCGATCCAATGCTAGCAACAGGCGGATCTGCATCTGCGGCTATCACATCGATTAAAAACCGCGGTGCAAAGAACATTAAGCTTATGTGCCTAGTTGCAGCTCCTGAAGGTGTAAAAGTCATTCAGGAAGAGCACCCGGATGTTGATATTTTCTTAGCAGCATTAGATGAAAAATTAAACGACCACGGATACATCGTTCCTGGCCTAGGTGACGCTGGCGACCGTTTGTTCGGAACAAAATAAATTGTAAGAAACCCCTCGGAATATTTTTCAGAGGGGTTTTTATTTTGAAGATAAATTGTCGAAATTTGTCAAAAGACTCAATTATGATGAAAAGAGACTCAATTCCTTTTCGAAGAGACTCAATTCGATACGAAAGAGACTCAATTACGGAAAATCCTCATACTCATCACAAAAAAACTAGCGATATTCGCATCGTTTTTACGTAAGAAGTGGTCATCGGTTTGTCGAACATATTCATTAAAAGTGTGGAATTATGAGCGTTAAATCTGAAATTATCGGCTAAAAATCTGGAATTATCATCACAAAGTCTGGAATTATGATAACGGGAGCTGAAATTTCGCTTTGAATAAGCCATTTTTTCGCTCAACATCACTAATGAATCTTACTTCCATCAAAAAAGCCCTAATTCCAAACTCGGAACTAGAGCTTTTTTCATATCAATTATGTTCTTTCTTCAAACTTATAATCGATAAGCTTGTCCTCTGAATGCATAACTCCGACTTTTACGAGATGCTTCCTATTCTTTTGATAAACCGTAAAATCAAACCAATCGGTGATGGTTCCATCAGGTGCTATTCGGCGTACATCGTATTGATAGTCGCTGATCCGGCTGTTCGGATACTCTTTTTTTGTTTCCTCCAGCGCAAGCTTGCCCCACTTGGCATAATCTTTTCTGCTTAAATTCGTATCAACGTTCAGTGGTGTATTTCTGTTTTGGGCATCGTACGTACCCATATTTTCTCTTTTCGGCATTGAAGTCTTTTTATCTTCTTTTTTCATACAGCCCACGGATAAAAAAAGAGCAAAAATAATCATAAAAATTGTTGCTTTCTGCTTCATTATAACTAAGCTCCTTCCATATATTTAATGTAAGTATTTATCAAATAGGTTTATTTATTCAGATAGAAGCAAAAGATGGAAGAAGATAGTAAACAAAGTGAATAATAAACAAATAAAACAAGCCACAAAATTTCCACAATTTATTTAATAAACCGTCCCGTAAGTCGTTGACATAGAAATGTCACTATTGTATTCTTACAAAGGGAATATGGTAAGGTTTACATTCTTGTCATTTCAAGGGTTTTTCATAAATTTTCTTGATGAAAATATTACCTATTTCCGAATTGGAAGGAGTCCGCCTTATGAGCAACGGGAAACGCCCCTATAAAGCAATGGCTTTAATGACTGGCATTCTTTCTCAGCTTGTTGGTTGTATTTTAATTGGACTTTTTGGAGGAAAATGGCTGGATGAAGCCATTGGTACGACTCCACTTTTCCTTATCATCGGGTTGTTTCTAGGTCTTGGAACAGGTGTTTTCGGAATGATCCGCTTAATATCGAAGTTTTCAGGGGACGGGCAATGATGAATGAGTACAAATCAGTTTTCTTTAGATACATAAAGTACACTTTGTATGTACTCTCAATTTTTTTCCTCGGTTATGCGTTAACGCCCTATAAGTCGATATTTTTAGGACTAGCTCTCGGTACTGTGTTCAGCCTCTATAACTTATGGAGTATGTATGCGAAGATCGAACGACTTGGACAAGCGGTTATCCAAAAAAGAAAAGTGAAGACGCTCGGTTCACTTTCCAGACTCATGCTCGCTGGGTTAGCGGTGCTCATCGCGATGAAATACCCAGAACATTTTCATTTATTAAGTGTGGTAATTGGATTGGTCTCAATCTACATTATCATGTTAATAGATTCACTAACTATTGCTATACGTACTCCAAAGGAAAAGAGGTGAACATAGATGGAACATGGTGCAGTTACAAAAGAATTTATCGGTTTGACATTTAACATGTCTAACGTACTGATGATCACAGTTTCATCCGTTATTGTTTTCCTTATTGCGGTACTGGCTACTCGAACTCTGTCAATGCGACCAGGTGGAATGCAAAACTTCCTTGAATGGGTAGTCGATTTCGTAAAAGGAATCATCAACAGCACAATGGACTGGCAAACAGGCGGACGTTTTCTTGCTTTAGGACTTACACTTATTATGTATATTTTTGTCGCCAACATGCTGGGATTACCTTTTGCAGTGGCAGTGGATGGAAACTTATGGTGGAAATCACCTACTGCAGACCCGACTATTACATTAACTCTAGCAGTTATGGTAGTGGTGCTTTCACACTATTACGGTGTGAAGATGAAGGGATTCAAAGAATATGGAGCAGAGTACTTCAAACCAATGAAGTTCTTATTCCCGCTAAAGATCATTGAAGAGTTTGCGAACACATTAACGCTGGGTCTTCGTCTTTACGGAAACATCTTTGCAGGCGAGATGCTTTTAGGGCTTCTAGTCGGCTTAACGAAAATCGGTATTTTTGCGGGCGTTCTTGGGATTTTCCCATTGATCGTTTGGCAAGGTTTCTCCGTTTTCGTAGGAGCAATCCAGGCATTTATCTTTACGATGCTGACAATGGTTTATCTGGCGCACAAAGTGAGCCACGATCATTAATCTTGGGAAATATCAAGTTTCTATATACATAGAAACGAATTTTCATAAAAATTTTTTGGGGAATCAGAAGGGAGAAATTTTATCATGAATCTTATTGCAGCTGCAATCGCGGTAGGTCTAGCGGCACTTGGTGCTGGTATCGGTAACGGTTTAATCGTAGGTCGTACAGTTGAGGGGATCGCTCGTCAACCAGAACTGCGTGGTACTCTTCAAACAACAATGTTCATCGGGGTTGCGTTAGTTGAAGCACTTCCAATCATCGGTGTAGTTATTGCGTTTATCGCACTTGGATCTAAATAATCATAATAAGCATTGTTTATTATGATTTCTATAATGGCGAAGCAAGTTTCCGTGTATGGGACTACCCTTCGCCATTCCTTATGTATGACGACTGAAAGGAGGAAATGCTGTGCAATTCTTAATTCTAGGTGCTGCTGCAGGTGAACACGCAGGCTTGAACACAGGTGATATCGTTTACCAGTTGGCTGCATTTTTAATCCTATTAGTATTGTTGCGCAAATTCGCTTGGGGCCCGTTGATGGGGATCATGAAGGAGCGCCAATCACATATCAGCAGTGAGATTGATGCGGCTGAAAACTCTCGTAAAGAAGCAAAACGCTATCTTGAAGAGCAAGTTGAAGAGTTGAAAAAGGCACGCGAAGAAGCAAAAGCAATTATCGATAATGCGAAAAAACAAGGCGAAGTTCAAGGTGAAGCAATTATTAAAGCATCACGTGAAGAATCTGAGCGTGTGAAGGAAAGTGCATTGGCTGAGATTGCTTCTGAAAAAGAAAAAGCGGTTGCTACACTTCGCACAGAAGTTGCTGCTTTATCCGTTAAGATCGCTTCTAAAGTGATTGCAAAAGAACTTGACGAGAACAGTCAAGAGAAGCTCATTAACGAATACCTTCAAGAGGTAGGCGAGTCTCGATGAGCAAAGATAAAGTAATCGTAGCAAAACGTTATGCATTAGCACTTTTTGATGTCGCTGGAGTTGCGAAACTCGAAGAAACAGTAGCAGAACTTCGCGTTGTGAAACATGTTTTAGAGAGCAACACAGACCTTCAGAAAGTTTTATCTCACCCTAAAGTTACGAAGGGTCAAAAGAAAGAATTGATCAAAGAGAGCATTGGGGCTGAACTTTCGACACCTGTAATGAACACGATCTTCTTAATGGTAGATCGCAACCGTTATCTGTTTATCACAGAAATGGCGGCACAGTTCATTGAATTAGCAAACGAGGCACAAGGCATTGCTGACGCACAAGTATACTCTGTTCGTCCTTTAACAGACGAAGAGCTATCAAGAATGGAGCAAACATTTGCTGCTAAAGTCGGTAAAAAAGCATTGCGCATTAATAATATTGTTGACCCTTCACTTGTTGGAGGCGTTAAGATCCGTATTGGTAACCGTATTTTTGACGGAAGTATCAGCGGAAAGTTGAATCGAATGGAACGTCAATTAGCTTCGCACGGAAGCTAGAAGGATAGGGGTGAAATTCATGAGCATTAAAGCTGAAGAAATCAGTGCTTTAATAAAAAAACAGATTGAGAACTATCAGTCTGAGATCGAAGTTAATGATGTGGGTACAGTTATCCAGGTCGGTGACGGTATTGCCCGTGCCCATGGATTAGATAACGTAATGGCTGGTGAGCTAGTTGAATTCTCTAACGGTGTAATGGGTATGGCCCAAAACCTTGAAGAAAACAACGTAGGTATCATCATTCTTGGGCCTTACCAAGAAATTCGTGAAGGTGACGAAGTAAAACGTACAGGACGCATCATGGAAGTTCCTGTAGGTGAAGAGCTTCTTGGCCGTGTAGTTAATCCTCTTGGACAGCCTATCGACGGCAAAGGTCCAATTGCTACTACTAAGACTCGCCCAATCGAGCAAAAAGCACCAGGCGTAATGGCGCGTAAATCCGTTCATGAGCCTTTGCAAACTGGTATTAAAGCGATTGACGCTCTTGTGCCAATCGGACGCGGACAACGTGAGCTTATCATCGGTGACCGTCAAACAGGTAAAACAGCTGTAGCGATCGATACGATCCTTA
This sequence comes from Bacillus sp. NEB1478, assembly GCF_031582965.1. Classification (NCBI taxonomy): domain Bacteria; kingdom Bacillati; phylum Bacillota; class Bacilli; order Caryophanales; family Bacillaceae; genus Bacillus; species Bacillus sp. NEB1478. Next base: position 253,840 of record NZ_CP134049.1, read on the forward strand.
ACCAAAAAGATCAAGATATGATCTGTATCTATGTAGCGATCGGACAAAAAGAATCAACAGTTGCTGGCGTTGTAGAAACACTTCGTTCACACGGAGCGCTTGATTACACAATCGTTGTATCAGCATCTGCTTCTCAACCTGCACCAATGTTGTTCCTTGCTCCATATGCTGGAGTATCTATGGCTGAAGAGTTCATGTGGAACGGCAAGCACGTTTTGATCATTTATGATGATCTTTCTAAGCAAGCTGCTGCATACCGTGAACTTTCCTTGCTGCTTCGTCGTCCTCCAGGCCGTGAAGCTTATCCAGGGGACGTATTCTACCTTCACTCACGTCTACTAGAGCGTGCAGCGAAGTTGAATGACGACTTAGGCGGCGGATCGATCACTGCGCTTCCGTTCATTGAAACGCAAGCATCTGACGTATCTGCTTATATCCCGACAAACGTTATCTCTATCACAGACGGACAGATTTTCTTACAATCTGACTTGTTCTTCTCCGGTGTTCGTCCGGCGATCAACGCAGGTATCTCCGTATCTCGTGTAGGGGGAGCAGCACAAATTAAAGCGATGAGTAAAGTATCTGGTACACTTCGTCTGGATCTTGCTTCATACCGTGAGCTTGAAGCATTTGCTCAATTCGGTTCTGACCTTGATAAAGCAACTCAAGCAAAACTTAACCGTGGTGCACGTACAGTAGAAGTACTTAAACAAGGACTTCACAAGCCGCTAAAAGTTGAACACCAAGTTGCAATTCTATTCGCATTGACTCGCGGTTACATTGATGATGTAGCTGTAGAAGATGTAAGCCGCTTTGAAGAAGCACTTTACGCACACATGGAAGCAAACTCTAAAGACGTTCTTGATGCAATCAAGACAAAAGGTAAACTTCCAGAAGACGACAGCCTAGACACAGCAATTCAAGCGTTCAAAAAGACATTCGCGTAAGTTTTTTATAAATAAACAACAGGTATGTTTCTTGCAAATTACTGCTTAGAACGTACAACCAGCTTGGAAATTAAGAGGGTGTTCAAAGAGAGGACAAACAGGGCGGAGAAGTTCGAGGCGGTGAAGTTTCGAGGATCGGATTTTAGTTAGCTAAATGAGAACCGGAGAAACAAAACCAACGAAGAAATTCGACAGCAATGTTTTCCGCATTCTTTGAACTTCCTTTACAAGGGTGGTGAAAATGAATGGCATTAAAAGATATAAAAGCAAGAATAGACTCAACCAAAAAGACCATGCAGATCACAAAAGCAATGGAGATGGTTTCAGCCGCAAAGCTAAACCGTGCTGAGCAAAATGCACGTTCTTTCGGCCCTTACGTGGATAAAATCCAGGAAGTGGTTGGAAGCATTGCATCTGGGAGCAACGCTAAACATTCCATGCTTTTAACACGACCGGTTAAGAAGACGGGTTACTTCGTCATTACAGCTGACCGTGGATTGGCAGGGGCTTATAACTCAAATATTTTGCGTCACGTTTACCGCACGATTCAAGAGCGTCACAAGTCACCTGACGAGTATGCATTGATCGTTGTAGGTAAAGTCGGTGTAAACTTTTTCAAAAGCCGTAAGATGTCTATATTGGACAGCATCACAGGTGTGGCAGATCAGCCATCTTTTGCTGAAATTAAGGCAATCGCATCGAAGGCAGTCGGTCTTTATGCGGACGGTACGTTTGATGAGCTTTACATGTATTACAACCATTATGTAAGTGCCATTCAGAGCGATCTGACGGAAAAGAAACTTTTACCGTTAACAGATATCGCTTCAGGAAAAAAATCAAGTTCTTCTTATGAGTATGAACCATCAGAGGATGAGATCCTCGAAGTGCTTCTTCCTCAATATGCAGAAAGCTTGATCTATGGTGCTTTACTGGATGCTAAAGCAGCCGAGCATGCTTCTCGTATGACAGCGATGAGAAATGCAACGGATAACGCTAATGAACTGATCGGCCAATTGAACCTTTCGTACAACCGTGAGCGTCAAGCAGCCATCACTCAGGAAATTACGGAAATCGTCGGCGGTGTAGCAGCACTTGAATAGACTTTTTAATAAAGTTTAAAAGTGCATCATGTGCAAAGTAAGATAGGAGGGAAACCGATGAATAAAGGCTATATTACTCAAATTCTTGGACCGGTCGTTGACGTAAAGTTTGAAGGCCAGCTTCCAGAATTGCTTAACGCTTTAACTGTTAGCGCTGAGGGTGTTGATTTGACACTAGAAGTAGCACTTCACCTTGGTGATAACATGGTTCGTACAATTGCAATGGATTCAACGGATGGTCTTGTTCGTGGAATGGAAATCGCAGACAGCGGTAAACCGATTTCTGTACCTGTAGGACAACCGACTCTTGGTCGTGTATTCAACGTAACAGGAGATCACATTGACCTTGGTGAAGCTGTACCGGCAGATGTTCGCCGCGACCCGATTCACCGTTCAGCACCTTCTTTTGAAGAACTAACAACAAAAACTGAGATTCTTGAAACAGGAATCAAGGTAGTTGACCTAATCGCTCCATACGTAAAAGGTGGTAAAATCGGTCTTTTCGGTGGTGCGGGTGTAGGTAAAACAGTTCTTATCCAAGAATTAATCAACAACATAGCTCAAGAACACGGCGGTATCTCTGTATTCGCTGGTGTTGGTGAACGTACTCGTGAAGGAAATGACCTTTACCACGAGATGAGCGACTCTGGTGTTATCGCAAAAACGGCAATGGTATTCGGACAAATGAACGAGCCTCCTGGAGCACGTGCACGTATCGCTCTTTCCGGTTTGACAATGGCTGAATTCTTCCGTGATGAAGAAGGACAAGACGTTCTTTTCTTCGTAGATAACATCTTCCGTTTCACGCAAGCAGGTTCTGAAGTATCTGCCCTTCTTGGCCGTATGCCATCAGCGGTAGGTTACCAGCCTACACTTGCAACAGAGATGGGTCAGCTTCAAGAGCGTATCACATCTACGAAAAAAGGTTCAGTAACTTCTATCCAAGCGATCTATGTACCTGCCGATGACTATACGGATCCGGCTCCAGCTACAGCGTTTGCTCACTTGGATGCAACGACTAACCTTGAGCGTAAATTAACAGCTATGGGTATCTATCCGGCGGTAGATCCATTGGCTTCAACTTCACGTGCACTATCTCCTGAAATCGTTGGAGAAGAGCATTACGAAGTAGCTCGTAAAGTACAGGCGACTTTACAGCGTTATAAAGAACTTCAAGATATTATCGCGATCCTTGGTATGGACGAGCTTTCTGAAGATGACAAGCTAGTTGTACACCGTGCGCGCCGTATCCAGTTCTTCTTATCTCAAAACTTCCACGTTGCAGAACAATTTACAGGACAAAAAGGTTCTTACGTTCCTGTTAAAGATACAGTTCGTGGATTCAAAGAAATCCTTGAAGGAAAATACGATGATCTTCCGGAATCAGCATTCCATCTCGTAGGCTCAATTGAGGATGCTCTTGAAAAAGCAAAAACTTTGGCCTAATGCCTGAAAGGGGTATACCCGAATGAAAACCATTCAAGTCAGTGTAGTAACCCCTGATGGTCCTGTGTTTGAAGGAAATGCGAAAATGGTCAGCGCGAAAGCAAAAAGTGGGGAACTTGGAATTCTTCCAGGTCATATCCCTCTTGTAGCTCCTTTAACGATCAGCGCCGTGCGTGTGCACGAGGTTGACGGGAAAACACAATACGTGGCCGTTAGCGGTGGATTTATTGAAGTGCGACCTGAAAAAGTTACAATTTTAGCAGAAGCTGCTGAAGTTGCTGGCGATATCGAGGTAGATCGTGCACGTGCAGCAAAAGAACGTGCCGAACAGCGTCTTGCAAGCAACAAACAAGGTGAGCTAGACTCAGTCCGTGCAGAGCTTGCACTACAACGTGCGGTAAACCGTATCGATGTAGCAGAAAAGCGTTAATTAAAAACCTTTCAGTTCTTAGAACTGAAAGGTTTTTTTTATGTTATACCAGGGGTGGAGGACCAGAAAGTTTTTTATAACCTGCTCTTATATTATCTCCAGCCGCCGCCGCTGCCGCTGATGCTGCCGCTGAAGAACCTCCAGCCGCAGCCGCTGCTGCCGCCGCCGCTGAAGAATCTCCAGCCGCCGCTGCTGCCGCTGCAGCTGCTGCAGCTGAACCATTATTAGAATATTGTTCCTCTTTATAACTCTTCGGCATAATAATCACCTCCTTTAAAAAAAGGGATAGAAAACTGCTTTCTATCTACGGATTAATAATATTCTGCCGTTGTTTTTATCAATCTTTTGTCTCCATTTAATTTTAAAGCCACTTTCTTTTAAATACTTCAGGGCGTCATCGAGTGGCATACCAACTGTAAGTTCATTATCTAAGAATCCAATAACACTTAGTGCCGAAATTTTATATTCTGTTGAATACATCTTTGTGAATGCTAATAAAACAGTGACATTATTAGAAAAATTCAATGTAAATCACCTCATTTAGAAGGTATACTCTATTAAATGCTTGTCCTATTAAGGATGTTTGTATCATTGTCACGTTTATAAAAAAAGGGCTCAAATATCAGTAAAAAACATGTAAAATTCAAATAGTTTCATTTTGAAGGCTGAATCGTAAAACCTGATAATTACATGAATGAAGACAGTAAACCTCAAAAATGATAGAGATAATAGAAAAGGGCTGCTCAAAAATACTTTTGAGTCAGCTTCATCTTTTATTTAAGGTTTTGCAAAAAGTAACAACCCCGTCTGCATTCTCTCCGAGTAGAGGATACTACTTGGAAGGTAAAACAACGTTCATTTCAAAGTAGGGGAAATCAAGATAATTAGCTATATCTTTATAAGCTATACTCGATTAAATGTTCTTCCTGGTATGTGTTAATATCAAATTATAAAAAAAGAGGCTATAAAAATGATTTGCTTGAAGACGCAGGAGCACACATGCTTCCACGAATACCGTACGCCCCGCGGAAAGCGAGCATCCTTTAACTGAGATCAATCACTTTCAAGAGCAACAATGGTTGCGAAAATAGCCAATCGAAAAGACAATGTTAAGGGAAGATAAGGAGTGAGCAAGATGAGCTTTCATGGACAATCGATACTGCCAGCTGCAAGAAAGATGAAAGATTTTGAAAAACTGCTTAAAAGCAAATATACATATATCGTTTGTCTAGACACGCACATTAGTCAGTTAAAATTTATGATCAGTATGGCAAACGAAAGAAATAAGAAGGTTTTAATTCATCTTGATCTGGTTAACGGCCTAAAAGCAAATGAATACGCAGTAGATTTTATAGCACAGGAAATGAAACCCGCAGGAATCATCTCAACCCGGTCGAACTGTATAATCCGGGCAAAAAGGAAGAACATGATTGCTATTCAACGTTTATTTTTACTCGATTCATTGGCACTGGAAACGAGTTACAAAGTAATAGAACGTGCTCAGCCAGATTATTTAGAGGTTTTGCCAGGCATTATGCCGGAAATAATCAAAGAGGTGAGGCAAAAGGCGGAAATTCCGATTATTGCTGGAGGACTCATTCGTACAAAGGAAAATGTTTCTGAAGCGCTTAATGCTGGAGCTGAAGCAGTAACCACATCAAATCCTCAGCTTTGGATTTAATGTTCTTCTAAAATAATTTGACAACGTTTACATCCTTGGTATAATGGAGACAAGTTCATAAACGTGACGGAGAACATGGAGATCCACAAGAGGTAACTTATAGCTAAACTATAGGTGTCTTTTGCTGGGTCTCTTTCTGTTTTTTTTGATCGCGTTTACAAATAAACTATACTACGAAAATATATTTCGTCTGGATATAAGGAGGAGAAGAGATGTCTGCATTTATGGGTGAATTAATCGGTACAATGATTTTAATCATATTTGGCGGCGGTGTTGTTGCAAACGTTTCATTGAGTAAATCTAAAGCTCATGGCGGAGGATGGATCGTTGTCGCTCTCGCATGGGGGCTTGCAGTTGCAATGGCCGTGTATGCAGTAGGTAAATTTAGCGGTGCACATCTTAACCCGGCAGTTACATTAGGACTGGCTGCTATCGGCGATTTTGCCTGGAGTGATGTTCCAAAATATATAATCGGACAAGTTATTGGCGGTATGCTCGGCGGAATGGTTGTTTATTTTCATTTCCTGCCGCATTGGAAGGCAACGGAAGATCCGGCGGTTAAGCTTGGTGTATTTTCAACAGACCCAGCGATTCCGCACACGTTTTCGAACTTGTTATCGGAATTTATAGGGACAGCCGTTTTATTAGTAGGAATCTTATCAATCGGAGCGAATAAATTCACAGAAGGGCTAAACCCATTGATCGTCGGATTCTTAGTTGTCGCAATCGGTCTATCACTTGGCGGGCCGACAGGGTATGCTATTAATCCTGCACGTGACCTTGGACCAAGAATTGCTCATTTTATCTTGCCGATTCCAGGAAAAGGCGGTTCAAACTGGACGTATTCTTGGATTCCAGTTGTCGGCCCAGTGCTTGGCGGAGTTTTTGGAGCGTTATTTTATCAAGCTGTATTCACAGGAAAAGTAACTTCGCTTTTTTGGATATGGACAGCTATTTCATTAGGAATTTTAGGAATGACTTTCATGTTAGGGAAAAAAGGAACGCATGCACTTCCACATGGAGATAGAATCGAAAACTAAAATACACGAGGAGGTTTTAGTATGGAGAAAAAATATATCATTGCACTCGATCAAGGAACGACCAGTTCAAGAGCTATACTATTTAACAAAGCAGGGGAAGTAGTTGAAATCTCCCAAAAAGAATTTACACAGCATTTTCCTAAGCCAGGCTGGGTCGAACACAATCCGCAAGAAATCTGGGGGACAATTTTGGCTGTGGTGGCAGAAGTCCTTTCAAAAACAGATACTGATCCGAAAGAAATTGCATCAATCGGAATAACCAACCAGCGCGAAACAACAGTAGTTTGGGATAAAAACACAGGAAAACCAGTCTACAATGCGATCGTATGGCAATCACGTCAAACTGCCGGGATCTGTGATGAATTGAAAGAGCAAGGGCACAACGACAAATTCCGTGAAAAAACAGGTTTGCTGATCGATGCTTATTTTTCAGGGACAAAAGTGAAATGGATTCTGGATAACGTAGATGGAGCAAGAGAAAAAGCGGAAAACGGTGATTTGCTATTTGGTACGATCGATACGTGGCTCATCTGGAAACTGACGGGCGGTAAGGCGCACGTAACAGACTATTCCAATGCATCCCGAACGTTAATGTACAATATTTACGACCTGAAATGGGATGAGGAGCTTCTAGATATTCTAGGTGTACCAAAATCCATGCTGCCAGAAGTAAAATCGTCTTCAGAAGTATACGGAGAAACGATTGACTACCATTTTTTCAACACAAACGTCCCGATTTCAGGAATCGCAGGAGACCAGCAAGCAGCATTATTCGGGCAGGCTTGCTATGAAAAGGGAATGGCGAAGAATACGTACGGAACAGGTTGTTTCATGCTCATGAATACAGGTGAAAAAGCGGTTCCTTCTAAACATGGACTGCTAACAACGATCGCATGGGGGATCGACGGGAAAGTAGAATATGCACTCGAAGGAAGTATTTTTGTAGCAGGTTCTGCGATTCAATGGCTTCGTGACGGATTACGAATGCTGAAAAACGCAGCAGACAGTGAACAGTATGCTGAACGCGTTTCATCAACTGATGGGGTATACGTTGTACCGGCGTTCGTTGGATTAGGAACACCATACTGGGATTCAGAAGCACGCGGTGCAATCTTCGGTTTAACACGGGGAACAGAGAAAGAACATTTCATTCGTGCGACACTGGAGTCATTAGCTTACCAGACGAAAGATGTACTAAAAGCGATGGAAGCTGATTCTGGCATCGAACTTAAAAAACTGCGAGTAGATGGCGGGGCTGTTAAAAATGATTTTCTTATGCAGTTCCAAGCCGATATTTTAAACGTTCCGGTTGAACGTCCTGAAATCAACGAAACGACAGCACTTGGAGCAGCTTACTTGGCAGGTCTAGCTGTAGGTTTCTGGGAAGATCGAAACGAAATTGCAGAAAAGTGGAAAGTGGACAAAGATTTCGACGTAAACATGGAAGAAGAGGAACGCAACGAGCTTTATAGCGGCTGGAAAAATGCTGTAGAAGCAACGATTTCATATAAAAAATAAAGAAAACTTGGCTGGCACCCAGCCTTTTTCCGCCAGTCTTAGCTGCACTTATACGATCTACTTTAACTCGTTTTTGCGTCGATCATCTCCCACTGCAAACAAGTTATGATTACTGATCGTGCAAAAGTAGGCAGAAACCTTGAAATAAACGGTAAGTGCGTTATACTAAATACAAGTTAATAACGGACCGGTTGGAGATTAGGAGAGACCACAAAACCTCGTACAATAATGCGGGGTTCTTGTGGTCTCTTTTGTTTTGTTTGCCCTAAGCAATTACGGGAAAACTATAAGTAGCTAATGATACTGATCGGTTTAAACAGATAAGGAGTGAAGAGAAAATGGCATCAGCATTTTCGACTTTTAAAAGACAGGAAACGATACAGAATTTGAAGCAGGAAAAGCTTGATCTGCTTGTAATCGGGGGCGGTGTTACAGGTGCTGGTATTTTGTTAGATGCACAAACGCGCGGGATGAAGACAGGACTTGTGGAGATGCAGGATTTTGCAGCAGGTACTTCTAGTCGTTCAACGAAACTTGTACATGGCGGATTGCGCTACTTAAAGCAGTTCGAAATCAAGCTCGTAGCAGAAGTGGGGAAAGAGCGTGCTGTTGTCTATGAAAATGCGCCACACGTAACAACACCAGAATGGATGCTTCTACCCATCTATAAAAATGGTACCTTCGGAAAGTTTTCCACCTCGATCGGTTTAAAAGTATATGATTTTTTAGCAGGCGTAAAACGAAAAGAACGCCGGAAAATGCTATCAGCTTCAGAAACATTAAAGCATGAGCCATTGCTTAAAAAGCGCGGTCTTTTAGGCGGCGGCTATTATGTAGAGTACAAAACAGATGATGCCCGATTAACGCTTGAAATTATGAAAGAAGCCGTTCACCAGGGTGCATCAGCTGTTAACTATACGAAAGTAACGGGCTTTATTTACGACGGTAAAAAAGTAATCGGGGCCAAAGTTCAAGATCAATTAACAGGTGAAAACCATGAGATATATGCGAAGAAAATCGTCAATGCGACAGGACCATGGGTTGACTTGCTTCGTGAAGAGGATCGTTCGAAAACAGGCAAAGAAATTCATCATACAAAAGGTATCCACCTTGTAATTGATGGTTCAAGATTCCCTCTAAAACAAGCGGTTTATTTTGATACAGAAGATGGCCGTATGGCGTTTGCGATCCCAAGAGCAGGCAAAACTTACGTAGGAACAACGGATACGGATTATAAGGGAGACCTTGCAAACCCTGGTATGACAGAGGAAGACTTAAATTATGTACTGGATGCGATCCACTTTATGTTCCCTGACGTAAAAATCACACGTGACGATGTGGAATCATCATGGTCAGGTTTGCGCCCGCTTATCCATGAACCGAAAAAGGGACCATCTGAGATTTCCAGAAAAGATGAAGTGTTCCATTCGCCGTCAGGATTGCTGACGATTGCAGGAGGCAAGCTTACAGGATACCGTAAAATGGCTGAAAAAGTAGTAGATATCGTTCGCGATCAGCTTCGTGAAGAAGAAAATGCTAAATTCCCCGACTGCCGAACAGAGCATATGGAATTGTCCGGTGGTAAAATTGGCGGCAGCGCAAACTTTGCTGACTTTTTCCTATCAAAAGTGCAAGAAGGCTTAGGTTTAGGATTGGAGGAAGCGAAGGCAAGCGAGCTTGTTCGGCGCTATGGAACAAACACTGATATCGTGTACGGATATTTAAAAGAGCGCGGAGGTGAAGCGAAAGCTTATAACATCCCGAAGAGTTTATATGCTTCACTTTTATACGCATTGGATTACGAAATGGCATCTACGCCTTCAGACTTTTTAATTCGCCGAATCTCTGCACTATATTTCGATATCGACACCGTTTACAAATGGAAAGAAGGCGTCATCAACTGTATGACAGACAAATTGAACTGGAATGAAGACCAAAAACGCGAACATTTAGAAGCATTTGAAGAACAATTGATACTGTCTATAGAAGCGATGAAAGCGTAAGCGTAAGAAGGAGAAGGGGAAAACCTGTAGAGATACAGGTTTTTTCTTTGGGATTATTTTGTTATTTCTCTTCATTGACAGGTAGATTGAAGTGAAAGGTGTGAGACTCCTGCGGGAGCAGCGTGACAGGTGAGACCCTGTAGGTGCAAAGCACATTGTGGCTCACCGCACGCCCCGCGGAAAGCGAGCATCCTGAAACGGAGATCTACTATTCCACTTTGTTGCACGACGTGTCGGATTTTGTCTGTTCGTGGTTAACTCGATTTTTACGTGGAATTATGGAAAATAACGTGGGTAAAAATCGTTTGACTGTGGATATATTGAAGATTACCGTGGATATGTTGCCCTTGAAGGGAAAAACAAAAGGATGTTCCCGCTCAAATTCGGGGAACATCCTTTTGTTTTAATAATCCGAAATGCGGAAATGGCTGGTACAGCCCCGACAAGCAAAAGGGGATGGGCTAAGAAGGCGCTTTTTGCCTTCAGGACCATATAACTTTTGACCTCGAGGGGCTAGACGTTGTAGCTAGACAAAGTAGATTTGTTTAAGTAGTCAGATGGATATTTTTCTAACAAATATTGAAGGAAAAGCATCATTTCATACGGAATTTCATCTATTGATTCAGCTTCTAAGTCTTTCATTTGATCCAATAAAGAAAAAAAGTGTTTTTTGTCCTCTTCAGCCGCAGATTTTTTAAAATAGCCCCAGATGTGCTCAAGTGTATTTACCGTCGCTTTTACGTTATATGGCTCATTTCTATATTTTACGATGAGATGCTGAATTTTTTTATAATCCTCATCACACAAAGCGTCCCGCATTTTGCTTTGAATGTCCTTATAAAAAGCATAACCCTTTGCCATAATGGCGTATTTCTCACTGGCCCATCGCAATTCGGTTTCTTTTTTCACAAGAAATCACTCCTTAAAGGCAGTTGTCTTACATATAAACATAAAGAGCAAGTGCGATCAATGAAATCACGATTAAAACTGCATAAATAGACGTCAGCCGTACGAGATTTTCTTTCGTAGAGCTGCTGTATTTCTCATCCTGCGTGCGGGAAATCAAGATTGTTCCCACTAAACCGCCTATTGAAATGACAACAATTAAAAAATAAGCAATCCACCATAAATTCATAAAGATCTCCCCTTACTTTTTTTCCTTTAATCATACTGCTGTTTTTGTAAATAAACCCATTTAGAATTTACAGGATTGTGAACTTTTCTGTAGAAAAATAAGGTAACAACCTTTTTATAGTGAATAGATTTAAAATAGGTTTCATCGACACAAAATTTGGAATTTGTTATAATTAAAGCGGTTTCACAATTTGAAAAATTCTGAGTTTTTATGGGGGTAGCCAGAATGGAACTTTATCATCTATATCAAAACAATTACCTCATCGTGGCCGTATTTCTTTTGTTAGGGATTCTTCTGCCGGTTGTTGCTTTGACAGCAGGTCGTTTATTGCGTCCTTATAAGCCGACGAAAGAAAAATACACCACTTACGAAAGCGGGATTGAACCTTTTCACCAAAGCTGGGTTCAGTTTAATGTCCGCTATTATTTGTTTGCACTGATGTTCGTGATCTTCGATGTTGAAACAGTATTTCTATATCCATGGGCTGTTGCCTATGACAAGCTTGGAATATTTGCACTCATGGAAATGGCAATCTTTGTTGTTCTATTAACGCTAGGACTCGTATACGCATGGAAAAAGAAGGTGCTTAAATGGACATAAAATGGGAACTGACAGCAGCAGAACGAGCTGAACTGGATCGCAACGTATTTATGGTCACACTCGAACAAGTGAAAGCGTGGGCACGCAGTAATTCATTATGGCCGCTGACGTTCGGTCTTGCTTGCTGTGCGATTGAGATGATGGGTACTGGATCCTCACATTATGATCTGGACCGTTTCGGCAGTATATTCCGGACATCTCCAAGGCAATCCGATGTGATGATCGTTTCGGGTACAGTAACGAAAAAAATGGCTCCTGTTCTTAAGCGTTTGTATGAGCAGATGCCAGAACCAAAATGGGTGATCGCAATGGGATCATGCGCGACAGCAGGTGGTCCTTACATAAAATCTTACGCGGTTGTAAAAGGGGTCGACCAGATCGTTCCTGTAGATGTTTATATTCCAGGATGTCCGCCGAACCCAGCCGCACTCATTTACGGAATCAATAAACTTCAAGAAAAAATTCGTTATGAAGCAAAGACCGGCAAGAAGGTGATGAGTGAATGACAAATGAGCGTGATGATCAAAACCCGATCGCAAATGACGGTTTATCAATAGAAGAGCAAAAAAAGAAAGCAGCCGCAGAAGCAAAAGCAAAGGCGCTCGAGCTCGCGAAACAGCGTAAGGCCGAAAAAGAGGCTGAGGCACAAGCGACAGCCTCCGCACCAGAACCAGAGCTAACAAAAGAAGAGCTGAAGAAAAAAGCAGCCGCAGAAGCAAAGGCAAAAGCACTCGAACTCGCCAAACAGCGTAAGGCCGAAAAAGAAGCTGAGGTACAAGCGACAGCATCAGAACCTGAGCTCACAAAAGAAGAGCTGAAGAAAAAAGCAGCCGCAGAAGCAAAAGCAAAAGCGCTCGAACTCGCAAAACAGCGTAAAGCGGAAAAAGAAGCCGAATCAATTTCACAGGCAGAAGCTCCATCAGAAGAAACAGATGATCTGGCGAAACAAAAGGCACTTGCCGCAGCTAAGGCGAAAGCCGCTGCAGCCGCAAAAGCAAAGGCCGCCGCAGCTGCCAAAGCAAAAATGCTCAGAGATGCAGGCGGAGTAGAACCTGTGCAAGAAGCAGGTGCAGGAGACGACGAAAAAGCAAAAGCTGCCGCTAAGGCGAAAGCTGCTGCAGCCGCAAAAGCAAAGGCCGCCGCTGCTGCTAAAGCAAAAGCGCTGAGAGAAGCAGGCGGAGCAGAAACTACAGATGCAGGCGGAGCAGGTGACGATGAAAAAGCGAAAGCCATTGCAGCAGCGAAAGCGAAAGCTGCCGCAGCCGCAAAAGCGCGTGCCGCTGCAAACGCAAAAACAGCCGCAGAAGAGCCTGCAGAACCAGAAAAACCATCACCTAATCAGCCAATCCTAGACACCTACGTAAAAGTCATCAAAGAGCAGCTCGGACCAGATGTTTTAGAGGATGCTTATATCAATAAGCTATCAAAAGATGTGCCGACACTAGTCGCGAAACCAGAGAGCTATTATAAAATAGCAGATCTTTTAAAAAACAATGAAAAGTTGCGTTTTGACTATCTTTCTGAAATGCACGGCACCGATTTTGAAACACATTTCGAAGTGTACAACCACCTTTATTCTTATGAAATTCGGCAGTCTGTCGCTTTAAAAGTGAAAATTGACAGAAACAGCGCCACTACCCATTCCATTACCCCGTTATGGGAGGGTGCAAACTGGCCAGAGCGCGAAACGTTTGATCTATTAGGAATCATCTTTGAAGGTCATCCGAATTTGACGCGCATTATGATGCCAGATGATTGGGTGGGCTATCCGCTCCGAAAAGATTATGAACCGCACGACGTGGAGGTGTAAAGTATGATCCGGACAGAAGAAATGCTCCTCAATGTAGGTCCACAGCACCCTAGTACACACGGTGTTTTCCGGATCGTACTCAAAATTGACGGAGAAACGATCATTGAAGCGACACCTGTAATCGGTTATTTGCACCGCGGAACAGAGAAAATAGCTGAAAACCTGCAATACACGCAGATTATTCCGTACACAGACCGGATGGATTATTTAGCTGCGATGACGAATAACTACGTGATCTGTCATGCTGTTGAAACGATGATGAGTCTTGAAATTCCGGAACGTGCAGAATTTTTGCGTGTCATCGTTATGGAACTTGGACGAATCGCGAGTCACCTTGTTTGGTTTGGTACATATTTGCTCGACATTGGTGCAATGAGCCCGTTTTTATACGCGTTTCGTGAACGTGAAGCCATCATTAATATGCTGAACGAAATTTGCGGTGCACGCCTGACATTCAATTACATGCGTGTCGGCGGCGTGAAATGGGATGCCCCAGAAGGATGGATCGAGAAGGTACGCGATTTTATTCCATATATGAGGGAAGAACTTGCGGGTTATCATGACCTCGTTACAGGAAATGAGATCTTCCTCAACCGTGTAAAAGGAATCGGCTATTATTCGAAGGAAGAGGCGCTGAATTATTCGCTTAGCGGCGCTAACTTAAGATGTACCGGAACACAATGGGATCTTCGAAAAGATGAGCCTTATTCGATTTATAACCGTTTTGATTTTGATGTTCCTGTCTTTCATACAGGAGATGCATGGGCGCGTTATCAGTGCCGTATGCAGGAGATTGAAGAGTCACTGAAAATTTTAGAACAAGCGGTAGAACAGTTTCCTGAAGAAGGACCAGTCATGGCGAAAGTGCCGCGTATCATCAAGCCTCCAAAAGGAGAGGCGTTCGTCAGAATCGAATCCCCTCGTGGAGAAATTGGCTGTTACATCGCTTCTGAAGGAAAGAAAGAGCCTTACCGCTTAAAGTTCCGCAGGCCGTCGTTTTATAACCTGCAGATCCTTCCAAAGCTTTTAGTCGGTGAAAACATATCCAACTTGATTACGATTTTAGGCGGAATTGACATTGTGCTCGGGGAGGTTGATGGCTGATGATGGAAGACCTTTTACACGCACAGCCTGGCTGGACGCACGTAGCCATCTTTTTCGCGCTTGGTGCCGCACTGTTAATGACGGTATTAGGATTTGTGACGTATGCTATCTTAGCAGAGCGGAAAGTGCTCGGGTTCATGCAGATGCGTACCGGACCAAACCGTGTTGGAGGAAAATACGCACTGCTTCAGACGGTTGCGGACGTATTTAAATTATTAATAAAAGAAGATACCATTCCGAAGCTTGCGGACCGTCCGCTCTTTATTTTGGCACCGGTACTCGCTTTTGCGCCTGCGTTCATGGTGCTTGCAACGATTCCTTTTTCAAAGAACATGCAGTTTGCCGATCTTGGTGTTGGTCTGCTGTATTATGTTGCGATCTCGGGGATATCAACAATCGGTATTTTAATGGGCGGTTGGGCTTCTAACAATAAGTATTCATTATTAGGCGGCATGCGTTCAGCGGCACAGATGATCTCATACGAAATTCCGCTTGTCATCTCGGTGATCGGTGTCATTTTATTTGCGGGCAGTCTGAACTTAAACGATATTGTGGAAGGACAGCAAAATATCGCCTATATCTTTTTAACACCGATCGGCTTTATTGTCTTTTTAATATCGTCGATCGCTGAATTGAACCGTACTCCGTTTGACTTGCCTGAAGCAGAATCAGAGCTTGTAGCGGGATACCATGTTGAATACTCCGGCTTCCGCTGGGCATTCTTCATGCTGACAGAGTACGTGTATCTGTTCGCGATGGCGTCACTGACGACTGTCTTGTTTTTAGGCGGCTGGAACCCGATTCCGTTTTTAGGTTTTATACCAGGTATGATCTGGTTCGGGTTAAAGTTCAGCATCGTCGTGTTTTTTATGATCTGGATCCGCGGAACAATGCCTCGTCTGCGAGCCGATCAACTGATGGGCTTCGCTTGGAAAGTGCTTCTGCCGCTTGCCCTGTTAAATATTTTTGTCAGTGCGGCTGTAAAAGAACTGTTTTTATAGATTACTCTTTTAAAATTTGTTTTTCAAAAAGGCTTTTCACTAAAAGAGTTTGGTTTCAAAACTTCATCGACAAGTTAATAGGAGCGGAAGGGCGAGACTCCTCGAAAATGAACATCGCATTTTCTTCGTGCGATGTATGGCTGTCGAAGCTTTCCTTGTCCTGCGGAATGAGTGGGCTCACCGCCCGCCCCACGGAAAGCGAGCAGCCTGGAACGGAGATCAACTTCTCTCATAGCTGCAAAGGAAGACCAAAGCAGAAGGAGCGTGATCAGAGAATGAAAGGTCTTGTAAAAGGATTAGGTTATACCGTTAAAAACCTGACGAAACAAAACGTCACAACAAGCTATCCGGATGTACCGATCAACATGCCAGACCGTTTTCGCGGCATTCAAAAGTTTTATCCGGAAAAATGCATCGTCTGTAACCAATGCGCACAGATCTGTCCGACAGACTGCATTCAGTTAACGGGCAAGCCGCATCCGGACCCGGCTAAAAAGGGAAAAATCATCGATACGTACGATATTAATTTCGAGATTTGTATTTTGTGCGACTTATGTACAGAGGTTTGTCCGACAGAAGCAATCGTCATGACCAACCAGTTCGAACTCGCTGAATACAGCCGTGATGAGCTGTTCAAAAATTTGGAGTGGCTTGACGAGAACGATGAAAACATTCGAAAGGAGAACAAAGCATGACCGGTGAAATGATTGCATTTTTCCTGCTCGCGCTTGCAGCCATTGCCGGCGGTGTTCTTCTCATTAATTTGACGAATGTTGTACACATGGTTGTTGCGCTAATTTTTACGTTTCTTGCGATCGCAGGAATTTATATTACATTGTCCGCTGAATTTGTTGGGGTCGTGCAGGTTCTGATCTATTCCGGCGCGATAACCATCCTAATGCTGTTTGGGATCATGCTCACAAAGCATCAGGAACAAGAAAAGAAAGTGCCGCGTTTAAAAGTGTGGCTGACTGCACTGACAATCGGACTTTTCTTCCTGATCATGTACGGGAAGATTAAAGATCTTGATTTTGGACAGCAAAATGTGGAGCTGCACGTGGATAATACGAAGAAAATCGGAGTGGAGCTCTATTCCCATTATGTGATTCCGTTTGAACTGACTTCCGTATTGCTTTTAGTGGCTCTGATCGGGGCTATTATTCTCGCAAAACGGGACAGCGACGATGAAAAGGAGGCAAAAAAATGAGCAGTGTTCCTTTGACAGCTTACTTGATGCTTGCCTTGATTTTATTCTGTATCGGTTTGTTCGGTGCACTCACGAAACGAAACGCGGTTATCGTTTTGATTTCGATCGAATTGATGCTGAATGCCGTTAATATTAATCTAGTAGCTTTTGCAAAATATTCTTTGTTCCCGGGATTAAAGGGACAAATTTTCGCTTTGTTTACCATAACGGTCGCGGCCGCTGAAGCAGCTGTCGGGCTGGCGATCTTAATTGCGCTCTACCGCAATAGACAGACGGTAAATGTGGACGAAATGGATACGATGAAGCGGTAGGAGAGGAGATGGCGATAAAATGTTGCAGATGAGTTGGCTTATACCGTTGTTCCCGCTTTTATCCTTCATTCTATTATTGCTTTTTAGAAGATCTGCGAAAGAAAGCACCGCGTGGATCGGCATTCTATTAACCGGACTTTCTCTCGTTATGTCGATCGGAATCTTTTTATCGGTTTGGCAGGGCGACGGGATAAAAGCAGAAGGAACTTGGTTTCAATTAGGAGAAAAAATGATAACGATGGGATATGAAGTGAATCCTCTTAACGCGCTCATGCTCGTCATCGTTTCACTTGTCAGTTTCCTCGTTCACGTCTATTCAAAAGGGTACATGCACGGAGACGAGCGTTTCCCTGTATTTTTCGCTTATTTAGGATTGTTTTCATTTGCAATGCTAGGGTTAGTCCTTTCTCCTAATCTATTGCAGCTATATATCTTTTGGGAGCTTGTTGGATTAGGATCATTTCTATTAATCGGGTTCTACTATTTCAAGCCAGAAGCGAAGGCTGCTGCTAAAAAGGCCTTTATCATGACGAGGATCGGTGACGTCGGTCTATTTATCGGGATGGTTTTGCTATATTGGCAGGTTGGCAGTTTCGAATACGACGAAATATTCGCTTCTGTAAAAAATGGAGAAATCGCACAAAACATGCTGACATTAACAGCGATCTGTATTTTTGTAGGAGCGATTGGGAAATCCGGTCAGCTGCCGCTTCATACATGGCTGCCTGACGCAATGGAAGGTCCAACCCCTGTTTCCGCACTCATACATGCGGCGACGATGGTAGCAGCAGGAGTGTACTTAGTCGCAACGATGTACCCATTATTTCAAGCTTCAGCAACAGCGCTGACCGTTGTAGCGGTTGTGGGCGGGGTTACAGCGATATTTGCAGCTTCAATCGGTCTCATGCAAAAAAACATTAAACGCGTTCTGGCTTATTCCACTGTGAGTCAGTTAGGCTATATGATGCTTTCACTTGGTGCATCAGGCTATGTAGCAGGCGTTTTCCACTTAACGACACATGCTTTCTTTAAAGCGCTGCTGTTCTTAGCGGCAGGCAGTGTTATACATGCTGTACATACACAAAACATTGAGGAAATGGGCGGGCTTTGGAAAAGACTGAAATTGACAGGACCTCTCTTTTTGATCGGGGCACTCGCGATTTCAGGAGTACCGCTTTTATCAGGATTTTTCAGTAAGGATGAAATATTAGCGAGCACATATGCAGATGGCAAGTATGGACTGTTTTGGCTGGCGGTTATCGCAGCATTCATGACGGCTTTCTATATGTTCCGCTTGTTCTTCCTTGTTTTTATTGGGAAACCGCGTTCAACAGAAAATTCGAACATGGAAAATGTTCACGAATCACCAAGTGTCATGACGTTTCCGATGATCGTGCTCGGCATACTTGCCATTTTAACAGGCTACTTGAATACAACATGGTTCGGAACCTTTTTGACAGATTACTTGGCGAGGGGTCCAGTCGACCTTTCACACGCTGAACATCATGCACCTGTCTGGATCCCATTTGTGGCAACGGGCGTGGCTCTTTTAGGTATTTTGCTCGCTTATTTGATCTATCAAAAGAAAACGATCTCCAGAGATTGGTTTACGCGAGTACTGCCGAGTCTTTCAGACGTTGTATATAACAAATGGTACGTGGATGAAAGCTATGATCAAACCGTTGTAAAGGGAACGCGAGGACTCAGCAAACTCGGTGTTCTTTTCGACCGTTTTGTTGTTGAAGGTCTTGTTTCGGCCGTAACTGCTGGCGTTCGGTCTTTGAGCAAAATTGGCTCACGCATTCAGGATGGTCAAGTTCAATCTTATGGAACTTTTGCAATCTTTGGCATCGTCCTTTTATTGCTGATCGTGGCATTGACAGGGGGGTACTTCTCATGAATACATGGCTGTTAACAATTTTGATTTTCTCCCCTTTATTAGGTGTACTCGTTCTTTTATTCGTACCTTCAAGCGATGAGAAATCGATCAAAACGATCGGCGTATTAGGGACACTGTTTGTACTTGGTACGGCATTGGTAACTTTATCGGCATTCGACATAAAAGGTGCTGACCTTCAGCTGACAGAGACGTACCGCTGGATTTCGTATGAAGTGTTTCAGTCAAAAGGGGAAGTGAGCTATCCGATTTTGTATGAAGTCGGGATTAATGGGCTTTCAATGGTGCTCATTCTTTTGACAGCGGTCGTAAGTTTGCTCGCGGCTATCGCTTCATTTTCAATCAAGCAAAACTGGAAAAGCTATTTCATTTTGTTTTTCATTTTAGAAGTCGGGATGCTTGGGGTATTTGCGTCTCAAAACTTATTTTTATTCTTCATTTTCTTTGAACTCACGCTGATTCCGATGTTTTTCCTGATCGGCCGCTGGGGCTATTTAGAAAAAGAAAAAGCAGCATACAGCTTTTTAATTTATAACGGAATAGGATCTGCGATTTTATTGATCGTTTTCGTGGTTCTGTTTATGAAGACGGGTACGATGAATTTTGATAAGCTGGCAGAAACGTTAGCATTGCCTCAAGCTCAGCTGGATCAAATGTTTATAACAAAGTCGTTCAAAATGGGAATTCTGATCGCGTTGTTGGTCGCATTTGCAGTTAAGCTGCCCGTTGCTCCGTTACATAGCTGGATGGTGCGTGTGCACGTTCAAGCACCGCCTGCAATCGTAATGATCCACTCTGGAATCCTTTTAAAAATCGGGGCATACGGATTGATCAGGTTTGGGGCAGGGATGTTTCCGAAAGAGTTTCATTCGTTAGCCTTTGTCATCGGGCTGTTTGGCGTCATCAACTTGCTTTACGGCGCTTTTTTAGCGATTACACAAACAGACATCAAACGAGTTCTCGCATATTCTTCTGTCTCGCACATGGGAATCGTGCTGATCGGACTTGCGGCATTAAATGATGCTGGTGTAACCGGAGCGGTTTTTCAAGTGGTCTCACACGGTCTCATTTCTGCGCTTCTGTTTTTCTTAGTTGGTGCTTTATATGAGCGGGCTGGAACGTCTGAGATAAACGCGTTTGGCGGTATGGCGAAAAACATGCCGATCCTGGCAGGTGTTCTTTTAGCAGGAGGTCTCGCCTCATTAGGTTTGCCTGGAATGAGCGGCTTTATCAGTGAATTCATGGCCTTTTTAGGATTGTTTGATAAGATGCCGATCTTGGCTGCTGTCGGAACGCTAGGTCTCATTTTGACAGCTGTATATGTGTTGAGGGCGGTTTTGGCAATCACGTTCGGAACAGAAAAAGAGCAGCAATCCAAGTTTGCTGATTTATCTTCTGCAGAGCGGATTTCGGCCTTTGTTTTACTCGCGGCTATCCTTTTTATCGGAATCTATCCGGCTTGGCTAAGCGACATGCTCCGTCCAGCATTGGATGCTATTCTGCTAGGGTTAGGGGGCTAATCGATGGATTTAGATACGCTTTTATCATTCGACTGGGGGGCAATGGCTCCAGAATTTATTATTTTAGGTACAGCAACATTGTTATCGGTAATCGATCTTTTTATGAAAAAAGAGGCGAGCCGAAAGCCGATCGCGTGGCTTGCAGGTGCGGGTGTTATCGCGGCGCTCGTTTCTGTTTTAATGCAACTTGATCACAAAGTAACGTCAATTTTGTTCGATACGTATCGGCTTGATTCGTTTTCCATTGCCTTTAAGATCTTGATGCTCCTTGGTACGGCTCTCGTTTTAGTTCTGGCATCGAGCTATAAAAAAGATGATATCGAGGAAAATCGAGGTGAGTTTTACTATTTGCTTCTGACTGCATTATTAGGAGCAATGATGATGGCGTCGAGTGCGGACATGATCACACTATTTGTCGGTCTCGAATTGCTTTCACTATCATCTTATATCATGGCAGGGCTTGAGAAACGCAATAAAAGAAGCAACGAGTCAGCCTTTAAATATGTTGTTTCAGGCGGAATCGCAACAGCGATCACATTGTTTGGAATGAGTTATGTTTTCGGTCTGACCGGAGAAACAAATTTGTTTTTGATTGCACAAAATATGCAGGATCCAGAAATATTAAAGCATGGGGTTCTGCTCGTATTCGCATTTTTTATGACATTTGCCGGGTTAACCTTCAAAATTGCAGCAGCCCCACTTCACATGTGGGCACCTGATGTATATGAGGGAGCACCTGTTCCAGTTACCGCATTTTTGAGTGTTGTATCAAAAACAGCTGGCTTTGTAATCTTGCTTAGGTTCATTATCATCACATTTATTGCCGCACCTGGAATCGATGGCGATCCGTTATTGCTGCAAGTTCAGCCATATGTAATGGTACTGGCAGCAGTGACGATGATCGTAGGTAACGTTACCGCTTTAAAACAGCGAAACATTAAGCGAATGTTTGCTTATTCATCTATTGCGCAAGCGGGATACATTTTAGTGCCGTTCGTATCCAACTCGTCTTTATTGTTTGAGCTCATCTGGTTCTACTTGCTGGCTTACTTGTTTATGAATATCGGTGCCTTTACCATTATTCAAGTTTTAACAACACAAGCGAAATCCAATGACATCAGCGTGTTCCGGTCACTGTTCAAGCGGTCGCCATGGCTCGCTGTACCGATGACGATCTTCCTCTTATCGCTTGCCGGTATTCCGATCACTGCAGGGTTTGTCGGAAAGTTTGGAATCTTCATGGGAGCACTCGGCGGACAGCCGGCTCATTACTGGATCGCAGGTGTTATGATGATAGGAACACTGATCTCCTATGTGTATTACTTTAATGTCATGGCAGTTATGTTTTTCCGTGACGGGGAAGTGGCGAAGATTTCCGTTCCTCCGGGCTTGGCAGCGGTTTTAGCATTTTGTGCTGTTTCAACAGTCATACTCGGCATCATGCCAGATCTCGCATTGAATTTCTTTTACGGAAACTTCGATATTAACGAATTTTTCATGCGAATTGAAGATATCACAGAGCATGTTCATTAACAAAGACTATACTTTCTTGGATTTCCCTGTCTGATAGAGATGGCAGGGGAATTTTTTGTTTGAAAATAAGTTAATCCCACACTTTTGATGAGGAATCGCAGACTTTTTTCTCTTAATCCAAGACTTTTTTATAGAGATTCCACACTTTTTCGGTGGAATCCCACACTTTTATTCTTAATAACCACGAGACAACAAAATTCGACAAACCGAGCATTGAAACATCAGCAAAAAAAACTCATTTTCAAACTCAAAAAAGTGATAAATTCAGCTTTTATAGCGGGCTACATCCCACAATTATTACAAAAAAATGAACAATGTTTAATAAAGCGTTTTCATAACAAAAAACTAGTGAAAAAGTAACTATCTAATATATGAGGAAAGAATTAATATTAAGGTTGTCGAAATATGTAATAGGAGGTCTGTACGACATGGTTCAAATAGGTCAAGAAGCTTTATTGCATATTATCGTACATTTGATTTTTTTAGTTATTGTTTGGTGGGCTATGCAAGCTTTCAATTTTGATGCATGGATCAGAAAAGGAAAAGTCGTTCAGGCACGAGTGCTGTATATTTTGTTTGTTATCAGCATAGCGAGTCTGGTGAGCGATTTCTTTTTAAAGTATTTACAGTTTTCCACGAATTTAAGTCAATTATTTGGATGATTTTGTTCACTTATAAGTAAACAGAATTGTCGGAATATGACTACAAGTTCCACGGATATCCTTCATCTCTTTGGCAACAATGAGAAATAGAGAGGATGTGCCGGGGATGAAAAAATGGACATTAGCGATTACAGCAATTTTGCTTACAATATGGATAACTTCTGGATATGCGAAAACAGACGATAAAACCAACGAAATTCCACATATAATAGACGTTTTAATAAAAGATGGTGCAAAGCCTGACAAATGGACGATGTATTTCAGAGGGAAATTAGGTTTTGATTCTAATGGACTAGGGTATTTAAATCAAGCAGAAGAGCTAAAACGCCAGTGGCCTGAATTTAATTGGGTGGTTTCAGAAGATGCATCTGGACATGAAAAATTATCCGGAGAGCTACGAAACGACGACCTGCAAGTAACCGAGAAGGTTACGGTTATCACTTACCCCCAAAAACAGCAAATGGAATCGTATTTTATTTATGCGGTTGAAGGACTTGTAAATACAAATCAAAATTGGAAAGAAATTAAACACTTGATGAATAACCGTACTAAAGACTCAATTGGAGGAAATCCCAATATTTTCTCTTGTGTCACGGGTACATACGGTGATAAAATGGTGGTTGATTTGTATTTTAAAGCAAATGAGCTGGTACAATCTTTTTCTGGAATTTCTGTAGAAGAACTAAAGGAAGAGACGTTTGTGTCACTGTCTGCATATACTGAGCAGTGGGAACAAGCGATTTACACTGGTCATAACCATAAAATGAATCTTCAGGTGGCGTTGAGAACTGAAGGAATGGGCAGTAAAACTACTGTCACAATTGGCACACCAATAATTACGTCTGAATATTAATATACAAATTGGACGCGGAGGGGAATATCGTTGGAAAAAATCATTGTCCGTGGTGGTAGGCGGTTAGAAGGCTCTGTACGAGTTGAAGGAGCTAAAAATGCCGTACTTCCTGTCATCGCAGCATCCATTTTAGCAAGTAAAGGCAAGAGTACGATTACAGAAGTACCAGCACTCGCTGATGTATTTACTATCAATGAAGTGTTACGTTATTTAAATCTTGATGTTGTCTTTGAAAATGGTCAAATCCATGTGGATGCTACAAACGAACTGAAAACAGAGGCACCTTTTGAATATGTAAGAAAAATGAGAGCATCATTCCTAGTAATGGGACCGTTGCTTGCGCGTGTGGGACTATCCCGTATCGCATTACCAGGCGGATGTGCAATCGGATCACGTCCGATTGACCAGCATCTTAAAGGCTTTGAAGCAATGGGTGCTTCCGTTAAGATCGGGAATGGCTTTATCGAAGCTAAAATCGATGGCAGATTGCAAGGCGCGAAAATCTATCTGGACTTCCCAAGTGTAGGAGCTACTGAGAATATCATGATGGCAGCAACACTTGCAGAAGGAACGACAGTAATCGAAAACGCAGCAAAAGAACCTGAGATTGTTTGCTTAGCGAACTACTTAAATGCTATGGGCGCAACCGTAATTGGTGCAGGTACAGGAACAATCCGTATCGTCGGTGCCGAAGAACTTGCAGGCGCAGAGCACGCAGTAATCGCTGACCGTATTGAAGCAGGAACATATATGGTAGCAGCAGCAATCACACAAGGTGACGTTTTAATCGAGAATGCAATTGCTGAGCATTTACGTCCATTAATTGCCAAAATGGAAGAAATGGGTGTTATGATTCATGAGGAAGGTCAAGGACTTCGTGTTCGCGGACCTGAAGAATTAAAACCTGTTGATATTAAAACAATGCCACACCCAGGGTTCCCGACAGATCTTCAGTCTCAAATGATGGCGCTGTTGCTTCGTGCAAACGGAACAAGCGTTATTACGGAAACTGTATTCGAAAATCGTTTCATGCACGTGGAAGAATTCCGCCGTATGAACGGGGATATCAAAATCGAAGGCCGTTCATCAGTAATTAACGGACCTGTTAACCTTCAAGGTGCAGAAGTAGCATCTACTGATCTTCGTGCCGGCGCAGCACTTGTACTTGCTGGGCTTGTCGCAGACGGTTACACACGTGTTACTGAATTGAAGCATATTGATCGTGGATATGTTGATTTTACAGGAAAACTAGCAGCATTAGGCGCTGATATCGAGCGTGTTAATGAAGATGTACAAACAAAACCAGCAAAAGAGCAATCATTAAAAAGTAATTTAGCATAATATTCTATTATATAAGAAGGAACCGGCTCAAAAAGTGGAATTTCCATTGGCGAGGCGGTTTTTTTGTTTTCATTTGTTATCAGAGCGCAATTTTTCGGTTAAAAAAATGACCTTTTTTCTTTGGATTATCACCTTATGCGTTTATGTGCGAAACTGGTAGATTTGTGTGCCAAACTCATGCGTTAATGTGGATTCGTGTAACAGATAAAATAACACGTACCGTAAAATCAACCAAAAAGTAAAGGGACAGGCCATAGCCAGCTTTCAATTATATAAACTGTTGTGTTTATTTCAAATCGAGTTCGGGAATCATAACCGTAAACCAATTTTCTATACAAGCAAATTAGAAAGGAAGTCGAACTCATGCTTTGGACAATAATCGGAATTCTGGTCGTACTTTGGTTATTAGGTGTAGTATTTAAAGTGGCAGGCGGTATTATTCATATCCTTCTCGTAATTGCACTGATTGTATTTTTGATCAACCTTTTTAGAGGCAGGAAGTCGAGATGACGAAGCAGCTAACCCATTAATAGGGTTAGCTGTTTTTTAATTTTTTATAGAATGGCTGAGCTGGTTTTTCACCTTAATTTTAGGGTGAGAAGCCGGCTTTTTTATTTGAATGGACGTTTTTCAACGAAACGTTTATTATCTTGTTCTTTTTTACCTAAATATCATTACAGATCCACGCGTTAATTGGCTTTTACTCTTCCCATTGCACTAGTCAAATATCGAACGAAACTAGCCCTAAAAGCCTATTTTTTAGCAAATCAGTGAATAAATAGTATTAAACTATCAAAATTTTTGAAATAGTTTGAAAGTTATATAAATGGTGGTAATATAAGTTCACTGGGCTTAAAAAAGCTTAGAATATACAGTGGAGCAAGGGGATTAAAGGATGAACAAGAAACTAGTTGCATGGGGTTTAACGCTTGGACTGGCAGTGAGTCCATTTGCAGGGGGACAAGCTTCTGCAGAAACACCTTTTAATGTTTTGTCTGTAAAAGAGTACAACAGCGTAACAGGTACACCTTCATTCGTATCAGGAAAATTAACTGCAGCATCCAGTCAATCAGCTAAAGATGTAGTTTTGTCCTATATACAAAAAGAATCGAAAACATTTAAGATCGGAAGTCAAAAAGCGCAAGATGCATTTGTAGTAAAATCTGTAACGAAAGATGAATCAGGGCGTCAAGTGGTTCGCCTTCAACAATCATATAAAGGTGTACCGGTTTGGGGATCAACACAAGTCGCTCATGTAAATGATAAAGGGGAGCTGGTTGTTTTCTCAGGAACTGTGATTCCGAATCTGCAGGACAAGCCTGGGTTAGGATTCGGTAAAAAGATTCCGTCATCAAAAGCAGTAACAATTGCGGTTGATGATCTTGGCTTTACACCAGATTATGAAAAGACACCAACTTCAGATTTAGTGGTGTATACAAATGGAGATCAAGCAAATTACGCTTATCTCGTTAACTTAAACTTCTTATCTCCGAAACCAGGGAACTATAACTATTTCGTAGATGCTAAAACAGGTGAGATCCTAAATTCCTATAATGATTTAGATGAAGCAAGCAGCGGCACGAAAGCACCTCCTGGAGGCGGCGGTGGAACATTAGTGGGCACAAACACAGTGGGATCTGGAACAGGTGTTTTAGGAGATACGAAATCTCTCAACACATTGTTATCCAGCGGAGTGTATTACTTACAGGACAATACGAGAGGCAACGGTATTTTTACATACGATGGTGCTAATCGTCAGCAGCTTCCCGGCAAGCTTTGGGCAGATGCGGATAATCAGTTCAACGCCACTTATGATAGAGCTGCTGTAGATGCACATTACTATGCAGGATCAACTTACGACTATTATAAGAACGTATTTGGCCGCAACTCTTATGACAATAATGGAGCTGCGCTAAAATCGACTGTTCATTATGGCAGAAACTATAACAATGCATTCTGGAACGGTTCACAAATGGTATACGGCGATGGAGACGGGTCGACGTTCATCTCCTTATCCGGCGGTCTGGATGTTGTTGCCCATGAATTAACGCATGCGGTAACAGACACTTCTTCAGATCTTATTTATCAAAACGAATCAGGTGCTCTAAACGAAGCAATTTCGGATATTTTCGGTACACTAGTTGAGTACTATAAAAATAACAACCCGGATTACGAGATTGGTGAAGATATCTATACACCAAACACGCCAAACGATGCCCTTCGTTCAATGAGTGATCCGACTAAATACGGCGATCCAGATCACTATTCTAAGCGCTACACAGGAACTAGTGACAACGGCGGCGTTCATACGAACAGCGGTATCATCAATAAGGCAGCCTACTTGCTGGCTGCTGGCGGCACACATTACGGTGTAACAGTATCGGGTATCGGAAACGATAAAGTAGGAGCGATCTATTACAGAGCAAACACGGTTTATTTAACAGCTTCTTCTACTTTCAGCCAAGCGAGAGCGGCGTTAGTACAAGCAGCCTCTGACCTTTACGGCGCTACTTCAGCAGAAGTGAATTCCGTGAAAAAATCTTACGACGCAGTTGGCGTAAACTAAATAAAGAAAGCCCTGATCTGTGCAATGCGGATCAGGGTTTTTTTCATCATTGGCTCTTTTAAATATCGCTGTTGAAATGGCAAAGAAAAACTGCGACACTCCTGCGGAAAAACAGGCTGCCGGGACACACAGGAGGTACGACGATGAGACTTGGCGGTTCGTCCGAGGAAAGGGAATGGATTTTCTGACTTCCAAGGATTATCAATACAATCAATTAAATGAGCTTTATCATTAAAAATAGCTTTCTTAAAGATAGTTGTTTTTGGATCGTATTTGTTCCTTTTCATCATAGATAGTTGATTGGAGTGTAAGGTGCGAGACTCCTCGAAAATGAAAATCACATTTTCTTCGTGCGATATATCGCTGCCGAAGCCTTCCTTGTCCTGCGGGAGCAGCGGGACAGGTGAGACACATCTGGTGCAAAGTGCCAAGTGGCTCACCGCACGCCCCGCGGAAAGCGAGCAACCTGGAACGGAAATCAAACACTTACAAGAGCAACAAAGTTTACGAAAACAGCCTTGAAAAAAGGTACGGAGCAACTTGTCTTTCATATTCTGCCTCATTTTTAATAAACTTCATTTATAACCCATTCACTGCCATTTTTCCTAATGGTCCGTTCTCATCGATAATGTCCTGAAGATCAAATACAGATATAACAAACATCGGAAACCCAAAAGCATATGCAGTTAAATCATACAACTGAAAGTAAATAACAAGAGCTTTATCCGCAATATAGAAGTCTTGATCCGGATTGATGCTTTTAAAAGGTTCGAGTGTGAAGATGTTTAATCTTTTAATTTGTTGTTTAATGTTCTGATTCAGAACCTGCACGTAATTGCTGTTCGTTTTAAATAAATCCTTCAAGCTGTACGTTCTTCCCGTCGTCAAATCCCACGTCAGAGACTTAATGTATGTCATGCCATGTGCGGCATGCGGGGTGTAAGCATAATTGCTAAAACCGATGCTCAGTATATTTTTTTCATTAGTTTTTACAGCGTACTCTCCATACATGCCAGGTCTTGCCTCAGGATTCTGCATCTCACCTAGCTGCTGGTTCATGTGAATGATTTGCTGATTCACGTGCTGCTTAATTCGCGGATTGATCTGCCCGTCTATTTGCGGATAATAAATCCTCATTTGATTATGCGAATACGTATGTGTCTGAACCAAAACAGGAGCTTCGAAATTTGTCATCACAGTCACCCCTTTAATGATCATCCATTTATTTTATGCGATGTTAGGCTTGTAACAGACACCGTGTAAACAAAACTCGTAAAAAAATAATAGACCTAATTAAATAATAAAAATACTAGTTTTCATGTTCTAATTCTTAGCTGTCTTGTATAAGTTGTATGGTAGAAACGTTATAGGAGGGCATCGAAAAAGTGAATATGAAAATGAAGCCATTGCTCTGGATCATCGCCATTTTTATTGCTGTTATCGTCCTCATTCCTGCCATACTTGTCCTGCCATTTTCGTCAGCACCTCCTGATTGGAAGAAAGAAAGCCAGGCTAAACCAGCTGAGAGAATGCTAGCTTTGGAAATCCCGCACTCGGACATTGTGGTACCTGTCTTTCGTAAATCCATCGATACGGTCGAAAACATTCCACTTGAAGAATACGTGACAGGTGTGGTAGCGAGTGAGATGCCGGCAGAGTTTGAGCTCGAAGCATTAAAAGCACAAGCCCTGACAGCGAGAACGTATATTGTAAAAACGATGTACGCTCAGTCAAAGGATGATAGCCTGCCAGCAGAAGCGGTCGTTTCCGATACGGTCATGCATCAAGTGTATAAAGGAAACGAAGAACTCAAAAACATATGGGGCGACGAATATGCTGAAAAGTTGTCAAAAGTCGTCAAAGCGGTTACCGCAACAAAAGGTCAGATTTTAACGTATGAAGGGCAGCCGATCCAAGCGAGTTTTTTCTCAATGAGCAACGGGTTCACGGTCGATTCTGAAGACTATTGGAAAAATAAGTACCCTTACTTAAGAAGTGTCGAAAGCCCATGGGATAAAAAAGCACCGAAATTCACACAGACGGTGCAAGTTCCAGTAACAACGGTAGAGGAAAAGTTAGGCGTTTCATTATCGAAGGATGGGAAGATCGGAAAAGTAGTTTCGTCTACGAGCGGGAAGCGGATCGGTAAATTCACAATCGGTAAAAAGGAGTTTACCGGTAAAGAAATAAGAGAGAAGCTAGAACTCCGGTCAACCGATTTTCAGATGACGAAAAAAGGCAAGCAAGTCACGATCACCACAAAGGGATACGGCCATGGAGTGGGAATGAGCCAGTACGGTGCGAACGGAATGGCGAAAGAAGGAAAGACGTATAAAGACATACTAAACTATTATTATAAAGGAATCGCGATTGCTGACTACAAACCACTCGTGGACAAAGGAGTAGCGTATCAAAAATAAAAGAATAGTAAAAAAGAAGGGGGGTCTGTCCCGGGACAGACCCCCTTCTTTAAAACCGCATTGTGCCAGGAGGGATGATGCGGTTTTTCTTTTGTGAGTATGTCGGATATTGTCTGTTCGTGCTTATGTTGGACAAAAGTGTGCCATTATCTATTAAAAGTGTGAGATTGTCCTTCAAAAGCATGGATATGTGATGAAAAAATGTGGATACACAACTAATAAATATGGATATGCCCATTTAGGATCACAACAAAGCCCTGTTTTAGCTCTCAAAACAAGGTTTTTCTTTATGTCGAAAAAAACTTTCAAAAAAATTTCCCACTAAAGTATATATTTTCAGAATTCTGTTCAAACTTGTTGCTGAGGTGATGAAAAATGAAAGAAGAAGAAAAACAAACAAAAAAACCAGTTTCTATGAAAGGTAAGAAGATGATGAAAAAACGTTGGGTATATCCTGCAGTTTATCTTAGCTTTGCCGCAGTCATTTTAACATCTGTTCTATGGTATCAAAACGATGCGAAAAACGAAAAGGAGAACACAACTCCGAAAAGTGCATTAGAAGATAATGGAGCAGCTGTACCTGTTTCACTCACAAAGGAAAAATTCCAAATGCCAGTAGCTGACCCTGAAGCCGTTGAAGTGGTAAAAGATTTCTTCAGCAGTGATTCTACAGCAGAAGAACAAGAAGCAGCTCTAGTATTCTATAACAATATCTACTATCAAAACCGCGGTGTGGATCTAGCAGCTGATAACGGAAAAACGTTTGACGTAACTGCCGCTTTAAGCGGGAATGTTGTAAAAGTAGCAAAAGACCCTGCACTAGGCTGGGTAGTAGAAGTTGAACATGACAAAGGTGTTGTAACACACTATTCATCACTCGCAGCAGCGTCTGTTAAAGAAGGCGACCAAGTAAAACAAGGCATGGTTCTTGGACAAGCTGGTCAGAATGCATATGACAAGGATTCAAAAATTCATGCTCATTTTGAAGTACGCAAAGACGGTGAAGCAGTTGATCCTATGATGGCTGTAAACCAATCCGTTGCACAGCTTGCGAGCGACGTAAACAGTCAGCGTAAGGAAATGAAGAAGCAAGAAGAAAAGAAAGCCGAAGAGCAAAAAGAGCAAAAACCAGCTGAAGAAAAGAAACCAGCAGAACCAAAAGCTGATGATAAAGGCAGCAAAGACATGAAAGATGAAGGCAAAAGCGGGAAAGATGGCAAAGATGCCAACATGGAAAAAGAATCTTCATCCCAGTCTTCAGAAGACAGTGACGCTGCACCATCAGATACAAAAACATCTGCAGATGATTCAGGTGCAAATGATTAATAAAAGACAAGCTGACTCTAATGTGGTTAATCCCGCAATGGAGTCAGTTTTTTATTTTTTACAAGGAATTATGTGGGTTTTTTCACGAAAATGGACATTTCCCCTTGTCCCAGTTGAGATTTAGGCATATAACGAAAACTTGGTTAATAAGATGTTACAAAACCTACAATTCAATTGAGGGTGAGCGGTGAGAAATCGTACTATGGCTGCGGTGGAAAAAGGGGAATGGATGTTGTAACTTATAAGCCGAAGATGACAACAAAACTTGTCACGTAGCTTGATCATACAAGTCTCTATCGCATCTCTCACATCCATTTTAGGGAGGCGAGTGGTGTGCACGATTACATCAAAGAGCGAACCATCAAGATAGGACGGTATATCGTGGAGACAAGAAAGACAGTTCGCATGATCGCAAAAGAATTCGGGGTTTCCAAAAGCACGGTGCATAAAGACCTCACCGAGCGGCTGCCTGAAATTAATCCAGATCTTGCAAATAACGTAAAAGAAATCCTCGAATACCATAAGTCCATCCGCCACTTAAGGGGTGGAGAAGCAACGCGCGTAAAATATAAAAAAGGCGCAGAGGAAGTTGTTCAATAACCCTACAAGTATATGCAAATTGACACTAAAAACGTTAAGTGCCATGTAAAAACGTCTATTTGTTGAATTTTTGACAATTTTTTTCCTTGTTCGACAATCTTATGCTATAATGATAAATTGGATAGAACTTCGATTTTTTACTATAAATGTCATTATAATGTATGGACTGTTTAACAGGGAGGATAAAAAAATGCTTACAAGGGACGTTGGAATTGACCTTGGTACCGCTAATGTACTGATTTACGTAAAAGGAAAAGGGATCGTACTCGATGAACCATCAGTCGTCGCGATCGACACGAACACTGGGAAAGCGCTTGCTGTTGGAGAAGAAGCACGCCGCATGGTAGGTCGTACACCAGGTAATATCGTAGCGATTCGCCCGTTGAAAGACGGCGTTATCGCAGATTTTGAAGTAACAGAGCAAATGCTGAAACACTTTATTAACAAAATTAAAGTGAAGGGCGTGTTTGCCAAACCAAGAATCTTAATCTGCACACCGACTAACATCACGTCTGTTGAGCAAAAAGCCATTAGAGAAGCGGCGCAAAAGTGCGGCGCGAAGCATATCTTTTTAGAAGAAGAGCCTAAAGTAGCTGCGATCGGGGCGGGGATGGATATCTTCCAGCCGAGCGGTAATATGGTTGTGGACATCGGTGGTGGCACAACTGATATTGCTGTCTTGAGTATGGGCGATATTGTCACCTCCTCTTCTATTAAAATGGCAGGGGACAAGTTCGATGCTGAAATTCTTCAGTACATAAAGAAGGAATATAAGCTATTGATCGGTGAACGTACGGCTGAAAACATTAAGCTGAACGTGGCGACAGTCTATCCTGGTGCTCGTGAAGAAGAGCTTGAAATCCGCGGACGCGACATGGTTTCTGGATTGCCGCGCACGATCACAGTGCATTCAAGAGAGATTCAAAAGGCATTAATGGAGCCTGTAATGGTCCTTGTACAAGCAGCGAAAAGCGTTTTGGAGAAAACACCACCAGAACTTTCAGCTGACATCATCGACCGCGGCATCATGCTGACTGGCGGAGGAGCCCTCCTTCACGGAATCGATAAGTTATTTGCCGAAGAGTTAAAAGTACCTGTATTGATTGCAGAAGAGCCAATGAGAGCAGTAGCACAAGGAACTGGCTTAATGCTTGAACATATGGATAAAATCGCGAAAAGAAAAGTGTTTTAATAAAGGGAAACTGGCTGAAACGTGTGGATTTTGCACGAGTTAGCCAGTTTTTTGTTTATGTAGCTTTGATCCGATCCCAAATTTGATTAAGTGAGCTGTTATGGCCATATATCCACGATAAATTCGATTAATTCCACGTTAAATGGGATAAAACCCACGAACTGACAAAATTCGACTCTCGCGCGCAATTTCAAAAACTCACAAATGAATATCAAATTTCTTTAATAGATCTTGAAACGCAGGTCGTTCATTCCCATCTCTTCCGATGACATGTGCAGCCGTCACTAATGAATTTAACACGGATTCTTCCACCGACTCTACGACAGCGCGGAAGGTCTCGTCCATATCTTCCTCATGAATGGTTGGGATCGTTAAACAGTGAGATGGCTTGTTATGAGGAATTTTAGTGGCGGTTGAAAAACTAATAACGACTTCTCCACTGCCATGAGTGATGATCGATCCTGTTCGCGATAACCCAGCAACAGCTCTTTTATTGATTCGATTGAGCTGACGTTCTGAAACCGGCAGATCGGTAGCAATGATGATCATAATCGATCCTTTATCTTTTTCCTCCCAAGATCTGAGCAGAGCTTCTTTCAGTTCTTGCCCGATCGCTCTGCCGTTAATCATAAGATCACTAAGAATACCAAAGTTAGATAGCACGAGCACGCCAACTGTATATTCCCCATGTTCAAATGAAAGGCGTCTGGATGCAGATCCGATTCCTCCTTTTAAGGAATAACAAAGCATGCCCGTTCCCGCGCCGGCACTTCCTTCCAAAAATTCAGTAGAAGCATTGTGAATGGCTTTGAAAACATGCTCTTTTTTAACGAATTGAGCGCGGACATCATTAAGCAGCATGTCGTTACATTCTCCAACAATCGGATTTACGGTTCCGGTTGAACGACCGATTTCCGGATTATGCTTAAGCATGTATTGGATCAATGCGTCGGCGGCTGTTCCGATACTTAATGTATTCGTTAAAATGATCGGCGTTTCTAAAACACCTAATTCCTGCATTTGAATCGTTCCCATGGTTTTCCCAAAACCGTTGATGACATGACTGGAGGCAATCAATTTTTCCTTAAAGGTGTTGCCGGGGTGGGGAATGATAGCCGTAACTCCCGTTTGCATGCCGCCTTCACTAAGTGTTACATGACCGACTGTAACGCCTTTTATATCTGTAATTGCATTTAAGGGACCTGTTTTAAGGCGTCCTATTTTTACTCCATAATCTCGTATTCGTTTTTGATGAAACATAAAGCAATCACCTTCTAATCAATTGGTAAAAGATTTCTTTTATTCTATCATGAGCAGCAGCCAATCTTTATGGGAACATTAATTTAGTACAAATTCCTCATTTTAAAAAGGAAATCGTCAATGTTCGCAGAATTGTATTAAGGAATGTAAAAAACTGTCGATATTTACGAAGAGACATTTTGTGTCCATATTACGATTACAGGAGGAATACTCCATGTTAAGAGGTTTTTACAACGCTGCATCCGGAATGCTGGCACAGCAGCGCAAACAAGAGATATTAACAAACAATATGGCAAATGCCAATACACCTGGATATAAAGCGGACACTGCGAGTCTGCGCACTTTTCCTACAATGCTGCTGCAGCATATGGGAAATACAAAAATGAACGGCAAGTCCATTCCGAACAACTACTCACTAGGGCAAGTCGGGCTTGGAACAGGAGTCTATGTTCAAGAAACGACTCCGAACTTCCTGCAAGGCGATCTTAGTGAAACAGGGATCAAAACGGATCTCGCGCTTTTACAAAGCCAAGTACCATTAGATCCTGAAACGAACACACCAGGCGGATTGTTTTTTCGAATAAATGTTAATGGTGAAGAGCGCTTTACCCGTAACGGACATTTTTCCGTTGATGCATCAGGCGATTTAGTGACAGCTGAAGGCTACTATGTTCTCGGAAAAGATGGAAACCGCATCAACGTAACGAATGAAAATTTTTCAGTGAATAAAGATGGTACAGTTCTCGATAACGGAAGGGTGGCAGGTCAGATCGATGTTGCCCTTGTAGCAAACCCTAATAATCTTGTAAAAGAAGGAAACGGACTTTTCAAGCTGAACAGCGGAACTGCAGAGAGCGCGATCGGTAACCCAGGAGCGGCTTTTCAGCTGCAGCAAGGATTTGTGGAGCGTTCTAATGTAAATGTAGAATCTACGATGACAGATATGCTGACGGCGTACCGTGCCTTTGAAGCAAATCAAAAAGTTCTGCAAGCTTATGATCGTTCGATGGAAAAAGCAGTAAACGAAGTCGGCCGAATAGGCTAGGAGGAAAATTCATGAATCAATCTATGATTTCAGCAGCGGTGACAATGGGGCAGCTTCAGCAAAAGCTCGATACCATTTCAAATAATATGGCGAACAGCAACACAAACGGCTATAAACGACGCGATGTTCAATTTTCCGATCTGCTCGTTCAGCAGATTGAAAGTAAGCAGCTGAATGAGGCTGAAGAAGGACGTACGACTCCTAATGGAATAAGACTAGGAACGGGTGCACGCGCTTCTTCTACTTCTGTAAGTCTAGATGCTGGTACACTTCAGCAAACTGGACGTACACTGGATATCGCGCTGAATCAGCCGGGAATGTTTTTTCAAATTCAGACTGCAGAAGGTACACAATACACGAGAAATGGTGCGTTTTACTTATCACCTTCTGCAAATAGTCCTGACTCTATGGAACTCGTAACATCTGAAGGCAATCGGGTAATGGGTGTAAATGGCCCGATTACGATTCCAGCTGACCACCAGAAAATTTCCATTGGACAAAATGGTCAAGTTTCGGTAACGTTAAATAATGGAACAGTTGTTGAATCAGGGCAGCTTTCACTCGTAAATATTGTTCGGCCGCAGCTCATGCTTGCAGTTGGGCAAAATTTTCAAGCTCCGCAAGGTATCCCGTTGAATCAGATGCTTCAGCAAGTAAATGCCGGATCAGGAAACTTTGTGCAGCAAGGAGTTCTGGAGTCATCTAACGTGGATATTTCTAAAGAAATGACTGACATGATTCAAACACAACGTTCTTATCAATTTAATGCGCGTTCTCTTACAATGGCTGACCAGATGATGGGGTTAGTTAACGGGCTTCGCTAAATGAGGTAGGTTTATATGATGCCGAACGAAATTCAAGATATGAATAAAAATGAAAATAAACCGAAAACACAGCGTTATCAAGAGCGCGAGAAATCTTCGCGTGACGAGAAAAAGAAGCTGGTCAACAGTGGAAGAAAAAGAAGCTTCCCGATTTGGCTGCGGTTACTGCTATTGGTATGCGGGATTATCGTATGTTTTGTTGTGGGCACAATGGTAGGGTATGGCGTTCTAGGCGACGGCAAACCAATGAATGTGTTTGAAAAAGAAACATGGACGCATATCGTCGACCTTGTAGAAAAAGACATGTAAAGATATAATAGGGAAACAATGGCTTTAATGCTTTTCGCACCTGTCATTGTTTTTCTTTTGACGTTGAATTAGTACCAGGTAACAGTACCAAGTTATAATGCGTATCGATAAGCTATGTTGTTTTGGAAGTAGTTGATTTCCGTTGCAGGCTGCTCGCCTGTCCCGCAGGACAAGGAAGGCATCGGCAGCGATATATCGCACGAAGAAAATAAGATTTTCATTTTCGAGGATTCTCGCACCTTCCTCTCCAATCAACTAATCAATGAAGAGAATTCACAAAATACAACCCAAAACAACTATATAAAACATAAAAAAGAAGAAGATGAAAGGTGGAAGAACCATGTTAACGATTGAAGAAATTAAAGAAATTATCCCTCACCGCTACCCATTTTTGCTGATTGACCGCATCTTAGAAGTAGATGAGGGACAGCGTGCAGTCGGAATTAAAAATGTAACAGCTAATGAAGAGTTCTTTAACGGACACTTCCCGGAATATCCGGTCATGCCTGGTGTGCTCATCGTTGAAGCTTTGGCACAAGTAGGTGCAGTGGCTATGCTGAAAAAAGAAGAGAACCGCGGACGCCTAGCATTCTTTGCAGGCATCGACAACTGCCGTTTTAAAAAGCAGGTCGTTCCTGGAGATCAGCTTCGATTGGAAGTAGAAATGACGCGAGTACGCGGATCAATAGGAAAAGGTAAAGGCATCGCAACCGTTGACGGTCAAGTCGCATGCGAAGTGGAAATCACGTTCGCGTTAGGTAAGTAGGAGACAGACAGGGGGACAGACCCCAGACAAATACAAAACCAAGAGTTTGTATTTGTGGGGTGGACACTGGACACCGAGGAAAGGGAAAGAGCCAAAAGTGAATGCACTTTTGGCTCTTTCTTTTACTTACTTGTTTTGAAGACTGTTTTTACAACACAAAAAACCAGCTCCATGATGGTGTTCACCACATTGAGCCAGCTCTTTTCTTCTATATTTCTCTATTAACTAGTCTATTTCGCAGCCACACACGGATTTTTACGCATAATCCCTTCAGCCGTCTCCCACAATCGTGGAAGAAACTCCAAAACTTTTTCGCCTCGGCGCAGTAAGTCATCCGAACTCGTAATGCCAAGGTCTCTCAAAACAGCATCGAAATTAGGATTCAGTTCGCGCTGCAGCTCCGCATCCCCATCAACAGCCAATATTTTATGGCAGCGTGCGAATGTCGCGACGATCCAGAACACGACCTCCCGATGATTTCCATTCCGAATTTGTTCACGGCTTCCATCAATCGCGATCGACCG
Organism: Bacillus sp. NEB1478; assembly: GCF_031582965.1. Taxonomy (NCBI): domain Bacteria; kingdom Bacillati; phylum Bacillota; class Bacilli; order Caryophanales; family Bacillaceae; genus Bacillus; species Bacillus sp. NEB1478. Next base: position 291,811 of record NZ_CP134049.1, read on the forward strand.
TGCTTCCGCTGTAATATCGGAACTAAAAAAGAACGGCGTCTTCGCAACGGCGGCTGCTGCATCAAATGTTCGTTCAAGCGCATCAAGATGTTCTTCCACACGTTCGGCACTCATATCCGCACATCCTAATAAATGAAGCAGCTTCGCGTATACATCTTCGTATCCATATTCCATCAATACTTCCCGTGCGGCAAGATAGCGCAAGCGGATCGTTGGATTCCTTAGCGCCGCCACTAAAAGGACATGCGTTGTAACCCCAGCAGGGAACATCCAGTTCGTCACTTGATCATGCCAAGGTAAAGAAATATCAAAATCGCTCAATCCGTTTTCAACCCTGATTCTAGCATCCTCACAGCGGCGGCGCACCCACACTTTTTCCGCAAAGTGGCGCGATACGAGTTTATGAAGCTTGCTCAAATGACCAGTCGGATCAGCAATAATTGTATTAACGCGAAAGCTTCCAGCTAAATGATAAGATGATAACACCTCATCGACCGACTTCAACTGGTTCCAAGCCAAGTAAGTAACTTCGATTAATGCATCTTGAAAAATAAATTTTCCAAGTTTCAGAGGAGGATCGTCCAGAGCTGTAACAATCACAACGTCTACGTCAGATCCAACAGGCAGTTCCGCATTTGAAGGCATAGATACAGTAGATCCGCTAAAATAAGCACCGCGAAACCAAGCTTCATCACTTGCAAACTGCATCACCCAATCAGATGCGGCCGCGCGCGCTGTTTTAATTTTCATTCGTATCACCTGCACTTTTTTATTTCGCTTTTGCCACGATTCCGTTATGAACTTTTATATATCCGTGCTTCATAATATCCAATCCGTTCTCGTATAAATAAAGACCCATCTGTTCAAGTGTCATCAGCTCGCGGTACGTATGGTTCATCACGTCAGCCATGATCTCATAGTACAGCTTCGACCGCAGCTGTGCGCGCGGTGTCGTCATCACGATATAGCCGCCCGGTTTTAAAAACTTCCGGTGCCATTCTACGACTTCCGCTTTCATCGAGTCAGGGAAATGTTCGAGCAAGCCGACACTCAGAACAATATCAAATTCTTGGCCAAATGGAAGGTTGCGAATATCATCCACAACATATGAAATATTAAAATCATCTTTATAATAAACTTTGTCGCCGCCTGTGCTTGGATTTTTTCCTAAAAACGGATAGGAATCAGGAAACTCACCAAAGCGCTCATCCCTGCAAAACGGATCATAATCAACTAAAACCACTTCTCCTCCAGGATACATTGCTGATAACTGCATTGCTTCATATCCTTCAGCAGCACCAAGAAAAAGAATACGGGGCCTTTGAACGTCCAATCCCTCAAACAATGCTCGTTTTCCTCGAGGATCCCAAATGCCATCTTGAATGCGATGAGCATAATTCCAAAGATGGATCCTCGCATAATCACCAAGCGCAGCCTTTACCTCTGAAGGTTTAAAGCTTTTTAAACTATGAAAAAAAGCGCTCTTCTTAGCATCCATTTCAGCGGGGACATCCTTTATGAACCACTCATGAAACGATTGATTAAACATCGTCCATGAAGTATGAACTGGCAGCATCTCGCCATGCTCCTTTTCCCACTCCGTTTTTTCTTTTGAAAAACTAGTAACCTCGTAAGGCTTGCCGATATTTTTCCAAGAAACTTGAGACCAATCATTCACCGTATTTACTTTTACAAATTTGTTGTACTCTTTCTGATTATATTGACGCAAATCCATACGAAAAGAAGGCGTCATTTCCGTTTGGCCGAGCGTTACAGGTCGATTAACAGCCGTTTCAAGCATATTTTTCACTCCTTAAGGATCTTACCTTACTAATTCCAAAAAAGTGCGCAAAACCCTTTAATTTTACGGCATCATGCTAAAATATAAGAAAACTATTTAGGGGTCTGACCCGGGACAGACCCCTAAAAAAGGAGCCGAAAATGAAAAAAATTATTTTTATCGGAGACAGCATTACAGCTTCTAATAAAAATACAGACCCTGATCGACTTGGAAACGGGTACGTGCGGATGATAAAAGAGCATCTTGAAAGAAGCGACCAAAACCTACAGATCATGAACAAAGGGGTGAACGGCCATCGAATCACAGACCTTGCTTTTCGTTGGAAGCGGGACGTAATTGACCTTGCGCCTGACCTTGTTTCGATTTCAATCGGAGTCAACGACGTATGGAGACAGCTCGATGCAGCAAATCTCCCACAAGTCGACATTGAAAAATTTGAGCATGTTTATAGAGATCTTTTAACGCAGCTTACAACTGCAAACCCAAAAGCAAAAATCGTCCTCATGGAACCTACCATTATCGAGGAAAATCCTGAATCAAAAGGCAACCAAATGCTCATTCCATATGTAGGAATCGTTCAAAAATTAGCCAAAGAGTTTGATGCCGTTTTAGTTCCAACACACGCTGTTTTTATCACGCATCTGAAAAGTGAACCCGAAAAAGCATTAACAACAGATGGTGTACATATGAAAGTGCTAGGCAACGAACTTATGGCGAACGCTTGGTTAAAAGCAGCAAATGAAATTTTATAAGGAATCGGGGATATCATATGAAAAATTGCTCACTTACATTTTACGATCAAACTTATGATGAAGATTTACTCTCCTTCTATTTGCCTTTAGAACAAGAGAAATTTACAGCGCTGCCGGTAGACGCGATAAGAAAATGTGAAGAAGACCAGGAGCGGTATCCCATTGTAATTATAAATACCATCGGGAAGGCAGTTGGCTTTTTCGTGCTGCATCAAGGAGAAAACATAAGAGACTATACGGCCAACACAAATGCGATGGTGGTGCGCGCGCTCTCCATCAATAATAAAGAACAGGGAAAAGGCTATGCGAAGGAAGCGATGATTCGGCTTCCCGAGTTCGTTTCAAAAAAATTCCCGGAAATCAACGAGCTGATTCTCTCCGTAAATTTTAAAAATGAAACCGCAAAAAAAGTGTATGAAAAAGCAGGATTTCAAGATCGTGGACAGGTCAAACACGGTCCAGCCGGCCCTCAATATGTGATGCATTATGATATTGAAAAACAATAATTATACTTTCGTTTTTTCATCCGATTTTAGTGTCTTTTCTACTAAATTTATGAAAAGGGGAAGGTTTTTTATCATTTCTCTTGTATAGAGGGGGTAACCATACAAGGAGGAATGAATGAGATGAAAAGTCATATTTCGATAGGTTTAATTGGATTGGGTGGTATGGCGAATCACCACATGTACCTTTTGTCGCAATTAGAGAACGTATCCGTTGGTGCCATATCGGATGTGAATAAAGAACAGCTTCAAACGGTTGGCGATAAACTGGATATCCCTTTGCATAAAAGATATGAAGATTACGAGGAGCTGATTAGGGATTCAGAAGTGGATGCCGTAATCTCGATTGTTCCAAACATCTTACATGCTAGGATTATCAGCTCTTGTATTGAGCATCAAAAGCCGATCATGACAGAAAAACCGTTCACCCTGAATTTTGAAGAAGCGAAAGATCTTAAGTCTTTATACGAAAAACAGCCAATTCCATGTATGGTTGGGTTTTCTTATCGTTATGTTTCTGCGTTTCGCTATGCAAAAAAACTTTTGCACCAAAATACAATAGGAAAACTCAGGCATATTTCCGTACGTTATTTACAAGATTGGGGCATACCAGCGGTGGAAACTCCTTTAACATGGCGTTTTAAGAAAGCGCTTTCTGGAACAGGTGCACTCGGTGATCTTGGTTCACACATGATAGATGCTGCGCGGTTTTTTGCAGGGGAATTTAAACAAGTAAGAAGCCTAAACACAACATTTGTTAAAGAAAGAGCCTCTATCGATCAGCCATCTCAACTTGAAGAAGTAGATGTTGATGATTATTCAGCCTTTATTGCGCAGCTCGATCATGATATTGTCGGACAGTTCATGACAACACGAAATGCAGTTGGTTTTTCAAACGCTCTGGAAGTGACGCTATTTGGTGAGGAAGGAACGATGGAGCTTTCTTGTGAACGTCCAGATGAAATAAACCTCGTACAATTTAATCATGAACAAAAGACAAGAGAGAAGACGACTGTAGAAGTGCCAGTGACTTACAGGCGGAATCAGTTGGAAGATTTTATAGATTTAATAAAAGGAAATTCTCAGGAAGACTGTCCGAACTTTTATGATGGCTATGAGAACCAAAAAGTATTACATGAAATCATCGAAAGCGCCAAAATGTTCAATGAACGTGAGGCAATAAAATGAGCAGTGTTAATGTTGGCGTTGTAGGAGCGAGCTGGTTTGCGGATTTGTGGTATTTGCCCGTTCTTCAAATGCATCCGTCAGTAAAACTTATTGCGATATGCAGTAAGAACGGAGAAAACGCCAAAATGATGGCAGAGAAATATAACATTCCTGCCACATATACTTCTTATGAAGAAATGTTCAACCAAGAAGAATTAGACGGAATTTGCATTATTACTCCGAATAACACACATTCAGATATCGTTTTAACGGCCGTAAAGAAAGGCTTGCACGTTATATGCGAAAAGCCGCTAGCCATGGATGCTGAAGAATCTGCGAGAATCATAGAAAGTGTGCAAAAATCAGCCATCGTTCATGCTGTGAACTTTACCTATCGTGAAAACCCTGCTGTTAAACAGATGAAAGATTATTTGAATGATAAAAGAATAGGTTCCATTATAGAAGCTGATTTTGAATATTCCGGAGATTATGGAATTAAGTCCTCACCTGGCTGGAGAGGAGATGTACATCTTGGAGGAAGGGGCGGAGTGCTGGCTGACTTAGGCTCGCACCTTATCGATCTGGCACACTATCTATTCGATGGACCAATACAGCCGCAAAGTGCTTCTTATCAAGTTATAAACAGAATCTCAAATGATTTAGACAGAGCTCCTGATTCGGTCTTTTTTACAGCCTCGCTTCCAAATCAAGCTCCTGCCAGTTTCCAGACAAGCTGGGTTCGGTTTCAAGGTGGAAATGGGCAAACAATTAAAATTAATGTCTATGGTGATAAAGGAAAAATGGAGCTGCTTTCCACAGAGTTTGGCATCTCACTCACTGTGCACGATGGGACGAAAAAGACGCATGTGTGGAATGTAAAAGAAGGCAACTGTGAAGAAAATTTCCGTCCTTGGCGCTTAACGTCACAAAACGAAATATGGAAGTGGGCAGATCGAATGACAGAGCCATATGTCCCAGTCAATCAACCCGATTTTTATGACGGTCATGCAACACAAATCGTAATGGAACAAATTCTTGAAAAGGCTGTTTACAGCAAAATTGAAAAATAGATAAGCAAGATGGTGTATATTTTCTCTTCAATCAGAGAAATTGTACACCATTTTTTAATTGATCAAAAAAAGATGTGGATGGTTTTGGAAGATAGTACACCATCCTTGTAATGAAAGCGGTTACAAATAATGCGTAATTTCTGAATAATGAAAGTAACAATAAAGGGGGAGTGAAAGATGCAAAAGCTGTTTTCAAAACTATTAGGTGTACTATCTATTGTGGCATTGCTATTAGTAAGTGCTTGTTCATCTTCTGATAACACATCGGACAAGAGTTCAGGTGATAAAGTAACGATTGAATATTGGCATACTTACAGTGATCAAGAAGAAAAGGTTTTGAAAGAAAAGATAAAACCTTTGTTTGAAAAAGAACATCCAAATATTAAGTTGAAATTGACACGCATGCCTTATGAAGGTTTAAAACAGCAAGTCATTGCTGGCGTATCTGGAAATGCTGCTCCTGACCTAATGAGAATGGACATTATTTGGGTACCTGAGTTTGCAAAAATGGGAGCTTTAAAGGATGTCAGCAGTTTAAAAGGTTTTGATGAGGTTAAATCCTCAGTATTTGAAGGACCGTTAGCTACGAACCAGTTTGAAGATAAATATTACGGTGTTCCGGTGAATACAAACACGAAAGTTGCGATTTATGACAAGAAAGTATTAGACAAAGCGGGTGTAACTGAAACACCAAAAACGATGGAAGAACTTGCAGCTGCTGCAAAAAAAGCAAAAGATGCAGGTGCTAAAGGCGGAATCACGATCGGCGGCGCAAATGCATGGGGAGTCCTCCCTTACTTTTGGAGCTTAGGCGGGAAGTTAACGAACGAAGATTATACAAAGATTGATGGATATGTAAACAGTCCTGAGAGTGTAAAGGCATTGGAACAGCTTATCCAATGGAAAAAAGATGGAATCCTAAGTCCTACGATCCTTGGAGGAGAGCCAGGTGCATGGGATGGAATCAAAAAACATGAATATATGATGCTCGATGATGGACCTTGGTTCTACAGTGTCCTGATGAATGAAGAAAAGAAAAAAGAAGATCCATTAGAATATACGGTTCGCGGACTTATTCCTGAAGGACCTGGGGGAAGCCGTTCAGTTATCGGAGGGGAAGATCTCGTCATCTTTGCCAACTCGAAACATCCTGAAGAAGCATGGACATTTGCAAAATGGATGCTGACAGAAGAGCCTCAGAAGTTAATGGCAGATACAGGCTTAATTCCAACGAACAAGAATGCCGCACAAGATCCTGAGTTTTTAAAAGTTCCATTTGTAAAAGAATATGTGGACCAGCTCGAAACGGCATTACCACGTACACCAATTCCTCAATGGTCTGAATTTGAACAAGTGTTTAACTTGAATCTTGAAAAAGCAATACGCGGAAAGATGTCTGCAAAGCAAGCATTGGATGACACGGCTAAACAAGGTGAAGCCATCCTAAAGAAATAAAGAACAATAGATGCACTTCACATTGTGTGGGGTGCATTTATTCAATCTAAAAGGTTGTTTTCTAAAAGATTGTTGCTTTTGGCGCATCTTGTTTATCCTCTTCATTGAAAAGTTGAATGGAGTGCAAGGTGCGAGACTCCTCGAAAATGAAAATCACATTTTCTTCGTGCGATATATCGCTGCCGTAGCCTTCCTTGTCCTGCGGGAGGAGCGTGCCAGCCACTTGAGTATTCTTCTCGCAAGGCATGCGACGAGGAAACCCTTTTCGGCAGGATTTACTTGTAGACGCAGGAGCACACATGCTTCCTCGAATATGGATCTTCATCCATGTTCCACAGTGGCTCACCGCACGCCCCGTGGAAAGCGAGCATCCTGTAACGGAAATCAACCACTTCCAAGAGCAACAAAGATTGCGAAAACAGCCATCCAAAAACAAGGGGGGAGAACAATGGCAATTCCAAAACCAGAGACGCAGCAGCTTAAGCACCCCGTTCCAAATCCAGGACGAAAAGAAAAAAGTGCGTTCACAAAAGGATTAAAACAATGGGGAGAAGTGTTTCCTTTTATCATTATTGGATTAATCGGAGCCGCTGTTTTTGTCATCTATCCTTTAATTAAAGGGATTATTATGAGTTTTCAAGACTACAACATCATGCCGGGAGCTGATAGTCCTTTTGTTGGTCTTGAGAATTATAAACAAGCTTTTCAAGATGAACAATTCAGATACGCCGTCAGAAATACATTGTTAAATACGGTTGTAACCGTACCGATCAACTGGATATTAGGACTCGTATTTGCGGTGCTCATAAACATGCAATTTATTAAATATAAAATAACATTCCGTACTCTTTATTATTTACCGATCATTACTTCCTGGATCGTAGTCGCCTTTTTGTTCCGTTATTTGTTTGCGGATGGAGAAAACGGTTTGATTAATTATCTTCTGTATAACAAGCTTGGAGTTATAGATGAACCGATCAGCTGGCTGCAGAATCAATGGACAGCAATGATCGTGATTTGGGCATTTCATATTTGGAAAACGGTTGGATGGACGATCGTAATTTATTTAGCTGCACTGCAAGGTATACCAAAAGAACTGTACGAGGCGGCAAGCATTGATGGTGCTAATGGTCTGAAATTGTTCAGAAACATAACCATTCCTTTGCTGGGACCTGTCACAATCTTTGTGTTGATCAATCTCGTAATCGGAGCATTTAATATCTTCCCGCAAGTGTACTTTATTACGAATGGCGGGCCGATCGGACAAACAGAAGTTTTACAAAGCATGATCTATAAAGAAGCTTTCAATAATTTTAAATTCGGATATTCTTCAGCATTAGGTGTCATGATGGGACTTACCATCTTCTTGATCACATGGACACAACAGAAGAAAATCGGAAGACAGCGATTCTTTTAACCATTGATCATTAGAAAGGAGGAACGAACATGTATACAACAAAAACAAGTCTGTTTTGGAAAAGCGTCGTTTACACGATTTTGATTTTAGGTGTGGCGGTGTTCATCATTCCGTTTATTTATATGATTTTAACGACTTTTGTCGATAACGCCTATACATTGCCGCGTCCTAGTGAGGTTTTCTCGGTAACACCTAATCTGGATAACTATGAAACGGTTTGGGAAAAGAATCACTTTTTCCGTTATTTTTTAAATAGTTTATTGATAGCCGGAGTTTCGATGGTAGGCAGTTTATTTTTGGGAGCGATGACCGCCTATGCGTTCGCCCGTTTTCAGTTTCCGATGAAAGAACTGCTGTTTCGCGTGTTTCTTTTTACGATGATGATTCCTGTTGTACTGGCAATCGTGCCTCAGTTCACAGTAATCAACAGCCTCGGACTCGTAAACACATATGCAGGACTATGGCTGCTTTATATCGGCGGGGGAGTCGTGGGTTCCACCTTTTTTCTGCGTGGGTTTTTTGAAACGATTCCAAAAGAACTAGAAGACTCGATCCGCATGGATGGCGGAGGGAACTGGCGTATCTTCTGGAATATTTACTTGCCGCTTTCAAAACCGGCACTTGGAACGATGGCGATCTTCTCATTTTCAGGTACGTGGGATGAGTACTTTGTCGCGCTTACGATCATTAAAGATGAAGCAATGAGAACTTTGCCGATCGCACTCATGATGTTCCAAGGACAGCATGCAAGCAACTGGGCATGGATCTTTGCAGCCTCCATCATTGCACTGCTTCCGGTTGTATTGGTGTACATCATCTTCCAGAAGCATTTTGTGAAAAGTGGTTTGAATGAAGGAAGTGTAAAAGGATGATGAAGAAGCTGGTGCTGTTTGCAGGTGTGATGATATTGCTGGCGGCCTGTTCATCAAAAAGTGCAGTCGTTGAAGTGGATGAAAACAAGGAACAAAAAACGTACGTATCATCAATTGAAACCGATAAAGCGGTCTACAAACCAGGTGATACAGTTCTGCTAAAAGTCAATCTGAAGCGGGATTTAAGCGGTGAGCGACTGCAGATCCGATATCGATTTGGAAACAAAATTGTAAAAGAAGAAGAGAAGAAACTGGATAAAGGTAAAACGTTCAGCTGGAAGTGGAAACCACCCGCTCAGAACGAAAAAGGATACATGGTTGAAGTCCTTCTAAAAAAAGGAAAAGATTATGTGGATCATGTAAATGTTGCAGTCGATGTTTCTGAAGATTGGTCTAAATTCCCTCGGTATGGTTATTTAGCTGACTTTGAAGCAATGGACAAAACAGAACAGGAAGAAATTATGAAGCGGTTAAACCGGTACCATATAAACGGTATACAATTTTACGACTGGCAATACAAGCATCACCAGCCTCTTCCTTCTGAGGGAAGCCCGCTGCAAAAAGAATGGCCAGATATTGCGAACCGCCCGGTTTCACATGATACAGTTCAAAACTATATTGATCTTTCCCACAAATTCAACATGAAGGCGATGAATTATAATCTATTATTTGGCGCGTATGAAGGGGCAGAAAAAGAAGGTGTGAAGCCGGAATGGGGGCTTTATCAAGATTCAGCCCATGAGACACAAGACTTTCATCCTCTGCCGGATTCTTGGGCAAGTAATATTATGCTTCAGGATCCTGCCAACAAAGAGTGGCAATCTTTTTTAATAGAAAAAGAGCAGGAAGTGTTCAGCAAACTTCCTTTTGATGGCTGGCATGTCGATCAGTTAGGCGACCGAGGAATGCGCTGGAACTATGATGGAGAAATAACTTCCCTTGAAGAAGGGTATGTCTCGTTTTTAGAGGAAGCGAAGAAACAATTAAACGTTCCACTTGTTATGAATGCTGTCAACCAGTATGGGCAAATCAACATCAGCCAGAAAGCGCCTGTCGACTTTTTATATACAGAAGTTTGGGAGCCTTATACGAAATACAGCCATCTTAAACAAATCATCGATCAAAATAATAACTTCAGTGGTTTTAAGAAAAATACGGTACTCGCGGCCTATATGAACTATGATCTCTCAAATAGCTTAGGTGAATTTAACACACCAGCAGTCCTTTTAACGAACGCAGTGATCTTTTCATCGGGTGGATCTCATCTTGAACTTGGAGAGAACATGCTTTCCAAAGAATATTTTCCGCACAAAAAATTAGAGATCACTGAAAAGTTAAAGAAACAATTAATCTCTTACTATGACTTTTTGACAGGATATCAAAATTTCTTGAGAGATGGAGTGAAACCATCTTCATTGGAAGTGCGCGCTGACTCGTTGAAACTCTCTCCTGAGTTCAACAAAGTTGAAGTCTATTATTCTGCATATGAAAAAGCAAATAACGAAATCGTGCATCTCATCAATTTTTCGGATGCTTCAACAATGGATTGGCAGGATAATGAAGGCATACAGGCGGAACCAAAAGAAAAGAAAGAGATCGAGTTGGATATTTTTACTGATAAAAAAGTAGAAAAGGTATGGATGGCCTCTCCGGACCAATATTTGGGTTCTCCACTTTCGCTAGATTTCAAGCAAAAGAATGATAAAATGACTGTAACTCTACCATCCCTTAAATACTGGGATATGCTTGTTATAGAATACGCGAAATAAAAATCAACAGAGGGGCTGGAACGGATGATCCGACACATGTGGCAAAAGCAAAGTATTGCGGTTAAATTAATCGCAGCATTCCTTGTCGTCATCTTGATTCCAGCTTTTTTCCTTAGTTTTTTATATTACAATTCATCTTCATCCATCATTAAACAAAATGTCCGCGAATCATCTCTTCAGATTACGAAACAAGCAGCAAACACCCTCTCTTATATTTTTACAATTGGCAGTGACACTTCAGATCTGATCTACGGAGACCCGTCACTTCAGAGTATCGTTAAAATGGACAGCAACCCTGATGTTAAGGGTTTGGAAAGACAAATAAACAACAAAAATTTGACGGATAAGCTCAACAACTATGTTTTTTCCAGTTCGTTCGTCAAAATCATCTACGTGCTAAAAGAGGAGAATACAAGCTGGGGAAGCGGTACATTCTCGTTTTATAAATGGGATAATGAACGTAAAAATGAGCTTCAGTGGCTGAAGGATGCTCGAGAAAAAGAGGGCGAACTCGTTTGGATGGGCTTGCAAAAAGACAAATACAGCGGAGGAGGAAGCAACACAGAGATCGTTCTTCCTGTCGGCCGGGTATTAAAGGATTTTCAAACACTGGAAAACATCGGCTATTGTTTAGTGAATCTGGACGGCAAGAACATTTTAGCCAAGATTAATCAATTGAAACTAGGGAAGACCGGTAAATTTTTTGTTGTGAACGAACACGGCGAAATCATGATTCACCCCGATCTTTCTAAGGTTGGCACGAAACTGGATAATCAAGAGCTTTATCATTCTGTCATAGAAGAGAACAAAGCGGAGTTCGAATTCGTTCAAAAGGATACTGATTATTATGGGGTGAAGCAGCCGTTAAGCAACGGCTGGCTCATTGTAGGTACGGTTCCGATCCATGAAATCACCGACCAGATGGATGAGCTGCACCAGCTTATACTTCTTTCTTCGATAGGGCTGACGATTGCAGCAATTCTAGTGGGACTTTATATCGCAGGCAAAATAACACGCCCGATCAAACAGCTCACGAATCAAATGGAAAGTGTAGGAAAAGGGAATTTAAAAGCTAGAACGAATGTGTTTTCCTTTGATGAGATCGGCGTCATGAGTGAACAGTTCAATAAAATGATTATCCGGGTAGAGCACTTAATGGAAACTGTGGAAGAGGAGCGAAGCAAAAAGCAGCGGGCAGAGTTAAGGGCGATCAAACACAGAATCAATCCTCACTTCTTATTTAACACATTAAGCACGATCAAATGGCTGATCCAGTTTAAGCAAAACGAAAAAGCAAATGAAGCAATAACAGCTTTAACTCGTCTATTGGATGCCAACATGGGCAAGAAAGGGAATTTTATTTCAGTTGCAGAAGAATTAGATATTATTGAAAAATATTTAGTTATTTTACAAATCAGATACGATCGTGAATTTCATATTACGGTTGAAGTCGATCAGAAGATTAGCGATTTCACTATACCAAGAATGCTTTTACAGCCTATCGTTGAAAATGCGATTTTCCATGGCATTGTTCCAACAGAAAAAGATGGCATGATTCATATTAAGGCAGAGAAATGGGACAGTGCAGTGAAGTTTACGATCTCTGATAACGGCAAAGGATTCGATCCGACTCAACTAAAGCTTGTGAAAAATATGGAAGATTCCATACAACATGGTTTCGTCGGGATAGGTCTTGCACACGTACATGAAAGCATTCATTTATATTACGCCCCAAAATCTGAGATGCTGATTGAGAGCGAAGAAGGAAAGGGTACAAAGATTACTTTGCTTCTCTATTCGGGCAAGGAGGGTGAGGAACATGTATAAAGTGATGATAGTGGATGATGAACCAGTTATTCGGAACGGATTGAAAGCATCGATACCCTGGGACCGTGAACCCTTTGAATTAACAGGAGCATTTGCGAATGGAAAGGAAGCACTGGCATATTTTGAAGAGCAGCGGCCAGACATCTTAATCACCGATATTAAAATGCCGATCATGGATGGAATTGAGCTGGCCAGGGAAGCATTGCAGATCCATCCTTCGCTAAAAATCATTTTTGTAAGCAGTTACAGCGATTTTGATTACGTGAGAGAAGGCCTTAAAATTGGCGCCGTTGATTATTTGCTGAAACCAACATTAGAGCCGGAAGATTTAGTGAATCTATTAAAAAAATGTACCCATTTGATTGAACAAGAGCAAAAGATTCAGCAGAATCTAGACGAATATAAGCAAAATCAGCAAGGGTATCATCGAAAAGAGCTCGAACAAAAACTAAAGCTGCTTTTCACTTCAAAACAGTATGAATATGATGAGGCTGAATGGAATACTTCCTTTCCTGACGGATACACAGTGTGTTATGGCTCGCTAAACAACAAAAAAGATTTAGAAGAGAAAAAAGGTGATCTCTATTTGAGTATGAAGTCAGAAGAAGCAGCAGAAACGTTTTATAGACATTTTGACGAAGGTGTCATGTTTTCTTTATACAACGCGGATGTTGTTCTTACGATGCCGTATTCAAGTGAAATGAAATCACAGCTTCACCACATTAAGAATGAATTGGAAAATGAAACAGAGATCACCTTATCGATGGGCTATCAATCTGGAGAATGCATGAACGAATTTCAGACGTGCTTCCTTCAGGCAAAAGAGGCGTGTGACTATCATTTTTATCACCCTGACCATGATGAAATTTATCACTTTGAAAACAAATTTGAAATCAATCAGGAGAAAAATAATTTTTCGATTTTGTTTAAAGAAGCCATGAATGAAAGTGATGAAACGAGAATTAACATGCTGCAAGAACAATGGCTTAAAGATTGGGAAGCAGGGACAAGACCGCCTGAAGATATAAAGCGTGAAGCAGGAGAACTTCTGAGCAGCCGTTTTCAAAGGAAGGTAGATATTCCATTACTGATGCAAAAAGTGGATGAACTTGCTCAAACGGAATCATTAGCTGAAATGAAAGAACTGCTATTTAGGACCATTGTGGAATGGGAAGAGGGATATCACATTTCGTTCGATTCACTCACGAGCCATCAGCAGCTCATGGAGAAAGCGATCCATTATATCCAACAACATTACACATCAGAGATCACGCTGCAAAAAATAGCTGACTACACGTTTATCAGTAAAAACTATTTCAGTATTCTATTTAAAAAATACATGAACCAAAACTTTCTGGATTATGTCATTTCATTGCGAATAAAAAAGGCGGAGGAACTTTTAGGCAATACTTCATTAAAAGTGTATGAGGTCGCTTATAAATCAGGTTTTAACGATGTAAAATATTTCAGCAAATTATTTAAAAAACTGACGGGTTACAGTCCAGTGGATTATCGGGAAAAAGCACAGATGACGACGAAATAAGAAAAGGATGAGCGGGATGGCTAAACAGCAAACTTTGAAAATTTTTATGTTATTTCTTTCTCTATGTTTAGCTTTTCTCGTAAATGGCTGTTCGGATCAGATCATTTCAAACAACGAAACCGTTTCGTCCCTTAAAAAAGAGGATAAAGTAACAAAAGTTGTTTATTGGCACACATACAGTGATGAAGAAACGAGGGTATTTGAAGAGGAACTGATTCCGCTGTTTCAAAAAGAACACCCGGCAATCAAGATCGAATCAGTCCGTCAGCCTTACAACGATCATTTAAAGACAGCCCTCATCTCAAAAGGCTCATCCAACCAGGCGCCAGATGTTGTAAGAATGGACATAGCCTGGGTTCCTGAATTTGCTTCCCTTGGACTTTTAGTACCTCTCGATAATTTTGAAGGTTTTACCGATAAGAAAAAAACGCTATTTCCTAATGCACTGGAGACGAATTTTTACAAAGGACTGTACTATGGAATTCCTGTAAATCTTACAACGAAAGCGGCTATTTACAATCGAATTTCTTTAAAACTCGCAGGAGTAAATTCACCGCCAGAAACGATGGAACAATTTCTGAAACTGACGGAAAATATGAAAGGTAAAAGCTTTATTGGAATGAAAGGACTCAACGCATGGGACAGCCTGCCTTATTTCTGGGGTCTTGGCGGGAAGCTGACGAATAGCGATTACTCGAAAGCATCCGGGTATTTAAATAGCCCGGAGAGTGTTAATGCGGTCGCCACGATAAAGAACTGGAACGAAAACGGACTGCTTCATCCGGACTTGCCATCGGGTTCAATTGATACGTGGAACGCCATCTTGCAGGGACATGCTTTTATGGCAGAAGACGGCCCGTGGTTTTATAGTGTTTTATCGAGTTCCTATTATAAAGTGGATCAGCTCATGAATGTCACGATTCCATTTCATTTTCCTTTGGATCAAGAAGGGAAAGGCTCCATACTTGGCGGTGAGAACCTTGTTATGATGAAAGGAACGAAGAAAAAAGAAGCCGCTTGGACTTTCATGAAGTGGATGACCAATGAAAAAATTCAGCAGCACATGTTTAAATCAGGCATTCTTCCAGCAAATAAAGAGGCAGCCAATTCATCAGCTGTATTGAAAACATCCTATATTAAAGCGTATGTTGACGGATTAGAAAATGCACGCTTACGGCCGCCAGTGAAAAGCTGGTCCCGCATGGAAAACATCTATACAAAAGCAATGGAAGCCATGATTTATCGTGATGAAGATATACAAACGACTTTAAACAAAGCCGCCTTTGAAATGGATCAGCTGTTAAATCGTGAATGATTTTTCTAGAAATTGTTAAGCGTCTGTTAATATTATGCAGGGCATGTAAAGCCTTCGTTAGAACTTGGTAAATTCAGTCTTTTCGGTGTTTTTTCGTGATATATTCTGAGCAAGGGACAGACAAATCCCGAAACTCATGCATTTAAATCATAATAAACATCCGAAGGGAGCAGTTAGAAATGAGCAAAATCTTTTTAGCGAAAATCGGAGCATCTCTTATGGCCATTATGTTAATTACTGCATGCGGAAATCAGGACGACGACAAAAAAGACGAATCAAAAACAGAACAATCTTCAACTGATCAAGGTTCATCTGATGACTCATCTCAATAATAGATTGAAAAGAAGCCGGGCCTCTACCTACCAGAGAGGACCCGGTTTTTTAAGTTTAAGGTGAGTTAGTGATAAGCTATGCATGAGCTGCGCGAGTCGAATGTTGTCGACTCGTGGTTAAATCGAAAATAACGTGGAATTATCGAAAATAAAGCGGGGAATATCGAAAATAACGTGGGATTAATTGAAATAACGTGGAATTATTGGACATTACCGTGGAATTAATTAAAAATGATAGCTTCAAAAGGCACTTTATAACAAAAAACAACCCAAAAGTGGCTTAATCCACTTTTGAGTAGTTAAAATAATCTCATTATTTATCTTTTTTACCTTGATCTTTACCTTTTTCATCATGATTTTCTTTATTTTTTTGATGATCATCGTTGTTTTGATCATGATTTTCACTGTGATCACGTTCATCTTTGTCTTGATTCTTTTCACCGAGCTCATCTTTTTTATTACGCTGTTGCGGAGTCTCTGCCTTTTTCGGTTTCTCAATCTTTGGCTGTACATTTTTAGGCTGTTCTTTTTTAACTTCAGGCTTTTTAGGCTCATCTTTTACTGGATAAACGTTTTTGTCCTTATGATCCGTTACTTTTTTCACGGGAACAGCGATTGCTGGCGCTGGAGCTTCTTCTGTTTCATCCATTTCATCAGCCGGCTCCGTAACTACTGGCTCTTCTGAATCTGTTGTTTCAGGTGTTTCAGGTGTTTCAGTTGTTGCTGGGACGTCTGTTGATGTTTCCTCTTCTTTATCTTGATCTTCATCTTCAGCTTTTTTATTGTGTCTCATTTCATGCTTTGCGATCTTTTTCTCCAGTTTTCCAAAAGTTTTTGCAATGTTTTTAGACAGTGCTTCTTGGGCTTTTGGGTTATCGATTTTTTCAAGTGCAGCCATTAGCGACACGATGTTTTGAAAGAATTTTTTCTCTAATTCGGTAGCGGGTTTTTCGCTTTCGTCTGATGTTGTTTCCTCGTCGTTAGTTGCAGATTCATCATTATTTGTGGATGATTCCTCACTAGAAGTATTCTCATCAGCAGTTTCATCATTTGTTGTTGCTTCATCATCCGTTGTCGTTGTTTCTGGATTTGCTTCAGAATCTGTGTCTTTTGCAGCTTCTTCCTCTTTTTTCACTGCTTCTTCTTGCTGTGCGACCGCTTCCTCTAATAGTTTGGCAGCATCATCATAGCTTCCTTCTTTTATAAGGGCGTTTGCTTCTTTAATGCGTTCAGCGGCGAAATCGGCCAATAGCTTAGCTTGGTCCATATCATCGGTCGTCATAGCGAGCTGGATTTTTTCCATCATGATTTTAACAAAATAAAAGAAATCTCCAGGAATTAAGTCGGGAGCTTCTTCAGTTGGTGTTTCCTCTGCTGGCTCTTCAGCATCTGTTGGATCTTCTGCTGTCACATCATCTGATGTATTTTCATCTGTAGTTCCACTTGCTTCAGTTGATGGAGTGTCAACTGTATCGTTTACTTCTGTTTCGTCATTCTGTGTTTCTGTAGTAGTCGTTTCGTTTGTGTTCGCGAAAACGGCGGGTCCGAATGATGTTGTTGCTAATCCTAATGCTAAAAATGAACTCAAAATCTTCTTCACTTCTTATTCTCCCTTTCTCAAATAAAATGAAATTAAAAAGACACACTTATGCCGTTTGGCGGAGTGTGCTCCGGGAAAAACGGCAGCTGGCTGGCAATGCAAAATTGTGCAGAAGCCCCTGTAGCTTTGCGTCGCTATGTTTCCATAGGTTTGCCTTTATCTTTTTAAGTTCCAAATAAAATGTATTCAATTCACTTTAAACTGTAAAAATATGTCGAACAAGTAACCGTTTTCCTATTTTCTTAAAAGATGAGTTATAAAATATTTCATTTTAATGGTAATTGATGCCTATTAAAAAATGTAAATCTCAGCCGAAAGTCATATTTTCCATTAAAAGAAAACATGCCATAATATAGGAGTGAAAGCGCTATCTTTTTTGTTTGTGCAAACGCTTTCTCCAATATGGATCAACTTTAAAGGGAGGATTTTTGTGAGGAAGAGAAAATCATTTAAATCAGTTTCGTGGCTTTTACTTTTTACGATGATTTTGCAAACGTTTGCATCAACGATACTATTTCATCCAGCGAAAACGACAGCAGCTGAAAGAACAGTCACACTCGTTGGTGATTTGCAATCGGAACTGGGAGCTTCAGGTGATTGGAACCCGGCTGATACAGCGACAAAAATGGAACGGCAGGCAAACGGAAAGTACAAGCTGAAAGGGACATTGCCTGCAGGGAATTATGAATATAAAATCGCTATCAATGGCTCTTGGGATGAGAACTATGGTGTGGATGGAAAAGCGGGCGGCGATAACTACAAACTCACCGTCGATTCCGATAAGGAGGTGACATTTGTGTATGATGACACGACGCACAAAGTTTCGATTCTAGAACCTCTTCCACAAGAACAAACACCGCGTATTGTAGGGAGCATTCAACCCGCAATCGGTGCGGGTGGTGAATGGTCACCTGGTGAGTCCACCGCATTCTTAAAAGATGAAGATACAGATAACATTTACACATATACAACACAAGTTCCAAAAGGGAAATACGAATTTAAGATCGTTCTCGGAAACAGCTGGGATGCTCCAGCTTATCCTGGAAACAATTTCGCCTTAAATGTTGTAAAAGATGCGACTATCACTTTCTTCTACAACCATGACACGAAAGAAGTGTACACAGATTACGATGCAGGTCTGCCAGACGGAAGTGTGAAAGGGGACAAGCTTTTCCATGACACCTGGAATGAAGCGTACCGTGCACCATTCGGGGCAATCAAGGCTGGTCAAGACGTAACCCTTCGCCTTCAATCTAAAAAAGGCGATCTGACGGGAGCTAAGCTCTACCTTAGAAACTACAATTCTGGCAGCACGACTGTAAAAGAGATGGAGAACGCCGGTTGGACAACCATTAACGGCGAGGAAGTCGAGCTTTGGGAAGCAACTGTAACACCTGACGAAAAAGGTGTTTACGGGTATAAGTTTGAAGCACGTGATGGAGATGCGATAAAAGAATACGGAGAAGACACACAAGAAGGCGGAAAAGGCGCTGTTAGCGATACGAACGCAGGTCTATTCCAAATGACCGTCTATGACCCAGCTTATAAAACACCGGACTGGATGAAAGAGTCGGTCGTTTATCAAATTTTCCCTGACCGTTTTTTCAACGGCAACAAAAAGAACGATGATGACAAAACAACGGCACGTGGAACGGAACCAATCGAGCACCGTGATTGGAGCAAGCTACCGGATAACCCGAGATTAGCTGAAAACGAAGGCTATGATGGCGACTTGATCTGGTCAAATGACTTTTTCGGCGGTGACATTGCCGGCATTCAGAAGAAGCTCGACTACATTCAGTCACTGGGCGTTAACACGTTATATTTGAACCCAATTGCAAACGCCTCATCGAACCATAAATACGATGCGACCGATTATAAAGCAATCGATCCGATGTTCGGGACGCCAGCAGAGTTTAAAGCTTTTACAATAGAACTGAAAAAGCGCGGCATGCATCTTATTTTAGATGGCGTGTTCAACCATGTCGGGGATGATTCCATCTACTTTGACCGCTACAGCAAGTACGAAACGGTTGGAGCATACGAATATTGGTCAAGCGTCTATGACTTAATGAACAGTCAGGGATTAACAGAAGCACAAGCAAAAAAGAAAACCGAAGATACATTCATAAAAGAAGGCCAGAAATTCAGTCCGTACGGATTTGAAAACTGGTTCAACATCGAAAACAAAAAAGTGGACGGTGTTTACAAATATCAAGCATGGTGGGGCTTTGACTCACTGCCTGAAATCAAATCGATTCCAGGTGAAGCAGTAGACTATGATTCTGAACTGAACAACAAATCGTTCGCAGACTATATCATGTATAAAAAAGACTCAGTCGCAAAATCGTGGCTGGACCGCGGTGCTTCCGGCTGGCGTTTGGATGTAGCGAATGAAGTAGATACAGAGTTTTGGAGAGAATTCAGAAACGAACTGAAAACAGGGAAAAAAGAAGAGCCGCTGATCTTAGGCGAGATCTGGGATGATGCATCAGAATACTTCCTTGGCGATCTTTACGACTCGGTCATGAACTACCGTTTCCGCGGAGCGATGATTGATTACTTGAAGAACGGTAATGCAAAAGGTGCCGAAAATCAGCTAAACGCTGTATTTGAAGACTATCCGCAAGAAGCTTTTTACGCATTGATGAACTTAATGGGATCACATGATACACCGCGTGCAGCATTCGTTCTAGGGAACGGAACGGATTCATACGAGCGTGCTGAACTCGATCCGAATTACGATTCAGAGCTTGGAAAGAAGCGTTTAAAGCTCGCAAGTATTTTACAGATGGGATATGCAGGTGCACCGACCGTTTATTACGGAGATGAAGCAGGCGTAACAGGGTCTAAAGATCCGGATGACCGTAGAACTTACCCATGGGGTCATGAAGATCAGGATCTTGTGAAACACTATCAAGCAATCGGAAAAGTGCGCACTGACTATCATGACCTTTTCAGCTATGGCGAATTGAACCACCTTTACGCTGAAAATGATGTACTCGCTTATTCGCGTACAGATAAAAAGAATGCAGCAATCGTTGTCACAAACCGTGGTAACGAAGAGAAAACAGTAGAACTTGATGTGAAGAAGCTGATCGTAAACAATGTAAAACTTACTGATCAACTGAACGAAAAGTACAATGCCACTGTAAAAAATAGCAAGCTTACAATTACGGTTCCAGCAATGAGTGGACGTATGCTCGTTACAGACAAGGGACAAAATCTAAAGCAGCCAAAAGCGGTTAAGCATGTGAAAGTAACGGAGGGCAGCCATTCCGTATCTTTATCTTGGAAGGGCAACTCCAAACATTATGCTGTCTACCAAACGACGGTTTCAGGTGCTTTTTATGAAAAAGTGACAGATACACGCATGAATTCTGTAAAAATCGACGGGCTAGATAACGGACGAAAATATTATTTTGCTGTTGTAGCAGTCGATAAAGATAACAATGAATCTGTGAAAACAGAAATTAAAACAGCTGCGATTCCGCACGTTGAGCTGAAGACTGGAAACTATGAAATTACAAATGTGACAAAGCTTGAAAATGGTGTGATTGATCTTTCGAAAACACAAAACGTATCGGCTGATCTTTTTATAAAAGGTGAAACCGAAAAAGATCAAGCGGAAGGGTTAACAGCAGAACTTCAAGTGAAGGAACCTGGTAAAACAAGCTGGACAAGCCACCCTGCAAACTATACGGCTCAAAACGGCCAATCCAACCAATTCAGCAGCTCTTTCCTTCCATTTAAGGAAGGAACGTATGAATACCGTTTTGCTTTTACAACGGATCTCGGCAGAACATGGGTGACGAGCGAATCCAATTCGGTAACGTTCACAAAAGGAAGTGACACGACTGCACCAGCAAATGCAGTTAGTCTCGAACAGCCAGCGCAAGAATCGGGACAAGTGAACTTGAAATGGACTGTGGATGGAGCGAACGAGCCATATTTGTTTACGATCTTTCGTGACGGAGAAGTGATCGATCAACTTCTTGATACAAATGCGATCAATTACAAAGATCGAAACGTCACAAACGGAAAAACGTACGCTTACGAAGTGCACATTTACGATAAAGCAGGAAACAGTGTGAAGTCGAACGCTGTGAGTGTTACACCTGACCTTGTGATGGTAAAAGTAACGATGAAAGTGAATGCACCTGCGTACACTCCACAAGGCGTGGACGTTACGATGCCTGGCAGCAAAAATGGCTGGAACACTGGAGCATGGAAGATGACGCGAGGCGGTGCTGTAACAAACGACTACGAATACACGTTTGAAGCACAAGAAGGGGAAGTCATCACCTATAAGTACGCGAAGAACAGTTCGTGGGATCAAGAAGGTCTTGCTGATCACACGCCTGGCAATTCGAACGATGACGACATCAGTCTCTACGGTTACGGTGCACCTGGAACGGATATGAATTTTGTCGTCACAAACCAAGGCGGCAACGAAATGACGGTTCAGGATAAAATCTTACGATGGATCGACATGCCGGTTGTGGTTACATCTCATACAGACGGCCAAACTGTAACATCTGACACAATCACGTTAAAAGGAAATGCGATCAAAGAAGGCGTGATGACGATCAATGGTCAGCCTGTTACGATCAACGATGACATGACATTCTCCGCTACCGTAAATTTGACGAATGGCGAGAATAAGCTGAACATCCACATCGAGCCTTCAGAAGAAAATAAAACCACCATCTTTAAAAACGATGGCGGTGCGATTGGAAAGAATACGAAGGATATCGTAATGACGATCATTAAGAATTAAATGTGAGAAGGAAAGGTGCCTCGAGGTTTCGGGGCATTTTTTTGTTGCAAAAGATTGAATGTTCAGAAATAATTTGACATTAAATTTCTATAATTTTACAATTGTTAATATATCGAACACCTGAAACTAGGGGGTGAAGTAAACAAATGTTTAAACGTGAAATCTATTCTTTTTCTCTAACGATACTAGGAATCTTTTTAATAGGTTCGCTGCCTTATCTTTTGTTTAACTATGATAGACTTCTAAAAATATTAGTGTTGATTGATCAGCAAAAGATCGATAATGCAAATTTTCTCTATGATAATTTCACTTTGAATTTTTCAAGTTATCTTCATCATATCGTACATACTTTAACGAACATGACAAATTTGGGGAACCTGGAATATTACGAGAAAGGGGCTTACTTGCCTTTGTTTCCTGAGTTTCTGCACCTTTATTTAAAATCCTTTTTATTTTTAGTGAGTGCTTTGGCTTTGGGGATTTTGGCTGGAATATTGATTGTCTATTTAACAATGCTGTTAGGTGGTAGATCAAAAAAGGGAATTAAAAGTATTTTATTAGTCGTGGAATCATTGCCTGATATTTTTGTTATTCTTCTTTTTCAATTACTGATTATGTGGTTCTTTAAACATACAAACCTCAGACTGCTGAATATCTACAGCTCCTATGGAGACCCGGCCTATGCTCTTCCTATCATATGTTTAAGTGTTCTTCCAGCAGTTTATATCACAAAATATTTACTGTTAACCTTTGAAGACGAAGAAAAGAAAGACTATGTCGTATTCGCCAGGTCAAAAGGAATTTCATTCAGTGCGATAATCATTAGCCATATTTTTAAAAACTCTATTATTACGTTTTTTAATCATTTTAAAAGCATTTTCTGGTTCGCTCTTTCGAACCTCTTAATGCTAGAATTCATTTTTAACTTAAGAGGATTTACGACATTTGTCCAAAGCATCGCCATCCGCAATCCTGATATCATCACGTACTCTTTGCTTATGGTTTTTATTCCATTTTACTTTTTCTTCCTTACCGGTCAAATTTTGATAAAAAAAAATAACGAGTCACTAGGAGGATAATGTGATCAAACTATTAATAAAACAGCCTCCTTTTTTATTTGGCATAACTGTACTGATCTTGCTCTTGGTTGGGAGCTTTGCCTATGAGCCGTTTATAGAGCCAACTCTGCCTGAACCAGTTAAAGTCCTTTATGATGAAAATAAATACCCTTATGACAATGTTCCATTTGAACCGTCTCTCCAATATCCGTTCGGTTCAGATTTAGAAGGAAAAAATTATATTTACAGCATTCTACAAGGTGCCAAATATACGATTGGTCTTGCCATAATCATTAGCGTAGCTCGTGTATTCGTTTCTATCCTTGCAAGCATCATTATTTATTTGCTTCCACAACGTTTTTTTCAATTTTTCAAAGGCATATCAGACGCATATCATTATGCACCGATCTCCTTGTTTGGATATTTCTTAGTCGCGCCGGCACTCGTGGTATTCAGTTGGACGTATTCGGATGCGGTGAAAATCACCCTATTGGCAACAGTCGCTATATTGTTGGCTTTTCCGATCATCACGATTTATTTAGTGAATGAAATGTACCAATTAAAACAAAACGAGTTTATTCAGGCTTCAGAACTGTTAGGTGCTAATCGGTTAAGGATTATTGTTAAACACTACTCTGCACATCTAAAACCTAAAATTGTTGTTGTTTTCATCCAGCAAGTAGGTCAGGTGCTAACATTATTTGCCCATTTAGGTCTGTTTGAAATTTTTATTGGTGGAATGAAGAAATTGGTGATGGATTATGACGATTACGGAAATCCAATCCTTAAAACGTTCACGCTTGGTAATGAATGGGGCGGTTTGATTGCGATTCATTGGAATGAAATCATAAGTTCTCCATGGCTGGTATTTGGACCAGTTGCTGCTTTTGCACTCGTCATCTTATGTGTAAACTTGATTATTGCAGGAATCAATAATGTGAATGGTATCGATGTTCAAAAACAAGTGAAGGTGGAAGCTGTGGCGGCCAACATTACGAATTTAGATAGGACTGGCTTTCAATTCATTCAACAAGGTCATGACATTTCTTCTTTAAAAGAAAAAGAGGGTTAATCCGTGGATCAACCCTTCTTTTATTTCCGGTATTTTTCTAAAATCGACTCCGTAACGGGCTTTGTGTCACGATGTGTCATCTTGGCTTCTGCATATTTTTCATAGTCTTCTTCCGACACTTCTAACAAAAAGTTTTTCGGGAAGATGTACGGCTTTCCGGCATCTTGTTCATCGAGGTTGTTTACGACTTCGAGTTCATCTTCGTTCTCGTTGTTTTTACCTGGATCATGCACGAACATTCTCGCATACTCTTCTTCCACACTTTTGTTCACATTAATAAAATAGCGCATGTTAACAGCTCCTAAATGAAAGTCTACACCTTTTGTATTCCCCAATTTACTGGATATCAGACTTCGTTCACTGTTAAAATAGAAGAAAGCAGTCCTAAGAAGGGTTGAGTGTGGATTGAACGAGAGATATTCAAGACAAGAATTATTTAGCCCCATCGGTAAAGAGGGGCAATTAAAAATACGTCAAAAGAGTGTGCTTATCATTGGCGCTGGAGCATTGGGAGCGGCTAGTGCTGAAGTTCTGACCCGTGCCGGTGTGAAGCGTTTAGTGCTGGTGGATAGAGACTATGTCGACTGGACAAACCTGCAGCGCCAGCAATTATATACAGAACAGGATGCCGAGAATCATCTTCCGAAAGTAGTAGCCGCCAAGAACAGACTTTCTCAAATCAATTCGGATGTGGAAATCGAGGCACATGTCATGGATATGGGCATTGAGGAAGCAGAAGAACTAGTTTCAGGTATCGACTTAATCATGGACGCGACTGATAATTTTGAGACACGTTTGCTGATCAATGACTTGGCGCAAAAGTATGGAATTCCATGGATTTATGGCGCTTGTGTTGGCAGTTTTGGAACTAGCTATACAATTCTTCCAGGAGAAGGTCCGTGTCTGAACTGTCTATTAGATAAAATTCCTGCGAACGGTCAAACGTGTGACACCGTTGGGATCATCGCCCCAACTGTCCAAATGGTGGTGGCGTATCAAACAACAGAGGCTTTAAAAATTTTAGTCGAAGATTTTGGCGCCGTAAGAAAAGGCATCGTCAATTTTGATTTGTGGAATAACCAGCAAATGAAGATGAATATGGACAAAGCGAAAAAAACAGATTGTCCTTCATGTGGCGAAAACCGAACATATCCTTATTTAGAAAAATCTTCTGAGCTGAAAGCCGCTGTATTGTGCGGGCGGGATACCGTACAGATCCGGCCAGCAGCCGGAAGAACGATTGATTTAGAACAAATTGAAAAATCGTTGCTCGCACAAGGGAATGTTCAGCGGAATGCGTATTTGCTCGCGTTTGAGAGCGGCGAACACCGAATCGTTTTATTCAAAGACGGGCGCGCATTAATACATGGCACAAAAAGTACCGCAGAAGCTAAAACACTTTATCATAGATATTTAGGATAAATGATGAAACACTCCGAGTAGATCTGTATCCGGAGTGTTTTTTTTGCAGGTATATTCTTTGTGAGAAAAACACATTAGAGTAAAGAAGTATGTTATCAAACAAAAATGTGTCATCTTCAGACAAAAAGTAGTGACAATCAAACAATTATTAAGGTTCATCAAACAAAAAAAGACTACCATCAAACAAAAATGACTTCCTTAACAAAAGGTGTCCATCTGAGAAAGACGCCAGCCTCCAAAAATAAAAGCTAACCCGAAAATCATCAGGTTAGCTTCACTTTAAGCAGCATCTCTTCTTCGTATTCTTCTATTCCTGAACTCCTCAATGGCCCCTGATCCTAATAGAACACCTGATATGATCAGCAAAAATCCTAATACATGATTGAAACGAATCGTTTCGTTTAAGAATAAGGCAGCGCCGACGAGGGCGAAAAAAGGATTTAAGTTGATAAAGATGGAAGCTTCTGCAGCTCCGATTTTCCCCATCGCATCGTTGTACATCATGTGACCCATCGCAGTTGCGATTACTGCTGAACCTAAGAAAATGAGCCAGATGCTTGGTGTCGCAGCAGCCAGTTCTGCATAACCCCCTGGTTCTTCGAAAAAGCTGATCACGATCAGAAACAACGATCCAATCACAAGCATATAGCCTGTCATCAAACGCGGGTCGAGCGTATGTGAAACTCTTTTAATCATAATAAAGCTGATAGCTTGAGCCAATGCACAAAGAAAAATGTAGGCATCACCAAAAGATATGCCATTCAGTGCACTGCCTTGAAGGACGATGATCGCAGCTCCGGTAAATCCTAAAATGAGTCCGAGTGATCGAAGCAAAGTTAAGGGAGTTCCTAAAAATAGGATAGCCAAAATAGTAGTAAGAATCGGCGACATCCCCATGATTAATCCGCCGTGCGTGGCTGTTGTTTCACTTAATCCAATCGATAAAAAGTAGTGATGGGCAACAACATTAAAAAGGGACGCGAGAAATACGTAAAAAAACTCTTTCCGGGATAGCTTGCGGACTTTTTTTATTATCGCCAGAAGCAGCAATACACTTAATCCAGCGGTTAATACACGGATCCCAGTTATGGTGAGCGGTAAAAAATTCGTAACGAGAATTTTCGTTGCTATTACGTTTAATCCCCATGCGATCATGACGAGCACCAAAATGATGTATGTCTGGTAGGCTTTCATTGTGTCATCTTCTTTCTTTAGCTTTTCTATAGGAGGGCTATTGTAAATGAATTTTTATTTTCCATTGTAACGCAATGAGAATAATTTTAAAGGAAAAAAGCTGGAATTGAGGCATATTTCCTAAAATTATTTGAAACAGGCAAAAGTTTTTCTGTCACAACAGGAAATTGATATAGTAAGAGAAACATTTAGAAAAGTGGTGGAGACTTCTATGAAAAAGGTTAACCCATATGCACTGCTTATTTTAGCGACCTTATTATGGGGAGGGAATTTTGTCATTGGACGAGCGGTTACGAGCAGCCTGCCTCCATTTACGCTGTCTTTTTTTCGCTGGTGCACAGCTTTACTGATCTTTCTTCCGTTTGCTTGGGGCTCGCTTCAAAAAGAATGGGATTCTGTAAAAAAGTATTGGCCGATCGTCATTCTGATGGCAATAACCGGAATTACCGGTTTTAACACTTTATTGTACATTGCCCTTCATTATACTACTTCTATCAACGCATCTCTTGTAAATACTTCAACACCAATCGTGATTTACTTGTTGTCGTTTATCGTGTTAAAAGAGAGGCTGAATAAAAATCAGATCATCGGTACGGTTCTTTCGCTTTTAGGAATTCTCTTTATCCTCTCAAAAGGATCGCTCGCTCTTTTAATGAAGTTTTCTTTTAATAGCGGAGACTTGATCGTCATCGCAGCGGTCATCTGCTGGGGGATCTATTCCTTATTAATCAAACAGTTTGCCGGCAGACTTCCTGGATTCAGTACATTTGCGGTTTGTATGGTTTTAGGAATCATCTTGCTTCTTCCGTTCTTTATCCATGAGAGTGCGACGACTCCAGTCCATTGGTCAGTAGGTTCCGTTTTAACGATTTTGTATACCGGAATTTTTGCTTCGATAGTAGCCTTTATGTCCTGGAACACAGCGGTAGCGAGAGTCGGAGCGAACAAAGCGGGGGTCTTTTTAAACTTGATTCCTGTGTTTGCTGCTTTTTTTGCCGTTCTTTTTATTCATGAAAAACTAGCCTGGTATCAGCTGGCAGGCGGTATTTTTGTGATTCTAGGAGTCTATATTTCCACACGGTTGACGAAAATAGAGAAACAGAGGATTGCGGTTCTAAGAGAGGAAGCGTAAACTGGAAAAGTGGATATTTTTTACAAAAATATGAAACTTTATTTCTTTATTGTTCGTAAACTAGAAGGTAAATAAGATACTGGAGTTTGGTTAGGAGGAGTCATGAGTAAACATACGTTGGAGCTTAGAAATTTAACGAAAACAATCAAAGGCAAAACGATCGTAGATGATCTTTCATTCTCAGTGAGAGAAGGGGAGATCTTTGGTTTGCTCGGTCCGAATGGAGCTGGAAAGACGACGACGATCCGGATGATTGTGGGATTGATCTCAATTACGGACGGCGATGTTATTGTGAACGGCAATAACGTCAGCAAAGACTTTGAAAAAGCGATGGAACGCGTTGGTGCAATCGTCGAGAATCCGCAGCTTTATGATTTTATGTCAGGCTACAAAAACTTGATGCAATACGCGAGAATCATGCCAGGCGTAACAAAAGAAAGAGTAGATGAAGTTGTTAAGTTAGTAGATTTAGATTATGCGATTCATGACAAAGTGAAAACCTATTCACTCGGTATGAGACAGCGTCTTGGCGTGGCACAAGCGCTATTACATAAGCCGAACATCTTAATTCTGGACGAGCCGACAAACGGACTTGATCCACAAGGAATGTACGATCTTCGGAATTATTTGCGCATGCTCGCAAACAACGGCACGTCTGTTATCGTTTCTTCCCATATTCTAGCTGAAATGCAGCTTATGTGTGACCGTGTGGCAATCATCCAGCACGGAAAACTTGTACGAATCGATGAAATTTCACATCATGAAGAAACAGATGTAAAAGTGCATTTCATGATCGATGGTGATGTTTCTGATGCGAAGCGCGTACTTTCCGATCTGAATCCTGAGTTAGTGGTTGAAGAGTCAGGGAATGAGCTTGTAGTGGAAACAGCTGATATAAAAGTGATTGCAGAGATCAATAAACAGCTCGTGCTGGCAGGAGTTCCGGTTGTCGGTATTCTGCGCAAAACGAAGACATTGGAAGAAAGATTCCTTGAAATGACGAAGAAAGGGGGCGATCTGAATGAAATGGCTGTCCCTGTTAACAAATGAGTGGATTAAAACTTTCAGCAGAATGAGAACGTGGTTTTTCTTGGCGATCCCCGTTCTGATTATTATCGGAGTTGCGGTTTACGATAAAGTAACCGTTGATGAAACGGATCACGCCAATTGGAAACAAGAGCTGCAGGTTCAGATTGACAACGATAAAAAAGAACTAGCTGAAATGAAGAAAGCAGACAATGATGCTCCTGATTCTTATACTGACTATTTGGAAACAGAAATTGAAAAAAACGAATACATGATAAAAAATGATATTTCGCCATATGAAGGAACGACATGGCAGTTCATGAAAGACATGGCGCCAATTTCTTCATTAATCGGATTGTTCGTAATCGTTGTCGCAAGTGACATTGTTTCGAGCGAGTTTTCAAAAGGAACCATTAAAATGCTGCTTATCCGACCATACAGCCGGTGGAAAATTCTTTTATCCAAACTACTGGCTACACTGGGCTTTGCCTTTGTGATGTGGATCGTCGTGATTGCTGCCTCATGGCTCGTTGGAGGACTTGCCTATGGGTTTGGCGGTATGGATCAAACATACTTTGTGAATGCTGATGGACAAATGAAAGAAAAATTACTCGTGGAATACGTGTTTACGAATATTGGACTCGAGTTTATCGAGTTAGCAGTAGTTGTAGCTTTGTGTTTCATGATCTCCACCTTGTTCATGAGTAACTCAGTCGCGATCGGTGTAGCGATGTTCACGATGTTTGCCGGAAATACAATCGTCATGCTTCTTGCAGCGAAAAAGTGGATCATCTACTCATTGTTTGCAAACATGGATTTGACCCATTTAATAGATGGTCAAAACCAGGTGATCGAAGGATTATCACTGCCGTTCTCGATCAGCATGCTGGCCATTTATACAGCAATCTTCCTTGCCATTACGTTTATGGTTTTCCAAAAGCGCGACGTGAAGGCATAAGTAGTACAAAAGAAGGGGTCTGACCCCACACGTGGACAAATCCCTGATTTGTCCACGCCAAAAGGACAGGAGAACGTGTACTCCTGTCCTTTTTCTATTTCATGAGCAGTTTTACGAATCGGAGGATCTGCTACTGAAAGTCATACAAACTCTCATTATTCTATCAATCTATTGTGCTTGCTGGAATTGATCTTCCTCTGTCGAACCTTTCAAAGCGGTTGTTGAAGATGTTCCTCCTGAAACGAGTTGTGATACCTCGTCGAAAAAGCCTGTGCCTACTTCACGCTGGTGGCGGGTAGCTGTGTATCCGTCCACTTCGCTATCGAATTCACGCTGCTGCAATTCCGAATAAGCGCCCATGCCACGAGCCTTGTATCCTTTTGCCAGCTCGAACATGCTGTGGTTCAAGGCGTGGAAGCCAGCAAGCGTAACGAACTGGAACTTGTAACCCATTTCAGCAATCTGCTGCTGAAACGTCTCGATCGTCGCATCATCCAATTTCTTTTTCCAGTTAAATGAAGGCGAGCAGTTGTAAGCCAGCAGTTTGCCAGGGAACTTTTCATGTATCGCATCTGCAAATCGCTGAGCTTGCTCTAGGTTCGGTTCAGAAGTTTCGCACCAAACGAGATCTGCATATGGAGCATAAGCTAGACCGCGCGCAATGGCTTGATCGATGCCTGATTTTGTTCGATAAAATCCTTCAGCAGTACGTTCGCCAGTAATGAACGCCTGGTCTTCAGGGTCGATGTCACTCGTGATTAAGTCAGCTGCGTCGGCATCCGTACGTGCGATCAATATCGTCGGAACACCCATAACGTCTGCTGCTAGGCGAGCGGAGATTAAGTTTCGTACAGCTGTCTGTGTTGGCAATAAGACTTTACCGCCTAAGTGACCACATTTTTTCTCAGAAGACAGCTGATCTTCAAAGTGAACAGCAGATGCACCAGATTCGATCATGCCTTTCATCAGCTCAAAAACATTCAGTTGCCCACCAAAACCGGCTTCCGCATCGGCGATAATCGGCAGGAAGTAATCCACCTCATTGCCGCCTTCTAGATGCTGGATCTGATCAGCGCGCTGAAGAGCAGAATTGATGCGTTTTACAACAGATGGCACACTGTTTGCAGGATAAAGACTCTGGTCAGGATACATGTTTCCAGAAAGGTTGGCGTCAGCAGCGACTTGCCACCCGCTTAAGTATACGGCCTTCAAACCGGCCTTTGCTTGCTGCACCGCCTGGTTCCCCGTTAGAGCACCTAAAGCGTTTACATATGGTTCCGTTTGAAGCAGATTCCAGAATTTTTCGGAGCCATACTTAGCAAGCGAATGTTCTATGTCGATCGAACCTCTTAATCGAATAACCTCTTCAGCAGAGTAAGGTCGGGTGATTCCTTCCCAGCGGCTTTCGTTTTCCCACATTTCTTGCAGCTTTTGTACACGTGATTGACTCATGTAAAATCTCTCCTTTAAAGTGTATGATTTTTTAAAAGCAAAATTTTTCAATCTCTCAATAGGGCTGCCGGATAATGAATGGCGTCAGCCAAGTTTTCTTTAAAGTACGTCGTAGCCTCTTAACGTTAGAAAATCTGGGAAATCATCATTCTTAATCAATTCATCAAATAACTGAGCAGCTTCAGTAAAACGACCATTAGTGAATGAATCCTCATTCAGCCCTTGCCGTATTTTTTGCATTTCTTCTGCCTTCAGCTGTTCCACCATCTCAAATGTCACTTTGCGGCCATCATTTAAAATCCCTTTTGGATGCCGAATCCATTGCCATACTTGCGCTCGTGAAATTTCAGCGGTAGCCGCATCTTCCATCAAGTTGTTGATCGGCGCAGCGCCTTTTCCTCTCAGCCATGACGCGATGTATTGAATGCCGACACTTATGTTCGTACGTACACCTTCTTCCGTAATGTTACCTTCTGGAACAGCGACCAGATCGTCAGCAGTTACAACAACGTCATCCCGTTTTCGATCAATTTGATTTGGCTGCGGCATGACACGGTTGAACACTTCCATCGCAACAGGCACGAGTCCTGGATGGGCAACCCATGTTCCGTCATGACCATCTGTTGCTTCCCGTTCCTTATCCGCACGAACTTTTTCGAAAGCGATCGCGTTTGCTTTTTCGTCATTTTTAATTGGAATTTGTGCAGCCATTCCCCCGATTGCAGGTGCATTTCGTTTATGGCATGTTTTGATCGCAAGCAGCGAATACGACCTCATGAATGGGACAGTCATCGTCACGAGAGAACGATCAGGCAAAATAACGTGAGGCTGATGGCGGAACTTTTTGATATAGCTGAAAATATAATCCCAGCGGCCGCAGTTCACACCTGCCGAATGATCGCGAAGTTCGTATAAAATCTCATCTATCTCAAAAGCTGCAACGATTGTCTCGATGAGTACAGTTGCTTTAATCGTCCCCCTCGGAATTCCGAGTTGTTCCTGCGCATAAATGAAAACATCATTCCAAAGGCGGGCTTCCAGGTGACTTTCCATCTTAGGCAGATAAAAATAGGGACCGGATCCGCTTTCGATTAATGATTTTGCATTATGGTAAAAATACAATCCAAAATCTACTAAACTCCCAGACATCGGTACGTTGTCCACTAAGATATGTTTCTCATCAAGATGCCAGCCACGAGGTCTGACGATTAAAGTCGCTGTCTTTTCCTTAAGCTCATACTTTTTGCCGTTAGCTCCTTCAAGGGAAATCGTGCGGTTAACAGCGTCTTTAAGGTTGATTTGTCCCTCGATCGTGTTTTCCCACGTTGGTGAGTTTGAATCTTCCAAGTCTGCCATAAACACCTTTGCACCAGAGTTCAGTGCGTTAACGATCATTTTTCGGTCAACCGGACCAGTTATCTCAACGCGCCGATCCTGAAGATCATCCGGGATAGGAGCAATCGTCCATTCACTGTTTCTTATGTGCTCTGTTTCAGGTAAAAAGGTGGGGAGCACCCCGGAATCAATCTCTTGCTGCTTTTCTTTACGTTTTCCGAGCAATTCTTGTCTCGCTGCATTAAAGTTTTGATGAAGCGATTTCAAAAATAAAGTTGCGCCAGGTGTTAGGATCTTCTCAAAAGCTGGGGTGATTTTCCCTGTTACAGTAAGGGATGAGGTGTCGATTTGCATGTATACAACAGTCCTTTCCAGAATTTGTTATGATACAATTAATGATAAATTATCATGTTATATAACAGCATGAACAAAAAAACGTTTATCTTTCGTGTTTTCCAATACAGCGTTCACATTCATATAGATAAGATTCATGCTGTTCTTCGATTTCACATCCACATTCTGTACAGGTCTTCTTAGGCATGTTGCGGTAAAATTCTAGATAATTTTTCATTTTTAAATTCCTCCCTGGATTTGTTTTGATTTGATTAATAGCATTGTATTATAACAGTTATTAAAATGCAACGGCTGTTATATAATTATTTTTAATATTTGCGTTTTTTAAGGCAAATGACCCATTATTTTTACATGATCAAACAAATAATTCTAGTATTTTACTGCGATGTACCGTTTCTGTTATAAAACAGATGGTAAAACAGTGGTTTATTGAATTTTTTGAAAATAATGCTTACAATGATTACATTCAAATTAGGCGTGGTGATAGTATTGAAGATAGATGATACAGATCGAAAAATATTAGAGCTTCTCACACAGGATGGAAGGATGTCGTATGCCGAGATCGGTAAGGAACTCAGCCTTTCCAGAGTGTCTGTACGCGAGCGGGTCAACCAATTGAAGAATGCCGGCATTATTGAAAAGTTCAGTGTTGTCATTGATTCTGAAGCAGTTGGCAAAACAGTCTCTGCATTTTTCGAAGTCGATTGCGAACCAGCGTATCTAGTAAAAGTAGCTGAAAAACTCGTAAACAACCCAAGTGTGGCAAGCTGTTATCAAATGACAGGTCCAAGCACGCTGCATATGCACGTCCTTGTAGAAGATTTTCCGTCACTCGAGAAATTCATCAACAACGAGCTATATGGAATCAAAGGGATATCCCGAGTAGAATCACACATTCTATTAAGACGATTCAAGAGCCGTTCAGGATTGAAACTGTAATTTTTAAGGAGTATAGAGATGAAATCAACCGATAAAGAGATCATTCAACAACCAGTTCAGTCAATAAGTAAATGGAATGATAAAATCTGGCTTACGATCGGCGACAGTATTACTGCTTTTGATCAAATGACTTTAGAGGGATCTCTAGTTAGAGGTTATCAAACAGTCATGCATGAAAAAATCGGATTTAAAGAATACCGCAATGTGGGTTGTCCAGGTGCTACGATGTCTGATGTTGATGAAGATTCCACGACCGTATCTGGTAAAACGCTAATCATTGATGACGTTGACGTGATAACGATCTTCTCGGGTACGAATGATTTTAGAGTTGATGTGCCGCTGGGCTCACTTGGTATGGTTGGGGATGAAATTTTAGATACTGCTACATTTTTTGGTGCCTATCGAAGTTTGATTGAAGACCTTTTAATGAAAAAACCTTCAATAAAAATTTATTTATGGACGCCATTGCAGCGGGATAATGCAGGCTATGATGTGAATTTTATAAACAAAGCAGGACATAGGCTGATTGATTATGTGGATGCTGTCAAACAAATCGGCGAGATGTACGCCATCCCGGTCTTAGATTTATACCGATTAAGCGGAATAAACAAACTAAATTTAGATATCTATACATATGATGGCTTGCACCCTATCAACAGCGGTTATGAAAGAATCGCCGATAGCGCCCTAGGGTTTATGGAGATCTATTAATAAAGTTTTGTTGAGAGCAGAATTCCAGAGATTGGAAAGCTGCTTTTTTATATTCAACAATAGTGTTAAAAACAAAAACATCCAAATCTACCATTTCCTTTAATGCTTTTCCTGATTATAATAAAAGTTGTTTGAAAGTTTCATAAATTGAAAGCGTTTTACAACAAGAGAAGGCAGGAGGAAAACTGAATATGGATTATGGTGTTATTTTTTCAATCAGCGTTTACATGATCGGCATGGTGCTTATTGGGTTGTATGCTTATCGAAAAACAAACAATCTTACCGATTATATGCTAGGCGGGCGAAACTTGGGTCCTGCGGTTACAGCGTTAAGTGCCGGTGCATCAGATATGAGCGGATGGCTGCTAATGGGGCTGCCCGGGGCAATGTATGCGTCCGGATTGAGCAGCGGGTGGATCGTTGTCGGATTGTGTGCAGGTGCTTATTTAAACTGGCTGTTTGTGGCACCGCGCTTAAGAACATACACGGAGGTTTCAAATAACTCCATTACGATTCCGGATTATTTCGAGAATCGCTTTAAGGACAAATCTCGTATTTTAAGAATCACATCTGCTTTTGTTATTATTATCTTTTTTACTTTTTACTCATCATCGGGCATGGTTGCTGGCGGTCAGCTCTTTAAAACTGCTTTTGGAATGAGCTATCAGTGGGGAATGATCCTGACAGCTGGAGTCGTTATTATTTATACATTATTCGGCGGATTTTTAGCAGTAAGCTACACGGATTTCGTTCAGGGAACTATCATGTTTTTAGCTTTAATTCTCGTGCCGGTTGTGACCATCATGCATGTTGGCGGATGGGGTGCATCACTTAACGAGATCCAAAGTGTGAGTCCGGCACTTTTAGATGCATTTAAAGGGACAAGCTTAATCGGAATCATCTCATTACTTGCGTGGGGACTTGGTTATTTTGGTCAGCCGCATATTATCGTTCGTTTTATGGCGATCACTTCTGTTAAAGACATGAAGAGTGCCCGCAGAATCGGCATGGGCTGGATGATCTTTTCGATCGTTGGAGCTATGTTCACAGGTCTTGTGGGAATCGCGTATTTCAATCAAGCAGGAACACCGCTCGATGCATCGAAAGCGGAAACAGTCTTTATTTTATTATCTGAAGTGTTGTTTCATCCGATCATTACAGGATTCTTGTTAGCGGCGATCCTTGCGGCGGTCATGAGTACGATCTCGTCTCAGCTGCTAGTCACTTCAAGTGCGCTGACAGAAGACTTTTATAAAGCGTTTGTTAAACGTTCAGCTTCCGACAAGGAGCTTGTGTTTGTCGGCCGTTTAGCTGTACTAGTCGTTTCCGTGATTGCTTTTATTATGGCACTGAATCCGAGTGAAACGATCTTAAACCTTGTTGGATATGCATGGGCTGGATTTGGAGCAGCATTCGGACCAGTCGTTATTTTGAGCTTATATTGGAAGCGCATGACGAAATGGGCGGCGTTTGCTGGAATCGTGGTTGGAGCCATCACTGTTATCGTATGGGAGCTGATTCCGAGATTTGCGGACGTTTATGAAATCATTCCAGGATTCATTGCGTGTACAATTACGATATTTGTCGTCAGTCTCTTAACAAAAGCGCCAAGTGCAGAGATCAACCGTGAATTTGAAGAAGCACAGCGATTAGTTTCATAAAAAAATGAGAACCTTTCTGAATACAGAGAGGTTCTTTTTAGTGACAAGATATCAACCCATTAGATTAGCTAAAAAGTATTGAAAAAAATAAGTTCCAATACAGCTAAAGCTCATGACTAAAAGTGCGATCGATAAATAGGGATTGTAATGAGGTTCTTTTTTTGAACGCCATAAATAGACGATGGATAAACCGAAACTAAAAATAAAAATGACTAACCATAAGGGTCCAAAAGGAAACAAACCATAATTCATTAAAAAATCGGCTACGTATATCAAGTTAATCAGAAGTAAACTGAAGAAAAAAAATTGTTTCATGATCAACACCTTCGCTTCTTTTTAAACCATATATTACCATACACTCTGGATTATGAGTGAAATCTTATGGATATAAATTTTGTCGAATTACAAAAAGGGTGTGGGCTTACTGTATAAAATGGTCCTTTTTAAATGGATTGTATTAACAAATTTGTATATTTATTTCTCTTAGTCTGGTTTACTATTAATTAGGCAGAGGAGGTTTTTCATATGAGATGGAAAGATTACCCGCAAAACATTAAAGTCCGTTTGATTACATCATTTTTTAACCGGGCTGTATCTTCAGCGGTAATGCCTTTTATGGCTTTATTTTTCGCGCAGGAAAAGAATAAAGTTTGGGCAGGAACGTTTTTATTATTTACGGTTATCGTCAGTTTTTTTGTTAATTTAATCGGTGGCTATATTTCAGACCGTTTCAATCGAAAGAAAGTATTGCTGCTCACATCAGGGCTAAGTGCCATCATGTTTTTTGTTATGACGCTTAGTTTGTATCCTAAGAACAACCTCATCTGGCTGTTTGCTTCCGCTTATGTGTTGTTCGTCGTGACGAGCAGCCTTGGCAGACCGGCTATGCATGCCATTATTATTGATTCAACCACTCCTGAAAATCGGAAAGCAGTCTATGCGATTGAGTACTGGATGGTTAACTTATCAATGGCAATCGGAGCAGCATTAGGCGGATTATTGTT
The DNA here is from genome assembly GCF_031582965.1 of Bacillus sp. NEB1478. Classification (NCBI taxonomy): domain Bacteria; kingdom Bacillati; phylum Bacillota; class Bacilli; order Caryophanales; family Bacillaceae; genus Bacillus; species Bacillus sp. NEB1478. The sequence goes on from NZ_CP134049.1 coordinate 329,332, forward strand.
CTTAAACTATCAAATGGAGCTGTTTGTATTACTTACCGTAACTTCTAGTAGTCTTCCGATCGCCTATAAGATCTGGTTGATCGATGAGCACAAACAACTTTTAGAAAAAAAGCATCAGAACGTAATCATCGATTTGATTCAAAACTACAAAATTGCTTTTCAAGACATACCATTCGTAAAAACCGTAATCGGCATGACCTTTATTATGGCAGCGGAGTTTACATTAAACAGCTACATCGGAGTACGCCTTGCAGAGTCGTTCAAACCTATACATATCGGGGGTTTTGATTTAGTAGGAGTGCGGATGCTGAGTATACTTAACATCGAGAACATGCTTTTAGTCGTTTGTTTTACATTTCTCGTGAACAAATGGACAGACCGGTTCAGCCGTCCAAAGGTGCTGCTTCTGGGCCTCGTACTTTACGCAGTTGGCTATTCCGTCATTACGTCGGCAAACGTATGGTACATTCTCATCCTGTTCAGCTTGATCGCGACATTGGGTGAGCTGATCTATTCGCCAGTCATGAACACCGAACAAGCCAACATGATTCCAGCTGATAAAAGAGGATCGTACTCAGCTTTCTCCAACATTTCATTCAGCGGAGCAGACTTCTTAGCCCGCGGAAGTATTATTCTAGGCGCTTATTTAATGCCGATGATGATGTCAGTTTACATTGGAGTGACGATAATGTGCGGGATGTTTTTAGCGTATACAGGATTGTTCGTGAAAAAGTCCAGTACGGGTAAACGAGTAAAAAGCACAGTCACTTCATCCACTTGAGTTATTTGATGGATAGCGCCTTGACTCAAGATTAATAAAGTAAAAGATGGCTTAGACCATCTTTTTTTTTGTGAAAAGTGCTGTTTTTGCAATCATTGTTGTTTGTGAGAGCAGTTGATCTCCTTTTCAGGATGCTCATTTTCTGAAAAAGGACAAGGTGAGATAGCTAACTAATCTTCACCTTGGTCAACTTACCGTTGAAAGCAATTAAATATGCTCTTGAAGCAGCGAAATCTCTTAAAATAGATAGAAATTACAATAAAAATGCAGATCCAACGCAAAAAAGGAGGAAGATGGACAATTCCATCTTCCATTGACCTAAAAACAAGCTCAAGATTTGCAACATAAGCTTCCTCCACCCCATATATCCACGGTAAATCCACATAATTCCACGGAAATGCATAATATTCCCACGTTATTTGCCATATTCCCACGTTAATTTCGATTTAACCACGGACCGACACGATTCAACATGTTTCGCGCATCACCATACTTCAATTCATCAATCAAAACAGGAAATACCTGGTGTTTGTCCATCCAGCATGGACAAATAGTGAAAATGTCCACGAGTGGGGTCTGTCCCCCCCTCTGTCCCCCATCTATTAGGTCTTTTGAACCTTGGTTTTCCTTTACTTGTAAGAACAAAGAACCAACTTTAATTTGTTATGGAAATCGTATAGAAAATATTCTGAATATATTTTATAATCAGAAACAATATTAAAAAACGTTTGTTAATCAAAAATTGATAATCAACTAACAAACGGAATGTATTTATGTTATTTAGTATCGAAAAGTTACAAAAAGGTGAAGGGGGTTGGAGATTTGGCAGGTTTGATTATAAGGCGGATTTTACAGCTTTTGCTCTTATTGCTCGGTATTTCATTCATTGTTTTTATGAGTATGCACATCGCCCCAGGAGATCCAGCCAGTATTATCGGGGGTCCGACCGCAACAAAGGACGATGTTGAAGCGATCAGAGAAAACCTTGGTTTGAACAAACCGCTGCTCACCCAGTATTTCGAATATGTTAAAGGTGTTGTCACAGGTGACTTAGGGTTCTCTTATCAAACGAAACAATCCGTTTCAGAAGCGATTGTTCAAAGGTTTCCTAACACGCTGAATCTGGCCATTGCGAGTATTATCGTCGCAATCGTAATCGGTGTAACCGCTGGGATCGTCTCAGCATTAAAACATAACACGTGGTTTGACGGACTAAGTACGATCATCGCGCTTGGGGGAATCTCCATTCCAAATTTCTGGTTAGGTGCGATTTTAATATTAATCTTTGCCGTCAATCTGCAATGGTTCCCTGTTGGGGGATTAACAGAACCTTTTTGGACGATCGAAGGGATGAAACAGCTTGCCCTGCCAGCGATCACACTTGGAACAGGTTCAGCAGCCATGATCGCCCGTATGAGCAGATCAGCCATGCTTGAAGTGATTCGCGCAGATTACGTACGAACAGCAAGAGCAAAGGGAGTCCGGGAAAAAGCAGTGATCATGATGCATTGCCTTAGAAACGCCATGATTCCCGTTATTACGGTAATCGGTTTGAACTTCGGATTTTTGCTGGGAGGGACGATCATTACAGAATCAGTTTTTGCGATTAACGGGGTTGGAAGGCTTATGATCGAATCCATATCAGCCCGTGATTTCCCGATGGTCCAAGGATCTGTCCTATTAGTGGCGACGCTGTTTGTTTTAGTCAATTTAATTGTAGATATCGTGTACGCCTTTATTGATCCGAGAATTAGCTACGAATAAGCGAAAAGGGGGGATAGCATGTCAGCCGAAGTCGTTACACAGCATGTACCGGCACAAAGGAAAAAGAAAGAAATATTCTTTTTAAAAACATGGAAAAGGCTCATCAAAAACAAAATGGCTGTACTAGGGTTGGTTATTATCGCTTTTCAGCTCGTAATGGCGGTTGCGGCACCTGTCATCGTACAAGTTGATCCAAACAAGCAAAACCTGGAAATGAGTGAACTTCCGCCAGGAACAGACGGACATTGGCTCGGTACAGACAATCATGGTCGTGATATATGGAGCCGGATTGTGTACGGGGCAAGAATTTCGCTGCTCGTCGGCATTGGTGCTGTAAGTCTCGGTTTAATAGGAGGCATTTTTTTAGGATTACTGTCCGGCTATTACCGAAAACTAGATGGCATCATTATGAGAATTGTAGATTTAATGTTTGCCTTTCCTGGCATTTTGCTGGCGATGCTCGTGATCGCGATTTTAGGGACAAGCCTTGTCAATGTCGTTTTCGCGATCAGCATTTGGTCGATTCCAACATGTGCGAGGATCGTGAGGGGGAGTGTCCTTTCTATAAAAAAACAAGAATACATTATCGCGATGAAATCCTTGGGGGCAAGTGACCTGCGAATTATGTTCAAACATGTACTGCCAAACTGCGCGGCACCGATCATTGTGTTTGCCACAATGCGAATGGCGACTGCTATTCTATCAACCGCCTCGTTAAGTTTCCTCGGTTTAGGAGCACAGCCTCCTACTCCAGAATGGGGAGCTATGATTGCGGCTGGACAAGAGTTTATGTGGACGTCGCCTCATATGATCGTTGTTCCAGGGATTGCGATCATGCTTGTTGTGTTCGCGTTCAACGTAGTCGGCGATGCACTCCGAGATGCTTTAGATCAGGGTATGAGTCTCGATAAATAATTAATCAAGGGGGATATAACATGGGAAAGAAGTGGTTTGCTAGTTTGCTAACGGTACTTTTTGTTTTGTCTTTAGCTTTAACGGGTTGCAGCAGCAATTCTTCATCAGGAGGAAGCGGCGGTGATGCGAAACAGGAACTCACATATGCGACAACTTCAAAAGTTGTTGGACTGTCACCGATCTTAACAAATGACTCAGTATCCTCAACTGTTATAGAACAAGTTTATGAAACTCTTTTTGTACGTGATGCGAAATCTGGAGAAATCAAACCTCACCTTGCGGAATCTTATGAAACGCCAGATGAGAACACTTGGGTAATTAAGCTGAAAAAGGATATTAAATTCCAAGATGGCACCCCATTTAATGCAGAAGCGGTTAAATATACATTTGATAAGCTGAAAGATCCAAAAACAGCTGCACCGCGTGCTTCACTTTTAGCACCTGTTACATCCATTGAAGCAAAGGACGATTACACTGTCGTGCTGAAAACAGAAAAGCCTTACGGACCAATGCTGGCAGCCCTTACGCATACGAACGCATCGATCGTTTCGCCGACGGCTGATCAAAAACAAGATTTAATGAAAGAACCGGTTGGAACTGGACCATTTAAGTTCTCCGAAAAAGTGAACGGTGATGACATTGTTCTTGTGAGAAACGATAAGTATTGGCAAAAACCTGCGAAACTCGAAAAGATCACGTTTACCGTTGTTCCTGAAGTATCTACAGCCATTTCGATGCTGCAGACAGGAAAGGTACAGCTGATCGACGGTTTGGCCCCAGAATTGATGCCTCGTCTGGAAAAAATCAAGAACGTCGACATCCAGAAAAAAGACGGAACGCCGGTCTATTACTTAGCTTTTAACATGGAAAAAGCACCGATGAACGAACTGCCGTTCAGACAAGCGGTATCACATGCCGTTAACCGTAAAGGATATCTGAAAAAATTGAATGGTCTAGGAGTCTTTTCGAACACGTTTATTGGACCGAAAGTATTCGGACACACAGAGAGCGACAAAGGACCTGATTTTGATCAAGAAAAAGCGAAGAAACTTGTGAAAGAAAACGGTTATGACAAAAAGGAAGTTAAGCTTCTTGCAGCAAACACGAGTCAATATATGAACATGGCTGAAGTCGTGCAATCCCAATTAAAAGAAGTCGGAATCAACGCGAAAATTGAAACGATCGAATGGGGAACATATTTAGACGTTTCGAAAAAAGGAGACTTTGATATTACGATCGCCGGATGGTCGAATGTAACAGGCGATGGAAGTGAGCTGCTGTTCCCTCGACTTCATTCAGCAAACATCGGTGCAACAAACGTAAGCCGTAATAAAGATCCGAAACTGGATCAGCTGATCGAACAATCCCGATCTGTTGTCGACCAGGATAAGCGCAAAGAAATTTTAGCCCAAGCGGATGAATACGTAATGACTCAGCTTCCTGTATTGCCGATGTACCACGGCATAGCTTCAGCAGCTTACGATAAATCGGTTAAAGGATTTGAGATAGAACCTACAGGACAATGGTCATTATACAGCGTATATAGAGAGTAGGGATGAAATGAAGGAAACCTTATTGAACGTTCAGAACCTGGTGACAACCTTTAAAACGGCAGAAGGTCCCCTCCCGGCAGTGCGCGGGGCTTCCTTCTCCTTACAAAAAGGCGAAACGTTATGTATTGTAGGAGAATCCGGCTGTGGTAAAAGTATCACAGCCCTTTCTTTAATGGGGCTTCTGCCGTCAAACGGAAAAATCGCAAATGGATCCATTCAGTATAACAATCAAGATCTCGTAAAACTGAAGCGGGAAGAGTTGCGAAAACTTCGCGGCAACGAAATTTCGATGATTTTTCAAGAACCGATGACTGCACTTAATCCAGTTTTTACAGTTGGTTTTCAATTGCGTGAACCGTTGATGATTCATCAAAAACTTTCAAAAAGCAAAGCACATAAAAGAGGCATCGAACTGTTGAAAATGGTCGGTATTCCTTCGCCGGAAACAAGAATGAAGCAGTTTCCGCACGAACTGAGCGGCGGGATGAGACAGCGTGTCATGATTGCGATCGCCTTATCATGTAATCCATCACTGTTGATTGCTGATGAACCAACGACTGCACTCGATGTAACGATCCAAGCACAAATTATCGATCTCTTAAACGATTTAAAGGATCAACTCGATATGAGCATGATCATGATCACGCATGATATGGGCGTTGTCGCCGAAATTGCGGACAGGGTGATCGTCATGTACGCGGGAGAAGTCATTGAAGAAGGAACGGTGGATAAGATTTTCAACAATCCGCAGCATCCTTACACGAAAGGACTTTTATCTTCTGTTCCGAATGTGGACGATCCGTTTTTTGAGTTAAAACCGATCGCCGGAAGCATGCCGATGCTAAATGAAGAAATCAGCGGATGCCGTTTTCATCCTCGCTGTCCATATGCAACAGAAAAATGTGTAACAGCTTCACCGAAACGTTTTACAGTTTCTCAACATCAACATGTACGGTGCTGGCTGCAGGAGGAGGTGGGGACGAATGGCGGAAAACGCGCATGTTCTTTATAGTGTAAAAGATGTAAAGAAACACTATCCTGTAAGAGGCGGTATTTTACAAACGGTAAAGAGCCATGTAAAAGCGGTCGATGGGATCACAATCGATATTTTTAAAGGAGAAACACTAGGTGTCGTCGGTGAATCGGGATGCGGTAAATCAACACTCGGCCGTACAATCCTAGGTCTTGAATCCTTAACAGACGGTGAACTCATTTTTAATGGAAAAAACATCAGCAAGTTTAATTCCCGACAGCTGAAACCGTTTAAAAGAGAGATGCAGATGATCTTTCAGGATCCATACGCTTCACTAAACCCGAAGCAGCGGATTGGTGACGCGATCGAGGAAGCATTTATCATTCACACGGATCATCCAGCTTCAAAACGGCGTGAAATGGTGATCGATCTTTTAAAAGAAGTCGGTTTAAAAGAAGAGCATTATGACCGCTATCCTCATGAGTTCAGCGGGGGTCAGCGGCAGCGCATCGGGATCGCACGCGCCATTTCGATCAATCCTTCTTTTATCGTGTGTGATGAACCCGTTTCCGCACTCGATGTTTCCGTTCAGGCACAAGTGATTAAACTGCTAAAAGATCTTCAGCAGAAGCATGATTTAACCTATCTATTTGTTTCCCACGATCTCGGTGTGGTGAGACATCTTTGTAACCGAGTCCTCGTCATGTATTTAGGACAGATGGTGGAACTCGCACCCGTCGAAAAACTTTACAGTAATCCGACACATCCTTATACAGAAGCATTATTGTCGGCCATTCCAAGACCTGTAGTCGGAGTCGGAAAAAAACGCGAAAGAATTCGGTTGACTGGTGATCTTCCGAGTCCTTCAGATCCCCCAAGCGGTTGTCCGTTTCATACGAGATGCCCGATCGCGAAAGAACATTGCACAACAGAACGACCGGCTTGGCGCCAGATCGACGAGGGCCATTTCATAGCCTGTCATGAGAGGTGAAAATATTGAACGAGACGATAAAAAAATCAACACATACTATTCCATATCATAAACAAAACTATCCATACGGTTCTCAGCGGATGACCGTCTACGCAAAAAAAGGAATGGTGGCCACATCACAGCCACTCGCAGCACAAGCGGGGCTGGATATCCTGAAAAAAGGCGGGAACGCAATTGATGCAGCTATCGCAACAGCGGCTTGTTTAACTGTTGTGGAGCCAACATCGAACGGAATCGGCGGAGACGCTTTTGCTCTTGTTTGGACAAAAGACGGAAAGCTGCACGGACTCAATGCTAGCGGACCGGCACCAAAAGGAATTTCGATCGAGGAAGTGAAAAAGGCAGGACACGAAAAGATTCCGAAATTTGGCTGGGTGCCCGTGACGGTTCCCGGAGCACCATCTGCGTGGGCAGAGTTATCGAGCCGATTTGGAAAACTTCCGTTAGAAGAAGTATTGAAACCAGCCATTTCATATGCGGAAGAAGGCTATCCTTTAACGCCAATTCTCGGAAAGTACTGGAAGCGTGCGTATGAAATTTTTAAAAAGGAATTAAAAGGAGTGGAATTCAAGGCGTGGTTTGAAACATTCGCACCAGATGGCCGTGCTCCTGAAGTAGGTGAGCTGTGGCGTTCGCCGGGACATGCTGAAACGTTAAAAGAAATTGCGAAAACAAACGCAGAATCTTTTTACCGTGGTGCTCTTGCTCAAAAGATCGGTGAAGCGTCTGCGAATCACGGCGGATTTTTAACGAGTGAAGATTTAGCAGGTTTTTACCCCGAGTGGGTCGATCCGATCAAGGTGAACTACCGTGGGTATGATGTGTGGGAGATTCCGCCGAACGGTCAGGGAATTGTGGCGTTAATGGCACTCAACACACTGAAAGGATTTGATTTTACAGAAAAAGAATCAGCCGAAACATACCATAAGCAGATCGAAGCCATTAAGCTGGCATTTGTGGATGCCAAAAAATATGTAACCGATTCTGCGAGAATGCGAGTTTCTGTGGAAGGACTTTTATCTGAACAATATTCAGTGGAAAGAAGAAACTTAATCGGTACAGAAGCGATCCAGCCTGAACCAGGACTACCGCCGAGCGGAGGAACGGTCTATCTAGCAGCGGCTGATGAAGAAGGCAACATGGTATCGTTCATCCAGAGCAACTATATGGGATTCGGTTCAGGAATCGTAGTGCCGGGAACAGGAATTTCGCTGCAAAACAGAGGCCACGATTTTTCGCTCGATTCGGATCATGACAACGCATTGGAACCTGGAAAAAGAACGTATCATACGATCATTCCTGGATTTTTAACAAAAGGCGATGAAGCAATAGGGCCGTTCGGGGTGATGGGAGGCTACATGCAGCCGCAAGGACACGTCCAAGTCATTATGAATGTGGTCGATTTTCACCTGAATCCGCAATCAGCACTTGATGCACCGCGCTGGCAATGGATCGAGGATAAAAAGGTTATGGTAGAACGCTCCGTTCCGCCGCACATCGCAGACGAACTAGCAAGAAGAGGGCATGAGGTACAGGTTGCGATGGATTCCGGGAATTTCGGAAGAGGACAGATCATCTGGAGAGATCCGAAGACAGGTGTACTGGCTGGCGGAACCGAAGCACGAACGGACGGATCAATCGCCGCATGGTAAAAAAGAATTGGAATCTTTTTGTCGCTTTTTTCCGAAGCGGCATGCTCGGCTACGGCGGCGGCCCCTCTTCCATTCCGCTCGTGCATAAAGAAGTCGTCAGAACGTTTAAATGGATGAACGACGAAGAATTCGGTGATGTGCTCGCCCTCGCAAATGCTTTGCCAGGTCCGATTGCGACAAAAATGGCAGGTTATATCGGATACCGTGTAGCAGGTGTTCTCGGTCTCTTGTCGGCTGTAATCGCAGCGACTCTGCCGACGATTATTTTGATGGTCGTACTGCTCACTTCGCTCCGTGAATACAAGGATCAGCCATGGGTAATCGGGATGACAAAAGGCGTCGTCCCCGTTGTAGGTGTCATGCTTGCCGTACTCACGTGGCAGTTTTTTCAGAGTTCGAAAAAAAGCCTCGGGTTCAAAGTAAGTTTCGTCCATGTCGTGATCGGTTTTATTTTATTGCAGCTGTTGGGCGTCCATCCCGGAATTATTATCGCCGGATTGCTTTTATACGCGCTGTTCAGTCCATCAAAAGATAAAAACAAAGATACATTAAAAGTGCGAGGAGGCGAAAAAACAGGATGATTTATTGGCACATCTTTCTCGCCTTTTTTCTGCCAGGCATATTAGGCTACGGCGGCGGACCCGCTTCGATTCCTCTCATCGAAAATGAAGTTGTGGACCGTTACCACTGGCTGTCCGTTAATGATTTTACAGAAGTACTCGCCCTCGGAAACGCACTTCCAGGACCGATCGCCACCAAAATGGCGGGTTATATTGGCTACCATGAAGGCGGAGTACTCGGTTCGTTCGTCGGTGTTTTTGCTTCTGTCGCACCGTCCCTATTGCTGATGGTCGCTTTCCTAGGTCTTGTTTATAAATTTAAAGACTCACCTCGCGTAAAAAACATGAGTACGTACGTGAAACCCACCATTGCCGTGCTGCTCGGAATTATGGCGTATCAGTTTTTAGCCGAATCCTATAAAGGAACTGGCTGGATGCACACACTATTTCTTGCAGCGGCAAGTTTCGTGCTGATGGAAAGGTTGAAAGTCTCGCCCGTATTTGTCATTATCGGATCACTCGGATATGGCGCTTTTTTCTTAGCTTAAATGAGCAGAACCTTTGAGGAGGTTCTGTTTTTTTTTGTCTTCAGGGAGGGACGTTGATGTCTCTGGGGCTTAAGTGTGTCGAATGATGTCGGTTCGTGGTTATTCGCGAATTAACGTGGAATTATTGAAAATAACGTGGAAATAAACCGTTTTTTTTGTGGATATATTTGGATTTACCGTGGAATTAATCAAGTTTGAGCTTTTTATTTTAAATCATTACCTTTGATTTTCTATGATTTCATGTAAATTTTGTAAAAATAAAAAAATTGGTAAAAAGACAGGTCAAAAGCCTAGTGTGAACCTTCATTATATAGGAAATGTTAACCCTAAAGATGCAATAGAATTCCAGACTTCGGGGGAGGGATTACTATGTTTGGCTTTGATGATGTCGTGAAGTTTATCTTTTCGTTTTTTCTTGTATTGCCAATCGTTACTTTCATACATGAAGCTGGGCATTTGGTTTTTGGGAAAATTACAGGCGGCAAGGTTAGGATTCATATTGGGATCGGCAATCGTTTCTTAAAAATAGGAGCGTTTAACATTCGTAAAGTTTATTTTTGGGATGGCTGGTGCGAATATGAAAATTTGAAGAATCATAAAAAGCGTCACTTAGTACTCGTTTATCTCGGCGGTCCATTGTTTACAGTATTAAGCATGTTTCTGTTAAATGTGGTTGTTCAAACGGGATATCTGGAGGCTGGTATTTTTACATATCAGTTTGAATACTTTTCTTTTTACTTTATGTTCTTTTCATTGATTCCTATTGAAAATAACGGATACCCAACAGACGGAAAAGCCGCGTGGGATGTGATCAGAAAAGGAACTGTGGAAAATAATCCACTTGGATAATTACGCAAAATCAACAACTTTAAAAACAACTTTTTACTGTTCTCGTTGTATAATGAAAGTGATTTATTACAACGGGGAAGAGGGATCAGCATGAAACCTATATTATTAGGAATTGCGGCGGCATTTTTCTTTGGAGTCACCTTTTTATTGAACCGATCCATGGATTTAGCAGGCGGCAGCTGGCATTGGAGTGCAGCACTCCGCTTTTTTTATATGGTACCGTTATTAGGGATCATCGTATGGATGAGAGGAAATGTAAGACCTGTTTTCCAGGAATTACGGTCAAGGTTCGGCGTATGGTTTTTATGGAGTTCCGTGGGATTTGTTCTCTTTTATGCGCCGATTACATATGCAGCAGGATTTGGAGAGGCATGGCTCTTGGCTTCTACGTGGCAGATTACAATTGTTGCAGGCTCACTGCTCGTACCGTTTTTTTATGACGGAAATGACAAAGGAACACCAAAAGGAAAATTGACTCGACAGAAGATTCCTTTCAAAGGTTTGGGATTCTCCTTGCTGATTTTAGCAGGAGTTGCGCTTGTTCAGTTTCATGACGCGGGTGGTGTAAACAGCTCATTATGGCTGCATGTTGTCATTCCCGTTATTATCGCAGCAATCGCATATCCGCTCGGAAACCGGAAGATGATGATAGAGACAAACAAGCGGCTGGATGCGTTTCAGCGTGCTTTTGGTATGACGATCGCATCACTGCCGTGGTGGATCGTTCTTGCGGCAGCAGGCTAGGTTCAAAGTGGACCGCCAACATCCGGTCAGTTATGGCAGACGTTAATTGTTGCAGTATCTTCAGGGGTGATTGCAACCGTCCTTTTTTTCCAGGCAACCGATTTATGCGCCAATGACCCTGTAAAACTAGCAGGTGTTGAAGCAACCCAATCCGCAGAAATCATTTTTGTGCTGTTAGGTGAAATGTGGCTGCTTTCCGTAGCCACACCAAGTTTCCTGTCATTAACAGGTGTTGCGGTAATCATGTTAGGCATGTTTTTGCATAGTTATTTCGGAAAAACAGAAGTTGTGAAAAAAAAATCTATGAATCTTGCAAAATGATGATTAAAAAATATCTATCTGGGAATAGTAGTACTACCCCCCCTTTTTATATAGTAACTTTAACAGCCGTTGCCCGTAGCAGCGGTTGTTTTTTGTCGTTTTTTTATATAAAACTATACGTTTTATTTGGGCACCGAATATCGGATAATAAAGTAAAACCCCTGATATTCTAGTTGTGAGAGGAGGTTAGGTAAATGGATTCGCTTAAAAGGCTAAATGAAGCATTAAGCTATATTGAAGAAAACCTCACGGATCAAGTGGATTATAAAGAAGCAGCAAGACTGGCATATTGTTCTGAATATCATTTTAAGAGAATGTTTTCTTTTCTTGCCGGTGTTCCCTTGTCTGAATACATCAGGCGGAGGCGTCTGACGCTTGCTGCGTTCGAGCTCAACAACAGTAATGTTCGCGTGATCGATGCCGCAATCAAGTATGGATACAACTCGCCTGATTCGTTTACAAAAGCTTTTCAAAGTTTGCATGGTGTCACACCTTCAGAAGCTAGAATTAACGGCCAATCCTTAAAAGCCTTCCCGCGCCTAACCTTTCAACTAACGATAAAAGGGGATAGCGAGATGAATTATCGAATCGTTGAGAAAACAGCATTTAAAATCGTGGGCTTCAAAAAAAGGGTTCCAATCGTTTTTGAAGGAGTTAATCCTGAGATTGCGGCAATGTGGAAAAACTTAAAGCCTGAGGAGATACATCAGCTTAAAAGTCTATCAAATATAGAGCCAATGGGCTTACTCAGTGCTTCAACGAACTTTTCAGAAGAACGGATGGAAGAAAAAGGGGAGCTCGATCATTTTATTGGTGCAGCAACGACAAGTGAATGTCCTGAAAACTTCGAAAAGCTGGATGTTGCAGCCTCCAATTGGGCAGTATTTGAAGCGGTCGGTCCATTTCCTGATACTTTGCAGAATGTTTGGGGACGGATCTACTCAGAATGGTTTCCATCTTCAAGCTTTGAGCAGGCAGAAGGACCGGAAATTCTATGGAACGAGCACAAGGATATAACTTCTCCAACATTTAAAAGTGAAATATGGATACCAGTTATGAAAAAGTAAAATAAAAATGAAAAAACAAGCTTGAAAGTGCAAGAAACATTCACTTTTGAGCTGTTTTTGTTTTGGGAAAGTCTGTTTTATGTAAAAAGCTATCTTTGTTAGGCGATTTGAAACGATGCAATTCGGTATATCCACGGTCAAAGCAAATATATCCACGTTAGCTGAAAAATGACCCAAAAGAATGATCTTCTGGGTCATACTTTTATTGATCCACAATCTCTTTCAGCTTGCTCTGCCACTTGTCGTCATCCAATATGATCTGAAACGAGATGCGGCGGTTTTTTTGCAGAGCTTCAACGGTGTTTCCTTTTGCGATCGGCTTATACTCGCTGTATCCGGTTGCGGCCAAGTACTGTGCATACTCTTTTTTCGCGAGTTTCGGATTCGCTTTACCAAGATAATCAACGACTGCTACCGCACGCTGGGTGGATAGCGACCAGTTGTCATACGGCACAGAGTCTGTGTGACCTTCAATTAAAATGATGTAGAGGTACTGGCTCATGTCCTTTTCCTCGATAATGGCAGCAAGTGCATCAGCAAGGGGATTGAGCACTTTTTTTCCTTTTTCCGAAATGTCTGCACTTCCCGTATCGAAAAGGATGTTTCCTTCTACGGAAATAGTATTGTTTGGTCCGCGAATGATCTTATCTTTTCCGACGTTTTCTTCAAGCTGTTTTTGAATGAGGTCTGAAATGTGTTTTTTTACCTCTGCCACTTGGCCGAGTTCGCGCTTGATCTGTGCCTGATCATATGCGTTGTATATACTCTGGACATAGGCTAGTATCGCAATGAACACCATGACGAGAACCATCATAGCCATCATATCGGTAAAACTTGGCCAGAAAATCTCACTTGTTTCTTGATCCTCATTATGAAAATACGATTGCCGCGCCTTCATTCCGCTCACCGTCTCCTAGTGATGATCGGAGCTCGATCATCTTCCACATATTGCGCTTGCCGCGGTTCCCTTGATTCATAAATCACTTGCGAGGGCTGGTTCATGGCAGATTGATAGATTCGCTGCAGCAGGTGGTACATGTCAGAAAGGGTGCGGTTGTTGTCAGTAATGCTGCGTGTTAAGCCTTGGTACAAGTTTTCGAGAGTTCGAGAAAGTTCCCGCATATCATCTTCACGTCCGTGCTGATTTTGCGAGTTGTTTAAAATCGTTCCGAGCTGTCTGCTCTGACTGTCCATGATGTTGCGTACTTGGTCGGTAAAATCCCGCTTAACATGTTCTACTGCAGCAAAAAATCCTTTTTCAAGCTGCTGCACACTCGAAGCGAAGTCCGCGGAAGCCCGGCCGTATTCGCCCTGCTTTTCGGAATAGCGATAATACCATTCGTCTTGTTTTTGCGCGAGCCGGTTTTCGAGATTTTCGTGCTGTGTTTGATAGTGCTGCAGCTGTTCTTGCATGCCGCGAAGCAGCGTTTGGGCATGTTCTTCAGATCGGCGCTGTGATTCTTGTAAAACTTTATCAGAACGCTGCATGAGCTGTTCGAACTTTTGCTGACCTTGTGTATGCCGCTCGTTTGCCACCTTCATCTGCTGCTCGAAAGCTGAAATATTTTGAGCAAGAGCGTTAATGCTGGAATCGACAGTCTTTTGGATCGTGCCGAGTTCCTTCGTCGTTTCGTTAAATCGGTTGCCGAACTGATCCAGCTGACTGGCTGAAGCGGCAAAACGTTCAGAATGCTGGCGCTGCGCCTCGAAAATACCGTTCACGTCTTCCATGGCTTTTTGAAGTCCGGCTGTGAAGTTCACCATTTGTGAGGCGAACTCACCGAGTGTTTTATCAAACGAACTTTCAACACGCGCAGCAAGACGGTCTAGCAATCGTTCTACGGAATCCTGCGGTTTGTCGTTGATAAGCAAGCTGTTGAAATGATGATCCAAATACACTTCGCAATCGGATAAAAGTTTCCCTTGTTTATAGGAAAGGGAAGAACCTTGAGAAAAAAAACCCGTCTGAATCAAGTTCAGAAAAAGAGCAGCAGTAATACCGGCGATACTTGTAAAAAAGGCGACGCTCATTCCTTTAAAGGGAGCGGTTAAGGAGGAGATGATGGAATTGAGCGTAAGATTGGCATCAGCCGGCTGTGTACCCAGCGTCATTAACGTATCCTGCATCGATAAAAGAGAGAGAGTAAGTCCGATAAAGGTTCCGAGTACACCTAAAATAATGGTGAAGGACGGAAGCTGGCTGAGAAAACGCTGGATGTTTCCGACCGGCACTCTGAATATGCCAAGTACTGGAATTTTTTCATTGTATAGATGTTTTTCAATTAGTGCTTGCGTGTTCAGCTGCGGGACACCTGCAAGGTGAAATTGCTTGTAATCAGATGTAACTCGCTGAATCCAATGGGAGTAAGGCTGCTGCTCAGGATGTGTTTCCAGCTGCTGCAGTTCCCTGCTCCATTTTCGAAAATAAAAGGTTGTCTGGGTATATCCAACAATGCCTACAAAAGCTAAAATACCAATGGCTGCCACAACAATGAGTGTAATCTGATCCATTATGCCACCCCTCAAGAAGTCTCGTCTTACTGATAAATATGTCCCAGCTGCGGGAAATATTTTAGGAAATGGGGTCTGACCCCAAAGAAATACAAAAACCCCTGAATTGTCCACTTCAGGTGGACAATTCAGGGGTTCACGTCTCCAAAAATTCAGTGACCGATTATATATTATTCGTCTTTTCCGTATCCGTCATCATCGACAGGCTCAAGTCCTTTTTTCTTTTCTACTAAAGCATTATAAAACGAAGCATACGTCGCGGTCATGTATGGATAGATCCAGAGGAATCCGATTCCAAAAGTGATAAGACCCAAGAATACCCACCCGATAAAGCTTAATTGAAGAACAAAGAACTTCCACTTGTATCCGACCATAAGCTTTCGGCTTTCCGTAATCGCCGCATTGATTCCCATTTTCGGATTGTCTTTATAAACAAAGTACGTTTGAGAGTATGCTAATGCTTTAATAATACCTGGGATAATGAAAAGAAGTGTCCATAAAATCACATAAATCATCATGAGCAAATAGGTGCCTAACAGCTTAAGATACATGCTGATCTCGGAAAAAGCCTGGAATAGCCCAGAGAATCGAACTCGTTCCCCAATGCGAATAACTGACAGAAACATCCATGAATAACCGATCGATAATGGAAGTAAAACAAGTGTAATGAGGAATGTGCTTAAAGACTGCCCATCTTCATTACCAGTTGTGTACATCCAATTTTCATATCCGCCGCTTAGCTTTATTTCCACGAACATCGGGAGAACAACATAAACCGCAGCGAACACGAGTGTAACCATTGCTGCAACAGACCATTGACCTTCCAATTGTAGTCTTGCTTCTTTCTTAAAATCTCTAATTTTCATTGATCTTCACCTTTCCTTGTCTCTACATTCGAGTGTATACTACTAATCCTATTGTTGGAAGGTGAATTTTATGGGTAATTCATTCGTTTTACTCTAACCTCCTGCTTGTATAAAATGTAAGTAATATGCTGGAAAGCGAATTGCAAAAAAAGGAGGGGTTAACGTGAAGAATGTTAAAAAAAGCCATGACCTAGTACTTCTTTTTGACGGAGTATGCAACCTATGTAATTCAAGTGTGCAATTCATACTAAAACACGAAAAAAATGAAGAGCTGAAATTTGCGGCGATTCAATCAGAATCGGGAAAAGAATTGTTATCGCGCTATCATATTGATACAGCACAAACGGATTCTGTCATTTTTATAGAAAACGGTAAGGTTTATTTCATGTCAGATGCAGTCTTGACGCTCACTCGATATTTAAGATCCCCATGGAACTTAAGCAAGAATTTCCTGGTGTTCCCACGACCGTTAAGAGATTTTTTATACAAAAGAATTGCTAAGAACAGATATCGGTGGTTTGGAAAAAAAGAGAGCTGCATGATTCCTACCCCGGCTTTAAGAAAAAGATTCCTAGAATAGTTTTGTATGCAAATTTTCATAGGACAAGGACACCCCTTAATAAAATAAAACAAAAAGAAAAAGGGGACTATTCTTATGGGGTTAAAAGTCTTGTTCTTTGGTGACGTGGGAATTGATGACACGATAGCACTGACCTACGCCTATTTGAGTGACAAGATTGATATCGTCGGTGTTGTCGCTGACTATGGAAATGTCTCAAGAGAAAAAACGATAAATAATGTACATTATCTAGCTAAATTATTTAATTTTCCGAGTGAAGTGAAAATTATAGGCGGTGCAGAAGTGCCCATGACAGGGGAACAGCCTATCTTTTATCCAGAAGTACATGGAGAGTATGGATTAGGGCCTATAGAACCTGGCGTTTATGAAGGGGTAATCGAAAATTTTTTCGAGATTGTAAACTTGATCAATAAATATGAAAATGAACTCATTATAGTGAATGTAGGAAGGCTTACGTCGCTTGCAACAATGTTTATTCTATATCAGTCTCTAATGAAAAAAGTAAAAGCATTCTACATTATGGGTGGTGCCTTTTGGGTGCCGGGGAACGTAACAGCCGTATCTGAGGCGAATTTTCATGCTGATCCAATAGCAGTCAGAGTGGTTCTCACGTATGCGGAGAATGCAACGATCATCCCTTTGAATGTGACCGATCGTGCAATTGTGACACCAGAAATGGTCAATTATATCGATTATAAAGGGAAAGCACCGGTAATCAAGCCTTTGCTGGACTTTTATTATGATTTTTATAAAAAAAAGAACCCTCGTATTTTAGGAAGCCCTGTTCATGATGCCATCACCTTAATGGCAAGTGTCAGGGAAGATATGTTTTCGTTTAAACGTTTGCCTGTCCATATTGTAGTGAGAGATGAAATGATTGCCAGAGGACAAAGTATTGCAGATATCAGAGAGTATGTTCAATTCGGAGAGAATGAAAAAAAACATAGAATCGCGTTTGACTTTGATTACACCAAGTTTTTCAACGATTTTATGAGCACGATGACAGGTGAAAAATTTCGCTATTGATGTATTATATAAAACTATTAATTTAGAGTGAGAGCAATTAATTGAAATGCAATATGAAGAATAACAAAATAAAAACCGAAGCGTCCGATTGCAGGCAGACATCTCCGGTTAATTGTTTATAGAATTATGCACATTCTCTAATTTGATCCAGCTTGTTAAGTTTCTCATCTAAAATCTGGCTGAGCTTTACAAGGAGCGGGTCAGCAAGATTATCTACTTTTTTACTTACTTCATACATGGTCGTGCGAATGGCATCTATCTCTGTAGTTAAGACAAGAGCGTTGGTTCGGCTCATGGTCCATACCCCCTCATATATAATAACCACTTCTGCACTATTAATATCGGTAAATTATACTAACATTATATACCATATTTGGTGTCGAGTCTATCATTTTTTTGTACATATAGGGGGACAGACCCCATAAAAATACAGTAATGCCAAAAATGTCTTTTCTCCAAAGACATTTTTGGCATTTTTTATTAAAAACTTTGCAGAACTATGTCGATATACCTTTTGCTGACCTAGAAACTATCACATGGAGGAAGAAAATGATTAAGAAAAGTCTACAAAGGCAGATTTTGGTGCCTTTTTTATTGCTTATATTCATGACAGGGTTGATCATAAGCGGTGTTGGTTATTTTTATAGTATGAAAACAACGGTTAATAATTCATCTGCTGACACATCTGCAAGGATGGAAGATTTGAACCAATCCTTGGATCGTTTTTTAAGTAACAATGCTGAATTTGTTTTGGCGTATGCGGATGATGCATGGATCAAACTTTACAAAACGGGAGATGATCCCGATTATGTTCTTAGAAAGTTCGAGGACTATCATGTATCTAACGCATCAATTATGAATAGTTATTTTGTTTCAAAAGATAAAAACGTAATTATGTACCCGGTTCCTGCATCAAAAATAGATGATCTTACACTTACAGACTGGTACAAAAAAGCCGAGAAAAATCCTGAGAAGGTTATTTGGATAGATCCATTTACCGATACAGGAACAGGCAGACTCGTAATCAAGGCTGTTAAAGGAATTGAAAATAACGGGGAATTTGTTGGTGTTGCAGCAATCGATATAGCGGTTAGTGATATATTGACAATCATGCAAAATATGAAAATCGGGGACTCTGGATATGCACTGTTACTTGATAATTCCGGATCCTACATGGTGCATCCAAATCCGAAAATGGCAGGTAAAAGCGCTGCGAATGAATCTTTCTATAAAAAAATGAATCAAGAACAAGGTATTTTAACAACTGAACTTAACGGAGATAAGCGCGTGATCAGCTACGTGCAAAATGAAACGACCGGCTGGAAGCTAGCTGGAACAGTTGCAGTCAGTGAATTTGAAAAGAAAGCATCGGTCATTTTGTTGCCGATCGGTATTGCTCTCTTGATCACGATTCTTGTAGCGGCGGTCATCTCAGTCTTTGTATCAAGAAAAATCACAAATCCTGTTCGCACATTAAAAGAAGCCATGAACGAAATGAAAAATGGAAATTTGCAAGTAGCAGTTTCTATGAATCGAGAAGATGAGATAGGAGAACTGGCTGATAGCTTTACAGATATGTCAGGTCAAATGCGGATGCTGATCGGTGAAATGGCACAAATCACAGACCATGTAACTGATGCGTCACAAACGGTTGTCGCGAGTGCTGAAGAAAATTCAGCTTCTGCCCACGAAGTCTCAAGAACAATGCAACAAATAGCAGAGGGTTCCTCATACCAAGCAGAGTTAATGGATGGAAATGCTCAAGCGGCAGGTGTTCTAGCAGATCGTATTACACAAGTGCAGGAAAAGGGAGAAGCCATTGAAAAAGCAACACAACAGATGAATCATGCATCTGTAACAGGTGTTGAAAAAGTAACGTTCTTAAAAGAAAAATCGTTACTCACTACTGAAATGACAAAAGATATGATCACATCTATTAAAAAACTGGATGAAACATCTGGCAGTGTCCAGGAAATCGTCCATACGATCAGTGAAATCGCGAACCAGACGAATTTGCTAGCGTTGAATGCAGCAATTGAGGCAGCTCGCGCAGGGGAATCTGGAAGAGGATTTGCAGTTGTTGCGGATGAAGTTCGAAAATTAGCAGAACAAACAGATGGTTCATTAAAAGAAATTAGTGTATTAATCAGTGATATGCAAGCTGTTACACAATCGACTGTTGGACAAGTTCAGGAAGCTGCAGCACTGATCTTAGAACAAGGCGAAGCGGTTGAAGAAACAGAGCAGACGTTTAAAGAGATTTCTAAAGCTATCCATGGTAACTCAGAAAAATTACAAGACGTCATTGAATCCGTTGAAGAAATGACGAAGCAAAAAGATGTTTTACTGGAAAACGCCTCAAATATACTAGCTATCACGCAAGAAACAGCGGCTGGCACAGAGGAAGTTTCGGCTTCAACCGAACAACAATCAGCATCCATGGAACAACTGAACCACCTAGCAGAACAACTAGAACAATATGCAGAACAAATGCGCGACCACGTTATGAGATTCAAGATCTAGGGGACAGACCCCAGACAAATACAAAAAAGCCGGTTTTGTCTTCTTCAGAAGGACATAACCGGCTTTTTCATTGAAACAACAAGCTTTATAAATTTGATAGAGTGTAATTTTACAACGCCATTACTGCTCTACGACCGGTGTTATTCTGCTTTCGACATAATCTCGATATAGTGATTTTGATTTTTGAAACTGTTCAAGTATAAATGAGGTATCTAAGAAGGAACATACGGATTGGCTTGCATAATAACGGTAGCTGCTCCAAGGATATTCAAGAGGGTACATAACAAGGTCTGCAGCAACAGGGTTCATGTGGATGTAGCGGCTAGTGTCTAGTAGATAAGATCGATCTTCGATTAATTCTGCTCCGTATCGACCTTGAAAGACATGGCCAGTGAGTTCATATTTTTTATTAAAATACATCGCATAAGTTTCACTTAATTCTTTCATGAAATCACCAGGCGGGGACTTGCAGCATTGAATTTGTAAATGGGTGTGGTTCGGCATGAGGCAATAAGAGAAAAGTTTAACGGAATACTTAGGAATGCAGTGACTAAGTATTTTTAAATAATGATGATAATCGAGATGAGAGTAAAAAAGGGGTTCTCGTCGATTACCGCGAGTGGTGACATGGTAAACAGCATCGGGATACCAGATACGTTTCGTCCTAGAAATGGGATTCACCTCCTTCCAGTAATAATTCTAGTGTAAGGCTTTTAGCTGGATTTGGGAAATGGGGACAGTCCCCAAACAATTTATTTCCTTTACGGTTTTTGAGTAAACCTTCCCGTCGGTTTCTGAATACAAACGATTTTATTATACGAATTTCAAATATCATCATTTTACTTCAAAAATTCAGCTTTCAATTTGTCGATTGTGGGATATTGCTGAATCATTTTATCGAATTTCCCCGGAAATTTTTTTGCGAATTGCACCTTTATTGTATATATGACTTCAATCTACACAAAATAACCCCGTATTTCTAAAAACGGAGGTAAGAATATGAACCCTATTAATCCGAATCAATCTAATCCAAATCAAAATAATCAGTCCCAAAATGCTAATAGCTCTGAGTTTGTGCATCAAAACATGCAGACGGGCAAGGTGCCTGCACAATTTAACCATGGTGGACACGAACTGTTCGATGTTCATGAAATGCTGGGAGGAACAATCAGCACACTAAACTTGTACATCCTTTGCAGAGACCACATCCAGGATCAAGAATTAAAAGCAATGTTAGATCGTCATTATCAGCATATTACGAACGAATATAATGCATGTGTTCAAGCTTTTCAAACAGGAAAAGATCCATCTATGCCAACTCAAACCTATAAAATGACTCAAGAAAATGATTTTGTTTATGGGTTGAGTCCTGCACAGCCTAAAACTCCAATTCAAAATGCATCTCAGTTAAATGATGAAGCGATTTCTTCCTTAATTCTTGGAACATTAAAGTCTAATGCGTCCCTGAGAGGGATGGCTACTTTGGAACTTACTAACCCTGTCCTTCGCCGTGTATTAGCAGACGGGATACCAAATTGGATTGAAATGGCTTACGAATTATCAATTTGGCAAAACAAAAAGCATTTTTATCAAGTGCCACAATTAGCCCAACAAGATATGCAACAAATGATAAATGCATACGGTCAAGCCCAAACAATGCCGCCACTGCAATAGTTTAAGTACTTTAAAACGCTTGAGAATTAATTTTCTCAAGTGTTTTTTGAATAAATTTGCTTCTTTAAATAATTTTTTAGCAAGAAAATCACCTATAAGTATGCAAATAAATTTGTTGTATTAATTTACTAGTATATCAAAATTCTATTTACAGCAAATCCCTTTGATGGTAAATTTAATATTAGGAAATAATTAAATAAGTGTGGAGCTGTGAAGATTATTCTTTATTTGGGCGCTTGGAATAATCAGAGCTAGTAGCGCAACCGGCCGCTTCTTTTAATCAAACCGATAAAAGGAAGGGGTATTTTTTATGGAAATATCACGAAAAGAAAAGTTTAGTACAAAGAAGAAAGCGCGGAAGTGGACTAAGGTAGCATTGGCTACAGTTGCTGCTTTTACAATAGGGACTACTTCGGCATTTGCAGCGAAACCAGAGCTTGCAGATCAGCTATACACACAAATCCTTGCCTACACATTTAAGGATGATATCCAAAATCAGCTGAAAACTCAAAAAGATGAATTGCTTAGCGGGTTAAGCAGTAAAGTGCAAACTATTTTTTCAGAAACAAAAACAGAGCTGAACGATAAGAAGAAAGACATTATTCAAGAAGAGAAATCTGATCTTCAAAAACATTACGATGATGAAGTAGCAAAGATTACACAAAGAAAGCAAGAAGCTGTTGATAAAAAGACAGCAGAAATGACAAAAGAAGCGTCAACGACATCTGAAAACTATAAAAAACAGATCACACAAGAAATCGAAAAAGAGATCAAAAAACAAGATATTAATAAATAAATCAAAAGAGCGGAAAATCTCCGCTCTTTTTCTATTTTTCGATATACTAGAATTTGGAACCTCAATTAAATGGTAATGGAGCTTAATACTATGAAAAAATTATTTTTGTTTCTAAGTCTCTGCTTTTTTCTTTATGCTGCAGCGATGCTGATCCAAACGACCAACATGGATATGGGATTAGCCGTCTTTTTCATGCTTAGTGTTTTCTTTTTTCTGCTGTTTTACAAGTATCAGACCATGATGAATCTTTTTAAAAAGTACAGAAAAACGACAACGGTCATAATAACACTGGCCATCCTTTTTGCAGGCACGTTAGAAACTCTTATTCTCTTATCTGCGAATACCAATCCCGATAAGGTTTCCGATAGAATAGACACAGTACTCATATTAGGAGGCGGGACAAAAAACAACAGACCAGGTGCCGTATTGAAAGGACGACTTGATCAAGCACTCGCTTATGCTCAAAATCACAAGGATCTTCATTTTGTTGTGAGCGGGGGTCTCGGTTTTCGGAAAACGGAAAGTGAAGGCTTCATTATGAAAAACTACCTTGTGAAACACGGCATGGATCCAGATCGAATAAAGATAGAAGAAAAAGCGACAAGTACATACGAAAACTTATTATATACGAAACAAATGATTGATCCTGGCAGTAAAGTGCTGATCGTAACGAGTGATTTTCATCTTTTTCGGACGAAGATGATCGCTAAGCGCTTAGGAGTGGATGCAGAAGGTCTAGGGTCGCCGCTAAGAATTTCGTCCGTACCTCAGGCGCATGTAAGAGAGTACATGGCCATTTTCAAGAGCTATTTCACAGACCGCTAAGAAGGATGTGACATACATGAATAACAAAAATCGATATCATTGCTGTGCGACATGTGTAAATTTCAAACCTGAGAAAACATCTGTAGGGATGCGTTATTTCTGTGTGCGGCTTGGATATGATACTAAGCCAGACTACCAGTTTAATTGCTGGGAGCCGAAACCGCATATTGTGAAGTTAATTAAAAAGGAACAGACTGAATGACGTTTTGATATATCGTATATCAAAGCGTTTTTCTTTGCAGTTCAACCACTTGCCTTGAAAAAGCTTACAATGTTAAAGTGTGTAAGGATTTACGTAACGGAATTAGTGGAAATAATAGTGGTAGATGAAGGAAAGGATTATTTACAATGAACCTTGAGATCCCAATTGAAATAAAAGAAAAGCTGCAAAAAGAAGCGGCTAAACGCATAGAAAATTTGCCTGATGTTTATAAAGATTTGATCGGAAAGCCTGGCTATACAGCACCTGACACATCGCTTGTTGAAGATGCGGTGATCGCCCTTGCCTTAGGAAAAAATGTTCTGCTGAAGGGTCCTACTGGTTCAGGTAAAACGAAACTCGCTGAACTGCTCTCGAGTATTTTCGGTCAGCCGCTGCACCAAGTCAATGCCTCTGTGGATTTAGATGCGGAAGCGTTATTAGGGCACAAAACATTAAGCTATCGGAACGGAAAGCAAGAAATTGAATTCATTCCAGGACCCGTTACTAAAGCGGCGAACAACGGACATTTTCTGTATATTGATGAAATCAACATCGCAAAGCCTGAAACACTGCCGATCTTAAACGGAATGCTCGATTACCGTCGTACGATTGCCAACCCGTTTACAGGTGAAGTGATAAAAGCAGATCCTGGATTTAACGTCATTGCTGCGATTAATGAAGGATATATCGGTACGGTACCCTTAAACGAAGCGTTGAAAAACCGTTTTGTAGTAATAGAAGTGCCGTATATTCAAGGCGGGACGTTAAAAGAGATGCTGAAAACTCAGTCCCAGCAAAAAGATGACGCTATTCTGGATCAATTTGTCCAGCTTTCGTCTGACCTCATCGGTCAGGCGAAAGCCGGCCATCTGTCCGAGGACGCCGCATCCATCCGCGCACTGCTGGATGCGGCCGACCTCTCCGTCTACTTGCCGGCGAAGCGCGCCATCCAGCGCGCAATCGCCGACAAGCTCGAAGACGCCCGCGAACGCGCCCTCGTTTCCAACGTGGCCGCGACGCTGTTTATGTAAGCTGGGAAATGGGGTCAGACCCCCTACAATTTATTTCCCACGATGATTTTGGAGGTTTCGCCCTGATGAAATTCCTAGTTTTTGCAGACACAAAGATCGATTCTTTCGTTCATATGCAATTGATCGACCTCTCACGTTCTCTTTCTAAAGTAGAAAAGATGGACGTTTCTTTCTCGTACCATTCAAATCTGGAACGAGATAAGGACATCGTGCACGTCAGTCAATTCTGGAACCCTTACCCGCGTGAGATCCAGCTGGAAGGATGGAAATCAGACGTGTATTTACGCAGCTTCGGCACACAATTTCATACAGATGACGATTGTGTCTGGGATACACTGGATCAGCTCAAAAATCATCCGCATGGGGAGTTTTATAAGCAAGTGTTTCTTTTCTCTGAAGATTTTCGTTTAGAAGAAATCTGCACGGTGAAACGGCCCGGGATGGCGCGTGCTTTTAAATTGCGGAGAGAAACGTTCCAAATTCACTACAATCGTGAGTACCGAAAACACATCCAAAACAAGCGTGAACTTGACGCTTTGTTTTGTCATATCATTCTTTTAGCTAATAAACGCTTTGTCGCTGTTCCGCCGCAGACACAGCAGCTCTATCAACAATTACGGCCGATTTTAACAAAACTTACAAGCGCACATTCAACAAAAGACATCGCGGAAATTATTTTACAAATGGCCGAAATCACTAAAGAGCACAGTGAACTTCCTGACATGAAGACGGCGTATCGCAGTTTTAGCGACAAACCGCAGCCATCAGACGCCGAAAACAACAATCAGGATTTCGATGACTTAACGCGAAATAACGAAACGAAAACAAAAAAGTCCATCACTAAAGAAGATGACAAAGAAAACAAAGACGAGCAGGAGAAAGAAGAGCACTCCTCTTGGCATGACGAAACATCCGATCCGCAAGATTCTTTTTTACAAATGGATCTCGATCAAGGAACGAATACAGATCTGTTAGGAGAAGGGGCACGGGAAGCCGACTCCGGTGACGCTGTTTTTGGATCTGTCCAAACGAGCGCTCAATCGACAGAAAACAACGACTTCAACACACAAAACGAACACGATGCCGAATCCGACAGCGATCAGTCTGGATCTGACTCGAAGGCGAACTATCCTTACGGTGAAGTGAACAAAAATGTAACCGAGCATTTCGTGCCAGCAAAGACAGCATCTCTAGAAGAATTGGCTCAGTACGAAGCGTTTCAACTGGAAATCGCACCGTTTGTCACACAGCTAAAGCAAAACTTCCTGAAAACAATGGAGCACAAACGCACAAGCCCGCGTGAAGATTTGCATTTTGGCCGGTTGGGGAAAAAGCTCACGCGTCTTGCAACCGATAAGAACCCGAGACTTTTTCGCAAAAAAACAGAATCGCAGCACGAGCTCGACACAACTTTTACACTGCTCGTAGACTGTTCAGCCTCCATGTTTAACAAGATGGAAGAAACCCAAAAAGGAATCGTCTTATTTCACGAGACTCTAAAAGCACTCAGGATTCCACATTCAGTCGTCGGTTTTTGGGAAGATGCAGCAGACGCAACATCAGCAGATCAGCCGAATTATTTTCACGAAGTCATCTCATACCGGAGTTCACTTCATCAAACAGGGGCATCGATCATCCAGCTCGAACCGCAAGAAGATAACCGTGACGGCTATTCGATCCGGCGGATGGGTGAGGAGCTTCTCAAACGCCCCGAACAGCAAAAAATACTTCTCGTATTCTCTGACGGAGAGCCAGCCGCTTTCGACTATGAAACTCACGGAGTGTTAGACACCCGTGAAGCGGTTACGAAAACACGGAAGCTTGGAATCGAAACGATTGGAATGTTTATCGCGAACGGAGAAGTATCTGAGGAAGAAGAAAAGCTCATGCAAAACATTTACGGACCGCAAAACGTAGTCGTACCTAGCGCAAAAGAACTTGTAGACTATCTCATGCCGGTGCTAAGAAAACTGCTTTTCAAAGCGATATAGTTTTATTTCATGCCTTAACCATATAAAAATGCCCAATGACCATACCGGCCACGGGCATTTTTTTTATGTAGAAATTTTAATACTCTAAGAGCTTCAGCCAAACAAAAATCACACCAAAAAACCCCGTGTAACTTACGATTCGGACCGACCACTCTGGCAAGGCAGATCGAAGCAGGCTTGTGAAAATTCCAACTAAAATAAAAGCTGCAACCAAGATATAAATCGAAATGATATCAAATGGTATGTGAAAAGAAAGCCATTTTTCCATCTTCCTAACCTCCCCCTAATTTTTATATCGGACAAAATACCTAGTCATTAAAGAAAACATGACGAAAAAACCAAAATTTTGCCAACAAAAAAACATAACAAAGAATTTAACCATCAGCACCGCATTTCCAATAGCGCATATTGTAATAAAAAGGAGAAGTAAGGGGTGGACCTTTTGAATCAACGTGTTGTAGATGCCGTATTAGCAGCAGCGGAAGAAGACTATTTAGTCAACAATAAAGATGCTGAAACGTTCGCTGCAGAATTAGCACTGCTTGCATCAGCACTTGTAACAGTCGGTGACTTTCTGGCAACTATAAGTGCTGCACTCGTATTGAGACAAATACAGATCGACAGGGTTGAGCAGCTAGAAGCAGAAAAAGAACAAGAAACCCAGATGAAAGATATACAAGACCAGCTTGCTGCAATGAAAAAAGAAATCAAAGCGCTTCGGGGGAAATAGTTTCTATCATTCTCCTAAGCGTTTTTTGTTTTCTCAATCATAATCTTTCTTTTTCCACTCATCTTCAGGCATCTCGAACCCTTCGCCAGAAAATCGTTCTTCCTTAAACGGGTCACCATACATATGAAAATCGTTTTGTTCCCAAAAGCCGGGCTGATCTTCAGCTAGAAACTCAAACTTGCGGACCCACTTCGCACTTTTCCAAAAATAAAGATGTGGTACAACAAGGCGAAGAGGAAACCCGTGTTTTTCCGTCAGTGGTTTGCCCTCAAAGGAATGCGCCAGTAAAACGTCATCTCGCAGCATATCTTCGAGCGGAACATTCGTCGTATAATCATAGTCACCGTGAACCATCACAAACTTTGCTGCAGGATCAACATCGATCCCTTTCAAAAAATCCTTGAACGTTACTCCTTCAAACGTGTTGTCGAATCTTGACCATCGCGTTACACAATGAATATCGCGGACCACTTTTGTTTGCGGCATCTTCATAATGTCTTCAAAAGAAAATTCGACTTCTTTCCCCACAAGTCCTTCAACTGAAAACGTCCATTTTTCCATGTCATAAACGGGAACTTCCCCTTCATGCAAAATCGGAAATCGTTCTGTCAAAACCTGACCAGGCGGAAGTCTTCCTTCTAAACTTTTATCCACTTCAGGAACACGCATTTTTTTGATTCTGTCAGCTTTATTTAGCCCCATCATTCATCACCCTCCTAAGGTTTAAATAAAAAAACGCCCTTTTTTAAAATAAAAAGAGGACGCTTACCCGATCATATCGACATCCTCTTATCTTTCAGTCTGATAACTGTTAGAAGTAGCACCGTACCTGTAAAAGGTGGTTGCCGGGCTTCATCGGGCTAATTCCCTCCGCCTGCTCGCAATAAGAGATCAATCATTAAATTATGCTTATTATCCCATATCGAACTGAAAAATCAACCGGTCAATTAAACTCTTTTGCCATTCCTAAATATATAATGACCGCGCCGAAAACGGCTAAACTGATTAATAAAAAATAAATAAACTTTTCCTCTGCTTTTCCTTCGCTTTGTTCCAATCTCTGCCTAGCATCCGGAGACTGTGCTGTATCATCTGTATTTGCTTTCTTCTTTCCAAACATACAAATCCTCCACTCCAGTTGCAGTATTTGTACATAGTGTGGGAAAAAAGAAGAGGATTTAAACAAAAAAACTCCGAAAGCTTTATTCTGCAAAACTTCCGGAGTCTAATATGATCTATTGTTGTACAGCTTTTGCTGCATTTACGCGTCCATTTTGGAACAATGTGCCTGTTCCTGTTATAGGATCGGCCGTACTTTCTAAAGCAGAACGGATTTGTGAAGCATTTTTACCTTGTGCAGCCAACAATCCGGCTACCCCGGCAACGACTGGTGATGCCATCGACGTACCTGAAAAACTGGCATATCGGTTGAGCGGAATCGTTGAGTAAATATCGACACCAGGAGCGGCAATATCAACCCACGTTCCAAAGTTTGAAAAAGAAGCCTTCTGGTCGTTTTGGTCCGTCGCTGCAACAGCGATCGCATTCTCGTAATAAGCAGGGTAGCTAGGAAGAGCCACACCTGAATTACCAGCAGCTGCAACCACGACAGAACCTTTATTCCATGCATAGTTTACAGCATCTTCAAGCGTTTTTGTTCCCAGATTTCCACCGAGGCTCAAGTTGATGACTTGTGCCCCCTGATCTGCAGCATACCGGATACCTTGTGCTACATCATCCAATGAGCCGCTGCCTTCCGCATCTAATACACGAACTGCTAAAATAGAAGCCTTTGGAGCGAGACCTGCCACACCAACGCCGTTGTTCGTGTTAGCCGCAGCGATACCTGCAACATGCGTTCCGTGCTCATTTTCATCAATCGGGTTTTCGTCATCGGCCACAAAATCATGTCCTTTAATAACTTTTCCCTCTAAATCGGGATGATTGTAGTCTACACCTGTATCAACGACAGCGATTTTTACGGAAGAAGAACTTTGTGTAACATCCCATGCCTGTTCAGCCGCTACTTTTTGTGGTGCATATTGCTGAGTCTTGTAGAATGGATCATTCGGCACATAAGTTGCGTGAAAAGTCGCATTAGGTTCAGCGTACTCGACTGTGTTCAAATTTTCATATTTCTCTACAGCATCATTTGTGCTACTGCTGTTAACCTTTACAACATAAAAGTGATCCGATTTATCAGTAATCTGTCCGCCGTTCTTTGAAACAATCTCTTTAGCGGCAGTGTTCGTTACCGAATCTTTAAAATGGACAATTAATTCCTTTGGAGCAGTCTGTTTATCAACAGACGGTGAAAACGAAGCTGCCTTTTCTTGTGGCTCTGCAGCGGAAGCCGGGAGAGCTAAAGATACTAAAAGGGGTAAAGCTGCGGCGTATGCCACGAAACGCTTGAACATATGATCACTCCTTCAAGATGATTTACCAAGCAAAGGGATGCGAGGTTGGCTTACCAATTCAACAAAATACGACAAAACCCTTTATAATTATCCTAAAATAATAATTATTTACTAGGTTCTAGCATTTTGTAAGTCTATATATCTATGACAAAAGCATAACACGTCCAACTATTTTAATATCTTAAGAAAAAGTTACAGAATAATTTGTTATATGAAGAAAATGTAAATGGAAAGAGCAAAGCATTTACAAAGCAAAAAAATGGGGAATCATCCATAAGTGAGATAAGATAAAAAGGAAAAGGATTTAATAAAGGAGGAGACAAAAACAATGGCAAGATTACCTGAATTAGATGTGGAAGGAACACCTTTTAAAAAAGTACTCGCCAATGCTCCCGAAATTCTTGAGGCGTTCGGGCAGATGGACAAAGCCCTGAACAATTTACTCGAACCTGAACTGATGGAAATGCTGCGTTTGAGATCTGCGTCAAACAACGGCTGTGACTACTGACAAAGTATGGACTACGGGATTCTGGATGAATCCACAAAAGAACATGCTATGAAAAAAGGCGAAACCGAACTATCAGAACGCCAAAAGCTTGCATTAGAACTGGCAGATCATACAATGGCGTACCATGGCCAGCTGCCTGATGACCTTTACAATCGATTAACCGAGCATTTTACTCAGGAAGAAATCATCGCGCTGTATTTCCAGATTGGCAGCAAGAACGGCGCCAACTGGTTCATCATCGCCATGGGCATCCAAAACAAATAACAATAACAAGCATTGCACAAACAAAGAAACAAAAGCATTGGGGACTGACCCCAAACAATTTATTTCCCTTTCCATTATTGCCGATTTGTATAGAATGTTTTGCTCAATAATAGCTGTTGAAATTTATTCATTTTAAATTTCAACTTCATTTTTATGAAACAATTTCCCTAGTCCCACTAATGGCTTAAAGATCAAACTAGGTGCAGAAATTGTCTGAACATGTCGACTCGGGACTTTATAAAAAATCCGTGAGATTGGACTAAATTCGCGAGATTCTAATTAAAATCCGCGAGATTATCTGCGGATTTCGCGAGATTATGTCCCTTCGTGGCCGAGCATAGCTCCGTTCTGCTCAAATGAAGACCTCTGAGTATCACTTGAATATAATTTTCGCGCCTTGTTGATGAATAAAAACAAAAAAGACTCAAGCAGATGCAGGTTTTGCATCCGTTTGAGTCTCTTTTTTCATTTTTATATAAAAATAATAGTACAATCGTCTAAATAGCACATTCTTCTATGCTCTAAAACTATCTATATAAGCGGCCAAACAGTATAATTAAATACAGATTGTATATTTTTAAAAAGGCAGGATGAATATGGGAAACAAATTTAAATTTGGCATTCGACCTAAAATTATAACTGGTTACATTATTATTATCATTTGTTTAATCATGGCCATCATTGCTGTAAACGATCAGCTGAACACGATGCAGCGAGAAAGAAATTTCATCATAGAGCATGATTTTGCAGTACGAGACTTAACGAATCAAATCGAAAAAGATCTTTTACAAATGGAAACCGGTCAGCGCGGATATATCATTACAGGTGATCGCAATTACTTGGATCCTTATAATGAAGCACGCTCTCAATGGAGAAAAGACTTCAATAACTTGAATGAGCTTCTTTCGGACAACCCCGAGCAGCAAAAAGACATTGCAACCATTAACAATAACATCAAGCGCTGGGTCGCAGTTGCAGGGGAACCATCCATTGCACTAAAGGAAAAAGGCGACACAAAGGGCATTCAGAGATTTTTTAAGAAAGACCCGGGCAGAGAAGAAGTAGAACAAGTTAAAAGTCAGTTTGAAACATTTAGAAGCACAGAGAAAGCTTTAACTGAACAGCGCGCAGATAAACTGAATGATAAAAACTCCTACCTTCGAATTGGGTTGATGGGCCTTTTAGCATTTGTCATTATCGCATCTATCACTCTTGCATACATCATTTCTGGCTCTATCATAAAAACGATAAAGGCCGTAGTCGAAACCATTCGTGCCATGGCACATGGCGGTGACCTATCAAAACGGATCCATGTAAAGACAAATGATGAGATTAAAGAACTTGGCGACGTTACAAACGAACTGCTCGATACCTTCCAACAAAGAGATTGGCTTCAAACAAGTGTGACGGAAGTGGTCAGTATGAACCAAGGCATTTCCTCACTAGATCAGTTAGCCGATACATGTATCTCTGGCATTGCCAAAATTACCGATTCATCATTCGGTGCCTTTTATATTCGTGAAGGAAAAGAAAAACATATCAAATTTACGAAGAAAGCGGCCTTTGCCGACTTGATGAGTGATGTTGGAAGAGAAAGCTTTAGGCTTGGACAAGGCGTGATCGGACAGTGCGCTCTAGAGAAACGTGTACAAGTGATCAATGGAATAGAAGGCGAATATCAACTGATCTCTTCAGGACTTGGAGAAGCAAAACCAAAAAGCCTTTTGATTGCTCCGATTGTTCATGAAGATGAAGTGGTAGCGGTTATTGAACTCGCAAGCCTGAATGAATACACATCACAGCACAAGAAGTTCATTCAAACGGTACTAGAAACGTTCGGACTTACGATCAATAGAGTAATAGACCGCATGGAAATCGCAAGACTATTGTCTGAATCACAGGCGATGACAGAGGAGCTGCAAGCACAATCAGAGGAACTTCAGACCCAATCAGAAGAACTCCAAATGCAGTCAGAAGAACTTCAGATGATCAACGAACAGCTTGAATCCCGTTCACAAGAGGCAGAAGAAAAATCACGAGCGCTTGAACTGGCTAAAAAAGATCTCGAAGAAAAGGCGAAACAACTTACGATAGGATCCAAATATAAATCAGAATTCCTGGCAAACATGTCACATGAACTGAGAACACCGTTGAACAGCATCTTAATCCTATCAGAAATGCTTGCTGAAAACACAAGCAACAAACTATCGGATGAAGAATTAGAATTTGCTACAGTCATTAACTCATCAGGACAAGATTTATTAAACTTGATCAACGATATTCTAGATCTCTCGAAAGTCGAAGCCGGAAAATTAGATGTTATGATCAACGAAGTCAATATGAGTGAATTCCCTGCCCATATGGAAAGGAATTTCAGACATGTTGCAAATCAAAAAGGTCTTGAGTTTAAAATTAACATGAGTCCGGATGTTCCGATGATCTTCCAAACCGATGAAAAAAGATTCCAGCAGATTATTAAAAACCTTCTTTCGAACGCGTTTAAGTTCACTGAGAAAGGTTCTGTTTCTGTTAACATTCAAAAGCGTTCAGCAAACGCGATAAACAACGGAGTCGAATATTGGCTTGAAATCGCCATTATAGATACAGGAATCGGTATTTCACAAGAAAAACATAGTCTTATTTTCGAAGCCTTCCAGCAAGCGGACGGCGCTACAATCAGAAAATATGGAGGAACCGGCCTCGGTTTGTCGATCAGTAATGAATTTGCAAAACTGCTAGGAGGCAAACTCCAGCTGGTTAGTGAAGAAGGAAAAGGCAGTACGTTTATTCTGCTCATTCCGAGCATTGCAGACGAAAGTATTTCTACCGCAACATTTGCGGATGCTGCTGCAGAAATTGCCTCTACCATTGAACAGACAAGTTCTACTTTTCTAGAAGTACCGCAAAACACAGAAACAGAAGAAAATGTAGATCCAGAAGACAGTGATGAAGGAAATGTATTTTTGGGGAAAACGGTCTTGATCACAGATGACGATAACCGAAATATTTATGCGTTAAAAACAGCTCTTGAAAGTAAAGGCATGAACATTCTTGTCGCTAATAACGGAATTGAATGTCTTCAAGTTCTGGATGAAAAGAAAAAAGTTGACCTTATTCTAATGGATATCATGATGCCTGAAATGGACGGCTATGAAACGATGCAGCGTATTCGAGAAATAAATAAATATTCCGAGCTGCCGATCATCGCCTTAACGGCAAAAGCCATGAAAAATGACCGTGAAAAGTGTATAGAGGCAGGAGCATCTGACTACATCAGTAAGCCGTTAAAGTTAGAACAGTTATTTTCAGTCATGCATGTTTGGATGACGAAATAAGCGAGGTATTGCAATTCAATGGATGATAAAGAACGGTTTACAGAAGAGGAATACCATACCGACAGCACAGAAAATATTGAGATTGATTTATTGTTAGAAGGGTTGTACCGTATGTCTGGCTTTGATTTTCGCCAGTATATGCGGTCTTCCATCGTAAGAAGAATTCAAAATCGAATGAAGATCGAGAACATTGAAACCATTTCTCGAGTTCTTGATAAAATCATACATGAACCAGCATTTTTGACAAAAGTACTCAATGATCTTTCCATTAACGTAACAGAAATGTTCAGAAACCCTGAATTCTTTAAAGCCTTTCGGGAAAAAGTTGTTCCTCAATTAAGAGACTATCCAGAAATCAGAATATGGCATGCAGGATGCGCAACTGGTGAAGAAGTCTATTCGATGGCGATTTTAATGGAAGAAGAAGGCTTAGGAACTAAAACGAAGTTATACGCGACAGATATGAATGAATTTGTTCTAAAAAAAGCAAATCAAGGTATTTTTTCGATCAATAAAATGCGGACATACACGAAAAACTATATGCTATCAGGCGGGATACAAGATTTCTCTGACTATTATACCGCGGATGGACAGTTTGCTTACTTGAAATCATCTATTTTAAAGCAAATCAGCTTTGCTCAGCACAATTTAGTTACTGACCAATCCTTTAATGAGTTTCATGTCATCTTATGCCGCAACGTACTCATTTATTTTACGATAGGACTTCAAAATCAAGTGCATGAGCTATTTTATGAAAGCCTGGGTCCGAAAGGCTTTTTAGGTTTAGGAGACAAAGAATCGCTTCAATTTGCAAACAATGCAGATAAGTATGTTGAGTTTGTGGAGAGCATGAAAATCTATCAAAAAAAATAAGAAGCAGAATGGAAAGGGTTCATCAAGAGTCCGATTCATTCTGCTTTTTTCATGGTGAGAATTATTTAATTAGCCTGAATCATAAGGATGCACATATCATCGCCTTGACCAGAATGATGTTCTTCAGGAATAACAAGATGAATTGGAGAACGGATATTGCTCCATTTTTCGGAAGCCAGTAACCGAAGTTTGCTCATCATAACTTCTTCATCAGACCCTAACGCTTCTAACACACCGTCAGTAAACAAAAGAAGCTGTATGTTATCTTCGTAATGAATCATAGATTTCTTCACATCGATTTTTTCGAAAAATCCTACGGCGTAACTGCCTCTTTCAATCGGCAGAAGCGAATGATTATCTACTAAAATATAACCTTCAGGATGGCCGGCATTTACATATTCAACCGTTTTCTTTTTCGTATCAATCAAAAGATAAATTCCTGTAAAATAATAATTATGATCGTTTCCAGGATTGTGAAGAAGTGCCATGTAGCGGTTTAACTCTTTAATCACCAGCTCCGGATCTGCGAGTTCTTTAATGGTATCCCTCATAACAGATGAAATAAACATACAAACGAGTGATGAAGAAATGCCGTGACCCATCATATCTAAAAGGATCACACCATACCGATGCTCGTCGAATTTATGCCAATAATACATATCACCGGCAAGCTTAAAAGAAGGCAGATGGGAGATATTAATCGTAATGTTTTCTTCCTCTAAAGGAGGATTCAATAAACCTTTTTGAACTTGCATAGCCAGATCAAGCTCATTTTGAATTTTTTGTTCTTGCTCAGCGTGCCAGTCTTTTTCATATTTCAAGCGGAGTGCTACTCGTATACGGGCAAGAAGTTCCACTTTGTTGATTGGTTTTGTAACGTAATCCATTCCTCCAGCGTCCAGAGCATCTGCTAGTTTACTAGAGTCTTCTAAAGCTGTAATAAAAATAATAGGAATATCCTTAAAAGCATCAATCTGCTGTATTTGGCGACATGCCTCTACACCATCGATTTCCGGCATCATAATATCAAGTAGGATGAGATCAACTGATTTTTTATTGATTTCTTTTTCGTTATGCCCAAGATAATCGAATAATTTTTGAGCGGAAGATAAGGAAACACAGTCATCATATCCTGCATTTTTCAAGATTTTTTCTATAACAAATAAATTTACAGGATTATCATCAACCATAAGAATTGTCATTTGTTGCTTTTCCCCTTAGCGGCTGTCCTTTTTGATAAGTCAGCCTGAAAATTACTTCTTCGTAAATCCAAGTATGTACTTTGTTAATTATACAAAATTTTGATTTAAACGCCTATTTTGTGCACTTGGATAAAGAATGTAATTTAAAAAGGCTGGCGATTTACACACAAGAAGTGTCCATCACTCAGCCCTTTGTTGTTATTGATCTTGGTGGTTACGCGCTCGAGCTTCGTCTGGACTTTCCATCTTTGCAGCTCCTGAATATTTCAAGCTTTGATCACGGTCAGATTCTACACGTCTTGACTCTTTCAGCTTTTTTTCTTGTCTGTCTCGACCCATTTGAAATTCTCCTTTCTTACATCATTTCCTTATAGTATGGAGAAAGAGGGACGTTTTTATGTATGGTAAAAGAAATTGAGGGTAAAGAAAAACAGCCTTCTTATTTGTTTTTACTAAGAGGGCTGTTCTGAAGTTTGATCTATAAATTATCCATTTACAATTTGTTTAATGTTGTTTAGGCGCACAACTTGTTTAGCATCTTCGAAATGTATTTCGAAATCTTCGGTTAAAGAAAAATCAACAACCGCAGTATTTGTTAATAAAGATGTAATTTCGCCTTTTAAACCGTCATTTGTTTCTATAATGTCACCGATTTTAAATTCCATCATTTATCCCCCAAAATATAAAATTTGTTCTATTTTACCATAATTGTTAGAGAAATACTTGATTTCGACAAAATTTCTATTTGTTAAGTAATTATAGCGAAAAAGATTAATTATTGCCAATTGAGGGCATTTAATGTTAACTTAAAATTAATATAAGTTAACATTAAAAAACAGAGGTGCTTTATACATGACAGTAAGAGAAATGACATATGTATCTTTATTTGCAGCAATTATGATTGTACTTGGTTTATTGCCTCCAATTGCCTTACCGTTTACACCTGTTCCGATTACCGCACAAACATTAGGTGTTATGCTGGCCGGAGTCGTCTTAGGTGCAAGACTGGGATCAATCAGTATGATTGTGTTCCTATTAATTATTGCAATCGGTGTCCCAGGACTCGCTGGCGGAAGAGGCGGCTTGAGCGCTCTTTTTGGACCGAGTGCCGGTTATCTGTTCAGTTGGCCGATCTCAGCATTTTTAATCGGCTGGTTAACTGATAAATCTCGACAGTCGCTAAGTGTTTGGAAGGTCTTTTTATATAATATAATCGCAGGAATTATTTTTGTTTATGCTTGTGGAATTCCAGTTCAGGCAATGATTATGGACATAAGCTTTAAAGCTGCTGCCATTCCATCTTTAGCATACTTGCCTGGTGATTTGACTAAAGCAGTAATAGCAGCAATACTTGGAGTTAAGGTTAGAGAAAGATTGAAGATAAATAATCATTCGTATACACAAAACAAAACAATCAATGAGTAAAGATTGCCTTCGGGCAGTCTTTTTATTATAGGAGGAAGTCTTGTGCTCATCACTGATACGATACAACTAAATGCCCTAAATCATCCAACGAAAACTGCAATTCAGATGGGCGAGGAAAAAATAACTTATCAAAATTTACATAGTACCGTCCAAAATACGACAAACTTTTTCTTTTCACAGTCTTTTAAAGGTGATCAAGGCAAGGTTGGTCTATTTTTGCCAAACAGTATTGCTTTTTTACAATATTTCTTTGGAGCTATAGCTGCTGGCTGGATTGCGGTTCCACTAGATCCAAAATGGAAGGCAAATGAACTTCAAGAGAGACTTATACAAAGTGACCTGGATCTTATCATAACAACTGAAAAACTAATGAATCAAATCGATTCCTGGAATGAAATCATAATCTTGGACTCCGAAATGGGTGCAGCTCAGCATGTAAATACGAAGCATTCGATCAATGATGAATCCCTTTTTTATATGGGATTTACTTCAGGTTCTACGGGCAAACCAAAATGTTTCGTTCGCAGCCACCGGTCATGGGTGAGGAGCTTTGAATGCAGTGAAAAAGACTTCGGACTTTCTGCAAAAGATGTTGTATTAGTTCCTGGACCGCTTGTACATTCTCTGTTTCTTTATGCTGCGGTCAGTACGTTGTATTTAGGAGGAACCGTTAAACTCTTGCCGAAGTTTTCATCGAGAAAAACATTTAATGAGATTCAATCAGGAAAGTTAACAGGGGTATATGCCGTTCCAACCATGCTTGCAGCACTTGCGAACGAAATGACAAAATCAGATGATCGATCAAGTTCATTAAGGAAGATCATTTCATCAGGAGCTAAGTGGGAGCCAGGATTGAAAAATAAAATTAATACGCTGTTTCCAAAGACTGAGCTTATCGAATTTTACGGAGCTTCAGAACTTAGTTTTGTGAGTTATATCAATCATACAAAAACCGATTTTAATCCTTTATCAGTGGGCAAGCCTTTTCATAATGTGCAATTATCGATTCGTGATGAAGATGGAAGTGAAGTGTCGTGTGGTGAAATCGGTACACTGTACGTTAAAAGTGAGATGCTGTTTTCACATTATTTGAACCGGCCAGATGCTAATAGGGAGGTCTGGGCTGAGAACGGCTGGCTAACCGTCGGTGATCTTGCAAAACGGGATCAGGACAAGCATCTCTACATCATCGGAAGAAAAAACAATATGTTGATTACGGGCGGACAAAACGTATATCCAGAAGAAATCGAGAATGTTCTTCACTCGATGGCAGGAATCGATGAAGCAGTGGTTTTCGGAAAAAAAGATGCTTATTGGGGTGAAAAAGTTTTAGCAGCTGTAAAACTTCAAAAGGGATCAAACTTATCATCCCAAGAAATCCAGCGTTATTGCAGGCAATATTTATCAGTTTATAAAGTTCCGAGGCAAATTCTTTTTACAGAAGAATTTCCTTATACCGAAAGCGGAAAAATAGCACGTACTAAAATAAAAGATTACTACGACCAAGGAGTATTCAACTGATGAAAACAGCAGTCATTATTGATGCAAAACGAACAGTAATCGGGAAAAAAGATGGTTATTTTAAGGATGTTCCGCCTGAAAACCTTGCAGCAGCAGTCATTCGAGCGATTCTAAAAGAAAATAACATTCCATCTCATATGGTCACTGATGTCATCTTAGGTAACACCGTTGGCCCAGGTGGAAACCTGGCACGATTATCCGCATTAACGGCAGAACTTCCCTTTTCAGTTCCGGGATTCACGGTAGACAGACAATGCGGATCAGGGCTTGAAGCGATCAATTTAGCGTGCCGACTGATCCAATCTGGAGCGGGTGATATTTATATTGCGGGCGGTGTTGAATCTGCCAGTACCTCAACTTATCCAAAAAGAGCTCGCTTTTCACCTGATGTCAATGGAGATCCAGATATGGGGGTCGGGGCTGAGAATGTAGCTGAATACTACAAAATTACGCGTGAAGTGCAAGATGAATATGCCCTCTTAAGCTATAAAAGGACTCTTCATTCTATCGAAAAAGGACGATTTTTAAATGAGATTGTTCCTTTTAAAGATACACCTCTAAGAGATGAAGGGATAAAGCCCATGCCAACTTTAGAGAGAATTATTAAACGATCGAGACCTGCGTTCAAAGAGACCGGAACCGTAACAGCTGCAAATTCTTGCGGTGTGAATGATGGAGCTTCCGTCGTTTTAGTGATGAGCGAAGAAAAAGCGAAAGAGCTGCATCTTCTGCCAAAATTAAAATTCATAGACAGTGTATCTGCGGGTGTAGACCCGAACCTTCCAGGGATCGGACCTGTTCCTGCTGTTAATTCAATTTTACAAAGAAACGGCAATGTTATTGAGGAGATTGACGTATTTGAATTAAATGAAGCATTCTCCTCCCAAGTTGTGGCTTCAGCCCAAGAGCTCAATATTCCTTGGGATAAACTGAACAAAGGCGGAGGAGCCATCGCATTTGGCCATCCGTATGGTGCGTCTGGAGCCATCTTGGTTACATCGTTATTAAGAGAAATGACAGATGAAGACCGTTATGGTATTGCCACATTAGGAATAGGCGGTGGACTTGGAATCGCAACGCTTTTTGAAAACATGAGGAAAGGGTGATCATCAATGGATTTCAAACTATATGAAGGAACAGAAACAGCTCCAGTGACGATTAAAGTTACGAATGAACTTCTAAATAACTATCTACAAGCAACAAAAGGTTCAACTTTAATAGATTCGCAATTTGTTCCGCCTGCCTTTCCTATGATTTTTTATCAATATATAAAAGTACCTTGGCTGGAGCAGCAATCATTCATACATAAAGAACAAGTGTTCTCGTATGAACATCCTATCTCGGTAGGCGATTCACTTCAATGTACCGTTTCCTTAATTTCGGTTGAAAAAAGACGCCGTTTTCTCGTTTTGCACCAAGAGCTTATTGGCAAAAACGAAGAGAATCACATCGTTTTTACAGCAAAATCGATTCTTTTAAAGGAGGCGGAATAATGGAGCACCTAAAAGAGGGCTTAACCTTAGAGCAGCTTTACTTTCCAGAGATCAAAAAAGAAATGGTTGAGGATTATGCAAAAGTGTCAGGTGACTACAATCCAATCCATCTGGACCAAGAAGCTGCACAAAAAATGGGGTTTCATTCACCGATTATTCACGGCATGCTTTCGATGGGACTTGCCGCTCAAATCGCTGAACCCATTTTAAATGAAGGCTATTGGGTAAAACAGTATGAGACAACCTTCCGCTCACCGGTATTTACTGGAGAAGCGCTCACCATACATGGAACGATCACAAAAATAGAAAAAGAGCTCCTGACGATCGAGATAATCGCCAAAAGCTCCTCAAACGATAAAATATTAACGGGAAAAATCATCTTAAACAAGCTGTGATTCATTATTTCCACACATTTGATTTGTAATCACAGACTTTTTTAACTTAATCTCACAAATATGGATCATAAACCGAATCGCTCGACACACGAAAGGCTGACCCATTGGGATCAGCCTTTTTTTGCGGTCGCTCTACTTAATCAAAGTTAGCTTAACACGATGTCGCTCACAGTTCGGTCAACGATGCGCGCACCTTTTTTCGCTGCGTAATCACCGCCAGACGAAATGAAGATGTTTTGAGCAATAATTGTGTCCATCGCTGCTTCTACAGCTGCCGGATCAACGGGTTCAACAGGAGCATCCAGTCGGATGGTCACCGTTTTGTTCTCAGTGTTTAGAAACTGCAGTTCAAGTACTTTGGCCATCAAAATCCCTCCTTTCCATTATATTTTCATTTCACGCCACTCGTATTAAGAGTTAATCGCGAAAGAATCATTGCGTCTGATCATAAGAAGCGGGTATTGCTGAAGACCAGAAAGTGCTGTTGCCACTGCGTAAAGCTGGTCTGGGGTAGAAGCTGTTTTTACGTTCGCGAAGTTTTTGAACTTCACAACCGGTTTGTTGTCAGCGTCTAAACCGCCATCAAGCTCCAAGCGCATGGACGAATCGACTAAAGCTGCTGTAGCCATGTGCCTCACCTCCTTTCACTCTATAAGTTCCTGAAAAGTGAAAGAAAGAGCCATCGCTAAAAAAGATTATTTTTCACATGGCAGATTCATAGACTTATCCACAATTGACGCGATTTTCACGAAAATCCACCCTTATTTTCCTCGTTTTTCTCAAAACCGCCACAAAAATGTGTAGCAATACTCCATATCATCTTCAATCTGTGGATAACTAATCCCATATGTCAGGAAAAAGTACCGCTCTCTGATCGTTTGCTCAATATCATTTCTAAAACATGCTGATTTGTTTAATATCTACTTCATTTCTATAGTAGGATTACCGCGGAATTCCCCGAATGTGCGCACATTCCTAAAGGACATTATCCGATGAAAGAAATGACTTTTGAACAAGTTGCCTCTCAGTTTGATCCGCTAATTAAATCTCAAATCCGAAACTACAATTTACGGTCACGTTTTGACCAATACTATCAAGCTGGTTTACTCGGACTTTGGAACGCTTATGAAACATTTGATCCGGAGAAGGGGCAGTTCTCTTCATATGCATTTCTTAAAGTGAGGGGACGTATTTTACAAGAATTTAGAGGAGAAATGAGACGGCTGGAGAAAGAAGATAATCAAGATCCCCATGAATCTTTTGTATTTAAAAATCTCTCACACACGGACACTATTCCCTTTTTAGAAGATGAATCGTTGAACCTTTACTTAGTTCACCTCACCCAAAATCAGCAGCGCTGGGTCATCCATCGTATATGTGAAATGAAGAGTGAAGCGGAGATCGCAGAGATGTTTGATGTTTCCGTTTACGCGGTAAAATCATGGCGAAAAGCGGCTATCAAAAAGCTTCGATCGGTTTTAAACACCAAATAAATTGTAACTTTCTTACTACTTGAATTCATGGATATAATTCATTAATTAAGGTATAGTTAGAATCTGTGATGGTAAATTTACTAATTTTACCCATAATTGTAAGTAGAAATATAGTGTACTAAGTTGATAGGGAAAAGCTTATACATGTACTAAGAGGGGGACAACCAAACGATGGAAACACAAGTTAATCAGAATCCTGGAAGTAAAAAACGTCCGATCATAATCGGGCTCGTCATCATCGCATTACTTGCGATTGGTGCTACTGCTTATGCGATGTTTATCGATCTCTCGCCGCGTGAACTGTATTTAAAATCAGAGCTGAACACGTTTAAAACATTGAACGAATCGCTAAACGAAAGCTTTGAGGATGCACTGTCACTTCAAGAAAAACAATCGAAAGAAGCCTATAAGTCTGAAGCGCGTGTCAGTGTAGATATGGACACGGATAAGCTGGGAGCAGGCGGAATGGAAGCGGCGATGATTGGTTCGATTTTAAAGTCGAGTGAGCTGAAATTCACGACACAGCATGACCCGAAAAAAGAAGAGGGTTTAGCTGACATGGCTTTGACCGTAAACGGCGCAGACCTTGTGAAAGCAGAGTTTTACCAAAACAATAAAGAAACAGCATTAAATGTACCTGCAGCGTACAAAAACCGCGTTTATTTTCCAAACGAAAAGTTTGGCGACGTGATGCGAAAGTTTGACCCGGCATATGCTGGAATGGAGAAGCTTGAAAATTTCTTTAAAGCTTACGACGGTTACCTAGCAAGTGAAGAAGAGCGTGAAGATCTGTTCAAAGAGTACGCAAAAGTGTACGCAGACAGCATTAAAGAGAACAATGTAAAACTAAAAGAAGATGTTGATTTTAAAGGAGAAAAACTTCGCCAGTTAACCGTGACCCTTTCTGAAAAAGAAACAAAAGATTTGATCGTGAACTTCTTAAAGAAAATGGAGTCTGATGATGATTTCCTAGATGCCATGGCTGAACAAGCTTCCTTGTCCGGCGGACTGCCAACAGGAACGATGATGCCGGCACCGGGGACGATGAGTAAAGAAGATACGAAAAAGGAACTGAAAAACGGATTGAAAGAAGCACAAAGAGCAGTGAAAGAAGAGGCAGCTTTCCCAGAAGGAATGAAGCAGGTTGTGCTGATCGACAGCGATGAAAACGTAGTAAAACGTGATTTGAAACTGAGTGCAGCAGCAAACGGCGGAGAAGTGATTCCGCTGAATTACGCGACTGAAAGCTGGACGAAGGACGATGTTACCAACTCTTCGTGGACTTTGAATGCTGGTCCAGAAGGGCAAACAGTTCTTGTGGATATAAAAATGACGAGTGAACCAAAGGGAAAAGGTACGAAACGCGATATTAAAGCAAAATTCGAATCAGATGAAAATGGGTCAACACAAGGCATCGGATTCCACGTAAAAGGTGAAGGAACAAGTGAAAAATCAAACTGGACAGCTGAGCTCGTTCCAGCAGGAGACATGCCGGCTCAAATCCCTCAAGGAACACTTGAGATTGAGCATAAAGGCGACCAAAACCTGGATAAAGACTTTGCGAATCACGATTACAAAGTGAGGCTTATTTCAAATGACCCTTCACTTGGCGATCTGAATGTAGGATTAACCATTAAAACGAAAACAACATTCGGCAAAAAATTAAAATTCCCTGAACTTGCAGAAGGAAAAGCAGATAACTTAGCCGAAATGAGTGATGCAGAGATGATGGGCCTAATGTCCGAAATCCAGCGCAACCTCCAGCAGTTTATGGGTGAAAACGCTCAGTTTATGGAAGGGCTATAATATATAAAAATAAGAAGGACAGAGATAAAGGTAACTCACTTATCTTTGTCCTTTTTTAAACACAACAAGAGAGAGGAATTATTTTATGAGGCAAACGTTACTCATTGCCCATTTAACCATGAAATGCTGGCTGAAGCAGCCGTTCCCGCTTTTCGCGATGATGCTGTTTCCGCTCCTGCTGCTCTCAATTACTTACCTTGGCTTGAAGCCGTTATTGCAAGACAAACAATGGATAGAGCCATTTGCAGTTGCAATCGTAGATGAGGACAACACCTTCGAAACGAAATTATTGATGAAGCAATACGAAAATTCAAAAGAAATCCGCAGCGTTCTTTCGTTTCAAAAGACGGACCCAGCAGCTGCAAGCAAACAGTTAGCAAACAATGAGATCGCAGGGATGGTAATCGTTCCAGAGGGGTTTACAGAAGGAATTCGAAACGGCAAAAACATTCCCGTTACCGTCATCGGAAATCCAGCCAAGCCTTTTCAAGCGGAATTGTTAAGACAAGTGATGGTCAGTAATGCGAATTTAATTTCAGCTGCGCAAAGCGGAGCAAATACCGTATTTCATTATTTGCGAAAAATGGATTTAAGTTCAGCTCAGTTTTCAAAATACCGGGACGTCATTATACCTGATTTCACCTTGCAGGCACTAAATCGAAATAAAATCTATGAAACTTAT
This sequence comes from Bacillus sp. NEB1478, assembly GCF_031582965.1. Taxonomy (NCBI): domain Bacteria; kingdom Bacillati; phylum Bacillota; class Bacilli; order Caryophanales; family Bacillaceae; genus Bacillus; species Bacillus sp. NEB1478. The sequence goes on from NZ_CP134049.1 coordinate 374,219, forward strand.
ACCCTAAGCGCATTTGGCGGAATTACGCCCTTGGAGTTTTACAGTCTGTCTGGCATTCTGATCCTTTTAATGATCGGCGGTTTATTTGGCATGAGTTTAACGGCGAGAGGAGAACAAACTGCATTAAGAGACAGGCTTTCTTTGCAAGGTGTCAGATCTTCCGTCATTTTTTTCGGAAATATTCTGTCTATCTTTATGCTTCTTGCCTTTCAAAGTTTGGTTTTATGCACACTGCTGTTTATCATCACAAAAACGTGGAGTTTGTCTGCGATTGGAATCGTTGTAGCTTATTGTTTGGCTGTAAGCTCACTTTTTGCACTCTGTCAGGAGCTTTTTCAAAAAAACGGAGCAAAATGGGGAGCGGGATTACTATTGGTTGGAGGAATAACAGCAGCAAGCGGAACACTGTTGCCATTATCGTACTTGCCTGAAATCTGGCGGAGCATGAGTTTTATTAATATCATGCATCATACGCATCAAGCTTTGATAGGGTCGCTGTTTATTGGCATGACTGAATGGTCTCCCATCCTAATTTTGGTTGGATTTTCCGTGATCACTTGGATAGTCGGTCTATTCCTAATTATTGTGAAGAAGAGGTTGCTATGGTCTGGACAATTGCCGTTACACGTATAAAATTATTGCTTCAAAGTCCATGGAGCTGGTTAGGATTGGTTGTTCCTGTTCTTCTGCTCGGTTTCTTAGACCTGTCTGTAGAAAAAACAGCTCAAAACAGTAAAATTCCCGTCGTCATCGTGGATGAGGATGTATCTGATTATTCAAAACTGGTCATCGAAAGGATCAGAAAAAATCCTACCATTTCTGTAAAAACCGTTAGCCGAACTGAAGCGAAAAATGAAATTGAAACTCAAAATGCTTCACTCGGATTTCTGATTCCAGAAGGATTTATGGAACACATTCAAGAAAATGACACAGACGAACTCGTGACGATGTGGCTTTCCACAGGTTCAGTCTCACACGGGTTAGTCCGTGAAAACTTTGCGAGTGAAGTAAAGCGGCTATCGAGTAATTCTTATGGCGCGAGTACAGTCATAAAAACATACGGAAAAAGCGAGAATCTTAATGCTTCACAACAAAAGACGGTGTGGAAAGAGGCATGGGAATACAGCGATAATCAGTGGAAACCCAATCCATTAATGACGATCGATTATAAAGTCGGCGCAACGAAAGAAAAAGCAGAAACGGTTGAGAATCAAACACTATCGATTTACGTGCCTGGCATGCTATTACTGTTGATGCTGTTCAGTTTTCTATGGAACAGCTGGCCGATCAAAGACAGAGATGCGGGCATGCGATTTCGAGTTCCTTATACAGCAAGATCATCTTTCATATATTGGAGCGGGAACGCGCTCGGCGTTTTGATTTTACAGTTAGAACTGCTTGGTTTGCTGATTGGATTTGGCTGGTGGAAAGGTGAACTCGTCGTGAATTCATCAACTGTCACAGCATTAATCGGATATGTATTATTTCTGAACGCACTATCCCTCTTGTTCGCTTATTTCGTCTCAGCTAACCGGACATGGCAGGCGATCACTCTTTTTGTGGTACTCTCAACATCACTCTTAAGCGGAACCTTTTTTCCGAGTGATGAGCTTACAATCTTTTTAGAAAAAGCAGCACAATGGACGCCGCAATACTGGATCATGGCTGGACTGCATCAAGAGACACCGTTGATTCCAGCAGCTTTTATGGGAATCAGCATCATTCTATTCGGACTTTCAACGATAAAGGCAGGTGACAACGCATGATTGCAGCCAACCAACTTACAAAAAAATTCGGCAAAAAAGAAGTGCTGAAAGAGATGAACTTCTTTATAGAGAAAGGGGAAACAGTCGGCGTTGTTGGACCAAACGGCGCAGGAAAGTCCACACTTTTAAGGATTTTAGCGACAATCATGGGAACGACAAATGGAACGATACAAATCAGTGGCTTGGACGCAAAAAAAGACATGAAAAAGATTCGCGAAAAAATCGGATACGTTCCGCAGGAAATTGCGTTGTATCATGAGCTCACAGCCCGCGAGAATCTACGTTTTTTTGCAAAGCTCGCGAAATGCAAGTCAGAGCAAAGCTGGATGAGGCGGTGCGAAGAATGGAAACTGGCAGAACACCTCGATAAAAAGGTGAAGCATCTGTCAGGTGGCAACCAGCGGAAACTAAATATTCTCGTCGCTTTATTGCATAACCCTGAGATTTTAATATTGGACGAACCAACAGTCGGCATTGATATAACAGCAAAACAGGAAATTGTGAACGATCTGCGGCAGCTCGGGAATGAAGGCAAGACGATCCTTTATTCAAGCCATGACGCACAAGAGCTTGAGTCACTCTGCACATCCTTTCTCATTTTAAAAGACGGCGAGCTGGTCTTTTACGGATCCAAGCAAAAAGTCCGCCAATTCGGATCCATCGCACAATCAAAAAATTTTGCCGAAACACTTGGAGCGATTGTAGGTTGAAATATATGAAAAGGAAGACGCCAATTGGAGTCTTTCTTTTTTATTGCTTACCTAGTAATTAAATGCAAGATTCCAGTCAAAAAAGGTGAAAAACCGGTCCGAAATAAGACCAATATGGAAGAAGATGGACCATTTCATCTTCAAAACCTAAAAAATTAGAACTTTTCCAGTCTTAATAAGACCCTGCAAAACATATATCCATGGTTATCCTCATGGCCATATACCCACGTTAATTTCTGGATAACCAAGAACCGACATCATTCGACGCCAATTACCATCTATCTGGTCATGCTTCACACGCTCAGAGTGGATGACCAGATGAGAAATGTATTTGCTAAGTTTTTTATTGTACAATTTCCCATGGTAATTTATGTTACTTTATACATAGAGGTGCTTTTTATGAAAAATAAATCGATTTATGTAGAAATACCAATACATGCAGATGTTAAAGAAGTGTGGGATAAGTCTCAAAAGCCTGAACTTCATGAACAATGGGATCTTCGCTTTTCATCCATTACCTATTTGCCGAAAGAGAACGAAGACGAACCGCAATCTTTTTTATACGAAACGAAAATTGGATTCGGAATGAAAGTAGCGGGCTGGGGTAAAAGTATCGGCACGCACAATAAAGAAGATGGTTCCAAAACCTCTTCATTGCAATTTGGTACCAATCAAAAAATCTCGCCCATATCCGAAGGAAGAGGCTATTGGAAGTACATACCGGCTGATCAAGGTACAACTTTTCTTACTCAATATGATTATGATGTGCGTTATGGCTGGTTTGGAAGTTTACTAGATTTCTTTTTCCGTCCAATGATGGGTTGGGCTACAGCTCTTAGTTTTGACGTGCTGAAACGTTGGCTGGAAAAAGGAGAATCGCCGAGAACCCAGTACATCCGTTTCTTTGGCAGTGCCCTTATCACTTTATTATTTTTCTTTGTTTGGTTTTATCAAGGACTTGTTCCGAAGATTATTGCCCATCATCCTGAGGAAATCGCCATGTTTTCCAGCTTGTCCTCCATAAAGGGAGCAGCTGCAGTAAAAGCAGTTGAAATCATTGGCGTTGCGGAAATGATTTTTGGACTAGTCTGGCTATTTTATCGCAAGAAAACACATTTACACATGCTGCAGATTATTGTGTTTCCATTGTTAACGATAAGCGCAGTAATCGGAGATCCATCAATCTCATCACATCCGTTTAATCCTGTAACTTTCAACGCCAGCTTGTGGATTCTTTCCATAATAGGCTATTTACTAGCAAAAGATCTGCCTACAGCGACGAGCTGCAAACGAACGAGAAAGAGTGATTCATAATGACAATCTACCAAACCCTTCTAGGTGAGGATTTCAAGAAGTTGCACCCTAAACTGCAAGAACGCTACGCACTTCCTGTTGAGAAGCCCTTTTATGCTGCAGGGAAGATGACGAAAATTGAATCAGGTGCAAGCTGGCTGAAGCCTTTTTTGAAATTAGCGACTCGCTGGCAGTTTCTTTTTCCCGAAACAGGAGAAGATGTACCTTTTACCGTAAAAAATACGTGCAGGACTTTGCCGACAGGAGAATCAGAAATCTATTGGGAGCGTACGTTTTATTTTGAAAAAGTAACGCGTCATTTTAATGCGTTTATGACCATAGATCCGGAGCGGAAAATCGTAAAAGATTACTTAGGAGAGCCCAGTCTTTTTTATTCAGACTTAAAATTTGAAGTGACTGCTGAAGGACATCAAATGATTCATTCAGGTCGTCAGCGCTTTATTTTAGGGCCTTTCGAAATACCGATTCCAAAGATTTTGGAAGGAGTTGTGACGGTCGAGGACGGATATGATGATGACCGGGACGTGTATACGGTCCAAGTGCATATTCAAAACCGAATCGTAGGGAAGGTGATGGTGTATGAAGGCGAATATAAAGAAGAATCTCTTTAGTCCAATCACACTTTCCGGAATAATTCTCTTCATAGCAAGCACTTTGCGAGCTGAGGAACCCTATTTGCTGATGCTGACATCGGCTCAGTTGATTTTTGTGCCGATCATACTCCAACTCGTAATTAACATAACAAAAATACATATCGTTGTTACTTGGATTGCAATGCTCTCTGTCTTTTTCTTGTTTGTAGTCCCATCGAACACCGGGCAAATTGTGTTAGCTCTTGTTTATCTGGCTTTCACTTTCTTTGTGGCGATTCTCGGCTTTCAGAGATTTCTCCAGCGTGGTTTTAAAAACTGGGCAGAAATTTCAATAGATTTCGGGATGATGTATTTATTTGTAGGAGGGTTATGGTTTTTTGCGTATATTGCAGGAATGGATACTGGATTTAGTCCTTTGATCACTTGGCTGACCGCCATTCATTTTCATTACTCTGCCTGTTTGCTGCCCATATCGCTTGGCTTTTTTGGAAGATTACAAAATTCAAAATGGTATCCATGGATTGTTTCAGTGATTTTAGCAGGACCAATGCTCGTTGCGGTCGGAATCACGTTCTGGCCTTTACTAGAAGTAATCTCAGTGACCCTGTATATTGCTGCCATTTATACATTAATTATACTTGCAGTTCGTACCCGTTTTGACACAACATTACAGGCTGTATTAATCCGGATTTCTTATGTTGCAATAGGTGTCACCATTTTATTTTCCATGCTGTATGCAGCGAATAACGCATTTGGAATTTGGCCAGTCACCATTGAATTTATGCTGGCATTTCATGGTTTTGTGAACTGTGTTGTTTTTGGCATGATAGGCGTGATTGGCTGGGCTTTAGCGCCTCCAGAAACAAGATTTAAAAAGCCTGTTTTTCCAGTGAGTCGAATTCGTGGAAAGCTTAAAGGAACAGGAAAAACGCATCCTGGACTAGTGGATGATTTGAGTGTTTTGGTGGATACAAAAACTTTGCCACAAACAATTGTCGATTTTTATGAGCATACAGATCAATATCAATTATTTGCTTCTGTAAAATGGTCAGCATGGTTTAAGCCCTTTGCAATATGCTACAAAGGGATGAGTAAAAAAATGCAGCAATTAAACTTGCCGATTTCAAGTAAAAAGATTGAAATGACAGGAGAAATTCTTACTGTTGATTCTTCTCTGGACGGAAGGGAGAATCCAAGGGTCTGGATTCGAAAAGAGAATGGTAGTATCATATTTGCGGCCATTTATTCGCAGCATGAATCGGCTGGGAAAACGTACATGAATATTGGACTTCCACTGCCTTTTTCTTCAATGATCGGTATTTTGCAGCTGCAAGAAAGAAATGGCACACTCATCCTTACGAGCCAAGGAGAGGGAGATGTAGGGATTTATTTTGCAGCAGGAAAAACCCTTTTTGCACTGCCATTATCAGAGCGCTTTACCCTCCAAGAAGCAAAGCTAGGGAATCTCAAAGCCCTTCATAAAATGAAAATATTCGGCATACCTTTTCTGCGGATTGATTACGAGATTTATCAAAAATAAGGACCCTTAGGAGGTCTTTATTTTTTTTGTGAAGGCTGTTCTCTAAAATATATGAAAATAAACCGTTGATAAAAAGTTGATGGCAGTGGAAGGTGGGAGACTACTGAGGGAAATCAACTACTCAATAGTAACGAAGTTTACCAAAACATCTTTTTATAAAAAGGAAATATGAAAAATATGTCAAATTATCTTAGATGATAAGGGGGACTTAGTTTTGGGTTATAAAGTAATCAGTTCATTTGATGAAAATCAAATAGAAGAACTCACTCTGCTTTTCAAAAATGAATGGTGGACACAACATAGAGTAAAGGCGGATATCGAAAAAATGCTGGAAAACAGCAATGTGGTCATAGGACTAATCGATGAGAATGATGGAAAGCTAGTTGGATTTGCAAGAGCTATTACAGACTCGGTCTTTAGAGCATTAATTTTTGATGTGATCGCACATTCACACCATCGCAATGATGGAATTGGAAAAATACTAATGAAAAATCTATTAAATCATCCGTTAATAAAGGATGTCGAACGAGTCGAATTGTATTGTCCAAACCGGTTGACCTCTTATTATGAAAAATTTGGATTTTCTACAGAAGTGAATGGCAGCCAATTGATGAGGCGAGCCTAAAAGAAAATTTGTTTAATCGTTTAGGAGGACTGGCTATGGAAACTAAAATTATTTCTGATATTACAATTATTAATCATTTAGACAACATTGATTGGGTTGAACTTGAAGAGCTATTCAAAGCAGTGAATTGGGATGGTTTTCCGAAAGAAAAGTTAATCAAAGCATTTAACGCTAGTTATCATGTGACTCTCGTTTATAAGAATGAAAAATTGATAGGCTGCGGAAGAGTAGTGACAGATGGTGTCTTCTATGGAGCGATTTATGATGTCATCGTTCATCCAGAGTATCAAGGGATGGGCATTGGTAAGAAACTCATGAATGATATTTTAACAAAGGCTAAAGACATCTTTTTCATTCATTTAACGGCCACTACTGGCAGAGAAGGCTTTTATGAAAAACTAGGTTTGAGAAAGCATAAAACGGCCATGGCAAGATATAATCATCCCGCACCGGCAAAGGAATACTTAGAGGATGCGAAAACCTTATAAAGGATATAGTAGACCTCTTCACTTAAGCGAGAGGTCTATTTTTATTAAGTACTCAAAATGAAATATATGGTATAATTTGTTATGTGAAGTAATTCACAAACAAAGATTAGGGAGAGTTAAACATGGAGAAATCTATTCCTAGAAAAGTGAGAGCAGCTTGGTTTTCGACACTTCTTTTTCTTGGTATTTGGTATGCTGTGATTGTTATTTTGGATGCATATGATCAAAACTTTTGGCCAGTTTTCATTATAATATTAATTGTTCTCTTGATCGGAAACTTTGTTTATATGATTCCAGTCTCGCTTTTTTCTGACTCTTTAACTAAAAAAATGGGGAAATATCGTTTTATGGGTTCAGCTTTTATCCATATATTCTTTGCAGTACTTACAATGTTGTTAATTAAAGGCTTAGCGTTATTTAGCATTATTTGTACAGTGTTCTTTCTTTTGTCAGATGAATGGCAAAAACGGAAAAAGAACAATTCAAACAATAAACTCATCATAAAGGGTGCGGCACTGCTATTGTTTATGGCAATTGGTTTTTATTGTGTCGAAATGTATATGGGTTATGGTTTAAAGAATTTAATGCCACTTTAATTTCTTAGAACAGAAAACTATTAATATATTTTTAAGATAAAAACAAGATAGACTAAATTCCTATTTTTCGTAATCCAAGTGTAAAACACAACCACTTTTTAATATAGTAGGATAATTATAGATTACTTGGAAATATAAAGGGGTTACGGAAGAATATGAAAAAATGGATAGCAACAACGGTTTTAGGTACAACTTTATTACTATCACCAGTACAAGCATTTGCTAATTTAGGGGATCAAACACTCTATCAAGGAATGACGGTTTCAGAAGTAAAAACGTTACAATCAATGTTAAAAGACAAAGGTTATTTTACATATAGCGGTTCGTTTACTTCTTATTTTGGTTCTTATACGAAAAGTGCTGTTGTTAATTTTCAGCGTGCAAAAGGGTTAACGGCTGATGGGGTTGCCGGACGCAGTACTTTCAATAAATTAGGAGTTTACAATGTTAATAACGCTTACTTAGTAGATTATGCAAAACGTTACCTTGGAACGCCTTATAAATGGGGTGGAACAGACCCGAGCGGTTTTGACTGCTCAGGTTATGTGGACTATGTATTTAAGCAATCTCACAATATTGTTTTACCGAGAACAGCTAAAGATATGTGGGCAAACATTGGATATAAAGTCACTACTTTGGGTGTTGGTGATTTAGTCTTTTTTGAAACGTATGAACCAGGTGCTTCACACGTGGGAATCTATATTGGTGATGGGAAATTTATTAGTGCATCATCCTCTAAGGGTGTGAGTATTGCTGAAATGAGTAACACATACTGGAAGCCGCGTTATCTCGGGGCTAAACGTTTGTAGTTTATAAGTATAAGAGTAAAGGAGATCGATCCAACAACCGGTCTCCTTTTCTAATCCTAGAACAAGAGTCTCGCCCAAGGATCGCAGCAACAGTGGTGCTTCTTTTTAAATTTCTTGCACTTGATAACTACAGAACTAGAAGAGGATGAGGAAGATGAAGAAGAAGATTCGCATTTATGGCAATCATGCTTTTTCTTTTTCATATCACATTTGTCGTGCTTCTTATCGTGCTTCTTTTTGTGCTTCTTGTCATGCTTCTTGTCGTGCTTTTCGTCGAACTTACAGTGGTCAAAATTTCCACACTTATAACACATTAATAAATTCACCTCACAACATGGTAACCGATCTCACGTGTGTATCGGTTTCTGTATATCATATGAACGTAGAGACGAGTTGCATAGACGAATGCTGTGTATTTTTAAAAATGGGTGGGGACAGACCCCATACAAATACATTTATGGTGTTTTTGTGTTTTTCAGGAGGACAACAAAACTGAAATTAAAGACAAAAAAGAAGCGTCAGTGCAAATCTGCACTGACGCTTCTTTTTATCCCACATTCTATTTTGGTTCTTGTATATGCATGCCTTCTTTAGCAAAAGCAAAATAGATCGCATGTTTTAAATTTCGGAAATAAGTACTTTCCCCAAGACAATATTGATTTTTAGTGATCTCTATACTCATTTCTGGTGAGATGCCTACAAGCAGTGTTTCCATTCCAAACAAACGTGCAGAGGAAACCAATTTATTCAGCATATCGATCATCGTTGTATCGATCGATTTGACGCCTGTTAAATCTAAAATGACAAATTGCGCACGGTGATCTGGGAGAGCAGATAGGGTATGTTCCAGCATATCTCTTGAACGCAATTCATTGTATTTTCCAATCAACGGTATTACTACGATATTGTCTGTCACCGGAATGATTGGCGATGATATTTCTTTTATTAAATCTGTTAGATCACGTGTCCTGTTTTCAACCATCGCTTCAAGTTTCATAATCTCATTTTGTTCTTCACGTTTAATCAGATCACGAATATTCGCACTAGGTGTAATATCTGACTCGGACACTTTAATTTTTAATCTATTTTCATCACATTCTTCATTAATCACTTTGTACCACATGTTTGTGTTGAATAAGCCGGTGAACACGCCAGCCCAGTGACCAGGAAGAAATCGGCCAATCCGTTTACTGTTTTGGGACGCTTTTACTTTTGTTTCCCAACTGTTCGTAATCGTAATAAGCGCTTCTTTTTTTTCAATATCAGCTTCTATGTAAGTTTTTCCCCAACCGGCCGTAATATAGATATTCGGCAGAGCTTCAATGGATTTCGCAATATCTCTAATTGAATTTTTGTAAAAATCACTGACCACGAGACCTGTACGATAACCAGCAGTTTCAAAAACAAGATCAGCCGTACCTTCACCAGTGATTTCCTCAATCGTACTAAGGAAAACTTTGAATGCAGAATCAATCCAAAACAACATGACGTCTCCGCCTTCAAATTGGAAAGTACCTTGATCTAAATCCCAATAAAAAGAGGAACCGCCAACATCTATGCTTTTTTGAGAATTTAATCGATCTTTAGGTGTCACATCCATAAATTATCCTCCAACAACTCATAAATAATTGACATCTAAAATCTATACCCTGTTTTGAAACGAATGAAACAAAAGTAAAATAAAAAAATATGCCTGATCAACAAGGTTGAAAAGGCATACAATTTATTATTTTCATTTTATAGAGACTTGCCCTGTTTTGTTGGATTGAATCGCTTTAAAAAACTCTGCAGCTACTGCTTGGTAACCAGCAGGGCTTAAGTGTATGTTATTTGGATTTGTTAAATACACTACATAGTTTGATTGAATTATACTTGCTGTTGGTACAAATGTGGCATTTAACAATTTTGAGATGCCCTCAGCCATTAGATTATATTTATTGAGTACACTTACAAGGGTAGGGACATATGGGGCATACAAAGAATTAGCATGCGGAAAAGGATTGTAATAACCCATAACATAAACCTTTGCAGAAGGATTCTTCTTTTTTATGTCTACCAAAATAGCTGTTAAATTACTTACTGTTTTTTGGATATCCGTATTTTTAACTTGTTGACCAGTTGTTAGTTTTTTGAGGATATCATTTGCTCCAATATCAATCGTAACAATATCAGCTTGTTTTATGGCATTTTGTAATGGGTAATAAAGTGGTCGAGTTGGAACTGTAAGATCATTTAATACATCAGAGCTTGTATAACCAGGGATTCCAAAAAAACCAGGTGTGACTGTATAGTTAGCTTGTTGAAGTATTCCAGTTAAATAATGCGGATATCCGAGTCCTAGCGAATTAGTAGGGGTTACACCGGCAGCTAACGAGTCGCCTAAAGCTACATAAGTAATGTGATTATTCTCGTTTGTAGCTGCATTTGCTTTAAGTGGAGAAAAGAATAAAGACAACAATAGTAATGAGAGCAGTAATGGAAGCTGTTTTTTTACGAAATGCATTAATGAATATCCTCCTTATATACACATAGTCTTTATTAAGAACAAAAACGTTCTTTATAAAGATAATCGTACCTTTTATAAAGGAGAATGTAAATCAAATTAAAATGACGTTTTCATTGAAAATCCAACAGAATACGTCATATTCGATAACAGAAAAAAAATTATAAAAAAACTAGCCAATAGGGAGACCTATTGGCTAGTTTTGTTTATTTTTCCACTTATTAAACTCTAGGAATTCTTTAAATTGTTCTTTACTCACACCTGAACCCATAGCTTCCTTTACAAGCTCTGCCCACTCGTGGTCTAAATTCTTTGTATCGACTTCTTGATTAATCAAGTGATCAACTGAAATATTTAGAACATCAGCGATTTTTTCTAAGAGCTGTATGGATGGATTCTGTTGTATATTTCGTTCTAATGCACTTATGTAGGATTTAGCAACTCCAGCTTTTTCAGCTAAAGCTGTTATGGAGAGCCCTTTTTCCATACGGTATTTTTTTACTCGTTCACCAATCATCATGTGCGTTCCCCATTTGTGAATAATTTGACTATATTATAACTTTTTGCACAGATGAAGTAAATATAATTAGGAATTGACGATTTTCTGCATATAGACTTCATTTAATTTAGCGACTGGGTTTTTTAAAAATTCAACAATCTCTTCTTTAGTGAAACCTTGATCTCTAGCTTCTTTCATTAAATCAATCCACTCACGATCTAACGTTACTGTGTTTTCCACTAAAAGATCCCTCCAGATAGGTGATTTTTCAGGTAACCCGGCGATCATAGCAATTTGCTTTAGACCCGTGGCTTTGCGCCCATCTCTTTCGATAATGTTTGCCATTGTCTGAAGGTATTAGTTCGAATTTCCTAATATAATTTGATTATAAACAAGCGATAAAGAAAAAATTGTCAGAAAATGGCTGTTACAAAAATGTAATATTTCATGGTGAAATTGAGGCTATTGAATCATAAAAGAGTTAAATATGAAGGATTCTGACAATAACTGTGGAAAACTATTTTAACGTTAATCTTCTGAGGAGGTTCAGTTTGATGTCAAAATTACCAACGAATTTGTCGAAACAATTATTATTACCTGTAATAAATGCTCCGATGTTTTTAGTTTCCAGCCCGGAAATGGTGATGGAAAGCTGTAAGGCTGGTATCATCGGAACTTTTCCATTATTAAATGCACGAACATCAGAACTCCTTGAAAATTGGATGATTCATATTACTGAGAAACTTGAACAATATCAGAATGAAAATCCGACTGAAAAAGTCGCGCCATGGGGAGTCAATTTAATTGTTCATCGCACAAACAAAAGATTTCAAGAAGACTTGGAGTTAATACAAAAATACAAACCGCCAGTTGTGATTACCTCTCTTGGAAATCCTACAGATGTTGCTGCAATCGTACATAGTTATGGGGGATTGGTTTTTTCTGATGTAATCTCTCTAGATCACGCTCGTAAAGCCGCGAAAACAGGAATAGACGGACTTATTCTCGTTTGTGCCGGGGCAGGGGGACATGGTGGTACACTCAATCCATTTGCATTCTTAAAAGCTGTGAAAGAATTCTGGGATGGCATTACGGTTTTAGCAGGATCGGTCTCGACAGGTGAGGACATTCTTGCAGCGAAAATACTTGGAGCAGATCTCGTGTACATGGGAACGAGATTCATCGCAACTGAGGAGTCTTCAGCTAGTGAAGAATACCGACAGATGCTGATTGAATCGACACTCGAAGATCTCATTTACACAGATGCAATAAGCGGAATTAATGGAAATTATCTTCTTCCATCCTTGCAAAGAGCAGGATTCGATATTGAAAATCTCAAGAAAAAAGATGCAGTGGACCTATCGTTCACAGAATCTAAAGCAAAAGCATGGAAAGATATCTGGTCTGCTGGCCAAGGGGTGGGAAGCATCAAAAAAATATCTACCATAAAAAACGTTGTTGAAGAACTTGTTGTAGAATATAAAGAAGCTCTGGAAACAAAAGATTTATTAATCTCTAAATAACTATTAAACAAATCCCCTATTTCAAGAATTTGTAAACTGGAAATGGGGGATTTTGTTAGATTATCCACAACAAATTAAGAAAAAGCATACAATAGTTTGCTATGATGTAAGCACATTAATAAAATATCTCTTTACATAATCATTACAAAAGAGGATTAATGAACAAAAGGAAGAAAATATAGGTAACAATAGAAGATGATTTGATTAAAATCTAAAAATAATGGAGGTGTCATCATGAATTTATTCTCATCACAAACAGAAGAAAGCTTTTCTTTTCTTGTAAGCAACTATGGGTTTACAAATCCTATTGCGACAGATGGGAGCTGGAAGACCACCTTCTTATATGAAAATAAAGATATTGGAATCGAGATCGAACTCAATTATCGGGATATGGATGTGTTTGTTTTTATCACACAAACAGAAAACGGGAAACTTTTAGAGCAAACGAGCAAATATCATCTAGAAGAAATGATTAATAAAGATCGAATCAAAAGCAATGGCAACCAAACGACAATTGAGCAATTTGAAAAAACGATCTACACGAAGTCAGATCTTCTAAAGAGTCATATCGAAAAACTGTTAGCTTCCCCAGCAATAAGATAGGATTCCAGAAGAGATAACCTAAAAAACCTATAGGATAAAACGAAAGCAGTAGATTTTATTTATGGTCTCACTGCTTTTTTAGTATTTAATGATGAGGTTAAACGATGAAAAGAGTTATAGCTGTTGTTTTATTTATAAGTATTCTAACTGTTGGAGCCTATATCATTTCGAGGGACCAACCTGGATTTAACATCACAATAAAAAATCAAACCAATAAGAATATCTCGGATTTGAAAATTACGTACCAGAACATAACGTCAGATATTGAAATCCCTTCAATCCAACCAAAAGAAGAATATAAGCTCAAAGTAACACCAACTGAAGAGTTTGGAGAAAATACGATGAAGCTCCTTTATACAGATGACAAAGGGACATTACATACTAAAACTGTGATTGGATATTTCGAGCAGGGATATTCAGGAGAGTCGATGATAACATTACAAGCAATCGATACAAAAGGCGTCATTCAGATGGACATCAAGGAAGAACTTTTCAATTAAGAAGTTAAGGGGACATTTTTGTGGAGAATAAATCAGTTCAGCAAATCGTAAAAGAAAAACAACTAAAAGGACTTGGCGGCTGGCTAATTTTAGTTGCGGTAGGATTACTTTTAGCAGTTCCAGATAAATTCAATTCAATCATCACGGGAATAGATGCCATAAAATCATATACATTGGAATCCACTTTAATAAAAGTGTTAATTTATGGAGAATTAGTTGTGAATATTGTCCTTCTCGTGATTAATGTGATTTTATTATATTTATTTTTTTCAAAGAAAAAATCTTTCGTGAAAACATGGTTAATATTATTGCAGATTAACTTATATACCATTGCACTATTTGATTTAGCATTACTTTTTATCGACGATATAGATACTGGACTGCCGGCTTTCTTTAACACATTTATGGCAGGAATCGCTCTATTGATCTGGGGCTCATATGCAACAAAATCCATTCGAGTTAAAAATACATTCGTAAACTAAGGTAAAAGCAGCCCCTAACCACCCAGAAGTGGTTAGGGGCTGCTTTTTGGTTATCAAACTGAGTGTCCTTCCTGAATGAACAAATAAGATAAATATGTCTTTTTGTGGGGTCTGTCCCCCAAAAAAGCACATTTAAAAAATTAAGGGGTTTAAATTTCGGAAAAAATATTGTAAAATAATTTGAAAATGATGTTTCGGTTTACCGGAATTAGGGAAGGAGAGTATATTTGGGGATGAAAAATAATACATCAGGATTTGAATACGCATTTGTTTTTTTAGCAGCACTATTTGCACTAGGACTTTATCAGACGGTGATGGTCTGGGAGAATATGAACCTTGTCCTTGATCGAATTATGGGTATGACTTCTACTTCATTTATTACATCCATGCTCCTATTCTGGTCAATAGCAAGTGTATTTTGGATTTTAAGTTTGAAAGTGCTCGACTTTGCTCATAAGACAGCACTTTATAATACAAAAAACGCTTTGTTCGGGATGGTGTTTTTATTCTTTGCAGTTCCATTCGGCGTTTGTGTACAAGTGTACAATGCGGTAGGAATCAACTCAGGAATCACAACACTTACAACAGCAGTATTGGTTACAACAATTCTGTCATTCATTATTGGATTCGTATTCAAATTTAGAAAAACAGCGAAATAGTATATGTTTAAAGACTGTCGGCCATTGGCCGACAGTCTTTTTTGTATAGTGGATGTTAGGATGAGTTATTTATATGATAAATAGCAACTATTGACATGTTCTTTATAAAGAACTAAAATTATCTTTAATTGTAATGTTTTTGAAAAAATAAACGTAAATAAATTATCGTTTGTTCGTTAAAAAGAATATAAAAAGGGGGGATTTTTATCAATAGATATGACGAACTAGACTCACTGAGGGGATTAGCTTCTTTATCTGTATTTTTTGGTCATATGTATCTAATGTTTAATGAAACTTTTTTTTCGAAATTAATTTTTGAATTTGGATTACTACGCGGAGTAATTGCAGGGAGTGAAGCAGTAACATTATTTTTTGTTTTAAGTGGCTTTGTATTATCATTACCTTTTTATATTAACAAGAATTTTAATTATGGAAAATACGCTATTAAACGTTTTTTTAGAATTTATGTTCCGTACATAATTGCAATTATATTTGCATTTATTTGTAGAGAAATATTCTATACAGGAAAAATAGAAGGATTTACAGAATGGTTTAATGTGAATTGGTCATTTGAAATAAATGGTAATTCTATTAAGGACCACATTTTATTAATTGGTACATTTACAAGTAATCTAAATAATGTAATTTGGTCATTAGTACATGAATTAAGAATTTCTCTTGTTTTTCCAATATTAATGTTTTTAATAATAAAAACAAATTTAAAACAAGGTCTGGGATTAGCCATAATATTATCCTTGATAAGTATTCTTTTTTCTTTAATAGCTAAAAAGCCTTTTTTAGGTACTGAATTTTATTATACAATTCATTGCACTTCCTTATTTATTTTAGGAGCGCTACTTGCAAAATATCGAGTAAACATAATTAATAAAATGTTAAATATAAGTGGCATTAAAAAAATTTCCTTGTTTATACTTGGAATCGTCTTATATCTTTATGCTCACCCTTCTTTTATATTAAACATAATTATTCAAGATTTTAATCCATATTATAGAGCAATAATTGATACTTGGGTAACCTCTTTTGGGGCAATGATTTTAATTGTCTTAGCCATTTCACCAGGTCATATGTCCAAAATTTTAAGAAATAATATATTAAATTTTATTGGAAAGATTTCATATAGTTTGTATTTAACACATTTGGTTGTACTATTCTCATGCATACATTTTTTAAATAGAGTTATACCTATATGGTCTATCTGCTTGGTTGTAGTATTAGGAACTTTTGTTGTTTCAACTATTATGTATTACCTAGTCGAAAAACCTGCAATAACACTTGGGAAATTCTTAACAAGGGCAAAGTCAATAAAACAAGATTATGAAGAAACGAGTGATATTGTAAAGCTTCGCCAGAGCTCCTAGAAATGAAAAGACAGTTTACATACAAAAAAACATTGTTTGAGCTTTGGTGTAGAAAACCCAAGGCTTTTTTTAAAAGCCTGTTTTTCGCAAGCTTTGTTATTTTTGGAAGTAGTTGATCTCCGTTTCAGGATGCACGCTTTCCGCGAGGCTTATGGTGAGCCATCTTGGCACGTTCTACCTTCTATGTCTCACCTGTCACGCTGCTCCTATCCTGTATCTCGCACCTTACACTCCAATCAACCTGTCATTGGAGTCAAATTACAAAAATGCCCCAGAAGCAACAATTTTTTAGAAAAGGGCTTTTTAAAATTTAGATAATCACACAAAAAAACTTTGACATATCTGAAAAATGATGGTAATTTTAAAAATATAACGTTCGTTATAAAGAACGAAATTAACTAAAATATTCTTTTTTAAGAATTTTTAAGGAGTAAGGCGGAGAAAATATGAGTGCTATTACTGGTGTTTTTCATGTAAATAAATCAGTTTCTTATGAAGGAAATTCAATGTTGGAGAGTTTGAAACAATTTCCTTTCGATAGCATAGATAATTACTCCAAAGATAAAATTTTTTTTGGATGTTTAGCACAATGGATCATGCCAGAAAACATTAATAAAAAACAATGCTTTTATGATTATGAAAAAAGATTAGCTATAACTGGTGATGTAATTTTAGATAATCGAGAAGACTTATTTCGGCATCTGAAAGTTCCAATGGCAGTTCGTAATGAGATTACGGATTGTGAATTAATTTTGTTAGCTTACTGTAAATGGCAGGAAGATACTCCAAAGTATTTAATTGGAGACTTTGCTTTTATGATATGGGATGAAAGAAATAATAGACTTTTTGGAGCAAGGGATTTTTCCGGATCGCGTACACTTTATTATTATAATGATTTAAACTTATTTGCATTTTGTACAGTAATGGAACCGCTTTTACAGCTTCCTTATGTATCAAACAGATTAAACGATCATTGGATAGCAGATTATTTAGCGATACCAAATATAATTGATTCCCCAAATGGTTTTACAACAGTATTTAAAGATATACAATCAATTCCCCCTTCCCATTTTATAACAGTATATAAAGGAAAGGTTACATTAAGTAGATACTGCACAATAAGTGTTGATGAAAAGATTAAATATAAATCTGAAAGTGAGTATATTGAGGCGTTTCAAGAAATATTTAATACAGCAGTAAATTCCCGGTTAAGGTCACATAAAGAAATTGGAGCACAACTGAGTGGTGGACTTGATTCAGGGTCTGTCGTTAGTATTGGTGCCAGAAGTCTAAAAAAAATAGATAAAAAATTACATACTTTCAGCTTTGTTCCAATATCAGAATATATAGATTGGACCCATAAACATAGAGTACCTGATGAAAGAGAATATATTAAAGCAATTGTAAATTATACTGGAAATATATCTGATTTATATTTAGACTTCAAAAATCAATCACCTTATTCAGAAATTGATAATTGGTTAAATATTATGGAAATGCCATATAAATTTTTTGAGAATTCTGTATGGATAAAAGGTATTTATGATGCTGCGCATAAAAAAAATATAGGTGTACTTTTAGTTGGCTCAAGAGGTAATACGACGATTTCTTGGGGACCGGCACTGGATTATTACTCCGAAATATTTAAAAAAATGAAATGGCTTAAGCTGTATCGTGAACTGAATTTATATAGTGTGAATACAGGAGCAAAAAAATCTAGAATATTAAAAGTCATATTTAACAAAGCCTATCCATCTATTTATTCTAAAAACAAACCATATGAGTTCCCTAAATTAATTAGTAAAGAACTGGAAAAAAAGACGAATGTCTATGAAAGATTAAATGAAGAGGGAATAAACATGGATAGTTCATTTAAAGAAAATATATATGACATACGTTTAAAACATTTTGAACAATTAAATGTTTGGAATGTTACCGGAACATGTGGAACAAAACTTTCTTTAAGGCATTCTATGCAGTCACACGATCCTACAAATGATTTAAGAGTAATAAAATTTTGTTTATCACTTCCTATTGATAAATTTTTCGGTGATGGCTTAGACCGTGGATTAATTAGGAAAGCTACCAAAGGATTTCTTCCTGATAAAGTACGCTTAAATCAACGTACTCGTGGAGTACAAGGTGTAGATTCAATTCAAAGAATGTCTCCTTCGTGGAATTTATTTTTAGAAGAACTTAATCAATTATGTAATGATGAGCTATCTCGGCAATACCTAAATATAGACGTGATTAAAACTGCAATAACAAAACTAAATAATGAAATACGTCAAGAGTTTGCTCTAGATCCTCATTTCCGAATTTTAATGAGAAGTATCATAGTATATCGATTCCTAAAAACATTGAAAGGAGGTGAAAAAATGAAAAAAGAATGGAAAGCTCCAGAGTTAGAAGTACTTAATATTAATATGACAATGAATGGCCCTGGAATAAGAGATGTCGACGCGACATATGAGGATGAAGATGAAATTGTTCAACTTCATGAAAGTTAAACCGAATTCATACTTAACCTAAGTGTTTAAAGCCCTTATACTAATTAATTTTGTATAGGGGCTTTTACGTAAATAATTGAAATGAGAGGGTACTAAACTTATGGAATTAACAATGCATAGGTACCATTACAAATCATTTGGATTAAATATTATTAGTGAGATATCTCTTCCAGAACTATTTCCTAAAAAGGATATTTTTGAAGAGGATACTGTTGAAATAAAGATTGTTTGTGATGTCTCTGATTTTCGAGATCAGTTATCGAACAAAAAAATAATTATAAAGAAGGATTTTTTACTTTTTGAAGTTCCGAATGTAGCAATTTTTTGTGTGAAAGACGGAAACAAAATAATTGTCGATCCGTTTAATGGGGCTAGTGAAGGGAAAATAAGACTTTATTTATTAGGATCTTGCATTGGAGCATTATTACTACAAAGGAAAATTCTCCCTTTACATGGTAGTGCAGTTGAGATAAATGGTAAAGCCTATGCTATTGTAGGACATTCTGGAGCTGGAAAATCTACTCTTGCTTCATCTTTTATCAAACAAGGTTTTAGATTAATTAGTGATGATGTTATACCTGTGTCTTTTGTAGAGGGAACTCCCATAGTTAAACCTTCTTATCCACACCAAAAGCTCTGGCAACAAAGCTTAATTGAATTTGGAATGGATTATAAGAAATTCAATCCATTGTTTGAAAGAGAAACTAAGTATCAAGTACCCGTAACCAATTTTGTTTTAAAACCTATTCCTTTTGCTGGTGTAATTGAATTAGATAAAACTGATGGATCGCAAATTCAGTTAAGAGAAATATATGGCATTGAACGACTGCGTATCCTTCTTCAACATACATATCGTCGTTCATTTATCCCTAAGTTAGGTTTGATTGATTGGCACTTTAAAGAATGCCTTAAAGTTATTAAAGAAATTCAAGTAATGCAGATGCACCGCCCCACCACACCTTTCACCGCCAATCAATTGAGGGAGCTAATATTAGATTCTATAAACGATCAGGAGGAAATATTATTATGAAAATAACATCCGAAAGTCTGATTAGACAAGTTGAAGGTAACATTGTGAGTGATATGGATGGAGAAAAAGTAATGATGAGTATTAAAAATGGTAAATATTATAATTTAGGTTCAATGGGAGGAATCATTTGGGATAAAATCGCAAAAGTAAATTCAATTACAAATCTTGTAGAAATGTTAACCGATGAATACGAAATTGAAAAGCTAAATTGCCAGAACCAGGTAGTGGCTTTTATTGAAAAACTAAAGGAAGAGAATTTAATAATGATTTCTAATGAAAAAGAGAGATAGTAGGAATTACTTTATGAGATTAATAAAAAAAATACGTAATTATTACTTATTTAATCGTGAAATGAAGATTTTACTAATAGAAGCCTATTTATATTTGATGTGGGCTCGATTTATGAAAAAAATGCCGTTTGTAAAAGTTTCATCAAATTTAGGCAGTTATATGGAAGAGACATCTACTGAGGTAGAGGAATACAACAGGAGTATCCTAAAAAAAGTTTCTCAAGCTATTCATATCATGAGTCGTTATACTTTTTGGGAAAGTCAATGTATGGTAAAAGCTATTGCTGGAATGAAAATGTTAAATAGGCGTAAGATCGAAAGTACTATTTATTTTGGAACCGGAAGAGATGAAAAGGGAAATTTAATTGCACATGCTTGGCTAAGAAGTGGTCCATTTTATATTTCAGGTGCAGAAGGAATGAGCAGGTTTACTGTCGTTGGGAAATTTGCAAATAAAATTAGTAGTTGAAGGTGGATCCAATGAAATTTTGTAATGTATTCTCCAATATTTCTAAAGAATTGCAATTGCAATTTGTGCTATTAAAAAAAGAAAGTGCAACGGAAATTAATAAAATGGATAGACAAAAATTCGAAAAAATCGACTGGGAGGAATTTATTAACTTAGTCCTCCATCATCGTACATATACCTGTCTATACCCCAAAATAAAAGGTGTAAATGAAAATCTAATCCCTCCATTCGTTATAACCAGATTATCTAATTATTATAAAAGAAATACTTTTCAAATGTTGTATTTAACTGCGGAGATGAATGAAATAAATATCAAAATAAGTGAAAAAGGAATTCGTATTCTTTTTCTAAAAGGACCGTTCTTGGCAACAGATTTATATGGAGATATATCACTAAGAACTTCTGGTGATCTCGATGTTCTTGTTCCAATTGAAGATTTAAATAAAGTTGATCAGCTATTGTATTTAGAGGGGTATGTTAAGGATGATTACATAAAAACAGTTCTTAATGACTGGAAGTGGCGTCACCATCATGTAACATACTTTCATCCAATCAAAAAAGTAAAGTTAGAAATACACTGGAGGTTAAACCCTGGACCTGGCAAAGAACCTTCTTTTGATGAATTATGGACTCGAAAAAGAAAAAGCTCAATAACTTCTCATCCAATTTACACATTAGGATCAGAAGACCTCTTTTTATTTTTGGTTTCTCATGGTGCAAGACATGGCTGGTCAAGATTAAGGTGGCTATTAGATATTGATAAGATATTAAATAGAAAATTAGATACAACTCAGCTTTTTTTAATTTTAAAAAAATATCACGCTTTGCAACTTGCAGGTCAAATTCTTATTTTAATCTCTGAACTTCTTAACAAACCTATAAAAATAGAATTTAATAATTTAATGAAAAATAATCATTCAATTGAACTAGCAAATAGAACTCTTTTTTATTTGGAAAACAAGGTAAATTTACACACAAATCCAGTACCGAAATTTGTTTCTGTTTATCACAGTGATTATTTATTTTTTATGAAGACAAAAACTCAAAAAATTTTATTTCTTTTAAGCTTTCTTTTCCCATATCCAGAAGATAAGGAAATCTTGCCATTACCTAAATCTCTTCACTTTTTATATTTTGTTTTACGCCCTTTTTTATGGATATGGAATAAAACGCGTAGTAGGATACAGCCAATTCATTTGGAGGATTAAGAATGAAAAGTATATTGTACATTACTAAACAGCTTTACCAGTTTACTGGGAATGTACTTATCATAAACATATTTGCTATTGCCTTGGTAAGTATGTTAGAAGGAATAGGATTAATTTTATTAGTTCCAATGCTGCAGATTAGTAAAGTAATAGATGTCGATCAAACCTTTACATCATCTGTAACATTAAATAAGTTATTTAATGCAGTTGATTCACTGCCAGATCGTTATGCATTGTTAATAATACTTTTCCTTTTTGTTATGTTAGTAAGCGGGCAAGCAATTTTGAAGCGTAGTTTAGCTCTACGTAATATAAAGATTCATGTACGTTTTATCAACCAGCTTAGATTAAATACTTATAAAGGATTATTAGAAGCGAATTGGCTTTTTTGCATGAAAAAAAGAAAATCAGACTTCATTAATGTAATGACCGATGATATTGGTAGAGTTATGAGTGGAACGAATTTATTTTTACAATTACTAACTTCTATAGTATTTACTGCGATCCAATTGATAATAGCCTTTTGGTTATCTCCCAAAATAACTGCATTTGTATTATGTACAGGAGGCATTCTAGCCTATGTTTTGAAAAAAAATCTTCAAAATTCTAAAAAAGCAGGTTTAAAGAAATCTGAAATATCTAAGAGCTATATAGGTGGTCTCACTGAAAATTTTAGTGGAATAAAAGATATTAAGTGTAATAATTTAGAAGCCTCAAGGTACTTATGGCTTAAAAATTGGTGTGAAAGTATTGAAAAGGAACAAATTCAATTTGTTAAACTATTAAACAACTCCCAATTATTTTATAAAATTATGTCAGCTTTTTTAATAGCAATTCTTATTATGATTTCAGTTACTCTTTTTCAAGATCAGCCTACCCAATTATTATTAATCATTCTAATTTTCTCACGACTGTGGCCAAGGTTTATGGGTATTCAAACATACCTGCAACAAATATACAATAGTATACCTGCATTTAAATCTTTGCTACATTTACAATCTGAAAGTACAAAGGCAAGTGAACAGATTATAAATAGAAATGTCCCAATTATCCCTAAAAAAATTAATCGTAAAATAGAGTGTAAAAATGTTAACTTCAGTTATGACTCTAAAGCAAAGTATGATTTAAAGAATATTAACGTAAAAATTAATGCAAATGAGATGACAGCTATTGTAGGACGATCTGGTGCAGGAAAAAGTACACTGACCGATATTTTAATGGGACTTATTCAGCCAAATGAAGGTGAAGTTCTTATAGACGGAGAGCTTGTTACAAAAGAAGACTTATTGTCGATAAGGAAAGCTATAAGTTATGTCCCACAAGATCCTTTTTTATTTAATGGAAGTATAAGAGATAATCTATTATTAATTGATCCAAATGCTAGTGAAGAACAAATGTTAAATGCTTTAAAATTTGCATCCGCTGATTTTGTGTTTACCCTTACTAATGGTCTCGATACATTAATTGGTGATAGAGGTGTAAAGTTTTCTGGAGGAGAAAGACAAAGAATTGTATTAGCACGGGCAATTTTAAGGAATCCATCTGTATTGATTTTAGATGAAGCTACCAGTGCTTTAGATTCTGAGAATGAAGCAAAAATACAAGAAGCCTTGGAAAAGTTAAAAGGAAAGATGACTATTATTGTAATTGCACATCGATTATCTACAATTCGTAACGCAGATCAAATCATTGTATTAGAAAATGGTCAGGTAATACAAAATGGAAACTTCAAAGTACTGGCTAAAGAAAAACAAAAGACGTTCAGTTTTTTACTGGAGAAACAAATGGTCATAAAGTAGTGAACAAAACGAACTATTTTAGTTGACTTGTTCTTTATATAGAACTATAATAAGGATATTATATATGGAAATTACATCATTTTGTCGATAAAAGAATCTTTTATGCAGCAAAATATTTTTTTTACTCATTTAGTTCTTTATTTAGAACATTCTTATAAGATGAGATGAAGTCATATTTAATAAGGTGGTTTTTATGACGGATCAAAATGGAAGTGTAAACAAAAATAAGTCGAAGGTAAAAGAAATTGATTTAAAAGAGATATTTACAGTATTAAAAAGAAAAATCTGGATTGTTGTTTTATCTGCCATGATATTAACGGTATGCGGTGGAATTTACAATAAATATACTACCTCGTATTTATATCAATCTTCTACGCGTCTCTTAATCAAGGCTAATGCAGACCAAATGAAAACCCTAGTGGTCATGGTAAAAGATCCGGCAATCATGGAAAAGGTTATTTCGAATTTAAAGCTTCCTAGATCCCCTGAAGGATTAGCATCACAGATTTCAGTAGAAAACATTGGTGAATCTCAGGTTGTTTTAATAACAGTTGTGGATACTAACTCAACTAATGCAGCTATGATTGCAAATGTTACTGCCAATATTTTTAAAGAGGAAGTTTCAAAAATACTAAATTTTAATGATATTCAATCATTAAAAGAAGCACAAGAAAATCCATATCCGATTAATGATAATAAACATCGTTTTTTATTTATTTCAATGGTAATGGGAATTGTTATTGGGATTGGATTGGTATTTTTCTTAAATTCTTTAGATGAAACAGTAAAAAAAGAAGAAGATATTGAAGAATTAATTGGATT
The DNA here is from genome assembly GCF_031582965.1 of Bacillus sp. NEB1478. NCBI lineage: Bacteria > Bacillati > Bacillota > Bacilli > Caryophanales > Bacillaceae > Bacillus > Bacillus sp. NEB1478. Next base: position 398,936 of record NZ_CP134049.1, read on the forward strand.
GCCTGTAATAGGTAATATTTCAAAAATAACAAAGAAAAACTTAAAGACTGACATTAACAAAATTGAAGAAATGAAAGTAAGGGGTGAAACAGTTGGGATTTAATAAAAGAAATCCTGTTGCTGCAAAAATGAGAAGTTTGCTTTCCTATTCCAACCCTTATTCTAATATAGCTGAGCAATATCGAAGTACGCGAACTAATTTATTTTTTCTTACAAAAAAAAGTGAAAAGAAAATTTTGCTGGTTACATCTCCAAAAAAAGGAGCAGGTAAAACAACGACACTTGTCAATCTTGCTATATCCATGGTTAAAGGTAATGAGAAAGTGCTGATCATTGATGCGAATTTTAGAAACCCTTCTATCCATACAATTCTTAAACTACAGAATAGAAAGGGTTTAATAGATGTAGTCAAAGGAGTCCATTCTTTTGAAAATGCAGTTCATAAAACCTATATTGAAGGCTTAGATGTTTTAACAAGCGGTGATACGCGGACCAGTGCATTAGAAGAACTTGGTACTAAAAATATGAGTAATTTGTTAGAGAATATCTCATCTATATACGACACCATATTAATAGATGCTCCCTCCGTACTGGAAGCAGCTGAAGCGAGATTTCTTGCTAGTAAAAGTGATGGTGTTATTCTAATTACAAATAAATATGTAACCAAGATCGAAGAAATTGCAAAAACCCAAAAAGCACTTGAAGTTGCTAAAGCCAATATTATTGGTGTGGTGTTGAACGAAAAGAATACTTCGTGGCTTGAAGAATATTTTTTTTAACATTACGTTCTTTATTTAGAACGTTTCGTTTGATAATAAGAATTTATGTCGGTGATGTCTGCTTACCGTTAAAAACGCAGGCACTCGATCATGCTGTGGGTTGGATGACCTTAGACGCTAGTCGTCGGTGGTGTGATGTGAGGACGGGTTGAATGCCCATTTTTTATTTTAAAGTTTTTAAAGATCGGTTCTTTCAGAGAGTATATCTTTAAGAACTTTAAAAATTAATTTTTTTAAAAAAACTTGTAATAGAAAGGAGGAGAATAATGACCTACAAACAGAGAATGTCGTTATTTTTAATGATTGACTCATGTATAGTCTTAACAGCCATTTATTTTAGCCTATTTTTAGTCAGTGCTGATATTCATGTCATAACACCAATGGTCTCATTAAGTGCAATGGCGATAATGCTCGGCCATCATTTTTTTGCACTAAAATTCAAACTTTATAAAAAGGTTTGGGAATATGCAAGTGTCGGTGAACTTATCATTATATTTAATGTAGTGACATGCTCAATCATTGCCGGTGGTTTATTTCAGCAATTTGTACTAAAAGAAGCACACTTTCGTCTCCTTTTAGTTGCATGGCTTCTTCATATGCTGCTGATCGGAGGTTCTCGTTTTTGCTGGAGGTTATATCGAGATTCTCTTATGAAAAAAGCAGATAACAGAAAAAGAACTTTAATTATTGGAGCTGGCTCTGCAGGAACTATGGTAGCAAGGCAATTATTAAAGAATAAAGAGTCTGATTTATTGCCAGTAGGATTTATTGATGATGATAGTAAAAAACATAATCTTGATATTTATGGTATCCCTGTTTTCGGTGGTGTTGAGAAATTAGAGGGAATCGTTCAAGAAGAGAATATTGAGAATATCGTGATTTCCATACCATCACTAAGAAAACAAGAGTTAAATATCATTTTCCAGGAATGTGCCAAAACAAAAGCAAAAACAAAAATACTCCCAATGCTAGAAGATTTAGTAACCGGAAAAGTATCTGTAAACCAGTTTAGAGAAGTGCGAGTTGAAGATTTGTTAGGAAGAGATCCAGTGGAATTAGATCTTGAAAGTATTTCCGATTATGTAACGAATAAGGTTGTTTTAGTAACAGGTGCTGGTGGTTCAATAGGTTCGGAGATTTGCCGTCAAATTTCTAAATTTAAACCAAAGCAACTAGTTCTCTTAGGGCACGGTGAAAATAGCATTTATTCTATTGAAATGAATTTAAAAGAAATTTATAAAGATTGCGATATACAATTCATTACTGAAATTGCTGAGTTGCAGGATGCTAAGAAAATGATGGATGTAATGCATACATATCGGCCAGATGTAGTCTACCATGCTGCTGCACATAAGCATGTACCGCTAATGGAACGAAATCCCGAAGAAGCTTTAAAAAACAACATACTTGGAACATTAAATGCTGCTACTGCTGCTAGCTGGAGCGGGGTTCAAACATTCGTGATGATTTCTTCAGATAAAGCGGTTAATCCCACAAGTGTGATGGGGGCTACAAAGCGATTAGCAGAAATGATTATTCAGGATTTAAATAATAAAAGTGAGACGAAATTTGTAGCTGTTCGGTTTGGCAATGTCTTAGGCAGCAGAGGAAGCGTAATTCCTTTTTTTAAACAACAAATTGAAAAAGGCGGTCCTGTAACGGTTACACATCCAGATATGATCCGTTACTTCATGACGATTCCTGAAGCTTCACGGCTTGTCATTCAAGCAGGAGCATTAGCTAAAGGCGGAGAGATATTTGTATTAGACATGGGAGAGCCAGTAAAGATAGTAGACCTTGCCAAGAATCTAATAAAATTATCGGGTTATTCCACTGATGAGATACACATTGAATTTACTGGTATTAGACCTGGTGAGAAGTTGTTTGAAGAATTATTGGAAAAAGAAGAAATACACAATGAACAAATTTATCCAAAAATTTATATCGGAAAAACATCTCATTTGTATATAGAAGAAATTGAAGAACTATTAAACACTTTTCCAGATATGGACAAAGAAAAGTTGCGCGAAAAGTTATTAAAACTAGCTAACCAAAGAGAAACGTCGGAATCATTAATGACATTGTCAAGCTAAAGGAGAATTCTATGAAAGTAAAAAAAGCGATTATTCCAGCAGCGGGTCTCGGAACACGATTTTTACCAGCAACAAAAGCAATGCCTAAAGAAATGCTTCCAATCGTTGATAAGCCTACAATTCAATATATCGTTGAAGAGGCTGTTCAATCAGGAATTGAAGATATTATTATCGTAACTGGAAAAGGGAAAAGAGCAATTGAAGATCACTTTGATCATTCGTTTGAATTGGAACAAAACTTGTTAGAAAAGGGAAAGCTAGAATTGCTTGAAGAAGTACAGAAGTCATCAAAGCTAGTAGATATTCATTATATAAGACAAAAAGAACCAAAAGGCCTTGGGCATGCCATTTGGTGCGCACGAAAATTTATAGGAGATGAGCCATTCGCTGTCTTGCTTGGCGATGATATCGTAAAAGCTGAAAAACCATGTCTACAGCAAATGATTGAACAATATGAGCGATACCGTTCATCCATAATTGGAGTACAGGAAGTTCCTGATAATCAAGTGTCTCGCTATGGCATTGTGAGCGGGAAAAGCTTAACAGATCGATTATATTCAGTTAATCATTTAGTTGAGAAGCCAAAACAAAATGAAGCACCTTCTAATATTGCGATTATGGGACGTTATATATTAAATCCAAGAATCTTTGATTTGTTAGCCAATCAAAGACCTGGTGCTGGCGGTGAGATCCAATTAACGGATGCAATTGCAGAGCTGAATCATTTCGAAGCCATTTATGCTTATAACTTTGAAGGAACGAGGTATGATGTCGGAGAAAAGCTGGGTTATATTCAAACAACGATAGATTTTGCACTTCAGCAGGATGAATTAAAATATGATCTTTTGAATTACTTCGCACAAATCCTTACAAAGGAGCAGATCAATATTAATTAAACAAACAGCCGGTGATGATAACCGTGCTGTATTTTTTATGCAAAATAAAGGATGAGCCAGGATGAAAAAAATTTTGTTATGTGCGACTGTTGATTATCATTTTAAAGCCTTTCATATACCACTAATGAAATGGTGTAAAGAACAAGGTTGGGAAGTTCATGTGGCAGCATCAGGAACGATGAACCTTCCATTTGTGGATAAAAAGTATAACATTTCTATTCAGCGTTCGCCTTTTCATCCCAAAAATATTCAAGCATATCAATCTCTTAAATCAATTATTTGTGAAAATGATTTTGATATCATCCATTGTCACACTCCGATGGGAGGAGTTCTTACTCGATTAGCTGCGCGAAAAGCAAGAAAAAAGGGTGCGAAAGTTTTATATACGGCACATGGCTTTCATTTCTATAAAGGAGCACCTATTGCTAATTGGCTAATCTACTATCCTATTGAAAGGGTTCTATCATCTATTACAGATTGTCTAATTACAATTAATAACGAAGATTACAATTTATCTCGCAAACATAGATTCTCTGCAGAACAAATTAAGCATGTTCATGGTGTAGGAGTAGATACGAATCTCTTTAAACCAGTAAGTATGGAACAAAAGCTAAGTTTAAGAGGAGAATTCAGTTATAAAAAAAATGATTTTCTTATGTTCTATGCAGCAGAATTTAATAAGAACAAAAATCAGCAAATGTTAATACAAGCAATATCTTTATTAAAAGATAAAATACCACATGCAAAACTTTTACTGGCAGGAACAGGTCCATTACTAGAGGAATGCAAAAAATTAGCTGCTCGTCTTGGTGTTATGGAATGTATTGATTTTTTAGGATATCGAGAGGATTTATCTATGATTTTACCAATGTGTGATCTTGCGGTGGCATCAAGTTTGCGTGAAGGATTGCCAGTTAACGTTATGGAAGCTATGGCTTGTGAACTGCCGGTTATCGCGACACTTAATCGAGGTCATAAAGAGTTAGTACTAAATAATAAAACCGGTTGGGTATTAGAGAGTGATAACACAAAAGAAATAGCTTCAAAAATCATTAGAATTGCTGAAGATAGAATGTTGATCCAATCGTTTGGGAAAAAAGGACGCCAGATGATTCAAAACAAATATACGGTTAACAAAGTGCTTGAACAGAATATTTCCATTTATAAGGCTTATATGGAAGGGTTGGAAAAAAGAGAATGGATAGCCCAATAAGAATTCTGCACGTCGTTGTAAACATGAACCGTGGTGGTGCTGAAACACTGATTATGAATCTTTATCGGAATATTGATCGATCGAAAGTACAATTCGATTTTTTAACAAGTAAAAAAGGTGTCTTTGATTCTGAAATTACCCGGTTAGGCGGAAGAATTTATAGAATTCCTTATGTAACAGAAATCGGACACATTAAATATATAAAGTCATTAGATTATTTTTTCAAAGCTCATAAAGACTATAAAATTGTACATTCTCACATGGATAAGATGAGTGGGCTTGTTCTCCAATCCGCAGCAAAAGCAGGGATCCCATGTAGGGTTTCTCATAGTCATAACACAAATAGTGAGGGTGGAAGTATAGCTAAACTTTATAAATGGTATGCAGGGAATAAAATCAATAAAAGTGCTACTCACAAGATAGCATGTTCACAGAAAGCAGCAAATTGGCTCTTTCGTAAAAATGCGAATGAAGCATTCATATTAAAAAACGGAATCGATTGTAATAAGTTTGAATTCTCAAATGACATAAGGGAAAAAGTAAGGAAAGAATTAGGAATACCCGAAGATTACTTTGTGGTTGGTCATGTAGGGAGATTTAATAAGCAAAAGAATCATCATTTTCTAATTGATATTTTTGCTGAATCATTAAAAGAAAATCATAAATCCATACTTCTATTAGTTGGAGAGGGCAGCTTACTTCCTGCGATTAAAAAGAAGGTAGATGATCTGCATCTCAATGACTGTGTGAAGTTCTTAGGGGTACGAGATGATGTAAATCATTTATTTCAGGCATTTGATGTATTTGTTTTCCCTTCATTTCATGAGGGTTTGCCAGTAACTCTTATAGAAGCTCAATGTTCAGGTCTTCCATGTCTTATCTCAGATACTATTACAAGTGAGGTGGATATGGGCTTGGAAATGGTAAAAAGGTTACCAATAAATAGTATAAACAAATGGAAAGCATCATTAAAATCTGTAAGGAGCTCAGTATTAAGAAATCATCATACAAAAACAGCCTTAAAAAACAATGGATATGATATTAACACTGCAGCAAGTCTAACCCAGGATTTGTATTTGAAGTTGGTGAGGTAATACATATGAAGCAATTAACTGTGTTCACGCCTACCTTTAATCGAGCGTATTGCCTAAATAAATGTTATGAAAGTCTAAAACAACAAACGAGTAAAGACTTTATTTGGTTAGTAATCGACGATGGTTCTACAGATGATACAAAAGATCTGGTACAAAGTTGGATCGATGAAAAAGCGATTCAAATTAGTTATCATTGGCAGAAGAATCAAGGGATGCATGGCGCACATAATACAGCATATGAACTCATTGAAACAGAATTAAATGTGTGTATCGATTCCGATGATTATATGCCAGAGGATGCTGTTGAAAAAATCCTTACATTTTGGAATAAGTATGGAAGTGATCAAGTAAGTGGAATTATTGCTCTTGATTCCGATACTGAAAACCAAATCATTGGCTCAAAGTTACCAGATCATATAAAGCATTCTACATTATTTGATTTATATAACAAACATAGTGTAACTGGAGATAAGAAGCTTGTTTATCGTTCGGAACTAGCGAAGAAAAATCCATATCCTGTATTTGAAAATGAAAAGTATGTTGGATTAGCTTATAAATATTACATGCTAGATAAAGAGTTTAACATGTTGCTCATGAATGAGGTCCTATGTTGCGTAGAGTATTTACCGGACGGTTCTTCCTTAAATATGATGAACCAATATCGGAGAAACCCAAGAGGCTTTGCTTTTTATCGTAAAGAGCTCATGAAGTTACCTTTTGCAAGTCTCTCATTTAAATTTAGGCAGGCTATCCACTTTGTGTCCAGCAATCTATTAATGAAAAACTGGAAATTTCTTAATGATACACCAAGAAAAGACTTAACAATATTGGCTATACCCTTTGGTTTTTTATTATATCTTTATATATCGAATAAGACAAAAACAGTCTGATCTAAAAGAAGGGAAATAAAGAATGACTATTCTATGGATTAATCTTGCCATAGTTTTTATTTTTTCATTTTTTGCCAGATATTTTTCTGTTGCTAGTTCTGTAAGTACGAGTCCTTTCTCAACATACATGCCTATAAAACCAAATCGTTTATTAATGTTCCTGGCTATGTTAACTCTAGTCTTTGTTTCAGGTCTTCGTTCCAATATTGGAGACACTTATTTTTATAAGCACATCTATGAAATAAATGATTTTACTTGGGATTTTATATTGAGCCAGAAAGATATTGGATTTGGGATTCTCCAAATGCTTTTGAAAATGTACTCGGATGATCCCCAGATTATGATTTTTACGACGGCACTTATTACAAATGTATTAATTGTTTTAGTCTTATTTAAATATTCAAGGATTTTCGAATTAAGTCTCTATGTCTATATCACAGGAGGCTTGTTTCTAATCTCAATGAACGGGATCAGGCAAGTTTTTGCAGCATCTATCATTTTTACAGCAACAAAATATCTTATTGAAGGAAATTGGAAAAAATACATTTTAATCGTTCTTTTTGCATCAACGTTTCACCAAAGTGCACTTATTTTAATTCCGATATATTTTCTAGCAAGAACAAAATCATGGTCAAAGGCTACATGGCTGCTTATTTTTTTCTCAGTAGCCATAACCCTCGTGTTTGACCAATTTTCCTCGTTATTATTTTCAAGCATTCAAGATACTCAGTATAGTCATTACGAAAATTTTGCGGAAGGAGGGGCAAATATTATTAGAGTGGTTGTAAATGTTGCTCCAGTATTCATCGCGTTTTTGGGAAGAAAAAAACTACGAGAGATATTTCCGGAAAGTGATTATATCGTAAATATGTCGATAATCGGCCTCGTCTTTATGATTATATCAACTCAGAACTGGATTTTTGCCAGATTTTCAATCTATTTCGATTTGTATTTACTGATATTAATTTCTTGGATTGTGAAGCTATTTAGAAAGCAAGACGAGAGGTTCGTTTATTATGGTCTTTTAATTTGTTATGGCGCTTATTATTTTTTTGAGAATGTAATAAGTTTGCATACGGTATATAAAAGTAATTTCTTAACTTGGTAGATAAATCAACTAACAAAGTCTGAAGTTAGCTATTTAATTGATCTAAAAGGAGATAGTTATGAATAACGATGAACCTATAAAAATTCTCCATGTTGTTGGAGCTATGAATAGAGCTGGAACCGAAACCATGTTAATGAATATTTATAGAAACATCGATAGAAAGAAAGTCCAGTTTGATTTTATATCTTATAGTCAAAAAGAAGCTCACTATGATGAGGAAATTAAAAGTTTGGGTGGCAAGGTTATTAGAATATCCCGGACACTATCAATAAAGGAACATTGTCATGCGATGAAAACACATGGTCCTTATCATGCTGTCCACGCTCATACTCTTTTTCATTGTGGGATAGCAATTATCGCTGCTTTATTAGCAGGTGTGAAAATAAGACTATCCCATGCTCATACAACATTAGACCATGATAAAAGCATGATAAGAAAGATTTACTTTCATTTTATGAGATTAATGATAAATCATCTTTCTACACATCTGCTCGCATGCAGTAAAGGTGCTGGAAAATATTTATTTGGAGAGAAAGGCATATTGAGTGATAAATATGTCTATTTCCCCAATGTGATTGATTATTCGCGATTCTTAAATGTTTCCAGTAGAGCTGTTAAACAATATAAAGATGAAGAAAGTCTAGATGAGTTTTTAGTTATAGGGCACATCGGCAGGTTTATAGAAGCGAAAAATCACATATTTTTATTAGAAATATTGAAAAGTGCAATCAAAAAGGATCCAAACATTAAATTGTTGCTAGTTGGTGAAGGTGACCTAAGAGATCATATCGAAAAGGAGGCGGAAAAAGAGGGAATACATGAAAATATTAGATTTGCAGGTGTAAAAGAAAACGTGACAACAATGCTGCATAGTATGGATGTATTTGTTTTTCCGTCTTTATACGAGGGATTAGGACTCGTACTCTTAGAAGCACAAGCATGTGGTATCCCTTGTATTGTATCAGAAGCCATACAACCAGAAGCGGATTTAAATTTGGGTTTAGTGACACAACTCTCGTTAGCAGATGGCAGCAATGTTTGGACAGATAAAATTATGGAACTAGCAGGTAAAAAAGAAAAAGATATAAATAAAATTATTCAATGCTTTGATGATAATGGATACTCCTTAACTGAAGGAATATCACGCTTATTAGACTTTTATAAAACGAATGATGGAGAAGAGTATGAAAAAACTGCTAATAGCTTCATATGACATGGAAGTTGGTGGAGTAGAAAGAAGTCTTATCAGTATGTTAAATAACTTTGATTATAATAATCATGAAGTAGATCTTATGTTATACAGTCATACAGGTGACTTCATGAATTTACTCCCAAAACAAGCGAAATTATTGAAAGAATCCAAAGCTTATAAAACAGTTAGAATGCCAATCGGAAAAATACTGCAATCTGGGAAACTTCCAATAGCTTTAGCAAGATTGTTAGCGAAATATAAAGCAAATTTAAATCAATCTGCTGAAAACGGTTATAAGCAACTACAGTATATGTGGGTGTACACACTTCCTTTTTTACCAAGTTTAAAAAAGAACTACGATATGGCTATCAGTTATTTGTGGCCGCATTATTTTGTTGCAGAGAAAGTTTCAGCAAAAACCAAAATTGCCTGGATACATACAGATTTTTCAATAGTAGATACAGATGAAGAGTTAGATTTTAAAATGTGGAATAAATTTGATTACATTATGGCAGTATCTGAGGAATGCAAAAACGCTTTTCTAAGCAAATATAAGGCTTTAGAAAATAAGGTACTCGTCATTGAAAATATTACTTCTCCAGAATTTATCCTTAACCTAGCAGCCGAGAAAGTGGATAGTCCAATTTTTCAGGATTCAAGGTTTAAGATTGTAACAGTGGCTCGATTATCCTATGCAAAGGGAATAGATAATGCGGTTAAAGCATTAAAGTTATTAAAACAAAGGGGTTATGATGATATCGTCTGGTATGTGGTTGGATATGGGGGAGATGAAGGAATGTTGAAAGAATTAATCAAACAAAATGAACTGGAAGAGCAGTTCATCCTTTTAGGGAAACAATTAAATCCATATCCGGTCATGAAAGCAGCTGACTTATACATGCAACCATCTCGATATGAAGGGAAAGCTGTTACAGTGGGAGAAGCTCAAATTCTTTCCAAACCAGTACTGATCACAAATTATGCCACAGCAAACAGTCAAGTAAAGAATGGATTTGATGGATCAATATGTGAAATGTCAATTGAAGGAATAGCAGATGGAATAGAACGGATGTATAAGGATAAAGAATTTAGAAAAAAGCTTTCGCATAATTGTCTTGATACAAACTATCATAATAGTCATGAATTACAGAAATTATATGAATTGATTTAGGAGGGGACAATAAATGGAAGAGGAGACAAAAGTGAGTGTCGTTGTCCCTATTTATAAGGTAGAAAAATATATTCATAGATGTATAGATAGTATTCGTAATCAAACGTATACAAACTTAGAAATCATCTTAGTAAATGATGGTTCCCCAGATCGTTGTGGTAAGATTGCTGACGATTATGGCTCTAAAGATAACCGTATAAAGGTAATTCATAAAGAAAACGGTGGATTATCGGATGCTAGAAATTATGGTATGAAACAGGTAACTGGTGAATTTACCATGTTCGTAGACAGTGATGATTGGTTAGAAATAGAGATGATAAAAAACATGGTGAATCGTGCAATAACGTATGAAGCTGATGTCGTTCAATCAGCTTTTTATTATGCCTATGAAGATAAGCTTATGCTGGATCGAATATACGATTCGCAAAATGCTTCCCCTGAAATATTGGATAAGAAAACATTAATGCACGAGTTAGTGACTAATGAAAAAGTGAAAAATTTTGCCTGGGGAAAATTATATAAAACGGAGATCATCAGAGATATTCCATTTAAAAAGGGTGTTCTTTTTGAAGATGTATTTTGGGCACATCAAGTTATGCACAGAGTAAATAATTTTCTGATTTTAAAACAACCGTATTACAACTATTACCAAAGAAACGACAGTATTGTTGCCACTTACACAATACGAAATCTTGATATGATTGCAGGGCTAAAGGAGAGGCATCATTTCATAGAAGAAAATTATAACCAATTAATTAATGAGTCTTATAAAAATATTTTAAAGGCAAGTCTAATTCATTATAATTTATTGATTTTAAATAGAAAAAAAGATATAAGGGGGGTCTTTAGGAAAGAAATTCAATTATACGTACTTTTAAATTATAAAAATTTTAAAAAGGCGGTAAGAAACGATAGAAACTTAAGAAATCAATTATTTCTATTTTCTCTACATCCTTACATTAATATCTTTTATCTAGGATTAAAAAAGTTATTAAAAGTAAATAAAATAAATTCTAAAGCAGTTTTACTAAAACAAGATACTTTTTATATGTGAAAAGTGGTGAGTAATTAAATGGTTACATTAAAAAGTGATGTTTCGAAAAAATTAAACCATAATCGAATAGGTCATATAAACATAAATGAAGAAATTAATAATGTATTAGATGCGGACCCATATACGATAATAAATCATAGTAGATTTGACATAATGGCAAAGTATATATATGGTAAATTCTACGAAAATAAGTGGAATAGCAACTGGGGAACTAGACTATATGATGATCATATTTGGACTTTTAATAGATATGATGAGGATGATGGTTCGGGTAAAAAAGGAATAAAATCATTCGTTAAAAATTTTAATTCCACATTAGATTCTATAAAAAAACATGGATTCGATGATAATGTTTCACTTATACCTATTAGTAATAATGGTGTACCACTTGATGGAGCCCACCGATTAACTGCGGCACTTCTTTACAAGAAAAAAGTCAAGGTAATTAAGATGAAGGATAGTAATATTTGTTACAATTATGAATTTTTTAATAAAAGGGGGTTGCTTTCAAAATGGAGTGACGCTATCGCTTATGAATATTGTAAATTAAAACATGATATATTTATCGTTATTTTATTCCCAGAAGCTTTCAGTAAAAAAGAAAAAGCAAAAGATATTCTTAAAGAATTCGGTTCCATTTATTATGAAAAAGAAATTAAATTAATAAAAAATGGTCCGAAAAATTTATTAAACTATTTATTTAAACAAGATAAATGGTTTAGTAAATTAACTACTGTCGAAAAAGATGTTAGTGCAGTTAAATCCTTTTTTAACGATCAAAGCACAATAAATGTAATTGTTTTTGAACCTAAAGACTTAAAAAGCAATTTAATACAGGTGAAGAAAGAGCTAGAAAATCTTTATGGTTATAGTAAACATTCATTCTATATAAATAGTAACCATTCAGAAACCATTCGACTTTCTCAAATGATGTTTAACGAGAATAGTATTCATTTTTTAAATAATGCCGAATTTAATAAGGATTTTTTTATCTTTGAAAAGATTAAAAACACTTACAGTTACTTCATAAAACACAGAAATATTGATCCTGAAAGAATTTGCTTAGTATCTGATGCCGTACTTGCTGCATATGGAATACGAGATTGTGAAAATTTAGGTTTTATTTATTATGGATATACAGACTTAGAAAAAGAATTTACTGTTTATGAGGGACTTGTAAATAATAATAATCTTCATTTTCGAAAACCAATTGATGATATTATATTTAATCCTGAAAACCATTTTTATTATGATGGAATTAAGTTTACTACACTTAAAATCATGAAAAAAAGTTCAAAAGAAATATTAAGCAAAAAAGACATTCGAATGATAAAAGAATACACAGGAAACTGGACCAACAATGCTAACAAAGAATTATTGATTTATTATATTATAAAAAAACTAAAAATTCTGAAATTTAAAATCATAAATATCAAACTTAAATTTAAGAAAATCTATGAGCAAAATATATTATAAAAATTTTTTATATTGGAGATTTGTTTAATATGAAAAAAAAAATACTATTTGTAATTGATTCTTTAAACTGTGCTGGAGCTGAAAAAAGTCTAGTAACACTTTTGTCGCTAATTGACTATAAATTATATTCTGTAGATTTAATGCTTTTTGCACATGGAACTTTACTTGAAGAATTGGTTCCAAAGGAAGTTACAATATTAAAACCCATAAAATACTCTGAATTTACAAGATTTAATCTGAAAAAAGCTATCCTGTATTCATTAAAGAATTTAGATTTTAAAATGCTTTATTCTCGATTAAAATATTCTACTAAAATTAGAAAAAAACAGTACCGCAACGTTCAAAAAGCAAGGTTTTATTGGGAAAGTGTTTCTAATGTAATTGAAAAAAATTCAATTTTTTATGATATAGCGATTAGTTATGCCCAAGGTGTTCCAACATTTTATGTAGCAGAAAAAGTAAAAGCAAAAAAGAAGTTTGCTTGGGTAAATGTTAGTTATAGACTAGATGATCAAGATAAAGAATTCCAAAGGAAATATTATGATAATTTTAATAAAATTATAGCGGTATCTGACTCCACAAAAGATATTTTCACAGAAACATTTCCAAGTTTTAAAGATAAAGTAGATGTTATTTATGATATCAATAATCCAAAATTAATATTTGAAATGAGTAAAATAGGAGAAAACTATCAAGACAAATTTAATGGAATAAAAATTCTTACTATTGGAAGATTGGATTATCAAAAGGGTTATGATATTGCCTTAAATACCTGTAAATTGCTCAAAGAAAAAGGGATAAATTTCAAGTGGTATATTTTAGGGATAGGTCCTTTAAAAAAGGAAATTGAAGATTTTATTAAAGAAAATAACCTCTCAGACCATTTTAAATTATTAGGTATTAGATCTAATCCATATCCTTATATTAAAAATTCAGATATTTATGTACAAACTTCAAAATTTGAAGGTTTTGGACTGGCGATTGCTGAGGCGCGAATGCTAAATATTCCTGTTGTTACTACAAGATTTGATGCTGTTTATAATCAAATGATTGATGGAAAGAATGGTCTTGTTGTCGATATGAATGCGGATGCTGTGTGTGAAGCAATTAGTAGATTAATAAAAAATAATGAATTATATCAAAATATCGTTGATTACTTGAAATCTGAAAAAAAAGGAAATGTAGAGGAGCTCGAGAAATTTTATCAATTAATCGGTTAATTTTAAATATGGAAGTGAGTAAAAATGAAAAAGAAAATATTATTTATGGTAATAAACATGAATGTTGGCGGTACTGAAAAAGCACTACTAAACATGATATCCGAGATGCCAAAAGAGGAGTATGACATAACAATCCTTATGTTAGAAAAGTATGGTGGTTTTTTAGATTTAATTCCAGAGACAGTTCATGTGAAATATCTTGAGGGGTATTCTAAGATTAAAAAGATATTGAATATTCCCCCAAAAACAATCACTTTGAATTTAATTAAAAACGGTAAGATTATAAAAGGGTTATATTTATCTCTTTTATTTTTGTTTTCAAAACTCTTAAATGACAGATCCATATTATTTAGATATCTTTTAAAGAATATCCCTGATCTTAAAAATGAATATGATATCGCTGTAGCTTATGCAGGTCCAATGGACTTCATAAGTTATTTTGTTGTAAAGAAAATAAAAGCTAAAAAGAAGATTCAGTGGATTCATTTTGATATTACTAAGGTGGGATTTAACAAACATTTCGCCTCGAAAATTTATAATAAGTTTGACCAAATATTTGTTGTTTCGAAAGAAGCAAAAAATAAACTTATTAATACAGTTCCTACTATTAAAGGGAAAACAGACATTTTCTTCAACATGGTATCAAAGAATGAACTTTTTAAACAATCAAAAGAAGGAACTGGATTTAACGATAATTTTGAGGGTGAAAGAATTTTAACAGTAGGAAGATTAACACCTGAAAAAGGCCAGGATTTAGCTATAAAAGTTTTGGCGCGGTTAATAAGAAATGGTTATAACGTTAGATGGTATTGTGTAGGGGAAGGAAGTTCTCGAGAAGAATATGAAAAATTAATAGCAGCACATAATCTTCAGAACCATTTTATTTTGTTAGGTTCCAATCCAAATCCATATCCTTTTATTGACCAATGTGATATCTATGTTCAACCATCTAGATACGAGGGTTATTGTATATCTCTTGTTGAAGCTAGAACATTGAAAAAACCTATCATAACAACTAATGTAAATGGCGCAAATGAACAAATAAAAAATGAAGTAACTGGCCTTATAGTTAACATCGATGAGAATGAATTGTTTGACGCGGTATCAAAACTATTAACATATCAGAAATTAAGAAACAAGTTCACTTCCAATCTATTAGAAGAAAGTGTTAAAACTTCGATAGAAGATAAAAATATGAGTTTAATCTTTGATTAAGTATTTGATGCATTCTAAATGAAAATTTTGTGATTTTTGTAAAAGAAGGTGAAGATTCTATGAGTCCAGTCATAAGTATAGTTGTACCAATATATAACGTGGAAAGCTACTTAGCAAATTGTATTAATTCAATTCTATCTCAAACATATTCGGATTTCGAACTAATCCTTGTGAACGATGGTTCTCCAGACAATTGTGGGGGAATTTGTGAGTATTACAAAAGAAAAGATAAAAGAGTGAAAATTATTCATAAAGAGAATGGAGGTGTGTCTTCAGCACGTAACAAAGGAATTGAAATTTCAAGGGGGGAGTATATAGCTTTTGTTGACCCTGATGATTCTATTGAGCCAAATATGTATGAAGTGTTATTAGAGAATGCGTTAGATCTTAACGCTGATATTGTTGTTTGTCCCATAAAGACAATAAATGTAGAAACAAACACTTATTCTACTTCATCAATTTGGAAAAATACCAATTCTGTTATTGATAAAAAAGAAATTGAAGATTATATAATTCCATCAATACTAAAAAACAAAACTTTTAGTATTGTATCAAGTGTAAATAAACTTTATAGAAAGTCGTTATTTGACTCTTTTAAATTTGAAGAACATAAGCATCATAGTGAAGATGCGAGACTTAATTTTAAGTTTTTAACAATAACTAATAGATTAGTGTTTGTAGAACAGCCCTTATATAATTACTATAAACACAAAAGAGAATCACTTACTCAGATTTTCAGAGAAAACTTTTACGATTATATTGTTGATAATAAAAATCTTTTAATAGAGATATGTAAAAGTTACAAGCTCAAAGAATACACTAATTATGTAAAAAATCACTATACAAGTGTAACCTTATCTTATATTCACGAAGTAGTACAAAGTCCTTTAATTATTAATGAAAAATACAAAATCATATCTTCGATTTTAAATGATATACATTTTAAAGAAGATCTTAAATGTTATAAATGTCCATCCGTGTATTATAAAATATTAAAGTTATTTTGTTTTAACAAAAACGAAAAGCTATTATACAAGTTCATATTTACTAAGAATAAATTTCAATTACTATTAAATAAATTTTAATAAAAATGTCTAGTTTAGTGGAAGGTGAATAAATGATGGACACAATAAAAAAACTTCTATTGCTTTTTAATAAAAAAGAAAAAAAAAAATTAATAATCTTATTATTCATGATGGTAGCAGCAGCTCTATTTGAAACGATTGGTATAGGATTAATTGTTCCTTTTGTTGGACTTGTAACAAACCCTCAAATAATACATCAACAAGAATTTTTGTCTTACATATATAAACTTTTTAACTTTCAATCAACATCAGCATTTACTGTATTTAGTGTCGTGGTTTTGCTTGCGATTTTTGTATTTAAAAACTTCTATTTACTTTTTTTTAACTTTGCACAACTAAAGGTTATCCTAAATCAGCAAGTTAAGCTCTCCAGAAAGTTATTTGAAGAATATTTAATTAAACCATATACTTTCCATCTCCAACGGAATACAGCAGATCTGCTTAGAAATGTAAATGATGAAGTCCCTAAAATATTCCAAGGTATTATTATTTCAGGTTTTCAACTTTTTACTGAACTTTTAGTTACGACATGTATATTATTTCTTCTGTTAATAACGGCTCCTGAGGCAACAATAACTTCAGCAATCTTATTATCTGGAAGTGTTTTTCTGTTTTTTAAATCTTTTCGAAAAAAAATAGCTTCTTTAGGTAAAGAGCAACAAAAAGTAAATGGATCAATGATTAAATGGGTTAATCAAGGATTAGGAGCTAGTAAGGAAGTTAAAGTATCAGGAAGAGAAAATCTTTTTATTAATTCGTACACCAAGCACAGCCAAACTAAGGCGAATAATAGTCGTTATATGAAAATGTTAGAACAGGTTCCGAGACTTTTTATTGAAACAATACTTGTATCAATCGTACTTATAACAATGTTAATTATCGTTTTTCAAGAAAAGAGTACTTCACAACTCATTTCGACAATGGCACTATTTACGATGGCAGCTTTCCGTTTAATGCCATCTATTACACGTATAATAGCCTTGATTACAACAATTCGTTACAATCAGCCTGCATTAGATGTTGTTTATGAAGATCTATTTATTAGCAAAGATAAGAACTCAAATATCTTTTTTTCTCAAGAAGATTCCGTATTAACATCCATAAACAAAAGAGAAAAAACATTCAAAGGTTCAATTAAGTTAAATGAAGTCTCTTTTAGATACCCTAATCAAAAAGACTATTCCGCTAAAAATGTCTCTTTAACAATCCCGATTGGTAAATCCGTTGCATTTATCGGTGAATCAGGTGCTGGGAAAACAACGATAGTGGATATCATTCTTGGTCTGTTTCAGCCTGAAAAAGGAAATGTTCTAATTGATGGGAAGAGTATATTTGAACAAAAATCATTATGGCAGCAGAAAATTGGGTATATCCCTCAATCTATATTTTTGACTGACGACACCATACGGGGGAATGTAGCATTTGGAATAGCAGAAAATCAAATTGATGACGAAGCAGTATGGCGTGCACTAGAACAAGCGCAACTAAAGGAATTTGTTGAAGCTCTTCCTGATCAATTAGAAACTGAAGTCGGGGAAAGAGGAGTAAGGCTTTCTGGTGGGCAACGTCAACGGATAGGAATTGCACGAGCATTGTATCACAACCCGGAAATCTTATTTATGGATGAAGCGACGTCAGCATTGGACAATGAAACCGAAAAAGAAATCATGAAGGCGATTGATGGGTTAAAAGGCGAAAAGACGTTGATCATTATCGCTCATAGATTGAGTACGATAGAAAATTGTGATATCGTATTTAAAATGAATAAAGGTAAATTGATATCTATCGATAATAAACGGGAACAGAAAACAATTGCACATTAAGAATATAGTTTTACAGACATTGTATCTTAAAAAATTAAGATGCTTTTTTTATGTCTTTAATTTGAAAAAGAGAGGGATCGAGATGGATTCATTCGAATTACTGACTCAAGAAAAACTAAAAAGAATTTTGATAGATGTTCAGCAACAAGGAGAGAATCTACTAATTGAAGATGCAATGGATATGATTAATGAACTAAAAAAACAGATTTTAGCTTCAATTACATCTAATAGATTAGGAGCTTAAAAATTGTGAAGAGAACTTTTGATTTATTTACCTCTCTTGTTTTATTGATTATATTTTCTGTTGTGATTGGCATCCTTGCCATCTTAGTAAAAAACAAGCTTGGGTCACCTATTATCTTTAAACAGGAAAGGCCTGGACTCCGTGCCAAGCCGTTTTATCTATATAAATTCCGAACCATGACAGACCAAAAAGATCGTTTTGGAAATCTGTTATCTGATGAAGATCGGCTAACTCCATTTGGTCATTTTTTAAGAAAATATAGTCTAGATGAACTCCCCCAATTGTTGAATGTACTAAAAGGGGATATCAGTCTTGTTGGACCAAGACCTCTATTGATGAGTTATTTGGAGCTATATACCGAAGAACAAAAAAAACGCCATGATGTGAGGCCAGGTATTACAGGATGGGCGCAGATTAATGGTAGAAACGCAATTTCTTGGGATGAGAAATTTCAGCTCGACTTATGGTATGTACAGAACCAAAACTTTTTACTAGATTTAAAAATACTTTTTCTAACCTTGAACAAAGTAATCAGAAGTGAAGGGATATCTAATAGTAATTCAGTTACAATGCCCATATTTAATGGGACTGCAAGTAGACATAAAGAAATGTAATGAAGAGTATGAATAATTATCCTTTATTGTTAGGAGATTGTTGCTGTGAAAAATATTGTCGTGTTTGGTTGTGGAGGACACGCTAAGGTTATCATTGATATCCTCGAAAAAAGCAATGAATTTAACATATTGGGATTCATTGATCATTTTGTTGCTGAGGGTACTATTGTTTTTGGATATGAAGTATTAGGGGATGAAACGACACTTCAAGCGAACTCGAAAATAGCTGGTGGTATAGTCGCCATCGGTGATAATTTTGTTAGAAGTCTTATGGTTGAAAAAATTAAAGAAATAAATCCAAAATTCAACTTTATCACTGCTGTTCATCCAACTTCGATTATAGCAAGAGGTGTTGAACTTGGTGAAGGTACAGCCGTTATGCCAGGAGCGATAATAAACAGCGACAGTAAAATTGGTGAACATTGCATTATTAATACGAAAGCTTCAATTGATCATGATTGTAGAATAGGAGATTATGTTTCGTTAGCACCAGGAGTAACGTTAGGTGGAAATGTTGCAATAGGTCAGCATTCAGCAGTTTCATTAGGATCATCGATCATTCATTCTGTAAAAATTGGACAGCACACCATTATCGGCGCAGGATCAACGGTTTTAAAAGATATTGAATCAAACGTTATTGCATACGGCGCGCCGGCAAAAGTTATTAGAACAAGAACAACTGGAGAAAAATATTTGTAATAAGGAGGCTTTGAAGTGCAAACTCATACAAACAAAAAACGTATTTACCTTGCTTCTCCGCATATGAGTGGAAATGAGCAGAAGTATATTGAACAAGCGTTTCACACAAATTGGATCGCCCCTTTAGGTCCAAATGTTGATGCTTTTGAAAAAGAATTAACTGCATATGTTGGAGCAAGTGAAGGAGTTGCATTGAGTTCTGGTACAGCTGCCATCCATCTTGCTCTTTCTTTGTTAGGGGTAAAAAAAGGAGATACAGTTTTTTGTTCGACTTTTACATTTGTCGCTAGTGCTAATCCGATCCTTTACCAAGGCGCAGATCCTGTGTTCATTGACTCTGAACCTGATACGTGGAACATGTCACCACAAGCTCTTGAAAATGCATTGAAAGAAGCGGAATTAAAAGGAAAGCTGCCGAAAGCAATAATCGTTGTAAACTTATACGGCCAAAGTGCAAAAATGGATGAGATTTTATCCTTGTGTAATGAATACAGCGTTCCTGTCATTGAAGATGCTGCTGAATCGTTAGGTTCTACATATAAAGGAAAAGCTAGCGGGACATTTGGAAAGTTTGGTATTTACTCTTTTAATGGGAATAAAATCATTACGACTTCTGGTGGGGGAATGCTGATTTCCAATAAAAATGAAGCTGTAAAAAAGGCAAGGTTTTTATCAACACAAGCAAGGGATGAAGCCGTTCATTACCAGCATAGTGAGATGGGGTACAATTACCGGATGAGTAATATTCTTGCTGGAGTTGGTAGGGGGCAACTAGAAGTTTTACAACAAAGAGTATTCGAAAAAAGAGATATCTTTGATTTTTATGCGGAAGAATTAAGTGAGGTGCCGGGCATTTCGTTTATGCCAGAATTAGAGGGAACTTTCTCAAATCGTTGGCTTTCTGTAATGACTGTTGATGAAAAAATAACTAGAATCTCGGTAAATGATCTGATAATAGCTTTGGCAGAGGAGAACATTGAAGCCAGACTGGTATGGAAACCGTTACATCTTCAGCCATTGTTCAAAGATGCTGCATATTTTCCACATGAAAAAAATTATAGTGTATCAGAAAAACTTTTTAATACAGGAATCTGCCTTCCTTCTGGGACAAATATGACGAAAAAAGAGCAGCTGCATGTTATCAATTGCATAAAATCGGCACTCATCATAAATGACTCTAGTTTATTATCAACTGCAAGCGAAATAAGATAGGTTATCTAACTTATCTTATTTTTTTATATACATAGGGAACTTAAAAGCAATGCCCAATAATGATAAAAGAGGTTAACACAATATGATTGGGAAAAACATTTATGAACTTCGGAAACGGAAAGGCATAACTCTTACTGAACTTGCAGATCGCTCAAAAGTATCAAAATCGTATTTAAGTAATATTGAAAGAAGGTTAAATAAAAATCCTTCCATTCAAGTCGTTGAAAAAATTGCACTTGTTTTAGATGTAGAGGTAAAAGCACTGTTAAGCAATAAATTAGATAGTGAGCATATGGAGGTAGAAAAAGAGTGGGTGGAATTTGTTGTTGAACTAAAAAGTTTAGGAATCAACAAAGAAATTATTCATGAATATCGTGAGTTAATAGAATTTATTAAATGGAAGAAAAGTGAAGCTGGAAATCAAGAATAAACAGTGAAAAGTGAGTTGATATGTATTAGAATAATTACCCTTTTAAGTCGTTTTTGTCTGATGCTTCTACCCATTTTTTATATGTGGTTCATATGGCTACAATCTAGTTACTTTAACCCGGAATCTATCTATACATTGGCTATAAATGTTGATAAGCGGGTCCTTTTATTACTAGGGATAATCTTAGAAGCGGGGCACCTCTTTGAGTTTGGGATTTTATATATGTTGTTGATACTAATGTTATTAAGTTTTGGTCTTTTAACACACAATAAAGAAATATTCTGCTTTTTAATAGCCTTGATATACGGAATCATTGATGAATTTCACCAAATATTTGTACCATTTAGGTCGTTTTCATTGTTTGACTTAATTAAGAACGCAATTGGTATTCTAGTAGTTTGGTATATCATTCACCGAAGTTATTTCGTCAAAATAAAATCAAAACTAGGAAGAAAACTTAAATATATGTCAACCGTTATCAATCAATAAAAAGATAGGCGACTAATGTCGAAAAAATGTTCTTTAAAAAGAACGAAAGTAACAATATAATGAATATAACAAATGTGTACTTAAAAAAAATAATAAGGGGATATGGATATGAAAAAAAATGAATCTACTGCAGAATACCAGCAGCCTAAGGTACTTCATCATCAGCCAATACGTTTTGAAACGGCACAAAGCTGGAATAAAGGTCACGGAAACCTTGATCATCCTGGGACTGGTAATGGCGGTATTAACTATCCACTTCCACCTTATACTGGACCTCATAATGGAAATGGTGGGGGAAATGGGAAGGGCAAAGGAAATAAGTAAACAAAATGAGTTATATGTTACTTAGTTTTGACTCTGTTAAACATGACATAGAGGGGTTTTAAAATATGAGACTGTTCCCTGTTAAGATAGGAGAATTCATATTTCATATGCACTGTAAGAACACAACATTTACGGAATTTCTTCATACTAACTTCTTAAATCATATTAGTGTTCAGAATGAAATCCCAGATATTAAGTTGACTATTAAAGATAGCTACGGAATTCCATTTGTAAATTATAATGTTTCCACAACGAGAGAATCTAACCATATTGTTTATAAAAGAGCGGATTACTTAATTAACGTAGATAACACCTTTGAAAATGCCGAAATTTCTGCATATAACGAGCTTGCTTTAAAGCATGCACTGATGAATTTATTTAGTGCTTTTATCGTTCATCATAACTGGGGATTGTTAATTCATTCTTCATGTGTCGTTGATAATGAAGGAGCACATCTTTTCTCTGGACACTCTGGTGCTGGTAAGTCGACTGTAGCTATGTTATCTAATCCACGTGATCTTTTATCCGATGAAGCGACAATTGTAAAAATCACAGAAAATAAAATCACAATCTTTGATTCCCCATTTAGAAGTGACAGTACACCGTTAGGAGAAAAAATAAAATCCTATCCACTAAAAAGTATCCAATTTTTAAATCAGGCGATGCTTAACCAAAGGATATTGATTAACCAATCAGATGCATTTATTCAAATCATTGATAAGGTATTTTATTGGCCAAACGGTTCTAAAGATATGAAAAGCATTTTTAGTATGCTAAAGCAATTGGTGACACTGGTTCCGATCTATGACCTTCATTTTAAAAAGGACAATACATTTTGGGAGATGATCTCTTAATGAAGACATTTATACAGCAAAAACAATGTGATGTAACTTTATTAGATGATGAACTGATTATACTAGATACACAGTATCATACGATAACAAAACTAAATCATGTAGGGGGCTTTTGCTGGTCTTTGTTGTCTGAACCAGTGACCATTGATCTTTTAGTAGATGCGGTAAGAAAGAAATATGATATAGAGGATTCGCAATTAAAGGTTCAGCAAGACTTAGAAAGGTTCCTATCTGAGTTAATAAAATGTGGTTTGGTGAAACATGCTAGTTAATCAAGTTACGGTAGATTTAATTCAACGAGTAGTAAAGGTAAATGGGAATATACTTCTTCCCGCCAACGGAAAAAGCATGTTCCCTTTCATTAGACAAGGTGACATCTGTCATTTTAAGGCTTGTCATCCTTCGATGATTAAAAAAGGGGACATAGTGTTATTTGTTATGCCTTCTAATCAACTGGTTGCTCACAGATTTATTAAAACGATACATGTAGACAATCGAGTATCTTATCTATTTAAAGGAGATACAAATCTACTATTTGATGAACCTGTCTTATCAGATCAAATTATTGGAAAGATGATAATGATCGAAAGAAGAAATAAATCAATAGATTTGAGTAATAATTGGAGTAATCTTTGGGGCTTATTAATCATTCACCTTCCAATGATGTCTAAGATTTTGCGAAAAGTTACATACAGGAAGGAAGATTTCCAATATTAACTGGACGTGGGGCTGGATTATGATTTCAAAAATTAGAGGGTTATTCCATGCAATAAAACCATACCTATCCATGAAGGATGTTTTGAGAACCTTTCGATTAGTGGCTCCTTTTATCAGAAAATATTGGAAATCTTATGTTGTATTATTTATATTACTTGGTGTTGATATTGCATCTATACTAGGATTTGCATGGTTTTTTGGAAACATTGCAGATGCAGCTGTTCATGCGGATCTAGAACAAATTAAAGACTTGGCATTTATCGGAATAATGCTGACATCCATAAGTATTGGCTCCAATTTCTTAAGTATTTATTGTGACATGGTCGCAACGAACGCGATTAAAAAAGATCTAAAGAACCATCTTTTAAATCATATATTGCGTTTACCGGAAGCTTCTACTTCTAAAGTACATTCTGGCGAACTGCTATCGCATTTCACGAATGACATACATAGTATTGATGGTTTAATAGGAAGCAGTTTAATTAACTTTATCAAACTACCTTTAATATATGTTGCTGTTTTTATTTATTTAATCAAAATTAATTGGGTTTTGTGTTTACTGAGTATGATGATTGCGCCTGTTGCTATGATTTCAAGTATTGGAATCGGCATGCTGCTTAGACGTAATAGCAGGTTAATTCACGATTTATACGCGCAGATCAATAGTATATTGAATGAAATCTTTCAAGGATTACCTGTTATTCGTTCGTTTCTAATGGAGAAAAGTTTTTATGAAAAACATACACATAAAAATGAGCAGCTCTATCGACTGGAGCTGCAAAATGCAAAACTTCAAGGGTGGTTCAGTTCGGGAGGTCAATTAGTAAGTTCGCTTTCATATTTAATTAGTATCTCATTAGGTGCTTATTTTGTGTCGGTAAAAGTGATGACGGTGGGAGCGTTACTGACTTTTATTAATTTGGTACACCATCTTGTTTATCCTTTGACAGACATAGCTTCTAAATGGGCAGGTTTTCAGCATTCTATATCTGCGTTAGAAAGGATATTTAGAATATTGGAGTTGCCGCCGGATTCTAATGAATTACCATCCTTCCATCAATCCTTCGATAAAGGTACATCCATAACATTAAATAAAGTGACATTCAGCTATGAAGAAAATATAAGTGTTTTTCGAGATTTTTCGATAGAAATCCCTGCTAATAAAACAATCGCACTAGTTGGTCCTAGCGGAGCAGGAAAAAGTACGTTGTTCAATCTTTTGCAAGGATTTTACAAGCCAGAATCAGGCAAAATACTATTGAATGGTGTATCAACTGAAAAGCTAAGTATAGCTGAACTCCGAAGTGCCATTTCATATGTGCCTCAGGAAACATATTTATTTGCCGGAACGATTAGAGAAAATTTGTTGCTGGCACGTTCAGGTATTACGGACAATGAATTAATAACTGCTGCAAAATCTGCTTATATTCATAATTTTATTTGTTCTCTTCCAGAAGGATATGACACAGAAATTGGTGAGCGGGGTATTAAATTGTCAGGCGGACAAAAACAACGAATTGCTATTGCTCGTGCCATTTTAAAAGATACTCCGATCCTATTGCTTGATGAAGCAACGTCTGCTTTAGACAATGAAACTGAACATCACGTTCAAAAAGCACTCAAGCAATTAATGAAAGGTCGTACAACCATAATCATTGCCCACCGTCTTTCTACTATTCAGGATTCTGATCTCATTATGGTTCTTGATAAAGGTGAAATCGTGCAAAGCGGTACACATCAAGAATTAATAGAAGCAAAGGGGTTATATCGAAAACTTCAAGGTAAGCCGTTAAACAACCGTTTAAAAGTTTACGAAGGGAATTACGTTAAGGGGGAAAATCTGCCTTGGATCAATCCATAATCCAATCATTATTTGACGAGGACGTGAAACTGCCGACAGATGATAGCGATTACCAAGACTTTATGCAGCAAAATGACTTTTTAACGATAGGTGCAACAGTATATTCTCTTCTGAAAAAACAAAATAAACTTCATCTAACTCCTGAATTTTTTCAGAACAAACTCAAGGACATTTACACCCATACATTTTATAAAAATATCTTTATCAAAAACCAAACAAGTCAACTTTTAAATGAATTTGAAAATCAAGGAATCGAGGTAATTCCATTAAAGGGACCATTATTCACAGAAAGATACTTCGGAGACATTGGGGCACGCTTTTCTTCGGATATTGATTTGTTAATCCGAAAAAAAGACTTGGATAAAGCGGCAATTTGTATTAGGAAATTAGGTTTTTCACATGAAAAAAATGAGCTTCCTTCTCATTTTAATCGTGGTTTCTATAAAGAGCTGCCGGACTCTCCATGTCCGCTAGCGGTGGAATTACATTGGAACCTTGTGGATGAAAACACTTCAAATATTAACTTGGAAGTGATCTGGAAGAGTTCTGAAGCATACCAGTCCACATGTACATATGTGAAAGAACTTTCAGATTATCATACATTTTACATGATTGTTCTTCATGGCTGGAGGCATAATTTAGATAGTCTCAAGTATGATTTTGACATTGTACAAATGATTACGGTCCTTACAAATAGGTTGAATTATGAAAGATTAATAGATGATGCAGAAATTCAACTTACTAAAAGAAGACTTATTAGAACATTATCGATTTTATATGAGCGTTATCCTTTTTTAACAAGTATTAAAACTTTTCCTGATTTTATTCATAAAAAAACAGTTGCAATTCCTGAAGAAAGGTCTTTAAAAAGGTATGCCACTTTTCTGGATTATCAGTTTCTAAGTTATGATTCCTTTGGACATCGTTTGAGAGAATTAAAGCTATGGTTTTTTCCATCCAAGAAGGAAATTTCCTTTTTGTTAGGAAGAAAGAGTGGCTCATCCCTTTTCGGTAATTATGTAATTCTTTATAAAAAAAGGCTGTTTACAATTCTTAAGGTGTTTTGGTCATAAAATATACACTGTTCCTAATTTATAGGCAGTGTAATTTTTTTAACATGTCGTTCTATATATTGAACGGAAATGTCATATTACTTATCAGAATTTGCATAGAATAAAAAATACATTTGTTGGAGGTACTAGTGAAGATGTTCATCGTTCGTTATGCTGAATGTTTTGATCAGGAGTGGATGAAACTTATTTTACAGGCAAAGGAACAAGGAATTACGTTAGAAGAAATTCAAGCATTCCTCAAGACAGGAGAGGTGCAATCATGATTCGGTTAGGTGATGGGGTGTATATGTGCCACTTAAATGGTCATCAATTGAAGATTATTTATAAAGGGAATGATATTTGCGAACTATACCTGGAGAATGAGTTCCAAGGCAGAGCTTCCTTTCAATATGTAAAAAAGAAACTTTCTGAACTTGAGAAAAAATGGGGTACGCATAAAGTAAAAAACTATCATTTTAAAGAACTCCTATCAAATTTTGATCAATCGATATAATCGCTAAGTAGTATGTTAATACCCAGTGATAGTACTGGATTTTTAAAAAAAAAAATGAAAAATATGAAGGGGAGAAAGATGAAAAGATTATATTCCAATTTCTCAAAAGTGGACAAATTACTAGACAGTAATGTTTCAATTTACTTAGATTTTATTCGCGGATTATCGGCAATCTTAGTAGTGATGGAACACTTAAGTTCCAGATTGTTTGTGGGATACGGTAACATAGAAAGCCCTAACATTCTAGTCAATTTATTGTACATGCTTAACATTCTAGGTGGTCCAGCAGTTATCGTCTTTTTTGTCTTAAGTGGCTTATTCATTTCGAGATCTGTATTAAAAGCGTTTTACGACGATAAATGGTCATGGAAAACCTATTTGATAAACCGGCTTTCAAGACTATTGGTCGTATTGGTTCCAGCTTTATTACTTACTTTAGTTTTAGACATTATTGCTGTTAAATTCTTTGAATACGAAGGTTACACGAATGCTTATATTAATCTAAAGAACTTCGTTGGTAATTTATTTTTTCTGCAAAACGTATATGTAGGTGTTTATGGATCCAATGCTCCTCTGTGGAGTCTTAATTATGAGTTTTGGTACTATATATTGTTCCCTACTCTTTTACTGCTTTTATTTAGTAAAAAAAGGAAATTAGTTATGTTTTTTTATTTTTCGTTAGCAATTTTAATTATCTCTACAGTTGGGATGAGGATGAATACATATTTTGTGATTTGGTTAATAGGTACGTCTATTCTGTTATTGCCAAAAGCGAATCTATTAAAGCATCGATTCGTTCCTATTGCATCATTTGTTTTATTACTTGTCGTTTTGCCTGTGAGACCCCTTGTGATGACGGGGAGATTATTTACTGATCAGTGGACAGAGAATTTATTTCTTGTCGATCTTTTAATCGGGTTAGTATTTGGTTTATTTATATATTCACTACTGCACGTTACGTCTAATAGAATCAAAAACATAGAATTCAATTGGATTGGGGGAGGATCTAGACGTTTAGCCGGGTTTTCATTTAGTCTTTATCTCATTCATTACCCTATTATCAATACAGTTTATTACTGGGTTGCTAAAAATGGTTTTTCAGGACTACAGCCGAACTTAGGATCAATAGCTTTAGAAATGCTTCTAATTATATTAATTTGTATGATTGCCTTTTACTTTTCGAGAATAACTGAAGCCCAAACATTTAGAGTACGAAGATTTCTTGAAGTTAAAACTAACTCAAATCGAAATCAAGTTCGAAACAAACAAAATCTTGCCGGTTAAAGAGAAGCCATATTCTACGAAAAAAAACAGTCAATTAGGCTGTTTTTAATTTTGAAGTAACAAAAAACAGATGAAGGTTTGCATCTTAAAATGGTAATGTATGTTTTTAATAAAGAATAAAACAAAACTATACCGAGCCTCTAATTCTTCATCACGATCAAATAAAATTTGAAACAGCGATTTCAACTGCAAGAGGGTGTTTAAATGGATTGAACAGAATAATTGCTGGGAAAGAGTATGGAAAACCCATTAATCTTTCTGATTTAGATTATATGCTTAGAAAAATAAGCTGTCTCCTAACTTCAAGGAGGCAGCTTATTTACTTTGTAATTCTTTTCTTATAGATGGTCGTGATAGTTTAATTAAATCATTTTTTTTATTAAAAGAGATTGAATACAAAGAAGTACTCCATTAATCGCCCAATAAAAAGGCAGTATTGCAGGACTTGTAATCGAAAATACAAAGATAGAAATAGGGGATAGCAGCATCATCCATTTCATATTTGACTGAGTTGATGCCGCATCCTGACCAAATTTCCCTTGAAAATAGTAGATCAACCCGGCGATACATGCCAATAGTAGACTTGAATGGGCGAAATTAAATATCCAAAAATGGTGATTGGATATGGCCGAAGTTTCAACTACAGCTCGATACATCCCCGTCACAATCGGAATTTGAATCAGCATCGGAAGACATCCCATAGATAAAGGATTTATATTATGTTTCTTGTAAAGATTTATTGTTTCCTCTTGCTGCATCTTTTTATCCTCAGGCTTTTTACTAGCCTTATACTTCTCCTGGATCATATCTAATTCTGCTTTCATTGCGTCCATATTAACACGCATCTCTTTTTGCTGTTTGGCCTGCTTTACAAAAAGCGGGAACAATACAAGGCGAATGACTAGCGTAATGGCAATCACCGCTAAACCATAATTACCGTTAAAAATATTGGCAATAAAATACAATG
The DNA here is from genome assembly GCF_031582965.1 of Bacillus sp. NEB1478. Taxonomy (NCBI): domain Bacteria; kingdom Bacillati; phylum Bacillota; class Bacilli; order Caryophanales; family Bacillaceae; genus Bacillus; species Bacillus sp. NEB1478. The sequence continues at coordinate 428,506 of NZ_CP134049.1, forward strand.
ATTCACTGAATGGATGCGTAATAGTCTCAATAAATTTCAATTTGTCTCCTCCTCTTTTTGTGTTAATTAGAGAAGGGGACAGCAATCCTCCAGATCTTTATTAGGTGTGTATTTCACTTTCATCCTTTGAAATGTGAAAATCACATTCTTATTTTCCTGTACTAAACGAGAAAGCTTAATAACCAAACAGGACGAAAGATTATAATCAGTTAAATGTTCTCCAGAATGTAAAAAGTCATGCTTCCAATATTTAATAATAGAAGGTGTATGGTAGAACCCAATAAAAAGGCTGAGTAAGGTAGTGATGAATAACAATTGATCAAAATAGGTAAGAAAATCTAACATGTTTAATCTCCCTGAATTGTTTTATATCATTACGATTTTGGAAATAAAAGGTTTCAAAAAAGAGATTTTACAAAAATTTTTTAAACTCTTAAACAGGAAAGAGATAAACATACAAAAATAAGAGGCTGCCCAATTGGACTGCCTCTTAAAATTTCTTTTTTAACTTATTTGCTGATCATTACCACACCAGCAGAATTATCTTTCGCTTCACCCATAAGAGTGAACTTAAGACCGTATTTAGGTAACTTTCTACCTGCGTCGTTAATTACACCATCAGTAGCAGTTCCGTTATAATCTGTATTATCGATGTACATTAATGAGTCGTTGAACACACGTACACCATTTTGAGATTTATAATCGAAAATACCTCTGCTTGGAGAGTTTATATACCAAGGAGTTGTTTTATCTAATGAGAATGGAGCATCTGCGATTTGATAACGAGTTGAATCTTCAACAGATGGCTTTCCGTTAAGCATACCAACAATTGCTTTCGGGTGAGAATCTACTACTCCAAGGAATCCTTCACCTGGGTGAACACCAACCCAGTTATCAGTGAAGCTGTCATCACCGTACCATACAAGCATACCTGTTCCGTATTTAACACCACGGCTAGATTGTAATGCCTTATCAGAACCAGCTGTATTTCTCCACTCAATGTAGTAATAGTGGTCAACTAAAGAAATACCGTTAGAAACGATAGCTCCATTTAGTGTAACGGTCGGAGTTCCTTCAGCATCATCAGAATATACTTCCTGGCCATTTACTTTAAGTGATAGATTATCCATTGCAAATCCATCTAGAGCTAAACCGCCATCCGTAACATATTCAAATTCTAAAGAAATCTTTTGACCCGCAAATTGTGAGAGGTCATGAGAACGATCTACCCATTGCCCTTTAGAAGACTCAGCTCGTGCGTCGCCGTCAGTGTCATTATCACCAATTGTATCTAATAACACTTTTGTTCCATCTTCTTTCACAGCTCTGATATACATATAGTCATAATCAAATTCAACATCATAATACGCTTTATAATCAAACTTTGCTGAAGTCGCACTTGTTAAGTCAAATACAGGTGTCTTCATACTAGTGTGAAGATCATCACCTTTTGTACTATAGTAATATTTGCTGCCAAATGCAGGTGCAATCCCTTTTACTTCTTTTTTAGGAAGGTTAACTTTAACAACACCAGCATTTTTGGATTTTGTTACAGATTGATCGATTTGAATCATTTTTCCGGACTTCGTTATATCCTTATAGTCGATTTCAGCGATATTTGCCCAGTTTCCGCTCATCGTCTTTTGGAAAAACTCTTTGTTTTGTGGTGAGAAGCTTGTTGGTTCAGTTCCTGCAATAACACCGTTCCAGCTTCCGCCACTCATGATGGACCAAGACCCTACAGGCTCTCCATCACCTGTGTATTGTGTGTCATACTCATCAGGAAGACCTAAATCATGTCCGAATTCATGAGCAAAAACGCCAGTTGCTCCATCTTCAGGCTCTACAGTATAATCAAAAGCACCCATCATACCATTATAAGGACCGCCTGTAGAACCAGGAACTGCGTAAATACCACCTAGATTCCATCTGTGAGACCAGATAGCGTCATTTCCAAGCTTACCCCCGCCAGCTTCTTGGCCTACACCTGCATGGATAACCATTAAGTGGTCAACCAAACCATCCGGTTCGTTCATATTGCCATCGCCATCTAGATCATAAATATCAAGGTGGTCATAATCTGCTAATTGAAGACCACTTGCAACGGCTGCTTTTAGGGCATCAGCAACAAGATTACGAGGTCCTTTTGGAGCTAGGTTATCATGTCCCCCTGCAGGGTTGTCATCACCGTATTCTTTAGCTGTGCCAGGAACAGTTAGCCAGTTTGTTACAGTGCCATCAACTGTATAACTTCCACCGGATTGCTCCTCATAATATTGTTTAAACGTTTTTACTTTTGATCCATCAAATAATGTAAAGTCTTCATTACCAAACAACATTTTTCTATAATGTTCAGGGCTGAAGTCGTTAGAATACATATATCCTGGTTCTTGATCGATGTTATTATGTTTAAAATCAGAGTACTCAGCCAAAAGAACTAGAACCTTATCTTTGCGTACTTCACCTTTATATTTAGCTTGTTTAGCAGGGGCTACACCAATAAGGCTAGTAGAGCTGCCAGACTTTGCTGTTACATTATGGCTGTCATTAAGCTTCTTAGTAAGCTTGCTTTTTTGTGCTGTTAAGAATTGTTTTGATTTGGCGGAGACATCTTTACCATTTGCTTTCGTAGTTTTAGCCGTGGATTGGCTTACTTCCGGCTTCTTGCTCTTTAATTGAATATATTTTTGAACGGATTTTGCTGTTTCAGCTTGAGTAGCATTTTTCTTAATAATCCCTTGCTTTTTTAATGCTTTAGCCAAACGATCCTGATCGACCACGTTTAGATCAATCGGTGCAGATTCTAAAATAGCAGAAGCCTTTGAATAATCTTTCAAAGGAGCTGCTTCCCCCTTCATCACAGTAGCAGGTGCTAATAGACTCATAGAAAGGCTAGTTAGCAACAAGGAAGTACCAAGCTTTTTACTCCATTTTCCCATTTCTTCTCCTCCTGTTTTTCAATAGTTTCCTAACCCTATCATTGAATGACTAGTACATCATCAACTCCCTTGTATGTAGTTCTTAATAAAGAACAATTAGTTCTCTAATATGAATAATACGAAACTAGCAATCATTTGTAAAGTGAATTAATTGTAATTTTCGGAAAAAAATTAAAAGAACAATCTTTCATTATTTAGAACAAAAAAATTATCATGGCTATATTAATAAGGAAACAGATAAGAACAGTTATGATTTTGTCGAATTTTAACGAATAAAATGTTCTTTATATAGGTTGACGGAAATAATCTAGTAATGTAAATTGATAGTTGTAAGTTCTTTATAAAGAACAAAAGGGTGTGTTAAAATGAACAAAATGATTTATAGAATCATTTCTAGTGTTGCTATTGTTTTTATGTTATCTAGTATTGTTTTTCTCTTGTACATCTCCTATCAAGGAGATAAAAATCCGGATAAAATTCCATCTCTTTTTGGTTACAAGCCATTTACGGTTCTCACCAACTCTATGAAACCAGCATTTTCAGCGGGGGATATGGTTCTCGTTAAGGAAATGGAGGTTTCTAAGATTAAACCTAGTGATGTCATCACCTTTAAAGAAAACAGTAATAAACTCATTACTCATAGAGTGGTTGAAGTGACAGATCAAGGTTTTGTTACAAAAGGTGATTACAACAACGTAAAAGATGATGGGTATGTATCTCCAGAAAATGTTGTAGGGGAGCTCGCCTTTACACTTCCGAAATTAGGTTATGTGTCTAAGTTCGTAAGCAGTCCATTAGGTATTACACTGCTTATCTTTATTCCATTGTTAGCTTATCTGCTTTTAGAGATTTACGAATTCCTAACGAGATTCATAGAAAAAAAAGAAAAACAAAAAGCAGTCTGATCTTAACAATTCTGTTGAGGAGGTGGGGTCTCTAACTGTGTGATAGGGGGAGTATTACATATTCCTAGTAAAAAATAAAAATTTTCGGGAGGAACAAAAATGAAAAAGGCAAAAAAAGCTTTATTAGGAACTGCGCTTGCAGGTGCAATGGTCGTATCTGCTGGTTTTGGAACGTACTCTTGGTTCACGGATGTAAAAGAAGCTTCTGGCACAATCCAGAACGGGACACTGACTGTAGGCATGGATTCCTATCTCTTTAATCATCAAAAATTCGCTCCTTCACAAATGCTGATCAGCAACTGGAAAACAATCGAAAATACGGGAACTCTTGACCAGCAGCTTAGAGCAACTTTTACACATTCTATTGATAAAGACGCAGCAATTGGAAAATACAAAGTCGGATATATGGCGATCAAATATTCAGTAAAACCTGATGCTGGAACTGAAGCGGCTTACAAAGAAAAGTTCCAGAAAGGTTTTGAAAAAGGTGTAACAAATCCAGTTATGGATGAGGGCCCAGGAGTAACTGCTGTTAGTGGTACGCTTTCTGCAGAAGAAGCTAAGGGATTAGCAAGAGCTGCAAATACGAGCAAGGTAATTAACCTTGGTCACGGGAAGTTCTGGAACCTTAAAGAAGGAGAGAACATTGATATTTTATTTGCTGTAAAACTATTGGATTCAGCAGGGAACGAATACCAAGGTGCTCAATATAATGCAACATTTAAAGTAGAAGCAAAACAAACATATAACGGAGCAGAATATGCACCGCAAATGGAATTGAAGAAATAGAAAATGAGAGGCAGTCGTAACCCGGCTGCCTTTTTATACAAATGGTGAGTAGGAGGTGTACTTTTGGAGTTGAAAAGAAAGCGAAGAAACAAAAAAAGGTATGTAGTGATAAAACTATTGCTTGCTGTCTACTGCTTAATCATATTGAGTTCAAAATATGGTACGTATGCCTGGTTAACCTCTAAAACATCTGCAGAGGGAACGATTAAGAACGCAACAACATCTGACTTATTCAAAGTTACATATGGTGATGTTGAGTATTTAAAAAATTGCAAGGTGAAAACCAGTATTACTATTACAAATATATCTGATATGGAAATTCCTATTAAGCTAACGAATGTTTTTGGTATTCCATTCAATACAAATTCTCTTGAACCAGGGAAGTCGATTAAGAGTAATTTTAACGGACGAGCTCCTTCAGGTTGTGAAGGTAATTCACTCACTTATCATCTTACAGGGTTTCCAGGAGGCTACATCGATGAGGACTTATCTATACCATTAGATCATCAAAAAATGAATGTAACGATTCAACAGAATGTAGCAGACAACAAAGAAAAAGCTGCAACATCGACAAAAAAGAACCCTCAGCCTGAAGCAAGTAAAGAAAATGACCAACCGGAAAAAACTGCAACGAATGAAGAAAATCCAGCTCAAAATAGTGAAAAAACAGATGCCGTTCAAGGTGATCAATCAACAAATACAGAAACTGATGATGCAACAAATACAGGTTCTAAAGTAAAAAATGAAAACAAACCATCCGATTCCCAAGATCAGATTGAAGCAATAACAAATACTGATAGCACGAAAGAAGATGCCAGTTAAATGATCTTATAAGGGGATGGAGGAGGTTTAATTGTTTAATAAAAAAAAGCTTAAAAGGATAGTATTTGGGTTAATTCCTGCTTTTTTAGTAAGTACATTTATGGTGCACCCAGATAAAATCTATTCGTTTAACGAGGATCAATATCGTATTGAAATTAATCCTGCGAGTTTTAATTTTCAAAATATGCGTCCAGGTTATGTTGAAAATTATACATTGACCGTAACAAATACCGGTAATCAAGCTATCAAATACAAAATTAAATCAGAGAATATATCGGGAGAATCTTTATATAATCAACTAAATCTTACCGTTATGCAGCAAAACGAGGAATTATATGATGGGAAGTTAAGTGATTTAACGATTGATTCAAGAAATCTTTCGGCACATAAACATGAGGATCTAACTTTTTCAATTGGACTAACTGAAGAAGCTGGTAATGAATTTCAAGATGCAGCAACTTCATTTAAGTTCCAAGTTCAAGGGGAAGGGGAAGATTCTGATGATGGCGGCACTCCTGGGGATGGAGGCGGAGATGACGGCGGTAATCCTCCGGGAGATGATGGCAGCAATCCTGGCACTCCAGGGAATGATGATGGAAATAACACACCAGGTCAGAAGCCGCCTTCTAAAGGTGATAGTGGGACACCAGGAAACAATTCAGGCAAATTGCCGCAAACGGGTGAAGAAAATCCAATGGCCATGATTCTTTCAGGACTATTTATATCACTCGCAGGTCTCGGCTTGTTGTTAGTAAGAAAAAACACAAATTCAAAGTCATTTAAAAGAGGATAAAAATGAAACGATTAGCGTATTTGTTAATCGTACTAGGAATAGCAATCATGGTCTATCCGAAGGCAAAAAGTATGTACTATTCCTATCAAGAACATCAATTGCTAAAGGATTGGGAATCATCAGTAAGCCCAGTCGCACAACAAAGCTATCAGCAATTAGATCAGGTTTTTTTAGAAAACCGTTTTCCTGAAACCGCTCAGTCCATAAAGAATGGCGTGATCGGAAAGTTATCGATTCAGAAGATCGATCTAACCTTGCCGATTGTTGAAGGAGCCTCTCTCAAAAATATGAAAACAGCTGCCGGCCATCTTAAAGGCACTTCTCCTATTGGTGAGATTGGTAATGCTGCGATTGCTGCTCATCGCAGTTATACGTACGGAAAGCAATTTAATCGTTTGATGGAAGTGAAGAAAGGTGACACCATTGAGATCGTAACGACAACGAAAAAGCTAACTTACGCTATAACAGACGAGCAACTGGTAAAACCTACGAATCTATCTATTCTCCAGCGTACAAACAAAGCAAGCATGATTACCTTGATTACATGTCATCCGATGAAGAATCCTACCCATCGATTTATCGTTAAAGCCGTTCTGAAAAAAGAGGAGGTTTTATAGAAAAGGAAGTCGTCAATGTGAAGAAAAAACTTGGGAAACTGATAAAGAAACACCGGTTAAATAAAAAAATTAGCTTATCCCACCTAGCGATCAAAGCAGATATTTCTAAAGGATATTTAAGCAGTATTGAAAACCTTAAAACAAATCCTTCTGCACAAACGATACAAAAAATTGCTAAAGCGCTGGAGCTTCCTGTGGAACAATTGTTAAATTATAAGGCAGAGAGACTTGATCAAGAGTGGGTAGACCTTATAGTTCAAGCCAGAGAACTAGGATTGGATAAAGACGATATAAGAGATTATCTTTTTTATGAAATATGGAAACAATCCGTAAAAGAAGAGATTTGAAGTATAGAAAAAAGCCGTCGCTTATTGCACGGCTTTTTTTGATAGTATTTAATTCGCTTTCTTTACGGTGACCGTTGAAGCCTTACTTGTGTTTCCAGCCGCATCTTTTGCAGTGACAGATAAAACTGTGTTTGTTTTCTGTGCAGCAATCTTAACAGAGAATTCACCCTTTGAATTGGCGGTTGCTGAACCCAGAACTTTTGAATTGGTCTTTACTGTTACGGTAGCATTTGCTTCTGTTTTTCCTTTTACATATTGATCATTATTATCGACAGGAGAGATGCTAATGATCTTAGGTGCTGTTTTGTCTTGTACCTTTATTGTTGTGGCTTTACTTGTATTACCCGCAGTGTCTTTTGCAGTAATAGTTAAGGATGTTTTTGCTGTTACAGGCTTTATTGTAACGCTGAATTCTCCTTTTGAATTAGCTTTAGCTGTACCAATCACACTCGTTCCTTTTTTTACAGAGATCGTCGCGTTTGCTTCTGTTTTACCTTTAACGGTCGTATCGTTATCATCAACCGAGTTTACAGTTGGTGCTGATGGCGGCGTTTTATCTAATACTTTTGTTGTTGCCGTTGCGCTTTTGTTGCCTGCTTCATCCTTTGCGTATACTGAGAGTGTTGTACCTGTTTTTTGAATTGGTATTTTAATGCTGAACTTGCCGCTCGAATCTGCAGTACCGGCGTTTATGTAAGTACTGGATCGATAAACGCTCACTTTAGATCCTGCTTCCGCCTTTCCGGTGATCATAGTGTCATTATTGTCGACAGCGTTTATCACAGGTTTTGCAGGAGGTGTCGTATCGTTGCTAGTAAAAGTAGCCTTTAGACCATATGTGTCCTCATCTGAAGTAAGTCCATAATATTCGAAAGCTAAAATGTAATAATTACCAGGAGTTAACTCATAGCTATATAAATAGCCACTATCTCCAAAATAGGAGTCAGTTGGTAACAAAACATCTCCATCACTATTTAATAATCCAAAAACTAAGTCAATATATGAATATTGACCTGTTGTTCCAGCTACTGTCAAATTTCCATTTGAAGGAACAACGACTTTGTAATAATCGATATCATCGTATGTAAGAAATTGCCCAAGTGCCAATGTTTCAAATGGGATACTATCAGCTGTTTCTAGCGTGTCATTTGGTTCAATTTCATAAAAATAGTTAATATCATTTTTCTTTATATCAGAAAATGGATTAGCAGTAATGCTTTTATTTGAAATTAGGTTGTGAGTTTTTTGATCCATTATATTTCGTTGCCTTGTTACTTCCTTTCGATATGAACTTTTTAAATCACTTGCAGAAACACTTAAACTAGAAAACTGTAAAATAATTAAAATCGCAGCTATACAAAAAGATATTAACTTTTTCATAATGCCTCCTATGTAATGTAATCTTGGATATTTTAACATGTATTGTAAAAAGATGGAATAAAAAAGTGGTTTCAGAGTTAAATATATCCACATAAAAAAGACTCAACTAAAAACAGTTGAGTCCAAAATCATTAAGTAGTGAATTTATCCGTTTACTACTTTACCACCATTGATATGAATAACCTGACCTGATACATAAGAAGAATCATCACTTGCTAAATACACATAAGCTGGAGCAAGTTCTTCTGGTTGTCCTGGGCGTCCCATTGGTGTATCTTTGCCGAACTGTTCGACTTGATCGGCCGAGAAAGTAGAAGGGATAAGCGGTGTCCAGATTGGACCAGGAGCGATTCCGTTCACGCGGATTCCCTTTTTCACCAAGTTGTTCGATAAGGCACGGGTAAATGAAACGATCGCTCCTTTAGTGGAAGAGTAATCGATCAATTCAGGATGTCCTTGGTAAGCCGTAATGGATGCTGTATTTATAATGCTGCTTCCTTGTTTTAAGTGGGGTAAAGCAGCCTTTGTCAGATGGAACATGGAATAAATATTCGTTCGGAACGTTTTTTCAAGCTGTTCCGTTGTAATATCTTCAAAGTTTTTTTGAGGGTGCTGTTCAGCTGCATTATTTACGAGAATATCTAGACCGCCGAATGATCCTACAACATCTCGGACAATTTGCTGACAAAACGACTCATCACCAATGTCACCTGCGAACAGTAAGCATTTTACTCCTTCTGCTTCTACAAGTCTTTTTGTTTCCTCTGCGTCACTCGATTCTTCTAAATATACAATCGCGACATTCGCACCTTCTTTGGCGAAAGCAATCGTAGCGGCTTTTCCGATTCCGCTGTCTCCACCTGTCACGATGGCTGTTTTATTTTCTAATTTTCCGCTTCCTTTATATGTTCGATTTTCAGTTTGAGGCGGTGGAGTCATTTCTGATTCAATACCAGGCTGATGATTTTGATGTTGTGCGGGTTGTCCAGTTGGATGACTTTGATTTGACATGTGCATATCCACTCCTTGTTGGTAAAATTTTTCTACTAAATCTACCATTCCCAACTCACAGATGAATAAACATGTCAGTAAGAATATATTATAGGGAATAAATAAAAAGGGAAAAAATTCAAAATAAAATTGACATTTACCAAATATATGTTAATTTTATAATAGATATAATTCGTTATAAAGAACAATAAAGTGATAATCGTTCTATAAACGAAATCCTACCCGGATTTATTGTTCAGTAAATTTTTTTTGTAACGACGTTCTTTATTAAGAACAATTGGTTTTAACTATTATTTTTACAAAATCAGCAGTAATCTTAAGGAGGAACTTTTAATGTCTACTATTTCTGTATTAATGGTTGAGCCAAAAAAACAGCCTTCAATCGTAACGATTCAAAACGATCTTAAAGAGTTTGAAAACATCGTTAAAGGACCACTTGATATGCAGTCTTTCTTCCGTTCACCTTTCAAGATTATACTTAATGTTGACAACGGATATGAACTTTCATATGCAAAAAGAAAACCTAGTGAATGCTTTTTTGTTGTAAAACATGATGGTGATTTTCACGGTATTGATAGACAAGAAGCGGAAGAAATACGTGAATATTTAAAAGGAAAGATGAAGAAGTGGAAATAAATAAGACCCAAAAATATTTTCTGCTTTTGTGAGATCAGTTGCAATGAATAAAAAAATAAATTTTTCTTCCTCAATGGCTCTTTTTGCATCCTTTTAGGGACTTACTAGGTGAGTCAATGATAAAAGGAGGAAGAAAAATTGAGAGCAGGGAACATTTATCAATTTAAAAATCTAAGCAAATTTAAAGATGTAGAGGAATTTAATCAGCATAAGGAGACGTTCCTGCAGCAACACCCTGATTTGTTTACAAAATCAGAATTCATAGCATTCGAAGTACTAAGTCAATATAGCGTTGTCGTACCAGGAGTAGCCAATGCGAAAATTGATACACTCGTTACAGCTTGTATGAAGAAACAAGGTAAAGTATCAAGATCCACTTACATACGGATGTTAAGAAAAGCTAAAAACGCAGGGATATTAAAGGTACATAAAACGTATCGATCGAGTGGGGGATTCGCACATAATATTTTTGTTTTTCAGAAATTTGAACCACCGGGTGATACAGAAATGACACAACGGGAAAAACCTGAAACCACTTGTGGGGATAAGGATGAAAACATAGTTTTTGCTGGAGAATCTATGAATCTCTCTTTAAATCTAAAAAATAAAGATCTAAACATACGTCAGGAAAAAGACGTCCATAACCATACATCCTCTGATCAATCTTCTATAAAAGACAAAGACCTTGATTATACCTTCGTTCCAGATACAATTCCACAAAACTTCATCCAAACAGTTAAACCCTTTTTTGATCGGGCAGTAGAAATTTATACATTTTGGGGAAAAGCGTTAATAGCTCACAAGAAGCTTAATTTTGATGTACCCCTTGAAAGTATGACTTCTGTAGTTATTAACGCATTTAAGACGACAGTCTTTCACTTAAAACACCGTAAGATTAAAAAAAGCTTTATACAGTATTACTATGGAACTCTTATGGGAATGTTCAGTGCAATAAAACGAAGAGAAAATAGAGGAAATAGAAAACGGCCAAACTATAATTGGTTAGATGTTTGAGCAAAAGAAAAAAGCCAGCACGGTTGTGGCAGACTTTTCATTACTTCCATTTTTTCATTTTTTCTCTAATATAATCCCTAATCTCTTCAGCATCCATCCGATCTACGCTTTCGAAACTTCCGTCATGTTTAACGATAAAAAATGTGTCTTGAGGCTTTTTGTTTCCATATGTAAGTTCATAACCATTATCAATGTTGCAAATTATCTTGAAGGGTGATCGATAAAACGGTTGCATATCAAGTGGTCCGTTTACAATGTTTTCGAATGTTTTTAAATCATTCTCAATAGAAACGATGGCTGGACGTTTAGATGGTTCAACCATTAATACAGATATTGTCGACAAAAAATTACCTCCTTCAAAATTAGTTCCTTTTTCATGGTAACATAGACCTGTATAATAGAAAACAGGTGAAAATTGTATGATTATGTCGAAATATTTAAAAAATTATCATTTTCTTAACAAAATATCTTTTATAATGAACATCAGTGAAAACTCTAAAATATGAATAAAAATACTTTGGTAAAAAAACATAGAAAAAACCAGCCCGTTATGCAGACTGGTTCAATATACCTACTGTTGCAGATATTCATTCATTAAATCATGTACTCTTTGTTTTTCTGTTTCAGAGATCATTCCATAATAGATGCCATCTATCATTTTTCCAGAGCTCTTAAACTCAGTGGATACTATGTTGTTCCTGGCGTTTTTATAGTTTTTCTGAATATCCTTCATTTCTTCAAACGTCATGTTTGTTTTTACATTTTCACTTAAGATCTCTAGGATATTATCAAACTTTGAAATGGATGATACACGCGCACCTTTGTCAATAATAGACGTGATTATTTGGCGTTGACGATCATTTCTGCCTAGATCACCTTTAGGGTCTTGATATCTCATTCGCGAATAAGCTAATGCCTCAGTTCCGTTTAACTCCTGAGAACCAGCAGGGAACGAAAAACCTTCGTAATCGAATGCACGTGGATTATTAACCTCGACACCGCCAACCTCATCCACAATATCTCTAAATGATTCCATATTTACTTTTACATAATAGTCTATAGGGTTACCGATAAAATTTTCTACCGTATCCATTGCCATTTGGGTGCCGCCAAAAGCATAAGAATGATTGATTTTATCTTCTTTTCCTCTACCAACGATCTCTGTACGAGTGTCACGAGGAATACTAAACATTAACATAGATCCCTTTTTCGGATTGATTACATTTACGATAATCGTATCCGATCTTCCTCTATCCCCAGGGCGCTCATCGACACCAAGCAGCAAAATTGAAATGGGTTTTGCGTCAGTTCCTTTTACAATAGGCTTTGGTTTATCGGTTTTCACTTCTTCATGCATTTCTTTTACAGCATCTTTCGCCGAATCATATAAGTAATAGGCATATCCTCCTACACCTAAAACAGCGATACCCACAATTATCCCTAGTACTAGGAAAAACTTTTTCATCCTATTCGCTTCTTTCTTTGTAAAATTTTTCATCTACGTTGGAGTATACCATGAAGATAGTAAGATTGAATATTCTAATTTAAACTTTACATTACGTTGCCGATATTATGCTTAGATAATATTACGATACGACCATTTTTTTCAAATTATTATAAAATAGTCCCTTTTTTTACAAATAAATATGCTATAATACATCGAAATTACAAATCTTACAAAAGCAACGTGGAGGCATATATGGAAGAAACGATTTCTTTAAAAGACATTGCCGTTACACTTCGAAAACGGTTAAGGCTTATTGTTCTGATCACTGCAATAGCTGCAGCGGTCAGCGGTATTATCTCTTATTTTGTTCTTACACCTGTTTATCAGGCTTCAACTCAACTGCTCGTAAACCAAAAAACAAGTGAGCAGCCTGCTCTTGACGTTAACCAAGTACGGACAAATGTTGAAATGATTAATACGTATAGTGTCATTATTAAAAGTCCTACTATATTAAATGATGTGATTAAAGATCTAGACCTTAACCAATCAGTAGAAGGGCTAAATGAAGAAATTACCGTTAATAGTGAGCAAAACGCCCAAGTTTTTAACTTAACGGTTGAAAATGAAGACCCTGCAGAAGCGGTAGATATCGCAAATAAAATCGCTAAAACTTTTAGTGGAAAAATCCCCGAAATCATGAACGTCGATAATGTGAAGATTCTTTCACCGGCTGTACTAAAAGAAAATCCAACACCAGTTAATCCGAAGCCACTCTTAAATATCGCAATTGCTTTAGTAGTTGGATTAATGGTAGGTGTAGGGCTTGCCTTCTTATTGGAGTACCTAGACAACACGATTAAGACAGAAGAGGATATTCAAGCGATTCTTCAATTACCGGTTTTAGGTGTAATTCCTAAAATCTCAACAGAGGATGAGAGAGCACCGGTTCAGAAAAAAGCAGCAAGAAAACGGATGGGAAGTGGAAGCCTTGAGTCGTAAATTCAGAAAAAATATACAAGACTTAACGCAAAGAAGTCTAATTACACATAATAATCCGAAGTCTCCGATCTCAGAACAGTACCGAACAATTCGAACGAATATTCAATTTGCTTCAATTGATAAGGATTTCAAAAAATTAATGGTCACCTCATCAGGGCCTGGCGAAGGGAAGTCGACCACTGCAGCAAACTTAGCGGTAGTCCTTGCCCAACAAGGGAAAAGAGTTCTTCTTGTAGATGGCGATCTTCGTAAACCTACCGTCCATTATACGTTTAAAGTAAGTAACATTTATGGAGTAACAAATGTATTAACGAGACAGGTAGCTTTAAAGGATACTGTAGTTTCTACTAATATTCCTGATCTTGATGTACTGCCAAGTGGTCCTGTACCTCCAAATCCCTCAGAGCTAATTAATTCTAAATCTATGGATAACTTAATTGAAGAAGCAAGTGTTATGTATGATTATGTATTATTTGATACCCCTCCAGTATTGGCTGTAACGGATGGTCAACTACTTTCACATAAAGTGGATGGTGTAATCTTAGTGGTATCGAGTGGTAAAACAGAAATAGATGCAGCTGTTAAGGCAAAGGAATTACTGGTACATGCCCAAGCGAACATCATTGGAACGGTATTAAACGGCAAAGAAATACAAAATGACAACTATTATTACTATTACGGAAAAAATTAGCAATATCTTTACGTAAAAATACAATATTCGACAAAATACCCCTGTTGTAAAAAATGGTAGCTATGGTAATATAGCGTTATGATTCCAAAATCAAGTCTATAGAACTAGTTTTCTGAAGTACTAGTTCTATAGTCACTAAAAAGGATGGAACTAGTTTTATGATTGACATACATAGTCATATTTTACCGGGAATTGATGATGGGGCACAGACACTGGAAGATGCTATCAAAATGGCAGAGGCTGCTGTAGCAGAAGGAATCACACATCTATATGCAACCCCGCATCATCGAAATGGAAGATATGAAAATGACAAACCAAGCATTGAATTCGAAGTAGAGAACTTTAATCAGGAATTACATAAAAGAAATATTCCTCTCGACATCATACCCGGACAAGAGATCCGCTTGTACAAAGAACTAATTGAGGATCTTGATCGGGGTTTATTAATGCCATTACATCACATAGCAAAATATTTATTAATTGAATTTCCCTCCAGCAGTGTCCCAACTTATGCCGCAGAAATTCTCTATGAACTTAGCCTTAGAAACTATCAACCCATTATTGTTCATCCAGAGAGAAATAGTGCAATTATCGAAAATCCAGATCAGTTATATGATTTTATCATTTCGGGTGCACTCACACAGCTGACAGCCAACTCCATTAACGGAAACTTCGGGAAGAAAATAATGAATTTCTCCCATGACTTAATCAAAGCAAACATGTGTCACTTTATTGCATCTGATGCCCATAATGTAACGGGTCGCAGCTTTAATTTGACGCAAGCCTATGAAACTGTTCAAAAACAGTTCGGAACAGAAACTAGATATTATTTACAAGAAAACGCAGAACTCGTTTGGAAAGGCGAAAGTGTTCTAATCGAACAGCCTTCACATATAAAGAAAAAGAAATTTTTAGGGATTTTTTAAAGGGGGACAATCTTAAAAATGAAAAAAGTAAGAAAAGCGATTATACCGGCAGCGGGATTAGGGACCCGTTTTCTGCCTGCAACAAAAGCCATGCCTAAAGAAATGCTTCCAATTGTGGATAAGCCAACTATCCAATACATAGTTGAAGAAGCCATCGAATCAGGCATCGAAGACATTATTATTGTAACGGGTAAAGGAAAGCGTGCAATCGAAGATCACTTCGACCATGCCTTCGAACTCGAACAAAACCTATATGAAAAAGGAAAATTCGAGTTGCTAGAAAAAGTTCAACACACTTCAAAAATGGCTGATATACATTATATTCGTCAGAAAGAACCAAAAGGTTTGGGTCATGCCGTATATTGTGCAAGAAAATTTATTGGGGACGAGCCTTTTGCTGTATTACTGGGCGATGACATCGTTCAAGGTGAAAAGCCTTGCTTAAAACAACTCATTGAACAATATGAAAATACAGGTTCATCCATCATCGGTGTTCAAGAAGTACCAGACGAACAAACAAGCCGTTATGGAATCATTGATCCGATGAGCCAAATCGGAAACTTGTATGGCGTAAACAACTTTGTAGAAAAACCAATGCCAGGTACTGCACCATCTAACCTTGCAATCATGGGCCGTTATTTATTAACACCTGAGATCTTCACTCACCTTGAAACACAAGAAACAGGTGCAGGTGGGGAAATTCAGTTAACAGATGCCATCCAGAAATTAAACACCTTCCAACGCGTATTCGCTTATAACTTTGAAGGCACAAGATACGATGTTGGTGAAAAACTAGGCTTCATTATGACAACGATTGATTTCGCATTAAGAGACAAAGAGATCAGCCGTCAACTGTTACCAGAACTTGAAAAATTACTAGAAGAAATTAAAGTAACAATCTAATTGTTTTAAAAGGTGATGCCTCCTTACCTATATCAATGGAGGCACTCGGTCACATTGTGGGTGAAGAAGTAGTTTAGACCTTAGACGCAAGTCGTCAAAGGTGTGGTGTGAGGTGGGGTTAAATGCCCCTCTCTATTTTTAAATTCAAAAGATGAAGTGTATGAAAACGCTTTACAAACAAAAAGGAACTTTTGATACCTAATGAAAGAACACTTAATAAGTGCTTTTTCGTTAGGTATTAAATATGTAAAAAACATTACAAACAATTAAAGGAGCAATTGAAAAGCATGGAAATTGCTGTAGTAGGCACTGGGTATGTTGGATTAGTAACAGGAACTTGTTTATCCGAAATAGGCCATAACGTTACATGTATAGATATTGATATAGAAAAAATAAACAAAATGAGACAAGGTATCTCTCCTATTTATGAACCTGGTCTTGAAGAACTAATGAAAAAAAACTTAGAAGCAGGGCGGTTAAACTTTACAACAGATTATTCTGAGGCTTTTCAATCTGCTGAAGTCATTTACATCGCAGTAGGAACACCTGAAAAGGAAGATGGATCCGCTAATCTTTCATACGTTGAACAAGTAGCTGTTAATATCGCTCAACATGCCGTAAGAGATATAGTAGCCGTTACAAAAAGTACCGTCCCTGTAGGAACGAATCACTGGATTAAAGAAACAATTCAAAATCATTTAGTAAATGATGTGAAGGTTGAACTTGTATCAAATCCTGAATTCCTTAGAGAAGGAGCTGCTATCTATGATTCATTCAATGGAGATCGCATCGTTATCGGTGCTGAAAATCCAGAAGCAGCTAATGTAATAGAAGAAATTAATAAACCTTTTGGTCTTCCTATTTTTAAAACAGATATTCGCAGTGCTGAAATGATAAAGTATGCAGCTAATGCGTTTCTCGCAACGAAAATTAGCTTTATTAATGAAATATCCAATATTTGCGAGAAAGTTGGAGCTAACGTGGAAGATGTTGCAACAGGAATGGGACAAGATAAACGAATCGGTTCTCAATTTCTAAATGCAGGTATCGGTTATGGTGGCTCTTGTTTCCCTAAAGATACAAAAGCTCTTGTTCAAATTGCTGGAAATGTTGAATATGACTTTGAGCTTTTAAGAAGTGTTATAGAAGTAAATAAAAAACAGCAAAGTATTTTATTAACGAAACTTCATAAACGATTTGAGAATTTAGAAGGAAAACATATTGCTGTACTAGGGTTGGCATTTAAACCTAATACAGATGATATGCGTGAAGCTCCATCGATTCCGATTACAAACCATTTAATCAGACAAGGTGCTAAAGTTATTGCTTATGATCCAATTGCTACAGATAATGCAAAGAAAATTTTGGATCCAAAGGTTACTTTTAAAACTAACATCATTGATGCAATAAAAGATGCAGATGCAGTATTAATCCTTACTGAGTGGTCAGAAATTAGAGAATTTAATTTCGATATTTTTGAATCCAACTTAAAACAACCTATTATTTTTGATGGTCGTAATTGTTTTGATATCGAAACAATTAACAGATCAAATATTGAATATTATTCGATGGGAAGACCAACTGTAAACATGAAAGAAGTAGTGGGAATTATATAAATAAAATCTTAAAGGGGAGGTTTTGAAATGCCAGTAGTAGCAGAAAGAAAATTAGCTGTTAGCACGCATGCTGCTCCTCAGAAACAAGCTTTTGTATCTGACAATGACACACGAATTTATCTTATATTAAAAAGAATTTTAGACATTTTTGGAGCATTTATAGGGTTTATCTCATTATCTTTGGTATTTATAATTGTATCGATATTAATAAAACTAGAAGACCCAAAAGGGCAAGTATTCTTTTCACAAAAACGTGTAGGTAAACATGGTAAAGAGTTTAACATGTATAAATTTCGATCGATGGTATCAGATGCAGAAATAAAGTTAGAAGAACTATTAAAATACAATGAAATTTCTGGGGCCATGTTTAAAATGAAAGAAGATCCACGCGTTACCAGAATAGGAAAACTTATTCGTAAAACTAGCATCGATGAATTACCCCAACTTTGGAATGTTTTAAAAGGAGAAATGAGTTTAGTCGGTCCAAGACCTCCACTTCCTAGAGAAGTAGAACAGTATACTGATTATCATAATCAACGCCTGTTGGTTACTCCTGGTTGCACAGGTTTATGGCAGATAAGTGGAAGAAATAATATAGGTTTCGAACAGATGGTTGAATTAGATTTAAGATATATATCTAAAAGGAATACACTATTAGATTTGAAAATAATATTTAAAACATTTTTAGTTATTTTATGTAAGGATAATAGTGCATATTAATTTTATTAATAGGAGACTTACTTTGGAAACAACAAAAATATTTAATATAAATTTTAATAGAATAACTTTGAAAGAACTTATAGAAGAAATTAACAATAAAGTTAAAAATAATAAAAGAATACATATTCATACAGCTAATGTAGACCATGTTGTATTAGCTAATAAAAATTTAAAATTTAAAAAAGTAATTGAAGATGCAGATATTGTAGTTGCTGATGGCATGCCAATAGTTTGGTCATCAAAGCTAATAAAAAATAGCATTCCTGAACGAGTTACAGGTGTTGATTTATCGTATGAAATTTGTGGAAAATCAAATGAATATGATTTTAAAATATTTTTATTAGGTGCTGCGGAAGGAATAGCAGAAAAAGCAAAACGAAATCTATTGAGTAAATTTCCTGATTTAAAAATAGTTGATTTGTATTCGCCCTCACCAGAAGAGCTTTTGTCAATCGAAAGAAATGATGAAATTTTAATGAGAATCAATAGTTCTGGAGCCAATATCTTGTTGGTTTCACTGGGCACTCCTAAACAAGAATATTGGATTAATGAGAATAAAGAAAAGTTAATTACTAATGTCAATATTGGTGTTGGCGCTACAATAGATTTCATGGCCGGTGAAATTGATAGGGCACCATTACTTTTAAGAAATATCGGTTTAGAATGGTTTTACAGATTATTAAGAGAACCAAAAAGGCTATTCAAAAGGTATATCGTTAATGATTCATACTTTTTAATAATTATTTTAAAAGAAATTTGGCATTATATAAGCAAACGAAAGGAATATATGAATTGAAAAAAAAGCGAATCGTATTTATTGATCATGCTAAAGAAATGGGTGGAGCTGAGCATAGCCTTTACTACTTAATAAAATATCTTGATTATGAAAGATTTATTCCGATCTTAATTTCACCAACCAATAGTGAATTGAGTAAGAAAATCATTAATGATATTAAAAATTTTAAAGAAGTAAAAATAATTCATATTGAGCAAGATAGCATAAAAAAACTCCCTTTATTTCTTGTTGATATTATTAAAATTTGTAAAATAATCAAAGGATTAAAAATAGATATTGTTCATGTAAACACATATCGTTCAGCAATATATGGTTTAATATCAGCTAAAATAACGCGTGTAAAATCTATTTGGCATGTTAGAGATTTTTATAAAAGCAGGATGTTTAAAACTTTTTTTTATTTCTTATCAGACAAGGTAATAACAATTTCTAAAGCTGTAGAAAAACAATTTCCACATACCGGAAAATGTCAAACGATATTTAATGCAATAGATTTTTCAGTTTTTAATTTTGAATTAACTTCTTCTAATCTCAGAAAAGAATTGAATATAGATGAGAAAACAGTATTGATAGGAATGATTGGTAGACTGAACAGATGGAAAGGTTTTCACCATATGATAGAAGCTATCCCAATAATTAAAAAATATATAGATGATTTTCGATTAATTATTGTTGGTGATGAAATTTTAACTGGAGAGAAAGGTTATTTAAATGAGTTGCATTACAGGGTTAATCAGCTAAAAATAAGTGAAAATGTATATTTTCTTGGTCAAAGAAAAGACATACCTAACATTATGAAATCTTTAGATGTAGTAGTTAACTATTCAAAAAATGAACCATTTGGAAGAGTTATAATTGAATCGTTAGCGATGGGAACATCAGTTGTAGTGGCAAATTCGGGTGGTGCACCAGAAATTATTATTAATTCACCAAAATGTGGACTTATTGCAGAATGTTCTAACCCTAGTAGCCTAGCTATTGCAATTGTTAATGTTTTACAAAATAAAACTCAAACAGATGAAAAGTATAAAATAATGTATACAAAAAAGAATTTTCATATAAGTCAACATGTAAATTCAGTTATGAATATATATAATGAAATCTAAGAACTATTAGTAGTATTGGATGTGATATTTTTTGTTTTCTATTTCAAAAGTCCCTTTTAACAGAAAAATATTTATTTTATTAACAGTCTTTTTTATCTCTCTTATATTTAGTTTATTACCTTATATTGTTTACTTTAAAAAGTATGGTCTTCTATGTCTGATAATTTTTATTACTATAATACTTTATTCCGTACTTAATTATAGTTTAGAAAAAATATTATTAATATTAATCTTTTCGTCTTTATCTTTTGATTTTAGTATTACTATATATAGTAATTATTATATTGGAGGAATAAATACAAGTATTGTAATAAATCAATTATATTTATTAACGTGTTTCCTTTTTTTTATAAATATTATTAAGGGGAATTTTAGATTCACATTAAATTTAGAGATGATTTTATTAATTGGATTATTATTTTTAACTTTAATATCTGCGTTTTATTCTCTAAATAAAATATCTCCATTCTATATAGTTATTAGATATTTTTTTGTTATTCTGTTTTTATTTTCTATTTTACAAAAGAAGACAGAAGAAATATGGGATTTAATTACAATAGGTTTAGTTATAAATATTATTTTGCAAACTTTTATAGGTTTTATGCAAATATATTTAGATGGACCATTAGGTATAAGTTTTCTGGGGGAAGACATTAATCCCTTTAGAAAAGGAGTGGATGAAAGCGAGAGGGGAATAAGTGGTACATTAGGTCATCCCGCATCATATGCTTTTTTTCTATTATTATGTATACCAATTATGATTGCTAATACCTCAAAAGAACTAAATAAAAAATTTCACATTAAAGTATTAATAATGTTCTCTATTATTCTATCGACGATCTCAATTATTTTATCAAACGCTAGAATATCTATAATGTTATTGATAATTATTTTTCTTTTAATATTTACATTAAAAAATTATTTATTAAATAGAAAAAAAAACAAACTATTTAGTTTTAATAATATTAGTCGGAATTTAGTAATTGGATTTTCTGTTTTATTTTTAATTTATATTATTTATTCTTTCCTATATACAAGGTTAATTGAGTCGGATTTTATTAAACAATTTTATGATAGACTTTACCTTTCTGAATTGGCAGTTTCTGTTATATCCGAGAACACCAAGAATTTTTTATTTGGAGTAGGGGCTAATAATTATGTAGAATATATTAGTTTAAAGGGAAATAGTGGATTTGCATTTACACAGCCAGTTCATAATTTCTATTTATTACTTTGGGCAGAAAACGGCATTTTCTATTTAATAATTTATTTAATCATTCTTTTAATGTCTATAATTAAAATGTTAAATATATTGTTTAGAGGAAAAGGTGAAATGGTATTAAAAGCAATCAGTATTTTAATTGGTTTAGTAACAATACTTATATTTAATTTCTCTGATTGGACTTTATATAAAGAACAACTTTATTGGTTTTTCATTATTTATTTAACTCTATCAATATCTGTTTATGCAGAATTTAAGAAAACAAAGGAGGATAAAAATGAAAGTTTGGATGTTTCCAAAAACTAATAAAGAAAACCCATACAATAATATGCTTTCCTCATCTATCGAGAAATATGGTGTGAATGTAACGAACTTCCGTCAAAGAAATTTTTTAGATATAAAAAAAAATGAAATACTTCATTTACATTGGCCTCATTCACTATATCAAAGTAATTCTTTAATGGTTATGACTTTTAAAGCAATAGCTTTAATATTAGTATTATCAGTTTTGAAACTTAAGGGAAGTAAAATTGTATGGACACTACACAATTTATATCCTCATAAATATAAGTATAAGTTTATGGAAAAAATTATAAGAAAAAAAATTATTAGTATTTCCAACTTAATTATTACTGCAGGTGAATTCATTAAGAAGGAAGCTATTAATGAGTTTAATATAGAAAATAAACATATTGAGGTTATTCCGATAGGTAATTATGTTGAATTATACAATCAAGAAAGATCAATGTATGACATTAGACAAAAATATAATATACCAGAGAAGAATTTTATCTTTTTATTTTGTGGAGCAATTAAAGAATACAAAGGTGTAATTGAATTACTAGAAAGTTTTATAAAGTTAAAAGAGAAAAAAAATAATATATCTCTAATTATTGCTGGGAAACCAGATTATTTTATGAACCAAAAGCTTAATAAATATTTAGGGACTGAAAATATATATTTAGATCTAAGATTTATTCCTGATGATGAATTAAGTACCTTGTTAGATAATTGTAACGCCGTAGTTTTACCTTTTAAAAATATTACGACATCTTCATCAGCAATTCTTGCTTTAAGCTTTTATAAACCTATAGTTGCATTAGATGCTCCATTTTTTAGAGAATATTTTGATGATAATACTTCCGTGTTATTCAATAATATAGGAGGTTTATCGTACGCAATGGAAAAAATCATGAAATTGACAATTGATAAAAGTACTTTTGATAAAAGAATTATAGACTTAGATTGGGAGAGGATAGGAAATCAGATGAAAAAAATATACTTAGGATTATATAATTAGGAGATTTCTATATGTTTAAAAATTCTATTTGGTCTTTTATTAATTTAATAGGAAACCAATCTGTTTTTTTAATAACCAATGTCGTTTTAGCAAGACTTTTAAATCCGGAAATTTTTGGAATATTAGCCATATCCCAAGTGTTTACAGTTTTAGCTCAGGTATTTCAAGAATCAAGTGTGAATTCATACCTAATATATAAAAATAAAATAAATCAAAATGAAATTGCAACAGCTTTCTGGACTAATGTTTTTCTTACCATTTTTTTATCTACTCTCCTCTTTATAATTTCTTTTCCAGTTTCAAATATTTACAATATTGAATTAGTCGAAAAAACGATAAAAATAATTTCAGTTGGATTATTTTTGGGCTCTTTTGGTATTACAAGTAAAGCATTATTTCTAAAGTATAAAAAAATTAAGGAAATAACAATTATTGAAATAATCGGAGAGATTAGTTCTAGTATTGCAGCTATTATATTTGCTTATCATGGAAGTCCCTTATTTGCAATAACATCAAGATTAGTTATAAAACCAGCTATATGCTCAATATTATTTTTAATAACTTCGAAATCATTAATTTATTTTACAAAATTTAATTTTGATTTATTTAAGAATATGATTCCTTATAGTAGTAAAATTCTAAGCTCTCAAACTTTTATATATTTTAATAACAATATAGATTATTTACTAATAGGGAGAATGCTTGGAAGCAAAAGTTTGGGTTTATATACAATTGCATTTCAATGGAGTGTTCTTGCAAGATACTATATATCGGGCTCTTTTAACAAGATCGCATTTCCAGAAATATCTAATAACAAATCTAACATATTAAAAGTGAAAGAAATTTATATAAACATTGTTAAAGCTGTGTCTTTTATTTCATTTCCATTTTGTAGTGGATTAATAGTTATTGCTCATGACTTTATATTAGTGTTATATGGATCTGAATGGTTACAATCAGTTACCGTTCTCAAATTGTTATTATTATCTGGACTAATTACTTCGATAAGTACAATTGGTGGTTCTGTTTTTAATGGGTTAGGCAAGCCGCAAATTGAAATGTGGTTAAATGTGTTTTCATTTATTACATTATTTATAGTTATAGTTATAACATCTAAATATGGATTAATAGGAATTTCTTTTGGAATACTTTTTAGAACATTAATATTTGATTTCATTAAGTTGAATTTGGTTAATAAATTACTCTTATTAAACAATTTAGCATTTTATAAAAGCTTTAATAAAATTATATATTCCACGTGTGGAATGCTGATAGTTCTTAACATTGCAAAATATTTTACTCTGAGCATGCTCCCTTTATTAAGATTGGTATTATTAATCTTAGTAGGAACATTATCTTATATTATTTTTTCTTTAGTTTTTAATAAAGAAATGTCTGTACAATTAATTAAGTTTGTTAAAAAACCATTGAAAGTTAAACATATTTAAGGAGTATGTATGTGAAAATTATCATTGACGGAACCAGCTTAGCTCGAAAGATAACTGGGATAGAAAATTACACTTTAAATTTAATAAAACATTTAGGACAATTAGATTATAATCCTGAAAATTCTTATTATATATTGTTTAGAAATGAAGTCCCTAAAGATATTAAGTTTCCTAAAAATTTCAAAACAATATTAAGCCCTTTTAAATCGCAATTATTAACAGAACAAATATGGATCCCTTTTATCACGTATAAATTGAAGCCCGATTTAATTCATTTCCCAGCATTTCCACCTCCCCTATTGGTAAAAAAAAATACTATATTTACTGTATTTGATGCAACTATGTGGAAATACGTCCATACATTATCACTAAAAAACCGTCTTTATATGAAACCTTTAACTAATAGAGGGATTAAAATTGCAAATAAAATTATAACAATATCTAATTCCTCAAAAAATGATTTGGAAGAGATGTTCCCTGGTGAAAAAGAAAAAATCACTAACTCAGGTATTTCAATTTCTAAAAATTTTTTTCCTGAAAAAAACAAAATATTATTAAGTAAGATTAAAACAAAATATCAATTACCAACTAATTTCTTCTTGACTGTAGGGAGTCTCGAACCAAGGAAAAATCTTGTTTTTTTAATTGAAAGCTTTATTGAATTTAAAAAACAAAATAAAAATAATTATAAATTAGTGATTACAGGTAGAAATGCCTGGGGAAAAAGTGAGATATTTGAAATGGTGCAATCCCATAATATGAATTCTGAAATTATATTTACAGGTTATGTATCAGATAATGAATTAAGAAGTCTTTACTCATTATCCGATTACTTTGTATTTCCATCAATTTACGAAGGTTTTGGTCTTCCAGTATTGGAAGCAATGGCTTGTGGGACACCAGTAATAATATCAAATTCATCTTCTTTACCTGAAGTTGGGGGTGATGCAGCTATATATTTTAATCCTAAAAGTAAAGAGAGCCTTATAACAGCATTATTAGGAGTGATAAATGAGAGCTACAATTATAGAGAACTTCAAAGAAAATGTTTAGAAAGACAAACTCATTTTTCTTGGAATGAAGTTGCTCACAAAATTAATGAAGAATATAAAAGAGTTTATAATAAAATCACTATTGGAGGATAAAAAACATGAAAGCTGCTTTAATTACAGGAATTACTGGACAAGATGGGGCGTATTTAGCAAAATTTTTACTAGAAAAGGGATATAAAGTATTTGGAGTTATGGCTAGGCGGAGTACTGACACTTCTTGGCGACTAGATTATTTAGGTATTAAAAATGATGTTGAACTTCTAGAAGGTGATATGACAGATGTAACATCTTTAATTCGTGCATTACATATCTCAAAAGCAGTAGAAGTATACAATCTTGCTGCTCAAAGTTTTGTTGGTACTTCTTGGGAGCAACCTATACTAACTGCTGAAGTAACAGGTGTTGGAGTAACGAATATACTAGAAGCTATTCGTTTAACAAATTCAGAAATTAGGTTCTATCAAGCTTCTACAAGTGAAATGTTCGG
This sequence comes from Bacillus sp. NEB1478, assembly GCF_031582965.1. Lineage (NCBI taxonomy): Bacteria > Bacillati > Bacillota > Bacilli > Caryophanales > Bacillaceae > Bacillus > Bacillus sp. NEB1478. The sequence goes on from NZ_CP134049.1 coordinate 454,472, forward strand.
ACTTATTCAAGAAGAAATGCAATCAGAAACTACTCCATTTTATCCTAGAAGTCCATATGGAGTTGCTAAATTGTATGGTCATTGGATTACTGTGAATTATAGGGAAAGTTTTAACATGCATGCATCAAGTGGAATATTGTTTAATCATGAATCGCCACTTAGAGGAATTGAATTTGTAACAAGAAAAGTGACTGATGCAGTAGCACGAATAAAATTAGGATTACAAAAAGATTTAAGACTAGGTAATATTGATGCAAAACGTGATTGGGGATTTGCTGGTGATTATGTTGAGGCGATGTGGTTAATGTTGCAACAAGATCAACCAGATGACTATGTCGTAGCCACTGGAAGAACAACGACTGTAAGAGAAATGTGTAAAATTGCATTTGAGCATGTTGGTTTACATTATGAAAACCATGTTGTTATCGACCCTAAATTTTATCGGCCAGCTGAAGTTGATGTATTATTGGGTAACCCAGCAAAGGCTAAAGAAAAATTAAGATGGGAAGCTAAGACTTCATTAAATGAATTAATTACTATGATGGTAGATGCAGATTTAGAAAGAATAAAGAAAGAAATATAAAAGGTGAAAAAACAAATGAAAGTTTTAGTTACTGGTGGAAGTGGGTTTGTAGGTGAACATTTAGTAACTAAATTATTGAAAAGAAATCATGAAGTGATTGTTGGTTATAGAACAAAATATCTAAACGATAGTTTTAATTCTATTAGAATTGATATCACTTCTAAAGACAGTATTAAGAAAGCTTTGCAAAAAATAAAACCAGATGTAATATTTCATCTGGCTGCTCAAAGTAGTGTGCCTAATTCATGGAAATACCCTGCTGAGACAGTTAATACGAATACTATTGGAACTATTAATTTAGTGCAAATGGTAGGTGAAGTAGTACCTGATTCAAAAATTATTACAGTGGGGTCAAGTGAAGAATACGGGTTATCAGCTATGCATAATGAAATAATTAATGAATCGGTAATTTGTAACCCTCAAAATCCTTATGCTTCAAGTAAAATGTTAGGTTGTCAAATTGCTTTTCAGTTTGCGAAAAAAGAAAATCTAAAATTAATACATTTAAGACCGTTTAATCACTTTGGTCCTGGGCAAAAGAAAGGATTTGTAGTAAGTGACTTCGCTTCGCAAATTGCTGAGATTGAAGCTGGTCTCATAGAACCTGAGATAAATGTAGGAGATTTAAGTAGTTTTCGAGATTTTACTGATGTTCGAGATATTGTAGAAGCATATGTACTATTAATAGAATCAGATATTGAATCTGGAATTTTTAATATTAGTTCAGGTATACCTATTGAAATTAAAAGTATACTTAATATATTGATCAGCCTATCGAACAAGAAAATAAAAATAAAAAAAGATGAAAAAAAAATTAGGCCTTCCAATATTAAGAAGTTTGCTGGTGACTCCTCTAAACTTAAAATACAAACCGGTTGGAGTCAAAAATATAACTTAAACGAAAGTCTAGAAGACACATTAAATTGGTGGAGAAGTCAGGTTAATTAACCTGGCTTTTTCATTTTATATGGAGGGATTTTCATAATGAAAATAGTTTTGTTATCTGGTGGTTCTGGAAAACGACTTTGGCCATTATCAAATGATTCACGTTCAAAGCAGTTTTTAAAAGTACTAGAGGATACTGATTATAACTTGCAATCTATGGTTCAAAGGGTTTGGGGGCAAATTGAAAATGTAGGTTTAGAAGATTCTACAATAATAGCAACAGGAAAATCACAAGAAGATATGATTAAAAGTCAGCTTGATAATCAAGCTGGCTTAATTATTGAACCGAGTCGACGTGATACTTTCCCAGCTATTGCTTTAGCCGCTTCTTATCTATATAGCCATAAGGGTGCTAACCTAGGTGAAGTTGTAGCTATCTTACCAGTTGATCCATATGTAGATGATCAATTTTTTAATCGTATAAAAGATCTAGAGCAAACCATTAAGGATAGTGACGCTCAGCTAGCATTAATTGGAGTTAAACCTACTTATCCTTCTTCTAAATATGGTTATATTGTTCCTGATGTTAATGAGAGTGGAGAAGATTTTCTTTCAGTTGCTCGGTTTACGGAAAAACCATCTGAAGATAAAGCGAGTGAGTTAATTAGCAATGGTGCATTATGGAACTGTGGTGTTTTTGCATTTAAATTAGGATATATTATATCTATCCTAGAACAAAAAGGATTACCCATTCAATATGAAGAACTATTAAAACAATATAATCAATTACCTAAGATAAGTTTTGATTATGAAGTCGTTGAAAAAACAAAAAATATTGTTGTTCTTCCATACGAGGGATACTGGAAAGACCTTGGAACTTGGAATACACTAACAGAAGAAATGGCTACCTCCCAAATTGGCAAAGGTGTTATTAGTAAAGATAGTAACAATGTCCATTTAATTAATGAATTAGATATTCCAGTTACAGTATTAGGTGTTTCTAACTTAGTAGTGGCAGTTAGTCCAGATGGAATTCTAGTTTCCGATAAAGAGGCTAGTCCTCGCATAAAAGAATTAGTAGGTGAGTTTAATAACCGTCCAATGTATGAAGAGCGTCGTTGGGGATGGTACCGTGTTTTAGATTACACAAAGTTTAAAGAAGGAAAAGAAGTTTTAACAAGACGTATAGGCGTAGCTGCTGGTAAAAACTTAAGTTATCAGCTACATGACTATCGAGATGAGGTTTGGACAATCATTAAAGGTGAAGGTGAATTTATTATTAATGATAAACTTCGTTTTGTTAAACCTGGTGATGTCCTGCAAATTAAATCTGGGGATAAACATGCAGTTAGAGCAATTACAGATTTAGAATTCATTGAAGTACAAACTGGATCACAACTTATTGAAGAAGATATTGTCCGTTTATATATGACGTGGGAAGAAATCCAAGAGAATATCTTAGAATTTGAAAAAATCTTAGTAAGATAAGAGAGCCTACATGTAGTAATTAATATATTAATAAAATCATCTTAGTAAATGTAGGAATTATTTAACACACCCAGGCTAACCAAAGCCTGGGTGTGTTTGTTATGCGATCAAAGAGAATTACAAAAACAAATTAATATTATTTTTTACAGATACTACTGTTTAAATTATAGAAAAATTATAATATATAAGGTTGATAGAAAAAGAGATTGTATAAATAGGGGAGTCAATATGAAAAAGAAATGCTTAAAGTTTTTATTAGTCTGTTTGATATTCTCACAATTTTCAGGCTTAAAAATATCCGCTGCGGTTGATGTTACAAAACCTGTATTTGAAAGTATTAGTATAGATAAAACAAATGTAAAAGTGGGAGATCCAGTAACAATTACGATAAAAGCCCATGATACAGAGTCAGGATTAGTCGAGTCATCCTTACCTGTAGTGTATAAATCTCCTATTACTCACAAAGATCAATGGGTTTATTTATCTTACAATGCATCTATAGGTGGGTATGAAGGTTCCATAATGATGAAAGACTCTATGGAGTCAGGGGAATGGCAAATATACTTCTTTGATCTGATGGACAACGCTGGAAATTACGATAGAATCACGGGTCCAATAGCTGGGAGTAGTTTTACTCTAACAGGAACAACTACTGATGTTACCAAGCCTATCCTTGATAGAATTAGTGTAGATAAGTCAGATGTAAATGTTGGAGATCAAGTAACGATTACGATTAAAGCACATGATACAGAGTCAGGAATAGTAGAATCAGAGGTTCCGGTAATTTACAAGTCTCCTATAACTCACAAGGACCAATGGGTATATTTACATTATAATGCTTCTATCAGTGGGTATGAAGGTTCCATAACGATGAAAGACTCTATGGAGTCAGGGGAATGGCAAATATACTTCTTTGATCTGATGGATAACGCAGGTAATTACGATAGAATCATGGGCCCAGTAGATGGGAGTAGTTTTACTCTTACAGGAACAACGACTGATGTTACCAAGCCTATCCTTGAGGGCATTAATATAGATAAGACAGATGTAAGAGTAGGAGATAAGGTAACAATCACGATTAAAGCTAAGGATACAGAATCGGGATTAGTAAACTCATCCTTGCCTGTAATCTATAAATCTCCTATTACTCACAAGGATCAATGGGTGTATTTACCGTATAATGCTTCTATTGGAGGGTATGAAGGTTCTATAACGATGAAAGAATCTATGGAGCCTGGGGAATGGCAAATATACTTTTTTGATTTGATGGACAATGCAGGTAATTACGAAAGATTTATGGGGCCGTTTGCTGGGACAAATTTCACATTTCATGATTACACGCAAGACCACATAAATCCAACATTTAATAGTATAAATATTGATAAATCAACAGTCGAAACAAACGATAATCTAGGTATAACAGTTGACGCATCCGACGATACGTTAGTGAAGAGTGTTGTTGTGAATTATGTAAAGCCTATATCAGGTGAAACAGAATCGATTACTCTATCAAAAGATTCAGATGGATTATTTAGAAATAACTACTATATTCCATCAGATTCAGAGTATGGAGAATGGAAGGTTGCCTATGCAGAAATTACCGATTTAAACAATAATAAAACAACAATATCAATTGGATTGGATTCTGGTAATTTTATAGTATTAAAACCGATAACATCATTAGGACATAAGTTTGTCATGAATAACGAATCATGGTCGAATCAAACAATAAACGGTGATGTATATATCGGACCACAAGCGATCTTAACCATCAATCAAAATGTAACGATTAATGGAAATGTATATGTTCTTGGAGCTTTAAGGAGTTATGGTGGTTTAAAAATAAATGGCTATATTAATGCTAGAAGCTTTTATATGGGTTATAGATACTCTTACTTTAATGGAGATGTTTCTTTAAGTGGAAGTAATTCAATCTATTCAATGGTTGCTACTACTTATCCATTGAGTGAAGTACCAATTCAATTGTATGACACTCCTTTAATTAAGGAAGATGGCAAAATAAATCTTCGAGGTGCAACAATACCGGTTGTTGATGTCTATTTAGATAACCAAAAACTAAATGTAAGAAGTGATGGAACGTTTAGATTCACTGATTACTATGTTGGTGATAGAAAAGAAATTACTTTTACTTTTATTGATGTATTTGGAAACACAACATACAAGAACTATAAAGTATATACCAATGACCAACCTGTTGTATCTATTGATAAACCAGAAGGTATTTATTTAGGCACACAATACATCGAACTTTCACTTTCAAAAGACGGTAAGATTTATTATACCTTGGACGGAAATGATCCGACATCCAATAGTGCTGTATATAGTGGACCGATTACACTAGATCAATCATCTGTTCTTAAGTTTGTTGGTGAGGATGAGATTGGCAACAAGTCCGAAATTTATACGAAGAACTTCCAACTGTTTAAATTGGATGAAGTGACTAATAACAGTAAAGTAATAAAAGGATCAGGTAACCCTGATTTAACTGTAACTTTTACATTTCAAGATAAATCATATTCTACAGTTATCAATTCAGATGGACTTTTTGAAGTTGAAGTACCTAACCTGAAAGATCAGAAGACGATTTCAGTTGTTGCTAGTGACCAACAAGGAAACATAAGTAGTAATTATGAAATACAAGTAAAAGACGTTATAGCGCCTCAAGTAAATGGAGTGGAGCAAAACGGAATCTATAATTCTGATAAAACGATTACATTTAATGAAGGAACAGCGACATTAAATGGAAATCCTTTTGTAAGTGGTACTACGGTTGTGACAGAAGGAAGTTATACACTTCAAGTTATGGATGAAGCGGGGAATATTACGAAAGTTAATTTTGGGATAGACAAAACAGCTCCAACAATTTCTGGAGTTGAAAATAATAAGGTTTATAATCGGGATGTTATGATTTCATTTAATGAAGGCAGTGCGAAATTGAACAATGAGGTTATTACGACAGGAAAAACTGTAAGTAATGAAGGACAATATTCATTAGAGGTTACGGATTTAGCTGGAAACAAAAAAGCAGTAAACTTTAGCATTGATAAATCGGCTCCAATTGTTAAAGGTATAGAAAACAATAAAGCTTATAATCATGATGTTTCCCCTACTTTTAATGAAGGAATTGCTAAGTTAAATGGTACAACATTTATTAATGGAACTACTGTAAGTGCAGAAGGAAGTTATGCTTTTGAAGCAATTGATGCTGGCGGGAACAAAACTACAGCAAACTTCTCAATTGATAAGACAGCACCAATAGTAACAGGAGTGAAGGATCAAGGACTATATAAACAAGATGTTATGATATCAGTAAATGAAGGATCAATAACATTAGATGGAACAGCCTTTGTATCTGGATCAAAGGTAGCAAAAGAAGGTCAGCATATAATAATAGTAACTGATAAAGCCGGAAATCAGACGACTTTAACTTTTACGATTGATAAAACTGCGCCAACAGTAAGCGGAGTAACAAACAATAGTTCTTATAACAAAGATGTAACATTAACTTTTAATGACGGAACGGCTACCCTTAATGGTAATGCCTTTACTTCAGGTACTAGCGTTACTAATGAAGGTATATATAAATTAATTGTGACAGACAAAGCAGGTAACCAAGCAACGATCAACTTTACAATTGATAAAACAGTTCCATTAGTAAGTGGCGTTGAAAATGAAGGTGTATACAATAAAGAAGTAACAATAACCTTTAATGAAGGCAATGCGAAATTAAATGGAACTGAGTTTAAGTCAGGATCCATTGTAAAAACAGAAGGAACTTATAATCTAGTGGTTAAGGATGCAGCTGGGAACCAAACATCGGTGAGTTTTGTCATCGATAAATCAGCACCGACAGTTAGTGGAGTAACAAACAACGCTTCTTACAATAAAGACGTGACAGTAACATTTAATGAAGGAACTGCATTATTGAATGGCGTTTCAATAAACAGCGGAACGATCGTTAAATCACCTGGTCTCTATACCTTAGTTGTAACAGATGCTGCTGGAAACAAAACAGAGATTAAGTTTACGATTGATAAGACAAGTCCAAAAGTGACGGGTGTAGTAAATAATGCATATTATAATAAAGACGTCACAATTTCCTTTAATGAAGGCAGTGCTTTGTTAAACGGAATTTCAATTAAGAGCGGAACAATTGTTAAAACAGCGGGTACTTATACTGTAGCTGTGACGGATACAGCTGGAAACAAAACGACTGTTAAATTCACCATTGATAAGACAGCACCATCTCTGCCAATTATTTATAGCGTGACAGATAAATCTACATCAGTAAGTGGTAAAGCGGAATCAAACTCAGAAGTAAAGCTGTATATCGCAGGGAAATATTTTAAGAGTGTTTCTGCAGACCGTTACGGAAACTATAAATTTACGATTTCGAAACAAAAAGCTGGAACTGAGATTAAAGTAACTGCTAAGGATAAGGCAGGGAACATCAGTAAACCTAAAGTTACAAAAATTATAGATAAGACACCACCTGCTGTTCCAACAGTAAACAAAGTAACGACTAAGTCTACCTATGTAACGGGTAAAGCGGAGAACGGCGCTACGGTTTATGTTTACCGAGGAACTAGCTACTTAGGAAAAGCCGTGGCAGACTCAACTGGTTCTTTTAAGGTTAGTATAAAGCCCCAAAAGAAGGATAAGATGTTGTCTGTACATGCAAAAGACGCAGCTGGCAATACGAGTGGAAAACGATCTGTGAAAGTATATTAAACACAATAAAGCACCCGGACTCTTAATGGTCTGGGTGTTTTTTTGGTTTTTCTTCCTTTTTTATAAAAAAACAACATATTGCCAATTTATTAGGAGAAAAGTAATATAATTGTATTGTCTAAAAAAGGGGTTACTACATATGAGAACAATACAGAAAATACTTATTCTGACATTACTAATGATTTCTTTTGTGCTAAATCCAACGGTATCAAGTGCAGCAGTAAAGAAATCTACCTTTTATTATCCTAATAATAAAAATTGCGGAGAATACTGCAGTGCAAAGTTATCACTCGGAGCAGATGGATCTGTTTATGAGGTTTTTTCAAGACCGGAATACGGTCGTATAACTGCACTATCTTCTTCAGGGAAAATGAAATTTAGCTACATGGCTGCTAAGGGGATATTTCCTGCTTATTTTCCTGCTGCAGCAAGCAACAAAACAGTTTATTCCAGTTTCAGCAAAGATAATTATCGTGATGGAGCAATCTTGGCGATCAATGAAAAGGGGAATAAAATCTGGCAGTATAACGTAACGGGTGGAGTTCCTTCTAAGCCTGTGGTTGGAAAAGATGGAACCATATACTTTGGACAAGGCAACTATACAGAGATGTACGGACCTTATAATTCTTCATATCTATATGCACTTACACCACAAGGGAAGCTGAAATGGAAGGTAAAGCTAGCTGGTGATACATTAATGAGCGATATTCAAATCGATAAGAATGGAACATTATATATTGATGCCATTACAATGGATGATACTGTTATGCTATACGCGATTACTTCAAAAGGAAAAGTGAAATGGCTAAAGAAGAATGCGTTTAGACCACAAATTGGAAACAACAGCATCCTCCATTATTTGGATGGAAAGGGTAATGTAGTTGCTGAAGATCTATATGGTAAGAAAAAGTGGAGTTACAAAGTACAGGGGTATCCTGAATTTAAGGTAGACCAACAAGGAATGGTCTATGTAAAAAATGAAAAGAGTCTAGTTGCAATTTCCAATGGTATGAAGAAATGGTCTAAAACCATTGAAACCGGTGGGATGTGGAATTCAGATTGGCTATTTACCAAAACGCATCTTTATCTTGGGGTAGATTCTTTTGAAAAAGGATCTAAATTATATCGTTTTGAATTAAAAATGGGGAAAACCAGCTGGGCAACTCAAGAAAAGACAAGGGTTAATTCACTATTGATCGATTCCAAAGGAAATTTAATAAGTTCATTTAACTACGGAAAAACATTTAGTTTTGATTTTTAATCTCTTTAACCCATCCTTAGAAGATGGGTTTTCTTATTTTATAAGTGAAATTTTAAAAAATTACCAATTATATAGTAAAAATATATTAGTAAACTATACCCATTTAAAAGAAAATACTGTAAAATAATCTTGTTTTTACATATTTGAAAGGATGAGGTAGTTGAAGGGGATTTTAAAGAGTAGTACGTTATTTATTTTCATGCTTGTTTCAGTATTATTTGTAGGACATAACCATTATGTTCAAGCAGGTGTAAGTGAAGCGGTTCAGATTCAATTGAATAAGACTTATTATGGAACTGTAACAGATTATTACGACGAGGATTATTATAAATTCACATTAACTAGTCCAGGGAATGTGACGTTATCTTTAAAAAATCAAGCAGATGCAGAATGGTATGCCAAAATACAAGATATTAACGGGAATATTTATGAAGATCTTTATACGGATAACAGCGAACTAGTGTCTGGTTATTCCGAAACTCAAGTTGGGTTGCCAGCAGGGACTTACTATATCAGAGTAAAAAATGAATACAATGCTTATGGAAAACAGTATCAATTTAAAACAAGTTTTACATCCAGCAATAATTATGAGAAAGAGTTCAATGACAGTATTACTTTTGCTAATCCAATCAATCTTAATGAATCCTATAAAGGTGGAATAAGAGATTATTATGATGCTGACTTCTATAAGATTACTTTGCCAAAAGACGGCAATATCCAGCTTACTATGAAGCAAGAATCTTGGGTCAGCTGGTATGGGCACATCCAAAATAGTAATGGTTCCATCTACGAAAGTATTACTACAGACGATAGTGAATTAGTAGAGGGAGATGCTGTTACACAAGTAGGATTACCAAAAGGTACATATTACATAAAAATAGCAAATGATAGCAACTCTTATGGAACTCCTTATGAATTTAAAGTAAGTTATACAGCAAGTGATTACTATGAGAAGGAATTTAATGATAATTTAACTTCTGCAGATTCTATGAATTTAAATCAAACTTATAATGGGAGTTTAGAAGATTATAACGATATCGATATCTTCAAAATCACACTTCCATCTGACGGTAATGTAACGTTATCTTTAAACCAATTGCCAGGTTCGGAGTGGTATGTGCACATTCAAAATAGTACAGGCAGTATTTACGATTGGTTTTACACAGACAGCAGTGAACTTGTAAGCGGAAATGCTACTGCTCAAGTGGGATTACCAAAAGGAACATATTATATAAAAGTAAGCAATTCAGATTATGCTTATGATCATCCTTATAAATTAAAAGCCAGCTTTAAAGCGAGTCCTTTTTATGAAAAAGAATTTAACGATAGTTTAACATCTGCAACTGTTACGAAGCTTAACAATACGTATACCGGAAGAATTTCGCACTCTGATGATACAGATGTGTACAAGGTTACAGTACCTACTAGCGGGAATGTTTCGTTAGCTTTTAAACAACTGCCAGGAGCAAGGTGGTATGGACATATCCAGAACAGCAATGGTGGGGTATATACCTATTTTTATACGAATGATGACGAACTAGTATCAGGTTACTCCTACTCAAAAGTATGGCTGAATAAAGGAACTTATTATTTCGTAGTAAAAAATGAATATGATTCTTATAATAAAGCCTATGATTTTAAGTTTTATATGAAATCAAACCCTGTTAAAGCTGCAAACGTTAAGGTAAACAACAACAAAGGTAAGTCTGACTCTGTTACTGTAAACGGTTTAGCTAAAGGTGATGTGGTGAAGGTATATAATGCGAGCAGTAAAGGAACATTACTTGCATCTGCAACTTCAACGGGAACATCCGCTACACTTTCGATTAAGCAGGTAGGTACAAAGAGCGGGAAAATCTATGTAAGTGTTACGAAATCTGGTTTAGCAGAAAGTGATCGAGTAGCAGTCACTTATAAAGGTGAACAAGCAAACGCACTCGCTTCAAGCCAAGTGAAAATTACAAACAACAAGAAGAAAAACGATACGATCTATGTTTCGAAACTGCAAAAAAACGATGTGATTAAGGTGTATAGTGCTTCAAGCGGAGGAAAGCTATTAGCTTCTTCTACTTCAAAGGGTTCAAGCTTAACTATTTCTTTAAAGCAGCTCGGAACAACAGCTGGCAAAGTTTATATCTCAATTACACCTTCAGGTATGCTTGAAAGTACCCGAACTGCAATCAGTTATAGTGCAGAAAAATAAATTATGAAAGATGGAATGCTTAGGTATTCCGTCTTTTTTTCTATTACTATTATCCTATTATTCTGCTATACTATATTTTGTAAATAATAGGATAAGTTGGTGTTTTATGAGGAAGTGGTCCATTGGTTTTATTGCTGTATTGTTAGTATTCAGTTCCATTCTTTTTACAAAACCGAATACAGCCAACGCAGCGGATACAAATGTTTCTGTTTTATTAAAAGAAGATATACAGAATGTTTCTTCGCTCTCTTTTATCAGCAAAGGCAGCTTCAAAGAGTCGGTTAGCGGAAGAACATTAACCTCAGATAAAAAATACACAGTTAAACTATTGAAAGGTGAGCTTCATCTTTATGACGGAAGCAAGTTTATTACAAAAGGAAAAGAACTGACTGTTCAACCAAGTTCTGTTTCAATTAGCCATGTCACAACACTTCTAGGTAAAGTCGAAAGAACATATCTAGGAACCATGAAGTTTTCGATCGAGGCTGCTACATACATTAGACCTATTAATATTCTCCCTGTAGAGGAATACGTAAAAGGTGTTGTTCCCGGTGAAATGGGTTCAGCATTCAAACTTCATGCACTTCGGGCACAGGCAATCGCTGCTAGAACGTATGTCATGTATGCCTTAAGCTTAAAACGATCAGTTAACGATACAGCTTCTTTTCAACGTTACGTCGGATATAGCAAATATTACAATGATTCCATAAAGGCTGCCTATGAAACAAGAGGAAAAGTCCTAACTTACAATGGTAAATTAATAGAATCGTTATTTTCTTCTTCAAATGGAGGCTTTACTGAAACGAATGTTGGAGCTTGGCCAGCTGTAGGTGCTGTTAAACTGCCATACTTCCCGGCAAAAGCGGATACATATGATCCTAAAAAGGTATCCAGCTCAAAATTTTATAAAACTCAAATTACTTTAACAGGATTGGACTTAAAGAATCCAGAACTATGGTGGGACAGCGTAAAAGAAAGAGATACGAAACTTACTGATGAGCTAAAGAAACGTTTTCTTACAGCTGGTCAATCAGCAAAGATTGTAAGCATCAATTCTTTTACTCTGTCAAAAGAAAGAACATCAGGAAAACGCATTAAACAGGCTGACTTTAATATCACCTATTTTGCAAAAGACAGTTCAGGCAATGTAATAGCGGACTCAAATAATTCAGTTAAACGCTTGTATAAAAAAGTGACACTGAACGCTGATCAAATAAAGTATGCACTCAGCCTAAAAAGCAAGTATGTATCTGCTGTTAAGACGACAACCACTGATTATCAATTAACCATTTTAGGTTATGGGCATGGAGTTGGCTTAAGTCAGTATGGTGCTCAATCGATGGCAAGTAAAGGGTTGGGATTCAGGGATATTCTTAAATTCTATTATCCTGGCACTGTGATTCAAAACGACAAAATCACGACGATACCAACTACACCTCTGCAAGTAACAGGAACAATCAATTATGAAGGCGTTAATATCCGTAAAACTGCTACAACTGATTCAGCTAGTTTGACGAAAGGAAAACTGAATCAATCTTTGACGATTCTCGGTAAAACTGGAGAATGGTTTAAGGTGAAGATTGGTAGCTATACGGGATATGTTGTGGAAGACTATGTCAATGTAAAAGAAACAATCAGTTACAAAAACGGAATTACACCGATAACTTCTGGTAAGGTACAAAGTTTAGGTGCATCCATTATCCGTGATGGAAGTACACTTTATGTTCCAATTTCGGGTTTAACAAAGCGTTATAACATGAAATATACGTACTACTGGTCATCTCAAAGCTTTGCGATTGTGGATGGGGCCAGAAAAGTTTCGGCATCACTCACCAATAACACGGCTACCGTAAACGGAAAGAAAATCACATTAAGCGTTAGACCGAAAATGATCAATAAAAATGTATATGTTCCAGTAACATTCTTAAAACAAACCGGGCTTACCTCTTATTATGAAGAAAAAGCTGAAGGTGTTCTGTGGATTAATAAATAGTTTAGAAAATAGGAGGATATAAAACATGAAAAAAATACTGCCAATTTTACTTTCTGCTGGTGTCGTTCTTGGGGTGGCTTCATCACCTTCTGAAGCAGCTGCACCGAAAGCAAAGACATATAAAAATTGTACGGAATTAAACAAAGCTTACAAAGGTGGAGTTGCAAAAGCAGCCAATGTAAAAAATAAAGGCGGAAAAACGAAATATAAGCCGTATGTTTCAAAAAATCTTTATGAAGCAAACAAAAAAAGTGATCGAGACAAAGACTTAATCGCTTGCGAACGTTAACATACAAAGATGAGAGCCGCGGGATACCGTGGTTCTCTTTATTTATGTTGAATAAAAAAATTTGGGAAAATGAACCTTTTCTGGTGAAAGTGACAATATAGGGTGATTGATTATTGATAGGAGGACCTCGATGGAACCCATGATTACACCAGCGGTTATAAATCGGTTAAAGGAAGGAGATCTTGCAGCCTTTGATGAGATTTATCTCGCTACAATTCAAAAAGTATATTATACCGTCTATGTACTTGCTTCGAATAAGCAGGAAGTCGATGAAATGGTGAATGAGATTTATTTTCAAGTTTGGAAATCGATTTCTAACTATGATGATTCAAAGCCCTTTTTATTTTGGCTCAATGGTCTCGTCTTTCGTCAGATCAAAAATTGGAAACTGAAAGCATGGAAACGGATGGAACTTATTCAGAAATTAAAGAAAGTGAATAAGGAAGAAGTAAACGTATATGACGATGAACGGATGAAAAGCACAAATAAACAGTGGGTGAGCTCTATGATCGATACACTGCCCTACAAATTAAAAGCCGTTTTGTTCCTTTACTATTTCTACGAGTATTCCCTGAATGAGATCGCGAGTGTGCTGAATATTCCGCTTGGAACCGTTAAGTCCAGGCATCATACAGCAATTCAATTTTTACGTAAAAAATATGGGCACTCTATCGATAAAGGAGAGGCGGGGATCTACGAATGTTAAATGAAAATATTAAGAACGAGCTCAATGATAACCTTGATCAAGTTCAGCCGCCGGCTTCATTGCATAGAGAAATACGAAATCGGATCAGACAGGATACGAATAGAGAACGTTTTGCGCTTAGGATGAAGCTCGTGCTTACAAGCCTGTTAACGGTTGCTTTTTTTGTTCTTTTTGTTGGAGGGTTTGTTTTTCAAGGGATAGCGGATGTGTTGCAAAAACTACCGGTAATGGGTCAGATTTATCAAGATTTTCATTCGGCAAAGACATTGAATACAGCAAATAAACAAGAATCGACAAAAGATCATCTATATACAGCAGTTTCTGAGGACATTGAAGTTACGCTAACAAAGGCTTCTTATGATGGGAATAATCTTACGGTGGATTATAAAGTGAAAAATAATACATCCACACAATGGCCAGATCCACCCGCGAACGGGGCTGGCGCATCTCATTTTTTGCTGCTGAAAGGCATGCATGAGTTTAAAATAAACGGTTCTGTGCTCCATGGCGGATTGGGCGATGAGTTTAAGAAATTAAGTGCTAATGAGTATGAAGGCCAGTTGCAAATTTATCCGCAAGACTTTATAAAGGAAGATCACTTTACGTTAGAATGCTATTTTTCTGAAATTCAAGGTGTAAAGGGTAAATGGAATATTAAGATTCCTGTAACGAAAGAGATAGATCAGTCATCCACGTTTGAACCTAATCAGAAAATGGCAGCTTTAGGAGGAGAAATTATTGTAAAAAGGGTACAATTCACTCCGACTGCAATCGGATTAGAAACGGAAATGATTATCGATAAAGATAAGATAGAGAATAAGAATTATTTGTATAGTATTGTAGAAGTTGGAGCAGACAACGGAGTCATAGGAAATATAGAGAATCTGCCTGATGGTAAGGTTAAAATTATTACGAAGTCTACTTTTGCACCTATAAAAGACATACCGGACGTTATTTCGGTAAAAGTGTACAATCCGAGTGATGTATCGGAAAATGCGGTAATAAGCGTTCCATTGAAAAAGGAATAACAAAAGCTCGCCGAATGACCGGCGAGCTTTACTTTTATTGTTTAGAAACATCCACAATTCGATTCTCAATCTGAGGATTAACTGTTCCTAGTTCAGCAACATAATCACGGAGATTTTCCCAGTCTGACAGACCGAGATCGGTTACGCGGCCTTGATCATAGGCGTTTTTGAATACTGTGAAACCGTCTCCGCCTTTAGCGGTAAAGGCATTTGTTGCAATTACATATTCCTTACTCGGATCGATTGCTGTATAGGTTCCGTCCGTGTTCTTCAATTCGATTGAAACAACACGGCTGCCAGCAGATTTTGTACTGTCATAAGTAAGCTTCATTCCCGACATATGAAGGAATCCGCCGTTTTCCACTGGTGCCAGACTTACGCTATGTTCAAGAGCTGTTTTAATTTCTGCTCCAGTCAGTTTCATTGTAGCAAGTGTGTTTCCGAATGGAAGAGTCGTTAGTACATCTCCGTAAGTGATCTCACCTGGATCGATTGCAGCTCGGATTCCACCGCCGTTTTGCAGGGCTGCCACAACGTTTGGATTATAATCACGTGCTTTATCCAGCATACCATCCGTAATTAAGTTTCCAAGTGGAGTCTCACTGCTTCGTACACTGTATCCTGTATTGCCACGAGGGTTTTCTAAAGCTTTTTCAGCTACTCCACCTGTAGGCTTGTTCTTCAATTCAGCGATTTTTCCGGAATACTTCTTCAGTAATTGAGCTGTTTCAGGATCATCTGCTTTGTCCGCTAACTTGATTAGTTGACCCGATTGTCCTGTAACTACACCTTTTTTATTGAACTCCACATCCAATGTTCCTAAATATTCTTCATATTGGTAGGCTTGTACGATAACAGTTGGATCCTTCTTTTTGCCTTTTTTATCTGTTGTCACAATAACAGGGGCATTCAGTTGTGTGTGACTATGACCTCCAACAATGACATCGATACCTTTTACTTGTTTTGCTAATTCCAAATCATTGTCATAGGCTGGATTGTCATCATATCCAAGGTGTGTGATGGCTACAATCTTATTTACATCTAATAACTCTAATAGCTTCACATCTTTAGTTGCTTCTCTAATATAATTTTCAAATGTTACATTTTCAGGACTTGAAATATCTTTTGTTTCCTCTGTAGTGAGTCCGATAAATCCTACATTCTCGCCGTTTACTTTTTTAATAACTGCTGAATAGATATTTCCATCTTTGTATTTTAAAGAATAACCCTTATACAAGTTTTTTAACTGATCGTCTTTTGAAAAGTTAACGTTTGAACTCACAAACGGAAAATCTGCATTCTTTATAAAATCAGCTAACGCCTGATGTCCTTCAGGGCTGGCACCAAGATCAAATTCGTGATTACCGAAAGTCATCATGTCATATTTCAGCAGGTTCATGAACTCCAAGTCTGCTTGTCCTTTAAACTCGTTGAAGTAAAGTGTACCTGAGAACACATCACCTGCACTCAATAATAATGAGCCTGGCTTTGCTGCTCGAACTTCTTTGACTGCAGTTGCTAGTTTCGCCACATTGTCGATATGGGCGTGTGTATCGTTTGTATGCATAATCGACATCTTGAAAGTTTTGTCTTTTTGAGGCTTATTTTCAGGTTTGGCCTTGGGTTGTGCAAAAGCAGGCATTGTTAATTGAGAAGAAATTAGACCTATAGCAAGGGATGAAGCTAGTATACTTTTAATCGATTGTTTAACCGACATTCCATCACATTCCTTTCAAAATTTGTCATACATACCTAATGTAGCATTTGAAAATTGCAAATGGGGTCGAAGGATGTCGATATAATTGGAAATTGAAAGTTTAATGTAATGATAACAATCGTGTTACAAATGTAATATTTAGGAAAATATCTTATGGGATATTAACTGTTGAATGCCGGAATTAATAGTAGTCAGATTATGATCTTTTTTTAGTAGAAAGAAATAAGAGATTTTAATGCCTTTTCTCAATTTTCTAAAGGTAAAACCGATATTAATATAGTATTATTACATATGTATAAAACTGGTTATTATCTAAATTTATGGATGTATAAAAAGGGGATTATTCATGAAACGACTCATCGTTCTGTTCATGTTTGTAGGTGTATTTTCTTTTCAATTCAAGTTTCCTGAAACGGCGCTTGGAGCAGCAACGAATACAAAGTTAGAAATGAAATTAAAAGCTCCAGAACGCGTTATCGTAAAATTTAAGGAACCTGCGAAAAAGCTTAGCCTTAACAGGCATGAATCCTTAGAAAATCAAGTGAACCAGAACAAAGAAATCGTAACTCTAGAAGTTCCAAAAGAAAAGGATATTCATACGTACGTTAAAGAGTTAAAAAAGAGAGAAAATGTCGAATATGCAGAGCCTGATTATTTAATCAAAAAAGAATATACGCCAAATGATAAATATTTCAGTGATGAATGGCATCATAAAACGATTGAAACGGAAAGAGCGTGGGATAAAACAAAAGGTTCTCCAAATGTAATTGTTGCTGTTATTGATGGGGGAATTGATTTATATCAGCAAGACTTAGTAAACCGGATCGTATTTCCTTATAACATTGTTACCGGGTCAACCAAATACTTAACTCCAGACGACCATGGAACACACGTGGCTGGTATTATTGGAGCTTCTATTAATAATGGAGTTGGAGTTGCCGGTGTAGCACCTTATACGAAAATCATGCCAATCGATGCTTTTGATGGCGAATATGCTTACACATCAGATGTAATCGATGCCATTTATTATGCGGTTGAACATGGAGCAGACATTATTAATATGAGTTTAGGAGGCTATTATTATAGCGATCTTTTTAATGATGCCGTTCAATACGCGTATCAACATGGAGTTGTAGTCATAGCAGCTGCTGGTAACGAAAGGAAAAATAACCTTCATTATCCTTCTTCTTATCCAAATGTCATTTCAGTAGGATGGACAGATGATGATGATACACTATCATATTGGTCAAATTATGGAGACACAGACATAACAGCTCCAGGTACGAGTATATATTCAACTTTACCGGATAGCTATTATGGTGAATTGAGCGGAACGTCTATGGCTTCACCAGTTGTTGCTGGTGTGGCAGCTCTAATCTTGGCAGACAATCCTAATCTGACGAACGAACAAGTAGCTCAGCGATTATACAATTCAGCGGATGATTTGGGTACGACTGGGAAAGACCCTTTGTTTGGAAATGGCCGCGTCAATGCTCGAAAAGCACTTGGTTTGAAGTTTGCAGCTCCTCAAGTAGACAAGGTTTACAATTATTCAAGTTTTTTAGGAGGACCAACAACTGAAGAGGACGGCACAGTCTTTAGTGTTTCAGATGGCAATACAATAATAGGCAAGGGCTATGCGGATAATGGTTACTTTACAGTGAACATTCCAAAACAAAATGCATGGAAAAAATTATACGTAACATTTAGACGAATTGGTGAAACAAGCGAAAAAGCGGTAGTAACCGTTTTGGATGGTATAGCACCAAGCGTGCCGACCGTTAATGAAATAACAGATAAATTAACGAAAGTTACTGGAAAAACAGAAAAAAATGCTATGGTTTATGTAAAAATCAGCAGTAAAATATATTCAACAAAATACACGAGCGAGGGAACTTTTTCAGTCACGATTCCGCTCCAAAAAGCAGGAACAAAAGTAGAAGTGTGGGCGACGGATAAAGCCGGTAATAAAAGTTCAGTGAAAACCTTAACCGTCAAAGATAAAACACCGCCTAAATCACCTGTTGTAAAAGAAGTATCGAATAAATCGACGGCTGTTACTGGTACCGTAGAAGCACAGACAACAGTTACCATCAAAATCGGCAGCAAAAGTTACATTACAAAAGAAACGTCAAAAGGCAGTTTTTATGTTAAGATTCCCGTTCAAAAAGCGGGTGCTACGATATATGTAACAGCATCAGATACTGCAAAAAATGTAAGTTCATCTGCAAAAGTAGTGGTGAAAGACAAAATCCCTCCTGCAGCTCCGACTGTTAATAGAGTAACGACAAAAACAACACAAGTAACCGGAATAGCAGAGGCAAACTCGATTATTACGATTAAAGTTGGAAGCACAACAATAGGAACGGGAACTGCAGATTCAAAGGGTAATTTTAAAGTAACGATCAAGGCTCAGAAGAAGGGCACTTATCTTACCGTAACAGCAAAAGACAAAGCCGGGAATGTGAGTAAGGGGACATCGGTGAAGGTGGTTTAATGTTAAAGAAAAACATGTTGGGGAAACTCAGCGTGTTTTTCTTATTTTAGTGCATTGTATATGTGATGAAAAAAAAGTCCCTCATCTTTTCGTTCCGCTATGAAAGATCCTGTTTTACAGATGACCGTAAACTCGCATAAAAAATCATCCCCTCAAATCGTTAACACCTTATTACAATGAATTTGAAACTTTTTAAACAAATGAATTAATTAAACAAAAATTTGTATTATATGTAATTTTTTATATCATTTAATAAATATTTTGTACTATAATTATGCGTGGATATAAAAACAATAGTAAAAAGGTAGTTGTTTTTATGCTGGTACTTTATTATTAGGGGGATGCAACATGGATTTTTGCACAAATTGTGGTAGTCCACTACAAAAAGATACTCAGTTCTGTAATGAATGTGGAACAGAAATAACTTCAACTGAGTCTAACAAAATGATTCAACAAACAACAAAAAACGAGTACAAGAAAGCTCCATTGGCTAAGAAGAAGAAAAGACTTTTAATTGCAGCAGGTATAGGTGCAGCCGTACTTTTAGGAGCTTACAAAACTGGCGATGTCCTTACTGATAAAGACCGTTTGATTGATAACTTTGAAACAGCATTAAATGAAAAAGATTCAGAAGAAATTGCTGATTTACTTACATCTAATGACAAGAAGTTAAAAATTGATGACATAAGTGTAAAAGGTTTTGTGAAATACATAGATGAAAATCCTGAAGAAGTAGAGAATATTATTTCCTTATTACGAAAACAATCGGAGTATGAAGAACAAAAAGTTGCCAAAACCAATGATTTTTTTGATGAATTTGCAGAAGATTACTTAAATGATAATGTAGTAACGTTAGAAAAGAATGGTAAATTTTTGTTTTATGATAACTATGAGCTTAATATTAATTCTGTTTACCTAACAGTAGGTACAAACTATAAAAATACTACATTATATTTAAATGATAAAAAGGTAGGAAAATCTAATAAACCCGATTATGAGAAAAAAATTGGTCCTTTTCTTCCAGGTATATATACACTGGAAGCTAAATTAAAGACTGATTTTGTTGATCTGGTGTCAAAAGATAAAGTTTCATTAATTAATCAAGGTAAGGAAGCTTACAAATCTATAAACCTTGATGGTGAAGATATTTATTTAGAATCAAATATTGATTCAGAATCAGGTGTTAAAGGGAAATTGTTTATTAATGGAAAAGATGTCGGAGTAAATCCGTTTAAGAACCCTACTTTTGGACCGGTACTTACAGATGGTTCTATGACACTGGCTGTTGAAGCAAAGTTTCCTTGGGGAACTATCAAAACAGATAAAATGAAAATTGAAGATAACAATATCATGGTTGATTTAACAAATAATAAAGAATTTAAAAAGATGTTAATGGACACAATCGTTAAACATGATAAAGAATGGATTGTCGCTTATACTTCTGGAGATGCAAAAAAAATCTCTAATACTACAAACGAATATGAAGAAAAGATCTCCAATGAAATCCAAGAAGCTAAAGATAATGATATTTATTTTAAAGGTAAATATCTTGCTACTACCTTTGACCTGGATTCATTTAATGTGTTTCACGATGGTGATTCTTGGAAGGTTAATGTAGATACTAAGCAAGATTATTATTCCGATTTTTATTATGAAGATGATACACCTGAATTAGAAGATGATGAAGAGTATTGGACATATGAACTTACATACAATCAAAATAGTAAGAATTGGCTTATAAATAGCACTAGTCAATCGTACGGTTTTGATTCAGAAAATGTAAAGACAGTGAAAGAAAAAGAGCCTAAAGAATATGTAAGTGCTTGGGCATCTGCAAGTGCCTCTACCGAAGAATCCACTTCTATTTCTGATGACAATGTTGATGCTCTTATGTCTAATTATATTAATGGCTTTGTTGAAGCTGTCAATTATGGTGATTATAGCTATGTTTCCTCTTATATTAAACCTGGAAGTTCATTAGATAAAGCTCAGCAATCTGTTGTTAAAAGCTTGAGTGAAAAGGGGATCTCTGAAGAAGTTGTAACTTATAATGTAGATGATTGGTCACAAGATGGAGATATTCTTATCATCAAAACTACTGAGGAAATTTCCATAAGTGAAGGTGGCTCTACAAAAACTAAGAAATATAACTGGACTTATACTGCTGACTTAGATAACGGAGAGTTAATGTTAACGAATATAAAATAAGAAGAAAAAGCTCAGCGGACTATTTTTCCGCTGAGCTTTTCTTTAAAAAAAGAAGCTGCCAAACCATTGCTCTAAAGCATTCTTTATGGCTTCTAATAAAATATTTGCCATAATACCAAGAGTAATAAAGGTAGCCACATATGTAAGAATGGTTCCGTAAACGACATCCAATCCACTACTAGTGTCTTTTTTGAAACTTGATATTGTTAAAGCAGGAACTGTAAAAATAGATCCGATAAAACCAATAAATAAGATAAGTACAAAAAATTTAATCTCTAAAACTGCAAATAATAAAGCTAGACCAAACATACCAACAAATGGTACTAATAGACTTCCAAACCTAGCGATAACAGCTTGATAGCTAACTTGAACTTTTCCTAATTTTATAGCGGCAAATGAATAACTTGCAACTAACATGATAAAAACAGCATAACCAAATGAGGGCTTAACGACAAAAGTAAAAAATGGTGAATCGTGAAAAATTCCGATTGTATCTTTTAAACCTAGATACACCATCAATGGAATAAATAATGCATACAATGCCACGGTGATTAGTCCATTTATAAAATGTTCGGTGCCAATTGATTTAGACTGAGAATATGGGCTTTTTAAAATGTTCATAAAATACCCGAAATACATTTTTGTTACTTTTTTTGCATTCTCCACATGAACATTTGGCTGTTGTGCAGAATGTGTGGGAACAGAAGTCGCAGCTACTTCATTTGTTACATCTGCTAACAAACTATTTCCGCATTTTCCACAAAACTTTCCCCCTGTATTTTCATGTTGACACTTACTACAAACCATTGAAAATCCCCCTCAACATAGAATAAAAATAGTATAAAATTACTACTGCCCATAAATTATACAGCAAAAATATACAGTTTGTAGTATTTTTTATAATAAATGTATTATCTAACCCTGAAGACTACAAATTACTTGCATCATCCTATATGTGACATTTGTTACTCATAAAGGGAGTAATAAGAGAGACACTAGGCTTCAAAAAAGAGGGCGCGGTACTAAGATAAATATAAAATAATTTTGATTTATAATATTATGTAAATTTTAGTAATAATGGTATATAATATGAAAAACAATGAGTATTTTTTCCTATAAATACAAGGAGTTTATTTACATAAGGTAAATGTTTTTTAACGGATACCCCATGGTAAGAAAATAGTAGAAGATTAAATAAGGTTAATTAAATAAACCAGACTAAATCGCTCAGGAGGCAGAAAAAATTGAAAAAATTACTTGCGGGGATTGCTTTATCCTTAACTGTAGTAGGAACAGGAACATACGGATTTTTATTGATAAAAGAAGGACCAAGTTTTAATTTGTCTGAAGCTAATGATCCGACACCTATAATCAAACCAATCCCGTCTGATATACAAGATTTCAAAGTCGCAGAAGCTATTGACCCAACACCTATTATCAAGCAAAATTTTTAGGTAAAAGCTTAAACGCATTTCAAAAAAATGGATGGATTTATTTAATAAAATATCATTTTGACTTATTCGATTCAAAAGCTCAGATTCTAGCATTTTATCAAGGTAAGATCTCAAAAAAGCTGTTTTCGCATACTTTGTTGCTTTTGAAAGTGGTTGATTTCCGTTTCAGGATGTTGCTTTCCGCGGGGCGTGCGGTGAGCCCCTTCGTCGCTTTGCGCCATTGGATGGTCTCACCTGTCCCACTGATCACGCAGGAGTCTCGCACCTTGCCCTTGCACTCCAATCAACTTGTCAATGAAGTCTCTTTACGAAAATTGCTAAAAAGCAACAATCCTTTAGAAAAGAACCAAATAAAAAGAAGCCGAAAAAGTTCCAGCTTCTTTTTATTTTTGTTTGTCTGATATTGCAGTCACACTTCCACTTAATAAGCGAAGGCTTTCTCCAGCTTCATTAGTAGCTTTTAATCTAATAAGCAAGTCATAGCTCATTCTTAAGAAGTAATATCCCTGATCCAATTGCCCTTCATATCGTAAAATTTGTCCCATTTCCCGATACAATTTCCCTCTTAGGATTCCGTCTTCTTCTATTTCTAGAAGTTTAATTGCTTCATCGCAATACTGCTTAGCTTTATGAAAATTTTCTTTTTCGATGCTGATTTTAGTAAGTTCTTCTAATATAAAAGCTTGCTTTAAAGACTGATTACTATTCTTATAGATTTGTAAACATTCCTTTAGAATATCAATCGCTTCTTCCTCATTTCCAAGCATGTAATTCACAATCGCTTTATTATGAAGGGCATAAACCTTTTCCTGCTCATAATCTCCTAGTAATGCTATGGATTTTTCAGCACATATCAATGAGTTCTCGTATTCACATGTCTTCAAGTATGCTTTTCCGAGACCCATAAGAATCTGGCCATGGAATAACCGGTTGCCCGTAAGTGATACTTCTTTCTCAGCCTCAATATAGTATTCTATCGCTTCTTTAATATTTCCTAATCGAATGCTAGTAGTGCCCAGAAATGTTAAAGCCTGTATTTTTTCATCTTGTAGTTTTTTGAGTTGATTACTATATTTTACTGCCTTCTCATATGACTTTTTTGCTAGAGAAAAATTTTCTGTCCTGAAAGCAGCTTTTCCTATAAGCATGTAATAGCGGACAATAGCGTGTCGATCTTTTAATGCTAGTATTTCAGGCAGCGCTTCTTCTCCATAATCTAATACTTCATCATAAAGACCTTGATTCAGCTTTGTTTCAATAATAAAAAAATATGTATCTACTGTTACAGGAAGGGATTGGGTGGTGGAGAAGATTCTATTTGCAATGTTAAGAGCTGAGTCTATATGGCCTTCCTTGGCCTTTTTAATGGCTCTTTCTAGCATGGCTTCTGAGATTTCTGTGCTATCTTCATCTTCGTCACCCATGAAATAAGATAAAGGTTTATCAAGTCGATTTGCAATTATTCGTAATGTTTTTTCTGATGGTATTGCATGTCCTTTTTCGATTAAACTGATATAAGCTCTTGTCATGTCTTCGCCAGCAAGTTGGCGCTGGGAAATACCTATTTGAGTGCGTGCTTCTTTAATCCTTTTACCAATCATTGATCATAGCTCCTATCGTTTTTCATCGCACTAACTTTTTTCTTACCTATCTATTCAATATTACCATATAACATTATTTAACTATGTAAATTTTACCAAAATATTTTAAAAAACTCTTATCTATTTAATCGGGAATAGATTCCACAAAAAAATCAGATATCCCATGATCCGAATATCTGATGTACATTTTAGTTTTTGTATAATTGAATAGTTTCTAATCAACTCCAAGACTATTAAACAAAACCAAAATCATAAATAAAGTTCTTGATTGTTTTATCAATTTGTTGTGAAACATTATATTACGCTTAAATAGCGTTCTCCTGAGTCTGGGAAGATAACTACAATCCGTTTACCGCAGAATGTAGAACGTTTAGAGATTTCTCGGGCAGCCCACATAGCTGCACCAGATGATATTCCCACAAAAAGCCCTTCTTGCTTAGTAAGTTCTTTCATCGTCTGAAGTGCATTTTCAGATGAACATGGGATGACTTCATCGATCAGGCTACGATTGGTAGTTTTTGCGATAAACCCTCCAAGTAAGCCTTGGATTCTATGCAGACCTGGATTCCCCCCTGAAAGTAACGCACATTCTTCAGGTTCGACAGCGATAACTTTAATATTCGAGTTATACTTTTTAAGCTGTTCAGCTGTGCCACTAAGCGTTCCGCCCGTCCCAACACCTGCAACGAGGACATCTATTTTACCTGCTGTATCACGTCATATTTCTTCTCCTGTTTTTAGATGGGCGATTGGATTATAGGGATTTTCAAATTGAAGAGGCAACCAGGAATCAGGTGTTTTATCTCGGATGTTCTTTGCTTTTTCGATGGTGCCAAGAAAACCCTCCGCTCCAGGTGTCAGAATGACAGAGGCGCCAAGGCTTTTCATCATTTTCATTCTTTCAACACTCATGCTATCAGGCATAACAATCGTCACGCGGTAATCTTTAATAAGTCCAACAAGAGCTAAGCTGATCCCTGTATTTCCTGAAGTGGGTTCTATAATCATCGTTTTACCTGGTGTAATAATTCCTGCTTGTTCAGCCGACTCAATCATGGTTAGACCGATTCGATCTTTTACACTAGAAGTAGGGTTATACATTTCTAGTTTGGCTAAAATGTCAGCTCCATTACTCATATTGTTTAACTTTACTATTGGCGTATTTCCGATCAGTTCTAATACACTATTAAAAATTTTTTCCTTAGACATGGTTTGCATAAGCGGCTTCCTTCGACAAAGTATTGGTTTCAATAGAGAGTTGACCGATTGCAGTATCTGCGATTCGTGAAGCTTCATAAGGTGAATCGGCAACGACGAGCACATGCCCCAAACGATGACCGTTTCGATCAAGTGGTTTCACGACAGTTCCAACTGAGGCAGACATAACAAACTGCTGAATTCCAGTTAGCATGTTCACTTCTTCAATGCCGGACAAATGTTGGATAACACCTGGATAAGCAGTAATAAATCGAATTGCGGCTCCTTTTTTCACCTGTTGTTTATCAAATAGATCAGGTGTTTCATTCAAATATAGTTTGAGTACGTCTTTGACGATCGAATATCCCATGCTCAGTTCAACAAGTGTAGGAACTTTGTCTCCTCCAGGTCTAGCGTTAATCTCTATTAATTTTACTCCTTCTTTTGTTACTTTCACTTCGATGTGAGATGCCCCCATATTGAAACCAATAGCATCAAGTGAGTCAACAGCAACTTTCTCACACTCTTTTACAATCTTTTCGGGTAAGCCAGAAGGGAATGAATGACCTACTTCAACGAAGTGCTTCCCAGCAGATAAAAATTTATCGGTTACGCCGATAACCACATGTTTTCCGTGATGAGTTAACACCTCGATGCTGACTTCATATCCAACCATGTATTCTTCTACCAGCAATTCCTTGTTTGATCGACTTTGCCCTCTTGTGTTTTCAGCCTTGTTTTTAATGGACTCAAAGTGACTGATCAACTCTTCTAAATCGTTGCATTTTACTACATCAGTGCTGCTTGTTTCATCTACGGGTTTTAGGATACATGGAAAGCCAATGTCACCTATGATTTCTTGTAAATCAGCGCTCTCTCTCACCGCTTTAAATCTGGGAATGGGCACATCGGCTTTTTCGCAATAAACTCGGGTGAGATACTTGTTTCGAGCGATTGTTGCTGCAGTTGGATCAAGGGTAGGAAGACCTAAGTGCTTGGCCACTTTAGCCGCTATGGGTACATCATACTCCCCTAATGTTAAAAAAGCTGAGAAGGTCTTTTCTTTGATCTCTTTATGAATTTCATGAAGTACATCTTCTACAGTGTTGGTTTCGCAATAACGAATATCATCAACATAATGATTAAAATAGTCTGCCCCACCAGGAACATCAAGATATCGTTGAAGATCCCGAGTTAAGAAAGTGACGTGATATCCCATTTCTTTCGCCACTTTTAATCCTTCAAATCCTGATCCAGATAAATTACTTTCTAAAAACGCAATATGTTTTTTCATCTTAAAAACCCCGCTTTCTGAATTGCTCTAACGCTATCATTGTCATATACCTGATATGTGACGAGTAGAAGTTTACTAGATTTTACTTTGTGTAACCAAACTATAGCCGGTTTGTTTGAAGTATTTTTACTTAGCTGCTTTTAATTTTGATTCCGGTGTTTTTTCTAAAATCACTGACTTACTTAATGGAAGAGAGATAATAGAGAACAGGAGCAATGCAACGCCTAAACCTGCGTATAAGTAAGTGATAAGATCTTTACTCATGATTCCAGAGAAAACTGTAAGAAGAACCACTCTAAAAAGTGTTGTGAGGACTTGGTAAGTTGTGTTTACACGACCCAGATATTGAGGTGGAACGTGTACCATAATCAGTGTGTTTCTAATGATTCGACTGCCTGCATTACAAAAGCCCATGATAGCCATAACTGTCCAGAGGAGGGTATTCATGTGTAAAAAGGAAAGACTATAGAAAGAGATTCCGATAAAAAACATAAAAATAATAATTTGAATGGTTTCTGAAAAACGCTTACTAAATTGATTAATTAAAAAGCCGATGGAAATTGCTCCAAATGCGTAAGTGAATTCAGCTATGGCAAATGTGTTTGATCGACCATCAAGCATCACCGAGACATAGATAGGATTGAGATAATTACTCATCAGTACTAAAAGATATGGTGAGAAGGTCAATAAGAAAAACCAAGCGAGCTTTTGGTTTTGTTTTAAGTAATGCAATCCTTCTAAAAACTCCATCATGATTCTTTTCTTACCTCTGTTTACTACTTTTTCTTTAGATTGATAGGAAACAAAAAACAATGTAATGGCTGATAGAACGTATAACAGTACATTGATCCAGAGCAATCCGGTTAAGCCGAGTGGTGCCAATAGCATGGCTGCCATTGCTCCAGAAACCATCGAAGCGGTTTGTCCTTCGATTTCCAATAGACTATTTACTTCTTTGTATTGATTGCTTGAAAATAATTCCTGTACGAGGGCATTTAAAACTGGGTAATGAACTGTAAAGTAGAGGGTTCCTGTTAAGTAAATGAGTGTTAAGACAATTAAGTTAAAAGAAAATAGCATGCCCGCAAAAACTAAAGCAGTATTCAAAAAAATCATTGTAAACTGTAACCCCATGAAAAAACGTTTCCTTGAGTATCGATCGATAAATACACCAAGATATGGAGCGAGAAAGAATGTTACTACCGCTGAAATTAACATTGGCAACCCAAGGCTTCCCCCATTTTGAGGATCTAATTGGACCAGGTACCATGAGACTCCAATAATAATAATCCCTGAACCAAGCCCAGAAAATAATGTGTTCAGGATGATTAGCCTTGCATTGTTGTTACGAAGTAAATCAATCATTTTTTTCATCCTCTCTTCTAGTTGTATCCTCTAAAAACAAATGCCTTTATGATTCACTCCCGTGAATTAAATCAAACTATAGCACCCTTCATTTTTTGGGTAAATACATTTACTGGGGGTAACATTTGTTTTAACTCTTCTTCTTACAACGGCTCTTGACAAGGGATCTTGAAAAGCCAACTTATGAATGGATTGTTAATGACAATAATAAATCTTTATTCTTCTTAAGCTAATACTTGGTAAGTTTTCATTTTTATGAAATTGTTGAAAAAATATAGAAGTTTATTTACGGAGGAAAGTAAAAGCTTAACCTGCTTTACAATATCTTTTTCCAACTCCTGCTATATAAAATTGTTTTAACTTGGCTGAGCTAGACTTGCCAAAAACACAAATAGGAGTGGATACATGGATGTGTAGAATCTTTGGTTACATTGGACCAGAAAAGGTAGCGGAGAGCGTTCTAAGAGAAGTATCAAATTTACAGTTAGCCGGTGGACCGGATCAGCAATCCTTTAAAAATGGGGTTGGCTGGGCGATTGGGAACAACCGACTTTCCATTGTTGATCTAGATAACGGAGAACAGCCATACGAACTAGGTGAACATATCAGCGTGGTTTTTAACGGTGAAATTTATAACCATGAAGCTCTTCGCAAGGAATTAGTACAAAAAGGTTATGTTTTTAATGACCACTGTGACGGCTCAATTCTCCCAGCAATGTACTTTGAGTATGGAAAAGATTTTGTGCGGTATCTTGATGGTATGTTTGCCATTGCGGTTATTGATACTCGAAACGATTTGCATACGCTTTTATTAGCGACAGATCCAATCGGAATAAAATCACTGTATTACTACTGGGATGAAGCCAAAGGAGCTTTTTATTTCTCATCTGAACTTCCCTCTCTCCTTGGGTTTGAAAATATTCCGAAAAACCTATGGCTTCAAGGGGTCGATTCGTACCTGACAACAAAAGCTATTTTCGGTGAACGTACGATGTTTGAAGGAATCTATACGATTCCCGCTTCTTCGTTTTTAGAAGTTAGACCAGGGGCTTGCCCTGAAGTAAGTAAGTGGAAAACTTATTTAACAGCGTCCAAACCAATCGAGGGATATGAAGCCTCGAGTCAATCATTGCTATCCTATTTAACAAATGAGGTGAAGGGGCTTCTTGAGGCTGATGTGCCTATTTCTACAATTAACAGCGGTGGTCTCGATTCAAGTCTGATTACTGCGATCGCGAGCCAACATAAAAAAGGCATCCATTCGTTCAACATCGCATACAAGGGTGACTGGCCATTCGATGAGAAAGCTTTTGCTAGAGAAGTAGCTGAGAAGAACGGTACGATTCACCATCAAGTGACAATTGATCCAAAAGAATTCCAAAATATCATTCCCCAGGTTGTGAAGCAGCTCGGTCAGCCTAACGCAGATCCAATTACTTTAAGTACCTATTCACTATTTGAAGCTATAAATCAAGCGGGATTTAAGGTTGCTGTGTCTGGAGATGGAGCAGATGAAATGTTCGGAGGATATGATCGCTATAAAGAAGCGATGACTTGCATGGGAGATTGGATACGTCCATACGTCGATTCATTGGGAGCTGTAAATCAGAGTATCCGTGAGAGTCTATATAGTTCCGATTACACGGCATACCTAAATGAAAAAGGCAGAATGGGAAAAGCAATTGAAGAAAAACTGAAAAGTAAAAACGGTAATCGTCTTGATACGATTTTGGAGTTCGAACGATCATATCGGTTACCTAACTATCACCTTCGTCGTGTAGATCACTTGAGTATGGCTCATTCTGTTGAAGTGAGAGTGCCGTTCTGTCAGCCACGTATCGTCAATTTTGCAAGTCAACTCACGGATGATGAGCGCATCAAGGGAGAACAAGTAAAACGTATTCTGTATCGTTCAGCAGATGGATTGCTTCCACATTCCGTTTTACACAGAAAGAAGCAGCCGTTTACGCTTCCTATTAATGCGATGATGAGACCGGGTCTTCCTTTGTTTACCTTTATTCAGGAAGCGCTAAATTACGATACCATCCGAAACCAGAATTTATTTAATGTAAAGACAATTGATCAGTTGTTGAATCAACAGGCGCATGAGCCGAGCGATAAGAATGCTCTTGCATTATGGTCTGTAATGATGTTCCAGCTCTGGTCAACGCAATATGATGTTTCGATCGGCTCTCATTCCGCCAAAGTAGAGGTTTTGATTTAACATGTTGATATATATCGCAAAGGCAGAAGGCAGTGTCTCATCTACGGTGGTCATTGATGGTCGAAATATGGATAACGATCCAGCGATTATCCTTCCAGTATTAAGCTCTATTCACTCTAGGTTGCAGGAGATGAAAGGTTATAAAACTATTACGAAGTATGCGGTTATTCAGCCATCATCACACCCTATGTACGATTTGAACTATTTCTTCTTCCAACTTATACCAGGAGAGCCGTGCCGATTTGAATACACCGGCAGCTGCGGACACTCTATACTCGCTTCCATTCAAGTTGCGATTACATGGGGGTGGATTTCTAGTGCTTGTCCAGGACTTCGTGTCAGGGTTTATGTTGAAAACATCGGAAATAGTTTAGTTTGTGAAGTTGATCAAGCTACACGCCAGGGGATTAATTGTACGGCTCATTTTATTGAAACGGGGGACACCCGTCTTGGCAGTTTTCTGCTAACCGGTAATCCATCAGATGTCCTGGAGACAGAGGACGGGGTGGTAGAAGTCTCTCTAATTTCCGCTGGAAATCCTTATGTCTTTGTAGATGCTAAAACACTTGGGTGTTTCAATCAGTTCGATCTGTTTCAAGCTGATGAGGTACTATTTCAAAAACTTCAGCGAATTCGAATTGCGGCATCTAAAAGACTGGGTTGGAATCCAGAAAGTGTTTTCCCAAAAATTGCAGCTGTGTCGCGATTCGATGAGGAAAGCCTGTCAGTTCGCGCTATCTCTGTTCCAAAGTGGCACCCGACGCTAGCGTTGACTGGTACAGCTTGTCTCGGTGTGGCATCAGCCATTAAAGATACTGTCGTTTACCGAATGATAGAAGGCATGAAGACAGAAAACGGTTTGGTAAAAATCGTGACTCAAGGAGGTACTACTTGTGTATCTAGTATCACAACTGGTTCTTCTTCAGAAGACCGCCTCTTGTATAACAGCATCTCAAACAAAAACGTTCAATTGATTGAACCAATCAATCTAGCAAAAGGAGAGATTCATCCATGGAAACAGCCGGTATTGCTGTAAAAAGTAACTTGGATTACATTCTGCATGTACTTGAACAGAACGCTGCGTGTGCAGATGAAGTTGGTGAAACTTCCGCTGAATCCTTACAAGCCCTCCGAGAGTCGGGTCTGTTAGGATCTTTTGTACCATTTTCTTATGGGGGACTAGGAAAAAGCATTCTCGATGCTACTCGCATCATTGAGAGACTAGGTTCAGTCGATCCCTCAGTTGCAATTATTGCTTTTCAGCATATGTCGGTCATCTCCAGAATTTTGGAGTGGGGGACAGAGGAACAAAAAAATAAATATTTACCTTTACTTGCCTCAGGTGAATGGATTGCAGCTTCTGCCTGGTCTGAAAAAGGAGCGGGAGCCAACAAACAGAACCTAGGAACCATTGCTCAGCCTCTTGGAAACGATAAATGGAAGGTTTCAGGCGAAAAAACTTTTACTACTGGTGCTGGACTCGCTGATTTGTATTTAGTTCTTGTGCAAACTGGGGAGAATCAAGCTGACTTTCTTTATGGTAACTCGGGTCAATCGTTTTTTTTGATTGAAACCAATACACCTGGTGTTTCTGCAAACTCCAGACTGAACCTATCAGGTATGAGAGGTTCATCGACTGGCTTTATTGAGATGGACGATTGTATTGTTTCTTCGGATGCACTTCTTGGTAGCGTCGGACAGGCACCATCGATTATTTCTCACATTCGTGAGTCGGGTATGTCATTGGGTGCTGTTTCGGTGGGAATATCTGATCGTGTTCTTGCTCTCGCTAAAGCACATTTAATCAAACGTAACCTCGCCAACAACCAAATTTTTCATTTTAAAATGTCTGAACTGAGCACTCTCCTTGAAGCCTCACGCTCTTTGGTTGAACGTGCAGCATCTGGTGATGATGAGTTGAGAGGCAGTTTATCTTATCAAAGTAAAGTTTTTGCCTCTGAAGTGAGCGAGAAAATTTGTCGTGATTGCCAGCAAATCATGGGAGGTGGAGGTTACATGAGAGGTCAGGCTATCGAGCGCCTGACAAGGGACTCTCGAGCAGTCGCACTGATGGGACCTGTGAATGATCTCGCAAAAGAGATTACAGGAAGAGAGATGATGATATGATCTTTGACTTAATAATTTTTAATGGACGTCTTGTTTTTCCTGACAATGTGTTTATCGGTGGGGTTGCTGTAAATAACGGTAAGATTGAAAAAATTTTTCAGCATAAGGATAATTTGTCAGGTATAAAAGAAATCGATGCAAAAGGGTCATACATTCTTCCTGGTTTGATTGACTCTCATGTACATTTTCGTACCCCTGGCTTGACTCATAAAGAAACTTGGAAAACAGGCAGTCAGGCGGCTGTAGCTGGTGGAGTGACCACGGTACTCGATATGCCTAACACAAGTCCTTATACCACTTCCATGGCTCAAATTAATGATAAAGAGAATAATATCATTGGTCAGTCTCTTGTTGATTTCGGGTTTCATTTTGGGGTGGAGCCCAAAAATGTGTCTCGGTTAAATGAGGTAGATATAAAATCTGTAGCTAGTGTTAAAGTGTTTCTCACTGGACACCATACGGCTAAAAATGTAATCTCCGATCAGTATGAGCTTGATGAGATTTTTAGAATCGCAGCAGATAAAAACATTCTTCTTACTCTGCACGCGGAGGATGAGACAACATTAAACCTATTCCGAAGTCTTCAACAACCACCTACAAACCTAATTGACTATGAGAAGCATCTTCCTCGAACTGCAGGAATCATTGCCATCGGACGTGTATTGGAATTCGTTAGAAAACACGGTACTCAAATACATGTGCTCCATGTTTCTTCAGCTGAGGAAGCAGAGCTCCTCGAGCTTGCGTCCCTTGCGGGTTACCCTGTAACTTATGAAACAACTCCACATCAACTATGGTTCAATGCTGATGAGAGCGTACATCTCGGCTCGAGAGCGAAGCTTAGTCCGGCGATAAGGAAAAAAGAGGACCAGTTTAGGTTGTGGAATTCTTTAATAAAAGGACATATGACTTCTGTGGGTAGTGATCATGCTCCTCATACAGCTGAAGAAAAAAATCAAGCATTTGAAAAATGCCCACCAGGACTACCTGGTGTACAAGAAATGCTTCCTGTTTTGGTAACGGGGCTATTGAAAAATTTCCCATCATTTACACACGATGAAATTATGTGCAAAGTCGCAACAGTCCTAGCTTCAAGTCCAGCCGATCTTTTCAGAATTGATCACATTAAAGGACGACTTGCGGAAGGCTTGGATGCTGACATTGTCCTAATGGATTTAAATAATGAGTGGAAAGTTAAAGTCCAGGACCTATATGGACTTTGCCGATGGTCAGCTTATGAAGGAGAAGTGTTAAAAGGAAAACCCCATATGACGATTCGAGGAGGACAAATTGTTTATGACAATGGAAGATTTGGGAATCCAGATGGGAAAATGGTGAAATTTAAGGGGAAATCATTTCCGCGTTTTGTGGACTTGACATATAGTCCTTTCCATAGAATTTACGCTAAAGCGAGCAATAGCATTAAACCCTAACAGAAGATACAAAGCAAAACTGATAAATATTGAATGGGTTGTTTTTAGTAGAAGAAGCAATTAAACCGGTTAAGTTAATAGCACCCCCAAAAAACGTCCTAATTCTAGATGGACGTTTTTTATCGTGTAGTTATATAAAATTTTTATTCAATCCGCTAAAAGGGAGATTTGTTATTATTTGGTTATTTGAGCACTCAAATTTATCTATGTACTCTATTAAGATACTTTTAATCCTTTACACTTAAATCAGTTATTTTTGGTAGGTAAATAGGTTCAATAATAATCCTTAGTAAAGAGTTACACTGCGATTTAATGAACGACTATTTAATTTTTTTCTTAATGAAATTTTGCAATTTGATTAGTTTTTGCATATGCATTTTCTGATTGAATCAGGATGATGGTAAGTATTACTCCTATAAAAGCTAATCCGCTAAAGAATAGGTAAACGACATTGATACTATAGAACTCATAAAGGTATCCGCCGATGAACGTACAAAACCAGTTACCAATGCCATTTCCGACAGCAGCATAAAATGTGACGGCTGTTGCTTCCATGTTGAGTGGTGCTATTTGTTTAATATACTGAAGGCCAGCGGGAATGAATAAACCAACTGAGAACCCTTGAATGACAGTAGAGAGATAAATAATTGTCATATTTGGTTCAAAGTAATACAAAATCCACCTTCCGAGTGATGCTATGCCGGCGAGTAGTATGACAGATAAGATCCCATAACGCTGAATCCAACGACCAGACATTCTCATGAAGGGAATCTCCATACAAACTGCCAACATAAATGCAATTCCAATACCAGCGTATCGGCCGCCGCTATCTTCTACCAATAAGCCAAAGTATGTATTATTTGAAAGGTTGGGGGCAAAAATCATAAAAGTAATTGCCAAAAAGAGAATATACTTCTTGTAGATAAATAATTTTTTAACTCCCTCTCTTAGATTTACTTTTGATATTTGTCGTTCTTTTGGCGCGAGCCATGATAAAACGGATGCAACTAATAACGCTAGTAAAAAAGAATAAAAAATAACTTTAGGTCCCAAGTTGGATTCAGAGAGTTTCCCCATCACAAATACGGCAAGACCAAAACCTAATGAACCAAATAATCTTATGTTTCCGTAGCTATAATTTATTTTGCCTGTGTACTTTAATGTAATGCTGTCTGATACCGGGATGATTGCACTCTGAAATATAGCTATTGCAATAGCTGTTGCAATAAACCAATTTAACTGGTCAAATACTAGGTAGCCAATTCCTGCTACTCCAGTAAACAGAACGGTAATGGTTAATACTTTCGTTGGTTCTTGTGTATAGTCACAGATCATTCCCCATATTGGCTGTAAGAAAATCATGATGATTGGACCAAGCGACATTATCAAGCCAATTTGAGATCCGTTTAAGTTTTCTACCTTACTTAAATAAACACTTAGTAATGGAAAAAGGCTTCCTACACCAAAAAAAGCAAATAAATAAAATCCCTGCAGTGTCATGATCTGACGTTTTTCACGTTGCATTATTTTCCCTCCTCAAGTTGAGATAATCTTTATTCTATGCCGATTCTGTTAATAGTCAACGCTATTTACCCCTGTAAATAACATGTTAACTCTCCTTACTGGTTACTCACTTCTTTCGGTATCATATACTGATTGTGAGAACAGCAATCATGAGGAGGAAAGAAGATGGAAATATCCGTAAGTAAGTTAACTAGAGGTGCTGTAATTCGAAAAAATGAATTTATTTGGGAAAAAAACGGTCCGTTTTCCTTGGCGCATCCAATCCGTAAAGAATTGGGATCTATAAATATTACTGGAGTTGTTGTGGACATTCCTAGAGGAGAAATATGGAGATGCTGCGAGATGGCAAAGAATCAAGAAGTAATAGTGGTGATTTTTAGCGGCGGTGGTAAAGCCACAATCGGTGATGTGAGTCAAACCGTTGAGAAACATGCTTCGCTTTATGCTCCAACAGGACTTGCTTATTCGATTGAAGCGACAGAGGACACACGTATTTATATCTGGCAGAGTGACTTACTACAGGGTAGTACAACGTCTATTTCTCCTCGTCATTTTAATCATTTGTTTAACAATGAAACGATTTTTGAAGGATTCATGGGTACTGATCCAACCCAAACAAATAACGCTCCTGCTAACATGAACTTCTTATTCTGGCCAGGTACTGGTTGTGCACATCTTAGTCTGCATTGTGGCATTCAAGAACCCGGACAAAATTTTGGGGTGCATTCCCATCCAATTTCTGAAGAACTATTCATAGGCGTTGAGGGTAAAGGGCAAGTTCACCTCGACGGTAAATGGATTGATTTCGAAGAAGGAGATATTCTTTATTCACCAGAGAATATTTACCATGGGACTAGAAACCCTGACCAGGGACCGAATGCGAAACGTTTTGTTACTTGTGGTGGTCCAGTTCCATTCGACGTTAATTTTTACACACTTGCTGGTTTATCACCAGAAGTCAAATAAAGGAGTGAGATGAAATGGAAAACTTAAAAAAACAAATTAACTATTCAAAAGAAGTTATGGATGCAATAGTTAACAACAGACCGATTGTAGCACTAGAATCTACCCTTATTTCTCACGGTATGCCTTATCCGCAAAACAAAGAAACAGCATTAGCTGTTGAAAATATTGTAAGGGAGCACGGAGCAGTACCAGCAACCATTGCCATCATAGAAGGTGAGATTAAAATTGGGTTGACTGAAGAAGAAATCGAACTCCTGGCAACATCGGATGATGTCATTAAAGTCAGCCGCCGGGACCTTCCGTTTGTTGTTTCCCAAAAGAAAAATGGCGGTACAACTGTTGCGTCTTCTATGATTCTAGCAGAGCTTGCTGGAATTCAAGTATTTGTTACAGGTGGGATCGGTGGGGTCCACCGAGAAGCCCAAATCACAATGGACATATCAGCAGATCTAGAAGAATTAGCAAATACCAGTGTCGCGGTGGTGACTTCTGGACCTAAATCCATTCTAGATCTAGGTTTGACGCTAGAATATCTAGAAACAAAGGGTGTTCCTGTACTCGGATTTCAAACCGATGACTTTCCAGCGTTCTTTGCAAGAAAGAGCGGCTTTAAAGTAGACTCTCGTATAGATTCTGCGGCTGAAACTGCTAATCTTCTCTTTACAAAATGGCATACTTTACATATGGATGGCAGCGTTTTAATAAATAATCCGGTACCGGCTGAGTTCGCTTTAGAAGAGTCATTTATTGAATCCATCATTGAAAAAGCACTCTCAGAAGCGAAAAAAGAAAACATTACTGGAAAAGCTGTTACACCATTTCTTTTAAAACGTGTAAAAGAATATACAGAAGGAAAGAGCCTAGTCGCTGCAATTGAACTTGTAAAAGACAATGCTAGAGTTGGAGCTCAGGTTGCAAGTGAACTGCAGCAACTTAAAAATTGTACACTAGAACTCGTATAGGAGGTACTTATGAAATCTTACAACCATGTATTGTTTGATTTAGATGGAACTTTAACCGATCCTAAGCTTGGAATAACCCAGTGTGTGCAGTATGCCCTTAGTAAATTTAAGATTCAGGTAACGGACCTAAGTGTCCTTGAGTGTTTTATTGGTCCTCCTCTAGATGAGTCTTTTAGGGAATACTATGGACTCAATGTAGCCGAATCGATAAAAGCAGTGGAATTTTACAGAGAGCGCTTTCGTAGTGTAGGACTGTATGAAAATGAAGTGATTAAAGGTATTCAGGAGATGTTAAAGGCACTAAGAGAAGATGGTGTCGAGCTACATGTGGCGACGTCAAAACCAACTGTTTTTGCAGAAATTATTTTAAAACATTTCAAATTAGATCAGTTTTTTGTTTCCATCATCGGCAGTAACCTTGATGGTACACGGTCAAAAAAAGTAGAAATCATTCAGCATATACTGGCTTCTCAACCTCAGATAGATACAAATTCAGTTATCATGGTTGGGGACCGAAAACACGACATAATCGGAGCAAATCTCGCAGGCGTCGATTCAGTAGGGGTTACGTTTGGATACGGTTCAGAAGAAGAATTACTCACTGCGAATCCTACGTATATCGTTAATAGCGTATCAAACTTACTGGATGTACTACGTTTAAAAGAAAAAGCAATTTCAAAAGAAAGGGATGTTTATAATGAGAATAGCTCTAATCTGTGGCAGTGTACGCGAAGTATCAGCAACAAGGAGCCTTTTAAAGCAATTAGAAAACTGTTTAATTAAAATTCCAAGAGTGCGTGTCGATTTTATCGACCTAAAAGAAACGCCTCTTCCTATATTTGATGGTTCAAATGAAAATCGAAAGTATGCGGAAAGCTTTGTAGAACGTATGAATCTTGCCGATTGTTTTATCGTAGCTTCACCAGAGTATCACAACTCTTTTTCTGGAGTGCTGAAAAATGCATTTGATTTCGTTTCTGGTGAACAAATCAAAGGAAAACCGATTGGTATCATTTCCACTTCTGGTGGCGGTAAAGGCGGAATAAATTGTTTGAACAGTATGCGTACTTTCCTGCGCGGCCTATATGGAATGGTGTTAGCTGAGCAAATCGTAGTGGATGGTTGTTTTTTCGAAGATGGTCGCTGCACGAATTTAAATCTGTTAGAAAAAATAAACGATCTGGCGAATGAAGTAATCGATTTTGCTGACATGCTTCAACTTAGAAATAACAGAGCTGATTTGTTCGAATATAAAGAACAGGAAAATAACATCTGTATTTGAACTAAAAAACACTCAGGTCCTTACCTGAGTGTTTTATATAAATGAATAGTACATAAAATCCTATAGAAGATAATGTATTTACCGCGTTTGAAGTTCAATGTTCTTTCCATCGGCTGACGAAAGAAAAACTAATTACTAAGAA
The DNA here is from genome assembly GCF_031582965.1 of Bacillus sp. NEB1478. Taxonomy (NCBI): domain Bacteria; kingdom Bacillati; phylum Bacillota; class Bacilli; order Caryophanales; family Bacillaceae; genus Bacillus; species Bacillus sp. NEB1478. The sequence continues at coordinate 493,653 of NZ_CP134049.1, forward strand.
AATTTTATTCATACCAAACTTTGTAACTAACGCTGGCAGTATCGGAGTTCTTTAATAGAAGTCGGTATTGTGTATTAGGAATTAATGCTGTTCCGCTGTCTTCTTGTGTGAAAGTAACGGTTGTGACACCTGTTTTAGGGACATCCGTTTGTGCAACGCTTGTCCACGATCCGCTTATCACTCGCTGTAGATAGACTTTGTATTGTCCGGCAGTTGCACTTGTAGAGTCCACTTTTACGATGATATCATTGTCGCCATTATAGGAGATTGGATAGATGGTATCCGTTCCTACTTGAGTCGTGAAACTGCCTGTCTTATATTTACCTTCCCAAGTTGGGATATAGTTCATCGGGTTCACCGCATACGTTTTTGCAGAAGTCCAGTAAGGCTGATGAACTTCAAAATGCAGGTGCTGTCCGGTTGAATTTCCTGTGTTCCCCATAGTGCCAATCATCTGACCTTGGTATACAGTAGCTCCAACCCCTACATCTCTAGTATTTAAATGAGCGTAAACTGTTTCATATTGTAAGCCACTGATTGTATGTTTAATAAAAACGACATTTCCATAGGAAGTAGATAAATAGGATCTGCTAACTGTTCCTGGAGCTGTTGCGACAACTTTAACATATCCGCTTTTCGCGATATCCACTCCATAGTGATTTGTACCATCTCTTACTCCAAAGTACGAGGTGAACACTCCTTCTGCAGGTTTAATAAACGTGTTGTCGCCAGCCGCAGCTTGAGCATCAGTTCCCCAAAAGAATGCTGTGAATAGAAATGCAAAAACGGTTGATAAAATAAAACTCATTTTCTTCATGCTTATACTTCTCATGCTGATAATCCCCCAAATATTAAAATAAATTACATAAAATAGAATTAAATTCTATATTTATACAATAAAACTTTTATAGCTACATAAAAAGAGTTAAAAAGACTATCAAAAAATAAATTTACAATATAAAAATTTAAACTTTATAGCTATTAAACTTTAGTCTTAATAGGGAAATGGTTGGGATTTTTAAAAATATCTTATTTTTTACTTATAAATGAGGGATAAATGAATGAAGATTATGGGGTAGAGGAACATAAAAACCCCTTCTATGTTGTATGTATAGAAGGGGGAATTTACTTGTTATTTTTTATTCAATTCCACATCATGCTCCTTCGCCAGTTTTTTGATATCTTGCTGGTAGTCGCGAAGCATTGTTCTTGCGGTGTTCAATTTTTCGTTCGCTTCGTTAACGAGTGCACTGTCTTGGTTTTCAAGTGCCGTCACTAATGTTAAGAAAGCGCTCGCTTGTATGTTTGCTGCCTCAATATAATTTTCATGGATTTTTCTTAATTCATCCGTTTTCACATCGACAGATTCTAAATCATCTATGAACTCGTTATATTGGGGTATGACTTCGTCTAACAACACATTGTACATCGTTAAATCATCGGTGTAGTTGGTTCCTGTTACGCTGGAATACGCGCCGACGGCTTTCCCTTCTTCTTTAGCAAGTTTTGGAGCTTCCTTGTTCACGTAATGAAGCAGATCTTCTTGAACGGGATCATCCCCACAACCAGAAAGGATGAACACTAAAAAAAGAATACTCGCCAGCAAATATTTTTTCATCAATTCACCTCCACAATCACCTTATTCACTAGCGGAATTGTCCTATTCTACAGAAAAAAACATCCATTTAAGACGATTTAGCAAATTTAATTAAACAAGTGTTTAAACAAAAAGAAACCCCAACCGCTTCTAACGGTTGGGGTTTGCATTGAACACTATTGGTTGATTAACGTAATAACAACATGATCATACTCTTCCATCATCGACTTATGAACCTCCAAAACATTCCCTGTTTGTAACTGAATATCTTGGGTAGATTTCTTTTCGAACGTAAGAGATTTTATTGGATCCTTCCCATAGCCGGGGAGGAGTTGAATAAAAGGCATTTCTTTTATTTTCTTATTACTCGTAATGTTGAAGGAGATTTTGTATTGACCTTCTGGAATCTGTCTTCCGATCAAGTAATTACCGGAATGGTCAATCACATATTCATTTTCGGGCTTTTTAAGTGTCTCAAACTTAGCGGGTGAGAGCTTAACTTTCCCTTTTCCTTCAATGATCACATGTGTATTTTTATCTAATTGTAACCCGAGAATTTGATCACCTTTTGATAGTTTGAATGGCATGAAAGAAACATTATCGGTTAGAGCGGTAATATCATAAAAACCAGGTTCAATATCTTTTTTTACGATGTAGTCACCACGTTTCAGGGTGATTTGTTCTGCACTATTCATGAGCGCAGGGTTTTGATTTTTTATGATCTTTAATAGATAAGGAGTTCCAATGAATACGATAAACAGTACAGCCAGACTTATAAAAAGAACTCGTTTAAAATTGTTCATCGATCAATAATCCGTCGGACATTTTTATTGTTTTGTCACATAACAAGGAAAGATCGTCTTTATGATGGCTGGCGATGATGATGGTAGCGCCGCGTTCTTTTTCTTCTAAAAGCAGTTTGTGGACTTGGCTTACACCTTTTTCATCGATCGCATTTGTTGGTTCATCCAGCAACAGGAGATCCGGTTTTTCAAAAATCGCCTGAGCTAAGTTCAATCTTTGTTTCATCCCTAATGAGTACTTTTTTACTTTTAGATGGGAATGAGGGTCGAGTCCTACTCGTTCGATCGACGATTCAATATCTTCGTCTGTTGCCGTTTTTTTGATTTTAGCTATCATTTTGAGATTTTTATAAGCATCGAATTGGGGCAGGAGCTGCATGTTTTCAATAATGATCCCAACACTCGGAGGGACGGAAATATCTTGATGAAGCTGTTTGTTATCTATTAATATACGGCCTTCTGTCGGAATAAGCAGTCCTGCTAAAGAGCGGAGCAGCATCGTTTTTCCTGACCCATTCTTACCGTAGATGCCGTAGATTTTTCCTTTTTCAAACGTATAAGAGACATTTTTCAATACATACGTATCTTTCAATTTTTTACTTACATCTGCAAGTTCAATCATGTTATCCCCCACTTTAATAGATATCCATTTTTCTAATCCTCACAACTGAGAGGACGACTGTGCACGCCATTAGGATGATAAGGATGAATAATCCGAATAGGAATGAAATGAGATCAGTTTGGAACGCTGGTATTGGCGTTAATCCTGTTTTAAAGCCCATTGCATAGTTCGGTATGAGCAAGTAGTTCATTAATTTGAGAGCAGAGTTATAAATTTGCTGCGTAAAAAGGACGGAAACGACGATGTATCCGTTTACGATCAACTGCGATAGCTGCGGTGAAAGATAGAGCTCTAGTGCTAACTGAAAACTAAAAAGCGTTGAGAGTGTAAAGAAGTACATGATAAAAAGTTTGATTGCTGCCACGGGCTGCAGACTAGTCGTTTCATTGATAAACAACAGTGAGAAAATGATGAACTGAATGAGACAAAAGGTTAAAAGGACGATAAGCACCGAAAAGTACTGATTCAACATCCATCTGGATCTGCTGTAGTTTCTCGTAATTAGAATCTTTCCGTAATGTTTGAGATTATCGCTGCATGATCCTGAAAAATAAAAGCTCATAGCGACGATCGGTAGAAACCAATAAAGTAAAAAAATAGTTTCTAAACTGTAAGACGGCGTAATGGGTACTCCATCCAGAAACGGAAACGAAGAATACAACGTATCAAAATCATTCATGAATAGGACTTGCACGACCATTGTCAGGATCACGAGTAAAAAGAAGACTCTATTTTTAATCATTGGTTAGAATATCCTTCTTTAAAAAGATGGAGGAGCCGACTAAATAAAACATAACAGCTAACATGACCTGTTTACCGACCGTTAACCAAACAGCTGACAAGGTCTTTTCCTGTTCCAATAAAGGCTGAAAAATGTTAAGTTCCTTAATCGGATCCCACATATTCGCTGGTATCAGTAGAAGACCGGCGAAATAAAGGCATCCTAAAAATAAATATGTAACAAAGATTGCGAGCGTACTAGAGTTGCTCACATCATAAATCCATCGATAAAAGATACCCATCCACACCAGATAAACCGTGAGCACCACCATCTGAAGCAGACTGATGAGGAAGAACTGGTTATCTGCTAATAGTTGAGAATCCATAAAAATAGCGCTCAATAGGTCGTTAATGACCATTTGTATAAACGAAAATAAAAGAGCCATGATGAGAATTTTAAAGACAAATTGGATATAAAGTTTTTCTCTAGGCTGTCTAATGAGTGTGTACGATTTTTCAAACAGAAAAAAATAATTTAAAAAGAACAGAAATGGCACGGGATAAAACAGAGTGAACGCTTTTAACGAGTTATAACCGAATGCACTGTTATTCATAATGATTAAAGACTGCACTGTAGAAGCACCGATATAACGGCTATTGGTGATGAACCACACAATGATAAAGAATAAAATGATACCGAATATACTAATAATCCTTTTACCCGTCATTGTATTTCACCTCATAGAAGTAAATAATGGCAGGTATCAAAATAAACACAGCTAATGCAATCAATAAAATAGGAATAAGTACATCAAATCCATATTCTGCAAATGGCTGAAATAAGTACATTAATGAATCATCTCGCAAGACAAGAAAAAACCAAATAAAAAAAGCAGCCGAATAAGAATACTTCCTGTCCTGAAAAAACAAGCTTAAGGCGGATCCGAGCAACCCGGCAAAACCTGCGAGCAGACAAGCTAATAAGGAAAAAAATAGAACAGCTAAATAAGGATGTTCGATGCTTAAACGAAACAGCTGGTTATCTTGCAGTGTAAAGTCTTTTGTATCTTTGCCATTCATAAAAAATAGAGAAACTAAGATGAAATTTAATAAAAGTGAAAGAAACATAGCTGTAAATGAAATAACAAAGGAAACGGCAAGTTTTTGGAAGTAATATTTCTTTTTTCCAAGCTTACTAATGAAAATCGTATGAGTGCCGGTCTGGACATCTTGGATAATTGTATCTGAGCCTAACAGCATTAAAAAGAGAGGCAAGAACCATAACAATAGAGATTGTGTCATATGCCCTCTGCTTGCACCTGATAAAAAGAAAGAGAAGGGTGGATAAAGTTCGTAACCGGATTGGAATTTCAATAATAGTAACTGGATTACTTCCACACAAGGGATCAATATAATCATGAAAAAGATAAAGCGATTTAATTTTGTATGTAAAACGCGATAAAATTGGCTCTGCAATCGAATCACCCAATTCTTAAGAAGTAAGTTGAAAAAGAACAGTGGTAATCATGGATTACCACTGCCTGTGATCATTAGTTGATTTCTTCGTCCCAGTATCCTGAGATGCTGTAACTGTTAGCTGAGTAGTTATTGTTTTCTGCACCTAATCTAACATCATGCTGATTGGCAGTACTGAAAGCCGTATAATAATGATTTCCAGAACCTTGTGCTACATCATGAGTATCAGATACTTGTGTAGTGCTCTTATCTAACCAAAAAGTAGCGACCGTTCCAGCACCTTCACTAGAATAAGAAAGATTTACTTTCCACTTGTTGCTAGTATCAGATGTTTGGCGATACCTTTCAGCTGAATATGAGTTTCCATATCCAGGCTTCAACGTAAAGCTGTAGGGAACGTTGTCGTTACTTGCAAATGCCATGTTTCCTACTGCAAGTAATGATAACCCCATAACTCCAGCCAAGCCTACGCGGTAAAACTTTTTAACCGTGTTCTTCATCTCTTTTCCTCCTGCTATTTTACAAATTATTACATTTTACTGTAACGATTTTACAATATATGTAAAATTTAAAGAGAACAATAGTTTTAAAGTTCTATTTTTAATATGGGTATATATTCCTAGTGTTAATTATTAATGTTCGAAAGGAAGATCGTCTTCAATAATATAGCTTGGACCATTAGAACTAGCTTCATGGTTTGAGTGATTAAAATCCATTTTATTTTCAAAATAAGTACTTCCTGAAAGTAAACAAATTCCGAGTAACAAATAAATTAAAACCTTTTTCATTTTTTTCTCTCCTTAAGGGTGGTAATAAAATAAACAAAATGAGTTGGTTTTATATTACAATAAAAGGAAAAGTAGTGTATTTTTAGAAAAATGGATTTCTGAGTCTTATGAAGAGAAATTCAAGACTCTTTTAACGAAATGTAGAAAAAATATAATTTTTGTTATATTTTTCGGGGCAGAGGTGAAAATGATGATGATTTTAGATATGGAGAGACTTGGTGAGGAAATCTTTAATCTACGCAAATATTATAAGATGTCCCAAAAAGAACTGGCAGAAGGAATATGCTCACAAGCTGCTATCAGCAAAATAGAGTCTGGGGAATGTTTTCCTGGTATAGATACTTTATATTTAATTTCGATTAAACTTCGAGTGGAGATTACTTACTTTATCTCCTTATTGTTTCAAGAACGTAATGGATATATTTCTACCACGATCGAGTGGATTGAAAAACTGAATACCAATAAAAATTATGAGGAACTGTATGAAATCACGAAGTTTGAACGCTCAAACAACCTAAAATCATACGGCTATCAATATGAACAGTTTATTAATTGGCATTACTATTTAGCTTCCTATTACCTGAAGTTCATGTCTTATGTTGAGGTTACCGATCAATTAAAGGAATTGCTATCCGCTAATAATTTATTGGATCAAGATAACTATCAAGATTTAAAAATACATAATTCAATAGCAGCGATCTATGCGGAAAATAAAGACTACACAAACAGTTATAAATATTATGAGGCGATCTTAAATAAGACAATCTATATCGATTCATTTAAAAAATTCCGCATTAAAGTAATGTATAACCTTTCAAAAGTGTATACTCTGGATCAAAGATATAATGATGCTTTACAAATCATTGATCAAGCCATTGATGATAGCTTAAAGCAGGAAAGCTTTTATGTCCTTGGGCAGCTTTATTATCAAAAAGGTCTTTGCTTTGAAAACTTAAAGGAAAGTTATGACAAGATCTCCCTAAATTATAAAAATGCCATCTTTATTTTCAAACTGCAAAATAAAGATATGTATATGGACCTGATTAAAGAGAAAAAACAGCAGTTTCTTGGTGAAAGAAAAGATGTACTTTCGGCTGGAGAGTAGGGGAGCTTTAAACGGTTGTTTAAAGTTTGTAAGAAGGAAGAGCTGGCTCAGAAGTGTGTTATCGCACATGAGATGAGTCAGCTCTTTTAGTTTTATTCGATCAAAACCGAATGAAAAAATCACTCATCACGTTAGCGATTTTTTTGAATCCTTTTTTATTCGGATGAAGTCCGTCTTTAGTATACGTATCAATGTTGTCCTTTGTAATCCCTGAATTATGGTACAAATCGATTACAGGAAGTTTGTGTTTTTTAGCCGTTTCTTCGATGGTATCACAATATTGCTGGAGCGTGATTCCTTTGTGGTTTTTCATGGTAGGTTCGGGTATGGGGTCACGCATGAAACCCCACCTTTGTGAAGGTAAAACAACCACGATATCAGCTGCAGGATATTTTTCTTTTAAATGACGAAAAATCTGATCAGTTGAACGCTTCGTTACATCTAAGTCTACATTTTGTCCAAAATTATTTGTTCCAGCGAAAAACGTAACGAGTGCAGCTCCATTTTCCCAAGTGTCCATTTCGTTTACTAACATTTCTGTCGTATAGGCGCTTTTGCCAAAATTTTTAATTTTTCCAAAATGAAAGGTTTGATCGACTAAAGGCTGATAACCATTTTGATACGTAATACTGTCTCCGATTGTGACCCATGTCTTGCCCTCGTATTTGTTTTCGTTAGTTGATTCTTTATGTTGTTTTACGTAAATGAGAACAGCTGCAAGGAGAAACAGCAGTGTAGTGATCATAATGATTTTTTTAAAGTTCATGTTCAGCTCCTGATAGTTATGATTTATAGGTTATATACTAACATTCTTGTCCATTTTGCTGGAGTAAAAACAGTGCAACACTTCTTATATCTTTATACTGGGCTGCTTTCTAAAAGATTGTTGTTTTCGAAAAGTCGCTTCATTGATTAGTTGATTGGAGTGCAAGGTGCGTGCCAGCCACCTGAATATACTTCTCGCAAGGCATGCGACGAGGAAGTTCACTTCGAAGTTGTTTTGCATGCAGACGCAGGAGCAAGTACTTCATATGTCTTTCACTAAGGCTCACCTTACCCCTCGAGGAAAGCGAGCATCCTGAAACGGAAATCAACCACTTTTAAGAGCAACAATGGTTAAGCACACATTTTTAATTAGATTGACTAACCATCATTTCATTAACCTACTAGAAAGTTGGGAAACTTTCTAAATTATAGGGCTCTATACGCTTAAAATAACCTGGATTTTCTCAATAACACAGTGGCCGGTTCATAGGAAAAAATGTTTATTCGATATGGTATGATAGGTATTAAGTTGGAATAATTTTCTTATTTTTTTATCTTATTAAGAGGTGACACACGTTATGATCAGAGGGACGAAGATTAAGTATTATCGAAGTGTAAGAAATCTTACTCAAAAGGAACTGGCAGCGGGAATCTGTTCGATTCCTTACTTGAGTAAAGTCGAAAACAGTATCTTAGTACCTTCTGATGAAATCCTTGGGTTGCTTTGTGAACGGTTACAGATCAATTTTAATGAGGTTTCTCCAAAAGAGACCATAGAAAAATTAAAACAAGAGATGCTGGACTGGTACGAAGTTATCAAATTAAGGGACACTATTTCTTCTAACCGTTATTATGATGAACTAAAGGAACCCGCAGAATCTATAGATGATGTTGAGGTATTAGCGTTCTATAAAGTAATGTGCGCCAGACATTTCCTCTTGTTAGAAAAATATGAAGAAGCCGATCACTATTTGAAAATTGCCCATTCTATTATAAGTTATGTTCCTAAAAACATAGGAAACTATTATCTTTACTTTAAAGGTTTATATGAGTATCTGAACGGAAACTTAGAGGATGCGTTAGAATACTATTTATCTATTAAAGGCTATATTGATGAACCGGAGTATTTTTATCAGCTAGGACTGATCTATACCCGGATGAATAAGATCACGTTATCTATTCTACATACGGAAAAAGCTCTTCTGGAGTTCAATAAGCAAATCATGTTTTCTAAAGTTATTGACTGTTACATCTTATTGGGAGTCAATTACAATAGAATACGAGAATTTGAAGAGGCAAAAACGTACCTTCTTAAAGCTTTAAACGCTGCACAAACCATACAGAGTACAGAAGATGTGAGAGATTCGATCCACCATAATCTTGGGTGCGTCTATCAAGGACAAAACGATTCAAAAAAGGCAATCCGCCATTTCTTAAAAGCGATCGAACATAAAAAGAGTTATAAAGGCAGAGAGAATACCATCTATCTGCTTGCGAAAGAGTGGAATGTCTTGGGTCACAAGCAAGAAAGCCTCACTTGGATTGAGATTGGATTAAAATTGTTAGGAAATACCATTACCTCGCATACCTATCTGCTAAAAATCATGAAATTTCATGTAAGAGATCGAATAGATTGTGAAGAATATTTGGAACTGCTGAGGGATGAGGCAGTGCCGTTCTATGAACAAAGAAAAGATTTGTTTAACATGGAACGATGCTATGAGCTTCTGGCTAACTATTATTCTTCACAAAAATTGTATAAGAGTTCAAGGGAATGTCTATTGAAAGCGTATGAATTGAGAAAAGCTCAATAGGGGAGAATGCACGATGTTAAAAAATAAACTATTAATAATGGCACTGTTTTTTATGGTAATATCCACCGTACCATTACTATCTGATGAAGATCTTCCAAAGCCTGTAACACCACCGATCATAAGTGCGGAAATTATCTAATCTATAAAATTTGCCCTTCCTATTAAAGGAGGGGCTTTCCTGTTTTATCTCAAACCTCATCCCTTCAAAGGCCAAAATCCCCATAACCAGTTCTTGCTGGATCAATTGTCACTGCAACTTCACAAACCACCCCTCAAGCCATCCATCCTGTTTTGCTCCTCCACCTAACTCCCTATTCAAAATCCCTGCTTTTTTCCGATAGTTTAAGAGAGTAGATTTTGGTGTGCGGAAAAGACGCAATATTTGTAAACTATATGCACCATTTTGTGGGGGATGAACATGTCAGAGAATCAAACGAGATATTCCCGATTAGCCCATATTACAAAGTTGATCAATACGAAATTGGAATTAGAAGATGTGTTAAAACACGTGGTTTCGGCCATTTCTGAAGAGATCGTTCAGTGTGATTCCATAGGCATCTATTTGCCGCAGGATGATGGAACGTTTAGGGGATTTGTTGGGAAACCGGAAGTAATTAATGGGAATACGTTAACGAACCTTGTCATTGATCCGAATGTGGATTTGTTGGCGAAGGAAGTTTTGGAGAGAAAAGAAGCGATTTATATTCCGGATACGTCAAAGGATGATCGACCGGATCCAAGGCCGATCAGAGCGTTCAGTATCAAGTCGCTCCTCTGTTTGCCGATTTTCAACGGTGATGAGACGTATGGGTTAGTGTTTTTGTTCGATTACGGTATTCCAATGGATTTGTCCGATTCTGAAATCCAGACGGTTCAGGCTTATGTGAACATGGCAGCCGTTGCGATTCGAAACACGAAAAGCCTGCATAGAAAGGAAAGCCTTCTTGCTGAAAAGCAGCTTTTGCTTGATGTGAACCGGGAGCTGTCCGAATGTTCGACGATGCAGGCTGTGCTGGACACATGCTTTTTATATGTCGGAAAGGTGCTCGGCAACACCAATATAGCAGCGCACATCATCGATCCGATCGCGGAACGAAAGCTTCGGCCAGCAAGCCTCAGTAAAGAGAGTGACTGGACGGAAGAGAACTGGAAGAAGAAGCATGGCCAGATCGAGGTCGATTTTAAAAAGGACCTTATGTTTCAGGAAGTCATCATGACGAAAAAAGCGGTTTATATTCCTGATGTGTTCCAGGATCCAAGGCCGAATCATGATGCTTGCCGCAGCTTTGGAATCAAAGGGATGTACACGATGCCGCTCATTGCGATGGGAGAGGTGCTTGGAACTATTCCGGTGGCAAACTTGAAGGATAGCTATCGAAATTATAAGGACGTGGATCTTCAGCTTGCACAGTCGATTGTTGATGCGACCGCATTGGCGCTGTTCAATCTTCTTTTTGTTGAAAAACAGGAGATCATCATTCAAGAACGAACGTCACAGCTGATGCAAAAAAATGAGGCGCTAAACGAAGCAGTCAGTAAGTTGAGCCGGTTGAGCCGTGAAGTCGAACTGATTCTGGATTCTGCTGGTGAAGGAATTTTTGGACTAGATCTGAATGGGAACTTTACGTTCTGTAATCCTGCCGCGGTCAAAATGCTCGGCTATTCAGACAAAGAAGAGCTGATTGGACTGCCTTTTTATGAGATATACCGCTCGATCAAATGCAATGGATTGAATGGAGAATTTATCATTCCCGAAAACTCATTCCTAACGGACAAACATTTTTGCAAGATGGATGGGACGACCATACCCGTCGAATTTGTTACTTCCACGATTAAGGAAGAGGATCATATTGTTGGCTATGTGATCACGTTCAAAGACAATACGATTCGAAAAAAGATGGAAGAAAAAATAAAATATCTTGCGTATTACGACAGTTCCACTAACTTGCCCAACCGAATTTTGTTCAGAGACAAGTTGAATGAAGAGCTGGTTGATGCTGAACAAAACAATGAGCAGCTGGCTGTTATGTTCTTGGACCTTGACCGTTTTAAAACGATCAATGACACGATGGGGCATAGTTTTGGTGATGAACTTCTAAAGAAGGTGGCGGAGCGCCTTGTTTCCTTTATCCCTAAAGCATATACGCTCTCGAGACAGGGTGGAGATGAATTCACCATCATCATGCCGAAGCTAACGAGTGAAGACGCTGTAAAGGAGCTTTCTGAAGAAATATTAGATTCGTTCACGCGTTCTTTTAGCTTGGATGGCAACGAGGTCTTTATTAAGACGAGCATCGGAATCAGCCTATATCCGCGTGATGGCGCAGATTCTGATACGTTAATAAAAAATGCAGATACGGCGATGTACAAAGCGAAAGAATCATCAGGCGGAAATTATTGTTTTTATAAAAATCATATGGATTTCCGTTCGCTCGACGGCATTAAGCTGGAGAGTGACTTGAACAAGGCTTTAGAAAATGATCAGTTTGTCATCTACTATCAGCCTCAAGTGGATTTTGTGAATAAAAAAATCACTGGTGTTGAAGCGTTGATCCGCTGGAACCATCCGGTTAGAGGGATGATTTCACCAGGAGAATTTATTCCGATTGCGGAAGAAACGGGCTTGATCGTACCGATCGGGGAGTGGGTGCTGCGTAATGCTTGTAAGCAGATTAAAGAGTGGCACAATCAAGGACTTCCACCTGTGTATTTATCCGTGAACATGGCGGCACAGCAGTTTACGCAAAAGAAACTTATCCCGATGATTCATGACATCCTTCAGGAAACTGAGCTGTCTCCGGAGTTTCTTGTGCTGGAATTGACGGAAAACGCCATCATTCAAGATACAAAAATGACGTTATGCATCATGCAAAAGTTGAAAGAACTCGGTATTCGAATCGCGATCGACGACTTTGGAACGGGTTATTCATCGCTTGGTTACTTGAAAAACTTCCCGATTGATACGTTAAAAATTGACCAGACGTTCGTGAGGGACATCGTCCAAGATAAAAACAACGCTGCCATTACAAACACGATCATCTCTTTGGCGAAAAACTTGAACTTAAACGTGATCGCAGAAGGTGTAGAAACGAAGGAACAAATTGATTTTCTACTGTCCAGCGAGTGTTCGCACATGCAGGGGTATTATTTCAGTCCGCCTGTAAGTGGAGAAAAGGTTGAGGAATTGTTTTATTCTACGATTAAAAACTAAGGGGCGGTTTAATTGAAAGCAGTAAAATCAGTATTGGACTTTTTTCGAAGTGGCGGAGTAGAGTACATTTTTGGAATTCCTGCCGGTTCCGTGAACGCTTTTTTCGACGAACTATATGAAATGCCCGAAATAAAACCAGTCGTTACAAAACATGAGGGCGCGGCTTCTTACATGGCAGCCACTTATGCGAAGTACTCTAAAAAGCTGGGGGTTTGTATCGCGAGCAGCGGTCCTGGTGGAACGAACCTGATCACAGGCGCAGCAAATGCGATGAGAGAGCATCTTCCCGTTTTATTTTTGACAGGTGCCGTGCCGGTGAATACAGAAGGACTAAACGCTTCACAAGAATTGGACGCTGATCCGATCTTCAAACCTGTCACAAAGTACAGTGTGACCGTGAGAGATTCGAGCCAGCTTTTAGATGAGGTAGCGAAAGCGGTAGAGATCGCCTTATCCGGTGTTCCCGGACCCGTTCATGTTGCAATGCCGATCGATGTGCAGCTGGAGTCGGTGGATGAAGTGGTGTTGCCGGCATTCCCAAAAAGAGAAGTGTTGGTCCCAGAGGCGAGCATCATTCAAGACTCAGCGCGAACCATGATCGAATCAAAGGGCGGCGGTTACGTTTTTATCGGACAAGGGATCAGAGGATCCGTTGAGTTGCTGGTTGAACTGGCGGAGCTATTGGAATGGCCGATCATTTCCACGCCTCAAGCGAAAGGCTTTATTCCGTCAGACCATCCATTAAATGCAGGAGTGTTCGGCTTTGCCGGTCATGAAAGTGCATCAGAACTTGTTAATGATGGGAATGGCAGCACACTTTTAGTGATCGGATCGAGTCTTGGTGAAACGGCAACAAACAACTGGAACGCGAACCTCGCGAAAGACCGTAAAGTGATTCAAATTGACTTTGATGTGACAGTGTTTAACAGAAAGTATAATGTAGATTATCCGATTTTAGGAGATGTGAATGTCAGTTTGGAAATGCTGATTGGCGAACTGCGCCGCTTAGGACTGGAGAGAACATCAGTAGAATGGACTTCTAAAAAAGGCAGTAGAGTGGATGAAGAGTACAATACGCAAAACGTATTGCTGAAATTGCAAGAATACCTTCCGAAAACAAACCGTTATACGATCGACATCGGTGAGTTCATGTCCTACGTGATTCACTACATGAAGGTGTTGGATCCCGATACATTTGATATAAACGTCCACTTTGGCGCGATGGGAAGCGGATTGAGTGCTGCTTTAGGATCTGCGTTTGCTGATCCTGCACGGCCGGTGGCATGTATAACAGGCGATGGCTGCTTCTTCATGCACGGGATGGAAGTGTTGACGGCAAAAGAAAATAACTTGCCAATCCTGTTTGTGGTCATGAACAACGCTCGTTTAGGTATGGTGTATCACGGCCATTCGCTTCAATACAAACGTTCACACCCAAGCTTTGAACAAGAACCGGTGAACATCGCAAAAATGGCAGAAGCATTTGGAATCCCAAGTGCACGAGTTGAGCGACTAGAAGACATTAATTTGGATATGCTGAGTTCATTGCAAAATAATGCGGGACCAGCCGTACTCGAAATCGCGTTGGTGGACAATAACGTACCACCAATGGGCGATCGCGTTAAGTTTTTATCTTCGTTTGGGAAGTAAAAGTGGTAAGGGGAGGCTGAATCAGTGGATTCAGCTTCTTTTTTTGTATTTTGTACGGGTGGAAATGTGGCGATCCCAGACTTTTGGGTCGGAATCGCACACTTTTTTTCGCAATCACAGGAAAACAGATTGGAATCGCGCACTTTTTTTTAACAAACCCACACTTTTTCAGAATATAAGCACGTGCCGCCAAAATTCGACAAACTCGATAAGGAATTTAAACAACTGTTTAACCAGAGGAAATAACTTCATTAACAAAAGGTAAATTAATAAATCCACCGTTAAGTTATCGTTTTGTTATTGTAAAAATGCTATTTTATTCTCTTTCTTTTAGTATGATGAATCATTATGCGAACAAAAAGAGGTTATATATGAAAAACTTTATTCTAGCATGGATTAAAAAGTATTTTCTTGAAATAGGAATCTTTCTTTGTTTCGTTCTCCCGCCAGTCGGTATCACTATTTTATTGTTCACAGGCTGGTATTCGTTGCATCACGTATGTAAAGAAGGCAAAAAGATCACGCTATCGCCGGGCTTATTTTTAATCATTTGCATGTTTGTGTCATCAATAGGTGCTGCGGCAATGATGGATAATTATTCGTTTTTTCTCGTATCCGCGCTGCTCCTGGCCTACTTTGGGTTATACGTAAGGATTAAGAATGAAGGCGTTCAAAAAATATTTTCTGCATTTAAGTGGATCACGATATTTGGTGGTCTGTACTTTTATAGTTTATACCCATTTCAGCAGACTATCATGAATCATAAGGTGATGAGCTACTTTACAGGAACAGCTTTATTGGGTGTTTCTAATGTGCATGACTATCAAAGGCTGATTGGGGCAGGCTACAATCCTAACTTTTCAGTGGCTGTGCTGCTTTTCGGTTTATCCTTTCTTCTTTCTGATTGTGTGAAGAACTTGAGGAAAGCGGCTTATTATAAACTTGGGGTTAAGATTGCAATCGTAGGGCTGTTCATCCATGCCATCATTTTAACCGGCTCAAAGGCTGGATTTGCCAGTATGTTCGTTATTTTCCTGCTATTTATTTTCAGATTCAATAAATTATGGGCTATGTTACTTGCGTTTATGATGGGCTTGAATATGCAGCTTATCTTAAACTGGATGCCAAGGAGCGAGCAGCTTTTCGAATCCGCAGGTCTGCGAAAAGAAATATGGAAACATTCTTTTTATATTTGGCAAAAACATTCCTTGTTTGGGACGACGCCTTTAGGCTTTAAAAAGGAATACTATCATTATTTTTACGAAAAAATACCGCATGCTCACAACATTCTGCTCGGCATCTTTACCGAATATGGCGCGCTTGGAGGAATTGCTTTTCTTATCGTCGTCGTTATCAATGGCTACAAAGTGTTCTCTCTCTATTTCTCGAAGCAGGAGAATAAGGTGTATTTGGATGTGTTTCTGTTTTCCTTGCCGGTCATTATTCTTACGGGTGTATTCGACTATGTCCTCTACTCACCACAGGTCGCATTGATGGCGATCATCTTAATGGCTTGCTGGGATAAGTACACGGAAAGACTGACTCTGCTGAATCCGAGAATGGTAGATGCTCTTAAACAGCAGATAAGTACACTATTTAAAACCTCAAAAAATAAAAGTCATTCAAAATTATAAGCAATAAAAAAAGACATGAGCGCCCTCTTGTCTTTTTCTCTTTTATTATGTAGGATATGTTGGCTCGTCATTCTTGCTTCCCATCCATTATTAGCCACAGATCTGTAATACCAAAAATGAGTGCAGGAAGTCCGCAAATTAGAGCGGTTCCAATATCTCCTTCTAATAAAGCACCGAAAAGAGCACCAAAGAATACATGGATGATCACATAGAGGACATTGCTTACTTTTCCTTTATAGTCTTGACTTTTATATATAAATTCTAAAGTTGATGAAACAATATTGCCATATGTTAAAACAATAATACCTATAACAAGGTTGTAAAAAAAGATTGCTTGGAAAATCGACTTTATTAATTTTGTCAAATCATGAACGGACTCCACTTGAGCCCAAAGGAGTAGAACTGCAATGATAAATGATGAAAGGAAAGAAGAAAGAAAAGAGGCAAATAATTTTCTTTTTAAATAGAATTTATACAAATAAAACGCTCCTAGTCAAATAAACCTATTAGTGCAAATATGATAATATTATTAATTATTATAACAAATTTTTACAAGCAGAAAATTAATTGTTAACAATTGCATACAAAAGAATAGTCACCACAAGGCCCAGAATATGACGATACATTTTCAAATGGTGGCCAAGTCTCGTTAGTCCAAATCACCTTTATTTGTAGGCAATATAAAGGTAATTTGGTTGACAGTAACGAGGAATCATTACAGAATAAGTTTTTCCCGCTTGAAAAGTTACCAGAAAATATTTTTACTGAACATCAGATGCTTGTTGATGAATTATGGCGATTATTAGTTAATTTTTTAGGTAAATCAAACAAATGGATTAAAAAGTTTCCTATATGAAAGGAAACTATTAAATCTGCTAGTTTTAGTGAAGAGGGATTGCTTCTTTATATAGATTTTTTATGATAGCAATGGAGCTCAATTATAATTTTTTGAATATTCAAAAATAATAGTTGAAAACGCTTTCGTTATCGCTTATCCTTTAAATATAAAATCCTAAACGTTTCGGAGGAGCGACCAATTGGCTACGATAAAGGACATAGCAAGAGAAGTGGGGCTTTCTGTAACCACAGTATCCAGAGCATTAAATGATTATTATGATGTTAGTCCTAAGACTAAAAAAAGAGTAAAAGAAGTAGCTGAAGCGTTGAATTACAGTCCTAATCACATTGCGAGAAGCTTAGTTATGAAGAAAACGAAAACAATTGGTCTACTTGTGTCCGATTTAATGCGTGAAGGGGTTAAAGATAACTTTACGTTTGAAGTACTAACTGGAATTAACAAGTGTGCCGGTGATTTGGGATATGATTTAGTTTTATTCAGTACAAGTTCAGATAAGCAAAAAGAAAAAACATACACTCAGCTTTGTCGTGAAAGAAGGGTTGATGGAGTAATCATTTCTGGTATTAAGACAAACGATCGCTATTTAACAGAAGTAGTTACAAGCGATATTCCGTGCGTATTGATTGATATACCAGTCAATTCAAATTCGGTCGGTTTCGTTACAACAGACAATGTATTAGGTGCTATGAAAGCTGTGCAACACTTGATTGAGCTTGGACATACGAAAATCGCATTTATGAACGGGCATAATTTTGCTTATGTGAGCAAAAAGAGGTTAGAAGGTTATTTATCCGCATTTGAAAAATCAGAACTTCCGATACATAAAGAATGGATCGTAAATGGGTCCTTTTTAGACAGTACCGCTGAAAAAGTTGCTTATGAACTGCTTCAGAACAACCCTGAAATCACAGCCATTTTTTGCGCGAGTGACCTGATGGCTCTTGGCGTAATAAAAGCAGCGGCCAAGTTGAATATCAAGGTTCCTGAAGATTTATCGATCGTCGGTTATGATGACATCTTATTAGCATCATATGTGACTCCTTCACTCACCACCATCTCACAAGACAAGTACCAAATGGGCTATCAGGCCGCAGAACTTTTAATCAGTATGTTAAAAGACAACACGACTCCTCATCAAAGACTATTAAACACACATCTTATCATTAGAGAATCTACCTCACTTAATAACAAACAATAATTCATTATTAAAAATCCGAAACGTTAAAGATTACTTTGTTTGTCAAACAAAACCGAAACGTTTTGATTCATGCGTTTACCAGTCAACAATTCAGATTTAATAGTGGTTGTTTGTGACAGTACTCGACCGCAAGTCTGTGAACTGTTACTTCAATATAAAAATTTTATTTGGGGGGTAAGAACGATGAAAAAAGGACGACTGCTATTAGCACTATCTTTATCTTTTGGTCTAATGCTAACAGGCTGCAGCAGCGATAGCTCTTCTGATGGTAACGGAAAAGATGGAGATAAAGTAACATTGCGTGTTGGAACATGGGAAGGTGGAGACGGTCAAGCCATGCAGCAAAAAATTGCTGACGCATACATGGCTAAGCATCCAGATGTGAAAATCGTTATTGAATCGGTTCCAGATCAATATGGAACAAAGCTGCTCACTCAAATTGCTGCTGGGGATGCTCCTGATATTTTCCAAATCGGGGACGGGGACATTCGAACGTTTATGGAAAAAGGTGCTTTAGAAGAACTTACCCCATTTGTAGATGGTAAAAGCGGAATTAAAGAAGAAGATTATTATGAAAACGTCTTAAATGTAGGAAAGATTGACGATAAACTCTACACGATGCCGAAAGACTATTCAACACTTGCTGTCTTTTATAACAAAGCTTTGTTCGACAAAGCTGGTGTAGATTATCCAAAAGCTGGCTGGACATGGGATGATTTTTATGAAATCTCGAAGAAACTAACGAAAAAGGATAATGGGAAAATTGTTCAATGGGGAGTGAGATTGGGCGGGGCTGAACAGCGCTTCCTTTCACCGCTTCTTTATAGCTATGGTGGCAGTGTAATCAGTGAGGATGGAACGGAAATTGACGGCTATTTTAACAGTGATGGATCTAAAAAAGCTCTCAATTTATACCATGACATGTATTTTAAAGATAAGGTCGCTCCTTCAACATCAGATACGGAAGCATTTAAGGGTGTAGATTTATTTAGTGCCGGTAAAGTCGCAATGAACCTAATGGGACGTTGGCCGGTTAATGATTACAAAGCAAATCCAGATCTAAAGTTTGGAACAGTTGAGGTTCCACAAGGTCCAAATGGTAAAGTAAACAGTATTTTCTACGCAGGTTATGGCTTGTATTCGAAGTCAAAACATAAAGATGCTGCATGGGATTATCTGAAATACTTGACGGGTAAAGAAGGGGCAGCTGTATTCGCCGATCATGCATTCACAGCAGTTAAATCAGTTGCAGAAGAAAAAGGGCAAACAGATGATCCCGTGTTGAAGCCATTTGTAGATGGGATTGAGGATGTTCAAATTTTCCCTGAATTGATCAGCCCTTATTATGCTTCATCTGGTGCAAGGGATGTCTACATGAAATTCATGGAGCAGTTTATGACAGGGAAAAAGATGGATGTAGATAAAGAACTGGATAAAGCTGCTAAAGAGTCAGATGAGCTTCTCAAAAAAGCAGCGAAGTAAAATTTTGATGTTTTAGAAGCGAGAAGGTCGAGAGAATGAAGTTTTGAGGAGTTGAATGCAGTACTCCTGCACGAGCACCGAAAAAACAAAAGTAATTGCCGAAGAGATTCGATGCTAAGTAACATCAATAATTAGGAAAAATAAGGTGGGCATATGCTCACCTTATTGCAGATAAGAGGTGAGTACATGCAAAACAATACGGCTCCAGCTGCAGCAAGGACCAGCGTACCTGTAAAGATAAAGAAAAAAAGAATGACGGCTGCTAGAAAAGAAGAGTTAACCTTTTATGCTTTGATTTCTCCGTGGATTCTTGGCTTTATCTTTTTTATTTTAGGACCAATGATCGCTTCTTTATATATCAGTTTTACAGATTGGGATTTGTTAACTTCAGCATCATGGGTAGGATTTGAAAATTATATAAAGGCTTTTTCTGGAGATGCATTGTTTTGGCAGGCTTTAAAAGTAACGATGGTTTATTCCATCTTCTCCGTACCGCTTGGTTTAATTGTTTCCCTAGGGATAGCTATGCTCCTTAATCAGGCTGTGAAGGGCATGTCGATCTTTAGAACAATCTATTATTTACCGGCAGTCGTAAGTGGTGTTGCCGTAATGGTCTTATGGATGTATATCTTCAATCCTCAAATCGGGCTCTTGAATACCATACTTGGCTATTTTGGCATACAAGGTCCTGGATGGATATTCGATCCGAAATGGGCGTTGTTTTCCATCATCATCATGAGTCTATGGGGGGCAGGCGGAGGCATTATCATTTGGCTTGCTGGATTGAATGGGATTCCGAATTATCTGTATGAAGCCGCTGATCTAGACGGTGCGAGCAGGATACAGAAGTTTCGGCACATCACCGTTCCCATGCTGACGCCTACCATTTTCTTTAACTTGATTACAGGCATAATTGGGGCGCTTCAAACCTTTGGTCAGGCGTATGTCATGACTAAGGGAGGACCGATGAATTCTACTTTATTCTTTAACTATTACTTGTTCAAAAAAGCGTTTGAAGAGTTTGATATGGGCTATGCTTCGGCACTAGCTTGGATTCTGTTTATTATTATTTTCATTTTTACCCTCCTTGTTTTTAAATCGTCAGCTTTGTGGGTCCATTATGAGGGAGAAAGGAAGTAAAAACATGTCAGTGATGGAAAGGGAAAAAATCACAAACAAAAAAAGGATGAAGCCGTCAAAAATCATGTGGCAGGTAATTGTTTATCTGATTTTGATAGCAGGTGCAATCGTTATGCTTATCCCTTTTTTCTGGATGCTGTCCACCTCTTTAAAAGAATCGTTCCAAGTTTTTTCATTTCCTCCGAAATGGATACCCGATCCAATCAAATGGGATAACTATGTTTTAACCTTCAATTCTCTGCCGTTCGGCAAGTGGCTTGTAAACACGGTTGTTATCACAGCATCAACGATTGTTGGCACACTGCTCTCATGCTCGATTGTGGCGTATGGGTTTGCTAGGTTCCGAGCTCGAGGCAGGAATATACTATTTCTTGTGATGCTTGCCACGATGATGCTTCCTTCAGCGGTAACGATGATTCCCGTATTTTATTTATTTAAGAGCCTGGGATGGATCAATACCTTTTATCCATTGATCGTTCCTGCGTTCTTTGGTAACGCCTTCTTTATTTTTCTTCTTCGCCAATTTTATATGTCGATTCCGACCGAGCTTGAGGATGCAGCAAAAATCGATGGTCTAGGCACAGTCGGTATTCTTTGGAGAATTATTATTCCGCTTACTATGCCTGCATTAACTACAGTTGCCATCTTTCAGTTTAACGGAGCATGGAACGATTTTATGGGTCCGTTGCTCTACTTAAGTAAACCGGATCTCTATACGTTAGCGCTAGGAATCAATTTCTTTAAAAGCCAGAACGATGTTCAGTGGAATTATTTGATGGCTGCTTCCTTAGTGACGATGCTGCCGTCTCTGATCTTGTTCTTTGTAGGCCAAAAATACTTTATTGAAGGTATATCTTTATCAGGCGGGATAAAAGGTTGATGAAGGAGGAGAGCTTTATGAACATTCAGCAGAAAAAAGAGTTAGAAATAACGGGTGTTGATCAATTTAAAGAAAGCAAGACCGATCGCTTACAAGATTTATTTATAACCGCAGGTGATCGAAGTTCCGTAATTGGATCTCAGAACGGGCTATTCCCTGATTTCGGTCATCATGTCAAAGATGAGATGGGTGGTGTATGGGCACATCCTATTAAACTGTTAGATGGCTATTGGCTGCATGTAAAAGAAGAGGGTGATGAACAGGGGTTTTGGCTAAAGGAAGCAGATCGATTTCATAATTATCCCTTTTACAACGAGCACGATTATTCATTGAATGATCGTCATTTAGAGATTGTACGTCGTCAGTTCTGTCCCGATGGTATAGAAGGGGTGGTCGTGTCCTACTTTGTAAAAAATATTGGTGATAGCGATCGTCAGTTTGATTTTTCATTTTTAGGGAGAACAGAATTAAGTCCGGTCTGGTTTTCAGAGACTCTGGGCATTGAAGATGCTCCAGATGAAGGCAAATTGGATGAAGACGAAGGTATATTTATTGGCAATGATACGAAAAATGCTTGGTACGTCGTGTTTGGCGGGGATCAGTCTTTTGAAAAAGGTATCGTTGACCGTACACTCTTCGGACCTGAAAAGACGGCAGGACAAGGCGTATCCGGATTGCTATCCTATCAAACTATCTCGATCAAAAAGGGAGAAACTACGGAACTTAATTTCTTTATCGCGGGTTCAAATGAATCATTAGAAAGTGCATTGGAATCTTTCTCTACCTTAAAAGAAAATAGAAAAACTCTTTTTGAATCGAAGAAACAACGGTATAACGAAATTCTCCGGACAACGAATATCAATATTCCTGATAAACACCTTGAAAAAGTATTCAATTGGAACAAATTCCATATGGATTGGCTCACGATGGAAGTTCCAGCGATCGGGCGTGGTCTTGCTGCAGGACACCCAGAGTATTCATGGTGGTTTGGCTGCGATAACAGCTATGCTCTTCAAGGAAACCTGCCGATCGGGAACCTGGATTTGGCTAAAGATACGATTAACCTCATTCATGAGGTTTCTGAAGCAACTAACGGAAACGGCCGCATCATCCATGAGGTTTCTACTTATGGCGCTGTCTCGAATAATGGGAACACTCAGGAAACGCCGCATTTTATCAAGTGTGTGTGGGATATCTTTTTATGGACGGGAGATCTGCCGTTTTTAGAAAACATATACCCGACAGTAAAAAAAGGTATTCATTGGCTGCTTGAAGAAATGGACCCTGATCGTGACCTGCTTCCGGAGGGATATGGCATTATTGAGATCGAAGGCCTTAATGTTGAATTGATAGATTCGGCTGTTTATACATATGAGGCATTGCGTGTAGGAGCATTGATGGCTGAAATATTTCAGGAAGACAAGGTCGCTGGAGAATATGATGCACTTGCAAAAAAACTAAAGGAAGTCATCAATAATCAACTATGGATTGAAGATGAACAATTGTATGCAGACGCGATGGCAACACCAGAAATGGTCTTAGGAAGAATCGATTTATATATTGAACGGGCCAGAAGAGACGGAGCGGAAAAAGCAGCGGTTGATATGGAATTGATGAAAGAAAAGATGTCCAAGCTGGACCAAAGTGTTCAACAGCCTTGGCTATTCAAGAACTGGGTAATCAACACCCCGATGGAAACGGGCCTTGCTCCCGTGGATAAAGCAATCCCAGCATTAAACAGAATGGGTACTGATGAATTTACCGGAGAATGGGGGACGTATTTATCCGGAATGTACCAGACGTCAATGATGACCATTTCAACAGGTGTCCAGGCAGTAGCAGAATGCCGGTATGATCGCAGTGATGAAGCGCTAAGGTATGTTAACCTGATCGCAAGCACATTCAATAAAAGACTTCCAGGGTCGATCTATGAAATGTCTCCGGATTATGGCTGTTTCGTTCAAGCTTGGACCGCATATGGTTTAGTCACACCATTAATTAGTTATTTCTTTGGGATCCAGCCAAGGGCTTATTGGAAAGAAGTAACAGTAAGACCGAGACTTCCAAAAAGTTGGAATCAAGCTGAAGTTGAAAACGTGCAGATTGGAACGGGTGAACGATCAAACGAAGTAAATGTATCTATTTTATTAGGTGATACAGAGGATATATATGAAATCTCTCTACAAGAGGGCGGGTGGAAGGTGAATGTGGATCTGAAGCTGGAGCCTCTGGCTAAAGTTTTTGTAGATGATGAGGAAGTAGAAATTGCTTTAGGTTTAATTGAGATAAACGATGCAACAAGCCACACCATTCGTGTATGTAAATAAAACAACTGAACTTACTTAAACGGACACACAGGAGGAAAGCTCAATGGAGGGAACACGGTATATAGGAAAGATTTATAGTTTATGTGAATGGATTACACGTCTCGCCTATTTAAATATTCTATGGATTCTTTTTACGTTTGCCGGATTGATTCTCTTTGGGCTTGTACCAGCAACAACCGCTATGTTTGCAGTGACTAGAAAATGGGTGCTGGGGAACAGCGATATTAAGATTTTTACAACCTTTTGGGAGATTTACCGAAAAGAATTTATTAAGGTGCTCCCATTTGGCCTGGTGCTCATTTTGATAGGGTTTGTTTTTTGGATCGATTACCAATTTTATATTCAAGGTAATGTGGATATTGTTCTTCCTGTTAAATTTCTAGTAGCTGCTTTATTTATTCTGTACGTTTTGTTCCTTTTCTTTATTTTTCCGGTATACGTGCATTATCAGTTCAAGCCGTTACAGTATATGAAAAATGTTTTGATGATTGTTTTGTCCTATCCGTTGGAATGTATTCTCATGATATGCGGAAGTCTATTCATGTTTTTGTTTGTGATTAATTTTTCAGGACTTTCTCTCTTTTTAAGCGGAAGTCCTCTAGCATTTTGGCTTACTTTAATCAGTCACCATGTATTTTCAAAAATGGAACAAAAAATTAAACATTCAGGAGTAGATCAGATATGAATAAGAAATTAAGAGTAGGCATCATAGGCTGTGGAGGAATTGCAAACGGAAAACATATGCCTTCACTTAAAAAGCTGGATACTGTAGAAATGGTCGCATTTTGTGATGTTGTAGAAGAGCGTGCGATTAAGGCAAAAGAGGAGTTTGGAGGAGAAGAATCAATTGTCTATCAAGACTACCAAGAGTTATTGAACGATCCTTCCATTGATGTCGTACATGTGTGTACCCCGAATGATTCTCATGCTGAAATCACGGTTGCAGCTCTAGAATCAGGAAAACACGTTATGTGTGAAAAACCTATGGCAAAAACTACAGAAGAAGCAGAACGAATGCTTGAAGCAGCAAAACGATCGGGAAAGAAATTAACGATCGGTTACCAAAACCGTTATCGACCAGATAGTCAATATTTACAAAAATATTGTGAAGAAGGCGGACTTGGTGAAGTCTATTTTGCAAAAGCGCAAGCCATTAGACGTCGTGCCGTCCCAACTTGGGGTGTTTTTCTCGACGAAGAGAAACAAGGCGGTGGACCTCTTATCGACATAGGTACCCATGCTCTCGACTTGACTTTATGGATGATGAACAATTATAAGCCTAAGGCAGTATTGGGTTCGAGCTTTCACAAACTGGGTCAGAAAAAAGATGCTGCAAACGCATGGGGTTCATGGAATCCAGAGGAATTCACAGTGGAAGACTCTGCATTCGGATTTATCACCATGGAAAATGGAGCAACCATTATTCTAGAATCCAGCTGGGCGTTGAACACCCTCCAAATCGGTGAAGCAAGATGTGTGCTATCAGGGACAGAAGGCGGAGCAGATATGGAAGATGGCCTTAGACTGAACGGTGAAAAATTTGGAAAACTGCATACTCAGCATGTGGATTTATCTTCAACAGGCGTTGCGTTTTATGAAGGAAAAGCGGA
Source organism: Bacillus sp. NEB1478 (assembly GCF_031582965.1). Classification (NCBI taxonomy): domain Bacteria; kingdom Bacillati; phylum Bacillota; class Bacilli; order Caryophanales; family Bacillaceae; genus Bacillus; species Bacillus sp. NEB1478. Next base: position 519,334 of record NZ_CP134049.1, read on the forward strand.
AAATGATTCAGATTTGGAAGCAAGACTATGGATTGAATGCATATTGAACGACACCGAGCCAGTAGTGAAACCAGAGGAAGCACTGGTTGTTACGCAAATCCTTGAAGCCATCTATGAATCTTCCAGAACAGGGAAAGCTGTGTATTTTTAATATTCTTCAGGAGGATTAATTTATGAAGGTGGGTATCATTAATTACGACCGTCACACATCACATCCATACAAAAACAAAAAAAGGAGCTTTCGATCTCACAATAGTGCGAGATCGAAAGCTCCATTGCTTATTTGTATTTACTTTTTATAAAATTAAGCGAATAAAAGTTGTTTCATCAATTTTTCTGAAAAAATATGCGGTTTATATCTTAAATCTAACTTGATATCAAAGGAGTATATTAAAAACTGTGTGATTTCTTATGTGAAAAACACTGGTTTTGGTTCTATGAGCAAAACATGTATTCTATGGGCAAAATTAAAAAATTTATGAGCAAAGTTAAAAATCTTTGAGTAAAAACAAAATTTCTAAGAGCAAAAAGACATTTATATGAGCAATCGTGTAAAAATTAAAAGATCAATACTGTAAATCAGACAAAATGTTAACTTATAGCCCCATGTGGAAGCATTGCATGAACGCCTTGCACACCGTTTACAATCTGGGTAATCCTTAAATCTACTACCAGACTAGCTAGAGCAAGAGCTTCTTTGCGTTCATATCCGTACAATTCCTTCATAAGGTCTAACATACCTTCTAATGCGATAACCGTTGCTTCGTTCAAATCTTCATGAAAACCCATGGTGATCCAAGCTGTTGGTGTTTTTGCCCGCGGCATCTTGAGATGAAGATCTTCTCGAACGGATAATGTAAGGTCCACCAAGTCCATGGGGCATTCTAAAGCTGGGCACCCTACTTCTCCATCACCTTGTACAGCATGTCCATCTCCAACTGAAAAAAGTCCACCAGCTACTGGAATAGGAAGATACAGTGTACTCCCCACAGTTAACTCTTTACAATCTATGTTTCCTCCACAGAAACGCGGGGGATATGTAGGATGTATACCAGGTTCGTCAGGAGGCATGCCCATGATCCCCATGAACGGACTTAATGCCACTTTATGCCCTTTGTCACTGGTTCCAATCATCTTCTCTCTATCTAATTTCCAATTGAGATGATACTCTTCGCCTTCTGCAATCCCAAGGTTCTTATTGACGGCATGAGGGAAACCGCCTGCACTGTTCCAGCCCCAAGTCCCTGTTTTGATCTCGTTGATTGTTATCTCTAGTGTCATACCAGGTTTTGCTCCTCGAATTTCGATAGGTCCACATAATGCATGTCCGCTATCACGGGAGCGATCTCTTGGTTCAAACTTTTTCCGGGTCTTATTAATTGAAAAAGCCTCTAGACCCCATCCGGCATCAAGTGTACTGAAACGGACAGTGTCCCCAGAGTCAATTGAGAATACAGGTTCAAATTCACGGGAGAAAGATCCATGTAAGCTTCTTCTCTCAGGGTGGATATCATATATAGTCATCGCACAACCTCCTAAAAATTACACCTTCTTCACTAGTATAATTGAAAAAAGTGGAAGCATAATTTCGGGAGTATGAATGTTTTGAAAACATTTCCATTCAAGTAGAAGGTTATAAAAGACCTTATATAAGACCTCTTCTAAACAAAGTGTTAGAATAGGTTTATTATTCTATTAGGTGGTGTTCCTTTGAAAAAAATCAGATTAGGTACAAGTGATTTGCAAGCAGGTGAAATTTCACTCGGCTGCATGCGTATGGCTGATCTTTCTAAACAAGATGCAAGACACGTAATTGAAAATGCTATGGAACTTGGAGTAAACTTGTTCGATCACGCTGACATTTATGGCGGCGGAAAATCAGAGGAAGTTTTTGCAGACGCGATCGATATGAATCCTTCTGTTCGTGAAAAAATGCTGATTCAAACAAAATGCGGAATTCGTAAAGGTTTCTTTGATTTTTCAAAAGAGCATATTCTTAGTTCGGTTGATGAGAGTCTCGAACGACTAAAAACCGATTACATTGATATTTTCCTTCTTCACCGTCCAGATACTTTGATGAATCCTGAAGAAGTGGCAGAAGCTTTCACAAGGTTGAAGGAAAACGGGAAGGTCCGCTATTTTGGTGTAAGTAACCAAAACCCGATGCAAATTGAACTACTAAAGAAGTATATGAAGGAAGATTTGATCATCAATCAGCTGCAATTCAGTCTTATGCACACGCCATTGGTTGATGCTGGTCTCAATGTGAATATGCAGCACGATCCGTCGATTGTTCGAGACAGCAGTGTACTCGAATATAGCCGCTTAAATGATATGACGATCCAGGCTTGGTCTCCTTTCCAATATGGAATGATCAATGGCCCGTTTATTGGCAACAATGAGAAATTCCCAGAAGTGAACGCGAAGCTTCAGGAAATGGCAGAAAAGAAAGGTGTCACGGATTCTGCGATTGCAATCGCTTGGATTTTGCGCCACCCTGCAAAGTTCCAGCCGGTTGTCGGAACGATGAATCCTGGTCGATTGAGTGATATTGCGCAAGCATCTCACGTTGAAATAACAAGAGAAGAATGGTATGAGCTATACCGTTCAGCGGGAAATACACTGCCATAAGAAAAAGCGATCAGATATTAAACCCCTTCTTTTCACTAGCGAAAAGAGGGGGTTTAATGCTGTAACGTATAGAGGGGGACAGACCCCATAAATGGACAAATCATGAGTTTGTATACGTGGGAAGTACATAATAAGACACTATTTCCTAGGGAATAGTGTCTTACTATGGAGAAAAAGCAATTATTATGTTTGTTCACCAAAGATTGCTCCACCTTTTTGCGAAAAGACCGTAATTGTTTTAAGATAGCTATATACATACAAAATCGGAGAGAAGAGCTGCGCTGGTTAAACGAGAAAGAATGCGAGATGGAATAACAAGACCTTATATCGCTAGCCGATATATGCAATTCACTACTCTTTCATTTAATAGATCGTTATTTTAGGAGGGACCATGTTACAAAAATTCGGATTTTCACAATATGAGAGTCAGGTTTTTGAAGTCCTTGCATCAAGTGAGGAACCAATGGATGCTACGAACATTGTAAAATATTCGGGTGTCCCGAAATCAAAAATTTACGAGGTTCTCTCCCGCATGATTGAAAAAGGTATGGTTCTTGATTCAGTTTCGGAAAAGAAAAAGCTGTATACTGCACTGCCATTATCGATTGTGATCGAAAAGCTTACGTCCGAATTTCAAGAAAACGTCCAACAGTTAAAAACGAACACAAACAAAAGGAAGTTCTATGATGAACACGTCTGGAGCCTAAAAGTAGATTCATCGATTCGTGCACAAACAAAGCAACTTCTGGAAGGCGCGAAGGAATCGATTCGTATTTCAGCATGGAAAAACGATATCAATGAAATTTTGCCTCTTCTACAAGAAAAAGAAGATCAGGGAGTAGACGTAGAAGTTTTGGTTGTAGGGGAGCTAGGATCAAAACTTTCGAATGTACACACACTTATTCCAGCACAAGAGCATCATTCCTTAGAGCGATTTCGGTTAGTCGTCGTTGATGAGGAAGAAGTCATTTTTGCAGGTGTGGAAAACGAAAGCTGGCAAGCTTTAAAAACAAAATCCCGGCCGTTTATCAAAGTGTTCATCGAGTTCTTTTATCATGATGTGGCTCTTGCCAAAATTAATGAAAAACATTCAGAACTATTGATGAATGATGAAGAGATCAGAAGTGTTCTAATGAAATTAAGGTATTAAAGAGGGGAAGAGGCTGTTCTAAAATGCCGTTAAGGCGAATCTAGGATAGCTTCTTTCTTTGTTGTTACGGTACGTCTTCTTTTAGCTGTTACACGAATCCACAAAACCCAACCCAACGAATCCACACAAATCACTCGTGACATTACATAAAGCTCTTTTAGCACGAAAATAGCTCAATTCAAACCATAAAAAAGAAGCTAAAACCCAAGTTTTAGCCTCCTGCTTCAAATAATGATTATTTTTCCTCTGAACTTACTACTTCCAGCGCCATTTCAATCATGTCATTGAATGTTGTTTGGCGTTCTTCTGAAGTTGTTTCCTCACCTGTAAAGATGTGATCACTTACTGTAAGGATGGATAGTGCGTTCACACCGTATTTTGCTGCGATGGTGTACAATGCTGTTGTTTCCATTTCTACCGCAAGTACGCCGTTTTCCGCTAATTTTTTCACGATATCCATGCTTTCGCGATAGAACAGGTCAGCAGTCAAGACGTTACCAGCTTTTATTTTTAACCCTTTTTCCGTTCCTGCTTCATACGCTTTTTTCAATAGATCGAAGTTGGCGCAAGGAGCAAAGTCGATGCCAGGGAAGGCTAAGTGGTTCATTCTAGAATCTGTAGAAGCTGTCATCGCCAGGATTACGTCGCGAACTTTTACGTCTTGCTGAATCGCGCCGCATGTCCCAACACGGATCAAGTTTTTTACACCATATTCACGGATCAGTTCGTTCACATAGATACCGATTGAAGGGATACCCATGCCTGTCCCTTGAACGGATACGCGTTTTCCTTTGTACGTACCAGTGAATCCAAGCATTCCGCGAACTTCGTTATAGCATGTTACGTCTTCTAAAAACGTTTCAGCGATATACTTTGCACGAAGCGGGTCACCTGGTAATAGGATACTTTCTGCAATTTCACCTTGTTTTGCACCAATATGAATACTCATTTGTTCACCATTACTGCCTTGTAATCTGGCTTGTAATGGCTTCACCTCCTTAGAATTTTTCTCTACATTCATCATGACATAGTTTTCGCAACCTAGCTAATGGTATATGCACGATGCGATGAATCCTCTTTTTTGCCCATTGAAAGTACAGCTGTGCCTAGAGCAAGTATGATTAGCATACCACCTACAGTTGCATTCATTTCTACAGATGCATTTTCAATCACGATTCCTCCGATCATGGAGCCGAAAGCAATGCCGAAGTGGAGCGCAGAATTGTTCAAGCTTTGCTGTATATCGGAAGTTTCAGGAGCAGACTCGATGAGATAGCTCTGCATAGCAGGTGTGATCGCCCAGCTAAGCATGCTCCAAATGATCATAACCACTAAAAATAGCGGAAAAGCAAAAGTTGTATATGGAATCATAAAGATTGAAAAGCCAAAAACGATAATGATCGAAATAATGGTAGGCTTCGTGCCGAATCGATCAGCCAGCATTCCACCGAATCCACCGCCAAATACGGCCGCAGCGCCGAATATTAAGTATACGATACTGACCCATGTCCCGTTAAGTCCAAGCGTCATTTTTAAAAATGGCGTTAAGTAGCCATATAAAGTAAGATGACCAGCAAGGAAAAGAAAAGAAGTCAGTTGAGCAAATAATACTTTTCGTTTTTTTAGCGTGCGAAGTTGCTGGAAGATGGGGATTGAAGGCTTTGGATCAAGCTGTCCCATAAATAAATAAACGCCGAGTATCGAGAAAACGGTTAATACCGTGATTAAAATGAATGGAGCGCGCCAGCCGAAAGCATTTCCAAGCATCAATCCGATCGGAATTCCGAGCACGAGTGAAGCACTGATTCCCATAAATACCACGCCGATTGCACGGGCACGATATTTTTCATCTACAATATTTGACGCGATTGTCACACACAAAACAACGAGCAACGATCCGCTTGCTGCTGATAAGATCCGAGCGATCAATAACATCGAATAAGTTGGACTCACGATAACCAACGCGTTTCCTATTAAAAATACGAATAAAGCAAGAAGGGTTAAGCGTTTTCGTTCAATTCGTGATGTAACGGTCAGCAAAATGGGAGCCGCAATGGCGAACACGAGTGAGAATACTGTAATGAGAAATCCTGCTTTTCCAAGACTAACGTCAAGATCCTCTGCAATAAGATCCAGAATCCCACCTATGATTAATTCAACCATTCCGACAACAAACGAAACGATTGTCAATAAATACACACGTTTGTTCACATCTATCTACCTTCTTTCGTTGTAAAAAAGTAACCACTGTAATGGTAACTTATGAAGAAGCGTATATCAATGATTAATTCCAACCAATTTTTGCGGACAATTACATGAAAAACCGTCATGTATCGGATAAGCCCCCCATATAGTAGTAGTAATCATCATACTAGTGGGCTCAACAACATTGATTACAGCTCGAGCTTGTGATTAGAGGAGGGGTTGGATGCTTCACATTGTGGCTTGTATTAAGCAGGTGCCAGACACGAAAATCATCAAGATGAACCCGAAGACGAATACGATGGACCGTGCGAGTGCGCCTGCTATTTTGAATCCTTATGACGCACATGCTGTAGAAGAAGCGGTGCGTTTGAAAAATCGATACGGAGGGATGGTCTCGGTTTTAACGATGGGGCCGCCGCCAGCTGTAAAAGCGATTAAAAAATGCATCGAGATCGGAGCAGACGAGGGATACATGATTTCAGACCGGGCTTTTGCCGGAGCGGACACGCTTGCTACGAGTTATGCGCTCACAAAAGCGATTGAAAAGATTTCGAAAATAAAGCCGGTTGACCTGATCATATGTGGAAAGATGACAATTGACGGTGATACCGGACAAGTTGGTCCCGGAATCGCACGCCGGTTAGATATGCCGCCCTTAACATCCGTCAACAAAGTAAAAGAGATTAATAAAGAAGAAGGATACGCTATCGTCCACCGGAAGCTCGAAGACGGTTATGAAGTGATCCAATCGACGATGCCATGCTTGATGTCGGTGGAAAAAGAGATCAACGAAGTGCCGTATTCATCGATGGCAAATATGCTGAAGGCGGCAAGGTATCAGCCGATTATTTGGGCAGTTGCTGATTTGGAAGACGTAGATCGTCCGCAGTTGGGGCTGAAAGGATCGCCAACGATTGTTTCCAAAGTGTGGGCACCAACGAAACCGAGTGGAGGAACGATGCTGGAAGGCGATTCGGCTAAACAAGCAGAGCAGCTGCTGAATATTTTGCTTGAGAAAAAAGAACTTTTTACTGCTAAGGGAGGGGACAAAAGTTGAATTTCGAGGACTACAAGGGGATATGGGTTTTTATCGAGGTGAAGGATGGTGCGGTCGTGCCGGTTTCCCTTGAATTGCTAGGAGCAGGAAAAGAGCTTGCTGACAAACGGGGCACAGAACTAGCTGGCGTTTTGATCGGAAAAAACGTGATACATCTAGCAGACTCACTTTTCGAATATGGAGCGGATACTGTTTACGTATATGACGACGAGGTCTTCAAAAACTACCGGACCGAATCGTATATGAAGGCACTTTTGGAATGCTGTCAAAAATACAAGCCGGAAGTGATTCTATATGGCGCGACTTCGACTGGAAAAGATCTGGCGAGTGCAGTTGCGACGGACCTTCCGACGGGTCTTACGGCTGATTCGACCATTTTGGATATTGAAGTGGATACGGGACTCTTGCTCGCGAGCCGTCCAGCGTTCGGCGGGAACATTATGGCGACGATTTTATGTAAAAAATACAGGCCGCAGATGGCGACGGTCCGACCGAAAGTGATGAAAGCTATCACTCCGGAACCGGGACGGACAGGTAGATTAATTGAAGAAAAAGCTGATCTAAAGGAAGAAGACATCCGCACAAAAGTACTCGAAATCGTCCAGCATACAACGAAAAAGGTGAAGATCGATGAAGCGGATATTATCGTGGCTGGCGGAAAAGGGTTAGGAAGTCCGGCTGGTTTTCAGCTCGTTCATCAATTGGCAGATACACTTGGAGGGGCAGTTGGCGCGAGCCGGGATGTCGTGGAAGCAGGATGGATCGAACACCATCATCAAGTCGGACAGACAGGTGTGACAGTTACGCCAAAAATATATTTTGCGATCGGAATTTCAGGTGCCATTCAGCACATTGTAGGGATGCAGAACTCCGGGCTTATTATCGCGATCAACAACGACCCAGAAGCACCGATCTTTCAATCCAGTCATTATGGAATCGTAGGGGATGCGTTTGAAATTGTGCCATTATTGATTGAACAATTTAAACAAGTGTTTAACAGTGAGGTGGTCGACCATGTCTGAAAAATTTGATTGTATCGTCGTCGGGGCAGGTCCTGCCGGTATTTCCTGTGCGTATGAACTCGCAAAAGCAGGCGTAAAAGTGTTGCTATTGGAACGCGGAGAATATCCTGGATCAAAAAACGTGATGGGCGGGGTGCTTTACCGTAAAATGATGGAGGATGTCATTCCGGACTTTTGGAAGGAAGCACCTCTCGAGCGGCCGATCGTCGAACAGCGCTTCATGATGATGGATAAGGAATCAGCCGTCACCTTTGGCTACAAAGGGATGGAATGGGGACAAGAACCGTATAACAATTTTACCGTGCTGCGGGCGAAGTTTGATCAATGGTTTGCGAATAAGGCCGTTGAACAAGGCGCGTTACTGGTAAACGAAACCGTTGTGCTCGAATGTATCATGGAAAACGGAAAAGTGGTCGGTGTCAGAACGGACCGTCCTGATGGCGATCTTTATGCGGATGTTGTTGTTCTGGCTGACGGGGTAAACTCTTTACTCGCAAAATCGCTTGGCTTCCATAAAGAGTTTCGTCCTGATGAAGTGGCACTCGCAACAATGGAAATTATTAAACTCGATAAAAAGACCATTGAAGACCGCTTTAATCTAGAAGAAAATCAGGGCACGACAATTGAGCTTTTTGGTGATGCGACGAAAGGGATTCTCGGCACCGGATTCCTTTACACGAACAAAGATACGCTAAGCATCGGGGTAGGGTCACTTCTATCCGGATTGATTAAGCATAAAATAAAACCGTATGAGCTGTTGGAGTATGTGAAGAACCATCCGATGATCCGTCCTTATCTTGCAGGCGGCGAACCGGTAGAATATTTGGCGCACATGATTCCGGAAGGCGGCTATAAATCGATGCCAAAGGTTGCCGGCAACGGAGTTCTGGTAGTCGGAGATGCGGCTCAGCTTGTGAACGCGATTCACCGGGAAGGCTCAAACTTGGCGATGACTTCTGGCCAATTAGCTGCTGAAACGGTATTGCTTGCAAAAGAGCGGGATGATTATTCCGAACGTACACTCAATCATTACAGATCACGATTGATGAGCAGTTTTGTCGGTCAGGACATGAAAAAATATAAAGATTCCACTCATCATTTTGATAAGTTTCCTCAGTACTTCGAGCAATATATTCCGATGATGAACAAAGCGATGAGCCAGATGTTTACGGTAGATGGCACGTCCAAATGGGAAAAGCAGAAAAAGATTTGGCGCGATGTTGGCTCAGCAGGGGAGAAATTTAAATTGGCTCGTGATGCATACCGGGCTTGGAAGGTGATGAAGTAAATGAGCGAAAAGAAGTGTCAAACCATCGAAGAGAAGCAGTACCTCGTTCGTTTTAACGCAGACACGAAATCACATCTCACCGTGATGGATGCCGACGTTTGTTTGAATCACTGTCCAGATAAAATCTGTACGATTTTCTGCCCGGCAGAAGTGTATAAATGGGAAGAAATCCGGATGCATGTCGGGTACGAGGGCTGCCACGAATGCGGAAGTTGCCGAATCGGCTGCCCACACCAGAACATCAAGTGGGAATACCCAAAAGGCGGTCACGGAATCGTCTTCAGGTTGGGGTAAGCGTGGAAAATATAAAAAGAGGGCTCGAAATGATCGGGCCTTCTTTTATATTCATTTCTTATTTAGAGTAACAATCGCTCCATAGATAAATTGAAAGCATCCCATTCCGATCATGAACGGATAGGAGATTTGTGCAGAAGTATACATGTTTATTAAATACGTCAATTGAAGTACAGCTAGGAAAGAAATAGGAAAGGCAAGCCAAAATAATTTTACTTTAGTTTTAATAAAACTGACGATGAGAAAAAAAGTGATAAAAAGAAAAGAAAATAAGAGCCATTCAGTGAGAGGAAATAGTGGAATGGTGATGAGACATAGTACAATAGCAACAATTAAAAGATGTTTTAGTTTAAGCCTCAACTTGATCCCTCCACATACACTTTTATAATTGTTACCCGTTTTATGGAGAAAAGCAAACAGTAGGAGGCTCGTAACGCTCGAGGCAGCTTATTTTTAGGAATATTATAAGCAGTTTTGAACAAAACTGGTCCTTTGAAAGAGGTTTTTAAGTCTCATCATACATAATTCCAAAATTTTGTTTGTTAATCTCACAGTTATTTTGACTTATTCCACACTTTTTAAATGGATTCCCAGAGAAATGGACTAAATAGCCACGAACGCTTTCTTTTGGCAAAATTCGCGGAACAAAAAAGCACGGTCCACTTTTAAGCAACCGTGCATTTTTTATATGCTTTTTATTAAACATACGTAACGCCCAATTCATACATTTTCTTTAGGGCTTCATACGTTGCGCTGTAGTATAAACTCGCTTGCTTATATTTTTGATTGTTCTCAAAATATTTTCCGATTATAGGATAATACTGAGCTAAAAATAGCCATTCGTTTCTTTGTTCGAAGTAAGGAATCAGCTCATTTATCATAAATTTGATTTTTACCTCGTGGAGATCGCGGTAAGTAAATACATGCTTGAAATACATAAAGTGAAGTTCAAATCCTTGGAAGACAGGATTTCCTTTAACCAGTTCCAAGGCTGTATTTACCAGTGCTAAACCTTCATTAGGGCGATCAATTTTTTCATATTCTTTCATTAATGTATACATGGTTGTTAATTGAAAAGACACCGGCTGTTTTTTCTTTGCTTTAAGACTCTGAAAATAGAATTCAATTGCTTTATCTGATTCACCTTTATGTGTGGCGATACTCCCTAAATTTTGATAGATTGCCCCTCTGAGCACATCATCGTTAAAAGTGTTCGCGATAGTTTCAGCAAGCAATAAATGTTTAGTCGATTCGTCAAAATTTTTTATTCGCAGATGGATAATGGCAAGTATAATCCTACAATCAGCACATCTTTTAAAAGAATAAGTTTTCTCAAAAATCTCTAAAGCCCGTTTTGTATACTCCAATGCGACGATATTTTTATATAACTGATTGGCTGATAAAGCGATCAGATAAAACAAATACCCTTTTTCCCATTCCAGAAAACGATTGTTATCTAGCCGCTGTTCAGCCTTCAAGAAATAATTGAAGGACTCTTCAAACTCCTTTAAATAATAGCTATGCAATCCTCTGGCAAGCAAATAATAGAATGCTTTTTCGCCTTTAATCATATGATCTATGTAAGCTGCTTCATTTAATAAAACTTGAACCGTCAAAGTTTCTTGAGAAGTCATCAGGATATAAATACTTTTAAAAATTTTAGTCAATATTTCTTCCTCTACGGATTCTGAGGGTGTTTCTAAAAATGTATGAAACTTCAGGTCGGCAGCTTGATAATCTCTCTGATAAAGCAAATAGAAAAGATCAACATACTTTGAAAGGACTTCGTTTTCATTGATAGAATCAAGTTTGATTTCCAATCGCTCGGCTAGATGCTGCTTGATTTTTTCTGATGGCTCGGTTACGCTGTTTTCAATTTTGCTTAGATAGGGAATGGAACAGATCCCGGCGGCCAACTCTTGCTGGGATAAGTTTTTGATTCTTCGGAAGTATCGAATCTTTTCTCCTAGATTCATATTCTTTTACCCCATTCCTTTTCTTTTATATAGTAAAAATTATACAAACAGCCCCATGTAGCTGTTTGTAAATATTCATCACACATACGTAACGCCCAATTCATGCATCTTTCTAATGGCTTTAATAGCTAAGGAGTAATACATACTTGCTTGTTTGTATTTCTGATTGTCTTCAAAATATTTTCCAAGTACAGGATAATACTCCGCCAAAAAAATCCACTCGTTCCTTTGCTCGAAGTAAGGGATAAGCTCATTCACCATAAAATGAATAGTGGATTCGTTATGCTCTCCATATGTAAATAACTGTTTATGATAGAGAAAGTGAAGTTTATATCCTCGGTAAATTGGGTCAGCAGAAACTGGATCCAGCCAGGTTTCAATGAGTTCCAAACCCATTTTAGGCTTATTTGTCTCCTGGTATTCTCTTATCAATGTATGAATCGTCACTATTTTTGCAGCTAAAGGCACTTTCTCTTTTGCCTGAAGGCTTTGGGAAAAGAGTTCAATGGCTTTTTCATGCTCTCCTTTATATGTGGCGATTCTACCTAAGTTATGATAAATAATCCCTTTTAATGGCATGTCATTAAATGTATTTGCAATGGCCTCAGCAAGTAATAATTGTTTTGTAGATTCATCGAAATTTTTAACCCTCAGATTACTAATAGCAAGTACAATCCTGCAATCGGCACATCTCTTGAAAAAGTAGTTTTTCTCAAATATAGCCAGAGCTTGTTGTTTGATATAATCTAAAGCCAGGATGTTTTTATACAGCTCATTTGCTGTGACACCAATTACGTATAACAAATAAGCCTGTTCCCATTCTTGAAACCGATTTTTCTTTAATTGTTTTTCGGCAGTTAAAAAGTGTTGAAGAGCTTCCTCTAAATGATTTAGAAATAAGCTCAGCAGTCCTTTGGCAATAAAGTAATAAAAGGCTTTCTCTCCGTTCATCACACTGTCTATATATGAAACTTCTTTTAATAAACCTTTTACGATCCGGATATCTCCTCTGACAAAAAGGAGGTAGAGACTCTTAAATATTTTATGTAAAATTTCTTCATCAAACGATTGTGAATGAGAAGCTGTTAAAGTCTTGAGCTTTTCGTCGGCAGATGGGAAATCTCTCTGATAAAGAGAATAGAAAAGATCAACGTAGTTTGAAAGGACTTCGGTCTCATTGATAGAATCCAATTTGATCTCCAAACGAGCGGCTAGATTCTGCTTGATTTCTTCTGACGGCTGGGTTACTCCGTTTTCAATCTTGCTTAGATAGGGAATGGAACAAATCCCGGCCGCCAGTTCTTGCTGGGATAAGTTTTTGATTCTTCGGAAGTACCTTATCTTTTCTCCTAGATTCATAATCTTTTACCCCATTTCTATTCTTATTCTTTCATATAGTTAAAATAATAAACACAGCCATCTGGACTGGCTGTGCTTAAATAAATATTCATCACACGTACGTAACACCTATTTCATGCAATTTCTTCAATGCTTCAATGGCAGAAGAATAATACATACTCGCTTGTTTGTACTTTTGTTTTTTTTCAAAGTATTTTCCGATAATGGGATAATAATCGGCCAAATGAATCCATTCATTTCTTTGTTCGAAATAAGGAAGCAGCTCGTTAACCATAAAATGTATCGTTATTTCATTATGCCCACCATAAGTAAACAAATGCTTGTAATAGAGTATATGAAGCTCATAACCACGGTGCAGAGGATCAGCTTGGATTTGTTCTAGCCAAGTGTCGATAATTTCCATTCCCTTTTCGGGGCGGTTGTCCTTTTGATATTCTTTCACCAGCGTATAGATCGTCATTACTTTCGCTGATAGTGTGTCTTTTTCTTTTGCCACCAGGCTTCGGGATAGAAGCTCGATCGCTTTTTTTGAATCTCCTTTATGGGTCGCGATACTGCCTAAGTTGTGATAGATAATTCCTCGTAAACTATCATCATGAAAAGAGTCTGCAATGGTTTCAGCAAGCAATAATTGTTTAGTGGATTCATCAAAGTTTTTGATCCGAAGATGAATAATAGCCAGTATAATTCTGCATTCGGCGCATCTATTAAAAAAGTAGCTTTTCTCAAATATGGCTAATGCTTGCTTGGTGTATTCTAAAGCGATTATATTTTTATAGAGGTGATTTGCTGTGACACCGATCACGTAAAGGAGATAGCCCTTTTCCCATTCCTGGAAACGGTATTCCTCCATTTTCTTTTCAGCTCGCAGAAAATAATGTAAAGCTTCCTCATATTCATTTAAAAAAAAGCTAAGCTGCCCTCTTGCGATGTTGTAATAAAATGCTTTCTCACTGTTCATCACACTGTCTATGTATGACACTTCTTTTAGTAAAACTTGAACCTCATTTATTTCATCCTTTGCCAACAAGAGATAGATACTCTTGAATATTTTGTGCAATATTTCTTCATCTACCGATTGTGAATGGGAAGTTGTTAACGTTTGAAACTTCTGATCAGCTGATTGGTAATCTTTTTGATAAAGCGAATAGAAAAGATCAATGTACTTTTGAATGATCTCATTTTCGTCCATGGAATCCAATCTGATTTCCAATCGTGCGGCTAAATGCTGCTGTATTTCCTCTGATGGCTCGGTTACTCCGTTTTCGATCTTGCTTAGATAGGGAATGGAACAGATCCCGGCGGCGAGTTCTTGCTGGGATAAGTTTTTGACTCTTCGGAAGTACCGAATCTTTTCTCCTAGATTCATAATCTTTTACCCCATTCCTAATTCATGTATTTTTCTCAAAGCCTCAATGGCTGAAGAGTAATACATACTCGCTTGTTTATACTTCTGATTGTTTTCAAAATATTTTCCGACTATCGGATAATACTCAGCCAAATGAACCCATTCGTTTCTTTGTTCGAAATAAGGAAGCAGCTCATTGACCATAAAATGAATGATTGATTCGTTATATTCTCCATATGTAAATAATTGTTTGTGATAAAGGAAGTGAAGTTCATATCCACGGTTAAGCGGGTCAATTTGAACTTGATCCAGCCAGGTTTCGATGAGGTCCAGCCCTTTTTCATGATAATTATTTTTTTGATATTCTTTCACCAGCGCATAGATCGTCATAATTTTTGCTGATAGGGGCACTTTTTCTTTTGCTTTCAAGCTTCGAGAAAAGAGTTCTATGGCTTTTTCATTTTCCCCTTTATGAGTGGCGATATAGCCTATGTTATGGTAGATTATTCCCTTTAGCGGCTCGTCGTCAAAGGAGTTTGCAATGGTTTCAGCAAGTAATAATTGTTTTGTAGATTCATCAAAATTTTTGATTCGAAGATGGGTAATAGCCAGTATAATTCTGCAATCGGCACATCTCAAAAAGAAGTAGTTTTTCTCAAATATCGCTAAAGCTTGTTTCGTGTATTCCAACGCAAGTATGTTTTTATACAGATGATTTGCTGTGAGAGCGATCATGTACATCAAAAAGCCTTTTTCCCATTCCTGAAAACGATTTTCCTCCAACTGTTTTTCGGCCTTTAAAAAATAGGACAAAGCATCCTCATGATCTTTTACAAAAAAACTTAGCTGCCCTTTAGCGATAAAGTAATAAAATGCTTTTTCCCCATTCATTACATTATCTATGTATGAAACTTCTTTTAGTAAAACTTGAACCTCTTTTATTTCATGTTTTACCAACACGAGATAGATACTCTTAAATATTTTGTGCAGGATTTCTTCATCTACGGATTGAGAATGTGAAGCAGTTAAAGCTTGAAACTTCTCATTAGCTGATTGGTAATCTCTCTGATAAATCGAATAAAAAAGATCAACGTAATTCTGTAGGATCTCGTTCTCGTTTAAGGAATCTAACCGGATTTCTAATCGCTCTGCTAAATGCTGCTGTATCTCTTCTGAAGGTTCAGTTACTCCGTTCTCAATTTTGCTTAGATAGGGAATGGAGCAGATCCCGGCGGCCAGTTCTTGCTGGGATAAGTTTTTGACTCTTCGGAAGTATCGAATCTTTTCTCCTAGATTCATTTCTTTTATCCCGCCTTTCTTCTTTTGATTTTAACATTTAATACTATCGAAAAAGTACCTTAATAGAATATTAGTGATTTAATGCGAAAATTGGCGTGTATGGATGTTGGGCAACAAGGCTCACATTTTGGTGATTAACCCCTTGTAAACCACTATGTTTCCCAATGTTTTTCTCTTTATATCCTAGGTATAATTAACTGTATAAACGAACAGCTAGGGTGAGGGCATGACTATCAAAAGAGGAAATTACGTTACATACCAAGATGAACTTCATATCGTACTGCACGTTTATACGTCTGACTATCTGGAAATAAGAAAAGTAGATGAAGATTATGTGCCGCGTGTTATTTTAGTGCACCAATCAGAAGTGACAGCTAATTTGTAATAAACTGTTTTTAGGTCGATCAGTTTTTTTAGAACTCACTGTTAGTGGGTTCTTTTTGTATGCCTTGATATTCAAAAAACGGGCAAGATTGCGGAATAAAGCGTAGTTATAGAGTTATATTAAGATTTACTCATTTTTTTCAATCAATTTATTTGACTTCATTGTATACTGGTTGTAAAGTTTTGTTAATTATCTACTTTAAAGTAATGCACTTACTAAATAGTAAGGGACTGATTTATAAATGATTCATCAACGCGAATGTCCAGTCGAGACAGTCATTCATGTATTAGGGGGCAAATGGAAGCCGATTATTTTATGGCATTTGATGGAATCAACGCAACGTTTCAACGATTTAGAAAAGCTCATCCCTGATGTTTCCCAAAAAATGCTTACGCAACATCTACGAGACTTGGAACAAGAAGGTGTGATTGAAAGAACGGTATACCCCATCGTCCCTCCAAAAGTAGAATATTCATTAAGTGAATATGGCAAAACATTGATCCCTGTAGCCGAAGTAATGTGTGCTTGGGGAAAAAGTCATAATGAGCGAAAACGTGAAGAACCAGCTTCTTAAAGCTGGTTTTTTTATTAGAGGCAAATGATAAGGCAAAACATTCCTCCCTCTGTACGGTTAAATTTTAAGAATTGGACCTGTTAGACGTTCTATGGTGACAGGGAATAACGGATTCTTTAGGGTATTTCCTTTCTGATGCAACCTCTTTTCTGACTTCCATTTAAGCCCTTCAAACCATACTTACTTTCAAGTTAGTACCCTACTTTAAAGTGGGTTCTTAACAGTATTGAATGACCGATGTTATTCTTAAGTCAATTGAAAGTAATAAAACAATTTGCTAAGGGAAGAAGGAAATAGACAATGAAAATTATTGTTTTCGGCGCAACGGGAAATACAGGAAAGAGAGTGCTTGCATCGGGTGTAAAAAAGGGACATGAAATGACCGCTTTCGTGCGAAATCCGGAAAAACTTTACGAACAGCAAGGTGAGCAAATAGCTAGGCAAGTAAAGGTTGTAAACCATAACATCATGGACCCTCAGAGCGTCTACGAGGCGCTTAGTTACCAAGATGCCGCGGTGATTGCGGCCGGTAATGTCAGCAATGGAGAAGAGTTTATTCAAATCGTCGATAATATTGTTTCCCAGTGCGAAGATCATCCCTTGTTCTCCGGACGTGTATGGTTAATGGGAGGTGCGGGATTACTCGTGATTCCACATACCAATATCATTGGTAACGATCTGCCCGGCTTCCCTCCTATGTTCCAATATCATAATCAGAATCTGAAACGGGTTCAACAGACCAAGTTAGATTGGTCCATTATGTGTCCCGGAACAATGGTTGATGCTACGGAGGAATCCCACCTCAATCATCTGTATATTAACGCAGACATTTTACCCTTGCCGTTTCCGGAAACCGTACGGGAGCTATCAGAAGACGAATTGGCCGGCCATATGTTCAGCCGTATTCAGGAGCTTGATGTGGCTTATGAAGACGTGGCGAATTGCATGTTGAATAATCTCGAGGTTTCTGGCCCTTTTAAAGGTAAACGGGTGGGGATTGCATACCGAAGAGAGATGTAGTCTCGCATGGAACAGGTGCTACCAACCACCCCTCGTTACATTCTAGTATTCAGTGCAACATCGACAGCAAGTTACTCATCGTTTTGTGTATCTATACATTAAGGGAAAAGGAACCGTTGATTTGCTAAGTGGGACCGGAGTATTTCATCAAAGTGGCGGGCTACGCTAGCACAATCTGGTGTCGAGAGGGTTTGGACAGGCGATAAGGAGAATAGTGAAAGAAGGCGGAAGACATACGTAAGAAACAGCAGATCTTACCGTAAATTTCGTAAATCTACCAAGACGGGAGGGCTTATCCATGTATAATTACTTGTTGTTCATCCATATTATCTCTGCCGTTACGGCGATTGTCGCCGTCACTGGCTATCCGGTGATCATGAGCTGCGTTCGGACGGTGGACCAGGCAAAATTCGGATTAAGACTGTTAGAAAAGTTGGCGATCTTGCCAAAAATCGGGGGTATCCTACTGCTACTTACCGGTCTCTCGTTCGGATACCTAGAAACATATCTGTTCGGAGAGTTATGGTATTGGCTCGCTGTGGCCATCTTCTTTATTATTTTAGTTATCCTGGCTGTATTACTCCCATCCGGCATGAAGCAACAACTGGCATTTCTTCAGCATACTCAAGGCGAAAACTTGCCGGAAGTATACCTTCGAAGCCGCAGACGTTCCTTACGACTAGAGATAACTGCGAATTTCTGTGTTGTGACCTCTATTCTGTTGATGGTGTTCAAGCCTTTTTAATGTCTGGCTAGGGAAATCTGGGGAGAATTTAAAATGAAAGGGAAGGTTCAAGTGTTTCCATAATAAGACCAAATAAAATAAGGTTAATCAGAAAATCTGGCTAACCTTATATTACGAACGGGTGTATTTCTTGAAGAAGGAGAAATGCACTTTTTTATTGATCTTATTCAACAAAAGTAGCAGGATAGTTGAACAATCAATTAGGAGTATGTAGTAACTTGGTTAAAAAGGGGGGGATAAATTGTTAAAGAATTTGCAGATGATTTTATCAATAACAGTCATTTCACTTGGAGGGTATGGATTGGTTACTGAGGACTTTAAATTTCAACCATATATGATATTGTTTTTAAGTTTTACGATGTTGGTAATGGGATTAAGGGAATTTCAAAAGGGACAAAAAGGTTACGTCTGGCTAAGTATAGTTGTATCTATATTTCTCTTATTTGTATCAATCAAAGGTTTCTTATTGAAGTAAAGGGTGCATTTCTTCTAGAAGGAGAAGTGTACTTTTTTTTGAATATGAGGCGTAGTAAAATCTCTTATATTAGGAGGAATAATAACCTTACTGATATATGAAAAGTTAGCAGTACACTAATAAAGTAATAGGGTTTACTTCAGTAAAATAAGGTATATTATATTTGTTGAATAGATTCTCTTTAAAGATAAGAAAAGTAGGTGAATAAAAGTGGGGAAATATCAATTGGATTACAAAGGTCAGGTAGCTGTGACAAAGTTTCATGAAAAAAACACGCCTGCCAAATTTGATAAAAAGAAGCAACTTGAAAAAATACGTGCGGAGTATTTGAAAAAGAAGCTAAAACAAACAGATAAATAATATGAATGAAAACATAGGAAGATTAAATTCTCACTATGTTTTTTTATTTGAAGTTTTTTCATTATCTTCTGCAATAGGGTGCATTTCTCTAAGAAGGAGATCTGCACTTTTTTATTGAATAAACGAGCAGATAGTTGAACAAGGAAATCAACCAATTTTTATAGAAATAGTAATATTAACAATGTTTGGTATTGCTCTTATATTATAATTTAGTATTTTAACAGTTAATTTTTTTCTAAATGGGGAGGGGCACTTTTGCAAATTTTTTTTAGGTATAACTGGATGGTAAGAGAAGACTGGTATCGTTGGTGTGAAGAGTTAAGTGATGAAGAACTTCTGCAGGAACGAACGGGTGGAATGGGAAGTATATTGCATACACTTTTCCATATTGTTGATGTCGAATGGAGCTGGATACGTGTCTTACAAGGTAAAACTGAATTTAAGGAGAGTTTCAATAGTTATAAAAGCTTGAACAAGGTTCGGAAATTGGACGCTGAATTTCATTTTGAGGTAGAAAACTTTGTAAACAATTGGGATGCTAGCATGGAAAATCTATTATTTTACGATACTTTACCGGATGGAAGAATTGTGACAGATACTTGGGGTGAAATCATGCGACATACCATTGCTCACGAAATTCACCATATAGGACAATTATCAATCTGGGCAAGGGAATTAGGAAAAAAGCCAGTTTCTGCAAACCTTATAGGTCGGGGTCTTTCCTCTCATTTAAATAAATAATTTAAAGAGATATTAATTTACTCGGTTTCTGTTTAATGTGTGTGATACTTTAATAACCAATCACCTTTTCCAGGTTCTGCTGCATGTTCAAGATTTGTACTTAAAGTAGTAACAGGTGCTTTTCTTTAGACTGTTTTCGTAAACTTTGTTGCTTTTGAAAGAGGTTAATTTCCGTTGCAGTGGCTCGCTTTCCGCGGGGCGGGCGGTGAGCCACATTCGTACGTTTCACTTTTAAGTGTCTCACCTGTCCCACTCGTCCCGCAGGAGTCTCACCCTTCCACTCCAATTAACTATTCAATGAAGAACTTTTAAAAATCTCTCTGTAGCAACAATCTTTTAGAAAAGAGCCTTTCTTTAATAAGCATCTTCAGCATTAGGGTGCGTTACTTAAAGAAGGAGAAGTGCATTTTTATATTGAAGTAAAGGGGTAATTAAATAATTTTAAGATGTATAAAGGAGAAAATATATGAATTTACCAGTAGATATCGTCACTATGAAAGAATGTGACCTTAAAAAAATATTAACTGAAATAAAAAATGGAAATAAGCACTGGGCTGAGGTCAATAAGGTACTAATAGTGAAATCAATGATTAATCATATTGGATCAACAGATAGTGAGCTCCGAGATCAGTTAATTTACACCTGTTTTTATCGATTAATAATTGAAAGTAACCAACTTGAACAAGAAGTTTTGAAAGAACTGTTAGAGACTAGTTTAAAGGATCTGTTGTTTAAAGGAATTGGTGAAAATGGAACTGACACTGTTTTTACTAGGGCTTTTACTTCACTTTTAGTAGCACTTATTTTATACAGAGATAATAAGGATAATTTTTTATCACAGAGCAAGGTGTATCAAATAAAAGAAAGATTAATTCAGTACATAAACGACGAGGAAGATTTAAGGGGATATGTTCCTAACAGAGGATGGGCACATAGTATTGCGCATGTAGCTGATACATTCGATGAACTTGTAAAAAGTCCGAAGATAAGTCAATCGGATTATCCAGAAATTTTAGCAGCACTATGGAATAAGATGTTTGTTTCTAATAGTGTCTATGTACATCAAGAAGAGGAGAGGGTAGTAACTCCTGTAATTGTAATGTTAAATAGCGGATTAGAAGCAAAGGAAATTGAAAATTTGTTAGATAATCTACCTCATAAATTAAAAACTCAAAAGGAACAACTTGAACCTGAAAAGTATTGGTTCTTAGTATTTAACATGAAAACATTTTTAAAAAGTTTTTATATGAAATTAAATAAGGACTCTAAGTTAGAATCCCTTCAGAATAGTATCGATCAATGTCTTTTAAAAATTTAAGGTAACTTATTGGAAGCTGAGTTAAACAAGTATTATTAATTCAACAAAAGGTCAACCAGAAATTCTGGCTAACCTTATATTACGATCGGGTGCATTTCTTCAAGAAGGAGATCTGCACTTTTTTATTGAACTTATTGAGCAAACGTGCAGTTTTAAGGATTAAAATAACATTCTAAGTAAGTGAAAGGTGATTCTATGAGAGTAATAACCTTATGTGGCTCAACGAAGTTTAAGAAACAGTTTAGAGAAGCAGAGGCATCTTTAACTCTACAAGGACACATTGTAATGAGTCTTGGTTTTTTTGAACAAAGTGAAGGAATAAAAATTACAGAAGAGCAAGAACTCATATTTAAAGAATTGCATTTTAAAAAAATTGATATGGCTGATGAAATATTTGTTATCGATGTTGATGGTTATATAGGAAGTAGTACCAGTAAGGAAATTCAATATGCTAAAAAAACAAACAAACCTGTTCGTTATTATTCAAAAGGAATTGATATAAATAGACAAATTGTTACTCCATAATCGGGTGCATTTCTGTTATAAGAAATGCACCTTTCTTTATGAAAAGGGCGATTTTTGTTGAAGAACAAAAGTATTTAATCGTATATAAATCGAAGTTTTTACTAGCTGAAATATGAATATCAGGAAAAGTTTATTTTGGGGCCGAACCAGCGAATGTCGGTTAACCCGCAAAGTGGTTTACTATAATGGAAAAATTATTGCGGAAATCGCAGGGAAAACTAGGAAAGACGAGTTCAGCCTAAGTCATTCTGGAGCCAAATGTCAATTCCCGAGCTAGTATTTTTTATTATGATAAAATCTCTTTGCTTTTGCACGATTCCCGCAGTCTGCCATCGAACACCAACGTCTACTACGATTGCGGCTTGTATCCAAAAACAGCCAACCACATGGATCCCCTTCACACTTTTTTACCCTACTTAGTTCTTTTTCAGAAATAAGAATGTCAATAGTAGATTGAACAATCGGTGGAAGCATTCCGTCTAATGTTTCTTCACAATTCAAAAATTCCAATGAAAATTTATGTTCACCAGGCACTATTCGCATCATCCCGTAAGCATTGCCTAAGGCTTTATTCAAAATATAAAGATCATTATAGGCTGGTGTTCCATTGTTTAATACTAAACTAAAAATTTGGTAAATCGATTCCCGTAGTTCAATAGCTTGTTGGAGAACCTTTTTTGCTTTAGAAGGTTGATTTTCTGCTTTTTTTAGTAATGAAAGCGATTGTTGTTTCTTAAGAATATTGGCATGCAAACTCCAGTTTACCAGCTTCTCGTAACTCGTCAGCAATTCCTGTGATTCCTCACTACTATCGTGCCAACTTACTGTATTGGCAAAATCCAAACACAAACGTCCGCCGAGCAAGTCATGCTTGTGTACATCTTTATTTATATCAGACATGTGACTCCTCCTTATCTCACCGTAATTACTTTGACAGTCCAGGCAATATAACTTTCAATCTTTTCTTATAACCATTATAAAAGGTATTGACAGTTAGAATCAACCACTTCATAATATAACCATCAAAATAATTATAGAAGGTTATATACATCTGGGAACAAGGTACTGATTGCACTAAGAAAACGTTTTGCAAAGGTATCTTTGAAATCGGTTCGCAAAGGATGTCGACCACTACGGGCAAATCAATTATTATGAATTTTTTAAGGGAGCGGTTGAAAATGAAATTTGATATCCATCCGTTGACGCCAGAGCGATGGCATGATGTGGAGCGATTGTTTGGTAAAAATGGAGCTTGTGAAGGGTGTTGGTGTATGTACTGGCGAGTAAGAAATAAGGATTTTAAAAAAAGAAGTAACGCAATAAATCAAGCTGATTTTAAGGACATTGTTGAAGAAGGACGGAAACCGGGGTTATTAGCATATGTAGAGGATCAGCCAGTCGGTTGGTGTTCGATTGCACCCCGTGAGGAATTCAGTGAACGAATCAATCATTCTCATGTCTTTAAATCGGTAGATAATAAACCGGTTTGGTCCATTCTTTGCTTTTTCGTACACAAAGATTTCCGAAATCGAGGGATTGCAAGGCAATTGTTGAGGCATGCCATTGAATTCGCAAAGACACAGGGTGCCAAAACATTGGAAGCCTTCCCAAAGGACAATGCTGACAGAACTTCTGATGCAGCAGTTTACATGGGAACAATCGATTTATATCAAGAATTTAATTTTGTTGAAGTTCATCGCCATCACCCAAAACGACCCATCATGAGATATGAAATCACCTAAATTCTTGAGGAGGTTTTTTCATAAATCATCATCAAATTGAAAATTTAATTCAAAATAAAAATTTATTGGAGGGTATAAACATGAGTGAAACATTAAGAAACTCGGTTAAAACGATGGTAAAGGAAACATTCGAAGGACCCCCAGTTCCTGTAAAAGGAAGTTGGTTCACAAATTCTAAACCGAATTCTGGAATTTTCGGAGTACTAGAGGAATTATCTTGCGACAAAGCCTCAATGTCAGTGCATGGAACAACATTGGCTGCACATACTGATCACGTCTGCTATCACATGTGGGGAACAAATGAAATCATTAAAAAAGGGAAACAGCCGGAAATGGATTGGAGAAAGAGTTGGGATATTCATTCTGTAGATCAACAGCAATGGAACCGAATTCAGGAAGGACTGCGAAATGAATACTTAAAGTTTTTGAAATCGATTGACGCTATTGAATGGAATGAACAACTAGCCAATGAAGTGTTATCTTCTTTGGCTCATTCAGCATATCATCTTGGAGCAATTCGACAAATCTTAAAAGTAGTAAAGGTGTAGCTTTGACATAAAGTTTAATCATTAACCGAGTATCGGAAATGAAATTTGACATCCATCCGTTGACGCCATAGTGATGGTATGATGTGGAGCGATTGCTTTCCCTCTACAGATTTGCAGGAATAAAGGAACCCTTTACAAGTATTTGTATTGAGGGAATGAACGAGTCTATCGAATTCGTAAAGGCCGGTATTGGAGCAGCTTTTGACTTAACTTAAGTATGGAGGGAAGCAGAATGGGTTTTTTTCAGTTTCATCGTAATATTAAAGTCCGGATGATTGAATCATTTTTAAGTATTACTATTGGAGAGATGATTTTCCCATTCATGGCAATCTATCTTACAGCATCATTTGGGATTGAAAGGGTCGGGTTACTTTTGCTGCTAAATGTGTTCATTGGGATGATAATCAATCTTTTGAGTGGTTATCTTTCAGACAGTTACGGGAGAAAAAAATTGCTCATGTATTCTGAAATGTTCCGATTTTTAGCTTTTTTTATCATGATGCTTTGTAATTCACCATGGTTTCATTCTGCTATTATCACTTTTTTGATGATGATAGTAAATACGATTTGCACAGCACTCTCAGGACCGACTAACCAGGCGATGCTTATCGATGTGAGTAAACCGGAAGAAAGAAAGTCGATCTTTTCAATCATGTTTTGGATAACTAATCTGTCAATCGCTATCGGAAGCATCGTTGGTGGGATTATGTTCAAACACCATTTATTTGAATTATTTGTTGCCTTGGTAATAACATCTTTGATCACTTTTCTCTTAATCACTTTTTTTATTCAAGAGAGTTATATTCCAAATAAGAAAAGAAAGCTTTCAACTAGTCACATTCAACAGATATTAAATAACTATCATGCAGTCTTTAAAGATAAGGTATTTATTTGGTTTGTGTTAGCGGGTGTTTTGGTCTTATCAATGGAGTTCCATTTAGGAAATTACATTGGAATAAGGCTGGCAAGTGAATTTACAGAACAGCATTTTATGGGTTGGACATTTGGAGGAATCGAATTAACAGGAATGCTTCGAACAGAGAATACAATTCTCGTTGTTGTCTTAGCTCTGTTTGGAACAAGAATGCTTTCTACACTGAAAGACCGTCAAATACTTATATACAGTTGGCTCATTTTTATCGCTGGGTACTCTATCATCTCCTATTCTAATAATTTATGGCTCTTATTAAGCGCCATGTTTATTGCTACGATTGCAGAGGTCGTTCGTGTTCCAGTGGAACAAAACTATCTTGCAAGCCTTCCTCCTGAAAACGCCCGAAGCTCCTATTTTGCGGTTAGCGGTATGAAAAATAATTTAACTCAGCTTATATGTTCTATAACGGTTACGGTCAGTGCTTTCATGTCCAATTTAGCAACAACATTTTTTATAACAGTCAGTGGACTTTGCGGAGTTATTATTTTTATCAGGATTGCCAAGTCTCTCGATGAGAGATTAGTAAGGAAAGAGGGAGCGGAAAAGCTAGAAGCTGCTAACTAATTAAGAACGGGCAATCTGACATAATAAATTTAAAGGTGATGAAGCACTTAAGATTCTCTGCACTTTTTATTAACAAAAAGGAAGAATTGTTTGAGAAGGTAAAGTGTATTCAGATATTGAATCACTCAATATGGAACAAATCTATGATTAGGGAGAACATTTAAGATACAAAAAAACCGCAATAATTCTGACATCATAATAAATATTATTATAACCATTGGTTTTATTTTTGCATGGTGGTTCGACCATATTATTGCCAGTTTTCTTGAGTATAGAGTTATCCGTTTCGTTATATTTATGGGATTCTTTTATTGGTTGGTGTATTCAATCAGAGATAATGGACAATTGAATTAAAAAGAGGCAAAGAGAAAAAGGAGAAATCACATACAAATCCTAGGGTTTTTCTTTAAAAGAAACAAAAAAACCTTGGGTGCGTCAGATTTATTGAATAAGGATATTTTTTGTTTTCAAGCATATTTGAATTTCAAACAAACCTTACACGAATAGAGGATTGAAAATAACAGGAACATAGGAGGTATGAGCTATGAAGATTAATAGAATAGATCATGTGAGTATAAACGTAAACGATCTTTCACGCGCTAAAGCGTTTTTTCTTGATTTAGGACTTGAAGTGCAAGCGGAATGGGAGTTGGATGGAGAACAGTTGGACAGAATTGTTGGTCTTAATGATGTTAAAACGTCATGTGTAGGATTAGGGATGCCAGATGGTCAAGCATGGATAGAACTAGTCAAATTTTATACGCCATCAGATGAAATCGATATTCAGCAACCTTTTGCAAATACACTGGGTATCCGACATATTTGCTTTGCGGTTGAAGATATTGAAGCTATTGTTGCAAAATTGAAAAAGAAGGGCACGGAAATCTTTAGTGAGATACAGCAATATGAAGAAAGTTATAAGTTATGCTACGTTCGTGGTCCAGAGGGAATTATTTTAGAACTGGCGGAGAAAATCAGTTAAATATTGAATGGGACTTTAAATGATTTAGAACTCCACCTTTAAAGATCCTGTGCCATTCCTGAACATCAGATTAAAAAATCTCATGTCTATGTAATTCTTGAGTAAGGTAAGGGCGCTATCCAAGACAAGGAATGCGTCTTTTATTATTGAATAAAGTATGAGGTGAATATCATCATTTTGAAAAAATTGGTATTAAGCAATCGGGCAGGATTGTTTAATAATGCTTTGGAGGTGTTCGTTTGACATTATTGGTCGTGTTTTTTGGAATAATTCTTATTTCATTAATCATTGGTCTTATAATTGATAGAAAAAATGGTAAGCGGAAAATCCCTGATAGAATACCAGGAGAAACATGTATGCAGCGTAAGGACATGAACAAAATGTAGAGGTGTGAGGCTCTCTTCAACAATCGGGTGCATTTCTTCAAGAAGGAGATCTGCGCTTTTTTATTGAATCTATTGAACTGTGTAATAAGAGGTTCCTATATTTAATCCATAAAATGGCCAACTAATTAAATGAAAAAGGATTTTTCACGAAACATTGAACCAATGATTAATGGCTCACGTTCAACTTGTAAAGGAGGTGTATCAAAGTGTCGATTTTTCGTAATCCTCAAGTTGTTCTGTTCAGTTCGGATGTAGTTAGAGCGGCTGCGTTCTATCAGGGTCTGGGTTTTACCGAGACCTTTCGAGTACCAAAAGATGGCGAACCGATTCATATTGATTTGGTTCTCGATGACTACAGAATCGGCATTGCATCTGTTTCCTCTACGCGGGATGATCACGGCCTCGACCCCTTGTCACATGGGCAGCGTGCTGCAGTAATTTTGTGGACCGATGACACTGCCGCAGCTTTTAAAGCCATCATCTCGAAGGGTGCCAAAGACCTGGTCTCACCTTACGAATGGCTCGGCCGACTACTCATTGCTCGGGTTACAGATCCGGACGGGAATCCAATTCAGATTGTGCAAAATCTCTGACGATGCACTTTCGTTTCTGATAACAAAATGAAGGAGGTACTCCATGCGAGGATACCTCTTCAAGTGAATTTATAATCTCAGGAATCGAGTGCATTTCTTCAAGTAGGAGAGATGCTCATACTGCTTTTCATTATTAATCTAAAATTATCAAGGAGAGGGAAAATCAAATGAACCCTTTGTTATTAGATATTCCTTTACAATTAGAAACTGAAAGGCTAATTCTTCGAGCACCACTTCAATCTGGAGACGGAGAAATTGTATACGAAGCAATTAAAGATTCCTTTGATGAATTAAAAGCGTGGTTGTCGCTTTTCCAAGAACTTCCTACTGTTGAAGAAACAGAAATCCTATTAAGGAATGCGCATATCAATTTTTTAAAAAGAGAAAGTTTGCGTTTTCTTATCTTTGATAAATGTGGCGGCAAGGACTTTATTGGAACTACAAGCCTCCATAGGATTAACTGGGACATTCCAAAATGTGAAATGGGATACTGGATTAATACAAAATATAGCGGTAATGGATATATGACGGAAGCGGTAAAGGAGTTAGCTAACTTCGGATTAAATCATTTCGCATTTAAGAGAATTGAAATAAGATGTGACTCAAGAAACTTTAAAAGTCGCTTTATACCGGAAAAGCTAGGTTTTATACTTGAAGGTATTTTAAGGAATGAGGATCTAAACGCAGATGGCAGCAAGCTGACGGACACTTGTATTTATTCTAAAATAAATTAACATGGCTTAAATTAAAGGAAGCTAAAAAGAATGATCTCAAATTCAAGTCTTCAAGAAAAAGGTGCTATTGTTGCTAAAGGGAAGTGGCACAGAGATGATAAAGTTTAATTTTTCTTATACCGCAATCGGGTGCAATTTTTACAAAATCTAAGAAAAGAAGGAAGGGATAAACAATGAATTTAGAAATGGTTATGGAAGAACTTGAAGCCCTGGGCAAGGAACGGACTAAGAAAATATATATATCCAACGGTGCGCACGAACCGCTTTTTGGCGTGGCTACTGGCGCTATGAAGCCCATCGTCAAAAAGATTAAAAAAAATCAATCTTTAGCTGAGGAGCTCTACAGTACAGGGAACTACGACGCCATGTACTTTGCCGGCATAATAGCAGAACCAAAAGCAATGACTGAGGCGGATTTTGAGCGTTGGATAGATACGGCGTATTTTTATATGATTTCCGATTATGTGGTAGCAGTAACTTTAGCTGAAACAGATATTGCACAAGAAGTTGCCGATAAATGGATCGCAAGCGGTGAAGAGTTGAGAATGTCTGCGGGCTGGAGTTGTTACTGCTGGCTTTTAGGCAATCGGCCAGATAGCGAATTTTCCGAAAGCAAGATCGCCAATATGCTTGAAAATGTGGAAAAAACGATTCGCGAATCTCCCGAAAGAACGAAATACGCTATGAATAGTTTTATTTACACAGTGGGGGTGTCCTATTTGCCCCTCCATGATAAGGCTGTTGATACCGCAAAGGCAGTTGGTCCAGTTGAATTCAATCAGGATAAGAAAAAAAGCAAGTTCCTACACGCTTCCGAAACTATTCAAAAAGCAATGGATAGAGGTCAGCTTGGCTTCAAACGCAAATATGTAAGGTGTTAAACAAGATCCTCACCTTACCGAGTAGTGGGATATTCCACAAATTATGTGCATTTCTTCAAGAAGGAGAAGTGCTATTTTTCTTGCTAATTTTGGTGCGATTCATGATGAAATTTATTAAATTTTGTATGCCAAAAGTAAAGCTGTAAGAAAATGGAAACAACATTTTTTATGAGGTAAATACCAGCACCACTTGCGAGACCATTAATTCTATCTTATGTTATGCTATTAGAATTAATTAAAAACCAGATGGTGCCTGACACCAATGGAAAGGAGACCGTCTATGCCCTCTTATGTGGATAGCCCAAATGGTATTTTCCCTTCAGTTTGTTCACTAGACTGCCCTGATCAATGCGGGTTGCTTCTTCATAAAAAGAACGGAAAAATTATCAAGGTCGAGGGTGACCCCGATCATCCAGTCACTAAAGGTTTTATTTGCAACAAGGTTCGAAATATGAACGAGCGAATCTATGATGAAAAACGGCTGAAATATCCTATGAAGCGCGTTGGTGAAAAAGGAGAAGGGAAATTTGTCCGTATAAGCTGGGATGAAGCGATTGAAACGATTACCACACGCTGGAAGGAACTGTTGCAAAGCGATGGTGCGGAAAGTATTCTTCCCTACAGCTTTTATGGAAATATGGGAAACCTTAGTGCGGAAGGCATGGACCGCCGCTTCTTCAATCGTTTGGGAGCCTCTCAGCTCGACAGGAGTATCTGCAACTCGGCTGGTTCAGTTGGTTATAAATATACAATGGGTGGCAGTTATGGAACCGATCCTGAGGATACCATACACACTAAGCTGTTTATTTTTTGGGGGATTAATGCTGTAAGCACCAACATGCACCAAGCAACCCTTGCCCAGCAAGCCCGGAAACAAAATGGCGCTAAAATCATTGTGATTGATGTCCATCAAAACAAAACGGCTAGATTAGCAGACTGGTTTATTCCTATTTTACCAGGGACTGACACTGCTCTGGCTTTAGGGCTGATGCATGTTTTATTTGCCGAGAACATGGTGAATTCTTCATTTATGGAGCAATTTACAGTCGGTCATGAAGAACTGCGTGAACATGTTGAGCAGTATGACCCTGCTACCGTATCGGACATTACAGGAATACCAGTGGAGGATATTGTTCAACTTGCAAGAATGTATGGACAGACTTCCCCTGCCTTTATTCGGATTGGAAATGGTCCGCAGCACCATGACAATGGCGGGATGTTCGTCAGAACGGTTTCCTGTCTCCCTGCCTTAACAGGTCAGTGGTTAGTAAAAGGAGGAGGGGCGATCAAAGGAAACTCTGCTTACCTGGCACATAATACTGCTAATTTGCAGCGCCCGGATTTGTTAAAAAATAAAAAAACGCGGGTCATCAATATGAATCTGCTCGGAGAAGCGTTGCTCACTTTTGTTCCCCCAGTAAAATCGCTCTTTGTATATGGTAGTAACCCAGCCGTTGTTGCACCAGCTAGCAATAAGGTTCAAAGTGGATTGAAACGAGAAGATCTATTTACAGTCGTCCATGATTTATTTTTAACAGAAACGGCAAAATACGCAGATATTGTTTTACCAGCTACATCTTCCTTTGAAAACACGGATTTTTATACGTCGTATTGGCATCACTATATTCAGCTTCAACAGCCTGTCATCGAACCATTCGAGGAAGCAAAGTCAAATGTTGAAGTGTTCCGGTTATTGGCTAAAGGAATGGGATTTACTGAAACGGCTTTTGATGAGACAGAGGCAGAATTGATTAGCCAATCACTAGCTAATCCCGAGAATCCACATATACAAGAAATAACATACGAAGACTTAACCAAATATCAGTATCTTAAGGCAAAGGCGAAATTTCCTGACAGTCTTCCAACACCGAGCGGAAAAATCGAACTCTATTCTGAAAAGATGAACAAGACGGATATCCTCCATTACCAACCTATATACCTTTAAAAAATGAATCTGATCACCACTTTCAATTTATAGCAGCGCCTAACCATAACTTTTTAAATTCAACATTTGCGAATCAGTCAAAACATGTTGGGTTGGAAAAAGAGCCTGAAGTGGTTTTAAATCGTGACGATGCCGAAAAATTGGGCGTGAAAAGTGGAGAACAGGTCCGGGTTTGGAACGAACAAGGGGAATGTATCCTTAAAGCAAGTGTCGGTGACAGCGTTCTTCCAGGTGTAGCCGTGACTCAAGGCCTTTGGGCAGCAGTGGAAGGAACGAAACATCTGGTCAACTCGCTAACCCCTGACCGTATCGCAGACATGGGTGGCGGTGCTACCTTTTTTTCAGGTAGAGTTAGCGTTGAAAAATTAACCGGTGCTTGATTCCGTTAAAATAGTAGAAGACCTCGACAACATAACATACATTATGGTCGACGTCTTCTTTTCTTGTTTCAGACAGAAAAATTAATCAAAATTTATATAGTCAATGACTGATTGTATCAAGCTAATATCCGAATCGATTAATAAAGCAGGAAGAAGTACTATGGTTAATAAGATAAGGGCATTTGAGCCAACAAATATTCGAAATATTCTTTTGATATTCACAATAATTCCTCCTTTTTATTATTAGTAAGTGAAAATTTATCTGTTTATTATACCATGAATTTCATTAATTTTCAAATAATTCAGTCAAATAAAGTTTTAAAATAACCTCCATCTCCAGAAACTGTTTTATTGTTCAATAAACCAATGAGGGCCACACAATGTGTGGTCCTTTTTTATTGCATTTATATTTTGGTACTGCGTATTCAATAGAATCATTTAACCTATCCTGTTTGGAATCCGAAATAAAAGAGAAAGGTTGTAGTTATTTTTGTAACCTTTTCTTTTTTTACTTGTCAATATTAGGGAGGAGGGGAGAAACATGGATGATCCGCTTGAAGAGATGTATCAGATTTATAAAGATCCGATATTCCGTTATCTTCGTAATATGTGCCGAAGTCGTACAATTGCTGAGGAACTAACTCATGATACATTCATTAAGGCTTTCAAGGGATATGGACGTTTTCGTGGTGATTCTTCCCTTAAAACGTGGCTATTTAAAATTGCGAGGAATACCTACCTGAATGAAACAGTGAAAGTTTCACAGAGGAATGAACTTCCCATTGCAGAGCTGGAAATTCAAGCAGGTGAAACTCGAAATATCGATACAGAAATGATGGTAAGGCAAACCCTTCAAAAGCTTACAGAAAAAGAAAGATCTTTATTGATTTTTAGGGAACAGGGATTTTCGTTAAGCGAGATTGCAGATATCCTTCAACAGACTGAAGGTAACATAAAGGTTGGAATTCATCGTGCTAAAAAGAGATTCAAGAAATATTATCTCGAAGGGGAGGAGGGGGAATTATGAAGCTTGATTGCAGTCTAGTAGAGGATTTGTATCCATTGTATGAGGAAAATGAATTAAAGGAAAATAACCGGCTTGCAGTAGAGGAACATCTGAAATTCTGTAGTAAATGCAGTGAGTTGTACAAAAAGGGGAACGGATTTTCCGAATTGCCTTTCTTCGTTGAAAATAAGGAAGAAAAATTGTCGAAGGAATTGGATGATCGTATCCGGCTAAGATTTCGATTGAGACGAATGAAAGTAATTACTGCCTTTCTTTTAGTAGTTCTTATTGTTACTAGTATTAACCGTTATGCAGCTAATCGGGAGAAAGTAGCTACCCTGATGGATGGGATGTATCTATATAGTGAATCACTAAGTATACTAGCCAAAAATCCTTATGAGATGGATTCGAACAGTCAACTGCTATCTTACTCGGTGGATGATATTATCGAACTAGATAACGAATTAAATTGGTTGGAGCGTAATCCATTAAAAAATACTTCCTATCATTTTTTTGTAAACACCCAAGAGCTTGATGAAATGGTTAAAGGTCTGAGCGAACGAAAGAAACAGGGACTGGAAGATGAAGTAGACTTACAGACGATTGAACTTTTACAAAAACAAACAAATTCACTTTTTATGCACGTTCAAAAGGAATACAATAACTTTCATCATGGCTATAGTTCCTATTTTGAGATTTTAAATGTTGAAGGAATTAGCAAACCCATTAGTAAAATAGAAGAACTGGCCTATTTTTATAACCGATATCACAAACTGCCGTCTGAGATGAAGTTAATGAATGAGAATGGCTTGAAGGAAAAAATACGAAGTGCATTTAATGTTAAGGACGGCAAGGTTAGCTTAGACAGATCATTAAATGAAGATCCGGGTGTTTATCAATTTGATACACACGGTGCTAAACCAGAAATCAGCGGTAAAATAAACGGATATACGGGGATTATTTTTTGGGCAGTGAATAATTCACAGCAATTAACTGATAAAAAAATAAAGAGCAAAAAAGAAGTCATGGAAAAGGCAAAAAAGATACTTAAGAAAATTTATGGCAATAACGCAAAGTTTGAGATTTATTATGATACAAATAGTGATATTGCTGATAAAACCAACATATACAGATTGAGGTACACACCTATTGCAGGAGAACATAAAATGCTTTTTCAAGGCTCTGAACCGTATTTCATTGAATTTGACGGTGAAACAGGGGAATTTAACACGCTGTGGGCAAAGATACCGACACTTTCAAATGAATTCTTCTCAAAAAATTATAATGATGAACTTTCTCAAGAAGTAATGGAAGCGAAGGCAGCCAAGATATCAGGTAAAAAAGGTAAAGCCGTCGAAAAAGGTATTATTTACTCCACAGTGTCTTCCGATTATGTTCTTGTTTATATTTTTGAAGGGAAGGATAATTGGATTTATATTAATGCAGAGACTGGAGTAGTTGAAAAACCTTATATCCCTGCCCTTTAAACCAAATTCAACAACCGATTATTTTATAAGACTCTATCGGGAACATTGTTGCTCTTAGAAGTGGTTGATTTCCGTTCCAGGTTGCTCGCTTTCCTCGGGGTGTGCGGTGAGCCTCCTCGGCGCTTTGCACCTGCGGGTCTCACCTGTCACACTGCTCCCGCAGGACAAGGAAAGCAACGGCCGCGTTACATCGCACGAAGAAAATGTGATTTTCATTTTCGAGGAGTCTCGCACCTTGCACTTCAATCACATTGCCAATGAAGACTTTTCGAAAATGACCTAAAACAAACAATCTTTTAGAAAATTTATAAAAACTAAAGGCGGCATTTCTTTAATGTTTTATTACTCAATGGTTGCATTTCTTCAAGAAGGAGAAGTGCGCTTTTATTTGAACCATAGTAACAGGATTGTGGAAAAGGTTATTTGGAATAAGAAAAAGAATATTAATAGTGTTGGTATGATTATTGAGGAGAATCTATGAAAATAAAAAATGGTATTACTGTTGTTCTCTTAGTTATTTTTTTAGCGGGATGTTTAGGGAAGAAAGATACCGATTTATCTCAACACCCATTAATGTCAGAAATGGAGGGGGAGTTCTCCCTTTTTGTATTAGATAAGAAACTAGATACAATTACATCTGAAAGTTTAAGAAATCAAGGAATTATAAATGTACACAAAATACAGTCTGGAACCTCTTTAAAAAGTGCTCAAAAAAGTATGGATTTCTAAAATTAAAGAGATCACCTACCTATGTTGTCTTTGATCATTCACAGGTATTGTATAAAACAAGTGATTACAATAAGTTGATTGATTATCTTAAAAATCATCCATAATGCGAAAATTGCTAGAGCATATAACTAAATTTACTATTAAAAATAAAGCTAGGAATTCTGATTTTTGGTAACAAAAGCATATTTCCTAAGGAGGAAAACATGGAAGTTTTTGAAAAATATTTAGCAGGTATCGATAACCCCGATAACCGCGACCGAACAGAAGAAATTTTAGCGTGGGTTGCAAATAAATTTCCAAGTTTGGAACCGCAAATCAAGTGGAATACGCCAATGTTTTCCGATCACGGCACATTTATCATCGGCTTTTCCACAGCGAAGCATCATTTGAGCGTTGCACCCGAAGAAGTAGGCATTGCACATTTTGCCGATGACATTGCACAAGCTGGCTATAGCGCTACCAAAGGCTTATTTCGAATTCCTTGGAATGAGCAGGTAAATTACGAATTGCTTGAGAAAATGATTGAATTTAATATCCAGGATAAAGCAGAATATACGAGTTTTTGGCGGAAATAAAACATTGCGCTAATCAAAAATGAATGACACGAAACAAAACTGAACTCACCTTTACGGGCAGAGGAGCTTCTTTCCCTTCAACGAGAAGCTCCTTTTGTTATGTATTCTAGTCCATCATCGCTCCAAAATACGGGGCGGCGCCAACTCTTTACGGAAATGTACGTCGTCACTGTTCGGAGTAGGAACGCCTTTCCAACGGAAAATTTCTTTGTACCCGTGCCGTTCGTAAAAGCCTGGTGCTTGGAATGTGAAGGAGGTTGTAAACACGTGGGTACAGCCTCGAGCGAACGCCTCCGCTTCAAACTCCTCCAGCAATTTGGCACCGAGCCCATCGCCCCGCAGATCGTTATGCACCCAGGTCATTCCAATCCCAGCTGCCACACCCCAGCTCCATCCGCTCATGCCTGCACAAAGCTGACCTGAGTCGTTTAGTATTTTTACGGTTAATTCCCGAGCTGCTGTAATCCCAGTCGTGGCTGCAGCGTTCACCTTATCTAATTCATCAGAGAGACGCTGGTCCAACTCCTGATCTGCTTCTCCTACTACTGAAGAATACTGCTGTCCCATAAGTTGTTCACTTCCTCGTTAGCTATTTGAATTATTTTGCTTTTTGTTAATGGGTAATTAAAGAAATTTCTAACTCGTACAACGAATTTCCCAGTTTTTATTATAATGGTTGGATGATAGTTGTCATACATATAGCATCTTTATCCGTAAATCAGGCGCATCACTAAAGAGAAAAATCCTTCTTATGAAAAAAGAACCTCGTTTAGAGGTCCTTTTTGATTTTATAAATTTTGAACTGCTGTAAATACTCTGCCGTGTTCAGCATTCTCTACTGATCCTGTGGATAATGATCCAATAAGTAATGCGGTTAGTACCAATGAGAGGATAATGCCTGCAGTGATTTTTTTCATCGTAGTGCCTCCTTTTTTTGTAAAGCTTTTTTAGCTTCGTATGCCATGTTAAAGTACTGACTTGCTTTTTGATGGTCTTCCTTGTTATGGAAGTATTGTGCAAATTCTCCAGAATAATCTTCAATGAACCCATGGAGTTCATGTTGTGTGAAGTAGTGGACTCCATCCTTAAAAATCTTTTCGAATTCTTCTTCTGATACGTGGTTGTTTAGTACTCTTAGGATTTCGAAGTGATGTTTATATTCTTCACTTCCAATCTCAATTCCTTTATTGTAGAAGAACTCCGCGTTTTCTCTATCGTTGATTCGATAATATTCACGTGTTAGAAGGAAATGTGTCCTAAAATAAGGATCTTCTTCATTGTACACTTCTAATAGGTAACGGATTGCAAGTTCCGACATGTTCTGTTCGGCGTAGAGAAACCCGATATTATATTTGATTAATATATTGTATTTATCTTCACCGACTTTTTTTGCCAAATCGAGCGCACTTAGGAAATGTTCTTCTGCTTTTCCGTATTGTTTGAGTGAAAGGGAAGCGAGACCTTGAATGTTCTCACACCCAGACCGAAACAGCTCATATCCTTCCGTTTCAGATAGTAATCTCAGTGCTTCGTTAGCATAGTTTAATACTGTTAATGGCTGACGGATATGATAATACATCAGAGAGGCTCTATAATAAAAATCGGCTCTGATCGTTTCATCTGTAACGTTATTCAACAGTTGATACGCACGGATGAACCTCGTCTCTGCTAGTTCATAATCTTCTTCCAAGGTCAATAGTATCCCAGAGATCAAGTTTATGTAGTACCCATAAATATCTGCTCTGTTAAGATGGATGTCAGAAAGGTTATCCAAAATCGCATGTGCTGCAGTAAAATCTCTTTGTAAGATAAGATAACGGCTGTTTAACAACTGGTAGTAGAGTTGGGTTGTGGAATTCTGGATCTCTTTTAATTCTGTTTTAATCTCTTTATGTATTTGCTCTGATTCTTGCAAGCGGTTTGTACGAAGAGCTGTGTGCCAACGTTCAAGGGTTTGTAGAATAGGCTCGCTTGTTATGTTCATCATGAAACTCCTCTCCAAAAAACTCTTACTATAAATCTAGCATAAAATGGAAAATTAAAAAATTGGGAAAATTCATACATTTTTGATGTAATAAACCAACATATTTTCCTTCATTTTCCCAACATGTATGTCTTAAGGACTGACCACCTATATAAAATGGGATAAAAGTAAGTGTCATAAACGACTAATAAGAGAAGATAACCTCTTTGAGTCGTTTTTTTTAAACCTGTTTTTCTACTTTTGTTCACTATTTTATTGAAAAACTTGTACAAGAACGTTAGACAGGCTCTCTTATCCAAAAATTCTTGTTGTATCTACTCTTTTGAAGCTCTCATTTTTACTTAATTCCACGGTAATCCTCGATAATTCCACGAAACTGTGCTTTTTTGTTTTTCTACTAAACTATTTTCCGAAAAAGCAAATCTTTTAACTATCCTTCATTGATTCTTATCATTTACGTAAAAGTAGCTTCACATTAGCTCTCTACACTTATATACGTAATCGATTTTAGAAGGAGATGGACTAATGAAAAAGAAAAAGGTTTTATTAACCACAATTACTGCTCTTATGATTTTTTCGACAACCGGTTTTGATTCAGCAAATCGTGTCTCGGCTGCTGAGGGATCAGATGGATACGGGCCTGAAACGTTCGATCTTCAAGCTCACCGCGGAGGAATCGGACTTACCGTGGAGTCTACAATTGCGTCTTTCTCCCGTGCACTTGAACTTGGAGTGAATACGCTGGAGCTTGATGTGCAAATTACGAAGGATCATGAAGCTGTTGTCACACATGACAGAAAAATTTCGGGTGACAAATGTCAGGATACAAAGCCAGTGTATGAAGGAGACCCTGCATATCCTTATGTGGGGAAATACATCAAAGATCTTACTCTTGCACAGGTTCGTACATTGGACTGCGGTTCGAAAAGATTGGCGCAGTTTCCAGATCAGCGCTTAAGTCCCGGTGCTAGAATGCCATTGCTTACTGAGGTGTTCGATCTGGTCAAACGTTATCAAGCGAACAATGTATGGATGAATATAGAGACGAAAGTAGAAGCTGGTGCACCAGAAGAGACGGCTCCCCGTGAAGAATTCGTGCAAATTGTCGCTCGCCAAGTTCGAGAAGCTGGAATGCTCAAACGTGTTTCCATCCAAAGCTTTGACTGGGGTTCATTAATGCGTATGCAAGAGGTGGAACCGAGCTTACCATTAGTCGCGCTGACAAATGGACCACAATTTTTGGAACCAGGCCAGCCAGGAGGTTCGCCATGGTTGGGCGGAATTGACATCGATGATTTTAACGGTGATCCAGTAGCTGCTGCTCACTCGTTCGGTGCAGATGCTCTTTCTCCAGTTCATGGATTTCCGCAAAACGGAAAAATTACTGATGATAACTATGAGCCATACGTGACAAAAAAAATGGTACAGGAAGCACATAAAAAAGGAATGAAGATTATTCCTTGGACAGTGGACGACAAGCCAACGATGAACAAGCTTATGGACGATGGAGTTGATGGTCTTATCACGGATTATCCTGACCGTTTGCGTGAGGTTATGGAACAGCGTAATCTCGAATTGCCGAAGCGTTATCCTGCACCAGTAGAATGAGAGATTTAGATAGGATTGAACAAGCTTTTTTTCTGAGTAAGGAGCGTGTTCTTGTGAAGGAAAGAATCATCTTTGAGCAGTTTGAATTTGCACGAAACCTTACGCTGCTCGTAGCCAAAGAAACGACCGAAGAAAATGCGGATGTGATTTTTAAAGGGTTTCCAAATTCTCTCCGCTGGCAGTTTGGCCACATTTTTACTTCAGTTGAGGAAATCGTTTTTAAGAGCAGCAACGAAACGATAAATTCGCCTGAAAAATATGGAGAACTGTTTAATCAAGGAACACGGCCATCTGAATGGAAAACAAATCCTCCGGCGATTGAAGAAATTGTACGTTTACTGTCTGAACAGTTGAAACGAGTAAAAGAAACATTCTATGGCAGACTGGATGAAAAACTTACAGAGCCTCTAATCGCGGGACCATTAACATTAGAAACGATTGGCGACCTGCTATCGTTTGCAGCATTCCACGAAAGTGAACATATCGGTGTGATTAAAAGTCTATTAAATGCCTTGAAAGGAGAGACACAGGAACCTTTAATGCCCAAATCAAAATAGATTGTTATTTATTTTTTTCTGTAACAAGATGTTCTAGGATTTTACCGTTCTTTAAAATTAGACGTTTTTGATGGTAACACGAGGTCTCTTATAGAAATATGACAGGTGTTTAAATAAATAGGGAAGAGGCTGGATGAAAAGTAATTAATACTTTTTGGTCAGCCTCATTTTTCGTTGTTTAGGAAATGATAAAAACTAGATCTGTGGATAGTTTGTTTAGAACGATATGGCCATACGGTATTTACCGTACTAATTTAGGAATTAAAAGCAAGATTTCGGTCAAAAAGGTGAAAAAACGATCAAAAATAAGACCAATACTGCAGAAGGTGGACCATTCCGTCTTCAAAACCTAATAAATAAGAACTTTTTCTGCCTTAATAAGGCTCTACCAACCATATATTCACGGTCAACAGCCATAATTCCACGGTCAACAGCCATAATTCCACGTTAAACGGTGATATACCCACGTTAATTTCTGAATAACCACGAACCGACATCATTCGACAACAATCCGATATTCCTCATCTATATGTCGGAGTGGATGACCAGATGAAAACGTATGGTCTTAAAAATATGCATTACTGCTGGATTTTTATTTTATTTCATCAGCTACTTTATAATTCCTGTTTTTACGATCTCCACTTTAACATGCGTGTTAATTTTGATGGAAGGATACGTTTCTTTCCAATCAAGAGATTGCCAAGTCCCTGGATCTGTTTCTTTTATTCTCTGGCCAATTCCTAATACATCACTATTCGCTTTCTGAGTCGTTTTCATAATATGATTTGCCCGTTTAGTCAAATCATTTGATATAGTAGTTTGTAATTTTTTCAACTGCTTAGGAGTTATATTTGACGTCTTAGGATACTGTTTAAGTCCTACCGAAAGATCTAACTTAAGGTTAACAACCGGTTTATGAGAGGCATCCTTTTGAATATTTATTTTACGTTTTGCCTTTGTAATCCGATAGGAGACTTGATTATTTAATTTTTTCTCTTCACTCATATAAGTCAGTAAATCAACCTTTTTTTCGTAATTATTCATTAGCAGCAGTAGAAGAGAACAATCTCTTAGTTGAATCATTTTCCCAGAAAAAGCGTTTTGGCTTATCAATCCTGCACCAGAGACTAATATACCGTCCCCCCTTTGTTCTAAAACAGGGAGAATGAAATCTTTTCCTGCTTCATTAAATAAAGAAAACAATGTGTTTAGGTTCCCTTCAGGAATCGTAGAATTCTCTTCAGCTGCATCGATGATCTCATACAATCCAAATGCAATCGGGTCCGTGCCGATCTCTTTGAAAGAAAAAAGCTCGCTCGCTTTCAAACCTTTCACAATGGCTACCTTACTCCCTAAATAGGGGTCTGGATTTCGATAAAACAGATCAAGATAGGAATTTAAATTTTTCTTTGCAAAGCTTTCCCCCAATAATATGATTCGTGATTTTGAAGCGGATAATGGACCTCTATGATACATTCGTAACTCAGTAAAAGTGTCATCTATGGAATCACCGGTTGCTGATGATTGCTGGTTGTTAAAATCAAAATATCCAGAACCTTTTGGTATGATTTGAAGGACAACAATCGTTGATTTGATCTTGTTATCTTTTAAATCGAAACTGATTCCATTAATGACTTCAGAATCTATAATTAATTTCTGGTCCCAACAGCCTGTTAGCAAAGGAAAAACGAATAAGATGGCAATCAATTTTATGTACATTTTCATCATGTTCTTTTCACCCTTATTTTTGAAATGATTAATAACAAAATCGGAATGAAAAATACAAAGATAATATTTAAATAGGTCATTAAACTTGATAGTGATTCTTTCAAGGAAGGGCTGACAGGAAATAAACCTATACCGAATAATAAAAACGCTATCAAGTACACGGAAGTCTTTCTTTGGATGGAAAAAAGGTTTTGAACGCCAAGGCTTGCATTAAAAAGCTGGATAACAAGAGTCGTAGAGATCGGGACAAGCCAAAAGGAAAGAAAGATAATATCAATTCTTTCGACAAATTCAAATGAAAGCCCTCGGAAAAGATATAATAACGGCTGCTGCACGAGACTGAATTGTGCGCCACTGAAGTAAATAATACACGTGATAATTAAAAACAAATAGAGAGATACCGTGAATAAATTTGACAATGAGATCACTTTCAAGCTTTTATTAGGCTCCTTCAAAAACGGCATGATGAAAAGAATGAACTCGAATCCGATGAGGGAGACGAAAGCATCAGGACTTGCTTTCAAGATCGGTATAAATCCACTTGCACCGATAGGCAACAGTCTTCCAACGTTAATATCAGCTTTTGAGTAAACGAGAATGAGCAAAAAGATCAAAACGATAAACAAAATAGAAAAAAAGAGAAATGTTTTCGAAATGGTCAGCAGATGTTCTTTGGCAATATAGGATGAAGCCAGAAGTAACAACAAGATGATTGCCCAGCGAGGTGTTTGATGCAAAATCCAAGTATTGATAACATCCGTAACTAATAGGATCAATAACATCGAAACCGCTATGAAATACAAAATATACATAAAATTTAAGGTTTTCCCGAAAAAATTTCCCAACAGTTTAAGATTTAGTTCATACAAAGTATTTTTAGGAGAGACCTTACTTAAAGCAACAAGAACAATAATCACACCTTGCGCGAGGACTCCAGCGATCAACAAAGAAATCCAGCTGTCCTGGTGTACATCATTGTAGAGGATATAGGGCAAACCAAGGATTCCAATACCGATCTGGGCTTGTATAATCAAGAAAAATAAATTCTTATTTGTAAGCATATTTATCTTAACCCTCTCGCTTTTTTGGTTTAGATTTCACGATTGATTGAAGAATTTTAGGTGAATCCACATACGCTTTTCCTGAAGAGGTCAGCTTGACAAGGTGAGTCAAATACACCATTAATCCGAAGGCAATTCCAATAAAACCAAATATAGCTGCCAGGAAAATTAAAGGAAAACTCATTAACCGGATCGAAGTACTCATCTCACCAATTGGGATAACGAATGATGAAACGGCAGTAATAGCGATAACAACAACCATCGTATTCGATATAAAATTGGTTTGAACGATGGCTGAACCAATCACAATAGCCCCAACCGTACCGATTGTTTGGGCAACAGCAGAAGGTAGTCTTACAGATGCTTCTTTCAATAATTCCAATACAATCTGCATAATGACCGCTTCGATTAAAGGATGAAAGGGAACATTCATCACCGAGAGTTTTAGCGTATAAAAGGTGCTTACCGGTAAAATTGCAGAATGAAAGGCATTCACGGCAATATAAAAAGCCGGAAGAGTAACTGACAAGATAAATGCGAGCATTCGTAACGTGAAATAAAAAAGATTAACAAACCATCGTGAATTAACATCTTCTGGGCTTCTTAAAAAGGCGTAAAAGGTAACAGGAGTCACTAAAGCAGAAGGTTCATGCTCAAGAAAAATCACGACACTGCCTTTCAAGAGATTATTTGCCGTCCTGTCTGGCCTTTCCGTTCTTAACGTTTGCGGAAAGGGCGAAAATGGATAATCTTCTAGAACTTCCTGCAGCTGCCTGGATTGTATAAGTTCCGGTTCTTTTATTTGATCTAATCTATTTTTGATTGAATTGATGATGTCTGATTCGACTTTAGATTCGATATAACAGATAGCGATTTCTGCATTTGTTAAAGTCCCATATTGTTTATACTCCACTTTGAATTCTGGAGTCCGTAGCCTTTTTCTAAGCATAGAAATGTTTGTACTCGCATTTTCAACAAAACTATCATGGGCGCCGAGCGTTACTTTTTCGTTTAAGGATTCATTGATTGCGCGCTTCTCATCGGTTAAGGTCGCAATCGAATAGACAAAATTACAATCTTCCAGAAATAAAATGGTATTACCCTGTGCCAATGAATAACTTATATCCTTATATGTTGTCAGGGTTGTAAATTGTGTGGCGCTAATTGATTCTTCAATTCTTTCAGTTTCCTGCTTGTTTAACGGATTGATAATATGGATTTCAATGGATTCCTTATCAATGATCGTATCAAGATACAGAAGGATGATGGTTTTATTGTGAAAAATCACCTGTCTTCGTTTTAAATCTTCTGTATGAAACATTTTTTCTTCTATATTAAATAAGTTTTGGTTTAAATCTTTTGTAAGAAGTTCATTTTGTGATTTTGCCATATCGCATCAATCTACTTTCTTTAAAAAGTTGATAGTATGCATTATGTACCTCTGCTTCGATGGATATTCTTTTAGCAGGTAGAAATATTGAGATTTGAAAAACAAACATAGAGTAGATAATTGCAGAGAAACGAATCGAATTCCCACACTTTTTCTGGTGAATCTCACACTTTTTCTTATG
This sequence comes from Bacillus sp. NEB1478, assembly GCF_031582965.1. Lineage (NCBI taxonomy): Bacteria > Bacillati > Bacillota > Bacilli > Caryophanales > Bacillaceae > Bacillus > Bacillus sp. NEB1478. The sequence goes on from NZ_CP134049.1 coordinate 563,101, forward strand.
AATCTCACAAATATAAATTTATAAACACGAGACGACATCAATCGACAAACAAAAGTCGCCAGCACACCTACCTCACTAATCCCAAAAACGCATAATAAAAATGAACTGGCTAAACCACTTCATTGTCCGGGGTGTTCTATGTATTCTGAAGGCGATTGTACACTATTTCACATACAAGGGTAAAAAGAAACGCGAGGGTGAATCTGGTAATCTCTCTATTTGTATTTTTATTCGAGGGTATTTAGCTGATCAGCACGTGCTTTTTGACTCAGCTCGTTGGAGAAGTTCATGGCGTCATGGATGGATGAAAAATGCTGTGATGAATAATAAGGTGTTTTGTAGCAGATGACGCAGTTGTTTTCGGAAGGGTAGATGCGAACCTTCCAATGGAAAACATCCGGCTGTTTCTCGGTTCCTTCCATCGCGATCAGCCAGTGGGTGGAACCTTCAAACGATGCATTTTCCTTTGTTCTTTCTAGAAGGGATGCTCGATCATTCTCTCCGATAAGAATTAGCCCCTTTTGATAAAACTCCCTAAGATTCGGATAATCGCTCATACGATCTCTCCTTTCAAAACAACATGATTTGTCCGATTCTTTTCATTATCAATGAAAATCATGTTTTGTTTATTACATCATTATATGTACGAACTTTAAAAAGATGACAGACCTGTTCCTCTGTAGAGACTGTGTGTCAATCGTATGGAGCCGTATCGTGTGATTGGAAAAAGCGTTCCGAAACAAGAACGCTGGGAGGGTTTTTACGTAATTTTAAACAAGTGTTTAACTCACTAAAAAACCAGACACTGAATAAGTCAGCATCTGGCATAGAAAATTTTTAAAACCGTCGTCTCTTGTTGCGGGGCTTTCGTCTTCTTCTTATGATTTTAATCTCTTTGACTTTAATGAACCTCACGCCAATGAATAAGAAGTAGGTTAAGAGTGCGACATAAAAGAAAACCGGTACACTTTCGAACTGATTTTTGGCAACCAAATAAAACATATAGAATAAAAACAGCGTAATTATCGTCCCGTACCTTGGGAGCGGGATGTCTTTTAAGCTTGGAATTCTAATAGTACTGACCATTAAGAGCGCCAATCCGTAAAAGATCAAAACGAACACCCATAACGGAATCATTTTTACAAAAAAGACTAAAAAGACCACGATACCGCCAGCGGGAGGGATCGGAATACCTTTAAAGTATTTCATGGATTCTTCAGAGTCTGTAATATTAAAACGAGCTAGGCGGTATGCGCCGAAAAGCGGAAACAGTCCTGCAAGAACAAAACCCCACATGCCTAAATTAGCAAAATAGGAATGGGCAGTAATAAAGGCAGGTGCTACCCCAAATGAAACGACGTCTGCGAGGGAATCCAATTCCTTGCCAAGTGTGCCTGAAACACCTAGAATTCTTGCTGCTCTTCCATCAACAGCATCCAGCATCATCGCGATAAAAATGAGTATGGCTGCATTTCGGAAATCGCCATGAGCGGCATATCCGATAGAAAGAAAACCAGAGAACAAGTTACCTAATGTTAATAAATTTGGTATATGTTTTTTCATTGTTCACGTCCTTAAAAAATACTCTTCCTTTTATAATAAATGATTCAAAGGTCAAAAGGTTATACTTTTTTAGTTATCGACAAGCTTAACAGAAATGTTGAATGCTATAAAGGCTGTGCACATAACTCTTACTTTAACCTATAGCGCTAAAATCATGCTGAACTGCGTGAAGTGAGTTTCGTAAACTTTGTTGCTATTGGAAGTGGGTGATTTCCACTCCAGGATGCTCGCTTTCCGCGGGGCAGGCGGTGAGCCACATTCGTACATTTCAAGTATAAGTGTCTCACCTGCCCACCTGTCCCGCAGGAGTCTCACACCTTACATTCCAATCAACCTGTCATTGGGGTCAAATGACAAAATGCCTTAGAAGCAACAATCTTTTAGAAAAGAGCTTTTTTAAAAATGCTGTTTTAGTAAACTTTGTTGCTATTGGAAGTGGTTGATTTCCGTTCCAGGTTGCTCGCTTTCCGCAGGGCGTGCGGTGAGCCCACTCGTCGCCTTGCGACATTGAATGGTCTCACCTGTCCCGCTGATCCCGCAGGACAAGGAAAGCAACGGCCGCGTTAAATCGCACGAAGAAAATGTGATTTTCATTTTCGAGGAGTCTCGCACCTTCTGCTACAATCAACTTATCAATTAAGAGTCTTCGCTAAAAAACTCAAATCTAAAAACAAAAATCTTTTAGAAAAGAGTCTCTAAAAAAGTGGTTACGCTGAATCCTCATAAAAGCCCGATGAAGGCACATAAACCTCTAATGAAACCACATAAAAGTACGGTGAGTCCACATTAAGATTCATTGAATTCTCATAAATACCACGTGAAACCACATAAATGCCTCTTTCATACTATCTTGACCTTTCCAAAATAACAAAAGGAGCCAAAAACTTGTTTTGGCATCCTAAATAGATTTTACTTCACGCTTTTCTTCAAATACCTTTCAAACAGCAGGTCGATCAGCAGCATTAGTGTTGATCTCGCCGTGATATCGTATCCTGCAAATTTAACGCGGTCGACGGTCATGCTCAAGTTCGTTTTTACCATTTTTCCTAACGTGGAGTCGGAGGAATTCGTGATTGCGGCTGTGTCGACAACCTTATAAGTCAGCTTTTCTGCGGCTTGTACGAGTGTTTTCGTTTCCCCGCTGGATGAGATGAAGAAGATGAGGTCGTCAGGCTCAACCATGTTTGGGAGCAGGTCGATCATGTGGGACTCGTATGTATAATGGGTTTGTTTATTCGTCTGCATGAGCAGCTTCGAAAAGTATTCCGCCATCATTTTGGACAGACCGACTCCTACAACCATGACACGCTTTGCATTTTTGATTTTTTCACTCAGTTTTTCCAGATCATTTAAGTTAATCGTCTCGAACGCTGATATGAACTCATCTTTATACCGGTCAACGGGATTATCGTTCATTAACGTCTGGTTCTCGATCGTTTTCAAAATGTATTTTAGCTCCGAAAAGCCTTCTAATCCGAGCTTATGTGACATACGCACAATCGTTGTGGTGCTCACGTTGTTTACCTTTGCGATCTCGGTCAGCGAAAGCTTTTTAGCCTTGTCTAAATGCTGATCGATGTAATATAGCACTTGTTTTTCGGTCGGTGTACAGTTGGACAAGCTATTGCCGAACTGATCCAGGAATTTCCCCATCTGCTGCTTCCTCATTTCCGCACAATTCTTTCATTAAGTATAGCATGTCCATTTTTCATTCTGTACAAATATACAGACTCTGTACAAAGACAGCGGTTTCTTTTGTGTTACAACTAAAGTATAGAAAAGTGAAAGTGCTTTCATACTAAGTGCAGATTGGAGTGAATGTCATGCAACTACGAAACATGACACATCCGAATTTAGTCGTGTTCGATGTCGATGCTCAAAATAAAGAGCAAGTCATCAGGCAGCTAATTTCTAACATAAAACAAGAAGGTTATATCGATTCTGAACAAACATTTTTGGAAGCGGTTTTAAAACGTGAGGAAGTTTCTCCGACGGGTATGGAAAAAGGTCTCGCAATACCGCACGGAAAATCAGAAACTGTGAAAAAAGCAGTTTTCGCTGTGGCACGTCTTAAAACGCCACTTACTGATTGGGAAAGCATCGATCCTAACAACAAGGTGCAGCTCGTATTCCTGATCGCCATTCCAGAAAGCGAAGCAGGCACAACACACCTCAAAGTATTGTCTACATTGAGCACAAACTTAATGAAGGACGGCTACTTAGAAGGTTTGATGGCTGCTGAAACAAAGGAACAATTTTTAAATCGCTTAGATACTGAAAAAGAAGAATTGGAAACGCAAAAAATGTTCTCAAAAACAGTTGTAGCGATTACAGCATGTGCGACAGGAATCGCGCATACGTACATGGCCGCTGAAGCTTTAGAAAAAGCGGGACGTGAGCTTGGTGTGAACGTACTTGTTGAAAAACAAGGCGCGAACGGCATCGAGGACGAGTTATCAGCAGAAGTGATCGAAAAAGCGGACGCGGTTATTTTCGCAACAGACATCGCACCGAAACAAAAAGAACGTTTTGCAGGGAAAGCTTTCGTTCAGACACGTGTGGCTGAACCTCTTCGAAAAGGAAAAGAAATGATCCAAAAAGCGCTTAACCATCCTGATGGTGTTGTTGAACATGGCGAAGCAGACGAATCATCTACAACGTCAACAAATGGCGGTGGATTCTTCAAAGACATGGTACAAGCGGTAATGACCGGAATCTCGTACATGATTCCCGTAATCGTTGCAGGTGGATTGATGATGGGGATCGCGAAGCTTGGTGCGATGCCGTTTGGTCTTGTGAACGAACTTGGTGATCCGAAATATGCGACTCACCCAAACGAACTGTTTGTGATTCTCCATTTCTTAGACGCATTTGGCGGACTGATCTTTAAATTCATGTATCCGATATTTGCAGCGTTTGTCGCATATTCACTGGCTGACAGAGTAGGTCTTGTAGCCGGATTTATCGGAGGCGCTTTTGCAGGCGGACTTCATTACACATTCTGGGGCATCACAGACGGTATTCCCTCTGGATTTTTAGGTGCATTGATTCTCGGTCTTTCGGCAGGTTACATCGCTCGTTTCTTAAACCGAAAAATTCAATTGAGCAGAAATTTTGCGGCAATGAAGCCGATGTTTATTATTCCAGCAATCTCTGTACTATCGATTTTCTTTTTAAACTTTTACATTGTAGACCCTGTGTTTGGCGGATTGAATGTTGTTCTTCGCAACTGGATTGAATCAGCACAAGGGACTGGAGATGTTGTGTTAGCGTCCATTATCGCTGCGGCGACTGCTTTTGACTTAGGCGGACCAATCAACAAAGCGGCAGGAGCGATTGCGATCGGACTTGCGGCTGACCAAGTATATCCGTTAACGGCTCGTGTACTTGCAATCGTAATTCCGCCGATCGGACTTGGACTAGCTGTAATCATTGATAAATATGTAGTAGGACGCCGTGTTTTCCCGGCAGATCTTCGCATAGCGGGTAACACTTCACTATTATTAGGATTTCTTGCGATCAGTGAGGGTGCGATTCCGTTCATGCTCCGCAATCCGATAATCACGATTCCAATCAATATTATCGGTGCGATTCTTGGTGCAAGTACAGCAGTCTTGTTAGGTGCTGTTCAATGGCTGCCGCTTCCGGCAATCTGGGGCTGGCCTTTAGTTGAAAACTTATGGGCTTATCTTCTTGGCCTTGTTGTTGGTGCAGCATTCATCGCATTTGCGAACATCTTTATCCGATTTGCGATTTTAAAGAAAAAAGAACGTCAGGCATAAATAAAAGAAAAAAGGGGCGCATCTTGAAGAAGATGACCCCTCTTTCTATTAGATAGATAGACACCTTGGGAGGGAAATCAGCATGAAACAGAAAAAAGTATACGTCGTACCGCATTCCCATTGGGATCGTGAGTGGTATTTTACAATTGAAGATTCGAACCTTTTACTCGTAGAGAACATGGACCGTTTGATGGATGTGATGGAAAACAATCCGGAATATACCGGGTATGTATTCGATGCACAAAGCTCGATCATCGATGAATATTTGAAAATCCGTCCAGAGGAAAAAGAGCGGTTAGCTAAATTAATCGGCGAAAAACGAATCTTTATTGGACCATGGTACACACAGGCTGATTCACTTCTCGTAAACAAGGAGTCTTTGATTCGCAATTTGCTATACGGCACACGGATCGCTGAAAAGATGGGTCATTCCATGAATGTTGGCTACTTGCCTGATATTTTTGGGCAAAACACATATCTCCCTTCGATGTTCAAAGAGTTTGATATCGACTATAGTGTGCTGCAGCGCGGCATTTACACTGATCAGTTGAATGGCGATTTGAATTTCACGTGGAAATCTCCAGACGGTGAGAGTGTTAAAGCGAACAATATTTATTTTGGGTATGGACCAGGGAAGTTTTTATCAGCAGATCCAGATTATATGGAAGAACGTTTGCTGCCGATTTTAGAAAAAATAGCAGACATGAATGCCAGTACAGATCATTTGCTGCTGCCTGCTGGCGGTGACCAAGTGCTTATCCGTGAGCATTTTCCTGAAACCGTAAAAAAGTTAAACGAAAAAGACGAAAAGCATGAGTATGTGCTTTCAGATTATGAAACATTTATGAAAGATACATGGGAACACGGCCGATTCGAAAATGTGATCGAAGGCGAATTGATCGCCACACAAAAGTCCCGTATCCATAATACGATTCGTTCACAGCGGTATGACATCAAAAAAATGAACGACATCGCAGAAGATAAAGTGATTAATGAGCTGGAGCCATTAGCTAGTATAGCGAGCACACTCGGTTTTAAATATCCGCAAGCATGGCTTGATGATATGTGGAAGATGCTTTTCGATGTTCACGCACATGACAGTATCGGAGGGTGCAATTCGGATGATACGAATCAGGAGATTGTAAACCGCTTGACGAAAGTGATCCGAATCGCGGACGGCTGTTTGAATCTCTTGAAAAAGCAAATGACAGAAGCGGTGAGCCGAAAGCTTGGCAAGAACTCTATTTTCACTTTGTTCCATCTGCTTCCAAAACCATTTATCGGCTCACAAAAAGTCGTTCTTTTTACTCGTGAAAAAGAATTTTCAGTATGCGATTTGGATGGAAAGGTTGTTGTAACCGATGTGCTGCAGCAAGACTATATCAGCGGCGGAAAGACAATCGTTGTAACGGCAGAAGGGGAGAAGGAAGTAGACGCACCAGGCTATTACCGCCATGAAGTGCTGCTTCGTGATATTAAGCTTCCAGCGATGGGTTATGAAACATTTGAGGTCATTGATGGTGATGTAACTGGGGTTGAATCACTCCGAAAATTAAACAAACGTTTAATTGAAAACGAAAATTTCCGTATTTTTGAAGAAAATGAAGTCATGCATTTGAAAGTGAAATCATCTGGAAATACGATATCTGATTTTATCCGATTTGAAAATGTCGCTGACGCCGGTGACTCTTATGATTTTTCTCCATTAGAAGGAGATGCACCGTTAATCGTGAAAAAAGTGCAGTCAGTTGGCGTGGAAGCAAGCAGCGGCGTTCAGTTGATGGAAGTGAAACATGTGTTAGAAGTGCCTGCTGATCTGGAAGAAAGAAAAGCGGGTTCAGTCTCTAAAGAGCTTGTGATCACAACTCGTTTTGAACTTCGTGAAGGTGAAAATTTTATCCGGGTCACACATGACATCGACAATGATGTAAAAGACCACCGCGTTCGTGTGTTGCTGCAAACATCCGTTGAAGCACCTGAACATTCCTTTGGTGATCAAGGATTCAGCTTCATTCAGCGTCCGACGGTAAATCCGTTCATGGAGAACTGGAAAAAAGAAAAGTATGCTGAAGCACCCGTTCCGATCTATCCGCTTGAAAATTTAGCCGGCGCAACAAACGGCGAGTTGACGATGGCTGTAGTAACAAAAGGAATAAAAGAATATCAGCTGATTAAAGAAACCGGTGAACTTGCATTAACATTGTTCCGCAGTGTCGGCTTGCTTGGCCGTGATAATCTGGCTTGGCGTCCGGGCAGGGCTTCCGGAATCAATAACAAAGTCGTTTACACGCCAGACGCTCAAATGCAAGGGAAGATGACTTTTGAGTACGTGATTCATGTAGGATCAGGTCATGATGTTAAACAACTGTTTAAATTGGTTGATTTATATCGCGGTCACAATGTGAGTTATCAAAAGCAATCGCTGAACACATTTGAAGAACGACTCGACCGTTTCGAGATTCCTTATCCGGTAGAAAAACTGCCATCACGTTTTGGTTTGCTTGAGATTTCAGATGCTGACGTATTTTATAGTTCGATGAAAAAAGCGCATGATGATCGTTCAGTCATTTTACGATTGTTCAATCCGAGCAGTGAAGAGCAGCGTGTTACTTTAACAAGCGATTTTATCCAGTCAATCGCTCAAACAAAACTGAACGAAAAAAGCGTGATCGACGTGAAAGAGGATGTGACAATTCGCGCAAAAGGATATGTCACATTGAAGCTTTCAGTAAAGGAGAATATGTAAATGAGTTTTCCGGAAAAAATAGAACAGCTGTTAAAGACGATTTATGGTGAAGATTTCGATACGGTTTATAACGAACAGATTTTAGAATCGGTAGATGAATGGAAGCAAAAGAAGTGGAAGATGACGGAACCGGTAACAGAAAAAAACGTGTACCTCATCACGTATGGCGACATCATTAAAGAAGAAGGCCAGCCAGCTTTAAAAACGCTGAACAAGTTTATAGACGAGTACGCTAAGAATGAGATTACGGATGTCCATCTTCTACCGATGTTTCCTTACACGTCTGATGATGGTTTTTCCGTTGTTGATTACCGCGAGATTCACCCAGAGCTTGGTGACTGGACTGACATCGAGCACTTTTCAAAAGATTACCGCCTTATGTTCGATTTTGTGGCGAATCATATGTCAAAATCGAGTAAATGGTTTCAAGGCTATTTAAAGGATGAACCGGAATTCAAAGAATTTTTTATTCCGAAAGAAGACGATTTTGATGCATCACAAGTGGTTCGCCCCCGTACGTCTTCGCTTTTTCATGAGTACGAAGGCGGAAAGACGGCTTGGACCACGTTCAGTGAAGATCAAGTTGACGTAAACTTTAAGCATTTTCCTGCTTTGCTTGAGATGACGGATATTTTGCTGGAATATGCGTATCGCGGCGGGACAAGCATCCGGTTAGATGCGATTGGTTTTATGTGGAAGGAATCAGGAACAACGTGCATTCACTTGCCTAAAACACACGCGATCATTCAGCTGTGGCGCGAGATTTTAGAGGAGTTGGAACTGAATACTCTGCTTATCACTGAGACGAACGTTCCGCATAAAGAGAATATCAGCTATTTTGGCGATGGTGAAAACGAAGCACACATGGTGTATCAATTCTCATTACCGCCACTCGTGCTGCATACGTTGACTACTCATAATGCTGTAAAACTAACAAATTGGGCGAAAACGATCGAAAAAGTGTCTGACAAAGCGACGTATTTCAACTTTTTAGCGAGCCATGATGGAATCGGCATGCGTCCGACAGAAGGTATTTTAACAGAAGAAGAGCGTTTCGCATTGGCGGAAAAAGTGCTGGAGAACGGCGGCCGCGTTTCATATAAAAGCAATCCGGATGGTACCGAATCACCTTATGAGCTGAACATTAATTACATGGATGCGCTCATTAACAAAAATGAAGACTTTGGTGAAGATGTTCAGGTTCAGAAAATGCTTGCGGCTCATTCGGTTCTATTTTCCGTTATGGGTGTCCCAGCTGTGTATTATCACTCACTCCTCGGATCAGGGAATGATTACGATGGGCTTGAATCTTCTGGGATTAACCGCCGAATCAACCGGGAGAAATTTAAGTTTGATGAGTTAGTTAGCGGGCTCGAAACTTCAACGAGAAGACAGAACGTTTTTGCCGGAATCAAGAAGCTAATCCGTACGCGCCAGAAGGAATCTGCATTTTCTCCTTTTGCAGATCAAAAGATTTTGGAGCTTGGCGAGCAGGTTTTTGCAGTCGAGAGAAAAAACGAAAAAACAGATGAGTCTGTATTGTTTGTTGTAAATGCGGCAAATGCTGCTGTGAATGTAAAACTTCCTGTTAGCGGGTTCGACCTTTGGAGTGAGAAATCTGTTGAAGGAAATGTGGAGCTTGCGCCGTATCAATTTATGTGGATAAAAAAATAAGGCTCTTTTTTAAAGATTGTTGCTTTTAGCTCATGAAAAGTTGATTGGAGTGCAAGGTGCGAGACTCCTGCGGGAGGAGCGGGACAGGTGAGACATTGTTGGTGCAAAGCGCCATGTTGGCTCACCGCACGCCCCGCGGAAAGCGAGCATCCTGTAACGGAGATCAACCACTTCCAAGAGCAACAAAAGATTGCGAAAACAGCCAAAAATAAAGGATGTGGAAGCGATGAAGATTGTAATCGCACCCGATTCGTTTAAAGAAAGCCTGACAGCGGCAGAAGTATGTTCTGCTATAGAATCTGGTTTTCAAAAAGTGCTGCCTGACGCAGAATACGTCCATGTGCCGATCGGTGACGGTGGAGAAGGAACGGTGCAGTCGGTGGTTGATGCAACAGGTGGTCGAATTGTTGCAGTAGAAGCGACAGGACCGCTTGGTAATAAAGTTGAAGCATTTTACGGAATAACAGGTGACGGGAAGACGGCGGTGATCGAAATGGCTGCTGCTTCCGGTTTGCACCTTGTGCCTTGGGAGCTCCGAAATCCATTGATCACCACTACGTTTGGAACAGGTGAGCTCATTTTGGATGCGCTTGATAAAAAGGTAGAGCGAATTGTTCTCGGATTAGGCGGGTCAGCAACAAACGATGGTGGAGCTGGCATGGCTCAGGCGCTTGGCGCAAAATTCAGTGATGTGAACGGAAAAGAGCTTTCTTACGGTGGTGAAGCTTTGGGTGAACTGCTTTCAATCGATGTTTCGGGTCTAGATCCTCGTTTGAAATCGGTAAAAGTGGATGTCGCCTGTGATGTGACGAATCCGCTTACAGGGCCACTTGGCGCATCAGCCGTGTTCGGACCGCAAAAAGGCGCAACTCCTGAGATGGTCGTGCTTTTAAACAACTGTTTAACAAGATACGCAGAAGTGATCGAGCGAAATCTTGCAATAGATGTTGACCAGTTACCTGGTGCAGGAGCTGCCGGCGGGCTTGGAGCGGGTGTTGTCGCGTTTTTAGAAGGAGAACTGCAGAGCGGAATTGATTTAGTACTCGATGTTGTAGGTTTTGAAAAAACAGTTCGTGATGCTGATCTTGTCATAACAGGTGAAGGGCGCATTGATTCACAGACCGTTCAAGGGAAAGCTCCTGTTGGCGTTGCAAAACGAGCGAAGTCAGTAGTTAGGAGTGTTCCAGTCATAGCGATTGCCGGAAGTATCGGAGAAGGATACGAAGCTGTCTATGAACATGGCATCGATGCTGTGTTTAGTGTCGTTAATGGTGTTGTCACATTGGAAAAAGCACTGGCGGACGGGGCTGTTAATGTAGAACAAACCGCTCAAAATATCGCGCGGGTGTTGAAAATGAAGTTCTAAATCTAAATCCAAAGAAAAGCGTTCTGTCAGTAGACAGGTCGCTTTTTTTGTTTAAGTTCTGTTAATTGATAGTGTTGGTGTTGATAATCCTTGGAAGGTCTAAAAGATTGTTGTTTTTAAAAATAGGTTTTGCGAAAGTGCTTCTTTGTAAAAGTTGATTGGAGTGGAAGGTGCGAGACTCCTCGAAAATGAAAATCACATTTTCTTCGTGCGATGTAACGCGGCCGTTGCTTTCCTTGTTCTGCGGGATCAGCGGGCTAGGTGAGACACGATAGGTGCAAAGCGCCAAAGTGGCTCACCACACGCCCCGCGGAAAGCGAGTAACCTGAAGCGTAAATCACCGCCTTCTAAAAGCATCATTGATTACGAAAAAAGCTTAATTTAAAAACTATCTTTGTAAGCGTTTCCTAAGGCTTTAGGAAAAGAGTTAATTTTTAATCTATCCTAGTCACTTTTATAATAAAACTACAGAGCGGATAGACTTCTTCGCTCGAAAAAATAATCCGGATGATAACGTGTAAGACTAAAAAAAGATAGAAGGTGACATTTTGGAAATAACATCGTTGATAAATAGAGATCTTATAGATCTTGAAGTCGTATCCGTGGATCAAAAGAAAGTCATTGACGAACTTGCTTCTTTACTTATAAAACAGGATCGAATCGAATCGAAAGAAGTTTTTGTTCAGGGTGTCCTAGAAAGAGAAGCACATTTTACAACAGGTTTTGGCAATGGTATTGCTATTCCGCACTGTAAGAGTGAAACGGTAAAGCAAGCTAGTGTGGTTATAGGGAAATTGAAAAACGGTGTGGATTGGAAGGCGATGGATGAAAATGATGTCTATTTTGTCATCATGCTCGCGATTCCGGAATCCGAAGCCGGAACCACACATCTCCAAATTCTTGCCAAGTTATCAGGTAAATTAATGGATGAAGATTTTCGGGAAACGTTGCTAAATTCGACGAAAAAAGAAGATGTGCTTCATTTGTTAGAGGAATGTGTTACAGAATAAAACACGATAAGAAAAGGGAGAGATAAAGTTATGAAAATTATAGCAATCACAGCATGTCCAGCAGGTGTTGCACATACGCATATGGCGGCGGCAGCTTTGGAAGCGTCAGCTAAAAAACTTGGTGTAACGATTAAAGTAGAAAAGCAAGGTGCGATGGGGATTGAAAACAAGATTAAGGAAAAAGAAGTAGCTGAAGCAGATGCTCTAATTCTTGCAGTTGACACAGCGATTGCAAAAGCGGAACGTTTCGAAGTTATACCAACTGTAAAAGTTGCGGTTGCAGAAGCCGTTAAAAATTCTCAAGGGTTAATCAATCAAGCGATTGAACTTGCAAAGAAATAAAGAACGTAAAACAAGGAGATGATCTCTTATGAAGAAAGTTTTTGAAGAAGTAAAAACACATCTGATGACAGGTGTTTCTTATATGCTGCCATTCGTAGTAGCAGGAGGTCTGCTGCTTACAATTGGTTTATTACTAGGCGGCGGAGAAGAACATGCAGGATTTGCGAAAAAGACGGTAGACACTGGTGTTCTTGTTTTAAAATTAATGGTTCCAGTAATGGCTGGATATATGGCCTACTCAATAGCAGACAGGCCGGGTATTGCACCAGGTATGATCGGCGGTGTCATTGCCAATGAGATTGGAGCAGGATTTTTAGGCGGAATTGTTGCTGGTTTTCTAGCAGGTTATATTGTAAACGGTATCAAGGCCATTCCGATGCACAGATATTTGGTTCAATTAAAACCGATTATCGTTATTCCATTGCTTGGAGCAGGAATTGTTGCGTTATTGATGTACATTATTGGACAACCTATAGCTGCCTTATCACATGGGTTAGAAGGTTGGCTAAAATCGTTAAGCGGAGGCAACCTCATTGTCCTTGGGCTGATTATTGGTGCAATGATGGCATTTGATATGGGTGGCCCTGTTAATAAAGTAGCCTTTGCCTTTTGTGTGGGAATGTTGAATCAAGAAGTTTATGCCCCGATGGCAGCTTGTTGGATTGGAATCATGACACCGCCAATTGGATTAGCATTAGCTACAAGAATTGCGCCTAAGAAATTTACAGCTGCAGAAAGACAGAGTGCCCTGCCAACAACGTTTATGGGTGCAACTGGGATTACTGAGGGAGCTATACCATTTGCCGTAACGGATCCACTTCGGGTTATTCCGTCCATTGTCATCGGATCAGCCGTAGGTGGCGCATTAGCATTAGGACTAGGTGCTCAAGCCCCTGTACCGAGTGGCGGAGTGTTTGTTGTTCCTTTCTTCATTAAACCAATGATGTTTGTGATCGCATTTGCAGCAGGTATTATTGTTACCGCTGTTACAACGGCGGCTTTAAAGAAAAAGGTTGAAGAGGAAATGCCAATTTCTGAAGATGCATAAATAAATCAGTGTGGAGGGATCTAATTATAGTTCCCTCCTATTCCATATCAGCCAAAGTAGTAATGGAGGTTTTTTAAATGAAATATCATGTTATTTCACATACCCATTGGGATCGGGAGTGGCACCAAACCTATCAGCAATACAGAGTTAGACTAGTGCAATTTATGGATGAGCTTATGGAACTGTTAGAAAACACACCCAAGTATTCATCCTTCCTATTAGATGGACAAACCATAGTATTGGAAGATTATTTGGAGATCAAACCTGAAAAAAAAGAAGCGATTGCGAAGCTAGTTTCAGAAGAAAAATTAATAATAGGACCTTGGTATATACAGCCTGATGAGTTTATTCCAAGTGGAGAATCACTCATTCGAAACTTATTGATTGGACAAAAGATCGCTAGTCATTTTGGTCCTTCTATGCAAATTGGTTATCTGCCTGATTCATTTGGACAAGCTGAACAAATTCCTCAAGTTTTAAACGGATTTGGAATTAAAAATGCCCTTTTTTGGAGAGGGATCACGAATGAAGAAACAACGAAAACCGATTTTTGGTGGAGAGGTCCTGATGGCTCGAAAGTGTTAACCACACATCTTCCTTTAGGTTATGGAAACGGTAGAATGCTATCGACGAATCTAGATGAGAATTTGCAAATTTTAGACGAGAATATGGACGAGTTGAAAGATATGACAAATTCACCAAATATGCTGTTGATGTGTGGATTTGACCAAAGGAGTGCGAACAAGGATTTGCCTGAAATCGTGGACCATTTGAACGATCATTTTTCTTCTCAAGATAAAGAGCAATTCATTCAGATTAGTAAGCTTCAAGATTATTTTGATGCTGTAAGACAAGAATCTGAAAAACTGGAAATACTGCAGGGAGAATTCAGAAAAGGGAAGAACATGCGCGTACACGTAAGTATTGCATCAACAAGGCTGGACTTAAAGAAGCAAAACTTTGAGGTGCAAAATTTATATGAAAATTATTTAGAGCCGATTCATTCAATGTCGTATCTTCTTGGGAACAGCTATGATAACGCGATGACGAATCAAGGTTGGAAATATATCCTTCAGAACCATGCACATGATTCGATTTGTAATGTGTGTACAGATGCTACTCATAAGGAAATGGAGCTTCGGTATCAATATGCAAAGCAAATTGGTGATTCAGTTCAAAGCAGTGCATTGGATAAACTAATAGAAAAAATCAAATTCGATAACAGTAAAGGTATTCCATTAATCGTTTTCAGCACCTTAGGATCTAAAAGAAGCAATTTGGTGGAAGCTACAGTTCAACTTAAAAATGAGCAATTTGCCATGACAGACAGAGACGGAAATGTGATTCCTTATCAGGTTGTGGAATCGAAAAAGGAAAATTTAAATGACAAGCAGATTGAGATCGGTGTAAAAAATGAGGATCAATTCGTTTGGACATCAAAAATTAGATTTTTAGCCAAAATAGATGGGTTAGGTTACGAAACCTTTTATATAAAAGAAAATGAACAAAATCCGGAAAAATCATCTTTTGTTTATCAAGACGGTGTGTTCTCAAACGATTTCTTTGAAGCTAAGATTCAGGAAAATGGCTCATTGACGGTTAGAGAGCGTTCAACGAATAAAGAATTTCATCATCTAAATGTATTTGAAGAGAGCGGGAATGCTGGGGATGAGTACGATTATTCTCCGCCACGAGAAGATGTGGTGATTTCGACCAAGAATTCAGCTCCTGAAATATCGCTCATTCATAATGGACCTATCTTTGCCACTGTAAAAGTTGTACACACGATTGATGTTCCGATCGATACAGATGTAAATGGAAGAGTGAAGGAAAGAAGACCAATGACGATCGAAACTTACATGACTGTTAACCGTCATGAAGATCGCATCGACTTCAAAACGGTGATTCACAATTCAGTAAAAAATCACCGGATTCGTGCCCATTTTGAGACAGGTTTAAAAACGGAAACCCATACCGCTGATCAACAATTCGGTACGATTCAACGTGAAAATTACTTGCCGCAAGTTGAATACTGGGAAACAGAAAAATGGGAAGAAAAATATTATCCTATCTACCCGCAGCAAAAATTTGTGAACGTATCAGATGATGACTGTGGAATAACGATTCTGAATAAAGGACTTCCTCAATATGAGATTCTAAATGCCGAAGAACCAACAGTTGCTCTCACCTTGTTATGCGGTACAGATTATATGGGAAAACAAGATCTCGTAGACAGACCCGGAAGACGGTCAGGTCTGCATGTTGAAACTCCCGATAGCAGTCTATTAGGAACACACGTTATGGAATATTCAATCATTCCTCATGCAGGAAATGAAGTCGATGCAAAAGTAGGCATGAAGGCAAATGAGTATATAGCACCTATGCTAGCGGTTCAAGTGAATGGATACTCAGAATCTTCAGCTTTCCAAGATCACGATCGTTTCTTTCAGTTAGATCATAACGATATGGCGATTAGTGCGGTAAAAAAAAGTGAGAATGATGAAAGTATGATCGTGCGAATCTACAATACAACCAACCATGAGATTTCTTCAGTGAAGGCTTTTATAAACACATCGTTTTTTACAAATGTTGAACGAGTGAATCTAAACGAGATTACGGACACTGAATGTAAAGATGGAGTTGAAATCAACCAAGGGATGATTGAGCTTCAAAATATCTCCAGTAATGAAATCATAACTTTGAAGTTAAGCAGATGATGGTTTAAGCGTTTTATCGTATACTTTGTTATTTTACTAAAGGTACTTTTCTAAAGAATAAAAAAAGGTTGATTGGACGTAAGGGGCGAGACTCCTCGAAAATGGAAATCACATTTTCTTCGTGCGATGTAACGCGGCCGTTGCTTTCCTTGTCCTGCGGGAGCAGCGGGACAGGTGAGACCCCGCCGGCGCAAGGCGCCATGGAGGCTCACCGCCCGCCCCGCGGAAAGCGAGCATCCTGTATCGGAAAGCAACCACTCTACTTTAAGGATGATATAAATGGCAATAATAAGCACAAACATGTCTTTTAAAGAAAGGAGGTTATTTTATTGGTTTTTTTAAACAATCGTTTAAAAGAAATAATGAAAGAGTTGCTCATGAACCATGAACCTGTTACTAGTGCCTATTTTTCAAGACTTTTAGGCGTTACTTCACGAACGGTCCGAAATGATATAACCGTATTAAATCAGGAATTAAATAAGATTGGCGTAAAAATTGATGCACAAAGGGGAGTTGGCTATTTTATCGAGCCTAAACCAGATCAAGAAATACGTGAATTGATCGAAGAGCTGTTTGGCATTAATGAAATTTCTCAGAAGAAATTGCCCGTCTTACCTGAAGAAAGAGTGCTATATATCTTGAAAAGTATTGTTATGGCTGATGATTTTATTACAATTGAACAAATAGCAAATGAATTATATGTAAGTAAATCTACGGTTGATAATGATTTAAAACAAGTAGAAAAGTTATTGAGTGAATTTAATGTCTCTCTATTTAAGAAGCCGAATTATGGGATAAAATTAGTCGGAAATGAGATGAACATCAGGTTTTGTTTATCCGCTTGTTTATCCGATTTTAAAAATGAACCATCTCAGTTCCATGATGAGAATGATAGTAATCACTTTGTTGAAGGAATCGACATTGATTTAATCACATCCATCACAAAAGAACATCTAAAGGAATTGCCTTTTAACATTGCTGATCTCCCACTAAATAACCTGATCATGCACATTGCGATTGGCATACAGCGTATTAAAAAAGGAAAAAACATTGAACTGGAAAGTCTTGATCTGAATCATCTTCAAAATCAGAAAGAATATGATACGGCTTACCGAATAGTTGCTTCATTAGAAGAAGCTTTTTGTATCAAATTCCCTTCTGGGGAGACGGGTTATATCACGATCCACCTGATGGGAGCGAAACGCTTTCAAGACGGTCAGCTGCTAAAGGATGATTTTATTGAGCTGATAGGAGAAAGCAATCACGAACTGATCACCGATATTTTGATTGAAATAAATAGCGTTTACGAGCTGGACCTTAAAGGCGATAAAGAATTCATCTACGGATTAGGTCTCCATTTAAGATCTGCCATGAACCGGATGAAATACAAAATGAACCTTCGAAATCCCATGTTAAAAGAAATAAAAGCAAGCTATCCCTTTTCTTTTGAATTAGCGATTGCTGCTTCAAACATCATTCAACAAAAGTCAGATGTCATGATAAATGAAGATGAGATCGGGTATATTGCCGTCCATTTAGCAGCAGCGATTGAACGGATGAAAAATAAGAAAAAAAGAAAAGTAAGACGTGTTGCCGTGGTTTGCGCATCAGGATTAGGAACGGCCAAATTGCTTGCAGCGAGCATCGAAAACAAGTTTCCAGGAATAACGATTGTTGGTACTTATCCATCTTATTCAATAAAAGATATTAAACAGGATGACGTTGATCTAATTTTAAGTACAATCCCTATCTCTGAAGAAAGGGCCATTCCAATCCTGGAGATTAATGCCTTATTAACAGAGGAAGATGTAAGCAAAGTAAATGATTATATATCGAATGAATATCTGGGTGAAGAAAAAGAAAAAACATTTGAAGAAATTAGTAAATTATTTAATGAAGAATTATTTTTTACAGCTATCGATAAAAAAGAACCGATTAGTGTTATTCAAACGATGGCTAAAAGTCTCGAGTCGAAAGGGTACGTTGATGAAACTTACTTAGACTCTGTTCTGGAAAGGGAAGAAATTTCATCAACTTCAATCGGTAATTTTGTTGCGATTCCTCATCCTCTGAATCCGAATGCATACGACTCTTGCATTGCGATTGGTCTATTAAAAAAACCAATAAAATGGGGAGAACATCAAGTTCAATTTGTTTTGCTGCTTGCATTAAACGAAAAGGACAAAGAGAAATTCAACCTTCTTTTTACTAGACTGTGGGATCTTGTTCAGGACAAAAAGCTAGTTGCCGAGCTTTGTAATACATCCGATTTTACAGAGGTCATGTCGAAAATAGCAAAAATGAAATAAATAACTTTAATGAATATGGGGAGGGCTTCATCATGGTAAAAGTAGCGATCGGACAGATTACACCAGCAACAGGTCAAAAAAACGTGAACCTGGAAAAGATGAAGAAATTTACGATAGAAGCTGCAGAAGAGGGTGCTAAATTAGTCGTTTTCCCGGAACTTGCTTTGACTGGCTACAACTGCGGAGATGATTTTTTTGACGTAGCTGAAGCCATTCCCGGCGATGCTACCCGTTTTTTTGAAGAATTAGCGATTCAGTATGATATCTACATTACATGGGGAATGCCGGAAAAAAGCTTGAACGGAATTCTCTATAATGCTGCAGCGCTTGTAGGGCCTGAAGGATTTGTTGGCAAGTGGAGAAAGAATACACTCCCAGGACACGCAACTGATCAGTCTGGACCTGGAGCATTTCCTGACAGACGGTACTTTAAAGCAGGGGAAGATCTCAATGTCTTTGATACGAAAATTGGCAAGATCGGTCTCCTCATTTGCTATGATCTATTCTTTCCTGAACTAGCAAGAATGCTTACTTTACAAGGAGCAGAAATCATTATAGGTATTTCTGGATCTCCAGCATTTGAGAAGGATATTTTTGAGCCTATCGTAAAAGTAAGAGCGATGGAAAATACCGTTAATCTTGTTTATACAAACTTAGTCGGTAAAGAAGGAGAGACTGAGTACTGGGGCGGCGGCTGTATTATTGGTGCAGGGGAGCCAGAATCGAAAATACCGGGAACACCAATGATATGTAATGCGCCGTACGAAGGTGAATGTATCACAATTGGGGATGTAGACATTCAGCAACCTAATAAAATACGTCCTTACTTTCCTGTGCTAAGAGATTTAACAACCCGAATGTACGAACAACTTGCTGAACTGCATCGGAAAATCACATGATGAATAATGATAGCCCCTTGCTCTCAAGGGGCTTCCTACTTATTTAAGGTTTGAGATTTTTGATTGATAAACTTAGAGTTGATACTTTCGGGGTCTATTTAGAGGCTTCCAATTTTGATTCTACTCGAAATAATCTTTTGTTTAGCACTTCTGTTTTTGAATCAATATTGTTGTTGAATAACTTTAATAATGCAATAACATCTTCATTTTGGCCAATTTCAATACGAGTCACTATATCACGTATGTCATGGACACTATCACGTATTTCATGAACACTTGATTCGAAAGATGTTTGTCTGACTTCCAAACCTTTTTGTCCTTCTCTAAATTCCATTTGTCCATTTTCAAGATTGCTGAGTTTTAACAAGATTTCGTTCAATACTTTTTCCACATTTTTCACCTCCTAACTCGTCTTACTTATCATTTTACAATAGTTCATTCTTATCGTACAGTTGGGGTAAATTAAACAAGTGTTTAACATACAGGAGGTCATTGCATGAGTGTCATTGATATTAACTGCGATATGGGTGAAAGTTTCGGAGCTTACCGGATCGGTACGGATGAAGAGATTGTAAAATACGTAACATCAGCTAACGTTGCGTGTGGTTTTCATGCAGGTGACCCGGCAACGATGTTTAAAACGGTTAAACTGGCGCTCGAACATAACGTGGGAATCGGAGTTCACCCAGGATTGCCCGACCTTGCTGGGTTCGGCCGCCGTAATATCGATATAACACCACAAGAAGCATATGAGATGGTCGTTTATCAGATCGGTTCATTATGGGCGTTTGTAAAAGCAGAAGGCGGAAAGCTTCAGCACGTAAAGCCTCATGGGGCACTTTACAACATGGCTGCCGTGAACAACGATTTGTCCGAAGCGATTGCTGAAGCAGTTTATAAAGTTAATCCTGAGCTGATTCTTTTTGGGCTCGCGAACAGTGAACTTGTAAAAACAGGCGAAAAGATCGGACTTCGAACTGCATCCGAAGTTTTTGCAGACAGAACGTATCAGCAGGATTGCACATTGACTTCGCGGAAACTGCCAAACTGTATGATTGAGAACGATGATGAGGCTGTTGCACAAGTAATCCGCATGGCAAAAGAGGGAAAAGTGCTCACACAGCAAGATGTTGATGTGGATATAAAAGCAGATACAGTTTGCATTCACGGAGACGGAGCACACGCATTATCGTTTGCGAAGAAAATCAGAGAAACACTAGAGAATTCAGGGATTACCGTACGCAAAATCGGTGAAAGTCTATAATTTAGAGGAGAGGCTGGCCTTAATGGTTCAGCTTTTTTATTTTGTTGGGCTTGTTTAAGATGAGATTCCCCATTTTATTAGTTATTCCCACACTTTTAAACGGGGATCGCACACTTTTTTCGCTTATACGCACACTTTTTGTACAAATAACCACGAGCCGCCAAAACTCGACACACATAGCCTCTCCTCATTTCGCCTGCACTTGTGTAATATGAAAATATCAATATAGAAAGAAGGAACGAAAATGATCTGGGCTTACGTATTTTTGTTTTTAGCCTCATTCGCAATGGCGGCATTGGATTTCCCGAAATGGAGCTTCATTCCGGTGATCTTAGCATTTTTCACATGGATCGTTCTCACCCGAATCTATCCGTTGGTTTGGGAGAAAGACGCTGAAAAAGTAAAGAGGCATCTAGAGAAATCCAGACTTCCTTATTACCGATTTATCTTTGAACTTCTTTTTGAGAATGTAGATAAAGCGGAAAACTCACTCGCAAAAATTAAACAAAAAGCTGTTAAGGATATGGCAAAAGTGATGCTGTGGACGAAGCAACAAAAATATGAAGAAGCCAAAAGCGTTCTCAGCACGATGAAGAATAATGATTTCAAGTATTATTACGGAGCAGTTATTGCACAAAAACAAGAAAATCAGCAAGAATATGACGAGTATAAAAGTCGATTAAAAGACGCCGCTTATCTTACCTGGCTGGAAGCAGAAGAACATGCAATCGCTGGTCATAAAGATGTGGCATTTGCTATTGTAAACGAGCAGATCAGAACATTAAAAGGGTTAAAGCTCTTATCTGCCATCCATTATAAGGAAACTCTTTTGGAGCGCTAAATTTAGTCAAAAAAAACTGCAACCCTTTGTTAGCGAATGTCTAACAAATGTGGTGCAGTTCGGTGAGATGAACATGTTTTTTTATGTTACTTGTCAGCTGTTTGTTGTTTGGAATCTTCTTCCGGTGCCTTATCGTTTTTAATAAAAAGTGAAATGATAATCCCTAGTAAAGAAAGAACAGAGACGACAATAAAAGCCATATTCGCTCCATACATATCCGGATGGGGGATTTCTGGACGATCCTTCGCATGATCGGCTGACATCGTCATGACAGTGACTAGAATGGCAGTTCCGACTGACGCTGCAATCATTTTCATCGTATTATCCATTGCTGCTCCGTGAGGAATCAACCGTTCAGGTAACCGGTTAAGCCCTGCTGTAGCTACCGGCATCATGACCATCGATAATCCGAACATCCGCACCCCATACATGACCATGATAAAAGTAAAGGACGTTGATGGACTTAAATTTGAGAGGGCGAATGAAGAAACCGTTATAATCGTTAAGCCGGTAAAAGCAAGCCATCTAGCACCAACTTTGTCAAAAATTCTTCCTGTTATTGGCGACATCAATCCGGTAATCAAGGCTCCCGGTAAAATAGCTAAGCCAGCTTCAAACGCTGTAAAATCCCTCATGTTTTGCATGAACAGCGGGATAATCGTTTCTGCCCCGATCAGTCCCATGAAGGTAATCATTCCAATAGCTACCGTCAGAGGGAAAATCGAATTCTTAAACACTCTGAACTCAAGCATCGGATGTTTTAAACGTAATTGTCTCGTAATAAAGATTACGAGTGCTAACAATCCGATTCCTAGCCAAATGAGTGTACTCGAAGCTAACCATCCATTATTACCAGCGCACGTAAACCCATAAAGCAAGCCCCCGAATCCGAATGATGAAAGGATGATCGATGGAATATCAACTTTCGGCTTGGTAATCTCCGTTACATTTTTCAAAGCAAAATAGGCTACCAAAATATCGATAAGCGCGATTGGCAGGATAATGAAAAACAAGACTCTCCAAGAATAATGAGAGGTCACCCAGCCTGATAGTGCTGGACCGATTGCCGGTGCAAAGGAAATAACGAGTCCGACAAGCCCCATCGCAGATCCGCGCTTATTCACCGGAAAAATCATTAAGAATACGGTTTGCATAAGCGGAAGCATGACACCTGCTCCACTCGATTGAATAACTCTTCCAAGCAGCAGCATCTCGAAATTTGGAGCTAATCCCGCCACTAATGTACCGAAGGCGAAGATACTCATTGCCGATATAAAAAGCTGCCTTGTTGTGAAACGTTCTAACAAAAAGGCGCTCACAGGGATCATAATGCCATTTACTAGCATAAAGACAGTCGTCAGCCATTGCGCACTGTTTGCCGTAATATGCATTTCATCCATAATTGGCGGTATGGCAGTAATCATTAACGTCTGATTTAAGATCGCGATAAATGTTCCTGCCAACAGAAGGGTCACTATCGTAGATTGTTTATAGCCTGGTGCAGTCTCCATCACCTGTCCCTCATTCCTAGAAGCATTTAATCGGTAAAATCTAGTATTAAAATTTTATCACTGGATCTTGATTACTAATGTTTACAAGCTTACACGTTTTCCCACAAAAATAACAATAAATCGCTCTTGGCCTATTAATAAAATAAGCTCTATTATTTGATCGTGTTGATCATCCTTGGAAGTCCGAAAATCCATTCCCTTTCCGCTGACGAACCGCCAAGCTTTAACAGAGCCATAAAATAAAAAAGGCTTTCCATTTAAGGAACGCCTTTCTGCGTTATCTGTCACTCTTTGTATCTGCTGATTTTTTACCGTTATTTCTCCAACCGCTAAATGCAAGAATACAAGTTAACGCAAAAAATACAATCACACCAATCCACAATTGAATTGTTTCAGAGAATGGATTCCTAATAGAAAAGGGAAGAGTCATCTTACTTTTAATAAAATCACTAATTAAGTTGAATACGAACACAAAGGCACTTAATACAATGAGTTCTTTAAGAAATGAGCGTAATTTCAACTCATTCTTTACCCAGCGCAGCAATGCTAATGCAACAGCAAGTCCGATGAACATCGACCAATCCATATGAACACCTCTAGAATAGATAATCTTTAAATGAAAAAAAGATGTAAAACATAGCAAAAATCAAAGGGATGAACATGGCGATCGTACTCTTCCTTTTGTTCAACTCCCACGTATTAACACCGAGCGCAAAGATACTCGCCAAAATCACGAAAATACCGATTTTCTTCAGTACAGGAAAATCCGCTATGATTCCGGTGAAAAGCAGAAGCGTGCCTAAATGTCTAAACACATCTTCAAAATAAACAGAAGGCTTTTTGATGCTTTTCCAAAACTCTGATTTATCCTCTTTGGTTAGTTTTTTTAGGAAAATGAACGCTGCAATACCCCATAAGAACATGAGGGAAATAACATCGGATTGTGACATATGGATTCCCCCTGTAACAACACCTTTATTCCATAATAATCCATTTTATGATGTAAAACTATGGATATTTATTTTATAATGAGAGGGTGTCTACTTTAAGGGAGGTTCATATGAAACGTTCATTTTTGGCATTGATTTTATTTGGATTGATTTTGGCAGGATGTTCGTTGAAAAAAGAAACAGAAATAAAAAAAGAAACAGAACAGATTAAGACAATAGAAGTGAACGATCAATTGGCACCTGAGGAAGATTTTAATGGGCAGTTCAAAATCACTGAATCAAGAAGGATAGAAAAGAACCAACTAGGAATCGCAGGAAAAGGAGCTAACGGTAATGTCACTTTTAGTATCATTGGTGATAACGGAAAGATTCTTTTCGAAAACTCAGTCATGCCAGATGAAAATGGTGAGTTTTCTTTGAAAATGGGCATCGATTACAGCGGTAGCTTAACCATAAAAGCAACTAGCGATGGTGAAAAGACAAGAACAGATTTACCTGCTTTATAAAATTCTTTAATCGAGAACAAAAAAAGCTAAATCGTAGTGAAATTCGCTGCGGTTTTTTCTTTGATATATAAGGATTTTAGTTAAAAACAAGTTATTTTATCTCCTTAATTACTTGTTTAATAACTTACCAATTACGGTGAAAAAAGGTTAAATGATAGCTCAATCGAATTTATAATTAGGTTAAAAATAATGAACTTTATTCAGTTAACGGGCATTGAAACTAAACTTTTTTTATAATGAGGTGAAAATTTTATGATAATAATGATAAATGGGCCATTTGGTATTGGGAAAACCACGATCACTAATGAACTTCTAAATGAGGTAAAAAATTCTATGTTATATGATCCTGAAGAGATAGGTTTTATGTTAAGAAATGTTATCCCTGACGAAGTAAAGCAACTTGAATCCAAAACTGGGGACTTTCAAGATTTGCACTTGTGGAAAGAGTTAACTGTTAAGGTAGCCGAACGATTAGTTGCTCATTATAAAGTTAATTTAATCGTACCTATGACTATTCGTAATCCCGAATACCTGGATTATATTAAAAATGGATTTCAAAATATCGATAAACAAACATACCACTTTTGTTTAACTGCAAGTAAGGATACGATTTACGAAAGACTTAGGAATCGGGGAGAGGAAGAAGGAAACTGGTGTTTTCAACAAACTGAAAAATGTTTAAAAGCTTTTAGTGAATACAACTTTGAAGAGTATATCGACACTGAAAATGTTAGCGTTGCAGTTATTATTGATAACATAAAGAAAAAGCTTATTCATTTTTGAAACAAAAAGGAAATTTTTCAACGATCGGATGCTTATCTATCATTAGGTAAGTGTCTTTTTATTTGAATAAAAAGATTAAGAGTTAATCTCCATATTTTGAAGTATTTGGTATTTAGAGTCGCAGGATAGGGGAGAATTGAAGGATATTTGTGATAAATATTGAACTAGTAAAATATGGATAAAATATATGATTTTGGGGGTTGTTAGTATGTTCTGGTTGTTTCTTGTAATTCCATTGGTCCTTGTTATTGCTTTGGCTGTTTTAGTTGATAGAAAGAATAAAAGAAAAGGGCTTAAAACAAAGGTAAAACATAGTGATATTAAGTATATGTGTATGCAAGAACCTCCAGAAAGCAGCCGGTCAACAAAATAGTCGGAACGAAACCAGGAAATCTGTCTAACCTTTTACTATGAACGGGTATATTAATGGAATATGTATAAAAAGACCAGACAGAAATCTGGTTTTTTTTATGTTATTTAATATTATGAAGCGATTTCAACTGCTAATGTGACTGTTATTACTGTAGTTATTTTCCATTTTATCCTTCGAAATTATAAAGAGATCACTAAACACAAAGTATAGATAAATAGAATAGTTTCAATAAATCATTTGTATTTTACGTACAACAAAAACTGCGTTACATTAATAACATTCCATTGAAAACATATTTTTTACATAACTATTTGTGATTATATTCACATTCAGGAAGGGGCAGCTAAATGGGTGTATTAATAAGAGTGTTACAAGTCGGCATTCTGATTTTCTTTTATCTCATCGGAAATGCTATAACCAAATACTTGCACCTTCCTATACCAGGCAGCATCGTTGGGTTAATTCTTTTATTTTTACTTCTTCAATTTAAAGTCGTGAAATTGGAATGGGTCGAGCTCGGTGCTACATTTCTTTTGTCTGAACTTCTTCTTTTCTTTGTCCCATCAGCAGTCGGCATTATTCAATATGAAAAGATCTTAAGTGTATACGGCATCAAGCTCGTCCTTGTCATAGTATTAAGTACAATTGCTGTAATGGCTTGTACAGGACTTTCATCGGAACTTTTCTCCAAGCTTAGAAAGGATGTTTCCAGTGACTCTGACTCTAGAAATAATTAGCTTTTGCCTGACGACCTTCATCTTTTATATGTGTAAAAAAATCTATTCCCACTGGACTCTTGTGCTTTTATCGCCCATTTTAATCACACCGTTCCTTCTTATCGTGTTATTGGGTATTTCCCATACGCCTTATTCAATTTACGCTGAAGGGACGAAATGGCTAACTGAATTATTGGGACCTGCAACGGTCGCGTTTGCTGTTCCGATGTATAAACATTTTCATCTGCTAAAAAAACACATTGTTGAAATCATACTCAGCCTGATTACCGGTTCGTCTGTTGCCATCGTTTCAACATTTTTGTTTGCGCTTTGGCTTCATCTAAGTCCTTCCTTGATCAATAGTTTGGTTCCACGCTCCATCACGACACCGATCGCCATGGATATTTCCAAAACCATCGGAGGGATTCCGACCATGACCGCGGTCTTTGTAATCGTGACAGGATTGACGGGAACGGTAATCGGACCGGTGCTTATTCGTATTCTTTCGATAAAAAAATCCACATCCAAAGGATTAATGCTTGGTATGGGAGCGCATGGAACGGGAACATCGAGAGCGTTTGAATTCGGCGAGCTGGAAGGGACGTTTGCGAGTCTTGCCATGATTGTTGCAGCGGTCATTACGATCATTCTGGCGTTTACAATTTTTCCAGTGCTGCAGTCAGATCTTCTTTAATAAAGAGACTGTTCCCATGGTCATTCTTATGACACACAGGGGATGGCCTCTTTCCTTATGGATTCTTACCTTGACGCCACATAAACTTCTCCTTAATCCATATAAAGCACTTTTGCGTTATTTCATACTTTTTCATCAAATAAAAAAGAAGCCAAAACCACGGTTTTGGCCACCTTATCAAAATATTGTCCCAAATAAGCTTTAAAGGACCCCAAACTTCTCATCCCGCACGTCCGTAATGAACATGTGACCTGGGGCGTGGGTGATCATGATCTCTGGCTTCACATGCATGGCTACAGCTTGAGGTGTGACTCCGCATGCCCAGAACACGGGAACTTCACCACTGCGAATCTCAACTGGATCACCGAAATCGGGATTCCCGATATCACGAATTCCAATGCTCTCAGGATTTCCGATGTGAATGGGAGCGCCATGGACAGATGGGAAGCGGCTCGTCACTTGAACGGCTCGCACTACATCTTTTTCAGGAATAGGACGCATGCTTACGACCATCGGACCTTCAAAGCGTCCAGCTTTCACACACTGAATGTTCGTTTTGTACATGGGTACGTTGCATTCTTGTTCGATGTGCCGAACCGAAATATCATTGTTCAGCAATGCGTGTTCAAACGTGAAACTGCAACCGAGCAGAAATCCAACCATCGAATCATCCCATAAATCCTTGATATCCGTTCGTTCCTCATCTAACACGCCATGCCGGTACACGCGGTATTTCGGAATATCCACACGCAGATCGGCGTTAGGTGCGACGATCGCAGGGACCGCTGAACCGGGTTCTGTTACATCCAATACCGGACATGGTTTCGGGTTTCGCTGGCAAAACAAGAGAAACTCAAATGCCAACTCTTTCGGCAAGACGGCTAGATTTGCTTGTGTATAGCCGCCTGATAGTCCACTCGTCGGTTTTACCCAGTCACCGCGTCTGATCAATTCACGGGCTTCGTTTGGATTCATTCTTTCAAAAGACTGCATGTTATCCCCCTAGTTGTTTTATGCAAATAGTTTCGGAAGTTCTTGGCTGATCGTATAAATGCTCATACCTGCCATCATGATGACGATAATAACACCGAAAATGGTCATCCAGACAGGGTGTTTGTAGTCTCCCACAATCTTTTTCTTGTGGGCAGCAATAAGCATTACACCTAATGAAATCGGCAAGATAAGTCCATTTAATGCACCTACTGCAATCAGGATTTTTACGGGCTGTCCGATCATAACAAATACGAGTGTTGAGAAGGCGATGAATCCGATAATGATCCACTTATGATATTTTTCTAATGTAGCGTTGAATGTACGAATGAACGATACCGATGTATAGGCTGCGCCAATGACAGAAGTGAGGGCAGCAGACCACATGATAATACCGAACATTTTATAGCCAATATCACCGGCAGCTAGCTGGAAAACAGAGGCTGGCGGGTTTGCCGGGTTAAGCTTCAATCCTTGAGAAACAATTCCGAGGGCAGCCAAGAATAAGAAAATACGCATGATAGACGCGATTCCAATTGCTGAAACGGAGCTTCTAGTTACTTCGCCAATTGCTTCTTTACCTTTAATCCCTGCATCTAAAAGTCTGTGAGCACCAGCAAATGTGATGTATCCACCGACTGTTCCACCGACTAATGTTACGATTGCAATAATGTCGATCGTGTCAGGTGCGAACGTTTTTACAACGGCTTCTCCAACTGGAGGACTAGCTGTGAACATGACATATACGGTGAGTCCGATCATGACGAATCCTGCGATTTGTGCAAAACGGTCCATCGCTTTACCTGCTTCACGTACAACGAATACTAAAATGGCAATAATCCCGCTAAGCAGAGCTCCCATTTTAGGGGAAACACCGAAAATAACGTTAAGTCCAAGTCCTGCTCCCGCGACGTTACCGATGTTAAAGGCTAGACCGCCGATTACGACTAAAATGGCAAGGAAGATTCCGAGACCAGGCAAAACACCGTTTGCGATGTCCTGTGCTCTTTTTTCAGAAACAGCGATGATTCGCCATACATTCATCTGCGCGCCAATATCAATAAGGATGGAAACTAAAATAACAAAACCAAAACTGGCTGCGAGCAGAGATGTAAAGTGCGTCGTCTGTGTTAAAAATCCTGGTCCGATTGCCGATGTCGCCATTAGGAAAGCGGCGCCCAGCAGTATACTTGCTTTCGATTCTTTCTTCATGTAAATCCTCCTACATTCAATTGATTACTTCGATTGTTGTTTTATTTTAAGTGAGATACCCTGTTTAAGCTGCTGGATCTGATCTTCTCGATTTAAATAGAGTTTCTGAGCTTCTTCATGCGAGATTTCAACAAAGCTTATTTTGTCGCCGGGCTTGAGCTGTGCCATTAAGGAATGGTCGACGCTGGCGATCTGTCCGATTTTTGGATAGCCGCCTGTTGTTTGCCGGTCAGCTAAAAGGATGATCGGGTTTCCTTCTGATGGCACTTGGATTGTTCCAAAAGTTACCGCCTCTGATAGCATTTCTTGTTCGTTTTCGAGTTCCAGCTTTGATCCGCTCAATCGGTAACCCATTCGGTCTGATTTTGATGTAATTTCAAAAGGTTCAGAGAAAAATTTTGTCTGGCTGTCTTCGGAAAACCAATTATACTGTCTGCCTTTTATGACTCTCGCTTTTGGCTTTGATTCAGGCAGTGCCATAAATTCTGAGGCAATCGACCACGGCACTTGGGCAAATTTTTCTTCTTCTTTTTGATCAGATAATAAACTTGCAATTTGCTGAGAGAGCTCGCTTTGTTGCCCAACCTCGAGCACATCATCTGCTAATAATGTTCTTCCGTTAAAGCCGCCGATTCCAGCGCGTACATATGTGGATTTGCTTTCCATCACGTTATCCACTACAAAGCCGCCCGCTGCAGCCAAGTAAGCTCGGCATCCGGTTTTGCATCCCCCGAACTTCAGTTTGCTGCCGGCACGAACGAACACAGGTCTCCATAGTTTCACAGAATTACCATCGATTTTAGGGGAGAGGTCTCCGCCGCAAATTGCAATGAGCGCATCTTTTTCAAATTCCATATCAGGACCAAGTAAAGTCAATTCCAATGTGGCTTCATTTTCATCATTGCCAACTAAAAGGTTTGCTATCCGGTGTGCGGTTTGATCCATCACACCGCTTGCGATCACGCCGAATTTTTGATAACCGTACCGTCCCAAATCTTGCACACTTGTAAGGAGTCCAGGCTTTGTAATTTTAATCATTCTTGTTCTCCTCCCAGTTCTCAAATTCTTCTATGGTGATGGGCTCGAATTTGATTTTGTCTCCTGCTTTTAATAAACTAGGCGATTCGCCGTTTGGGAGAAAAAGCTTTCGAGGCGTTTTGCCGATTAGCTGCCAGCCGCCAGGCGTTTCGATTGGGTACACACCTGTTTGTTTTCCTGCAATTCCGACTGAACCGGCAGGAATCTTCAATCGCGGATCTTTTCTTCTCGGAGCAGCAATTGTATCTGACATTCCTCCGATATAAGGGAATCCTGGTGCAAAACCGATCATGTAGACGAGGTATTCACCTTTTGAATGAATCTCAATGACTTCTTCAGGAGTCAAGCCATTGTGTTTTGCTACTTCCTCCAAGTCAGGCCCAAACTCCCCGCCATAGCAGACCGGAATGGTAACAACTCTTGTTTCGGTATCTTCTCCGGCGTTTAGTTCCTCTAAAAACGAAGCAAGCTGTTCCGTGACATGATCGTAAGGCAGACTTTCAGAATCGATTTTCATAGGATCATAAAATACAGAAACCGTTGTAAATCCTGGTACGTATTCGATCATCCAATCAAAAGGTTTTTCATCGAGTGCTTGTGAGACCGTTTTCACTTTTTGGTGTGTGTCGAGGTTAATATCTGTTCCAAGTTCAATAATGACGGCGGTATCGCCTAAAGGCTCCAAAGTAAAATCCATGAACGCAAAGCTCCTGTCTATATATGTAAATAATCTGAATGTTTATTAAATTTCGTATATGTTAATGAAGTATAAAGAAGCATGTATAAAAATTCAATGCAAACTTAAACATTCACACATGCAATTATTTCTAGTCCGAAAATATGGATTTTGCACATTTCTATTTATTCCCGATTTAAAAGGTTTCGAATCCTAAGTACTAATTTTTAATCGTTAGTCTTTATTTTCGTCATTTTGTGAAGCTTTTTTCCTAAAACTCTTTGCTTATGTTTCAGCTCTTAAGTACATACAGGTAGCTTAAATTTAAACAAGCGTTTAAACTAGTAGGTAGAATCCTAGTTATATGGCGGTTTATTCTATTCGAAAAAGTACCTATCATCCTAAATGGGGAGTGTGACATCATGTATAATGAGCCGATTTTTTTAAAACCTGTTTTCAAGGACCGAATCTGGGGCGGAACAAAGCTTCGCGAGGAATTTGGCTATGAAATTCCGACTGAAACGACGGGAGAGTGCTGGGGAATCTCTGCTCATCCGAACGGTCCGAGTACGGTCATGAACGGACCATTAGCGGGCAAAACGCTCGACGTCTTGTGGAACGAGCACCGTGAATTGTTCGGCAATCAAGATGGAGCCGACTTTCCGTTATTGGTTAAAATTTTAGATGCAAAGACTGACCTTTCTGTTCAAGTTCACCCTGACGATGCGTATGCGCGCGAAGTTGAAGGGGAAGCGTTCGGTAAAACAGAATGCTGGTATGTCATCGATTGTGACCCTGGCGCAAAGCTTGTATATGGCCATCACGCTGATTCCAGAGAAGAATTTAAGCAGATGGTTGAGGAAAACAAATGGGACGAGCTGCTTCGTACAGTTGAGATCCAGCCTGGGGACTTCGTGTATGTACCGAACGGAACGATCCATGCGATCGGTGCGGGGACGATGATCCTCGAAACCCAGCAGAGTTCAGATGTAACGTATCGCGTGTATGACTATGATCGCCGCGATGACTCTGGAAATCCGCGCGAACTTCATATTGAAAAATCGATTGAAGTAGCAATGATACCGCATGAGGATGCAAGCTTCAGCCCCGTGCGCACAGCTGTCAGCGATTTGAACGTAAGAAAACTCGTCCAAGAAAACTATTTTACTGTTTATCGCTGGACGTTAGAGGGGACTGCTGCGAAAATCGATAATCCGCTTTACCTGCTCGTAAGTGTGCTTGAAGGGCAGGGGGAAGTGAATATTGGTGAGGAGACGTTTCCATTTGAAAAAGGCGATCACTTTATCGTGCCATCTACGGTGAGCCGGTTCGGTTTACGCGGAAATGCAAGATTTATCGCCTCGCATCCGACTGTTTAATAGAAAATATGCTTAATGAGGAGGCCAAAACTGCGGTTTTGGCTTCCTTTTTTTTGATTGGCTGTTTTCGTAAACTTTGTTGCTTTTGAAAGAGGTTGATCTCCGTTCCAGGTTGCTCGCTTTCCGCTGGGTGTGCGGTGAGCCCACTCGCCGCTTTGCGACATTGAATGGTCTCTCCTGTCTAGCTGCAGCGGCTAGCCCCTCGAGGTCAAAAGTGAAAGTGTCCTGAAGGCAAAAAGCGCCTTCTTAGCCCCTTTCCTTTTGCTTGTCGGGGCTGAACAAGCCGCTTCCGCTTTTCGGACTGTCCCACTCATCCCGCAGGACAAGGAAAGCAACGGCCGCGTTACATCGCACGAAGAAAATGTGATTTTCATTTTCGAGGAGTCTCGCACCTTACACTCCAATCAACTTGTCATTGCAGTTAATGACAAAATTGCCTCCTCGCAACATTCTTTTATAAAAGAGCCTAGATAAAAGAACACGGTACCGTAAAACCCCTCCATTCCATAAAGAAAAGCCCCTTGATCCCAAGGGGCTTCCTCCTTTTACTTCGTAACTTCTGCAGTCGATTCACGTTTTATCAGTTGGGCAGGCAACAGCAGTTCTGTCATCGGTTCATCAGGATGATCCAGACGCCAGACAAGCTGTTCGATCCCTTTTCTTCCATAAAGCTCTAGGTCGATATCCATTGTCGTGATCTTTGGGTTCGCGAGTCTGGAAAGCTGTCCATTATCAAAGCTGCTTACCGAAACATCCCCCGGAACGTTCAATCCTTTTTGCTGAAGAGCAGATTGAACGAAAAATCCAAGTCCGTCATTCACACAAAACCACGCCGTAGGATGCCCGGCAGCTGAATCCATAAGGTCCCGCACTGAATCTTCTCTTTCCATAACAGATGAGAAAATAATCTCATTTTCCACCGATAGATTGTGTTCTTGAAGAGCGAGCAAATACCCTTCCAATCTCTCTTGATAACTTGGCGAAAGCTTGGCATTCCCGACAAACGAGATTTTTTTATGACCAAGATCGATCAAATGCTTTACCGCGGTATATGCTCCGAATCGATTGTTCGTCAAAATGGCATCCGCTTGAATGAGCGGGTGATGGTGGTCAATTGTCACCGTTGGAATGCCAGTCGCGATTATTTTATTAATATACTCCGTACTGATGTGCGACAAAACGAGCACGCCATCAACTTGTTTGTTTTCAATAAAAGATGGAAGGATCAGACTTTCCTTAGCGTCATTGCTGATCGACTGTATGAGCACATTGAGCCCTTGGTTTGCCGCTTCTTTTTCAATACTTAAGTAGATTTTTCCGAAAAAGCTTTGCAATGAAAAAGCCAGATCTGATGCGATCAGTCCGATGTTTCCGGTCAATAATGACTTTGATTTCGCTGGCTGGTTTTGATAGGCGTAACCTAGCTCCCTCGCTGTCTCTTCTATTTTTTTTCGTGTAGCAGGACTGACACCTGGTTTTCCTGACAATGCTTGAGATACAGAGTTTTTTGAGATATTCAGCTTATCAGCAATGTCCTGCATCGATATTTTCTTCGCCATATAGTATACAAACCTTCCGGATTAATAATCTTGTCACGTTACAAAATAAATATACTTGAAAAGGCAGATAAAGTAAACAATTGAAGTGTAAGGTGACAGGAATAATGATCAAATATGAACCAACACAACTGTTAAGAGTAATCTTATATGGGATTTTATTGGTGTTTGATATAACCGAATTGTCAGAAAAATAATTTGACACCATTATAGTTTCATGTGATAATCACTTTACGTAAGGTTACAAAATATACTTGTAATTACGAATTAGAGAAGTTGTAATGTTTTTGAATTATTTTTTTTGCAGAAAATGATAGCGCTACCAAAATCGTTAAGGGGGAAATAAGGATGAAATTTAAAAGAACCGCGTCTCTGATTTTAACCGCTTCACTTGCAGCCTCAGCACTTGCTGGCTGTTCAAAAGGGGACAGTAAATCAGCTGACGGTAAAACGACGATTGAATTCTGGGCTGCTCCAAACCCGACGCAGCAAGTGTATTGGAAAGAGATGGCGAAGGAATTTGAAAAGAAAAACCCGAAAATCGACGTTAAAGTAAGTCCTATTAAAGAGAGTCCGACTTCTGAAGCGAGCATCCAATCGGCGATTGCCGGCAAGAGTGCACCGACGATGTCTGAAAACATCAACCGTGGTTTTGCTGCACAGCTAGCTGAAAGTAAAGCGCTCGTTCCGCTTAATGAGATTGAAGGCTGGGACAAACTTATCGAAAAACGTAACATGACAGATACGATCAAGACCTGGAAATTCTCAGATGACAATCAATATGTCATGCCGATCTATTCGAATCCAATGCTGTTCGGTTGGAGAATCGATGTTTTAAAAGAACTAGGAGTTAACGAACCTCCGAAAACATACAGCGAAGTGATCGATGTAACGAAAAAACTAAAAGCGAAATACCCGGATAAATATTTGTGGGCGAAGGGTGACCTTGCAGATCCGACCGCTTGGAAGCGCTGGTTTGACTTCTTTATGCTGTATGACGCAGCATCAGGCGGCAACAATTTTATTGAAGGTGACAAGTTTGTCGCAAAAGATAAAGCTGGAGTAGAAGTTCTGAAATTTATGGATGATATTCGAAAAGAAGATGGTCTATTAACGAAGCAAGCGACTGATCCGTTCGAGAGTGCACTTGGTATCTTTACTGACCTTGGTCCATGGACGTTCAGCTATTGGGAAGAAAAGTTCCCTGAGATGGAGTACAACAAGAACTTTGCGCTATCTCTGCCTCCTGTTCCAGACGGACAGAGAACGAAAAATGTGAGCACGTTCGCTGATACGAAAGGGATCGCTGTGTACGCATCTGCTACAGAAGAAGAGCGTAAAGCTGCTATGAAGTTTATGAATTTCGTATATTCGAACCCAGAAAACGATCTGAAGTGGCTCGAAACGACGAAGCTTCCGCCAGCACGTGACGATCTTTCAAGCAATGAATCATTCAAAGCGTTCTTTGAAAAAAATCCGGAGCTGAAGCCGTATGCGGAAGCTGTTCCGAATGCGATTCCGGCGATTGACAATGCAAAATTCAATGAGCTTCAAACACATATTGGGCGTTTAGCCGTTAACCCTGTCGTGAAGGGAGAAGTCGATCCTGAAAAAGGCTGGAAAGAGATGAAAAAGGCCATAAAGGAGGAACTTAAGAAATGAAGAAAACAAACGGGACGGGCTGGCTATTCGCCAGTCCTTACCTTTTATATGCGGTAATTTTTTTCGCGGTTCCGCTGCTCTGGTCACTTTATTTATCCATGACGGACTGGAACTTGATCTCTCCGGTTTACAACTTTAAAGGGATTGATAATTTTATAGAAGCGGTGAAACATCCAGGTGTTCAAGCTGCATTTTTCGTAACATTCAAGTTTATGGCAGCTTTTGTTCCGATGGTTATCGTCTCTTCAACATTGGTGGCGCTCGTGATCCATGGACTTCCAAGATTTAAAGGACTGTTTTTGATTGGATTCTTCCTTCCGTATTTGGCGTCAGGCGTTGTTTCTTCCTTAATCGTAAAAGGGCTATTATCACAAAATAGTGCATTTAACGTCTTCTTACGCGGAATCGGTATTGAGATCGACTGGCTGAGTACGCCACTTTCGGCGTTATTGGTCGTTGCGGCGATCATTGCGTGGAAATTCACCGGTTACTACGCGCTCATTCTGACAGCTGGCTTTGGGAGCATCAGTAAAGATGTGTATGAAGCAGCCGCGATCGATGGTGTTTCTTCTTCACAACGTTTTTGGAAAATAACGTTACCGCTGTTGTATCCAGCACTTTTTACCGTATTGATTTTATCAATCGGTGTATCTTTCGGGATTTTCACAGAGGTTTACCAGTTAACTGGCGGGGGTCCGAACTATGCAACAAACACGTGGCAGATGGAGATCTTTAAACAAGCGTTTACAAACTTGAGTGCAGGTTATGCGTCAGCTGTTGCCATTATTGCTTCGATCGTGACGTTCGCTGCAATTTTAATCATCAGAAAACTACTAGAGATGTGGGGGAAACGTAATGGTTGGGTCTAAGAAAAATTTAACTTTTCGCTATATCATCGCATTCGCGCTGCTTATCGTTATGGTTTTTCCGTATCTCTACATGGTTATGAACTCGTTCGCCGACTGGACGCAAGTGGATAAAAAAATGGTGCCAACTGACTTCACACTTCGATCATATGAATGGCTGTTCTCTGGCGGGGAAGCTGGAGTCGCGAGACCTTGGCTTCACGCTTTCTTAAACAGTGTGATCGTGTCGACTATTTCGACCGGCCTTATGATGGCAACAGGGGCGATGGTCGCATTTGCACTTGCGAAAATGAACTTTCGCGGACGGAATTTCATCAACAATGCGGTATTGTTTCAAATGTTTTTCCCAGCGATCATCTTGCTGATCCCGACATTTTTAATCGTTCAGAACGCAGGGTTATATGACACATACATGGCGATGATTTTGCCAAAAGCATTGAGTTTATGGGCTGTATTCATGTATACGAACTTTTTCAGGGCGATTCCGGACACCTTCATTGAAGCAGCAAAGCTTGATGGTGCATCAAACTTTCAAATTTTATATAAAATCGTGCTTCCGATGTCAAAATCAATCACGACCGTCGTTTTCCTATTTCTATTCATGGAAAGATGGACGGAATTATTGTGGGATATGATCGTCGTTCGAAGTGACAGCATGCTGACGCTGAACGTTTTATTATCGCAAATGTTCGGTCCTTATGGCGGATACCCTGGCCCGATGTACGCTGCATCCGTCTTGCTTACGGTTCCGATCATCATCTTATTCTTATGTTTTTCTAAACAATTTAAAGAAGGCATGCAATTCACGCTTAAATAGATCGAAGGAGAAATTAAATGACTAAAACTTGTGCGGTATTAGTGGAAGAATTTTTGGAGAAAAGTCAGCCGGTAAACCCAACAAAATTGAAGTTTACAGGTGTCAGTGAACGAGATGTTTATAACATTACAGCTCCGTTTGAAGATGACGGCGAAACCATCATCGCTGGGCGCGTGGAATCACGTGACTCAGAACATTCAGAAGTGTACTTTTTCGTGAACCGAGATGGCGTTTGGACACCGAGAGAGGGTGCTCCTGTTCTGGAACTGCAGGACCCGTTTGTGACTCGGATTGCTGGAGAACTAGTCCTTGGCGGTGTTGAGATTTTTCCGCACCCGACGAACGCAGGTTTACTCAGCTGGCGTACGGCTTTTTATAAAGGAACATCCATTTCAGAACTGAAACCGTTTTTCAAAGGACCGGACGGGATGAAGGATCTTCGGATTGCTGAGTTAAAAGACGGAAGTGTCGCTGTGCTGACACGACCTCAAGGCGAAAAAGGCGGCCGCGGTAAAATCGGTTTTGTACGAGTTTCTTCATTAGATAAGGTGAGTGTGGAAATCGTTGAGGCTGCACCGTTATTGGAAGGTCAGTTTGCAGAGGGTGAATGGGGCGGCGCAAATGAGCTGCACATTTTAGACAACGGAATGATCGGTGTTCTTGGTCACATCGCTTGCTTTGATGAGGAAGAAAATCGTCATTATTATCCGATGGTATTTTTGCTAAATCCGGAGACCGGCGAGCACTCGGAAATTCAGTTGATTGCGATACGCGGCGATTTTTTACAAGGAGTCTCGAAACGACCGGATTTAGTAGATGTCGTTTTTAGCGGCGGACTTGTTCGTAAAGAAGACGGAACTGCAGATTTTTATGCGGGAATCAGTGATGCTGAAGCACATAGAATCACAATTTCCGATCCGTTTAACCAATTTGAAAAATAAGGGGACATGCAACATGAATGTGTATCGATATGAAGAAAACCCTCTCGTTACGCCTGCTGACGTAAAACCGCATCGTGACGATTTTGAAGTAATCGGCGCCTTCAATGCCGGGATCGCCAAATTTGAAGATGAAGTAATCATGCTTTTGCGCGTTGCTGAACGTCCGATCAGCGATGACCAGAACGTAGTAAAAGCGCCTGTTTATAACCATGAATCCCATGAACTGGAGATTCATGAGTTTAACTTGGACGACGAACAGTACGATTTTTCCGATCCGCGCGTGATTTGTGAAAAGAAAAATGGCAAAAGCTTTTCTTATTTAACTTCCCTTTCGTATATTCGTCTCGCTCGCAGCAAGGACGGACGCAACTTCACGATAGAAGATGAGCCGTTTATTTATCCTTCGAACGAACTTGAGACTTTCGGTATCGAGGATCCGCGGGTTACACAAATGGGTGACACATATTATATTTATTACAGCGCGGTTTCCCCGTCTGGCGTTGGCGAATCGCTCGTTTCGACGAAGGATTTTGTAAACGTGGATCACCATGGGATGATCTTTTGTCCCGAAAACAAAGATGTGTTAATTTTTCCTGAAAAAATGAACGGAAACTATTATGCGCTTCACCGTCCTGTTCCAAAAAGCACCGGCAGACCGGAAATCTGGATCGCTGAATCCACGAATCTCATGCACTGGGGCAATCACAAGCACCTGATCGGATTGCGTGAAGGAATGTGGGATAACGGGAGAATCGGCGGCGGGGCAGTTCCGATCAAGACAGAAAAAGGCTGGCTGGAGCTGTATCACGGCGCTTCAAAAGAAGACCGCTATTGCATGGGCGCTGTTTTGCTAGATTTAGAGAATCCGTCAAAAGTGATTGCTAGATCAGAAAAACCAGTACTCGAGCCGGAAGCCGATTATGAAGTAGAAGGATTCTTCGGCAATGTCGTCTTTTCTTGCGGTGTTTTAGTCGAAGGAGACGTCGTGAAAATGTATTACGGCGTTGCAGACACCTCAATGGCGTGCGCTGAACTCAGTTTACAGGAGATTTTGGACTCATTGACGTATTTATAGATGAAGTAGTGGCCAAAACGGAGGTTTTGGCTTCTTTTTTGCAGCTTGAATTTCTCTATGAGCAAAACAGGGATTATATGAGCAAGACAAGAATTCTATGAGCGAAAAAGCTTTTCTATGAGTAAACTTGTAACAGCGACCGTAAAACAACCAACCTAAAGCAATTAATGATAAAATCCCTTTAACGAAAGGAGCGACCACCATGATCTTAGGCGCAATTGAAGCAGGAGGCACAAAATTCGTATGCGGAATCGGTAATGAACACGGGGAAATCACCGAAAGAATTACTATTCCAACTACCACACCTGAAGAAACACTCAGTAACGTCATCGACTTTTTTAAAGAAAAGCCCATCGCCGCACTTGGTGTTGGATCATTTGGTCCGGTTGATCTCAATCCGGACAGCGCAACATACGGGTTTATCACAAGCACGCCGAAAAAGAACTGGAATTACTATAATCTTGTTGGTGAGCTCAGAAAACATATCAACGTTCCGATCGGATTCGATACCGATGTAAACGCGGCAGCTCTTGGTGAGATGGAATGGGGAGCGGCGAAAGGCCTTGATAGCTGCCTTTACATGACGGTCGGTACGGGAATCGGTGTTGGCGCGATAACGGAAGGCAAGCTCATACACGGAATGCTTCACCCTGAGATGGGACATATCCTCGTTCGCCGTCATGAGGATGATTTGTTTAACGGAAGCTGTCCTTTTCACGGGGATTGCCTGGAAGGAATGGCAGCAGGGCCGGCAATTGAAGCAAGATGGGGGCAAAAGGGGACGGAATTAGCCACGAACCAGAAAGTTTGGGAACTCGAGGCCTATTACCTCGCGCAAGCGCTCGTAAACTATATTTTGGTGCTTTCTCCAAAACGTCTTATTTTAGGCGGAGGAGTCATGAAACAAGCACACCTTTTCCCGTTAATAAGAGAAAATGTAGTTAATTTATTAAATGGATATATCCAGCATGAGAACATCCTCGAAAATATCGACGACTACATTGTACCGCCGGATTTAGGAGATCAAGCAGGATTATGCGGAGCCATAGCACTTGCTAGAAAATATATTAATATATAAAGCTGGTAATATTTAGCTGACTAAATATCAATGTTTCCCATATTTTTTTCAATAATATTATGGTAATATTACAAAGTTGTTACAGTATTGTAATATAACTAATGAGAAAAAAGGGGAACAAAGAATGATAGCATTTATCGGTCTAATGGGATTTCTTGTATTTTTAATAATGGGTGTGGTTTCACTTTTTAAGAAAAACGGAAATGCGAAGCGAAGTTTTATTATTAGTTTTGTAGCCTTCGTCTTATTTATCGTAGGTGTTGTAAATTCGGACAGCGATACAGCTTCCAAAACTACTGCAGACGAAAAAAATACATATCAAGAAGAAAAGAAAGAGAAAAAAGCAGCAAATAAATCAAAAGAAAAATCAACAGTTGCAGAAGTTAAAGAAGTGATTTCAAAAGGGATAACGGATAAAAACTTCAAAAAAGAAAAGAAGAAGCTGAACGTTGATCAGCCAAACAGCATTTCGATTGGGAATGGGAATGTAGGGTATGTACTGGAAGCGAAGGATGGAATTATTGTAGCCAGTACAGACGGAGTTAAAATTATTGAAGTTGTTCAATTTTCAAATATGGATGAAGTGAGCAACTATGAAAAACAAATGCTTGCAAAAGCTGAAGCAGCTGACAAGGAACAGGCAATAAAAGAACGAGAAGAATCTAAACAAACGGCTACCGGAAAAGGTGATACGGCAACAGATGCGATACCTTTAAAAGCTGGTTGGGCTATTTTCGATGGATCGCACACTGGCGGTTCAAACTTCGCAGTACAGCTTCAAGATGAAAACGGAAATGATATGGAGTTGCTCGTCAACGAAATTGGGAATTATAAAGGTAAAACATTCGCCCAGATTCCGAACGACGGAGATTACTTCTTAAATGTTACAGCAGATGGAACTTGGAACTTTAATATCTATCAGACCCCACCAGTTGATATACCTGATGCGCCAACTACTTTAACTGGTTCTGGTGATGATGTTGTTTTCTTCAATACGAGTTCTGGAAACCATAAGTTTACATTCACACACCAAGGTGAAAGCAACTTTGCTGTGTTATTAAATGGTGAAGACCTTCTAGTGAATGAAATCGGAAACTATAATGGTTCAATGAGAAATCAGCTAGGAACAGATGGAGCATATGCATTTGTTATTACTGCTGATGGAAAATGGACTGCAAAAATTGAAAAGTAAGAATATGTAAAGACTCATTTTAAATGAGTCTTTTTTTAAGTTAATAAACAAAACAAGAGTTCTCATTTAAACAATTGTTTAAATTAAAGACTATCGAAGTCATATTTTTTATGTCTTCCTGAACTAGAATCCGGAAGGTTAAGAGCATTTAGAAGTTATTTAGCAGAGTGACGGGAGGGAATTTGGAGAAAATTACAGCATTGACGATTTGTGATGCTTGTATTTAGTAACAGCGCATATCTCTGGTACAAAAACACGAAAAAACCATCCGCATTGCCTTCAGAGCCATCGATCTACCAAAACACCCCTAATTACCTACAAATCTTTAGTTGTTATCCATTTCCAATAAAATTATAATGATAAATAATTCAACTAATCTAAATTTTACAAAAATACAGTAGACTTCATGCTGATCTTCGAAACGTTTCACCAAAACGACGATTCTTTCGGAAACACAGTAAAGGAGGGACTTTTTTCATGATGATGTTAACAGGCTTTGGAGATGAAGTTTCTTCAGAGCTAGGAGTACAGCTAGACGTACTGGAAGCAGAGGGCATTAAGCATTTGGATCTTCGCGGTGTGTGGGGTAAGAATGTAATTGAACTAACAGAGCAAGAATGGTCAATCATCAAAAAAGAAATCGGCAGAAGAGGTTTTCAAGTCTCCTGCATCGCGTCACCGATCGGAAAAATAGACATTCGTGAGGACTTTTCTTCACAGTTGAAAGAATTAGATCAAGTAATCAGTCTGGCAAAAGATTTTAACACCCCGTACATTCGCGTTTTTTCTTTTTTTATTCCAAAAGAAGACGATCCTTACATCTACAGAGATGAAGTGATCAGCCGGACAAGAGACATGGTGAAGAAGGCAGAACAAGCAAACGTCACCTTGCTTCATGAAAATGAGAAAGGGATATATGGTGATGATGCAGAGCGCTGTTTAGACCTTCTAAAAACCGTTGAATCTGCAAACTTCCGGGCTGTTTTTGATATGGCCAATTTTGTTCAATGCGGGGTAAAGCCCTATACCGACGCTTATCCCATCCTGCAACCCTATATTGAATATGTGCATATAAAAGATGCGCAATTTAGTAACGGAAAAGTGGTGCCTGCAGGCTATGGAGACGGTGAGATTGAAGAATTGATAGGCAAATTGAAAAGCGAAGGTTATGACGGCTTTTTATCATTGGAACATCATTTAGCTCCTGAAGGTGAATTCGCTGGGTACAATGGGTCACAGCTTTTCCGGCAGGCAGCTCAAGCTTTAAGAAATATCTTATCAAAAGTCCAAGTGTAAGAAGGAGGATGAAAATGACAACAGAGTTTCGATTTGGCATTATTGGATGTGGCGTGATCAGCCATACTCATGCAGAGGAGATCAGTAAAATTAAGGGAGCGAAGCTGGTAGCTGTAGCCGATGTGGTCGAAGATTGTGCGAAATCAGTAGCCCAAACCTATGGTGTTGATTGGTATTCGGATTACCTCGAGCTTCTTAAAAGAGATGACATCGATATTGTGAACATCTTAACGCCCAGCGGCATGCGAGCAGAGGTCGTCATTGAAGCTGCACGGCACGGGAAACACATTATTGCTGAAAAGCCGATCGATGTGACATATGAAAAAGCAACCTCAATGATTCAAGCATGCAGGGATGCTGGT
Source organism: Bacillus sp. NEB1478 (assembly GCF_031582965.1). Taxonomy (NCBI): domain Bacteria; kingdom Bacillati; phylum Bacillota; class Bacilli; order Caryophanales; family Bacillaceae; genus Bacillus; species Bacillus sp. NEB1478. Next base: position 606,335 of record NZ_CP134049.1, read on the forward strand.
GTGAAGCTTGCCGTTATCTCGCAGCATCGATTCGATATGTCAACGGTAAAAGTAAAGAAGAGTATTGAGGAAGGTAAGTTTGGGCGCTTAGTGCTCGGGGAGTGTGCTGTAAATTGGTACCGGACACAAGGGTATTACGACAGTGGCGCTTGGCGGGGAACGTGGGCGATGGATGGAGGGGGAGCGTTGATGAACCAGTCAATCCATACGATTGACTTGCTTCAATATTTGGTTGGTCCAGTTGACAGCGTTTTTGCTCACACGGCAACCCTCGCACATGAACGTATTGAAGTAGAAGATGTAGCGGTTTCGACGGTAAAATTCAAAAACGGTGCGCTAGGAACGATTGTCGGTACTACAAGTGCGTTTCCTGGACTTTCTGCTCGTCTCGAAGTTTTTGGTACAAACGGTTCAGCCGTTATAGAGCACGATAAACTCACTCATTTATTTGTAAAATCGAAGGATCCAGAAGAACAAATCAACAATTTAGCTGAAAAAGATTTAGACGCACATGATCCATCAACTGTTTTTGGCTATGCACATCGTTTGCAGATCGAAGACATGATGCATGCAATACGTGAAGATAGAGAACCTCTTGTAAACGGAGAAGAAGGTTTAAAACCACTCGAGATTATACTGGCTATTTATGAATCTGCTAAAACAGGAAAAGAAATCAAACTGCCTTATAAAACAGTGGAGGCAAACCGCTAAATAAAGGAGAGTTTTAGAATGATAGAAAAGTTTGGAGTACAGCTTTATACACTTCGTAATGAGATTGAGCAAGATTTGTTCGGCGTTTTAAAAGACCTGAAAAAAATGGGGTGGAGCAGTGTTCAAATATCTGCCCTTCCCCCAAAATATGATCCTCTTAATGTTGCTCAAACGTTGAATGAATTAGGACTAAAAGCAGCGGGCATGCACGTTTCGATCGATCGAATGGAAAATGACATAGGGAATGTTATTAAGGAAGCAAGGCTTTATGATACAAGAGATATTGTTTTTCCTTATATGACGGAAGAGATGCGGGCAGTTGAAGGGTATGAGCATGTGAAACAAGTACTTAACCAAATAGCGAAAAAGCATAAGGATATTCGGGTCAGCTATCATAACCATGATTTTGAATTTAACACGCTCATCAATGGACAATCAGCGCTGGAATATATACTAGATCCAGCAGAACAGAATCGTGTGTTAGCAGAGATCGATGTGTATTGGATCAAAAAAGCAGGAAAAGATCCATTGTCTTTTATCAGTCAATATGCGAACCGGATGCCGATTATTCATTTAAAAGATATGACGAATGATGAGCAAGAGACATTTGCGGCACTTGGGACAGGATCAATAGATTTTAAGCCGATCATCGATTGGGGAGAAAAATCAGGGATTGAATGGTATATAGTGGAGCAGGATGAGTGTCCAGGGGATCCGTTTGATAGTTTACAAACAAGTTACGAATATATTCAGAGGTTGTTAGCTAAATAGGCATATGACTTACGAGAGTGGGAATATTGTCTGATTATAGTTGGTGTAAATACCGATTGCATGGTTTAGGCAATCTGAATTGGACAAAATTTATGTCTGAGCTGACCGAGATCGGATAAAGAGGCGTCATTAGAGTAGAACATGACGATCCCGTGCGGGAGGAGATCTGGCAAGGACAAAACAAGGACTTTTATCGTAAAACATATCTGAAAAAAATTTCGGGTGTGGCAAATTCACTTCCTACCTAAAATTAAATAGATGTTTTAAAATATCATTATATTTCAAAATATTCAAAAAGTACTATTGTAACCGTTTACAATAATGCTTATAATAACTTTATTGAAACGTTTCAATAATTTGTAAAGGTTTTTATTTTTTTCTTGTTTATTGAAACGTTTCAATGAGAACCAAAATACATTTTTTTACTTATTTATCGAAACGTTTCTACGCGCGCGCTCGTCCTGTTCCTTTCAACACTTCTGGACGTTCCCAAAGGAGGGTGGTAGTTGGTCACTTTAAAAGATGTTGCGAAACGCGCCGGTGTCAGCGTCTCAACCGCATCCTACTCAATGAACGGAAGCCCTCTTATTACGCCCTACACGAAGCAAAAAGTTCTCGATGCGGCGAAGGAGATCGGGTATCGCACGAACGGGCTGGCCAAAAACCTGAAAGAAAACAAAACGAACATCATCGGATTGTTTTTGAGCGGTTTTACAGGTCCATTTTTCACCGACATGATGGAGGGCATTCAGGATGTCGTCATTCAAAACGGGTACGAGTTTGTTGTGTACGCATCAGATGACACGCATCGGCTCCTCGTTGAGCGGTATGTAGATGGCGCAATCATCCTCAATTACCACATGGAAGATGAATTTCTGGAATCACTCGCGAACGAGAAACTTCCTTGTGTTGTGCTAGATCGCGAACTTCAGAACGAGCACATCCATCCTGTGCTCTTGCCGAATGAGTTGGGCTCCAAGATGGCGGTCGATCACCTCATCAAAAAAGGACACCGAACGATCGGCTACATGGCGGGTTCCGAGGAGTCATACGATGGCGAGGCTCGGTTAAAAGGCTTCAAAGAGGCGCTCGAACAACACGATCTCCAATTTTCATCCGAAAAACACCTGCTACGCGCTGATTTTACCGAGTCGAGCGGATACACCGAGATGCGCGACTACATAAGCAGCGAGCCACGCCAGATTCCGACAGCATTTATTTGTGCCAACGATGAGATGGCGATGGGGGCGGTCAGAGCCATTCAAGAAATGAATGTAAAGGTGCCCGGCGATATTGCGATCATCGGATTTGACGATATTTACGTTTCGCAGTATTTCAGCCCTCCACTAACGACGATCAAGGTACCTCGAAAAGAATGGGGAATTACTGCTGCACAAACTTTGTTTAAAATGCTCGGTCAGCCTCAGGAATCCGAACCAAATCCGATCCAAGTGGAATGGATGCAGCGGACTTCCGGGTGATGACTTGAGTTTCATTTTAAAATAAATTTTAAAATTAAGAATTGGGGAGTGATAGCAATGAAAAAGATTTTATCGCTTTTAGTAGTTTTAGGACTCGTTTTCTCAATGGCTGCCTGCAGTTCTGATGAGAAAGCAAGTACGGATGGGGAAGCTGGCAAAGAAAAAGTAACGATTAAGTTTGCAAGCTGGACACTTGGAACGGAAAAAGAAAACAATCTAGACCGCCAGATGATCAAGGCGTTCGAAAAGAAATATCCGAACATCACTGTAAAAATTGATGAGTCGATCAGCACGACAGATTGGAATGGAACATTATCAGCAGCAGCTAGTGCTGGTAAGATGCCGGATGTTTTCGCATTGCCGCAAATTCCACTTTCATTATCTAACGACTGGTTGATGGATATTACAAAAATGACAAAAGACGATAAAGATTTTGCAAACGTGCCAAAAGCCGTTCAAGAATCTGCGATGTACAACGGTAAAGTATATGCCGTTCCTTACGCACAGCATTTCTTAGGTTATTTTGTGAACAAAGATCTTTTCAACGCAGCGAACTTGGATTATCCGGAATACGGAATGTCTGTTGATGAGTTCACGAAAGCTGTTAAAGATGTAACAAACGTAAACAAAGGTGTAGCAGGGCTTAACCAGCCGTTTTCAGTTGAAGATTGGTATCCAGCAGCTGTGAACAAAGATATGGGCTGGTACACATTGAAAGACGGTCAATATTCACTCGACAGCAAGGAATTCATCACAGGTATGAACCTTGCAAAAGAATTCGCAACAAACGGATACGCTTATGAAACGTTGAAAGACGATCAAAAAGCTAGTTTTAAAGGTGAAAACCCAGAAGAAGTATGGATGAACGGCGGAATCGCACTTAAGTTTGACGGGACATGGGGAACGACGAACTTAGTTGAAAACGCAAGCTTTGATTGGGATTATATCGGATTGCCAGGCGGAATGACGGGTCTGACAAATGACTTTGTTGGAATCTCTAAAACGAGCAAGCACGCTAAAGAAGCTTACTTGTTTTCGAAATGGATGTCATTCGGTAAAGAAGGCTTCACGAAGCGTATGAATATTGCAGACAAAGAAGGAAAAGCCCTGAACACGCTGCCGATCAACGCTGACAAAGAAATCCTTGATCAATATTTTGACATGCTGGAAGTACCGGGAATCAAAACAGCGTATGACAATTTAGATAACGCGCTTGTTGAGCCGGTTAAAACGGTGCCAGGCTACGTAGATGCTAGATGGGAAGCGCCAACAGGTGTAAAAGTTGGAGAAGAGCCGAACGCGAAAGTAGCTGTATTGATGGATAACATCGTAAAAGGCGATTTGAAAATTGAAGATTATGCAAAACAGCTTGATCAATTAGCAGACCAGAAAAGCAAAGAAGCACAAGAGGCTTTAAAAGATAAATAAAGCCAACGTTTAGGGGAGGTAAAACAAGTATGAAGTTTTTTAAAAGATTCGTTTGGTCGGTTATTATGCTGTTTTTGATCTTTCCACATGGTTTCGCATCTGCTGAAAATAACAGTAAGGATAAGCCAGTCAAACAAGTCGTGGAAGAAAACTATCATACCGTCCTCAAAACGTGGGAAAAAGAAGGGAAAAAGGGCGTCTCAGATTTTGAGACGTCCGTATCTCCTTCCCAATTCCTAAATGTGAACAAGAAAAATCTCCTGCCGAAAGCGAAAAGCAAGGGATACTTGAATCGTGTTTTCTATTGGCATAACCAAGAATCCGTTACCTATGAGATCACAGCACCAAAAGACGGATTGTACGAGCTTTCATTTGATTATTATCCATTAAGCAAAGAGGTTGTTCCAATAGAGGGCGCAATCCGGGTAAACGGGCAATATCCATTTTACGAGAGCAGAAGGATAGTCTTTCCATCCGTGTGGGAAAACGACCGCAAAACTTTCAAAAAAGACCGGTTCGGGAATGACATGATTCCGAAGCAGGTAACCGTTCCAAAATGGATGCGCTTAAGTGCGGAAGATGCGAGCCAGCTGCAGTCTGAGCCGTTAAAATATGAACTCAAAAAAGGAAAGAACACGATCGAGCTCGCGAACCTTAGCGGTGAGATGCTGCTCGGAAAAGTGTACGTTCATTCTCCTATTAAACTGCCAGCTTATAAAGAATATCTAGCAAACTACCAAAATAAAAAACAAGCAGACACGACCATTACGCAAGAAGCGGAACAAAACTATACGAAAAACAGTTCTTACATACGGCCTTTAGCGGCTAATGACTCATCAGCCATGCCGAAGGACACGAAACATCTGCTGCTTAACGTACTTGGCGGCGATTCATGGAACTCAAGCGGACAAACAGTCAACTGGAAAGTAAACGTTGAGAAAGAAGGTTTTTACAAGCTGACGTTCAAGGTGCTGCAAAATAAGAAAACAGGCGGGCCAGTGTTCAGAAAACTGCTGATCGATGGGGAAATTCCTTTTTCAGAAGTAGCTCCGGTTTCCTTTGCTTTCAATAAAAACTGGTCGAACGTCACATTAACTGACAAAAAGGACAAGCCTTATTTGTTTTACCTGACAAAAGGGGAGCACGAAATCGGATTAGAAGCAGATGCATCACCAGTTGAACCGGTTATTCATACAACGAACGACATTATGAGAGAGATGGAAGAGCTCACACTCGAGATCCGCAAGTTGACGGGTAATCAAACAGATGCTTCACGTGGATGGAAGATCAGCGAGTTCATTCCTGATATTGATAAAACGTTAGCCGGGTGGGCAGATCGCCTCCAAAAAGAACGTGATTATTTAAGAAGTCTCGATACATCGAAAGAAGATTCAAAAGATATCGTTTCTCTTGAAATGGCGGTCAAAAAGCTCAGAGCGTTAAGCAAAAAGCCGAATGAGATTCCGAGCAGACTTACAGAGCTTTCAGAAGGATCTTCGTCTGCCGCTCAAATGCTTGGTAACTTACTAGAAGAACTGCCAAAACAGCCGCTGCAGATCGATCGTTTTTATGTACACGGTGACAAGGAACTTCCGGACGCGGAAGCGGGATTTTGGGAAAAATTATTCGACAGCGTTAAAAAGTTCTTCCTTTCTTTCTTTTCCGATAATTATTCGGCGAAAGAAACAGATGATCAGACGCTAGAGGTGTGGGTGAATCGCCCGCGTCATTATGTAGAGCTTCTTCAAAACTTGTCCGATCAGAACTTTACACCGAAAACAGGGATAAAAGTAAAATACTCGATCATGCCAGAAGAGCAGAAACTCATTTTAGCGAGTGCAGCTCATAAGCAACCTGACCTTGCGCTTGGCATAAGCAACTGGCTACCTTACGAGCTTTCGATTCGAGGAGCTTCGGTTGATCTTCATCAATTTGATGACTTTGAAGCGTTCAGTAAGCAGTTTTCACCAGGCTCGTTCCTGCCGATGATGGTGGGAGATAAAGTGTATGCGATGCCTGAAACACAAGACTTTTTCGTTCAATTTTATAGAAGAGATATATTGGAAGCGCTGAATCTTCCTGTTCCTGATACGTGGGATGACGTGATCAGCATTTTGCCTGAGCTGCAGCGCTATGGAATGAACTATTATACACCGATGGCTGGTGCGACAGGGTTTAAGCCGTTCCAGGCAACGACGCCATTCATCTATCAATTCAATGGTGATCTGTATGGGAAAAACGGCATGAGTACGGCGATTGGAAGTGAAGCATCGTTAAAAGGGATCCAGTTCATGACAGATCTGAACACGATTTACAGCATGCCGCTTCAAGTACCGAACTTTTACAATCATTTCAGATACTCAACGCTGCCGATTGGGATCGCGAATTTTACAACGTATATACAGCTAAAGTCAGCTGCTCCAGAGATCGCAGGGTGGTGGAATATCGCTCCGCAGCCTGGTGTGAAGCAAAAAGATGGAACCGTTGCACGATGGGCACCGGGATCTGGCCAGTCCGCGATGATCTTTAAAGGCACGAAGGATAAACAAAAATCGTGGAAGCTTTTAAAATGGTGGCTTTCTGAAGATACACAAACCGAGTTCGCAACATCACTGCAAACGATGTATGGACCGGAATACATGTGGAACACGTCGAACATTGAAGCATTCAAAAAGCTTCCTTGGCCTGAGCAAGATAAAGAAACGATTCTAAAGCAGTGGGAGTATTTGCACGAAGTTCCGAAAAACCCTGGCTCCTATATGATCGAGCGGGAGCTGAGCAACATATGGAACCGAATCGTATTTGACGGTGTGAATACACGGTCAGCAGTGGATGACTCTGTGATCTCGATCAATCGGGAAATCAGCCGGAAAATGGAGGAGTTCGGGTATATGAAGGACGGAAAAATGGTCAAGCCGTATCCGATCCCTACGATAGAAGAAGTGGAAAGTTGGGCAGGTGATAAAGATGATAAATAAAAAACGGGATCATTCACATTGGGTCTTCTTAAGTCCATACATTATCTTTTTTACGACGTTTATCATCATACCTGTTGCAGCAGCGATCCTTTTATCGTTTACGTACTTTAATGCGATCGAAAAACCGACGTTCATCGGATTGAGCAACTATGTGGGTCTCATCACGCAAGATGAGGTTTTCATGCAGAAAGTATTGCCGAACACGCTGACCTTCGCACTGATCGTAGGTCCTGGCGGGTATATTCTTTCCTTTATACTCGCGTGGGCGCTTGCTCAAATCCCGAGTAAAATGAGGACGGTTCTGGCGCTGATCATCTATTCGCCGTCAATGACTGCAGGTGTTGCGATGGCCGTTGTATGGACGATCATTTTCAGCGGGGATGAAACGGGATATTTAAACAGCTTATTAATCACAATGGGCGTTTTGTTTGAGCCGATCCAATGGCTGCAGTCTCCCGAATATTTAATGAAAATCATGATTTTTGTCACACTTTGGGGAAGCATGGGTGTCGGATTCCTGGCCATGCTCTCAGGTGTACTGAACATCAATACCGAAATTTATGAAGCCGGATATATCGACGGAATCAACAACCGGTTTCAAGAAATCATCTATATCACGATCCCATCCATGAAGCCGCAAATGCTATTTGGCGCAGTGATGGCGGTCGTTGGAACGTTTCAGGCAGGTGCGATCGGGGTAGCTCTATCAGGCGCAAACCCGACTCCGCAAAACGCAGGACAGCTCATGGTAAACCATCTGGAAGACTATGGATTCATCCGCTACGAAATGGGCTATGCGGCAGCGATTTCCGTTGTTCTTTTAATCGTTGTCTATGCGTTTTCGAAAGTAGCCTGGAGATTGTTTGGAGAAAAAGACTAACAACAAGGAGTGAACGACATGTCATCCTTTCAAGGAACGAAGATGAATCCGTCAAAGTTTCATAAAAGTCAGATCAAGTTCCTTCTCTTTTTGATCCCATTGGCTGTGTTTATGGCTTTGCCGATTGTTTTTATTTTTTTCCACGCGTTTAAACCGATCGATGAATTGTTCGCCTATCCGCCAAGGTTCTTTGTGGACAAGCCGACAATGCAAAACTTTACCGATCTGTTCACAAAAACAAATGATACAGGCGTTCCGATGTCGCGCTTTTTATTTAACAGCGTTGTCATCACCGTTATCGTCGTTTTTTTAACCGTTGTCATCAGCACGATGGCTGGATACGCGTTATCTAAGAAAGATTTCAAAATGAAAAAAGCGATCTTTGAAATCAACACGCTTGCCTTAATGTTCGTTCCAGCAGCCGTTGCAATTCCAAGGTATCTTATAATTGAAAAATTACAGCTTATCAATACATTTACTGTGCATATTCTGCCGCTCTTAGCGATGCCGATCGGTCTGTTTTTAGTAAAGCAGTTCATCGACCAGATTCCGGATGAATTGATAGAAGCCGCGAAGCTGGATGGAGCGTCCGATTTTAAAATATTCACGAAGATCATCGTTCCTCTCGTCAAACCGGCAATCGCAACAATTGCCATCCTGTCTTTTCAGCTCGTCTGGAACAGTATTGAAAGCTCGTCACTTTATGTGAACGATGAAACGCTAAAAACTTTCTCGTTTTACATGTCGACACTCACTTCACAAGTGACGGGGAATAATGTGGCCGGGCAAGGGATGGCTGCAGCAGCATCACTAATCATGTTTGTTCCGAACTTAATTATCTTTATCATTCTGCAGAGCCAGGTTATGAACACAATGGCGCATTCTGGAATTAAGTAAATCGTTAAGGAGGGGGGAGAAATGAAGCATTACGCAAGAATCATTTTAGCCGCTATTGTATTCATACTGGTTCCGTTACAGTCCATTGCTTCAGCTTCTGTCCCATATCAGACAGAAACATTGTCAGCCGATGGAAAAGTTATTGAAACCCAGACCGCTTATACACCACTCGGAAACTTGTTGGAGGACGCTGACATCACAAGTCCGGAAGACATCTTTGTGGATGATGACGGTAAAATTTATGTGGTCGATTCTGGTGCCAAAAAAGTATTTGTTGCCGATCAGAACGGAAAAAAGACAGCTGAGATCGGCGCGGGCATTCTTCAAAATCCAACAGGGGTGTATGTCGATAAAGATGGCGCGGTCTATGTGGCGGATTATGAAAAAGAAAAAGTGTTCCGCTTTTCTAAAGATGGGAAGCTTGAAAAAGAATACGGAAAGCCGGATTCACCGCTTTTCGGAAAAAGTTCTTCTTTTAAACCGCAAAAAGTTGGTGTGGACCGCCGCGGCAATCTATTTGTCATCTCTGAAGGATCGACGAACGGGATTATCCAGCTCAGCCGTGAAGATACGTTTCTCGGATACTACGGTGTAAATAGTACGGAAGCTAGTTTTAAAAATTTTGTTTCTAAGCTGTTAACGTCTGAGAGCCAGAAAGCGCGCATGTTCATGAAGCTCCCGCCAGCCCCGGATAACATCGCGATCGACAGCAAAGGGCTTATCTACTCGGTAACGGAAGGAACGAAGAACGAAGTCATCAAAAAGCTGAACGTCGCCGGAAAGAACATGCTCTATGAAGATGTATCAATCATTACGTCCTTTCAAGATATTGCGGTTGATAAGGACGGAAACATGTTCGTTGTCAGCAGTTCAGGTGAAATCTATGAACATGACAGCTTCGGCAATCTATTATTTATTTTTGGCGGAAAAGATGATGGATCAAATCGTCTCGGCCTGTTCAAACAGCCAACAGGGATCGCAGTCGACAAAAACGGACGCCTATATGTAACAGATAAAGAACGAGGTTTGATTTCCGTATTCGAATCTACTGCCTTTTCAAAACAAGTGCATCAAGGAATCGCACTCTTTAAAGAAGGCAAGTATATCGAGAGCCGTAAATATTGGGAATCCGTTCTGGAGCTGAACTCTTCGTTCGGTCTCGCGCATTCAGCAATGGGATCGGCGTATTACAAACAGCAAGACTATGACAAAGCATTAAAAGAGTTTGAGTTTGCTAATGATGTGTACGGTTATTCTGATTCGTTCTGGGAAGTGCGTCACGCGTGGATGCAGGAAAACCTGGAAACCGTCCTGTTTATCTTCATCGCGCTCATTGCTCTCTATTACGTACTGAAGTGGCTGGATAAAAAGAGAAACATCATGGATGGTTCGAGAAGAAAATGGGCGGCCGTAAAAAAGCGAAAACTGCTCAGAGAACTATTATTCTTGTTCCAGTTTTTCAAGCACCCGATCGATAGCTTTTATTATTTGAAACGAAAACGATACGCATCTGTCGCATCTGCCACGATTCTTTACGTTCTTTTACTGATCGAATTTATCGTGAGCCGTTTTTACACAGGATTCATCTTCATGCCCCCGGCGGGAGATGCAAGTCTATTAACCGAGCTGCTGAAGATCTCGGTTCCACTATTCCTGTTTATTACGATCAACTATTTAGTCAGTACGATCAATGACGGTGAAGGCAGATTCAAGGACATTTACATCGGTACGATCTATGCGCTTGCTCCTTATGTCGTGTTCAGCCTTCCGATCGTGCTGATCTCAAACATACTGACGTACAATGAATCATTTGTGTATGTGTTCTCGATCCGAATCATCTATGCGTGGTGCTTGATTATTCTGTTCATCATGATCAAGGAAATCCACAACTATTCGGTTTCAGATACGATCCGTAACATTTTAGTCACACTGTTCGGAATGGCGATCATGCTTCTTGTTGTTTTCATCGTGTTTGTCTTGATCGACCAAGTGTATGACTTTGTTTATTCCATCATAAAGGAGGTTGTTTTGCGTGTATAAAAAACTCTTAATCATACTTACTGTGCTGCTTTTGCCAATTACTGCTTTAGCCGCACAAAATGACAAGAAAACAGCAGACAAACCTCCCGTCTTAACTGAAAAAAATCAAAACGAAATGAAATACACAACATCTCAATTCACTAAACCAGAAACAGGGGGTCTGACCCCGGGACAGACCCCTAAACAAGAAACTTCATTTGAAGGGTTCGAAAAAGCAGCTGAGAACGAAAATCTCGTCCTTTATGTGAACAAAGAGTCGCTCGCGATTAAAATTCAAGACAAAAAAACAAAGTATGTATGGAATTCGGGTCTTGATCATCCTGAAAAGTACCGCTTGAACAAAACGTGGGAACAGATGGCACAGTCCGCTTTAACTGTAGAATACACGGACCGCAGAGGAAAAGTGAGAACCGAGAGCATCACCTCTAACAACACAAGACCAAGAGTAAGAGTGACCCAAAAAGGTTTTACCGCCAATGTTGATTTTAATCAGGCGAAGATCGAGTTTCAGATGGATGTTGAACTTGATAAGGATAGTTTAGTCGTCTCGATTCCTTATAACAAACTGGATGACGGCAGACGCACAAAGCTAATCTCGCTGAAAGTGTATCCGTTTTTAGGAGCGGTGAACGAAAACGATATAAACGGCTATATGTTCATCCCGGACGGAAGCGGTGCATTGATTCGGTACAACAAGAGCGGCAAAACCGCAGACGCTCCGTTTACGGGTGCAATCTACGGGAACGATGACGCTTTTCAAAAAACGGAAAAACAAGATGAAAAAGTTTCGCCAGTCGAGCCGATTAAAATGCCCGTTTTCGGGGCCGTTCATGGCGTGAAGCAAAACGCATTCTTAACGATCGTTGAAGAAGGCTACTCGTATGGTGATATCACCGCGTATCCGGCAGGCGTTTCAACCGATTTTAACTGGATCTCGTCACAGTTTCATTACAGACATTCCTACTACCAGCCGACGAGTAAGAATTTAAAGGGAATCACAGTCTATCAGAAAAACGCCAATCATTTTAACATCAAGCTGCGCTACATGTTTTTACGAAAGAATGATGCCGATTACGTAGGGATGGCACGATCTTACCAAGATTATTTAATAAAAACAGATCAGTTGAAGAAAGAAAAAGACAAAACGGGTGTCCGCCTTGAGTTTTTAGGTGGTGAAGTAAAAGAAGGATTGTTGTGGGATTCTGTTTTACCGATGACACCCATCACAAGCATTCCGAAAATGACAAATGAGCTGAAAAAGAATGACGTAGACAATATGTTCGTCGTGTACAAGGGATGGTCAAAAGGCGGTCTAACTGGAACTCTCCCAGCAAGATTCCCGTTTGAAAAGAAACTAGGGGATAAAGGGGAAGTGCAAGACACGATCAAAAAGCTCAAAAAAGAAAACGTTCCGATGTACTTCCATACGGATTATACAAAAGCGTTTGAGGGAGCATCAGGATTTTCCGGAAGTAAGGACGTCGCGAAAAAGGCAAGTTCTGAGACGATCTCTCACACGGAAAACGATAACAAAGTCTTTTACTTATCACCTCAAAAAACGCTCGAAGCTGCAAAGAATGATATATCGGATTACAAAGATTACGACATCTCAAATTTAGCTGTCGATACGAGCGGGTACACACTGTTCTCGGATTTCAGCGACAAAAAATCTTCACAGCGAAACAGCACGATTGAGACATATGAAAACGTGTTTCAAAACTTCAACAAAAGATTAGGGAACGTCGCATTATACGAACCGAACACATACCTGTGGAACACAACAGACCGATATCTAGACATCCCGATGTATTCGTCCAACTATGTCTACGAATCAGACACCGTTCCATTCATGCAGATCGTATTAAAAGGCTACATGCCTTATTACGCGCCATTTTCTAACTTTTATAGCGATCCGGAAGATCAAGTCTTACGGATGATCGAGTATGGCGCATATCCTTCGTTTTTATTAACGGACGAGCCTTCACATCTATTGATGAAAACACCGTCCAAAGACGTCTACACATCCGAGTTTAGCATTTGGAAAGACGACATCGCCGAGCAATATAAAAAAGTGAAGAACAGCCTAGGTACTGTTGAAGGAGAAACGATCGAAAGCCGCAGCGTACCGAAAACCGGAATCGTTGAAGTGATGTATTCAAACGGAACAAAAATCATCGTCAATTATACGGATTCTGCGTATCAATCAAGCAGTATTGAAGTCGCGGCAAAGGATTTTGAAGTCATCGAGAGGGGGGAACTAGCGGATGAAACGATTGAAAAATAAGAACAGCATCGCGGGTTTGCTTTTTGTTTCGCCATGGATCATCGGTTTCTTGATCTTTACCGCTTTTCCTCTTCTGTATTCTCTATATTTAAGTTTTCAAAAGGTGAAAATCACGACGAGCGGCATCCAGACGACGTTCGTTAAGTTTCAAAACTATCAATATGCGTTTACGGTCGACGGAACGTTTGTAGAGAAAGTGACCACGTACCTGAGGGAAATGGTCATTTCCGTTCCGATTATTATCGTATTTTCGTTAATCATCGCACTTCTGCTCAACCAAAAAATCAAATTTCGCGGCATGTTCCGGACGATTTTTTTTCTGCCGGTAATCATTGCGAGCGGACCTGTGATTAAAGAACTGATCGATCAGGGGATCACAACGATTCCTTCAATCGAACAATATGCGATCTATCAAGCGTTGAACGAAAACCCAGACGGATTTTTTAACGGAATCCTTCTGTATTTAATCAAAAATCTGATCGTGATCTTGTGGTATTCAGGCGTGCAAATCTTAATTTTTCTCGCAGCTCTGCAAAAGATGGACAAACAAATCTTTGAAGCAGCAAAAATTGATGGGGCAAGCAATTGGGAGTTTTTCTGGAAAATCACCCTTCCAAGCTTAGTTCCGATGATCATTGTCAACTTGATTTATACAATCGTTATGTATTCGATCTTTTCATTGAACCCGATCATTGAGCATATTCAGAAAAATATGTTCAAAGTGGACACTGGTTTCGGCTACGCATCAGCACTATCGTGGATTTACTTTTTGATCATCGCACTCGCACTTGTAATAACAGTCGGTGCCATGACGCTAAAGGGCAAGAAAAACTACACGTAAAAGGAGGTGTGGAAGATGCAGACAAAAACACAGCAGCTGGAGAAATATTATTTCAAATCGAAAAGAATGTTTTTAGGTATGCAAGGCACAGATGGACTGCTTTTTAAAATCCTGATCTATGGGCTCTTAGTGGGCATCGGCTTTGTGTATCTGTTTCCGCTTCTCTATATGGGCGTTTATAGCTTCAAAAGTCTCGATGATCTGCTGAATCCGCTCGTGAACTGGTTTCCGACTCAGTTTTATACCGGAAACTACGTGCAGGCGAACCAGGTCCTGAATTTCTTTTCCACCTTGGTTGAAACGCTTTATGTAACGGTTCTTCCAGCATTGGCGCAAACTGCAGTCGCTGCGGTTGTCGGTTACGGGCTTGCACGTTTTGAATTCAAAGGAAAGAAAATCATATTTGTTTTAGTGCTGACGACTTTTATCATCCCGCCGCAAGTAACGCTCATTCCGAGGTACATCTTTTTCAATGAGCTCAACATTCTCGGCAGCTTAAAAGCGTTCATGCTTCCTGCGACGTTTGGACAAGGGCTAAACAGCGCAATTTTCATCTTGATCTTTTATCAGTTTTTTAGAGCGGTGCCAAAAGCACTGGAAGAAGCAGCACAGCTGGACGGAGCGGGTCACTTCCGCATTTTCTTTACGATCGCACTGCCGATGGCCGTTCCTGCGATCATCATTTCGTTTTTATTCTCGTTCGTTTGGTACTGGAATGAAACGTATCTTGCATCGATCTACTTTGGAGATGCGCTCACAACACTGCCGCTTCAGCTGCAAAAGTTCGTTGCCACCTATCAAAAAATGTTCCCGGCTGAAATGGGACTCGGCGGAAATCAACTGAACGAAGGCATCAAGATGGCAGGCACTGTTTTATCTATTTTACCGCTATTAATCGTGTATTTTATTACACAGCGCTGGTTTGTCGAAGGTGTTGACCGATCAGGAATCACTGGAGAATAACGTATAAATAGGAGGAGAAATTTGATGGATACTCAAAAACTGTTAGAAGCAGAAGCAAAAGGGTGTTTTGATTTTTTCTGGAACGAGGCGAACTCGGATAAATACAGCCCAGGATACGGACTGATTCTCGATCAATCAAAAAATAAAAAAGTGGCGAGCATCGCTTCAGTTGGATTCGGCTTAACCGCGATTATCATCGGGATCGAACGCGGCTGGATCACACGAGAACAAGGCTATGAGCGCACAAAAGGAACGCTCGAAACTTTTCTTAACAACGTAGAGCAAGAGAGCGGGTTTTTCTATCACTTTTTAGACATGCAGACTGGGAAGAAAAATGAAGCGTTTTACGATTGTGCTTCCATTATTGACACGACGTTGTTCTTAAGCGGCGCGATCACTTCTGCTGAATATTTTGGCGGAGAGATTGCAGCGCTTTTTGAACAAATTTTTGCACGTGTCGATTGGACCATTTTTTACGACGAAAAAGTGAACCAATATTACATGGGCTACACACCTGAGCGTGGCGGGTTCGGCCATTGGGATATGTACGCTGAACAGATGATACAGTACGTGCTAGGTGTCGCTTCACCAACACACCCTGTTCCTGCGAAAATTTATGAAGGCTTTGACCGCCGAAAAGGAACGTACGGCGACTATGAGTACGTGAATTCCCCTGGCGGAGCTCTGTTCGTCCATCAATACTCACACGCGTTTATCGATTTCCGAGGTGTGGTAGACGGTGACGGAAACGAATGGTTCGAGAATTCTGTAAAAGCTACACTCGCGAACCGTCAATTTTGTATTGATAAGTCCAGTGAATTCAAAACCTATCATGAAAATTCTTGGGGACTGACAGCGAGCGCGAGCCCAACCGGCTATCGCGTGCCAGGTGCACCACCTTATCATCCGAACTGTGAACCGGAATTAGAAGGAACAGTGGCACCAACTGGAGCAACAGGTTCGATCGTTTTCACTCCGGAAGAATCAATCGCTGCCATGAAGTATTTTTATGAAAACCACCCACAGCTTTGGGGTGAATACGGTTTTTGGGATTCGTATAATTTAGACGTTAGCCCGCCTTGGTATTCCGATCACGTAATCGGCATCGACAAGGGTATCACATTGTTGATGATCGAAAACTACCAAACTGGACTCGTGTGGGATCTGTATATGAAAAATAAATACGTTCAGCTTGGTATCGAGATGCTAGGCTGGAAAAAGAAAGAGGAGAGCCGAATCTAATGATTGAGATTAAAAACAAACAAATCCTGATCGATGGCAAACCTCAATTGATCATGTGCGGTGAGATTCACTACTATCGTCTCGACCGCAGCGAATGGCAAGACCGACTGGACAAGCTAAGAGAAGCTGGCTGCAATGCAGTAGCGACTTATATTCCGTGGCTGATCCATGAACCGGTTGAAGGTCAGTTTGATTTTACAGGCAAGACACGTCCTGAATTGGATTTAGTCGCTTTTATCGATCTTTGTAAAGAGAACGACTTTTACTTCTTTGTTCGTCCAGGTCCGTTCATTATGGCGGAAATGAAAAACGAAGGACTTCCGTATTGGGTTTATAAAAAGCATCCTGAGATCATTCCCGTTGGGTGGGACGGAAAACAAGCGCCGACATCTACCGTTGATTATTTAGCTCCGAACTTTTTGAGTGCAGTCCGGAATTGGTATGAAGCATTAATGGAGGTTGTGACACCAAGACTTTATTGTAATGGAGGAAACATCATCGCCTTTCAGCTAGATAACGAAGTAGGAATGCTTTCGTGGGTCAGCAACACGCCTGATCTGACAGACTTTGTGATCGATGATTTTTCTGAGTGGCTGTCTGGAAAATATGGTGCAGAATTGAGTGGACGTTATCCGTTTAACTTTAAAGACAATGAATCTCGCAACACGGCGATCCGTTCTCCAAAAGAAGAATACGCAGCGGAATTGATGAAAGATCTCGGGTATTACATGCGTAACCGATTTGCTAGATATATAGATACTTTACGGAATTTTGCTGAAGAATTCGGTGTGCGTGACATCCCGTTCGTCGTAAACATTCACGGAACAGGCGGCGGTCGCGGACTAACGTATCCAATCGGCATCAGCCAGCTCTATGAATCTTATACGCAGGAATCTGGTTATCTATCAGGATCAGACATTTATTTTGGCGATCTCGACATGACGACATTTCAGGATCTCTATGTGATCAACGGCTTGATGGACGCGGTTCATAACCCTGATCAGCCATTAACATCAGTGGAATTTAACTGTGGTGACGCTAACTTCGGCAACAACTACGGAGGCCGTTTAGATCCGTCTGCAGCCGATTTTAAAATGAGAATGTGCCTCGCGCAAGGGAACCGCCTCATCAACTATTATTTGTTTACTGGCGGCCGAAACTATCGGTTGGATTCGAGTGTCGGCGATGGCAACGACCGGATTGCTTTTACAGGTGAACGCCACGGTTTCGCGGCTCCGATCAGTCCTGAAGGCGAGTACAATTACACCTTCCCTCGCATGGCGCGCGGAATCAAGAACATCATGTCAGTTGCGGATAAAGTTGCGGCGATGGATGAGGATCGTGATAACATCTCATTCGCGTTCATTCCCGACTACTACATGACCGAGTATAAATATCCGAGCAGCGATGTGATGAAAGAAATCGTGAGCAACATCGAGGCGAACCGCGGTGCGGGTGCATGGGAAATCGTCGCCCGTGCCATGCTTTTATTGGGCTATCGATTTAGTGCTACTGATGTGCAAAATCAGCCTCTGTCGGTTGAAAAAACACCAGTGTTAGTATTGCCTTCCGCTCGTTACATGGACAGTGCGATCCAAAGCAAGCTCGTTCATTATCTGAACAAAGGCGGAAAAGTTTTATTATACGGAGAAGTTCCGCTTTATGATATGGAAGGAAAATCGTGTACGATTCTTGCAGAGGCTTTGAGGGTTAAAGTAAAAGGCGTTGAGCGTGACAGCCACCTCCACTTCCTATCACTGTACGCGGAGAATTGGGCAGCACCACGGCCAGAAGTGAGAACTCACTTTGCACAAGTATTTGAGGCGGATGGGGCAGTACTGCCGATTTTAAAAGTGTATGGAACGGACGATATTTGCGGTTTTGACGTGGAGGTTGGAGAAGGCGAGGCCATTGTAATCGCAGCAGCTTATGCATGTGATCTCGACTTTTTTAAACAAGTGTTTAAAAAGCTCGGTGCAAAAGCTGGCTTGACACACGATTTCAAGCACCACGGAATTTTTATGACATCGACCTCGAACGCTGAAGGTGAGAGGTTCCTGCATCTCTTGAACCTGGACGGATTGGATAAAACGTTTAAGGTCTATGAAAATGGTGAAGCGCTGTTTGATGGGAGAGAAGTTCTTTTGCAAAGTAAAGATGGTGTAATGCTTCCATTGAACGTTGATCTAGATGGACGTAAGATTGCGTATTCGACCGCTGAAATCGCGTCGATCAGTGAAGGAAGCATCGAATTCCGCTTAACTCAGCCCGAGGACGTAATCGTATTTGAAGGTGACTTGGAATTCTCAGCAAATGAACACTATTTTGTTGAAAAAAAACGAGATGGATTTACGAAAATTACAAGCCGAAAACACGCTAAAGTCGACGATAAGCTAGTCGTGGAGTTTGAATTGAGCTTAAAACATTAAAAGTGGAGGGAACGATCCTTGAATCGTTCCTTCTTTTTGTGTGTGAAGACGTTTATTTGGGAAACGAAGCGATTTATGTGGACTCGTGTAACAAACTATAATAACACGTACCGTAAACTCAACCTCACCGACACGCCTCCTCCCATGAAGATTCATCGGCAATGTGATAGAATAAATACGGGTGAATGTAAATTATGGCAAAACTATATCAAGAAATCTGTGAATATCTTTTAAACAAAATCAAAATCGGCGAGTTCCGACCAGATGATAAAGTTCCTTCTGAAAACGAACTGGCTGAAATGTTCCAAGTTAGCCGAATGACAGCAAGGAAGGCTGTTGACAGCTTAGTTTCTCGTAATTATTTATATAAACAGGCGGGAAAAGGGACGTACGTTACCAATCAAAAAGAAAAAATTAAGATTTATTTTGACGGTTCCATGGGCTTTAATGAACGGACACTTTATAACAATAAAGTTCCTTATACAGTTGTGCTCAAATTCGAAAAAAAGACTCACAATCAAATGATTCAGCAAAAGCTCAAAATGGATGAAGAAGAAGTTTATTATATTGAGCGCCTGCGGTATGTAGATGGAATTCCAGCAGTTTTTGAAATCACATATATGCCGGTCTATCTGTTTCCAGATCTGCAACAGCAAGATCTTTCAATCTCCAAATATGATTACGTTCATTCATTAGGTCACAACATAAAAGGTAACGAAAAAGAGTTCTTTGCTGTAATTCCAGATGAACACATTCAACGCCAGCTGCAATTAAATGAACATACGCCGGTATTCAAGGTAGAGCTCACGTCAAGCTTAGAGAACGGTTTAATATTTGAGTATACGAAAATATTCTACAATCAAAAGCATTTCCGTTTTCTCGAAATATACGATAAATAAAATCTTATGAAAGCGTTGACAAAAACAAGTGAATGCTTCATAATTTTTTTAAACTATTAGTTGGCTATACAAGTATATACATCGTATACAACTTCAAGAAACGGAGGGAGTTTTATGGAGCTTTCAAAGTTAACTTCTGAAGAGTTAGTCATTCTTCAAGCTTCCTATAAAAGCAAAACGGAAGTGATTACTGATCTAGTTCAAAGACTTGAGCAGCAAGGCAAGATTACATCAGCAGACCACTTTTATAAAGATGTGATGAAAAGGGAATCAGAGGGTGTCACCGGAATGGAAAAAGGTTTAGCCATTCCGCATGGCAAATCAAGCAGTGTAAAAGAAGCAAGCTTTGCGGTAGCCGTTTTGGAAAATCCGTTAGATGATTGGGAAAGTCTAGATCCATCAAATCGTGTAAATCTCGTATTCCTTTTGGCAATACCAGATGGAGAAGCGGGTTCAACTCATTTAACAATCCTATCAGAGTTAAGTAAAAGACTAGTAGATGACGCATATCGAGAACGCCTCGTTGATTCAGCGAGCTCTGAGGAATTTTTACAAAATCTCGATTATGAAGATAAAAAAGAAAATACAAATCAGAAGTTAAACAACCGTTTAATGTTAGCCGTTACAGCATGTCCGGCAGGAATCGCTCACACTTATATGGCAGCTGAAGCACTTGAACGTGCCGGCCGTGATCAAGGCATCTTCGTCCGCGTAGAAAAACAAGGCGCAAACGGGATAGAGGATCCATTTACAGAAGAAGAATTAGAATCAGCAGAAGCTGTTATTTTCGCAAATGACGTACAGGTAAAAAACGCAGATCGGTTTGAAGCTCTGCCCATATTAGAAGCGTCAGTTGCCGCACCATTAAAAAACGCTGAAAAGCTGATTAAAGATGCATTAGCACTGCCCAAAAAAACAGATGATGTAAAACAAAAAAGCACGACGAAAAAAGTGAACCAAGGCAAAGAATCAGTCGGCCAGGAAATTAAACAAGCCGTATTAACAGGAATTTCCTACATCGTTCCTCTCATTATTGCCGGTGGTATGCTGCTCGCCGTTTCCTTATTTATCGCACAAGCATTTGATCTGCAAAAACAATATGACACAGCAGGAACACTGCTCAACCTTTTCCGTGAATTAGGTGGAGGCATGCTAGGAACATTGATGGTACCTGTATTAGCAGCTTATATATCGTATTCGATCGCAGATAAACCTGGTTTAGCACCTGGTTTTGCTGCAGGTCTTGCCGCAAGTCTGATTAATACAGGGTTTGTTGGAGGTCTCCTAGGTGGTTTAGTTGCCGGTTATTTAATGAAATGGATGAAAAATAACATTAAGACTTCTGGGGTTTTTTCTGGCTTCGTTTCCTTCTGGGTCTATCCTGTATTTGGAACACTAATCATCAGTGCACTTATGTTTCTCGTCATCGGAAAACCAATCGTCGCACTAAATGATGCTTTGGTTGGTTGGCTTGAAGGTCTTTCAGGATCTAACGCAATTATTTTAGGAGCAGTACTCGGAATAATGGCTTCTTTTGACTTAGGCGGACCCGTTAATAAAGCAGCATATGCCTTTTGTATCGGAGTAATGGCAGATGGGAATTTCCTGCCTTATGCAGCATTTGCATCCGTAAAAATGGTATCTGCTTTTACAGTGACATTCGCAACGGTCCTATTCAAAAAGTATTTTGAAGAATACGAGATTGAAGTTGGAAAATCAACTTGGATACTAGGGTTGGCAGGGATTACGGAAGGAGCCATCCCTTTCATGCTGAAAGATCCCGTACGCGTCATTTTTTCATTTGTCGTCGGATCGGCTGTGACAGGTGCAATCGTAGCGTACTTCGGAATTGGTTTACCGGTGCCTGGTGCAGGAATCTTCTCGCTGTTCTTCTTAAAAGGAAAAGCGTTGCTGACAGCCATGGGAATCTGGTTTGGCGCAGCGCTCATCGGAACATTCATATCAACTACAATTCTAGTCATCTTAAAAATGCAGCGACATAAAAAACTACAAAAGCAAACAGCCTGACTCATGAAAAGGAGAAGAATATGACCCAAAACGTACACATCGTTCCTCACATGCATTGGGATAGAGAATGGTATTTCACAACAGAAGAATCACGAATTTTACTGATTAATAATATGGAGGAAATTTTAACAAGACTGGAAACAGACGAAAACTATCCTTATTTCGTTTTAGATGGTCAAACCGTTGTACTGGAGGATTATTTTGCTGTAAAACCTGAAAACAAAGAACGTGTGAAAAAGCTTGTTCAGCAAGGAAAATTAATCATCGGACCATGGTATACCCAAACAGATGAGATGGTTGTCGGCGGTGAGTCAATCGTCCGAAATCTATTATACGGGTTGAAGGATTCTGCGGAGTTTGGGAATCCGATGAAGATCGGATATTTGCCAGACTCGTTCGGACAATCCGAGCAAATGCCCCACATATATAATGGATTTGGAATCAATCGCGCCATTTTTTGGCGTGGGATGACCGAATATAACGGTACGAAAAATTCGGAGTTCACCTGGAAAAGCGCAGGCGGAGATCAAGTGACAACTCTCTTGATGCCTCTCGGGTATGCGATTGGAAAGTACTTGCCGGAAGAAAAGGAAGCACTTAAAGAGCGAATGGACAAAAATTTTAATGAATTAGACGGCAGAGCAACGACACCTCATGTTCTTATTCCGAATGGTCATGACCAGATGCCGATTCAGCAAAATATTTTCGAAGTGATCGAAAAGCTAAAAGAACTATACCCTGAAAAAGATTTCTTTTTAAGCAATTACGACAAACTTTTTGATTCCATAGAAGAGCACCAAGATTCATTCGAAGCGGTACAAGGTGAGTTCTTGGAAGGAAAGTACATGCGCGTGCATAAAAGTATCTACTCATCTCGGATGGATATTAAAGCGAAAAATGCGTATTTGGAGAACCGAATCACAAATCTATTAGAACCACTTGCTTCGATCGCTCACGTGCTAGGTTTTGAGTATCACCACGGCTTAATCGAATTGATCTGGAAAGAAATGATGAAGAATCATGCGCATGATAGTATTGGGTGCTGTTGTTCAGATAAGGTTCATCAAGAAATCATGGAAAGGTTCAGACTCGTCGAAGAAAAAGTGGATCGACTCATTGATTTTTATAAAAGAAGAATTGTCGATGCGGTACCAAATGTACCTCATCAAGATAAACTAGCTGTTTTTAACCTATTGCCGTATATGCGAAATGAAGTAATTGAATCCACTTTGATATCGAAAGAAAAAGAATTTGTACTCATGGATAATCAGGGGACTCAAGTTGATTATGAAATTGTTCATGAAGAAGTGATTGACCCAGGGCTGATCGACCGGCAAATCGTTCATTATGGAAACTATGATCCTTTCATCAAATATCAAATTCAATTTAAAGATGAAGTACCCGCATTTGGATACAAAACTTATAAAATCGAGCGCGGTGAATATTCGAAAGCAAAAGCGTTAGAAAAAACGACAAAGCTCGAAAACGAATTTTATGAAATTACGTTTAACGATAATGGAACAATGAACGTATTTGATAAGGACCTTGAAAAGAAATTTGAAAACTTATTACTCGTTGAAGACGGAGCAGATGAAGGGGATACGTATGACTTTTCTCCATTAAAAGATGATTTTATCGTCACAAATGAAGATGTAAATGCAGACATTTCGTGTAGCAAAACATCATTCACTGAGACTGCTAAGATTTCCTATAACTTAACCGTGCCAAAAAACCTGGAGAGCCGTAAACTTCAAAAACGAGATGGATCTGTTGGTGTAGCGTTTATCATTACTTTAAAAAGAGGGACAAAGCGCATCGATATCCAGGCGAAGTACGACAATCAAGCTGAAGATCACCGATTGCGTGTTCTTTTCCCAACAGGGTATAGCAGTGATGTTTCTGTAAGTGACCATCAATTTGGCTCTATCCAACGTAAAGTGGTTGAACCGACAATGGCTGTTTGGGAGGAAGAAGGCTGGGATGAACGGCCAGATGCAATCAATCCGATGCTTAGTTATGTTGGACTTCACAATACAGAACAAGGTTTTGCTCTTCTTTCTAACAGCACTAGAGAATATGAGGTTATTGGAAATGCATTTGATACTATCGCGTTAACTCAATTCAGAAGCGTTGGTGTTTTAGGAAAAGCTGATCTGCTGCGCCGTCCGAACCGTCCATCGGGAATAGCACTGCCCACACCAGACTCCCAAATGAAAGGTGAAATTAAACTTGATTTTGCCATAACAACTCATGAAGGGGACACGATTTCTGGAAAAGTTCCGCAGCGTGCGAAAGAGTATTTGACGCCTATGCTGACATACAATAAAATCGCTCACGACGCGATGAGATTAAACCCAGTTGATTTTAGTACTCCATCGGAATTTTCATTATTTGAGCAAAATGATGACAATACCGTTCTTTCTGTTGTTAAGAAAAGTGAAAAAGACGAAGGTCTGATCGTCAGATTGTTTAATCCATCCCGGACAAATGAGTTAAACAGTTGTTTAACATTTAATGCCGAAGTTCAGAAAAGCGAAGAAGTTAATTTGAATGAAGAAACCATTCAGAACATTGACTGTATAGAAGGCAAATACACGATAAAACATAACCATTGCAGCCAAAAAACGTATAAATTCTATATAGAAAGGTAGGAACGATGCGGAATCGTTCCTTTTTTTTTGGAAGACTGTTTAGGTATTCTTTGTTGTTCTTAGAAGTAGTTGATTTCCGTTCCAGGTTGCTCGCTTTCCGCGGGGCGTGCGGTGAGCCATCTTGGCGCTTCGCACTTACAATGTTTCTCCTGTCCCGCTGCTCCCGCAGGACAAGGAAGGCATCGGCAGAGATATATCGCACGAAGAAAATATGATTTTCATTTTCGAGGAGTCTCGCACCTTGCACTCCAATCAACTTGTCAATGAGGACTCTATACAGAAATGACCCAAAAGCAACAATCTTTTAGAAAAGAGCCTTATGGAAAAGTGTTTATGTCTGAAAAGTTTGGGTTTATGTTTGAACCCGACATTTATATAGACTCATCAAACTTTTATGTGGACAAAAACCACTTTTAGTGGAATCGGAGAACAGCTAAAATAAAACGTAACGTAAAAAAGCACCCTTCCTTTACTAGGAGCGGGTGCTTCATTTATTATTCAAATACCAATTAAGCAACTAACCTCTGAATCAGCCAAAATGCACCCATTCCTAAGATTAAGATAGAGCCGGCCACCATCCCTTTTTTGTATGATGGACTTCTTTGAAACCATGAAAGTAACGGAAGTATCAACAGCACGAGAGCAAGCTGGACGACCTCAATACCTGCATTAAAGCTGATTAATGAAGTTGCAATGCCTTCTTTAGGAAGGGACATCTCTTTTAATAAACCTGCAAATCCCATGCCGTGAATTAAACCGAATAAAAATGTGACAGCCCATCTGAACCTTATTTCTTTTCTAAAGATATTTTCCACAGCCACATAACAGATGCTCAGTGCAATAATCGGCTCAACAATACTTGAAGATAAATTGATCAAACCAAGTACCGAAAGAGTTAACGTTACACTGTGTGCCAGAGTAAACGCGGTAATCAATGCTGCGTATTGCTTAAATGTTTGTTTACGGATTAATAATGCAAATAAAAAGAGCAAGTGATCATAACCAGTTAAAATATGATTCATGCCGAGAACAAGGAATGAAGTCCAAGAGTTATGGTTTGTTTCAGCTGATACATTGTCTACAGACACCGATTCAGCAGTTTGTGATTGCTGCTCTTGCTGGCTTGCCGTTAACAGCATCGTCCATTCACGATTTTTTCCTTGAAGAACAGATTCGCTGATTTGACCATCGTAATTGATCGTTAAAAAGTTAGTATAAGAAGATGCGGTGTTTCCGGATGTGAAAATACCGTCCAACAAACGTACTGTCTGGCTTTCTTCAAAACCTGGCAGTCTAAATTGCAAGGTAACTACTTCTTTGTCTGCTCTTTTTTCCAAATACAGCTTTTCTAGTTCAGCCCTTTGCTGTTGATCGTTCATTTCTAGAACCAGACTGTCCTCAACCCATTCTTCTATACGATTGCTAATGGCTTTTAACTCTTTATCAGTGAGTTTTCCGTCTTCATTCTTGTCTCCGCCAATTCCTTCGATTACAGATAATGAATCTATTGAATAAGTTAATATTGTTTGATTATTACTTATATTTATATTCGTAAAGGCAGCACTTAATGGATGTGCGAACGCAATATTTTGAGCCTGAAGCAAAAGTAAAGTAATTGCAAAAAAACTGATGAAAAAAACCTTTAATCCTTTTTGTTTCATCGCTTTTTATCCCCCTTGAAAAATGAATCACAATCCTTATCATGGCGAAAATTTTTTCCAAAGTAAAGTGGATTTTTAATAAAAATGTAAACTTTTTAATTTTTTGAAATAAATGAATATTTTTGTCGATTTATTTGCTATTCTATTTAAGCTAGGCATATTAAACCAATTGGGGGTACAGGTTTTAATGAAAATAAGGAAAAAATGGCTAGGGATCACCCTAACTGGAGTATTACTATCTAATACTTTAGTACCATTCGCGAAATTGCCTTCTGTTCATGCAGAAGCAGCTAGCCATGTGGTAATTAGTGAAGTTTATGGTGGAGGAGGAAACAACGGAGCAGTCTATAAAAATGATTTTATAGAACTCTATAATCCTACCGATGCTGAAGTAGATTTGAATGGATGGTCTGTGCAATACGATTCAGCAACAGCAAGTACAACAGGGAATTATTTAGTTACGACCCTCACAGGAATTATTAAACCTCATAGTTATTACTTAATTCAAGAAAAGAATGGAACTGGAGGAACTGTAGACCTTCCGACACCTGAGGCAGTAGGGACGATAGCTTTATCAGGAACAGCTGGTAAAGTAGCTCTTGTAAATAGTACAACAGCATTGCCAAAGACTGCTAAATCAAATGACACTTCAATTGTTGATTATGTTGGTTTTGGTACGACAGCGAGTGCATTTGAAGGTACAGCACCAACAGTTGCACCTACAAACACAGAAAGCGTCGTGCGAAAAGCTAACGACGGATCTGATCCTGCCCAAGACGGAAGCAAAGGAAATGGATGGGATACGAATGATAACGCTGCCGATTTTTTGAAAGCGGTTGCAAACCCGTTGAACTCATCTAATCAACCTTCGACACCAACAGATCCTGGTGAGCAGCTTCCTCCTTTAACTGGCACTGCAAAAATTAGTGCGGTTAGAGAGATGGACGCGAATGGAAAACCTAAACGACTTGGACAAACTGCTACGATTGAAGCAGTTGTAACTGTAGATGATAAAATCGTTGATTCAAAGAATAGCAGTTTTTACGTTCAAGATGATACGGGAGGAATCAATGTATTTGGCGGAACTACTCCTGATGTAGTTAAAGGAGACAAGCTGAAAATTACAGGAACGATTGATTTCTATAATGGATTAACGGAATTAAAGCCGACTTCGATCGAAAAAATCGGAACGGAAGAGGTGCCTGCTCCAACAGCTATGACTATTGTTGATCTTAACGATGGAAATAAAGCTGAATTACAGGAAGGTAAGCTGGTAGCCGTTAAAGGAAAAGTGACAAATATTCCAGCGGCACCGGATACTTCAGGCGGAACAAACGTTACCATTACGGATGAGGCAGGAAAAACAGTTACCGTTCGTGTGTTAGCGAATACTGCCATAGCTGCCGCAACAGACTTCAAGCTTAACAGCAGCTATGAATTTACGGGTCTGCTAAGTCAATACAAATCTGCAGCTCCTTATTTATCAGGCTATCAAATTTTGCCTAGAAGCACGGGAGATCTAAAAGAATTTTTCCCGCTTTCTATTACGCATACACCGGTAACAAAAGTGTACACAAACGCTGATTTTACTTTTACAGCTGATGTACAGGGAGCAGATTCTGTAACTTTTTATTATAAAAAGACAGGAGAAAGTGAGTATCAGTCCATTGTGATGACTGATCAAGGCAATCACGAATATACAGTCACTGTAGCTGCAGATCAAATTCCTGTAGGCGGTTTTGATTATTATATCGAAGCGAAAAATCAGACAGATACGAAAAAAACAGAAACGCAAACCGTATCTGTTGTGGATGATAAAGAAGGTCCCGTTTTCATTGGCGAAACACCAGGCAAGGATTCGATTGTAGAAAATTACAAGCCTGTGATTTCTGTGCAATGGAACGATCCAAGTGAAGTTGATGCAGCAAAAGGAAAAGTATTTTTAGACGAGCAAGAGGTTACGTCACAAGCTGTCATCAATGATAAACAGGTAGTGTTAACGCTGACTGAAAATCTGCCGGTGGGACTCCACACTGTGAAAGTAAGCGGCGCAGATCAATTAGGAAACACCAGTGAGTTCACATGGTCATTTACGGTAAAAGCACCTTTTACAGGCGGGCCGCATTTAAGAGGAACTACACATAATCATACGAACATTTCTCATGATGGTACGGGATCACCAGAGGATGCATTAAAGGCAGCAATCGCTCATGGTTATGACTGGTTTGCTTTTTCAGACCACTCTCATGATATCGATCCAGAAAAACTGGGATCTGATACGGTAGACCATAAAGGAAAGCCGGAAAGAACGGGCGGTACAGAATGGCAGCTGACTAAGGATCTTGCGAAGCAGTACTCTAATGACAACTTTTCTGTATTCCCGGCGTTTGAGATGACTTCTACGACTTGGGGACATTCAAACGTATTCGGTACGGAGAATTTTATAGACCGTAACCTAAACACAAAAATGTATCAGGATCTGAACAGCTATTATGCTTGGGTGTTAACATATGATGACGTTGCTGCACAGTTTAACCACCCTGATATGTCAGCTAATGCGTTCAACAATTTCATGCCATATGATAAAAATGTAGATAAGCTGTTCACGATGCTCGAAGTAGGAAACGGCTCTGGAAACTATGCTTATGCAAATGCGGATAAGAAATTTTACAGTGCATTAGACCTTGGATGGCATGTCGCACCTACGTTTGGTGAAGACAACCATGATGGAACTTGGGGGCAAACAATGAAACGGACAGTTATCGTTACAGATAACAACTCCCAGGCTTCATTATTACATGCGATGAAAAATCGCCGTGTTTATATGGAAGAAGACCCTAACTTTACACTTGATGTTTTAGCTAACGGAAAATACATGGGTTCAGTAGTAGACGGCAATACGATTACTTTTGATATTAAAGGATCAGACAACGTAGCTGAGTCCCGCAGTGTAAAAGGGTTCGAATTTTTGCCAGCAACCTATCAATCCAACGATGAGATTGAAAAAGTAGAGCTTTTAACGAATGGAGCTAAAGTTGTAGATTCTATCACTCCAGGCACAAAAGATTTCACCTGGAATCCAGAAATTACGGTTACTGGCGGCCAGCAATGGTTTGTAGTGAAAGTGACGCAAAAAGATGGAGAACGTATTTACAGCGCACCGATCTGGTCACAGGAAAAAGAGGTTGACGTACGTGTTAGCGGTGTTAATCTGACAGACGGAGTGGCAATCGTAGGGAACCCGGCTAACTTGTCTGCAGGAATCTCTAACTTAGGTACGAAGGATTTAACGAATTTAACGGTTAAATTTTATTATGATATAGAAGACGAAGCTCATTTAATCGGCAGCAAAGCAATTCCAAGCATTGCGGCTAAAAGTGTGCAGTCAGCCTCTGTAACATGGCAGAGCCCAATTAACGGTGAGCATAAAATCATTGCAGTCGTTGATACTCCAACCGGAGACGAGCCAGCGGACAATAAAGAGATTCTCGATGTAAACGTAAAAGAGTCTTTAGGAAAAACCGTTCTGATTGATGCGGCTCATAAAAATGAAAACACAACGACGGATACTGGAACATACAAAGACAATTTCAAAGCTTTCACAAAAATGGTTCAGCAGGAAGGCTACACGGTTGCTGAGAATAAAGCGCCGATTACAGCAGAAGTGCTGGCAAACGCAAGCATTTTAGTGATTACACATCCTTTCACAGCCTTAACAGCTGACGAAAAAACAGCGGTTGCTAACTATGTAAAAACTGGAGGATCACTCTTCCTCACTGATAAAAGTAACTATAACAACAATCCAGCTGTAAATAACGATATGTTGGAACAGATGGGTGCCACGGTTCAAATTAATAACGACCAAATTAACGATGACAGTAAGGATGGAAACTTCTGGACAGATCAAAAATATAAATTTGCTGTGAGACTGCATCCAGGTCTTGTTAAAAACAACCTTACAGACCGCGTTTCAACAGTAGAATATTATTCTGGAACGAGCCTAGAAAAAGTGGGTCATCAGCCTTTAACAGACAGTGACACAGTCACGATTCTCGCAAAGGGAAACGAAACCACATACCAAACTTCTGTTACAAGCGGATTTAATGTGTACGACATTGCTTCTGATGCAACTGGCGGATCTGCAATTCCGGCGATTGCAGCTGAAACAGTCGGACAAGGTCGCATCGTCGTTTCAGGAATGAACTTCGTGAACGATAAACAAATGGACGAGTCTTATAGTCCAAAAGGAAACAATGAACTCGGACTTAATGTGATCAACTGGCTTGCACAAAGAGAAATGAACCGTGTTACTTCAATCGGGGATGTTCGCAAAATGGCAGATGGCACACCTGCAGTAGTTGAAGGTACAGTTACAAGTGCAGCTGGATCCTTCTATGATGCTTTTTATGTAGAAGATGAAACGGGCGGAATCATGGCATTTAACGAAGTGCCGGACGGAAGCTTGAAGCTGGGCGATAAAGTAAGAATCTATGGCCATGTAAAAACATTTGAAAACAACAAAGAGCTTGAATTTGATAACTTTGCAATGGATGTTATCAAAATTGGAGAAGGAACACCTCTGATACCAAAAACGGTCACAACAATGGAGGCATCTCTTGAAGAAAATCAAGGACTTCTCATAAAAATAAATGGAAGAGTCGTTTCGAAATTTGATGAGAATTCGTACATTGTGAACGACGGTTCTGGTGACATTTTAGTATTTACTGACGGATATATTGTCAACCAAACAGGTCCTGTCCCTGCTCTTAATACTGGAGACTTTTTAGAAGCTGTAGGATTAAGCGGAAAATATGCAGGCGGAAACCGTATACGTGTGCGTGATACAAAAGAAGTAACTGGAACCGCTGATCTAGTAAAACCAGTGACAGAAGCTGCGACATCGCTAGAGCAGACGGATGGTCCATTTACAGAACCAGTGACTATTACATTCACAGCATCAGATGATAATTCTGGAGTTAAATCAACGCAATATCGCATCAATGAGCAGGAATGGATCGATTACACAGCACCATTCACGTTAAGTGAAGAAAGTGTTTATAAAATCGAGTACAGAAGCACAGACTTTGCAGGTAATATGGAAGATACTAAGGTACTAGAGTTTGAGATTAAGAGTCAGGTCGTTCCTGACACATCAGCACCTGTAACAACAGCAGTAACATCACCGGAGCTTACGGACAAACCGTTTACAGAACCAGTATTGGTAACATTGTCCGCTGAAGATGATGAATCAGGCGTGCAATCTACTCAATACCGCATAAACGAAAAAGAGTGGATCGATTATACAGCACCATTCACAGTGAGTGATGTGGGATCGTACAAAATCGAATATCGCAGTACAGATTTTGCGAACAATGTAGAAGATAGCAAAGTAACAGAGTTTGAAATTAAGAGTCCGGTGGTTCCCGATACGACAGCACCAACGACTACCGTTAAATTATCACCCGTGCAGACTGATAAGCTGTTTACAAAACCAGTAACAGTTACTTTAGCTGCTCAAGATGATAAGTCAGGAGTAATGTCTTCTGAATATCGTGTGAACGGGCAAGCTTGGAACACGTACAATGTACCATTCACAGTAAATAAGTCTGGTATATACAAAGTTGAATACCGTAGTACTGATCAAGCAGGTAATAAAGAGGTAACTAAAACAATAGAATTTACGATTGATATGGATGCTCCTGTAACTTCAGCGAAAACATCGCCAGTTTCAGAAGGAAACATTTTTGCGAAGCCTATAACGATCAGCTTGTCAGCAAAAGATGTTTTATCGGGTGTGAAATCTACGCAATACCGCATTGACGGAAAAGAGTGGAAAACGTACAGTACTCCATTCAAACTAGAGTCAGGGAAATATACAGTTGAGTATCGCAGTACGGATAAAGCAGGAAATGTTGAAAGTACCAAGTCGTTGTCAGTAACGGTAGATTCAACTGCACCAGTGACGACAGTAAAAACATCACCTGAAAAATCGGGGAATATTTTTAATCAGACTGTAACAGTAAAACTATCTGCGACTGATAAATTATCGGGTGTGAAATCAACTCAATACCGTATTGATGGAAAAGAGTGGAAAACGTACACTGCATCTTTCACACTGAAAACAGCAGGGAAATACAAGATTGAGTACCGCAGTACAGATAAAGCAGGAAATGTTGAAAGCACGAAATCATTGGCGCTTACGATTGATACTAAAGCGGCAGAGACTACAGCTAAGCTATCTCCTGTGAAAAAAGAAAATATCTATACGGAGCAAGTTACAATCACACTTACTGCTAAAGATGATTTGTCTGGAGTTAATTCCATTCATTATCGCATTAACGGACAATCATGGAAAACGTACAGTGCGGCCTTTAAGCTTAAAGAAATCGGAGAATACAAGATTGAGTACAGCAGTACTGATAAAGCGGGTAATATCGAAAAAACGAAATCCTTCAAATTAACGATAAAAGAATCTGAGGAAGCACGTAAAGCAAGAGAGAAGAAAGAAAAAGAAGCATTACAGAAAAAATCTTCTAAATCGCAAGCGGATTTAGACGAGAAATTAAATAATGAAAAGGACGCAAAAAAAGCCCTTGAGCAAATCAATAAAGATGCTTCCGCAATCAAGCCGGATAAAAATGATAAAGTAAGCCAAGATAAAGTGGCTGTTGTTCTCGGAAAATATCAAGCTGTCATCAATGAGTTTAACAAAGCCAAGAAATCTCAGGACAGCTACGATACAGTAATAGAAGCATATGTAAGATTGTATACAAACCTAAGCAAAGATAATGTATGCAGAGAGTCGCTTCTGGACCTTGTAAAGTACAACATTAAAACATCCAAACAAATGGATGAGATGATTAAAAAGGTAAAAGAAAAGAAAGTTGATGTAAAAGAACTTCAGAAAATATCTGATGAGCTGAAAAAGAAAGAAAAAGAGAAAGCTAAAAAGAAGTAAATGAGGATGGAAAGACTGACCCAAAAAGAAATTTTGGTGTCAGTCTTTTTCACCTCAAAAATGAACGGAAACAAACAAAAAACACAAAAGTGGATGAACAGCTGATCGTGGATCCGGAATCGGTCCTGTTTTTTTTATGTAAAGTGCGTTTATGTGCGAAAAGTGGGGTTTTATGTGGATTCGTGTAACAGCTCTGCACATTTGATTCACAATCAGCCGAGTTAAAAATCCATAATAAAAACCCGGAGAAAATCCGGGTTTTTACTATATTAATGCACTCAATTTTTCGTTACGCAATAACTTTTCTTCCTCATCAGCAAGATCGTACTTTTTCAACAAATGAAAGACTTCGTTCAGGAAATCCTGATCAGATTTTGAAGTTAACGCCGCATCAACTTGCTCCACCAATTCACTTGGCATAAACTCAGTTTGATCAGCTAATTTTTTCTTCACATCTTCCAATGAATGATCAATATTGCAAGTCCCCATCGAAAACACTCCTTTCAACTAAGCACCAGAAGCTTCCCTAAGCTCTTTATTCTCATTATTTGCTCTAAATTTATACGCCATGAACATCGCTGCCAACAGCATCAATCCAGTTATGACGAACACCATTGAAACCGGAAAAAATCCTCCGATGATTCCACCGATCAGCGGTCCGAGCATCGCCCCGATCTGAGTTGCGGTCTGCTGTAATCCGAATGCACGGCCCCTGAACTCATCAGCGGTAGTCTGGATAATTAGCCCGTTTAAGGCGGGAAACACTCCGCAAAAGAAAATTCCATACAGAAAGCGAACAGATGAGAAGCCCCAGATTCCATCGAACCAAGCTTGAGCAATTGTTCCAATTCCTCCGCCGAGCAATCCAATCATTAACACTTTCGCAAATCCGATCCGGTCTGACATCCTTCCCCAATAGGCGGCAAAAATTATACTGGCGATACCTGGCAATGAAAAAACAATGCCTGCGATCAATGCCGTGTTATCGGCTGAAGATCCGCTGATTTTTAAAATATGAAGAGGAAGTACAGGCTCGATCGTTAAAACGGAAATTCCCGTTATAATCGATAAAAACAGAACACTCATAAAAGGCTTGTTCGCCGCTGCGACCCGTAAGTCTTTCAGAACGGACCCTTTTTCCGTACTCGGTGTAAATTTTTCTTCCTTCACCCAAAAGATAACCAAAAGTGTAGAGATTAATGATAAAAACCCACCGCTCGCAAATGCCCAGCGGTTGCCGAACAATTCCGCCAGACCTCCGCCTAAGAGAGGTCCCATGATTCCGCCAGACGCTCCGGCAGTCGAGATCATCGCCATCGCATAGCCGACTCGTTTTTTCGGAGTATTCGTTCCGATCAATGCAATCGCCCCTGGAATGTATCCCGTTAAGAGACCTTGTGCGATGCGCAATCCGATCAACTGATAAGCATTTGTCACAAATGCGGTTAATGTATAAATGATGAAAAGAAAAATTCCGGCACGGATGATCATCGGTTTTCTTCCATATTTATCAGCCATCATACCCCAATACGGCGAGGCGATTGCACCAGCTAAAAACGCAGAACTGAATATGAGACCAGACCAGATTTCAATGTGGTCATGAACACCAATTTGAAGAAGAAAAAGAGGTAAAAAAGGAACGACCATGGAGTAGCTGGCTGAAGTGAAGAAAACGCCGACCCACAGCACCCATAAATTTCGCTTCCAAATCGCCATAATGCGAACACTTCCTTATGCTGTAATATTGGAAACTATATAAATTATACATTTTGTGAATTTTTAGATAGTCTTTAACTCAAAAATATTAACATATCGAGGGAGGAAAGAGAAGATAGTTGCTTATGTTTTTCAATTGACTTACATGTCTCCAAGTTATATCTTGATAATGTATATTGTAAGCGCTTTCTTTAATGGTTGAGCGCTAAGATTGAGGGGGAAGCTGGATGTCGCGTTTTTCTGCGTATTTTTTAATGAATTCATCAGATGTTATAGAATTTGTAAAAGAAAAACTTACTATTTTCCAAAGTGATGCGGAGCTGGTATGTAAAGAGATCGGCGATGGAAACTTGAACTATGTGTTTCGTGTTGTGGATGAAAAGCACGGTACTTCAGTCATTGTTAAACAAGCCGGGCACACCGCTCGAATTTCGGATGAGTTCAAGCTTTCAACAGACCGCATCCGCATTGAATCCAATGTCCTTCAGCTGCAAGATCAATTATCGCCGGGATTGGTTCCGACTGTTTATTTGTTCGATGAAGCGATGGGATGCTGCGTAATGGAGGATCTTTCGGAGTATACGATTATGAGGACGGCGCTTCTCAACCATGAAACATTCCCGGCGTTTGCGGACCACATCACGACATTCATGGTGCAAAATCTGCTTTTAACTTCAGACGTGGTCATGGAACATAAAGAGAAAAAAAGACTTGTACAGAATTACATAAACACAGAGCTTTGTGAGATTACCGAAGACCTCGTGTACACGGAGCCATTTTACGATCAAAACAACAGAAATGATCTCACAGCCGGAAACGAAGAGTGGATTCGGTCTACCATTTATAACGATAAAGAATTAAAATTAGAAGCGGCAAAGCTTAAATTTAGTTTTATGAATCATGCGCAGTCTTTATTGCACGGTGATCTTCATACTGGTTCTATTTTTATCTCGAAAGACCGTACAAAAGTGATTGATCCAGAGTTTGCCTTTTATGGACCTATGGGGTATGACATCGGAAACGTAATAGCTAATCTTTTCTTTGCATGGGCAAACGGACGGGCTCACGGAAATACCGAATTTACCGCTTGGGTTGAAAAAACGATTGAACAGGTAATCGATCTATTTAAGGAAAAATTCCTCACTCAATGGGAGAACCATGTGACGGAACTGACAGCGAAACAGCCAGCTTTTAAAGAGTGGTACCTTCAAGAAGTTTTAGCAGATACAGCTGCTGTCACGGGTCTCGAACTCGTTAGAAGAATAATAGGATTGGCAAAAGTGAAAGATATTACGTCTATTTCAGACTCAGATCAACGAATCGAAGCTGAGCGTATTTGTTTAACCGCAGCAATTTCGTTTATTAAAAAACGTGCCCTTCATTCAAACGGGAAAGATTTTATTGCAACGATGATGGAAGCAGAAAAAATGGTGAAAGGCTCAAAGGTGATGTAAATGACAGAACAATTAATACCGATTCAGTGGAAAGACGGCGAGCTCATCTTGCTCGACCAAACAACTCTTCCAAACGAAATACGATATGATTCCTATCAAACCATCGAAAGTGTGTGGGATGCGATTGTAACGATGAAAGTGCGCGGTGCTCCGGCAATCGGTGTGTCAGCCGCATACGGACTTTATTTAGGAGTAAAAAATGCTCCAGAAAACAGCTGCGACGAATTTTTCGCAATCCTAAAAGAAAAATCCGATTATCTCGCGACTTCAAGACCAACAGCGGTCAACCTTTTTTGGGCATTAGAGCGTATGGAAGAGAAAGCGAACTCGCTTGCTCATTTAAAAGTTTCCGAGATCAAAAACGAACTTCTTCAAGAAGCGATCGCCATTCATAAAGAAGACGAAGAGATCAACCGCATGATCGGTGAACATCTCCTAACCCTTTTATCCGATGGAATGGGCATCTTAACGCACTGCAATGCTGGGGCGCTTGCCACTACGAAGTATGGAACGGCGACTTCTCCGATGTACCTTGCAAAAGAAAAAGGCTGGGACATCAAAGTTTACGCTGATGAAACACGTCCGCGCCTCCAAGGATCAACACTAACTGCACTGGAACTTCAAAGAGCGGGAATCGATGTTACAGTGATTACAGATAACATGGCGGCGATGGTCATGTCACAAGGTAAAATTCAGGCAGTTATCGTCGGTTGTGACCGAGTGGCAGCGAATGGTGATGCTGCGAATAAAATCGGTACGATGGGTGTCGCCATTTTAGCGAAAAACTTTGATATTCCTTTTTACGTAGCGGCACCAACACCAACGATCGATCTCCGGACACCGACAGGCAAGGAAATTCCGATTGAAGAACGCGGGGAGGAAGAAGTGACGAACCGCTTTGGCGTCTACACTGCACCAAAAGGCGTAAAGGTATATAACCCGGCGTTTGATGTGACTCCAAACGAATTCATCACAGCAATCGTTACGGAAAAAGGAATCGTTCAGGCACCATACGAAGAAAATCTGCAAAAACTGTTTAAAGGAGCACCTGATGCTATTACAACATGAACGTGAACAAGTCGTCTATTACTGCCAGCAAATGATTCAGCGCGGACTCACAAAAGGAACGGGCGGGAACATTAGTATTTTTAATCGTGATAGTGGATTGATCGCGATCAGCCCAAGCGGAATCGACTATGATGTGATGACGGCTGAAGATGTGGTCGTTGTGGATTTAGACGGCGAGGCCATGGATGGTGACCGTAAACCATCAAGCGAATTATCGATGCACTCCATTTTTTATAAGCGAAGAGATGACATCAACGCGGTCGTTCACACACATTCACCGTTCGCAACAACGATATCCGCTATGCGTTGGGATCTTCCAGCCGTTTCTTACCTCGTGGCACACGCTGGCAGAGATGTCCGTTGCGCCGAGTATGCGAGTTTCGGAACGCCGGAACTTGCAGAAAATGCGTTTAACGCAATGGAAAACCGCAAGGCGGTATTGCTGGCGAATCATGGTTTCCTTTCAGGCGCACAGAACATAGCCAACGCATTTAACATCGCAGAAGAAATCGAGTTCTGCTGTGAAATTTATTACCGGACGAAATGCATTGGCGAACCCGTTATTTTAGATGATGAAGAAATGGAACTCATGACAGAAAAATTCAAAGAATACGGGCAGAAAACCACATCTTAAAGGTGTGGTTTTTTAAACATTTGTATAACTTTGGCAGGAGAATTAAGGATAGGACTTTGATATAGTAAATGGTCTATGACTTTATATAAAGAGGTGATTTTTATGTCAAAAAATGTTAACAAAGAAAATGAAATGGAAAAAATGTATGAAGAAATGATTAAAATTGCAAAAAATATATTGCATGATATTGAAGAAATAAAAAAAATCATTAGAAGTTAATAATATCAAAATTAAACATTTGTTTAATTTTCACAGAAGTAATAGGTTGTAAACTTTGATAAACTAGAATAAAAGGAGGTGGAAAGTATGAGCGATAAAGAAATGCTGGAATTGCTAGTGAAATTGACTAAACAAAACCAACAAGGAATTTTAGAATTACAAAAAGATGTAACTGACTTAAAAAAAAGTGTAACAAACATTGAAGAAAACATGGTTCGGAAAAATGATCTTAAGTATTATGAATTTAAAATTGCCGAGCATGACCGTGAAATCATTCAATTGAAACAAAATTAACTCCTTAAGAAAGCCTCATGCTTAATCCCACATACCGGGTTGAAAAATTCATAAAACACAAAGAAACCCGGACAAATAATCCGGGTTTTAACTTATTATTTTTAAACATATGTTTAAATTCCGCCTTTCAATTAACCTTATATCTTGAGTTTTGCTGACTGAAGTTTGTAAAACGTTTTTATGGGAAAAGTGATAGAGTATATGTAAATAGCTAGTTTAGTCATTGGAGGTGCTGTTAAACATGCGTTTAAAAGATAAAAAAGTAATCAGCTTTGTTCATCATGATTTTGAAGATCTGGAGCTGTGGTATCCGATTCTTCGATTGCGTGAAGAAGGTGCGATCGTTGAGCTTGTGGGTGAAAAGGCAGGGGAAACATACATTGGAAAATACGGTGTTCCAGCTGAAGCTGACTATGCATTTGGTGATGTAAATCCTGCAGATTATGACGCCATCCTCGTTCCGGGGGGATGGGCGCCGGACAAGCTGCGCCGTTTTCCGGAAGTGTTAGAGATGGTGCAGTATATGGAGAATAATAAGAAACCGATCGGCCAAATCTGTCACGCCGGCTGGGTGCTGGTTTCAGCAAAAGTGCTGAACGGAAAAAAAGTTACAAGTACACCGGGCATTAAGGATGACATGGAAAACGCAGGTGCAGAATGGATCGATGAACCTGTAGTCGTTGATGGCCATCTTGTTTCGAGCCGCCGGCCACCAGATCTACCGGATTATATGAGAGAATTTGTAGAGGTTTTGGCTGAAAAGTAGATATTAAGTTAAATAACGAATGGGCTGACCTAATTTAGGTGAGCCTTTTTTTATTTTTTTGAACTTGGATAAAAAAAGAGTTTTATGTGGCGTTGTGAATGTTTTATGGGGATTCGAAAGGTGTTTATTTAGCTTCACGAGGCATTTATGTGGAATCGTGTAACAGCAAAAATAACACGTACCGTAAACCGCTACCTGAGTACCCAATCCCAAACCCATACATAAACTATATATTAATTTGTTTTACGTCCGAATCGCCTTTCAATAAGGAGAGAAAATCATGCCTGATAAGGATTCATTCATAAAAGGGGAAGGTACTTGTTTTCCCGGTAAAACGTATGTTGAGCAATTGCTTCGTCCTGTCTTTAATGATCAGCGTGACTTTTTATTTAAACAAATGTTTGAAATTCATCGTGCTCATGTGGTGATGCTTACAGAGCAATCGATCCTCGATAAAAAAGAAGCAGGACATATTTTGAAGGCGGTCGAGAAGGTCGCCAAAATCGACTGTCGAAAACTCGAATACGATCCGCAATTTGAAGATTTGTTTTTTATGATGGAACACCGAATCAGTAGCGAAATTGGTCCAGAACTTGCGGGGAACATCCATATTGCAAGGAGCCGAAACGACATGGGTGTCGCCATGTACAGACTTGTCCTGCGGAATCACATTCTTAACCTAATTCAAAGCTCACAACTGTTAGCAGATGCCTTACTCGAACAAATCCACAAGCATGCCGAAACCATCATGACCGCTTATACCCATACGCAGCCCGCACAGCCTACAACACTCGGTCATTATTTAACCGCTATATTTGATGTTCTCATTCGCGATTTGAAAAGATTGTGGAGCGCATATGATACCGTGAATCGTTCTCCATTAGGGGCCGCTGCCTTATCCACTACGGGGTTTCCGATCAATAGAAAAAGAGTATGTGAGCTTCTCGGGTTTCATGATCTTGTGGAAAATTCGTATGATAGCATTGCCGGCGCCGATTATTTACTGGAATCAGCGACATCCGTCCTAACGATGATGGTCAATTGCGGCAGGTGGATTCAAGACTTCCTTCAGCTTGCGACCCGTGAATTCGGTTTGGTCCGAGTAGCTGATCCTTATGTCCAGATCAGCAGCATTATGCCGCAAAAAAGAAACCCCGTATCCATCGAGCATTCGCGCTCATTGGCGAGCAGTTCAGCAGGAGAAGCAACTGCTGCCATCCAGATGATCCACAACACTCCTTTTGGAGACATCGTAGATACCGAGGATGACTTGCAGCCTCATCTGTATCGGAGTTTTGAAAAAGCGAACCGGGTTATCCATCTGATGCATGCAGTCATTCGAACGATGGAAGTCGATAAAGAAGCCGCTTTAAACCGAGCAAAAACGGGTTGCATAACGATCACCGAGCTTGCGGATATACTCACACGCGAAAAACAAGTTCCTTTCCGGCTGGCGCATCAAATTGCCAGTACGATCGCAAATGAATGCACACTCTGCAACATCGAGCTGAGCGATCTTCCGCTTAAACGGGCAAATGAAATCATCACCAAAAATGCAAATGCATTACTGACCCAACAAGAATGGAATCGAGCAGTGTGTCCGATCGATTTCGTTAACCGGCGAACAATACAAGGCGGACCAAATCCGGATGAAGTAAGAAGAATGGCAGATGAACGAGGGAAAGAATTAATGAATAGTAAGAATCGGTTCAAAAAGGAAATCACACGATTAAAAGAGGCGAAAAACGGATTAAACGAAGCGGTTAAGAGGTTAATAAATGAAAATAAATAAAAACCAGGCCATCTTCAGCCTGGTTTTACCACTTATTAGATTGCTTTTGGTCTTAATTCCACATCAATATTTCCACGAGTGGCTTTTGAATAAGGACAAACTTTATGAGCTTCCTTCGCCAATTCTTCTGCTTCTTCCTGTGTAACGCCATTGATCTCTATATTTAATACAGCGGCGATTTTAAATCCTCCATCTGCCTCGTCTTTCAAAAAACTAATTTCAGCAGTAGTGGTGGAGTCGATATTTTTTTTCATTTTCTTAGCAACTAAATTCAGCGCTCCGTCATAACACGATGAATAAGTAGCCGCAAACAGTTCTTCTGGATTCGTACCTTTTTTATCTGTTTTTTCAGTTGGCATAACGAGATCGACATCAATTAAACCATCGCCAGATGTCACGTGGCCATTACGTCCGCCCTTCGCTTTTGCTGTACCTTTGAATAATGCTTCGCCCATTACAAAATCACTCCTTAGAGAATTCGTTTACCTGTACCTTTTTTAATATTCCTTTCGTGAATTTATTTAAACATGACGGCATTCGATACCCTTCTGCATTTTTCAACATTTTCTTGTATTAGAAAATTTTACCCATTATGATAGTAGTTAGATTATATAAGGGGTGAGACGGTTGAAACGATTTTTAACTGTGTTCATCATACTAATATGTTTTCTTAGTGTGATAGGCGGACATTTTTACTATAATTACAAACTTGAGAAGACTGCTCATGCTGCAAAGTTAAAGATGAAAAATGAACCTGAAGTGCAGCCTCAAACGAAAAGTACAGCTGTTCAAAAACAGACAAGCGACCATTTTACAAACGCTCCAAATGGCATCGCTGAACGATATCAAAAGAAAAAAGAAGCTGGGGAAGCGTTAACTTTTACACTCGTAGGGTCAAACCTGACTTCTGCAGAACCAGGATCATGGGTAAAACTTTTTACTGATAAAATGATGGCTTCATACGGAAAAGACATCTCAATCACAACAACCAGCTTCGGTGAACAAACTAGCTTGGAATTTCCAAAAGAACAGAGTTATAAAGATTTAATCAAACAGAAATCTGATATCGTTCTCATTGAACCAGTATTGTTGAACGATAATAACGAGATCGTTCCCATGAAGGATACTCTATATGTACTTGATCAAATGATTACAGCTATAAAAGCAGCGAATCCCGAGGCGATCATTTTGCTCCAGCCACCGAATCCAATCCATAAGCCGCAAACATATGCGATCCAGGTTAAGGATTTAGAAAAGTATGCATCTGAAAATGAGATTCCTTATGTGGACCATTGGGTTGCTTGGCCAGATGTTAATTCAGAAGAGATTTATAATTATGTCACAAAAAACTATGAGCCTAACGAAAAAGGAAACACAATTTGGGCAGAATATATGTTTAATTTATTTAAATAGAATGTGAGAAATCCTGCTGATTACGGCAGGGTTTTTTATGACTAAATGTGATAAGGACTTAATGTGATAAGATAGTATCATTCCGAATATAAACAGGTGATTAACGATGAAAAAATTCTTCATTTATTGGCTTCCCGTCTTATTATGGGCTGGGATGATTTTTTATGCGAGCTCGCAGCCTTATGAAAAGCAGGATTTGCGGCCAACGATCTCACAATTTTTAGATATGGATTTTATAAGCTCACTATTTTCTTCGACTGTCTTTAATTATGCAGGTGATGAAGTTAGTATCGAGAAATTAGGACCAGCTCAATTTATCGAGTTTTTTATTCGAAAAGCAGCGCATTTCTCAGTATATTTTGGTTTAGGATTCTTATTATTCCGTGCCCTAAAATTAAATTTAAACAAAGGTTTAACTTTTATTACGTCGCTCGTTTTAGCGATCCTTTATGCAGCTTCAGACGAATTTCATCAAAGCTTTACAGTTAACCGTACACCACATGTTGAAGATGTCATGATCGATTCAGTCGGTGCATTTATAGGGATAACGATCGCGCTGTTCATTTATAGAAATTTTCACCGAAATCGAACCATTTAGAAACACGGAGTGCTACAATAAAAAGAAAAACTAATTTGAAGGTGATACTATGCAAATGCCGATTACGGTGCATTCCAACGTTGTTACGGGTGGAAAGGAAAAACGCATTGAAGGAAACAAATTTCAAATTACACTTTCCGGCTATCAGCTTTTTATTTTAGATCATCCATTTACATTACAAAAAAACGAAAACAGCTCCCCGACTGGGAAAGCTGTTGTAAAAGAGTTAACGTGGAAGGAA
Source organism: Bacillus sp. NEB1478 (assembly GCF_031582965.1). Classification (NCBI taxonomy): domain Bacteria; kingdom Bacillati; phylum Bacillota; class Bacilli; order Caryophanales; family Bacillaceae; genus Bacillus; species Bacillus sp. NEB1478. The sequence continues at coordinate 649,672 of NZ_CP134049.1, forward strand.
GACACCACACGACTTGTCTATGAATTGATTGATCTTCACAGTGTTAACTAATGGAAATGAAGCAAGATAAAAAGAAAAAGAAAGACCCAGGAGTTTTTCGAGAGTTTTTATTGGATATAAGAGACTACGCCATATTTGAAATCATTTTTGAAATTCTATGGGCGATTCTATCCTTTATTCCTCGGTTGCTCCTTCGTTTGATCAAACATCTTTACTAAAAGCACTGGGCCGTCTCAGTGCTTTTTATCGTTCATTTCAGATTTTCTTTTATAAAAGAAACGTAAGAGAATGGCGATGAGTAAGCCGGTAAAATAAACGATGTCTTTAGTAACATCATTAAATGAAATAAACCACGACAGTATCGAAAAAGTAAATAGTACTCCTAATAGAACTAAAAATGCAGTTGACCTGCTCAAACTATCTCCTCCCATTAATGAATGGTTATCGCTTGTGACCCCATCTGCTCCCATGCTTTTTGAAAAGCATCTTTCGGCAACTTCCGATTGGGTTTATTAACTAATGGATCGTTAATATAAACATTTTCCTCATCAAATCCTGTAATCACAACAGAATGTTCTTTCCATGTAATCTGAACTTTTCCTGATGGCGTGTTCCATGTACGGAACTCATTTTCTGGCAACTTCTTAAAAGTGGCATTCGTAATAATCCAAACGGGCTTGCCCTTTTCAATATTTCGAAGTACATCCTTAAATGATTGTCCGCTGATATCTTTTATTCTATCTGGTAAATATTTCTCTCCTAAAGAGGCTATTGGTTTATGATAGACGCCATATCCCATTTTATCAAACGTATAAATGTCTCCAACAAATCCGTCATTCGGGTTTCCGTAATAATAGACACCGTTCTTATGTTCATACGGTGTGTCTAGTTTCTTGATCTTTTTGGCTAACTCCATTTTATCTACATCGACCTTTGCGTATTGCAGTAGCATGGCTAAAGATGTAACCTCACAGCCTCGATCCAGTTCTGGCATTTGCATAATCAAAGGAACATTTTTAATTAAGGTTACGCCATTCTCCTTTGTTACATTTGCTTTGTCTTGATTAGTATTTTTGTTTGAAAGCAGTGTATCCATTTTTCCTTCTTCTTGCGCTTCCGTTTTTTTATCTTGGTAGTAGCCATAGAAAGCTCCGACCATAAAAGCGAGGACTAGAATGAAAAGTAATTTTTTCAAGATAAGCTCCTTTGAAATTTACTATTTTCTTTAATATTACCAAAACATGTGAAACTTTAAGCATATTATGGTATTTCTCACACTTTTGCCCTATTTTTTATTTTCGTCATTTTTTGTTGTTCTTTTTATATATTTTAGAAGGAAATTGTCGATATAAAACGAAAGAGAAAGTAAATTAGAAAAAGGAGGAAAAAATGGAAAACACAGTTGTAAAAAAGTTAGTCATGACTTCTGCTTTTGCTGGTGCTTTTTTAGCTGTTCCTCTTGTTGGTGAAGCCTCTTTAGGTGATACAACACTTAAACAGGGAATCACCCATAGCGATGTAAAAGAACTGCAATTTTTACTAAAAGAAAAAGGGTATTTCAAAGATCCAGAAACCACGACGTATTTTGGTCCTGTTACGAAGCAAGCGGTAATGGATTTTCAGAAAGCGAACGGTCTGGTTGTCGACGGTATAGTCGGTAAAAAAACGTACGGAAAACTGCTGGAAAAATCCTATCAAGAAGAGAAACCCGCAACGAACGTGGTTGTGCCGAAGCCGCCTGTTAAAGTTACAGAAGCTTCTACTAAAGTATTAAAGTTAGAATCTACTGGGCAAGATGTGGTGAATCTTCAAACCGATTTAAAATTTTTAGGCTTTTTTACCTTTTATAAAGTTACAGATTACTATGGTCCAATTACGACTGAAGCTGTTCGTAAGTTTCAAATCAGCCAAAAGCTTAAAGCGACAGGAGTTGCAGATGCAACGACATTAGATCGTCTTCAAAAAGCTGTTGCGGAAAAGAAAAATCCAGCTCCACCAAAACCAGCACCAGCACCAGCACCTGCGCCAAAACCAGAACCAACACCGGCACCACCAACACAAAGCACACCACCTCAGTCTTCAACGAAAGACTTGAAGTTCGGGATGAGAAGTGCTGAAGTTATCAAACTGCAAACACGACTTAAGAACCTTGGCTTTTTTACATATCCGATGATTACCGACTATTTTGGTACCGTAACAGAGGAAAGTGTTGAAAAGTTTCAAAAAACGTACGGACTGCCTGTGACAGGAATTGTGAACAATACCTTTTTGACCAAACTGGATGAAGTGGAAAAGCAAAAAGGAAAAACACCGAAAACGGCAGATCAGATCACGATTAATGTTATCGCGAATGCTGCAGAATTAATGGGTACTCCTTATCAATGGGGCGGGACTACTCCAAACGGATTTGACTGCAGCGGTTTCATTCAATATGTATTTGCAAAAGAAGGCGTACAGCTTCCGAGAACCGTTGCTCAAATGTGGAATGCGACGAGTTCAGTAAAAGAACCTGCTGTAGGAGATCTGGTCTTTTTTGAAACGTATACTTCAGGTCCTTCACATCTAGGAATCTATATTGGCAACAACCAGTTCGTTCATAGTGGGTCCAGTACTGGTGTTACATTAAGTAATATCACATATAAGTATTGGCAAGACCGCTATCTTGGATCAAAGCACATTAACTATTAAAAGAACAAACAAGCACCTGTAGAGCCCTAAAACTCTAAAGGTGTTTTTTTCGTCATGAGTTTATCAGTCATATATTGCCATAACATTTGTTATACTAGCAGTTAGAGTGATTTACTTTCTTTATCATGGGCTGTTTTGGTATACTTTGTTTTTATTTAAGAAGAGACTAGTGGATGATTTCCGCTTCAATCTACTTTTTATTTACTTTAAAAAGAACTCTTAAATAACAAAAATCCTTTAGAAAACAGTCTTATCTTTAAACAAATGTTTAAATTTACTAGAGTTTTGAAAGGAGAAATGGTTTGAAGAATTTTTATAAAATGATTGTAATGGCCGTACTATGTTTCGGGCTATTGACGGCATGTTCTGAGCCGCCGAAGCCGGAGAATACATTGAGAAAGTATTTAAGTTCATGGCAGAAACAAGATTTTGACAAAATGTATGAAATGCTAGATTCTGAATCTCAAAAAGAAATAACGAAGGAAGAATTCGTAAAACGCTACAAAGGCATCTATGGGGGAATAGAAGCTACTAATCTAGCCATTCAAATGAAAAAGCAAAAGACAAAGGATGAGGATGAAAGCGAGAAAGTCACTCTTCCTTACACGGTTAAGATGGATACGCTCGCAGGTCCGATCTCCTATACACATAAAATGGGCATGAAACTCGTGGAAGATAAAGATACGCAAGAATGGAAGATTCAGTGGAATCCCTCACACATCTTCCCTGAGATGAAAAAAGGGGATACGATCTCGGCTTCGACGATCTCTCCAAAACGAGGAGCGATTGTAGACCGTGAAGGAAATCCGCTCGCTTTTGATGGGGAAGCATACGAGGTGCTGATCGTTCCTCAGGAGCTACCGAAAGATAAAAACAAAACAATCATACCGTTAGCTAAAATTTTAGGCATGTCTCCAGAAGAAATTGAAGCAAAATTAAATCAATCATGGGTTAAGCCTGAATACAGTGTTCCAATTAAAAAAATGGCAACGGATGACCCAAATATCCACAAGGCAGTGGCATTGGATGGAGTAAAGTCTCAGAAAAAAGAAACGCGTCTATATCCTTTAAAAGAAGCAGCAGCGCATCTTACAGGCTATATCGGCCCTGTGAATGCAGAAGAACTAAAGAATCTTAAAGGAAAAGGATACTCCTCACAAGATTCGATTGGAAAAGCAGGTCTGGAACAAGTATATGAAGATCAACTACGAGGAACAAGCGGCGGGACGATTAAGATTTTAAACAGTAAAAAAGAAGAAAAATCAACTCTTGCCGAAAGCGATGTTGTGAATGGAAAAGACGTCAAGACTACGATTAATAGTCAAGTTCAACATTCCATCTACAATCAGTTAAAAGGGGATATTGGCACGTCTTCCGCGATCCACCCAAAAACGGGGGAAGTATTGGCGTTAGTGAACAGTCCTTCTTATGATCCGAATCAGTATACATTTGGAATATCGAGGGAGTTGAGAAACAAGTGGGCGAGCGATCCAAACAATCCTAAGATGAACCGGTTTAGATACACGTTCGCACCTGGTTCGACACTCAAACCAGTAACAGCAGCAATCGGGCTGGAAAACGGTACACTCGATCCAAATAAGGTATTTCAGATAAAAGGAAAGACGTGGCAGAAAGATGCATCTTGGGGCAAGTATCATGTGACCCGAGTTAGCGATGTACCAGCTGTGAATTTAGAAAAAGCGCTGATCTACTCAGATAATATTTATTTTGCGCAGCAAGCTCTTAAACTGGGACAAGAAAAATTTGTGAGCGGGCTGAAGAAATTTGGATTCGGTGAGAAGCTGCCAATCTCATTTCCGTTTGGCAACTCAACGATCGGTGAAGAAGGCATGAGTGAAGTACAACTCGCAGACAGCGGCTATGGCCAAGGAAAGATCCAGATGAGTGCCCTTCATTTAGGATTAGCTTACACACCATTTATCAACAATGGTAACTTGATCGCTCCAAAATTAGATCAAGCGAAAACAGGTTCTGCTATCTGGAAGGAAAATGTCATTTCACCAGAAACAGCCCAACTCATTAATGCGGATCTTGTAAAAGTGGTAACCAATCCAAAAGGAACCGCACATGCCGCAGCCATGCCGAAACTGCCGCTCGCTGGTAAGACAGGAACAGCAGAACTAAAAGCGACAAAAGGCGAAAAAGGGAAAGAACTTGGCTGGTTCGTAGCATATAACACCCAGAACCCATCACTTTTAGTAACAATGATGGTCGAAAGCGTAGAAGACAGAGGCGGCAGCCATTACCTTGTACCTAAAGTGAAAAAAGTATTTGAAGAAAACATAAAATAAATTTCCTAAAACCTCCTTTAATGGGAGGTTTTATTTTATACTATTATTATTGTGCAAAATATTAATTTTGGGATGGTTTATTAGATTTCTTCATTTTCCTTTAATTAATAGACTTGCAGAAAAGATTACCAGTATATGTAAAGGGAGATATAAATGAAAAAAATAGCACTGTGTTTGTTATTGATCACTGTTTTCTTTTCACAAATTAATAATGTTAATGCTGATAGTAAGCAAGAAGATGTAATTATCTTATTCAATAAAGAAATTAATAAAGATATCGTAGAAAAAAATGGTGGCCGAGTTAAACATACGTTTAAACAGCTTCCGATGGTAACAGCAACAATTCCAGCGAACAAGTTAACTCTATTAAAAAATGATTCTAGTATTAAATCTGTACAAATCAATCAAAAAATTCAAGCTGAAGGACAAGTTGTTGATTGGGGAATTAACAAAACGGCTACTCCAAGGGCTTGGAGTTCTAATTTTACAGGTAAAGGTGTAAAGATTGCCATTCTTGATACAGGTATATCACCACATAATGATCTTCAAATTTCTGGTGGTGTTTCTTTTAAATCCTATACGAAATCATATTATGACGATAACGGACATGGCACACATATGGCAGGCATTATCGGTGCGAAAAATAATAGTTTTGGTTCTGTTGGAATTGCACCAAACGCAAGTCTTTATGCTGTGAAAGTTCTTGATAAAACAGGTGAAGGTGAAATTGATACCCTTATAAAAGGGATTGAATGGTCCATTACTAATAAGATGGATATTATTAACCTCAGTCTTTCACTAGAAGAACAAGTAGATTCACAAGCATTAAGAGCGGTTTTACAAAAAGCTTATAATAGCGGCATTCTTATTGTAGGTGCAGCAGGTAATCATGGCAGATCTAACGGCAGTGGAGATACGGTAGAATATCCTGCTCGCTACAATACTGTCATTGCAGCAGCAGCAATAGATTCTTCAAATAGAAGATTAACAAATTCAGCAACAGGATCAACTGTTGAGATTTCAGCACCAGGTGGAAACATCTATAGTACGTATTTAAATAATGGATATGCGAGAATGAGCGGAACTTCAGTTGCTTCTTCTTTTGTAACGGGAGATCTTGCACTCTTAAAAGAGCGCTATCCAGGTGCTTCCAACAGTACACTTCGTTCCAAATTACAAGAGCTTACATTGGAGCTTGGTGCAAACGGGAAAGATCCTTTTTACGGCTATGGTTTAATTCAATCACCATCCAATAAAGGAAAAGTACAAAGATTAGCAGGGAAAAACCGTTTTGAGGTAGCTGTAAATGTGGCTGAAAGAGGATTTGCTTCTGACAGTAGCAGTAATATCGTAATAATAGCAAATCACGACGCTTTTGCAGATGCGCTTGCAGCATCGCCATTAGCTTATCAGTATAATGCACCTATTTTGCTCACCCAAGCAGATAAACTAACTACAGAAACGAAGAATGAAATCACTAAGCTGAATCCAGAAGAGGTAATAGTAGTTGGAGGAAGTGGAAGTGTATCTAATAAGGTTTTCAATGAAGTAGATTCATTGGTAAAAAACGTTAGAAGAATCGCTGGCAAAGACCGCTTCGAAGTTTCTTTTAACATTGCAAAAGAAATTGGTGGAGCAGAAACAGCCATTGTTGCAAATGGCTTAAACTTTCCTGATGCACTTGCAATCGCACCATATGCAGCAAGAAATAAATTTCCTATATTGCTAACTATACCAAATCGATTGCCTGCTGAAACAAGCAATGCTTTACAGGGTGTTAAAAAGACAATCGTAGTTGGCGGACCTGCAAGTGTGAGTGAAGACGTATATAAGCATTTACCTAATCCAATGAGAATTGGCGGTAAAAATCGTTTTGAAGTTTCGACTAATATTATTAAAGACCTAAGATTACCTGCGAATCAGGCCTTTTTGGCTACAGGTCTGACTTTTGCTGATGCTCTTACAGGATCAGTCTTAGCTGCTAAAAATAATGCGCCTTTATTACTAACAGGAAGAGATCGATTACCTGACATTGTTTCGACATTGGTAAAAGAAAAAGGAACGTTACAAATGACTATATTAGGCGGAAATGGTTCAGTTTCTGGGGCTATTCAAACAAGATTGGAAAATCAATAATATCACTAGAAAACGACAGTTTTTATCAAATTGTTACAAAAATTACAAAAATGACGTCGGATATGTAATAAACATGTAATAAAATGACATGGATAAATATGCTACCATAGACATAGGGCGATGGGGTCAAGAAAAAGGTAGAAACATACATTACATATCCGATTTTAACTAATACTTATTTACTAATCTACTAATGCAACTTGAACCCAATTGGTTAAACGGAAACATAACATAATCAATTGGAGGTACATACATTCATGAAGAAGAAAGTTATGTCTTTAGCACTAGCAGCAGGAGTAATATTGTCAAACGGCGGTTTAGTACATGCTTCACTTGGTGATGACATTATTAACACTGGGGATAATTATTTAGGAACACCTTATAGATATGGATCAGCATTTGGAAACACAAGCTCATTCGATTGTTCTTCTTTTACATCTTACGTTTTTTCAAAACATGGGATTACTCTTCCTAGAACAAGTGTTGGACAAGCATCAGTAGGAACGGCTGTTTCTAAAGCTAACCTTCAAAAAGGTGATCTTGTATTCTATGACACTGATTTTAATGGCACAATTAACCATGTAGGTATCTATGCTGGAAATGGACAAATGTTGAATGCACAAGGAAAAGGTGTTGCATTTGCGGATGCTTTTTCACCATATTACTGGGGATCTCGTTATGTAACAGCTAGACGAGTAATCAACAATAAAGCAGAAGCAGCTAAAGTGGTTGCTGCAGCTCCAAAACCAACAGTGGTCTATAATGCTGATGGTTCTGTACAGTCTCGTGTACATAAGGTTCAAAAGGGAGATACTCTTTGGGGGATCAGCCGTAAGTACAACACGACTGTTGCAAACATTCAAAAGTTAAACTTATTAAAGTCTACTAATCTTTATATTGGTCAATCATTAAAAGTGAGCGGACAAACATCTGCAGCTACTAAAACTGTGAGTGCTCCTCCAACAAAAGTTGCTTCAGCTTCAGCAACTATTACTTATACAGTAAAATCAGGTAATACACTTTGGGGAATCAGCCACAGCTACGGTATAACAGTAAAACAATTAGTAGATAGCAATAACTTGAAATCTAACAAGATCTATCCGGGTCAAAAACTAAAAATTGTAAAATAATAATACAAACAGCTCTCAATAGGGCTGTTTTTTCTTTTAGATTCTTTTAAACTATTCCCACTTTAATCGTTTAGTAAACATTCAATGTAATTTTATGTACTTCTTTAGTTTGTCTCTGTTAAAATGGGAATAATAGATTTTAGTTAATAATTGGGGGTATATGAAAAATGGCCATACTCGTTACAGGTGGAGCGGGATACATAGGAAGTCATACTGTTGTTGAGTTATTAAATCAAGGTTTCGAAGTTATTGTAGTAGATAATTATGCGAATAGTAAACCAGAAGTGATTAATCGTATTCAAAAAATTACAGGGAAAGAAATTAAATCCTATCATGCGGATCTTCTAGATAAAGAAAGTCTCTCAAAAGTGTTTGAAGAAAACCAAATAGAAGCGGTTGTTCATTTTGCAGGATTAAAAGCTGTAGGTGAATCTGTAGCCAAACCTCTTTTCTATTATCATAATAACATTACCGGAACACTTGTATTAAGTGAAGTAATGAAAGAACACGGTGTTAAGAAAATGGTATTCAGTTCATCAGCGACTGTGTATGGTACAGCGGATACAGTCCCGTTAACAGAAGATACTCCACTAGGCGCGACAAATCCATACGGATGGACAAAGTTAATGCTTGAGCAAATCTTTAGAGATCTTTATGTTTCGGATAATGAGTGGAGTATTGCTTTACTTCGTTATTTCAACCCGGTTGGGGCTCATGAAAGTGGGCTTATTGGTGAAAATCCAAGTGGAATCCCTAACAATTTAACTCCTTATATTACACAAGTTGCTGTCGGCAAACTTGATAAATTGAAAGTGTTTGGCGATGATTATGATACACAAGATGGTACTGGTGTACGTGACTATATCCATGTTGTGGATTTAGCAAAAGGGCACCTTAAGGCTCTGGATAAAGTTTTAACAAATGATGGAGTTGACGCTTATAATTTAGGTACAGGTAAAGGTTATAGTGTTTTAGACATCGTTAAAACATTCGAAAGTGTTACAGGAATTACAATACCGTATGAAATTACAGACCGCCGACCTGGGGATATTGCTGTCAGCTATGCAGACCCATCAAAAGCAAAACATGAACTTGGATGGGCAGCTGAACATACGCTTGAAGATATGCTTCGTGATTCTTGGAATTGGCAGGAAAATAATAAAAATGGATATGGCAACTAAATAAAAAGGACAGTCGATTAATCGGCTGTCTTTTTTTTCCTTTAATTTTCAAGTGAAATAGTTTAACATTAAATGGTGCTTTTATTAATTTTTGAAAGGTTTGATTATGGTTTGTATAAAAAAATGATAGGACATCCTATCTTTATTTATTCCCTTGTTATATTTTTAAAGTTGTTGGCCATTAGATATATATTATTTGGTGAAATGAATCCCCTTCATTCTCTCATGTATGATATGCCTTTTTTTCTCCTTTTTATATCGCTTGCCATTCTAATTCCATTTGGAAAGAAGTTTAATTTATTAGTAGTTAATTTAATAGTAAGTATTTTCTTTTTTGTTTTAATTGTGTATGTAAAATACTATCAAATACTGCCCACTTATTTCGATTTATTCCAGGTTAATCAACTAGGCACAGTAAAAGAAGATGTTTTTGATCTAATTAAACCTGAATATTTTACTGTATTTATTGATGTTTTGTTACTGTTTGTTATTACAGTGATTAGTAAGAGGAAAATTGAAGTAAGAGCAAGTTTATTTTCTGGAATCGTTTTAGTTTGTATCTTTGGGATTTCAATACAATTCTATTTAAATAAAAATGAACAAATAACGGATGTTATTGCTTTAGCAAATGACAAAGGACTCTTACAGTATGAATTGATTCAATATTATCAAGATAAGACTTTACCTGCACTTGCTAGTTCTGAGGGAATCTCAAACGAAAAGATTTACTCATTGAAGAATATTGAAGAATTGAATCAAAAGGACTTAAACTATTTCGGTGCTGCCAAAAATAAAAATGTTATCATCATTCAATTAGAGTCCTTTCAAGATATGTTGATAAATTTAAAAGTGGAAGGTCAGGAAATCACTCCAACGCTAAACCGCTTGTCGAAAGAAAGCTTTTACTTCAACAACATCTATCAGCAAATTGGTGCTGGAAATACGTCTGATGCAGAGTTTTTAATTAATACGTCTCTTTATCCTGCAGGGAATAAGCCATCATCAAAAGTGTATGAGAACAAAATTATTCCTAGCTTGCCACGGCTGCTTAACCGAGAAGGTTATTATACATCCACATTTCATGCTGATAATGTTGAATATTGGAACCGAATTAAGCTTTACCCCGCATTAGGTTTTGATAAATATTATGAAGAAGAATTCTTTGGGAAAAAGGACCTTGTTGGATTCGGTCCATCAGATGAAGTCTTATATGAGAAGACACTTGAGGAGTTAGTCCATTTAAATGAAAAGCATGGCCGTATTTATTCTCATGTTTTGAGTATGACGAGCCATACACCATTCGAACTGCCAAAAGATAAGCAGTTAATAAAATTATCATCAATGTATCAGGATACTAAGATTGGAAATTACCTTACAGCTACCCATTATGCTGACTATGCTTTAGGAAAATTTATTGATGGCCTGAAGCAAAAAGGTATATGGAACGACTCCATTATAGCTATTTACGGTGATCACTCAGGATATCATCCCAAGCCAGAAGATACTAAAGACAAGGAATTAATTAAAAAGCTTTTAGGTCATCCTTATGGACTTGTCGACCGATTTAATATACCTTTACTTATCCATATACCCGGTGATTATAAAAAGGAATTTACTCATGTTGGCGGACAAATTGATATTATGCCAACAATCACGAACTTATTAGGAATTGAACTTCAAGATCAAATTCACTTTGGGCAGGACTTACTAAACTATCCAAACCAAAACTTATTAGGTATGAGATACTATCTACCAGCAGGTTCTTATATTGACAAAGACTTTCTATTTGTTAATCGTGAAACAGTAGGCAGAGGACAAGTTTTCAATATGCAAAGTAAAACTGCCGTAACAAATCCAAGTTCATTTTATGAAGTAAATAGTGAGTCCGAGCAGAAAAAAGAAACGATTTTAAAGCTCCTAAACTTAGCAGATTATTATTTGAATAATTTACCCGATCAAAATGAAAAGCCTTTTTAACTAAGGAAATGGCTCAAAAGTGGAAAAAACTGCTTTTGAGTTATTTTTTTTTTTAGAAATAAAAAAATTCACATATTTCTCGTAATCTTCCTTTTAACAACCTCAATTTCAATAGGAAAATTCCCTTAATATTATTAACAAATTTTTTCAATAAACGTTATAATTAACAAGTAAAACAATTTTTAGGGGGAAATATGAAAAAAAAGTTTAGTATTTTATTAGTTTTAGTCATGATGATAATGTCTAACTCTGTAGTCAGTGCTAGTAATGCAACTGTAGAACGTATTGACGGAAGAGACCGTTTTGATGTAGCAGTAAACGTTTCAAAAAAAGGCTGGGCTGGCGGCAATTCAACTGTTCTAATCGTTAATTACGAGGCTTTTGCAGATGCGTTATCTGCATCGCCATTTGCATATAAAGTAAATGCACCTATTCTATTAACGAACCCTGGTCAGCTAAACGCTAAAACAGAAGCAGAAATTAAAAGATTGAAAGCTACAAAAGCTATCATCATTGGCGGAACTGGCAGTGTGAGCCAAAAGGTCGTTTCCAGACTCTCATCACTTCATGTGAAAGTTGAAAGAATTGGCGGGGCTGACCGATTTGAAGTAGCTTATAATGTTTCTAGAAAACTAGGGGCTGAGGGGAAAGTCATCATTACAAATGGAACAACTTTTGCAGATGCCTTAAGTATTTCTCCGTATGCTTCCAAACATCAATATCCAATCCTTTTATCTACGAGAGACAATCTGCCTACTAAAACCCAACTAGCAATTAAAGAAAAAAATCCGCAGCAAACGATTATTGTAGGGGGAACAGGCAGTGTATCATCCGCAATCGAGAAAAAGCTAAAGAATCCGTACCGAGTTGGTGGAAAAGACCGATTCGAAGTTGCTGTTAATGTGGCGAAAAAGTTTAACTTACCAACAACAAAAGTTGCAATTTCAAACGGAATGACATTTGCTGATGCGTTAACAGGTTCAGTTTTGGCTACTAAGCAAAACATGCCATTATTATTAACACAGGCAAATAAAATTCCACCCGTTACAAAACAATTTATTGATAGCAAACAGGTTAGTAGTTTTATAGTTTTCGGTGGGACTGGATCTGTAAACAGTTCAGTTGTTTCTCAATTGAAAAATGAGCTCCCATTAGCTGGCAAGCGAATTGTTCTAGATGCTGGACATGGCGGTTCAGATCCGGGAGCTGTAAACGGCAAGTATTATGAAAAGAATTTAAATCGAGATTTCACAAAATTACTTGCAGGACATTTAAAAGAGCTAGGTGCTGAAGTAATTTATACTCGTGACCCTTCTAATGACCGCTATATTTCTTTAGAAGACAGAGCGATATTTGCAAACAATAAAAAAGCTGATTTGTTTATTAGTATTCATCATGATTCTTCTGTCGATAAGTCAGCTACAGGACAAAGTGTTCACTACAGCAGCTATCGTCCTGCAATTGAAACAAAAGATGCGTACGTGAAATATCGTGGAAAAACGTATCCTTTTGTTAGAGAAGATACGGAACAAAAATTGTTTTATTATAGAGACGGGAATATAACGAAGAGTATGAGTTATCAAGGAGATATCATAGCGTATGATACGATTTCACCGTCTCCAGCAGCTGTAACAAGTTCTAAACTTGCACCACAAGTATCAAGTGCTGTTAAATATAACGGAATAGGTTCTGGATACATTAAAGATCATAACTTATATGTAACAAGATGGACTAAAATGCCATCTATCCTTATAGAATTAGGGTATATTTCAAATAGTAAAGAATTATCTTTACTCTCACAAAAAAGCGTACAAAATAATAGAAGTTTATCGCTGGCAAAAGCGGTTGAAAATTTTTACAGATAATCACTTTATAAAAGAGTAGTATTAAACACTTGTTTAATACTACTCTTTTTAACAGTTATACCAATAAATTAAATATATTGTAATTTTATGTATACATCCTTACCGGTAGCTATTATTATATTATTGTTAAATAAAAAAGGGGGAAGAGAATGTTTTATAGATTATTAGTGGTTATATTACCTTTATTGTTTTTTATAACAACAATTAAAATAGAAGCTCACGAAATTCAGAAAAATCGTATTTCTGGTGCAGATCGTTTTGAAGTGGCCGTAAATGTATCCAAAAAAGGATGGCCGAAATCATCAGAAACGGTTGTACTTTCAAATTATACAGCATATGCTGATGCGCTTTCTGCAGCACCATTAGCGTATAAAATCAATGCACCTATTTTATTAACGCAACCCAATAAGTTAACACTCTCCACAAAAAAAGAGATTACTAGGCTACATCCGAATAAAATAGTAATTATCGGTGGAACTGGCAGTATATCAAACAGTGTTGAAAATGAAGTAAAAGCATTGGGGATAGAAGTTGAAAGAATTGCCGGTAAAGATCGCTTTGAAGTATCCTATAAAATTTCAAAAAAACTAGCAACAACTGGAAAAGCGATTATTGCATATGGTTTGAATTTCCCAGACGCATTAGCCATTGCTCCCTATGCTGCCCAAGAAGAAGCACCTATCTTATTGACGCTAACAGATAAAGTTCCAGATTATACTAAAAAAGCATTGCGAGAAAAGAATGTTAAACGAACTTATATAATAGGAGGAGAAGGAAGTGTTGGGAAGACCGTAGAAAATTCTGTGCCCTCTCCTACTAGAATAGGTGGAAAGAATCGTTTTGAAGTTGCCTCAAATATTGTAAAAAAGCTGAATTTGCCAACCGACAATGCATTCTTATCTACGGGTATGACTTTTGCCGATGCTTTAACAGGTTCAGTTCTTGCTGCCAAACAAAATGCACCTATTTTATTAACTTTGCCAGACCATTTACCTATCGAAACTAAAGAGGTCATTTATGAGAAAAGCATTAATAACTTTACAATTCTTGGCGGGGATGGATCTGTAGGTGATAACGTTTTAAATATTCCTCATCAATGGGAAATTTCAAAACCATCTGGAACATCACTACAAGGTTATGCATCGGCTACATCTGTCTTCCCTGGAGAACAATTAAACCTTTTTATTCATAGTGTAGAGCCCTATAAAATTCAGGTTTTCAGAATGGGATATTATGATGAGGAAGGTGCTGAACTTGTAAAAACGATTAACAATTTAAAACCCAAAAAGCAATCCTTTGCTGCAGATCCAAGCACAATGAAAGCAAACTGGAGTCCAACCGTTTCATTAAAGATAAATGATACCTGGAGAACTGGTGTTTACTTAGCTAAATTAACGAATACAAGCCAAAAAGAAAGTTATATTACTTTTGTTGTAAAAGATAAGCATCCTGAAGCAACGATTGGGGTTATGATTGCAACGAATACATATCAAGCCTACAATAACTGGGGTGGAAAAAGTCTTTATGGTTACAATAGTACGAATGGTGATGCTGCAGTAAATCTATCATTTGATCGACCGTACAATAATGGAAGAGGATCAGGGGAATTTTTTGCTTATGAATACAATTTGATTCGCTGGATGGAAAAACAGGGTTATCAAATGACTTATTTTACAGATACAGATATTGATAATGGATTATTAAGTAATTTAAACTCTAAATTAATACTCATACCTGGTCACGCAGAGTATTGGACAAAAGCCATGAGAGACAGCATTCAAAATGAGACGAAAAGCCGAAAAAACTTAGCAGTATTTAATGCGAATGTCGCTTATTGGCAAGTACGTTTACAACAAAATGACAGGCTGATGGTTGGATATAAATATAGAGCAAAAGAAGATCCGTATTTGAAAACACATCCTCAAGAAGTTACAACTAAATTTAGAGATGAACCTGTTAACCGTCCAGAAAAAGAGGTTTTAGGATTAATGTATTCTGGTATACCAGAACAAAAGCAGCAGCCTCTAGTCATATCTAATCCTGCTCATTGGCTGTTTAACGGTACAAGTCTAAAAAAAGGAGATAAAATACCAGGAGTTGTTGGTGGTGAAGTCGATAGTTATGATGGACAAATGGAAGGTGTAGAAATCATAGCTGCGTCTCCGGTTAATTTATATGGGGAAAGTTCCATGTCGCATGTTATTTGGTATAACAAACCAACAGGTGGAAAAGTTTTTGCGGTGGGAACTTTTTATTGGAATTGGTTCTTAGATTCTTTTGGACATGAATCGTTTGCTAAGCCAAATAAAGCAATTGAAAAAATAACAACAAATGCATTTACTAAATTATTAGAGAAATAACATATAAAAAGAGGATGAATTTAAACAGCTGTTTAAATTCATCCTCTTTCATTTTATTTAATAAAGCTTGATAACTGTTGTTCAACAGCAGGAGTGATCGAACCTGTTCCACCAAGAATGTACGTGTAATCTGTTTCACCTTTGTTTTGAGTTAGATAATTATTAATATTTCCTTCTAATTTGTTAGAAGTTGTTAATAGGATTGGTGCACCCATGTAAGCTGCGAGTGGACTCCCTGATAACGCATCAGCAAAAACGTCACCTCTAGCAACAACTAACGTACTTAAATCCATACCAAAATTATTTATACCATAATTAGCTATATTAACAGAAACTTGATAACGGTTCAGCCCGCCGATTCTTTCAACCTTAGCACCGGTTCGCAATTGAGAGATTTTTGCCTTTACGTTATCAGAAACTGTTGCAGGTCCACCGACGATGATGAAATGTTTGATGTCAGCGTTATTTTTAATAAAGGTTTGAATGGAATCAGGAACTGAATTAGTACCTACTAATAAGATTGGCATCCCCATGTAACCAGCCATACCTGAGGCAGAGAGAGCATCAGGAAAGTTCATACCGCTGGCAATAATGGCTGTATCTGTATAATCGGCAACTTTTTCGGCTACACCTGCAGAAACTGCGAAACGGTCTTTTCCGCCAATTCTTTCTATCGTTTGAATTCCCAATGATTTAAGCTGGTTTTCTACGTTTGTTGAAACAGAGCCTGTACCACCTAAAATAATGGCTTTACCCGGTTTGAGTCTTTTTAGTTCAGTAACCGTGTTAGAAGGTAGCGCTTTTGTTGCTGTTAATAATACGGGTGCTCCTTCTGATGCAGCTAAAGGACCTCCAGATAATGCATCTGTATAAAGGTCTCCGCGCGTGATTATGACAGTATCGGAATAAGCATCGATTTTATCAAGTTCTTGGCTGATTCCCGTTGATACTTCATAACGATCTTTTCCGCCAATGCGTTTAAGCCCTGGAGATATTACATTATATGAGGACCAAACTGCATTTAAAGTTGTACTGTCTAATGCATTTAAAGAAAATGTATTAAAACCTGGCTGTACATTTAACGTTTCATTAAATGAAGCATTAAGTTCTTTTGGATCATTGTAATTAAAATACAAGTCCAGGGCGTCAGCATCTGTAGTCCCCTTAACATTCATAGTAGTACTGCCTTTTGCTAATCGTACTTCATGAGTAGCAGGTGAAGTTACCGCTAAAGAAGGCAACTGTGTAATAGGCAGTTCCGCAAAAGAGCCGGAAAGATTATACTCGTAGCCTATTGGGTTATCACTATACCCTTCTACTTCCAATAAATACTCACCTGCAGGCAGATCAAATGAATAAGGATCATCAAATTCAAGCGGTTCTTCCGTATTTATATCAATAATAGAAAAGTAGATTTCATCTGTTTCACTGTATTTCTGCGTAATATCAAAGTGTCCGCCATTGGTTGAAAAGTAGTATTCATGCATCGTATAAGTATCGATATTATTTTTATAGGTTACCGAAGTTTGCAAGGCTTGCAAGCTTGATTTTGTATTCTGAACCATATTTCTTTCTGATAATGAGTGAATTTGTACAGAATCATTGTTACTATTCGCGCTTACCGCATTTGTTAAGAATAGTGAGGTTAATAAGGTAAAAGAAACAGCACTTGCTAGTTTTTTAGACTTCATGATTGTTCCCCTTTTTATGAGCTATACCAATGGCATGCAAGATAATAATATAGGAAAATAACACGAATACAATAGGAAGAAATTACTAATATAATCTATTTTTTAACAAAAAAGATTCAATACTAAAATTCATTTAGACTAAATCTATATGGAGAGCCTAATGGCATGACTTTTTGCTAAATAATTACATTTATTGTATTTTTATGGGTCTTTAGTACCTGTGATTCTTTAAGTTTTCTGCTATACTCAACTTAGCTTATTTTTACATAATAAGTAAAATTATGGCAGGGGGAAAGAGATTGAATAAGTGGAAGAAGCAACTTGCTGTACTGGGCTTAAGTACTAGTTTAGTAGCAACAGGAATACCTTTAAAAGCCTCAGCATTAAACAGTGTGAAAAATGAAAATAGGTTATTAAATCAATTTATTAATACTAAGCTTGATGCGAAGAAAAAAGACCAGCCCTCTTTCAGTAAAGATACACTTATTATTAAATATAATCACTCCATTACACTAAATGAGCATAGTCGTGCAGGAGCGACACCTATTAGAAGTGTACCTTCTTTAAACTATACAGTAGTAAAAATAAAGAAAAAAGGCACGATGGATCAAGTTTTAAAAGCTTATAAAAAATTGGGGAAAGTAGAAGTTGTAAGTCCAAGTGTTATGTATACGACACAAACGACAAACGATCCTAAAGCATCAAAACAATATCACTTGTCTCTATTGCAATTGGAAAAAGCGCAACAGCTTGCTGGCAATGCTTCTGTTAAAGTAGCGGTTATCGACCAAGGGGCGGATAGAGACCACCCTGAACTTCAAGGACAACTATTGCCAGGCTATAATACAGTAAATCCTACAAATCAGCCTACGCCGGATTTTCATGGTACACATGTTTCCGGTATTATAGCTGCTAAAAAGAACAATGGTGTTGGAGGTTATGGAGTAAATCCTAATGCCAAAATATTAAATATCGATGTGTTTGACCGTGATGGTGGAGCATATGATTTTGCTATTGCAGATGCGATTCTTTATGCGGTAAATCATGGAGCTAAAGTTATAAATATGAGTCTTGGCGGCTCTATGCCTTCACCATTAATTGAAGATGCTGTGAAAAAAGCAATTAACGCTAAGGTGACGGTTGTGGCTGCTGCTGGTAATGAAGGCAATGACTCATTAAGTTACCCTGCTGCTTATGAAGGTGTAATTTCAGTTGGTTCAACAAACAGCGCAAATAAGCTCTCCAGCTATTCATCCTATGGACCTTCTGTTGATTTAGTTGCACCGGGTGAAAAAATTTATGCACCGATTTATGAGTTAGAGCGTAAATCTAGCTTTGATTATTTGAGCGGTACATCAATGGCCACACCAGTAGTAGCTGGTGTCGCATCACTTCTTTTAGCAAAGAATCCAAACTTAACCCCTGCACAAGTAGAGTATGTGCTTGAGCATACCGCAAAGGATCTTGGTACGAGAGGTTTTGATGTAAGATACGCAAACGGGTTAGTAAATCCGGTAGCAGCGTTAAGTTATGATGTTAAGAAAATACCAGCTTCCGTTAAAAATCCAGTAACACAGACAGACATACTGGCAAAAGCAAAAAAGATTAATTTAACCGGAAAGTATTCGTATAGCGGAAAAATTACAAAAGCTAATGAGATTCAATGGATCAAATTTGAAGTGAAAAAAGGTGAGTATATTCAAACATCTCTAATTGGTGCTGCTGCTTATGATTATAAGTACAAGATGAACTTATATTCAAAAGAGGGTAATAAATATATTGATGTCAACCAAGTGAGAGAAGGGAAAACAGAAGGCAAGCTATATAAGGTACCTTATTCGGGGACATTGGCAATCGGCATAAAAGATGTAAATGGAAGCTTTGATGATTCTGGAAAAGGCTTGTCACACTTCACATTAAATATTCAAAAAGACAGTAAGCTATTAGAAGATAATGTCGACTTGGCTCATCCTGTCGTCATTAATTCTCTTCCTTATTCTTCAAAAAGTAAATCCTTAACCTTAACGGGAAGTGAAGGAGACGAAGATTACTTTAAATTTTCTGTAAAAAACAAGCAGCTTGTACGTTTAAAGTTAACCGGAGTACCAGGAGTTGATACGAGTCTCAATGTTTATCTTGCTGATCAATTGACGTCTACAGAATCAGAAGATGAGCCGGCTGAACCAATGTTTTATTCTAATTCTCTAGGATATGGAGAAGGAGAAACATTAGTGTTTGAAGCTGAACCCGAAATGGAATATGCCATTTCAGTTTCAAATATGAGAAATTATTATGATTGGGAATACGATTTCTATATGAATGAAGATATGGTCTTTGTTCCAAATAAGCCGGCTTCTTCTAATCTGCCATATGTATTGTCTGCAGAAGGAAAAGTACTACCTGCAGATGAAGATAATTATCCATTAAACCAGGATATGACTGAGGATGATTATGAAGATGGGGCAATCAATACAGAAGACTATGTTAAATTAAAACAAGAATCTAGAGATCTTCTTCATAAACTTGGCAAGGCAGAGGAAGGTGAAGAAGATGAAGGCGAAATAGACTTTGAACTAATTAAAGAGTCCGCATTGAAATATGAAATAGGTAAATCTAAAACTGGCTATTTACAAAACTTAGAAGATGAAGATTGGTATGTAGTAAATCCTGGTGTGACAGGAATATATGGTTTTAATTTTACATCCAAGCCCATGGTAGAAGTATATCAACTAGTTAAAGAGGAATATGACGGTGAATCCTTTGAGTTCTTTAGTCAAATTGGCGGCAATTATACTTGGGATTGGTACGGTGTTAACCTCAAAAACGAATTAAACGTAGGATTAAAAAAAGGAAAACCGTATTATATCAGAGTAATGAATGATCAGTTTAGCGAAAATGGCGTGTTGTATAATAGCTACTCGTTTACATCAGGTTTAAAGGTAAATAACCCTGAAGATAAATACGAAAATAATGATAGCTTAGACAATGCTAAATATTTACCAGCCAGTAAATTCACAGGTAATTTTGCTATGCCGAATGATCAAGATGTGTTTTATTTAAAACCAAATAAACTTGATACCTTATTCGGTGTAAATATTGACCGGTCAAGTGTAACAAAAGATTTATTGAAAAAATATCCAGCTGAGTTATTAGACAACTTTTACAGTGCAGCCGTTATCTTTGAAGACACGAATAATAATCGTAAACTTGATGATAATGAATACGATACGATGAGGTTTATAGAACGAGGCTGGGAATCGGGTAACACGAGTGGATCATTCCTTGCTAAAAAAGGAAAAGGATATGTAATTGCTATTATTGGATTTACGGAAGGGATTAATCCAACCTTACTTCCATATTCTGCGACTATCGCTCCTGTAAATACAAAGGACGAAGATGACGGATCGGTTATTAAAAATAACAAGCCATCAAAGCCGCTAACCTTTAAAAAAGAAAGCTCTAAAAAATATACCGCGCAAGGATATTTGAATGCCAGTGTTCCTAACGGGGATTCTGATTGGTATACGCTGAATGTTGATCAAGATAGAGCTGTTCAAGTCACTTTTGGTTTTAAAAATGATATTGATGGAATAATCTCAATTTATAAAGATGGTCAGTTGGTACAAAAAGCCGATTATTATCGATTGGGAGATTCAGAAATATTGCGTACAAACCTGAAAAAGGGAACTTACTATATTGAGGTTAAGGATACAAACCGAAACGCAAGCCTCAACCCTTATTCTTTAAACGTATATTATTGATCGAAAAAAGACGACTCAGATATGAATGAGTCGTCTTTTTTATGTGACAATAATTAGTATTTTTGTAAATAAAAGTATACTAGGAGTGTTTTCCCTATTATTATATAAAATAGGGGGAATATAACATGTTACTTAAATGGATTGCTTTATTAACTTTTCTTACAGGCACACTTACGGCTCAAGAGCATTCAACTGTAGGCACGCTTGTAAATAATTTCACTGTGCTTAGTGGTGAGAAAGATTTTAAAGACGAAGTACCTAAGAGACCATACCAATGGGAGATAACAAAACCAGCTGGGCCAGGACTCCAGGGGTATGCATCCCAAACTTCTGTTTTCCCAGGTAAGAAGTTAGATTTATATATTAATAGTACGGATTCTTACAAAATTGAAATCTACCGTATGGGATATTATAGAGAAAAGGGAGCAAAACTGGTAACTACAATAAATAACTTGTCTCCGTTTTTACAAGAAGCCTCACCAGACGAAAAAACGATGAAGGCAAATTGGAAACGTACTCTATCGGTTAAAATAAATAAATCATGGAAATCCGGTGTTTATTTAGCAAAATTAATTAATTCCAATCAAAAGGAAAAATACATTACATTCGTTGTAAAAGAAAAAAGCCCTAAAGCACAGATAGGGATGCTGATTTCAACAAATACGTATCAAGCTTACAATAATTGGGGAGGTAAGAGTCTTTATGGGTATAATAGTACAAATAAAGAAGCTGCCTTAAACGTATCATTCGACCGTCCTTATAATAATGGGAGAGGTTCTGGAGAGTTTTTAACATACGAATATAACATGGTTCGTTGGATGGAAAAAAGGGGTTATCAAATGACCTATTTTACAGATACTGATATAGATAATGGTCTTTTATCAAGTCTTAAAACAAAATTATTAATTATTCCCGGTCATGATGAGTATTGGACAAAAGCGATGAGGGATAGTATTCAAAAGGAAACAAACAACCGGATGAATTTAGCCGTTTTTAATGCAAATGTTGCATACTGGCAAGTAAGGCTTAATGAAAAGGATCGAATAATGGTCGGGTATAAAAACCGAGCAGCTGAAGATCCATATTTAAAAACACATCCGAAAGAAGTTACTACAAAGTTTCGAAATGCACCTGTAAGCCGTCCGGAAACAGAAGTGCTCGGTTTAATGTACAGAGGAATTCCCGAGCAAAAACAACAGCCGCTCGTAATATCTAATCCATCACACTGGATCTTTAAAGGAACAGGATTGAAAAAAGGTGATCAAATTCCCGGTGTAGTCGGTGGGGAGGTCGATCGCTATGATGGACCTGAAGAAGATGCTGACATACTTGCAACTTCGCCAGTGCGATTATACGGTGCGGATTCAGTGTCGCATGTAATCTGGTATAAAAAGCCAGGCGGAGGCAAAGTATTTGCAACAGGTACATTTTTTTGGAACTGGTTTTTAGATTCATTTGGTCACGAGACATTTGCGGAGCCGAATAAGCAAATTGAACAAATTACGATTAATGCATTAAACGGGTTATTAAAAGATTGATTAATTATTCCCTCTCATTATGAGAGGTTTTTTTGATGCATTCTTAAGTTGTAAATTATTTGAAAGTTATTTAAAAACAGGTACTTAATCCTAAAAAATGTGATAGAATAACTTGGAAAGTATTTAATGAATTTTCCTGAAATAACAAAATAGAGGGGTCAAGAAAGATGAAAGTTAAAAAGGCAATTATCCCAGCAGCAGGATTGGGCACAAGATTTTTACCTGCCACAAAGGCTATGCCTAAAGAAATGTTACCTATTGTAGATAAACCTACTATTCAATATATTGTGGAAGAAGCTATCGAATCAGGTATTGAAGATATTATTATTGTAACTGGTAAAGGAAAGAGAGCTATAGAAGATCATTTTGATCATGCATTTGAGCTTGAACAGAATCTTTTTGAAAAAGGCAAAACAGAATTGCTGGAAAAAGTGCAGCATACATCGAAAATGGCAGATATTCATTATATACGTCAAAAAGAACCAAAAGGACTTGGACATGCAGTTTGGTGTGCAAGAAAGTTTATTGGAGACGAACCGTTTGCTGTATTACTAGGTGACGATATTGTAAAAGGTGAAAAGCCTTGCTTAAAACAATTAATTGAGCAATATGAAAAAACAGGATCCTCTATTATCGGGGTTCAAGAGGTAGCTGAAGAACAGACAAGCCGTTATGGTATCATTGATCCAATGACCAAAGATGGACGTCTCTATGGCGTACATAATTTTGTAGAAAAACCTGCGCTTGGAACTGCTCCTTCCAATTTGGCTATTATGGGCAGATATCTATTAACTCCAGAGATTTTTCAGTTCTTGGGTCAACAAGAAATCGGAGCAGGCGGAGAGATTCAGTTAACAGACGCTATACAAAAGTTAAATACGTTCCAGCGTGTGTTTGCCTATGACTTTGAGGGAACAAGATATGACGTTGGAGAAAAACTAGGATTTATTATGACGACACTTGATTTTGCTCTAAGAGATCGGGAAATAAGTAAGAACTTGTTGCCTGAATTGGAAAAACTAGTTGAGCAAAGTAAAAGCTTATTTGCTGTCAATTGATTACACGAAGAAGAGGGAAATCTCATGATGAGATTTCCCTCTTTCTTTTACAGCTCCAGATGTTCTTTTAAAACGGAAGTTATTCGGTTTCTTTCTTCTTCACTAACATTAAAGTAGTAGATCCCATCAATCTTACCACCTTTTCCCTTAATCTCTAAGGATTGTACACTTTTCCTAGCGCCCTTATAATTTGCTTGTATATCTTTCATTTCATCAAAAGCCATATTAGTCGTGATATTGTCACCCATTACACCTAAAATATCACCAAGTTTTGTAATTGAGGATAATTGGGCACCTTCATCAATAATAGAATTGATAACCTGTCTCTGTCTTTCATTTCTTCCAAAATCACCTCTAGGATCCTGTTTCCTCATTCTAGAATATGCAAGAGCTTCTTCACCGTCGAGATTTAATGTGCCTTTTGGAAAATTATAGCCTTCGTAATTAAATGCTAATCTTTCATTGTCAACAGTTACGCCACCTAAAGCATTGACAATTCCTTTAAAACTCTCCATGTTAACTTTCATAAAGTAATCAATTGGTATGTTCAGAAAGTTTTCAACTGTTTCTATTGCCATCTTGGTACCGCCGAATGCGTAAGCATGATTTATTTTATCTTGTGTACCCTTGCCAATAATCTCTGTTCGAGTATCACGTGGGATACTTGTCATATACATAGAATTATTTTTTGGATTAACTGTTACAACAATTGTTGTGTCTGAACGGCCGCGGTCACCTTTTCTTTCATCTACACCGAGAATTAGAATAGATAGAGGGTCTTGATTCGATAGGTTTAATTTACCGTCCCTTTTTTCAGAACCGCTCCATTCACTTTCATCGTGCATTTTTCCAACTGTATCTTTAACAGAAGAATAAACGAAATAAGCATATCCAGCTCCAGCTAATACTAAAACACAAAAAATAATACTTATTATTTTTAATGTTTTTTTCTTTCTTTTTCCTTTTTTTCTTTCAGACCGGTTCGCCATTATATCATTCCTTTTTATTTAACTTTTTCTATTTATTATGACAATTTATAGCATGTATTTACATACTTTTACAACTATATTATTATATTATCCGAACTATTTTTTTTCAATTTATTTTTTGAAATTATATTCCGATAGAATATTAAACTTTTGTTTAAATTTTATTACCTTAGTGTTAATATTATTATGGTTGTAAAATTTGTTTAAATTTTGAAGAAATACTTATTTTATGTCGATGTGGAATTAGAAGGTTCCATTTCAATCTTTGAATGATACATTTAATGGCGATTACACGTTCGCAAAACAATCTTAGGCATCTAAAGTTTTAGTGTTTAAAAGGAAGTATATCTGGGTGAGAATGTTAGACTCTAAAAATTAAGGTGAGATGAAGTTGTTTTGAAGGGGTATGGTGCAAAGTAAGTTAAATGAATATCTTTCATAGACTCCCAACAAGATCTTATTAAGGGGGTCTAAAATTTGTTAATTATAAGGAGTACTTGAAATGCATCAAAATAAAACTTCTATAACTCCCTTAATCTCTATTATTACACCTACTTTTAACAGTCTTAAATTTATTGATCAAACAGTTGAATCTGTAATCAGTCAAAGTTATTCCAATTGGGAATGGATTATTGTTGACGATTTTTCTATCGATGGTACCAGAGATTACTTAACTAATCTTTCAAAAAGGGATTCTAGAATTAAGACAATTTTGCAGGATAAAAATAACGGCACTGCTGTAGCTAGAAACACAGCACTTCATCAAGCAAAAGGTAAGTATATTGCCTTTTTAGATAGTGATGATTTATGGCATTCTAAAAAATTATATAAACAAGTCAATTTTATGCTGGAAAACGATATCGCATTTTCATTTTGTCAATATCGAATAATAAACGAAAACGGCAGCCATACTGATAAATTAATAAAAATTCCGGAACAAATTGATTATAACGGATTGCTTAAAAATACAATAATTGGTTGTCTGACTGTAATGATTGATGTAGAAAAAACAGGTAAGTTTAAAATGCCAAATCTTCGAACAAGACAAGATTTTGTATTGTGGCTGAGTATATTAAAAAAAGGGTTTAGTGCTTATGGAATTCAGGAAGAACTTGCTTATTATAGAAAAGTTAACGGTTCAATTTCTAGTAATAAAATAAAAGCAGCAAAAATGAATTGGCGTGTGTATAGAAATATAGAGAAATTATCGTTACCTAAATCTGCATGGTGTTTTTTTAACTATGCATGGAACGCATATAAAAAAAATTAAAGTTAGGATTATGGTAAAAACATGAATCAAAATAATAAAAACAAAACAATTATGTATGTTGTTTCTTATTTCCCATCGACAAGTCAAACATTTGTTTTAAGAGAAATTACCCATCTGAAATCACTGGGATTCCAATTAAAGATTTGTGCATTAAAAAGCAGCTCTCAAGAAATAAAACAACATGGTACTGAAGCATTTATGGATGCAGTTAATTATATCCCCGATGTTGCAAGTGATAAAACAAAATTATTTTCCTTATTAACAACCAATCTTTTGTTAGGTTTAAAACGACCTGCCAAATATTTAAAAGCAGTAATTAAGGCCTTATCATCTGGAAACTTTAAAATTTTATTAGATTTATTAAAAGCTGGTTGGGCTGTACAGCATTTGAAATTGGATAAGAATATTCATCTTCATGCACAATTTGCTCATAATCCTACGAACGTGGCCTATTTCATAAGTTTGCTTAATGACAATAGTATTAGTTTCACGTCTCATGCAGTTGACATTTTTGTAAATCCGCAGTTAATTAAAGAAAAGTTAGAACGAAGTAAGTTTGCCGTGACTATTTCAAAATTTAATTATAATTTGCTTGAAAAAACTTATGGAAAACAAAGTGTAGAAAACTTACATGTAATTCGATGCGGAATTGAGAAGAACCTAGTAAATGAACAAGTTAATAACTCATTAAACAAACCAGATCAGCCTATTTCGATTTTGACCATTGGACGGATGGTAGAGAAAAAAGGATTTGATATTCTTGTCGATGCATTAAAACTGCTTAAAGACAATGGATATAATTTCACATGCAATATTGTTGGAGATGGCGGACTAAATGATGAACTTGTAAAAAGAGTTAGAGATAGTCATCTATTAGATCATGTCAATTTCTTAGGTGCTCTTCCTTCAAGTGATATTCAAAATGAATTTAAAAGAGCTGATATGTTTGTTCTACCATGTAAAGAAGCTGAAAATGGAGACATGGATGGAATACCTGTAGTTCTTATGGAAGCTATTGCTAATTATGTTCCAGTAGTTACAACGGAACTATCTGGAATACCAGAACTTATTATTGATCAACAAACAGGATTATTAGCCAAGCCAAATGATTCAATAAGTCTATATGAAAAAATTAGTTCTTTAATAAAACATCCTGAAATAAAAACAGATTTAACAAAGAAAGCTGCAGAACACTTGAAACAAGAATTTTTATTAGAAAGTAATGTCGAGAGATTAGCAGAATTAATGAAAAAACAATTAGTTAGCTAAGGATAGGATAAATAATGAGTTTTTTTAATAATGTAATTTGGTCATTAAGTGGAACCATAGGAGTAAGAATTATAGGATTATTAACTTCTATTTTATTGGCTAGACTGCTTACACCTGAAATCTTTGGAATTGTTGGGATGGCAATGGTTATTGTCGGCTTCATCTATGTGGTTCAGGAAGCCGGACTTAGCTCCGTTCTTATTCAGAGAAAATCAATCAATAAAACGCTTGTAGTAACAACGTTTTACATGAACATAATCTTTTCGTTGTTATTAATTGTTCTTTTAATTATTCTCGCACCGTTTATAGCAGATTTTTATAAACAGTCTGCAGTTAAAACACTTTTATATTTTTCATCTATTGGTATTTTTATAGGCGCTTTAGGGATTACCGAACGAGGGTTGTTAACTAGAGATAAAAAGTTTAAAAAGTTGACCAGTATTGATTTAGTTGCAGAAGTTACTACCAGCCTCTTTTCAATCATACTCGCATTATTAGGCTATTGGATGCTTGCAGTAGGTTTAAGTATCTTATTTAGACCAGCAATACAATCATTAAGCCTATTCCTAGTAGCTGGATTTAACAATGTAAAGGGAAAACCAGATTTCAAGTTAGCAAAAGATATATTGCCATATAGTTTAAACGTCCAAGGTACAAGAATAATAAACTTTGCTAGAAATAATGTAGATTATTTAATTATTGGGAAAATACTTGGCAGCAGTAGCCTAGGAATCTATACAATTGCTTTTCAATGGAGTACGGTTGCTAGATTTTACTTTTCACAGGCAATTGCAAATGTAGCTTTTCCTGAAATCGCTAGAAATCAAAATGATTTTAATAAAGTAGGAATTATATATACAAATATAATAAGGAAAATTTCATTTATAACTTTTCCCTTATGTATGGGAATAGCCTGTGTAGCTGATGAATTCATTATGGTTTTATATGGAGATCGTTGGTTGGAAGTGATTCCTGTGCTTCAAGTATTAATGCTAGCAGGAATGATTACATCGATTGGGACAGTCGTGGGATCAGTATATAAAGGTATAGGGCGCCCAGACATAGAATTAAAAGTGAATGTTTATTCACTAATCAGTTTTATTATTCTAATATTAATATTAGGGAACGCTTATGGATTAATTGGAGTAGCGTATGCTGTATTAATTAACACTATCATTTTTAATATTGTTATGACAACGACACTTTTTAAAATAATCAATTTAAAGTTTAATGTTTTTATAAAGTCACTTAAAAATGCATTTTATTCTACGATATTAATGAGTGTGCTTCTATATTTAATAAAACCAATGATATCAAATGAGTTTAACTTTACACTAACACTTATCATACTCGTTCTGCTCGGTTTTATGTTTTATCTGTTTGCAACTTACATTTTTAATAAACAAATGCTTTATTGGGTTATCGATAAAGCAGCATCATTTAAGAGAAAAAAGCAATTTAGAGGGGTTAACGATGAAATATATAAAAGTAGGTAAACTAAATGTGGAGCTAGCTATTTCATCAAAATTAGGAGACGAATATTTTAATGAAGAGTTTTCCTATTTTAGTAAAGGTGATAAAAATAATATTGATGCAAGTTATTTAATTACAGATGCAAAAGAACCTGCAAATCATAACAATAAAGAAATGCTAGGATCAAATTTTACCTATGATAAAAAAATATTAAGTATTTCTACGTCAGGTTTAATTGCTCGTAAAAGAAAAGTTTCAATTGAGAAAGAAAAAAATAAAACTACTTTTTATTTTACAAGGCCATACAAACTCTTAAATGAGCTATACAGATTATATTCAAGAGACTATCTTTCATTTAACGAAACTGCCATAAAAGACTTTGTATATAATGTATTTGAACCTACTTTGCAACAAGTACAAGTTAAAAAAGGACAATCTTTTGTGCATGGTGCACTTTTAGTAAATGATAAAAATGAAGGATTACTTGTTACAGGCTGGGGTGGAAGTGGAAAAAGCTCTCTTGGAACCCAATTATTAAAAAATGGATGGTCTATGGGCAGCGATGATTTATTAGTTGTAAATGAAGACGGAAAAGCATTTTCTTATCCAAAACGTGCGCAAGTTTATGCTTATAACTTAGTAGGCAATAAGCAGTTGAAAGACCGTATTTTTGGAACACTCCCATTGTCTAGAAAAATTGTATGGAAAATACGTGAAAGTCTTCTTGGCCCTACAAAAGTCCGAAGAAGAGTTCCGCTCAGCTTTATTGGAAATTCAGTGGAAAATAACAATCCAATAACTATTAAAAGAGTGTTGGATGTTAGAAGATCGACAGATGACATTGCATCTGTACAAAAAATTTCATCAGAAGATTTTGCACTAACTCACTCTCAAATCCTGTTATACGAGTTTCAGCCTTTCACATCACAAATGCTTGCTCTTGATACATTTGTACCTAATGAAGATAGTGTTTTTTCAACAAGAGAAAAGACTAAAGAAGTATTAAAGAAAGCCGTTGAATCAGCTGATATTAGAAGAATTCTTGTTCCTAAGAACTGTAATCCAAATGATCTTTTAAAAGTTTATTTAGATAATATCGATGGATAATATTTAATTTAAAAAGTAGGTAATAACATGAATAAAAGTAAAAAAATAGTGCATATTTCAACTGTTCATCATCCTTTTGATCCAAGGATTTTTCACAAAGAATGTAGATCCCTTCATGACGAAGGATTTGATGTAACATTAATAATTACTGAACATCCTGATTTAACGGAAAAGGCTTATTATCCATTTAAAATTATCACCTTACCTAAAGTTAAGAATAGATTTACAAGAATTTTTAAATCTAGTTTTCTTGCTTATAAACAAGCAAAGAGATTAGAAGCAGATGTATATCACTTTCATGATCCAGAATTAATTATAATAGGCAACCTTCTCAAAAATAATAAGAATACTGTAATTTATGATATCCATGAAGATTATGAAACAAGCATTAGACAGAAGACATATTTGTCTAAACCATTAGCAAAAATCATGTCTAAGATATACCGTTTTATTGAAAAACGTTTTACTAAATCTTTTGAAATTGTTTTAGCTGAAAAATATTATTCAGAAAAGTTTCCTAATGGGGTACATATTTTAAATTACCCTATTATTGAAAATAATGATTTTCAAAACGAAATTAAAACACAGACAACTACAGATAAATATGAGTTGATTTATACAGGGAATGTTACAAAAGATAGAGGAGCCTTAATACATGGAAGTTTACCTCTAATTGATAAGAAGATACACGTGAATTTTGTTGGCAAATGTTCAGGTGAACTAGCTGAAGAAATTTATACAACAGCGGGGAATGCGAAAGAAAACATTGTAATAGATGGGATAAATAGTTTTGTCCCTAGAGAAATAATTAATGAAAAATATCAAGAAGGTAAATGGTTAGCTGGATTAGCACTATTCCCACCTACTGAACACTATACAAAGAAAGAGCTAACGAAGTTTTTTGAATATATGAATGTTGGATTACCCATTATCTGCTCTGATTTCCCGGTTTGGAAATCTTTTGTAGAGAAATATGGTTGCGGTATTGCGGTGGATCCTTTTAATAAAGAAGAGATAAAAAAAGCTATTACTTATTTAGCCGAAAATCCTGCTCAAGCAAGGGAAATGGGGTTAAGAGGTCAAGAAGCAGTTCAAAAAGACCTAAGCTGGAATAGCCAATCTTTAAAGCTTATTAATCTTTATAAGTCAGTAATAAATTAATCAGACGTTGATTTAAATATAAACATTTCTAAAATTTATAATGGGGGATTACAATGAATATTTCAGTAGTGGGTACTGGCTATGTTGGGTTAGTTACTGGTGTTTGTCTGTCAGAGGTTGGTCATAGCGTAACTTGTATTGATATTGATGATGATAAAGTAAGAAAGATGAGACTTGGTATCTCACCTATTTATGAGCCAGGTTTAGAAGAATTGATGATAAAAAATATCAATGAAGATAGATTACATTTTACCACGAATCACCAAGAGGGTTTTGGGAATTCAGACATTATCTATATAGCTGTAGGAACCCCACAGAAGGCTGATGGTTCTGCAGATTTGAGATTTATCGAACAAGTAGCGAAAGATATTGCACAAAATATAGAAAGAGATGCAATTGTAGTAACAAAAAGTACAGTTCCAGTAGGCACTAATGCTTATATAAAAGAAATTATTAAAAAATATTTAATAAATGCTGTTGAGGTCGATATCGTATCTAATCCTGAATTTTTACGTGAAGGATCAGCAGTTAAAGATACTTTTGAAGGAGACAGAATTGTTATTGGAGCAGAGAATGATACTGCTGTTGAAGCTTTAGTTAAAGTCTATGAGCCTTTTGGAATTGAAATCTTTAAAACGGATATTCATAGTGCAGAAATGATAAAGTATGCATCAAATGCTTTCTTAGCTACAAAAATCAGTTTCATTAATGAAATTTCGAATATTTGTGAAAAAGTAGGCGCAAATATTGAAGATGTAGCGAAAGGAATGGGGCAGGATAAGAGAATTGGCAGCCAATTCCTTAATGCTGGTATAGGCTATGGGGGTTCTTGTTTCCCTAAGGACACTCATGCTTTGGTACAAATCGCAGGGAACTATGAACATGAATTCGACCTATTGAAATCTGTAATTACAGTTAATAATAAACAGCAGCAGCTTTTAGTAGAAAAAGCTGTTAATCGATTAAAAGATTTAAAAGGTAAACAAGTTGCTTTACTTGGACTAGCATTTAAACCGAACACTGATGATATGAGAGAAGCTCCATCTATTGTTGTTTCTGACTCTTTAATTAAAATGGGAGCTACTGTTTTAGCTTATGATCCAATTGCTACTAAAAATGCAAAAAAAGAATTGAATTCAAAGGTGATTTATACAGATTGCATTGAAAATGCTCTTGAAAATGCAGACGTAGCATTTATTCTTACTGAGTGGGATGAAATCAAAAATATTGATTTGTCTTTATTTGGAAAATTGATGAAAACCCCTATTGTATTTGATGGCAGAAATTGCTTCGCGTTGGAAAATGTAATGAAACATTCTGTTGAATATCATTCAATTGGCCGTCCTGAAATTTTATCTCCGTACGTTTTAGTCTAAATTTTTTCTTCAAATAGTTACAAGCTTGCAGATAATTTTCTGCAAGTTTTTGTATGAAGAGAATTTGCTTTATAATACGATATCACATAACTGCAGTCCATAATACTAGCAGAGAAGGGTGATTTAATTAAATGCATGAAACTGAAAATAAAAATTTAATAAGATATATAATGCTGTTGCCTTTAATTTTTATACTCATGCCAAGGTTTGAAGGAAGCCAATTCATAACGTTTCCAATCTTAGGACTAGTGTTAATTGGTGCAGGGTATTTACTGATAAAAGAAGGAAAATTTGAAAGAAATTTATTTGACAAGAACTTCCGGATTGTAGCCACTCTTTTACTGATTTATATAGGTTTAATGGCTATTTCTTATATAAGTAATATTCATCAACTTTCTTTTAATGCTATTCCGCATTTTTTTAAGCCGATCTTGTTCATTATGGTACTTTCATACGGCTATTTAGTAGCTTTAAAAACAGATTCGGAAACATTGAAAAAAGGATTGCTAAAAAGTGCTTATATCATCATAATTGTGCAGATAATAGTAGGAATAACACAACTTTTAGACATATCAATATTTAAATATATATATGATGATAGCAAGTCTTATCCGATTTGGAAGCTTGTCAGAACGACAGGTACTATGGCTAACCCTAATATGTTCGGGTGGATTATTACGCAAATGACGGTAATTATCTATCTTTTTGAAAAGAATAACCGCATAAAATGGATATGGCTTTTTATCGGTTTTATTCTAATGATTCTTTCAGGGTCTCGGTCAGTATTACTTATGTTTCCATGTGTTTTTATCTTTATCGAACTATTTCGAAGTAAGAAAGATAAAAAGTTTTTTACAGTAAAAGTACCATTATTCATTGCTGGTCTTGGATTAGCGTTATTAGCTGCTTATTGGTTAATATTAAAATTTGGTCATATGCTCCCTTATTTAAGACAATTGATATTGGTAGTCAAAACTGGATCATTATCAAGTGTAAACTCATTCAGTTTAAGAACGGAAATGTGGGAAAATGCCTTAGCAAAGATCAGTGAAAGAGACAGTATATGGGCATGGGTTTTTGGATTAGGTCCTGGTTCCATAACCGTACTCGATAAAGATCTCCTTTATTCCCTTGTTAATTATGGAATATTAGGAACTACAGAAATGATTGTTTTATATATCGTAATTGCCTATTATTTTGTAAGATTAAAAGATAAAAATTTTAGTATACTAGGTTTACAGTACGTAGCTTTTTCTTTTCTAGTTGGCTATCAAGTTGAAACATTAAGTGGTTGGAACTATCCTATGTTAATTATGTTATATACGGGAATAGCGTTAGTTTTATTTAAAAAGCAAAAAGAAAATGAATTTTAAGTAAAAAGCCCTTCTTATGGAGGGCTTTTTTTAGTGCTATCTAAAGTGTTGGAATTGTAGTAATACATTGCATGGTAATGAATGTAATATTTCTGATAAATCCCCTTAACATGAGTAATTATTTTTATTTTTTCTGGTATAATGTTTAAAAATGGTAATTAAGTAAAAATAAAGAAAAAAAGAATGGGAAGGGGTTTCTAAAATTTGTTAAGGTTGTCTGCTATCCTGTTTTTAACCATCACAATCTGGTTGTGTTTAGTTGTTACTCCAAGTGCTGCAGGGAATCCAAATGAAAGGCTGGCGGGTAAAAATCGATTTGAGGTAGCGGTCAACGTTTCTAAAAAAGGTTGGCCAGAGGGATCTGAAACTATTCTTATAGCGAACCATAACTCTTTTGCGGATGCTTTATCAGCTTCACCATTAGCCTATAAAGTAAATGGACCAATTCTCTTAACACTAAATGATGAAATACAAGCAGCCACCAAAAATGAAATTCTTCGACTTCGTCCTAAAAAAGCCTACATCATAGGGGGAAATGGAAGTGTTTCAGATAGTGTATATCGTGAAGTAAATAAGATGGTGAAGGATGTAATCCGAATAGGTGGAAAAGATAGATTTGAAGTTGCAGAAAACATTTCAGATATCATGGGCAACACTCAAACCGCCATTATAACAAATGGACTTACATTTCCTGACGCGTTATCAATTGCCCCCTATGCTGCAAAGAATGGTTATCCTATATTACTAACAACTGTTGCACAAACACCATTAAGCACACAAAAAGCTTTAGTCGGAAAAAAGAATACGTTAGTTGTTGGTGGCGAGGGAAGTGTTGGTAAAGAAGTATTTAATCATTTACCTAACCCAAAACGTATTGGCGGAATTGATAGATTTGAAGTTTCTGCTAATATTACTCGTCAGTTATATTCAAATGTAGAGGGTACCTATTTAGCCACAGGATTATCTTTCGCTGATGCCTTAACAGGATCTGTCCTTGCAGCTAAAGAGAATGCACCATTACTGCTATCAAAACCTAATGTTTTACCATCGACAGTAAGTAAAGTGATTAAAGATAAACAAGTAAAGGAATTTGTGATATTGGGTGGTATAGGCTCCATCCAAGAAAAAATAGAGACATCACTTTCTACCGTTAATCTAACAAACCCAGTCGTGTATCTAGTTCCACACGCAGATGATGAAGTGTTAACTTATGCGATTGATATTAGGAATCAAATTTCTAGAGGAAGAAAAGTAATCCTCGTTTTATTATCAAAGGGAGAAGATTCTGGTGCAAGAGAGATATTAAATGGTGTATATGATGCTGATCCTGCACCGCATCTTCTAACTGGACAAAAAGCACATTGCGGTATTCATCATACCTATCACAACCCGATTGAAGAAAAATTTTTAGATGGTTATTTGACTGAGAAAGTCTTTGGAGAAGTCAGAGTCAGAGATTTCAATTATGCAACTAAAGCATTGGGTATTCCACAAAATCAGATTTTTACCGATATTGTACCTCTTTATCAATTTAAACAGAAGAATATCAAGCCAGTGATAAAAAAATATTTGAATAAATATCCAAAAGCAGAATTTCGGACTATGTCGATGTATGATGCACATGTTCCACATGCTGAGATAGGGAAATCATTAAAATCACTGGAAAATGAAGATGTTATTAGTCCCTTTAAAACTTTATATTTTGTTTCAATTTACACAGATCGATTTGCAAAGGTTAATATACCATTTCAAAGGTATACTAGTTTAATAGAGAAAGAGTATAACAAAAGATACATCTTAAATTCTATAAACTCTTATAAAGAATATTCACCAACACAAGGGAGATATGCCGTAGGATTCCATTCTGTAGCCTCTCAATTTAATTCATTGGAAAACAGTTTGTACACAAGGTATCATTATTAATATTTGAGAAAAATAAAAAGGTTGATCCAAAATTTTTTGGATCAACCCTTTTTAATTAAAATAATTTACAGACCCATAAAAAATAGCATCTGCATATTTTTGACGATAAGTGGATGAACCTAGTTTTGCAGCATCTGAAGAGTTTGTGATAAAACCAAGCTCTACGAGAATACTTGGGATTTTCGTGTATTTAATGACATAAAAATCAGCTTCTTTAACGCCGCGATCTCTAGTCCCTAAACGTTTAACTATCTCTTTTTGAATTTCAACGGCAAGCTCTTTACTAGCTGCACCATTGTAGGCAGTGTTGTAATAAGTCTCAGTTCCGCTCGCAGTACTTCCAGCTGAGTTGGCGTGAATACTGATGAATACATTCGCACCAGAATTATTAGCTATTTCAGCTCGGGTCGTTAATGGAATAAACGTGTCATTGCTTCTAGTCATAATGATTTTAGCGCCTGCATTTACCATTTTTGATCGAGTACGCAATCCTACATCAAGGACAACATCCTCTTCATTAAAATCACCACTACCAAGAGCCCCAGGGTCATCGCCCCCGTGTCCAGGATCAAGAACAAGCGATTTTCCTAGAAGTAACGTACTGTTGTTGTTCACCGAACCTGTACCGCCTAAGATTGTGAAATACTTGATTGTTTTATCTTGTATGATGCTTTTCGTTTCATTTGGCAGGTATGTTGGTGTTGTCAGGAGCAATGGAGAATTGTTTTTCGCAGCTAAGACCGATCCTGTTAATGCATCTGCAAAATTCATTCCAGATGTTAAGTATGTCGAAGTAGTAGGAAGGTTTAACTGGCGAATAACGTTTTCTGCTACTTCGAATCTGTTTGCACCGCCAATTCTAGTCGGTGAAGGGAGTTGGCTTTTCACTGAATTGCTTACGCTCGCTTCTCCACCTATGATATACGTTTTTGAAATATTCTTTTCTTGTAACGCAGCTTTTGTAGGTGCAGGTAAAGTCCCATTTCCAGTTAGGAGAATAGGGAATTCGTTTCTTGCTGCATATGGTGCGATTGCAAGAGCATCCGGAAAGTTCAATCCGTAGGCAACAACCGCTACACCTTTATTTGTTAAATGTTTAGAAATGTTTTGAGCAACAACAAATCGGTCTTTACCATCTATTCTTGTAACACTCAGACCCATCGATTTTAGTTCATTCACGACGTTATTTGAAATACTGCCGGTTCCCCCGATAATCACAGCTTCTTTTGCTCTCAGTCTGTAAATTTCATTTTTTGTAGATGGGGTAAGGAATTGATTTTGAGTTAATAATATGGGAGCATTCTTCTTATATGCCAATGGTGATGCTGATAGAGCATCAGCATACGCAAGATAATTGGTAAGTACTACGGTATTGGAAGTTGACCATCCTTTTTTTGAAACATTAACCGCAACTTCAAATCTGTCTTTTCCATCTATACGAGGAGTAGCAGCTTCCGCTTGAGGCTGATTGAACAGTAGGAAGATTCCACCCAGAAAGAGAGTTAGAATACATTTACGTAACATGTGGTACACTCCTGTTTATTTATTCCGACACAACTAGTTACACACTCTAGGTAACTGTTTGAATTTACGCTCCTCTCTTATAAATAAGACATATTTTTTCTACGATAATAATGATATCGGCACTTATTTCTACATTTTTATAGTCAATTCGTTCTATTTAGACAGAATTCTATGTTTTCAGTTAATTAAAATTTGCGTTACACATGTCAAATTGTTTAGATGAAAAACGAATAAATTCTTTGAGTATGTTATGATATTTGAAATTATATTGATTGATATAGGAGTTTTAATGAATGAGTTCAAATGAATTACTTACTAAAAATAAAAAGTTAGTTGTATTAACAAGCAGATTTCCTTTTCCTCCTGGTGAGGAATTCTTTGAGACGGAAATCAAGTATTTAAGTAATGAGTTTCAAGAGATCCATATCATTCCGGTTAATGTGAAGCGGGATGATTCTAATCAGCCACGAGACATACCTCAAAATGTTCATGTCCATGGTTTACAGCCAGAACTTCCTTCTATTAAAAAAACAGATCTTATAAAGAAGATGCTCTTAGATTCTCAAGGGAAACAATGGTTTTTGAGAGAGAGCAAATATTTGTTTCCAAATTATCTATCTGCCTTTTTTAAAACTGCTAACTGGGTAGGATTAGCTGTGGAAATACGTAAAAATCTGCTATCCATTATTGAAGAAAATCAATTCGATTTTTCTGACACCATCTTTTATTCCTACTGGCTTGGTCCATCTGCAACCGCATTGGCTATGATGAAAGAAATTGAACCTTCTATAAAAGTTGTCAGCAGGGCTCATGGAGGCGATCTTTATGCATATCGCCACAGTACTCCTTTTATGCCGACACAGAAGGAAACTGTAAAAAGATTAAATCAAGTTTTCGTTATATCCCAGGATGGCAGGAACTACTTAAGTGACTTATATCCAGAAGTTTCTTCGAAGTTTTCTGTAAGCCGATTAGGTACGAAAAAAACGGAAGGGAAATCTTCCCCTTCTGAAGATGGTATTTTACGAATCTTCTCTTGTTCCAATATGCTTCCGGTAAAAAGACTAGATTTACTAATAGATACTTTAAAGCACTGTAAGGAAACCATCATTTGGTCACATATTGGAGAAGGACCACTTAAAGAAGAGTTGGAGAAGAAGGTTAAAGAAGAATTACCGGCAAATGTTAAATGCGAATTCCTTGGCCGAAAGAAGAACGCTGAGGTTTTAGCATATTATCAAAGTCACCCTGTCGATCTTTTTATTAATGTAAGTTCGAGCGAGGGAATACCGGTTTCTATTATGGAAGCTTATAGTTTTGGAATTCCTTCCTTTGCGACAGATGTTGGAGGAACGAAAGAATTAGTGGATGAAACGAACGGCAAATTAATAGATAAAGATTTCGACATTGTGGAATTAGCAAAAGAAATTGATCATTTTGCAGCATTAAGTCAAGAGGAAAGAGAAAACTATCGTAGAGCAGCTTATAAAAAATGGGAAGACTCTTTTTATTCAGAAACAAATTATTCTCTTTTTGCTAAGAAGTTAAAAGAATTTGAGGGAAAATACAATGAGTAATACAGATCGCAGTTTTATTAAAAACAGTTTTATAACTTTTACGCGGCAAGTTTCCAACATTGTTGTAGGTATGATCTTACTTTCTGTCTTGGGGAGGTATTTAGGTAAGGAAGGATTCGGAGCGTATACATTATTAACTTTATTCCCAACAGTACTGCTTACCTTTCTGACATTAGGGGTAAACACCTCTACGATTTACTACGTAAGCCGTAAAGAAGTGGATCTAAACACAGTGTTTAATAACAATATTATTATTGGTACTTTGTTAAGTTTCCTTAGTATCCTAGTTGGTTTAATTGCTGTTTTCTTCTTTTCTGAACAGCTTTTTAAGGATACGCCAACTTCCTTATTGTATTTGAGTTTGTTGTCTGTTCCGTTTTTATTTTTACGAGAATACTTTCAGACCGTCTTTCAAGGTCTTCAAGATTTTAAAACTTTTAATGCGCTCATGGTCCAGAATCAGTTATCAATTCTTAGTTTAGCTGTTTTGTTTGTTATTGTTTTGGATTATGGTCTGCGCGGAGCTCTTTCGGCATTTATATTAGGAAACGCAGTCACGGTTATCACGATGATTTATAAACTGATGAGGCATCATTCTGTATCATTTAGGTGGAATAGTTTTTCGTGGCCGTATTTTAAGACATCCGTTAAATATGGATTAAAGGCACATGTCAGTAATTTTGCGAGCTTTCTAAACTATAGAACTGTTGTGTTTATTTTAGGTTATTTCACAACAGGGGGTGCTGTTGGGATCTATAGTGCCGCAATGAACCTAGGTGAAAGATTATCTATTTTTGCAGTTTCATTTTCAAGCGTCCTTTATCCTAAGATCAGCTCGACTAATTCAGAAGCAGATCGTAATCGTATTACATCTATCGTTAGCCGAAATGTATTTCTGATTACGATTTTAATGGCTTTAGTGGCATTTGTTTTATCAGATTTCATTGTATACACAATCTTTTCTACAGAATATAAAGAGACTCCATTATTATTAAAAATTATGCTTCCAGGCTTTGCGTTACTCGCAGTTGAGAAGGTTCTTTCTAATGATATTGCAGGAAGAGGCAGGCCAGATTTAAACATGTGGCTGTCTATTTATAACGTTGTTTTCAATGTAATTCTAAACTTGTTTATGGTCCCTAAATATGGTGTTACGGGTGCTGCGATCTCGACAACAATCACTTATTTATTCAGCTTTTTATTAAAAATCGGGATATTCAAAAGGCTTACCGGTGAACATTACTTGAACTTCCTTATCGTTAAGAAAAGTGATTTTCTCTTTTACAAATCACTTCTTCAAAAGATTCGATCGAGATAAAAATATAGGATTAAGCCCTTTCATTTAAAAATTATTCAAAAGAGGAAGGAAATACCTTTAAATCGGGTACACTAATAAAGTCAAAAATGTGAAATGTTGAACGAAATCATGTTTAGTAGTATTAGATAGAGAGTGAATATTATTGATATTATGGTTGATTAGTTTAAAATAAGTTTTGGAATAAACTAGTTAACACACATTTAGTTAAAAGGAGAGTTACCTAAATGACTAAGTTCGCCATTGTCGGTTGCGGTCACATCGCAAAAAAACATGCTGAGGCTATTGAAAAGGCTGAAGGCGCCGAACTTATCGCAGTATGCGATATGATTCCGGAGAGCATGGAGTATTACACAGAAAAATATGGAGTAGCAGCATATACAGATCTAGCTGAGCTTCTCAAATTAGAAGAACTGGATGTTGTCAATATTTGTACACCAAGCGGCTATCATGCACCTCTTGCTATTCAGATTGCGAATGCAAAGAAACATGTGGTTGTTGAGAAGCCTATTGCACTTACATTAGAAGACACGGATGCAATCATTAATGCTTGTAAAGAAAACGACGTTAAGCTTTCTGTTGTCCATCCAAATCGTTTCCGTCCTGCAATCATGGAATTAAGAAAAGCGTTGGATGGAGACTTAGTTGGAAAACTGAGCCATGCGAACGCAACGGTTCGCTGGAATCGTAATCAAGAATATTACGATCAAGCTCCTTGGAGAGGCACAAAGTCACTCGATGGCGGAGTATTAATGAATCAAGCAATCCATAATTTGGACTTACTTTTATGGACGATGGGCGAAGTTGAAGAAGTATATAGTATGGCAGCAACAAGATTGCGCAACATTGAAGCTGAAGATGTTTCAACAGGCGTTGTTCGCTTTAAGAACGGCTCTTTAGGTGTAATTGAGGCAGCTACGACTATTTACCCATCAAATTATGAAGAATCTTTGAGTATTTTCGGTGAAACGGGTACAATTAAGATTGGCGGAAAAACAGCTAATTATATCCAGCACTGGGATGTTAAAGAGATGGATGAAGCTCAGGTTACGGACATTATGGAATCAGTAAAAGCTGATCCATTTGGTAAGCCAGGTCATCAATGCATCATTGAGGATATGGTAATAGCTATTAAAGAAGACCGTGAACCTATCGTAACTGGAGAAGATGGAAAACGTGCATTGAGCCTAGTTCTTGCTTTATACGAATCTGCTGACACAAATAAACCAGTTAAACTATAAATCAATCTCCCCCTGAAAGAGAGGAATAAGAATGTCTAACAAGTTAGAATTTAGTTCAGTTTCAAAAGAATTATTAGGAAAAATCGAATCAAAAACAGCTACAATTGGTGTTGTAGGGCTTGGATATGTTGGTTTGCCTTTAGC
Organism: Bacillus sp. NEB1478; assembly: GCF_031582965.1. Lineage (NCBI taxonomy): Bacteria > Bacillati > Bacillota > Bacilli > Caryophanales > Bacillaceae > Bacillus > Bacillus sp. NEB1478. Next base: position 691,111 of record NZ_CP134049.1, read on the forward strand.
AGTAGAAAAAGCTAAAGCTGGCTATAAAGTTATCGGATTTGATGTTCAAGAAAAAAGAACTCAGTTGGTTAATGACGGTATTAACTACATTGGTGACGTTGTTGATGAAGAGTTGGCTGAACTAACTTCTTCAAAACAAATTTTTGCTACAACAGATTATTCTTATATTAAAGAAGTGGATGCAGTTGCAATCTGTGTTCCAACACCATTGGACAAGTACCAACAGCCTGATACATCATATGTTGAAAGTTCAGCGAAAGAAATTGCAAAATTCATTCACCCAGGTATGCTTATCGTTCTTGAGAGCACGACTTACCCTGGAACAACTGAAGAAGTATTGCAGCCGATTCTAGAAAAAACAGGCTTGGTAGCAGGGAAAGACTTTCATTTAGCATATTCACCAGAGCGTGTCGATCCAGGGAATAAAGTTTATAACACGAAAAATACACCTAAAGTTGTAGGTGGAATCACAGAACAATGTACTTCAATCGCAGCAGCTATGTACCGTTCAGTACTAGAAGGCGACGTTCACGAAGTATCAAGCCCTCGTGTTGCTGAAATGGAAAAAATTCTTGAAAATACATTCCGTAACATTAACATCGGACTTGCGAACGAAATGGCAATTCTATGTAATAAGATGAACATCAATGTGTGGGAAGTAATCGATGCTGCTGCAACAAAGCCTTATGGATTCATGGCGTTCTATCCTGGTCCTGGACTTGGCGGACACTGTATCCCAATCGATCCATTCTACCTAACATGGAAAGCTCGTGAATACGATTACCACACACGCTTGATTGAAACAGCAGGTGAAATCAACAACTCAATGCCTGATTTTGTACTAGAGCGTACAATGAAAATCCTAAACGAAGACAAAAAAGCATTGAATGGAGCTCGAGTTGTATTACTTGGAGTAGCTTATAAGAAAGACATCGACGATATGCGTGAATCTCCAGTATTGCCTATCTTGGAAAAGCTTGAACTTGCAGGAGCTGACTGGATCGTTGTTGATCCTCATGTTGAACAGTTTAAATTAAACGGTGAGATGCATGACACACATGAGTTAACGAAGGAATTATTACAAGGAGCAGACCTCGTAATGCTTACTACGGACCACTCAAGCTTTGACTATAATATGATTGCAGAGACGAGCCCTGTTATCTTTGATACTCGTAATGCATTAAAAGAACAAGCTCCTTCTATTAAAAAATATCACTTACTATAAAAGAAACAGGATGAGATAACCATTATTTGGCTATCTCTTTTCCTGATTTTAGAACGGTTTTTATGTGAATTTTTCGAAGTTTTTCTTGCCATGATCAGTTTTATAACCTGTTAGCTAACGGAAAAGTCATGGCGTCAGCCAAGTTTTCTTCACTGGAAAAACTTTATCATCTAGGTTTTGCAAGAAATGGACAGCTTGATAAATGGCTGTGCGAAAACTGTTATGTACGGAATGGATAGAGTATAAATGAAGGAGTAAATTAAACATGAAGTTCTTAACTGTATTAGGAGCAAGACCGCAATTTATTAAAGCAGCTCCTGTTTCCCGTGAATTGCGAAAGAATCATGAAGAATTAATTATTCACACGGGCCAGCATTATGATAAAAATATGTCCGATATCTTCTTTGAAGAATTACATATTCCTAAACCGGATTTTCATTTAGGAATTGGATCTGCTTCTCACGGTAAACAAACCGGAGAAATGTTGAGCAAAATTGAAGAGATTATCCTACAAGAAAAACCAGACTATCTTTTGGTTTATGGAGATACAAATTCAACACTAGCAGGTGCACTTGCTGCAGCAAAACTTCATGTACCTGTTGTTCACATTGAAGCAGGGCTAAGAAGCTTTAACAAAAAGATGCCTGAAGAGATCAATCGCATCATGACAGATCACGTTTCTGAATACCTTTTCTGCCCAACAGACACAGCTGTTAACAATCTGACTGATGAAAACATGAAACACAACGTCATTAATGTTGGTGATGTTATGTTTGATGCTGTTGAATATAACCGGCAAATAGCAGAAAACAATTCAATAATATTAGATACTTTTGGACTTAAATCAAAAGAATATCATCTGATCACTGTGCACAGAGCTGAAAACACGGATGATCCTGAAAAAATCTCTACAATCCTTGAAGCTTTTTCGGAAATTGAAGATGTTAAAGTTTGGCCGATGCACCCAAGAACGAAACATGTTATTGAGCGCTTGAATTTAAGCTTAGAGTCTATTCCAAATTTAATGATTGTTGACCCTGTAGGTTATTTGGACATGCTAAAGCTAGAGAGCAATGCGAAGAAAATTCTTACAGACTCTGGCGGTGTACAAAAGGAAGCTTACTTTATGGAAGTTCCTTGTGTAACGCTTAGAGAGCAAACTGAATGGGTAGAAACACTTGATAGTGATGCGAATATTCTTGTCGGAACAGACAAAGAGAAAATTTTGGCTGCCGTTCGTAAAGATGTATCTCCTGTTTATAAAAATCTGTTTGGAGATGCAAATGCAGCCGGAAAGATCGCGAAATACTTTAATTAAACGTTTGTTTAAAAAAGAGGTAAAAAATTTATGAGAATCATTTTATTGAGTCAGCATTTCCCCCCTGAGGTAGGTGCTCCGCAGATCCGTCTGTATGAAGTCAGTAAAGAATTAATAAAAAGAGGGCATGATGTAGAAGTAATTACTGCATTTCCACATCATCCTCATGGCATTATTCCTGATGAATATAAAGGGAAATTCTATCAATATGAAGAGTATGAAGGTATTCCAGTGCATCGTTCGTGGATCTATCCAAGTCCAAAAGGAACCTTTTGGAGAAGATTGGTGTCCTATTTCTCTTTCACCTTCAGCGCTTTTTATTCTATGATGAAGGCGAAGAAGACAGATGTGATTATATGTACCTCTCCACCTTTGTTTTTAGGGATTACAGGCTATATGTCTTCGAAGCTTAAAAGAGCTAAGTTTGTTTTTAACGTAGCTGATATTTGGCCAGAATCTGCTGTGGAATTAGGCATACTAAAGAATAAGAAGTTTATATCATTAGCTGAAAAATTAGAGAAATTTTTATATAAAAAAGCTTGGAAAATAGCAACGGCGACAGATGGCATTGCCGATTATATGCTTAAAAAAGGGAAGAGGAAAGAACAAGTATTTCTTTTACCAAATGGCGTAAACACAGAAACTTTCCAACCTGGAGAAAAGAATGAAGAATGGCTTCGGAAATTAGGGTTTGAAGGGAAAAAAGTATTTACTTTTGCCGGCCGAATGGGATATGCACAAGGTCTTGATTCTGTGATTCGTGCAGCTAAGATTGTAGAAGAAACAAACCCAGATATCAGATTGTTATTTATAGGAGACGGTCCTGAAAAAGAAGAACTTGTCGAGTTGAAAAATAACTTAAAAGCAGATAACGTGATTTTCCATGATTCTGTTCCTGTTACAGAGATGCCGAATGTGTTCTCGATTTCTGATTTCAGTATTGTTTCACTAAGGAATATTGCTTTGTTCCAAGGCGCAAGACCTTCGAAGATTTTTCCAGCACTCGCATCAGGTGTACCTGTTTTATATTGTGGAGTAGGGGAAAGCGCAAAATTAATCGAGGATAGTGGCAGCGGAATCATTGCGACTCCTGAAGATGATCAAGATATTGCAATAAAAATGATCCAATGTGCCAATTTAACTGAATCAGAATATGAAAAATACTCTTTAAGAGGCAGAGAATTTGTTTGCCGAGAATTTTCTTGGGGAAGAATTGTCGATGACTTACTTGAGAATATTCAAGATTATAAGAAAAGGTAGGGAATGCAAATGAAAGTTTGTCATTTAACCTCAGTGCATTCCGCTATGGATACACGAATCTTGATCAAAGAGTGCCAATCCTTACAAAAAGCTGGACACGAAGTCGTTTATATTGTTCCTAATGCACAAGATAGTGAACATTTTGGTGTAAAGATAAAAGGTGTTACGTCAAATGCTAAGAATCGTTTGAAACGAATGGTGAACACGACCTCTTTAGTTTTCGAGGAAGCGCTTAGGCAAGATGCTGATGTTTATCATTTTCATGATCCGGAACTAATGCCAATTGGACTTAAGCTTAAAGGAAAAGGAAAGAAAGTGATCTACGATGTTCATGAAGATCTGCCTGAACAAGTGCTTTCAAAGCAGTGGATTCCAACTCCCTTCCGAAAAAGTGTAGCCTATGGAGCTAAAAGTTTTGAAAGGTATGCATCTAAGCGATTTGATGCGGTTGTAACTGCTACACCATATATTAATGAACGTTTCAAAACGTATAATCCAAATACCGTAACCATTCATAACTATCCACTGCTTCAAGAGCTGATGAAAGGGATGGATAGTGCAGAAACAGCATCTCCAACAGATAACAACCAAAAAAGTGTTGTTTATCTCGGTGGTATTTATCTTCTTCGTGGAATAAAAGAGATGATTTCTTCAGTTGAAAAGGTCAACGAAAAGTTGCCAGTTATATTCCGTCTAGGAGGCTCATTTGCACCTACCTCATTAGAAGATGAAGTGAAAAAGATGAGTGGATGGAAGCATGTGAATTATCTTGGATTTCTAAACCGGCAAGAAGTGAAAGAAGAGCTTAGTAATGCTGACGCAGGCCTCGTCTTATTACATCCAGAGCCGCGTTTTGTCGTTTCGTATCCGATTAAGCTTTTTGAATATATGTCAGCTGGTCTGCCGGTCATAGCATCGAATTTTCCGCTTTGGGAAGAAATCGTCAGTGCCAATGAATGTGGGATTTGCGTCGATCCTTTGAATATAGATGAAATTGCAAATGCGATTCAAACCATTTTGGACAACCCAGAAAAGTCTGCTGAGATGGGTAAGAACGGAAGACGGGCAATCGAAGAAAAATACAATTGGGAAAAAGAAAGCGAACGCCTGATTGAATTATATGAAAGATTGTCATAGATTGAAAAACAACGACCATTCATATATTCTGAATGATGTAGAAATGCTAATAAACAATAATTAATAATTTTAAGAGAGAAGGTTTAATGTAATGAAAGTACCTATGCTTGATCTTACAGAACAATATCAAAACCTGAAAAATGACATCCTGCCTGCAATGGAAGATGTAATGTCCAATGCAAGATTTATTTTGGGCGACAACGTTAAAAAACTTGAAGCAGATGTAGCTAAATATAGCAATGTAAATCATGGGATTGGTGTAGCTAACGGAAGTGATGCGATTCATATCGCATTAACTGCATTAAACGTAGGACCTGGTGACGAAGTTATCGTTCCTTCATTTACATTCTTCGCAACAGCTGGAGCTGTAGCTCGTGCTGGAGCAACACCAGTATTCGTTGATTGTGATCCTAAAACGTTCAACATTGATCCAGCAAAAATTGAAGCAGCTGTAACAGACAAAACAAAAGCAATTGTTCCTGTTCATCTCTATGGCCAAATGGCTGATATGGATGCTATCGTTGAGATTGCTAAAAAACATAACTTAGGAATCGTAGAAGATGCTGCACAAGCGATCGGTTCAAAATACAAAGGCAAAAACGTAGGGGAGTTAGGAACGATTGCTACTTACAGCTTCTTCCCAACTAAAAACCTAGGTGCTTATGGTGACGGCGGTATGGTCGTTACAAATGATGATGATCTTGCTGAAAAAATGCGTGTAATCCGTGTTCACGGAAGCAAACCAAAATATTACCACCATGTTCTTGGCTATAACAGCCGTTTAGATGAGCTTCAAGCGGCTATCCTTAATGTGAAATTCCCACATCTTGACGAATGGAGCAATCTTCGCAGAGAGAAAGCAGAGAATTACACGAAGCTGTTAAACGAGCAGTTGGGTGATAAAGTAGTTACACCATTTATTGCAGATTACAGCCACCATATTTTCCACCAATATACGATTCGAGTAGAGCGTCGTGATGAGCTTCAAAAGTATCTGCAAGAACAAGGCGTTTCAACAATGATCTATTATCCAAAACCATTGCACTTACAGCCAGTATTTGCTGAGTTAGGATATAAAGAGGGAGATCTGCCTGTAACAGAAAAAGCAGCAGAAGAAGCGATTTCTTTACCGATGTTCCCTGAACTCAAAATTGAACAACAGCAATATGTAGTAGAAAAAATTGCTGAGTTCTATAATAAAAACTAAATCAAAAATAAGGTGTTCACTCGTAACTGGGGTGAACACCGTTTTACACTATCAGAAAGTATAACTTGTTTGCAGTAGGATGGATCATCAAAGCAGAAACAAGTTAAAGTCGATAGTATAAGTGTAACTAAGGCTGACTAAAAAGGCTTGGCGTCAGCCAAGTTTTCTTTACATACTTACGGAAGAAGGTGTCTATGATGACAGTTCAAAAAGGGCAAAACGTTGTAATTGGTAATGATGTTAAGTTAGGAGAAAATGTAACAATTGGGCATAATGTAGTTATCTATGATGGCGTAACAATCGGTAATCATTGTATCATTCAGGATAATGCAGTGATCGGAAAACAGCCGACAAGAGCTAAAAACTCCATTCTACCAGAAGTGAAAAAACTTCCTCCAACAGTAATTGGTTCAGGCGTTACAATTGGAACTTCTGCGATTATTTATGCGAATGCTGAATTAGCTGATGATGTATTTGTAGCGGATCTTGCAACGGTTCGTGAACGAGTTACAATCGGTGAAAAGACAATTGTAGGGCGTGGCGTGTCGGTAGAGAATGATTGTACGGTAGGAGTAAAGTGTAAGCTTGAAACAAACTGTTACATCACTGCCTATTCAGAACTTGGTGATCAAGTTTTCATCGCACCATATGTAGTTACAACAAACGATAATTATATGGCAAGATCAAAAGAACGCTATGATAAATTTAAAGGTGTAACTATTAAAAATGGAGGGCGAGTAGGCGCAAACTCTACAATTCTTCCCGGTAAAGTCATTGAGGAAGACGGAACAGTTGCTGCAGCAAGTGTAGTAACTAAAAATGTAGAAAAAGAGGACCTAGTAGTTGGTTCACCTGCCCGCGTATTAAGAAAAGTTCCTGAAAATCAGTTGTTGAGAAATCAAAATTAAACAAAAAGCACACGACGAGTTGGTCGTGTGCTTTTAACTTTTTAATAGATATCTTTCTTTACAGTCGTTGGATAGTAGAAATTTAAAATAAAGTTGTAATCTTTTCCTTCTACAGCCATTTGTTTCGCTCCAAATTGGCTCATACCGATTCCGTGACCATATCCAGCCCCATTGACTACGAATCGATCTGTTTTATTATCAACAGACTTGATATAAGGGCTGTACATAATGCTAGAACCAATCATGTTGCGAATATCATATGATCTACGGATGACTGTTAAAGTTTTTACAGCTAATTTTCCATTGCTCATCACATAGCCGTTAGACGTTTTTTCAAAGTACTTTAAAGTGATGGATCCATCGAGTCTGTCATCTTCATCAAAAGATGTTGTGAAATCTACATTATCTATTTTAATAATTTTAATATCAGATGTTTTCGGGATATAGTTATATCCGTCTGCTTTTAGCATGGACTTGAACTGAGTCATAATTTTAGTATCTATTTCACTTGCATTATTCCACCAGTTATTTAAAGTAGTCCCAGTTGTATAATCAATTTTTGAGGTGTCAATCTGAGTTTTCTTTAATTCATAAGACCAATCACCTTTATAATAACTGTATTTGCTAGCATTTTTCACGTCAAATGTATCTTCTACTGAAATAGAATATGGCAATCTTGCTGTACCCCATGAATTCTTATTAGATAAAGTTTGACCACCATTTGAAGAGTAGTAGAACGTTTGGGCAACTCCCATAGGGTTGCTCTTAGAAACTTCTGATGGATGAGTCAAAATAATGCCTTTTGTTTCATTAACAGCGGAATTGCTTGTCCCATACTCGCTAGAACCCCAGATATAGCCTTTATACACTTGGTTTGATTGTGTGTCATCAATGGCCATATCACCTTTTCGATAAACAAACGTTCTAGCAGTTATGGCCTGGGCTTTTAAAGCTTCTTTTTCCCATGAATAACTCATTTCTCCTGGTAATACACCCTTTAGGTAATCTTCTAAAGGAACATTTTCGTTGATTGGTCTAATATAGCTGCCTTCAACTGCAAATGTCATATCACCTAGATAAGATAAATTATTGTCTAGCTCAATAACTGAAGAAACACCGTATTTTTCCGGGTCTAAAGTAAAAGAAGAAGCATTGAAATCTTTTATTAAGGTAGAGCCTTTATATAATACAAGGTCTTCACCTACTTTTTTAACTGTGTAATCTTCACCCGCATCTAAAACGGCAGGGAGATCTGCCATAACGCTATTCGAAACAGATCCAGTTCCACCTAATACTGTAAAATCAGAGATGGCCTTTGAGTTAATGACATCTTTTGTAGCTGATGGGATATATGTTGGCATTGTAAGCAATAAAGGAGCATTTTCTTTAGCTGCATATACAGAACCTGTTAATGCGTCAGCAAAAGTAAGTCCAGTAGCGACAAAAGCTCTATTAGCACTCATCTTTAATTCTTTTAAAATATTTGCAGCTACTTCAAAACGGTTAGCCCCACCAATTCTATCAGCATTTGGCAGTTTATCAGCGACAGATTTACTTACACTTGCTTCACCACCGACTACGATTGTTTTAGTGGTTTTATTAGATTTAAGTGCGGATGCTGTTTTAGAAGGTAGTTTGTTTGGTTGAGTTAATAGTATAGGATATCCATTTCTCGCTGCATAAGGGGCAATAGCCAATGCATCTGGAAAGTTCAAACCGTTAGCAACGATTGATGTTCCAGGTGTACCTAATTCACTTGAGATTTTCTGTGAAACTTCAAAACGATCGGCACCGCCAATTCTTCTTACAGAGATATTACTATTAATACTTCTAATATCATTTACTACATTACCGGAAACACTTCCAGTTCCACCGACAATAATAACTTGACTAGGCATAATTTCTTGAATTTGCTTTTTCGCATCTGCTGTTAAGAAATCCTTTTGAGTTAATAATATTGGCCCTTTGTATTTATAAGCTAATGGAGCAGCTGAAAGTGCGTCAGCAAAGGCATTATAGTTTGCTAGAATGACAGTTCCAGCATTATTACCCCAACTATTATCTGCAATTTTGGAAGCTACTACAAAACGGTTGGCACCATCAAGGCGTAAAGAATTCTCTGTATTAATACGATATTGACCTTCAGTATTAATGTTCAAAGCCGTTTTGTTACCTATGTAATTTTTAAGTTTAATTGAAACAGTCGGTTCTGCTGCAGAACTCTTACCGACAGGTGTAAAAACAATGGATGAAATTAATAGAGTGGATACAAACAATCTATTAATCTTCTTTTTTCCCTTCAAAACATCTCCCCCTATAAATTTAGTGACTATTAAATTTTACCATTAATGGTAAAATCAATGGACATTTAATTACAAAATAAGATAAAAAATTACATATAATATCTTATTTTCATTATTTTTGAATAATTATGTCACATAATCTTTATCGGAGGGTTATACAATTTCTTTAGTGAAAATTGAATAAAAATACAAAAAACACCTTTAGGCATTTTGTTGCCGGAAGGTGTTTTTAATAACTGTATTATTATTTTCGGAATACTTCTGGTAATAGAAGTATCATAAAGCTTATTATCAAGCCAATTAAGAAACCGAATACTGTTTTGTTTTTAGCACTTTCTTGCACTGTTTCAATGTTTACTTGTTTTATTTCTTTAGCTTCATGCAAACCAAATATGATAAGGTCATATTCACTTTTAGTTTTTGGTTTTTGAGGACCAGCTTGTGATTTAGAATCCTCATAAAATTTTGTAATATCTTCTTTTGCTTTCTTTGAATCGTCAATATATTGATTAACAACAAGTTCTAATGTTTCTTTGGCTTCTTTTGGGTTCTTACCAGTATAACTAAGACCGAGTACTTTAGCTGGCTTTATTATAAAAGATACTTTTGATTTTATATCACCTGGATCTATACTCGAATCTTTTTTTTCCAACTTTTCAATAAATGTATCGCTAGTTATATATGTTTTCGCATATTCTGCATCCGTATAGTCCAATTGATTGCTATCTTTATCAAAGTTAGCAAGTTGAATCTCTGCATTAGCCGTATAGGATGACGGCCCTTTTTTCTGAAACATATAGGCAGCTCCTGCAGCTAAGAATGGAATTAAAATTAATAATATGAACCATTTTCTTAACCTGTTTATTATACTATTGAATGTTTCTTTCATATGAATCCTCCGATTTAAGTGTTGAGTAAGGTATTTGATCAATTGAATGGGTCTTCCAATAATTAATGAATCCTATCGCGAATGCGAAAAGCAACCATAAATAATTCAAAGTTATTTGAGAGCTCGGACTGATACTTGCAAGGAAAAAAGCAATCAGTGCTGTACACAAAGCCTCAGCTATCATACGATTGTTACCGGTAGATTCCTTAAAGATATTAAATAAATAATATATCAATCCTGCATAGAGAAGTAAATATCCTGTAAATATAAAAATACCATAATTGACCATCATTTCAATCCACCAATTATGAATGTTTATAATTGTGTGAGTGGGATACTTGGCGAATTCTTTCATATAGTACTCAGAGTTTCCGGCTCCAATTCCAAAACCAAATGATTCGCTAATAAAATGGAATGAATTTTTAATTAGGTTAATACGTATATCAACGGAACTTCCTTCTGTATTATTTCCGAGCGTTGCAATCAAACCGTACACTGATGCAAAGCCATTATAAATTTTATGAGGTACGATAAGTATTGCAAGTACACTCATAAAACCAAAGGCAATGATCATGTATCTTTTAATGTTACGTGAAGTTAAAAACAGGAACCAAAATCCTAGTCCAAGCAAGATAGAAATATAATTTGCCCTAGAAGAAGTCAGTGACATAATGTAAAGAGAAAATAACATTACCCCAATTGCTCCAATTTTTACAATCATATGTTTTGTATGATTAGCTAGAGCTAATGCAAAAAAGAAACTGATTGAAATAAAACTGGCAAAATCATTTTCATTTGCAAATACGGATGTTGGAATGGATTTTTGATAAGTGTCTATACCATAAAATCTTGAAGTTGGAAAATGGATCAAAGTTAAATGATTGATTAACCCAAATATCAAGAGCAAAAGAAACATTGCCACCCAAATGTATAATAAATTTACATAATCTCGCTCTTTCTTAAAAACGAAAGTAACAAACAGAATTAAACTGATTCCAATAACTAAAAATACAAAATCAGCTATTCCTGCTTTAATCGTTTTAGCCCATATTAATGAGATAAGAGCATAGACAATCCAGACTACATGAAACAATATTATATTTTTCACATTTATTTTTGACCATGGAGTTAATTGATCCTTTTGAAAATATTTAAAGAAAAATATAGGAAGCGCAATTAAAAATAAAAGTCTATATGGGAATAAGCTGAATGGACCTATATTTACACTTGCTATCGCTGGCCCGAAAAACGAACTGATTATTAGTAAATATATTAAGTTTTCCATAAACGAATATTTTTTTAGAAGTGGTTTGCAAGTGATAAAAATCAACATGCATAAAATTAAAAGCCCAGATAAAAAAAGGACTGTTTTCGAGTCGGCTGAAAATAAGCTAGATGCAATAATCCATCCAACAAGTAAAGAAAATAGTAAAGCAATAATAATCTGATAAATTAGACTTTTTTGTGTCTTTGAATATAACATGTAGCTCGCATAAACTCCTTTCTCTTTCTCCTATCACAATAACTGAGTATATCATAATATAAGTCGCTAATAGGTCGCTATTTTAGGTTTTACAAGAGTGTTATAGAACTGTAACTTTATTTGAAATAATTTGAATTTAATACAGTTAATAGGTTTATGTTTTTTTAAAATAAGGAAATTATCAAATAAAATTGAGGAAGGACAGGTTATGTAAGATTTTGTCGAAAAATATAATGTAAAGAGAATATGAAAATTCTTTGTTATTGGTTGTGTAATTGAGTGTTTATCTTTATAATTTCATCTTAGGTACACAGACATTTTGACAAATGCGAAAAATAATGAATTATTATATACACAAGCGATTTGTTATAAAGAGGGGATATAATGAAAACATTGCTGTTAACAAGCTTTATTTCGTTCCTAACTGTTTTGCTTGTTACACCTTTTGTTATTAAGCTAGCCATTTTAATTGGTGTGACAGACAAACCAGACAAAAGAAAAGTACATCAGAAACTAATGCCAAGACTAGGCGGTCTTGCAATTGTAATAGGAGTTATCGCTGGGTATTTTACAGCAGGTCTCCAATATCAAGCTGTATCAGGGATCACATTAGGTGGGATTATAATTGTTATTGTTGGTCTACTTGACGATAAATTGACAATCTCCCCAAAAATGAAACTTTTAGGACAGCTGCTTGCAGCATTAGTTATTGTAGGAACAGGATTAACAATTGATTTTATAAGTATTCCTTTTATCGGAAAGTTCGATTTAGGAATTTGGGCATATCCAATTACGATTTTTTGGATTTTGGCTATTACAAATGCAATTAACTTAATTGACGGGTTAGACGGACTAGCAGGGGGAATATCTGCTATTGTCATTTCGACTATTGCTATTATGGCTGGATTAAATGGCAATATGATGATTCTGACGCTGTCACTCATCGTGCTAAGCTCTATAATAGGCTTCTTATTCTATAACTTTCATCCAGCGAAAATTTTTATGGGTGATACAGGAGCTTTATTTTTAGGCTATTGTATTTCGGTGCTTTCGCTGCTCGGACTATATAAAAGTGTAACTTTGTTTAGTTTTGTTGTTCCGATTATAATTTTAGGAGTACCTGTTTTTGACACCACATTTGCGATTATTAGAAGACTCGCAAATAAGCAACCAATATCAGCACCTGATAAAGGGCATTTACATCACAGATTACTCCAGCTAGGATTATCACATCGTAATACTGTACTGATGATCTACGGACTTAGTATTATTTTCAGCTTTGCTGCTGCAATATTTTCATCCACAACAGTATGGGGAGCTATTGCAATCACTGCTGGATTGTTAGTATTACTTGAATTAATAGCCGAGTTAATCGGACTCGTTCATCACAAGTACCGACCACTATTATTCATTTGGAAAAAAGTTTTCAGTTCAGAATCAACGCAGCAAATAAAAATTGAAAAGTAATATTTACTAAAAACTTGCCTATATTAGGCAAGTTTTTTTATTATGCCCGAAACGATAATTATTCAATCAAGTAGCGGAAAAAACTTACATAAGTAATTAAGTCAATTTCATGGAATTCTATAGGATGGAAGCAAAATCAATGATTTGAGGGCAAAAGTATGATTAATAACCCATTGTTAATTGGTTTTATATGTTTTTTTACTGTTCTAGCAGTAACTCCATTCGTCATTCGACTTGCTATTAAAATCAATGCTGTAGATGAACCCAATCAAAGAAAGGTACATACAAAAGTGATGCCGAGATTAGGTGGGTTGAGCATTGTGATAGGTGTGGGGATTGGTTTTTTCATTAGCGGATTATTTGAAAAACAAATTCTTGGGATATCATTAGGCGGATTGGTCATTATCTTACTTGGTTTGGCTGATGATATATATCATTTATCTGCTTTAAAAAAGCTTATCGCTCAAGCAATAGCTGGAACATTGGTAGTCATGAGCGGGTTGATTATTGAGATCATAAATATCCCTTTTATAGGTGCTTTTGAGATAGGATATCTTTCATATCCTTTAACGATCTTTTGGATCATTGCAATCACAAATGCGATTAACTTGATAGATGGATTAGATGGCCTAGCTGCCGGAACATCATCAATTATTGTTTTCACTATTGGAGTAATGGCTTTCTTGAGTGGAAAGGATATGATTTTTACAATATCGATTATTATATTTGGAAGTGTAATTGGCTTTTTATTTTATAATTTTCATCCAGCGAAAATATTTATGGGTGACATAGGCGCGTTATTTTTAGGCTATTGCATAGCGATTCTTTCCTTGTTAGGCCTTTATAAAAGCGTTACATTATTTAGTTTTATCGCTCCGATTTTATTGTTAGGTGTACCTATCTTTGACACTGCTTTTGCGATTATAAGAAGGATCGTAAATAAACAGTCCATCGTAAAGCCTGATAAAGGACATCTTCATCATCGGTTATTAAAAAAAGGTTTATCTCACAGGAAAACGGTATTATTCATTTACGGGATGGGTTTAATCTTTAGTGCGGTAGCAATCATCTTACCATTAACAACACTTAGAGGAACTATTGTGATCGTGTTGCTACTAATTATCCTCCTTCAATTTTTAGCGGAAAAAATCGGTCTTGTGAATGATCGGTTTACTCCTTTTTTAAATATCCTCAATAAAGTACACCAAAAAAAATGACCCCAGTCTAAGAACTGAAGTCAAATTGTAAATTATTTATTTAGAATTATCCGTTTTAGGGAGTTCTTCTTCAATATTAAGAATCTTAGATAACTTCTTCCTAATTTCTTGAACAGATTCATCCCTAGGAATTTCATATGAAACTCCATCGATTGTTTCCGGATACGTTTCAAGCTGTATAGGTTTTATCTCTTTATTCTTTATGGTTTTGTAGAAGTTCCTCATCGCAAACATTTCTGTAGTCGTAATGTTCGTTTTGACGTTATTTCCAAGCTGGTCAATAACGTTATCAGCTTTGGTAATCGAACGAACTGAGATCGCTTCATCCATTATTGCTCGAATTGCTTCGCTTTCACGTTCGTTTCTTCCGATGTCCCCGCGAGGATCTTGCTTACGCATACGCACAAAGGCAAGTGCTTCTTCGCCATCCATCTTCATAGGACCTTTTTTAAATGTAATCATTCGCTTAAATGACCCCTGTTTAAAGTCAAATGGTACATTTACCGTTATACCGCCAAGTTCATCTACAACCTTCTCAAACCCATCAAAATTAGTTGAAACAAAATAATCAATCGGAATTCCCATTAGATTTTCTGTAGCTTTCATAACAGCTTTTTCTCTTTCACCTTTTTTGCCATAAGCATAAGAGTGATTGATTTTATCTTTTCTATCTATTGATGACAAATAAGTCCGTGTATCACGTGGAATATTTACTATTGCAGCCTCTTTTGTTTCTGGATTAATGGTAATCAGCTTTATTACATCAGCTCTGCCTACATCACCTTCTTGATAATCTTCAACCCCGATTAACAAGATCGTTACAGGATCTTTCCCGAGCTTTACATTATCCATTCGAAGGTCAGACTTTTCTGTGTCAACATAGCTTCTATCTGCGTTTGCTTTTATTTTATAAGCTAAATATCCACCATAGCTTGCTGCGCTTATAAAAAACAAAATAGCTATTAAAGCTACAAAACGTATCAGCCGACGAAATGGACTGCGCTTACGTCTTCTTCTACGTTGTCTTGTGTGATTTTGTTGGTTCATATACCTCTTAACTCCTTAAGCCCAATAAAAATTGGAGTGATAGTATCCCTGCACAACTCCTTGATAATAACATATCGCATTTCATTAAGAAACATTGTCGAAAAAATAACATTTATAAGATTCGGTGTCATATTTGATTAGATGGGGATAACCTTATCATTTCACATCTATTTCCAAATAATCCTTATCACCAAATAAAATTTCGCTCTGTGCATTGGAGAGATCTGTTATCCATTCGTAAAAAGTCTCTGTTTCATTTATCGGTACATACATCTGAATTTCCACTTTATCAGTGTACTTCATATCTTTGATCGGGTAAGAAGAATTTCTTAGTTCGTTCTCCATTTTACCTAAGAGGGTATAGTCAACAAGAATATGGATTATTTGATGAAGCTGCCGATTTACAACACCAATGTGGTTAAGCCCTTCAGAAACGGATTTTCCATAAGCACGGATCAATCCGCCAGCACCTAGTTTTATTCCGCCAAAGTATCGGGTAACTACGGCCACAGTATCTTTCAGTTGACGTTTTTTTAAGACTTCTAACATCGGGACACCAGCAGTGCCGCTCGGTTCACCATCATCATTCGCTTTTTGAATATTGTCGGTTTCTCCGATTAAATAGGCCGAACAATTGTGAGTCGCACTGTTATGTTCTTTTTTGATGGATTGAATGAAGGAGATGGCTTCTTCTTCGGTTGTTGCTCTGGCAATATGGGTAATGAAACGTGATTTATCGATTATGATCTCGTGCTGACCTGTTTGTTTTACAGTAAGATAGTCGGATAGCATATAAAATCTCCTTTAGGGCGGTAAAGAATTAAAATTTTTAATGTCAAAATTGTCGAAAAATCTTTAATCTCGTTGAAATACATGATATTCTTCATTATAAGGTCATATTAATTTTCATACAAATCGATAAAATTTTTTATCAGAAAAAGTCATAAAATTCCACATCTTGCCGAATGTACTATATAAGGTGGATTTTTAAACAATCTTATTCTTAGTACTTTTATGGATAAGAAGTCCTATTTGATAATTAGGTAAGATGGTTCTAGAACTTCCGTTTGTAATTCTTTATCGTTTTAATTGGAGGAAATTTACATGTCTGCAGCAAAATTAGCGATAGATCCACATTTATTAGACGGAATATTGAATAAAACCATCGATACTGTAACGGAAAGCCAGTCTCAAATCTTTGAGATCAATGAAAACTCACGTCAGCAATTTCAACAATTACAGCGTGATTTGGCAGGGGTTAAAGAACAGGTTATTGAGGTAATCAGCAAGGTTGATCTTACCGAAAACCATGCGAAGCTTGCCAGAACCCGTCTTGCTGAAGTGAGCAAGCATTTTCAGAAGTACAGTGAATCCGATATTCGGGACGCTTATGAGAATGCCAACAAGTATCAAATTGAACTGTCTATTATTAGACAGACTGAAAAACAGCTACGCGAAAAGAGAGACGAACTGGAGAGACGGATTCTCGGACTTCAGGAAACGGTTCAAAAAGCGGAAAATCTCTCAGGTCAGATATCGGTTGTATTGAATTATTTAAACGGTGACTTGCGTAAGATTAATGAACTTGTTCGAGATGCTAAACAAAAGCAGGAATTTGGTCTTCAGATCATTGAGGCACAAGAAGAAGAACGAAAACGGCTGTCCCGTGAAATTCATGATGGACCGGCACAGTTAATGGCCAATATGCTGATTCGCTCGGAACTGCTCGAGAAAATCTTTGTGGAAAGAGGAACAGAAGCAGCGCGTGCCGAAATTAAAGACTTAAGGGTTATGATTCGGGATTCGCTGAAAGAAGTTCGCAGAATCATTTATGACCTGCGCCCGATGGCATTAGATGATCTGGGCATCGTTCCTACTTTAGATAAGTATTTACGCAACCTAAAAGAGAGCACTGGCCTCGATATTGAATTGCAAGCTATGGGTGAGTCGCGGCGTTTCCATCACAAAATGGAGATCGCGATATTCCGGCTGATTCAAGAGTCAGTCAATAATGCTTTAAAGCATGCTAATTCAAAGGTCATACAAGTTAAACTCGAGATTACCAAAAAGTTCGTCTCGATCTATGTTCGGGATGATGGTAAAGGATTCGATACGTCACAGCCTTCCAATACGAATTCGTTTGGAATGATGGGTATGCGTGAGCGTGTTGATCTGCTCGAAGGATCATTAAAAGTTAATTCTCGCTTGAACTTCGGTACAAGTGTTTATATTCAAATTCCCATTCGAGACTAGGAGGGTTCACACATGAATACAATTAATGTGTACGAAAGCAACGCCTCAGCACCTGAGAAAACAAGGATTGCAATCATTGATGACCACAGATTGTTCCGTGAAGGTGTAAAGCGCATATTAGATATGGAAGATCAATTTTCTGTAGTGGCAGAAGGCGATGATGGATCAGAAGCAGAAGAAATCGTGCGTGATCATAACCCAGATGTTGTTTTGATGGATATTAACATGCCAAATGTTAACGGCGTTGAAGCGACTCGCCGTTTAGTGGAAAAGTCTCCTGACACGAAAGTTATCATCCTTTCGATCCACGATGATGAAACATATGTATCCCATGCGGTTCAAACCGGTGCCTCCGGTTATCTGCTAAAAGAAATGGACGCAGATTCCTTGATCGAAGCTGTACGAGTTGTAGCTGATGGAGGTGCTTATCTGCATCCGAAAATTACACACAACTTGCTGAACGAGTTCCGCCGTTTATCTACTTCAAACAAGACACAGCAGAACAAAGCTGGTTTTGTAGAAGTGGAATACCGCAAGCCATTGCACATCTTAACGCGTCGTGAATGTGAAGTTCTTCAGCTATTAGCTGACGGACGAAGCAACCGTACGATTGGTGAAGAGCTGTATATCAGTGAAAAAACGGTTAAAAACCATGTAAGTAACATTCTGCAAAAAATGAACGTAAACGACCGTACACAAGCGGTAGTAGAAGCGATCAAAAACGGCTGGGTAAAGGTGCGTTAATACAAGTTTTGAGTTTGAGGACCTTCATGTAAAATGAGGGTCTTTTTTTAATACTAAAAAAGAAAAACCATTGGAGAGATCTAATTGAAAAAGAAATATATCCTCGCTGCAGATGTTGGCGGAACAAAAATAGAATGTGTATTGTTTAATATTGATGGAGAATTATTGAACAGTAAAACTTTTAAAACAAACGAAGTCATAAAATTTGATGTTGCGGATTGTTTAGCGGTAGAGATGAAAAGGATCATACAGGAACAGGGGATACGACTTAATGAAGTGAGCTATGTTGGATTAGGCGTCACAGGGTTGGTCGATAGTGCTGCAGGTGTGGTTTTAGAAGCGCCTAGTTTGAACTGGGAGAATTACCCGATGCAGGAAAAGCTTCAAAATTTACTCGGTATTCCAGTTTGCATCGGAAACGATGTAAATATTGGATTGCTGGGTGAAGTGGAGAAAGGTACATTAGAAGGTGTTAACCATGCTATTTATTTTATGATCGGTACAAGTATCGGTGCTGGTCTTTTCTTAAATGGAGAAATTTATGAAGGGCATTCTTTTTCTGCTGGTGAAGTAGGATACGCCATAACAGAAAAATCAGTTGTTTCAAAAGGATTTAGAGCAGCACGACCAGGCTATGGATATTTAAGCACACATGCAGGCGGTTATGGAATGGCTCATAAGTATGCTGAGTTAATGGGGCTGAGTGTTTCAACAGAAGAACTTTTTCAGTTAGCTAAAAGTGATGACCCAGTTGCAAAATCTATAATAGAAGAAGCCGTAGAACACATTTCAACATGCTTAATAAATTTAACAGTAATTTTAAATCCTGAAGTCATTTTATTCAGTGGCGGAGTAGGATCACAATTAAAACCTTTTTTAGAAAAAATAAATGAAAATCTTGATAAATATGTTCCTTTTAAACCAGAATTGAATATTTCATCCTTAGGAAATCACTCAGTTTTGTATGGTGCTTACTCGTTATGCCGAAAACGGTTAGACGTATAGAAGAAAAGTATGGAAGGAAATAAGTATAATCAAGAGAATACATTTTATATACGACCTTAATTTCGTGTTTTACTATTTTTGATGTTGTACACTGTTAAAGGTGATCAAATAAGATTTTTACATAAGAGAGGGCTAAAATTATGAGTAAGGTAGCTATCATTACAGACAGCACATCCTACATACCTGAACATATCCGCGGCGATAAAGACATTGTAATGATTCCGCTCAACGTTATTTTCGAAAATGAAACGTACAAAGAAGAAGCTGAAATAAAAGCAGATGATTTTTATGAAATGGTTGGAAGAAACGATACCTTACCGAAAACATCCCAGCCGGCGATTGGGGAACTGGTAGAGTTACTGGAAGAACTTTCAACAGATTATGACGAAGCAGTGATGATCACTTTATCAAGCGGGATTAGCGGAACGTATCAAAGTGCAGTTGCCGCAGGGGAAATGGTCGATGGAATCAAGCTTCATGTTTTTGACTCAGAAATCAGCTGCGCACCGCAAGGCTTCTATACAATGAAGGCTGCTGGACTGGCGAATCAAGGTAAGAACGGGTTTGAGATTATGAACGAACTTCTAGAAATGAAGAATAAAGGGATACCAGCATATTTCGTAGTGGATGACTTGAACCACCTGCACCGCGGCGGAAGGTTAAATACCGCTCAGCTTTTCATAGGGAACTTGCTGCAAATCAAACCGATTCTTCATTTTGATGATAAAAAGATCGTGCCATTTGAAAAAATAAGAACAAAAAAGAAAGCATTGAAGCGGATATTTGACATCATGGATGAGAACATCAGACAAGATGAAAAAGTGACGATTTCGGTTATCCATGCTAAGCGTGAAGACGAAGCTGTGGAAATTGCCGAAGAACTTCGTGAGAATTTTGTGAATGCAAATGTTTCAATCAGTTACTTTGGACCGGTCATCGGTACCCATTTAGGTGAAGGCTCGCTTGGTATCACGTGGATGAAAGAATAAAAACGGAGAGATGCAGATGATAAAATCTCTAAAATATTTGGAGACAACACAATGAGGTTTGTCTCCTTTATTTTAAACAAGCGTTTAACGATTGCCCCAGAAAGCCTCATAAGTGACACAGAATTACAAGCTGTTCCTTTTTGTGAACTGCCAGAATTTGAAGATAGCCCCTATGATCCAACCTATGCATTTGATAAAAACCTACAAAAACTCCTCTTCGGAAAGCTGCTGCTTTTAGATGAAATAAACCTTCCGTTAGAAACAATCCACAAACATTTTGTAAAAGGTTTTGTGAAGTATAATCCTGGATTAAGTAAAACCAAATATGGATGGCAGTGTAATCGTTGCGGAAATGAAAAGGATTATCTGTTTGCTTCATTCTCGTGTTTTCGCTGTAAAAGTGAAAAATGCGTTTATTGCCGAAATTGCATTATGATGGGTCGAGTGAGTACGTGTACACCTCTTATTTCTTGGATTGGTCCTGAGCTAAAGTGGAGTGAAGGTTATGAATTAGTTTGGAATGGTGAATTATCAGAAGGTCAGGAAATTGCATCAAAAAGATTCCTAGAAAAAGTTGGATCGAGTGGTGAAATGCTCATTTGGGCAGTTTGTGGTGCTGGTAAAACGGAAGTCCTTTTTAAAGGAATTGAAAAAGCACTAAAGGAAGGACTCAGAGTTTGTATAGCAACGCCTCGAACGGATGTCGTTTTAGAATTAGCACCTCGATTAAAGACTGTTTTTCCAAACACTTCGATCGCCAGCTTTTATGGCGGATCAGAAGAACGTGAAATCCCTGCACAACTCATCATCTCAACAACTCACCAGCTCTATCGATTTAAACAAGCGTTTAACATGATGATCATAGATGAAGTGGATGCATTCCCATATTCGTACGATCATACCCTCCAATATGCTGCAGCAACTGCGGTTAAAACCTATCATTTCAAGTTACACCTGTCTGCAACACCTTCCACCAAAATGAAAAAAGATGTTAATAGAGATAATTTATCATTTGTGAAAATTCCTAAGCGATTTCATGGATTTCCATTACCTGTTCCGAAAATTGTCTGGAGTGGTGAATGGAAAAAAAGAATAGATCGTGGCAAACTTCCACCAGCATTTATAAAGTGGTTAAAGTCACAAGTTGCAAGTGGTCGTCGTGCCATGATTTTTGTCCCATCCGTTTCGATGATTGCAAAATTAACTGATTTGGTGCGGAAACATATAAAAGCTAGCGTTGATTTTGTTCATGCAGAAGATCCTTTAAGAAAAGAAAAAGTAGCGTCCTTTCGCCGAAATGAAATCTCATTATTAGTAACAACTACGATTCTAGAGCGTGGAGTAACCGTTCCATTTTTAGATGTAGCGGTTTTTGGAGCAGACCACAATGTGTTTTCAGAAAGCGCCCTCGTTCAAATGGCAGGAAGAGCTGGCAGAAACAAAGAGGACTATAATGGACAAGTATTCTTTTTTCATTACGGGAAATCATTGAACATGTTAAAAGCAGTGAATCACATTAAAGATATGAATAAGGAGGCAGGTTTTTGAGTTACTGCCTATTTTGTCATCAGTCTTATTCTGAAACATGGTCATGGGGTATTTTGTTAGGTTTATATCGGCACCCGATGTTGTGCCAGTCATGTCATAACAAGTTAGCATTAATAAAAGGAGAGATTTGCAGAATATGCGGTCGATCATTTTCATTATTTCCCGAGCAATATCGACAAGCAGATCTCTGTTTCGACTGCGTTAGATGGGAAGAAGATGAAGAATGGTGTGGAGTTTTGTTAAAAAATCGTTCCCTTTATGTTTATAATGACTTTATGAAAGATGTTATTTCAAAATTGAAGTATCGTGGTGACGCGGAAATAATTAAAGCATTTTATGACCAGACTCGAACGTTATACAGGAGATTCTATAATAATCATATTGTCGTTCCTATTCCTTTAAGTGAAGAACGTCATTATGAAAGGGGATTTAATCAAGCGAAATTACTGGCAAATGGTATTAGCTCAAATGTCCATTCCGTTTTAAAAAGAACGGCGCATGAAGAAAAACAAAGTAAAAAGAATCGAGAAGACCGTATAATGAAAAAAGTTAACCCTTTTGAAATTGAGAATGGTTCCTCTGTTCAAGATTTAGAGATTCTCCTTGTAGATGACGTTTATACAACGGGCAGCACGATACGTTATGCGGCAAAAGTCTTAGTTGATGCGGGAGCAAAAAGTGTCTCTTCCTTAACATTAGGCAGATAAATTAAAACTTATGACCTGCTAAATACTTCTTAGCACTTTCCGATATATAAAAGAGAAAGATATGCTAAGGAGCGGAATGAATATGGGCAATTTATTGAACTGTCCCCAATGCGGTAAACTTTTTGTAAAGGTGATTCGTAATAACTGTGATACTTGTTATATGGAAGAAGAAAAACAATATGACATTGTATATAAGTTCATTCGTAAAAGTGAAAATCGTAATTCTACCTTACTCGATGTAAGCGTAGCGACGAAGGTTCCAGAAAATAAGATTATTCAATTTATCCATCAAGGAAGAATTCGAGTGAAGGGATATCCTAACTTCACATATCCATGTGATGGTTGTCAAAATCCAATTAATGATGGACGACTGTGTGAAGAATGCAAGAATCGTATCAAATCCGATCTATCCATTGAAGATTTTATTAGACAAAAACAAGAAGAAGCATTACCTTCTTACCATACAGATGACAATTAACCTATATTTGCTCCATGCCTTAAAGAATTTTAATTATTAACCGATACTCCAATTAAAGAGTACGGTTTTTCTTCTAATAAAAGAGGTGACGATAAATGCGTATAAACAACTTCAACTCCATACAAAACAATCCATACAAAAAACAGGTGCAAGATATGAAACAAGAACAAAAACAATCTGTTTTCAAAAAAGATGAAATTCAAATTTCAGATGAAGCTAAAAAGCTTTTATCAACTTCAAAGTTTGAACAAGAACGTGTTGAAAAAGTAAACGAGATTAAACAACAAGTGGATAACGGCACATATAAAGTAAAGATTTCAGAAACAGCAAAATCGGTTATTGATTTCTGGAGTAAATCCTAGGAGGTTTCCATGGAAACTGCACAAATGACATCACTGCTTGAACGTTTGTTTAAATCACATGAAGACCTTCTATCATTAGGAGAACGGAAAACAGAAGCTCTAAAAGCTGGCGACATGAAAACGTTAGACCTTCTATTGAAAGAAGAAGATCTGAATGTGAAAAAACTTCAAGTGATCGAAAAAGAAAGACTACTCAAGTTTGCGAATGTAACGGTATCAGACGTTTTAGAGCAAGCTGATGATATAGAAAAAGAAATGCTCATACATTTGCAAGGAAAGTTAGTACATGCTTACCAGGCTTTAAAGAGCAGAAATGAACTGAATCAAGAGTTGTTAGAGCAATCACTTCAGTACGTAAATATGACGTTAAGCATGGTTCAGCCTTCAAATGAACCCGCAACATATAGTAAGACAAAAACAAATCCTTATCACTCAAACCCTTCATCACTGTTTGATTCAAAAGCTTAAACCTAACGGAGGAACCTAAGAATGACTTCAACTTTTCATGGATTAGAAACAGCCCGCAGAGGAATGTTTACACAGCAAGTTGCTCTGCAGACCACCGGTAATAATATCTCTAATGCCAATACACCCGGATACTCTCGTCAACGTGTCAATTTTTCTCAAACAGAAGCGTACCCAGCTGCAGCAAGAAACCGTCCGCAAATTCCTGGACAGATGGGAACAGGTGTAGAAGCAGGTTCTGTTCAGCGAGTGCGTGAAGGATTCCTGGATACACAGTTTCGCGGTGAGAATAACAAATTAGGATTTTGGAACTCTCGAAGTGAAGCGTTAGAGAAGATGGAAGATATCATGAATGAGCCTTCCGATAATGGTTTAGCGAAAACGATGGATCGTTTCTGGCAGTCACTGCAGGATCTAGCTGTTAATCCTGAAGATTCTGGAGCTCGTTCGGTTGTTCGACAACGCGGTTTGGCAGTGGCGGAGACATTCAACTACCTATCCAACTCTTTATCTTCCATACAAGAAGATATGAAATCTCAAGCTGATCTCGTTAGTAAAGAAGTGAATTCTTACTTAACACAAATCGCTAATATCAATCAGCAAATCAAAGAAATTGAACCGCATGGTTATTTACCTAATAATCTTTATGATGAAAGAGATAATCTAGTTGATCAGCTCTCAACTCTTGTGAATATAAAAGTAACAAAAGAAGCAAATGGCGGATTAGCACTACCTATGGCTGAGGGCTCATATAGCATTGAACTATTAAACGTAAGCGGAAATTCATTTGCAACTCCAGTAAAACTGATTGATTCTGCTACTAATCCTCAAACAATCAACGCTGTATCAATCAACTATGATACTACGAGTAAGATGGCGGAAAGTATAACAGTAAGTGGTTCCGCTCCACTTAGTATTACTGATTTTTCAGGTGGAAAACTAAAAGGATTATTAGAAGCTTATGGATATGAAGATGGTATTAACGGTTCTGTAAAAGGAATCTATCCAGATATGCTAAATAACCTTGATGAGATGGCGTTAAACTTCGCCAATAAGTTTAACGAGGTTCACAAAGCAGGCACAGGATTGGATGGAAACACAAACTATTCTTTCTTTGATTTAACGGGTACATCCGGTGCAGCAAAATCTATTAAACTTCACACAGATACGAATAATCTTGATCACATAGCTGCCGCAAAAAGCAGCTTCAATGGTGATGGAAGTAATGCACTTGCACTTGCAGATGTAAAAAATACAGATCTAGCTTTTACTGGTGGAACAGCTACATTGCAAAGTTTTTATGAAGGTGCAATCGGTAAAATGGCTATAGATGCACAACAAGCAGTACGCCTAACTGATAACTCTGCTGTTTTATCAGACGCAGTTGAACAGCGCCGTACTTCTGTAAGCGGTGTTTCCCTCGATGAGGAAATGACGAATATGATTCAGTACCAGCATGCGTATAACGCATCGGCTCGGAACATAACAGTGGTAGACGAAATGCTCGATAAAATTATTAACGGAATGGGTGTCGGAGGAAGGTAGGTGCAAGATAAATGCGAGTAACACAATCGATGTTATCCAATAATATGCTCCGTCATATTAGCCAAAGCTATGAGCAAATGGGCAAAACACAGGAACAGCTTTCTACAGGTAAAAAGATTAGCCGTCCTTCAGACGACCCAGTTGTAGCGATGAAAGGTATGTCCTATCGAACAAACTTAACAGAAGTAGAACAATATAAACGCAACTTATCTGAAGCGTATAACTGGATGGAGAATTCAGATGCATCATTAGATAAAGCAACGAGTGTCATGCAAAGAATTCGTGAGCTAACTGTACAGGCGAGTAATGGCACACTAGAAGACTCACAAAAGGAAATGATTGCTAAAGAAGTAGGTCAGTTGAAAGAGCACCTAGGATCGATTGCTAATACACAAATAGCAGGGAAGTATCTATTTAATGGAAATGATACAACTTCAGCACCAGTTGACTTATCAACTAATCCGCCGACATTATCAATTAACGAAAATCCGGTAAAAATAGAAATGTCTAAAGGGATTGAAGTTGCTGTAAATATTAATCCAACACATGTCTTTAATCAGGATTTATTTAAAAATATAACTGATCTTGAAGATGCACTAAAAGGGAACAACGCTACACCAATTAATGATTTTCTTGGAAAGTTGGACAAGAACATTGATAGTTTAGTAGCTGAACGTGCTGAGCTAGGTGCACGAAATAACCGGCTGGAGCTGATTGATGACAGAGTAAGTGAACAAGAAGTCATCGCTAATCGTATTCTTTCTGATAATGAAGATGCTGATATCGAAAGAGTGATTACTGATCTGAAAATGCAAGAAACGGTTCAGCGAGCTGCACTCAGTGTAGGGGCACGAATCATTCAACCATCATTAATGGACTTTTTACGTTAACTTTTAGGGCTATCCTTGTGATAGCTCTTTTGTTTAGAAAGGGAGGGGTTAACTTGAATTTTCCTCAGTTAAGAATGGAGTCTACTTTCGGACAAATTGATATTAATATTCAAAAATCTGTTCAAGAAATTGAACAGACTCCAGCAGAACTATCTATTCAACAGCCAAGAGCAGAATTAGATATTGAACGGACCTCTGGACAACTGACAATTGATCAAACCCAAGCAAGAGCAGATATGGACTTGAAGAGTATTTCTCAAAGAATTGAAGAATTTGCTCAACAAGGGTATGAGGATTGGTTATCGGGTCTTGCAAGAATGTCACAAGATGGTGATGAATTAATGATGATAGAAAATGGTGGGAATCCAATTGCGCAACAAGCAAAAAGAAATAGTGAAAGTCCCATCTATGATTTTAATATAGGTTTCATTCCTTCTCCATTTAGTGTAAAAATAAACTATCAGCCCGGTGAAGTGAAATTAAATTGGCAAACACATAAACCAGAAATAGATGTAAAAGTTAATATACCACAACACCTTTATACTCCTGGATCTGTACAAATTGAAATGAAACAATGGTCATCATTATATATAGATGTGGTAGGTTTAAATATGGATGAAAAAAAGTAAAGGGTGATGGTAATGATACTTCATACGAAATTTGAGGAAACGATAGAAATTAATGAATCAGATATTATTCATTTTGACCAAGGATTACCAGGTTTCGAAGAGGAAAAACAGTTTGTTTTACTTCCAATAGAAGAGTCACTGTTTTTTGTTTTACAATCTGTGTCTACTAAAGAACTTGCTTTTTTTACAGCAAATCCATTCATGTTTTTTAAGGATTATGATATTGAACTTCCAGAATCTGTTCAAAATCTGTTAAAGATAAAAAATGAATCTGATGTAATGATCCAGGTTATTTTAACGATTAATGATCCATTTGAAAAAACTACTGCAAATCTACAAGCACCTCTAGTCATTAATGATAAAGTGAATTTAGCAAAGCAAGTTGTCTTAACTAATTCACAATATCAGATACGCCATGTTTTAATAGAACCTCAATTTGCTCAAAAGGAGGTTTAAAGAATGTTAGTATTAACTCGTAAACCACAAGAAGTAATTAAAATTGGGGACAATATTGAACTAACTGTTATATCCATTGATGGTGATCAAGTAAAACTAGGAATTTCAGCACCTAAAAATATAGAAATACATCGTAAAGAAGTTTTTCTAGCTATTCAAAAAGAAAATGCAAGTGCAGCGGGTACGTCATTAAACATGTTACAAAAATTAAAAAGTTTAAAAAACACCTAAAAGCTATTAAAGATAAATCGTTTACCTCCGATATAACTATTGTAGAAACAAATAGTACTTTAGCGGCCGTAAAAGAACTTTTGTTTCAGTAAATTATCCAACCACAAGGACGTGGGCGGAACACATTCAAGGAGGAAATAAAAAATGAGAATTAATCACAATATCGCTGCACTTAACACGTATCGTCAACTAAGCAGTGCTTCAAACGCACAAAGCAAGTCAATGGAGAAATTGTCTTCAGGTCTTCGTATTAACCGTGCAGGAGATGATGCTGCAGGTCTAGCAATCTCTGAAAAAATGCGTGGGCAAATTCGTGGGTTAGATCAAGCGTCTCGTAATGCGCAAGATGGTATCTCATTGATTCAAACAGCTGAAGGTGCATTAAATGAAACACATAGTATTCTTCAACGTATGCGTGAATTAACTGTTCAAGCTGGAAACTTAGGAACAAATGAAAGTGAAGACCTAAGTTCAATCCAAGATGAAATTGGAAACTTGATTAATGAAATTGATGGAATTGGTGACAGAACTCAGTTTAATGGTAAGAACCTTCTAGATGGTACTTATGCTAGCGGAACTGCAACTTTAACATTCCAAATCGGTGCAAATGGAACTCAACAGCTTGAACTAACAATTGAAAATATGAAAGCTGCTAGTCTAGGTACTAGTACTTTAGCTATTGATTCACTAGATGTTTCAGGCTTTACTTCAAAAACAAACACAGATACTGCAATTGAAGCTATCGATAAAGCTATTGAGCAAGTATCAACTCAACGTTCTAAACTAGGTGCAAACCAAAACCGTTTAGAGCATACAATTAACAATCTAGATAACGCATCAGAAAACTTAACTGCAGCTGAGTCTCGCGTACGTGACGTTGACATGGCTAAAGAAATGATGCAACAAACAAAGAATTCAATTCTTTCTCAGGCAGCTCAAGCTATGTTGGCTCAAGCGAACCAACAACCACAAGGTGTGCTTCAATTATTAAGATAATTGAAGTGAATAAGCCGACTTCGGTCGGCTTATTTTTATATACAAAAAGGAGTGACAATGCATGACTCAATTACTTGAACTAGAAAATACTCTACTTGAACTTATTAATAATTTAGAAATCAGAGCATCGAGTATACAAGAGGTATTCCTTCAAAATGATATATCAGATGGTTTAAACAGGGTATTAATTTTTACTGAAGATTTAACAGTTTTAACAGAAGGGTTAGCTGCAATTGATCCAAATCAAAATAAATTTATAATTTCAGATATAAATGCAAAGATGAATGAAATAATAAATGCCATTGAATTGCAAGATCCACTATTTGTTGCTGATATTTTAGGACAGGAAATAATGCCAATATTAAGTTATTGGAAGGAGCTTCTTTCATAAGATGAATAATATAAAATTAAGCATCTGCATGATGGTGAAGAACGAGGAGGAAAACCTGCGAAGTTATTTGCCAAGTCTAGCTTCTTTATTGAATCACAAAACTGTTGAATTAATTATTGTAGATACAGGATCTATAGATAATAGCAAAAAAATTGCAAGTGAATATACGAATCTTGTATTTGATAAACAATGGAATGATGATTTTTCATTTATGAGGAATTATACAATTTCAAAAGCAAAAGGTGAATGGGTATTTATTATAGATGCAGATGAAGAATTAATGGGTGCAAATGAATTATTTGAGATAATCAATAACAATCGTTTTAATAAATACAATACGATTCAAATTGGAGTTAAAAATTACACATACAAAGATAAAAACTTGTTTTCGTCTATGGTTTCGCCTAGGCTTTTTAGAAATGATAAAGATTTTAAATATGTAGGTTCTGTTCATAATCAGCCACAATTCAAAAGTCCAATCCTTAATGTTACAGATGTATACCTTAATCATTTTGGATATGTTAGAGATGATAAAAAATTAATGGAAAGAAAATATAACAGAACAAGCCAATTACTTCAAAAAGAGCTAGAGCTAAACCCTAACAATGTGTATTATCGATTTCAACTGGCACAAAGTTATGGCTTACATGGAGAAAAAGAAAGAGCATATGAACAAATTGAAAAAGCATACTTTTTATTAAAAGATAAAAATGAGAAAGCAGCAAAATTATATATATTTGGTATATATGCGAATTTAGCTTATTTATTACATGATTATGAAAAGACAATCGAAATCTGTAAAGAAGGATTAAATATATCAAATGAATATATTGATCTTTATTTTTATTTAGCAAGCGCATATGATAAGTTAGCGAACGAAAAGTGTGCAATTAATAACTTCAAAATATACTTTGATTTACTTCAGAATGTCGGAGAACTACAAATTGGTAAAAGCTCTGCTATGGAGTTTCATAAGATAGATGAAGGCTCTATTACAGTTGCAGGTTATAAGCTAATAAATTTATTATTGAAAGATTCTTCTTATTTAAACCAAGTTAACAATTATATAAATTTTATTACTGATGAATATTTTAAAAAAGAGCAATTAATTAAATATTATATGTTAAATAAAGACTATCTTTTAATAAATAGATGTATAACAGAAACAGAAAATAATCAGTTAAGAGAAATAATGATTGGGACTATTGAAAAGCATAAATCTAATTTAACTATTGAAGAATTAGAGTCTTTATATGAAGAATTATCGAACGGTACTGATATTTATAATGACTTAAATAAATTAAGAGTATCAAAAACATTCGAAGAAAAGAAAAACACAATAAAGATTTTTTATAGTAAATATAACAGTAGAACGACATCTCCAGTTTATTTGGAAGAAGTGTTTGAAATAATCTTGGACTTAAATTTGTCTATTTTTGAATTTGCGGCAAAAATACCAGATGATCAATTAATATATGTATGTACAAAAGTAGTGAATAAAGATAGTTTAGGGAAATTCAAAAAACAAATGGAAGAAATTCAATTAAAGAAATATGATTTCCATTTTAATAGAGTATATTTTATTATTGCAAATTATTATTTTAGTTTTTCAATTAATAATGGATTAATTGATGAGGACGAAATAATTAATTATAGAGAATTATTTTTTAAATTTGTAGATAGTGGTTTAAGTTATCTTTTAAGCCTGTATCAAGAAAAAAAACTAAGAATGATCTATAAAACATTAAATTTCAAAGAACATATATTTATTATTAGTTTATTTTTAGCTAATCAATTAGAAGAAATGGATAATAGAAGAGGAGCATTAAATTATTATAAAGAGGCAATTGAAACTTATCCTGTTTTTAGAAAGTTTGTTAATTCATTTTTTATTCAAGAAGAGTTTCATAAATTATTGGTGGTTAAAAAATAAACAAATTCATAAGGTAATGAGGGTGCTGGTGCTTTTAAATGGGAACATTAAACAGGGATGATAAACTAAATCTTGTAAAAAAAAAATTAGAAAAATTAATTAACGGCGGTTTTCTAAAAGAAGCTAACAAAATTCTTAGTCATTTTGAAAGTAAAATAGAGTTAGATTCTGATATTATTTCGATGAAAGCGACCTTGTTAGTACTCCAAGGGAGATATGACGAAGCTAGAATTTTATTATCAAAAGAAATTTTGAAATTCCCCTTAGATCAAGATATTTTATTTAATTTGGCATATGTTTATGGCTTGGAAGATAAAAGTGAAGAGGCATTGAATATATATAATGATCTAATCCTCATAGGGGATGAAAAAATCCAAGAGGATGTTATAAATGCAATAAATAAAATAAAGGAAGATAAAGGAATCAGAAATTCTGTTAAGAAAAAAATAGCTTTCTTTGTAAAAAAAGGGATGGATAGCTTTCTTGGAAATATCATAGACGAAATGTCTAGAGACTATCATGTGAAAAAAATAATAGTCAGTTGTTCAATAGATATTGAATTAGGTATGAAGTGGTCTGATATTTGCTGGTTTGAATGGTGTGACGAATTAATTATTACTGGTAGTAAGCTTCCTATAGCAAGAGAAAAGAAAATTATCTGCCGTCTTCATAGTTATGAAGCGTTTACTCATTATATCCATGATGTTAATTGGATAGTAGTTGATCAGTTAGTTTTAGTAGCAGAGCATATAAAAAACTTAGTGTTACAACAAGTCAAAGAATTAAATGAAAATAACACCATTGTTATCCCAAATGGAATAAACCTAAAAGACTATAAACTAGTGAATCGAGAAAAGGGCTTTAATATAGCTTTTGTAGGCTATATTAACTTTAAAAAAGGCCCGATGTTATTGTTGCATGCTTTTCATTCCATCTATCAAAAAGATAAGCGATATAAATTATTTATTGCAGGTAAATACCAAGAGCTTAGATATGCATTATATTTTCAACAAATTATTCATGAATTAGGATTACAGGATAATGTGTTTTTTGAAGGCTGGCAGACTGATATAGCGAACTGGCTAAAAGATAAACATTATATTATTTCGACTAGCGTTCTAGAGGGACATCCAGTAGGTATAATGGAGGCAATGGCAAGAGGTATGAAACCATTAATACATAACTTTGTGGGAGCAAGAGGAATATTTCCCCCAGAGTATATCTGGAACACTTTTGATGAATGTTACAAAATGCTTTCGGTTGATGAATATAATCCTATAAAATATAGGAATTTTATTAAAAATAAATATTCATTAGATAAACAAGAGGAAATGGTTCATACAGTCATTCGAGAGTTGTTAAATATGCAATCAATAAGAAGTTAATCCAGATTACTTTTTTTCTCTATTCAATTATTTTGAGCAATAGAAAATAATTGGATAGTTTTTTGTTTATTATCTAATTATATAAAAACCACCTTTATAGCCATTAAACATTTATCTTTTCAAATTCCACTTTACTTGTCACTATTTGTCGTGCGTTATTAAGAACAACCTTCTTTTATTTAGGGTATACTTCTAAATGAGAGAGGAGTGGAAGGATGGATCAAGTATTCCGGGTGCAGCGATACTTATGGATATGTGTTTGTTTGGCTATTTTTAATATGGCAGATGCGCTATTCACACATCAGTTTCTCCTAAAAGGCGGAGTTGAATTGAATCCGGTTATGCGTTTGGTTTACTCGAAGGATCCCGTACTCTTTTTACTCGTGAAATTCTTTTTTTCATATTTGATTCTAGCTATTGGATTTATCCAGGTTGGGAAGAGGGTTCAATTTCTTCTATACATCGCATTCATCATCTATTCTTTTATTATCATTTGGCATTTGTATTTAAAGATTTTACTCGCTTCTTGATAAAATAAAAAAGCCTTCCTCTATTTTTAAGGAAGACTTCTCATATTTACTGCAAATACCGATCTAATGTGGTTACTGATAACTCTCTAACTCTTGGTAATCCTTCTGGCGGATTTTGAATGAGTTCAGGATTATAAGTTATTATTAAACGGGATTTTGAAGGAGATATTTGGGTTTGATTCGGTTGGAATACGTAAGTTCCTACTCCTCCTCTTTCATCATCAGATCCAGTATCAGGGCTAACTCTTCCTCTTGCAGCATTTAATACAACTTTCCTGCCAAAGACACCGCCTTGAATCTCCACGTTTGAACCAACACCGTAGATTTCCATTAAATCTTCAGAATAAAAGAATCCGCGGATTACATTAGGAACATCGCCATAAACATTATTATTTGCGATGAGAATGGGTTTTTTACCGAAAAGTACTAATGACTTTTCTACATTATTTTGAACGATACCTTGAAGTCTGGAGAATCGAATGGTTGTTTTTCCTGTAACATAAACGGTAGAGTTAAATTTTACGTTTGCTCCCCATATGGTAAGGTCTCCATCAATAAAAATGGGTCCATCAATCTCAAATTTTTGATAGTTGTTGGTGTTATAACCGCTTTCCCATGGATTCCCGATTAATACATCCCCACCGAAATAACCACCTTTTTTAAAAGTCACTTTACTCCAACTATCTTTATCACTTGAAATCCATGCATCACGTTTTTCATTGTTAAGATTTTTAGTACTAAAACGATTAAAGGTAAAACTGCCATTAATCGTAATAAAATTATTGCCGTTGTTATTGTTGCTGTTCATATTTACATAGATATTATCATTCGCATATCGGTTTCTTATGTTTTCTTGATTTGGATTATTATTGAAATTTCCATCCCGAAGCTCAGTAGCTGTAAACGAATTTCCATACAGTGGATAATAATAGTTGATTTTCTGTCCCGAAATATCAATAGGTGCAAAGCTAGGCACACGTGTATCTATCATTGGAACATATTGTTTGTTTGCTTCATGATAAGCAGTGAATGCTGATTCTATATTTGTTTTTAGAATATTTTGGTAACCATTTTGTGAGGTGAATTGTGTCTCGTTAATATGATTACTGTAAGTACGGTCGTTCGTTAGTGTATATAGATTGCCGGGTAGAATAAGTCGTGCTTTATTCCCGTTCTCGCCTTCTATACTTGGGAAATCTGAAGGAATCCAATTCTTTTCTGTCCCTATGATTCCTTTATTTTTAGTGGTTAAGTTTCCTTCTACATAGAGGTCCCCTTTAATCGCAACACCCCCATGTATAAACATATTTCCATCATCTGGTTTTGTCGTACAATTCGCTTGTCCTGTACATGGATTATAAGCGCCTAGTGCATAATTTAGCGCTTCTGGAACTTGTTTGGCACCAAGCTGAATGGTAGAAATAAGTGTTTTTGTCTTGCCGTTTACTTTTGCTTCGCTATGTAAAGTCATCACTTGAGTTAAGTCATCTGGACTTGTAGATGTTTTATGGCGGTTATAGATTTTCACTTTTAGTTCACCAGCATCTGCTGGAAGAGCTGCGGTTGATTTAAAGGGAGTATCCGCATCGCTCACTTCATATTTGCTTAAAAGGTTTGTTAATGCGGTTTCATAATCATTCGTAGTGTAATTGATATATTGCTTTGATTTTGTTTCAAGCAGCACTGATAAATAGTCGATTCCTTTTTCAGCAAGCTCGGTTGACTGTATTTGTGTTTCGCGGGCATCCGTTTTTTTTACGCCATTAAATGTTGTTGTTACTAATGAGAGGCCGGCAACGGAAAAGATGACGATCATGAGGAGAACAATTAGCAGTGTATTACCTTTTTCCGAAAAAAGAATCTTTTTCATGTTACTCCTCCAAAAGTCCAAATTGGCTTTCAAGTGTTAATGGTTTTGCATTTTTATTTTTATTGCTTTTTACATTTAGAATAATGACTACGCTGTTCCCAGACTTTTCGATGGTAGAGTTGGTGAAATCAAATCCGTTCGAGCTGATAGATTTACCGTCGATGACAGGATTGGCTCCTATAAAACCGACAGTCGTTACGTTATTAACAGCTCCTTGATAGCTCAGCAGGTTTTGAGTAGTCGTTGAAATATCGGTAACTTTAGAAACGGATGCTGTATATAGTTCATTAATTATTTGCGACATGACAAGATCTGCTTCGTCACGAATCAGGGTTTCTGAATAGATTTTTTTTTCAGTATTCAGTCCGTTAATCAACACAAAATAAACCACCGTTCCGATAATCGAAAAAAGTACAAGGGAAAGGAGAGATTCTATTAAGGTTAATCCTCTTTCGTTAAGAATCTTAATTCGCATCTGTAACATACCCTTCTACAATCGTACTTTTAAGGTTGTTTCGCATAGTTTTATAGTTGACTTTAATCGTTACGGGAAAGAGTTTAATTTCTGCTTCTTCTGTTGTCTGGCTTCTTACCGTAATATCGATATCATACTTTTTATTATTAATAGTTGACTCATATAAAGGCTGGCATCCAGTGGGATTGCAGTTGGATTGATTATAAACCTTAGCTGTTTTTGTTATTCCAAAAGAAGTGTAGTCATGCTGGACTCTTACAAGTGTCATTCTGGCAAGGTTTGTCGCAACGAGTTTGCTGTTGTTTCCGGCAGATACTTCATTGGCTTGTGTGAAAAAATAAGATATGGCAATGACCGAAATAGACAGAATCGATAAAGAAACAAGCACTTCAATTAATGAAAAACCTTTTTCCGAGAGCATAGCACACCTCCTAATACTTAAAGTGTAGGTCTAAAATACTACTTTTATCGTTTGTTTTGCTTTATTATACAATATTTTTAGAATATTTTTGTTATATATGGATATTTTTTAGTAACTTTGTAGTATTATAGGGAAAAAGAACGGAATTTGGAAATGGAGGAATAATAATTTGACGCAAATTATCATATTATTGCTATTTACGATAGTTATAAGTCCTTTGTTGTACTTTTTTCCTTCGAATGTTCCTTTGAAATATAGAATGGCTGTATTAGGCTTATCATTTATGGTAGCTATGGGCGGATTATTTATTTTAGATATGTTTTCTTACTGGATGTCAGTAAGCGCGATGATTGGTGTTTCTTTTATCGCTTCCTATTTTGTAGAAAAACGTAGGGCTGTTAAAGGTGCAAATGGAGAAAAAACGGATTCAGCCCAAATTATCATGGAAGACCAATTGATTATAGAAAACGATCTTTCCAATATTGAGACAATGGATCTGGCTGTGACCATAAAAGATCTGGAAATAGAAGATATGAATCTTCCTAAAGAAATTGAGTTAGAATCTATTACTAGTGAGTCAGAAATAATTTTAGCCGATTTAGAAGATATAAAAGAACTAACAATAGAAGAAATTCACGTTGAAATTACCGAAAAAGTAATTCCATTTGAAGTAATTACGGATGATGAATTTGCTTTTTTAACAGAAGGTCGAGAAATTATAGAAGAAGAACTCCAAAAAGCAACTATACATACCGATGAAGAATTGAAAGAGGCTATGCTGAAGCGTTCACTTCTTTTAGAGGAACTAGAAGACTTAAATGAAGCAACTCAAACGGAACATTCAGCACATAGTGAAAATACTATTGTAGAAGAACAAAATGATAAGTTAGTAGATTTGGTGGAAGAAAAAGACCTCACTCGTGAAACTGAGGTAAATGTGGTAGGAGAACAAATACCCGTTTATGAAGAATTAAATGTAATTGAGGAAAATGAATTTATTGATGTAATAAAAGAAGTACTGAATGAATTAACAGTTGATGCCACTGCAGTTGAAGAACGTATTAGCGAACTAGAAGTGATTGATTTAAAAGGTGTCGTTTATGGCTAAAAGAGAATTCAATCCGAAGAGCTTTCTCATAATATTTGTATCCATTAGTCTTACGGCTCTTTTTCTCTTTGTTTTCAGCTCTTTATTAACAAACTTATACTTTAATTTATTCGAAGAGCATGTGATCAATAAGGGTGTAAAAGTAGGTACTATTGCAGTTGGAAACCTTACGAGCGATGAAGCTGTGGCCGAAGTAAATAAAAAAGTATCAGATTGGCAAAAAAATTCTCAAGTCGTTCTGAAGTATAACGAACAAACTGTCACAGTAGATCCTGAAGCTTGGACATTTCGAGCAGAAGACAGCATCCAAAATACAGCTAAATCTACTAATCTCCTTGTTGATTTAAATAAAGATGCAGTTGACAAGTCGATTGCCCAATTAAAGGCAGATGGTTTAGATCAATTATTAGATAAAGAAATGTTATATGCCCGGTTGAAGAAACTTGGTGCGGATTTACAAACTTTGAATCTGGAGTTAAATGTGAACGAATTTCTTACTACATACGGCCAGCCTGAAGAGGTCGTTAGTGAAAGTTCAATTGCGTTACCTGGTGAACATGTTTTATTAGAGGATTGGATTGAAGGTTTGGATGATTATGAAGTTAAACCTGGACAAACGTTCTCTCTGATCCAGGCGATACAAGAATCAGGTATGACCGCTCAAGATTCCATTGATATTAATGTGTTATCCAGCGCCATTTATGCGGCTGTTCAAAAAACGAACTTTACGATTGTTGAACGTCATACATCAAGAAAACTGCCCGATTACGTTAAGTTAGGCTATGAAGCGAATGTGAAGCCTGAGGATATGGACTTTGTTTTTCAAAATCCCAATGCTCCGGCTTATAAACTGAAGTTTTTAGTCAATGGAAATACGCTAGTGACCTCAATCGTAGGCGCTCCTTTTCCGTACACGTATAAAATTAAATTGGAAACACAAGTATTTAAACCAAAAACGATTATTCACTTTAATGAGAACCTTTCTAGTTTTTTAAGTTCTGTACTCGTTGACTCGGGAAGTGATGGCTATTTAACGACTGTTAATCGTGAGTCATATAAAGGAACGGAAAAAGTGGAAACAATGAAATTTGCGGAAGATTTTTATCCACCGGAACATCGTCTTGAAGAAAGAGGATTCCCGACCGAAGAGGCTCCTGAAACAGATCCTAGTGCGGGAACACCAACAGAAGGAACGCCATCTGACGGCAATCCATCGGCAACTTATCCCGATGGAACAGTTATACCAACATATCCTTATTATCCGTATCCTGTGTATCCTAATTATTTGCCAGGGGTAACAACAAAGCCTGTAATACCTGGCATTCCAGGAACAGATAAGCAGGCTGGTTCGCAAACTGTGAATCAAGGGGGAAGCACTGGTACAAAAGTGAGTGGTGGTGACACGAAATGATGATTCAAAAGAAACGGCTGGGTGATCTGTTAGTTGAATCAGGTCTCATTACAGAAGAACTGCTTCAGCAAACGTTAAAGGAAAAGCGAAGTAAACAAAAGCTTGGAGATGCCTTAATCGAGAAGGGGTTTCTATCTGAGCAGCAGCTGATCGAAGTGTTGGAATTCCAGCTTGGTATTCCTCACATCAGCCTTTACCGTTATCCGATTGATGAACAGGCGATCTCTATCGTACCAAGGGAGTTTGCAATAAGAAATTACTTGATGCCAGTCAAAAAAGATGGCGATAAGCTCTTTGTTGCGATGTCTGATCCTATGGATTTTACCGTAATCGATGACTTGCGCTTAACGACTGGATTTCAAATTGAAAGAGCGATCTCTGCCAAAGACGACATCATTCGGGCTCAGCATAAATACTACGATATTGATGATTCGATGGAAGAGCTTTTGGAACTTTTGCCTCAAAGTACTTTGCAAAAGGATGACAGCCGAATAACAGAAGATGACTCTCCCATCGTCAAACTCGTCAACCAGATCATTCAACAGGCGGTTCAACAAAAAGCGAGTGATATCCATTTTGATCCGCAAGAGACGAAACTCGTCGTTCGTTTCCGAATCGACGGCATGCTGAAAACAGAACGCAGCTTGCCAAAGCATATGCAAAGTATGTTAACAGCACGGGTCAAGATCATGGCGAACTTGAATATTACGGAAAGCCGTCTGCCCCAAGATGGCCGGATAAAACTCAATTTGGACATGCATCCGGTCGATCTGCGGGTTTCGACATTGCCAGCGATTTATGGTGAGAAGATTGTTTTACGGATCCTTGATTTAGGCAGCACACTAAACAACCTTGAAAATATGGGATTCAATAAACTGAATCTCCAAAGGTTTCAGAGCTTAATTAAACAGCCGAATGGAATTATTCTCATTACGGGACCTACTGGGTCAGGGAAATCTTCCACGCTATATGCGGCTTTAAATAAGCTGAACACTGAGGAAGTTAACGTTGTAACCGTTGAGGATCCAGTTGAGTATCAGCTTGAAGGCATTAATCAAATCCAGGTGAATGCATCGGTTGGTCTTACATTTGCAAGTGGACTAAGGTCCATACTTCGTCAAGATCCGGATATTGTCATGATCGGTGAGATTCGCGATACCGAAACAGCTGAAATCGCAGTCCGTGCTTCTCTAACGGGTCATCTTGTTTTAAGTACGATTCATACAAATGATTCCATTGGTACAATTGCCCGATTAACCGACATGGGAGTAGAACCTTTCCTAGTAGCAGCCTCCCTTTCAGGAGTAGTGGCGCAGCGTCTCGTTCGAAAAATATGCCGTGATTGTAAACAAACGTTTAAAGCAACAGAACGTGAAAAAGAAATCTTTGCAAAGCGCGGGATTAAGGTGGATGTTGTTTCTCGAGGAAAAGGATGCGGTACTTGTAATATGACGGGTTATAAAGGACGAATAGCACTTCATGAGATTTTAGTGATTGACGAGCATATCCGCCAGCTCATTATGAACAACCGTCCGATTATCGAACTACGTGATTACGCCATGAAAAACGGAACGATCTTTTTGATTGATGATGGTTTCCTTAAAGTAAAACAAGGATTAACAACGACAGAAGAAATTTTACGAGTCGCAACTAACGAGTAGGTGCAGACATGAAAGAAAAATTAGAGCAATGGTTAAAAGCTGCTTTTCAATTAAAAGCTTCAGACGTTCATTTATCTGTAGGAATGCCTCCTGTTTTTCGAATTAACGGGAAACTGAAGCGGTATGGAAGTGAACCGTTAAAGCCTGATGATACTTTTCAGATTGCAAAAATTGTAATCGATGAAAAATATTATCCCGATTTTGAAGAAATGGGCGAAATTGATATCTCCTATGGCATTCAAGGGTTGTCGAGATTCAGGGTGAACGCGTATCGTCAGCGTTCCTGTGTGAGTCTAGCATTTCGGATCATTCCAACAGCGATTCCTAGTTTAGAAGATTTGAATCTGCCAGAAGTCGTTCGCAAAATGGCGACCAAACACCAAGGTCTCGTTCTCGTAACAGGACCAACCGGCAGCGGAAAATCGACAACACTCGCCTCGATGATCGATTATATGAACCGGACGATGAGCCGGCATATTATTACGTTAGAGGACCCGATTGAATATCTGCATCGTCATCAAACGTGCGTGGTAGACCAGCGTGAAATTGGCTTTGACACAAACAATTTCGCAAATGGACTTCGTTCGGCACTCCGCCAAGATCCTGATGTCATTTTAGTAGGAGAAATGCGGGATCTGGAGACGATCGCAACAGCTATTACAGCAGCAGAAACGGGTCATCTTGTTTTAGGGACACTACATACAACAAATGCTTCTTCCACCATCGATCGAATCGTAGATGTTTTT
This sequence comes from Bacillus sp. NEB1478, assembly GCF_031582965.1. Lineage (NCBI taxonomy): Bacteria > Bacillati > Bacillota > Bacilli > Caryophanales > Bacillaceae > Bacillus > Bacillus sp. NEB1478. Next base: position 731,801 of record NZ_CP134049.1, read on the forward strand.
CCACCTGAACAACAAGGACAGATTAGGATTCAGCTTGCTTCTGTTTTAGTAGGGGTGATGTCTCAAAGATTGCTGCCAACGATTGACGGAAAAGGACGCAAAGCGATTACAGAGATATTGGTGAATACACCAGCGATCGCGAACTTAATCCGCAATGAGAAGATCCACCAGATCCACAGTGTCATGCAGACCAGCAAGAACGCAGGCATGCACACGTTCGAAATGTCGGCAAAAGAAGCTCTTGATCGAAATGAAGTTACAAAAGAGATTGTAGAGCCGTATCTCCTGGAGAAGGGGGGATGAGATGGCACAATTTAGCTATGTAGGCCGGGACAAAAGCGGTAAGAGACGAAAAGGATCGATATTTGGTCTGTCTAGACGGGAAGCTGTATTGAAGCTGAAGGAAAAAGGGATTTCGGTAACAGATGTTCAAGAAGTGAAGCAATCATTATTGAACAAAGAGATTTCCATTGGCAGTCCAGTAAAGTCGCAGCAATTTGTTATTTATCTTAGGCAGTTTGCCACCTTACTGCGAGCAGGTGTTTCTGTAGTCGATTCTACGAATATCTTATCTGCTCAAACGGAAAGTAAAGCATTGCGTAAGGTGTTAGCAGATGTGGAAGAGGAATTGCGGCAAGGTAATCCTTTATCCATGGCGATGAGTAAGCACCGAACGATTTTTCCGCCGATGGTCGTGAACATGATCGCAGCGGGGGAAGCAAGTGGTAGTCTCGATGACACACTTGATCAGCTAGCCACTTATTTTGAAAAGCAGCATTATACAAAACAAAAAATCCTTTCAGCAATGATGTATCCGATGATTGTTGGGGTAGTAGCGGTATTTGTTGTTATCTTTTTATTGGCTAAAGTGGTACCTACATTTGCCACAATGCTAAAGGAAGCTGGAGGAGAGTTGCCGGGCATTACAAAGTTTGTTCTTGCCTGCAGTGATTTTGTCCAAGCCTTCTGGTGGCTGATCATATTAATCTTTATTTCTATTTATCTATCACTTCTCTTTATTCGGAAAAGCGACTCTACTCGGTATTATTTTGATTATGTCATATTGAAAATACCTGTGTTTGGAAAACTGCTTCAAAAGTCAGCTTTAGCGAGGATGACAAGAACACTAAGTTCCCTTTTCTCAAGCTCTGTTCCGATTCTGCAGTCATTATCGATTGTGGAAAAAGTAGTAGAGAATGAAGTTATTGCGAAAGTGATCCGGGAATCAAGAAGTGCGCTCGAAACCGGTCAACGGTTAACGGAACCTTTGAAAAAACACTGGATCTTTCCACCACTCGTAACGCAAATGATTTCGATTGGGGAAGAAACAGGATCACTTGACGAAATGCTGGCTAAAGTTGCTGATTTTTATGAAAAAGAAGTAGAAACTTCAACAGATAGATTAAAAGCTTTAATAGAACCTTTAATGATTGTTTTTCTCGCGTCCATTGTAGGGACGATCGTTATTTCCATTATCGTACCGATGTTTGAAGTGTATAAAACAATAGGGTAGTAAAGCATCCAAATATAAAATGAAATGGGGATTCACATGTTAGCATTATTAAAAAAGCATTTAAAAAATGAAAAAGGATTAACGCTAATCGAATTGCTAGTTGTTATTGTAATCCTAGGAATCATAGCAGGTATCGCAGTTGTGAGTATTGGCGGGATTATGGAAAACTCTAAGAAAGATGCACACGTAGCAAACGCACAGCAAATGGTAAATGCAGCCAAGATGTATGTAACAAGTAATCCAAACTTTACTAATCCTTCAGACCTTACTCTTAAAACTATGAATACTGAAGATCTATTAGAAACAGTAAAAGATCCAGACGGTGGCAGTTACGATGTTGATAAAAGCAAGGTTGTTATTTCAAAAGCTTCAGGGTCTAATACCTTTACTTATACTGTTACATTAATTGGAAGTAAAAAAAGTATAACAAGTGTTAGTGGAACTGAATTAGCAAGATCGAAAGTTGAAGATAATAAAGTTGAAGAATAGAATTTAGGAAATAATTTTAGAAGTATACCCTCTCGACTAAAAAGACGAGAGGGTTCTACTTAATAAGAATTCTTTTCACGATTCCACCAACAAGAGCCCTGGTGCAATGGTGAAAGGAATTGATAGTTCCCTAGTTTCTTTTAGAGTATTTTTAAACAGTTGTTTAAAATGTGTATCTTTCAATCAGTCATAACAAACATGGCAGGGGTGGGCATAATGAGATTCGGGTTAGGATTTTTCAATAAGAAGAGAATTAACTTAGTCATTCAAGATCATGTGATCCGTTATTTAGACATGAGACAGCCCGAGCTGTTGGAGGTTAAAAGCTTTGGTGAACGTTATCTTCCTGAAGGAATTGTACAGGATGGTGCGATTTTGGATCGAGAAACGCTGCTCATTCTATTAGAAGAGTGTGTGAGTGAGTGGGGAATTAAAGGCAGAGAAGTTCAATTTCTTATTCCAGATAGCAAACTCATCATCCGAAAGCATCAAATTCCTTTAGAACATAAAGATGATGAAATTAAGGGTTACCTCTACATGGAGTTAGGCAACTCTATCCATTTGCCATTTGAGGATCCTGTCTTTGACTATGTTTTATTAGATAAAAAAGAAAATATGAGAGAGATTCTCCTGTTTGCCGCATCTGAAAAAATGGTGACCGATTATGCTTCTCTTTTAGAAGATGCGAAGTTAAAGCCAACAATCGCGGACGCATCATGTGTAGCCTTATATCGGCTCATCTACCAAAAACAATTAGTTACGGAAGAAGATCATACTCTTTGTTTGCAGTTTGATATTCCGGCTGTAAAGCTAAGTGTATTTCACCACCATAAACCATTATTCTTCAACCATTTAAAGATGGAGAGTGAAATCAAACAATGGTCTTTTAGACAACAGGCTATTGAGTGGAAAGGTGATTCTGGTTATATACATGGATTGATCGAGGACAAGCTTATTGAGATTGATAGAATTGTCACCTACTATAAATTTAATTTGAATAATGGTCAGCAAGGCATTACAAAAATTGTGCTGTCTGGCGAACTTCCGGAATTAAAATATATTCAAAATAAACTACAAGCAAAATTTGATGTTCCTGTTATCATCCTGGATCAATCAGATTCTCAGCTTGCACCACAATTTGATGTTGTCCTAGGTCTTGGTTTAAAAGAGGTACAGCTATGATGTTAGTTGATATTAATCTACTTCCCAAAAAAGAAGAAAAGTCGTTTCAAACCATGTTGGTTTTAATAGCTGCTACTGCTCTTTTTTTAGGATTATTTACATGGCTAGGATTAAGTTATTATGTGAATACAGGTACTCTTCATGAAAAAGAGCAGTTGCTTCAGCAGGAGAAAAAACTAGTTGAAGCGAAAATGCAAAATCAAACAACACCAGCTATTTCAGCTTCTCCACTAGTTGAAAAAGTTAAATATATACGCAGTAAGAATATTGCAGCTGCTGATCTTCTTCAGCACCTTGTGGGTTTGTTGCCTGAAAGAGGATTTTTTATAAAATACGAGTACAAGGAAAAATCAACAATCACTATTGAAGCGCAATTTGATACGCTCGATGAAACTTCACAATATTTGCATGAACTCACAAACTCGCCTTATTTAACCGAAGCTTCTATTGAAAAAATGGAAACGACCAATATAGAAGAAGTTGAAGAAGGTCAAGATTTGACAGCATTTGAAAATATTCTGCCGAGATATCGTGGTCAATACAAAATTAAATTTAACAAAGATCAATTGACCGAGTTAAAAGGTGAAGAATGATGACTGATCATAAAAAAGTTCAATTATATGTAATCGCAGGATTGCTCATTTTATCCTTAATTGGTGGATTGTACGGTTATTTCGGTGTTCTCTCCCCTTTAAATGCTGATATCACAGCAGTAGATTCTGAAATCAAACAGCAGCAAACCTTTATAAAGCAATCAGAGAAAGCGATTTCCATCATTCAAACGACTGATGAAAACACATACCCGCTTCAAGAGGAAGTTCCCGTGAAACCACTTGTTGATCAACTGTTGCTCCAGTTTGAAAAAGCAGAAGTTTTGTCGGACAGTCTGATTCTGAGCATGCAGTTTAGTGATTCTGATGATGCACTTGATGAAGAAGAAACAGACCGAGCTTCAAAATCTCAAGAAGCACAGGCTGCAGAAACTAGCAATTCGCCTGTAACAGATAAGACGGAACAAACTGAAACAATCACTGATTCTAAAGTGAACGTAACAAAGGAATCATTACCTGACGGTGTAAAAAAAATAACCGCCGAGATGACAGTCCTATCTAAAAACTATGAGGGACTAATGAAGTTCATACGTACCATTGAGGACTTGAAGCGCATTACAGTTATTGAAGGAATTACGTTTACTGGACTAAGTGAAATAGAACGGGCGGCGGCAGAAGCTTCACCTGATCAGTTAAAATATGAGGTGACGATTGCCGCATATTATTTACCAGAGCTTACGGATTATTTAAAAGATCTACCCGAAGGTGATTTCCCTGCTCCAAACGGAAAAGAAAATCCATTAAGCGGAGCTGAACCAAATCTAAAAAATGACGAATAAAAACAAGGCCACGGTGTCTTGTTTTTTTCTTTACCTATTTTCTTAACTGGCAAACTCAACAATTAAATGGATAATCCGATATAACGGATAGAGAAAAATAAAAGGGGCGATGAAGGTGGAACTGAAAGCAATTAGTTCTCCTGTTTTTCAAAAATCTGAGCCTGTGCTGAAAAGCCAAAACCTACAAGACGATACTTCAAAAGCCGAAGCTTCAGTTACAGTAAAACCGACGAAAGAAAAGCTGGAAAAAATTATTGGTGCAATGAACGAAATGTTAAGACCGAGTCAGACTTCAACAAAGTTTGTTCTTCACGAAAAACTAGACGAGTATTATGTGCAAATCGTAGATGAAACGACACATGAAGTAATGAGGGAGATTCCGAACAAAAAGTTTCTGGACATGTATTCTGAAATGATCGATTTTATGGGAATCTTCGTGGATAAAAAAATTTAAGGACGGTGAAGAACCGTGAGTGGTATGAGAATTGGCGGGCTTGCAAGTGGAATGGATATTGATTCTATTGTAAAAGACATGATGAAAGCAGAAAGAATACCATTAGATAAACTATCACAGAAAAGAACTCAATTAGAGTGGCAACGTGATGATTATCGTTCAATAAACAAGCTCCTGGATGATTTGGATAAGAGTATTTTTGATGGTATAGGAAAGCAAGGGAAGTTCACTACGAAAACTGTTACTAATTCTAATTCAAGTGTTGTATCGGCAACTGCTAACGGAACGGCAGTTAATACATCGGTTAATATAGAAGTTTTAGCCACAGCAAGTTCAGCAATTTGGGTAGGTGGATCAAAGGATTTAACCAGCTATCAGACGGTCGGTAATAAAACGTTAACATTTACTGTCACGGATGGTGCAGGTACAAATCAAGGTGTGAAAACGATAGATATTAATGACGGTGATACTGTAGATACCATAATCTCAAAATTTAACACTTCAGGTCTTGGTGTAACCGCTTTTTATGATAAACAAAATCAAAAATTTGTTTTAACAAAAAAAGATACTGGTTTTAATTCTTCGATTGTTGTGGATGATGCTTCAACAGCCGCCTTTATGTCTGAGCTCGGATACTCCAATACAACGGGAGAAATCACTGGTAAAACTGCCGGAAATGATGCTAGTTTTAAAATTAATGGTTACCAGACAACACGTGCGACTAATACATTTGACATCAGTGGGGTTACTTATACTCTACAGCAAGCAGGTAAAGCAAATATTAGTATTGCAAATAACTTGGACTCCACTGTGGATGTTATTAAGAATTTTGTTGAAAAATATAACGAGACAGTCGATTCAATTAATAAAAAAATCAGTGAAACGAAGTACCGTAAATTCCCTCCGTTAACTGATGAGCAGCGTAAGGACCTTTCTGAAAAGGAAGCAGAGCTTTGGGATGAAAAGGCCAAGAGTGGTATGCTTCGTGGAGATTCCATTCTTTCAAATGGACTAAACATAATGAGACAAAATCTTTATGAAACAGTGAATACAGGATATTCCGATTATAATCAGCTAACTGAGATTGGAATCACAACCGGTAACTATTTTAATAAAGGAAAATTAGAGATAGATGAAGACAAACTTCGGCATGCACTTACAGATAATCCCGATTCTGTAATGAAGCTTTTTACTGGATTTACGGATAGTGGTGGTAATGAGGTAAGAGGAATCGCTAAAAATCTTCGGGAAACAATTCATAGTACTATTCAAAAAATTGAAAGCAAGGCTGGAAAATCAACTTTTACTAATGCACAATTTACACTCGGTCGTGAACTGACAGATGTAAATTCTAGAATCTCGGCTTTCGAAGATCGGCTGACTCAAGTGGAAAATCGTTATTGGCGCCAATTTACAGCTATGGAAAAAGCCATTCAACAATCTAACCAGCAATCGATGTACTTAATGCAACAGTTTGGCGGCGGACAGTAATTGAATGAAAAAGGAGTGTTAATTTTACATGTCCATACTTAGCGCGAATAAAGCATATCAGAACAACTCATTTCAAACAGCGTCACCAGGTGAATTGACGCTTATGTTATACAACGGATGTTTGAAATTTATCGGTCTCGCACGAACGGCGATCGAGAATAAAAACATCGAAGGTAAAAACACCAATTTATTAAAAGCTCAAAATATCATTAAAGAATTAATGGTTACATTAAACATGGATCAAGAAGTTTCAAAATCGATGATGCAGATGTACGATTACATCAACCGACGTTTAGTTGAGGTAAATCTGCACAACAACGTAGAAATTTTAGATGAGATTGAAGACTATGTAACGGATTTCCGCAATACGTGGAAAGAGGTTATTCAGATCAACCGCCGACTTCAGCACGGGGAAACAGGAAGAGTTTAATGTCTGCAGTTAAGATTTTATTAGAAATCACAAAAAATTTGCATGATCACGTGAATGCAGGGCTGCCAAAAGAAGAACGTGAACCATATATCGAGAGGCTGAATGAACTATTAGAGCAGCGTCAAGCGATAATGGACAAACTTCCTTTATCCTATACTGATGAAGAAAAGCGGATGGGTAAGATGATTGTGAAATTGAATGAAACAATCGAGCCATTACTAGCGCTTAAATTAGACCAGATCAAGCAGAACTTAACACTCATGAAAAAGAAAAAGATAAACAATGTCCAGTATGCGAATCCGTATCAATCGGTTTCGTCTGACGGCATGTTTTTTGATAAAAAGAAGTGAAGTAACCTTAGCTACCGGCTAAGGTTTATTTTTTTATTCCATAAACAATGCAAATTACGCCTAACATGATCCAAAGCAGACTTGTAAAGGACAGTTTTGTGGATAAGCCATATATTCCGAGGGTCATGGTTGAGAAGAAGATGATAGGACCGATAATGGAGAGCAAAGAATTAATAACGAGTGCACGCTCGACAGTATTGTAATGCAGCATAAAAAAAGCTGCGGTGATTTCTAAAGTTCCCGAAAGAATACGGATCGCGGCCATTCCTAGTACGACTTTTTCGATCATGTTCAGCAACGTCCATTGCCTCCTTTTAAACATCTGTTTAAAAACAATACTCTGTTCTACTGAATTATATGTGGTCAAGCCTGAAATAGAATAAAAAAAAGGCAAGCCGGAGGGGCTTACCTTTTCTTTCTACGCTGCATTCATTAGATTTTTTCGCTGTGACTTAGGAATTTTTCGTTTTATGTTACCTACAATATAAGCTCCGAACGGCAGCATGGAGATTAATTTGATAATCGCCATAGAAATGATTAATGAAAGAACGAATAATGCCATGACACGAGTAAATGTGTTTTCGAAAATTTGAGCTGCGTATGTTCCAAGATAGCGTTGTACTTGCCAGTGTATCAAGTAAATGCCGAATGAATAATTGCTGATGGTATTTATAATTTTTGATTTTTTAATGAGCTGGCCCCAAGCGATAACAGCTACACTTATTGAAAGACTGACAGGTAATAAGTCAATTCTGCGTGAGCCGATTCCAGTATATCCCGCCTTGTAAAATACGAACACGATTGCTAAGGAAACCAATACTCCCGCAGCTGTCAGCCATTTATACTTTAATAAAGCGGCTGAAATTTTGCTGTAATTTCGGCCGATCACATAGGCAACCGTAAAATAACAAAACCAAGCGGTAAAAGGAATTTTGAAAATCCCCATGTTTTCCTTTACGAATGCAATGTCACCTTCAAGAATCTGAAAATGAAAGATCATAGATAAAATGCTTATTGGAATAAGCCATTCCATTTTAAGACGGTATTTCGTAACAAAGTAGTGCAGCACATAAAACTGAAAAATAATAAGAACAAAATAACCTTCAAAGCTGCCTAAAAAGATATTTTTAACAATCTTTTGGGAAATATCTACGTTTGGATTTAAATGAAAGCTCACCAACGCATCAATGACTGCAAATGATAAGTAAGGAGCAAATATCCATTTTATACGCTTAGACCAAAAATGATCGGGAAGTTTCTCTGGATATCGGTTAGCTAAAATAATCTCTGATAAAACAACGAATGTTGGTGTTGCGTAACATAGGATAATTCTCATCAATTGATAATATTCGGTTTTTGGAAAGCCAGTCACTAATCCGATATTAGATGTACTGTGTAGAAAGACAATGGTCAGACATGCAATTGTTCGCAATAAGTTCCATTCTTTTATCATATTTATCCCTCTTAGTTAGTTAGTATTGTCGATGTGTTTATTCAAAATCCACCAAACAACACTAACAAAAAAGGGTAAAAATAAGAACAGCCCAAGCATGAATGTAACCTCAATGTTAAACGATTTATAAAGGAATGTAATAGTATGTACATTTAGTGGATAAAGAGGAAGAGTTTTCTTGCGTTTTTACATGATATTTTAACCGAAAAAAATCGACAAAACTTCTTATTTTTCGCTAATCTTAAGCCTTTGACAACATTTTTGGGTGTGTGTCATACTATGAAGTGTATAGAGATTCTATACAAAGATAAACGCATGATGAAGGGATTGTGAAAGGCATGTTAGGAAAAGTAAAATGGTTTAACGCAGAAAAAGGTTTTGGATTTATCGAACGCGAAGACGGAGACGATGTATTTGTACATTTCTCTGCAATCAATACTGACGGATTCAAAAGCCTTGACGAAGGTCAACAAGTTGAGTTTGATATTGTAGATGGAGCACGTGGGCCTCAAGCGGCTAACGTTACTAAACTATAATTTAAAACCATGACCATAACTAAGATCCCGCCTGTAAATTTACAGGCGGGTTTTTATTTGATTTGTTCATCTATAAGCTGCAGATCTCTTTGTCAGTATTGTTTCTGCGGTATTCACGTATTATAATACGCTCCATTCCTCGAAACTTCACTTTCTCGACCTCTTTGCTTCTAAATGAACAAATGATTGGATTGATAAGCGGCGAATCTCATTGTCAGTGACGAGCAAAACTTGCACGAAAACTTAGGATAGGAAGTCCTATTTAACGTTCTTGTCCATATTTTTCAATAAAATTGTATTAAAAAGTGGAAAAATAGATTTTAAGTTAACAAATACGACTCATTGAGGTTCATCCCTCTTTGAGTCGTTTCCTTTTTCACTGGCTTTGATGATTTTTTTCAATTACAGCAATATTGATCGGTCTCTCCATCTTGCTTTCAGGTGATTTTAATTCCTGAAAACCAAATTGTTTGTACAATCCATGGGCATCTTTGGTCGTAAGCAGAAAGGATGTACCCTCCAAATCTGGATTGGATGTGATGACTTGCATCAGCCATTTGCTTAATCCTTTTCCTCTGTACTTGGGCAGAATAAACACATCGCTTAGCCAGGAGCACCTTGTGAAATCGGTAATCACTCTTGCAAATCCAATTTGGTTAGCATTTTTATCCTCATCAGGATTTCCCTCATATACCCCATAGCACAAAGGTGTGTGATCAATCGATTTTTTCACAATTTCTTTAGACATCCCATTCGCCCAATACGAAGTCTTTAAAAACTCATAAATGACGTTCATATCCAGGTGTTTCTTGTCCGTGTGAATTGTGAATTCGTCATTTCTAATCCAGAGTTTCTTCATCAATTACACCTCATTTTAAACAAATGTTTAATTATCTCTTTTTATTCAATATAAATCTTCTCGTTTTGAACCACAATAAAGAGGTAAGGTTTTATTTTTCTTTTTGTGAAAAATTGGGAGGTAGAGGGTAAGAGTAGAGAAAGGAGGTCAATTATGCATAAAAAGAATGTTACAAAACAAACGGTGTCGGCTGTTCAGCAAAAGAAGATGGAACAAGGGAAATCGCCAAAGCTATCTTGGTGGCAGCTTTCATTGATCGGGGTAGGGAGTGTGATTGGAGCAGGATTTTTCCTCGGGACTGGTCTCTCCATCCATTCTGCTGGTCCTTCTGTGCTTATTGGCTATCTGCTCGCAGGGTTAACTGCCTTTTTTGTATTCCATGCACTGGCTGAAATGACAGTTCGTGATCCGCAAGCTGGCTCATTTCGTACATATGCAGGACAAGCTTTTGGTCACGTGATGGGATTTACGAGCGGGTGGGTGTATTGGATTGCTGGTGTGTTAATCATGTCGAGTGAAGTGACAGCTTTGTCTATTTTTACTCAGTTTTGGTTTCCGTCAGTGCCTCTCTGGATATTTGCGATCATTTATTCGGTGCTGGCTTTGGGTATCAATTTGTTTGGTGTGAAAAAGTTTGGGACCGTTGAATCATTTTTTGCGGTCATTAAATTAGCGACACTAATTATTTTTATAGGGTTTATTGCATTGGTAATTTCGGGAGTGATTCACCCAGGCAAGGAAGTAACTGAAGGCTGGTCATATGCGTTCAAAGACGGTTTATTTACGAATGGTTTTACAGGATTCTGGTCTGCGCTTATTTTTATCTTGTTTTCGTATGGCGGGATTGAAATGCTGGGGGTTTTGTCGAATGAACTTAGGCATCCAAAAGAAATTCCGCTTGCAGGAAGGTCATTAGTATTAGCGCTGACAGTTCTTTATATAGGAAGTATTTTTCTTATACTAAGTGTCGTTTCATGGACAAAAATAAATGAAGAGAAAAGCCCTTTTGTTGAGGCCCTATCCAACTTTCATATACCTTATTTGGATAGTATTTTTAACGTCATTTTAATTTCAGCGGCTTTTTCGACAATGGTAGGCGCGCTGTTCTCGATAACGAGTATTATGATTTCTCTTGCAAAAGATGGAGATGCGCCAGCAAGGCTTGAAAAGAAAAACAAAAAAGGTGTAGCGACAGGTGCCTTGCTCTTAAGTGGAGCAGGTCTTGGTGTGACAGTTATTCTGTCTTTCTTTTTACCGGATACCGTGTATGAATATATGACGACAGCTGCAGGAATTATGCTCATTTTAAACTGGATGATCATATTGGCTTCCCACATCAAAAAGAAAAGACAGCTGGATGATGAAAGTGATTCCAGTTATTTTTCCACACCTTTTGCTTCCTATATTGGAATTTTTTTAATCCTTTTTAGTATAGGCGGTGCTCTTCTTCACCATAATCAGCGTGTCGGCTTTTATATTAGTATAGGATTTGTGGCGATTATTCAGATTGCTTTTCGTGCGGGGAGCCGATTTGGGTACTTTCAAAAGGTTCATAAAAGTGAGGAAGAATATTGATTTATTAAGTTTGTAAAGATTTTGTCGAAATACATTAATAAATTGTCAAAATATTTTAAATGTTACGGAGGAATTCTTTTCGGGTATATCGAAATATATATACATCACCGAAAGGAGGAGTTAAGTTATGCAATTTAACATTCGTGGAGAAAACATCGAGGTGACCGAAGCCATTAGGGCTTACGTAGAGAAGAAGGTAACGAAGCTCACCAAATACTTTAACGAAACTCCAAACTCAGATGTTCATGTTAATTTGAAAGTTTATAACAATGAACAATCAATTGAGGTAACGATACCCATGAAGGGACTCCTGCTTCGCGCAGAAGAGCGTCATACAGATTTATACGCTGCGATCGACCTGGTGGTAGAAAAACTTGAAAGACAAATTCGAAAACATAAAACAAAAGTAAACCGAAAAACTAGAAACAGTGAAGGTGCTAAACACATGTTTGCAACTGGAACAGAGGGTGTATCCACTGCTCTGTTAGATGAAGAAGAAGAATTTGAAATCGTGCGTGAAAAACGCTTTGATTTTAAACCGATGGATACCGAAGAAGCTATTCTTCAAATGGATCTCTTAGGTCATAACTTCTTCGTTTACAATAATGCCGAATCTGGTGAAATGAACGTCGTTTACAAACGTAGAGACGGAAAATACGGCCTTATTGCTGGTGAAGTATAAACTTAAATTAAATATTAATGATGACGGGCACACCCCTTTTTGAGGGGTGTGTTTTTTAAATTGAAAAGATGCTGAGAATTTTATAAAGGAATACTGTAATCTTTGGAGAAAACATTATAGCTAATATTTTTGTGAGTTTTAGGAGGTTTTGAAGGTGAGAAATGAAATTCTTTTAAAACAACTCTCTGCTTTTCGTCACAATACATTAAGCGTAATGGAAGGACTGAACGAAGAGGAAGCAGACTTTATTCCAGACGGCTTCAACAACAACATTCGCTGGAACTTGGGCCACATTTATTTAGATCAATATGATTGGCTCTATCACAAAACGAGAGAAGATAATCCATCACCCAGACATTATCGTGAATTGTTTGGCTACGGTACGAAGCCAGAGGATTGGAAACAGACACCCCCGACACTTTCAGAATTACGCAACCGATTAATGGAACAGGTCGAGCACATTAAGCACGAATTTGGCCATCGTCTCGATCAAGAATTGGACGAACTAACAGAGCTTGGCATGAACAGTTTTGCAGAAGTGCTTCCACGCACGTTTTATCATGAGGGTATTCATGTAGGAACGATCCTAGCGATTCGAAAAGCGATCAACATACAGAAATCTGTTATTTAAAAAGGAGCAAATTCTGCTTCTTTTTAGTTTGGCTTATTCAAAAGTATTTTAAATGGAATTGCCTAAAAAGAAGTTGATTGAAGCGTAAGGTACGAGAATCCTTCGGGAGCAGCGTGACAGGTGAGACCCACAGGTGCATTGCGCCGAGGAGGCTCACCGCACGCCCCGCGGAAAGCAAATATCCTGTAGCGGAAATAAACTTTACCACTTGAAACAAAAAGGAGCAAATTCTGCTCCTTTTTGTGTTTTTTAAAAGTAATAATCTCTGCAAAATTTGTAAAAAAGGAGTATACTTACTAACTGAAAGAAACTTACAGAATGAAAGAAGTGACACCGATGAAACCTCTTCAAGTGAATTTATGGTTTATTTGTTCGATTCTTTTAAATGCTTTAGGAAATAGTTTTATGATAGTAGCCAATCTTGGTAGTGCCCCGTGGACTTCTGCCGGTCAAAACATTGGCTCCATGCTTCCGATATCGATTGGGGTATGCATTATTCTTTTGAACGTATTCTCATTTATTCTTTGTTATTTGCTGAAGGTGCGATTTACTTTGTCCGTTATAATAAAAAGCGTAGCTCTTGCTTTTGTTTTTGGACTATTTATTGATGTGTTTGTTCATTTGCACCATCTCATTTATGTACCGGAAAGCATGCTTTTCAGATGTCTTTATTTATTAATTGGCATCAATTTTGTGGCCATAGCCGTTTGCATTTATTTTCAACTGGATTCTGTTTATCTGCCTTTTGATTATTTGTTGCAGGCTTTTGCAAAATTAAAACAAAGTTATACGGTAGGAACGATCTTTTGCATGTCCATTCCTTTGTCAATCAGTATCTTAATCATTTTATTGCAACATCATTTAATGGGTATCGGAATAGGGACGCTTCTATTTGTTTTCGGAATCGGCTACTTAATCGACCATTACAATAAAAGAATCATATTAAATAAAGTTTCAGACCTCGACCATCGTATGTGATCGAGGTTTTGTTTTTTTACATTTCCATTAAAATCCTCGTCTAAATGTGCATTTCATGGAAGGAATCTGTTATAGGTAAAGGGAACTAGTTGAGAGGAAGCGCTTACAATAATGTATTTGTCTATTAAAAGGAGGAGAAGCAGTCATGATGATGAATGTACCTTTTCGAGTAACAAGTATGCTGGAGCACGCTGAACGGTATTTTGCAAAAAAAGAAGTAACGAGCAGGACAATGTCAGGAATACGTAATTTCACTTACCGTGAAATTGGTGAAAGAACGCGAAGATTATCGAGTGCGTTAAAGCGCCTTGGTGTCCAAAAAGGGGAGCGGGTTGGAACTCTTGCTTGGAACCACCACCGCCATCTCGAAGCGTACTTTGCGATTCCAGGTGTTGAAGCTGTCCTTCACACGATTAATATCCGCCTTTCTCCACAGCATGTTGCCTTTATCATCAATCACGCCGATGATCAGATTTTATTAATCGATCAAGATATCCTGCCTCTTGTAGAACATCTAAAAGACCATATTCCAAACGTAAAAGCCTATATTTTAATGACGGATGAAGACGAACTGCCGCAATCTCCATTACAGCCTTTGTATCATTATGAAAAATTGCTGGAAACAGGTGACCCGGATTATGAATTTCCACAAAATGTGGACGAGAACGATCCGGTAGGGATGTGTTTTTCGTCAGCCACGACTGGTAATCCAAAAGGGGTAACATACACGCATCGTTCAACGGTTCTTCATTCGATGGCACTGGGGCTCGCGGATTGCGGTGCGGTGTCTGAAAGTGATGTCTGCATGCCTGTTGTTCCGATGTTCCATGTTAATGCGTGGGGACTTCCTTATGCAGCAACTTGGTTCGGATCAAAGCAGGTTATGCCAGGGCCACAGTTTACGCCAAAACTTTTAGCAGAATTGATCGAGATGGAGAAGGTAACTGTAACCGCAGGGGTTCCGACCATATGGATGGGATTGCTTCGTGAACTCGAACAAAAAAGTTATGAAACTTCAAGTCTGCGAGCTGTCTTATGCGGAGGATCTGCTGCGCCAAAAGGAATGATCCGAGCATTCCAAGAAAAGCATAACATTCCGTTCATGCATGCATACGGAATGACAGAAACGAGTCCGCTGGTTATTTCAACCCGATTAAAATCGTATCAGACGGACTTGGATGATGAAGCAAAATTAGATATAAAAGCAAAGCAAGGTTACGTTGTTCCAGGTGTTGAAATGAAGGTGCTTGGTGCGAATGGTGAAGTGAAATGGGACGGGAACGAGATGGGTGAGCTGCTGCTCAGATCAAACTGGATCGCGGATGAATATTACAATGACGACCGGACAGAAGGAACGTTCGTTGACGGCTGGCTGCATACGGGTGATGTCGTAACTGTTGATGAAGAGGGATTCGTGAAAATCGTCGACCGTACGAAAGATCTCATCAAAAGCGGTGGTGAGTGGATTTCGTCAGTCGATTTAGAGAATGCGATCATGGCGCATCCGGATGTTTTCGAAGCATCGGTTATAGCGGTTCCTCATCCGGAGTGGCAGGAGCGGCCGCTTGCATGTGTTGTTATAAAAGAAGAAGCAACAGATAAGGTGACGAAAGAAGATATTCTGGAATATTTAAAACCCCAGTTCGTGAAGTGGTGGATTCCAGACGATATTGTGTTCTTGGAAGAGATTCCGAAAACATCAGTAGGGAAATTCCTAAAACGAACATTGCGTGATCAGCTGAAAGATCACTATATGACAACCACAAAATCATAAAGATCGAATTGAAGATCATCTAGATAACAAGTTATCTTTTCTGGTAATGAAAAAAAGCATTGCTCTCAATTATTGAGGGCAGTGCTTTTCTCTTGTTCGATTATTTTTGTGTTTTTTGCCACCATTTATAGGTTTCAGTTACTTCCCAAAAATCGGTTGTCGATTTGTAATCATTTAATGTAATATCCAGGTCATGAAAGATTCGATGAGCCCCTTTTAAAGCATCGATATTCTTTTCATGATAGCCTGCTTCTATCTTATTTATGGCGGTTTCAACATCTTTTTTCAGTGGTCCAGAAACATACGGCAGTATGTCTTGCTGCGTTTCCTGAACCTTGCTTTTCAGTTCTTCAAGATTGCTATTAATTTTATAATTATGCCAATTTCCAAAGCCAAGTTCACTGTTCCAGTATTCATGCATCCTATTTATCCGATGATTTATCTCAGTGACAGGAACTTGGATTGTCGGCTTGTAGATTGCAGTTCCTGTTGATTTTTCAGCGTTTGTGATTTCTTCTTCCGATGGCAGATCTACTTCAGATGTGGATGATGTACCGAATAATGCAAAATATCCCCATGTACCGACTCCTCCGATAAGGAACAAACTCAGTATTACCGTTAGAATGATCGTTTTCTTTTTTTCGCTGCGATTATCTTTCGTTCTTTCCAGATCGGTATGTCCCATTTGAACCTCCTGCATACGTTTCCATTATTTTACCAAAACTTTCACGTTATGTCTGTATTAAACACGTGTTTAAATATTCACTTAATCTCGTTTTTATAAAAATTTACATAAACAGGGATGGGGTTATAGGTTCCGATATAATATCCGATATAAGAATAGTAGCGAAAAGATTTGGCATTTCTTGTGGCTCGAATCACAAACTGGTAGAATAGAAGTGGTATATAATTCTCGAAAACAGGGAGCGTTTATTCGGATGATAAGCATTTTGAAAAAGATTTTTCCAACTTCCAATGATAGGTCGTTAAATAGATACGAGAAAATTGCAGAAAAAGTGGAAGCATTAACTGATGAGTATAAAGCACTCAGTGATGAAGCTTTAGCTCAAAAAACGATCGAATTCAAAGGACGTATCGAAAAAGGAGAGTCACTGGACGATCTTTTGCCAGAGGCGTTTGCGACTGTTCGTGAAGCTTCTGAACGTGTGTTAAAGATGCGCCATTATCCTGTTCAGATCATGGGTGCGGTAGCGCTGCATGAAGGGAATATTGCAGAAATGAAAACCGGTGAAGGTAAAACGCTCGTTGCGACAATGCCGGTTTATTTGAACGCGCTTAGCGGACAAGGTGTTCACGTTGTTACGGTCAACGAATACTTAGCTCGCCGTGACTCCGAAATCATGGGTCCTCTTTACAACTTCCTTGGTCTAGAGGTTGGTTTGAACGTTTCAGACCTTTCAAAAGAAGAAAAGCGTGAAGCGTACGATGCGGATATTACGTATGGTACAAACAATGAGTTCGGTTTCGATTATTTGCGAGACAACATGGTTGTTTATAAGGAACAAATGGTTCAGCGCCGCAACTATGCAATCGTCGATGAAGTCGATTCCATCCTTGTCGATGAAGCACGTACACCGCTCATCATTTCAGGATCTGCGGCAAAGTCAACACAGCTGTATCAAATGGCAAACATGTTCGTGCGCCAGTTGAAAAAGGAAGTAGATTTTACAGTTGATGAAAAAACGAAAAACGTACAGCTGACAGAAGAAGGAATCAATAAAGCAGAGCAAATGTTCAGCATTGATAACCTTTATGATTATCAGCACGTAACACTGAATCACCATATTAATCAAGCGTTAAAAGCGCAAGCAATCATGCATTTGGATGTGGATTATGTCGTTCAAGAAGGCGAAATTGTCATCGTTGATCCGTTCACGGGACGTTTGATGGCTGGCCGCCGCTACAGCGACGGACTTCACCAGGCGATCGAGGCAAAAGAAGGTCTTGAGATCCAGCGTGAAAGTATGACACTTGCGACGATCACGTTCCAAAACTACTTCCGTATGTACAACAAACTTGCTGGTATGACTGGTACTGCGAAAACGGAAGAAGAGGAATTCCGCAACATCTATAACATGGATGTTATCGTGATTCCAACGAACCGTCCGATCGCGCGTGAAGACAGATCAGATCTTATTTATAAAACCATGCAAGGAAAGTTCAAGGCGATCGCTGCTGAAATTGAAGAGCGCCATAAAACGGGACAGCCGATCCTTGTGGGTACGGTTGCCGTTGAAACGTCTGAGTTGCTTTCACAATTATTGAGCAAACGTAAAATTCAGCATAACGTGTTGAATGCGAAAAACCATGAACGTGAAGCAGAGATCATCGAGAACGCTGGTCAGCTTGGCATGGTAACCATCGCGACAAACATGGCTGGCCGTGGTACAGACATCAAGCTTGGCGAAGGTGTTCGTGAAGTTGGCGGCCTTCACATTTTAGGTACAGAGCGTCACGAGTCCCGCCGTATCGATAATCAGCTCCGAGGTCGTGCCGGACGTCAAGGTGACCCTGGTTCATCTCAATTCTACATCTCAATGGAAGATGAACTAATGAGACGTTTCGGTTCTGATAACTTGATGACGATGATGGAGCGTCTCGGAATGGATGAAGACACTCCGATCGAGTCAAAGCTCGTAACAAAAGCGGTAGAATCTGCACAGAAACGAGTGGAAGGTTCGAACTTCGATGCACGTAAACAATTGCTTCAATATGACGATGTTATGCGTCAGCAGCGTGAAATCATCTATGCTCAGCGTCAAGAAGTATTAGATGCTGAAAATTTAAGCAGCATCGTATTGCGTATGATCGATTCAACGATTGAACGCATCGTAACGGTTCACACGCCTGATGCAGAAGTTCAGGAAGAGTGGGACATCAAAGAAATCGTGGATTATGTGAACGCGGTTATGTTCACCGAATCTGCCTTTACTGAAAAAGATCTGTTCGGTCTTGACCGTGAAGAGATTTTAGAGAGGATTCAAGAGAAAGTTCATGCAGCATTTGCTGAGAAAGAGAAGATGATGCCCGCTGAACAAATGGCTGAGTTTGAAAAAGCAGTCATCCTTCGTTCTGTTGACAGCAAGTGGATGGATCATATCGACCAAATGGAGCAGCTTCGCCAAGGTATTCACCTTCGTGCATATGGCCAAGTAGATCCGTTGCGTGAATATCAATTTGAAGGCTTTGAAATGTTCGAAGCGATGATCGCAGCGATCGAAGAAGAAGTCACAACGTATATTTTAAAAGCGCAAGTCGAGGAAAATCAAAATATGCAGCGTGAACAAGTGGCTGAAGGTAAAGCGGTCGTTCCTAGCGATAAGCAGGAAACGAAAAAGAAGCCAGCACGCAAGAAGCAGGACATCAAGCGTAATGCACCTTGTCCGTGCGGTAGCGGTAAAAAATACAAGCAATGTCACGGGGCAGATGTCGAATAATTCGTGATCACAATAAAAGTGAAGGGAGTCTCTTCAGGGGCTCTCTTTACTGCGTTTATACTATCCGATAGCATTAACTTGTGGCAGGGAAATATTCTACGCAGATACAAGTTAAAGTTAATAGTATAAGTGCAATTAAGGCTGACAGAAAAGGGTTGGCGTCAGCCAAGTTTTCTTTACACTATCAGAAAGTATAACTTGTTAACTGGGGGATATTCGACGCAGATACAAGTTAAAGTCGATAGTATAAGTGCAACTAAGGCTGACAGAAAGGCTTTGTGTCAGCCGAGTTTTCTTTACACTATCAGAAAGTATAACTTGTTAACTAGGGGATATTCGACGTAGATACAAGTTAAAGTCGATAGTATAAGTGCAACTAAGGCTGACAGAAAGGCGTCAGCCGAGTTTTCTTTATGATAAACCGTCCAAATGCCGCATATGTTAAAAAGCGGTGACAATAATAATAGAGGTGCAGAGACTATGGATTTAGTAGAAGTGAAACAGGAACTGAACATTATTGAAAAACGAATCAACGACTTTAGGGGGTCTCTTTGACCTCGATACAAAAAAAGCCCGCATTGCTGAACTAGATGAGCAAATGAGTGCCCCGACATTTTGGGATGACCAAAATGCTGCGCAAGTTGTCATTAATGAAGCAAACGGATTGAAAGAACAAGTAAATGAATTTGAAGATCTCGCTTCTTCATATGATGACTTGGAAGTCGCTCACGAGCTAGTGAAGGAAGAGCCGGACGCTGATCTGCAAAAAGAACTTGTAAAAGACTTAAAACAGCTTATCACTAACTTAAATGATTTCGAACTTCAGTTATTGCTGAACGAACCTTACGATAAAAACAACGCGATCCTGGAACTTCATCCTGGTGCTGGCGGTACAGAATCCCAGGACTGGGCATCCATGCTGCTTCGTATGTACACGCGTTATGCAGAGCGCCAAGGCTATAAAGTGGAAACTCTCGATTATCTGCCTGGTGACGAAGCGGGTGTGAAATCGGTAACGCTGAGCATTAAAGGACATAACGCTTACGGCTATTTGAAGGCTGAAAAAGGTGTTCACCGTCTTGTGCGTATTTCACCGTTTGATTCATCAGGCCGCCGTCACACATCATTCGTTTCATGTGAAGTAATGCCGGAGATTAATGATGACTCTGAAATTGAGATTCGAACTGAAGATTTAAAAATTGATACGTATCGTGCGTCAGGCGCTGGCGGTCAGCACGTTAACACGACTGACTCAGCTGTTCGGATGACACACATTCCGACAAACACGGTTGTTTCTTGCCAAACCGAGCGTTCACAGATCAAAAACCGCGAGCGTGCCATGAAAATGATGATGGCAAAACTCGTACAGCGCCGTTTAGAAGAACAGCAAGCTCAACTGAATGAAATCCGCGGTGAACAAAAAGAAATCGGATGGGGAAGCCAGATTCGTTCATACGTCTTCCACCCATACAGCCTCGTAAAAGATCACCGTACGAACACCGAAGTCGGTAACGTACAATCCGTCATGGACGGCGAAATCACACCATTCATCGATTCATACTTGAGATCAAAGCTATAAGATAAGATTAGATTCGGAGAACCCCCGGGCGGCTGCTCGGGGGTTTTTTATTGTGATTGGGGAAGGGATGTCGGGTTTTGTAGGTTCGTGTTTATGTAGGATGAAAGTGTGGGAATGTCAGGAAAAAGTGTGGGATTTCTTGAGAAAAGTCTGGATATAACCAAAAAAAGTCTGACATTCCAACTCAAAATTGTGAGATTAGCAAAAGAATTAACCATCCTAATACCCTTATTTAGCTATTCATCGCTGATTAATGAATCTAAATGATAAATGCGAGATTTTGTTGAACCCGTATAAGGAAATTTTAGTGATTTAAGTAAGTGATAGGTTTTACTGCGGGATGTTAATTTTAAAAACTCTTTACATTCGTTGTTTGAAATTGTTGATGAAATTAATAGAGCATAGTCCGACAATGCTGCAATATGTTCCTTTTTTAAAGAAGTATTACAAATGGCGCACTTCCAATTGGTCCTAATGTATTCCATCGTTTGCGTTTCACATATGGGGCATAGCACTCCATTTATTATTTGTTTTTGATCAATTCCATATTTTTTTATTAAGTTAGGATCATAGGGTTCATTGTATTTTTTTAATGTTCTTACCATTTTTTTGATCTCTTTGGGAGAGTAATTTTGTTTTGAATATTTATGATAATATTCGTTAATTTTCTCTGATAATACAGGACTTTTTATGACCATTTCTAATGCATCATAATAATTTGGCGAACTTTCAATATGTGCTTTAGGGTGTGTGAACACTACTAGGGATTCGATGGGAATCGAGGGGAGTTTACTCATTTCCATGATTTTAGAAAGGTGGAAAACTTGGCGCTTGACTTGTTGGATAGGGCAATCAAAAATGTCTTTTTTACCATCTATAGTTCTTATTAGTTGTTTATAATCCCCATCAAAATAAAGGTGGCCGGAATAATTTTTTACTTCTAAAACTAGACAAAAATGTGGATTTAACAGAAGTGTATCTATTTGAAAAAAGTAATCCATATGAAAAATCCTGATATTAGGTAGGATAATAAATTCATGTTGAGGTAAATATCGATAAAAATAGTTTAGAGATGTTTCTCCCCTTATTCCAGATTGAAAAATACCTAATTGTTCTACGATTCGTGCTCTCTTTGGATGAGAGGGTAAAAGTCTCCGAGTTAGAGCTTCATATTTTTTAATATAGGTGGGAGAATTCGATTGTTTTTTTATGAAAAAACCTCCTTATTGTTTATTTCTTTATTTTGAACACCTTTTAAACAAACTTCAAAAGACGAAATTAGAAAAGCAACTCCAAATGAGGTGTTAATTCCACAAAAATGTACTGGATACTCAGAGAAATTATATCTATAGACACAAAAAATTTGAGTAATCTCACACTTCTTTCTCAAATAACCACGAACCGACATCGATAGACAAATTTCGACCCGTGGCACCTAACCCTACATCCATTCAAACGATCGAACTGCCGCCAGTTCGTCCAATTAAACCATTCAAACGATCGAACTGCCCGCCAGTTCGCACCTATTCTCATCCACACTGCCCCTTCACTCCATCACCGCGGCACTAGGCTCTCGTTTACAAGGTTATACTATGCTTGTTATACTTTTTTCGTTTGAAAAAATATTCCTTATGAAAGTTTGAGGGTTACTTGCAGCTATGATGATGGCAATCAGAAAAAGACGCGGGTTTTTACATCCGACAGTACAAATCGTTTTAGAGTATTTATATGTAATCATTGGTTCAGGCCTTGTGGCGCTGGCATTCTCCGTATTCCTGCTTCCAAATCAGATTGCGTCCGGCGGAGTTAGCGGGATCTCGACCATTTTATATGGACTTTTCCACTGGAAGCCTTCCTACGTGCAGTGGAGCCTTAACATACCTCTCTTTTTTGCAGGACTATTTTTCCTCGGAAGACAGTTCGGTGCAAAAACACTTGTGGGGACGCTCGTCATCCCACTTTTTGTTCTCATATTTGAACCATGGGGTGCTGCCACACAAGACCCGCTTTTAGGTGCTATCTTTGGCGGTCTTGGAGTAGGAACAGGTCTCGGGATCGTATTCCGTGGTAAAGCATCGACTGGCGGAGTGGACCTTCTCGCGCAGATCGCTCATAAATATATTGGGATGTCACTTGGAACGATCATCATGTTCATTGACGGTACAATCGTACTGACATCAGCACTTATTTTTGGAATTGAACAAGCACTTTACGCACTAATCGCTATGTTTATTACGGCCAAAACGATCGATGTCGTTCAGATCGGTCTTGGAACATCGAAAATGGCGCTGATCATATCTGACCATGAGGACGAACTTCGTCAAGGGATTCTGACTCATATTTATCGCGGTGTGACGAAAATTAACGCGTTTGGGGGCTATACACAAGACGAGCGTCCGATGTTGATGGTTGTCGTGGCGCAATATGAAGTTACAAAACTTAAACAATATGTAGAAAGTATTGATCCTTCCGCATTCGTAATCGTTGTGAACGCGAATGAAGTATTAGGAGAGGGTTTCAAACGTAGTTAGCTTCTACACCAAAAGAACAATAGGAACCAGTCGCACATTAAAAGTTGACTGGTTTTTTTAATTTGTTATAGTACTTATTGCCTGCGAATGATGTATACAGTCTATTTTCAGCTGACTTTTCCGGTAAAAACAACCTTATATACAGTAAAAAGATCTTAATTTCACATTCAATGGTCGCCTTTTCATGAGTAATGTCGAAAACTTTACCTGCAGGTTTTTTCTGATAATGCAGGATTAGAGCGAATTTTGTCGTAAATTTTCAAGTACATCCACAATAAAACATGACCATGGTCCCTTGTTCTAAGAATATGAAACATAACTGTAATAAAATTGTCAGTACGAGATGTTATAATAGGTATTGCGGTTAAATTTTGACAATAATCGAGCTTATGTCGAATAATCATTAATTTAAAAAATAAATTGTACTTGTTGATTGATAAGGGAAATATTTATGGGGTAGTAAGGAAGTGATTTTGCTTGATAGAAATGATTGATGTGTGGAAAACGTATCCGAACGGTGTAATGGCACTTAACGGTATCGATGTCCATATCGAAAAAGGTGAATTTGTTTATGTGGTAGGACCCAGTGGAGCAGGGAAGTCCACTTTTATCAAATGTATGTTCCGTGAAGAAAAGCCAACTCAAGGATCCATTATTATTAATGGGACAAACCTTACAAAAATAAAAGAAAGACAGATTCCAAAAGTAAGAAGAAAGATTGGTGTTGTGTTCCAGGACTTTAAGCTTTTACCGCGATTGACGGTATTTGAAAACGTAGCGTTTGCGCTTGAAGTTATTGAAGAATCACCAAAAGTAATCCGCGAGCGGGTTATGGAAGTTCTTGACCTCGTAAGTTTGAAAAATAAAGCCCGAATGTTTCCGGACGAACTATCTGGAGGAGAACAGCAGCGTGTTTCGATTGCTCGTTCCATCGTAAATCACCCGCCGGTTATTATTGCGGATGAGCCGACAGGAAACCTGGATCCAGAAACAGCGTGGGAAATCATGGACATTTTCAAAGAAATTAATGACCGTGGAACGACTGTTGTTATGGCAACCCACAATAAAGAAATCGTTAATACAATCACAAAGCGCGTAATTGCCATCGAAGGCGGCCGAATTGTACGTGATGAGGCGAAGGGGGATTACGGCTATGAAGTTTAGAACATTGAAGCGTCATTTTGTAGAAGCATTTAAAAGTATGGGACGAAACGGCTGGATGTCTTTCGCTTCCATTAGTGCCGTAACGGTTACTTTGCTTTTAGTCAGTGTATTTCTGGCGATTTTATTGAACATTAATTACATTGCAACTCAAATAGAAGATGATGTACAAATTCGTGCTTACATTGAACGAACAGAAAAACCTGAAAACTATACAGCTTACAAAAAACAGCTTGAACAAATTGATAAAGTAAAAACAGTAGAATTCCAGTCAAAAGAACAAGGATTGGATGAATTGATTAAGAGTCTAGGAGACGAAGGAAAAGTATTCTCTTCATTAAAGAAAGAAAATCCTTTGCGTGATGCTTATATCATCCAGACTGACAAACCTCAAGATACAGCAGAGGTTGCAAAAGAAGTTGATAAAATGAAGTTTGTAAACAAGGTAGAGTATGGACAAGGAACAGTCGAAAAACTGTTTAAAGTTACAGATACAGCTCGTAATGTTGGTATTTTCCTTGTGCTAGGACTCGTGTTCACTGCGATGTTCCTAATCTCTAACACGATCAAGCTTACGATTGTATCTCGCCGCCGTGAGATTGAGATTATGAAGCTCGTTGGTGCAACCAATGGATTTATCCGCTGGCCGTTCTTTATTGAAGGATTTGCATTAGGTGTATGTGGTGCCCTCCTTCCTATTATTGTAATCGCAGTAGGATATCATGCTATTTTTGATATAGTCAATCAGAAGTTAGGGACTGTGTTTATCGAGCTATTGCCAGTCACACCTCTTATTCCGCAGTTGTCCATTTTGATGCTGCTAGTAGGTGGAGTGATCGGTGTTTGGGGAAGCTTAACATCTGTCCGTAAGTTCTTGAAAATATAGCAACTGGCAAAGTAAAGATTCACAAATTAATAGGGGTTAAGGGGAGGAAAAGGAATGAAACGCAAGGTGTTTGGTACAGTGTTATCTTTAAGTATGGCACTGAGCGCTTTTTCTGTGTATCACTCTGAATCCGTGGTTCACGCGGAATCTTTATCCAGCATCAAGAAAAAACAACAAGAAAATGCGAAAAAAGCTGACAGTACAAAATCGCAGTTAGACGCAAACAAGAGTGATCAAGCATCAGTAGAAGCTGAAATTGCAAGAATCGATAAATTGTCATCTGAAACAGATGCGAAAATCAATCAAAAACAAAAAGACATTTCAGATACACAAGCCGAGATCAAACAGCTCCGAGTTGAAATCACAGCTGTTGAAAAACGTATAGCAGAACGTGATAAACTTTTAAAAGAACGTGTAAATTCTATGTATGAATCTGGCGGAGCAGTATCTTACTTAGAAGTTGTTCTAGGTTCCAAAGATTTTGGCGATTTCCTGGATCGTGTATTAGCATTGAATCTAATCGCTGAACAAGATCGTGAATTACTAGAAGAGCAAAAGAAAGATAAAGAGCTTCTTGATTCTAAAATGGCCGAAGTTGAGAAGAAACTAAACGGTCTACAAGATGCAATGCAAGATTTGCAAAAGCTTCAGCAGCAGTTAAAAGCACAAATGGCTGAAAAAGACCGACTAATGGAATCTCTTCAAGAAGAGCAAGGTCACATTGAAGCAGAAATGCACAAGATTGAAAACGAAGGCGAATTGCTAAAATCTCAAGAAGAAGCCTTCAAGAAAGAGCAAGAACGAGCTAGACAGCGTGAAGCTGCACAGCGTTCGAGTGGTGGAGCATCAACTTCAGTGCCTGTGGGCAACGGAATGATCGTTAAGCCGGCAGCAGGTATGATCACTTCTCCATTTGGTCAAAGACCTGGAGAATTCCATGAAGGTATTGATATCGCTCAAGCTGGAACGGTTCCTGTTCACGCAGCAGCAGATGGAACAGTTATTCGTTCATACTACTCTTCATCTTACGGAAATTGCGTATTCATTTCGCATTCCATCAATGGCCAGCAGTGGACGACTGTATATGCTCACATGACAGGCCGCAACGTTTCTAACGGTCAATCTGTTACTAAAGGAACAGTACTTGGAAACATGGGTAATACCGGACGCTCTCATGGTCAGCATCTGCATTTTGAGCTTCATAAAGGACCATGGAATCAAGCGAAATCTAATGCTGTAAATCCTGCAGCTTACTGGTAAAATAAACTCATAAAGTAAACAAGCAATTCATATAGTTAAGTAGGAGACAGGCTATTCTTTGTCGAATCTCTTACAATGGTAGGCATCGCACTTCGCAGGGTGTGATGCCTTTTCCTGCAAAAATGAGGTGAGCAGAATGAACGTGAATAAGAAGATGTTGGCCCTGCTGATTGTGGTATCTATGCTTGTTGGTGCTGGAGGCATGTATGGCTATTCTGCCTTTTTTGGAAAAGACTCCAGTTATGTACAGAATACCGGTGTGAGTGACCTGCCTAAAACAAAAACGAAGTTAGACAGCAATGAAGAATTTTCAAAGCTTCAAAAGACGTATGAGATTATTTCCTCTCGTTACGTTGAAGATGTCGATCGTGAAAAATTGCTAGAAGGCGCTATCCAAGGGATGGTCAAAACGCTAAAAGATCCATATTCCGTTTATATGGATGAGGATACGGCTACGCAATTTACACAATCGCTCGATTCTTCATTTGAAGGAATTGGTGCTGAAGTGAGCATGGTTGATGGAAAAGTGACGATTGTCGCCCCGTTTAAAGATTCACCTGCCGAAAAAGCCGGATTGAAACCGAACGACCAGATTATTACGATTGACGGTAAAAGTGTAGAAGGTTTAGATCTTTACAAGGCTGTTCTGAAGATTCGCGGTGAAAAAGGTTCCATCGTTAAATTGGGTGTGAAACGCACCGGTGTGAATAATTTAATGGATGTTCAAGTGAAACGTGATGAAATTCCGATCGAAACCGTTTATGCGGATACACACAAAGTAAATGGCAAGAAAATTGGAGTATTGGAAATTACATCATTCTCTGAAAAAACAGGAACGGATTTCAAAAAGCACTTAACCGAGCTTGAAAAAGAAGGCATTGATGGGCTGGTGATCGATGTTCGCGGAAATCCTGGAGGATATTTAGAGGCAGTCGATAGCATTCTCCGTCAGATCATTCCGGAGAATAAGCCGTTTGTTCAAATAGAAGACCGCAAAGGAAACAAGCAGCGCTATGTTTCGACTTTAAAAGAAAAGAAAGATTACCCAATTGTCGGATTGATCGATAAAGGAAGTGCATCTGCTTCAGAAATCTTGGCAGGGGCACTTAAAGAGGCCGGTCAATATGATCTTGTTGGTGAAAAATCTTTCGGTAAAGGTACGGTTCAGCAATCCATCGACCTTGGAGACGGCAGCAACATTAAACTAACATTGTTTAAGTGGCTTACTCCAGATGGGAACTGGATTCATAAGAAAGGGATCAAACCGACGTATGAAGTAAAACAGCCTGATTACTTCTATACGAATCCGATCTCCATCAAAAAACCGCTTGTGTTTGATATGAACAACGAACAGGTTAAAAATGCACAGATTATGCTGAACGGACTTGGTTTTCAAACGGGCCGTGAAGATGGCTACTATGATGATAAAACACAAGCCGCTGTGACAGCTTTCCAGCGAGCGAACAGCTTGCCGGCAACAGGGAAAGTCGATGAAAAAACTGCAGGCAAAATGGAAGCGAAAGTAATCGATTCCATTCGAAACGACAAAAACGATGCTCAGCTTCAAACAGCTATGGAATTGCTTGCAAAATAAGGGATTATAGAAGGAAAAAGCAACTGTAACACGAATACTATCCGTAGAGGAAACATTCTCTGCGGATTTCTTTTGTCTTAAAAAAGGGGTATGAAAATTGAAATTGAATACTGGAGATATTATTTATCAGCTTATCGCTTTTATGATGCTATTTGCTATTATTAGCGGTATTGTTATGCTTATCAACCGAGCGTTTAAGACGAACAGTCGGCTTAAAAGTATTGAAGAAAAAGTCGATCAGATTACAGACGAAAAAAGGAGAGAACGCCCATGACAGACACCTTTGTAAATGAACTGCTTCAAGGCATGGGATTGCTTTTTTTGCACCCTTTATTTTATGGATTCTTACTTATCGCATTTTTGATCGGATTTAAACGGGTGAAGCGGGAAAGAAAAGAATTTAAGGTGAAAGTCCACCCGGTCATTGATAATCTTATATTATCTGTTTTTCCTGGTATCTTAATAGGCCTTATTGGTTCTATTATATTTGTAACTGCAGGAGTAACCTTGCCAATCGGGATGATTGCTTTAATCGGAATCATTTATGTCGTGCTTGGGCTCACATTTAAAACACGATTTATGGCACCTGCTTATGCAGTCAGTTTAGCAGCGATTATCGGATTATTACTCCCTCGTTTTAATACGGGTGTGAACTTTTTAGACCAATGGTTCAAAGATATTGAAAAAACACCGCTAGATTCATTGGCTGTCATTCTAGGAGTCCTATTGATTCAGGAAGGGATTCTTATCATATGGAAAGGCTCGGAACGAACATCGCCGCGTTTGTTTAAAGGAAAAAGGGGACATTATGTGGGTGGACATGAAGCAACACGATTCTGGATTACTCCTCAGTTCCTCGTACTGCCGGCAGGTTCAATCCCCGTTATGGATTGGTGGCCGCTGTTCCCAATGGGAGCGATCGGATTCTCGTTCTTTTTAGTACCTTTTGCAATTGGCTATCGCCAGCTCGTTACCCACACTTTGCCGGCTGAAGCGATCAAGCATCTAGGTAAACAAGTGTTATTGCTTGGTGTGATCGTTCTGGCAATCGCAACAGCAGGTCACTTTTTTGAATTGCCTTTGCTGCTTGCTATTTCGATAGCTGCTGGAATTGCCGGCCGGGAACTGATCACACTCGTCACAAGCCAGCGAGATGATACAAGGCCATCGTATTTTGTACAGCGCGATCAAGGCCTGATTATCCTTGGGGTCGTCCCAGGAACACCGGCTGCTAAGATGGGACTGAAAATAGGAGAAGTTATCGTAAAAGCGAATGGTGTAACGCTGACACACGAAACAAGCCTCTACCGTGCTCTTCAAGTGAATGCAGCCTATTGCAAACTGGAAGTGCTCAACTTAAATGGTGAGGTTCGATTCGTACAAGGATCACTTTATCAAAATGAGCATCACCAGCTGGGAGTTCTTTTGGTACAAGATGTAGTGGAAAAGAGTAAGGCTGTTGGGAACTGATTGTAGTTTTTCATAATTTAGCTGAATTACAAAATATTTATGAAAAGAGCCCACAAAAAGTGAGCTCTTTTTTAATACTTATTTATAGAATCTCTTATTTTAAATCCCAAGATTCACTCAGTAGATAAATCCCTCTTTTTATTTCTTCTTCTGATACTCCCGAAAATCCTAATGAAATTGTATTAAAAGCATAACCTTTTTTGTATGAATCAGATACAGGATACACTCTTACACCATGACTTTCAGCTTTTTGAATGAGGTCCTTTTCACTTAACTCTAAATAAACATCAATGAGAATTCGTGGACCGGAATTTTCCCCGTGAATTTTAACTTTATCTCCTAACTCTCTTATTACTGCTTCTAAAATGATGTTTCTTTTCTTACGGTAAAGCTTTCTCATTCTATTTAAATGTTTTTGCCATTCACCATTTTGTATGAACTCAGCAAGGGCAAATTGATTAATTGAAGAAACCGTTTGTTTGAATAGCGAGGTAACCTGAGTTGCTTTCTTTAATAATGACTGTGGAAGAATCATATAGCTAATACGCAGTGTAGGAAGAAAAGAATTTGAAAAAGTTCCTAAATAGACAACACGATTCTCCTTATCAAGTGCTTGCAAGGAAGGAATAGGTTGACCACTGTATCTAAATTCCCCATCATAATCATCCTCAATAATAAAGGAATGATTATCAGCTGCCCATTTTAATAATTCTAGCCTTCTATTAATTGTCATCATTCTTCCTAAAGGATATTGATGCGACGGTGTTATATAAATTAAGTCAGGGTTGTTTTTCTTAACTGCGTACATTTTTAAGCCTTCACTATCTAGTGGTAAATGGATGATTTCTTTTCGATTTAACTCAAAAATTTCTCTAGATCTTGGGTACCCAGGCTCCTCGAAGCCCACTTTTAAACTAGTGTTTAGAATGTGACATAAAATCTGCAGGAGGTAAGAGGTGCTTGCACCAATAATGATTTGATTTGGATCGCAATTTACGCCTCTGGATTGGTAAAGGTATTCGGTTATAAGAGATCGAAGCTCAATCTCTCCTAAGACGTCCCCAGGTCGACAAAGCTTTTCTGAATATTTATCTAAGCTAGCAACAACATTCTTTCTCCAAGCAGAAAAGGGAAAAAAACTAGAATCAACGTGACCATAGTGAAAATCAATGATTTTATTTGTTATTACATTAAAATCTTGCACAGGTAATTCAGCAGGCTTTGGATCAGGGTTTATCAAAAATGACTCATCATAATCTGCAAAAAGGCCGCTCCTTGGCTTACTTAAAATATAGCCTTCTGCTAAGAGTTGATCGTATGCTCGTTCAACAGTTGTTTGACTAATAAGTAGTTTTTTTGCAAGGTGTCTTTTTGAAGGAAGTTTTATTCCATTTTTAATTCGCCCATCGTGCATATTACTTTTAAAGAAATTAATAAGTTGTTGATACAATGGAATTTTGGAATTCCTGTTTAAAAACGGTGTTAAGTCCAATGGATGGTACTCCTTCAAACTGACTTTGTTAAAAATGATAAAACTGGCCTTTTTCAAAAGGTCAGTTTGAGCTTACGTTTATTATAATTAATATTATTATTTTGACAAGTCAATTCAAAGTATAGGACTGGGGAGTGATTATAGTGAATGTAACTACAAAAGGTTGGATTTATGGTTTTATAGGAGTACTTATATTTAGCGGTTCCCTTCCTGCAACTCGTGTTGCTGTCGGTGAGCTTGATCCATACTTTGTTACGGTATTTCGGGCCGCAATTGCTGGACTTTTATCCATGTTAGTCATAATGATTTTAAGAGCAAAACGACCTGAAAAATCTGATATATTATCACTAATTATTGTAGCACTTGGAGTTGTTATTGGTTTCCCACTTCTCACAGCTTTGGCACTTGAGCATAATACTTCTGCTCATGCTATAGTCTTTTTAGGTCTTCTACCATTATTAACAGCAATATTTGGGGTAATAAGAGGTGGCGAACGACCCAGCATTGTTTTTTGGGTCTTCTCACTAATAGGAAGCTTTTTGGTTGCAGGATTTGCTTTATTTAAAGGAGGCGAGTCTTTACTACTTGGCGATTTGTATATGTTGATTGCTATAATAGTTTGTGGCTTGGGCTATGCTGAAGGTGCTAAATTGTCTCGTAAATTAGGTAATTGGCAGGTGATTTCTTGGGCGCTTGTATTGTCCCTTCCCTTTATGGCCATACTCTCAATTTATCTTTTTCCAAGTTCTTGGGAAGAGATTAGTTTTAGAACATACGTGAGTTTAGCTTATGTTTCCTTGTTTAGCATGTATATAGGATTTGTTTTCTGGTATAGGGGTCTTTCTCAAGGGGGCATAGCATCAGTGGGGCAGTTACAACTGTTGCAACCATTCTTTGGACTCTTACTTGCAGCTGTGATTCTTCAAGAGGAAGTTGGCCTTTTACTCGTTCTAGTAAATGTCGGTGTGGTGTTTTGTGTTGCTGCAGCAAAACGATTTTCAAGTAAAAGCTTTTATAAAAAGAAAGTACCGAGAGTCTAAAATCCTTTTAACAATATAAAGGTTTATGAATTTGCAGTGACATAAAATAGTATAGTTCTTCAACAAAAAGGGATCCTTATATCTCAAATTACCTCGAACCGACAAAAAACGGCAAATTCGCTATCCTCCTACCAATCCACCTGCAACTCCTAAGTAAAGAATTCATGCTAAATGCAGTTTTATTTTTTTTATTTCAATTTAGGACATATGTCCTTCCCTGCATGATGCAATGTACCTTTTAATAAGAGTACAGAGAAACGAGTAGGGGGAGAGATAATATGAAGGGAAGTTTATTTGCTTTTTTCGGAGGAGCCTTTATTACACTGCAAGGGGTGGCGAACTCACGAATTAGCCAAGACATTGGATCTTGGCAGGCGGCGATGATCACTCAATTAACAGGATTTATTATGGCATTTACTATTCTAATGATTCTTCGAGATAAAAAGTGGCGCAATTTTAAGCAAGTTAAGCCATTATATTTAATCGGAGGCAGCTTTGGAGCGATCGTGGTTTACAGCAATATTACCGCTATTTATCATATTGGCGTTACGCTGACGATTTCTGGTCTATTGATTGCACAGCTATGTTTGACCTTTTTAATAGATAGCAAAGGATGGTTCGGTGTATCTAAACAAAAAATGAGGATGCCTCAGTTCATCGGTATGGGTATGATGATTACAGGAGTCATCATTCTAAGTTTTTAATCTGTAAAAATAACGGGGATAGGCTATGAGGTGAATAGTGTTGATGAAAGAACTAAAAAATCGTGAACTGCTCCATTCCTATATACATTCACATCAAATTGAAGCGATATTTAACGAACCATTAATCCCATACTTAGCACTTTATAGTTTCGATCCTGGTGAACTGATCTGTTCCCAAGGAGATCCTTCACACTATTTATTTATATTGGTTAAAGGCAAAGTGAAGATTTTTACCACTTCACCAGAAGGCAAGACGCTTATCCTTTCTTTTAAGACGCCGCTTGATGCGATCGGCGATATTGAATACGTTCATGGGTCTGACATTATCAATACGGTTGAAGCTGTTTCCTCCGTCCATATGATCGGAATTTATCATCGCTGGCTGAAAATGTACGGCAATGACCATGCGCCTCTTCTGCAATTTTTATTGAAAATCATCACGAACAAGTTCTACATTAAATCAAGTTCTTTAAGTTTCAACCTGCTCTACCCCGTGGAAGTGAGGCTTGCTAGTTATTTGTTGTCAGTGTCGTTCGACGAGACGGATTCCCTTTATAAAGGACAGATCCACATCAGCATTAAGGATGCTGCAAACTTGATCGGAACTAGCTACAGGCATTTAAACCGTGTTATTCAGCAGTTTTGTATAAAAGGACTGATCGAGCGAAGCAAAGGCTTCATCCTCGTTAAGAACAGGGAAGGATTAAGCACGCTGGCAGGGCAAAGTATTTATGAATAACCCCAATTGCGTGTCTAGGAAAAAAATAAGTCACCATATAGGAGAGTAAAGGATTATGATTATAGGTCTGTTATTGGCGGTCATTGCGGGTTCTCTGGTAAGCCTGCAAAATATTTTTAACAGCAAAGTGAATGAACGGGCTGGATCATGGGCCACTACTACATTAGTATTATTTCTAGGATTCTTTGCTTCTCTAACATTCGGTTTGATTTTTGAAGGGAAGGAGCTATTTGTCTTAGAAAATATGAAGACTTGGTACTGGTTCAGCGGTTTGATCGGTGTAGGAGTAGTCGTCTGCCTGACAAACGGAATGAAACTGCTTGGTCCGACTGTTGCGATCTCGATTGTGCTTACTTCACAGCTGGCATTTGCTTTATTATGGGATTCACTTGGCTGGCTCGGTCTGGAAAGGGTTCCTTTTACCTTTCAGCAGCTAATAGGCGTAATTGTTATCGCCGCAGGGATTTTTGTTTTTAAATTAAGCGGTGGAAATGACAAGCATTTAAAGATAGCTGATAACCTAAAAAATAGTTGCGTTTCACAAAATCAAAAAGCATTATAATTTGATTTGATATAAAAGCTTATCCCAGAGATTTAGGGTAAGCTTTTTCTCGTGTAATTAAATGGGAAAAAGCACAAACTATTTTAGGTGATTCGTTTGAATGATAAAAGGGTAATATTTGTAAATATCATGAATACAAAGTAGTTTTTAACAGAACCCCGAAAAGTGTCGAAAAATTACGAATTATAGAATATAATAAAATATATAGGGGAATGTCAAAAACTTAATACTAATCATTGCAAACATGGAGGTTTTTTATGAAGAAAAGTATTTTTAGGAAAAAGAGTATCCCTGATTTAGTGGCGGCTTCAAAATCAGGTACAACACTCCACAAAGAGTTAGGTACTTTGGATTTAACGCTGCTTGGAATTGGTGCTATTATCGGGACTGGTATTTTTGTCCTGACAGGTACGGGTGCTCTTACGGCAGGACCTGCACTAATTATTTCGTTTATAATTGCAGGACTGGCATGTCTATTTGCTGCACTTTCATATGCAGAATTTGCGTCTACTGTTCCGGTATCAGGTTCAGTTTACACGTATACCTATGCAACAATGGGTGAATTTATAGCTTGGATTATCGGCTGGGATTTGATTCTTGAATATTTACTCGCTGTAAGCGCTGTATCTGTCGGATGGTCTGGTTATTTTCAGTCTCTTTTAAAAGGTATGGGAATTCATCTCCCGACTGTTTTCACAGCCGCTCCTGGAGCAGTGCCTGGCACAACAACTTATTTTAATCTTCCAGCATTTTTAATCGTTATGCTCATTACGTTTTTGCTGTCAGTTGGTGTTAAACAATCAAAACGTGTAAACAACATCATGGTGGTTTTAAAAGTAATTGTTGTAATTTTGTTCATCGTCGTTGCAGTTGGCTATGTAAAGCCTGCAAACTGGACGCCATTTACACCATTTGGATTTAATGGAATCTTTGAAGCGGCAGCACTTGTTTTCTTTGCTTTTATCGGTTTTGATGCTATTGCTTCTGCTGCAGAAGAAACTAAGAATCCAAACCGGGATCTTCCAAAGGGAATCATGTTATCTCTCTTAATCTGTACGATTCTATATGTAGTCGTTACAGGAATTATGACTGGGGTTGTACCATTTGGTCAGTTTAAAGGAAATGAAGATCATCCAATTTCTCTAGTTCTTCAAGTAGCTGGTCAAGACTGGGTGGCAGGGATTGTTGATGTTGGTGCCATTCTTGGGATGACAACTGTAATGCTAGTTATGCTTTACGGACAGACGCGAGTGTCTTATGCGATGGCTCGTGATGGTTTATTGCCAAACTTCTTTAAATCTGTTCATCAAAAATACCGTACACCATACGGATCTACTTGGTTCTTCGGTATCGTCGCTGGATTGATGGGAGCATTAATTCCGCTAAATGAACTTGCAAAATTAGTTAACATCGGAACATTGTCTGCTTTCGTTTTAGTGTCTGTAGCAGTTATGGTTCTTCGTAAAACTCAGCCTGATCTGCCGCGTGCATTCAGATGTCCGGCTGTACCGTTAATTCCGATACTCGCTATCGTGTTCTGCGGATTTTTAATGGCACAATTGGATGGCGCAACGTGGATTCGATTCATCATTTGGTTAGGAATTGGTGTACTGATCTATTTTGGCTACTCCAAGAGACATTCTCAGCTCAACAGGGAAAAGACTAATATCTAGAGGGAAAAGAGACTGTAAAAGGTCTCTTTTTTTATTGGATGCATCAACAAGGAAAAAATTAAGTAAAAAAATGGTTTTTAACGTTTTGTTATCTAGAAAAAGGGTATCCATAAAGTGTTGTCCATATCTTGCTCAAGTTTTTTATAGCTATATGTTAATTCTAAGAAAGGGTAGATGTATCATGCATCTTTCAAAGAGTGAATTGAATGGACACACTTTTTTAGCAAAGCTAATTACTCAATATGCCTACATTCATCAAAAAACAATAGGCTCAGCTGCTGAAGTTTATATTCAACAATTAGGGCTTCGAACAGGAGAATGGATCGAGCGTTTTTATGATGACCTCCCTCATTGGACTGTTGATCAATATGTACATGTTATTGTTGATTTAAAGAATTCAATCGGTGGGCATTTTGAGATAGTCAGTGTGGATCCTGATTGTGTAGTAGTTCGTGCAAAAGAGTGTCCATTTGGGGAGTTTGTTAAGGATACTCCGCATTTGTGTGGCATGACTTCCAGTGTATTTGGCGGCATAGCAGCTCGGAAATTCGGTTATGGGAAAGTGGTTTTGCGTAAAAGAATAGCACTAGGAGATTCTAGGTGCGAAATCGCTATTTACTTTCAGCCGGATGAGAGAGAAGAGGGAATCGTTTATCAAGATCTCCCCATTACCCCTGAACACGGAAATCCATTTTTGTGGGAAGAAGAAACCATTACGATGCTTAATAATGAATTGAAAAAAAGTGATGAAATGGTAGAAAGTCTTCTTCAAGAATTAGAAGAATTAAAAAAAGACAAATCGTAAGCTGTTATTTCACTCATTGGAGTGAAATGCAGCTTTTTTTAATTTTCCTTACAAAAAAACAGGACTCTTATAAAAGAGCCCTGTTTATATAAGTGGCAATTATGCCTTACGTACGTTAGTAGCTTGAGGTCCGCGTTGTCCTTGTTCTACTTCGAAAGTTACTTCTTGACCTTCGTCAAGAGTTTTGAAACCTTCGCTTTGGATAGCTGAGAAGTGTACGAATACGTCGTCTCCACCTTCACGCTCGATGAATCCAAAACCTTTTTCAGAGTTAAACCATTTAACTTTACCTTGTTCCATTTTTGTTGCCTCCTGTCGTGCTTTAACACACAAAATTTTACTATCCTTGCTCAAAAATGATCAAGATAAAAGGTTTACCTGAACAATCGAACAAAAATAATTCTTCCTTATCGTAACATTATCAACAATAATAAACAAGTGGAATTGACAGAAATGTTTTGTTAAAAACAGGTTACAAATCGTTCTAGTTTTAACATCCCTTTATTCGTGGTACATTTAAAGAAATACTAATGTAATGGCGTGATGAAATGAGTACAAAGAATCGAGTCGTTGATACGTGGAGCCGTCCACTGCGTGATTTAAGAATATCAGTAATCGATCAATGCAACTTTCGGTGTACGTATTGTATGCCAAAAGAAATATTTGGACCGGATTATCCTTTCTTATCGGAACATGAGCTGTTATCTTTTGACGAGATTGAAACGGTAGCTTCTCAGTTTGCCCGTGCCGGTGTAGAAAAGATCCGAATTACGGGCGGAGAACCATTATTGCGCAAAGGGCTGCCAAAGCTGCTGAAAAGACTTCGAAACATTGATGGTATTCAAGATATTGCCCTTACAACGAACGGAATATTATTGCCGAAGCTTGCTGAAGAATTGAAAGCGGCTGGCATGGATCGAGTAACCGTCAGCCTCGATACGTTAGATGACAGCCTTTTCGGTAAAATTAACGGCCGAGGAGTTGGTGTTCAACCCATTCTGAAAGGGATTGAGGCTGCTCATCGTGCAGGTTTAAAAGTAAAAATCAATATGATGGTTAAAAAAGGGGTCAATGATCAAGAGGTTTTACCGATGGCCCGTTATTTTAAAAATACACCGTATGTGCTCCGCTTTATCGAATACATGGATGTCGGAACTTCAAACGGCTGGAATTTAGAAGAGGTCGTTACGAAAAAACAAATTTTAGATATGATTCATAATGAGCTGCCAATAGAACCTGTTTCTGGTCATTATTTCGGTGAAGTCGCCAAAAGATATCAATTTAAAGATGGTAAAGGTGAAATTGGCATCATTTCTTCCATAACAGATACTTTTTGCTCAACATGTACGAGAGCAAGGTTATCAGCGGATGGCAAAGTTTATACGTGTCTTTTTGCTTCAAAAGGTACAGATTTTAAGCACTTCATTCGAGAAGGAGCAACCGCAGAAGATGTGTATGAACGTATCGTTAACGTATGGAACAACCGCAAAGATCGATACTCAGACGAAAGAAGAGAACAAACAGATCCAGCGCGCAAAAAAATAGAAATGTCTTATATCGGGGGCTAACTTTTTCATCTTAATCTTAATCCAAAAACGATGCGACTCAAATGAGAAACGAACTTCTTTGAGTCGTTTTTTGTTATTTTGAAGCCGTTTTTTCACTTTTGCACGCGATTTTTTTGAAAAAACAGGATAGGACCGCTAGTAGGTCATAATAACTTAAAATCCAAGTGATTTCTGTTGTTATGAAGCTATCGTTTTTATTTAATTCCACGGTAAAGTCCGATATTTCCACGTTATTTTCAATAATTCCACGATAATTCACAATATATCCACGTTAATTTAAATAATTCCACGTAACTTACAACTACTCAAGTTTAGAAAATTTTTCAATTGAAGTTTGTTAATAACTATTTTATAATTACTTACATAAAGTAATTAAGTTAAATATAAGAAAGAAGGTTAACAAATGACAACGATTCATAAAGATACTCATATAGGCAGCGTTACTTTAAAAGTAAGAGATTTAGATAAGCTTGTTCGTTATTATACGGAAACGATCGGTTTGAAAATACTCACAAAATCGAGTGAGAAAGCTGTACTAACAGCAGATGGTTTCACACCGCTTCTGATATTAGAAGGAGACACTGCTTTAGAACAACGACCTGTAAGAAGTGCAGGTTTGTATCATTTAGCTTTGCTTGTACCTACACGAAAGGATCTCGCAAATGTGCTGCAGCATTTTATCGAATCAGAAACGAGAATGGCAGGTGCTTCAAACCATTTGTTCAGCGAAGCTCTATATTTACAAGATCCTGAGAACAATGGCATAGAAATTTATAGAGATGTAAACAGGGAAGATTGGATTCGGGATGAAGAAGGAAAACTGCCTGCCGCGAGCGAACCTTTAGATGTACACGGACTATTAGCAGAAGCAGAATCTCAAACCTGGAATGGACTCCCAGAAAAAACGGTAATGGGTCATGTCCATTTGAATGTTGTTAATATCCCGGAAGCTGAACATTTTTATGTAAAAGTGCTAGGATTTGAAGAACAAACAAGAATGGCACATCATGCGTTGTTCATTTCGGCAGGTGGTTATCACCATCACATAGCAATGAACATCTGGAATGGTCCAAACGCGATTCCCGCGCCAAAAGAAGCTACCGGCCTCCTTAATTTTGAAATCGTATTGCCCAGCGCAGATGAGGTTAGGAAAATGAAACAAACTCTGCAAAAGAATGACATTTCATTTACTGAGCAGGCTGAACAAATTTCAGTAACAGATCCGGCAGGGAACGGAATTATCATTAAACATCAATAAAGAGCTGGTTTGTTTACTACAAGTTAATTATAGGGAATAGATATTAGTAATATTTCTGATAGGAAATTGTGTCAGTAAAGGAGGGGTCTTCATGAAGAAAATGACTTTGCTGAAGTTATCAATCGTATTTGGAATTGTTCTTGCATTGTTAGCGGTCAACCACTTTGTTTTTAAAATGACCCCGATGACTTTACGTAATTGGATGCTCTCATTTGGCATTATGGCACCCATTATTTATCTTTTATTAAACATCGTCAGACCGCTCACGCTTTTCCCCATTTCTGTATTGTCACTTGCCGGAGGGCTGGCATTTGGTACGTTTTGGGGAACTGTATATACGGTTTTCAGTGCCACAGCTGGTGCTGTCATTTCATTTTATCTTTCAAAATATCTAGGTGCACGCTGGTTAAAAAAGAAAATCAGTTCAACTGATCGAATCGAAAAATGGCAAAATGAAATAAAGAAAAAAGGATTTTATTATATTTTTATTCTCAGAGTGATCCCCATTATCAATTTTGACCTTGTAAGCTATGTTTCGGGAATATCGAGGTTAAAGCTGAAGCCTTACATCTTTGCTACGTTATTGGGTGTTCTACCAGGGACACTAGCAGCAAACTTATTAGGAAACAGCCTTACAGAAGGAAACGGGATCATGATTGCTGCGATAGCTGTTTTGCTTTTATTGGCAGTAATACTAGTACTGTACTTGAAGAATAAAAATATATCGCCTGAAACCTTTCAAAAAGAAGATAACGCGTAAAACCTTGCTCTAACAAGAGTGAGGTTTTTTTGTGCGCACCTATAAGCACAATACTTGTTCTTTAATTATAATTATTATAAATTAGTATTGACTTCAAAAAAGAAACAAGTATAATTAAAACTGTTGATAATACATGATAATGAATTTCATTATCATTAGCGATAAAAAGGAGTGGAATATATATGGCAGAACGTATGGTAGGCAAACAGGCACCGCGCTTTGAAATGGAAGCGGTCATGCCAAATAAAGAAACAAAGAAAGTAAGCTTAGAAGAAAACATGAAGAACGATAAATGGACTGTTCTCTTCTTTTATCCGATGGACTTTACGTTTGTATGTCCAACAGAAATCACTGCGCTGTCTGATCGTTATGAGGAATTTGAAGATCTTGATGCCGAAGTGGTCGGGGTATCGACGGATACGGTCCACACGCATCTTGCTTGGATTAACACAAGGAGAGAAGATAATGGGCTCGGTGAATTAAATTATCCACTTGCTGCTGATACCAACCATAAAGTAGCGCGAGATTATGGTGTTTTAATAGAAGAAGAAGGTGTCGCTTTAAGAGGGTTGTTCATTATCAGTCCGGAGGGCGAAATGATGTACCAAGTGGTTTTCCATAACAACATTGGCCGGGACGCTGACGAAACATTACGTGTTTTACAAGCTTTGCAAACAGGCGGTCTTTGTCCAGCGAACTGGAAACCAGGTCAAAAAACGTTATAATCACAAAAAATATTAAACTGCTGTTTAACTTATAGGAGGTAATCGATATGAAATTACGTGAACAAATGCCAGAATTAAATGGTGCAACTGCTTGGTTGAATGACGAAGTGAAGAAAGAAGACCTTGTTGGAGAGAAAGCAACCCTGATTCACTTCTGGTCTGTAAGCTGTCATCTTTGTAAAGAAGCGATGCCGGATGTTAACGAACTTCGTGATGAATACGAAGACGACTTAAATGTCATTGCGGTTCACATGCCTCGTTCGGAAGGCGACCTGGAGATGAGCGTAATCGAGCAGATGGCAATCGGACATGATATTACACAGCCGATTTATGTTGACAGTGAACATACGTTGACCGATCTCTTTGAGAACAAATATGTACCTGCGTATTATGTGTTTGATAAAGAAGGAAAACTGCGCCACTTCCAAGCAGGAGGAAGCGGAATGGACATGCTTCGCAAACGTTTAAACCGTGTACTGAACGAAGAAAAGAAACAGGAGGTCTAAACTGATGAATTTGACACAAAACGTATTAAATAAGCAAGTTGCCAACTGGAATGTACTTTTTGTTAAACTGCATAACTATCATTGGTATGTAAAAGGACCGCATTTTTTTACGCTTCATGAAAAGTTTGAAGAGCTCTATAATGAGGCGGCCGCGAACATTGATGAGCTTGCTGAACGATTACTCGTTTTAAAAGGAACACCTGTTGCAACGATGAAAGAGTATTTAGAAGTAGCTACGATAAAAGAAGCAAATGGCGGAGAGTCCGCTGAAGAGATGGTTCAAAACTTGATTCAAGACTTCGAACTCCTTATTGCAGAAATAAAAGAAGGTATGGAAGTGACGGATCGTGAAGGCGATGAGGTCACACATGATATGCTGCTCTCAGTTCGTGAGAGTCTAGCTAAACATAACTGGATGCTGCGAGCATTTATTAGCTAGTTTATGCGGGGTGACTTCGGTCGCCTTTTTTATTTGGAACTTTTCTAAAGGCTCTCCCGTGGAAAGCGAGCATCAAGGAACGGAAATCACTCACTCCACATTCTATTAGCCAAAAAGTTTATGAAACAGCTCTTCATTTTTATAATAGTTTGATACCGATTGTTAATCCTAAAAAAGCAA
Source organism: Bacillus sp. NEB1478 (assembly GCF_031582965.1). Taxonomy (NCBI): domain Bacteria; kingdom Bacillati; phylum Bacillota; class Bacilli; order Caryophanales; family Bacillaceae; genus Bacillus; species Bacillus sp. NEB1478. The sequence goes on from NZ_CP134049.1 coordinate 773,978, forward strand.
ACAGGATGCCACCCATGTAACTAAAAACAAGGTATTGAATCATCACGTTTCGTTTACGATTTGCGTGCAGCTGGATATTTTCCAGCTTGAAGGTTGAAAATGTCGTAAAAGCTCCCATGAAACCCGTTCCCAAAAACAGGACAGCAGAATGATTGATTCCTGAGCCTATAATGATTCCTAACAAAAAAGATCCGGCAATATTTATCAGTAGAGTAGCAATTGGAAGTTCTGATGGCCAATTTTTAGAAATCCACTTAGTTGTCGAAAAGCGGCATATAGCTCCCAAAAAACCGCCAGCTGCTACGAACGCACTTGCTGCAATCATAATGCTTCCTTACTCTCCCCATTTTTATTTTGTGAAAAGATTTTTCCAATTCTAAAGCCGAACCATGACATGAATAATCCTCCGACTAAACTTAAAAAAACATATAGAATTGCGATCTGCCAATGCCCTGTTTGGATGAGCTGCACTGATTCTACACTAAAAGTGGAAAAGGTTGTAAAAGAACCGATGATACCTGTGCCAACTGCCGTCGCAAGATAGGGATGAACGACTTGATGATGAATAATTCTTGTTGTTAACCAGCCTAAGATGAACGAGCCAATCATATTGGCTGTAAACGTTCCAATCGGGAAAATGGTGTTTGTCCAACCCAAAGACCAAATCCCTAAATAGTAACGAAGCAGCGCTCCAATAATACCTCCAAAACCTATTAATAAACCTAGCATTCATTCACCTCACAATTACATCAGTTGATGATAACTTTCATTTTATTCTCTACATTGAGAAATGTAAAATAACGGCTCCGCATGATTGGTTCAGCAGACTGTTATTATTCTACAAAATAATGTAGTGAAAAAAAGTCGTTTAAAAAGTTCGATTATTCTGCATTTTTTGATGATTTATGCTAAACTAAAAAAAACTTAAATTCCAAAAGGAGGAAATTATCACTAATGATGAAAAAGGGGATTTCATTTTTAATGGCGTTGTTGGTAGTGATTTCATTGGCAGCTTGTAATCAAAAAATTGAAACAAGTTCTGAGAAAGAAAAGTCTGGAGACAAAGGTCTTAGTGTAGACAGAATCAGTATTGTTACAGGTGGTACAGGTGGTACATATTATCCGCTAGGCGGAGAAATGGCTAAAATTGTGAAAAAGGAACTGGGAGTTGAAGCGAACTCTCAAGCATCAGGAGCATCTGTAGAAAATATGCAGCTGCTGCAAGACGGAGATGCTGACATTGCTTTTACACAGACTGATATTGCAAGTTATGCGGCAGAAGGTAAAGAAATGTTTAAAGAGAAAGTCGATCAAATTGCCGGGATCGGAACGTTATATCCAGAAACGATTCAAATTGTAACACTGAAAGACAGCGGCATTAAAAGTGTTGAAGATTTAAAAGGGAAAAAAGTTTCGGTTGGGGCGCCTGGAAGCGGTACATTCGCTAATGCTGAGCAAATCCTTAAAGTTCACGGAATGAAAATGGATGACCTTAAAGCACAGCATTTATCTTTCGATGAATCAGCTGAAGGAATTCAAGATGGAAATATTCAAGCAGCATTCATTACTGCAGGAACACCAACAGGTGCTGTTGAAGCACTATCAGCAACTAATCCTGTAACGATTATTCCGATTGCGGAAGATAAGGTCAAAGAATTAATGAAAGAATATCCTTATTACATTGAGGATGTTGTAAAAAGCGGTACGTATAAACTGGATCAAGATGTGAAAACAGTTGCTGTACTTTCGATGTTAGCTGTTCGTAAAGATATGAAGGAAGATGACGTGTATCAAATTACGAAGGCAATCTTTGATAATACTGACAAGATCAGTCATGCAAAAGGGAAGCTGATTAAGGCTGAAAAAGCGGTAGAAGGTATGGGCATCGATTTCCATCCAGGAGCTAAGAAGTATTTCAAAGAAAAAGGAATTCTTAAATAAGAAAGTGTAATCATGGACTGAAGAGTTTTCTTTAGTCCATGTCTTCTTATGAAAAGACTTATTATAATCATTCTCCTTCTTGCGAGCATTACCGCTGCTCTTACATATCCGTTTATTTCATCTGTTGTTGTGGAAGACGGAAATTCTGGAGAACGTCTGGCTTATTTTAAAATGAAACCGAATAACCCGTTTAGTGTGAAGTATATTCACTCGATTCACAAAACACCTGTTCTCGAAACGTATCATACGAACAAAAAAGGTGAGATTATTCAAACCGAGATGCAGTTCGAGGAATTTGGGATTGGTATGCCTTCAGGTGCAACAGGTCGTGAAAAGTTTATTGAAAAAGACGGAAAGTATATTTTGTCGCATATGAACCGTCATTTTACTGAATTGAATGTCCGGGTAGGGCAAATTATATCGAATCATACATTTATTATTAAAGGAAAAAAATATCCGTTTTCAGAGTTTAGTAAACCAGGTTCTTGGGTGAGGATCAAAACGGATCACTTGAACTTTTGGCAATGGATGATGGGAGGTAAAGTTCTTGGAGAACAATAAACATACACCAGAACAAACGATTTCTGATGAAGCTGTACAGGAATTAATGGAAAAATACGATCCTGAAGCCGGCTTTCGAAAGCTGAAAGGCGCTCTTTATTGGATCACCTTAATCGGACTTGTAGCATTTTCTTTATTTCAGCTGTACACTGCCATTTTTGGTGTGTTAGCTGCACAGCTCCAACGGACGATTCATCTAGGATTTGCCTTAACACTAATCTTTTTGTTATTTCCGGCAACAAAAAAGAAACGTCAAAAACCAGCGCGGTTTCAGGTTGCCTGGTATGATATGCTGCTCGCAATCCTATCGATTGCCGTAGGATCTTATTGGTATTTATTTATGGATGATTTAGTTATGCGTGTGGGAAGGCTGACAACACCGGACTTTATCATTGGTTTACTCGCTATTATTCTTGTATTAGAAGCAACAAGGCGTGTAGTCGGACTTCCAATCACGATTATCGCTGCCCTGTTTTTGATGTACGCCTATTTCGGACCTTACATGCCAGGGTTTTTAGAACATAAAGGGCTGACAATCGAGCGGATCGTTAGAACGATGTTTTTTACAACGGAAGGTATTTTAGGAACACCGTTAGCGGTTTCTTCTACTTATATTTTCTTATTTTTACTGTTTGGCGCATTTCTCGTCAAAACAGGTGTCGGAGAATATTTTAATGACTTGTCAATTGTAATTGCCGGTCGTAGAATCGGCGGTCCTGCAAAAGTAGCCATTTTCTCTAGTGCTTTGCAAGGAACCATCAGCGGAAGCTCGGTTGCAAACGTTGTAACTTCCGGGGCGTTTACGATTCCGATGATGAAAAGGCTAGGTTATAAAAAAGAATTTGCTGGAGCTGTTGAAGCAGCTTCATCTACCGGCGGACAGATCATGCCGCCAGTCATGGGGGCAGCAGCTTTCTTGATGGTTGAATTTATAGGGGGAGGCATTACATACTGGGACATCGCGAAAGCAGCAGCTATTCCTGCCATTCTCTATTTTGCGGGTATTTGGATCATGACCCATTTCGAAGCAAAACGAATCGGATTAAGAGGATTAACGAAAGAAGAAATGCCGGAAACAAAGAGAGTATTAAAACAGCTCTACCTTTTGATTCCGATTTTTGTTGTGGTTTACTTGTTAATGGATGGTATGAGTGTCACGAGAGCTGCTCTTTGGTCGATCGTGAGTGCTATTATCGTTGGGTTGTTTAATAAACAAACAAGAATGGGACCGAAACTTTTTATTGAAGCATTAGCTGATGGAGCTCGGACAGCTCTAGGTGTCGCTGCCGCAACAGCTGCAGCTGGAATGATCGTTGGTGTTGTAACTGTAACAGGTGTTGGTCTTAAGCTTGCAAATGGATTGCTGGACCTTTCAGGCGGATATTTAATTCCAACGCTGATTTTAACAATGATCGCTTCTTTAATATTAGGGATGGGATCTCCGACAACAGCAAACTACGTTATTACATCAACGATTGCAGCACCAGCGATTCTTTTGTTTGGCGTTCCGGCATTATCTGCTCACATGTTCGTTTTCTATTTTGGTATTATTGCGGATATCACACCACCCGTTGCGCTTGCTGCTTTTGCGGCAGCAGGAATTTCAGGTGGGGAACCGATACGAACCGGTATCATATCATCGAAGCTCGCCATTGCCGCTTTCATCATTCCGTACATTTTTGTTATCTCGCCTCAGCTGATGCTGATCGATACGAACTGGATGGAAGCGGTTTGGGTAGTGTCGACCGCATTTGTAGGAATGATTGCGATCGGGGCAGGGATGATTGGTTATTGGATGAGAGCACTGAACTGGCTGGAAAGAGCAGCGGCCGTTGTTATTGGATTTTTGCTCATCTATCCAGAAGGCATTGCCAGTGTCATCGGTGTTGTCGCATTCGTACTTATGCTTGGCAGTCAATATGTGTTAATGAAAAAAGACAAAACACAAGCTCCAACAACTCCAGCTTTATAAAGTGCATGAGAGCTCAAAAGGCGTTGACCTTTTGGGCTTTTATTATTGATTAGGCTCTGTTAATTAAAAGTGTTGATAATTCTTTGAAGTCAGAAAATACACTCCCTTTCCTCGGACGAACCGCCAAGCCTCCTCGTCATACCTCCTGCGGGGTCTCGGTAGCCCGTTTTTCCGTAGGAGTGTCGAGATTTTCTTTGCCATTTTAACACCGATGTTCAAAATAGCCGATGATTAAGAAATGATAAAAGACTAGACATATGAATAGTTGTTCGTCAAAATGATCGTATTATTTTTTCGAGAACGTGAATTAAAATCCCTGATTCCAGTCAAAAAAGGTGAAAAACTGACCGGAAATAAGACCAATACGGAAGAAGATGGATCATTCCATCTTCAAAACATAAGAATAAGAACTTTTTCTGCCTTAATAAGGCTCTACCAACGATATATCCACGGTCAACAATCTATATGGTCAGGCTTCACATGTTCAGTGTGCTTGACCCGAGAAAATCAAAACAGCATTTTGCTGGTTTTCTAATTTTTTGATTAAATAATTGGTTCAGTGAGCAAGATTGTAAAGTTGAGAATGATTATTTATGATACAATCAATAAGTATGCATTTTTGTATGATGCTGAATTGGAACTTATGCATTTAACGATGCCTGACAGTAAGCTGTTAAGGCTATGTTTTATATAAAAGGAGAGAAGTCTACATGATTACAGTAACTAACGTGGGTCTTCGTTATGGCGACCGTAAGCTGTTTGAAGACGTTAATATAAAGTTCACACCAGGCAACTGCTATGGTTTGATCGGTGCGAATGGTGCGGGGAAATCTACATTTTTGAAAATCTTATCTGGTGAGATCGAGGCTCAAACAGGTGACGTTCACATGACGCCAGGCGAGCGTTTAGCGGTTTTGAAACAGAACCATTTCGAATACGAAGAGCAAGAAGTTATGCAGACGGTTATTATGGGTCACGCTCGTCTATATGAAGTAATGAAAGAAAAAGATGCGATTTATATGAAAGCTGATTTCTCTGATGAAGATGGAATGCGTGCAGCTGAGCTTGAAGGAGAATTTGCTGAGCTTAACGGTTGGGAAGCTGAATCTGAAGCTGCAATCCTTCTAAAAGGACTAGGAATTAGTGAAAACCTTCATACGAAAAAGATGGCTGAACTAACTGGTTCTGAAAAAGTAAAAGTTTTACTTGCACAAACACTTTTTGGAAAGCCAGATGTCCTATTGCTGGATGAGCCTACGAACGGCTTGGATCTTCAAGCAATTCAATGGTTGGAAGACTTCCTAATTAATTTTGAGAATACCGTAATCGTCGTATCCCATGACCGCCACTTCTTAAACAAAGTGTGTACACACATGGCTGACCTTGATTTTGGTAAAATTCAAATCTATGTGGGGAACTACGATTTTTGGTATGAATCCTCTCAATTAGCTTTAAGAATGGCACAAGACCAAAACAAGAAAAAAGAAGAGAAGATTAAAGAACTTCAAGCGTTCGTTGCTCGATTTAGTGCCAATGCATCTAAATCAAAGCAAGCAACTTCTCGTAAAAAGCTTTTAGATAAAATCTCATTAGATGACATCAGACCATCTTCACGTAAATACCCATATGTACAATTTGGAATCAACCGTGAAATCGGAAATGATCTTCTTCGTGTAGAAGGATTAACAAAAACAGTTGATGGTGTAAAAGTTCTAAATAACGTGAGCTTTGTAGTCAATAAAGAAGATAAAATCGCATTTGTTGGTAAAGAAGAAATCGCGATCACAACTTTATTCAAGATCTTGATGGGTGAAATGGAAGCGGACAGCGGAACTTATAAGTGGGGTGTTACGACTTCGCAAGCGTACTTCCCTCGTGATAACACGAAGTACTTTGACGGTAGTGAGCCGACTCTTGTTGAATGGCTTCGTCAGTATTCTCCAGAAGATCAAACAGAAAGCTTCCTTCGTGGATTCCTTGGCCGTATGTTATTCTCTGGTGAAGAAGTAAACAAGAAACCTTCTGTATTGTCTGGAGGAGAGAAAGTGCGCTGTATGCTTTCTAAGATGATGCTGAGCGGAAGTAATGTATTGTTGATGGATGACCCAACAAACCACTTGGATCTAGAATCAATCACAGCGTTAAACAACGGTTTAATCAATTACAAAGGTTCATTGCTCTTCACTTCGCATGACCATCAGTTCGTTCATACAATTGCGAACCGTATTATCGAAATTACACCTAAAGGAATTATCGATAAGCAAATGTCATATGACGAATACTTGGAAAACGATGAGTTGAAAAAACAGCGTCAGTTGATGTATCAATAATAATGAGAGAGTGTTGAGTCTTAAATGATTTAACACTCTTTTTTTACTTTAAGATTTGGCGCCAGCCAAGTATTCTTTATGAATTATATATACGGGGTGATGGAAAGGTGGAAGGATTTACGGAGAGGGTTATCCAGATTATAAAAAACATACCATCAGGGTACGTGATGACTTTTGGACAGATTGCCAATCTTGCAGGAAGTCCGAGAGGCGCACGGCAAGTTGTACGCATCCTCCATTCGATGAGCCGGAAATACGATCTACCTTGGCACCGGGTAATCAATATAAAAGGCGAGATCGGCATACAAGATGACGAAGGAGCTTTTACACAAAAAGCATTGCTGGAACGTGAAGGAATACGATTTAAAGGAAAAAGCACAGTGAATTTAGAAAAATACCGTTACCACCCTGAGCCATCTTCATATAAATATCCTGATAATGAAAAATAGATAAAACCTGATGTTCTGACAGGGCGACTCAAAAAGAAATTACCTCTTTGAGTCGTTTTTTTGTTATTTTGAAGCCCTTTTTCCCCTTTTGCTCGCGATTTTTATAGAAAATCCAGGACAACACCGTTAAATAGGTCGTGTTATCCTCAAATCTATGTGGTTTCTAATTATATGAAGCTATCATCTTTTTTTAATTCCACGGTAATATCCAATATATCCACGTTAATTTCGATAATTCCACGTTACCTCACATTTATTTAATTTGTGTCTTCTTTTTATCATATTGCTATAAACAGTAAGTTGGTTTTTAGTTTTAGTTTTAGTTTTTTTATTTAGGGCAAAATAAGTAGGTCTTGTGTTATGAAAATCGTGTTTTACATAAAAGGGGATGCATATATGTTTAGAATGAAATTCATGGATAATTATTTAAAGAAATATACGAGGATGTCTGAAAGGGAACTATCTCATTCCGTTCAATCGAATATGTGGTTTACGCCCGTTCTCTACGTTTTATTATCTTCTTTGTTAGTCATAGCTACCTTGACGTCCGATCTTAAATATCATCTCGGAAATCAAATGCATCCATTTTTTGCAGTGGACTATGATCTTACTCTTCAATTGGTCGGAACACTTACGGCTGCCATTTTAACGCTGACTACCTTTACGTTTAACTTAATACTGGTTGTTTTTACTACATTCTCGGGACAGTTTTCACCACGCACGCTGAAAAATTTTATTGCTAGTAAATCAACACAGCGAGTGCTTGGAATATTTACTGCCAGTTTTGCCTATATGTTAATTTCTTTTCTATTTTTGAATAAAAGGCTCGCGGAATTTTATTTTGCTGTACCTGTTGTCGCAGCAATTATTGCTGCTCTCTCCATGGGAACATTTATCTTTTTTATTAATCACGCTGTCGCATGGCTGCAGGTTAATCAGATGACACACGATATGAAAAAAGAAGCCTTATCTATCGTGAAAAATACGTTAGAAAATGAAGTAGATCCATTTAAAGTAAATGATCTGAGTACAGTTAACAGTGATATATGTGAGGAGAGAGGCTACTCAATCAATGCTGGAAAGTCTGGCTATATTAAACTGATTGATTTTCACTCTATTATTGAGGAAGCCGAAAAAGACGATATTGTAGTACAGCTGGAATATTCGATTGGAAGCTATGTGTTTGCTTCAACACCAATCATTACGTATTGGAAAAAAGACGATAATAAAGTTAATGAACAAAAATATATGGCTTTTATTAGTATTGGAAGAAAACAAACTGAAGTTCAGGATATAGAGTTCAGTATCAACAAGTTAGTTGAAGTGTCAATCCGCTCATTAGGAAATTATGATCCGAAAACAGCAACAAATGCCATCTATCAGCTTGGAGAAGTACTTTCCTCCATATCACGCAGTTCGACCTTTTCGAAGTATTTAGTGGATCATAACAATAACCTTCGAGTGGTTTTGCAAGAAAGGGAATTCAGCCATTATCTTTATCATTCTTTTGGTTATATTCGTCATTATGCAAAAGATAACGTTATTGTGTGTACAGAAATACTGAAGGTTCTCGATTTAATGGCAAAATCTCTTAATGAGCGGGATTACAAAGCAGTTTGGGAATTTGGCGTTTTTACGGCCAGCGGATTTGAAGATCTTTTTCTTTTCACCTTAGATTATCAGCAATTTCATAATGCATTACATAATCTATCCGTTACTACAAAACATGAAAAAGAGTATGAAGAGTTTTGGGGGAAAAACAAAGCAAATTAATATAAAAAAGCCCTGTTGTTTACGGGCTTTTTTATATTTTTTCTAATGCGATCCGCGCTTCGCATGCAGACTGAAATGGTTCGTCGAGTTGCAGCATTTTGCGAAGTATAGTTTTAAATGACAGTGAGATGTCCAATTCTTCTTGCCAGCCTCTTTCCTTTCTAGATAAAGGTTCATAGGTAGAATAGAGCAGGAACAAGGCGAAATGCCCGAGTGCAAAAAGGTCGCTTTTCATTGCGACTGCTCGCATACGAAGTTTTTCAGGATGTTCATTAGGTTCCAGATCTTCTTGATCGGTTAAAAAACAAGCAAGACCGAAATCGATAATGTGGAGTTTACCGTTTCGTTCAATAATATTGGGAATCCTCAGATCACGATGAATAATCCCTTTCTCATGAAAAGTTTCTACAATTGTTAAGAGCTCCACCAAGATCCGGATGGTGTCTTTTTCTGAGTACTTATGATCTTTGCGAAAAATAAGATCCTCAAATGTTTTCCCCTGAATCCACTCCATCACAATAAAATGATTGTTCTCATTTTCGAAAACATCCAATAGTCGAGGGACCCGGGGATGCTGCAAGGTTTCTAAAATGATAGATTCCCGTTTAAAAGATCTCAGACCACTGGCTGTTCTGGCTTTCGTCGTTCGGAGCTGTTTTAAAACAACTTTTGTGTTTGTTTTCTGATCTGAAGCCAAATACGTGATACCGTAACTCCCCATACCGAGAACTTCCAGTATAGTATAGCGATGCTCTAGGGTATGACCAGGCTTTAATGGTCGGTCATACCATAAACGTTGAAGAGTCTTTCGAAATTCTGTGAACATCAATGGTGTCAGCTGCTAAAAAAACTGCTTTTGTGTTTTTTCTTATAATGTTTATGACCGTGACCACCATAGTGTTTTTTGCCATAATCACTGCTGCTGTACTTGTGATAGCTTTTTTTATGTTTGTAGCCTGAACTGCTGTATTTTTTATGGCTGCTATGACCTAATAAAGATTTAATTAATTTCTTCAACATATAAACCATCTCCTTTATACATTTATGGATAGGATATTCGCAGTTAGTACCCAATATCCTACTGTACGTTCTTCGAAACATAAAGTTTCAGCGGGAAATGGGGTCTGACCCCAAACAATTTATTTCCCGTCACAATTTCCTTGTTTTAATATAGGTAGTTTTGTTAAATTTATAAAGGTATATATGATCGTTTACGATTTTGTTTTTTTCATGGTTTGATGAGAGGGGTCAATTTGTTTCATGATGGAATATGTTCTTGCGGCACTGCTGCCACTTTTTTTTATGTTGTTTTTTAATCGCGTTTTATTTACAAAATACTTGCCTTTAGGGATTACGATACTGATTTTATTATTTGGATTTGATGGATTGCATCAACCAGTGACTCTGCAGATCATTGCATGTTTATCAACAGCGGCTGGTTTTTTTATAGGTTTGAAGATCCACAATATGCAAAAGAAAAAAGTAAGATAAACAAAAGAAGAAAGTAAGATCAAGATAAGAAAGACGCCGTCCTTAAGAGGTCGACGTCTTTCTTTTTGTATGTGTGATCATTTCTTTTAAGAAAATAATTAACATCGAAAATACATAAACACCGATCACGATAAGTCCTGTCTTATCGAAGTTAAAAAGCTTTAGGATGACTGAGCTCAAAATTGTAATATAAAGGGCTCCTAAATATTTTTGAATGTGTTCGTTTGAATAAATCGTTGTCAGTTTTGCCCCTAGCTGTGTACCTACTAAAGCGCCTAATATTAAAAGAATCCCAAGCTTGTACTCTAACTGTGTAGATGATGCATAAGTGATGAATCCTGCTGTTACGATTAGAAACACGCTTACCAAGCTTGTACCTACAGCTTTTCGTGAATGTAAGTTCATCATAGAAATAAGAAGAGGTACCATAACGAACCCTCCGCCAACACCTAGTGTAGTTGATATGAATCCTCCAGTGAACCCGATAAATATCGCGTTTGGCCAGGAAAACAAATAACCATCCCTTTTAATATTCGTTTTTTGTTTTGATTGTTTATAAAGCAGGGAAAGAGCAAAGTATCCAAGAAGCAATATATAAAAGACAGGGATGACCGTATCGTCATATCCGTTTTTATCGAGCCAGACAACAAGAGGATGTGCTACCTGTGTGGCAACAACCCCTGAAAATCCTAAGATCATTGCGATTTTCCAAATTATATTTTTAAAACGCAAATGGGCTGCTACTCCAGATACACTCGTTCCAATTGAATACATTAAGCTTGTTCCGATTGCAGACAATGGAGGGACTCCAAATAAGATGAGTACAGGAGTTAAAATAAAGCCTCCCCCAATCCCGAAGAATCCGGAGAAAATACCGATGCACAACCCTAGTAATATATAAATAAAATCCATTTAAAAGTTACTCCTTTTTGGGGACACACCTGCTACAATTTATCCCCAACCGTTGGTATGCAAGCGGGAAATGGGGTCAGACCCCATACAATTTATTTCCCGAGAGCGCCTAAATTCAAGTATACCACTTTAAAATCTTTCCAGAAACTTCTGCGAATATTTGTTCGTAATTATTAGGTTTTTGATAAGGTGCTGTGCTATAATTTGAGTAGCCAGAAATTAGGAACGGAGGTTCGGTTTTGTGAGTGAAAGTCATTCGTTTCAAATCAAATCGGATTATCAGCCGCAGGGCGACCAGCCAGCTGCGATAACCCATCTAGTAAACAATATTAATGAAGGTAAACGAAGTATGACCTTGCTTGGTGCAACAGGGACAGGGAAGACGTTTACCGTATCTAACGTTATACAGGAAGTAAATAAACCTACACTCGTTATTGCTCATAACAAGACACTAGCCGGACAGCTTTATAGTGAACTTAAAGAATTTTTTCCTAACAACGCTGTTGAATATTTTGTTTCTTATTATGATTACTACCAGCCGGAAGCATACATTGCACATTCTGATACTTACATCGAGAAAGACGCAAGCATCAATGACGAAATTGATAAACTTCGCCACTCTGCTACGTCGTCACTTTTTGAACGGAAAGACGTTATTATCGTTGCCAGTGTGTCATGCATTTATGGTCTAGGTTCTCCTGAGGAATATCGTGACATGGTAATTTCTTTGCGAGAAGGAATGGAAAAAGACCGTGATCAGCTTCTTCGCGATTTAGTAGACATACAGTACAACCGGAATGATATTAATTTTACGCGGGGTACGTTTCGTGTTCGCGGTGATGTGGTGGAAATCTTCCCGGCTTCACGCGATGAACGCTGTTTAAGGGTAGAGTTTTTTGGTGATGAAATTGACCGGATTACAGAAGTAGATGCACTCACAGGTGAAATAATCGGCGAGCGAAGTCACGTTGCTATTTTCCCTGCTTCCCACTTCGTAACCCGTGAAGAGAAAATGAAGCTTGCAATCAAACGAATCGAAGCGGAACTCGTAGAACGACTTAAAGAATTAAACGACGCAGGTAAGCTGTTAGAAGCACAACGATTGGAACAGAGAACACGCTATGATCTTGAAATGATGGCTGAAATGGGATTTTGTTCAGGCATTGAAAACTACTCCGTTCATCTGACACTTAGACCGCCAGGATCAACACCTTATACACTGCTCGATTATTTTCCTGAGGACTCGCTGATTGTAATAGATGAGTCTCACGTAACGTTACCTCAGATCAGAGGGATGTATAACGGAGATCAGGCGAGAAAGAGCGTTCTTGTGGAGCACGGCTTCCGTCTGCCTTCTGCAAAGGATAACCGTCCATTAACGTTTGAAGAATTTGAAAAATACAAGTTTCAGCACATCTATGTTTCTGCAACGCCGGGTCCTTATGAGCTGGAGCATGCGCCTGATCCTGTTGAGCAGATTATTCGTCCAACAGGCCTGCTGGACCCTACACTAGAAGTGCGTCCGATTAAAGGGCAAATCGATGACCTGCTTGGTGAGATCAATGAGAGAGTCGCAAAAAATGAAAGAGTGCTCGTTACAACATTAACGAAAAAGATGTCTGAAGATCTTACCGATTATTTTGTAGAACTTGGTATAAAAGTCCGTTACCTGCACTCAGAGATTAAAACACTGGAGCGGATCCAGATCATCAGGGATTTACGTCTGGGAGTGTTTGATGTCCTAGTCGGAATCAACCTTCTAAGAGAAGGTTTAGATATTCCGGAAGTTTCTCTCGTAGCAATTTTAGATGCTGATAAAGAAGGATTCCTTCGCTCTGAACGGTCATTGATTCAGACGATCGGCCGGGCAGCACGTAACTCAAACGGGCACGTTATTATGTATGGAGATAAAATTACGAAATCCATGCAGATTGCAATAGATGAAACGCAGCGAAGAAGAGAAAAACAGATGAAACATAATGAAGAACACGGCATTACACCTCAAACAATTAAGAAAGAGGTTCGTGATCTCATTCGTGCCACTCAAGCAGCTGAAGATACAGAATCATACACCGGCACAAAAGCTCCTAAGCAAAAGATGAGCAAAAAGGATCGCGAAGCCTTTATCGAAAGAATGGAAAAGGAAATGAAAGATGCCGCAAAGAACCTTCAGTTCGAGCGTGCAGCTGAGCTTCGTGACCTCATACTTGAGTTAAAAGCGGAAGGATGATTGTAGTTGGCTACCAATCAAAACATAGTTGTTAAGGGTGCAAGAGCCCATAATTTAAAAAATATAGATATTACGATTCCACGAGATAAGCTGGTTGTTTTAACTGGCTTATCAGGTTCTGGAAAATCTTCATTGGCTTTTGACACGATTTATGCTGAAGGCCAGCGCCGTTACGTAGAATCACTTTCTGCTTATGCGCGCCAATTTTTAGGACAGATGGATAAGCCGGATGTTGATTCCATAGAGGGACTTTCACCGGCGATTTCAATCGATCAGAAAACAACGAGCCGTAACCCTCGTTCAACAGTAGGAACGGTTACAGAAATCTATGATTATCTTCGTCTTTTATTTGCGCGTGTCGGACGACCAGTTTGTCCGGTTCATAACGTAGAAATTACGTCCCAGACGATTGAACAAATGGTAGATCGTATTTTGGAATATCCGGAGCGAACAAAGCTTCAAATTTTGGCACCTGTTGTTTCAGGACGCAAAGGGGAACATGTTAAAACCCTGGAGGATATTAAAAAACAGGGTTATGTTCGCGTGCGGATTAATGGGGAAATGCAAGAGGTTTCCGAAGAAATTAAGCTTGAAAAAAATAAAAAGCATTCAATTGAAATCGTCATCGACCGGATTGTTGTAAAAGAAGGGATCGCAACACGTTTAGCAGATTCCCTGGAGGCTGCTCTCAGTCTAGGAAGCGGTAGTGTTATCGTTGATGTTATGGGGGAAGAAGAACTCTTATTCTCTCAAAATCATGCTTGTCCTTATTGCGGTTTTTCGATCGGAGAACTCGAACCGCGTTTGTTTTCGTTTAACAGCCCATTTGGTGCCTGTCAGTCGTGTGATGGCTTAGGAGTGAAACTGGAAGTCGATCCGGAACTTGTCATTCCTGATTGGAGCCTATCACTTAATGAAAATGCAATTGCACCTTGGGAACCAATCAGTTCTCAGTATTATCCTCAGCTTCTAAAAAGCATTTGTAATCACTTTGGCATCGATATGGACACACCTGTAAAAGACTTGCCAAAAGATCAGATGGATAAGATTTTAAACGGCAGTGGAAAAGAATTTATAACTTTCCGCTACAAAAACGATTTTGGTCAAGTGCGCAAAAACGAAATTCAGTTTGAAGGCGTACTTGCTAACATTCAGCGCCGTTACCGCGAGACGAGTTCTGATTACATCCGTGAACAGATGGAAGGATATATGGCACAAAAGCCATGTCCGACATGTAAGGGTCACCGTTTAAAGAAAGAAGCTCTTGCTGTACTCATTAATGGAAAACATATCGGGCAAACAACGGCTATGTCTATTACTGAGGCGAAAGAATTTTTCGACAATCTTGATTTAACGAACAAAGAACGTGCAATCGCTAAGCTGATCCTCCGTGAAATCGTGGACCGATCTGGATTCTTGATTAATGTTGGATTAGATTATCTTACATTGAGCAGGGCGGCAGGAACACTATCCGGCGGGGAAGCCCAGCGTATACGATTAGCCACTCAAGTCGGTTCAAGATTGATGGGAGTCCTATATATTCTGGATGAGCCTTCAATCGGGCTTCACCAGCGTGACAATGACCGTTTGATCCGCACGCTCGAAGAAATGCGTTCCCTTGGGAACACGCTGATCGTCGTTGAACATGACGAAGACACGATGCTAGCGGCAGATTATATTATTGATATTGGGCCAGGAGCAGGTGCACATGGCGGTGTGATTACCTCAAAAGGTACACCTCAGGAAATTATGGAAGATCCTGAATCTCTTACAGGCCAGTATTTGTCAGGCAAGAAATTCATTCCTCTTCCTAAAAAGCGCCGTAAACCTGATGGCCGTTTTATAGAAGTGAAAGGTGCCACAGAAAACAATCTGAAAAATGTTTCTGTGAAGATTCCGCTCGGATTATTTACGGGAGTAACAGGGGTTTCAGGATCCGGAAAAAGTACGCTTGTAAACGAGATCTTGCATAAAGCACTTGCACAGAAACTCCATCGCGCGAAAGATAAGCCAGGAACTCATAAAGAAATAAAGGGTCTTGAGCACATCGACAAAGTTATCGATATTGACCAATCACCGATCGGACGTACACCGAGATCCAATCCAGCTACGTATACAGGCGTTTTTGATGATATTCGTGATGTTTTTGCTGCCACAAATGAGGCAAAGGTTCGCGGTTATAAAAAAGGACGTTTCTCGTTCAACGTAAAAGGCGGAAGATGTGAAGCTTGCCGTGGTGACGGGATTATTAAAATCGAAATGCACTTTTTACCGGATGTTTATGTACCGTGTGAAATTTGTCATGGTAAAAGGTATAACCGTGAAACGCTGGAAGTGAAGTACAAAGGAATGAACATTGCCGACATTTTGAACATGACAGTCGAAGATTCAGTAGAATTTTTCGCGAATATTCCTAAGATTAATCGCAAACTGCAAACCATTTTAGACGTTGGGTTAGGCTACATTAAACTGGGACAGTCAGCCACGACATTATCCGGCGGTGAAGCGCAGCGTGTGAAATTGGCTTCGCAGCTTCATAAGCGTTCTACCGGTAAGACGATTTATATCCTCGACGAACCAACAACAGGACTTCATGTGGATGACATTTCACGGTTGCTCGTCGTGCTGCAGCGTCTTGTAGACAACGGAGATTCAGTTCTCGTTATTGAGCACAATCTGGATGTTATCAAGCAGTGTGATCATCTTATTGATCTCGGACCTGAAGGCGGAAACAAAGGTGGTACAATCGTTGGGACAGGCACACCAGAAGAGCTGGCAGAAGTCGAAGAATCTCATACAGGCCGTTATCTGGCACCGATTTTAAAACGTGATAAAAAACGGATGACCGGTAAAGTGAAAGAAAAAGAAAAACTCGCAAAATAACTTAATCTGATAAAAAAGGTCAAATCATGATGAATGGTTTGATCTCTTCTTTTGGGAATTTTCTATACTTTGTTGCGAATTATCCAATGAGAGGATTAGCTGATATCCGATTTACCTTTACCTATCTGAAATATTAGAAAGATAACTACACACAATAAAACAGTGCCCCTCTATGAGAAGCACTGTTTTTCCTATTTTTTATACTTTTTTTCACTGGATGAAGAATCCTTCGTTCCTTTTTTATCTTTTTCTTCTCGTTTTTCTTGTTTTAAATCCTCCATTGGTATGGGATCTACATTACGTTCACTTTCAAATTTATCAAACAGACTTTCTTTATCTGTATCATACTGTTCAGGATTGTCCATTTTCCCTTTTTGTTTCTTGTTTTTATCGGTCATTTAGATTCACCTCAATCTGTTTATTGTATATATCTATCTTTTCCTTTAAAGTACGAAATTCAAACAAATTCTCCTCAAATCTTCAAAATTCGTTTAAAATAAATGAGGGAATTCATTTCCATATCTTAGAAATGATCTTATAGATCAGGTAATTAAACAAAATCACCATGCCTGTTGTAAATAAACCAGCCAGCAAGCGGTCTGTTATATTATAATCCTTGGCATTTTCCGTAATCACGCCAAATATAATACTAGCAGTCATGAGAACAGTAATGAATATGAATAATATTTTTAAAGTCTTTGCATTTTTCAAAATGGTAAGCTCCTTAGGGTGATTTTGTCATTATCATACGGAATTTTAGAAGTTATGTCGAATCGATATAGAGGAAAAGGAAGTTTGTATAAAAAGTCGAAGTAAAAAGGCACATGCCTTTTGCTATAAATTATTTGGTGTACCCATCAGCAGGAGGTTTGTTTTATGAACCAAAGTACAAAAAAAGTATTATCAGCACTTTGTTATTTCAGTTTATTTTTTGCTCCGTTTCTCTTTCCTATCATTATTTATTTTGTTGTTGATGAGGATGATGTGACGGAACACGCACAAAAATCTTTTATATCCCATTTAATGCCCGTAATAGCTGTACCACTGGGAATTATTATTGTTTTTGAATCACAATACAATTTAACAGCGATTATTATTTGCGGATTGACTTTTGGGTTATTGACATTAATTGTGACGATCTGGAATATTGTTAAAGGAATAAAAGTAGTAATCTCATAAAAACTTTGTACAAGTAATACCGGAGAAGAAACTCAGTCATCTTAGAATCAGCCGGCGCCGGTTAGGGAATCTAAAAGGAGGCGTCAATGCATGGAAGAACGAAAGATGATTTTAAACATGCTGAATGAAGGGAAAATTTCTGCGGAAGAAGCCGAAAAATTGCTATATGCACTAAACGATAAGAAAAAACTTGCGATGAACTCATTAAGTTTAAAAAAGAAAGCAGTGCATGGTGCAACAGCAGTAAAGTTACCGTCTTCGGGATATAAAGTAGCCAAGTTTTTTGATCGTGTTGTTAAAC
Organism: Bacillus sp. NEB1478; assembly: GCF_031582965.1. Taxonomy (NCBI): domain Bacteria; kingdom Bacillati; phylum Bacillota; class Bacilli; order Caryophanales; family Bacillaceae; genus Bacillus; species Bacillus sp. NEB1478. Next base: position 792,000 of record NZ_CP134049.1, read on the forward strand.
GGATAAAAACGGTTGATTTTGATTTGAATTTTGGGCCGTCCGAACCTGTACACTATGTATTTCAAGATAGCCATGTTATGTTTCAGGAAATGGACATTGAGGTTTATAACGGATCAGTAACCATCATTCCATGGGATCGAAAAGATGTTCAGGTGGAATGTGATGCACTTGTTTATAAAGTTGCAGAAGGGTCATCTGCGAAAACGAAATTCAGGAATGAAACGTTTTACGATTGTGATGCAACAAAGATGCGCTTTTATTCAAGAAACAAGCATCAAAAGGTGAATGCGGTTATTTCAATACCAAAAGAATCGTATGAAGATATAAAAGTAACAACATTTAATGGTCCAGTGAAAATCAGTAATTGTCATGCGAAAAATCTCGCGTTGAAGACAACTGTAGGTGCGATCGCTGCGAATCACTGCTCGGGTGAAACGATAAAAGCCAGTGCAGCAAATGGTTCACTGACACTGCAGGATTGTAAGTTCAAAGACGTGGAAGCTGAAACAATGAATGGACCTGTACGATTAACAGTAGACGCTGCTCAAGTCAGGTCTGAAACGATCAATGGCTCAATCTATTGCCGTTTTGCTTCAGCCGTTGAGGGGTATGCATCATTTAAGACAGTGACGGGGAAAATAGAAACAGAATTTCCTGAAACGCTTGAGTTGGAAGCTGTATTGAAAACGATCGTCGGCGGGTTTGTTTGTGACTTGGATAAAGTGGAAGTAAGAGAGGAAAAGAAGGAAGTAACAAGAAAGTACCTCTCCTTTACAACGAATAAAGGCTCAAATTGTCCATTATTTAAACTTGAAGCTGAGGCAAAAACAGGATCGGTCACGGTGTTAAAAGCGAAATAGAGGTGAAATGTCATCATGAAAAAACTAAAACGGTCAAGTGACGCAAAAATAGCTGGAGTATGTGGCGGTATTGCTGAATACATGAATGTTGATCCAACATTAATACGGCTTGCAACGGTGGCAATCGCCATTTTTACTGTCGTATTCCCGGTAGTTCTCGTCTATTTTATCGCTATGGCAGTCATGCCTGAGGAATGCGAATTTTAATGAGAAACTGGATCATATCTTTGCTCATCAATACAATTGCATTAATGGTCGTGGCCGGATATTTTGACAGTTTTCATATTGAAAACATCGGAGCTGCATTATTAGCGAGTGTCCTTTTGTCCCTGTTTAATGTATTCCTAAAACCGCTGCTGATTATCCTTACATTGCCCGTTACAATTGTTTCTTTAGGGCTATTCCTGATCGTCATAAACGCAGCCCTCTTATCTTTGACTGCAGAACTGATGGGAAACTCGTTCAATATAGACAGTTTCGGCATGGCTTTACTCGCGTCCATCATTATTTCATTATTGAACATGTTTCTGACTAACTTTATATATGAACCACTTAAGAAACGAAGAAAAAGAAAATAGTATTTAGGGGCACCTCAAAATGATGAGGTGCTTTTTTATGTGAAAAGAACCGTTTTTATATTAAAAATAAGTATAAATACCTAGTAGAAACTGTTCCCGTATAGTACTTAAGGCTAGTTTCAGTTTTTTCCTAATATGGTACATTTTAAAAGCGATAAATTCTGAATATTCATAGTTTTACAACTAGGAGGGATTGTTTTGGGGAAGAAGAAAAAGGTTTGGGGAAAGAGTTTGCTTGCTACAGGTTTAACGATTGGACTAGCCTCATCATCTTTGTTCGCAGGAACAATGAATGTTAAGGCACAAAATGCAATGGATGAGGTTGTTAAAGGAAAACCTAGTCACACACATTCAGCATTAGACGCGGCAATTGTTAATGAGGATAAATTAATAGAATCACTCATTAGACAAGGAGTGATTTCGAAGGATGCTTCCGCAAAGCAAAAAGAAGCAGCACTCCAACAGTATTTAGAGCTTAAGGGAAAAGAAAGCGGAGTAAGGGAGAACGATCCTCTCGCTGCGAAAGTAAAGGCTTCAAATGCCGAAAAACAGCGTGAATTTAAAGAGTTTAATAATGGTCTATTAAATGGTAATGGTAAAAAGAACGGTCATTATAAAAAACAACCAGACCCTGTAGATGAAACGAAATATACAGGTAAAGTTAGAAAAGATAATGTTCTAGTTCTTGCTGTTGAGTATTCTGATTTTGCTCATAACAACCTCAAGCCTAATGAAACAGATAACTACTATAAGGATTATCCGCTATCACACTATGAAGATATGATTTTTGGAGAGAACGGAGTAAAAGGACCGAACGGTGAAAACTTCGTTTCGATGAAGCAATTCTATGAACAGCAATCAGGCGGTACATATTCTGTTCAAGGAAAAGCATACGGATGGTTGAAAGTTCCTGGAACAGCAGCTTACTATGGATCAGATAATGCCTCAGGCGGTCATGACAATGTAACACCAGGCGGGTCTAAGCAGCTAGTTGTAGATACTTACAAAGCAGCTTTAGCAGCTGGCGTACCAGTTGAAAACTATGATTCAGAGGATCCGCATGATTTTGATGGTGATGGAAATGTACTCGAGCCAGATGGTCTAGTAGATCACTTGATGATTATTCACTCAGGTATGGGTCAAGAAGCTGGCGGTGGTTCGCTTGGAGACAAAGCTGTTTGGTCTCATCGTTCTGCAAAATTTGTTGACCTTGATGGTTATGACAATTCAATCCAAAACCCAATTGGCAAGCCTGGTTTCTATGATTACACAATGATGCCTGAAGATGGAGCAACAGGAGTTTTCGCTCACGAGTACGGACATGATCTTGGCTATCCGGATGAATATGACACGATTTACTCTGGAACTGGAGAGCCAGTAGGGTACTGGTCTATTATGTCAGGTGGTTCATGGGCTGGGAAAATCCCGGGAACGGAACCAACTGGATTCTCTCCTTTGGCAAAATCGTTCTATCAGTCTACGATCGGCGGAAACTGGACAACTCCAACTGCTGTAGAATGGAAAGATGTGTCTACAAAAGGAACGCAATTCTTACTTGATCAGGCTAACTCACCAAATGGCCAAAACAACCAAGCCATTCAAGTAAATCTTCCACAAAAGGCTACACCTGTTAATACTCCGGCTACTGGTTCTTATGAATACTGGGGCGGACAACAGGATGAAATTGATACAAATATGGTAACTACAGTAGACCTTACTGGAAAAACTTCAGCTAAGTTAAATTTTGATTCTTGGTATAAGATTGAAAAAGATTGGGATTATGCGTTTGTCCAAGTATCAACAGATAATGGTGCAGCTTGGAAGTCTCTAGGTAATGCAAACACTAACTCTAATCCTGTTTCAGGTGCGTATCCTACAATTGCTCCTAACCTTCCTGGTTTTACTGGTGATTCAAAGGGATGGACTGCACAAGAGTTTGATCTTACTGAATACGCTGGACAAAAAGTTCAACTGAAGTTCCGTTACATTACTGACTGGGGCACAAGTGAACAAGGATTTTATGTAGACAATGTTAAAGTAACTGCTGACGGCTCAACTCTTCTTGAAGATGGAGGAGAAGCAGATAACGGTACTTTCACATTAGATGGGTTTTCAAAATCTGATGGGAACAAATACAGTGACCATTACTACCTTCTTGAATGGAGAAACCATGCTGGCGTAGATATGGGTCTAAAGAACATCCGTCGTGGCGCTTCATTAATGAGCTATGATAGTGGATTAGTAATTTGGTATGTTGATCCAACATATACAGATAACTGGACTGGTGTTCACCCTGGTGAAGGATTCGTTGGTGTAGTTGATGCTCACATTAATGACCTGAAATGGAGTACTGGTGTAGAAGCAAGCTCTCGCTACCACATTGCAGATGCTGCGTTTGGTCTAAATCCAACTTCAGCTTTGAGCCTTGATTATCCAGGTGTTCAAACGCTTAACCTTGCTAGTCAGCCAGGGGTACCTCTGTTTGATGACAGTAAGTCATTCGCAAATCCGTTCATGCCTGATGCTGGACGTAATACTGGGAATTACGGATTAAAAGTTCGTGTTAACGGACAAGCAAAAGACAATTCTGTCGGAGCAATCGTGATCTACAAATAAACAATGAAAAAGTAGGATGTCTCGAAAAGAGTCATCCTATTTTTTTGCTGTGTTCGAAACCGTTTTTGCTCTTAGAAGTGGTTGATTAAGGTTCATACGAAAATGACCTAAAAAAATACAATTTTTTTCAGAAAATTATGGTAATAAATCGAATGATTTGATAAAATAAAAGCATCTGTTTGAAAGAAAGGAACTTCGTGACCTGTATGCCAACATATAATCTGTAATGGAAAACAACTGGATCGCTTCTTAACCGTTAAAAAACACAATGTTTTTGACCACGGGAGAAGTCTGTCTACATCCCATTACAGAGGAAATACAGCGAACTGCAGTCCGTTAGTTTTATAACGATGCGCGTTCAAAGCTCTCCTTATTAGCGGGGGAGCTTTTTTTGTTTTGTATATTGATAAGCGTCGATCTCGTCGTCAGCTTTGTTTCTGTGGTACTAATCGAAATATGCTTGCTCCTTCGATTACTCGTTGTAACTCGCAGTTTTCGTGCAAGCTATGCTCGTCGTTCCTAGAAACTTTGCTACCTTAATCTACTCGCTTTTAAATTAACAAATTTGGGGACTGCAAGACATTCAAATAGAAGTTGTATTTCTTCACTTATCAAATTTCGAGGTGAAGAAACTATGCAAACTCAACAATATTCATTAGTGCTTCGTCATAAAGAAGAAGCAAATACGGTAGATAAACAATGTAAGATGTGCGGGAAAGTAGTCACTTTTACAGATACAACAAACAGAAGACATAATGCGAACGGTAAAAATATTTACCAATTTGCTATCTATAAATGTCCGAAGAACCATTCCTGGAATAAAAAACGGGGTATTTATAAATCATTTTCAGAACATGTCGACCCAGCATCAATTGTCCCAACTGAATTTGAGACAGTACCGGAAAATAAAAAGATAGTATTGGGCCACATTATTCATGGTTTGATAGAAATTACAATCTCAGAAGTGGATGGCCATTTTCGTTTAGACCGGGCACTTTCCGAACAAATTGAAGGTGTTAGCCGTTCAGCCATCTCACAAAAAATTAAAGAAGGTACAATTCTACTAAACAATTGTTTAACGAAACCAAGCCAAAGACTCTCGCTTCATGATAAAATTTTAATAAAAGCAAAATAATTCAACATAGAGAAAGACCGTTTGATATTTTTATGAACGGTCTTTTTTAGCACTTAAAAGAAGTATAACTTGTACCCATAATGAAGGTTTGGCGAAAGGCAAGTTTTTTTAAAGAAAGGGGTAAGGGGATTTGGAAACGACAAGATTAGTATTTAATCCGTATACGAATGATGATTTTCCTTTCTTTGCCTCACTATGGGCGGACAAAGATGTGGTTCAATATATTGGAAAAGGAACCACTCGTACGATTGAAGAAGCTCGCAAAAGCTTTAACGACTGGCTTCTTCCAGGTTATAAGGATGGTCGCGGGTTGTTCCTGATTACCTTAAAAGAAACGAATCAGCCGATCGGCCACGCGGGGATCGTAACCCAAATAATAGATGGCAAGAAAGAATATGAGATTGGGTATTGGCTTTCAAAGAATCACTGGGGCAAAGGCTATGCGTCAGAGGCGGCAGCCTATTTTCACCAATATGCGATAAATACACTTGGTTTTCATAGAGTGATTTGCCTCATCCAAGAACGTAATACGAGATCGATAAAAGTAGCAGAAAAGTTAGGAATGAAGTTTGAAAAAACAACTTCATTTAATGCCATTCCTGTCCAAGTGTTTGTATCGGAGTATGATTATTAAAAAATATTTCACACTTTTGGAGAATAAGGAGGTGAAGTGATACAATATAAGCATTGGAAAATGGCAAGGAGGACCCTATGGCGAAGGTACATATTTATGAATTAATCGATAAATTTCAACTTGAGCTCGTAAGCGGAGAAGAAGGAATTCACCGCACGATTCGGACAAGTGATATTTCACGTCCAGGCTTAGAAATGGCAGGCTATTTTACTTACTATCCCGCTGAACGTCTTCAGCTACTGGGAAAAACAGAACTAACCTTTACATCAGAAATGGACGAAGAAACGCGCATGGAGAGATTTGAACAGCTATGTACGGATGAAACGCCCGGCATTATTATTTCGCGGGATATTGAAGTGCCAAAAGAGCTGTTAAAAGCTTCTCATAAATCAGGCGTTCCAATCATGCGATCGAAAGTAACGACGACTCGTCTTTCCAGCCGTATAACAAACTTTTTGGAAAGCAGGCTAGCACCCACAACCGCAAAGCATGGTGTGCTTGTAGATATATATGGGATCGGCGTTCTGATTACCGGTAACTCAGGTGTTGGTAAAAGTGAAACAGCACTCGAGCTTGTGAAGCGCGGTCACAGACTTGTAGCCGATGATTCTGTAGAAATCCGTCAGGAAGATGAACAAACATTAATCGGAAGTGCACCGGAACTCATTCAGCATCTGCTTGAAATAAGAGGCTTAGGTATCATCAACGTAATGACCTTATTTGGAGCTGGAGCAATTCGTAATTATAAAAAAATCTCAATCGTTATGAACCTGGAAATTTGGGATTCTAAAAAAGTGTACGACAGATTAGGTTTGGAAGAAGAGACGACGAAGATCATCGATACCGAAATTCCGATCCTTACGATTCCAGTCCGCCCTGGACGAAACTTAGCTGTCATTATTGAAGTGGCATCAATGAACTTCCGTTTGAAGCGAATGGGCATGAACGCAGCACAGGATTTCTCGGAAAGACTGACAAACGTAATTGAAGCTGGGGATGAAGACGACTTTTAAGAGATAAAAGGAAGTGGAGAACATGGAACAAACGATTCAGCCTTTAAATCGGGTTGCGTTGGAATTAGGACCGCTGACGATTTACTGGTATGGAATTATTATTGGTTTAGGAGCCCTGCTGGGGTTATTTCTTGCTATTCGAGAATCAGAACGCAGAGGCTTGGAAAAAGATACTTTTGTGGATGTAGTCATGATTGCGGTACCTGTCGCGATTCTTTGTGCAAGACTTTATTATGTTGCGTTTGAATGGGATTTTTATAAAGATCATCCGAGTAAGATCTTAGCGGTTTGGGAAGGCGGCATCGCGATTCACGGTGCTTTAATCGGATCCTTTTTAACAGCTCTTATTTTTTCGAAAAAGAGAGGCATTTCTTTTTGGAAGCTCGTTGATATAGCGGCTCCAAGTATTTTGCTTGGTCAGGCGATCGGCCGCTGGGGAAATTTTATGAATCAGGAAGCACATGGCAGAGCTGTAACGAGAGGATTTCTTGAATCGCTGCATCTGCCGGATTTTATTATTAACCAAATGTATATCGATGGTACTTACTATCATCCTACGTTTTTATACGAATCTCTTTGGAGTTTGCTAGGTGTTTGCATTTTATTGTATTTACGAAGAGTCAACCTGCACAGAGGGGAACTGTTCTTAAGTTATTTGATCTGGTATTCGATCGGACGTTTCTTTGTAGAAGGAATGCGTACAGACAGCTTGATCGTCTGGGATACATCGCTCCGAATCGCTCAAGTAATGAGCTTAGTATGGATTGCAGGTGCGATCATTATCTGGATCTACAGAAGAAAGACAGGGTTAGCGGAAAAACGATATTTAGAAAGCTAAAGGGGGCGCGTGAAAAGTGGAGACGTTAAAAAATGGAACACTAGCAGGATTGAAAACCACTTGGACGCTCGGGAAAATCATCTTTCCAGTGACACTGATCATTACGATTCTTAGTCATACACCTGTTATGGATTGGATTATTACTGCAATTTCACCCGCGATGAAGTGGATCGGCTTGCCTGGTGAGGCAGCGATTCCGCTTGTGCTCGGTAATTTTCTTAATCTTTATGCGGGGATCGGGGGTATTTTAACCCTCGATTCACTTTCGGTTCAAGACGTTTTTATCCTTGCTGTTATGCTGTCTTTTTCACACAATCTTTTTATTGAATCCAGTGTGGCCGCAAGTGTCGGCATCAAATTATGGGTGATTTTGCTTGTCCGTGTTGGATTGGCGCTCATCGCTGCGTTTTTGATCAATGTATTGTGGGATGGCGGAGCGGAAAAAGCGCAATATGGATTCATATCAAAGCCTGATGCATTACCGAACGGCTGGGGTGAAATTACACTCGCTGCCCTTGAAAAAGCGGCACTTGGTATCTTACAGATTGCACTGATTGTTATACCTTTGATGATCATCATGCAATACTTAAAAGATACAGGCTGGCTGAACCGCTTTTCAAATTGGATGGCACCGGCAATGAAACTGTTAGGTATGAAACCCAATACGTCGATGACGATGGCTGCTGGGCTGACAATCGGCCTTGCATACGGAGCGGGTGTGATGCTGCAGGCTGCGAAGGAAGATGGCGTTTCAAAAAGGGATTTGTACTTAGCTTTTATTTTCCTTGTCAGCTGTCATGCTGTCGTTGAAGATACACTAATCTTCGTTCCACTCGGTATACCTGTATTGCCGCTATTGGTTATACGGCTCGTAACAGCCATTTTTCTTACGATGCTTGTGGCCTTTGTCTGGAACCAGTTGGAACGGAAAAATAGTTTAATAAGAGAGGAAGCACAACATGAAGCGTAACACCATACTCTTTGATTTAGATGGGACTTTGATTAATACAAACGAACTAATCATTGCCTCTTTTCTTCACACTTTAAATAAATACTTTCCAGAGCAGTACAATCGAGAACAAATCCTTCCGTTTATGGGCATGCCGCTCGTTGAAACGATGGAACAGATCGACATCAATCGTGTACCTGAACTCATACAGACTTACCGTGAACATAATATTTCTAACCACGATAACCTTGTTACTGAGTTTGAAGGAGTTTTCGAAACGGTAGAAGAATTGTATAAAAAAGGCTATAAATTGGGCATTGTAACAACGAAAATGAGAAATACTGTTGAAATGGGATTAAAGCTCGTTGGTCTAGATAAGTTCTTCAAAACAGTTGTTACGCTCGATGATGTCGAAAAGGCAAAACCAGATCCAGAACCGATTTTAAAAGCTTTAGCTTTACTGCAATCGAAACCAGATGAAGCGATTATGGTCGGTGACAGTAAATATGATATTCTTGGCGGCCAGAACGCAGGAACACAAACGGCTGGTGTATCTTGGACGATTCGGGGAAATGATTATCTGCAGCAGTTTAATCCGGATTATATGCTAAACCATATGACGGATTTGCTGGATGTTTTAGGAGAGAGATAAGTGCGTGATACAGAGCGTTATCCTGTAAAAGGCAGGAACTCGTTATATCAAGTTTACGATACGGTCCCTTTTTGGAAAGTCGTGAAAAATTTTATAACGATCCAAGTTGCTCGCTACACCCCTTTTTTACCGATGAAAAACTGGCTTTACCGCACTATTTTAAATATGAAAGTGGGGGAAGGCACGGCTTTTGCTCTAATGGTAATGCCGGATATTATGTACCCCGAGCGTATTTCTGTAGGTAAGAACTGCGTGATTGGCTACAACACTACCATTCTTGCTCATGAATATTTGATCAAGGAATACCGCCTAGGCGACGTAATCGTTGGTGATGAGGTTATGATTGGCGCAAATTCTACGATTCTGCCTGGTGTAACCATTGGAGATGGTGCGATTGTCTCTGCGGGGACACTCGTTCATAAAAATGTACCAGAGGGTTCATTCGTCGGAGGGAATCCGATGCAAGTGATTTATACAAAAGAAGAACGGTCTAAGAGGGAAACGACAAACAGCTAGAAATTTGTCGGATGTTCCCCTCTTGGATTTTTCCATTGTTTCATCGTATACTTAAATCAGGCAAAAAAGCGAAAGCTGGAGGCGCATACTATGAGAAGGAAATCATTCTCGATTGTTTTTTTGAAGAATACATTTAGAATTGGACACCTAGTAGAAGACAACTGCCAGTCTCAACATGCACCGATAGCTCATCCACAGAATAAGGTCGAACAGCTTGCCGCCCGGGATACTTACCGTTTCCGGACAGCGGTTTCTAAAATGAAAGGCAGCGGCCTCGTTAAGCATTATGAACTTCAAAGCACTCGTGCAAAACTGGTTTTTTTCGGCGATTATTCTACCTACAAGCGTTATGTACCCCATCCTGCGTTTACACGCGAGCATTTTCAGCATTATTTTGGTTCAGAAGATTTAATTTGTGAATTTCTCCTTGATACTTCTATTTATTTATTTAAAGAACTCCATTTTTTAAACGAAATCCAACTAGACATACCGAATCACGGCAAGCTTTATACGGTTGAGCTGACGCGCAGTGAACTTGATGAACATATGAATTGCGACCTTTCCAACAAGAAAGACGGGCACCATCATCGCTTTTTTTATATTTATCGGGATGAAGAACTTGATCAGTTCACCAATCAATTCGTAAAAGTAAAACGTCTAAGAAGGAAAAAACTATAAACTTATTTTAAATTGGCGCCCAATCGCCTATCGAACTGGGTGTCATTTTTTTATTATTGGCCCTGTTAAACATCGCAGTTAAAATGACAAAGAAAATCTGCGACACTCAGGCTAGAAAAACGGGCTGACGAGACCCCTCAGGAGGTACGACAAGGAGGCATGGCGGTTCGTAAGTGGAAAGGGAGTCGATTTTCTGACTTTCAAGGAATCAACACTATCAAATAACAGAGCTTTATTATTAAAGGATAGGTGAATGGGATGCAGCTGACATTTAAACAGCTTGAAGGAACAGAAGTGTTAGAGCATGAGGGTCTTTTAGAGTTGTATAAGCGTATATTTGAAGGTTCAGATCGCATGACTGAGCCTCCAGTTATGAAAAACTTTCGAGCTTGGATCGCTATTTCAGATGATCAAGTGATTGGTTTTAAAGCCGGGTACGAACTAAAGCCTAGTAAGTATTACAGTTGGCTGGGCGGTGTCCATCCAGATTTCAGAAATAACGGAATAGCAGGTAAACTGATGGAGATGCAGCACAAATGGTGCAGTTCGAATGGTTTTAACATCATTCAAACGAAGACAAAAAATAAATGGAAAAGCATGCTGATACTAAATCTAAAACATGGTTTTGATATTATCGGTACCTACACAGACAGCAAAGGTGAACCTAAAATCATTCTAGAGAAAAACCTGTAACATTTTAGGCTGCCCGCATAGTATGCATTATGTGGGGTGGATAATAAATGAGCATCAAAGATAAAGTAAAGCAGTGGTTTATAGGACCAGTTCATAAAGAAGAATCACTCATTCCAATTGAAAATAAAGAACAATTTTCAGCTGTACTGACATCGGGTACACCGATTATTTTCAAAAAAACGATCGGTTACGGCCTCATCATGTTTGAGGAGAAGAATCAACTCGGAGTTGTGCAGGTAAAAGATGTTTTTAACACGAGTGAAGAGCTTCGTCATTACTTAACGCAGTCGGACTTTCATAGCTTTTTTGAAGAACGGGTGCGTGAAGGGATTTCATTTTATACGTAGAATAGTCATATAAGGAAAAAGCATCCATTCATTTGGATGTTTTTATTTTTGGAAACAACGAAGCGGTTTTGAATGGAATACCTTTTAGCGGTTGATAAGATGAACATTTTAAAAAGTCTTTAGTGTAAAGAATTACGCACGATTTAGTGCCATACCCTCCATTAGCAGCAAAGTTTACGAAACCAACCATAATTAAAAGAAAGTAAGAGGTTCATGCAATGCCAGTGATTGAGCATCGAGAATGTATACAAGCACCTATTGAAATGTGTTTTGATCTAGCAAGGAATGTAGAAGTACATACACAAACAACTTCTCATACAAAGGAAAGAGCGGTTTCCGGTATTACTTCTGGATTGATGGAAAAGGGAGATTCGGTTACATGGGAAGCAGTTCACATTGGCATAAAACAGCGGCTTACCGCCAAAATAATTGAGATGGAAAGACCCTTTCATTTTGTGGATGTGATGGTGAAAGGAGCATTTCATTCTTTCACACATACCCATACATTTGAAGAGAGCAATGATGGTACAGTAATGGTGGATCATTTTGATTACAAGTCTCCTCTTGGCATTCTCGGTAATTTAGCAGATTGGTTGTTTTTAAAGAAGTACATGACCCGTTTTCTTGTAAAACGAGCCAAAGCTCTAAAAGAAATAGCTGAAAATGAAGTTAATTATACAAAATAATAGATGAAATGGCAGTGTCAAAAAATGAAAATAGGTTTAGTGCGTCACTTTAAAGTGACAAGAGGTTATCCGACTCAAAAATGGATTACCCCTTCAGAATTTGATCAATGGCTAAAAGAATATGAAGAATCCGATGTTGAAGAATCAATAGTAGATTTAGGAGATATTGAGTGGCAAAAGTGTTATGTGAGCACGATTCGCAGAGCGGAATATACGGCTGAAAAAATCTTTACGGGAGAACTCATCAAAACAGATGACCTCAGGGAGATTCCTGTATATCCGTTCTTCAAACGCAATATAAAACTGCCGGTACTTTTCTATCCCCTATTTGTAAGAGCTGCCTGGTTTTTTAACCATAAATCGCAATTGGAACGCAGAATAGATGTAGAAAAGAGAGTATCAAGGATTATTGACCGAGTGATAGAGGAAAGTGGTGAAAGTGCACTCATCGTCAGTCATGGTGCGCTGATGATGTTTATGAGGAAAGAGTTGATTAGACGAGGGTTTAATGGACCGCGGTTGGGGAGACCGGAGAATGCTAAGCTTTACCTTTACGTCAATGACGTCAATTGATAAGCGGCGAATCTCGTCGTCAGATTCGGTTCTGCGGTACTCACGTATGTGTAATACGATCCGTGTCCTCGAACCTTCTCTTTCTCGACCTTCTTGCTTCTTAATTGACTTTGAGGGCTGATAAGCGGCGAATCTCGTCGTCAGCATCGTTTTTTTGTAAAGAGAAAAGAGAATCAAATTACATAATAAAGCCCTGTAAGAAGATTCTTACAGGGCTTTTAGCCTTTATACGAACAAACTTAATAATAAGATAAATCCTAATCCAGCAACGGAAATTATAGTCTCAAGCAATGTCCATGTTGCGAATGTTTCTTTCATGCTTAAACCGAAGTATTCTTTAAACATCCAGAAACCTGCATCATTAACGTGTGAAGCTATTAAACTTCCAGCACCTGTTGCAAGAACGACTAAAGCTAAGTTTGCGTCAGTTTGACCAAGCAACGGTATGACTAGACCTGACGTTGTTAAGGCAGCAACAGTGGCAGAACCTAGAGAGATTCTTAAAATGGCTGCGATAATCCATGCGAGCAAGATCGGTGAGAAAGAAGTTCCTTTAAACAATTCTGCTACGAAGTTACCTACGCCGCCATCGATCAGTACTTGTTTAAAAGCACCGCCGCCCCCAATGATAAGAAGCATCATACCGATTTGTGTAATAGCAGTTGTACAAGAGTCCATTACGTTTTTCATCGGAATCTTTCTTGCTAATCCCATTGTATAAACGGCTACAAGTAAAGAAATTAACATTGCAGTCGATGCATTACCGATAAAACGGATGATTTCAAATCCTTTACTATCATCAATTCCCATTGTCTCTTGAATTAAAGTAATGATCGTCGCAATCGACATTAAGATAACAGGAAGCATTGCTGTAAATACTGAGATACCAAACGAAGGTGTGTCTTCTAGTTTGAATTCTTTTTGTTCACCTAAAGAGGCGATATTACCTGTTTTGTTAAATGAATCAGGAACAATTTTTTTAGCAATCTTCGTAAATACGGGACCTGCTAAAATAACGGTTGGGATAGCAATGATAAAACCATAAAGTAAAACTTCACCAATGTTAGCGCCAAATTCTCCTGCGATTACTGTTGGTCCCGGGTGAGGAGGCAAGAAACCGTGTGTTACGGATAGAGCTGCTACCATTGGAATGCCGAGATAAAGAATAGAAACTCGTAATTGTTTTGAAATGGCAAATACGATTGGAATCAATAATACTAGACCTACTTCAAAGAATAGAGCAATACCGATAATGAATGAAGCGACAACAATCGCCCACTGAATTTTCTTTTCGCCAAATTTTTCAATCAAAGTTATGGCTATACGCTGTGCGCCGCCTGCGTCAGCAATCAGCTTACCTAGCATTGCACCAAGTCCAAAAATGAGAGCTAAATGACCAAGGGTACCTCCTAATCCAGCTTCAATCGATTTTACAATGTTATCAAGCGGCATTCCAAGTGCTAATGCAACACCAAATGAAACGATGATTAAAGAAATAAATGTATTTAATTTGAAATACATGATTAATAAAAGTAACGCTAAAATTCCGCAAGCAACTATAAATAATGGCATGATAATAATCCCCCTAAATGTACTATTTTTTGCTTAAGTTTCGTTGATAAGCAGCAATTCGTGAATAATCTTCTTCTAATTTTCTCGATAGGCTGATGAAAATCGGCAATAATTCTCTATATTCTTTTACCGCGTCTTCATTTGGTGTATGTGTATAGGTGTTGCCGATCATTTGAGAAGCGGCATCAAAAGAATCGATTTTCCCAATAGCATACAGACCGAGAATACAAGCACCTAGACATGAACTTTCGTAAACCTCAGGAACAACTACATTTGCATCGAAAATATCAGACATCATTTGACGCCAAATTTCCGATCTTGCGAAGCCTCCAGTTGCTTGAATACGGGTCACAGGTTCATCCATGCATTCTACTAAAGCCAAAAACACGGTGTATAGATTATAAATCACCCCTTCCAAAGCCGCTCTGATCATATGCTCTTTCTTATGCGAAAGCGTTAATCCGAAGAATGAACCTCTGACATCCGAGTTCCATAATGGTGCACGTTCACCGGCAAGAAATGGGTGGAATAACAAACCATCAGCGCCTGGTCTCACTCGTTCAGCAATTTTCGTCAGGATTTCATAAGGATCGATCCCTAATCGTTTTGCCGTTTCGAGCTCGGATGCTGCAAATTCATCTCGGATCCAGCGAAGTACAACACCGCCGTTATTGACAGGACCGCCAATGACCCAATGATTTTCGGTTAAAGCGTAGCAAAAAATTCTGCCCTTTTTGTCCGTTTGCGGCTTATCGATAATCGTTCGAATCGCACCACTTGTACCAATCGTAACGGCGATTTCACCTTTTTGAATCGCATTGACACCTAAGTTAGATAACACGCCATCACTAGCCCCAATAACGAACGGCGTTTGAGAATCGATACCCATCTGCTTCGCCAATTCTAGCTGACAGTTTTTAAAAATCGACGTTGTCGGCACGATTGAAGATAATTGATCCCGTGATATGCCGGCGATGTTTAAAGCTTCTTCATCCCAATTCAAAGTATTGAGATTCATCATACCCATCGCAGAAGCTAAGGAATGATCGACAACATATTCGTTAAAAAGCTTTTTGAAGATATATTCTTTAATCCCAATATATTTTTTCGTTTTATCTGCAATTTCGGGCTGTTCATTTACAAGCCAGGCAATTTTGCTTAATGGCGACATTGGATGAATGGGTGTCCCCGTCCGTCTATAAACCTCATGCCCATTAAGCTCATCTTTTATTTTACGCGCCCAGCTCTCACTGCGATTATCAGCCCAAGTGATACAAGGAGTTAGAGGCTGATCGTTTTCGTCCATAGCAATTACACTATGCATAGCACTGCTGAACGAAATAAACGAGATCTCATTTTGAGAACAGTCTGATTGCTTAACCACATTTGAAAGGGCTTGCAAAACAGTTTGGAAAATTTGTTCTGGATCTTGTACAGCTGTTGAAATATCCGGTGTATGAAGGGGATAGCCAATATTTTCTTGGGAGATGACCTTCCCGTTTTCATTAAATAAAACAGCTTTTGTACTTGTCGTTCCGATGTCGACACCTATCATGTAGCTAGTCTTTTCTCGTTTATGTGTACCGTCGATATCAGTCATTTTTGTTACTCCTTTTCTTGTTCCCTCGCTCTAGATAGCATTTGTTGTGACATCCAAAGGTCATCTACTTTTCCTTGAACATCATCAAAGTTTTGGTGAAGCGATTGAATCATGATGTCTCTATTTTTTGTTTTGATGGCTTCAATATAGAGTTCATGGTTTTTTACGATACGAGAAAGATCATCATATTTTTTACTAAAATGCATTCTCATTGATAACAGGATAAAGCTCTCCATAACGGGCTTAGTATTACTCCAGATCATCGTGATATAGGAATGATCAATAGCGCGGATAATCGTTTCATGGAATAAAACATCCTGAAATGCAAATTCATCAGCATCTCTGTATTTGATAGCGATGAGCATCATTTCTAAAATTTTATTAAGCTCTCTCACTACTTCGGATGTGTCTATTTTTACAAGCCGTTCAAAAACAAACGTTTCAATAAGCAGCCGAACATCATAGATTTCTTCTACTTCTTTTTCTGTAATTCCAGTAACTACAGCACCCATTCTTTCTAATCGAATAAGGTTTTCGTTTGCCAATACCTTTAAGGCATCACGAATCGGTGAACGGCTTACATTGTATTCCGCTGCAAGTTTATTTTCAGATAATATGGTACCGCTTTCAATTATGCCTGAAATAATACGCATTCTAAGCTCGCATGCGACACGATCACCAGCGGAAGCTTTAGATAGCCATTTTGCAGGATATAAAAGTTCTTTAGATTCGCTCATCATTCATCTCCTTGAGAAATACGAGTATACTTGTATACAAGTTATTATAGTACACACATTTGAAAATGCAAGCGCTTTTATAAAATGGAAAAATAAACTATTTTTGATTAGTGGATCGGATCGATTTTGTTGAGAAGTCTGGTGAGAATGCTATCATTGTGGAGAAGGACATATTAAGAGGGTCTAGAATTTTGTTAAAAAAGGTAATATACAAATATGACAAATGTAAAAAGGTTGATTCGATGTCTAATAGAGATGAAAAAATAAAAACGGGCTGGAGCTTGGAAAACAGTTATTCCCGATTACCGAAAACATTTTTCACCCAAACCCAGCCGAATCCAGTACCTTCGCCAAAATTGATTATCCTCAATGAACCATTAGCAGAATCACTGGGACTGGATCCAAATGAACTCCGAGGTGAAGAGGGTTTAGCAGTGTTTGGAGGTAACCACTTTCCTGAAAGTGCGACATCTCTTGCACAAGCCTATGCTGGGCATCAATTCGGACATTTTACAAAATTAGGAGACGGCCGGGCTATGATGATTGGCGAACAGATAACCCCTGAAGGCAATCGTGTTGATATTCAGCTAAAGGGTTCAGGCAGAACGCCATACTCCAGGGGCGGTGACGGAAGGGCAGCGCTTGGACCGATGCTTCGCGAATACATCATCAGTGAAGCGATGCACGCACTAGCCATACCAACTACTCGCAGCTTAGCAGTAGTCACAACGGGTGAAACGATCATCCGAGAAACGGAGCTTCCAGGTGCCATTCTAACACGGGTAGCCGCCAGTCATCTGCGGGTTGGGACGTTCGAATACGCTGCGCGATTTGGAACGGTGGATGATCTTAAAGCTTTGGCTGATTATGCATTAAAGCGCCATTATCCAGAAGTGGCAGAAAATGATGATCGCTATTTAAACTTGTTCAAAGAATTGATCAAGCGTCAGGCGTCGCTAATCGCTAAGTGGCAATTGGCTGGCTTTATTCATGGTGTGATGAACACGGACAACATGACGATCAGCGGTGAAACCATTGATTATGGTCCTTGTGCTTTCATGAATACGTATGATACAGCAACGGTTTTCAGTTCGATTGATGTTCAAGGACGTTATGCTTTTGGAAATCAGCCGAGTATTGCGGGATGGAATCTTGCCCGGTTCGCGGAATCCATATTACCGCTGCTGCATGAAGATCAAGAGAAGGCAGTCGAAATTGCCCAAAACGCAATATCTGAATTTGGCAAGTTCTTTTATAGGAACTGGTTTACAGGCATGCGGGCAAAACTCGGGCTCTTTAATGAAGAGAATGAAGATGAATCGCTCATTGAAGATCTGCTGGAGCTGATGCACAAACATCGAGCTGACTATACGAATACTTTCCGTGCTTTAACTTTCGATTCAAAGGAAGGTACAGAACTGTTTGCTACTCCGGAATTTATTAAGTGGCACGAGAAATGGCAGGAGAGATTGGGCAGGCAGACGGAGTCAAAAACTGCTTCTAAAGAGCTGATGCAAAACAGCAATCCTGCTGTAATACCGAGAAATCATCGTGTAGAAGAAGCCCTAAAAGCAGCAGAGGAAAAAGAAGACTACAGCGTGATGGAGAAACTCCTTGCAGTTCTTTCTAATCCTTACGCTCACTCACCTGAGCAGGAGGAATACACTGATCTGCCTCCTGATTCAGACCGGTCATATCGAACTTTTTGCGGTACATGATTAAATAAGTGGGAAAAAGGAAGACTCAAAAGTGATTTTTGCTCACTTCTGAGTCTTTTTTTGTTCATTTTGCGTCATTTTGGTTTCTCCGTCATAAATTTAGGCTTTACGATCTGTTTAGAAGCTCTGTTTTTTATTTAATTCAACGGTAAATCCTAATATATCCACGAAAAAGCGCAATATATCCGCGTTAATTTCAATAATTCCACGTTAATTTGCAAATAACCACGAACCGATTTTCGGCAAAATCCGACGCCGACTCCAATTTCAACTCCAACAGCGAATTCATCTTAATGCACTTGTTACCGTGCGGCATTCACAAATTCCGTCATCATGTCGTAGCTCATCGGTCCAATATGTTTTTCTTTGATCGTTCCTTTCGCATCTATTACAAATGTAGTTGGAATAGTAACAGTTTTATAGATGTCTCCAACTGTTCCTGCAGAATCCAGAAGGACTGGAAAAGGCAGTTTGTAGTCTTTTGTAAATTTTTTCACATTACCTACTGTATCACTATCTGTCAGATTAACAGCCAAAATCTCTATTTTTTCAGAGGAACGTTCATTATAAAATCTTACCATCTCAGGCATCTCTGCACGGCAAGGCGGGCACCAAGTGGCCCAGAAGTTCAATAACACCACTTTCCCTTTTAAGTCGGAAAGCTTTATGGTTTTTCCATCAAGGGTCTGGAGTCGGAAATCTGGTGCATGGTTGCCTGGATTCAACCCAGAAGCGGCTGTTTCGATAGCTGCTGTATCACTTTTTTTATCGCTAAAAGGTCCGTTTGTCACTACCGCAAAGAAAAGAGCGGTCACTAAGATTGAAACAACCGTTTTCTTTGGCTGAAAAGCACCAAGTATATATAAATAAATAGACAGAACAGCAAAAAATAAGGTAATCAATCCATCTGATAAAAGGGTGTCACTGAAATAATGAGCTCCATAAAATACAGTGAAAAATAAGGTTAACCCTAAAACCCCGCAATAAAAAAGTCGGCTTCTCTCCAAATGTCTTTTTCCTGCTGCACATAAAAGGTATAGAACAGCAATAATCATGCCTACGATAATTCCTGTTTCACCCCCATTAAAATACAGGAGGTTCAACGGATGTTTGAAAATGAGAAACGGATGCAGAACTGCGTAGCTAAATTTCCAAATGAACCAGAACATTACGATGGCATTGCTTAATACTTCACTCAGCTGTTTTTTATCATCCTCATTTTTAAGTTTTAAAGCTAATACTCCATAAGCCACTAGAACAGAACCTAGAATCGCTAGCCATACCACTTTTATAGGGAAAGATCCGACCGTTATATAGTTCTCCACGTTTTCACACCGTCCTTAACTTGTCCTATAATTCACTGTATCAAAGAATCAACTTATTTATTCCAAAATTGCTCAAAGAAAAACGGCGAAGGATATATACATCCTTCACCGCTAAATGCTTTTCATTTATAGAAGATAAAATCCAACACCCATGATGACATACGCTGCTAAAAGTGTAAGTCCTTCAAACCAGTTCGTGTCGCCATCACTTGTTAAGGTGATGGTTAAGAATACGGCAAGAACCATGGCGATAAGTTCAGGCAATGAGAAAACGAGCGACATCGACTGTTGGAAAAAAAGTGAAATCAAGACGAGCACTGGTGCGACGAACATGGCAATTTGAAGAGTTGAGCCAATCGCAATCTCCACGGCTACGTTCATTTTGTTTTTGTAGGCCATAATAATTGCGGATGCGTGCTCAGCTGCGTTACCGACAATTGCAACAATGATAACCCCGATAAACACTTCACTCCAGCCTAACGTATGTCCAACCTCTTCAAAGGTATGTACGAGTTTTTCAGAAACATAAGCGACGGCAACTGTAGCAAGTGCCAGAATAGTAAGAGCTTTACCTTTACTCCATTCAGCAATTTCTTCACCATGATCCTCATCGTGCTCAGAAACATAAACGCCTCGATGTGTAACAAGTTTAAATAATAATGCAGCGAGATAAAGGATGATCATGATGACTGAAACCCAAACGCTCAGCGTAAGTGAATCCGCATCGTTCAGTTTATAAGAGAACACCTCAGGGAAAACAAGAGCAACGACTACTGCAAAAATAAGAAGACCAGCGTTATGCCGTGCATCATGTATGTTGAACTTTTGCTGCTTATACTTCAGTCCGCCGACAAAAAAGGATAATCCTCCAACTAGTAAAAGGTTTCCTAGTACAGAACCCGTTAAAGAAGCTAACACTACACTTATGAGTCCTGCTTTTAAAGCAAAAATAGAAATAATAAGTTCAACAGCATTTCCAAAAGTAGCATTCAGCAATCCGCCTATTCTTGGTCCTGCAACGATTGCCAGACTTTCTGTAGCGCGTCCCATAATACCTGCGAGTGCAACGATCGTAGCACAGTAAATCACAAAAAGCATAACAGCCGGCCAGTGCATAAGGCTTCCAATAACAGATAGCGGTACACCGATAATGATAGCAAACATAAAGATGCGGTTAAACAATGATGATTCCGTCCTTTCTAAAACAGTATGTATTTCTTACCTAGATTTTTATTTACATACTATTCCCTAAAATCCTTTTTCTTAACGTCATTTAGTTTAGCATTTTGTGTTGACTTTATAAATAAGGACGTGTAGACTAACAGATAAATCTTTATCATGGTAGTATATTAGCGAACTAAAGTGTTTGTAAAATTAAGAACTCTTTTCATATAAAGGATGAAGGTAAATGTCAAAACCATTTGTATTCGAAAAGCCCGCAGGAATGAGGGATACACTGCCTGCTTTTTATCAAAAAAATGAAGAAATAAAAAATGTGATAAAAAATGAAATGGAAGCTTGGGGCTACCAGTTTATTCAAACACCAACATTGGAATATCACGATACAGTTGGAGAAGCTTCAGCCATTTTAGATCAGCAGCTATTTAAGCTTTTAGATATGGAAGGAAAAACACTCGTCTTGCGGCCAGATATGACCGCCCCGATCGCCAGGGTTGTGTCATCAAGCATGAAAAATGTCGCTTATCCGATCCGTCTTGCGTATAGCTCGCCAGTTTTCAGAGCCCAGCAGCGTGAAGGGGGCAGACCTGCTGAATTCGAACAGGTCGGCATCGAGCTGATTGGGGATGGAACGGCAAGTGCTGAAGCGGAGGCACTCGCATTAATGACAGAAGTAATTAAAAAGAGCGGGATTTCATCTTTTACAATTGCAGTCGGACATATCGGTTTCGTACAAGAACTGTTAGCTGAGATTTTAGGAAATGATAATCGAGCAGGAGAACTTCTGCGTTATTTAAATGAAAAAAATTATGTGGGATATGCTTCACACGTGAAAGAACTTCCTCTTTCATCGATCGACACACAGCGATTATTAAAACTACTCGATTTAAGAGGAGGAGCAGACGTGTTGAAGGAGGCTGCGAAATTGTCTCCAAATGTTAAAGGACAGAGGGCGCTTGCAGAATTAAAAACACTGTACAGCTTGTTGGAAGATTATAATGCTTCGCAAAATATTGTCTTTGATTTTACATTGTTCAGTCATATGAGCTATTACACGGGAATCGTTTTTGAAGGATATGCAGCAGGTATTGGAGCACCCATTTCAAGCGGTGGCCGTTATGATGAATTGTTAAGCCGATTTGACCGTCACGCACCAGCAATCGGATTTGCCATTCGAATGGATTATTTAATAGAAGCTTTAGACTACAGAAATGTATCTTTGAGACCGCAATGCATCTTGTTTACACCAGAACGAAGAAGAGAAGCATTGCAATGGGCGAAAGAAAAGAGAGAAAAAGGTACTCAGATTGTCATGCAGGACCTTTCTGGTGTAGCGAACGTCGATGACTTCAGCAAACGTTTTGATGAAGTTCACTATTTAATAGGAAGTCAGCAAGGAGAGGACTTTTCATGAATACAACTTTAACGATGGCGATGCCAAAAGGGAGAATATTTGAAGAAGCGGTAGATCTGTTAAGACAAGCGGGTTATCCTCTGCCTCCTGAATTTGATGAATCGAGAAAACTGATTATCGATGTTCCTGAGGCCGAATTACGTTTTATTCTAGCAAAACCGATGGATGTACCGACGTATGTTGAACACGGAGTTGCCGATATCGGAATCGCAGGAAAAGACGTCATGCTGGAAGAAGAACGAGATGTATATGAAGTGCTCGATTTAAATATTTCTGCCTGCTATTTAGCAGTAGCGGGGCTCCCAGACGGCAATCATGAGAGGATCGCACCGAAAATCGCTTCCAAATATCCGAATGTAGCTGCTCACTATTTTAGAGAACAAGGCCAGCAAGTAGAAGTGATTAAACTGAATGGTTCGATAGAATTAGCGCCACTGATTGGATTGGCTGATCACATTGTGGATATCGTATCAACGGGCAGAACGTTAAAAGAGAATGGTCTTGTTGAACTCGAAAGAATTGCTGACATCACATCACGTCTAATTGTGAACCCGGCCAGTTATCGGCTGCATGCTGTCCGCATCAACGAAATGGTCGAACGGCTTCGGACACTTGTGGAAAGCAAGGGGGATAATGCATGAAAATCCAGCCTGTCACAGAATTAAAAAGCCTTGCAAGAAGCGTCGAGCAAAATACGGAACAGCAGCGCAAAGCGGTACTGGATATTTTGCAGACTGTAAAAAACGAGGGTGATAAAGCCCTTTTTGATTATACAAAACAGTTTGATGGTGTATCTTTGGAATCACTAGAGGTTACAAAGGAAGAAATAGATGAAGCTCTCTCATCACTTGATCAAGAATTGGTAAACATTATAATTGAAGCAGCTGCCAACATTCGTGAATATCACGAAAAGCAAAAAAGACAATCTTGGTTTTTTACGAGAGAGGACGGAACTCTCCTAGGACAAAAATTAACACCGCTTGATTCAGTAGGTGTTTATGTTCCAGGCGGTACAGCAGCTTATCCATCATCTGTTTTAATGGGTGTAATACCAGCTGTTGTCGCTGGTGTTGAGGAGATCGTTTTAGTGTCGCCGCCAGGAAAAGATGGAAAGCTTCCATCGGCCGTTTTAGCTGCAGCTCATGTTGCTGGAGTTAAACGAATGTTTAAAATAGGCGGTGCCCAAGCGATTGGTGCATTAGCATACGGAACGGAAACTGTGCCTAAAATAGATAAAATCGTTGGACCGGGAAACATCTATGTAGCACTCGCGAAGCGAGAAGTTTTTGGCGTATGCGATATTGATATGATTGCAGGACCAAGTGAAATTGCGGTTCTTGCTGACGAAACAGCGAACGAAAAGTACATTGCCGCGGATCTATTGTCACAAGCGGAACACGATCCCCGTTCAGCAGCAATCTTAGTAACAACATCACAGGAACTGGCTGAACAAGTTGCGGCAGAAGTTGAGGAGCAGCTTGCTAGTCTGCCAAGAAAAGATATCGTATCACAAGCTATAAAAGATTTTGGTGCAATTTATGTTGTAAACTCACTTGATGAAGGAACAGATGTAATTAATAAGATCGCTCCTGAACATCTAGAGATCATGACAAAAGACCCGATGAGTGTGCTCGGAAAAATAAAGCATGCAGGTGCAATTTTCCTTGGGGAATACAGTTCGGAGCCTGTTGGCGATTATTTTGCCGGCAGCAATCACGTATTGCCTACAAACGGTACAGCTCGTTTCTCGAGTCCGCTGAATGTGGATGATTATATGAAGAAATCGAGTGTGATCCGCTATAGTGAGCAGGCGATCAAAGAGAACGGGCATAAGATTTCTGCGTTTGCGCGTTTAGAGGGTCTTGAAGCACATGCCAGAGCAATTGATGTTCGACTGGAGGAAAAATAAATGGAAAACAAACGTCAGCACACGATTGAACGAAATACGAAAGAAACACAGATTAGCTTATCTTTTTCAATCGATGGAGAAGGTCAAGCCGATATTCAAACACCGGTTCCTTTTATGAACCATATGCTTGATGCCATTGCCCGCCACGGACACTTTGACTTAACAGTAAATGCAAATGGTGATGTGGAAATTGACGATCATCATACGACTGAAGATATTGGCATCTGCCTCGGACAAGCGATTCAAGGCGCTCTTGGTGATAAACGAGGAATTAAACGGTACGGAAACGCATTCGTACCGATGGATGAGACACTTGCTCAAGTGGTAATCGATCTTTCTAACCGCCCACATTTAGAATTCCGAGCAGAGTTTCCGACTCAAAAAGTGGGAACGTTTGATACAGAACTCGTACATGAATTCTTTTGGAAACTGGCATTAGAAGCGCGAATGAATCTTCATGTGATCGTTCATTATGGAACAAACACGCATCATATGATTGAAGCAGTATTTAAAGCTTTTACAAAAGCACTGGATGAAGCAACTCAACTTGATCCTCGTGTAAAAGGAGTGCCTTCTACGAAAGGGATGTTATAGATGATCGGAATTATTGATTATGGAATGGGTAATCTTCATTCCGTTTGTTCAGCATTAAAAAGAATCGGACAGCCTTACATTCTATCAGGAAATCCAGAAGAGCTTCATGAAACAGACGGCTTGCTGCTTCCTGGAGTTGGATCATTTAAAGATGCGATGCACCAGCTGGAGGAAACAGGTCTTGCTGAGTTTATTAAAACAGAAACTGAAAATGGCAAGCCTCTAATGGGAATTTGCTTAGGCATGCAGCTCCTTTTTGATGAGAGTGCTGAGAACGGAATGACGTCAGGACTCGGTCTTCTGCCCGGAAAAGTAACCCGTTTTAGCGGAAGAAACCCAGAAGGTAAAATGTATAAAGTCCCTCACATGGGGTGGAACAATTTGCATTTTCAACAAAAAAATCAGCCATTACTTCAAGGTCTGGCTGAGGGCTATGTATATTTTGTCCATTCATATGTTGTAGCAACTGATAATCCGCAAGTTCTTGCAGCAGCAGCTTACTATGAAGGTGTTGAAGTTCCTGCAGTAGTAGGGCTCAATCACATTATGGGGACGCAGTTTCACCCTGAAAAAAGTTCTGAAACGGGCATGGGGATGCTGAAAAACTTTTGCCGATTCGTTGAGGAGGGAAAACAATGAGTTCATTCACACTTTATCCAGCAATCGATATGCTAGACGGGAAATGTGTAAGACTATTGCAAGGGGATTATAATCAAGAGACAGTATACGGCGATTCGCCATTTGATATGGCAAAAGAATTTGCAAATCAAGGTGCAGAATGGATTCATATGGTGGATCTCGACGGTGCTAAAGATGGCCAAAAGGTAAATCATGAACACGTCTTGCGGGTGGCAAAAGAGCTTCCTGTTAAAGTGCAAATCGGCGGTGGCATTCGTTCCATGGATGACGTTTCATACTATTTAGATCAAGGTGTTGACCGAGTAATCCTTGGCAGTGCAGCTGTTTCTAATCCGGAATTTGTAAGAGAAGCGTTAAGAAAATATGGCAGTAAAATCGCGATTGGCCTAGATGCCCGCGATGGTTTTGTAGCGACAGAAGGCTGGCTTGAAACATCACATATTTTAGCTGTTGATCTTGCTAAACGTCTTGTAGAAGAAGGTGCTGAAACATTTATTTTTACGGATATTTCAAAGGACGGCATGATGCAAGGACCGAATATTGAAGCCATTGGTGAACTCGCACGCGTTACTGGAAAAGAAGTAATCGCATCTGGCGGGGTCAGCTCAATTAACGATTTAATTTACGTAAAAAAAGATGAACGAAAAATTGCAGGATCTATTATCGGAAAAGCTTTATATACAGGAAGATTCACACTTTCTGATGCGATTGGAAGTGTTGAGTCATGCTGACGAAAAGAATCATTCCGTGTTTGGATGTTAAAGAAGGAAGAGTTGTAAAGGGTATTCAGTTTTTAAATTTAATCGATGCCGGAGATCCTGTAGAGCTTGCCCGTTTTTATGATGCAGAAGGTGCAGACGAGCTCGTTTTTCTCGATATTTCAGCAAGCCATGAAGGCCGGGATACAATGGTGGAAGTTGTGGAGCAAGTCGCAGCCGAACTCGCTATCCCTTTTACGGTCGGCGGAGGAATCAATAAACTAGAAGATATGAAAAGAGTCTTAAGAGCAGGAGCTGATAAAGTTTCAGTAAATACAGCAGCCCTTCTAAGACCAGAGTTGATAACTGAAGGATCAGATTTCTTCGGAGCACAATGTATCGTCGTAGCGATTGATGCTAAATATGATGAAGAGCTTGGATCATGGCGGGTATTTACACATGGTGGCCGCAAACCCACCCAATGGGAAGTTACTGATTGGGCAAGAGAGGCGGTAAAGCGGGGAGCCGGCGAAATCTTGCTGACCAGCATGGATAAAGACGGTGAAAAATCCGGTTTTAATTTAGAACTGACGAAAAAAGTGAGTGAGGCAGTAACCGTTCCTGTAATCGCTTCTGGAGGTGCCGGATCGGCAGACCATTTTTACGATGCGTTCACGATTGGCAAGGCTGATGCGGGGCTTGCGGCTAGCATCTTTCATTATAAAGAAACATCAATTGGAGAGCTAAAGTCAGAATTGCAAACTTTGGGGGTGTCTGTACGTTGAAATTTGAAACTTTGAATTTTGATGATAACGGTCTGATTCCTGCTGTAGTCCAGGATTATCAGTCAAAAGAGGTTTTAACGGTCGCATACATGAACAAAACTTCGCTCGAAAAAACGGTCGAAATCGGCGAAACTGTATTTTTTTCAAGATCTCGAAAAAAATTATGGCACAAAGGTGAAACATCGGGAAACACACAAAAAGTAAAGAGCATTCGATATGATTGCGATCAGGATGCTTTAGTAATTTTAGTAGAGCCAAAGGGACCTGCATGCCATACAGGATCGTACAGCTGTTTTTCTGAAACGCTGTTTGAAGCAGAAACAAACAGTGATGCTGGTCCATCCTCAAATCGTTATGCCATTTTAAACGAGTTGCAGGAAATCATCGCACAGCGTCAGCACGAAATGCCAGAAGGTGCATACACAACATACTTATTTGAAAAAGGTGTAGATAAAATTCTCAAGAAAGTCGGCGAAGAAGCAGGAGAAGTTATTATCGCTGCGAAAAATCGCGACCCTGAAGAATTAAGATGGGAAGTATCTGATCTGTTTTATCACGTTTTGGTCCTTTTACAAGAACAAAACGTACCGTTGGATGACATCTTAAAGACATTAGAAGAACGCCATACAAAAAAAGACGACTAAGAAGCTATTTCTTAGCCGTTTTTTTTTGCTCATTTCTAAGGGGATGCGTTTTATAAACGTGTAACAAATAAAAGAACATATACCGTAAAATGCATATGTAATCTGAAGTTGTTCTCCCCACGTGGACAAATCAGGGATTTGTCCACAAGTGGGGTCAGACCCCCTCTTGTGGTTTTTGTCGAAAACTTCCATCCCTTAATTACAGTTACAGGGGTGTTTGAATTTTTCACCTATGTTATAATTTTTTGGGTTGAAAACTTTGTAAACTGAACGATAAAGAAGTAAGCGGGTTTACATAGTAAAATGGAGGAACTTAAAATATGCAAAAACGACAAAGCGCCAGTCAGTTGAGTGGACGCGTTCTTCCCTTTATTCAAGATGGGGATTATTTTTTTGAAAAAGGAATTAAAGCCTACAATCGGCGTGATTTATATAGAGCGAAAAAAATGTTTGAGCGGGCAGTTACTTTTCAGCCAGAAGAACCTTCTTTTTTGTGCCAGTTAGCTTCAACATTAGCTGAGATTGGTGAATATGAGGAATCCAATCGTCATTTATTGAGTGCATTGGAACAGTCCGGATCAGATATGATGTCTGAATGCCACTTCTTCCTTGCCAATAACTTTGCACATCTAGGGATGTATTCTGATGCTGAAGAGCATGCTTTGCTATACATGCATAACGATCCAGACGGTGAATTTCTTGATGACACGCAAGAGCTGCTGGATTTAATCAATCTTGAAACAGGCACTAAATCACAAGATATGCCGATGACCGAAGAGGAAGAATTGATAAAAGCTCATGACGAAGCAAGACAATCGATCGAGCGAGGTGATTTGCCGGTTGCACAGGATCAGTTGCGCGAAATCATCATCAATCATCCTAAATTTTGGGCGGCATATAACAATCTAGCGTTAACACATTTTTATAAAAGTGAATTTGACGAAGCCATTTCTGTATTAGAGGATGTATTGGTTAAAAATCCCGGAAACTTAAATGCTTTGTGTAATTTAGCCATTTTTCTGTTTCACCTTGGAATGGATGAGCAAGGTGGGAAGATTGTTGACCGGTTGAAGTCGGTGCATCCGATTCATGCTGAACATCGATACAAGCTCGGAAACACGTTCGGTCTTTTAGAAGAACATGTTCATGCTAACAAATGGCTTCAATCCTTAAAGAAATCTTCATTTGTATTTGATCCGGTGACGACACATATGCTTGCCGTTTCATACTATGCGCTTGGAAAAAAAGAACTTTCAGTTAAGACGTGGAAAAAAGTGCTCGATCTAGATCCGGAAGGCAACGTCGCTCCGTATTATATGGAAAGAGCTCTTAAAGACGAATTAACAGTTGCAGGCGGAGATTATCAATATCGTATTCCGCTGAATAAGCATAATAAACCAAAAAAAGATAGACAGATCAAAGCGATGGAGCATATTCAGCATGTACGTAAAGGGTTGGAAAAAAATAAAATTACGCATTTATTCCTTTTAAGAGGGAATAAAAATGAAGAGGCTTATAAAACGCTGAGTGAATTTTGTTTACGGCCAGAAGAGAACTTATTTATAAAAGAAATCGCTGCAAATATCATGCTTGAACATCGGCCAGAGCAATCTGTAAAATTAGCGCATGAAGAGAATATCGTAGAAGTGGGCAGTCCTTCAGCTATTTTGACTAAGGCTTTGGATGTTATGCAGGTGATTAAGGTTCATGGTGCTATCATAGACGAACAAGTCCTATTTTATTGGTCAGAAGCGATTAAGCTATCTGAACAAACCGGCGAAAAAATCTTTGATAACAAACATGCAGTCGCAGCAGCAATAGATCACCTTTCCCGAAAACAAAAAGGAAATTCGACTAAAAAAGCGTCTGCAGAACTTTATGGAATCACTGTCGCGGTCCTTTCACTAAGAATTAAAAAGCTGATTAGCTGGGTAAACCGCAACGTTTGAGCAGAATAATGGACTTTCATCCTATGACTCGTTAGGATGTAATAGAGCAAATAAGAATTTCCTTATATAAGGAGTGTTTTAAGAATGTCAGAAGAAAAAATTTATGACGTAGCAATACTTGGTGCAGGTCCAGCGGGTATGACTGCCGCGGTGTACACATCTCGCGCTAATTTAGATACGATCATGATCGAACGCGGAATCCCTGGCGGACAAATGGCGAACACAGAAGATGTTGAAAACTATCCTGGTTTTGATCATATTTTAGGACCTGAGCTTTCAAACAAAATGTTTGAACATGCGAAAAAGTTCGGAGCGGAATACGCTTATGGCGATGTGAAAGAGATCGTAGATGGAGAAGAGTATAAAACGATCAACGCTGGAAGCAAAACATACAAAGCACGTTCAATCATCATTTCTACAGGTGCGGAATATAAGAAGATTGGCGTTCCGGGAGAAAAAGAATTCTCAGGACGCGGTGTCTCCTATTGTGCGGTATGTGATGGGGCGTTCTTTAAAAATCGTGAACTCGTAGTCATTGGCGGCGGCGATTCTGCCGTTGAAGAAGGCGTATACTTGACTCGTTTTGCGACAAAAGTGACGATTGTACACAGACGCGACAAGCTTCGTGCACAAAAAATCCTTCAACAGCGAGCTTTTGACAATGATAAAATCGACTTCATCTGGAACCATTCTGTAAAAGAAATTCACGGTGAAAATAACAAAGTAAGTAAAGTGACACTCGTTCACTCTGAAACAGGTGAAGAGCAAGAATTTCCTACAGATGGTGTTTTCATCTATATCGGAATGCTTCCACTGAATGCAGCATTTAAAAATCTTGGAATCACGAATGAAAATGGCTATGTGGAAACGAACGAGCAAATGGAAACGAAAATCCCTGGTATCTTTGCTGCAGGTGATATTCGTGAAAAAACATTGCGTCAAATCGTTACAGCAACAGGTGATGGAAGCATCGCAGCACAGGCTGCACAACACTATGTGGAAAATTTGGCTGAAAAGTTAAAAAACGTAACTTCTAATTAATCATCTTGTAACAATGGTGAAATAATTGTGGGGTATTATAAGAATAAGAAATTGACCCCCTTTTTATAAAGGCAAGACTTTGACACGGAGCTTAGTTCCGTGTCCTTTTTTTTGTCATAATATAGACTGTGAAAAAGTATTTGCCATTCTGTTGGCTGACTAAGCTCAAACCCTTGAGGTGTCTATGTTGTGAGGGGTTACATTATTTAGTATACTTAGTAAAAGGACTAAGCCCTGAGGTGAAGCAAAGTGCAAAGAGTAACAAACTGTGTATTAATAAAAGAAAATGAAGTTTTATTGCTTCAAAAACCTAGACGGGGCTGGTGGGTAGCTCCTGGCGGAAAGATGGAGTCCGAAGAGTCTATTCGTGATACTGTTATTCGTGAATACCGTGAAGAAACCGGTATTTATTTAAAAAATCCGCAATTAAAAGGTGTTTTTAATTTTATAATTAAAGAAGGCGACAAAATCGTTTCAGAGTGGATGATGTTCACATTTTTAGCAACCGACTCTGAAGGTGATGCCCTCGATGAGTGTGAAGAAGGTATTTTATCTTGGAAGCCGATTGAAGAAGTCAGAGATTTGCCGATGGCTCCAGGAGATCATCATATTTTGGATTATGTGACAAAAGGAAGCAACATGATTTTTGGCACATTTACGTATACACCGGATTTTGAGCTTCTTTCTTATCGATTAGATCCGGCATAATGAAGAAATAATTGCATAAGCATTGAACATAGAAATAGGGGGAATCGGCATGGATAGACAAGACGTACAGATGGTTATTATTACAGGAATGTCAGGTGCTGGTAAAACAGTAGCCATGCAGAGCTTTGAGGATTTAGGCTTTTTCTGTGTAGATAATTTGCCTCCTGCATTACTCCCTAAATTTGTAGAATTAATGCAAGAATCGGCTGGTAAGCTTAATAAGGTTGCCCTTGTTATGGATTTGCGCGGCCGGGAATTTTTTGACCAATTATTCGCAACGCTTGACCAGCTGGCTCTGAATTCAGATGTGCAGCCTCAGATTTTATATTTGGACTGTAAGGATCCTACACTTGTGCGGCGATATAAAGAAACGCGCCGGTCACATCCTCTTGCGAAAAGCGGGAACCCTCTGCAGGGGATTCACCAAGAAAGACAGATGCTCGAAGAATTAAAAGGAAGAGCACAGCAAATTCTCGATACAACCGATTTGAAACCTTTACAGCTGCGTGAACGTATTATACAGAGATTCTCAACGAATGCAGCCCATCCATTTACGATTAATGTGATGTCTTTTGGTTTTAAATACGGAATGCCGATCGATGCGGATCTCGTGTTTGATGTGCGTTTTTTACCGAACCCGCATTATATTGAACATATGAGACCTCGAACAGGACTCGAACCTGATATTTCAGAGTATGTACTGAAATGGCCTGAGACAAATAAATTTTTAGAAAAGCTTTTGGACCTGCTGCATTTCATGGTGCCGCAATATAAGCGTGAAGGGAAGAGCCAGCTGATTATAGGGATCGGCTGTACTGGCGGTAAACATCGATCAGTAGCCCTTGCCGAGTATATTGGGAACGCACTTTCTAAAGAATATGTGACATTCAGCAGCCATAGGGATATGGGAAAGGATAAAGTATAGATGGAAAAGCAGCCAAAAATGGTGGTGCTCGGCGGCGGAACAGGATTATCAGTCTTGCTCCGCGGTTTGAAGCGCTACCCAGTGGATATAACTGCTATCGTCACAGTAGCAGATGATGGCGGCAGTTCCGGACGCTTAAGGAAAGATTATGACATGCCTCCGCCGGGTGATGTTAGAAACGTGATTGCCGCGCTCTCTGAAGTAGAGCCGCTTGTTGAAAAAATGTTTCAGCACCGGTTTACGGTTGGAGATGGAATTGTGGGTCATTCTTTAGGGAACCTGCTGCTTGCTGCTATGCATGATATTACGGGAGACTTTTTGACCGGAATACGAGAGTTGAGCCGTGTATTGAATGTAAGAGGACAAGTACTTCCTGCTGCCAAAAACAGCATTGTTTTATGTGCGGAAATGGAAGATGGGACAATTGTTCAGGGGGAATCTAAAATCCCGCTGTCGAATAAAAAGATTAAGAAAGTTTACTTAACGGACGAGGAAATTGAGCCTCTTCGTGAAAGTGTAAAAGCAATACAAGAAGCAGACCTTATTGTAATCGGTCCCGGCAGCCTTTATACAAGTATCCTGCCTAATCTTCTTGTTAGAGGAATTTCTAACGCCATTCGTGAGGCAACGGCGCCTAGAGTGTATGTGTGCAACGTGATGACACAGCCTGGTGAGACTACTGGTTACTCCGCAGGGGATCATATTCAGGCTTTAATCGACCATGTTGGGCATAATTTTATTGATGTTGTAATTGTGAATAATGAGATCATTCCTTCAGAATTCTTGGACTTATACTTGGAAGAAGGGTCTCAGCAGGTTCAATTTGACGAAGAACGTTTAAAGTCATTTGGAATCGGCCTCGTCTGCGATAATATTATTCAATATGGCTCACTAGTAAGGCATGATGCCAAACGTGTTTCCGATTTATTGTTAGGATTGATTGAAAGATAATTTTTTTAACACTTTAAAATAGTTTAGCTGGTTAGCATGATGATTTTTGACTCAATAACTTGTAAAAGTTGGTCTTTCACATGCAACTATGACTGACAAAATGGCATTGTGTCTGTTAAATTTTCTTTTTTGGAACTAGAGAGGGGTGTTGATGCAGATGTCATTCGCTGCTGATACAAAAAAAGAATTAACGCTGCTCGAGCTTAAGGATTGCTGTAAAAAAGCTGAACTGGCTGCATTGATTCGTATGAATGGTTCCATCTCTTTCAGCAATAGAAAGCTGATTCTTGATATTCCCACTGAAAATGCTGCGATTGCCCGCAGAATTTATACTTTGATAAAAACTGTTTATCCTTATCACGTTGAACTTTTAGTACGGAAAAAGATGCGTTTAAAGAAGAATAACGTTTATATCGTACGGGTTTCTGAGGAATCACGAGCGTTGTTGGAAGATCTGAAAATCATTGATGTTTCGTTTACGTTTACTCGCAATATTGCAGATGAATTTAATAAAAAAAGCTGTTGCAGACGGGCTTATATGAGAGGAGCTTTTCTAGCGGGTGGTTCGGTAAACCATCCTGAGACAAGCTATCATCTCGAAATTTTTTCGATGTATGAAGAGCATACGGTTGCACTTGCTGAACTGATGAACAAGTTTAACCTTAAGGCGAAGGTACTCGAACGGAAAAAAGGGTATATTATTTATTTAAAAGATGGTGAAAAAATTTCTGAGTTTTTAACGCTCATTGGTGCTCACCATGCCGTTCTGTTCTTTGAGGATATCCGTATTTTAAAAGATATGAGAAATTCGGTAAATCGTCTTGTAAACTGTGAAACCGCTAACTTAAATAAAACGGTCGGAGCAGCAATGAGACAGGTCGAGAATATTAAGTTCATTCAAGACCAAGTCGGACTGGAGATACTCCCTGATAAACTCCGTGAGATTGCACAGCTGCGTGTTACTCATCAGGAAATCACACTAAAAGAGTTAGGCGAGATGATTTCTTCTGGCCCAGTAAGTAAATCAGGTGTAAACCATCGATTGCGAAAAATTGATGAAATTGCAAACAAAATTAGAACAGGTCAATCCATCAATTGATGTATAAATAGAGAGAATGAGCAAGAGGAGGTAAAAGTAAAATGGTAGAGAAAAAGGTAACTGTCCAATTGAAGAGTGGTCTTCAAGCACGTCCTGCGGCACTTTTCGTACAAGAAGCAAACCGTTACAGCTCTGATGTTTTCGTTGAAAAAGAAGGAAAGAAAGTGAATGCAAAAAGCATCATGGGTATCATGAGCTTAGCTGTTGGTTCTGGATCTGAACTTGTATTATCTGTCGACGGCACAGATGAAAACGAAGCCATCGAAGCATTAGCAGCGTTTGTTTCCAAAGCAGAGTAAAAGGGGTCTGACCCCACAAAAAAACAAACCGCCAAATTGTCCATTTCACGAGGACATTTGGCGGTTTTCTTTATTTTGATAGGGTTGGTCTATTCCATTTCCTTTATATACTGTAAAAGAGGGTAAAGGAGGCGATGGTTTTGCAGCATTCTGAGCTGATGCATGACTGGTTGTTTGCGGCGTGTTTAACATTGTTGAATATCCTTTTAACTCTTTATATTTTGAAGCCGAAGAAAAGTACGTTTCGTCTGATCTACTGGGTTTGTATGCTGTTTTTCATTTGTATTTATCCAATTTCTTTAGTGGGGTACCATGTGCAGATCCCCCGAAGTTCAGGACTCATGCTCGGGCTCGCTTTCATGATTACTGTAACATTCAGCATGTTTCTCTTATTTAGTGTTTGCTGGGTATGGGTTATTCGCCGGTCGTTTTACAGGTAAATATGCTGTTGTTAATAACCTACATGAGTTGACAGGAGCCTCTATAGCCTTTATATTGATTTTTAATCAGGAGAATAGTTTTTTAGATGAGTTGAGTGGAGAAAAGTAAGCATAGATGAGCTGAGCCTGAGATTTGATCCTGGATTAAACCTCTTTCTTAGTTTATTAAAGTTGCAATTAATCAGCCTCCGCTAGATGTAAAAGCGGGGGCTTTATTTTTTGAAAGAGGTGAAGAATATGTTTATTCCTTCTTTAGAGGAAACAATTTCTCTAACGAACCAGAATTATAATGTAATACCGATCGGCTTTACGTACTTATCCGATCATGAAACGTGTATATCCCAATTTGAAAAAGTGCGCCGTGAAACGTATTCTTTTTTGCTCGAAAGTGTTGAAGGAGGAGAACGCTGGGCAAGGTATTCCTATATTGGCAGAAACCCTTTTCTAGTTATCGCAAGCAAAGGGAATGACGTTAAACTTACGTACTTAAAAGAACAACGAGTGATTCATGAACACGGTGCACCGCTCGAAGTCGTGCAAAATCATATCTCACAATATAAATCTCCTAAACTCCCTGAACTGCCTCCTTTTACAGGAGGTGCCGTCGGTTTTTTTGGGTATGATCTCATTCATACATTTGAAAATGTACCAAAACCACCCACTCCATCTAAGCAAAAAAATGAAATGGAATTTTTGTTCACTGATGAAATGATTGTTTTTGATCATTTGAAACAAAAAACAACGATCATTTGTAACCTGCATATTACTTCTGATGATGACAAAGAAACGATTCGTTCTAAATATCAGCAAGTGTGTGGAAAAATCCGTAAAACGTATGGTGAACTACAGCAGCCTAAGAAAAATAGCACAAAAATGAATCAACATTCCTTTGATAAAGCTTCTTCTGAAGTTACGTCTTCCCATACGAAAGAAGAATTTTGTTCTATGGTAAAAAAAGCGAAAGAATACATTCTTAAAGGTGATATTTTTCAAGTTGTATTATCGCAGCGTTTCGAACAAGAAACAGACGCAGATCCCTTTGATGTTTACAGACTTCTTCGTTCGATGAATCCATCGCCTTATATGTATTACTACAAATCAGAAGACACATATATCGTTGGGGCATCCCCAGAGCTTCTTGTAAAAGTAGACAATGGCTGGGTAGAAAACCGTCCGATTGCTGGTACACGGCCAAGAGGAAATACTACTGAGGAAGATCTGGCATTTGAAGAGGACCTTTTAGCTGATGAAAAAGAGTGTGCTGAACATGTGATGCTTGTGGACCTCGGCAGAAATGATGTAGGCCGGGTAAGTGAATTTGGTTCGGTTGAGCTGGAATCTTATATGGAAATCGAGCGTTATTCACATGTTATGCACATGGTTTCACATGTGAAAGGTAAAATCGCGAAAGACAAAGACTTCTTTGATGCGCTGAGATCATGTATGCCGGCTGGAACAGTTTCAGGTGCACCGAAAGTAAGAGCGCTGCAGATTATATCTGAGCTCGAAAAAGAGGCACGCGGCGTTTATGGTGGAGCAATAGGCTATTTAGGCTTTAACGGACAAATGGATTCTTGTATCGCTATTCGAACGATCGTTTTCCAGGACGGAAAAGCATACGTACAAGCAGGAGCGGGAGTAGTAGCCGATTCAGTACCGGAGCGGGAATATGAAGAAACCATCAACAAAGCCAAAGCCATGCTCCAAGCAATCGAGGGGGGGACAGACCCCAGACAAATACAAATCCCAAGTTTGTCCATATAGAGTGGACAAGCTTGGGATTTTTCCTGTAAGCAATTTTCTGTTCTTGTGATAGAGATGTGGGTATACTGTCCTTTGTATATTTCAATCAAACTCATTTAAAGGGGAATACATAGATGAAAGCTTTGTTGTTAGAAGATAAAAACATGTGGAGCGAGATGAAGGTTAGTGAAACGGCTAAGCCAAGCCCGATGCGCGGCGAAGTTCTCATTAAAATCAAAGCGGCTGGTCTGAACCCGGTTGATTATAAAGTTGCCACAAATGGAAATCCAAACTGGGAATATCCTCATGTTTTAGGTGTGGACGCAGCTGGAATCGTTGAAGAAATCGGTGAAGGTGTTACAAATCTAAAAAAAGGTGATCGTGTTTTCTATCACGGCGATTTTACTAAAAATGGCGGTTTTGCCGAATACGCAGTAACAACAGCCCACACAACAGCAAAAATTCCAGAAAAATTGTCTTACGAAGAGGCTGCCGCTCTTCCTTGTGCTGGTATGACCGCTTACCAGGCTCTCATACGAAAAATGAATCTTCAAAAAGACGAGATGATTCTTATTCATGGGGGAGCTGGTGGTGTTGGCGGGTTTGCGATTCAGCTTGCAGCCAATATAGGAGCAACAATCATTACGACATGCTCACCTGAAAACGAAGAGTATGTGAAGCAGCTTGGAGCCCATCACGTGATCTTTTACAAAACTGAAGATGTTCACAAAAGAGTAATGGAGCTTACAGATCAAAATGGTGTTGATGCAGTTTTAGATACCGTTAGCCGTCAAAACGCCACAGATTCTTTAAAGAGTATTGCTTTTAACGGACGCATTGCCTTTATCGCCGGCAACCCGGATTATTCGGCTGTAAAACCTTTTAGCCAAGCTTTGTCTTTCCATGAGATCGCATTAGGTGCTGTCCATTTTTCAAATCATATCAATCAGCAAAAAGATTTGGCTTTCATGAATGAAGAATTGGCACAGTTAGTTATAAATGGGAAAATTTCTTCGATGATTTCGGAAAAAATAACATTAGAAGAAATACCTGTATGGCTTAAGAAATTATCTGAAAGACATGTCCGAGGGAAGATTGTAGCGATAATTAAATAAACAAAAAAAGGAGCGCCTCGATATTGAGGGCTCCTTTTCTCATACTATTTACTTTGCATCAACAGATGTAATTAGTTTATCAACCAATCCGTATTTAACGGCATCTTCTGCAAGCAAGAAATTATCACGATCAGTATCACGCTCAATAACTTCAAGCGGCTGACCTGTTTTTTCTGATAAGATTTTGTTTAGCTGCTCACGCATTTGAATGATACGGCGTGCGTGGATTTCGATATCACTCGCTTGACCGCGTGTACCGCCTAGTGGCTGGTGAATCATAACTTCAGAGTTTGGAAGAACGTAACGTTTTCCTTTTTCTCCAGCTGCAAGCAGGAATGCACCCATACTTGCTGCCATACCGATACAAATTGTAGAAACGTTCGGCTTAATGTAGTTCATTGTATCGTAAATCGCCATACCTGCTGTAATGGATCCACCTGGACTGTTTATGTACAATGAGATGTCTTTATCCGGATCTTCTGCAGCTAAGAATAACAGCTGTGCTACGATAGAGTTTGAAACGTTGTCGTCAATTGCGCTGCCAAGCATGATGATACGATCTTTTAACAAGCGGGAATAAATATCATATGCGCGTTCCCCACGGTTCGTTTGTTCGATTACTGTTGGAATTAAATTCATGAAAATTCCTCCTTCTCCTTTTTCACTTATAACTGTACTGTCATCATACAAAAAAGGTCAAACAAGGTCAAACGATATGCTGTTCTTAATCTACATTCGTCAAGAACGCAAAAAAATCCTTCTTAACACCTTATGTATGGGCTATCTTCATGATGCCCGAGACGAGTATGATTTTAAACGTATTCTATAAAATCAATACCCTTTTTTCTCTCATAATAAGCTTATTTTTCATTTTTAACTTCAATATAAGCTATTTCTAAATTTCGGATGCGGCGAACCGTCTCACTATTTTTATTCAGGTTATCATTGATCAAAGTACCAACAATAGAACGGTAATACGCATTCATGGCATGTGTTTTGGTGAAAACATCTTTGTTTTTTTCAATAAACTGACGGAAGTTTTCTTTAAAGTAAGGTACCGAAAATGCCTCGCTCATTTATATTCCTCCTTTATTAATAAATTTTCATTTTATTTATGTCTTTAAAATCCCTATTTTATAATAGCTTATCAGCAGAACAATCGAAAGAAGAAGTGAAATCTATACCCTAGTTTTGACAATTAAA
This sequence comes from Bacillus sp. NEB1478, assembly GCF_031582965.1. Taxonomy (NCBI): domain Bacteria; kingdom Bacillati; phylum Bacillota; class Bacilli; order Caryophanales; family Bacillaceae; genus Bacillus; species Bacillus sp. NEB1478. The sequence goes on from NZ_CP134049.1 coordinate 831,055, forward strand.
AATGAGCATGTTATAGTTTATATAACCAATTACGGTGTGAATATGTTTGGATTTTAAAGCGGTCGTACTTTTTGAATAAGAAGTGGAACACTTTTGGATCCACTTTTGACTATTCAAATGAGTGCGCATTTTTTATGTTCTATTTTATTTACATAGTAATCCGGTTAAACACGAGTCAAAACGCAAACTATTGCGTTTGTAAGGAGGAAACACCCATGCAAAATGGTAAAGTAAAATGGTTTAACGCTGAGAAAGGCTTTGGTTTCATCGAAGTTGAAGGCGGAAACGATGTATTCGTACATTTCTCTGCAATTCAAACTGATGGATTCAAATCTCTTGACGAAGGTCAAGAAGTATCTTTCGAAATCGTCGATGGCGAGCGTGGACCACAAGCTGCTAACGTAACAAAACTTTAATAAAAGTTTAGAATGCCAGACTGCTATTAAGCGGTTCTGGCATTTTTTTGTGCCCATTTTTAATCAGGGGTCTGACCCCGGGACAGACCCCCTTTTTTTACAAATTATTAACAGATGTATAGCGCTTACATATGTAGTATCATTAAGGGAAGGGGGGATATAAAATGGAAATGGGTTTGTTTCAGCAGCAGAGCTTAAACCTCGTTATGACAACTGAATTGCGTCAGGCCATCGCCATTTTACAAGTTCCCGGTTATGAACTTGCTTCCTATCTTCAAGAACAGGCGCTTGAAAATCCTTTAATTGAAATTTTAGAACCCAAAGGCATGTTTACAACCTTGAAAAAAAGTCCAAGTAAAAAGGCTACTGAGGGTAAAGGAATAGCAGAAAAACGAAGCTTTGAAAATTTTATTATTGAAAAAGAAACGTTATACGACTATTTATATAAACAATCGATTCTGCTTCCGATCGAAAAAGAGAATCAAAAAGTCTTTCAGTACCTTTTGTTAAGTGTAGATGAAAACGGCTATCTGACAGTAACAGCAGAGGAAACCGCTGCGCGTTTTTCAATTACAGCTGAAAAAAGTGAAGAATTGATCTCTATGCTTCAAACACTGGAACCGGCAGGAATCGGTGCCCGAAGTTTAAGAGAATGTCTCTTAATTCAAATGCGAACGCAAAACCTAGAACATTCATTAAGCTATCAGTTAGCCGACTGTTATTTAGATTTGCTTGCAGAAAGAAAGATCAAATGGCTGTCTGCAAAGCTTGATGTTTCACTTCAGCAAGTGGAAGAAGCGGCAGATTTTTTGCAAACCCTTGATCCGAGGCCAGGTGCAGCATTCTCATCAACAGAAGACCAAGCTTACTTGTATCCTGATGTCTCTGTCAGCTTGGAAAATGGACAGTTACATATCGCGATTAACGAGCAATACACGCCGGTTATGAAACTGAACAAAAACTATGAACCACTGCTGCAAGGAAAACAGGCAAGCAATAAGTTTTTAGATGACTCCTTTCAGAAGTTCAATTGGCTGAAAAAGGCGTTAGAACAAAGAAGAGAGACTTTGCTAAACATTACACACGCGATAGTTAATGCTCAAGAAAAGTACTTTTTATCTTTTAATAAAGAAGATCTCACCCCATTAACTTTAAAAGAAATTGCAGATGAAATCGGGGTACACGAATCGACCGTTAGCCGAGCTGTGAAAAACAAAGTACTGCAAACTTCTAAAGGAGCCGTTGAGCTTAAATCCTTTTTTACAGCTAAAATTTTTACGCAAGATGGCGGAAGTGCTTCTGCAACATCTGCAAAAACAGCCATTCAGAAACTAGTTGAAGATGAAGATAAACTAAAACCTCTTTCTGATCAGCTTCTCGCTGCGATGCTGGAGCAAAAAAGCGGATTAAGCATCTCGCGCCGAACCGTGGCAAAATATCGGGAAGAATTGAAAATACCTTCTTCATCAAAAAGAAAACGTTATACTTCTTAAAGCTCTTCAGTATGACTTGGAGAGCTTCCTTTAATTCTCAGAACATTAAAAGCAACAATCTTTTAGAAAACAGCCTTTAGTAAAAAGAGCCTATAGAAAAAACAGTCATTTCTAAAAATTAAACAACTGTTTAGAGGAGTAACAAAAATGAATGAAAAAAAAGTTATTTTATATACGAAAGTACATTGTCCACTTTGCGATGAAGCGCATAAACTATTAGGGAACCTGCAATCTCAATACGCTTTCCAGATTGAAGAGGTGGATATATATCAAGACGACACCCTCATTGAAAAATACGGTCTAATGATTCCTGTTATTGAAATAGACGGAAAAGAAATCGATTATGGCAAAATTTCGATTGATATCGTAAAGAAAGCGCTTACTAATTTTTAATAAGTAAAAAATGTTGAAATGCTATACAGCAATTTGGTACTATAAATGTGCCAGAAACAAAATTGAACTTTTTCTAACAATTGAGACTGGCATGTTTTAAGAAGCTCTTAACTGGGTAAATTACAGATGTTAAAAAGATACTTGGGTAAAACCAAGTTATTTTCTTAAGCTGATGGGACATAAAACGACTAACTGGGACATTATTAGTCCAATGCTAAAAAACGCCGATACGATCGTATAATTCCGAAAGATCAGGAGAATGTGCAATGAAGAAGCTAATAGAAGTTCAAAAGAAATTGCTGCCAGACCTTCTTGAAACGATGCGGAAACGGTACAGCGTTTTGAATGTAGTTAGGATGCATGAACCCATCGGAAGAAGAAGTTTGGCATCTGCACTTTTTATGACAGAACGGGTTTTACGATCTGAAGTTTCCTTTTTGAAAGATCAAGGGCTGTTGACGATTCAGACATCTGGAATGTCGCTCACAACAGAGGGGCATGATATTTTAGTAGAACTTTCTGAAATGATGAAAGAATTGTCAGGGTTGCATGTTTTAGAATCTGGTCTAAAGGAAATGTTAAACTTGTCGGAAGTCATAGTGGTACCAGGTGACAGTGACCAAGAGTTATGGGTTAAAAACGATATGGGGAAAGCGGCTGCTGATCGAATAAAACGACAGCTGACGACCAGAAACATTATTGCTGTTACTGGCGGAACAACGCTTGCTTCTGTGGCTGAAATGATGACTCCCGCACAAAAGGTACAGCAATTGTTAGTCGTACCAGCTCGCGGAGGTCTTGGTGAAAAGGTTGAGAACCAAGCAAACTCGATTTGTTCAACAATGGCTCAAAAGGCTAACGGAGAATACAGATTGCTTCATCTTCCTGACTCACTCAGCAAAGAAACCTATCTATCTCTCATGGATGAACCTGGCGTCAAAGAAGTAATGGAACTCATCCACTCTGCCAGTATAGTGCTTCACAGCATTGGTGATGCTAAAACAATGGCAGAACGCAGGAATTCAAACGCTTCTCTTTTAGAAAAGCTGGACAAAGAGAAGGCAGTTGCCGAAGCATTTGGCTACTACTTTAACCAGCATGGAGAAGTTGTTCATCGTGTCCGGACAATCGGACTTCAGCTAGATGATTTGCAAAATAGTGATTTTATCATGGCTGTAGCCGGTGGTTCATCAAAAGCAAATGCGATTGCAGCTTTTATGAAACACGGTCCTAAGAAGGTTTTGGTTACAGACGAAGGAGCTGCCCGCAAGCTTTTGGGGAGCTAAAGGTATTTTGCAAGTCTGCTTAATTTGTTAATAAGGGTTTTTCCCTTTTTATAAAAAATATTTCTCTCTTACACAAGGAGGTCATTTTAAATGGCAACAAAAATTGGTATTAATGGTTTCGGTCGTATTGGCCGTAATGTATTCCGTGCAGCATTAAACAATCCTGCGGTAGAAGTTGTAGCAGTAAACGACTTAACAGATGCAGACACACTTGCTTTCCTTCTAAAGCATGACACAGTGCATGGTAAATTAAATGCAACTGTAGAAGTGAAAGAAAACGCACTTATCGTAGATGGTAAAGAAATTAAAGTTTTAGCAGAACGTGATCCAGCACAGCTTGGCTGGGGAGAACTAGGAATTGAAGTTGTTGTTGAATCAACTGGACGCTTCACAAAGCGTGCTGACGCTGCAAAACACTTAGAAGCTGGCGCTAAAAAAGTTATCATCTCAGCTCCTGCATCTGACGAAGACATCACTGTTGTTCTTGGTGTTAACGAAGACAAGTATGATGCTGCTAGCCACGATGTTATCTCTAACGCATCTTGTACAACTAACTGTCTTGCACCGTTCGCAAAAGTTCTTCATGAGAAGTTCGGTGTGAAGCGCGGTATGATGACAACTGTTCACTCATACACAAACGATCAGCAAATTCTTGATCTACCACACAAAGATCTTCGTCGTGCTCGTGCGGCTGCTGAGAACATCATTCCTACATCAACTGGAGCTGCAAAAGCAGTATCTCTAGTGCTTCCTGAATTAAAAGGTAAGCTAAATGGTATGGCTATGCGTGTTCCAACTCCAAACGTATCACTCGTTGACTTAGTTGCTGAACTTGATAAAGACGTAACAGTAGACGAAATCAATAACGCACTTAAAGAAGCAGCAGAAGGAAACCTTAAAGGAATTCTTGGCTATTCTGAAGAGCCGCTTGTATCTACTGACTACAATGGCGACACTCATTCTTCTACAATTGATGCCCTTTCTACAATGGTAATGGAAGGCAACATGGTAAAAGTAGTATCTTGGTATGATAACGAAACTGGATACTCAAATCGTGTTGTAGATTTAATTGACTACATCGCTAAAAAAGGACTTTAATAGATAGAGAAGAACATTAAGGAGGGGGAGAAGTCATTACAAGATGGCTTCTACTCCTCTTTCCCATGTAAAACCACTCTTCTATTTTTGTGACTGTCAGGAGGTTACTGTACTTATGAACAAAAAAAGCGTTCGTGACATCGATTTAAAAGGCAAAGTTGTTTTTTGCCGAGTTGATTTTAACGTACCGATGAAAGATGGAGAAATTTCGGATGAAACGCGTATTAATGCAGCTCTTCCAACCATCAAATACTTAACAGAGCAAGGTGCTAAAGTTCTTTTAGCGAGTCACTTGGGCCGTCCCAAAGGCCAAGTGGTTGAAGAACTTCGTTTAGATCCAGTTGCACAGCGTTTAAGTGATCTTCTTGGAAAAGAAGTCATCAAAACGGACGAAGCATACGGACCAGAAGTGGAAAAAGCTGTTTCAAATCTTGAAGAAGGCGGAATTGTCCTGCTCGAGAACGTTCGTTTTTACCCAGGTGAAGAAAAAAACGATCCGGAACTTGCAGAAAAATTTGCAGCTTTAGCTGATGTTTATGTAAACGATGCTTTCGGAGCAGCACACCGTGCACATGCTTCTACAGAAGGAATCGCTAAGCATCTTCCAGCCGTTTCAGGTTTATTAATGGAAAAAGAACTTGAAGTACTAGGAAAAGCTCTCTCTAATCCTGACCGTCCTTTCACTGCTATTATTGGCGGTGCAAAAGTAAAGGATAAGATTGACGTTATCGACAATCTGCTGGACAAAGTAGATAACCTGATCATTGGCGGAGGGCTTGGCTATACTTTTATCAAAGCCTTGGGTTATGACGTAGGTAAATCACTTTTAGAAGAAGATAAAGTCGAAACTGCGAAAGCCTTTATGGATAAAGCGAAAGAAAAAGGCGTTAACTTTCTTATCGCTGAAGATGTTTTAGTTGCGGATGACTTTTCTAATGATGCTAACACTAAAGTAGTTGGCATCGATTCAATCCCGTCTGATTGGGAAGGTCTTGATATCGGAACGAAAACAATCGAAAAGTACGTAAAGGTTATCAAGGAATCGAAACTTGTAATATGGAATGGACCAATGGGTGTGTTCGAAATTGACGCGTTCGCAAACGGAACTCGCGCAGTCGCAAACGCACTTGCAGAATCACCAGACACCTACAGTGTTATCGGTGGCGGAGACTCAGCTGCAGCCGTTGAAAAGTTCGGTCTTGCAGATAAAATGAGCCACATCTCAACAGGCGGCGGAGCGTCCCTTGAGTTCATGGAGGGGAAACAACTCCCTGGTGTAACTGCACTTAATGATCGATAATTTTTAAAGAGGTGAAAGTGTATGCGTAAACCTATTATTGCTGGGAACTGGAAGATGAACAAAACATTATCAGAAGCCCGCAGCTTTGTGGAAGAGGTAAAAAATCTTGTTCCATCTGCAGAGACTGTTGATTCTGTAATCTGTGCTCCTGCACTTTTCCTTGATTGTTTAGCAGACGAATCAGAGGGTACTCCTCTTGCAATCGGTGCTCAAAACATGCACTTTGAGGAAAGCGGTGCTTTTACAGGTGAAATCAGCCCTGTGATGCTGAAAGATTTAAACGTTCAATATGTTATTTTAGGACATTCTGAGCGCCGAGAACTTTTTGGTGAAACGGACGAGCTTGTAAATCAAAAAACACATGCAGCATTCAAACATAGCTTAACGCCGATCGTTTGTGTGGGTGAAACACTTGATCAGCGTGAAGCAGATCAAACAAAAGACGTGGTAAAACAGCAAACAGAAAAAGGACTTCAAGGTTTATCTGATGACCAAATGAAGCAAACGGTTATCGCATATGAGCCAGTATGGGCGATCGGTACTGGGAAAACGGCTTCATCTGAAGATGCAAATGAAGTTTGTGCATACATCCGAAGTGTTGTGGCAGAACAATTCTCCCAAGATGTAGCAGATGCAGTACGTATTCAATATGGCGGAAGTGTAAAGCCTGATAATATTAAGGAACTGATGGGTATGTCTGATATCGATGGTGCATTAGTCGGTGGAGCAAGCCTTGATCCAAAATCTTACCTTCAGCTTTTGGAGGGTGTTAGCCGATGAATAAAAAACCGGTAGCTTTAATCATCTTAGACGGCTTTGCTTGCCGTAATGAAGAAAAAGGTAATGCTGTTGCACAGGCGAAAAAGCCCAACTTTGACCGCTACTGGGAAACGTATCCGCACGCACAGCTGACTGCCTCTGGTGAGGCTGTTGGTCTTCCAGAAGGTCAGATGGGAAACTCTGAAGTTGGCCATTTAAACATAGGTGCTGGCCGTATTGTTTATCAAAGCTTGACCCGTGTGAATCTAGCGATCAAAGAAGGCGATTTTTATGAAAATCAAACCTTTATCGACGCTATGAATCACGTAAAAGAAAAAGGAACGGCGCTTCATATTTTCGGATTACTGTCAGATGGGGGCATTCACAGCCACATCGAGCACATTCTTTCATTGCTTGAGCTTGCTAAAAAGCAGAACGTTGAAAAAGTATACCTTCACGGCTTTTTGGACGGACGAGATGTTCCTCCTCAATCAGCAAAAGGATATATTCAAACAACAATCGATAAAATGAACGAGCTTGGTGTAGGGCAAATCGCAACATTGTCAGGCAGATATTATTCGATGGACCGCGACAAACGCTGGGATCGTGTGGAAAAAGCATACCGTGCAATTGCTTATGGAGAAGGACCGGATTACAAAGATCCCTTCGAAGTTGTTGAAGACTCTTATAGCAATGGAGTTTATGATGAGTTTGTTCTTCCATCTGTTTTAAAACAAGAAAACGGTGAACCGGTTGCGACTGTTCAGGATAATGATGCAGTTATCTTCTGTAACTTCCGTCCTGACCGTGCGATTCAAATCTCACAAGTGTTTACGAACGAAGATTTCCGTGGATTTGACCGCGGAGAAGCATTCCCGAAAAACCTTCATTTCGTATGTTTAACGCATTTTAGTGAAACAGTTGATGGGGATGTAGCTTTTAAGCCGACAAACCTGGATAACACACTTGGAGAAGTTTTATCACAGCAAAATTACAAACAGCTTCGAATTGCCGAGACAGAAAAGTATCCACATGTAACGTTCTTTTTCAGCGGAGGGCGTGAATCTGAGTTTCCTGGAGAGACTCGCATTTTAATCGATTCTCCTAAAGTGGCTACGTATGACTTAAAGCCTGAAATGAGTGCTTATGAAGTGACGGATGCTCTTTTAAAGGAAATCGAAGCGGATAAACATGATGCAATTATCTTGAACTTTGCAAACCCTGATATGGTAGGGCACTCAGGAATGCTGGAGCCAACGATTAAAGCCGTTGAAACCGTAGATGAGTGTTTAGGTAAAGTGGTAGATGCGATTGTTGCAAAAGGCGGTGCTGCGATCATCACAGCTGACCATGGTAATGCAGACGAGGTTGTTACTATGGAAGGCAATCCGATGACCGCTCATACAACAAATCCTGTGCCGGTTATTGTGACCGGAGAAGGTCTGGAACTGCGCCAAGATGGTGTTCTTGCGGATTTAGCACCAACTGTATTAACATTACTAGGTGGTAAACAGCCAAAAGAAATGACAGGTAAAACGTTAATAAAGTAAACCAGACATACGGTGAGGCGTTGCAAAGGGCCCTTGTACGTCTACGTCATTTGTTCTTTGGTTAAAACAAAAAATACTTACTTAAAGGAGAGAATGTTATGTCAACAATTATTGAAATTTATGCTCGCGAAGTTCTTGACTCTCGCGGTAATCCAACAGTTGAGGTAGAAGTTTATACAGAATCAGGCGCTTTTGGTCGTGCAATCGTACCAAGCGGTGCTTCTACTGGTGAATACGAAGCAGTTGAGCTTCGTGACGGAGACAAAGAGCGCTATCTTGGAAAAGGTGTTCTTAACGCAGTAAACAACGTAAACGAAAACATCGCTCCTGAACTAATTGGTTTTGACGTATTGGACCAAGTTGGAATCGACCAAACATTGATCGAGCTTGATGGTACAGAAAACAAAGGCAAGTTAGGTGCTAACGCAATCCTTGGTGTTTCCATGGCTGCTGCACACGCTGCTGCAGATTTCTTAAACGTTCCTTTATACATGTACCTTGGAGGATTCAACGCGAAGTCTCTTCCAGTTCCTATGATGAACATCCTAAACGGCGGAGAGCACGCTGATAACAACGTTGATATCCAAGAATTCATGGTAATGCCTGTTGGTGCTGAAACTTTCTCTGAAGCACTTCGCATGGGTGCTGAAATTTTCCACAGCTTAAAAGCAGTTCTTAAAGCAAAAGGCTTAAACACAGCTGTAGGTGATGAAGGCGGTTTCGCTCCTAACTTAGGATCTAACGAAGAAGCACTTCAAACAATCATGGAAGCGATCGAAAAAGCAGGCTACAAGCCAGGTGAAGAAGTACGCCTTGCAATGGACGTTGCAGCTTCTGAGTTGTTTAACAAAGAAGACGGCAAGTACCACCTTTCTGGTGAAGGCGTTGTTAAATCATCTGAGGAGATGGTTGCTTTTTACGAAGAGCTTGTTAACAAGTACCCGATCGTTTCTATCGAAGACGGACTTGATGAAAACGACTGGGATGGCTTTAAGCTATTAACAGACCGCATTGGTGACCGCGTACAGCTTGTTGGTGACGACTTGTTCGTAACAAACACAACAAAGCTTTCTGAAGGCATCGAAAAAGGAATCGGTAACTCAATCCTTATTAAAGTAAACCAAATCGGTACATTGACTGAAACTTTCGATGCGATCGAAATGGCTAAACGCGCTGGCTACACTGCAGTAATCTCTCACCGTTCTGGTGAATCTGAAGATAGCACAATCGCTGACATCGCAGTAGCAACAAATGCTGGACAAATCAAAACAGGTGCTCCATCACGTACAGACCGCGTTGCAAAGTACAACCAGCTTCTACGTATCGAAGACGAGCTAGGTAACTTAGCCGTATACCCTGGTTTAACAGCATTCTACAACTTAAAGAAGTAATAGGGGACAGACCCCATACAAAGACAAACCCGCCATTTTGTCTTTGTGGAAAAGACAGCCCCCGAACAGGTGTGCATACTCACCTGTTCGGGGGCTTCACTTTTATTCATACATATTACGTACGTACAGCCATTTCCAAAAATGCTGCTGCTTATCGGGAACGATCGTTAGAATGAAGGATGGTAGCAATGAGCATTGAGAAACTGATCATGAGTGAGATGGTTTCAAAGACGGTCATCTGGTATCCCTCCAATCTTGTTTCCATTAAGATTTGTAGATTAAGGGTTGTCCTATACACTAAAAAATAGAATTTTGGAAAAAAATAATCAAAATGCTTACCCATTAAGTTATGCATTGCAGGTTCATTTTTTTTCCATAACTCATAAAAATACAGTAGATTATCGCACTTGCTTGAATAATTAATTTCCTTATTTCTTCTATTTTTCTTTTATTTCAGATAAAATGCTTGTAACAAGTTATTGTTTTGTTCGGGGGAATTTTAATGAATCAAAGCTTATATATACGAGTGGAAGCTGGAGACCCTTATGATTTAGGCAGTTTGTTTCCTATTAAGCCTGAGGGCCAGCGCTTAACATTTGGCAGGTCATCACATACAAATGAAACGGATATATCATTCATCAGTCCGTACGTATCACGCAATCATGTTGAAATTTTTCTAAACAACGGTGAGCCGTTTATTTGTGATATGAATTCAAAGCACGGAACAGATCTAAACAACCAATCTTTAGATCCGAATGTACCTCATCGGCTTCAATCAGGTGATATTATCAGTCTAGCTAAAGGTGCAGTGCTTTTTACCTTCTTAAATACAGATTCCAGTGATGCTGATTTAACGATGGAATTTACTTCCCCGATTCAGCCGGCTGAAACGAAAATAGCGAAGGGACTCCATATTATTCCGGAGCGCCGGCAAATTAATATCGATGGTGAACCTTTATTTTTATCAGGGAAACATACAGATTTGCTTGTCTTTCTTTATCGGAAAAAGAATCAGGCTGTCAGTACAGATGAAATCAAGATTCATATTTGGCCGGAGAGAATCCTGCCAGGGTCCAACCAAATTCCTGACGTTGGAAACGACGAGATCAATGCGCTCGTATACCGTTTGAGAAAAAAACTTGGAATCTATGGAGATGCAATTGTTACTGTTCCACGTTACGGATATATGCTTCAACTTTAAATAAAATCTTAAGAAAACTGGCAAAAAAGTGCGATTATAGAACACTTTTAAGCCAGTTTTTTCTTGTCCTGCTATTTCTAATACAAAAATAGATGTCTTTTAAGTAAAGACAAAGCTCAAATTAAATGATATCCACGGTAAATCCAAATATATCCACGGAAATCGCCCATAATTCCAAGTTAAATTAATTTTATCCACACTTACGAGCGATATATCCACGTTACATACTATTTTATCGATTTTCCGACAAATCTCTTCAAGTCCCAAGCGCCATTTGACGTATCAAATCACACCGTTCACGAATTTTTCTGAAACTTATCATTTCCTTATGACAAAAAAATCATCTAAAAGCCATTTTACCTATTTACAAAAGAGAGTAAATTAAGTAAAAGGAAAAAACTCTTTTTCTTATACTGTTTTTTTCCATATAGGTGTGGTGAAGATTAAATGAGGGTAGAGGAAACTATACAACAGCGAAAAGACAGAACGTTTAGATATCATTTGTATCTGGCATTTATTATTCTATTATTTACGATTCTTATTGTTAAAGCTTACGAATTACAAATCACAAATGGTAAAGAAGCACGATTGAAGTCGGAAACTTATCAAGATGTTGTTGTGAAGAAATCCATATTCAACGACCAATATTATTCCTCCCTAAAGGACACACCACTAAAAAAAGGCATAAAATCAACTAAAGAACAGTAAAATGAATATGGGGGATGTCCTCATAACAGCGAAGAGGGGATGTTTATGATGCAGCCACTTAAACAAGAATCTCCGGATGGTGCAGAAAAGAAACAAGAAAAATTAAATCCAATCAGTTTCATTGGAAAAGTGAAAGAATCAAAGGGAAATGTTTTTACGATTATTCATAAGAAAACAACGATGAAAGTCCAGCTCGATGCGAAAACAGAACTGCTGGATGGAGATAAGGCGCTGGATATTGATCCTGATGAAGCGGTCCAGCCAGGAGTAACCGTTCAAATCATTGGTTTGCTCAATAAAAGGCTTAATGTCATTAAAGCTGTGCGACTATATATTTTTCACAAAGAATTTGATATGAATTACCTTGGGTCAAATTAAGTTTCCAGCTAAAGAAAACTAGGCTGAGATATTATTTGAACTTATATTATCGCCTTTTAACTTGTCCGCACAAGGATATCACCCTGTTAATTAGATATACTTATTGATTGTGTAAAAAAACTTTGCCTCGTCCTTTCCACTATGATACATTTATAGTAACGTAACGTGGAACGGTGGAGGTGTAACATTCATGCTAGCAGCAGTAAAAATCCTTCTTATTTTAGTATCAATTGCTCTAATTACTGTCGTTGTTCTTCAATCAGGTCGTTCGGCTGGGTTGTCAGGTGCGATTACAGGTGGTGCTGAACAGCTTTTTGGTAAGCAAAAGGCACGCGGTCTTGATGCATTGCTTAGTAAGCTAACAGTTATTCTTGCAGTTTTGTTTTTTATTTTGACTGTAGCAGTCGCATATTTCTTATAAAAAAATGCAATCAAAGCAACAGGTGGATTTATTCCTCTGTTGTTTTTTATTTTGGTCAAAATTCGATTCGTACCCAATCTTTTATTGAGTATGATATGATTTGATACGTACATAAAAGGGTAATCTAAAGTCAAAAAGGTGGTAGCATGATTGGCTGTCTTTGTTTACACGGTTTTACAGGCGGACCCTATGAAATTGAACCCGTAACGGATTACTTATCCCAAAATACGGACTGGGTTTTATCCATCCCAACCTATCCAGGTCACGGGACCAAACTTTCTCTAAAAGGGATTACACACATAGAATGGTTAGAAGCAGCGGAAAAAGCATACTTAGAACTACGGAAAAAAGCAGATCAGATTTATATTGTCGGGTTTTCAATGGGCGGGATGATCGGAGGATATCTCGCATCAAAATACGGCTGCGACAAATTGATTTTATTAAACGCAAGTGCGTACTATTTAAATCCAGGCCAGATGATCAAAGATATAGCAGATATGATGATCATCGGGTTAAGAGGCGGATTAAAGGATCATGAACTTTATCATAGATACAGAAAAAAGTTGCTGGATACACCTTTTAGTGCCACAAAAGAGTTTCGGAAGCTTGTAAAAACACTTAAGCCCTCAATGTCAAATATAGAGGCTCCCACATTGATCGTTCAAGGCGAATGTGACGGTCTAGTTCCAAGAAAGAGTGCAGAGTTTTTATATGCTGCGATTGCAGCCTCCAATAAGAGAATTTGTTATTTTAAAGAATCAAAACACATGATTTGTCACGATGTTGAAAAAGAGCAATTAATCGATGAAGTTTATCAATTTTTACTGAACGAATAGGAGAGAAAACAACATGAAAATCACAGCACCAAAACCTTTTTTCTTTGAAGGTGGAAAACGGGCCGTTTTAATGCTGCACGGATTTACAGGCAGTTCTGCGGATGTCCGAATGATGGGGAGATTTCTGCAAAAAAAGGGCTACACTTGTCATGCTCCGCAGTACAAAGGACATGCAGTGCCTCCTGAAGAATTGGTTCACACAGGTCCTGATGAATGGTGGGAAGATGTAATCGGGGGCTACAACCACTTAAAAGAACAAGGATATGAAGAAATTGCGGTTTGTGGACTTTCACTCGGCGGCGTCTTTTCACTAAAATTAGCCACACAACAGCCTGTAAAAGCAGTCATACCAATGTGCGCTCCTATGTCGATCAAGAGTGAAGAAGTGATGTATAGAGGGGTTTGCGAGTACGCTCGCGAATATAAAAAACGTGAGCAAAAATCACCAGATCAGATTGAACGAGAAATGGAAGAATTTGAAAAAACACCAATGAATACATTAAAAGCACTGCAAGACCTTATCCAAAGCGTAAGAAATTCAGTGGATATGGTATATGCACCCACCTTTGTGGTGCAGGCTAGACATGATGAAATGATTAATACCGATTCTGCAAATATTATATTCGAAGAAGTGGAAAGCGATAAGAAAGATTTAAAATGGTATGAAAATTCCACACACGTTATTACATTGGACAAGGAAAAAGAACAGCTGCATGAAGATGTTTATGCGTTCTTAGAAGACCTCGATTGGTCAGAATAACACCTTTTCCACACAAAAGGAGGTCAGTTTTTGGAAAAACTACAAATACTCCAGCTCATGAAAGATTCGGATAAGCCGATGACAGTTACCGAAATTGAAGAAGCCCTTCAACTGCCTGATGCAAAAGCTTTCAAAGAACTGGTTTTATCATTAAATGAATTAGAAGATGAAGGTGCGCTGGTACGAACCCGTACAAACCGCTACGGTCTTCCAGATAAAATGAATCTGATTAAAGGCCGTGTCCAAGGCCATGCAAAAGGCTTTGCTTTCTTAATTCCAGAAGAGGAAGACCAAAAAGACGTTTATATTTCACAGCATGATATGAACGGTGCAATGAGCGGGGACACAGTCCTTGTTCGATTAAATAACACTTCTTCAGGTTCGCGTCCAGAAGGAACGATCATCCGCATACTCGAGCGCGGTGTTACAGAAGTAGTAGGAACGTTTCAGGAAAGCCGCCGATTTGGATTTGTAGTCGCGGACGATAAACGAATTCCGAATGATATCTTTATTCCGGCTGAAGGTGTAAATGGTGCGATCGAAGGACATAAAGTTGTTGTTAAAATTACGAAATATCCGGAAGGTAAAAACAGCGCTGAAGGAGAAATCATCCACATCATCGGTCATAAAAATGATCCTGGTGTAGATATTATTTCTGTTATTTTCAAACACGGCTTGCCGCGTGAGTTTCCTGTAGAAGCTTTAGAACAAGCTCACAATACGCCAGATGAAATCGATCCGAAAGATATTGAGGGACGAAGAGATCTTCGCAGCGAAACGATCGTTACGATTGATGGCGCGGATGCTAAAGATTTGGATGACGCTGTTCATGTCATTAAACTTCCGAACGGTCATTACAAGCTTGGCGTTCATATCGCCGATGTTACGCATTATGTAACAGAAGACTCCGCTATTGATAAAGAAGCACAAGAACGTGGAACAAGTGTATACCTTGTAGACCGTGTTATCCCTATGATTCCGCATCGTCTATCAAACGGGATTTGCTCGCTCAATCCAAAAGTGGATCGTCTGACAATCTCCTGCGAAATGGAGATTAATCATGATGGGGAAGTTGTAAAACACGAGATTTTCCCGAGTGTTATCAAAACAACTGAACGTATGACATATACAGATGTTCGAAAAATTCTTCAAGACGAAGACGAAGAGGTAACGAACCGCTACGAACCGCTTATTCCATTCTTTAAACTCATGGGCGAACTTGCAGAAGTTTTACGTAAAAAGCGTTTTGCCCGAGGAGCGATCGACTTTGATTTTTCTGAAGCAAAAGTACTGGTGGATGAAAACAGCGATCCTAAAGATGTGGTCTTGCGAGAACGGTCAGTTGCTGAAAAGCTGATTGAAGAATTCATGCTTTGTGCGAATGAAACGATTGCTCAGCATTTCCACGAGTTAGAGCTGCCATTTATGTACCGTATCCACGAAGACCCAGATGAAGGTAAACTTGAACGCTTCCTGGAATTCATCGGAATGTTTGGATACGCACTCAAAGGTTCTGCGAGTGACATCCACCCGCGAAGCCTTCAGCAGCTTCTTGAGACAATTAAAGGTGAGCCAGAAGAAATGGTGATCAGCAAGATCATGCTTCGCTCAATGAAACAAGCGAAATATGACCATATGTCACTTGGTCACTATGGTCTGGCGACAGAATTCTATACGCATTTTACTTCGCCAATCCGCCGTTATCCTGATTTAATCGTACATCGCTTAATTCGTACGTATTTATTCCAAAAAGACACAGGACCAAAAACAGTCAGCCACTGGAAAGCAGAACTGCCGGGAATTGCGAAGCATTCATCAGCCATGGAACGACGTGCGGTAGACGCTGAACGTGAGACAGACGAGCTGAAAAAAGCACAGTTCATGGTCGATAAAATTGGCGAGGAGTTTGATGGAGTAATCAGCTCTGTAACAAATTTTGGGCTGTTCATTGAGCTTCCGAATACCATTGAAGGACTCGTTCATGTCAGTTATCTAACAGATGACTATTACCGTTTCGATGAAAAATTCATGGCAATGATCGGTGAGAGAACAGGGAATGTCTTCAGAATTGGTGATGAAATTTCAATACGAGTTGTGAATGTTAACGTAGACGAAAGAGCAATTGATTTTGAAATCGTTGGCATGAAAGGAACACCACGAAGACGCCATAAAGACCGTCAGCAAGTAATTGACACTGGTGATCAAGCGAAACGCGGACGCGGAAGAAGAGGCAAGAGCCGAACGAATGAATCAGAACGATCCAATGGTCCGCAAGATTCTAAAAAAGGTAAGAAAAAGCCGTTTTATAAGCCCGTCGCGAAAAAGAAAGGCAAGAAAAAGAAGAAATAAACTGCATGATAATCAAGGTTCATCTGTAAGGGTGAACCTTGACGTTATTTGACCAAATTGTTATAATTGGGGTTCACTTGCTGTGGGGAGGATTGAGTTACATGCCAAAAGGAGAAGGTAAAGTCGTCGCACAAAATAAAAAAGCGCGGCACGATTACCATGTCGAAGAAACATTTGAAGCTGGAATTGTCCTTCAGGGCACGGAGATCAAATCCATTCGCGCAGGACGGGCAAACTTAAAAGATTCATTCGCCCGTGTGCAAAACGGCGAGTTGTTTTTACACAATATGCATATCAGCACATACGAGCAGGGAAATCGCTACAACCATGATCCGCTTCGTACACGTAAGCTGTTATTGCATCGTAAGGAAATCAACAAGCTTTTAGGTGCAACAAAAGAACAAGGCTATTCGATTGTTCCTTTGAAAATGTATCTTAAAAATGGCTTTGCAAAACTACTGATCGGTCTTGCAAAAGGTAAGAAGCATTATGACAAGCGTGATGATCTGAAGAAAAAGGATGCAAAGCGTGAAATCGAGCGTGCATTCCGAGATCGTCAAAAAGTCTAATTGGTTCTTCTTACAGGAACTTACAATTGAGACAAAGCCACAAGAATGTTATACTAATTACACAAGTGAATAAGAGCAAATAAGCTTTTATCTCTCTCCGTGGTTCAGCAGGATTAATTTCTTGCACCATTTTATAATGGGGACGTTACGGATTCGACAGGGGTAGTTTGAGCTTAAGTTGCGAGTCGAGGGGGTCGGCCTCGTTAAAACGCCACAGCCAATAACTGGCAAACAAAACAACAACCTAGCTTTAGCTGCGTAATAGCACTTTAGCTGTTCCTCCCTCCATCGCCCATGTGGTAGGGTAAGGGACTCACTCTTAGTGGGCTACGCCGGTTGTCCTCCGCCTGAGGACGATGGAAGAGAATAATCAGGCTAGCGGTCCGGACGCCTGTCGGCTGGCAGATGGATTCGCGAAATGCGAATAAACCGACTACACTCGTAGAAGCTTAAGTGCCAATATCTTTGGACGTGGGTTCGATTAGGATTAGTCGCCTTGTGTGGTAACACATAAGTGAAAATCCGGCTTTATCGGTGAAACCTAACCAGTGGAAATCTTCACTGCAGGGCAATGCCGAGTGGTATGTGGAGCAATCCAACAGCCATGTATCGACTTATAGGCTGCCGGTTTTTGGTAGTACTAGGATACGAAATTCTGCTTGGATACAAGTAAATTTATGTTTCGTATAATACGCCGGGGGACCTGAATATCAGGTTCAAGATATAGTCAGTGCCATGACGAAAGCATGGAACAACATGTCCCACCGTCTCCACCAATACATAGGTGGATACAGACCAACATTCATTTGTTGGTCTTTTTTATATCTCAAAAAAAGCTTCTTAAGGTGAATTAATAAAGTGGATTTATGTGAACTTTAAAGCTTACTAATAAAAAAACTAAATATTTTCCCTGAAAATAAGAAATATAGACAGGTAACCTATGCCTTTTTAAGACTTATTACATATAATACATGGACAAGAAATAGTCAATATTATTTTCAGGAGGAAAATTTTTTGAATTGTAAGAATAACATACTCTCGGCTCGAGAGGTAGCACAATTTTTATGTAAGCGTGTCATAGTCAATGAAGGATTTGCTGACATTGAAATAGAGGGTAAACTTGTCTGCGTTGGAAGAGATTTCATTGCGATCAAAACAGACGACAAAGAAGTGTTCTATTTACCACTAAATAATGTTAGAAACATTTCAGTAGTATCTGACAAGAGCTGCTGCAATACAGATCGAAAAAAAGTATGTAATGATAATTTCCGAAGTATTTTAAGGAAGTTAATCAATTGCAAGGTAAGGGTTAACGATGGAGGCGATACTGAAATTGAAGGCGTTCTTACAGCTGTTAACCGCCAATCCATTCAAATTGTTGAGGAAGAAAGTTTAAATATTGTAACCATCCCAATTGGGTCCATTAACTTTATTACTCAAGCGGGCGAACTGAGTGACGATGAAAGCAGTAATTGCAGAATTTTATGCTGTAAAAAAGAAGATCCTTGCGGAAGAAAGAAACATGATTGCAAGAAAGAGTCTTCTTCTAAATGCTGTAAGAAAGAGTCCTCTTCTAGTTCACACATTGTTTGGTGTAAAAAAGAATCTTCATCTTCTAGTTCATCCGATTTTTGTTGCAAAAAAGAATCTTCTTCTTCCAGCTCGTGCAAGGAATCTTCTTCAAGCCATAATCATTGGAAGAAAAAGAAAAAACACAAAAAAAGTAATTGCGCAAATTTAGAATCCCGAGGCTGGTTTAAACTTTAATAAGATCAATTCCCTGTTTTTCGAAAACAGGGCTTTTTTTGTTCTATCAGAAAGTATAACTTGTTTGCATGAAGATTTTCGACTTAGCAAGTTTAAGTAGAAAGTATAAGGGCAACTAAGGCTGTCGCAAAAGACTTGGCGCAGCCTAGTTTTCTTTAAAGTTCTACTATCCATAACTTCATGAATCGTAGTCTATCCAAAAAGATCCAGGACTAATGAATATAGAAGTCATAACGATGTACTTAAGCCATTAGCTTACCTCTATGAAGTAATATATCTGCTTTCGTATATGATACCTCTCTTAATAAAAAAGCACTAGATCCGCATTAAAGGTCTGTTCATTTTATTGTAGTTTTTTTATTACGTGTTAATTACTGAGTCATTGAGCTGTAACAGTATACAAAGTTTCCCTAACATCTACCATAAGCAGAATACCTTCATTCATACTCCATATATGTTATGCTAGTACCTTATTGCTTTTAAAGTGAGTTATTATTGGAGGTTTATTATAATTGCGCAGCCCAGTCCTATTTTCATATACAAACAAAAATATCCAATTTGGATACATAGAGAAATTCGGTCTCGCTTTAAGCTCAACATAAAAATAGGATGATTGGTAAATCTTAAGTGTATCCATTTTGAAGATAAGGGGGATTATATTTGAATTTTGCACATTTTAAAGAAAGAAGTGTTTATTATATATCGTTATTGCTAACGATTATATTTATCGTTTGGGGAATCTTCTTTAAAAAGAGTTTAGCGAATGTAACGAACCACATTTACAACTATTCCATAGATTCCTTAGGCTGGATCTATCTTGCCTCAGCCTTGTTTTTCGTCTTATTTTCGGTTTATATCTTTTTCTCAAAATATGGACGTATCCGATTAGGAGAGCCAACAGACCGGCCAGAATTTAAAACATCATCATGGCTAGCAATGTTATTTGGCGCTGGAATGGGAATTGGAATTGTCTACTGGAGTGTCGCCGAACCAGTTACTCACTATGTAACCCCTCCATATGGGGAAGGCTATACAGATGCTTCTGCAAAATTAGCGATGAAGTACACGTTTTTTCACTGGGGACTTCATCCTTGGGCAATTTATGCGGTAATCGGATTAGCTCTTGCCTTTTTTCAATATAACAAGAAACTGCCTGCATCGATTAGTTCAGCGTTCTATCCTTTACTAGGCGATAAAATTTATGGACCGATTGGAAAAACGATTGATATCCTCGCTGTTTTTGCAACAGTTTTTGGTATTGCTACTTCATTAGGATTTGGAGCATTACAAATAACAGGCGGACTTCACGCCTTACTAGATGTTCCAAATACCCTCACTGTTCAAATTATCGTCATTGCCGTTGCGACGGTTCTTTTCTTAATCTCTATTACAACAGGATTAGAAAAAGGCATTCAATACCTGTCAAATACAGCTATGATTTTATCGTTCTTAATCATGCTATTGGTGTTGGTGCTAGGTCCAACATTTGTTATCTTCAACCTGTTTTTTAATTCAATGGGAAATTATTTAAATGATTTTATCCAAATGAGTTTGAGATCAGCACCATTTAGCAAAGGGGAATGGATTGGAAACTGGACGCTGTTCTACTGGGCATGGTGGATTGCTTGGGCACCATTCGTCGGAATGTTTATCGCACGCGTATCGAAAGGCAGAACGATTAAAGAGTTTATTGTAGGAGTTTTGGTTGTTCCAACTCTGGGCACTTGTTTTTGGGTAGCTATCTTCGGTGGAACAGCCCTTGATATCGTTCATAACTTAGGGAATCATGAATTAGCAAAAAAAATTGTAGATAACGTTTCACTTTCAATCTTTTATTTGTTTGATTACCTTCCGCTTAGTTCATTATTAAGTGTGATAGGTTTCGCCGTCGTCATTACGTATTACATCACAGTCGCTGATACATCGACATTCGTATTAGGGATGCTGAGTGAATCAGGAAACTTGAATCCTTCCAATAAAATAAAGATAACATGGGGAGTGATTCAATCTCTAGTAGCGGTCGTATTGCTGGCAGCAGGAGGGCTTACTGTATTACAGACTGTTTCTATTGCTACAGCACTTCCGTTTGCGATTATCATGGTATTTATGTGCTGGTCTTTAATAAAAGGACTAAGAAATGAGTACAAAAAAAATATTCAGAATGAAAAAATACAAAAATAATAAATAGTAAACACCAAGAAACCCCATCAGACATCTGACGGGGTTTCAATCATTTTAATATTGTCCAGTTCTGGTGTACCAGTCATCATACTCGCGTTCAGCATCTTCCCTTGTTTTACCGTGTCTTTCTTGAATCTTACCGATCATTTTTTCACGATCACCTTGTGCTTGATCGTAATCATCGTCTGTTAATTTGCCCCATTGTTTTTGGGCTTCACCCTTAAACTGTTTCCACTTGCCTTCCATTGTATCGTTTTTCATCTTTAATCATCCTCCATTCTAATATTTATTCGAATAAGAATCTTCATAACGATGAGCATTTGTAGAACGATACTTACGGAATGTATCGTTTACATGTCTGTGACGATCAACTTCACTGGCATCAACCAGTACGAGGATATCACCGCCTTCAACAGCTTCCTCATATTCTTTTGCTTCCGTTTCGGGTATTCCTAAACCTACAAGAGCTCCAACGAGTCCGCCAGCACCTGCACCAACTGCAGCCCCTCCTAGAGCTGCTGCGATTGGTCCCGCAGCTACAATTGGACCGATTCCGGGAATTGCGAGCGCTCCTGCACCAAGCAGTAAACCGCCTAGTCCACCAAGAATGCCTCCTGTAGCCATACCAGCGGCGGCACCCTCTGGAGCTTTGGAGCCTGTCTCTTCATGAATGTGTTTTACTTCCTTTTTATCCTTTGCGATAACTGAGATGTCATCATCATTGTACCCTTGGTTCCTTAATTCTTTAATCGCGTCAATTGCATCATCTTCTGTACGGAAAACACCTACTACTTTATTATGCCTGTCCATGTATTTCCTCCTTTTTAAGATGATTACTACGTTTGTTTTGTTCCCGAAATAAAATAAAACGAAACCGTTCTCAGACATTTTGAGTCCTTATTACCATGAAAAGGAATTTCAGTATAATCATTTGGGTATTTTTAACAGCAAAAGACTTATTGTTTTTACTTACATTTTATGGTTTGATGTCTATATAAAGGAAAAAAACTGCAATTGAATGATATAAAGAAATAGAAAACGAATGGTGATTAAAAATGGATATTTTTATCGGCAGACAACCTATATTAGATAGAGATGAAAATGTTGTTGCTTATGAACTTTTGTATAGAAGCAGTTCGACAAATAGATATGAAGGTTCTGATCATGACAATGCAACCCTTGATGTGCTGGTTAACAGTTTTACTGGAATTGGTATTCGGGAAGTTGGCGAGAGGAAAAAATGTTTCATTAACTTCACAGAAAACTTATTATTGAATCGTGTCCCGACATATATTTCCCCTGAGCATATCGTTATTGAGATACTCGAGACAGTAAACTTAACACAAGAAATAATAACCGTCTGTAAAGAACTTAAAAGCAAAGGTTACATTATTGCGCTAGATGATGTGATATCAAATAGGGACCTGTCCAGTCTCATACCTTTTATAGACATTATAAAAATTGATTATTTAGTGATGGATAAAAAAGATATACAAGACATGATTGAAAAGTATAGAGATAAAGTACACTTTCTCGCTGAGAAAATTGAGAACCGAAAAGAGTATGAAGAAGCTAAAGAGATGGGATTTGACTATTTCCAAGGGTACTTCTTTAGTAAGCCCGTTATTTTAACTGGGAAAGATATTGCACCTGTTCCGACAAATTATTTTCAGCTATTGAATGTACTAAATAGCAATGATCCGGATATCGATCGAATTAGCAGTTTGATTCAGCAAGATCTATCAATTTCCTTTAAGCTGTTGAAACTCATGAATTCTGGTGCATTGATGAAAAACAAAGTCACTTCCATTAAACAAGCTGTTGTTCTTCTTGGACTTAATGAGATTAAAAAGCTAATTACGATGCTGTTAATGACTAGTTTAAGAAAAACAGATAATCAAACACAATTGGTAAAGATGAGTTTAACAAGAGCTAATTTTTTGGAACATTTCTCTGAAGTTTTTCAAATCGATAAAAGTTCGCTGTATATGTTTGGAATGTTTTCGTTAATTGATACTATTTTGAATAAAGAAATGAAAGATATCGTTGCTGATTTACCAATTACAAGTGAATTATCAAATGCTCTCTTAGGGAAAAACGAAACATACAATCAAGCGATGTTATTAGTTGAAACGATTGAATATGGGCGCTGGAATGAAACTGCAAAATTGTGCATGGAACTCCAACTGCCTGAGACCGACCTCTTCTTACATTTTCAAAAAAGCACGTTAATGACAGATGATTTTTTCCAAATCGGTGAAAAAAGCTTAACAGGAGCTTAAAAAAAGGGAACTTCCAACACGGAAGTCCCTTTTTTTATTAAAAGAATCTTGTTTTTGTTATTGATATGTCTAATTCGTAAATCTTTGTTGCCATAAAAAAGTGAAGAGGTTGATTTCCGCTCCAGGTTGCTCGCTTCCGCGGGGTGCGGTGAGCCCCTCGAGGTCAAAAGTTTAATGGTCCTTAAGGCAAAAAGCGCCTTCTTAGCCCATTCCCCTTTTGCTTGTCGGGGCTGTTCAAACCGCATCAGCTTTTCGGACTGTCCCACTCGTGCCGCAGGACAAGGAAAGATTCGACAGTGGCGTCACTCTTAACCGGCTTTAGTTTCCTCTTCATATTATCAACAACGTAGTATAACAGAATCCTATTTAAAAATACCTGTCGCTCGTTTTGGGTCAGCTGGACCCTCATGCTCAAGTGCATCCAAAACAAAATTGAAGGCAAGCGGGTCCTGAGCTATATTTTGATGTTCAATTTGATCATATGGATAATAATCTTGAATCGTGATGTTTGTTATTTTATCTGGACTGCCGTTTAAAAAAGCAGATGTATACGGCACAACTATCTCGTCATTTCGAGTGGATACATTCGTGTAAGAGATATCTCCCGGAGTCTCGTCCCCTTCATTTAAACTTGTGATAAATTCTGATCCTGCAGCTTGCTGATGACAAGCCTCACAAGTGGCAATGTCCGCTCCGGTAGAAGTAAGCTCTGTTAAGCCAGCCACCCCTTTTGTGCCATGATTTGAGGGAACAAGTCCAATTAAATCATCTACCTTTTCATCTCCTCCAAGAAACTTTGTATAATAGCGAGGCATCATTCCACCCTGACTATGACCAACGATTGAAACTTTTTCTGCGCCAGTTAATTGTAGAACTTGATCAATAAACGTTTTTAGCTCGGATGCAGAATCTTCTATAGGGCCTGAAGCTGGTACCGAACCTGTATACCCATAATTTAACGAGTACACACAATAGCCTTTTTCTTTTAATAGAGGAGCGAGGTCAATAAAATTCCGTTCCATCGTTTCGAACGTACCTGGGACTAATACGACCGGTTCCGGGTGCTCCTCACTAGGACGGCATGAAGCATCATTTGCCCCAGGTGGCGGCGGTCCTTCTTCAGATAGAAAATCACCAGATGAAGACCCTGCTGCATCAGCGGATATTGGCGTTCCAGTAAGGAAGATTCCTGCAATGATTACTGAGAAAAGAAAAGTAAATACTTTAGACATTGTTATCCCTCTTTTCTTTGATTTAAATAAAAGGTCGTTTTGTAAAAGATTGTTCTTTTAAGTCATTTTCGTTAACTGACTTCATTGACAAGTTGATTGGAGTGCAAGGTGAGAGACTCCTCGAAAATGAAAATCACATTTTCTTCGTGCGATATATCGCTGCCGTAGCCTTCCTTGTCCTGCGGGAGCAGCGGGACAGGTGAGACACATCCATCCGGCGCAAAGCGCAAAGGTGGCTCACCGCATGCCCCGCGGAAAGCGAGCATCCTGAAACGGAAATCAACCACTTCTAGGAGCAACATGTTGACGAAAACATCCTAATAAAAAAAGACACCACAAACTCCTACCAAAGATAGGGTTTATGTGTGTCTCCAGATCTCCAACATAAAACAAGCATGAACTTATGGGTTATTAAACTAAAGAATGAAAGCGTTGTCAATACAAGAATGCATATTGCTAGTATTTGGAGATGTTTTTTCTACATAATAAAAAGTGTAAGGAAGTGATTTTATGAGGTTAAGTATATTGGATCAATCACCGATCTCAAAGGGTTATACAGCGCAGCAAGCCCTTTTGGCATCATTGAAACTTGCTCAAGCCGGTGAACAATTTGGGTATCAGCGCTACTGGATTGCAGAACACCATAACTTCCATGGATTAACGTGCCCGGCGCCGGAAGTGATGCTCAGTTATATAGGAGCTAACACAAGTACGATTCGAATCGGTGCAGGTGCTGTTTTGCTTCCACATTATAAACCGTATCGTATAGCTGAAACATATAATCTGTTGGCTACACTTTTTCCTGACCGGATTGATTTAGGAATCGGCCGTGCACCTGGTGGGTCTGCTGAAGCTGCAATGGCTTTATCTGATAACTTTTTAGCAAACGTTCAAAAAATGCCCGATATGATTACAGAACTTCTTCATTTTTTACATAACGATCATCCTTTTGAACATATGTTTTCAAAAATCTCTGCTTCTCCAATCCCAGAAAAATTGCCTGTACCTTGGATTCTTGGCACGAGTGAAAAAAGTGCACGATTAGCTGCGGGGAATGGGACATCTTATGCATTCGGACATTTTATGAGTGATAAAAATGGACCTGAGATTATAAACACATATAGAAAACAATTCAAGCCAAGCAAAAAACAACAAAAAGCAGAAGTTATTATCGCTGTCTCTGTCATATGTGCTGAAACGACAGATAAAGCTGAAGAACTGGCACTGCCTGTTCTTTTTTGGAGAATACAAAATGCAAAAGGAGAAGGGGATAAAGGAGTTCCTACTCTGGAAGAGACACAGCTTTATTTTTCTAAGGATGACCGTAAACAAATCCTGAAGGAGGCTAAAAAGAAAATGATAATCGGTGATCCAATTACAGTGAAATTAGCACTCAAGCAACTGCAAGAATCACATGGTGCTGATGAAGTTATGGTTGTCACTATTACTCATCGCTATGAGGACCGGATAAAATCGTATAAACTGCTTGCTAATGAAATGATATAAAATGACTAGAGGCAAGCATTATTTTTTCATTCATCAAGCATACTTGTTATACTAATATCGATTATTAAAATATAGTAGCTAATTTTTTGTTGCGTCACTATAAGGAGGACGGTTTGTATGTCCAATAATAAAAAAAGATTACGTGAAATTCCGCTGTCAGTACTAGATCTCGCTCCATTAGTGGAGGGGGGAACGGCCTCTGACTCCTTTAAAAATACTTTGAATCTTGCACAGCATGCAGAACGACTAGGTTTTAACCGATATTGGCTGGCTGAACATCATAATATGCCAGGTATTGCAAGTTCAGCTACTTCTGTAGTCATCGGGTATGTTGCAGGCGGGACGAATAAAATCCGTGTAGGGTCTGGAGGCATCATGCTCCCAAATCATGCACCGCTAGTCATTGCAGAGCAGTTCGGTACTCTGGAATCTATGTACCCTGGTCGTATCGATCTCGGTTTAGGCAGGGCTCCAGGAACTGATGGATTGACGGCACAAGCACTACGTCGTGATTTAGGAAATACAGGTGATGATTTTCCTTACCAGCTGGATGAATTGCGCACTTATTTAGATCCAACTCTTAGTCCAGATAACATGAAGGTAAGAGCAATTCCTGGAGAAGGGCTCAACATTCCAATCTGGCTATTAGGATCAAGCGGTTTTAGTGCTCGTTTAGCAGGACAGCTTGGACTTCCATTTGCATTCGCGAGTCATTTCTCGCCAGATAATACATTGCCTGCTCTGGAGTTATATAGAAGGAATTTTAAACCGTCAAACGTTTTAGATAAACCTTATGCAATGGTTGGCGTAAATGTAGTTGCAGCAGAAACAGATGAAGAAGCTGCACGGCTTGCAACTTCTCTTCAACTGCAATTCTTGAATCTCGTTCGTGGTACACCAACACCACTTAAGCCGCCAATTGACAGTATAGAGGGTGTCTGGAGCCCTTACGAAAGATCAGCGATAGAACAACAGTTGAGAACAACCATCATCGGAAAACATGATACTGTAAAAGAAAAGCTGCAAGCGTTCCTCGATGAAACACAAGCAGATGAAATGATCATTAACGGTCAAATTTACGACCATGAAGCCCGATTGCGTTCATTTGAGATTATTTCGGAAATCGTTAATGATTAACAAATAAAAAAGAAAGGCGTACCTCTTTTGAGAAGTACGCTTTTTCTACGTTGTTTATGCTTTTTGATGATTCAAATCCCACATAATTCCGAATTGATCTTTAACTTTCGCGTATTTTGCGCCCCAGAAAGTATCTTGAAGCTCCATCAAAACAGAACCATTGGCACTTAATTTATCATAGATATTCTCTATCTCTTGTTCATTATCAAATTCAAGCGTGAGGGAGATATTATCCCCTACAGTTACTTCTTGACCTGGAAAACCATCAGAAGTCATTAAAAGCAGATTGCCTTTTTTGAACCTTGCGTGCATTATACGGTCATCAGCTTCTGGCGGAGTTGGGAAATCAGCTTCACCAAACGTTTGCATATCCGTGATTTCACCATCAAAAATTTGTTTGTAGAATTCCAATGCCTCTTTCGCCTTACCGTTAAATGTTAAATAGGGAATTGCCTGCTTCATTTTAAAATCCTCCTCTGGAATTGTCAGCTAATATTCGTGACTATACTTTATTGTAAACGCTATTTATTCATAAAAACAAGAACATTCGTTCGACAAAACTATCTTTTATTCAAAAAAATTAGAGGACTACATATATAGATGCAGAATTGATATTCGATACTAAAAAATGGCAGGAGGAAGTAGAATGAAAGATGCAAGGCAATTATCTCAATTTAATAGTTGGGCCAATGAAAAAGTATTTGAACACTTAAAGCAGCTTCCCGAAGAGATCTATGAAAAAGAAGTGCAAAGCGTTTTTCCATCTATATCAGCTGTTCTTCATCACATGTATCAAACGGATTATGTGTGGCTGAAAGTATTAGAAGGTGAATCGTTTGATGAAATTGTTGCTTCTGTAAAGAAAAGGGCAGCAGAGGTTCAAGGGATCAATTTGAATGAAATGCATATTAAGTTTAAAGAAATGGCTGGGCAATTCGAAATATTTATTCAGCAAAAGGGAGACTTGAACTTACCGACGACAGTCCACCATCCAGCAATGGGTACGTTAAATACAACTTACGCAGATCTGCTGCAGCATATTGTAAATCATGGAACATATCATAGAGGTCACGTTTCCGCGATTTTAAATCAATTAGGCCATAAAGGAGCTTCTATAGATTATATTTTTTATCTTTTCTCCTTACAGCATCAATAAAATGATGAAGGACTTCTATCAATGGAGTCCTTTTAATTTTGCGTTATAGTGGAAAGCAAATGAAGAATATGAAATAATGATGAGATGATGAAAAATGTGTGATATTTTACGAAATTCTATACACAAGCCTAAAGTTTATTTTATTATAGATAAGGTGGAGTAAGATTGCTTGATAGAATTGAAAAATGACTGATTAAAATAAAGCAGTAAAGGGGAAAGGTATAATTTTATGGAATTTCTTTTATTAATAAAGGCCGTTATTTTAGGAATGGTCGAAGGTTTAACAGAGTTTGCTCCTGTTTCTTCTACAGGGCATATGATTATCGTGGATGATATGTGGTTAAAATCTCAAGAATTTTTAACGAGTCCAATTGCGAATATGTTTAAAGTAGTCATACAGTTAGGTTCGATTTTAGCTGTAGTAGTTGTTTTTTGGAAACGTTTCTTAGATATGTTTGGTATTAAACGCGATAAATCCATAGACGCACCAAAAGGCGGACATTTGAAATTAACACAAGTATTCGTCGGACTTATTCCTGCAGGGATATTAGGTGTATTGTTCGGAGATTACATCGATGAGCATCTTTTCACAACGAAAACAGTAATGGTCGGTCTTGCAATAGGTGCTGTATTAATGATTATTGCTGACATTTATAATAAGAAAAATAAGCAGCCAACTGCTGAAACTGTTGACCAGATTACGTATAAACAAGCTTTTGCAATCGGTTTGATTCAATGTTTATCGCTTTGGCCTGGCTTCTCAAGATCAGGTGCTACAATTTCAGGCGGTGTATTGATGGGATTAAGCTATCGTGCTGCTGCTGATTTTACATTTATTATGGCAGTTCCGATCATGGCGGGAGCAAGCGGTATTTCACTCCTAAAGAATTTGGAGGATTTTTCTGCTGATGCTATGCCGTTCTTTATTGTCGGATTTATTAGTGCGTTCATATTTGCGATGCTTTCGATCCGTTTCTTCTTAAAAATCATCGAAAAGATCAAACTAACACCATTTGCAATTTACCGACTTGTATTAGTAGTTATTCTTCTTTTCTTCATTATCTAAATGCACTCAATAAAAAAGTCTCTGTTCCTTACTGGAATAGAGACTTTTTAAATAGCTTTATTTTATTTTGAACCGTTTTTTTCTTTTTGAATTTTTTCTTTTAATTCATTGATGTATTTCTGTTTTGCTTTTTCATCTTGAAGAGTACCAGGGCCAGGAGCTTTTTTCTTTAAATACTTTTGGAGGGCTTCCTGAATTTCCTCCGGTGTAGCATTTTCAGGTATCTCGCCATTTTTCTTAAGCATTTCAATGATTCGATCATCATTCGCTATAATATTGACCGCCTCTGATTCTGTTTTATTTTGTGAGTCACTTATTTTATGTTCTTCATGTTGAACAGGTTCTTTTTTGTCAGCAGAACAACTCGTAGCTGTAATTGCGAAGGTTGCTAAAATGAAAAATACGATACTTCGTTTCACCATTTAACCTCCTTACTCTTTATTCTATTATTATGGCACAAAAACCAATTGCATGTTCGCAATTGGTTTTTGTGGTTTTATACTTTTTATTTGTGAGATTTGCTTGAAATTTTAATTTTTGCAGCGGTGTTGTCATTGCTAACACCTATAACTTCAAACTCGAGTCCGTAGTTTGGAACATTGCGTCCTGCATCTACAAGACCTTTGTTGCTGTAATCATGATTATCATTGAATTTTTGGTTCGTCGCTACTCGGTTGTCTGTTAATGTTGTTCCTAGGAGATCTCTATAATCCAAGAACATTTTTTCACCGCGGTTTTTATTGAATGCAGCATCATGAACTTGATAGCGAGATGAAGCTACCGTTCCATCACTCCACTTTAATGTGTTTTGGTCTGCATCCACAACTCCTAAGAAACCATCACCAGGATGGATTCCTGTCCAGTTATCTGTGTATTTGTCATCGACATACCATACAACAAGACCAGAATCATATTTCATAATGCTGTTGCCGCGAGCAATGTGTGCTAAACCTTCATCAACGCCATTATGATTTCTCCACTCTAATAAGTAGTAGTGATCTGTGTAGAATTTTCCGTTTGATTTTGTGAAGTTCCCTGTAAATGAAGAAGTACCTTCAGCATTATCAAATAGTGTTTGAGTACCATCTACTGTTAATGAGATGTCATCTACAAAGAATCCTGGCATGATCAATCCACCGTCAGTCCAGTAGTTAAACTGAAGCTCAATATTTTTACCTGCGTATGCAGAAAGATCGAACTCTCCATCCACCCATTGTCCGTTTGAACTGCCTGTGATTCCGTTTCCAGGATTTTGGTGATATGGATCATCAGTTGTTGTAAGGTTACCTTTGATACTAGTCCATTTTGTAACACCTTTTTCTCTTACTTGAACAGATGCATAATCAAAATCTTGCTCAATATCGTACCACGTTTTAAATGAAAGCTTTGCTGATGCAGCATTCGTTAAATCGACAGTTGTACCGAATGAGTTATCAACACCATTTCCTTTACCGCTGAAATAACTGTTTGAACCGCTGTATGGTGTGTTTACGATCGTTTCTTTTTGCGGCAAGTTCACACGGACAGCATCATTGTTCGTCCCTTTCATGCTTGCTGCGTCTAGTAACACTTCTGTTCCTTTTTTATCAAGGTCTTGAAGATTCAGAGTTTCTCCAGAGAGCCAGTTAGACCCTTCCATCGTAGATTGTAAGAATTCCTTAGACCATGCACTGAATCCAGTAGGTTCTGTGCCAGGTATTTTACCAGCCCAGCTTCCGGCTGACATGATTGACCAATAAGCAATAGGCTCTCCAGCACCTGAATATTGAGTGTCATATTCATCTGGAAGACCCAAATCATGGCCGTATTCATGTGCGAATACACCAGCTGCTCCATCTGCAGGCTCGATCGTGTAATCGTAAGCCGCCATTGAACCATCCCAATATGGTACATCTGTTTGAGTACCAGGAATTGCGAAAACGTTACCTAGGTTCCAACGATGGCTCCAAACTGCATCTTCGCCTAATTGGCCTCCGCCTGCTTCTTCACCAACACTGGAGTGAACAACCATTAAGTGATCGACTAATCCGTCCGGCTCACGTGTATTGCCATCACCGTCTAGATCATAACGGTCTTCTTGGTCAAATTCGCTTAAATTGATATTTGGATCTTTAGCTGCCGCAGTTAATGCCTCTTGTATCAGTTCACGCGGTTTATCATCGCTTCCTGTATCCGGATTATTACCTCCATAGTAAGCAGCCGGATGCTTTGCTTCATACCATCCGCCTACCTTACCTGTGATCGTGTAGCTCCCGCCGGATTGTGCTTCATAGTATTGTTTAACGGATTTTAATTTTTCGCCGTTAGGTCCTTGATATCCGTTTTCACCAAAAATCATATCTTGATAGTGTTCATGTGTATAATCCTCATAGAACATATCCGTTTCATCAGATGTAATCTGGTTATGAGGGAAGTCTGGATATTCTACTAAAAGAACGAGTACATTATCTAAGCGCTCTCCGCCTGTCCAATTTTCAGGTTTAGCTGGGTTAACATCTTTGTCTTTTCCTTTTTTACCATGCTCGAGACCGTTTTTATCATGCTTTTTGTTATTTTTATCTTGTTTCTCAGCGTTTTCCTTTTCTAATTGTCCTGCTGGAAGATTAGCTGCACCATCTTGTTTCATTTGTAAAAACTTCTGAAGTTTTTGCTGTGCTTCTGCTGCGCTGGCATTCTTGCTGATTTGACCGTTTTCCTTAAGCATTTCTATTAATTTCTCATCGTTGGCCACTGCTAAATCAAATGGACCACCGTGATTATGACTTTGAGCAGATACTGCAGGTGCTTTCACATCAGAAAGAACATTGATTGGTGCCGCACTGACGGTTGCAAATGTACTGCAGCTTAACATAGCTGCAAGGGCAGCTGAAACTAATTTTCCCTTTTTCACCTAAAATCCCCCTTTTAGAAGTTATGTAGTAATAGGAATGATCAACAACAGATATTGTCGAATAATTCCGCATATTCAAAATCTTACCACCACTAGCCGAATACTAAAATAGGTGATTTGTACTATGTTCAGGTCTGGAAAATAGGTAAAAAATCCTATTTTAAGAACTATATTCTTTTTGTCGATTTATAAAATTTTAAGATAAATGCTTAATTTACGAGCATAATTTTATAGGTCTTTAGAGTGTATTCAGAGAAAAATAAATATCGGGATTTTTAAATGTACGAATAAAGGGGATAAGATAAAAACGAGTTTTTCAAATTGCTTGAAGTATTCTAAATTTTCTTTTTTATCCATAATGTAATATTATAAACTTATCAGTCTATTTTATTTAAGTGTATAACTCATATATTGGAGGGGGTTTTTTTATGAAATCGTTTGAGGAGAAATTAGATCACTATGCTGAACTTGTCGTTAAAGTAGGATTAAATGTACAAAAAGGGCAGAACCTGCTTATCAATTCTCCGCTTGAAGCTGCAGAGTTCACTCGCAAAGTAACTAAATACGCCTATGAGAATGGGTGTAAAAGAGTTATGGTGGATTGGATTGATACACAAATTAATAAGATTCATTTCACTAATGCACCTGAAGAAGAATTGAAAGATGACCTAAAACAATGGGATATTGATAAACTTACAACCCTTATGAACAATAATGATTGTTTCTTGATGGTTACCGGCAATGATCCGAATGCTTACAAAGGCGTACCATCTGAACGCATCATGTTTGTTCAAAAAAACAGAGGTGAGAAACTGCAAGCATTCTCAGCAGCACAGCTAAGAGGGGATATGCATTGGGCAATTGCTGGAGCACCAACAAAAGAGTGGGCGAAAAGCGTATTTCCGGATAAAAATGAAAACGAGGCAGTTGAAGCATTATGGGAAGCTATTTTTCAAACGGTCCGAGCAGATCAAGAAAATCCTATGGCTGCTTGGGAAGAGCATGTAAAAACTTTGACCGAAAAAGTTGATTATTTAAATGAACAAAGATTTAGAACACTTCATTATAAGTCAGAAGGAACAAACTTAAGTATTGATCTTCACCCAGACCATAATTGGATTGGCGGAGGTCATCACTCAACGTTCGGTACATACTATATTCCGAACTTGCCGACCGAGGAAGTTTTCACAACACCGAGAAAACATGGTGTTAACGGTACAGTTTCGAGTACGAAGCCATTATCTGCAATGGGGAACTTAATCGAGAACTTCAGTCTGACTTTTAAAGATGGAAGAGTCGTTGAATACACGGCTGAAAAAGGATACGATACGTTAAAACAGCTAATCAGTATTGATGAAGGAATGGAGTTTTTAGGGGAAGTGGCGCTTGTTCCTTTTGACTCACCGATTTCTAATTCTGGTATTATTTTCAACAATACACTTTATGATGAAAATGCATCATGTCACTTAGCGATCGGCACAGCCATAACGATGTCAGTCAAAGACGCAGGTAATTTAACACCTGAAGAAATGGAAGCAAAAGAAATCAACCATAGCCGTGGTCATACCGATTTCATGATTGGTTCTGCAGATCTGGATATTGAAGCAGAGTATGAAGACGGAAAAAGAATTCCATTATTCAAAAACGGCAACTGGGCAGTTTAAAATGCAAAATCCGATTCCTCATAATAGGGAGTCGGATTTTTTTATGTATTATTTTTAAGTATTATAGGAGTCCATTTACAATAAAGTTTAGGGCTAATTGCCTCAAAATATTAAGGTAGACCTCAATCTAAATGGTACCAAATTTTTAAAAAACAGTCTATATTTTTTTGTAAATTCCTTATATTGTTAAAACAGTTAGATCATTTGAGGAGGTAATAAAATGTTTGATCAATCACCTTACGATATAAAATTTGATTGGGGAATTCGAGGTGCAAGGGAAGCAGCGTATCGAAAAGACATAATCATCATTGTTGATGTACTTAGCTTTTCGTCAACTGTAACAGCTGCTCTTCAGTATGGTGCAAATATTTATCCATTTCCGCCGCCAATAAATAATGAAGCGTTTCAATATGCTCAAGAGATTAATGCGGAACTTGTGGTTGGGAGAGCTGAGGCAATAAAAACAGGACAGCATTCACTTTCACCTGTCTCATTTTCGTCAGCAGACTCAGGAAAATCGTTCGTGCTATGTTCGTTAAATGGAGCGGCTTGTGTGGAAGCTGCAAAAAAAGTACCTGCCCTTTTGATTGGTTCATTGCTGAATGCAGAAGCTGCAGCTCATGCTGCAATGAATGTGAGAGCGGTGACAAAAAGAAATATAACAATCATCGCTTGCGGGGAAAGATGGGAAAATCCATCTGATCACGAAAATGAACTGAGACCAGGGATTGAAGATTATTTAGGGGCAGGTGCAATTCTTTCATCATTAACTGGTACTTTTTCTCCTGAAGCCCAGATCTGTCAAAAAACGTTTCAAGCTGTAAATGACGATTTAACCGCATTGATTAAGGATTGTGGAAGCGGAAGAGAGCTTATAGAACGAGGTTTTTCTGAGGATGTATCGTTTTGTACTCGGTTTAATATAAGTTCTACAGTGCCCTTATTATCAAATAATCATTTCGTCAATTTTGATCTGCGTGTAAAAAATTAAATAGAATATTACGGGCCTTCTCTAGGAAAAATAAACAAAAATAGAGGAGGTAAGTTTATGAAAAAATTAGTCGCGTTTTTTGCGGCGTTCACTATTGTTTTAAGTGGCTGCGGCGGAGCTAGCAAGATGAAGGAAAGTGAAGCATCGCCTGAAAATATGAATACAAAGACAAGGCAGAGTCCCCGGTTGGAACAAATCAATTCTCCAACTAAAACTCAGCAAGATACATCAAAAGAAGAAGTTGTTCATGGTAAAACCAAAGTGGAAACAATCGGGTTTTTAGAGCCGATGGATCCGAAAAAATCAGTCTCCGATGTACAAGAAGCTGAAAATGATCTTACTTATATCGCGTTCTTCAGTTATCAGGTGAACAAAAATGGAACGCTCAAGCCTATCAAAGACTGGGCTGCACTTAAAGAAATCAAAAAAACGAAAGCAATGCCAATGATGGTTTTAACAAACTTCTCAGAAGGCAATTTTTCACCGGAAATTGCGCATAACATCTTTACAGATAAAGCTGCATCCAAAACGCTCATTGGCAGTGTTATCAGCACAATGAAAAATAAAGGCTATAAAGCGTTAAATATTGATTTTGAACATATTAAGGAAAAAGACCGTGAACTTTATAATGGCTTTTTAGAAACGATTATTCCAAAAGTACAAAAAGAAGGATTTAAAGTTTCTACTGCACTTGCTCCTAAAACAAGTGACAAACAAGGCGGTGCTTGGCATGGTGCACATGACTATAAACGTCATGGTGAACTAGCTGATTTCGTTATATTAATGACATATGAGTGGGGCTGGTCAGGCGGACCTCCAATGGCCGTTGCTCCAGTACCGCAAGTAAAGGAAGTTGTAGATTACGCAGTATCGGTTATTCCGGCAAAGAAAATTATTATGGGAGCTCCATTGTATGGTTATGACTGGACACTTCCATATAAAAAGGGCAATAAGTTTGCAAAGCGTATCGCACCATTAGAAGCTCATGACTTGGCTCTAAAAGAAAAAGCAACAGTGAAATATGACAATCAGGCACAAGCGCCATTCTTTAATTACAAAGGGGATGACGGTAAGCAGCACGTGGTCTGGTTTGAAAATGAACAAAGTGCCGAAGCAAAAAATAAGCTTGTAAAACAATATAAGCTGCGCGGTCTTGCATATTGGGTGCTTGGAGAACCATTCCCAGAGAACTGGATTCTTCTGCACGACGAATTTAATATTGCAAAACGTTAAAAAATAAGAGGCGGGATCCAAAAAGGTATAAAGCTTTTTTGGTCCACGCCTCTTCTTCATTTTTTGTGTGGAGAGCCTTCATTGTAGAATTTTGTTTATTATTGTAAGTTCGGGAGTATATTAAAAAATCCGTGGGATTATTCATTAGCTTTGCAGAAAACTGGATATTTTTCACAATGTCTGTACTGGCAATCCTTGTTACTCTTGAAAGTGGTTAATTTCCGTTACAGGATGCTCGCTTTCCGTGGGGCGGGCGGTGAGCCTCCTTGACCCTTTGGGTTATTAGGAAAGGGAGTGGATTTTCTGACTTCCAAGGATTATCAACACTTTCAATTAACAGAGCTTTAAAATTAAACAGCCGATACGGATGCTGTTTTTTCAATATGAACTCCTTTTCGATCCGGGAAAACTGTTTCAAAGCGATATTGCGGAAATAATAAAGAGAGCTGCTCTGTTATAGAGGCTGCTTTTTGGTGTGGTGTAAAGCATACGATTGATGGTCCTGAACCACTGATCGCTGCACCATAAGCACCAAGAGATACAGCAGTTGTTTTCAATTCATCGTAAAATGGAACCCACTTCGAACGGAATGGTTCATGAAATAAATCTCGATTCATCATTGCTGATGCTTTTTTCCAGTTGTTTTTTATTAGTGCTGCCACTAGCACATTACTGATTGCGCTTGCTTCTACCGCTTTATTAAAAGGGAGAAGGTTAGGCAGGGATTCCCGCGCCTGTTTCGTATAAAGCTCATGATCCGGAATCGCTACGATCAGCTCAACAGCCACATCCGGAACATGTACCGTTTCAAGTTCATGACCATTAAAGTAACTGATAGTTAATCCCCCATAAATGGCTGGAATGACATTGTCAGGGTGTTTTTCTAAACGGCTCGCTATTAATGCTTTTGTTTTTTTTGAAAGTTGCAGGTCTAATAAAGTGTTCGCAATCTCCACTCCCGCAACGATAGCAGTTGCAGAACTTCCTAATCCTTTAGAAAGAGGAAAGTTGCTTTGAACTTCCAGTCTGCATGGCGGCAGTGTTTTGTCGTATTGATCCGCCGTATATTGCGCTGCTTTCGTGATCAAATCCTCTTCCTCTTGATTAAGGATGTTAAGTTCATTTCCTAAAAAAAGAGTTTGCCACGCTTTTGATGGTTCTACATAAACCGTTAAATAGCGATTGAGCGCAAGGCCAACAGAATCAAAGCCGGGACCGAGATTGGCTGAACTTGCAGGTACGTGAATGGAAAACGATTCATTGAACATTAGACAACAACTCCTTTTAGTTCTTGACGTAAAATTTCAAGGTCATTCGGAATTACAATGGGTTCAACAGCTACTGTCTTTAAAGCGATATCTGGATCTTTTAAGCCATTGCCTGTTAATACGGCAACGATTTTAGCACCTTTTGGCAGAAGGCCATTTTTATGCTGTTTATAAAGACCTGCAATCGTACTGCAGGAAGCGGGTTCTGCAAAAACACCTTCTTTTGAGGCAAGCATTTGATATGCTTCAAGAATTTCTTCGTCAGTTACACTGTTAATAACTCCACCCGATTCTTCTAGAGCTTTAACTGCAAGATTCCAGCTCGCAGGGTTTCCTATTCTGATTGCAGTTGCGATTGTTTCCGGATTTTTTACAACAGCACCATTTACAATAGGTGCTGCACCTGCAGCTTGAAAGCCGTGAATTTTTGGCAGTCCTGTAGATTTAACAGCATCATATTCTTTAAATCCTTTCCAATATGCACTGATGTTTCCAGCGTTTCCAACAGGAATGGCTAAGATGTCAGGTGAAAGATCTAATGCATCTACTAGTTCGAAAGCAGCCGTTTTTTGCCCTTCTAATCGAAAGGGATTAACAGAGTTAACAAGGGTATAACCTTCTTCTTCACTCATTTTTTTAACCATCTCTAATGCTTCATCAAAGTTTCCTTGAATAGAAAAAATCTCAGCACCATACATTTTTGCTTGTGCAAGTTTTCCTTGTGCTATCTTTCCGTCAGGAATAACAACAATACAGCGCAAACCTGCACGTGCTCCGTATGCTGCGGCAGAGGCTGAAGTGTTACCGGTAGATGCACATATAATCGCTTTACTGCCGGATTCCTTCGCTTTTGCTACAGCAAGCACCATACCTCTGTCTTTAAAAGAACCTGTCGGGTTTGCTCCTTCATATTTAGCGTATAAGGAAATATCCCATTCTTTTGATAAGTGTTCAAGTGGAATGAGTGGTGTAAGGCCTTCATTTAATGATAAAAGTGGAGTACTGTCACTCACGGGCAAGTAATCCTTATATTGATCGATCAGTCCAGTCCAATACATATTAAGCTCCTTCCACGCGATAATGACTTTTAATTTCTTGAACAACATCGGAGTCCCGCAGCAGATTGTAAACTTTGTTATTTTGATTCTTATTCGTTCCGTGTGTAACGATGACAACTTCTGCAAAACCAGTACTATTTACGGGGCTTTGAATCAGTTTTTCGAGCGAGATTTCATGCAGTGCAAATAATGATGTAATGGCTGAGAAAGCACCAGCTTCATCTTTAAGATGCAATCGATAAAAGAATTTTCCCTGAATCTCATTTTGCTCTTTTAGTTGTTTTGAAAATTGCGGACCGACAGCATTTTTCCCGTTCACACCAAGGCGCATGTTTTTTACAACGGCCACTAAATCTGAAACAACAGATGTCGCAGTTGGCAGCTGGCCAGCGCCTGGTCCGAAGAACATTGTTTCACCAACGGATTCACCGTAAACATAGACTGCGTTATATTCATCATTCACACTTGCAAGCGGGTGTGAATCAGGCAGCATCGTCGGTTCGACACTGATTTCAACTTTTCCATTATCCTTCTTTGCATTTCCGATTAGTTTCAGCGTATAGCCAAACTGTCTTGCATATTCCAAATCTTCTTGTGTCACTTTGGAAATACCAGAAACATTCACGTCATCTAAATGAATGTGCATCGAAAATCCAAGTGTTGAGAGAATGGCCATTTTTCTGGCTGCATCAATGCCTTCCACATCTGAAGTCGGATCTGATTCAGCGTATCCAAGCGATTGTGCTTCTTTAAGTACTTCTTCATAATTGCGCTTTTGTTTATCCATTTTTGTAAGAATATAATTTGTTGTTCCATTAACGATTCCCATGATTTTTGTGATTCTGTCAGAGGCGAGTCCGTCCACTAATGAGCGGATAATCGGGATTCCGCCTGCAACACTTGCTTCATAAAAAAGATCACAGCCGTTTTCGTTTGCCACTTGCAGAAGCTCTGCCCCATGAAGCGCCATTAAATCTTTGTTTGCTGTTATCACATGCTTCTTATTTTTTAGTGCGAGTGTAATATATTCACGGGCTAGTTCGATTCCTCCCATAACTTCAATTACAACATGGATGCCGGTATTCTCAAGAACGTCTTCTGGCTTTTGAGTGAGCCAATCTTCTTTAATGGAAACAAGCCGCTCTTTTTGAATGTCTTGAACCAAAACCTTTCCAATATAAACAGGACATCCAACACGGTGCTGCAATTCTTCACGGTTACTTTCAATCATTCTAACGACACCGCTTCCGACTGTTCCTAATCCTAAAAGCCCAACTGACACATGATCAACCATTTCATCCACTCCTTTTGTCTTTTTAGAAAATACATTTGTTTGTTCAATAGAGACATTGTACATGGCGATTATGAATCACACAACAGGGGAAATTGTAAAGATTAAGAGAACGCTTTTATGATTAGTTTATGTTCATCCAATTTTAGGGAAGGGAAGGAATTATATAGTAGATTTACATAAATTCAGCTATGATAAAAGCTAGAGCAAGAATATAGTTTAAGGGGATAACTTTCATGGTTTTGCAATTAGAGTCAGTCATTACAGAAACATTAGATTGTTTAGATGAGAATATTTTTATCATTGATTTAGAATATCGAATTTCATGGATGAATCAATCAGCTTACACATTTATAGATAATATTAAGTCTTACCTTAAGTTTGAAAAAGCAGAGGATCTAATCGGAACATCTATTTCACGGTTTCATAAAAATCCTGATTACCAAATTAATCTTCTTGAAAATGGAGATTTTCCAATTGATATGCAGCTTAATTTGTTCAACCGATTCGTTGCAAGATTGGTTGTAAAAGCATTCATCATTCGAGGAGAGAAAATCGGGTATATCCTTAATTGGCGTGACATAACTGAAATTGAAATAGAAAAAGAAAAAACACAAGCGCTGATTGATGAATTATCAGCTCCTATTTTGCCAACAGTTGCCGAAAATACTTTATTGGTACCGTTAGTCGGGGAATTGTCGATTGAGAGAATGGAACGTCTTACAAGCAAGTTATTAAACGCATGTTTAAAAAATCAAGCGGAATATGTGCTCTTGGACTTCTCGGGTGTTACGACACTCGCCGATTCAGATTTAGGCCAGGAAGTTCAAAAGCTAACGAGTGCAGTGGAGTTAATGGGTGCAACCGTCCTTTATTGCGGATTTACAACGGAGATGGTGAAGGATATGGTTGATTTAGGCATCAAAACGAATCAGCTGTCATTCGTTTCATTTCGTAATGCCATTCTTTACGTCATTGCAAAACTTGGCTATCGATTAGAAAAGGAATAAAAGAAGCAGCCGCTCATTATGACGGCTGCTTTGTTTTTTTAATATTTTTAATGGCTTCCTTATATGACAATGGACTAAGTTCAACGTCGTGAACAAATTCCCATACCCAATCTGGATCTGTTTTTGCATACTCTCTTAATGCCCATCCGATTCCTTTTCGAATAAAGAAATCCCCGTCATATTTCGTTTCTTTAATAATGTGTGACAGCAATTCCTTATCCGTTTTATCTTTATATCCAAGCTGAAACAAAATAGCAGAACGCATGAGCCAAATGTTTTTCGAAGCAACCCACCGTTCGGTTACCGGATGAATTTCTTCAGGAAACTTCATAAAATAATAACCTGCTATATTTTTGGCGATATGATCAATCGTATCCCACCAGCTCTTCGTTACGATAATATGTTCAATCCAAGAAATATCTTCTTTTGTCATGTGTTTTTTTAATTTGTCTGCCAATGTTAATCCAGCATATTGCATCTCGCGCTCAGGCTGGTTCCATAATTGTTTCAAAACGCTACCTAGTTCATCGTGTGAAGGAAGTCCGTTTTCTTTTAGAAACTCTTTGAAACTTTCTTTCATGATTGGAGAACGGAGACCAAAAAATTCGAACTGATCGCGCATATATTTTTTCATGGGTTCTGCATCCTCTTTGTTTGCCCGTGCATGTAAAAATGACCATAAATCCTCTGTATACATAATATTCCATCCCCTTTTCATAAATTATACAAAAAGTTGTTAACAAACTGAAACTTTTTAGGAAACCATTCGTAAATTTACATATAAAACCAATATTGGAAATTATTCAAACGTCGACAAATTTTTACAAAAATTTCTATTTGTTTTTGTTATGGTTAAATTAATTCGACAAGGAGGTTCAGAAGAGAAAAAGTTCACTGGTTCTAAACAGTCTGCAGTATAGGAGATGTGAATATGGAACTGTTTGGGTATCCGCTGTCTAGCATCTATTTAGTTAGTTTTATAGCTTTTGGCTGCATCACATTTATTTATATTTTATTTGGCGACATGCTGCATGCTGTTGCACTGGATTTCTTGCATCCTTCACTCGTTTTGTCATTTTTTACGATTACTACAGCCTC
Organism: Bacillus sp. NEB1478; assembly: GCF_031582965.1. NCBI lineage: Bacteria > Bacillati > Bacillota > Bacilli > Caryophanales > Bacillaceae > Bacillus > Bacillus sp. NEB1478. The sequence continues at coordinate 872,793 of NZ_CP134049.1, forward strand.
AGGGTATTTATTGGAGATTATGACGAGTATTAACAGTGGATTCATTCTTGTATTCAGCAGCTTGCTCTCACTTCTTCTCGTTACGCTTCTGAACGTTTTTGTACTGATGCCGATCCGGACAGCCGAGGAGTCGCTTGGATATCACGATGAAGATCTAAAGGGGAGAGTTGGAACCGTTATTACATCGGTTCCGTCCGATGGATTTGGAGAAATTTTAATTGACGGCATCAGCGGAAGGATTTCGAAATCCGCAATAAGTATAGATAATAAGCCAATCCCACAAGGAATGAAAATTCTTATTATCGACATTCAAAAAGGCGTAGTTACTGTAATGCCGTATGAACAAGCAGTACAAACTTATATTCATTAAACAGGGGGAAATTAAATGTCATTTACACCGTTATTCATTGTAGTTGGTGTCGCCGTATTTTTAGTAGTTGCTCTTATCAGTGTTTTTATTACAAAATACCGTACAGCAAGCCCAGATGAAGCATTGATCGTTACAGGAAGTTTTTTAGGCAGCCGCAACGTCAATATTGATGAATCAGGTAATAAAATCAAGATCGTTCGCGGAGGCGGAACGTTCGTACTTCCTGTCTTCCAACAAGCAAAACCGCTAAGCTTATTGACAAGCAAATTGGATGTTCAAACTCCTGAAGTATATACGGAGCAAGGTGTTCCAGTAATGGCTGATGGAACAGCGATCATAAAAGTAGGAAGCTCAATCGGCGAAATTGCAACCGCAGCTGAGCAATTTTTAGGTAAATTAAAAGAAGACCGTGAAAACGAAGCACGCGAAGTATTGGAAGGTCATTTGCGTTCTATTCTAGGTTCGATGACGGTTGAAGAAATTTATAAGAATCGTGAAAAATTCTCACAAGAGGTTCAGCGTGTTGCCTCTCAAGACTTAGCAAAAATGGGCTTAGTAATTGTTTCATTTACGATTAAAGACCTGCGTGATAAAAACGGATACCTGGATGCACTAGGGAAACCGCGAATCGCACAAGTTAAGCGGGATGCTGATATGGCAATGGCAGAAGCGGAAAAAGAAACGCGCATCAAACGTGCTGAAGCAGATAAAGAAGCAAAACAATCAGAGTTAGGCCGTGCAACAGAAGTAGCTGAGGCTGAAAAAATGAATCAGCTGAAAGTTGCTGAATTCCGACGCGAGCAAGATGTCGCAAAAGCGCGTGCTGACCAAGCTTACCATTTAGAAGAAGCGATCTCTAAACAAGAAGTAACCGAACAGCAAATGCAAATCAAAATCATCGAACGTCAAAAGCAAATCGAATTAGAAGAAAAAGAAATTTTGCGCCGTGAAAAGCAGTATGATTCAGAAGTTAAGAAAAAAGCGGATGCAGACAGATACTCTGTTGAGCAAGCAGCTGAAGCAGAAAAACGTAAACAGCTGGCAGAAGCAGATGCTCATAAATATCGTGTAGAAGCAATGGCAAAAGCCGATGCTGAAAAAGTTCGTTTAGAAGGTCTTTCAAGAGCAGAAGCTGAGCGTGCAAAAGGGGAAACTGAAGCAGAAGTTATCCGTTTAAAAGGTCTCGCAGAGGCGGAAGCGAAACAGAAGATCGCTGAAGCATTCGAATTATACGGCCAGGCTGCCATGATGGATATGATGATCAAGATGCTTCCGGAATATGCGAAGCAAGTTGCGGCACCTTTATCGAACATTGATAAAATTACTGTCGTTGACACTGGCGGCGGTGGAGAAAACGGCGGAGCAAACCGCATTACTGGTTATGCAACGAACTTAATGTCATCCTTGCAAGAAACACTTAAAGCTTCTTCAGGCATCGACATGAAAGAATTACTTGAGAACTTCTCTGGAAAAGGGAACGTTCGCCAAAGCATTGACGACCTGCGTATCGAATTCTCGAAAAAAGAACCAAACGCACAGAATACGAAAGAAAAAAGTGAAGTAATCGTTTCTAAAGGAGAATAAAACAAGAAAGCTTACTCAAACGGCTTTGGAATCGCCGGGATGAGTAAGCTTTTTTTCTAAAAACTTTTCAATTTACGGATGTAAATTGAAAATACGCGCGCCATACGAGAAATACGCGCACCCACAGAGCGATCTGCTTTATTTCTGGTCTAACTTCTCTTCAACAGCTTGAAGCTTGCCTGCCATTGTTGATTTTTTATCTCTGCGGTCGTCGATACGGATGTTCGTGGCTACACGTTGAATGCCTTTTGTAAAGGGAACTTCATGAAGCTGCTGGATCACATCAAAAAGGTCAGGAAGCTCTCCTTCGATCAAGGTACTCATCGGAGTAAGCTGATAGTTCACTTTATCTTTGTTTTGCTGAAGCACCTTTTGCACTTCAGCTACATAAGAACTGACACTTGGGGTCTCAGTTCCTATTGGAATAATAGTAATGTCTACAATTGGCATAGTTTCATCTCCTATTCTTTTTTTATTGTAACAAACATAAATCCAATATCAAAAACATGAAGAAGGACAGATCAATGAAAATCAGGTTAGCAAATCAGAACGATATTCAGCAAGCAGTCAAGCTAGATCAAGAAATGATAGGCCATAATCTAAGAAAAAAACAAATCGAAAAAGGGGTTCATCAAGAAAGATGTCTAGTTATTCATGAACAATCAGAACTTGCCGGTTTCCTGATTTATCATACGGAATTTTTTGAATGCTGTTTTATTTCACTTTTAATGATTAAGCCTTCTTTTCAAAGAAAAGGTCTAGCAAAAGCACTTTTAATGAGCATGGAGAAGTTTTCACCTACTAAGAAAATTTTTTCATCTACCAATCAATCAAACGAAACTATGCATAGCGTTTTTAATAGATGCGGCTACAAGAAAAGCGGTTATATTGAAAATCTGGACGAAGGCGATCCTGAGACTATTTATTTCAAATCCATATAAGGAGATAATCAAATGGCAAAACTACAAAAGATCGATCAAGCTATCGATGAACTCTTTCGTTATCGAGAAATTGGGACAGATCCGGCATTTAGCCGCTTTATCCCTATGGTATATGACCCGATTCAATATCCATGGCGGGACCAATTTGAACCGGAATTTAATCAGTTGTTTAACGGGATAATGATAAAAGGTGTGGAAGAAGTAGGACGTGTATTTTTAGCCGTTTTCCCAACTGATGATGTTTTAACCCGCTTTATATCTGAAGGCGAAGCTGGTGATCTATTATTCATGCATCATCCACTCGTAATGGAATGCGGAGACCCAAGGGGGGAGTGGGGTAAAGGGTTTGTTCCTATCCAGCCTCACCTTATCCAGCAGATGAAAGAAAAGAGCTTATCTGTATTTACACTCCACGTTCCACTGGATTATTCGAGAACAATCAGCACAAGTGATGCAGTTGCTGAAGCGATAGGAGCAAAAGTCGTTTCTGAGTTTTTTAAAGAGGAGAAAGGAGCATGCGGTGTCATTTGCGAGATTCCTCCGATCTCAACCGAAGCGCTCATTGAAAAGTCAAAAGAAATCTTCGGAATCCCATATGCTGATGTTGAAGGACCGCAACATTCTGAAATTACGAAAATAGCAATTGCGGCAGGATGCGGTGACAAAGTGTATGCCATGAAAGATGCGGAAGATTTAGGTGCACAAGCTTACCTTACAGGTGAAGTTCATTGTCACATTGATAACGACTATGGCAGAAAAAAATACAAAGAAATGAAAGAGTATTTGAAGGAAACATCGATGAGTCTAATTGGTGTATCACATGCTGCATCAGAATACTTGGTGCATGCAACACAACTAAAGAAATGGTTTGAAGAACAATTTCAGATCCCCGTTTCGCTAATCCCGCAAGAAAAATGGTGGGTGTAACTTTAAGCTATTTTTAGTTTGCAAAACATTTGAACTGAAAGTAGGAATAAGAGTGAATATACGTCAAGCAGTCTTAGAGGATGCAGCAAGCATTGCAGAAGTTCAAGTGAAAAGCTGGCAAAGTTCATATAAAGGTCTTGTAAAGGAATGCTATTTGCAAAGCATGTCCATCTCGGAACGCACTGGTAGATGGAAGGATTGGATTTATGCAGATCCCACGCACCATGTATTAGTGCTTGAAGACAATAAAAAAGTGACAGGGTTTATTTCAGGAGGCAAAATACGCTCTGAACATCCGTATGATAGTGAAATATACGCTTTGTATTTGATAAAAGAAGTTCAGCGAAAAGGGTATGGCACCCTATTAATAAAAGCTTTTGCTGAAAAAATAAAGAACGAAGGCAAAGAAAGCATGGTCGTATGGGTGCTCGCTGATAATCCATCAAAACAGGTATACATATCATTAGGGGCTGAAAAAACGGATGAAGAGCTTATTACGATTGGTCAACAAGAGCTGTTAGAAGAATGTTATGCATGGTCAAAATTATCCTTTATTTAAATAGGTATCCGCCTCGTCCCATCTTGCATAAATTAAGTTAGGCTAATTTTGAAGCCAAATTATAATTTCCCCTTCCCAAATACCCTATATTATCGTTACAATGGTAGAAGGTGTAAAAACAGAAGTTGGTGACGAGATGCATGTTGACTTAATAAATATTATTTATCAATATAGCTATTTAGGGATATTCCTTTTACTTGCATTAGGGATTATTGGGCTTCCTGTTCCTGATGAAATTTTATTAGCTACAATCGGTTATTTTATTTTTACTGGAGATTTGCCGGTTGTTCCTGCTGTTTTGAGTGCTTTTTTGGGAGCGCTAACAGGAATTACGGGAAGCTATTATTTCGGCACGTTATGCGGAAGACCTTTATTGTATAAATTAGGACCTAAAATTGGCATATCAGAAGAAAAAATTAATAAAACTCAAAACTTTTTTAATAAATATGGCAAGAGTGCTTTGTTTTTAGGCTATTTTGTTCCAGGAGTCCGGCATTTAACCGCTTATTTTGCAGGTATGTATTCTTTATCTTTCAAGAAATTTGCGATTTATGCTTATTCAGGTGGGATCTTTTGGTGTACCACTTTTATTTTAATCGGCCATCAGCTTGCTGGCCGCTGGTATTATTTGATGGACACCATCCACAAAATTGGGATCTATGCTTTTCTTATACTTGCTGTTTGCGTCATTGCGTGGATTATTTTCAAACCGAAAAACAAAAGTTCCTATTCAAACAATTGGTATAAATAAAACGTTTCCCTCGGGAGACGTTTTTTGTTTTTAAATAACCAGATCTCCCATGTATATTTTCTCTCAAATGTACAAATTTTATAAGATGACAGTCAAAAAATAATTAAAGGAGTGTCATCGTAATGAAAAAGTTAATTATGGTAACGGCTACGGCTCTAATGCTTACTTCTGTTCTTGGAGCTTGCGGCATGAACAATAAAGGTAAAAACAACCTTGGTCAAGAATCCCGTAAAAACATGACGAATGTGAATTACGACAACCGTACAAATGACATGGGTTACAATAACATCAATAACCCAACGATCAATGAAAATACACGCATGGATGTAGCGGATGAAGCAGCTAAGAAAGTTACGGATTTAAAAGAAGTAGAAGATGCAACAGTTATTAATACAGATGAAAATGCATATGTTGCTGCGAAGCTTGAAGGCGGAGAAAGCATGAAGCTTACGAAAGAGACTGAGAAGAAAATTTCAGACGCAGTGAAAAGCGTAGACCCTGATATTAATGATGTGTTTGTATCCACAAACCCTGACTTTGGTGATCGAATGAGAGGCTATGCAGACGAAATCAATAAAGGTAATCCTGTTTCTGGTTTCTTCAAAGAATTTAACGATACTGTAAAAAGAATATTCCCGACACAACGTTAAGGTTAGAAAAAGAACCGTGGGTCTACCCCGGTTCTTTTTATGTTAAGATTTGTTAGAAAATTCATTATATCTGAATATTGACTCCAATCTTTAATCATGTTACAAATACATAAGTAAAATATAACTATTCGACAAAATTCGATTATGTTTATATAACAATGAAGCTTATCGTTACCACAGAGGAGGTACTATACAACATGAATAAAAGAACACTCTCAGTGGGATTGATGTTGTTTGCATTATTTTTTGGAGCAGGGAATTTAATTTTTCCGCCAGCACTTGGTCAAGCATCTGGTGATCTGGTTTGGAAATCTATGATCGGATTTTTTATAACAGGAGTAGGGCTTCCTTTATTAGGCGTTATTGCATTAGCACGCGCAGGCGGCGGACTTGAAAAGCTGACGGAACGGGTCAATCCTCTTTTCGGAGCTGGATTTGCTGTTGTTTTATATTTAGCAATCGGCCCGTTCTTTGGAATTCCGAGAACAGGTACAGTTGCGTTTGAAATGGCTGCTTTGCCTTTTTTACCGAGAGGATTTGAAGGCGGGCTGTCTCTTTTTCTGTTTACTGTTTTATTTTTTGCGGTTACGTATTGGCTAGCACTAAACCCTTCGAAGCTCGTTGACAGAATCGGGAACGTGTTAACACCGCTATTGCTGGCTATAATCGTTTCTATTTTAGTGAAAGCCATTTTTACACCGATTGGCAAGGCAGGCACTGCAACGCCTGAGTATTCAAGCAATCCCCTTGTAAAAGGATTTATGGACGGCTACTTAACAATGGATACATTAGGAGCGCTCGCTTTCGGGATCGTTGTCATTACAGCTGTAAAACAACCAGGTATGAAAAAAGAACAAATCACGAAAATGGTTGTTAAGGCAGGTATCATTGCCGCAGTTTGTTTAGCAAGTGTTTATGGCATACTAGCTTACCTTGGATCAACAAGCCAAGTTCTCGGCAAAACAGAAAATGGCGGACAAATTTTAACAAACATTGTTTACCAATTGTTTGGACAGCCAGGAAATATATTGCTTGGCTTAGCTGTTGCGCTAGCTTGTTTAACAACTTCTGTAGGGTTGGTAACAGCGAGCGGAGAATTTGCATCAAAAATGTTTCCAAAACTTCCGTACAACCGTGTTATTTTGATTTTATCCATCTTTAGTGCCGGTGTTGCTAATCTAGGATTAAGTCAATTGATCAAAGTGTCAGTTCCAGTGCTTACGACGATTTATCCAATTGCGATTGTACTCATCTTGTTATCGTTCTTCCATAATGTATTTTCTGGCCGTAAAGAAGTATATATCTGCTCAATTATCGCGACAGCTCTCATATCGATTGCTGATGGTTTAAAAGCATTTGGCTTGGACCTAGGAGCTCTTGAAAAGGTTTATTCTTTCATTCCGCTTTATACTGAAGGCATCGGCTGGCTGATCCCAGCATTGATCGGTACAGCAGCAGGATTTATTATCGCACTCATAAAAGGAAGAATCGTTATTTTTTCAACCTAATCATTTAGGAATGTGACTCAAAGGGCTTGCCGCCTTTTGAGTCTTTTTATTCGTTGCAGGATGTCGAAATGTGTAGAAAGACTTAATTTTTTAAAATCAGACTCAATTCATACCAAATTAGACTCAATCATTTCGAATCAGACTCAATTCATACCAAAACAGACTCAATTTTTTAAAATTAGACCCAATAAAGAAAATCCGGATACATGATAATCATTATTCTAGATATTAATAATGCTCATTTTTACTAAAAATAAGTCTTAAAAGCTAAAAAACCGGTTCTTGATAAGTGTGTAATCACACTAGCTCTAGAACCAGTCTTATCTGATATTAAGCCATAAGAGGCATGTTTTCTTTCAATTTCACCGCTACATTTCTTGCAATCCAAACACCGCATGCACTTGCTTGAGCAAGTCCTCTTGTAATTCCTGCACCATCTCCGCCTACATAAAGACCGTTGATTTCGGATTCGAACTGATCATCCAGCTTCGGTCGTGCGGAATAGAATTTTGCCTCAACTCCGTAAAACAATGTGTGCTCTGATGCGATACCTGGTGTAACTTTATCGAGTGCTTCGGTCATTTCAATCAAACTTTTCATCGTATTATATGGCAGAACCAGACCGAGATCACCAGGTACAGCTTCTTTAAGTGTAGGGCGCAAAAACCCCTCTTTAATACGCTTATCAGTAGAACGTCTGCCTTTTAGGATGTCGCCGTATTTTTGCACGACAAGTCCGCCCATTGAAAGCTGGTTGGCAAGCTTGGAAACTTCATGTGCATATTCAGTAGGCTGATCAAAAGGTTCTGCAAATTGGTGAGACACAAGAAGAGCGAAGTTTGTGTTTTCACTGCCAAGCTTAGGATCTTTGTAAGCATGGCCGTTTGCGAGCATGATGCCTGAATGGTTTTCTACAACAACATGGCCAGCAGGGTTGCTGCAGAAGGTTCTTACTTTTGTCCCGACGGAAGTATTGAAAACAAATTTACCTTCGTACAAATGTTTATTGATTTCTTCCATCACGATATTTGATGTTTCCACACGAACACCGATATCTACTTGATTTGCGGTCATTTTAATTCGGCGTTTCTTTAATATTTTCGTTAGCCATGAAGATCCGTCACGACCAGGAACGATGACTATCTTTTCGGCAGTAATGGAAGTACCGTCTTTTAACAAAATTCCTTTTGCAGCATGACCTTGTTCTGTACGTTCAGTTATCAGATCTTCAACTTCAGCTTTATATTTCATATCTATTTTTGTTTTCAAATGCTCATAAATTCTTTTAAGGATTTGCAGATTTTGTTCTGTTCCGAGGTGGCGGACTTGTGCGCGTAAAAGTTTTAGTCCAGCAGCGTATCCGCGTTTCTCGATATCTTTTACCTCGGGTGTCAAAGGATCTGTAATCGAATCAGTTGCTCCATGTTCCAAGTTGATTTCATCGACATATTTAATCAATTCAACGACTTTTTCTTCTGAAAGATAATCTGTCATCCATCCGCCGAATTCACTCGTAATATTAAATTTTCCGTCTGAATATGCACCTGCACCGCCAAAACCATTTGTAATGGAACAAGCGGGAAGGCAGCCTGCAAATTCTTTTCTTCCTGCTGCAGGAGGGCATTTTTGAATTTTCTTTTCCAATATTGGACAAGACCGGGCATAAATATCATGGCCTTTATCTATCAATAAAACTTGAGCATCTGGAAGCTGTCTCGTTAATTCATAGCTCGTAAAAATACCAGCAGGTCCTGCACCAACAACAATAACGTCATAATGGGTATTCATAATGTCCCCCTTGGAAGCGTAATCGAACTTATTTTCTTTCTCCATTGGTAAATATAACAAAAAAACAATTGAATTTCAATAAAAATACGAACGTTTAAACAAAAAATATAATTAATAATTCGTGTTTTATTACCTCGTGAAAAAGCCTTAAGCACAAAAAGTTCATTGCTTAAGGCGTTTATCGTTCGATATTTGTGATTTTCCAGCCTTCTGTCATTGATTTTCTTTCTAGCAAAAAGGAATAGGTTAAGTTGTGTTTTCCGTTTTCATCAAAACTGTTAATTTTTGCTATTATTTCTGTTCTTATGATCGGTGGGTACCGCTGACTCTTATTCTTTATTTCATATTGCATACTCGTTATACCTTTGAATAGGTCTTTGATTCTTTCGTCATGCTGCATCTGCACGGTTAGTGATGGTCTCGCAATTTTATAATCTTGCTGCTTCATGCCAACAAGAAACATGGAAACGACTTCTTTGGCACTTGCTCCTGATGCATATCTTTCGAGTTGTCCACCGGCCTTTAAAATCATGAGCTGATGAGAAGGGTCAACATTTCGTGAACGGTGAGTAGAGCTGCCAAGGAAATGAATGCAAAAATGTCCTGGAAAACCATTCGGTAAAGCCCCACTCCCATGGGGCATTCCATGCATGCTGGCTGCGAGCATTCTTCCGTTTACAGGAATGAGAATAGCACGCCGATTCCAGCTCCATTTACCGTTGTACAAGTGCTTTAAAACGGCAGTGTCGTCCTTTGTTAATGGCTGGACATCAGCATGCCGATTACCAGCTCTTCTTTGAACGTTAAAATAGAAGCCTGTTTCAAGATCAATGACTTTAAAAGTAGAGCCTTTTGGAAGAAGTTCTTTTACTTCATTCCATTTTAGAATCTCTCCCTTTTTTGCAATAGGGAAATAAGTTAAAGGTTCTTTCGCAAGTGATGGTTGCTGGGACAAGAAAAGAAAACAAATAGTGAGTACTGCCACAATAGCTGATTTCTTTAGCATTTAAATCCTCGATTCCGTGTTTTCTCTTCCTTAATATGGTTTTAAATTGAAGTTTTTATCCGTGAAATTAAAAAGTCTGAATGAAATGAAAGAGGTCATTCGTCAAAATAATTAAGAAAGAGGGGGAGACAAAATGAAAGTTGTAAAAAAGCTGATCATACAGCTTGTTCTAACGATTATTTCTATTATATTAATTAGCGGACTGCCGGACTTGCTTATGAAAAAGGACTTTTCTTCTTATATAGAAAAAGTGAAAGAAGTTTTTGTGCAAGTTATCCATTTCAACAAAATGACTTATTTTAACCAGGGAAAAGAAAGGATGTTCTTTCCGGATATTATTGAGCCCTATTTATATTCATTGACGATCTTGTTTGTGTCTTTAATCATCGCCTTTTGTCTGGCACAGCTTTTAACTTGGGGCACATCCATGCTTCCTCAATTTATGAGAAGAGGAATCAAAAACTTTCTCACCTTTCTCGAGTCAATGCCTGATCTTTTAGTTTTTGCAATCGCACAAATGATCATCGTTTATGTTTATAAGCATACTGGGGTACTTCTTTCCAATGTAGCATCACTTGGGGAAGAACGAATTTATGCCGTTCCGATTATTTGCTTAATGATCTTGCCGTTTGTTTATTTTTATAAAATGATGGTCTTGCTAACAGAGGATGAAATGGAAAAACCCTATGTGGAGATGGGAATCGCAAAAGGGATGAAGAGGCTTTACGTGTTAATTGTCCATGTAACGAGAAATACGAGTGAAGGTATTTTTCACTTTTCAAAATCAGTTCTTTGGTTTATGATTTCCAACCTGCTGCTAGTAGAAATTATCTTTAACATTCATGGCATCACCCATTATATGTATCATGATTTCAGGCCGGTAATGCTCGCGGCATGTTTAATATTACTCGTCATTCCTTTCTTTCTTGTCTATTCCTTGCTCGAATGGATCGTTTTAAGATTTTCGAAAAGAGGTGAGATAGTATGATCAGGAATTTTAAATTTTGGCTAGGATTTTTCATTATTGCAGGTTTGATTACAGCTAGTTTTATCCATGAAATCTTCTATGACAGCCATATAAAGCAAGTTACTAATTTGTATGATGATACAGGTGAATTGATTGATTCTGCCCCATTTGAGCCATCACTCATGTTTCCCCTCGGATCGGATATGTTTGGGTATGATATTTCTATGAAAGTTTTACAAGGTGCAAAATATACGCTGATCAGTGTAATTGTAATTGGTTTTTTGAGAGTTTTTGCAGGATTGCTCGTTGCCATACCCGTTACATTTTATCTGTCAGAGAGAGTAAGAAATGGACTTGAGCAGTTATTAAATGCTTTTTATTTTATTCCGCTTACCATCATCGCCATTTTTATTTTGTCACCGATTTTAACAGAACAGCTCAAATTACCTGAGAAGAAAGAGTATTTTATTTATTCATTTACCGAGAGGGTAGGGCTGGAGATCTTTATTTTGACGATATTGGTTGTACCGTTATTAAGTTCTCTGATCGGAAACATGCTCGCATCAACGCTAAAAGAAGATTTTATCGAAGGCGCGAAAGTATTAGGAGCGAGTCGCTGGAGAATCTTTCGGAAGCATGTGATGCCGCATCTGCTGCCAAAGCTTATCATCGTATGGTGTCAGCAATGCGTGCAAGTACTGATCATCTTCGCGCATCTGGGTTATTTTAAACTCTTTTTCGGTGGTACTGATGTTGACTATAATCCAATGATGGCAGATCCGCCAACATCCATATCGAATGAATGGTCGGGTCTAGTCGGCGATTATTATAACCTCATTATGGCGAAACCGTTTATTGCATTAGGTCCCATTATTATGTTTGCCATTGCGATCTACGCTTTTCAGCTTCTAGGGGAAGGGTTTGGCGCGTATTTGAAAACGAGAAATGCCGTTCGTGTTAAAAAGAAAAGGGTATTTGAAGATGGCAGGAATAAAGCCATGAATTTTAAATTAAAATTTACATTCCTCCAAAATAGAGGGGCATAAAAAACACCACTTCTCTCATACTGCCATAGTATGTAATATCCTGTGCAGACAGGGGGGAGAGAATTGATTTTTATTAATGGGTATTCAGTCGAACCTGCTCAAATTCCTGGCTTTAACCAGCTTACTGCTGCCCAAAAACAAATTGGACGAAGGCTAGGTGAATCAAGAGAATCTTTCTATTATACAAGTCCACATCAGTTTTTGTTTGAAACAGTCGTGCGCGCAAACACTGTTTCTGCTGCAAATGCTTTACGCGATAGCGGTGCTGGTTTTGCCACGTTTGTTAATGCCCGCTGTAACCCAGCATATTGGAGACGTACAGCATATGGCGGTTTTTCACTTCGGCCGGATGTTCGTCCATCTGATGCCGTCACAGACATTTTTATAAACGGCAAAAAATATGGATTTGAATGTACGACCGCGATCATGATCATGTTATACAAAGCGGTTCTAGAAAGTATCGGGTCGAGGATGTTTAATCAACTGTTTAATGGCTTGCTTCTCTACAGTACGGAACACGACGAAGATATGCAGATTACAGCATATCCCTCCGGTTCTTCAATACCTGGCGATGTAAGATATATTAAAAATCCGGAACATGATCCTAGAACTCCGCAATGGCAAGGCGAAAACGTGATCGATCTTGGGAACGGTTCTGTATTCGGCCATGGTATCGGTACGGGGACATATTCAGAAATTATTGATGTGCTGAACAAAAAGAGATTTCCTGGCGCAACGGTATCTGCTTATCTTATTCCGGAGATTATTCGTCCGAATTACCGGCTTATGTCAGAATACACCCGTCATCCTATACGGCGGCTGCTCGGAGGAGTCATGTAAAGATAACTTGGCTCACCCAAAGCTTCCTGCGTCAGCCTTAGCTGTACGTATGCTAGCGGCTTAAAGCAGTCGCTAACTGAGTCATGTTTAAATTTATAGTACTTATTGTGCAAAAAAGACGCAGAGAAAAGGATCTCTGCGTCTTTTAATGTTTAGTAAATATATGGTCTAGGGTTAATTGCGTTTGATTTAGCTTGGTTCCATTCTCCACGATGCAATTCGAAGTGCAAGTGCTGACCAAAAGAATGACCTGTATTACCTTGGTAGCCTAGCAGCTGACCTTGAGAAACGGTTTGGCCGGAGCTTACGGTTCTCATTGTCATATGTGCGTAGACTGTTGTATATAATTGTCCATTAATATATGAACTAAGGAATACAACATTTCCGTAACTAGATGATTTGTAAGATCTAGAAACAGTACCGGAAGCTGAAGCTACAACTGGAACATTGCTGCCGTGTTTTGAAATATCCATACCCTCGTGCATACCCATGCTTCTGTTTCCGAATTCAGAAGTTACAATTCCTTGTGTAGGCTTTATGAAATCGCGATGCCCGCTATAAGAAGGAGCAGGAGCGGGTTCTGGTCGTGGTGCTGGTGATGAACTAGAATTACTGCTCTTGGCTCTTGCAGCTGCTTCTGCTTCTGCCTTTGCTTTCGCTGCAGCAGCGGCCGCAGCAGCTTCGCGTTTTTTACGTTCTTCTTCTTCGCGTTTTGCACGAGCAATTTCTGCTTTGATCGTTGCTTCTTGGGCAGCTAATAGTTCATTTTGTTCTTGAAGATTCATCATATCTTCATGAATATGATTCTCTTCTTCTTTTAAACTAGCAAGCAATGTATCTTTTTGTTTCTTTTGGCTGTTTAATTGCTGATTAAGTCCTTCTAATTCCTTTAATTCCTGGCTGAGGGAAGTAAGTTCACTTTCCACTTTTCCTTTTTTCTCTTCTACTGCCATTTTATCTTTTCTATGTTCTTCAAGAATTGTTTTATCTTGTTCAGCGATCACATTAAGAGCGAATACACGCTCAATAAAATCACCGAAATCTTTAGAACCTAATAAAACATCTAGATAAGAAACGGCTCCACCGCTTTCATACATCGAAGTAACTCGTTCTTTAAGCAGTTTGTCTCGCTCAGCAATTCTCTTTTCAAGAACGCTGATTTCTTTTTTTAGATTTTCGATATTCGCTTTTGTTTGTTCAATTGATCGTTGTTTGTTGTTAATATCTTGTGCAGTTTTCTGGATAGAACTTTGTAACGCTTCAATCTGTTCTAGTGTCGTATCTTGTTGACCGTGGTTTTCGTTAAGTTCATTTTCTTTCTTGTTTTGATCTGATTTATTTTGTTCTTGCTTTTGTTTTATTTCTGACAATGATTCCGCCGAAGCAGAGTAAGTAGTATATGTTTGAAATGCTAGGCTAAGAGATAATGTAGCCATGACAAGCTTACGTTTCAAAATGGTACTCCTCCTTAAAAGTGTAAATGTTACCAATTTCACAGTACAAAAAAGATTATAACATTGTTTTTACGTCAATTATCGCGAAATAATATTACATTTATATTTCAAATTATTACAATAAAAAACACAATTCGACTGCCAGAAGGGAATAAATGTATTTTAATGGAATTAAAGTGGTATATTTAGATTAGTAGATTAACAAAAAAAAGTAGGTTATTGAATATAAGAAATATTACATGAAAAATAAGTGAATCATTTTTTTATCATCAACCGTCTAAAAATTGAATAGGTAAGAGTGGAAGGAGGAGAGGACTTGAAACACTTTTCAAAAATGAATGTTCATGAAACGGAATGGAAGAATCTTTCGCAAGATGAATGGCTCATTCAAATTATGGACCTTTATCAGGATAAGGTAATAAAGCTGGCTTATACGTATGTCAAAGACCGTAAACTGGCAGAAGATTTGGCTCAAGAAGTGTTTGTAAAATGCTTTATACATAAAGAAGGATTCCGAAATGAGTCCTCTGTAAAAACATGGGTTTATGCCATAACCATCAATCTTTGTAAGGACTATTTAAGAAGTGGCTGGAAAAAATATATTCAAGTCATCGATCGGTTTGGAAAGTCAAAACATTCCTCATCCTTATCACCTGAACTTACAATCGTGCAGAAAAGTGAGCATGAAGCATTGGCTGATGAAGTGCTGAAACTCCCATTGAAATATAGAGAGGTTATCCTTTTGTATTATTTTAAAGAACTTTCCGTCCAGGAAATTAGTGAAGTTCTTTATAAAAAAGAACCGACAATCCGGACTCTGCTTCAGCGGGGACGAGAGATGCTAAAACGAAAACTGGAAAAGAGGTGATGAAACATGGAAGATCCATTAAAACAACTGCCGGAAATATTGAATCATGGACGCCTTAAATCCATTACTTTTAAAGAAGAACACAGGCAGCAAGTTCTCCAAAAGGCAAGGGATCTCCATAGACCGCCTGCGCCTAAAAGCTGGTTTTACCACTGGTTTCATCAAAGTTTGAGTTTAGCTCTCGGGGTTGCATGCATCATTATATTTGTTCAATTCATTCAGGATTTCCCGAAGACTTCAAATAAAGATATTGAGAAAGCTGCAGAAGAGGCTCTAGAAGTTCCATATGCAAATCATGCAATTTTAACAAAAGTAAGACACGATATGAGGCTTCAGCATAATATCCAAAGCACGGTAGCGAGTCAGAGCGGTGATACGTTAACTGTATATCTCGTTTATCCAGATGATTTATCAGCGAATGAACAGTTCGCTTTAACAAAAACTTATTTAAAAGAAGTATCGCATCTTACTTTAAATGAGCCCTATGGAGCACAAAGTTATTTGGGCGAGCTCTGGAATTATGTTAATGTAAAAGTCTATACGACAACATCAAATGATCAGAGCCTGGCAGCAAGATTAAATATTGCACTCAATTATGACTGGGTAGGCACGATTGACTCACAGAATGGAAAACTAAAGTGGGAAAAAATTTCAGATGATGTTCCTTATGAAAAAGGAATTTTGAATTAAGTATAGAAAATAGGCAGGAAACCAACATAGCGGAGAGAGTCATATGAAACATACACAACTTACCTTCTTTACAAGTGTAGGAGCACAAAAACCAAATAGCATACGGAACAAAGAAACTCCATGTCCATTTTGCCGCATTGATCAGTTAGAAGAAGTGCTTGATCAAGAGGGATCGATCATTCTTGTGAAAAACAAATACACGGTGCTCGATCATGCATTTCAAACCGTTTTAATAGAGACGGATGAATGTGAAGGAGAGTTGTCATCTTATTCCAAAGAACATTTATACAGACTTCTGAATTTTGGTTTGAAGCATTGGCATCAGATGATGAATAGCGGAAATTACCGGTCGGTTATGTTTTTTAAAAACCATGGACCATTATCAGGCGGGACGATTCGCCATCCGCATATGCAGATTATCGGACTAAATGAAGTGGATTGCCTGCATAATTTTTCAGAAAGCCAATTTGAAGGAATTCCAATATTGGAAGCAGCCGGAGTAAGGTTTACCGTTTCCACTGAGCCACGAGTAGGGTTTTATGAACTGAATGTCGTCTGGGAAAATGATGCTGAACTTTCACTGTTTGCAGATTGTATTCAAAATGCCGCCCATTTTATACTTCATCATTTTAGCAAGAACAGCACAAGTTATAATTTGTTCTTCTATCAAAAGCATGAAAAAACGTATTGCAAAATTATGCCTCGTTATATTACATCACCGCTCTATATGGGGTACGGTGTACAGCAAGTAGCAAATAACGTGGATATGATTGCGCAAAAAATCAGAGATATCTATTATTCATAACGTGAAAAAAAGCTGGCTCATTATTCTTGAGCCAGCTTTTTATAGTTTTCAAATAAAGATTCCATCGCAAAAATGATAAGCGGGTGTGTTTCTTCTATTGTACGGTTTATTTCAAGACGTTCTGTCCATTGATGTGCGTCCTTTCCCATGGGACCAATGTTTAATACAGGAACATCAAGCGCTCTCATATCTTCGAACGGGACATGATAGCGTGATCCCAGCAAAGGGAAATTGGCTGTAAAAGAAGATAGGTCTTGAGCTTCCCCTTTAAAACATACATAGCTTAAATCGGAAAGACCGCTAAAATAATGAACTTGATTTACATTGTTTTTAAAATGATTCTTAGTATGGTCGATCACTTGATCTGTTGTCATTTGAATCAAAGGGTGGTCACTCGAACAAACAGCAGGATAAAATGGCGGCGTGTAGAACAGAACCGTCATGGGTGCTAAATCCTTACAGATGCTTGCCAGCTCATAGACATATTGAATCGTAAGTTCCCTTTCATCCGCATTCGGATTGCTGGACTGCAGCATGTTTTCACGCCGGTCGAGTTCTTCTTGTCCGTACTTTTCTACCGCATGTTCATAAAGCTCATTAAACGTAATGACATTGATTTTCTCTTTTTTCGGTGTGAACGGAACTATTTTAGAGAATGACTGACTCCTTTTATAAAGGTGGTCTTCTAAGCGATTTGCCGCCTGCTGTGCACTTTTAAAAAGCATATCGGTAATTTCAGCTAAAGGTCTGTTAAACATCATAATGTTAAATAGAGTTACAGCTGCATGTGGAATTTGAACCGAGTAATGGTCTTTTAAATCTTTTTGGATGAGATTAGTAGGGACTGGAGTTGCTTCATCACCAAACTTCTCACAATAATTGATATTCCATTCTAACTCTTGTGTAATCTCGGCGACCATAGCATTTGCGTTCAAGCCTGCAAAAGGCTCGCCAACATGTGTCTCTTTACCGAAACATAAAAAGCCAGGTAAAATCTTTCCGGTTGAGCCGGTATACATATAGTGAGAGGTGTCACCAGGGTATTTGGTAAAGCTAGGCTCTCCATTTAAGCACGTAATGTAATGAATACCGTACTCTTCCTGCAACTGTCTTAAAACACTGACCCCGGCAAGCATTCCTGCTGAATGAACTTCTTCATCGGGAACAGAGATCATGAGAACATTGCCCTTAAAATGTCCTGTTGCTGCTTTTTCAATCATTGATAAATGAAGAGCTACTCCGGCTTTCATATCCATGGTACCGCGGCCGAACAGCCACTCTCCGTTTTTAATATCTTCTTGCACGAAAGGGTGCAGTAAATCTATATTGGCATTTATTTTTTCGGTTAATTCATCGGGTCGGAATGCTAAGTGCTTCCACTCTCCAAAGTCTTCTACAGGTACAACATCAAAGTGGCTTAACAGAATAATAGTCTCTTTAACAGAAGGATCATTCTGCACAAATGCTGTAACAAGCTTCCTCCCGTCAGGAGTTGGATGATGCCGTACATGCTCAGGGTGCTCCGTGAAATAATCCAGTGATGAGAGGATGTGATAAAGATGCTCAGCCATCAGCATTTCACCATTTTGGTGTGTGATACTTGGGATGGAAACGAGGTCTTTTACTAGATTTGTATAACCCTCTTTGGTTTGCCATTTAAACATATGTATCCCTCCTAGTTGTCCGCTTTTGATACTATACGATTCTTTCCCGTTAATTCCTCTTTTTAAAGATGGCTCTTTTCGTAAATATCCTGCTATTTGGTAGATTTGTACTTCAGGATGTTGCTATCCGCGGGGTGGGCAGTGAGAGTCCACAGCGCATTTTAGAAGACAGTTTTTTAAATGTAATGGAATGTATTGACAGTCATGAAGAATGCGTGATATAAGTGTATTATATTAATTAGTACAATTAATACATAAAGGGGTGTTCACATGATTTCTGTAAAAAATTTATCTTATGCCTTTAAGATAGGGAAAAAAGGAAAAGAAAATATTGTCCCTGTGCTTCACGATATAAACCTGCATGTTGCACAAGGCGAAATTGTTGCAGTCGTAGGAAGAAGCGGCTCTGGAAAATCGACCCTATTAAACTTGATTTCTGGATTTATTCAGCCGGAGGTCGGTTCTATTCAAATAGATGGCACGAAAGTAAGCGGGCTTTCAGAATCGAAGTGGGCAGAGTTTCGCCTGAATCACCTAGGCTTCATCTTTCAGAGTTTTCAATTAATCCCTTCCATGACAGCATTTGAAAATGTTGAATTTCCACTTGTCTTACAAGGAATAGGAGAAAAAGAACGAAAAGAAAGAACGATCGAGATGCTAAAGCGCGTTGGACTGGAATCTTATCAAACTCATTACCCAGGAGAACTTTCAGGCGGACAGCAGCAGCGTGTCAGTATTGCGCGAGCGCTTATTTTGAACCCTCCTTTAATTTTGGCAGATGAACCAACAGGCAGTCTGGATTCAGAAAATGAAAAAGAACTTTTAGCGTTTATAAAAGAGCTGAATAGAAAATACGGAATTACTTTTTTAATGATCACTCATGATCATGAAGTGGCTTCGATCGCACATCGAAAAGTAGAAATCGTTGATGGTTACTTACAAGAAGGGAGAAAACTTCATGAAGTTCAAAGATAAACATCGATTTGTAAGAAGCAATATGAAGAAAAATAAAACCCGTGTATGGATGACGATTATAGCTTCCACAATCGGCTGTGCCTTTCTAATTATGCTCGCCTCAGTCGGATTTGCTGTACATAAATCAGCAATTGACAGTGTCATGGAGTTTAGAATGGTTAACGAAATTACGGTTAATAAAGAAGATGGACAGATGAATGAAAATGATGTTAAAAAGCTTGAGAAAATTAAAGATGTTAAAGCTGTTACGCGCAAAAAATATACCCCGGCCGACCGTCTATCAATTGAAGACTATCAAATCATGACAAGTGTCATGAGTGCACATATGCCTTCAGAAAAGAAAGCAGGATTCGAACTAGCTGAAGGAAGAATGCCTGCAAGTAAAAATGAAGTCGTTGTTGGTTATCAGTTTGCGCAGGAATTAAAAAAGACTCCACCTAAAGATTTTGCGAAGGGTCTTAGTGAGAAAGAAACTCAAAAAAAGCTAAAAGAGTACTCCTATAAAGGAGATATTTTAAACCAAACACTTACTTATCATTTGAAGAGCCAGGACAGCGAAACGAAGTCATCAACTCCTGAAAAGACACTTGTAGTTAAAGTAGTCGGGATCGGCAAAAAACCGACAAAAGAATGGGTAAGCGATAACACAGTTTTTATTACTGATGATCTGCACAATGAAGTTATCTCCCTATTAGGCACAGAGGGAGCAGAATCCGGATCAGCCGAGGAAGTTAAGTCTTATGATGAGGTAAAAGTTTATACATCAACAGCAGAAGATGTGAAAGAAGTCACAGATAAAATTGAAAAAATGGATTACCAAACGTATTCCATTATCAAAGAATTAAAGGAGATGAACGTTTACTTCACGCTCTTTAAAGCAGGGCTAATCTTGATTGGTGCTATTGCTGTTTTAATCGCCTCGATCGGTATTTTTAATACGATGACAATGGCAGTAACCGAGCGCTCACAAGACATTGGAATTATGAAAGCAATCGGAGCGACCCCAAAAACAATTAAAAGAATCTTTCTTTTGGAAAGCGGTTATATCGGTTTGTGGGGAGTTGCCCTCGGTACGATCTTGGCTTATATCATAAGTTACAGTGTAAACTTCGTATTCCCGATTATTATTGAACAGTTCATGCACGAAACAGCACCTGAAGGATTCATGCTTTCTTACATTCCATGGAGTTTAACAGTAATATCCGTTACGATCTGTATGGGAGTCACACTGCTGTCCGGCTGGAGACCAGCAGCTAAGGCGACAACTGTTGATGTATTAATGGCTCTTCGCAGAGACGTGTAAATAAGTTAATTGATAAGCATCGAATCTCTGCGTCAACTTAGGGTCTGTGGTACTCACGTATGAAGAATACGATCCGTGTCCTCGACCCGTTGTTTCCTTGACCTTCTTGCTTCTGAATTAACTTTTATGGAAGGTTGATAAGCATCGAATCTCTGCGTCAACTACTGTGCTCCTGCGGTTACTCGTCGCAACTCGAAGTTTTGGGGCAAGATTTGCTCGTTGGTACTCACGTGTGAAAATTTTTGCTCGGTTGAACGATATAATGAAAAATCTGGATTTAAGTTGAAAAACTGTATGCAAAACATCCTTTCACAAACGGTAGAACCTGATTTTCTTCGTGAGAAAAACACAATCAGGTTATGAAAACCTAAATTAAACAAAATGGATATCTATCAAGCAAAAATAAGAGCTTATCAAACAAAAATGGATATCTATCAAACAAAAATAAGAGTCTTTCAAACAAAAACGGAGTTTCTTCAAACAAAAATTTATCTATAAAAATTTAATGTCCGTCTTGAAAAGACACACCCGTATATTCCCGCCGAGAGGCTAGTCCTAAGGTATACATTACTTTGGCACCAAGCCTCTTTACCAAAATCCAAACAGGAAAGCAACTGATACAAATCGAATTGTTTTGTAAAAGGGGTGTCGCAATAATGAATCAGAAACAAATCATCGCCATGGGCGGGGGCGGCTTTTCGATGGAACCCGAAAATAAAAGGCTCGATCGCTATATCCTTTCACAAAGTCGTGCTGAAAAACCGCATATTTGCTTTATACCAACAGCAAGTGGTGACTCAAAGGACTATATTGATCGATTTTATAAAGCGTTCGAAAATGAACACTGTACACCAAACCATATCTCGTTGTTCTCACCGCCACTTCATTTGGAAGAGTTCATTAAGAAACAGGATATCTTTTACGTAGGTGGAGGCAATACAAAGAACCTCCTTGCGTTGTGGAGAGAATGGGAGCTAGATTCGTTATTAAAAGAAGCGTATGAAGACGGAAAAATTTTAGCGGGATTAAGCGCAGGCTCTCTTTGCTGGTTTGAAGAAGGGGTAACGGATTCATTTGGACCTCTGCGTGGCATTGAATGTTTAGGATGGCTGCCCGGAAGTCATTGTCCTCATTATGATGGGGAAGAAGAGCGAAGACCAGCATATCAGAAACTGATTAAAGAAGGGTTAAAAGCTGGATTTGCTGCAGATGATGGTGCAGCACTGCATTTTATCGACGGAAAATTATTGAAATCGGTAAGTTCCAGCGAAAATGCGAAAGCCTACTATGTCCATTTGGTTGAAGGGAAAGTTGTTGAAAGCATGCTGGATACTCAATTTTTAAAATAATTGGTTGAACTTTTGCAGAAGAAATGACCCTACCCTCAGACAAGTTTTCTTCAAAAAGAGGTTTAAACTCCCGATGATTGGGCGGAGAATATACCATCAAATCATCAGGAGGTTTTATTTTTGAAAAAGTGGCTGCACATTATATTTATCATTTTGCTTGCGTTAGCTCTTTCGGCTTGCGGAAACAAGAGCAAGCATAAAGATCATGAAATGAAGGAATCAAAAGCTGCATCTAGCAAAGCTAGAACAGGAACTGTTGTTGTAAATTTAATCAATACGAATGGCGACAAAGCTGGGGAAGCCACGTTAACTCAAACAGCTGATGGGGTTAAAATTGGAGTGAACGCCACTGGTGTAAAACCGGGGAAACACGGCATACATTTTCATGAAAAAGCCATATGTACCCCTCCGGATTTTAAATCTTCTGGAAGTCATTTTAACGTAACGAATAAACAGCATGGTTTTTTAAATCCAAAAGGGCCACATGTCGGCGATATTGAGAATATAACAGCCAACAAAAGCGGTGTCATACATGGAGAAGTAATCTCTGCAATGGTAACGCTTGAAGCAGGTAAGTCGAATTCACTTTACAACAACGGCGGTACCGCACTTGTGATACACGATCAAGAAGATGATTACAAAACAGATCCTGCAGGGAATTCTGGAGACAGAGTACTCTGTGGAGTTATTAAGAAATAAAAAAGACGCTGGCGCGATGTCAATCTATGACATTTTAGCCAGCTTTTTTTATTTCACTTACCTGCTTATAAAGCCCGCCGTTTTATATGCGAAAGCTGTTTGCAGCAGTAATCTTACCAAGTTGTAAAATATATCCTCGAACAAAAAACCTATCTTGTAGTTTAAACAAAACTTTCAGTGGGAAAGTACCCAAATGAGACATCATTTATATTACGTATTAAAAAGGAGGAAGAAAATGTACGATTACAACACAGTAACAGATTCTTGGATGGCATACCTCGGTAGATTACCTGATTTATTACTCGCAATTCTTGTCCTCTTAATTGGGTGGCTAATCGCCTCGCTAGTTGCAAAAGCGGTAAAAAGTGCACTTCATAAAACTGACTTTGACAATAAGATAGCACGATGGATGAGACCAGATACAGACCAAGACAGGATCGAACAGAGATCCACTAAATATTCACCGGAAGAGATCGTAAGTAAAGTGGTGTTCTGGATCTTAATGGCTGTTGCCATTGTAATGTTCTTGAATATGCTTAGTCTTCCTTATGTTGCACAGCCCCTTTCAAATGCACTGGGAGTTATCGCTGCTGCAATTCCAAATATTTTAAAAGCTGTACTTATTGCAGCTGTAGCTTGGCTGATCGCATCAGTACTAGCTATGTTGATCAGAAAAGTAGGACGTAATAAGGGCTTTCAAAGCTTGTTGTATCGTTTTAGATTAACGAGTAATCAAGTTCATGCTGATAAAGCAGTTCAATCTGCTGCAAAAGCAGTATTTTATCTGACGCTATTACTTTTCTTGCCTGCTGTTCTTTCGGCATTAGGCATCGACGCAATCTCTAAGCCACTTGAAGGGATGCTAAATGGATTCTTTGCCTTTATCCCGAAACTTCTTGGCGCAGCTATTATTCTATTTGTAGGATGGCTTGTGGCGAAGATTGTAAAAGAGATTCTCGTAAACTTCTTGCAGAGTATTGGAACAGATCGACTTGCTTCAAAATTAGGTGCGGAAAGAGCGCTTGATAAGACATCGCTTTCACAATTAATCGGTACAATTGTTTATGTGTTCATCCTAATACCGGTTGTGATTTCGGCTCTTGAAACATTAGACATACATGGGATTTCAGGGCCTGCTGTAGGAATGCTGGGCCGTATTATGGATATGATTCCGAACATTATCGTTGCGATTATCCTTGTTGCAGCAGGATTATGGGTCGGAAAATGGGTAAAGCATGCAGTTACTTCATTATTAGAACGTATTGGGTTTAACGGTATTTTTTATAAAATGGGACTCGGTTCTCTTCATAAGAGCAGCCAAACCCTAACCATTTCAGAAATAATTGGTTACGCAGCTCAAGTTGTTGTAGTTCTGTTGTTTACGATTGAAGCATTACACCTCGTGAATCTTGAAAGTTTAGTAAGTATATTAACAGTCGTTCTAGCATATATCCCGATGGTGTTAACTGCTGTTCTGATTTTAGGGATTGGATTTTACGCAGGGGATCTAGTAAAACGTGTTGTAATGAGCATGGTAAAACAAGAAACAGAAAGCAAACTATTAGGCAATATCGCAAAATATACAATTATTACGTTAGCTTTCTTCATGGCACTTGATCAGTTAGGTGTTGCAAAAACAATTGTAAATGCTGCGTTCATCTTAGTATTAGGCGGGTTTACAATTGCTTTCGGTCTAGCCTTTGGACTAGGCGGCAGAGAAACAGCTGCACGAACACTGAATAAATTGAGCAGAAGAATGGAACAGACGACGATTCAGAGCCCTGATCCCGCTGAATGGAAGGATAAAACAAAACTAGCGGACTTCAGTACGGGGCGTTCGAAGGAACAAAGTTCTAAAGAATCAACATCTGATCTTGATTTAGACAAACCACATACGATTGCTCGTGACCGACAATTTAATCATCTTAATAAACCAAGCGAAGAGTTTGGCATAAATGATCAAGATGATCCTAAACGAAACGATTATTAAAAAAATAGGCTCTGTTAAACATCGCTGTTGAAATGGCAAAAAAAATCTGCGACACTCCATCGGAAAAGCGGGCTGCCGAGACCCCGCAGGAGGTACGACGAGAAGGCTTGGCGGTTCGTCCGCGGAAAGGGAATGGATTTTCTGACTTCCAGGGATTATCAACACTATCAATTAACAGAGCAAAAAAATAAGAAAAAGAATAATGGGCTTTGAACAAGTCCATTATTCTTTTTTCTGTTTATCTTTCTCGATGTATAGAAAGAATTAATCAAGGAAAAGGTGATAAAAAACAGGAGAGGATTATGAATGATGCTGCAAGCTGCCTTATGGGGAGGAATAGCCGGATCTGCTGTACTGCTCGGATCATTTACAGGGATCGCCTTCCGGATTCCAAGAAAATGGACGGCTTGGATTATGGCTTTTGGTACAGGGATATTGATTGGTGCTGTATCTTTTGAACTTTTATTAGAAGCAGTTAAGCAAAGTGACTTAAAAGTAACATCGACAGGGTTTATACTAGGTGCGGCCGTGTTTACTATCATTAACGCAATCCTCGCTAAAAAAGGCGGGCACGAAAGAAAAAAATCGACCTCAAAAAAAACAAAAAGTGCAGGAGTCGCTATATTCTTCGGTACACTATTAGACGCAATACCAGAATCCATTTTAATTGGAGCGAGCTTAATCGACCAAAGTGAGGTAAGCTGGCTGCTGGTTATTGCCATCTTTTTAAGCAATTTTCCGGAAGGTCTATCAAGTTCAATTGGTTTATTAAAAGAAGGCTTCTCAAAACAAAAGATTATAGGAATGTGGATTGCTGTCTTTATTTTATCAACGATAGCAGCAGCACTCGGTTTTCTGTTTTTAGAACAGGCTTCTGATTCTTTTCTTTCCATGATTGGCGCATTTGCAGGTGGAGGAATCATGGCAATGGTTTCCTCAACCATGCTGCCAGAGGCACATGAGGATGCAGGCGCAGCCGTAGGATTGATTACTTCATTGGGCTTATTAAGCTCATTAGTGCTTACTCATTTTTCTTAAATGGGTAAAGCAAAAAAAGAGGGGTCTGTCCCGGGACAGACCCGGGTCAGACCCCTTCTTTATAGAGAACAAAAAACCCAAAAGATACCTCGGTATCTTTTGGGTTTTTATCTTACTTACTAGGGCAGATGAATCGTTTTTATATGCTGTACATTAATAAAAACGGTTTCATTTCTGCCGACTGTCAATTGAATTTGATTGTTTTCAATTTTAACTAGTTTACCGATTCGATTTGAATCTTTGCCTAGATCAAAGATGACAAGCTTTCCTTCATATTTTTTGCACTGTTCTGTGAAAGTTCTCGCCATTGGAACATGAAAGGGAAGCAGTGGCAATTCCTCATTCGAGAGGTCATAGGGCCGTTCACTGTCTTCATAGGGGGTGAGCCATTTTAAGTGGTGCAGTGGAATCAGCATCATTTTGTAAACAGGCGAGTAAAAAATGAAATAATCATTCAAAATATTTGTGATATAGCCATGAATGGATAGATTGCTTGTGATAAATATCTCTGAAAACAAGCCCTTTGCATTCATTAAGACTTTTCTTAGAGATAAGGTTTCTTCATCGGAAGCAATCGGTATACTGTCCGGTCTGCTAATCTCCATCTCAATATCATAACAATGATTGATAGATTGAATGTGTAGTTTAGGCAAATATATATATCTTTCACCATTAAACAGCACAACAATATCAGAACCATAATCAATGAGCATGCCTGTAATCGCTTTACTTCCTTTATTACCGCTGACGGAAAGCTTGACTGTCTTTCCTATTAATTGATTAAAAATACTCAAAAACTATCCTCCTTAAGACTGGAATATCCATTGTGTCCAAAAATATAAGCTTATTAAACTGATGATTAATCCAATCGGAATTACAAAAATGGTTGCTTTAAAATAAGTTTTCCAGCTGATTGGAACTCCATTCTCTCTTAGAATGTATATCCATAGCATGGTGGCTAATGTTCCAATCGGTGTTAATAGTGCACCGATATCGCTGCCTAAAATCGTAGCTAAATACGAAACTTGCAACAGATGAGGATCTAAATTCATCTCTGTAAGTGTTAGCGTTCCAACCATAATGGCAGGCAGATTATTGAATATATTCGACATGACCGTCAGCAAAGTACCCATCGTAACAATAGCAGCCATATTTCCAAAATGAATAAAATCAGTTAAATACTTCACGATTAAAGAAGTAAGCCCGATATTTTGTAATCCGAAAATCAGAACATACATACTAAAAGCAAAAAGCAAAATATGCCAAGGTGTGTTCTTGATCACATCAAGAACACCGACTTGTGTTCTATACCAGCGAACGAAAATTAAGGTGACTGCACCGACAATGGCGACCCATTCCATAGGAATGCCAAACGGTGCCAAGATAAAGAATGTTAATCTTGTTACGATCACAATGATGATACAGACTTTAAACATCCACCAATCTACTTTTAAACGTTTTTGGACGGATAATGGATGTGGAATAACCCGGGAGGATTTTTGATAGTTCATTTCGGTGAAATATGCTGGCGGCAATTTCTTTGGAATGGCTTTTTTGAAATACAGGAACAGAAGTGTAACGATTACGATAATACCAATCATAGCCGGTACGAACATGAGCGTGACGTAACTGTTAATATCGAGCCCAACAATTTTTAGTGCTATTAGATTTGCAATGTTACTTATGGCGATTGGTGCACTTGAAGCAGTAGCAGTAATGGCTCCCGGAAGTAAAAATGCTATTTTTTGATGTGGTTTTAATTGGAGCATATTCAGTGTTTTGATGATAATTGGTGTTGTTATGAGGATACTTCCGTCATTGTTAAAAAATAATGTCATCAAATAGCACAATAGATTGATATATAGAAAAAGAATTACACCAGAGTTCTTTGTCCGTTTTACAAGATTATAAGCCACAAAATTGAAAAAACCGATGCTTTCTAACACGATGGACATTACGATCGTGGATAATATGGTAATAGCAGCGCCACTGACCATATGGAAAATATTGAATAAGTCAGAAACTTGTACAATTCCTAAAAAAACAAATAAAAAGGCGCCTATACTTGTGGGAATAGTTTCGTTTAGGCGCCATGGATTCCATACAATGAAGAAAATCGTCAGTGCGAAAATCGTTATTGTGAGTATAATTTGAAGATCATGCATTAGGATTTGCCTCTTTTTGCAGCACAGGGACAGATGGGATGTAAATATATTGATCTGGAGTTTGTATGCTTGGTTGGCGTTGAGGCTCATCTGGTTTTATGATCAAATAAAGTAGAAACCCTTGTGAAATCATGAATAACGTAAAAAACAATCTTTTACCTCCTTGCCTGTAACAAAGCATGTAATGTCCTGTTTTTTAGAAAAAACAGGACATTACTTTCTTATTACAGTTTGAACCAGCCTTTTTGATCCAGGTCAGACAAACTACCTGGAACTTCTTCGTTCCATTTTTCTTTCTTTTTCTTTTTCTTCTGTTTTTTCCAATGCTCAGATGAAGAAGATGAAGATGAAGAAGAAGATGATGACTCGTGCTTATGACAAGAAGATTCTTTCTTGTGACTTGACTCACATTTTGGATTACTTGATGATGATTCGTGGCAAGATTTATCTTTTTTGCGGTGAGAAGATTCTTTTTTCTTATCCTTGCTAGAAGATTCCTTCTTACAGTGGCTGCTGCTTTCTTCATGACATCCGCCAACTTGGCTGAAGCTCTTAATATGGAAGATTGAGATAAAAATCACTTCATC
The DNA here is from genome assembly GCF_031582965.1 of Bacillus sp. NEB1478. Classification (NCBI taxonomy): domain Bacteria; kingdom Bacillati; phylum Bacillota; class Bacilli; order Caryophanales; family Bacillaceae; genus Bacillus; species Bacillus sp. NEB1478. The sequence goes on from NZ_CP134049.1 coordinate 901,317, forward strand.
TCCTCTAATTACTTCAATCGTGTTGCAGTTTACTGCTACAAGAACGCCTTCTACGCTTTCTGGACCAGAACGATTAACTTTTACCTTGTGGTTGATAAAGTGCCTCAACACATCGCAGAACGTATCTCTTGAGACTTTCTTAGGATTATTCCAGCAGCAAATATGATCGGCTTCAATGACAATGGCTTTTACGTGGACCAGCTGATAAAAAATGATTTCTTTATCATTTCCTCTTCCTTTGCCTTTGCCTTTACCTTTGCCTTTTCCATCGTTTGTTTCAATTGCGATGAAGTCTTGGCCTACGCAGACTAATCTGCCTACTCGAGATTCTGGACCTCCTACATTTACCCTGATCGTTTGACCCAGTAAGTTTTTTAACTCTCCAAATGAGAGAGTATTTTTTGATTTATTTCTCTTCAAAATATTTCCTCCTGATGATGATTTTGACTACTCTTGTCCATGCATTATATGTATCATGCTAGTGAAGAGGCATAGGCAACGAGTCTAAATTTTATAAAATGGTCAAACGTGGATTTTTTTCTCTCCTTTAAGTTTATGAAACGTAACTTTTAGTTCACCCGAGAGCTTTTCTATGTATATAATAGTTTGAAAAGTAAAAATCGGGAGGCGATTATGATGGGAAAACGGTTTGTTTATGAAACATTTCAATCAAACTTACATAATCGTCTTTATTTTGGAAGAACAGATGGCTATTCATTGTCATTTGTTCTTTTTTTTTACATTTGAGTCGCCAAGTTTTCTTTACGATAGGGAGGAAAAAGGATGCGTTATAGACGGGTACTAATAAAATTAAGCGGCGGGGCTATGGCAGGAAATCAAGGCACAGGATTTGACCATCTTTCTCTAAATCATATTGCTAAAGAAGTCTCGAAAGTGATTGCTCAAGGTATTGAAGTAGCGATTGTTGTTGGAGGAGGCAATATTTTCAGAGGGAATTTAGCTGAGTATTGGGGTATCGAAAGAGTTGAAGCGGATCAGATCGGTACACTTGGCACCGTCATTAACAGTTTGATGCTAAGAGGTGTACTTAAAAGTAAATTAAACAAGGAAGTCAGAGTCATGAGTTCAGTGCCAATAAGTGCTGTAGCTGAACCATATATCAGATTGCGGGCAGTGCACCATTTGAACAAAGGCTATGTTGTTATTTTTGCAGGAGGTAATGGCCAGCCCTACGTAACGACTGACTATCCGGCTGTACAAAGGGCTCTCGAGATGAATTGTGACGCGATTTTATGTGCAAAACAAGGTGTAGATGGGGTTTACGACAGTGATCCAAACCATTTTAAAGAAGCTCGGAAGTATGCAACTCTCCATTATGATGAGGCGATACGAAATAATTTAAAAGTTATGGATCAATCGGCGCTTATTCTAGCGAGAGATCATGGTCTGCCGATTCATTTGTTTGATTTTAATCAAGAAGGAGCATTTTATAAAATCTGCAATGGGGAAGATATAGGGACGTTTATTAGTCATAATATTGAAACGGCACTTGTTTAAGGGGAAGCATTCCGGAAAAGATCCGGAATGCTTTTTTGTATATTTTGCCATACCTAACCTCATATTAAAGAAAGAATAGAGGTGGTGAAAATCATGATGAACTGGCTTAAAAAGAAACCTAAAAAGCAAACCCCGACAGTGGATTTATCCGATAACACGTACAATTCTATAGTGGAATTGATTGATCATGCGAAGGATTCAGCTGATTTTATTCATTATCCTCAAAAAACGGTCTATCACAATGTATTCATTTCTTATTACAAAGCCATGATAGATGGTGAGTTACTCCATCGTGATATTTTGCCTTACATCATTCACAGTAAAGAATTTAAGTCACTAAAAGACTTAAAAGATATATTACCGATTGAAAGTGTAACGATTACTAATGATATTAAGGAAATACAGAATAAACTTTTAAGAGGATTTATCGTCATTCAATTCAATGAATATGATGAAGAATGTGCGATTATCCGTGCGGAAAATTTTGCGACAAACCGACCTGTCTCGGTTTCAGAGATTGAGTTCTCGGTTATCGGACCGAAAGAGGCATTTATTGAAAACTTAGACAGCAATTTATATCTAATAAGAAGAAGGCTGCCTGTACCTCAACTGGTATTTAAGGAAATTGTTATCGGAAAATACTCGAAAACACGTATTATCATTGCTTATATACAAGATGTAGCAGATCAGGAAAACATCAACACAGTTACTCAAAGAATTAAAGATATAGAATTTGAAGTAATATCAGATAGCTCCTTGCTAGAACAAATCATATCAGACAACTCAAAATCGGTATTCCCGCAGCTGGTGTCAACCGAAAGACCAGACAGGGTAGTAGCCATGCTGAACTATGGCCAGATTGCTATTCTATCAGAAGGCTCTCCACAAGCGTTATTAGGTCCGACGAGTATAACTGAATATTTTTCTTCGCCTGAAGATTATTACTTGTCATGGGTATTAGGATCATTGTTTCGTTTTATCCGGTTTATTTCAGTCATTTTTTCAACGTTTGCGACACCAATCTACGTGGCTGTCTTAACTTTTCATTATCAAATGATTCCGAAAGATCTGCTTGCACCTTTAATTTCATCCCGGGCGAACATCCCTTTTCCCCCGGTATTAGAGGTGATGTTTTTGGAATTAACGATCGAGCTTCTTCGTGAGGCAGGTGCCCGGTTACCAACAAAAGTAGGACAAACACTTGGTATTGTAGGCGGTATTGTAATTGGACAGGCATCGGTTGCAGCCGGGCTGACGAGTAATATCTTATTGATCGTCGTAGCGTTATCAGCACTTGCTTCTTTTACAACACCGGTTTATAAAATGGCGAATACGATACGGATTTTACGCTTTCCTTTTATTTTCTTTGCCGCATTGTGGGGAGGAGTTGGAATTATCCTTGCACTATCTTTTGTTTTGGTTCATTTGCTCCGATTAGAATCATTAGGAAGACCTTATTTAACGCCAATTTATCCACCTCGAATATTAGATATGACCGATTCTATATTTAGGTTTCCGTATAATCGGGAGTTAAAACGGCCCAATGGTTTAAAAACTAGCCTTCCATCGCCCAAAAAGCTGAAAGAAACAAGATTAAAAAAGGATATTGATGAATAATGAAAAGGATATACGTAAAAATATTATTATTGTTCATACCCATTATTCTTTTTATTTTGCAAGGCTGTGTCCCATTGGAAATCGTCGACGAAATCCAGCTGATAAATGCAGTAGGATATGATAAAGAAGAAAATAATGAAATTAGAGGGACAGCAACCTATCCCATCTATAATCCAGATGGGACGATAGACTTTGAATCTTTTTCAGCTGTTTCTCATACAAGCCGTTTTATTTTTTCAAAACTGAATACAAAATCTCCGAAACAATTGAAGAACGGGCAACTGCGAGTTGTTGTTTTTAATGATAGGTTTGCCCAAGATGGAGTGTTGGATATCGTTAATTCTCTTTATCGAAATCCAAGCGTCGGAAACCGGCTTTATATGGTTGTGGCAGAGGGCAGCTCAAAAGAAATATTAACGAAAAAATATGGATCATCACCGATTCCAGCGATGTATTTACGAGATTTAATCGAACAAAATATTAAGACCGAAAACTTGCCAGAAACTAATTTGCATGTTTTTTTGTATGATTATTACGGTGAAGGATTAGATCCATTCTTACCGCTTGTTAAGGCTGGAAAAGATACAATACAATTAGATGGAATTGCATTGTTCCGAGGTGATAAGTATGTAGGCAAGCTCAATCATCGCGAGTCTTTTATTTTTAAAGTATTGATCGACGGATCCAGAACAGGGCAATATGAAATTAATCTTAAAAAAGGAAAGAATAAAGGTTATGCTGTAATCCGAAATATTAAAGGGACGACAAATTATCATGTGAAAAAAGTTAACGGTATTCCTGAGTTTCATATTGATATCAAGATATTAGGTGAAATCCATGAATATCCACCATGGCTAAACCTCGAATTGCCTGCGAATATAAAATTAATCGAAGATACATTCAAAAAAGATGTGGATAAACAATCAAAAGAAATGATGAAAAAGTTTCAACAATTGCATATTGATCCGTTAGGTTTGGGCGATCAAGTAAGAAGAAGAGAGAAATACTGGAACTTTAAAGACTTTGAAAAAAACTACCGAAAATTAAAGATTAAGGTATCAACAAATATCGATATTGTTGAATCAGGAGTAATTGAATAGTTTATAATAGGGCAGTGCTTTCAATGATATTTGGAAGAGCTGTCTTTTTTTACATTGACCGGACAAAAAATGACAAAAACAGCGAATAAATATATGGTTATTCCTTTTTTCGAGGATGTATTGAATAACGAGTTTAAAGGGGGCACCTATTTTGAGAACAACAGATGAGAAAATTAAACTCCGCAATCAATGGTTTAAAATCATTTTAATCAGTCTATTTTCAATGGTATTCATGTTTAAAATTGCTGTGACTAAATTTACGTTCCACTTTTCTGATATGCTAGCATTTATTTTAGCAGTATTTACGATTGGAATTTGCAGTATGTTTTACATGAAATTTAATGAAGCTCTCCAAGCCTTTGGAGCAGCGAGCAAATCACTCGTACCTGCGTTTTCTAAAAAACAAAAAGAGCATACCGAAGAAGAAACAGAATTTGTCGAGGAAAAAGAAGTGTCATTGAGCGATGAAGAGAAAGAAGAGTTAGAACGTTCAATGATAACGCAAGAACAGCAGATAAAACGAATGAAACAAGTACAAAACGAGATCATCAGCCGATTGATTAATGAAGATCTGCATGAAGACGACAAACGTGATTATATTGACTATTTACTTCAAAAAGAAAAAGAATTAATGTTTGCTAAACAAGAAATTGCACGCATCTCCTTGTTATTAGAACCAGCAGCAGAACACATTGAAGAAGATGTTTCAGAAACAGATGATGCATACGAAAACGCACAGGATGAACATTCAGTAGAGACTGCAACTGCAAAAGATGTAGTTCAGCTTTTAGGGAAAGAATTTGTTCTGAATGCTACATTGGAACAGTTCAATCATAAAATGAGAGAAATTCAGCATTCTATTACGATTGAAACAGCGAATCATTTAAAAGAAGAAGGTCTAATAGATCCGTATTTTAATGTGACTCGAAAAGGTTTAAAAGAATTCAGACGGGCTGCTAAAAAATTCAGTTATGAAGATGGCGTAAAGTTTTTATCCAAAGTAGTAAAGCGTAATAATCGTTAACATTTATTAAGCTGACTCATTAAAAGGGTCGGCTTTTTCTATTTATCAAATGATAAATTTTCCATCGATTTTCTTGATATTGTCAACTTAATTTTTCTTACTTTCACCTTTCCCTGTTACAATGGACATAGATTATGTGAAGGAGATTGTTTGTTTATGTTTATTATAGCTAAGGCGATTTTATATTTAAGTTTTGCGCTTCTTATCGGAGCATTAATTCTTTATACGGTTCCTAAAGCAATGCGGCCAGAAATTAAATTATCTAAAAAGTGGCTGCTATTATTTATCGCACTCATCCCAATAGCTGGTATCGGAGAAATCATAAGACTAACCCTTTATCTAGGAAGCGATTTTGGATATTGGACAACCTTTCAGAATATCGTTTTAACGTTTGAAGCAGGAAAAGGTTGGCTGTTTTTAACTGGAATTTCTGTATTGCTGTTTTTTATGGTCTCTTTTAATGATGTTGAGAATGAACGTTTTTTTTCGATTTTGTCGCTTGTTTTAGTTACCGGGATGGCCGTTTCTATTGGATATTCCAGTCACGCGGCATCATTAAGCTCAATTGGTCTTATCCCGCACACCCTGCATTTTTTAGCGGTTACAATATGGTCAGGTGTGTTGCTCGCAACAGGCTTTTTCAGTAGTGGAAAGTCACCGGTGTCCTCTTTTTACAAATGGTTTACACCGCTTGCATTTGTGTGTTTGCTGACAGTGATCGGTGCTGGACTATGGCTGATGTCATACATAGTGCCTGAATATGTGAACAGTTATATGTTAGACTACGGACAAGTCTTGTTAATCAAACATGTTTTGCTAGTTGTCATTGTTTTTTACAGTTTAATAAACGGCGTGTGGATGAAAAGAAAATTGAAAGAAGAATCCGGTGCGTTTCAACCGATAAAATGGATCAGAGTGGAAGGGATTATTCTTTTCGCTGTGTTTGTGGCAACTGCGGTCATGAGTCAACAGACACCTCCGCACGATGTTGCAGAAACCATAAAAATGGAGAATCCATCAAAACTGTTTACTTTCATTACAGGCCTTGTTCCCGGAGGCAACCCTATACTTTTCTTTGATTTTACATTGAAAAGTGCTGGCTGGTTACTTTCAGCTGTTTTACTGTTCACTGCAATTTTTATTGGGATTAAGAAAAATGTTAGTATGATTTTTGTTGCTGTCATCTCACTGCTAGCAGCTTGTGCCCTTTATTTAACCGTAATGTCAACTCTTTCCTTACAATAAAAGCTCTTTTCGTAGAGGTTGTTTTTCGCTTATTGATATTCGCTTTCCAATAAAAAATAACAATCAAATAGCAAGTAGCAAAAAATAAAAAGGGGGAGCAAAAAATGGCAAATGAAAAATTAGAAACTCAGCTCGATGGTTTGTTAACGAAATATGCCGAGCTTTTAATAGGAAGTTCTGAACCAGAGCAAGTGGAGAAAATAAGAGCATATGTTTTGTATTCTTCTATTGCAAAAAGTATGCCTCCTCTCGTGAAGCACTGGAATGAAAGCTATCCAGATGCGAAAGAGGCTATGAAAGATCTTGTCAGTGAAATAAAAGAGCTGAACGAAAAACACCGTTCTTCTCAAAAATAACAGAACATAAGAAGGCAGTTTTCTAATACGTAGAAAACTGTTTTTCTTTTGTTGTCTGTAAATATTTTAAATTTTGCAAAATCGACAAAGTTCGGGAAAAAGATGATATATTTAAAGCGGTTACATGGAAGTGAGATTTAACCAATCTATAAAAGTAAGAAGTTACAGTAGGGGGAAATTGGATTGGAACAACTAATGAGAGATTTTTTCTTATTTTTAGCAAAAAACAAAACGTTAACACGCCTTGCAAAGAAGTATGGACTTCGTTTCGGTGCAGGCCGTTTCGTGGCTGGAGCAACGCTTGAAAGCTCAATAGCTGCTATAAAAAAATTAAATGAAAAAGGCATGCCTGTTACAATTGACCATCTTGGTGAATTTGTAGATAACGAAAAGGAAGCAGCCGAAATGACTGATCACTGCATCCAGGCTATAAAAGCGATCGCAAAAGAAAAGCTAGATTCCCAGCTTTCGTTAAAGATGACTTCAATGGGACTAGATATTAGCGACGAGCTTGTATTGCGCAACATGAGAAAAATCATGGACGAAGCAACGAAACATAATGTGATGATCACAATTGATATGGAAGACTACTCACGCTGCGGGAAAACGATCGAAATTTTTAAGCAGCTAAAAAAAGAATACGATAACATTTCAACGGTTATCCAAGCGTATTTGTATCGTTCATTAGAAGACGTACAACATCTTAATGAATACCAGCCATTTCTTCGCCTTGTAAAAGGAGCGTACAAAGAACCTGCAAAAGTTGCGTATCCTGAAAAGAACGATGTAGATAAAAACTTCGAAAAATTAATCGAAACTCATTTGTTAAACGGCAACTATACAGCAGTTGCAACACATGATGATGAAATTATACGTTTTACAAAAGAACTTGTAGATAAACACAGCATTCCTTATGACCAATTTGAATTCCAAATGCTTTACGGAATTCGTGTGGAAAGACAAGAACAATTGCTGCAAGAAGGATATAAAATGCGCATTTATGTACCATACGGAAATGACTGGTACGGCTACTTCATGAGAAGACTTGCTGAGCGCCCTGCAAACGTAATGTTCGTTCTAAAAGGTGTATTCGGAAAGTAATTTTTATTCTTATAAATAGAACTGGCTTAAAAAGTGATAAATTTATCACTTTTGAGCCAGTTTTTTTTATTTAGTGAGCTATTTACAAATAAATATGAATTTTGATTCAAAATTGTTGTTTAATCCTAGCTGAACAAGCCAGTTGAAGCTGAGATTTTTTATTATATTCACGTTATTGTCCAATATATCGACGTTAACGAGCCAAATATCGACGAAAATCGAAATATTTCCACCTTAATTTCATTAAATCCACGTTACGGATGAAATATCGAATTTTCGACAAAAAAAGGCATGGGGACAGACCCGGGTCAGACCCCACCGATGGATTTTAAAGAAATCACAAGAAATAATACACAACTATTGCTAAAATTCAGAATATATTTTATATTAATTACAGGCAATTTTTTTATAGTCGAAAAATGAATGAGTATTCATTCAATAAAAGGGGGAAGTCTATTTTGTCTCGTGAAATCCGAAAAGCTGCCGTACTAGGTTCTGGTGTAATGGGCTCTGGTATCGCAGCACACCTTGCAAATGTCGGAATTCCAACATTGTTATTGGATATCGTACCACCTACTCTAAATGAAGAAGAAAAAGCGAAAGGAATCACGGAAGATCATCCCGAATTTCGTAACAAATTCACGATTGCAGCAGCGAAGAAACTTTTAAAACAAAAACCTGCTCCTTTAGCGGTGAAAGAAAATTTAGACCTAATAACAATTGGTAACTTATCTGACGATTTAGAAAAACTAAAAGAGGTTGACTGGATTATAGAAGTGGTTGTAGAGAGGCTAGACGTTAAGAAAAATCTTTTTGAAACAGTTGATCAATATAGGAAGCCGGGCAGCATCGTCACTTCAAATACTTCGGGAATTTCCATCAATGCGATGGCTGAAGGCCGTTCAGAAGATTTCAAAGCAAATTTCTTAGGTACGCACTTTTTTAATCCGCCAAGGTATTTAAAGCTTCTTGAAATCATCCCAACAAAAGATACAAATCCTGAGGTGGTTCAGTATATCCGTACATTCGCGGAAAACGTTCTAGGTAAAGGTGTTGTTGAAGCAAAAGATACGCCTAACTTTATCGCGAACCGTATCGGCACATACGGACTAATGGTAACGATGCAAGAAATGTTGAAACACGGTGTTTCAGTCGGTGAAGTCGATTCCGTAACAGGTCCTCTTATCGGAAGACCAAAATCTGCAACATTCCGTACACTCGATGTGGTTGGTTTAGATACGTTCCTGCATGTAGCGCGCAACGTATATGACCAAGTAGATGGAAAAGAAAAAGAAGTTTTCGAGATTCCGGATTTCCTGAACGAAATGGTTGAAAAAGGCTGGACGGGAAGTAAAGCTGGTCAAGGCTTCTATTTAAAACAAAGAAGTAAAGCGGGAAGCGAGATCCTCGAGCTGGATCCATCAACGCTTGAATACAAACCACGCTCAAAAATGAAAACGGCAACTATGGAAGCTGCCAAGCAAATGAAAACAACTGGGCAAAAAGTGAAAGCGCTTTTATACAGTGAAGACCGTGCTGGCAAACTATTATGGGACATTATTAAACCCGTACTTTTGTATTCTGCTGAAAAATGCTACGAGATTGCGGATGACTTATTATCTGTCGATCAGGCGATGAAATGGGGATTCGGCTGGGAGCATGGACCTTTCGAGATTTGGGATGCAATCGGTCTAAAAGAGTCTGTTGAACGAATGAGGTCAGAAGACGAGACGATTCCAAGCTGGATTGAAGAAATGCTGCAATCGGAAAAAACATCCTTCTATACAAAAACAGAAGGCGACCGTTCATATTACCATAACGGAACTTACCTGCCGATCGAAGAGAACAAAAAAGTGATTCACTTGAGCCGCTTAAAAGAAAAAGGCAATGTGATAGCAAAAAACGGCGGAGCAACATTACTAGATTTAGGTGATGATGTAGCAGGGTTTGAATTTACATCACCAAACAATGCGATCGGTCCCGAAATCATCATGATGCTTCACCAAGCGATTGATGAAGTAGAAAAGAACTATAAAGGACTTGTAATCGGCAACCAAGGAAAGAACTTCTGTGTTGGTGCGAACTTAATGCTCATCTTAATGGAAGCACAGGATGATAACTTTTTCGAACTGGACATGATGGTTCGTCAATTCCAGCAAGCGATGGCAAGAGTTCGTTACAGCACAAAGCCAGTTGTAGCTGCAAACTTCGGCATGACATTAGGTGGAGGAGTGGAGATTTCTTTACCAGCGGCAAAGCTGCAAATGGCATCTGAAACCTATATGGGGCTCGTTGAAACGGGAGTAGGGCTCATTCCAGGGGGCGGAGGAAACAAAGAGCTATACATTAGACTACTTGAACAGCTGCCGGAAGGGGCTAAAGGGAATCTGCAAGACGTTGCAAATCAAGCTTTTGAAACAATCGCTATGGCTAAAGTTTCAACTTCTGCACAAGAAGCAGCGAAATTAGGATTTTTACGAAATGAAGATAACATATCTGCTAATTTGGATCACTTAATACATGATGCGAAGAGTCAAGTACTGTCTCTTTCAAACTTAGGCTATAAGCCGCCGGCAAGAAAGAAAATACCTGTAGTCGGTGAAGCGGGTTATGCAACATTGGCACTTGGCGCACAGTCGATGCATTTTAGCCATTACATTTCAGAACATGATTTAAAAATTGCTAAAAAACTAGCGTTCGTTCTCGCAGGAGGAAGAGTGCCAGAAGGAACATTTGTCGATGAACAATACTTATTAGACCTGGAAAGAGAAGCATTCTTAAGTCTTGCCGGAGAACCAAAGAGTCAGGCTAGAATGCAGCATATGCTTGTAAAAGGCAAGCCGCTAAGAAACTAAAGGGGGGAAGAAAAGAATGATAAAAGATGCAGTCATAGTAGCAGGTGCCAGAACACCTGTTGGAAAAGCCAAAAAAGGATCTTTTGCACATATGAGACCGGATGAATTAGCGGCGTTGACCATACAAGAAACGTTAAAACGCGCAGGCGGATATGACGGTGAGATCGATGACTTGATAATCGGATGTGCGGTGCCGGAAGCGGAACAAGGAATGAACATGGCCCGTTTAATAGGTGCTCGTGCAGGTTTGCCTGAAACGGTACCGGCTATTACGATCAACAGGTTTTGTTCCTCAGGCCTGCAAAGTATCGCATATGGTGCGGAAAAAATCATGCTCGGTCAGGCGGATGCGATTATTGCCGGCGGTGCAGAATCCATGAGTCTTGTTCCGGTTGTGGGGCATGTCGTAAAACCAAACCCATATCTCGTTGAAACGGTTCCTCAATATTATATGGGAATGGGTCATACCGCTGAAGAAGTGGCGAGACGTTTCGGGATTTCCAGACAAGATCAAGACGAGTTCGCAGTAAGAAGCCATCAAAAAGCAGCGAATGCCATTAAAGACGGAAAGTTTAATGATGAAATTGTTCCAGTCCATGTTATGAAGCGCTGGCTTGATGAGCAATCCAAATTAGTTGAAAAAGAAATAGCCGTTTCCGTTGATGAAGGAGTTCGCCCTGGTACGACGGTAGATGTGCTCGGAAAATTGCGTCCGGCATTTACACCAACTGGATCTGTTACTGCAGGAAACTCCTCTCAAACAAGTGACGGAGCAGCATCTGTTCTTCTCATGAGCCGAGATAAAGCGGAAGCAGAAGGTTTGAAGCCTTTATTGAAATTCCGTTCGTTTGCCGTTGCTGGTGTGGCACCTGACATTATGGGTATAGGTCCTGTTGCGGCGATACCAAAAGCGTTGAAGATGGCAGGACTTGAACTTTCTGATATCGGACTTTTCGAACTGAACGAAGCTTTTGCTTCACAGTCTGTTCAAGTCATTCGTGAACTGAATCTTCCTGAAGATAAAGTGAACGTGAACGGTGGTGCCATCGCACTTGGGCACCCGCTTGGCTGTTCTGGAACAAAGTTAACTCTGACATTGCTTCACGAAATGAAACGCAGAAACGAACAGTTCGGAATTGTAACAATGTGTATCGGCGGCGGAATGGGTGCAGCGGGAGTATTTGAACTCGTAGGTTAATAATAAGGAGGAATAGAGAATGTCTAATACGATGGAAAGAGCAGTAATCGGCGGAAGTTTTCTTATTGAGGATCTAACTGCTGAAGATATTTTTACCCCTGAGGATTTTTCAGAAGAGCACAATATGATTGCGAAGACGACTGAAGATTTTGTCGTGAAAGAAGTGGTTCCGCAGCTTGAAAAGATGGAAGATCACGACTTCGAAGTATCCCGCAAACTTTTGACGAAAGCGGGAGAACTGGGATTGCTTGGGGCTGATGTACCTGAAGTATACGGCGGTCTTGGCTTAGATAAAATTTCATCATCCTTAATTACGGAAAAATTTGCCCGTGGACGCGGTTTTTCAATCAGCTATGGAGCTCACGTTGGAATCGGTTCATTGCCGATTGTACTTTTTGGGAACGAAGAACAAAAGAAAAAGTATTTGCCTGTTCTCGCAACAGGGGAAAAGATAGCAGCATATGCGTTAACTGAACCAGGATCTGGGTCTGATGCACTCGGTGCGAAAACGACAGCGAAACTAAATGCTGAAGGCACTCATTATTTGCTGAATGGCGAAAAACAGTGGATCACGAACTCCGCTTTCGCTGATGTATTTATCGTCTATGCAAAAATTGACGGCGAACAATTTTCTGCTTTTATCGTAGAAAGAGAGTTCCCTGGTGTTTCCACAGGTCCGGAAGAAAAGAAAATGGGGATTAAAAGTTCATCAACACGCACCCTCATTTTAGAAGATGTTGCTGTTCCGAAAGAAAACCTGCTTTGGGAAGCGGGAAAAGGTCACTTAATCGCGTTCAATATTTTAAACATTGGCCGTTATAAGCTCGCACTAGGTTGTGTAGGGGCATCGAAACGTGCTTTAGAAGTATCCGTAAAGTATGCAAACGAGCGTAAGCAGTTCAAGCGTCCGATCAGTTCTTTTAGTTTGATACAGGAAAAATTGGCTAACATGTCGGTTCAAACGTATGCATCTGAAAGCTCTGTGTACAGAACAGTTGGATTGTTTGAAAATCGTCTTGGTGCATTATCGGAAGAAAAGCAGAACGACGGCCCTGAAATTGCGAAAGCCATTGCAGAATATGCGATTGAATGTTCATTGAATAAAGTATTTGCTTCTGAAACGCTGGATTATGTAGTGGATGAAGGTGTTCAAATTCATGGCGGATATGGCTTTATGTCAGAATATGAAATTGAAGGAGCATATCGCGATTCCCGTATCAATCGTATTTTTGAAGGAACAAATGAGATCAACCGCTTGCTTGTTCCGGGTACACTTGTAAAAAAAGCAATGAAAAATGAGTTGCCGCTTATTCAAAAAGCAACGGCGCTTCAGCAGGAATTGATGATGCTTATGCCTGTTGAAGTAGGTACTGAGGCGCTTGAGCAAGAAAAGTACCTCGTATCGATGGCGAAAAAGATTTTCTTAATGACAGCAGGACTCGCTGTTCAAAAGTTTGGTCCAAAGCTTGAAGCTGAGCAAGAAGTGTTATCAAACCTGGCTGATATCATCAGCGAGCTTTACAATATGGAATCTGTACTATTGCGTACAGAAAAGGCAATCGGAAAATCAGGTTTGGAAAAGGCAAAGCAGAAACTACTTTACACTGAAGTTTATTGTCAGGAAGCATTTAATCGCATTGAAGCACATGCGAAGGAAACGATTATCGCTGCGGAGGAAGGCGATATGCTGCGTATGATGCTTTCTGCATTAAAAAAACTGACACGCTACACGCCAGTTAATGTTATTAAGAAGAAGCGGGAGATCGCCGCTGTACTTCTGGAAGAAGAACGCTACACCGTTTAAATTAATTCAATTATTTTACGCTAACCTTCAAAATTCTATCTTTCCCTCTTGCATTTGTAAGAGGGCCTTTTTTTGCAATCATCTTTGATTAAAAAGCACATATAAAGGCAATGAATGAATGAGTCATTTCTGTCCATTTTTATTTAGTAAAAATTCATGTTTGTGGTACTATGAAAAGGGGTGATATAATGCTACTGAAGGTTTATGAATATCCGAAATGCTCTACTTGTCAAAAAGCAAAAAAATGGCTAAAACAAAATGAAGTAGCCTTTGAACCTGTACATATTGTGGACAACCCTCCTTCCAAGGAAGAACTAAAAAGCCTTGTAGAAACAAGCGGGTTGGAAATCAAAAAATTCTTTAATACGAGTGGATTGAAATATCGGGAATTAGGTATGAAAGACAAGATGAAAACAGCAACAGACGAAGAATTGCTTGAGATCCTGGCATCCGATGGTATGCTGATCAAAAGACCAATCGCAACAGACGGAAAAATGGTTACAATTGGCTTTAAAGAAGAGCAATATGAAGAGGCTTGGAAAAAGTAAATTTGTTACTGACTATGATATTTATTTATTGTAGTTACTATAAACAAAAAGAAAAGCTGGAGGGATAACACATGGAATTTCCTAAAGAGTTACGCTATTCAGAAGAGCACGAATGGACAAAATCAGAAGAAGGAAACAAAGTTCGTATCGGTATTACTGCATTTGCACAAGATGAACTTGGTGACATCGTATTCGTTGAACTCCCTGAAGTTGGAGATGAACTTAAAGCAGACGAGCCGTTTGGAAGTGTAGAATCTGTTAAAACAGTTTCTGAGCTATATGCTCCTGTTTCTGGAAAAGTTGTAGAAGTAAACGCTGATCTAGATGACAGCCCAGAGCTTGTAAACGAATCTCCATATGAAAAAGCATGGATGGTTGTCGTTGAACTTTCAGATTCCTCTGAGCTTGATAACTTAATGACATCTGAACAATATGAAGAACTGATTAAAGAAGACTAATGAAATAAATCTCTTCAGGAAAGAATAGGCATATTGCTAAATTCTTTTTTGGAGGGATTTTTTGATGAACAAAAACAAAATTGATGTGACATCAAGAGTGTTTGGCAAAATGAAAGGCGGTTCCATGTCGCTGTATCTTGAAAAAGACAAAATCGGCCAAATACATTTTACAAACCAAGGTAACATGTATGAGATGGCTGAAGGATTTGAAGTCGATCAAGAAAAAATTTATAAAAGTGAGAAACCAGCAGAGATTCCTAATCCATCAAAATATGTTGATGAGTGTGACAAAGGCTGGTGCTGATTTATTATAAAATTGATAGGAAGCAGAGCAAAAAAGTACAGATCCTGCACTTTTTGCTCTGTTTTTTTGTTATTTTCACGTACACCTGAATCAAGTAACGCCAATCCACTTAAATATCATTTTTACCGGTTGTGATTTTCAATATTTCCACGGTTATTCAATTTATTTCCACGTAAAATCGAATTATATCCACGTTAAATACAATAATCCCACGTTAATTTGCAGATAACCACGAATCGATATTTTCAAACAAAATCCGACAACTGCTCGCCGGCTACTTTATTCTTTCAAAGACGATGCAAGCCCACCTTTTTTACCGATCTGCTGATAAAATTCTTTATCATGAGAATCTGATGTAGAAATACCGCCCTTTTTTCCTATCTCTTGGTAGAACCCGGTATTATGAGTTTGCGATGTAGATTTACCGCCTTTTTTTCCAATTTCTTTAAAGAATGCTTTTCCTTTCGAACGTGCGGTTTTAAGACCGCCTAATCTTCCAGCTTCTTCACGGCTCATCTTTTCAGCATTGCCAGCCATTGTATCGCTCCTTTTTAATTATGATGAATCACTATCTACTTTAAGAATCACAATATTCAACATTTAACCTGAATCCTTACGTTATAAACACTTTTCAATGTTTTTGAGAGAATAGTCATTAAAATAGCGGCTGCAACAAAAATAGGGTAGGAAATAACTAAAAAGGGGAATGTTATTAAAGAACATCTCTTGCAGGATTTTAATAAAATAAAGCAAATATAATATTTAATCGATGCATTCATTTAACAGTGCTTCAATGTATAGGAGAGATGCGTAATGAATGGAAGCATGAATAAAGTAATCATTGTAGAAGGCAAATCTGACAAAGATAAGATCGCTACGATTTTAGATGAACCCGTAGAGATTATTTGTACAAATGGAACATTAGGTCTTAGCAAACTAGAGGAACTTGCAATAGCTATAGAAGATAGAGATGTTTACATCTTAGTGGATGCTGATGATGCTGGTCTTAAATTAAGAAAGCTGCTTCAACGCGAGCTGCCGAATGCTGAGCATTTATATATTCATAAAATGTACAGAGAAGTAGCAAAAACCCCACTGGTGTATTTAGCAAAGGTATTAGTCGGTGCTCATTTTAATATTCATAAAAATTGTTTAGGATAATCAAAAACAGCCTCTTTTCCCCCTTTGTAATCATCAGTTTTTCCTGGTGAGCGGGTAAAGGAGGTTTTTGACTTTTTACATAGAAACCATTGTCAAAGCTTTTTTTAAGCGGAAATTCATGATTTCATGATATCCTAATAGCACAAAATCTCATTACAAATAGTATGGAGTTTATGAATATGAATGAAATCACACGAAATAACTGGAATTCAACAATAGAATTATCTCGTAAGGAACCCTTTTTTCTCTATCTAGAAACTCCGTTATGCGGTACATGCAAAGTAGGGAAAAGAATGTTTGAGGTAGCATTGGCAACGATTGAAGGCCAATCTGACAGCAGTGACTCTATTCAATCAGGGGTATGTAATATTAACAGCATGCCTGAGCTCGCTGAAAAATATGGAATTACAAGCGTACCTTGTCTGCTGGTACTATCAAGGGGAATTGTGATAAAACGTATTTATGCACTTCAATCCGCTGGAGATTTATATAAAACGATGACTGAAATCATTAGAAAGTAAATTTTTTATTAAAAAAAATGTGGTTTAAGCCCCATAATGAGTAAACAACATTCTAGTTCTAATGAAAAGTCCTTTTTTCGGGGGTTTTTCTCAAAACAAAATATGGTAATTAAATGTCGCTGACACACTTCTATGTAATAAAAAGGAGTGTGTTTTTTATGTCGGATAATGGCGTACAAGCCTTATTAGAATAGGTTTTTTGGTAAATAAAGAAGAATTATCTGTTATTTTTGCAAATTCAGTAATTTAACAAGAAAGTCACAAATGTTACGGTGGCTGTAATATTGTTATAGAACTGTATCCTACAAATGTCAAAAGTCATGGTATAAATGATTAGGAGAGCTTGATTGATGTTTGCTCCCAGTGTAAATGTGGTAAATAAGAATGATTTGTTTAAAACAAAAAAATAACTGATTTTAAAAATAACCGGTAAGCAATTTATTAACAGAGGTGATTGATAATCATGACATCATTAAATTTAAACGCTGTATTTCCTTTAGCAAAGAATAAACTAACAAGCATAGAAGACAAGGTATTAACGATCCAGCAACGAGAAGATGAAAAATTAAGAAACGAACTTATAGATGACTATCAACCATTTATTAAAAAAGTAACTTCAAAAGTGTGCAGTCAATATATAGATCGAACAATGGACGAGTTTAGTGTAGGTCTTTTTGCCTTTAATGAAGCAATCGATCAGTATCAAGAAGGGCAAGGAAGCCGTTTTCTATCGTTTGCCGATATGGTAATCAGACGCCGTGTAATCGATTATATCCGTAAAGAAGTTCGTCAAAACCGATTGATTTTTCTTCAGCCTGATGAAGAAGACGAAGAAGGCCGTTTAGAAGAGAGCTATGCTGAACAAAAAGCAGCTATGGATCATTTTGAAGATCAGCTCCAAGTAGAGAATCGTGTATATGAAATTGAAGAATACCAAAAGATGTTAAAAACGTTTGGCTTAAACTTTAAAGTATTAAGCAAACACTGTCCTAAACACGTTGATGCACGCGAAAACGCTAAAGAAATCGCACGTCTACTGGCAGAAAATGAAGAACTTGCCGCATTCTTGAAAGAAAAGAAACAATTACCGATAAAAGATTTATTAAATATGGTATCCTGTAGTCGAAAAACGATAGAGAGAAATCGAAAGTATATAATAGCAGTATCATTAATATACTTGGGCGATTTCCAAGCGCTGAAATCTTACATTCAGCCTTAAGGTGAAGTAATATAATTGTGAGGTAAGAGAAGCATTCTCTTACCTGCAATTTCCTACTGATCCTGCTACGTGCGGGGGGATATCATTGAAAAGCGGCATTGTTATAGAAATAAACAATAAAAAAGCAACTTTGCTTATGAAGGATGGTACGTTTGTTACGGTGAAAATACCTAAAGGAAAACGTCCTCTCGTAGGGAAGGAATACCAGACTTCTTATTTTTCTTTCAAAAAGAGAAGTCTTTTTGCGTTGCCTTCACTATCTTTATCTGTAGCCGTCTTAGTGGCTTTTGTTTTTTTATCTGGCATTATTCCCATTGGCAGCCAGTCTGCTGCAGCAGCTTACGTAAGCTTTGATATCAATCCTAGCTTAGAGGTTGGTGTGAATGACGAAATGAAGGTTGTTGAACTTTCCGCTTTTAATAAAGAAGCTAAACAATTAATAAAAAAGCATCACTTGTCGATTGATGAACATCCTTCATTCCAAGTGTTTGCCAACCAGCTTATAAACGCTTATGAAGCGGAAGGATATATGAAGTCAGATCATTCAATGCTGATTACAACCGTTTCAAGTGAAAAAGGAAACGGTAAAACGGAAGCAGAGCTCGATCAAGCGGTTAATTCAATAGTGAAACAAGCTGTCATTAAGTACCCCGTGGCAATAACGGTAACGGAGACAAACCGTGATACACGTAAAAAGGCTGCGCAGCTTGGTGTATCCTCAGGTAAACTGACTGCTTTTCAAAAAGCCAATAAACAACAGGTGCCTATCCAAGAAAAGATTATTAAAGAAGCTAACATTCAAGATCTTCAAAAGAAAGCAGCTGTTTCGTCTAAAGACATAAAGGTGATTCCACATCCTAAGCAGATGCATACACCTGATCCTGATAAATCGAACAATCATACAGATCGACCTGCACAACAACGGAATCATGAATCTAAAGAATACATTGTAAAACCGAACAAACATAATAAACTGCATACAGAGTCA
The DNA here is from genome assembly GCF_031582965.1 of Bacillus sp. NEB1478. Classification (NCBI taxonomy): domain Bacteria; kingdom Bacillati; phylum Bacillota; class Bacilli; order Caryophanales; family Bacillaceae; genus Bacillus; species Bacillus sp. NEB1478. The sequence goes on from NZ_CP134049.1 coordinate 920,334, forward strand.
AAGAACCGTAATAATAATAGTCCTGTCCGTGAAAAAAATTACGGAAAGCCAGATTACAAAAACAATAACAGAAGTCAAAATAGCAATGAATCAAACAATAAACATCAAGAAAATCGAAAGCAAAATTATTCTGAACAAATTAAAACGAACCCTGATTCCCATCATAATGGCAGGAACGGGAACGGAAGAAGCAATGAGCAAAGCAAAAATAGCAACGGTCATAATGGCAGCGAAACAGGGAAAAGCAGACATAATCACTAAAAATGGTTAAACCTGTCGTAATTCCAAAAACGATTCTTTAGAGCTGTCGAAAGCTTTATAAAGGTATACCATCATTCCTCACGAACAAGAAAAAGTAACAATCAATTCGGGGGGATCTTTATGTTGGATGTACACTTTTTTGAAGAACAGATTGCCAGAAGTCCATATCTGCTTTTGTATAACATTCCGGTTAAGCCGAACTTCGAAATGTATGATGATACAACGCTTAAGATAGGTTACAAAGAAGGCAACAGCAACCGAATTGTCATTTTTAAAGGAAATCCAAACTATCTGATTTTGATGTTAGAAGGAAAGATGAAACTGACTACCCTCTTGCGGCAAGAAATGGTCGAGTTTCAAGGGACGTTAAGACAGCGGCTTAAATGGGAAGCGATTTTTTATCTAAGTTCTCACTGGGAACAAATATCTAGTGGGCTAATGTTCAAAAATGCGAAAAAAGTTTGACACCTATCGACAACGATGTTATTATTCTTCACATCGACTTTAAAATGTTTCGCTTTAACTTAATAACGCAACGCTTTAACTTATCACGAGTGGTGGAGGGACTGGCCCTATGAAACCCGGCAACCGCTAGTTGGCTTATTGTCAGCTAGAAAGGTGCCAATTCCTGCAGGACATTATTTGTCTTGGGAGATGAGGAGAATGCGCATATATTATGCCTTTCTGCTCATATTGAAGCAGAAGGCATTTTTTTATTTTTTATTTAGGAAATGAGGTTAGGTATTTTGATTAACTTACGATCAGTCCGTAAAGTCTTTCAAACCAAAGATGGTGAAGTAAAGGCTGTTGATACGGTAGATTTAACAATAAATCAAGGAGAAATATACGGGATTATCGGATATAGCGGTGCTGGAAAGAGTACGCTGATCCGCATACTGAACATGCTGGAAAGACCAACGAGCGGTTCAGTTTCAATCGGTGGAAAAAACATGTCTGAGCTTTCTTCAAAACAGTTAAGAGAAGCCAGGCAAGAAATCAGCATGATCTTTCAGCACTTTAACTTGCTTTGGTCAAGAACGGTTCGGGAAAATATCGCTTTTCCTTTAGAAATTGCAGGTGTAAAAAAGGCTGAGATTAACAAACGAGTAGAGGAACTCATTAATCTTGTCGGTTTAGAAGGCAGAGGCGGATCTTATCCCTCCCAGCTTAGCGGCGGTCAAAAGCAGCGTGTTGGTATAGCAAGAGCTCTGGCGAATCAGCCAAAAGTATTATTGTGCGATGAAGCAACTTCCGCACTTGACCCGAAAACGACGGACAGCATCCTCGATCTCTTAGTAGAGATCAATAAAAAACTTGGTTTAACAATTGTACTGATTACACATGAAATGCATGTTATCCGAAAAATATGTCACCGCGTAGCCGTAATGGAAACCGGTAAAGTTGTTGAAGAAGGAGATGTATTGAGCGTATTTAAAAACCCTGCTCAAAACATTACCAAAGACTTTGTTAAACAAGTGACAGAACCTGAAGAAACTGTTGATACAATTAAACAATTTATTGATGGATTCCCTGAAGGCAAGATCATTCAGCTCACTTTTGTCGGAGGTCGTACTGGGCAGCCGCTCATTACAGAATTGATTCGAAATTATGAGGTAGATGTTAATATCCTTCAAGGGAAAATTTCGCAGACACAAAATGGTCCGTATGGGACGCTGTTTATTCAAATTAAAGGCAGTGACTCTGCCCTAGAAAAAGCGATGAAATTTTTGGACAGTGTGCAGGTTGAGGTTGAGGTGATTCATAATGCTTAGTATTTGGTTCCCGAATGTTCAATGGGATGCAGTCATTCAGGCGACAAATGAAACATTATACATGTCGGCAATATCAGTAATCGTTACATTTATCTTAGGTCTTGCCCTGGGATTAGCTTTGTTTTTAACATCGCCAGGAAACTTATGGGAAAACAAATTTTTAAATGGATTGATCGCCGTTGTTGTCAACGTGTTCCGTTCGATTCCATTTATTATCTTGATCATACTTCTTATTCCGTTTACCCGCTTTCTAGTAGGAACAATGCTAGGAGCAGAAGCAGCTTTACCTGCTTTGATTATAGGAGCGGCACCATTTTATGCACGAATGGTAGAAATCGCTTTGAGGGAGATTAATAAAGGGGTAATTGAAGCAGCAAGATCAATGGGTGCAACAAATGCCCAAATCATATTTAAAGTGCTTATTCCTGAAAGTTTGCCGGCACTAATCTCTGGAATCACCGTTACAGCGATTGCTCTTGTAAGCTACACGGCAATGGCAGGTGTCGTAGGAGCAGGGGGGCTAGGTAACCTTGCTTATATGGAAGGCTATCAAAGAGATAACGCTGACGTAACACTAGTTTCCACCGCGCTAATCTTAGTGATCGTATTTATTATCCAATGGATAGGAGATCGAATTACGACTGCTTTAGATAAAAGATAACACCACAACAAGGAGGAAAATTATATGAAAAAAATCTTAACAGTATTACTTCTCGCTGTAGTTGCAGCTGCTCTTGCTGCCTGCGGCAACAAAACAGAAGGCGGTATCAGCGACAAAAAAATTATTGTAGGAGCTTCAAATGTTCCTCACGCAGAAATTCTTGAAGAAGCGAAGCCGCTATTAAAGAAAAAAGGTATCGAACTTGAAATTAAAACATTTCAGGATTATGTACTTCCAAACAAATCTTTAAACGAAAAAGAAATTGGAGCTAACTACTTCCAGCACGTTCCTTATATGGAATCTCAAATGAAAGACCATGGCTATAAGTTCGTAAATGCAGGCGGTATTCACATTGAGCCAATCGGTGTTTATTCTAAAAAATACAAATCTCTAAAAGATCTGCCGCAAGGTGCTACAATTATTATGTCTAACTCAGTAGCTGACCATGGCCGTATGCTTGCTATATTAGAAAAAGAAGGCTTAATTAAAGTTAAAAAAGGTGCAGGTTATGAAGCACAAATAAAAGATATTGAAGAAAATCCTAAGAATATTAAGTTCAAAGCTGATGTTGATGCCGGGATGCTGCCAAAGGCTTATAAAAATGGCGAAGGCGACGCTGTCATGATCAACACAAACTATGCAATCGATGCAGGATTAAATCCACAAAAAGATGCCATTGCAATTGAAGGCAATGATTCACCATTTGTTAATATTATCGCTGTTCGTAAAGGTGACGAAGACAAAAAAGCAGTGAAAGAATTAGTAAACGTATTGCATTCTAAAGAAATTCAAGACTTCATTAAGAAGAAATATAAAGGTGCAGTCGTACCAGTAAATAAATAAAGAGTGAAAAAGGGTGGCTCAACTGAGTCATCCTTTTTTCTTTATTAAAGGCTCTTTTCGTATTCATTGGTGCTTTTGAAAGTAGTTGATATCCGTTACAGGATGCTCGCTTTCCGCGGGGCAGACGGTGAGCCACATTCGTACGTTTCACGTATAAGTGTCTCACCTGTCTAGCTGCAGCGGTTAGCCCCTCGAGGTCAAAAGTGTAATGGTCCTGAAGGCAAAAAGCGCCTTCTTAGCCCCTTTCCCTTTTGCTTGTCGGGGCTGATCAAACCGCTTTCGCTTTTCGGACTGCCCGCCTGTCCCGCAGGACTAGGAAGGCTTCGGCAGCATAAACATCCCACGAAGAAAATGTGACTTTCATTTTCGAGGAGTCTCACACCTTACACTCCAATCAACCTGACATTGGAGTCAAATTACAAAAATGCCTCAGAATCAACAATCTTTTAGAAAAGAGCCTTATTAAAAGACTTTTTTTACATATCAGCTTCGTTAAAAACTCATACTAATTTTGTTTACTATTTAAGTGACAGGAGTGTTAAAAATGAAACAAGAAGAACAGCCGATGAAAGGTTCGAATTCAACCCAGCATCATTTAATCCGCTACAAAGAGGGATTAGGGAAATATAACGAACATATGCCTGAGCTTACACATGCATACAGCGAATTTACGAAACATTGTTTTAAAGAAGGTGAAATATCCGAGAAGAATAAACAGCTTATTGCACTTGGAATCAGTATTTATTCACAAGATGAGTATTGCATCATTTATCATACTAAAGGGTGTCTCGACCAAGGCTGCACTGAAAACGAAATATTAGAAGCTGTTGGCGTTTCAGCAGCATTTGGCGGCGGTGCTGCAATGAGTCAAGGTGTAACACTTGTTCAAGAATGCATCCAGGAACTCAATAAACCAAGACATTAATTTAAATGGGGTTATGCAAAGAAATCGAGAGGATATGGCAGGAATTCTAAGGATGTTTCTGATGTGTCTACTGTGCATTACGAGAGAACTCCATACACTAGTGTACCGTGTGATATGCAAGTTGGGTATTGTGATTATCCTTGTTATGATAAAACCAATTAATCATGAAAGGATTGATTTATTATCCACCCCATAAAAACAAAACATACTACTGAAATGGAAAAAGCAATGCATCAATCACATGGTTGCGGTTATGCAGAGTATGACAGGGATTTGGAAAAACGCTTAGATGTTGAAAAAGAACGTGAAAAAGAGTACAAAAAAGGTTTAGAAATCGCAGCAAATGCGGCGAACCACTAAAAGCCTTCAGTCATTCAAATATAATAAATAAACGATAAGCTGACTCAATTATGGTATTAACCATGGATGAGCCAGCTTTTGTATTTTTTTAGATCCATTTCGTTATTTATTGACATAAATGGACAGAAATAAATGAAGTAAATGAAAAACACTTAAATTTTTATTGTAGTTATTTAGGAAAATGAAAAATACGAGCGCTATTCGAATAATACGAGGGAAATCAGAAAAAATACGAGCGAAATTCTAAATCCATACATGGAATTTCATAAGCACGATACACAACCAACGAAGCAGAAGCCTCTTTATTCGAACCCATTCAAATTGACTGTGTGCACTTAAAAATTTTTGTGCTTTAAGTGGCTGAACAATTATTTCCTCATTTCTTTTACCCTCGTTCCTTGAAGATACTTTTCATTTGTTATAAGATTAGAATGAGAATAAATTGAGAATGGCTATTCTATGCCTATTATCAAAAATCTTAGTTAGATTTCATATTGGAGGTTGTATTATGTCAGCACCTAATTTAAAGATTGAAGGTCTTCGCGTTTCAATTGAAGATAAAGAGATTGTTAAAGGTCTAGATCTCGAAATAAATGGTGGAGAAATCCATGCAATTATGGGACCAAACGGAACAGGAAAGTCTACTCTTTCTGCAGCGTTAATGGGTCACCCGAAATACGAAGTTACTTCTGGTAAAGTAACTTTTAATGGTGAAGATCTGCTTGAGATGGAAGTAGATGAGCGTGCGCAAGCTGGATTGTTCTTAGCTATGCAATATCCATCTGAAGTAAGCGGTATTACAAATGCAGACTTCCTTCGTTCTGCAATCAATGCAAAACGAGAAGAAGGCGAAGAAATTTCTCTAATGAAGTTTATCCGTGAGTTGGATAAAAAAATGGATCACCTTGAAATCGATAACACATTTGCACACCGTTATCTTAACGAAGGTTTTTCCGGTGGAGAAAAGAAGCGTAACGAAATTCTTCAAATGATGATGCTAGAGCCGAAAATTGCGATTCTTGATGAAATCGACTCTGGATTAGATATCGATGCACTTAAAGTAGTAGCTAAAGGTGTAAATGAAATGCGCAACCCTGATTTTGGCTGCCTGATCATTACTCACTATCAGCGTCTATTGAACTACATCACACCAGATAAAGTACACGTTATGATGCAAGGACGCATCGTGAAATCTGGTGGACCTGAGCTGGCTCAACGTCTTGAAGCGGAAGGTTATGACTGGATTAAAGAAGAGCTAGGTATTAAAGACGAAACTGTTGGCCAAGAAGCGTAAGCAATAAGGGGGACTATACATGTCAGTTGATACGAGCCTAAGATTTGATAAGGACTACGTAACCGGTTTTTCTAACAGCAGACAAGAACCCGCTTGGTTGCAGGAACTTCGTTTGCAAGCATTGGAACTAGCGAACAACTTGCCGATGCCAAAACCAGACAAAACAAAAATCGATAAATGGAATTTTACTGAATTCAAGCATGAAGCAACTGGGAATGCAGTAGCTTTCAATGAACTTCCTGAAGATGTTAAAGCTTTGATCGGAACGGAAGAAGAAGCAAAGAACGTTCTTGTTATTCATAACGGGAACCTTGTATATTTCACATTAGAAGAAGAAGTAAAGTCACAAGGTGTTATTTACACTGACTTGCTTACAGCTGCAAAAGAAAACGAAGATTTAATGAAGAAATACTTCATGAAGGCAGTTGCGGCTGATGAAAATCGTTTAACAGCTCTTCAAGCTGCACTAGTTGTAAATGGAGCTTTTCTATACGTTCCTAAAAACGTAGAGGTGTCTTCGCCAATTCAAGCGATTTACTATCAAGACGATGAAGCAGCGTTATTCAACCACGTGATCCTTGCTGTGGAAGATAACAGTTCTGTAACGTATGTAGAGAACTACCTTTCTACAAATGACACAACTGAATCTGTAGCAAACATCGTTTCTGAAGTATACGCTGGCAGTGGTTCAAAAGTGGTTTATGGAGCAGTTGATAACCTTGCAAAAGGAATGACTTCATATATAAACCGCCGAGGACGTGCAGACCGCGATGCTCGCATTGAATGGGCACTTGGTCAGTTCAATGACGGAAATACAGTTTCTGATAATACAACACACCTTATTGGAGACGGTTCATTTACTGATACTAAGACAGTAACGATTGGTCGCGGAGATCAAAAACAAAACTTCGTGGCACAAATTTTTAACCACGGAAAACATTCTGAAGGTTACATTCTTACTCACGGGGTAATGAAAGATAACGCCAGCTCTATTTTTAACGGAATAACGAAAATTGAGCATGGTGCTACAAAGTCTCATGGTGAGCAAACTGAACGTGTTCTTATGTTAAGTGAAAAAGCACGTGGTGACGCGAATCCGATTCTCTTGATCGATGAAGATGATGTAACTGCAGGACACGCAGCATCTGTAGGCCGTATTGATCCGCTTCAAATGTTCTACTTAATGAGCCGCGGAATTGCAAAAGCTGAAGCTGAGCGTTTAATTATTCACGGATTCTTGGCACCGGTTGTTAGCCAAATGCCTCTTGAATCTGTTAAAAAGCGTCTAGTCGAGGTTATTGAAAGGAAAGTAAGCTAGTATGAGTGCAAAGGAATGGAGAAAGCTGTTTCCTATCCTAGACCAGGAAGTTAACGGCAAACCTCTCGTTTACCTTGACAGTGCCGCCACTAGCCAAAAGCCTATTCAAGTCATTGAAGCACTAGATAAATATTACAAAGAATACAATTCAAATGTGCACCGTGGAGTTCATACTCTCGGAACCCGCGCAACTGATGGCTATGAAGGAGCACGAGAAAAGGTACGCCGATTTATCGGTGCGAAATCTACTCAGGAGATCATCTTTACTCGTGGTACGACTACAGCCATTAATACGGTTGCGAGAAGTTATGGCAATGCGAACCTGACTGAAGGTGACGAAATTGTGATCACACCAATGGAGCACCACAGCAATATCATCCCTTGGCAGCAAGTCGCTAAAACAACGGGAGCAACATTAAAATACATTCCGTTGCAGCCAGATGGCACGATTGACTTGGCGGATGTTGAAAAAACGATAACAGAGCATACTAAAATCGTCTCAGTTATGCAGGTTTCTAACGTCTTAGGAACGATCAACCCGATCAAAGAAATTGCTGCGATCGCTCACAAGAATGGCGCAATAATGGTTGTGGATGGAGCTCAAAGTACTCCGCATATGAAAGTAGATGTTCAGGATCTTGATTGTGATTTCTTCGCTTTCTCTGCGCATAAAATGTGTGGTCCGACAGGTATCGGTGTACTTTATGGTAAAAAAGCACTTCTTAATAAAATGGAGCCCGTTGAATTCGGCGGTGAAATGATTGACTTTGTCGGATTGCAAGAATCTACATGGAAGGAGCTGCCTTGGAAGTTTGAAGGCGGAACTCCTATCATCGCAGGTGCAATCGGACTCGGTGCAGCAATCGATTTCCTTGAAGAAATTGGACTTGATAATATTAAGAAACTTGAACACGAACTTGCTGATTATGCATTAGAACGTTTATCAGAACTTGAAGGTGTAACGATTTTTGGACCGAAAGAACGTACGGGTCTTGTCACATTCAATCTGGATGATGTTCATCCGCATGATGTGGCTACAGTACTTGATTCTGAGGGAATCGCAGTTCGTGCAGGGCACCATTGTGCACAGCCGCTTATGAAGTGGCTGGATGTAACAGCTACTGCTCGTGCAAGCTTTTACCTGTATAATACAAAAGACGATGTCGATGCTTTTCTGAAGGGATTAACAACTGCAAAGGAGTATTTCGGTCATGTCTTCTAATTTAGATCAGCTTTACCGTCAAGTTATAATGGACCATTACAAAAATCCTCGCAACAAAGGGGTTTTGGAAGATGGAGCCTTGACAATCAACATGAACAATCCGACATGCGGCGACCGAATCCAGCTCACTTTAAAAGTAGAGGATGGTAAAATCGAGTCAGCAAAGTTTGACGGAGAAGGCTGCTCCATTAGTCTTGCATCAGCTTCAATGATGACACAAGCTGTAAAAGGCTTAAGTGTAGAAGAAGCAGTTAAGCTAGCAAATATTTTTTATGATATGATGTTAGGTAACGAATATGATGATGAATCAATCGATTTAGGTGACATAGAGGCTCTTCAAGGTGTTTCTAAATTTCCTGCCCGTATAAAATGCGCCACATTAGCGTGGAAAGCAATGGAGCAGGGAGTAGGAAAGAAAGAAGAAGAATAGGTTGCCTATATATAAGATATTAGAGTGCCAATCCTGTAAGGAGGGATTCTGCAATGGCTAAGAAAATGCCGGATATCGGCGAATATAAATATGGGTTTAGAGATAAGGACGTTTCCATTTTCAGATCCAAACGCGGTTTAACAAAAGAAATCGTTGAAGAAATTTCCCGTATGAAAAAAGAACCACAATGGATGCTGGATTTCCGTTTGAAGTCATTAGAGATGTTCTACAAAATGCCAATGCCTCAATGGGGCGGGGACATGAAGGATTTAAACTTTGATGATATTACGTATTACGTAAAGCCATCTGAAAAATCCGAGAAGTCTTGGGATGAAGTGCCAGCTGAAATTAAAGCAACTTTTGATAAGCTTGGTATTCCAGAAGCGGAACAAAAATACCTGGCAGGTGTATCTGCACAGTATGAATCAGAGGTTGTATACCACAACATGAAGGAAGACCTATCAGATCTAGGGATTCTTTTCACGGATACAGATACTGCATTAAAAGAACATGAAGAAATTTTCAGAGAGTACTTTGGAACGATTATTCCGCCTTCAGATAACAAGTTCGCTGCACTTAACTCTGCAGTTTGGTCTGGTGGATCATTCATTTATGTTCCAAAAGGTGTTAAGTGTGATACACCGCTTCAAGCTTATTTCCGAATCAACTCTGAAAATATGGGTCAGTTCGAGCGTACGCTTATTATTGCGGATGAAGACAGCTCTGTACACTATGTAGAAGGATGTACAGCTCCGGTTTATTCTACAAACTCACTTCATAGTGCGGTAGTAGAGATCATCGTAAAGAAAAACGCTTATGCACGTTATACAACGATCCAAAACTGGGCGAACAACATTTATAACCTTGTTACAAAGCGTGCGGTAGCAGAAGAAAACGCAACGATGGAATGGGTAGATGGCAACATCGGATCTCGTCTAACAATGAAGTATCCGGCTGTTATTATGAAAGGCCGCGGAGCAAAAGGTACTATTCTTTCAATCGCGATCGCTGGTAAAGGACAGCACCAAGATGCTGGAGCAAAAGTATTGCACCTAGCACCAGATTGTTCTTCTACCATTGTTTCGAAGTCCATTTCGAAGCATGGCGGGAAAGTAACATACCGTGGTATCGCTCATTTCGGGCGCAAATCTGATGGATCTAAATCTAACGTTAAGTGTGATACGCTTATCATGGATAACCAGTCTACTTCAGATACAATTCCGTACAATGAAATCTTAAACAACAACATTACTCTTGAGCATGAAGCAACGGTTTCAAAAGTTTCTGAAGACCAATTGTTCTACCTCATGAGCCGTGGTGTTTCTGAACAAGAAGCAACGGAAATGATCGTAATGGGCTTTATCGAGCCATTTACGAAAGAACTTCCAATGGAATATGCAGTAGAAATGAACCGCCTGATCAAGTTCGAGATGGAAGGTTCAATCGGATAAAGTCTGAAAAGCCTTGGTATATAAGGAATATACCAAGGTTTTTTTATATGCAAATTAGTGTCGTGCCAACTCGAAATTTATTTCTTTGCATTTTAAGTTATAAAATTCTTCTTATTCAACAAACGGGCAAGATTTTGGAATAAGTAACTACTCTGTTGTTAAAAGTACATCTATGTTAGTATTTGATGCAAACGTAGTTTTAAATTATTGTGTTAGTGAGTAATTACATCTTTACAATGAACATAACCCATGAGTATGAAATTCAACAGTTTCAAGTTTCTAAAATTGCTGAAACCTAAAGGTAAGGGGAACGGTTTATTGGATTTTTTAATTCCAAGGAGTGAATCCTTAAGCAGGTAGGGCTACTCAAAGGCCAGATTCCGACAGCTAATCTCATATGTGTTTATGAGAAGGAAGGTAAAGCTTGTAAGACTAAAAAGTTTTTAATTTTAATTTACCCACCAAACTTTCCGCATTTTACCCACAAGAGTATCAACTTTGATATATTTTAATGTACACATATTTTTTAAAAGGGTTGATTTTCTGCGGTTTAAGGACCTATTAATACTTAAAAAACACACATAGTATCTGTTCCGTACGCAAGTTCATCCATGAAACATCCTAAAAGACCCATGGCAATTTAAAAGCCATGGGTTTATTGTATATTTGAACTTTTGTAACTAGTAGTGCATGGATTTATAAACGATAATCAAATAATCTTTTAGATGGTGATCTTCAAGCAAAGACCCAGACTTTATAAAAAGAATATTTACCTAGCCTCTTTTTTTGCATTTGTATGTTAAATTATAAAACAAAGAAAGGAGTGTAGAGAAAATGATCGCTTTGTATAAATTAAATAAAACACTAGAAGCTATCTTCACTCAACTATTAATCGAACAAGGTATTCAACCAACCTGCTTCCATTCTAAAAAATCGATTATCGATCATATGATGAACCCTTTTGTTTTAATTACTCCTTTACCTTATGTAAACGAGGTTCAATCCTTTTCTATCCCTATTGTACCTGTCTCCATTCATTTAAGTGATTTCGAAAAAACGATTAATGAACAAAATCTTTATGAACATAATCTCTTAATTTTGGTGTCAGATGAAGAAAAAAAGTGGTTAAACACTGAAAATCTTCTGATGTATCAGAACCATTTTGATATTTGCAGCAAGGAATTTGTTGAACTCGGTAACGCCAATAAAAACACAACATTTCTTGTTCCTTCTTGGGAAAGTAGTCTCCCCGTTTCTAAACGAAATGAAAATGTCCTTTATGTTCATCCTTCAATGGATACCATGGTTTCCGCAACACGTCAGGCAATGAACTTAACCGATGTGACGAAAGAGATGTTTAAAGAAAAATACCAGGTACAGGCCATTGCCGATTCTGCTCATGATGGTTTAATAGCGGTAGACAAGCAAGGGAAAATAACACTAACCAATAATAATGCGAAAAAGTATCTAGGGCTAGAAGGGGATGTGGTCGGACGGAACATTACAGAATATATCCCACATTCCGATATGCTGAGAGTGCTGCAAACTGGTAAGAAAGAAATAGGGGATGTAGCCAAGATACTTGATCGCCAAATCATTATAAACCGTTACCCCGTTATTCTTAACAACACTGTCGTTGGAGCAGTATCCAATTTTAAAGAAATTACCGACCTGCAAAGAATGGAAATGAAACTAAGGAAAAAATTGCATGAAAACGGATTAGAAGCAAAATACAGACTGGAGGACATTATTGGGGAAGTCAAAGAGATTCGTGAAGCTAAAGAACAGGCTAAGATCTTTGCGCAAACAGATGCAACGGTACTCATTACAGGAGAATCTGGGACAGGAAAAGAATTGTTTGCACAAGGAATCCATCTGCAGAGCAGCCGGGCAATTGGTCCATTTGTTGCGGTTAATTGTGCCGCTTTTCCTGAAAATTTACTAGAGACTGAATTGTTTGGTTATGAAGAAGGCAGTTTTACAGGAGCTAAAAAAGGTGGTAAGCAGGGACTGTTTGAATTGGCGCATGGAGGATCTTTGTTTTTGGATGAAATCGGAGAAATGCCTTTGCAAATTCAGTCTCACTTATTACGAGTTCTTCAGGAAAGATCGATCCGGAGAGTCGGAGGACAACGAACCATTCCTGTTAATGTACGGATTATTGCAGCAACCAATACAAACATCGAAGACGAAATTGAAAAGAAGCAGTTTAGAAAAGATTTATACTATCGTTTAAATGTACTTTCACTTGAATTGCCGGCACTAAGAAACAGACTAGAGGATGTTCCCTTGCTTACCTGTCATTTTATAAAGCAATTTAATGAACAGCATCAAAAGCAAATCGAAAAGATCGATGAAGATTTTTATTTAGTTTTACAAGACTATCACTGGCCAGGAAATATTCGTGAGTTACGAAATGTTTTAGAACGAATCGTCTTGCTTCAAAAAGGTTCAGCCATAACGGCTAAAGATGCCTGGTTTTATTATCCTAAACTTAGAAAGAAGAGAACTCAAACAATTGCCAGCATTGCGACCATTAAAGAGAATGAAAAAGATTTAATTCAAGGTGCGCTTCAACAATATAACAGCAGAGGAGAGGCGGCAAAGTCTCTTGGAATTGACCGATCGACCCTTTGGCGCAAAATCAAAGAATACAAGCTTTGATGCTTTATTTTGAAACAGATGATGCAAAATGAAACGAATATAGTGGAATTTCTGATTTTTTATGCCCTATCATACCTAAAAAATTCAGAAAATTTAAAATTAACTGAATCGGCATGAAACTTGCATTAATAATTGACAAACAAAAAATGAGGTGATAGCTTGCAACATTTCTCAATAGCGGCCATACCTGGAGACGGAATTGGACCTGAAGTCATGGCAGAAGGGTTAAAAACATTAAAGAAAATTGAGGAACTGCACGGAGGCATTCATTTCTCCATTGACACGTTTGATTGGAATTGTGATTACTATTTAAAACACGGAAAGATGATGCCGGATAGTGGCCTGGACATTCTGCGGGATTACGATGTGATTTTGCTTGGTGCCATCGGTGCACCAACTGTTCCTGACCACATTTCAGTATGGGAATTGATCCTCCCCATTCGCAGAGCCTTTCAGCAATATATCAATTTGCGGCCTATAAAACTATTAAGGGGTTTAGAGAGTCCTCTTCGTTATAAAGCCCATAAAGATCTGGATTTTGTCGTAGTGCGTGAAAACACAGAAGGAGAGTACTCCAATATGGGAGGGAGGTTACATGAAAACACTCCCTTTGAGCTTGCGGTACAAAATAATGTCTTTACGAGATACGGAACCGAACGAGTTATCAATTATGCTTATTCGCTTGCTGAAAAAAGAACGAGGAAAAAGCTGACGTCAGCTACAAAATCGAATGGAATCAATCACTCGATGCCTTTCTGGGATGAAATCGTCAAGGAAGTGAGCAAGCATCATCCTAGCGTCCAGACGGACATCTATCACATTGATGCACTGGCAGCTTATTTTATTACCAGACCTGAAGAATTGGATGTTGTCGTGGCGAGCAATCTGTTTGGCGATATTTTAACAGATCTTGGCGCAGCTATTGTAGGTGGTTTAGGACTAGCACCTTCCGGAAACATAAATCCGGAAAAAAATTATCCTTCGATGTTCGAACCCATTCATGGTTCTGCGCCTGACATTGCCGGAAAGAAAATTGCCAATCCCATTGCGCAGATTTGGAGTATTAGCTTAATGATGGAGCATCTTGGTTTTTCTGATATTGCGAAATTGATCGTATCATCGATTGAAGAGGTTCTCATTGATGGAAATGTGTCTACCCCGGACCTCGGAGGGAAAAATACGACCAGTGAATTTGGAGAAGCTATTCTTCAGCAAATGACCAATAAACGTATAAATTTTATTTAAGGAGATGAAAAAAGGATGACCGAGACACAAACTTCTCTATTACATGAAAAAAAATACCCTTTATACATTAACGGGAAACATATTCAAACCGATCATCATATTCCTGTTTACCATAAGTACACAGGAGAAGTGATTGCATCCATCGCGAAAGCGGATAAACATCATGTAGAGCAGGCCGTGGCTGCAGCTGAAGAAATCTTTCAATCCGACAAATTAACAGCTTTTCAACGATCTACTATTCTTTTAAAGGCAGCAAATCTAATGGAACAAAGACGGGAGGATTTTGAGCTTTCTTTAGTCAGAGAAGTTGGAAAAACCCGCAAAGATGCTGCAGGTGAATTGGATCGAACAATTAACACGATCCGTTTATCAGCGGAAGAGGCGAAACGGATTTCAGGAGAAATGATTCCACTGCAGGCGACAGAAGGGGCAGACAACCGGTTAGGGTTTACCATTCGTGTTCCTAAAGGCGTTATAGGTGTGATTACCCCATTCAATTACCCTTTGTTATTAGGGGTCCATAAAATTGCACCTGCTCTCGCTGCTGGCAACACCATCGTGATCAAGCCTGCTACCGCAACTCCGCTGGCTACCTTTCAATTAGTAGAACTTTTAGAAGAAGCAGGTCTGCCAAAAGGATATGTGAACATCATTACTGGATCAGGAAGTGAGGTGGGTGAATGGCTTTTGAATGATGAACGGATAGCGATGTATACGTTTACCGGCTCAGGTGAAGTAGGTAAGCACATTAAGAACGAAGCGGTTTACGGCCGGTAGCACTTGAACTGGGAAACAACTCCCCGAATATAGTTCATAAAGACGCAGATCTGGATCTTGCTGCCAAACTGACCGCAAGCCGCAGTTTTCATAATGCAGGACAAGCCTGTATAGCCGTTCAACGCCTGTTTGTGCATCAATCTGTATTGAATGAGTTTACAGAAAGCTATTTAGCGTATGTACAACAGCTGAAAGTCGGCGATCCGGAAAAACCAGAAACAGATGTAGGTCCGATGATTAGTGAGAAAGAAGCGATTCGGTCAGAGGAATGGGTGAATGAAGCGATCGAACAAGGAGCTAAAGCATTGCTTCCGATAAAGAGGGAAGGAGCGATCCTATTCCCAACAGTACTCGTGGATACGAATCCTTCTATGAAAGTGGTTTGTAAAGAAGTCTTTGCTCCTATCGTTTGTATCATCCCTTATCAAGATATTGATGAAGCTTTTCACTCTGCGAATCAATCAGAGTATGGTTTACAAGCTGGGATTTTCACTCGTGATTTGCAGTTGGCAATGAAGGCGGCGAAGGTACTGCAATATGGAGGAGTCATTATTAATGATGTATCCACTTACCGTAATGATGTTATGCCTTATGGGGGAGTGAAAAACAGTGGAATTGGAAAGGAAGGTCCGTATTATGCGATTCAAGAAATGACAGATGAACGAATGGTGGTGATGAATCTATGAATACTGGATTGCTAGAAAGAAAAACCGCCATTATTACTGGAGCAGGATCAGGTATGGGAAAAGCTGCAGCCAAACTATTTGCTGCACAAGGAGCAAACGTGGTGTTAGCGGATTTAAATATAGATGCTGCAGACCAAACTGCAAAAGAAATAAATCAGACTGGACAAGTTCTCGTCATCCAAACGGATGTGGGAGACGATGAAAGTGTCCAGAATCTTGTAAATGAGACGTTCAATACATTTGAAGATATGGATGTAATAGTTAATTGTGCCGGGGTTCCACAATTCTTTACACCGATTGAAGAAATGAGTATCAGTGAATGGGAAAAGATTATGTCAGTTAATACAAAATCCATTTTTCTAACCACACGTCATCTAGTCCCTTATATGAAAAAGAAGGGAAAAGGATCGATAATAAATATCGCATCCATTGCAGGGATCCGGGCTAGGCCTGGACTAAATGCCTACTGTGCATCTAAAGGAGCGGCCATTATGTTAACGAAAGCATTGGCGCTTGAATTAGCCCCATTTAAAATCCGGGTTAATGCAATTAATCCAGGGCCTGCTGAAACCCCAATGCTAGGGAAATTTTTGCCTGGCGATGCCCAACAAGTAGAGGAAGACAAAAAGAAAATCTTTATTGACAGTGTTCCATTAGGTACGCTAATCCAGCCTGAGGATATTGCCCAAGCAGCTTTGTATCTTGCTTCTGATCTCTCCAAGGCTGTTACTGGGGAAATCATGAATGTAGACGGAGGAAGAGGAATCTAAATTGCTTAATAAATCCAGTAATGAAAAGGGGAGAATGTTATGAATCAGCCGATTGTCACGATTGAAGAGCGCACTACTAAAAAAGTCTTTTGGAGAATCATTCCCTTTATTTTCTTGTTATATATTGTCGCCTTTCTTGATCGGGTAAATCTTGGTTATGCTGCATTAGATATGAATAAAGAGTTAGCAATTGCCAGCTCTACTTTCGGGTTAATCTCTGGAATTTTTTTCTTCGGCTACTTCCTGTTTGAGATTCCAAGTAATATACTGCTCCACAAGGTTGGCGCGAGAAAGTGGATTGCACGCATCATGGTCAGCTGGGGCATAGTAGTTATTTTGACAGCATGGGCTCAAAGCGCTACACACCTCTATATTTTACGTTTTCTTCTTGGTGTAGCAGAAGCCGGCTTTTTTCCAGGAGTTATTTTATATATTACTTATTGGTTCCGGGCGAAAGAACAGGCTAGAGCTTTTGCCTTATTCATGACTGCGCTTGCAGCCTCCAATATTATTGGAGCTCCATTATCTACTTGGATCATGGATAACATTAGTTGGGCTGGGATGCAAGGATGGCGCTGGATGTTTATTTTGGAAGGAATACCCGCAATTATCATAGGGATAGTAACGTATTATTACTTAACCGATCGTCCACAAGAGGCAAAATGGTTAACAAAGGAAGAAAAGGAGTGGCTCATTCAAGAAATTCGCCATGAAAACGAGCAAAAAGAGAGCAACAAGCATCATTCTGCACGTCAAGTATTGACTAATCCTCACGTTTGGAGACTATCTTTCATCTACTTAACGCTAGTTATTGGTTTGTATGGTATTGGATTTTGGATGCCTACTATCATAAAATCATTTTCATCGATTCTCACGAATACGCAGGTGGGACTCATTACAATGGTTCCTTATATTGCCGGCGGTATTTGTATGATATTGTGGGCTCGACGGTCAGACAGGTCAGGGGAACGAAGAATGCACACTGCATTGCCGCCATTATTAGGGGCGTTAGGTTTAATCGGTGCTGGAATGACTACTAATCCGTATCTGTCTGTTGTAATGATGTCCATTGCAACCATCGGAATTTACAGCTTTTTTGGTCCTTTCTGGTCACTTCCCGCTTTCTTCTTGACAGGAGCTTCTGCAGCTGTTGGAATAGCGTTAATTAATTCAATTGGTAATCTCGGGGGATTTGTTGGTCCTTATATGATTGGTTATTTAAATGATCTTACTGGGAATATGGAGGCAGGGTTATATTTTCTAGGCTTTAGTTTGATTATTACAAGTTTGCTAGTGTTTAGCATTAAAAAACAAATTTCGGTTGTAAAAACAGAAGCACCGTTGGTGAAAAAGAAATCGTCATAAGTAACCGGTGGAGCTACAGGGGGGATTTTAATGACAAAGCCTCTTATTCAGGTTAACAAGGTTTCTTTTGAATATAGCTTAAACAATAATCGTTCCATACAAGTACTGAATGAGGTTTCATTTGATATTTTTCCAGGTGAATATGTAGCTATTATAGGTCATAATGGCTCTGGTAAATCTACACTTTCAAAACATCTGAACGGTATCTTAAAACCTAGTAGCGGAGATGTTTTTATTAGCGATTACAATACAAAAGAACAAAAGCTGCAACGTGAAATTCGTAAGAAGGTAGGGATGGTGTTTCAGCATCCCGATAACCAAATCATCGCTACCATTGTTGAAGACGATGTGGCTTTTGGGTTAGAGAATATCGAAGTACCTGCTTCAGAAATGAAAGAAAGAATTGATTTTGCATTGGAAGCGGTTGGAATGAGTGATTTCCGGAAAAGACCACCTCATCATCTCTCAGGAGGACAAAAACAGCGTGTCGCCATTGCAGGAATCCTTGCGATGAAGCCCGATTGTTTAGTGCTGGATGAGGCAACCAGCATGCTGGACACCTATGGCAGAAGAGATATTCTGGACGTTGTCCGCAAGCTTAATAACGAGGGAATGACGATCATTTCAGTAACCCACCATATGTCAGAAGTAGCTGAAGCAAGCAGGGTCATTGTCATCGAAAAAGGCAAAATTGTAATGGTTGGCACACCAAGAGAAATTTTTCAGCACTCTGAACTGCTGCATCAGTTGCAACTCGATGTTCCTGTAGCCAATCAAATTGCGAGATCGGTTCATGAATATGACAATGAATTTCGGTCAGATTTAATTCATAATGACGAGATTATTCAAGAGGTTATGCGTTTGTCAGCCAAGAGAGGGGTGTATGTAGGATGAATGATAATCCCATTTTAGAAGTAAATCATTTACAGCATATCTATATGGAAAAGACACCTCTTGAACACCAGGCGCTCTCTGGAGTCAGTTTGCGGGTGTATGGTGGGGAATGCATAGCTATTATTGGACATACGGGATCAGGAAAATCTACTTTAATTCAGCATTTCAATGGGCTGATGCTGCCCCAGCGTGGAGAAGTAATCGTAGACGGCCAACTTTTATCTGATCCAAAGCTAGATGTTAAAGGATTGCGAAGAAAAGTTGGCCTTGTGTTTCAGAACCCTGAGGATCAAATTTTTGAAAAATTGATCGGTGATGATATTGCTTATGGTCCATTAAAGATGGGGCTTCCATTAAAAGAAGTAAGAAACCGTGTGAAATGGGCAATGGAATTAGTTGGTCTTCCCTTTGAAGAACTGAAAGACCGGGTTACCTATGCCTTAAGCGGCGGCCAAAAAAGAAAAGTCGCCTTGGCAGGGGTGTTGGCTCTAAAACCTAAAATTTTGGTATTGGACGAGCCGACAGCCGGTCTTGATCCTCGCTCACGACAGGAGCTTTTGGACAATATTGTTCAGTTGAACAAAAAAGAAAACATGACCGTCATCTTTGTCTCTCACAACATGGAGGAAGTAGCGTATTTAGCCAAAAGAATTTACGTATTAGCAGATGGCAAAAATCTGATTGAAGGAACACCACGGGACATTTTTGGTAATAATGAAACCCTTGCAAAGCATCATATTGGAGCACCGCAAACGGTGGAGATCCTCACGAAGTTAAAAGAGCAAGGTTATGATGTCAATCTTAAAGCGTATGAAATAGAAGCAGCCACAAAAGAAATCGTTTCTGTTCTTCAATCTTGTAGGAGGTGAGGGAGATGGCTAGTTTTGAATTCGAATTAACCCGCAATATTACGATCGGCCAGTATTTGCCGACTGGTTCACTCATTCATCGTCTTGATCCCCGTATTAAGCTTTTAGCCTTCACCATTCTTGTTATTGCAATGGCTGTATGCCACACCTACGTTGGAAACATGATCGCACTTGCTTTTGCCTGTTATTTGTTTTACATCTCACGCATTCCGGTCAGCTATGGTTTATCCGGAGTTAAGCCAGCCATACCTTTCATTTTGATATTAGCTGTCTTGCAGCTATTGTTCTATAGTGAAATCGCTTCAGGCGGAACGGTTATTGTTGACTATAGCTTTATCCTGATTACGAGTGATAGTATCCGCTTGGTAATCGTTTCTGCACTTCGATTTATTGAGATCATTTTTTTAAGCAGTGTATTAACGTTAAGCACTTCGACCACACAAATTACACATGGGATCGAGAGTTTGTTGGACCCTTTAAAACATGTGAAGTTTCCGGTCCATGAATTTGCGCTGATTATTACGATTGCGATCCGGTTTGTTCCTACGTTTGCGATGGAAATGGAAAAAATGATGAAAGCTCAAGCTTCAAGAGGAGCAGAATTTGGAACGGGTGCCTGGTGGAGAATTATCCAGAGAACAAAAGATGTATTTCCTATTATCATTCCTTTATTCAATGTTGCTATAGCACGGGCGGAAGATTTAGTGCTGGCAATGGAAGCCAGATGCTATACACCAGGAGGTGAGCGTTCCATCTATACTAAGTATAAAGCGAAGAGCAGGGATTATATGGCGCTTCTTTCCTGTGTCTTGTTTGCTTTTCTCTTACTGGCTTTTCCTTTCCCCTATTAGATTATTAATCTGATCTTTCTGTAATAAGGACACACAATTATAGCATCTAATACAAATTTAAGGAGGGTAATAGAATGGAAAGAGGATTAACTACTAGAAAGATTGTCATTGCAGGAGTCTTAGGAGCAGTAGCTATTTTACTAGGTGTCACCCGGTTAGGTTTTATTCCTGTTCCAACTGCAGCAGGTAACGCTACCATCATGCATATCCCGGCTATCATTGGAGGCATCATGCAAGGACCGTTTGTTGGACTAGTCATCGGACTAATCTTCGGTGTGTCGTCGTTTCTTGATGCGACCATACCACTATTTAAAGACCCGTTAGTAGCCATTATTCCTAGGCTGTTTATCGGAGTGGCCGCCTATTTAGCTTACGTTTCTATTAGGAGAGTAAATGAATATGCTGCTATTGGTCTTGCGGGATTTGTTGGAGCTTTTACGAATACGCTACTCGTTTTGACAATGGCGGTAATTAGAGGTTATATTGCTCCGGGTGTTGCTGTTACAATCGCTTTAACCAACGGAATTCCCGAAGCGATCGTTTCTGTTATCATCACGCTGGCTGTGGTTGTTGCATGGAAAAAGCTGGACCATCGTGGGAACAAGAAATCAAAGATCTCAAGAGAAATATAGTGGAACGGTTTCATAATATTACAGACGTTCCGGGCATTAAAATTGGTAATGAAGAAGACAAAATAGGTTATACAGGTTGTACCGTTTTATTGTTAGAGAAGGGTGCTGTTTGCAGTGTAGAAGTCAGAGGTTCTGCTCCTGGAACAAGAGAAACAGATTTACTTAATCCTATGAATCTCGTAGACCGTGTGCATGGTATCTGTCTAGCGGGAGGAAGTGCCTATGGACTTGATGCTGCAAGCGGTGTCATGCAGTATCTGGAAAAACAAGGCATTGGGCTTGATGTTGGAGTTGGAGTGGTTCCGATTGTTCCGTCGGCCGTTCTGTTTGATTTGCCGGTAGGAGATCCTGCTGCTCGGCCTGATCAAAAAATGGGATATCAGGCGGCATTAAAAGCGAAACGTGGACGTTTTCCTTTCGGTAATTCAGGAGCAGGATGCGGAGCAACAGTTGGAAAAGTTGCAGGTCACCATCGAGCCATGAAAGGTGGACTTGGTTCGGCGTCTAAAGTTTTCCCAAATGGTTTAATTGTCGGAGCCCTTGTTGCAGTTAATGCAGTGGGGGAGATTCGAAATGAAACAGGAGAAGTAATTGCCGGTGCGAGAAATGATCAAGGGAGAATAAGGAGCAGTATAGAGTGGATGCTTGAACAGCCCGCCATTCCCCTGACAGCAGGTACCAATACAACAATAGGGATTGTTGCATGCAATGCAAAGTTAACTAAATCGCAGGTCTCTAAGGTAGCCTCAATGGCACATAATGGTTTAGCAAGAACAATTTATCCTGTTCATACGTTGTACGACGGAGACACCATTTTTTCATTGGCTACTGGGGATATTGATGCGTCTGTTGATCTGATTGGGACGATTGCTGCAGACGTTTTGGCTGAAGCAGTCATCTTAGCGGTTAAGAATGCTGAAGGGATTGAGGGATTTCCATCAAGTAAAGATGTCTATGAATCTTAATAAGAAAGGACTTGAGCAATGAATACTACGACAGAATCTATTCTTCAGTATGTTGATCAAAAAGAAGTGGTTGAACTAACAAGAACTCTTATACGTATTCAAAGTGTCTATCGTCCAAATGTCGAGGGTGGTAACGAAGCAAAGGTAGCTCGTTTCATAGTTGATTACCTCAAGAATATCGGTTTAGAGGTTTATTACGAAGAAGTAGTACCAGGCAGGCCAAATGTTATTGCCATTTATGACTCTGGTTTTCCAGGAAAAACCCTTTTATTTGAAGGACATACAGATGTAGTGACTGAAGGAGACCTTGATTCTTGGACATACGATCCTTTTGGCGGAGAAATCAGTAACGGGAGAATTTATGGAAGAGGTTCCTGTGATACAAAGGGAAATTTAGCTGCTGCTATTTCTGCCGTTCATTCACTGAAAAAATCGGGCGCAGCTTTTACAGGGAAAATTATACTTTGCATCCCATGTGACGAAGAGGGGATGATGATCGGAATTAAAGATTTTATCAGAAGAGGCTGGGCTGATAACGTGGATGGAGCCATTATCTGTGAGCCAGAGGAAAATCAGCTGTGCATTACACAAAAAGGGGCGATGCGCATCGTTTTAAAAACGTACGGAAAAATGGCTCACGGTGCGATGCCACTCACAGGAATTAATCCTACTACACGAATGGCCAAATTAATTGTGGAATTGGATCAATTAGAACAAAGAGAAAAAGAACGGCTTGGTGAACATCCTTATCTTGGCTGGCCGAGTATTACACCAACTATTGTACAAGCACCTGTTAAGGGAGAGCCGCAAATTAATGTTGTTCCGGCACAATGCATGACCGCACTTGATATCCGCACAGTACCTGGTCAGGAACATGAGCAATTGGCGAAGGAAATAGAAGGCATTATTGAGCGGCTGAGCAAGGAAGATCCAGATTTTAAAGCGACATTTGAACTCATCGAAGATAGGCCTTGGACGGAGACGCCTAAAGATCATGACGTGGTACAGGCAGTGGCGCAGGCTTATACACAAGTTACGGGAAATACCCCTGTCTATAATGGGGTACCAGGGGCGACAGATGGAACGTTCCTCCATCTCGCAGGTGTACCGATCCTTACAACAGGTGCAGGTGATCGCTATATTCCTCATCATGCTGATGAATATGTAGATATTGATGAACTCATTAAGACCGTAAAAATCTATACACTTTCCGCCCTTAACTTTCTGAAATAGAACATTAAAGGAAAAGCGTTCATTTTAAAGGAGGGGCACTAAAGATGACAGTTCTACCACTTTACCAGAAGAAAGTCGATTAATTATTAATCAGCCGTTAATACAAAAAGTGCTTCCAGGAGTTAATAGGTGAATTATACCTCTATAAATCTGTTAAACCTATTAAACCTATCTCTATAACATCAAGCGTAAGTATGGTTTATCGCGATTTAATGAAAACCTTCGTTAATCAAGTTCGAGATGGAAGATTCAATCGGGTAAACTCAAAAAGACCTTGGTATATAAGGATTATACCAAGGTTTTTTTATATTGAATTTAGTTCGTGCCGATAGGGATTTATTTTTTGTAATACAAGGGATAACAGAAGATGAACTCAATTTCTTTTCCTATTTTTCGTCTTTGCGTTTTACCTCGGTTGGTCCAAAACCCGGTTTTGCTACTAATTCATATTGATCTGATAATTCTTTTGCGAATTCGTATTCATCACTTTCCGAATTCGAGATTTGAGCTTTAGGAACTTGAGGGAGAGAGGTTTTGTTTTTGTCCCGATTTCCCTTATGTCTATTGTGTCTCATCTTTTTTCTCCTTTCAATTTGATAGCTTCTTCTATAGACTGTGCTATCTAGGTCTATTTTAAAACCCTGAACAATATGTGCTTGTTCAACTAAAGATGCGTTAGTTAAAAATTCAGCGGGCAATAAAAGCTCTCTGTTTTATTCCATAACGGGTCCAAATTCTGGGGTAATTATTTCGCCCAATACCTTAGAAAACCGTCAGTTGTTCAAATATGAAATGAAAAAGTCTAATAACCCTGATCATCTCAATGGGTTAGTGGGCTTTTCTACAATAAATTTATTAAGATTTTTTAATATTTGATGTTCCTTGTACTTGGTTAACTGCTGTAAGAGCTGATGTGATTTCATTTGTTGCTTGCTTGAGTGCTTCTTGGGCTAGTGTCGGATCGGAAGAGGATTTTTCAATCGCTTGGCTTAATAACGATTGACTTAAAGTAACATTAGCTTTCGCTTGGTTTAATTGGTTGACATCAATATTTTGAGGCATCTGAATCTCTCCTTTAAATTTTAATACCTCTATATATTTACCATGCATCTAATATTTATTATTATAAATAATTACCTAAAATACTTTAAAAGGAAAATCATAATAAGGGAAATAATATTTTGTAATGCTCAACCCTCCAAATGATCGTAGTTTTTTCATTATAATTTGTTTTTCACTTACAATCGCTGCAAAGTACGAAATTATTGAATGGTTATATTTAATCAAAAAAGATTTTTTTGTTTATAAAATTCTGAACCCCTTTGATTTTCACAAAAAAATTAAGTATTTGCCTTTACATAGGGTAGGGGGGTATAGTAAGATGTAGAAAAGGGAGGCTACTTGATGGAATTTAAAAAACCAGATGATCTAACTAATGATAATTGTGGTGTTACAAGTGAACGAAAAAGCCATCATTCAGATAAAGTAAAAAATAATTTAATTACAAGATTAAATCGAATCGAAGGTCAAATTAGAGGAGTTAAAGGACTAATTGATCGAGATACTTATTGTGATGATGTCATTACACAAATAGCTGCCATTCAATCAGCATTAAATAGTGTAGGTAAGATTTTACTGGAAGGTCACTTAAAAAGTTGTGTTGTTGAGAGACTTCAAGAAGGCGATCAAGAAGTACTGGATGAACTATTAATTACCGTAAAAAAATTAATGAAGTAGAACGATAAAGGGAGAGAGATATAGCGATGGAAAAAGTAACATTAAGTGTTGAAGGAATGTCATGTAACCACTGTGTAAATGCTATTGAGGGTAGTGTTGGAAAGTTAGAGGGTGTCTCCAGTACAAAAGTAAATCTTAGTGAAGGTAACGTTGCTGTAGAATATGATTCATCAAAAGTTAGCTTGGAGAAAATCAAAGATACGATTGATGATCAAGGTTACGATGTAAAATAATCGCGTGCTAATTATAGCACGTTCTCTTTTTATTAAAAATATACCCTATATAGGTATATAGAAAGGAAGATAAGACATGAGTTCAAAAGAAACAACTTTACAAATATCCGGTATGACTTGTGCAGCATGTGCAGTCCGAATTGAAAAAGGGTTGAATAAGTTGGACGGCGTCGAGAAGGCAAATGTAAACCTTGCTCTTGAAAAATCAACCGTTTCTTATGATCCTAAAATTTTAAAGGTAGCAGATCTCGAGAAAAAAATTGAGGATCTCGGATATGGCGTTATCAAGGAAAAAGCTGAATTCAATCTAACTGGAATGACGTGTGCAGCTTGTGCCACAAGGATTGAAAAGGGGCTGAACAAACTGCCTGGAGTGCTTAAAGCCAACGTGAATCTAGCTTTAGAAACAGGGTCTGTTCAATATAATCCCTCTGAAGTTTCTATTGTAGATATGATTAAAAAAGTTGACCAACTGGGATATGGTGCAGCCATAAAGGAAGATAACAAGGAATCAGTTGATCACAGAGCACTAGAAATTGAAAAACAAAAAGGGAAATTCATATTTTCTGTCATACTATCCCTCCCTTTATTATGGGCGATGGTCAACCACTTTGAGTTTGCATCTTTTATATATCTACCTGAGATGTTCATGAACCCATGGGTTCAATTGGCGCTTGCAACGCCTGTGCAGTTTATTGTCGGTAAACAATTTTATGTCGGGGCTTACAAAGCACTCAAGAATAAAAGTGCGAACATGGATGTACTTGTTGCTCTTGGAACATCGGCAGCCTATTTCTACAGTTTATATCTCTCTATCCTTTCCATCGGTACCAATGAGGGAATGGTTGAGATGTACTTTGAAACATCGGCGGTGTTAATCACTCTTATCGTTTTAGGGAAGCTTTTTGAAGCAAAAGCGAAAGGTCGTTCTTCAGAAGCAATCAAAAAGCTCATGGGACTACAAGCAAAAACCGCAATCGTTGTCCGTGAGGATAAAGAAATTGAGATTCCGATTGAAGAAGTTTTAACTGGAGACATCGTTTTTGTAAAACCGGGTGAAAAAGTACCGGTGGATGGTGAGATCATCGAAGGGCATTCCGCTTTGGATGAATCGATGCTAACAGGCGAGAGCGTTCCCGTAGATAAAACAGTTGGTGACACAGTAATCGGTGCGACGATAAACAAAAACGGTTTTCTAAAGATAAAAGCGACCAAAGTAGGTAAAGAAACAGCTCTCGCACAGATCATAAAAGTTGTAGAAGAAGCTCAGGGATCGAAAGCTCCCATTCAGCGACTCGCTGACCAAATCTCAGGAATATTCGTACCTATAGTAGTTGGGATTGCCATTCTAACGTTCATCATCTGGTTTTTCTGGGTAAGTCCAGGTGAGTTCGCTGTTGCGCTTGAAAAATTAATAGCTGTTCTCGTTATAGCATGTCCATGTGCATTAGGACTCGCGACTCCAACTTCTATCATGGCTGGATCTGGCCGATCAGCTGAGTTTGGGATTCTATTTAAAGGTGGAGAACATTTAGAAACCACTCATCGAATCGATACAGTGATCCTAGATAAGACAGGAACCGTTACAAACGGAGCACCGGAACTTACAGATATACTTGTAGAATCTGCATTTAATGAAGAAGAAGTATTAAAACTTGTCGGTTCAGCTGAAAAAAATTCTGAGCATCCTCTTGCACAAGCTATTGTCGAAGGGATTACTAAAAAGGGAATTCTGTTAACCAAATCGGATCATTTTGATGCTATACCTGGGTTTGGAATTAAAGCAATTGTGGATAATAAGATTCTCCTTATCGGAACACGAAAGTTAATGAAAGAAAACAACATTACGATTAATGATCCAGACAGTCAGATGGAGACTTTTGAAAAAGCGGGGAAAACCGCCATGCTGATTGCGATTGATAATCAATATGCTGGTATCATAGCTGTAGCAGATACCATTAAAGGGACTTCTAAAGATGCTATTGCCAGGTTGAAGGAAATGAATCTCAAAGTCATAATGATCACTGGTGATAACCAGCAAACCGCTAGATACATCGCAGATCAAGTAGGTATTGATCATGTGATCGCTGAAGTTCTTCCTGAAGGGAAAGCAGATGAAGTGAAAAAACTGCAGCAGCAAGGAAATAAAGTAGCGATGGTCGGTGACGGAATAAATGATGCTCCTGCACTAGCTGTAGCAGATATCGGGATGGCGATCGGTACAGGTACCGATGTAGCTATGGAAGCTGCTGATGTAACGTTGATTCGTGGAGATCTAAACAGTATTGCTGATGCTATCTATATGAGTAAAAAAACGATTTTAAATATCAAACAAAACCTATTTTGGGCATTTGCTTATAACGCTTTAGGTGTTCCAGTTGCAGCACTAGGTTTTCTTGCACCTTGGCTTGCAGGGGCTGCGATGGCCTTCAGTTCAGTATCCGTAGTTTTGAACGCACTTAGACTTCAAAAGGTAAAACTATAGGGAGGCTTTAAGATGAGGAACAATATCGTTTTACGATGGACATTATCGGCTGTTGTAATCCTGTTGATCGTCATGGGGAGTTATCTCGGGTATGCGAGTATTGCTGGACCTACGACGGTTGAACATGAAGATCATGGTAAAAGCAGCAACTCTGCTGGACCAGAGGAAAAGCAAAATGATGAACACGGTGGTCACGGAGAACACAGATATGATAATACTTCTTCTGAAAGTGATGTCATTCCAACTGTTCACTATGAAGACGACACGATTCATATTGAGTTAAAAGATAAAGCGGGTAATGCAGTTGACGGAGAGGAACTTGAAGTTAATCATGAGAAAATAATGCATCTAATCATCGTTAGTGATGAGCAAAAGCAATACTTTCACCTTCATCCTGAAAAAAAAGGGAAAGGAGCTTTTACGGTTCAACATAACCTTTCTGAAGGCAGCTATAAAGCGTTCATAGATATTAAACCAAAAGATAAAAATTATGAGGTGAAGCCATTACCGATCAAGGTAGGCGCTGGTGAAACTCACGGTGAACATGTTTCATTAAAGCCAGATACGGAGTTTACTAAAACAGTCGATGACTACACGGTAACCATGACTCCTGAAACCTTTAAATCAAATGAAGAAATCGTCCTAGATTTCGACTTAAAAGAAATCAAACCTGAGCCATATTTAGGTGCTCTTGGTCATGTTGTCATTTTAGACGAAAGTGGAGATAAGTATGTTCACGTTCATCCCGCATCGGAAACAGATACAAGATTTGCAACAAAATTTGGTAAACCCGGTATCTACAAAATCTGGGCTGAATTTAAAATGAATGGAAAAGTTCATGTTTTTCCATTTGTTGTTGATGTTAAATAATCTTTAACTTGTAAATTCCAAATCTACGGGGTGAATCATCATATGGAACTAACAGGTGTTTCAAAGCATGTTCTTTTATGTAACGGAGTCAGCTGTTCAAAGAATGGTTCAGAAGAAGTGACTAATTTAATCCGACAAGAGATTAAAAGATTAGGATTAATGGAAAAAATTCATACCACAAAAACACTTTGTAACGGGAGATGTAAAGAAGGGCCTATAGTTATTGTTTATCCTGATGGTGACTGGTATAAAGAAATAACTCCCAAAAAGAGTAGTCAGCTGATTAATAAGATAAATAACAACGAAAAGTTAATCGACTCTCTTTCATATAAATTTGAAGGTAAATCATTTAAAACAATATAAACCTGGAAAACCTAGATTTAACAAGGTTTATTCATCTGAAAGTGTTCATTAATTGAGTTCGAGATGGAAGGTTCAATCCAATCGGATAAACATTGAAAGACCTTGGCTGCATGCCTAGGTCTTTTTAAATGTATTCGTCACTTTTTTCGTGTTAATGCTCTTATTTGATTTCGATCGCCGATGCAACGTTGTTCCAATCCGAAGCCATATTAGCCGTTTTGCCATACCAATCGGAGTGTCTGAATAAGACTCCTCTGCCATATCCTTGAGATGAAGTATGCTCCCACAGTGTTGTTGAATAGCTTGAAGAAGGGGATGCTGTACTTAAAGATGAAATTCTGTCATTCCATCTGGAGGATAAGTTTGTAAACCCATCTCTCCAATAAATATAGGCGCCGCCTTTGTTTTTATATTCATAAAAATCAGTACAACAAGCACCGCTGCCCATTATATCCACTTTATTTTGAAGTCGCTGTTTATCTTTTTCGATAAATGTCTCCAAAGTTTCCCTGCTAGTAAATCCATACGCCAGCCAATCGCCTTTTTTATTTTGTATGGGAAGAACCATCGTTACTTTTATATTTTTATCTGATTGTGTATTCACGTTTGCCTGTGAATTAATATCATTTCCGTCCATTGTTAAATAATGAAACGATTTAATCGTATAATCTTTTTCTGCATACGTCGACAAGGTTGTAAAGCCCACCGCAACTAAAAGAAAACCTATCATGGAAATACAAAGTTTTACTCGCATTTTTTTCACTCCCGTATTATTTTATTTAGATACTTTCGTCTAATAATGATCGATACTGAAAGCTTCTGTTTAAAATCTAGACGGAACAGTAAATTCTGCTTGTAACCAATGTTGAATCCAGTCTTAATTAGATAAGGTTTCAGGTTTCCTCCTTTCCAAAGCTTCCGATCCGCTTTAGCAAAACGTGTCAGGTATGCTTTTTTTGTTTGGCTATTTTTGTGAGCGTTTTACTTCAAATAACCAAGACACTGCCAATTTATCTTATTTGGGTATAATTGTAAATGAATAATTTGTCTTAATATTCTGTCGATTTATATTATATAAGGATATTGTATTAGATAATTAGTCTTAATTTGTAAATTTTTAAAAGCCAAAAACCCTTGGCGCAAGTCGCACCAAAGGTATTTTTCTCGAATTCATTTGTAGTATTAATATAATTGGATGAAATGCATCAATTATTATTGCACTTTTTTTCAGTATTTCTCTTTGTAAACATATAGGCGATGATTATAATCACAAACCAGACCGGTGTGATGAAAAGGGCGATACGTGTATCAGATGCAAAACCGAGTACCACAAGCACAAAAGCAAAGAATACGAGTACAATCCAGTTAATAACTGGTGATAAGGGCATTTTAAACGAAATCTTTCGTACTTCCTCTGGTTTCAGTTTTCGAAAGCGAAGGTGAGATACAAGGATAATTCCCCATATCCAGATGAAACAGATCGTAGCGATGCTTGTGACTAGAGTGAACACCTTTTCTGGTAATAAATAATTAAGCAATACGCCAAAGGACAGGAAGAATGTCGACACGATCAATGCGGTGGCTGGAACTTGCTTCTTGTTGAGTGAACCAAGCTTTTTCGGAGCTTTTCCTTCATTCGCCAGTGTATACAGCATTCGCCCGGTACTAAATAGACCGCTATTGCAAGACGACATCGCTGAGGTTAAAACAACAAAATTGATGATGCCTGATGCAGCCGGAATGCCAATCAGCTTAAAGACCGACACGAACGGACTGGTTTCAGGATCAATTTTATCCCATGGATAGATAGACATAAGAACAATCAGTGATCCGATGTAAAAAAGCAGAATCCGTGCTGGAATGTTGTTGATAGCACTTGGAAGGGTTTTGTCAGGGTCTTGTGCCTCACCGGCTGTTACACCGACAAGTTCCACCCCTGCAAATGCAAAGAGCGCCATCTGGAAAGCGAGAACAAATCCAGTAAATCCATTAGGGAAAAATCCTCCATGACTCACAAGATTGGATAACGAAGCTTGAGTGCCATGACTTTTGTATCCCATAACGATCAAGACGATCCCAATAATAATGAGTGCTAGTATAGTAATGATTTTAATAAGAGCGAACCAGAACTCGATTTCTCCAAACGCTTTTACAGCCGACAAATTAATAAGAAGCAATACGAGTACTGCGGCGAGTGCCGGCAGCCACTGAGGAATACTAGGAAACCAAAACTTAACGTAGAGTCCGATCGCCGTAATCTCAGCCATCCCAGTTACGATCCAGCAGAACCAGTATGTCCACCCAGTGAGAAAACCTGCCCAAGGACCGATGAACGATTCAGCAAAATATGTGAACGACCCAGATGTCGGATTGTACATAAGCATTTCACCTAACGCACGCATCATAAAAAACAGCATAACTCCAATCAGTGCGTAATTCAGCATGATGGATGGTCCAGCAAGGTTAATTGATTTCCCTGCCCCTAAAAAAAGACCTGTCCCAATTGCTCCGCCAATCGCAATCAGCTGGATATGCCGATTTTTCAAACCCCTCTTCAAATTTTCATCTTTCTTCATCTTTTTGCACAACCTTTCCTGCGGCAAATAAGACAATTTAACATCTTATTTTCTTTTAGTATGGCAATTAAAATCAGTTGGTAATCTAGGAAGTTCATGAATAGATAGCATGGAGTTAGGGAAATGAATCATTAAGTAAATATTAACTTAGTGAATAATAAGGAGGAACGCAGTGGATAAAGAGAAAGGAAATAAATTGCAGCAAGAAGACATAACAGTGGTTGATAGTAAGATTGCAAAGCAGTCGATTTTAGGAACTTCACTTGGTAATGCCATGGAATGGTTTGATTTTGGTATTTATTCCTATTTAGCAGTAACGATCGGCAAAGTGTTTTTTCCTGAAGTTGACCCATCCGCTCAGGTTATTTATGCGTTTGCCACATTTGCGGTAGCATTTATTGCACGGCCGATTGGTGGAATTATTTTTGGAATGATGGGTGACAGACTGGGCAGAAAGAAAATATTAGCGATCACGCTGATTATGATGGCGATTGCTACATTGAGCATAGGGCTCATCCCAGGTTATTCATCGATTGGCATTGCAGCGCCTATTCTATTACTGGTAGCCAGACTCGTTCAAGGTTTTTCAACGGGTGGAGAATATGCAGGCGCAATGACATTTATTGCAGAGTCTACACCAGATAAAAAGCGAAGTATCATGTCCAGTGTTCTTGAAGTTGGAACTTTAGCCGGTTATATTGCCGGATCAGGTCTTGTGACACTTCTGACTTATATTCTAGGTTCAGAGGCTATGCTGGACTGGGGCTGGAGAATTCCTTTCTTTATTGCAGCGCCTCTGGGATTAATTGGGTTATATTTTAGGTCTCATCTAGAAGAAACACCGGCATTTCAAGCGATGGAAGAAGAGAAAGAAGAAAAGAAAAACGATTCTTCTTTGAAAGAAATATTCACGAATCATTGGGGAGCACTATTAATTTGCACGGGTATTGTCCTCTTTTACAATACTATTGTTTATATGGTTTTAACGTACATGCCGACCTATCTGTCCGAACAGCTAGGCTATGGTGAAACAAAAGGTTTGCTCATTATTTTGATTGTAATGGTTATTATGATTCCCTTTGTTATTGGAATGGGCTATTTGGGAGACAAAATCGGCCGTAACAAGATATTGATAGGTGCCCTGATTTTAACTATTATGTTAAGCATTCCAGCGTTTATGCTCGCAGGAAACGGGAATGGCTATAATGCCTTTTTCGGTGTGCTTATCCTCGGCTGTTTGCTGACTGCTTTTCAAGGGACATTGCCTGCAACATTACCGTCTTTATTTTTTACCAATGTAAGGTATGGTTCACTTGCCCTCACGTATAATGTGTCCACTTCTATCTTTGGCGGAACAACACCGCTTATAGTGGCTTGGCTTGTAAAAGAAACAAATAACAAACTGCTTCCCGCTTACTATTTAATGGCGGTCTGTGTGATCGGTATCGTTGTAGTCGCCTTCTTTGTAAAAGAAACGGCAGGGCGGTCACTAAGAGGATCACTCCCAGCAGTTGAAGAGCCAAGTGAAATTAAAGAAGTACTGCAAAATCCAGATGAAGCTTTATGGTGGGAAGAAGAATTACAGATTGCTGATGGCGAAAAGAATAGCAGAAAGCAGTCTAGTTAAATTGATTTAAAGTTTAAAGACCAATTCTTTTAAAGGGAATTGTGTCTTTTTTTTTTGCACCTACCACTGTTTTAAGCGCGATGAAAATCATTCTAACTCACTGGTGTGGAGCTTTATTTTTCAGCCCAGCTTTTCATCCCGTGAAGGTTCCAAAAGCATTGAGTTAAAATTAAACGTCTAAGTAAACAGGGCTAGTACATGTGAAAGAACTTGATAGTCTTTTGACGTTTAGTATTAGAAAAAGATAGCACAAGCACTATATGAGACTGTTCCAATAGTGAGTAAAGAAGACACTTTGAGGCAGTCTCTTTACATATTGATCTGAACAAGTTTTACGGTATCGTTCTTTTATCCGATACACGAATCCAAATAAATCTACCAGGAAGCATCATAAAGCTCATTAGACACCAAAATACCTCACCAGGACATAATTGGTAAAAATAGAATTTTACAATAATAATACTTAATAATTACATTTGCCCCATAGATTGTTGCATAAAGAAATCGCTATGATATTCATGTTACATATTCTTGAAAGGTGGTAAATTTATGTCTCATAGCTTTTTGAAAAGAATTACTGTGCTTGTTTTTTCTATGGTGCTGGCATTTAATCTTGTACCGGACAATATGCAGAAAACAAACGCAGCAACCTATGATTCTGAAACGGTTTCCTTTGGACCAGGTCAAACCGTAAATCTTGTAGATGCATTAGTTTCAGAAATTGATAAAGCAACTTCCACTATTGATGGGGCATTTTATGAAATCCGCTATCAGCCATTTGTAGATGCTCTTATTCAAGCCAAGAATCGCGGCGTTGCCATTCGCATTGTTACAGATTCAGACTACCTTACTAACAGTTTTACCCAACAGCTTATTGATGCAGGGATCTCAGTAAAAGGAGATAACCGGTCTGCTCTGATGCATAACAAATATGCGATCATTGACGGAAAAGAAGTTTGGATGGGATCAACAAACGCCACAGATACATGTAATGCGAACAACTATAATAATACGATTCTATGGGACTCATCTTCACTTGCATCCATCTATAAAACAGATTTTGAGGAAATGTATGTATACAATCAGTTTACAAAAACGGCATCACCTTCAACTGTTAGCGAACAAAAAGTAACAGTTGCCACTTCCACAGCAAATATCCCGGTTGAAGTATATTTTGCACCGGAAGATAATCCGATTTCAGCTATTATCGATGTTGTTAATAATGCAAAATATAATGTTTACTTTGATTATTTCTCCTTCACAGATGATAACTTACGTACGGCATTAATCAATGCAAAGAACCGTGGAGTGAATGTAGAAGGGATCCTTGATCAAAGTCAATATGGAAGCAACGGCCCTTATGGAGAATTTGCCTATTTAGCAAAAGAGGGAATCCCGGTTAGTATTGCTGATAACCCATATAACGGAAAATTACACGACAAAGTTCTTATTGCAGATAAAGGATATACGAGTGCGGCAGTAGTCACAGGTTCATTTAACGCAAGTGCAAATGCAAATGATTCGAACAGCGAAAATTTGATGGTTATTCATGATAAGACGACAGCTGACAAATACTATAATGAATTTTTAAGAATTCGAGGTTCATATGGACGCGGAACGGTATCTATCGATAAGAGCACTGTTGCAGCCGGAAGCAATCAAACGGTTAATGTAACGTTAAAAGCACCTTCAACATATCCGATACAAAAAGTTGATATAATGGCTCCACCGAAATGGCCGGATCCAACAGCGTCTACGGTAACGGCTGTAAAGAGTGATGGGACGAACGTTTCAAGCCAATTAAAATTTTCAGGAAATTATGTATATATTGATACTGCTAACTTGTTAGGAAACCAGAGCATTACGTTTACTTTTTCAAACTGGACTGCTCCAACCATAGCTGGAGATTATACATGGTATACCCAAACAGTTGCCAGCTCTGCAGCCGATCTTTATGATTACTTGCCTGTAAATTATCAGGCGGCTTCTCTAATTGTTCAGTAAAACACTCAAAAATTATCATGTAAGCTGGATAGCATAAAGGCTATCCAGTTTTATTTTTTTGTGCTCAAACGTCATATTTAATCCATATGCCCAATGATATTCAGTATAAAGTTAATTTTAAATTATATATTATTAAATCCGAGTTGACATATAGAATTAATTGACTTAAAATTAACCATAATTTAAAAAGTAACTCTTATTAAGAGCAGGCAGAGGGAATTAGCCCAATGAAGCCCGGCAACCATCAATATAAATATGTTTATATTGAAACGGTGCTAAATCTAACAGCAAAGGCTGAGAGATGAGAGAATATACGGAATTAAAAGTGATCAGCCGTGTTCTCTTATGAACATGGCTTTTTTGTATTGGAAAAGGAGTGGATTTTCTGACTTCCAAGGATGATCAACTCTATCCATTAACAGAGCTATGTTTTAAAAAAGGAGAAAGGAGTTTTGTTCCATGCAAAAGCAGGATTGTTTGAGTTGGAGAGGAAAGGAACTGGCACTCACCATTCATTACCCGTCACGGAGAATTGAAGATCGTATATATCCTTTAGTTATTATTTGCCATGGCTTTACAAGTACCCGAATCGGTGTCGATCGCTTATTCGTTAAAGCTGCACAAAAATTTGAAAACCTTGGTTTTGTTGTAATTCGATTTGATTATGCAGGTTGTGGTGAAAGTGATGGGGATTATGGCGAAAATGAATTTGCCGATTTTATTGATCAGACAAAGGCAGTTATTTCTTATGGCAGTAAACTGAAGGCGATTGATTCCAATCAAATCTCATTAATCGGTCATAGTTTAGGCGGGGCTGTGGCAGCCTGTACCGCGGCTGCCGACCAACGGATCAAGAATGCTGTTTTGTGGTC
The DNA here is from genome assembly GCF_031582965.1 of Bacillus sp. NEB1478. Classification (NCBI taxonomy): domain Bacteria; kingdom Bacillati; phylum Bacillota; class Bacilli; order Caryophanales; family Bacillaceae; genus Bacillus; species Bacillus sp. NEB1478. The sequence goes on from NZ_CP134049.1 coordinate 956,589, forward strand.
CGCAGTAGGTAATCCATTCGAGGATATTACCCGAATCGTCGGTTTTAACAACCACCATTCTCAAAGGAAAGTAATTATTGATCACCTAGGATACGCTATTACCGATAAATTCATTTCATCTTTAAGGCATTTTTCGCCGATAACAATCTGGAACCCATTTAAAGGTAACGTCCTTTTTGTCCATGGAACTGCCGACGATACCATTTCGCCTGACTATTGCACCTTATATTATCAGCAAGCTAAACAGCGCCCGCATGGAAGAAGTGATATGACATTAATTGAAGGGGGAAATCATACATTTTCTTCGATTCAGCAATTTAATGAGCTTATTTCAGAGACCTCTCAATGGCTTTTAAAGCATGTGACAATAGATCATCATTATCTCCTGAAAAAAAGTATGTAGAGATACTATTGTCTAAAAAAGGGGAATAGTAAAAGCGAATCCGAGTTTCTGCGGTTCGCTTTTTTACATAAGAAAAGGATATAATGCAATCAATCTATTTACATAAAGGAGCTGCTGACATGAACAAAGTTATACAAACCATTTTAGCTCATAAATCCGTCCGAAAATTTAAGTCGGAAATAGTAAGTGATGAAATCGTTACAACACTCGTAGAATGTGCTCAGGCAGCATCTACGTCGAGCTATCAGCAAGTTTATACGATTATAGGTGTAGAAGACTCAGAGAAAAAAAGAAAGCTTGCAGAGCTGGCAGGGAATCAATCGTATGTTGCTGATAACGGCTATTTCTTTGTTTTTTGTCTAGATTACAACCGCCATTTGCTTGCGTCTGAAATGATGGAAACAAATGTGCAAGACACGGTTGAATCGACAGAAGGATTTATCGTAGGTACTATAGATGTTGCACTTGCGGCTCAAAACCTTGCCATTGCAGCTGAATCATTAGGTTTGGGTATTGTTTATATTGGTGGAATACGAAATAATTTAAAAGAAGTATCCGAACTTCTCGATTGTCCTGATTATGTACTTCCGCTGTTCGGGATGGCCGTCGGCTACCCAGATGCTGAGCCGGGGAAAAAGCCTCGGATGCCTATAGAAGGCGTATTCCATAAGGATAGCTATCAGAAGAAAGAAGATTCGTTAACTTATTTGAATCAATATGAAAAAGAGTCCGCTGACTATTATACGAAACGTACTGGCGGCAAGCGTATTGAAGGCTGGGTAAGTCAGATGGCCGCAAGTATGACTTCACCAAAACGGACTTATATGAAAGAGTTTGTACGGTCGAAAGGATTGAATAAAAGATAAGAGAGGACAGGCGGGTGAGGATCATATGATTAAAATTGGGGTAACTGGCTGGGGAGATCATGATTCGCTATATCCGGATGGTACGCCAGCAAAAGATAAACTTGCCGTCTACAGCGGTCATTTTCCAGTGGTAGAAGTCGATTCATCCTTTTATGCAGTACAACCGATAAAAAACTATGAAAAATGGGTTTCAGCCACACCTAAAGATTTTTCATTTGTCGTAAAAGCTTATCAAGGCATGACTGGACATTCCCGTGGAAAGATCCCTTTTGATTCTGTAAAAAAGATGTTTGAGGCGTTCATACAATCCATTCAGCCTGTTATCTCATCCGGGAAGTTAGAGATGGTTCTATTTCAATATCCGCCCTGGTTTGACTGTAAAAAAGAGAACGTCCAGATGCTCCGTTTTACGAAAGAAATGATGGGCGATATACCCGCAGCACTTGAATTCCGGAATCAGTCATGGTTTACGGATGATTTGGAAGAAAAAACGCTTCAGTTCATTGATGAAGCGGGGTGGATTCATACAGTGTGCGATGAGCCGCAAGCAGGCAAAGGATCGATTCCGATTGTAATGCATACATCCGAAGACAAAACATTAATCCGCTTGCATGGCCGAAACGTTTATGGCTGGGAGAACAGAGGACAGCCAAATTGGAGAGAGGTTCGGTATTTGTACCGGTATAATCAAGCTGAATTATTGGATTGGAAGCAACGGATCGAAAATTTAGCTGAAGAGACGAGGGACTTAACGATCCTGTTTAATAATAATTCAGGCGGAGATGCTGCCGATAATGCAAAGCAGATGATCGAGATGCTAAATATTCAATATGACTTCTTAGCACCGAGACAATTAGATTTGTTTTAACAGAATTTCTTCCTAATATTACAAATTGGTTTCAAAAGTCTCTATCCGATTTAATTTTTCAAATGACTTGATATACTTATAAAGTGCACTGGATGAAGAAAGTGGGGATACATTTGGATTTAAAAAAGTTAGTTCAAATGATGTACTACTTGCAGATTGCCTTTGTCGTCAGCGGTCTTTATTTGCTATTTGTCTACATAGTAACGAACAACTCCAAAAGGATCCAAATACTCACACTTGTATTATGTATTAACTTAATCTCCCTAAAAGTCATGAGGGACCGATTTAAAGCATAAAAAGTAGACGACTCAAAGGATAAATGAACCTCTTAGAGTCGTTTTTTTGTTATTTTGAAGCCTTTTTTACGGCATTTTATTGTAAAAACAAGATAAATCCTTTAGTCTGGCCAAAAACTTGTTGTTTTTGATCTTAAGAAGAAATCATTTTTATTTAATTCCACGGTAATCTCCAATATATATCCACGTTAATTTCGATAATTCCATGTAACTCACAAATATTCGATTTTTCGACAAAAAGAATGACCCAAACGATTTATGGATCTTTTCTTGGGTCATCATCTTATTTTTTTACACTTATCTAGTGTCAGCCATTCTTTAAAGCATCTTTAAAAGTGCTTTTCTCCCTTGCATACCAACCTCTATACCTCTTGCTTGCGCTTCGTACGTTATGGACTCAAGCGGTGCATCAAGAAGCTGTTCAATCGTACGTACTCCTACTGCACGGCCTGCAATGATTTTACGGTCAGCCAGCTTGTCATTCAATAAAGCGACATCTAAAGCTCCACACATAATGTATCCATTTTCATTAAAAACAGCCATGAAATTAGTTTTTGGTAAACGAAGGGTGACAGCGGTAAATGGATGTCCTTCTATGAAGATCGGGTTCATCTCTAACATGCTTCCACTCCTTTCTCCTTACTATTTTTATGTGTGAATTAGAAAAAAGTGTTAGGTATTGGCGTCAATTTTGTGACGAAATCATAAGCTTTCTATGATAGGATTAAAGAAAGACAAGGGGGCGAAATCATATGAAACAATACTTAAATTTTCTTCAAGATATTTTACATAACGGAACGAAAAAAGAAGATCGGACAGGCACTGGAACGGTATCTGTTTTTGGTCGGCAAATGAGGTTTAACTTAGAAGAAGGTTTCCCGCTTGTAACGACAAAAAAGCTTCACTTAAAATCAATCATTCATGAATTGCTTTGGTTTTTAAAAGGTGACACAAATATTGCCTACCTAAAAGAAAATAACGTAAGAATTTGGGACGAGTGGGCAGACGAAGAAGGCAACCTGGGTCCAGTCTATGGACATCAATGGCGTTCTTGGTCAAATCCTGATGGAGAAACAATCGACCAGATCACAAACGTAATCCATGATATTAAAACAAATCCTGATTCGAGAAGACTGATAGTTTCAGCATGGAATCCTGCTGATGTGCCGAAAATGGCTTTGCCGCCATGTCATCTTCTATTTCAGTTTTATGTAGCGGATGGAAAGTTATCTTGCCAGCTGTATCAGCGGTCAGCAGATAGTTTTCTAGGTGTTCCGTTCAATATCGCATCATATGCGTTATTAACGATGATGATCGCACAAGTTACAGGCCTGAAACCAGGCGATTTTGTTCATACGGTTGGAGATGCACATATATATAACAACCATATTGAACAAGTAGAATTGCAGTTATCACGTGAACCGAAACCACTCGCAAAAATGAAGCTGAATCCAAGCGTGACAAGTATATTTGATTTTACTTATGACGATTTTGAACTTGTTGATTATGATGCGCATCCTCACATAAAAGGGGCGGTGAGTGTATGATATCTTTCGTAGTCGCGATGGATGAAAACCGTGCAATCGGAAAAGACAATGACCTGCCTTGGTATTTGCCAAATGATTTAAAATACTTTAAAAAAGTAACGATGGGCAAACCAATTGTCATGGGACGCAAAACGTATGAGTCGATTGGCAAACCGCTTCCGGGCCGAGAGAACATTGTTGTAACAAGAGATAAGCAATATCAAGCAGAAGGTACTACCGTTGTTCATTCTGTAAATGAGGTTTTGCAAATTGATGCTGAAGAAATTTGTGTAATCGGTGGGGCGGAATTGTTTAAACTGTTTTTGCCGAAAGCCGATCGTCTATATATTACGGAGATTCACGAAACATTTGAAGCCGATACGTTCTTCCCGCCGCTTAATGAGAGCGAGTGGCAAGAGGTTTCCCGTGAATCTGGAACGGTCGATGAGAAAAACAAATATCCTCACGATTTTGTGGTATTAGAAAAAATTAAGTCGTAAAAGTTTGAATGAGCCCCCCTCTTGTCTGCATATATGTAGATAAAGGGGGTTTGCCTTTTGCTGAAACGACGGAAAATGAAACTCCGAAAAGGTCCGCTTCCATTTCGGTTTGTTATATTAATCTCATTCACCCTTTTTGTATTTATCACACTGCAAGGGCTATGGCTTGTCAATAAAGGAATCGAGCCGACGTTGATGTATGTAGCACAAAGGAAAACAGAGGAAATCGCTTCATTAGCCATCAATGAGGCCATCCTGAATAAAGTATTCGATTCTACAGATATGAAGGATATTTTAATTTCTAAAGAAGACAACGAGGGTAACATCGTTTTTGCGGGAGTAAATCAAAAAGTCGTCAACAGTGTTCAAAACCAAGCGGCAATTGTCGTCCAAGAGTTTTTAAAAGAAATAGAAGAAGGACATATACCTGACAGCATTGAGCCTGAAAAATTAGGTTTAGCAAAGAACTATACAAATCAGCCTGGTGTCATTATGGAAATTCCGTTAGGGCAAGCTACAAACAATTCATTGCTCGCTAACCTAGGACCGAAAATTCCAATTAAATTTACAATCGTTGGTGACGTAAATACAGATATTGAAGAAAAGATTGAAACAGTGGGGATTAATAATACTTGGATCTCTATTAATATTATCGTAACTGTAAAAGCCAAAGTAGTTATTCCATTCGCAACGGAAACGGCTACAGTTACCCGTCCAATACAGATCATGGGACAATTCATTCCTGGTGAAGTTCCTATTTACTATAATCAATCTGGTGACCCTATTCAGCCTGCACTCCCAATTGATCCGGACATAAAAGACAAAAAGGAAGCCGAAAAAAAGACTAAGAAATCAGATAAAAACGCAGAAAAAGAAGAGGCGAGTGCAGATCACGAGTCATCCGAACCATCTGAAGAATAAAATCCTAAACCAAATGAATTTTCAAGTGTCTGGCAGTATAGCAGGCACTTTTTCTTATGCTTTTAAAGTGTAATTAGCAGATAAAAAAGAGGTGGCTGATATGTATACGAGTCCAATTAAGATGATTGTTATCAGAATGGTCAATCTTTGGGGCGGGTTCCCGTAAATATTGCAAACATATTTCCTTTTCTAGAAAAAATATACGAAAAAAGCTGGTTCAGCAAAAAAACGAATCAGCTTTTATATGTTTTTAAAGATATACGACCGTCATGCGGAAAATGCGAGCGCTATGCGGAAAATATGCGCACCATACTGAAAATACGCACGGCATACAAAAAAGCAAGCAGTCAATTCAGCTGCTTGCTTCCTTCATTTTATCTTCTTCTAGCACTAATTCTGTCTTGACGTTCCCAAGCTTTTAAATAAGGATAAGGATCAAATGCCCATTCTGTAATGCCATTATCCCGATACATACCAAAATGAAGGTGAGGCGGGAATTTTCCTGAAGTGCCGGGCGGTCCATAACCTGAACTCCCTACGTATCCAACCACCATTCCTGGTTCTACAATTGACCCTTTTTCAATTTCTTTATTGAAACTGCTCAGATGAGCGTAATAATGATACACATTATTGATATCGCGAATTCCAATACGCCAGCCGCCAAATCGGTTCCAGCCCTTTATTTCAACGATACCGAAGGATGCTGCTTTTACAGGAACACCATAGTCTGCAAAAATGTCAGTTCCTTCATGTATACGCAGTCCGCCATAACCGCGACGGTCTCCCCACGTGTTTCGGTAGCTATAATTTGATCGTAATGGGACAACGAAACTGTGCTTATCAAGGGAAACTGTACCATACGTTTTATAAATTTTTGCATTTTCCATAATAATGTCTACTGCTTTATCTCTTTGGTAATAACTCCAAAGACCAATCCGAAAATTTTCGATATCGTGACCATGTTTTTGAACAATTTCTGCAAAAGTAAACAGCATGTCCTCATCATTGTTCCGGTCGGCGATGCCATCATTATTTCCGTCTCTTCCAATACCGCCAAACATCGAAATACGATCAGGGTTCGTATCATCCATCTTTGGGTTCAGGGGACCCGACCATTGAATCGGTGAAAAATAAATACCGACTAAACCTTTTCTAGCTGGTATATCTCTGCGCGCTTTCCTGACACTTCTTTCATATTGGTCAACGCCAGCAAAGTAATACCAAGGAATAAGCGTAACGGACTCCATTTTTTTATAGAGGCTGAGCCTTCCAACGTCTTCTTTTGTATATCGCTCGGCTGCCTCAGCTGTTCTTTCAGGAAGAAAAGTTATAAGAAAGGCGGCCAGAGTGAGGAACAGGATTGAAAATTTCCTCATACGTTCCAATCCACTCCTTTCTATCATTTATCTTTAGTTTGTTAAACTTCATGAAAAACATGAAGGAAAAATGTTGGAAAAAAACTCTGTTTGGAGTTTTAGCGGCGGTATGGTAGAGTATTGATGGGTGTAGAATGTTTAGAACCCACTCAACTTGATTGAAAAACAATGAATATTCAGCGATAAAATTTGGGGTGATTATTTTGGCTAAGAAGGAAGAATATTTACGTAAACCGGAATGGTTAAAAATAAAATTAAATACGAACGACAATTATAAAGAATTAAAAAAAATGATGCGCGAAAAGAAGCTACATACTGTATGTGAAGAAGCAAAATGTCCCAATATCCACGAATGCTGGGCTGTTCGTAAGACAGCAACTTTCATGATTTTAGGGGATATTTGTACACGTGCGTGCCGTTTTTGTGCGGTTAAAACGGGATTGCCTACTGAGCTAGATCTTCAAGAACCTGAACGTGTTGCTGAATCTGTTGAACAAATGGGATTAAAGCACGTCGTGATAACAGCGGTTGCACGTGATGATCTTAAAGATGGAGGAGCTCATGTTTTTGCTGAAACGGTAAGACAAGTTAGAGCTCGTAATCCGTTCTGTTCGATCGAAGTATTGCCTTCAGATATGCTTGGTGACTTCGACGCTTTGAAAACGTTGATGGATGCAAAACCAGACATCATGAACCACAATATTGAGACAGTAAAAAGACTATCTCCAAGAGTTCGTGCTCGTGCTACGTATGAAAGAACTATGGAATTCTTACGCCGTGCAAAAGAAATGAATGCGAATATCCCTACAAAATCCAGTCTGATGATCGGGCTAGGTGAAACGTGGGAAGAAATTATTGAAACAATGGATGACCTTCGTGCAAATAATGTTGATATCATGACGATCGGCCAATATTTGCAGCCAACGAAAAAGCATTTAAAAGTTCAAAAATACTACACACCTGAAGAATTTAAAGAATTACGTGATATTGCCTTCAGCAAAGGCTTCAAACATTGTGAATCAGGCCCGTTAGTTCGCTCTTCCTATCATGCAGACGAGCAAGTAAACGCAGCTGCGCAAAATAGCTAAAATACAAAAAGGTCTGGACCAAAAGCTAATGTACTTTTGAGCCAGGCCTTTATTACTTTCCGGTCATTTCATCTCTCATATTGTTTGTTTCACCGTTCATTTCACCATTCGGGTTTTCTCCATAGTTCCACTTTTTCCCTTGTGGTGATTTTTTCATTTGCTGGATTAAGCGGCCAATGATGCCTTCGATGTTTTCTGTATCCTTGTTCATCGCCTGATATTGCTCAATTTTATTGATCATGCCTTTTTCATCTGATACATAAACATGATAATAACGAGGAACAACTGAAAATGCTGTCATTTTCACTTGATCGGCTGCTGCATTTCTGTCCTTATTTGTTGTTTTATACGCAATGAAAACTTCTTCATCTGTTACAAGTGTTCCCACATCTTTAATATTTGGCAGTTGAAGAACCATATCTGAAATCATATCTGCAGCTTTCTGCCGATTAAGAGAAGGAACTTGATTGCCCTTTTTTACGTTATCGCCTGATTGATGGCGCATATATCCGAAATCTCCAGTGTTTTGGTTGCTGCCAAGCCGGTTCTCATCTTTTACATTTGTTTTTGAAAATTTGTATTCCTGCCCCATTTTCTTTTGGTCATCACCACCGCAGCCGGAAAGCATGATGGAGAGAATCAAAAGCATACCTAATTTTTTCACTGGTGTGTTCACCTCCTTATTCATTAGAATGACCTTAAATCACTTTCTTTTTACAAAGAAATTGTTGGCTGAAAAAGGAGAAAGCATGGTAAAATAAGTATCAGGAAATGAGGTGAAGCATTTTTGATTACAGTTGGTAATTATTCCTGGGAAGTGATTGAAGATGTAAAGGAAGCCTTTAATGAGGAACAATTTAAAGCGCGATACAGTGAGATTTTACATAAATACGATTATATCGTAGGTGACCTCGGTTACGAACAGCTTCGTTTGCGTGGATTCTTTGAAGATAATCACGAAAAGGCTACGTTCGACACAAAAATCAGCACGTTACCGGAATACATATATGAATATTGTAATTTCGGCTGTCCGTATTTTGTTGTAAAAAAAGTAAACCCCTGAGTCCATTCAGGGGTTTTTCTTTAGCCGCGAGAATCTTCATAAGGCTGTTCAGTATGGAGATCCGGATCATCATGGGTAGGATGGGCTCCAGGATACTGTCTTTCTAAACCTTCATGAAGGGATTTGTTTTCGTAGTTGAAAGCACTGTAATACCTTTGACTTTCTCTCCATGGTGTTGATTTGCCTAACTCGCGATTAACGGGAGATCCATACGGACCCTCAGGCAAATCCTCTGGAAGTACGTTATTGCGTCCGGTCTCTACATTCGAAAAATCTGTATATATCTGCTTCTTTTCTTTTTCGAACAAAAAAACCACCCTCTCAGGCTATTTAAGGATAAAAATATCCTTAAACGGTATTCTGTCCTAGAGAGAATGATTCGTTCCTTGGTACATTTTGAGTTGTTGATTAAACGACTTCTGCTAAAAAATCTCGAAGTTCCATCGCATCTTCTTCCGTTAAGTTAAAGGCATGCTCCAAATAGCCTTCCTCTTCCAAGTCATCTTGTCCAATAATGGCAAAATGGCTGCCCAGCATATTTAAGACAAGTGATTTTCCGTAGTGACGATTGGATTTTACTATTGCTAGATCAAACCTTGTATTTCTACCCATAAAGCTTACAAAACGCGTTTCTGTTTTTTCAGTATCATCATATAAGAAAAAGGTTTCTTCTGACATCTCTTGTTTCCCCCTTAAGAATATCTGCTCTCATTTTAAATCAAGTCGTAAAGGATTTCCTTCTTTTATGTTACACTTTAGTGGAGAAACTTACAAAAGGTGATGACTATGTATTTTGTTGACCGAAAAAAAATAAATGAGCATTTAATGTACATGAATCAATTGATTGATACTTTTAAGACCACAGCGTATAAGGAAGATCATATTCAAAAGCTAGCTATTGAACGAATAGGGCATCTGCTTATTGAATCCATGATGGATATTGGGAATATGATTATAGATGGCTTTATAATGCGTGACCCAGGGAGCTTTGAAGATATTCTGGACATATTGATTGATGAGAAAGTACTTCCTGATGAAGAAGGCACATCATTAAAAAATGTGGTTAATCTTCGAAAAGCATTAGTGCAAGAATATCCGAGTGCAGATGTGAAAAAAATCTTTGAAACCATATCGAAATATTTGCCTGAGCTGACGGCATTTCCATCACACATCACTCGTTATTTAGAAGAGGAACTCGGACCAGTTTCTGCCTTTTTACCTGAATAAATCGAAGGAATAGTTTATATACATTTTAGTTTAAAAAATGTACGAATTCGGTATTTTACGGTAAAATGGTAAAAAAGGATGGTGATGACCATGAAGAATCACACCTCTACTCGTGATGAGATCATCTATCTTTTAAAAAGACATAAGCGGATGACCGTAACTGAATTGGCTAAATCACTTGGCATTACGGAAATGGCTGTTAGACGCCATCTGAATACATTAGAACGGGATCACGTTGTAGAAACGACTTTAGTTCGTCAAGCAATGGGTAGACCAATTAATTTTTACCATTTATCAGCAGCTGGTGACGAACAATTTCCTCGTAATTACTCAGGGTTAACCGTGGAGTTATTAAAAGATTTGGAAGATATGAGCGGTACGAATACGGTTGATGGATTATTTCAGAGACGTGAAGATCGTTTGCAAGATAAATACAAGAACCGGATGAACAGTCTTACGGACTTTGAAGAAAAGGTCAATGAACTGGCAAATATTCAAAATGAAGCTGGATACATGGTCGATTGGAAAAAAGGCGAAGAAGCGGGAACCTATGTCCTGACCGAATATAATTGCCCAATCGCCAAAGTAGCGAACGAATATCAGCAAGCTTGTTCTTGTGAATTATCGCTCTTTAAACGAATGCTCCATACAGATCATATTGAGCGTAAGACTTGTATGGCAAAAGGCGGCGATTATTGCTGCTATGTCATTAAAGATAATAAAGAAACATCTGAAGTATAAAACCACTTCAGGTGTGTTTTTTTTTGTACTTGGATACAATGGAAATGTGAATAAAGGAGAGATACCAAATGAAGTCTTATAAAGGATTTTTAATCGATTTAGATGGAACGATGTACCGTGGAACAGAACGAATAGAAGAAGCGGTTTTATTTGTAAAAAAATTAAATGAGCTGAACTTGCCTTACCTTTTTGTTACCAATAATTCATCGAAAACGAAACAGCAAGTAGCAGAAGTCTTAAAAGGATTTGAAATTCCTGCTAATTCTGAGCATGTATTTACAACAAGTATGGCAACAGCGAGCTATATCTCCAACTTAAAAAAAGAGGCGACCGTGTTTTGTATAGGAGAAGACGGTATTCGAGAAGCCCTCACCGAAAAAGGATTAAAGCTTGTTGATGAGAATCCAGATTATGTCGTGATCGGAATTGACAGATCAATTACGTATGAAAAGCTAGCGAAAGCATGTCTGGCTGTAAGAAATGGTGCAACATTTATTTCAACAAATGGAGACATTGCTCTGCCGACAGAAAGAGGACTTCTGCCTGGGAACGGTTCTCTAACCTCAGTTATTACGGTATCTACTCAAACAGATCCGATTTTTATCGGAAAGCCGGAACCTATTATTATGGAGATGGCATTAGAGACATTGGGGACGAAAAAGGAAGAGACGCTCATGGTCGGTGATAATTACCAAACCGATATTTTAGCTGGTATTCGAACAGGGCTGGACACTCTTTTAGTTCATACAGGGGTTACAACAAAGAAACATTTAGAAGACATCGACATTCATCCAACTTATGCGGTGGATGGATTAGACGAGTGGGAAATTAAATAAATAAAAAAGGGCTTAAGGCAAAAGAATGATTCTCTTGTCTCGAGCCCTTTTATTATTCTTCATTTACTGCACGGTGAGCCAGGCGACTCGAAGCAGCTGCAGCAATAGCACCAACGATATCATCTAAGAATGTGTGAACTTTTCCGGTGGATTTGTCGTTTAACTTTTCCAGAATACCCGGTTTTTGTTTATCAATGAATCCGTAGTTTGTAAACCCGATCGAACCATATATATTCACAATTGATAATGCGATTACTTCGTCAATGCCATAAAGACTTTCATCTCTTGCTAATATCTCTTGAAGAGGCTGATTTAGTTTCTTTTCTTCAGCCAATACATCCAGCCCAATACCCGTAAGTATAGCATTTTGCACTTCTCGTTTTGCAATAACTCTATCCACGTTTTCTCTGCAAACGTCCATTTTTAAGTCAGGATGATAGGGAACTTGGAGAAAATAAACGAGTTCCGCAATATCGTTTACTGTAACGCCCCGTTCATTCAGCAATTTGCGAGCAGTTTCTTCGACGTTTTCCACTTTTTTGTTTGGCATCCCTGTACTCCTTTTCTATAGTAGTCTCCACAGCTTTGTATAGTATATGTTTCCAGGCTAAAGTTATGAATTTATCAAAAAACGCTAACCACTTTGCCTAGTTGGGCATACAATGTTGTATCCATATATGCGGAGGTTTGAATGCGCCACCCTTAAACAACCGCAGGAAAGCTGAAGAGGTGGGGGGATCGCCTTTGTTTGAAAGAGACATTTTTCATTATTATCAATTAGTATGTGACGAAAGAAAATCTGAGTCAGGTTATCGGACGTTCACTTGTAGAGGTGACAGGTATATTGTAATTCCTCAACTCCAAATGTCCTATGAACTTCTGCAAGAAATGACATTTCTAAGCAGTGTCCTTCAGGAAAGAGGAGAAAATGAACTTCCTGTGCTCCAGCCGACCATCACGGGCATGCCCAGTGCGTATGTTGATGGAGAGTCGGTCATTATTTTTAGAATGGAACATAAAAAGCAAGAAAGGAAAGTTGCTTCATTAGGAATGGAACTTGCAGAATTCCACAAACGCGGCAAAGGTGTTGAACAGTATTATCCGGTCCAGCAGATCGCATATGGCCAATGGCCGCTGCTATGGATCTCGCGAGTAGATGAAATGCACAACAAATATGCAGAGATCTCAGTTAGAAAACAAAAGAATGATTTTGATACATTATTTTTAACAACATTTCCGTATTATGAAGGGCTCGCTGAAAACGCGATTCAGTATATCACGGATTATCAGATGGAAAGAGGGCCTAGAGGAATAGGTTCTGCGTCTATTTGCTATGATCGTTTCAGCGAACGCTCTTGGATTGAGACGGATAATGGATATATTAAAATGCCTGTAGGCTGGCTGATCGACAGTCCAATGCGTGATGTAGCTGAATGTATCCGTGAAAAAATCTATCAGCCTCAGTTTAGAAATAATGAGATAGTGGATCTGATCGACGATTATGAAAAAGTGAAGCCATTATCAAAAGGTGCATGGAGATTGTTATATGGAAGACTGCTTTTCCCTACTCAATACTTCGACACGGTTGAAGGACATTATAAAAATGAGAGGGAAATTGGAATGGAACTCTATTCAAGCCGCTTTACTGACTTAATCTCGTATGAAAGACAAAATGAATATTTTCTAAAAAGCTTCTTCAGATCGATCGGACTGCCTGTTCATGAATTGAATATTCCGATCGTCGACTGGCTCGTTCCTACCATCTAAAGAAAATAAATGGTTGGGGTCTGACCCCCAACCATTTATTTCCCATGCTCATTTTAGAATACAGTCCTGTATAAATGATCGGAAATTTGAGATTATATTAAGTATTTTAAATTTCATGGGTTCTGGGATGGATAATATATTCTCTTTTGGAGGAGAAAATCGAATTCACAAGGCTGTTTGATGGTGAACCAGCATTATCATTGGATATGTAAAAACAAGCAAAAACGATCAGATTTGTTTCTGATCGTTTTCTCATTCTTCATGGTTTTTATTTGTTAGGCTTAATTTTCAATTACAATTTCGCCTTCACCTTTTGGTATTTCGAAACCATTAAGGTAGGATGTTAAAATTTCTTCTGTTATAGGGAATGCATTTGCATCAAAACGTTTGTTTCGGATCTTAAGTCGTTCACGCAAATCATCAGGATGAACTTTTAAATAAATAAGTTTCCATTTACCGCCGGCCATTTCTATAAGTTGTTTATAGTGATCTCTCCTTACTTGATCCCAAAAACTAAAGTCAATCACCACTTGTTGTTTATCATGAATTAGCTCAATTAATAGGTTGCGTAGTTTTCTTTCTGCCTCTTTTTTGTATTCTTCAACTTTTTCAATGGGGTAATCAATCCCATAACGGCCATTGGTAGCCCATATTTCTTCATCAATAGAAAGACGTACAAAACCTTCTTTTTCTAATTGTTGTGAGAAAGTCGTTTTCCCAGAACCAGCTACTCCACACATCATTACCACAAGAGGGGTGAATTCATCTCGTTCTTGATAAATTAAGTCAAAGTTAAAATTTCCAAACATCTGGATACGCCCCCCCAAAAATCTTTTTGATATTATATTCATCATCATTCTGTATAAGTTCTCAATCGACTTTTATACCAAACTGTTACGTTTGCTGAAAAAGTGACTGCTATATTCAAACTTAATAAATAATTCTATTTAGCAGTCTTTTACTCCTCTTTTCGCCGGAATTGGGAAGCCATCATACAATAAACTAACTATCGACCCTAATTTTTTGTCTTCTCTTTTATGAAATGAGAAAATAGAGAAAAAGGGGTGGAAGCAGATGAAAAAGCCATATGTATATGTGACGAGAAAGTTGCCGGAAGAAACACTGGCTGTTTTAAAAGAAACTGCCGAAGTTGGAATGTGGCCACATGAGGAGGAAGCAGTTCCAAATGAAGTACTGTATGCTGAAGCTGAGAAAGCACAAGGTCTGCTGACGATGTTATCGGATAAAATTGATGCGAAACTGCTCAATCATGCAAAACCATTAAAAGTAGTTGCAAACCTAGCAGTAGGCTATGACAACATCGATCTAGAAGCAGCAAAAAATAAAAGCATTACAGTATGCAATACACCTGACGTTTTAACGGATTCTACAGCAGATTTAGCGTTCTCGCTCATGTTAGCTACCGCTCGCCGGATTGTTGAATCAGCAAATTATGTACAAGAAGGAAAATGGAACAGCTGGGGGCCTCTATTATTAGCCGGAGCTGATGTTCATCATAAAACAATTGGAATCGTCGGTATGGGAAGAATTGGAGAAGCAGTTGCAAAACGAGCTAAAGGATTCGATATGAATATTCTGTATCATAACCGAAACCGTAAACCCGGAACAGAATATGAATTAGGAGCTACATATAAAGAATTTCATGATCTATTAAAGGAATCTGATTTTGTGGTTTGTTTGGCACCATTAACGTCCGAAACAAAAGGAATGTTTAATAGAGAAGCATTTCAGTTCATGAAAAAAAGCGCCATATTTATTAACGCAGGAAGAGGGGCATCTGTGGATGAGGATGCATTAGTAGAAGCCCTCCAAACTGGCGAGATTGCAGGTGCGGGATTAGATGTGTTTGTAAAAGAACCGATCGATCCGAATCATCCTTTATTAGCGATGAAACAAGTAGTCGCTTTACCGCACATCGGAAGTGCCAGCGTGGAAACAAGATTAAAAATGTCTGAGCTTGCTTGCAGGAATATTGCAAGAATTCTAGAAGGAAAAGAAGCAGAAACGCCTGTGAAATAAAATTTATGTAAAAGTTAGAATCTCCAACAAAAAGGAGGGTGAAAGATGACAGAAACTCCATTGATGGGAATGACTGCAATCGTTACAGGAGCTGGCCGCTTAAACGGGATAGGTGCAGCAACTTGTTTGCAGCTTGCCAAAAAAGGCGCTAATGTATTTTTTACAACTTGGGGTGTGTACGATAAAGAATTTCACGATGGCAACCATGAGAGTGATGCCGAAAAATTGCTTGCGAAACTGCGGGAATTTGGTGTGAAAGCGTCTTATGAGGAGATTGATTTAACCAAGGCAACGGAGTTTCCTCGATTGTTTACGAGAATAAAAGAGACAATTGGACAACCATCTATTTTGGTTAACAATGCCTGTTATTCACAAAATCACTCTTGGGAAGAATTAACGGTTGATGTGCTGGATCGTCATTATGAAATCAACCTTCGTGCAACAACGCTTTTGAGCATAGAATTTGCGAAGTGTTTTGCGGGCAATAAGGGCAGTATCATTCATTTAACATCAGGTCAATCAAAAGGACCGATGGTAGGAGAACTTGCGTATGCAGCTACAAAAGGAGCTATTGAAGCTCTTACGGTTACTATGGCTGCAGAACTTGGAAACAAAGGGATTACCGTGAACGCAGTAAATCCTGGTCCGACCGATACAGGCTGGATGACAGAGGATCTGCAAAAGGTATTGCTGCCTAAGTTCCCGCTAGGAAGAATCGGGAAACCAGAAGACGCAGCGAAATTAATCGCCTTTTTAGCAAGTCCAGAAGCAGAATGGATCACCGGGCAAGTGATTCATTCGGAAGGCGGGTTTTTAAGGCAATAATCTGCATAAATAATGAAATATGCTGTCCGATTTTGGACATCCTCCTACTAAAAATTCCTTGTCTAGATGATAGAACAAGGAATTTTTTTGTTTAAAAAGATTTTCTCACATTTTTTTACTAAAATCCGAGAGTTTTCTCTCAAATTCCCACATATCTTAGCTTTTATCTCAGACATTTTATACAAAATGCCACACTTTTCCTATACTTAGCCACGAGTCTGCAAATTTCGACGCTAACCTCTCATACTAATCTCATCAGCATGGTTATACATACAATTTTCGAAAAAGAATAAAATTTTATAAATATACCCTTGAATTAATTTTTATACAGTCCTATAATGAACCATAACTTATTAAAGGAGTGATATGAATTGAGAGCAGGAATTATTGGAGTAACCGGATATGGTGGATTAGAATTGTTCCGGCTATTGTCTGCACATCCGGAGATTAAGCAAGTGTTTCTCTATTCATCCTCCAAAGAAGGAAATTTACTCTCTGATGACGCTCAGCATTTATACGGGTTTACAGATCAGCTACGTTCTTTGGAACAGCTTGAATCAGATGAATTGGATGTATTGTTTTGTTCGGCTCCAAGCGGAGTATCTACAAAGCTGCTTCCTCCTTTTATTGAACGAAAAATGAAAGTGATCGATCTTGCTGGGGATTACCGTTTAAAAGATGCTGATGCCTATCAGAAATGGTACGGAAAAGAAGCTCCGAATACATCACTTATTAATGAAGCGGTGTACGGTTTAACAGAATGGAACAAACAAGAGATTCAGCAAGCTGGATTTATTGCAAATCCCGGATGTTATCCGACAGCCACATTGCTCGGGATATTACCTTTATTAAAAGAAGGAATCATTAATCCCGATTCACTGATCATCGATGCAAAAAGCGGTCTGTCAGGAGCGGGGGCAACACCTCAGAAAGCTTCTCATTTCGTCAAAGCGAACGATAGTATGAGTATTTATAAAATGAACAACCATCAGCATATTCCTGAGATCGAGCAGACCATACAAATGATCGCGAATGTTGATACGAACATTACGTTTAATACACACCTCATTCCGATGACAAGAGGCATCATGGCAACGATTTATGCAGATTTATCAAAAGATTTTCAATCTCCGGATGTAACCCGAGTCTTTCACGAATATTACGCCAGTAAGCCATTTGTCCGTGTTTTCAAAGAAAAAGCGGACTTATTCACCAAACAAGTATACGGATCAAATTATTGTGATCTTACATTTGGTATTGATGAACGAACAAATCGAATCACTGTTGTATCTGTGATCGACAATTTAATAAAAGGTGCTGCAGGTCAAGCAGTGCAAAATATGAATGTCATGTTTGATTTTGATGAAACAAAGGGACTTAACCAATCACCATTGTTCCCTTAATAATAAGGAGGCAAGATGCATGCAAGCAGTGAAACCAGCTATACACAAAATAACAGGAATAAACATTGCAACTCCGAAAGGCTATTATGCGAGCGGACTGCATTGCGGGATAAAACATAAGAAACTAGACTTAGGACTGTTATACAGTTTAGTTCCCGCAAATGCCGCCGGTGTCTACACGACGAACAGAGTTCAAGCTGCTCCTTTAAAAGTCACCCAAGAAAACATCAAACAAGAAGGAAAACTGCAGGCGATTATCGTCAATTCAGGAAATGCCAATGCAGTTACAGGTAAAAGAGGTCTTCAAGATGCTAAACTAATGCAGCTTGAAACGGCTCAGAAACTTGGAATTCCTTCTCATTTTGTTGGTGTGGCTTCAACCGGTGTTATCGGAGAGCACCTTCCGATTGAAAAAATTACAGCAGGTATTAAAAACCTCGTTCTTGATGACGAAATCAAAGGTTCGATTGATTTCTCGCAATCTATTTTAACGACAGATACAGTATCAAAAAATACAGCTTACACATTAAAAATCAATGATAAAGACATCACGATCGCAGGTACTGCAAAAGGATCTGGAATGATTCACCCAAATATGGCAACCATGCTTGGTTTTATTACGTCAGACGCTAATATTAATCAAGCCGACCTTCACTCCGCACTTTCTTATGCCGTAGACCGAACGTTCAACTGCATCACAGTAGATGGCGACACTTCTACTAATGATATGGTGCTGATGCTAGCAAATGGAATGGCTGAAAATGAAGAACTGAACAAAGATCACCCTGAATGGGAACTTTTTTTAGACGCACTTGTTATGGTTTGTGAAGATCTAGGCAAACTTATCGCCAAAGATGGTGAAGGAGCCAGCAAGCTCATTGAAGTAACCGTTGAGGGAGCGCAGACGGATAAAGATGCTAGAGTAATTGCAAAAACCGTAGTCGGTTCACCTCTTGTAAAAACGGCGGTGTTCGGATGTGACGCAAACTGGGGAAGAATTTTATGTGCAGCAGGTTATAGCGGAGTATCGTTCGATCCAGATCAAATGAGGATATTAATCGGTGACAGTGAAGTGGTATTAGATGGAGAACCCATTCCTTTTTCTGAAGAAGAGGTTCGGAATTATTTAAAAGGCCAGGAAATTCATATTACGGTTTTATTATCAGAGGGTGTTGGAAGCGGAAGAGCTTGGGGCTGCGATTTAACATATGATTATGTCCAGATTAACGCTAGTTACCGAACGTAAAAGGATGTGGGAAAATTGATTCATGTGATTAAAATCGGGGGAAGCACGCTAGCAAACTTGAAAGATACTTTTTTTACGAGTTTACAGTCACGTCTGCATAATGGTGAAAAAATTGTGATTGTACACGGCGGAGGTCCAGAAATCAATAAAAAGCTTCAGGAGAAAAATCTCCCCGTGGAGATGATGGATGGCATACGGGTCACGTCACAAAATACGCTTTCTTGCGTTAAGGATGCTCTTAAAAACACAACAAATGCTAACCTCGTAAAGCGGATAAAGAAATCAAACATACAAGCAGTAGGATTATGCGGATCTGAAAATCAACTGATCCAATGTGAATACTTAAATCAAGAGAAGTACGGTTTGGTCGGCAAGGTTAAGCAAGTGGATACAGCTGTTATCAAAAGCTACTTAGCAAACGGAAAAGTACCTGTTATTGCTTCATTAGGCATCACAGAAGATGGCGAAGAAGTTAACATAAATGCCGATACCGTCGCAGGGGAAGTAGCATCTGCACTTTCTGCTGATTCTGTTTGTTTTGTGACTGACACGACGGGAATTCAAATAGATGGAAAGACAGCAAATGAATTGAGCATATCGGAAATAAACGATGGTATGAATGACGGACAAATTTATGGCGGCATGGTACCAAAAGTAGAAGCAGCTATGAAATGCCTTGATTTAAACATTGAGGAAGTGGTCATTACAGATCAAACCCTTACAGGCACACGTGTTTTTAAGGAGGTTTTAACAACATGAGTGCATTATTCCCAACGTACAAAAGAAAAAAGTTTCAGCTTATAAAAGGAAGCGGAACATATGTATTTGATGAAAACAATCATCGTTATTTGGACTTTACAAGCGGAATTGCTGTAACGAATCTGGGTCATTGTCATCCAGAAGTAGTTTCAGCCATTAAGAAACAGAGCGAACAAATATGGCATACATCTAACTTATTTCAGATAGAACAGCAAGAGAAACTAGCAGAAACACTCGTGAAGGACAGTCCATTGGATCTTGCGTTTTTTTGCAATAGTGGTGCTGAGGCGAACGAAGCTGCTATTAAACTAGCTAAAAAGTATACCGGGAAAAATAAAATCATAACCTTTGAAAATTCGTTTCATGGCCGTACTTTTGGCGGGATGTCTGCGACAGGCCAGCAAAAAATTAAAGAAGGCTATGGTCCGCTTGTTTCAGAATTCGTCCATATACCGTGGAATGATACGGACCAGCTAAAGAATGCCGTAGATGAACAAACAGCCGCTATCATGATGGAAGTCTATCAAGGCGAAGGCGGTCTGCGTATGGCAGATGCTAGTTTCTATGAAACGGTTCAGAAAATGTGTGTGGAAAAAGGAATTCTATTAATTATTGATGAAGTCCAAACAGGCATTGGAAGAACCGGGAAGAGGTATGCGTTTGAACATTACAATCTAAATCCCGACATCGTTACTCTCGCAAAAGGATTGGGTAACGGATTTCCGATTGGCGCGATGTTAGGGAAGAATGAGTGCAAAGAAGCTTTTGGACCAGGAAGCCACGGCACTACGTTCGGAGGAAGTCCTTTAGCATGTGCTGTAAGCCAATCCGTCCTCGATGTTATTTTCCAAGATGCATTTTTAAGTGAAGTCGAAGAAAAAGGAAAACAATTTATAGAAACATTAGCCGAATCACTGCAAAATCAATCTTTTGTAAAAGAAGTTAGAGGAAAAGGGCTATTGATTGGAATCGAATGTGAAAAACCGGTTGCCAGTTACGTAGAATGGCTGGAGGAGCATGGGTTGCTAACTGTTCCAGCTGGGGAGAAAGTCATACGATTACTTCCGCCTTTAACCGTATCAGAAGAAGAATTACAAACGGCAGCAGAAATTCTTAAACAAATGTTTGATCAATTTCATATAAGTTCTTAAAACAAAGGACGAATAATCCTTATTTTTTATACGTATAAATGAATAAAAATACGAACTGATAAATGTTTTATACAAGGAGTGGAATTAGACATGAAAGGCTGTATTACCTTATCAAACGGCACTTCATTCGAGGGAGAATGGCTGGGAGACAACCAATATAGTACAGGTGAAGTTGTATTTTATACAGGAATGACAGGATATGAGCAAGTATTGACAGATCCATCCTACCAAGGCCAAATCGTCGTGTTTTCATATCCGTTTATCGGAAATTATGGTTTTAAGCCCGAAAGCATGGAGTCTGCTGAGATTCAAGTATCGGGCGTTATCATGGCAGAATGCTTTCCTTTTCAATTGGAAGGAGATCGGCACTCACTCATATCTTACTTAAATGAAAAACAGATTCCTGCTCTAACGAATGTGGACACAAGGGCGCTTATTCAGCAAATTCGAAATGAAGGATCAGTCCCGGCAGTTATGCATACAAAGAGCGTTCCTGCAGATTCCTTTCAGCTAGAAGTGTGCTGGCCAAGAACAACGGTAAAAAAAGCAGGTAAAGGCGATAAACACATCGTGCTTATCGACTTTGGTTTTAAAAAATCAATCGTTGACTCACTTGTAAATGAAGGCTGTTCGGTTACAGTCGTTCCATTTGATACAGATATGACTGATATAGAAAAGCTAATGCCTGATGGATTTGTTTTTTCAAATGGTGCAGGTGATCCGATGAGATTCTCGAGTTATTTTCATCGCTATAAAAACATTGCAACACGCTATCCGGTTCTAGGCATTTGTCTTGGGCATCAAATACTTGCGTTGGCTTTTGGCGGTGAAACGATGAAACTCAAATTCGGGCATCGCGGAGCCAATCATCCTGTTATGAACGTTAAAACTGGCAAGGTGTCTATGAGTTCGCAAAATCATAGTTATGTCGTAAAGAAAGACAGTTTGAAATCTACAGGGTTCAATATTTGGTATGAAAATGTAAACGACAAGAGCGTCGAAGGACTGTTGCACAGTCAATATGAAATTTCCAGCGTGCAATTCCACCCGGAAGCAGCGCCTGGCCCGCAAGAACATGCTCAAATTTTTACAGATTTCATCACAACTGTACAGCAAAAAGAGAAGGTGAGAAGTTATGCCTAAACAACACGACATAAAAAAAGTACTCGTAATCGGTTCTGGTCCTATCGTAATCGGGCAAGCGGCAGAATTCGATTATTCAGGTACACAAGCATGTAAAGCATTGAAAGAAGAAGGAATCGAAGTTGTCTTAATCAACAACAATCCGGCAACAATCATGACAGACAAAACGTTTGCTGATGAAATTTACTTTGAACCACTAACAGTTGAATACGCGGAACAAATTATAAAAAAAGAAAAACCGGACGGACTTCTGGCGACAGTTGGTGGCCAAACAGGACTTAATCTCGCGATGGACTTGGATGAAGCAGGCATATTGAAAAAATATAACGTGAAACTGTTGGGTACAGATATTAACTCCATTCAAAAAGCAGAAGATCGTGATGCATTCCGTTCACTGATGCAAGAATTGAACGAACCCGTTCCAGAGAGTGAGATTGTTTTCTCGGTTCAAGATGCACTGGTGTTTGCTGATAAAACTAGCTATCCCGTAATCGTTCGTCCTGCCTATACACTCGGCGGGTTTGGCGGCGGAATTGCAAAAACGAAGCAGGATCTTTCAATCCTTGTAAAACAAGGATTATCAGCTAGTCCGATCAATCAATGCTTGATCGAAAAAAGCATCGCAGGCTATAAAGAGATTGAATATGAAGTGATGCGTGATGAGAATGGGACTTGTATTACCGTTTGTAATATGGAAAACGTGGATCCTGTCGGAGTCCATACAGGTGATTCCGTCGTTGTTGCTCCGAGCCAGACGCTCACTGATGATGAGTACCAATCATTACGAAAAGCATCACTAACAATAATTAATGCACTGGAGATCGTAGGAGGCTGTAACATTCAGTTTGCTCTTCACCCTCATAATTCTGAATATTATTTGATCGAAGTTAATCCGCGTGTCAGCCGTTCTTCTGCATTGGCGTCTAAGGCAACAGGATATCCAATCGCTAAAATCGCAGCAAAGCTGGCACTGGGATACAATCTGCATGAACTTAAAAACCCAGTGACAGGGACGACGTTTGCAAGCTTTGAACCTGCTTTGGATTATGTCGCTGTAAAAATGCCGCGCTGGCCGTTTGATAAATTCCACCAAGCAGATCGAAAACTTGGCACGCAAATGAAAGCGACCGGAGAAGTTATGGCGCTTGAGCGAAACATGGCAGCTGCGTTCCAAAAGGCCATACGATCACTCGAACTGAAAACAAACGGAATGTACTTAACAGAGCTCACATCCGTGAAGGAAGATGTTTTATATGAATTAGCAGCTGAAGCTGATGATCGCCGATTCTTTGTCGTTCTGGAACTTTTGAGACGCGGGGTATCCACAGCGAAAATTCATGAGATAACGAAAATCACACCCTATTTTTTATCGGTGTTTAACCAAATGGTCCAAATCGACAAAACGCTAAGCGAATTGGACCTAGACACAATAGAAGAATCACAACTGCAGCTTGCTAAGAAATTTGGCTTTTCAGACCAGTATTTGTCTGGGATCTGGTCGGTTTCTGAGCAACAAGTCCGAAGCAAAAGGGAACAACTGAACATCGTTCCTTCATACAAAATGGTCGACACGTGCGCTGCCGAATTCGAAGCAAAAACCACATATTTTTATTCCAGCTGGACCGGAGAAAACGATAAGAAACCTGAGGCAAAGAAAAAGGTTGCAGTCGTTGGCTCAGGACCCATACGTATCGGCCAAGGAGTCGAATTTGATTATTGCTGTGTGCATAGCGCATTAGCTTTAAACAAGATGGGGTGTGAAGCAATACTCATCAACAACAACCCGGAAACGGTGAGTACAGACTATGAAGTTTCAGATTCCTTATACTTTGAACCATTAACGTTTGAGGATATTTATAATGTTTTGCAATTTGAAGGCATATCTGAAGTTATTCTTCAGTTTGGCGGACAGACTTCCATCAACTTAGCTAATGAATTAGAGAAGGCGGGAATTCATGTTCTGGGGAGTCCAGCCGATACAGTTGATCAAATGGAAGATCGAGATCGTTTTTATCAATTTTTAGATAAAATCAGCATTCCTAAACTCGAAGGCTACACGGCTCATAATGAAGAGGAAACGAAAAGCTTTGCAGAAACACTAGGATTCCCGGTACTTGTACGTCCGTCTTATGTAATTGGCGGAAGCGGAATGAAAGTATTTTATTCACATCAAGAACTAAGTACTTTCTTACAGAACGAGCCTGTAAGCTATCCAATCTTAATTGATACCTTCCTGCAAGGGAAAGAAGCGGAAGTCGATGTGCTAACTGATGGAGATGAGATTTTCATCCCGGGAATCTTTGAACATATTGAAGGTACAGGAGTCCACTCAGGAGACAGCTTGACCGTAACGCCTCCACAGACTCTTTCCAAACACATTCAAGATCATTTAATAGCCTTATCCAAAAAAATCGCTGTAAATATAAATTACAAAGGCTTATTTAACATTCAGTTTGCGATTAAAGACGATGATGTGTATGTAATCGAAGTGAATCCGCGGGCTTCTCGAACAGCTCCGATCATGAGCAAGATCACAAATGTAAATCTCGTTCAAAAAGCGACTGAATTATTGCTAGGAACACCGTTAAGTGAGTTGAAGCTTGAAAAAGAGCATAATGGTCAGCCGTTCATTACTGTAAAAGCGCCTGTTTATTCTACGATTAAGTTGCCTGGGGTGTCGCCTGTATTATGTCCGATGATGACTTCAACTGGGGAAGCGATTGGCACAGATACTGATTATACGGAAGCGCTTCTTAAAGCGTTGAAAGGATCAACATTGCAGCTGAGTGATCTATGGAATTTTAAAGGAAGTATTTTTGCAGAAGGTGAGTCTGCAAAATCAGAAGCTGAAAACTGGAGTAAATTAGGCTACAGCATAGTAACGAAAGAAAACATGCCTTTTGATGAATGGTTGAAGTCAGATGAAAAAATCGCTTATATGAATTTTGCAGCCGAAACCGACAGCACATCTGCAAAAAATGCAGTTCTTGAAAGAATTCATGTTTTCAGCAGAAAAGAGACAGCACAAAGCTTCTTACAAGCTGTATCGCATATGCGAAATACAAGAAAGGAAGTGTTGATCTGATGTCAATTGCTCATCCCTTACTCACAACGAGAACAAAAAAAGATCTTCTGACATTAATGGATTATACGACGAATGAGATCATTGATTTATTAAATTTAGCAAAAGAATTAAAAAAACAAGGACCAGCCACACCGCCATTGTTAAAAGGGAAAATTCTAGGAATGATTTTTGAAAAATCTTCGACACGTACGCGTGTTTCCTTTGAAGCGGCTATGCTCCAGTTAGGCGGTCATGCGATTCATTTGAGTACGCGAGATATTCAGATGGGCAGAGGGGAGTCTATATCAGATACAGCGAAAGTATTATCTGGTTACTTGGATGGCATAATGATCCGCACGTTCCACCAATCAACAGTAGAAGAACTCGCATCAAACAGTACCATTCCAGTCATTAATGGTCTGACAGACGAGTTTCACCCTTGTCAAATACTTGCAGACTTGTTAACAATATTGGAATATAAAGGATCATTTAAAGGTAAAAAGCTTACTTATATCGGAGACGGAAACAACATGGCTCATTCCTTAATGATTGGTGCAGCAAAGGTTGGAATGGATTGCACGGTTATTGCTCCAGAGAAGTATGGACCAAAGAAATCTATTGTTTCATACGCACAGCAAATTGCGAAACAAACTGGTGCGGTGATTCATGTTACGAATGATCCGGTAAAAGGGATAAAAAATAGTGATGTCATCTACACAGATGTATGGGCGAGCATGGGGCAGGAGAGTGAAGCAGAGGAAAGAATGAATCATTTTGAATCTTTCCAAGTGAATCAGGAACTCGTATCACACGCAAAAAAGGACTTTATCTTCATGCACTGTTTACCGGCACATCGTGGAGAAGAAGTTACCGCTGAGATTATTGATGGAGATCACTCTGTCGTTTTCCCAGAAGCGGAAAACAGACTGCATGCTCAAAAAGCATTGCTTGTTCATTTGATGTCATAAAAACGAATAAAAAAAGCCGCTCACAAACTTGAGCGGCTTTCGCATTATTAAACTTAAAATACTTGTTCTAATTCAACAACGCCAGGTACTTCTTCAAGAAGTGCACGTTCAATACCAGCTTTTAGTGTAATTGTTGAACTTGGGCAGCTTCCGCAAGCTCCCATTAGACGTACTTTTACAACGCCTTCTTCAATATCCACTAATTCCACGTCACCACCATCACGAAGTAGGAACGGGCGTAATTTATCAAGAACTTCTTCTACTTGTTCACGCATTTCTAAGTTTTGAGTTTCAGCCATATCTATCAGGCTCCTTTCATAAAAAGAACTTATCTTTAGTATACGGGATATGGAATAAAAAATCCATGAGCAAGCATCATGATATTTGCTCCTTTTTCTTTTCGGAGAAATAAGGTATGATGAAAGCAAATAAGCGCATCTATAGAGGTGAATTCTTATGCAAAATTCTCTTATTATTAAAGTATACGGAGCAGAGCAAAAGTGTGCAAGCTGTGTGCATTTGCCTTCTGCAAAAGAGACCGCAGAATGGCTGGAAGCAGCGATATCCAGAAAGTTTCCGAACAGTTTGTTTCAAGTTTTGTATATAGATATGGAAAAACCAGATCATGAAGATGATCGATTATTTTCAGAAAGAATTATTGAAGAAGATCTTTTTTACCCAGTTGTCGTTATCAATGGGGAGATCGCAGCAGAAGGAAACCCGAATCTAAAAACCATTTATAGCATAATTGAACAGAACGGATATGGCGCTGTAAGTTAAAGCGCCTATTTTTTTTCTTTTGGGTTTGTACACATGCCTCTATATACACCACGGAATATGATGTATGGAATTAAAAGGAGGCAAATAAAATTGTTGAACCCTTTAAAAGGTAAATTTTTTAAAGACGAATCTTCATCCCACTGTGGGTGCCATCATAAGCATTTTCATGATCTTTGCGAGATGTACATGGGACAGCACGTAACGATTGAGCTGAATGATGGCAACGAGTATCATGGAAAGCTTCACAGCTATGATAACAACAATATGTATTTAATCACTGCTGGTGAAGGTGAACAACGCAACAGCCGAATCATATTCGTAGGTCCATTCTTTCCGGGCTTCGGCTTGTTCGGATTTCCATTTTTTCGTATACGCCGTTTTCGTCCATTCCGTCCTTGGTGGTAATTTTATTGTTATCTGATTCTCCTGTTTAATGTAGGTCAACTTACATGGACGAATCGGTTTAATATGAAAGTCTTGCAGTACGCAAGGCTTTTTTTAATTGAAAAACGCATTTTTGCAGAAGCGAACAGGGGGTTTTTTTAGGTTGAAAAGTGTTATTCCCAGAATTGTTGAGCAGATACTCAGACTTTTTAACGTAATTCCCAGAATTTTTTTGTTAAATCCCACACTTTTTCGCAATAATCCTACATTTTTATACAAAAATGCGTGTCTAGTCTTACTCAACTTGCACATAAAAAGGTGACCCAGCTATTAGCCAAATCACCTTTCAGTATCATATTACACTTGATATTTATAGAGCCATAAGATTCCGGATTTCAATAGTCTCGGAACTCGGCCGATTAATGCAGTGCTGCCCATTGTTCCGAATCCGCTTTTCTTACCTAATGATCCCATAACGCCTTTAAGTTTAATTTCGTGCATTTCAGGAAGCGGCTGTTCGTTCCAGCGCGCTAACAATACTTGTGATATTTGTTCTGCTTGTTCTTCAGCAAGCTGTGCGCTTGGTGCATATGGAAGACTTGCGCAATCACCAACGACATACACATGCTCGTTAGAAGGAAGGTAGTGATATTCACTAAGTACAACACGGCCTTGGCTGTCTTTCTCAACATCCATAGCACGAACGATGTGACTAGGCTGAATTCCGGCTGTCCATACAATTGCATCACATTCTACTTTTTCATCGTGGTTGTATAGAGCGCCTTCTTCAACTTTTGTTACGTTCGAATTGTTGATGACTTCAACACCATGCTCTTCAAACCAGTTTTGTACATAGTTGCTTAATCTTTTCTTATAAGCAGAAAGAATCATTTCTCCGCGGTCAAAAAGTTTGATGTTTAAATCAGGGCGGCTTTCACGCAGTTCAGAAGCAAGCTCAACTCCTGACAATCCTGCCCCGACAACCGCAACTACAGCATTTGCATGCAAGTTATTAAGGATTTGGTACGTCTGTCGCGATTTATCAATCGTTTGAATACTCAATGTAAATTGATCAGCGCCTGGAACATTATGATATTTGTCTTCACAGCCTAAGCCTATAACAAGGTCATCATATGAAACAGCATCTTGATCTTTTAATAAGACTTTCTTTTCATTAACATCGATGCCCGTTACTTCACCATATTTGATGGACAAGCGCGGGTGGTCAGGAAAAGTTACACGCACATGATGGTCAGAAATTGTACCTGCAGCTAATGCATAGTATTCTGTTTTTAAACAATGATATGGTACACGGTCAATCAGTGTAAGCTGAATATCTTCTGGGAGGTCTGAGGAATTTAGAAGCCTCTTTAACACACGCATATTTCCATATCCTCCGCCAAGTAAAACGAGGTGCTTCATTTGTCATTTCCCCTTTTCTATCAAGACAATTCTTATCTATAATTGTTGAAAATTTTTCATGCACGAAGTAAACGATTTCACGTTTTTAACATGTTTAAGTATAGCACTTTGCTATAAATTCACAACTCTTTTGTGGAAAAAACCAATTGAAAAAACTGTATACATTGACTAGCGTTTTATAAAAAGTTAGGATGTATTCATCAAGAGGTGAAAAGATGAGACCAATAATTGAATTTTGTGTAAGCAATTTAGCGAGTGGCGCACAAAAAGCACTTGAAGAGCTGGAGAAAGATTATGATCTGGATGTGATCGAATATGGATGTCTCGGTTATTGCGGACAATGCGCTAAATCTTTATTTGCATTAGTAAATGGAGATATCATACATGGAGATACATCAGATGAGCTCGTTAAAAATATTTACACTCATATAGAAGAAAATTTTAATTTCTAAACAGCTTTCCAATTAAAAGGAGAGCTGTTTTTTTGTTCAAGATTAATTGGTGAATCTCTTATTCATCACAATATCGCCTATGATTGCAGTACATAGTTATTATAAAAGTTTTCCTTGCTATTGAATGGACAAACAATATAAAAGTGTATAGAGAAAAATTTATTGTAAAAAATAACTAGAATGAAAATCTTGAAAAAGGATTGCAATTTTGTCGAAATTTGTTACATTATTATAGGGTCAGTCATTCGATGTCTGACGTCTTACTTGAAAGCGCAATCAAGTTTCGCCATACGGAGAAATTCGAAATACATTTTTTTAGGATTATAGGGGGAAAATCAAAATGACAATTTTATTTGGAATACTGGGTATCATATTGATGCTTGCAATCGCTTTTATTATGTCAAATGACAAAAAGAATATTAACATTAAAGCGGTTGTTATTATGATGGCAGTACAATTAGGTATTGCTTACTTCATGCTAAATACTTCAATAGGTAAAACAGTATTGAATAAAATAGTAAACGCATTCAATAAAGTTCTATCTTTTGGTCATGATGGTATCGCATTCGTATTCGGAGATTTAAGTGATAAAAACTATTTCTTCATAAATGTACTTATGATGATTGTATTCGTTTCAGCATTGCTTTCAATCTTAACGTATACAAGAATCTTGCCTTTAGCTATTAAATACATTGGTGGTGCAGTTGCTAAAATCACTGGTCTTCCAAAGATCGAATCTTTCGTAGCTGTAAACTCAATGGTGTTCGGTGATACAACAGCAATCATCTCTGTTAAATCACAATTGCACAAACTATCAGCAAACCGTTTATTTGTAGTTGTAACTTCTTCTCTAGTAGCAGTAAGCTGTTCAATCTTAGGTGCTTATATGCAAATGGTACCTGCTGAATATGTTTTAGTAGCACTTCCGATTAACGTATTCTCTGGACTTATTCTTTCTTCTATTGTGTCTCCTGTAACTTCGGACGAAGATGAAGAGATTGATGTTAAAGAAATGATTCCTGAAAAGTCATTGTTCGAAGCAATTGGAAATGGTGCATTAGATGGAGGTAAAGTTGCCTTAATCGTTGGTGCCATGCTAATTACTTATATTGGTTTACTTTCAATGGTTAACTTTGCTTTTGATGCAGCATTCGGTATGACGTTCCAAAGAGTATTAGGATATGTTTTTGCGCCTATCGCTTTCATTATGGGTATTCCTGCTAATGAAATTGTCCGAGCTGGTTCAGTAATGGGAACTAAAGTTGCGGCTAATGAGTTCGTAGCGATGCTTGACTTCATGAAAATGATTCCAAAGATGGATCATAAAACTGTAGGTATTGTTTCATCATTCTTGATTTCATTTGCTAACTTTTCATCAATCGGGATTATCTTAGGTACAGTTCAAGCAATCAATGGTGAAAAAGCTTCACTCCTTGCAAAAATGGGCTTAAAAGTATTGTTAGTTGCAACGATGGGTTCTGTATTAACAGGAACAATCGTAGGACTATTCTTATAAAACTAGATGAAGACGACTCAAAAGAGTATTAAACTCTTTGAGTCGTTTTTTGTTGTTTTAAAGCCTGTTTTTCCATTTTTTTCTGCTATTTTACTCTAAAAACAATACATAAATGTTAACCAGGGCATCTTATCCTAAAATCCTTTTTGTTTCTAATGTTTTTGAGCCAGCATTTGTATTTAATTCCACGGTAATGACCAATATATCCACGTTAATTACGATAATTTCACGTTAGTCCCAGCAGCCCGTTTTTCCGCAGGAGTGTCGGAGATTTTCTCTGCAATTTTAACAACGATGTTTAACAGAGTCTAAATAATAAAAAAAACCGCCAGGACGAACATTCATCCCAGCGGTTTCAATATTTATGCTTGTTGGCTTCTCATCTGCTTCATTACCCATGGCTTTAAACGGGTAAATAGAGCTATAAATAATAATGCAATAATTGTGCTTTTGATTAAATTAAACGGTGTTACCCCTTTTAACACAAAGTCAAGCATCATTTGGCTGGACATTTGTTGTGCTCCAAGAAACCAAGTATAGGCAGGCAGGATAATCACATAATTCAAGAATCCCATCATAGTTGTCATTAAAATAGTACCGGTAATTAATCCAATAGAAAGCTGCTTTACCGTATGTTGTTTCCGGAACATATAAGATACTGGAAGAATGAACAGGGTGCCAGCGATAAAGTTTGCTAATTCGCCAACAGGTACACCAGTAAAGCTTCCTACAATACCGTAATGAAGCATATTCTTAATCGCCTCAACCATAATCCCTGCAGCTGGTCCAAAAATAATAGCTGCCAGTAAGGCTGGTACTTCACTAAAATCAATTTTTAAAAATGCCGGCAGTCCTGGAAACGGAAAATCGAGCATCATAAGCAGATAGGCAATCGTGCTCAACATCGATACAGCTACCATTTGTTTAACTTTTCCCTTTTGCATTGAAATCTCTCCTCTTTTGTCGTGCGCCATCTATGATTTCAAATGCGGTACAGGCTATTTCACACAAAAAAACCTTAGTCTCAAATAGAAGAGGACTAAGGGAGTTTGTTGAAAAACAGCGTATGAAAGAAGCATTTTTTATTTAAAAATGCACACTCAAACATAAGCTCACTCATTAAGAATGAACCGCTGTACCAACATCTTCTCCCATCCAGACTGTACTGTCGGCTCTGGAGTTACACCAGATCAGCAAAGAGATGACATCGACGTGATGTCCAGTTTCAACAAAATTGTTTCTACATTTCTCATTCGCTCACGGGCTGATGAAGAGGGAATCTTCAATTACCGCCGGTCGGGAATTTCACCCTGCCCCGAAGATGGATCGCTATTGTATTTTATTACACCACCTATTATACTTTAAAAAATAAAGAATGTGAATAAAAGAGCAATGTCTAACCTTCCAAATAGAGGATGAAACACATGAAATTAACCTTTGAATATACATGGCCATATGAAAGAATGATGAATGATATCTATATTTTCGAATGCCCGTTTTGCAAAGCTTCCAACGTATTGACGAGCTTTAAAGAAGAACAATTAACTCTTGCTAAAGAAGGAGTTAAACAACGATTAATCATGCCTTGTTGTCATGGTAAAATGACGATTTTAAATGCTGACGACGATTATTTTTATACAGATGAAAAACTAAGAGCCCGATCATAAGGAGTAAATACCGAGCATGAAAACTTTGAGATTTACAAAAATGCATGGACTAGGAAATAATTATATCTACGTAAACATGTTTCAAGAAAAAATTCCAGAAGCTGATTTAGCAAGCCTGGCAATAGCCGTTTCTAATCCATATACCGGGATTGGATCGGATGGAATGATTTTAATTTGTCCTTCTGAAACAGCACCTGTAAAAATGAGGATTTTTAATAATGATGGTTCTGAAGCAAAAAATTGTGGAAATGGACTCCGTTGTGTTGCAAAGTATGCTTATGAAAACGGCATCGTCAAAGAGACTGAATTCAAGATTGAAACGCTCGGTGGTCTGGTTACAGCTAAGCTGATAATAGATGACGAGGATAACGTATCACTAGTTACTGTTAATATGGGTCAGCCCATTTTAAAACCTGATCAAATTCCTGTTAAAGGGTTCTCAGAGTATGACTCCCTTATTGATGAGACCGTTATATTCGCTGAAAATGAGCTCCAAATGACAGCAGTTTCGATGGGAAATCCTCATGTGGTCTTTTTTGTAGACAATATTGAAGACGCACCATTACATTCATTAGGTCCCATTATTGAAAAAGATCCGATGTTTCCAGATTGGGTTAATGCAGAATTTATTGAGATCGTTTCAGCAGAAGAAATGCATTTCCGTGTGTGGGAAAGAGGATCGGGAATCACACAAGCCTGTGGAACAGGAGCTTGTGCAGCAGCAGTTGCTGCCATATTAAATAAAAAAGCAGAGCGAAATACAGATATCACTGTCCATTTAGCTGGCGGAGACCTGATTATCAATTGGCATTCGAATGGCGATGTTTATATGACAGGTCCAGCTGAAGTCATTTGTACAGGTGAATTTATCATAAGATAAAAAAGAAAGTGCAGGCCTTTGAGCCTGCACTTTTTTAATGATTTTCCTAGTATTTTTGCACGATGTTATAAAACGTATCGCGTTCTACCGGTACTTTATTTGCTGTTTTTATTAAATGAACGAGTTCTTTTCTTGTAATACCCGCAGATGTTAGTGCGCCTACAGCATGTGAGATTCGTTCTTCGATCAATGTTCCATGAATGTCATCTGAACCAAATGTTAGGGCCATTTGTGTTAGTTGAACACCGATATTGATCCAATAAGCTTTAATGTGATCAAAATTATCAAGCATCAGACGGCTGATTGCAATAGTTCTCATATCGTCAAATGCAGAAGTTCTTCTCATTATCCCCATCGATTGTGTTCGAGGCTGCATAGCAAGCGGGATAAATACCATAAAGCCATTTGTTGAATCTTGAAGCTGACGCAATCGATCCATGTGGATTAAACGTTCTTCTTTCGTTTCAATCGAACCATAAAGC
The DNA here is from genome assembly GCF_031582965.1 of Bacillus sp. NEB1478. Lineage (NCBI taxonomy): Bacteria > Bacillati > Bacillota > Bacilli > Caryophanales > Bacillaceae > Bacillus > Bacillus sp. NEB1478. Next base: position 990,249 of record NZ_CP134049.1, read on the forward strand.
ATCGTAGCGTGTGTTTTAAGTCCAAGACCATGAGCAATTTCATGTGCTTCAAGCCATTGGTCTGTTGAAGCTTTGTCAGGACTCATTTTTGCACGATAACGTTCTGTTAAGATTTCTGCACCCCCGCCAGGCAATGTGTCTAATCCAGCTTTGATCAGTTCTTGTAAAACTTCCTTCATCGAGATGCCGGCAATTCTGGAGAAGAATTCAATTTCAGCACCAGTATATGCTTTTACCGTCACTTGCGGAAAATGTTTTTTAAGAGTTTTGATTGTATTTAAATAATAGTCAAAAGGAACTTCATGGTTATGTCCGCCAACAATATGGAACTCACGAATGTTGTCATTCCATCTTTTTTGTACATATTCCAAAAGCTGCTCGTCATTCATTGTATATGCGCCATCTTCACCAGGCTTGCGTTTGAATCCGCAGAAGCTGCAGGTTGCTTCACAAACATTTGTAGGGTTGATGTACAAATTTTCAATAAAATAGACATGATCGCCATTTTTTTGTTTGTTTACTTCATTTGCAAGACGGGCAATACTTAGTAAATCGTCCGTTTCATACAGGAACAAGCCGTCTTCAATCGATAACCGTTCACCGTGCTTAAGTTTCTCAGCAATTGCTTCCATTCTCGTATCTAAAGTTAAAATGTTCGCCATTTCTAATCCCCCTAATTTTTCAGTGGTCATTTTAAATGTTAAGCGTAAATCACGCTCTCCTTTTACCATTTTTACACGAATACTATGTAAAATAGGGAAGTTGCTTTTAAATAAAAATATTACATCATGTTAAGCACCAAAGCGCCTATATCATTATAATCCTTATAGTTAATAAGGACAAGGAAAGTCGCTTTTTTGATAATATTATCCAAATAATAAATGGTTTATTGTTTGTTAATTGAAATAAATGTAAAATAGGAATATGAAGTTTTAGAATGCAGAGTGGAGTGACATGATATGAAAGCCACATCAGAAGCAAAGAAAATTCAAAATATCGAACAACTGGAATCTTTACGCAATAAAATGATTCAAACAGCTAATACATTTGGGATTCATCACCCAATGGTACTTAGTTACAGCAGAAAAATTGATGAAACACATAATACTATTATGAAACTCCAGCAAATGGAGGAATAAGATTCAGTGAAGCCTATTTCTTGAGAAGAAACACGGCACAAGATATACTAATATTATAATCCTTATATATACTGTCATTACGTATAACTTGTCTACTTGATGATAAACGACGCAGTGACAAGTTTAAGTTTGAAGTATAAGTGCGACTAAGGCTGATTGATAAATCACCAGCCAAGTTTACTAAAAAGGAGTGAACAAAATGATCGTTGAAATTACAGAATCAGCAGCCAGTAAAATCAAAGAGATGCTTGCTGCGGAAGAAGACCAAAACCAGTTTCTGCGAGTCGCTGTAAAAGGCGGAGGATGCAGCGGATTATCTTATGGACTAGGTTTTGATAGTGATAAAAATGAAAAAGACCAAGAGTTTACGATAGAAGGCATTCAAGTAATCGTGGATGAAGAAAGTGCTAAAGTATTAAAAGGGACTGTAGTCGATTTCAAACAAAACATGATGGGCGGCGGATTCACCATCACGAATCCAAATGCAATCGCATCATGCGGCTGCGGATCATCTTTCCGAACAGCAACAAACGCCGGTGCGCCGGAAGAGTGCTAAAAAAATCGAATTTAAAAGAGAATGACCCAGAAAGACGCGAATTAGCGGATTTTTTGGGTCATTCTTTTCTTTTTTTTAGGCTTTTTATAGTTCTTTTATGATGAATTCCTAGATTTTAAAATAATCCAACGAGTTTCGAGCATAATCCAACGGGTTTTCGCTTTAATCCAACGAGATTTACTATTATTCCAACGGATTTTCCTTAAATACTCCCGAGTTGACAGAAAACGACAAAAGTAGAAGGCTGCCCTCAAATAAAGGGAGGCTGATCCAAAAGTTTATACTTTTGGATCAGCCTCCTTAGTTAACGTTTTTATTTAAACAGCACGTATACTCCAATTAAATCTGAAAGTATGGATGCCCCTATGATTAAGTATTTTTGTTTGCCTGTTTGTTTTAAACCTAATGGCATTAAAACAGTTCCTATAATAAAGAATAATATGCCCAATATCAAGTTCCATTCCATAATGGTTAACTCCTTCATAAATGACAAAAATAAAACCCGATGCGCCAACACCGGGTAAATGCTTTAAGGTTTCAGCGGCACTTGTCCGCCTCACAAATGATTGTAACAAACATTGAAAAGATAATCCATATGGAAATTATTCCAATGTATTCTTTTCCAACTCAATTAAAAGTTTTTTAAGACGCGGCAGCTTCATTTTTGTATCCTCTAGAAAAGATTCATCCGTAATATGCAGTTGTCCTATAATCTGGTTGATCTCATTTAAGCAATCAGCGGCATGCATTTCTTCTTCCGTAAACTGTCTGTTCAATTTATAAACTCCTTTCATTTGTGCAATCAAAAAAGCCGGAAATCATCCGGCTTCCTACTATACTACACACGTTTAAAACATACTCGTACTATGCATAGGCTGTGTTTTTGCCTTTGGATCAATGTATGTTTTGGCATTGTTTACAGCAGTTGGTGCTTCGCCAAATCCTGAGGCGATTAGTTTTACTTTCCCATCATAAGAACAAACATCACCAGCTGCGTAGATTCCCTTAATATTCGTTTCCATTCTGGAGTTTACTACGATAGAGTTTTTCTCGATATCTAAGCCCCATGTTTTAATCGGTCCGAGAGAAGAGACGAAGCCGTAGTTTACAATTACTGCATCTACTTCAATCGTTTCTTTTAGATCACCATTTTCTAAAACTACTGCTGATATGTTTTCGCCGTCGCCAATCAGTTCTGTAATCTGATATGGCGTTTTTACAGCTACTTTTGAGTTCATTAATTGTTCAACACTATGTTCATGAGCGCGGAACTTGTCACGACGGTGTGTTAATGTAACTTCTGGAGCAATTGGCTCTAGCATTAATGACCAATCGAGAGCTGAATCTCCTCCGCCGCAAACCAAGACTCTTTTCCCAGCAAAAGAGTTAAGATCATCTACAAAATAATGCAGGTTTTTTCCTTCATATTGTTTTGCAGCATCTAATTCTAGACGGCGCGGCTGGAAAGCGCCAACTCCAGCGGTTATCAATACAGCTTTACTATAATGAACGGTTTTATCCGTTGTAAGTTCAAAGATGTCCTCTGTTTTTGCTACATTTTGAACAGATTCTTCTAATACAATAGCAGGATTAAACTGCATCGCTTGTTCTTTTAGATTATTCACAAGATCTTGAGCAAGAACTTTCGGGAAACCTGCTACATCATATATGTATTTTTCAGGATATAATGCGGAAAGCTGTCCGCCAAGCTGCGGCATACTTTCAATAATCTTGACTTTCATTTGTCGCATTCCGCCGTAAAAAGCAGCGAACAAACCTGAAGGGCCACCCCCGATAATGGTAATATCATAAACTTCTTTTGACATAAACTTCTCACCTCTTCTGTTTTCTGTGGCTGATAAACATGTATATGTTCAGACTAAGAACACCTTGCTATCTCTCATTTTAGATTCTTGATAAAGATAAAAAGTCCTTCTTTTCATTAGTATAATTTGACAGAAAGACTCACCTTGCAGAATATGAGAAATACCATTAGAAAATATACATAAAAGGCAATTAATCATTATAAATTTGAATACTATCATAACGAAAAAAAGGTTGAAAAAACAAGGAAAAAGGAATAAGATGTTTGTGTATGAAAAAAAATGTCGATATTTCGAACATTTTTGTCCTCATTCTATGCCTTATTACGTGAAATACATCACAATCTTTTCCTTTTCTTCATATTTAATTAAAGAAAAGGTCAAACTAAAAAAAATTAGAACTGGAAGTGAAATTAGATGAGCAAGCCAAAAATTCTTATACTAGGCGGCGGATATGGCGGTATTATGTCAGCTGTTCGTTTACAAAAAGAGCTAGGATCTGATGAAGCAGAAATAACATTGGTAAACAAACATAATTACCACTACCAAACAACATGGCTTCATGAAAATGCAGCAGGAACGCTTCATCACGACAAAACACGTATCATGATTGATAACATCATCGATATGAACAAAGTTAATTTTGTTCAAGATTCTGTTGTTGAGATCAAGAAAGATGAAAAGCGTGTTATTTTAGAAAACGCTGAATTAACATATGATTACCTGATCATCGCATTAGGTTCTGATCCTGAAACATTCGGAATTCAAGGATTAAAAGAGAATGCATTTAGCATCCGCAGCATTAACTCTGTTCGTAAAATCCGTGAGCACATCGATTATTCTTTCGCTCGTTACAACAATGAAGGTCAAAAAGATGAGCTTATCACAATTATCGTTGGTGGAGCAGGATTTACAGGAATTGAATTTGTTGGTGAGCTTGCTGACCGTGTTCCTGAACTTTGCCGTGAGTACGATATTCCTCGCGAAAAAGTACGCGTAGTTAATATCGAGGCAGCACCGACAGTTCTTCCAGGTTTTGATGAAGAATTAGTTGAATATGCTATTAACAATCTTGAGCGCCGTGGAATCGAATTCCTTGTAAACACTCCAATTAAAGAGTGTCATCCTGATGGAGTTGTTTTAGCGAATGGAGATGAAATTAAAGCATCTACAATCGTTTGGACTGGTGGGGTTCGCGGAAACCACTTAGTGGAAGAAGCAGGATTCGAAACAATGCGTGGACGTGTGAAAGTTGACAAAGATCTTCGTATGCCAGGTTACGATTATATTTTTGTTGCAGGTGACTGTGCACTTATCATTGACGAAGCAGCAAACAGACCATATCCTCCAACAGCACAAATTGCGATTCAACAAGCTTACACAATTGGACGCAACATTAAAGCATTAATGAACGGTGGGAAAATGGAAGAGTTCAAGCCAGACATTAAAGGTACTGTTGCATCACTTGGTAAGGGTGAAGCGATCGGTAAAGTTGGTAACAAAAAGCTATTTGGTGCAACTGCATCAGCGATGAAAAAAGTAATCGACAACCGTTACCTCTTCTTAATCGGCGGCGTGCCAATGGTTATAAAAAAAGGTAAATTAAAACTATTTTAATCAAAAATGATACACTAAGGACAGGGCGTAGAGCTTCTGTTCTTATTTTTTTATTTAGCTGTTTTCGTAATCTTTGTTGCTCTTGGAAGTAGTTGATTTCCGTTACAGGATACTCGCTTTCCGTGGGGCGTGCGGTGAGCCCCCTCGGCACTTCGCACCTGCGGGGTCTCACCTGTCTAGCTGCAGCGGCTAGCTCCTCGAGGTCAAAAGTTAAATGGTCCTGAAGGCAAAAAGCGCCTTCTTAGACCATTTCCCTTTTGCTTGTCGGAGCTGAACAAGCCGTTTCCGCTTTTCGGACTGTCCCGCTTCTCCCACAGGAGTCTCGTACCTTGCACTCCAATCAACTTGTCAGTGTTGAGAATGAACAATGTACCTATAAGCAACAATCTTTTAGAAAATAGACTTTTACTTAAATAGAAGGAGCGGGCAAAATCCATGACTAAAAAAGACAGAGGAACAGTTTGGCTAGCTGCTGCTGGTCTTTTAATAGATGAAGACGGAAAGTGGCTCGTTGTGAAAAAGAAATACGGCGGCTTAAAAGGAAAGTGGTCTATTCCTGCAGGTTTTGTAGAAGCAGGTGAAACTGTGGATGAGGCAGCGGTCAGAGAAGTTTTTGAAGAAACAGGAATATTAGGTGAGGTCGTATCTGTATTAGGTATTCGAACAGGTGTAATTAAAGAAACAACGAGCGATAACATGATTGTTTTTTTACTGAATAAGAAAAGCGGTGCGTTAATGCCAGCAGAGGGAGAAATAGAATGTGCGTCTTTCTTAACTCCCGAAGAACTAAGGAATGACCCTGCAACCTCTTTGATGATTCACTTCTTTATGAATCAAAAAGACAAAGATATTCATGATGGAATTAACCCCGGAGATATATTTGGTTACACTTCATATAAAATATTTGATACTAGATGAAAAAGTACGAAATATTCTGATAATTTAAGAATGTGCTCAATGTTTACGCTTACATGAGGTTATTTCGCCTGAAAATCGGTTTTTCAATATCTCAAATCCTTGTTATTATTATCTGAAAATTTAAACTAATAAACAAGGGAGTGTTACAACATGAGAAAACATGCGATTCAGAAAAAACACGATCAATGTCCATATTGTGAAGGTAAAGGGTATTTTCAACTTTTGCTTGGAGGTTCTGAAACGTGTGTGGAGTGCTCAGGAAGCGGTAAGAAAAGAGCTTAGAACATGTCATAACGCTCTCACAGGAATTGACGGAAATCCCCCCATTTAGTAAACTAACGAAAGATAAATGGGGGGGTCAACATCATGGATTTACTTTTACCACAAGTAATCATTTCTATGTTGCTTTTTATGGTTCTGTTTTTTGGAATCGGATTCTTGTTTAATATGCTTCTACGCGCCACATGGTTTATGGCTATTTTATATCCGATAGTCGTCGTATTAATCGTAGATAAGATCAGGTTTTTTGAGTATTTTACAAAACCGGGTTCAAGCTTCAATTTACTGGGGCACGATTTATTGAAACTATCGATATCGGATATCACAATATTAACTTGCGGATTTATCGGTGCTCTCCTTGCAGGGGTAGCTATTAAAATGCTTCGTGTCCGCGGTTACCAAATGTTTTAGAAAGCCCTCGACAAGGGGCTTTTTTTATTGTTTAGGAATATAAAAAACTAGACCTGTGAATAGTTGTTCGTCAAAATGATCGTATCATTTTTGGAGAACGAAATGGGGAATAACATCATACGGAATTTACCATAACAATTTAGGAAATTAAAGCAAGATTCCGGTCAAAAAAGGAGAAAAACGACCAAAAATAAAACCAATATGGAAGAAGATCGGCCATTTCATCTTCAAACCTAATAAATAAGTTCTTTTTAAAGCCTTAATAAGGTTCTGCAAACCATTTATCCACGCACGTTAATTTCTGCATAACCACGAAACGACATCATTCGACGGCAATCTGATCTTCCACCATCTATTTGGCAATGTTTCACTTGTTAGTAGTAGATGGCCAAATAGAATTTTGCTGGATTTTTACTATCAAAAAAAGTATAACTTTTTAACTGAATGATTATTGCGCAGCAACAAGTTAAAGTAGATAAACGTATAAGCGCAGCTAAGACTGACGGATAAGGCTTTTCTTCTATCAGCCAAGTTTTCATTACCGATTTTGTTAAATTTCATCTTTCATAAAAAATGTATACAAGTTTTCTTCTCTGGGAAGGAATAGATAGGAGAGGAGTGTACATTTTTTGCTGAAAATTAGAACGTTTGCAAAAAGAACGGCTTTCACCATGCTATTTATTTGTGCCATCTTTACAACGTTTCGCTCTATATCTGGAGTTGAAGCAGAAGATATCGCAAATTGGTTAGATCATAAACAGTCCCATAACAACAATATGGTAGATGTTGCATTAAAGACAATCTCAAATACTTTGAAGTCACTGCCATCCCTGGAAAACATTAAGCTGACATCCGCAGAAATCGAACTGCCTAAAAATCTTGAAGATACAATTGATAAAAATAAATATCCTTCTATGAGAGTAACAGCTACTGGTTATACAGCGGGGAAGGAAAGTACAGGAAAATTAAAATCCCATCCAGCATACGGCATTACGAAATCAGGCGTTAAAGTGAAGCGGGATCTGTATTCAACAATTGCCGCTGACACATCCGTTTTTCCTATCGGGACCGTTCTTTTTATTCCGGATTATGGTTATGGAGTTGTCGCAGATACGGGCTCAGCGATTAAAGGAAATCGAATTGATCTGTATTACAATACAGTAGATGAAGTATATGAAAAATGGGGCAAAAAAACACTAAAGGTGTACATTATTGAACGCGGTGATGGTCATTTTACTGAGTCAGAACTTAAACAGCTCAATGACACAAAATCATTGCAAGTGTTCAGACAGCAGCTTTTATAACTTAAAAGCTACATATTGATAAAAGCAAAAAAGCTTCAGGACGAGTACGTATCCTGAAGCTTTTTTTTACACTTTCAAAAGGATAAATCTTGATGCAGCAGTGAAGCTAAAGAAGACGGGAAGGGCTTGTCGTCTGCCACGTCTTCGTTAACCAACGATCTTCATCCGATGGTAAAAACGCAGGATATTGGTCTGGATGAACAAGAGCAGCAAGCCTTTTTAATCCGAAAATCAGCCGAGGAGAAGGACGGCAAAAGAGTGATTCCTCCAGCTTTATAATTTCAGTATTCATTTCGTTATACAGATCATCCCATCCGGGCCGTTTTTGGATGTGATCAGGCCGCATTTTTGACGTTTTTACACCAACCCACACCATTCCAATTACTTCGGGTTTGCGGCTCACAACATCTTCCCATGTTGTTTGAAGACTTGCCAGTTCAACATCCTGAAACACGTTCGTACAGCCTGCCAGTTCTGCTATTTCAGTTAACCAATTCGTTTTTCCGGGTGTGAAAACCGGCTTTGGCCACCATTCGAAATAAATCTTCTTTCGGTCTTTTATAGTTTGACTTATTTTTTTGTATTGAATCATTTCGTTTTTCATCCAATGAACAGTATGTTCTGCTTGTTGTATTGTTTTCGTTCTTTCACCGAGATCCAACAAATCATTCTGAATATTCTTTAATGATTGTGGATTGTAGACGACATGCGGGATGTTTCGTAATTTTAGTTCATCAACATTCTTCTCCATTCCAGGTACACTCAATGAAGCTAAAACTAAGTCCGGTTTCATGGATTCTACTTTATCCATATCAATAGATAAATCTGGACCTAGCCTTGGAAGGTGCTGAATTTCATGTGGCCAATCAGAAAAATCATCAACGGCTATTAAATGGTTTGTTAATCCTAAAAAATGTATAAGTTCAGTATTGCTCGGACAGATTGAGATGAGTTTCAATAATCGAACCTCCTAAGCTAACAATAACCACGAAAGGAGCAAGGTTTGAAGAATACCAAGCAATCCTCCAAAGAAGACTTCGCTCGGACGGTGACCAAGAAGCTCTTTTAATTCTTTTCTTTGTTCTTCAACCTTTTTTTGCTGAAATTCATCGGACTCTCTAACATGGTTTCTGAATTCTTCTACTAAGTCATTCAATACAGCGGCTTGTTCTCCTGCATGCCAGCGAATTCCTTTAGCATCATACATAACGATAATAGCAAACATCGTAGCAATCGCAAAAAGTGTAGAGTTTATCCCGTGCTCAGCTCCAACAGCTGTCGCTAGTGAAGTTACAGAAGCTGAATGTGAGCTGGGCATTCCTCCTGTACTGAAAAAAAGTTCCCATCTCATTTTTTTAGTTTGAATATAATGAATAGGTATTTTTATAAATTGTGCGGTGAAAACGCCCAATAATGCAGCGATTAATGGGAAGTTGAATATAAGATCAGACATGAATGACTTCCTCTCATTATGGTGGTTTTTAGTATGGCTATTTTAACTAGTTGTTACCCGATTTGAAAGAGCTTCAATCTTTGGTAACATGAAAAAAGGGGGGGAGTTTATCTCACATGGAATTTTTTCCTCAAGATTATTATGAGTTCTTTGTTGTGTTTAATGATGGTGATTATTATACGGGTCATGATTTGTTAGAAGCAGTGTGGCTAACCGATCGCAGTAACTTATTCATTAAAGGATTACTGCAGATGACGGTTGCTTTGTATCATTACGAGTATGGAAATGTGAAAGGTGCCCGTCAAATGATGAGAGTGGCCGAAAACTACTTAACTCCTTACAAGCCTCGCCACTGGCATTTAGATCTAATACCTGTTCTTCATTTTATTGAACAATGCTTATCTTTAATTCCATTACATATTGATAAAGTCGATTTTTCAGAAGCTCACCAATTACCTTCTTTGCCAAGACTATTTATCAATTTAGAGGAATAAGTGCGATTGAATTCGAAATATTCTAATAGAAAGAGTATAATTATTGTTGATGAGGAAAATAAAGGGGGAACTTTTATGTTTACGATTAAACAACATTGGGATACAAAAGAACAACAAGAAGTCCTACTGGTCGGTTTATTTCAAGAACCAAAATTTTCAGGAGTATTAGCTGACATAGATCAAGGTTTGCAAGGAAATTTACTGGAGCTTATTAAAGATGGGGATATTTCAAACAAACCTAAAAGCATTAAAAAGCTGAATACATTTAATAAAATTGGAACAAAGCGAATTTATTTTGCCGGTTTAGGCAAACGGGAAGACTTGACTTACGAAAAAATCCGAAATACATTCGGAAGAGCCGTTCAGGAAATTTCTAAAGAGAAGAAAACACATTTCTCGGTCTTATTCGATACATTCTTGACCGATCATCTTTCTACCGAAAAAGTGGCTCATGCATTCAGTGAAGCAGCAGGTACAGCTGTCTATCAATTCGAAAATTATAAAAAGAAATCAAATGAACCTGATAAAAAGATAGAACAAGTAACGGTTTATACAGAAAAAAGTGAAGCTGAAGCTGGATTAACAAGTGGCTTTGCCTATGCGAAGGGCATTAATTTTGCTCGTGATCTTGTAAATGTTCCAGGGAATCTGTTGACCCCAACAGATCTTGCAGCCGAAGCCATTGATACTGCTCTCGAATATGGAATGGAATACGAGATTCTTGAAAAAGAAGACATGGAAAGACTCGGAATGGGAGCCATTCTTGCAGTGAGTCAAGGATCTGATCAACCTCCAAAAATGATAACGGTAAAATACCAAGGTAGAGAAACTTGGGATTCGGTTGTTGCTTTAGTTGGAAAAGGATTAACATTCGATGCGGGTGGTTATTCGATCAAGCCTGCGGCAAACATGCATGAAATGAAAAGTGATATGGGCGGCAGTGCTGCTGTATTAGGAGCAATGGAAGCAGTCGGCCGTCTTAAGCCGGAAGTAAACTTATTGTTTGTGATCCCTTCATCTGAAAACTTAATTAACGGAGCTGCGATGAAACCTGGAGATGTAATCACTTCATTAAGCGGTAAAACGATTGAAGTGAGAAATACGGATGCAGAGGGGCGTCTTATTTTAGCAGATGCGATTACCTATGCAAAAGAACAAGGAGCCGAATTTATCGTTGATGTAGCCACATTAACAGGCGGTGTATTAGTTGCACTTGGTGATTGTACAACTGGTGCACTGACAAATGACGGAGGCTTTTATGACAAGGTGAAGCAGTCCGCCGAAGAGGAAGCAGAGCTCTTATGGCTGCTCCCTAGCTTTCAGCCTTATAAAGACATGCTCAAGTCAAGTGATGTAGCCGATCTTAACAACTCAACGGGCAGACTTGGCCATGCTATTACTGGCGGTCTTTTCGTTGGTGAATTCGCTGAAAAAACACCGTGGGTTCATTTAGATATCGCCGGCACAGCTTATAGCTCCAGAGGCTCTGAATTGGGTCCAAGGGGAGCAACTGGTGTGATGGTGCGCACGCTAACAAACTTTGTCAGAAACTTTAAAGCAGAATAGATTGAAATGCTTGGGGAGGTGATCCGATGATTCGGATCATCTTTTTTTGTTGACTGGAGGAGCTTTTAGAGAATTAAGCCTCTCGTTGGTAGGATTAGGGCTCCCCTCATTTACATTTAACATTATCGTTAGTAAGATCATCCCGAAATATCTATTATGAAGGCGTATTCCATTGGATTTATTCAAATAGGTTGCTTGACACTCATAATGTTACATGGTAATTTGTTAAAGGTTTAACAAATTAGTGATTTAGCGAAATAAAGCGTTAAAGATTTTGAGGGGGAAACAAAATGAATGCCGTAGTATTAGCGGTTGCCGTTATGCTAGTACTAAGCCTTTTACGTATACATGTCGTGATTGCCTTGCTCGTAGGATCTGTAACAGGTGGTTTAGTTGCAGGTATGGGGTTAACAGAAACGATTGAAGTATTTACAGAAGGATTAGGTTCAAATGCAGTAATTGCGTTAAGCTATGCCTTATTAGGAAGTTTTGCAGTAGCATTATCACGAACTGGACTTCCGGAATTAATGGTTAGTAAAGCTATTCTGCTTGTAGGAAAAGAAGGAGAAGCTAGAAAGAAATCATTATCGAAAGTATTGATCTTATTAGTCATTTTAATGATATCTAGTTTCTCACAAAACTTAATACCGGTTCATATTGCTATTATACCTATTTTTATTCCACCGCTATTGACCGTATTAAATGAACTGGAAATTGATAGACGTCTTGTCGCCACAGTTATTACGTTTGGTTTAATCACACCTTACATGTGGTTTCCGGTTGGCTTCGGAAGTATTTTTCACGAAATTCTTCAAACTAATATGAAAGATAGCGGTTTATCCGTAAAATTGGATCAAATTCCTTCAGCAATGACTATACCGTCTATGGGAATGATTGTTGGTTTATTGATTGCCATATTCATCTCATACCGAAAACCGAGAAAATATGAAAATCAAACAATCGGGACACCAAATATACAAAAAGCAACTTATACAAAACGATCCATCATCGTAGCTGTTTTAGGGATTGCTGCAACACTTATTGTTCAGCTGCAAACAGACTCCATGATCTTCGGAGCTCTTTCAGGGATTATCGTTCTTTATTTTAGCGGATCTTTAAAGCTCTCTTCATCTGATCATGTCTTAACTGAAGGTATGAAGATGATGTCGTTTATTGGGTTTGTTATGATTTCTGCAGCAGGTTTTGCAGCTGTTATGCGCAAAACAGGTGACGTGAAGTCATTAGTAGAAAACAGTGCTGCTTTTATCGGTAACTCAACTGCTCTCGGAGTACTATTAATGCTAGTAATTGGGTTGCTTGTTACGATGGGAATCGGTTCTTCTTTTTCTACGATTCCAATAATCACGACAATCTTTGTTCCCTTATCAGCTGAACTTGGGTTAAGTGCCATGGCAACAATCGCAGTAATAGGAACGGCAGCGGCACTTGGTGATGCAGGTTCTCCCGCATCAGATTCAACGCTTGGGCCAACATCAGGATTGAATGTTGATAACCAGCACAATCATATTTGGGATACATGTGTTCCAACTTTTCTGCATTACAACATACCTCTAATTGTTTTTGGATTTATAGCAGCAATGGTTTTATAAAAAAACGTGTGCCGTTTCAACAGCTAAGCTGATGAAGCGGCGTTTTGTTTTAGCTCATTTAAAATGTGATTTGAAACTTTATTCAAATCCTTGGCGTCAAAGTAATGAGGAGGGATGAAATGAATAAAATTGTCCTGATTTTATTACTGATTTTTGCAGCAAGCGGCTGTGACCTTTCCAAATCGAAAATATCAGAAGAGCAGGCGAGAGCTATTGTAGTTAAACATCACTACAATAATATAGGTAAGATAAAAATCATATCAGTTAATCATGAAAATGGTGAGTATCAGATAAAATGGGACAATAAAGAAAATTGTGAGAGCGGTACTTACTATGTAGATGATAAAAGCGGGAAAATAATAAAGGGTGAAGCATCAATTTGTTAAAATTAGTGAGTTGAAACCAGCCTATTTTTTTAGAAAAAATTACACATCCTAATGGTAAGGAGGGATTGTAAATGGCTAAAAGAAAACATGCCGTAGATGCAGCTAAAAGAAACAACCAAACACCTACTGAAAGCATGACAAATGTTGAGTTTTCTAATGAAACTTTTGCAGATGAAATACCGAAAAGAGACACGCAAAGCCCGCGTTCTAAAGGGAAATAATAAAAGCTGGTAAGGTATAAGCTTGTCGTTAGGCATAGCAACGGTGAAATAAAAAACTGGCTGTTTAGGGATAAAAGTACTTGGGAAGCCCTTTTTTTGCTCTATTGCTAAACAAAATTGTTTTTGAAGCCCTTTCAACGGCATTTATGACTACGGAACGCGTGCCAAACGGAAAATACGCGCGCCATACGAGAAATATGCCCGCCATACAAAAAACGAGCTGACTCCTAATGCAGCCTGCATAAAAGGAGTCAGCTCTTCTTTACTCAAAAAAATTCAGCTCAGGTACCCATTGATTCATATGAGCTTTAATTTCTTCATATTTGCTCTTCATATCCGGAAGGTCTTTCATCGGATGAATGATAAAGGAACGGTCTACATAAGTTGGCAGAAATTTTGGTTCAGTTAATGCCAAGGCTGTTTCTTCACCTTTTATATGTTTTGTAATCGTAAGCTGAACCATACCGCCAATATCTTTATAATCACGTCGCTGTCCAGACAGGAAATTCCCTAGCGAATAAATAACAAAAGTCTTTGAACCATCACTTGCCGTTTCCCATTTTACCGGTTGAAGAACGTGAGGATGGTGGCCGATAATAATGTCTCCGCCAGCTTCTGTCACTACTTTTACGATCTCCTTTTGAAAATCGTTCGGCATTCTTTCATATTCATTTCCAAAATGAAGAGAAACTACAGCGATATCCGAGATTTTCTTTGCTTCACCAATCTCTTTTTTGATTTTTTCTGTATCGATTAAATTAACGAGATGTTCTTTTCCGCTAGGTATAGGTATCCCGTTAGTACCGTATGTATAACTCAAAAAAGATACGGTAATATCGTTCTTTTTCATGAATCGGATATTTGCCCGATCTTCATCAGAGGAAAAAGCCCCCGTATACATAACGCCAATTTCATTCCAATAATTTAATGCACTTAATATAACTTTTTCTCCACGGTCCAGTGTATGATTGTTGGCCAACGTAACAAGATCAACACCATTGTCTTTTAAAGCGTTTCCAACTTCATGCGGGGAATTAAAAGATGGATAAGAAGACAGCCCTAATTCTGTTCCGCCAATCATTGTCTCTTGATTGGCCATTGTTATATTTGGCTGTGAGAGAAAAGATTTTACAGGACCAAAGTTAGAATTAAAATCATACTTTCCAGTTGATTGTCTTGCTTTATTGTAAACTGTGTCATGTATTAATATGTCTCCAACCGCAGCAAGAGTAATACTGGTTGTTTTTTCTACAGGCTTCGGGTTTTCAGCCGCTGGTTTTGGTGAAGTTATTTGTTTAACTTCTTTATTTTCTTGTACGAGTTCCGTTTTTTCTTCAACCGTTTGTCTTTCTGAGTTATGATACAAATATAAAAGTGCGATGGTGAATACGAAAACAGAAACAATGCCGGTTAACCACCATAGGCGTTTCACTGGCAACACCCCCTTCTCACTATCATAATGGAAAAAGACAGGGAAAGTATACGACAAATTACACGGAAATGAAAACGATTACAAGACGAAAGGCTCGGAGGATGATAAAAATGATCGAAATAACGCGAGAAACGTTAAGTCTTTTAGATCAGAATGACCCGCTTGCTGCTTTTAAAGAAGAGTTTCATTTGAAAACTAATACCATTTACTTAGATGGAAATTCTTTAGGTCTACTTTCGAAAAGAGCCGAGCAATCGGTAATAGATGTATTGAATGATTGGAAAGAACAAGGAATCGATGGGTGGATGGGCGGAAAATATCCATGGTTTACACTCAGCGAACAGCTTGCAGAAAAGCTGTCAGTACTAGTAGGAGCAAATGCAAACGAAGTAATCGTAACAGGTTCCACTACAGTAAACTTGCATCAGCTTGCTGCTACTTTTTTTGAACCAAAGCCAGGGAAGACAAAAATTTTAGCAGATGAACTCACATTTCCTTCAGATATTTATGCACTGCAAAGCCAGCTTAAATTAAAGGGATTAAATCCTGAAACTGAGCTGATTCAAGTAAAGAGCCAAAATGGATTGACATTAGAAGAAGACGATATCATTGCAGCTATGACTGATGATGTAGCTTTGATTTTGCTTCCTTCTGTTCTTTATCGGAGCGGTCAGCTCTTGGATATTGAGCGTTTGACAAAAGAGGCGCATAAACGAAATATTCCAATCGGATTCGACCTCTGTCATTCAATAGGTGCAATCCCCCACGAATTAAGCAAATGGGGTGTGGATTTTGCATTTTGGTGCAATTACAAATATGTAAATGCAGGTCCAGGCGGAGTTGGCGGTCTTTATGTAAATCAAAATCATTTTACAAAAACAGCAGGTCTATCTGGATGGTTCGGAAGCAAAAAAGAGTCGCAGTTTGATATGGATCATACATTTGACGGAGAAGAGTCAGCGGGAGGTTTCCAAATCGGCACTCCCCATCTGTTAAGCACTGCTCCATTAATCGGATCGCTTTCCCTTTTTGAAGAGGCAGCGATAGAAAAAATCCGTACCAAATCATTAAATCTTACACGAATGTTGATGGATTTGATTAATCAAGAAATAAAGGGGGAATTTCAAATCGTCAATCCACTGGACGATGAGAGAAGAGGAGGCCATGTCGCTTTGATGCACAGTGATGCTGCCCGGATTTGTAAAGCTTTAAAAGAGAATGGAATTGTACCGGATTTCCGCGCGCCCAATATCATTCGATTGGCACCAGTTGCACTTTATAATTCTTTTAATGATGTGTATAATGCTGTTCAAATTTTGAACAAGATTATGAAAAACAAAGAATACGAAAAATATGAAAATAAGCGAGAAGTAATCGCTTAAGGGGTGGAGAAAAAATGAGATTCATTGATATTTCGATGCCGCTCTATAACGGTGTTCCTGGGTGGCCAGGAGACACCCCATTTTCGTTCGAACTCGCGTGGACAAAAGAACAATCGGGATCAGTTAACGTAGGGAAGCTTGAAATGAGCACACATACCGGAACACATATCGATGCGCCTTTTCATTTTGATGGTGATGGCAAACGCGTATTCGATCTTCCGATTGAACTATATTCAGGTCCTGCAATCGTGATCGACGTTTCTGGGGAACAGGAAATCACGTTAAACAGCATAAAAGAAAAACTAAAGACAGGTACAAAGCGTGTCCTTTTTAAAACAAACTGCTGGAGTGACCGAACCACATTTCCAGAGAAAATAGTACCTGTCATGCCTGAGATTGTGCCTTTTCTAAAAGACTGCGGTGTGGGACTGCTCGGTGTAGACATGCCGTCTGTTGATCACTTGGACAGTAAAGAACTAGATGCGCATCACACTCTTCATGAACATCACATTCACATTTTAGAAGGATTGGTTCTCGATGATGTAGCTGAAGGAGAGTATGAACTTATTGCGCTCCCTCTAGCATTAAAAGAAGCGGATGGAAGTCCGGTTCGGGCCATTTTAAGAGAATTACGCTAAATGACGGTTTTCCTTCCTGTCTTTTAAGTAAGACAGGAAGGTTTAAACACCTTATCCTACATATTTGGTTGAAATATCCAGACTTTTTCTGATTTACCCAGACTTTTAATCATGAAACCCAGAAATATTGACTTTAATCCCACACAAATGCTAGATATAACCACGAACCACCAAAATTCGACAATGCCGCAACTTCATCCCAAAATCTATAACCACTCCATTAAATCTGCTTTTTTGAGATTTTAATAAACGTTCCTTATAATAGGGTATATGAAGCTTTTTGGAGGAAAACTATGTATCAATATGGATTTATGAATTATTTTGAAGGACAGCTGGAGTTTAATCACTATGACATTGCACAAGTTGGCCCGTGGTATAACGTATACCTTTCTTTTGATATAACGAATATCGAAATCCTTCCTGAAGGAATTAGTGAACCGAGTGCCCTTATCGTGTTCGATAAAGATGGAGAAATGCAAGAAATCATTGCTCACGATGAAGGTGTAGATTGTGAATATAAATTTACGGATCAAGAAAAGGACCAAATCGTTGCCTTTTTACAGAAGATAAATGTGAACCAATACATTGTAAAGGAGTGAAGGTGAATGAAAATCACAGGAATTGAACCGACGCCAAGCCCCAATTCAATGAAGATTAATCTCGATGAAACATTGCCTGGAACTGAACGCTATAACTATACAAAAGATAATGCAAAAGGTGCTCCTGAATTCATACGTGAAATGTTAAAGATAGAAGGTGTAAAAAGCATCTACCATGTTGCTGACTTTATAGCGCTCGATCGAAATCCAAGATCAAAATGGGAAGATGTTTTAGCTGGTGTCAGAAAGGTTTTTGGTCAGGAAGAAGAACACTCAGATGCTGATACAGTTACCGAAAAAGAGGATGAAATCACTGAGATCATGGTTCTTATCCAAATGTTCAGAGGACTTCCTATGCAAATTAAATTAAAGACAGAAAAAGAAGAAAGACGAGTGGGGCTGCCTGAAAGATTTACGAAAGCAGCATTAAAAGCACAAGAAGCTTCTGATAACTTAGTGATGGAGCGGCAATGGGAAGAGCAAGGTGTTCGCTATGGCACTTTTGAGCAAGTTGGGAATGAAGTAGCAGAAGAACTAGCAGCTGTTTTTCCGCAAGAAAGACTGGACCAATTAGTCGAACAGGCTTTTAATAAAAACCAGACAGTTGAAGATGAGGAACAAGTTTCAAAATCGGAAGTAGCTGAAAAACTGCAGGACAGTGACTGGCAAACACGATATGCCGCATTGGAACGTATGAATCCTGCTATAGAAGATATTATGATTCTAAAACAAGCTCTAAAAGACGAAAAGCCTTCAATTAGAAGACTTGCAGTTGTTTATTTAGGGATGATTGAGGAAGAAGCGGTGCTTCCGCTTCTATACTTAGCCTTATCAGATAAAAATGTTTCGGTTAGACGAACGGCGGGGGATGCGCTCTCAGATATCGGTAATGCTAAAGCTATTCCAGTAATGTGTGATGCCCTTTCAGATAAAAATAAACTTGTCCGCTGGCGCGCTGCTCGTTTTCTCTTCGAAGTAGGGGACGAATCTGCAGTTCCCGCATTAAAAGCAGCACAAGATGACCCTGAATTTGAAGTTTCTCTGCAAATAAAAATAGCACTAGAACGAATTCAAAGCGGCGAAGAAGCCGCAGGAACAGTATGGCAGCAAATGACAAAAAGCCGCGAATAAACGCGGCTTTTTTTATTGAGAAATACCTGACTCGGTAATAGTTACATTATATTTTACTTTGATATCTAAGTCTTGATAATTATTTTTCCATCCTTTTTGATCAAATGCACGTGTTCTCGAACGAACATGTTCTCCAACTCCAATCGGATCAATATTTAGTTTTTGAAATTTGGCGATAAGCTTCTGGCCATCTCTATTTAATTTTTTTTCGATATTTCTTTCAATTCCTTTAATTACTTTTGGATCTCCAGCATTCACTTTTGTATATTCAGTAAGTCTTCCTTTTACATTAATATTTAGCGTTACATGATGATGCGGCTTAGAGCGGATGTCATAACGGACCTTACTTTTAAGGATTTCTAGATTCCCTTTATACTTTTTAGAAGTAAATTGATAACTGCCCTCATTTAAATTTTGATACAAAGTTTTGAATGGAAGAAGATGTTCTTCATCTATTGTTCCAACCATTTTATCCTTTTGAAAGAGAGCTAAACCTTTGATTTTTACAGAGTCTTTTCTACGAGACAAAAAGGGAAGGATGGGATCCATGCAATCTGAAAAATAAGCATATAAAAAATTATGGAAATTTAAATGCGGTAAGTTTGAATAGTCCTCATTTTGCTTTATGAGGCTGCTATAAAAGTTCCCATCATGATTTGACAGATTGTTATCTACCGTTAAAATTTCTTTTGTGTTTTCTTTCGTGATGGCGAGGTAGATGGCTCTGCCCACGCCCGGATCCCTCTGAATCATATCCAGCGTATCCATTATTCCCTCTTTAGCGATTTCCTCACTGAACAAAACCGTATTCAATTTTCCTACGAAGATAGGTCTTGCTACCATTTCATTTAATTCTGCTCTTACCTCCTTTGCGGTTTCACCCGCAGCGGTGAGATCTTTCATTTTAAACGTTTGCTCATCAATATAGATGGGATAGAGGATAGTTCCTGAAATATTGGCTTTTTGTGAATATTTATCAAATCCGAGTGAGCGGACCATCGTAATATCATCTAATACTTCTTTTTCTGTATTACAAGCGGTTAAGAAGAACAAACACAATAATATAGAGAGGTATTTCTTCATTGTTTCTCTCCTTTTTTCATTAAGCTAATGATAAAGAGAAGGGGGATATAGGCATATAACAAATAAAACCCAAACTTACCGATTATATTATTAAGTTCATCAACTTTAAAGCGAGTCGTAAAAACAGCAGGCGTAATAAATAAAATGAAAGACAAAGGGATTAATGCAATTCTTTGCTTGATATCAAACATTCTATTTAGGCCTCTGCTAGACGTCCAAAGTGCCAAAGCAAGATTAATTAAAACAACGATTGCAAAAAATGCGATTCCAATATATTCAAATCGTTCCAAGACCGGGAGAGTAACAATTTTCCATTCTTGAAGAGTTGGCCATGTTAAACCTTGTAATTGCTTCGGACTAAAATACATAAGGGTAGAAATCGTCGTCAGCAGATAAATAAAGGTTGTAGTAGCTGCTCCAAAATGTGCCCATTTTTGTGCTTTCTCAGTTTCTTCCAAATATGGATAATAAGCGAACAAATATTCAATCCCAAGAAAACTCAATGCCATGACTTTGAACGCTTGATAATAATTATTAAAGCTATAGTCCATGATCGGCAGCAAATTAATTACGTGTCCATATTTGATAGGGAAATAGTGAGTGAGGATAATCCAAATCGTTAAAACAAAACAGAAATAGGCAATACCGGTTACCACTCTAAACCCTTTAATGACTATATAGTAAGTTAAAGCCGTAAAGATAAAAGACAAGGTCCAAATGGGTATACCCGGAAACATCCAGTTTTGGATCGCTTCAATGTACGTTCGTAAAATAACGACTCCCGTTACTAAATAATAAAAGGTGAAAATGGAACTCAAAAGCAGGGAAAGCCACTTCCCGAAAAACTGATGATGAATGTTAAAAATATCCCCTCCGTGTTTGTTTAATATTTTAAACATCATCCAAATGACAATATGAATGACTACCCCGCCGAAAATTACAACAAGCCAGCTATCTTGATGAACAAACTTGGCAATGTATCTGACAAAACCGAGAACCCCTACTCCTATTTGACCACCGACAATAAGAAAATATACTAGCTTTGGAGCGATCTTCGCATTTTTATGAACAGAAGGAGGTAATTTGCTTTTATTCAAATTCATCGATATCCCTCTTTTTCCACCAGCTTATTTTCTTCTTTTCTTTAACCATTAATTGATCTGGTCTATTTTTTTGAACGTAAAATGGCAGCCTTACGAATGAATCCTTCCAATCTGAAATTCTGGGCGGATATATAGGAGCTAAATAAGGTCTGTTCAACGAAGTTAGCCCTAATAAATGTGTAATGATAAACATTAATCCGAGCGTCAAACTTAGAAGTCCCCAAAACTGTGAAAGAATAATCATGGGAAAACGGACAATTCGAATAGCATTACTCATCCTATATACAGGTGTAGTAAATGAGGCAAGTGCAGATAACGCTACAATAATTAACAAAACATTACTCGTTAGACCTGCTTCAACTGAAGCTGTTCCGATGACGATACCTCCTACGATACCGATCGTTTGACCAACTTTTGTGGGTAGCCGGGCACCTGCCTCACGTAATAATTCAATCGTTAATTCTAAAAAAAGAGCTTCAAGGACTGGCGGAAAAGGAATGTCTGTACGTGAAGTCGTTAACGTCGACAAAAGGTCATCAGGAATCAATTCAGGATGATACGTGATTACAGAAACATATAGTGGAGTAGCAAAAATCGAAAACAGCACGGCAATCATCCGCATGATTCGAAACATAGATGCGATGGGCCAAGATACAAAATAATCATCAAAAGCGGAAAAAAATTCAACTAAAGAAGCCGGTCCATACACACCATGTGGTGAACCTTGTGTTAAAAAAGCAATTTTACCTTCAATTAAGGCGGCAACAATTCGATCGGGGCGTTCTGAATCGATCAATTGCGGGAATAAAGACATCTTATTATCTTCTATCATTTGAATAAGGTAGCTGCTGTCTAAAATATGATCATAGTCAATTCCAGCTAATCGATTTTTTAAAGTCTTTACATTTGATTCGTTCGCTATATCTTTAAGGTATAGAATCGCAACTTTCGTTTTCGTTCGCTGTCCGATCTCAATAAATTCTATATTCAGAGCAGACGTAGGCAGCCTCTTTTGGATTAAGAGTAAATTCGTCTCTAAATTTTCATTGAATGCTTCTTTCGGTCCAATAACGCTAAACTCCACTTCAGGAACAGAAATAGGCCGCAAATTCGGAGCCTTTTCAACATGAACAAATACCATGTCATTGGAAGATCGTTTTTTTAACGCTACGCATCCTTGAAGTATCATTGAATTAATCGTTTGTTTATCAGGGTCTTCTTCATAATGTTTATTGCTAAAAGGAAGTTGTTCAAACATTTCCTTGCATTTCAACGATTGATTTTTTTGCATAAAACAAAGAACTTCTTTGTTAAATCGTTCTTGATCAATTAATGATTCAATAAAGCCAGAAATCCAATCAGACATACCAATCTCTTGCCAAAGTATATTATTATCGAGTGCTTTGTTCTCATTTTGTTGTTCGATTGGATTAGACTTAATAGATTTTCCTGTATTAAAAAATCGCATTCTTATTCCGCCTCTATAAAACGAATGATTTCGTTTGATATTTCATCGGGCTTTTCTTCCATTAATAAATGACCGCACTTTTCATAAACAATCAGCTCTGCGTTTGGGAGATCTCTCTTCAGTCTATATCCCGTTTTCACAGGCATTACTTTGTCTTCCTTTCCCCAAATCATAAGTACCGGCTGTGTAATTTCCTTTAGTTCTTGTGAAGTCATATCACCTTCACGCTGCCTTAATAATCTTATTAGAGAATCGATAAAGGCGGCTTCACTTATGGGTTTCTTGTATCCGTCAATCAACTCCTGAGTGACAAGGGCAGTATCATGCAAAACGGCCGTCAGGTTTTTTTTAACGTCTTTTTTTTGTATCCAATTTCGCATCCCCCATGTGAACAAAGGCAGGTATGAGCAGACGATTAAAGGATGACTTGCTTTTTTCACATAAGAACAGCAGCCGAGCAGTATGAGCTTTCCAATTCGGGCTGGCGCTTTTTTTGCTGCATGCATGCTAATTTGACCACCCATCGAATGTCCGATAAGGATGGCATCTTTAATGTTGAGTTTGTCTAAAAAATCTATAATGAGCTGACCATAGTTACATAGGCGATAAATAAACGTTGTCGATTTTTCGCTTTGACCAAACCCAGGGAGGTCTAAGGCAATAACATTATAATATTCTGTTAAATACGGCAGCAATTTTCGAAAACTGATAGTAGAAGATAAGAATCCGTGTACGAGTACAACGACTTTGGCATCAGGATTCTCATGTTCGTAATATTCATAATAAATTGTTACGCCGCTTACTTGGATCTTAAATCCGGGTGCATATGTATTCTGCTCATTTACGGCCATTTAATCGCTCCCTCCGTTCTAGTAAAATTCCTATGGATTATTTTTCCCAATGAAACGAAGGATACAATGTGCAATTATTTCCTTTCTATGATTGAAAATTAAAAAAACTGTCCGTGTTTTCTGAAAAACGATCGTGGTAGGAAAATACAAGTGAAATACGAAAAATACGGGCTGCTTCAGCATTTCATCGTCAAGCTTTAGCGGCTTAAAACTCGAGGTCACTTTCCTCTTTCCTTGTGGCGGGTCTTCAGTCAAGGTAAAATGCTAGCACCACGGGCAAAAATGCAAAATCAATTTGCTAACAACACAAACTGTGTTTTCTTTGTCGTGTCTTATCGGTTGTTTCAGCTTTTCCTTGTCCAGCTTCAACGGCTTAAAGCTCGAGGTCACTTTCCTCTTACCTTGTGACACAAAGAGCGTGTCTTCAGTCAAGAGTTAAGTGCTGGTCGCTTTTTAACGAGCCGTTTCAGCACTTCGGACCATAAATGTGCGTTTGTCTCTATTCCTCTTTGCTTACTTCGGACATATTTTAATATGGAGAAAGAACGCATAAAGAAATGAAGGAGGTAGGCAGGATGGCATATCCATATTACTACCCGTACTGTTATCCGTATGGAGGATACGGCGGATATGGCTACGGTTGGATCTGGGCTGTATTTATAATTTTGTTTATTCTCATCTTGATATTCGGCGGCTGGTGGTGGTGGACCACTAGAGGTTAAAAGAAGGGGCTTGGAGGTAGGGTCTTCAAGCCTTTTTTACTTTTAAAGATTGTATGATTGGATAGCGTTGCGGGGATAATGAAAGAAAAAATGGAGAGATGATATGCATAGTCGGCAAACAGTCCGCTATATTTGTGAAGAGTATATAAGCGGGAACTGTTACTATTATAAAAGTGAAATTATTACCCATGATAATTGGAAAAACCTTGACTCCCTTTCCTGGTCAAGTCCCCGTCCAATTTCACGAAAAACCTTTTTAAAACAAAAAAAAGCTGGCTTTAAAACCGAGTACAAGTTCATCAAAAAAGAACCAGCGAAAGTAATAACTTTACCGAAACTATCAAAACCGTCTTTTTAGGCGGTTTTTTATATAGATTAAAAAAATCAAATTGAAATGAAATGATTACATATATTTTGTAAGAGGGAATACAAGTATTATGGACTTTCTAATACAAGGAGTGAAAACAATGAAAAAATATAGAACGGCAAAAGATACATTAGGTGAGATACAAGTGCCTGTTGATGCTTATTATGGTGCACAAACACAAAGAGCAGTTGAGAATTTTCCAATAAGCGGACTTCGATTACCGCCTGCCTTTATAAAAGCACAAGCAATCATTAAAGCTAGTGCAGCTCATTCCAACAAACAATGCGGTGTTTTGGATTCAAAAAAAGCGGAGAGTATTATTCAGGCTGCAGAGGAAATTTTAGAAGGCAAGTGGCAAGATCAATTCGTGGTGGATGCCTATCAAGCTGGGGCGGGTACATCTCAAAATATGAATATGAATGAGGTTCTTGCATCGCGTGCTGCTGAAATAATGGATGGAGAAAAAGGGGATTTTTCAATCGTTCATCCTAATGATGATGTTAATATGTCTCAATCTACCAATGATACGATTCCAACTGCTATACAGATTTCAATAGCGGCTCAGATGCATGAAATTTTATATCCGGCAATTGACCATTTGATTGCTGAATTATATGAAAAAGAAAAAGAATTCGACGCTATCGTAAAGGCTGGCAGAACACATCTGCAGGATGCCGTTCCCATTCGATTAGGAAGCGAGTTTAAAGGCTATAAAGGGGCTATCCAATCAGTTAAAAAATCACTGGAACATGCTGAAGGATCACTTTATGAACTCGGACTCGGCGGAAATGCTGTGGGCACTGGGATCAATGCGCACGAGAATTATGCAAAGCTCGCGATTGAAGAGATTGCACATCGTACGGGACTTCCTTATGTACAAAGTGACAACACGTTTACTTTTATGCAGAATACAAATGCTGCGATTAGAATCAGCGGGCATTTAAAAGAACTGGCTGTCCATCTTATTAAAATCTCAAGTGATTTACGTTTGTTAAGCAGCGGACCGAGAACAGGGCTCGCTGAAATCAGCTTGCCAGCCGTTCAACCGGGGTCTTCTATCATGCCAGGCAAGATTAACCCCGTTATCCTTGAAAATTTATATATGATTTGTTCTCAAGTAATCGGTAACGACACATGTGTTACGACTGCTGCAATCGGAAGTCAGCTGGAAATTAACCCAATGATGCCAGTAATCGGCTACAATGTTTTGCAATCGATCACAATCATCAGTAATGGCATGTCTGTTTTTACAGAAAAATGTTTAAAAGGCATTGGAGCAAATGAAGAAAATATAACAAATTGGCTAGATCAAAGCTTATCTCTTGTAACGGCGCTGAATCCTCATATTGGTTATGAAAAAGCAGCATCAATTGCAAAGGAAAGCTTTGAAACGGGGAAAATGCTAAAACAACTTTTAGTGGAGAAAGGAATCTTTACTTCTGAAGAAGCTGAAAAAATATTAGATCCTAAAAACATGATATAAAATAATTTGTTGTAACATTCATATTACTTTCCTCGACAAATATAGTACAGATTCCTTGTTTTTCATTTTTTTGACAAAAATATAGTAAAGTCTGTAAATTAAGCGTTATAATAGAGAGGTTCATTCTCAGATTAAGGGATTAAATAGATATATTGGAAAACTATTTAACGGTTTGATCGAAATGGGATGAAAGTGAACTTTGAGCTATATTATGGGAGGAAATAGAAAATGTGTGGCTTTATCGGGTATATGTTAAACACTCCGGAGTCGGTTGAACAAAAAGAAACAGAACAGCTTATTAATATGACGAGTATTATTACCCACCGCGGACCTGATGACAGTGGTCACTTTGTAGACCAGTATGTTCGATTTGGGTTTCGTCGTTTAAGTATTATAGATATAGAGAGCGGAAAGCAGCCACTATCCTATGAAGATGACCGTTATTGGATAATCTTTAACGGTGAAATATATAATTATGTTGAAATAAGGAAAGACCTAGAAGAAAAGGGATATGAATTCAAGACTCACTCTGATACAGAAGTTATATTAGCTCTTTTCAGTGATCGACGTGAAGAAGCTATGAAAGTCCTTCGGGGAATGTTTGGATTTTTGATCTGGGATAAAGAAACGAAAGAGCTTTATGGTGCAAGGGATCCTTTTGGAATTAAGCCTTTCTTTTATTTAGATGATGAAGATGTACTGTACTGTGCCTCTGAAAAGAAGAGTATTACTCTTGCAAAAGAGAATCAAAAGGTAGATACCGAGGCACTTCATCATTATTTAACTTATCAATTTGTACCAGAGCCGATGACGATGACGAAGGATATAAAAAAATTAGAACCAGGTCATTATTTTATTAAAAAAGCGGGAAGACCAATGGAGATCAAACCGTATTGGAAACCTTCTTTTGAACCGAAAAAAATGACCTTTGAAGAAGCAAAGGATGAAATCCGATCAGTGATGCGCGATTCTGTAAAAATGCATATGCGTTCGGATGTTCCTGTTGGAGCCTTCTTGTCTGGCGGAATTGACTCCAGTACAATTGTTGCTCTTGCAAGTGAACTTCACCCTGCTTTGAAAACGTTCACAGTCGGTTTTGAAAGAGAAGGCTTTAGTGAGATTGATGTTGCCGTTCAGACAGCAGCTGCACTTAATGTTGAAAACATTCATTATCTTGTGAAACCTGATGAATTCATGAGGGAGCTTCCGAAGATCATCTGGCATATGGATGATCCAGTCGCAGACCCGGCAGCCGTGCCGTTATATTTTGTAGCAAGAGAAGCTGCTAAGCATGTGACTGTTGTATTGTCTGGTGAAGGTGCCGATGAGCTGTTTGGTGGATACAATATTTATCATGAACCTCATTCACTTCGTCATTTATCTTCGATGCCAAAAGGAATTACAAAAGGTCTTGCGGCAATCGCCAGCGTTCTTCCAGAAGGAATTAAAGGTAAAAGCTTTTTAGAACGAGGGAGTATGACAATTGAAGAGCGTTACATCGGAAATGCAAAAATGTTCTCAGAAGCAGAAAAAAGCAAACTGCTGAAAGAATATCGTTCTGCTTATAATTATAAAAACATTACAAAACCTTTATATGAAAAGGCTAAAGATTTTCATGACGTCCATAAGATGCAATACATTGATCTGCACACATGGATGAGAGGTGACATTCTTGTTAAAGCGGATAAAATGACGATGGCTCACTCCTTGGAATTAAGGGTTCCTTTCCTGGATAAGGAAGTGTTCAAAATAGCTTCGAAATTACATCCGGAATTGACTGTCACTAACGGAACAACAAAGTATGCTTTACGAGAAGCGATGAAAGGAATCGTGCCTGAATCCGTATTATATCGTAAGAAGTTAGGCTTCCCGGTTCCGATCCGCCATTGGCTGAAAAATGAAATGTATAGCTGGGCTAAACAATTAATTTTAACAAGTGAAACAGATAAATACTTAAATAAAGATGTAGTGCTTCAACTTTTAGATGCACATAAAGACGGAAAAGGGGATTACAGCAGAAAAATCTGGACCGTTCTTATGTTTATGCTTTGGCATCAAGTGAATATTGAGGGAATTTATGATTTTGGCAATGAGTCGATTCAAAATGCAAAAAGCGAGAAAGAAATGTTAGTTACAAGCCTTTAACACTCCTTTTTTAAGTTTTGCAATGTTGTCTAGTTATGTTATACTAAACAGGTTAAAAAATAGTTAGGAGTGTTTTCATGAATTTTGAAGTTGGTAGCATTGTTGAAGGAAAAGTTACAGGCATTAAGCCTTTTGGCGCGTTTGTTGCATTAGATGATAATGTACAAGGTCTTGTGCATATTTCTGAAGTTTCTCATGGTTTCGTTAAAGATATTAACGACACATTAAGTGTAGGGGATGTTGTGTCAGTAAAAGTATTATCTATTGACGAAGACAGCAAGAAAATTTCACTTTCAATCCGTCAAACACAGGAAGCTCCAGCACCGGCACCTAAAAAAGAGCGTCGTCCTGCTGGCGGATTCAACAACAACAACAAGAAAAGCAACAACAATACACAAGACGCTAACAAAGGTTTCAACACGCTTGAAACTAAGTTAAAAGAATGGTTAAAAGAGTCTTCAGATCGTCAAGCTCAACTTAACAAGCGTCTTAAAAAATAAAGAAAACCTCTCGTTGGAGAGGTTTTTTTATTTGGTT
Source organism: Bacillus sp. NEB1478 (assembly GCF_031582965.1). Lineage (NCBI taxonomy): Bacteria > Bacillati > Bacillota > Bacilli > Caryophanales > Bacillaceae > Bacillus > Bacillus sp. NEB1478. Next base: position 1,018,967 of record NZ_CP134049.1, read on the forward strand.
GAAAATAAAGTTCGATCAGGTTCTGCATGTCCTTCTAGGCTAAGTTCTTCTGAATGCTTAAATAAGAGTGTTAAACAATATAGACTCGAAATCCCCAATCTGCTTTGGTAGATCTACCCTTCATCTTGGTAGATTACCTAATCTTAGCAAACATACTATTGGTCCTCCGATGAGAGCTTTCACTAAATCATGATGTTTTTATACATTTATTTATTTTCTTAGCATGAAGAAGGCTTGATATACAAACGCTAAAAGCTGGGCTAAGCTAATTACTTTACTTCATGAATTATGTCCCACATAATACGGATTACATGAAGTATAAAAGGAGAGATTGCAATGAATTCGTATATATATTTTAATCCAACTCGACTCGTTTTCGGAAAAGGACAGCTGTCTTCATTAAAAGAAGAACTGGGCACTTACGGTAAAAAAGTATTGCTCGTATATGGCGGAGGCAGCATTAAAAGAAGTGGATTATATGATGCAGTTTTGAACGAATTGAACAATATGGGAGCAGAAGTAAGTGAGCTGTCAGGCGTTGAACCAAACCCAAGACTATCAACTGTTAAAAAGGGTGTAGAAATCTGTAAAGAGAAGGGTATAGAGTCCTTGCTCGCAGTTGGCGGAGGAAGTGTAATCGATTGTACAAAAGCAATTGCAGCAGGAGCGAAATATGATGGTGATGTTTGGGATCTTATCACATTAAAAGCTGCTCCTAAGGAAGCTCTGCCTTTTGGGACCGTTTTAACCCTTGCTGCAACTGGTTCAGAGATGAACTCAGGCTCTGTTATTACAAACTGGGAAACGCAAGAAAAGTATGGCTGGGGAAGCCCGCTCGTATTTCCTAAGTTTTCGATTCTGGATCCAACATATACTTTTACGGTTCCAAAAGATCAGACAATCTACGGAATTGTAGACATGATGACACACGTCTTAGAACAATACTTTAATAATGCTGAAAATACACCGTTACAAGACCGGTTTGCAGAGTCCATTTTATTGACGGTTATGGAAACTGCACCGAAACTTTTAGATGATCTTGAAAATTATGACCTTCGTGAAACGATTCTTTATAGCGGAACGATGGCTTTAAACGGCACATTACAAATGGGTCTTCGAGGAGATTGGGGCAGTCATAACGTAGAACACGCTGTATCAGCGGTATATGATATACCGCATGCAGGCGGTTTGGCTATTCTTTTCCCGAACTGGATGCGTCATAGTGTAGATATTGACGTTGCTCGATTTAAGCAGCTTGCAACTAGAGTTTTTGGAGTAGAAACTGAAGGCAAGTCTGATAAAGAGGTGGCAATGGAAGGGATTGATCGTTTATCAGCATTTTGGACATCACTTGGTGCACCTAATGCATTAGCAGACTACAAAATCGATGATTCAAAACTCGATTTGATTGCAGAGAAAGCGATGGCAAGAGGAGAGTTTGGAAACTTCAATAAACAAAATAAAGATGATGTATTAAAAATATTACAAATGTCATTATAAAGAAGGGGTAACTCCCTTCTTTTTCATTAAACAATACCAAATTAAGAATATTCCGTATATTTTTAAGAAACCGTTTACATGGACAGGCTTTCTTGATTTGAACGAATGCTTTGTATAAAGTGATAGAATAAAGGACTTTTTAGGAGGATTACATATGACAAAGAAGCTGAGTTTTGATTATAGCAAAGCGCTTTCTTTTATTGGACAGCATGAAGTTGATTATTTTACAGATGCTGTGAAAGCTGCACATAGCGCCATTCATAATAAAACAGGTGCAGGCAACGACTTTTTAGGATGGGTAGATCTTCCGGAAAACTACGACCGTGAAGAATTCAGCAGAATTATGAAGAGTGCAGAAAAAATTAAAAGTGATTCAGATGTTCTAATCGTAGTCGGTATAGGCGGTTCATACCTTGGAGCACGTGCTGCAATTGAAATGTTGAATCATTCTTTTTACAATTTGTTAGCAAAAGAAGATCGTAAAACACCTCAAGTTTTCTTTGCAGGACAGAACATATCATCAACTTATGTAAAAGAATTATTCGATGTATTGAAAGACAGAGATGTTTCAGTCAATGTAATCTCAAAATCAGGTACAACTACAGAGCCTGCGATTGCTTTCCGTATTTTTAGAAAGTTTTTAGAAGAAAAGTATGGAAAAGAAGAAGCACGTAAACGCATATATGCAACAACAGATAAAGCACAAGGTGCTCTAAAAACATTAGCGAATGAAGAAGGATACGAATCATTTATTATTCCTGATGATGTAGGCGGACGTTATTCTGTTCTTACAGCAGTTGGTCTTCTTCCAATCGCAGTAAGCGGTGTTAACATTGAAGATATGATGAATGGTGCTAAGGATGCAGCTAACGACTTCAACAATCCTAACCTTTCTGAAAATGGAGCTTATCAATATGCTGCTGTTCGTAATGCCCTTTATAATAAAGGCAAAACAATTGAATTAATGGTGAACTATGAACCTGGACTTCACTATGTATCTGAATGGTGGAAACAGCTTTATGGAGAGAGTGAAGGAAAAGACTACAAAGGAATCTATCCTGCTTCCGTTGATTTTACAACGGACTTGCATTCTATGGGACAGTATGTTCAAGAAGGACGTAGAGATCTTTTTGAAACAGTATTGTATGTTGATCAAGCCCGTGAAGAAATAACGATCGAAGAAGACGATAAAAACTTGGACAAGCTGAATTTCCTAGCTGGTGAAACAATGGATTTTGTTAACAAAAAAGCGTTTCAAGGAACATTGCTCGCTCATTCTGACGGCGGCGTGCCAAATCTAATCGTAACGATACCAGGAATGAATGCTTATCATTTTGGATATTTGGTGTATTTCTTTGAAAAAGCATGTGCGATCAGTGGTTACTTATTAGGAGTTAACCCGTTCGATCAGCCTGGTGTTGAAGCATATAAGAAGAATATGTTTGCTCTTCTTGGCAAGCCAGGATTTGAAAAAGAAAAAGAAGAACTTGAAAAACGACTATAGAAGTATGAAGCCTGATCAATTTGATCGGGCTTTTTTTGTGAATTTTAAACCGAAAAAAGTGAAGCTGATTTACGTTGCAGGATTCACGCTTTTTTGTGAGACGGGTGGCTTTCTAGCGTATAAGCCTCATATATCTTAAAGAAGAAATAAAAAACCGCAAAATGGAAAGGCTAATCATTAGGAATGATAAAGGAGGCCTAACATGAAGCCGATTAAAAGTAAGATTGAGAATGAATACATAGCTTTGAATGAGGCAGAAGACGCATTGAAAAGCCTAGGCTTTTCTTACGGCGGCAATTGGGACTATGACCATGGATATTTTGATTATAAATTAGATGATGAAGTCGGATATACGTTTCTCCGAATTCCTTTTAAAGCTGCTGAAGGAGAACTGGACAAAAGAAACACTGTCATTCAAATCGGAGAGCCATTCTTATTAGCGCATAAATATCAGATTGGGCTTGATGACAATGTTGGAGCAGTAAGTGTTACAGGAAGTTTCAATCAATTTTCAGAGCCGCAAGATCCAGATGCGACGATCGATAAGAAATGGATTGATATTGCAAAAGATCTCGTAAAGAAAGTAGAAACAGAATTAATGAAATGAGAAAAAGAAGACTCGAAAGTGAAACGAATCACTTTTGAGTCGTTTTTTGTAATTCAGGTACTTGTTTTTTCATTATTTCGCATTATTTTCTTGAAAATACAAGTTAGAACGCCTAGATAGATCGACTCCGGTTAAATCTTTCGTTGTTACTCTACTTTTGATACTTATATTTCATTTAATTCCACGGTAATCTCAATAATCCCATGATAATGTCTGATATATCCACGTTAATTTCGTTAATTCCACGGTAATGCCCAATATATCCACGCTATATTAATTTATTCGATTTTAGAACTAAAAAAATGACCCAATTGATTGCTGCATCATTTATTTATATTTTAAGTGCTTTACCATCTCAATCGCTGCCAAATTAGAAGTATGAATGATGTAGTCGGCTCCAGCTCTTTTCGCATTTGTTGATTGTTCCTTTGTTAGGATTTCTGCATGAATCAGTACTTTTTCATTTAGTCCGCGTGCTGTCAAAATAGATAAAATGGTATTCATATCTGCTTCAGGTTCCTTTAAGTTAGAATCCGCTGTGATCAATACCAATTTTGCTTTTGTAATATTAGCTTTTATCCAAGTTCCATCCTCAGAAGGTTTTCCTTGAATATAATGAATACCCTTTTGGTATAAAGGGTTTTCTTTTAGTGAATGATCGATTAAAACTAAGTGATAAGCTGTCATTTCGTTTACCAAAGTTTTCAAGGTATTACGTGATCGTTCATTCCAGCCAACTATGATAATATGTTCTTCATTTTTATACATATTTTTCCCTTCAAAAAAACGATTTTCATTTTTTATTACCGTAGCAGCAAAGTGTGCAGTCAAGAAGGCTAAGTATCCTCCTCCTAAAAAGACAAGTATAATAGCTAGTACACGAACGGCTTGTGTTTTTGGTGCAATGTCTCCGAAGCCCACCGTCCCGGCTGTTATTACTGCCCAATAGAAACCTTCAAAAAGGGTATGGAAAGTTTTTTTTTCCAAGTGATGAGCTATAACCGCACTGGATATTAGAATGATAAAAAGAATCAGACCAACCCGAATCAGCATCGGTAAACGTAAATATTTATGATATATACCGCGCATGTACCTCATCCTCCTATTAGCACTATTGCCATAATAGATAGATGCTTATACGAAAGAGGCATAAATAAAAAAACTCCAGAAATTTTCTGGAGTTTTCGTAATTTAAGAGGCTTTCTGATCAGTCTGTTGTAGATTTGTTTCATTCGTACTAGTAACTTTTTCAATGTGTTCTTTCAACTCTGTCATTTTTGTATCTGTAGAAGATATTTCGTATGCAGCATTTTGTTTAATTTCTGGTGAAGGCACAGTTTCATTTATTGTTAATAGGTTTTGATTGACATGTGCTAAAGCGTTTATTGATAAATTTTCTTTGATCACATTTGAATCAGCATTTATATGAACAGTTAATAAAGTACCATCCAGAATAATTTCTATGATAATCCAGTTATCCTTATCATTATCGGTTGAATGAGCAGGTTCTTCTTGTTCTGCTTGTTGCTCCGTTTCATTCACAGGAGTTTCCACGGGAGCTTTAGGAGCTTCTACTTGTGGCTCCTCTATAGGCAGCTCAGCTTTTGGTTTTTCTTCTTTTGATTTTGAAGGGTGAGCAACAGCATCTGCTTTTTTATCCGGAAATTCTGTCTCATTTTCGGTGGTTGGAGACTTTGCAGTCGGTGCGGCTTTTGGCTTCTCTTTTTCCTTTGACAGTACCTTTTCTTTATCATTATTTTTTTCTGTTTTAGTTAACGAAGAAGTATTCTTATTTTCAATAATTTTCGGCTCTGTAAAAGCAACTGCTGGTTTTTCAGCTTTAGCAGGTGCTGGAGAAATTTCTTTTATGCTGTTTTCTTCCTCTGTATTAGAAACCTTGTCTTCTTTTTGATCTAATACGGGAAGAGGTGGGTCATAAACGTGATTTTCTTTTTTAGTTGAAGCTGTTTCTTTATTTTGTTCCAATAACTCTTTAATTGGTCCTACTTTTTCTGATATTTCTTCTATTGTTTTACCTGAAACTTCTTTTGCTGTAATGTTGATTCCCGATTTTTTTGCTGCCGTATAGATTGCATATTGGCCCGGCGAGATTTTCATTTTCTTCGCTTCTTCACGTTCTTTAGAACTTATGACGATGGTTGTCATTTCAACAGACTTTTCTTTGGCTGTTTTATTCATCACTTCATTGACACGTTCTTTCAGTTCCTGTTCTTTATTCTCAGGAATTTCTTCAGAAAGCGTAGTCGTAATAAGAACTTCTTCATCTGGTTCCAAGTAGCCAAGTTTCTTACTGATTTCGAATATATCATTTGTCACTTTGGAGATATTTTGTTTCTTCCATCCATCTAATCGCTGTAAAACATTTTTTCCTTCTTCATTAAAAGAAACAATGTTCAGCACTTGCATCTCACCGTTAATTTTTAATTCGAGGCTCGGGTCCATATCCATTCCAACATAGGCATAAGCACCTTGTCCGGTAATTGGGGATAACACTTGAAAGAACAATAGAATAATAGCAAGAGCAGCTGCAGTACCTGTTTTCCAATTAAACATGACAGTCATAAAAGAACCAAGATTTAAATTTTTAGTTGGCAGGATGATTTCTTGTCCAACTTGATGTTTGGGATTGGTATTCTTAATCTTTTTAAATTCTCCGCCTTCTGCCAGCACGATGAGGTGACGGTTACTAACCTCTACAATGATCGCTTTGTTCATTCGAAATTTCCTCCCGGTCCAGGCACATACTGCAGTAGTACCTGATAATTCTCTATAAAAATTAAGGTTAGGGCGGTTATGTATTCACGCTGCCTTTTCATGGTCAGTTTTTGTTGCTGCGATTTTTGATCATGAAGAAGGGGCAAACGTTTCCATGTTAAAAAATAGTTTCTCATTTCAGGGTCTCCTGCGATTTCCTCTGCCACTTTTATGGCTTGTAATCTTTGTTTAACATCGTGAGGTGAACTCGCTGTTAAATGTCTAAACTCTATTCCAAACTCTTTTAAACGGCATTTGAAATGAGAGATTTCTTTAACAGGATCTATCGTGGTTATTTCATTTGTACATAAACCTACTGCAGAATTTGAAGCATTTTGTTCAAGTAATAAACGTGGTTGTTTTCGTTTATTTGAAAACCATCGGCGAATCATGTTTCCCCCTCCTTTCTTCAAATATGTAAAAAAATATATATCAAGATAATAATATCCAAATCATTATAGTATACATTCAGTTGAAAACATAGTGAAAATAGTCACGCATTGTAAGTTTGAAGAGTTTGATAGCGAAAAGAGATGGAAAAGCTAATGAAGGGTGATGAACTTGAAATATAATAAAGAGGATCGCGAAAAATACAGTGAAGCTATTGACCGCATGCAAGAAGGTTTAGATCGGATGATCGATTTATATAATGAAGCAGAAGATGACAAAGATATTATTCGATATGATGAAGAAGTAATGAGAGCTATCATTCAAGCTAAAGAGAAGTTTGGTGATGATTTCATCAACCAAAAAATAAATACCATCGTCAAAGAAGTCCTCTCCCTGATGGGGGGACAGACCCCCGAAAAAGACAAATAACTTATTTGTCTTTTTCAGGTGTACAACATTACTTGTAAAGAAATGGTCTTATGGGTTGCCATAAGGTCTTTTCTTTTATACGATTTTATTTAACAGGACAAATGATAAAGGTGATTGTATGGGGGATATTTCTACAAAACAGCGTCTTTTAAAGATATTGCAGATTTTTCAGGAAGAAACGGATAGCGAGAGTGAATTATCTATCAATGATTTGGTGAAGAAGCTGCAGCAATCTTTTGGTGACCATTACAGTGTGAAGCCTAGAGCAATTAAAGATGATATTGAAGAGCTGCGTTCTATGGAATTCGATATTCTAGAAAATGACGGAAAATATGGCCAGAAATTTTACAGTCTGCAGGATCGGTTGTTTGAGGTCCATGAACTGCGGTTGTTGATTGACGCGGTGAGTTCAGCCCGCTTTATTACAAAAGAAGAAACAAAAAAATTAATCGGCAAGATTAAAAGACTCACAAGCCAGTCTCTCGCGAAAAAACTTCAAAACCAAATCTACCTCGACGGAATGATCAAGTCTGAAAATAGCAAGATGCGCTACTACATTGATGCTTTGCATACAGCGATAACGGAACGCCGAGTGATCAGGTTTCAATACGGTACATACGATACCCAAAAAGACTTCAAATTACATCGAGATGGAGAATATTATTTTGTAAAACCATATGGTGTTGTGTGGAAAAATGATTATTATTACTTAATCGGTGAATATAAGAAATACGGGGAAGTCCGTCACTATCGAATCGATCGAATGAGAAACGTGAAATTAGAAGATGAATCTTTTCAACCACTGCAAATAAATCTGCCTGAACGTATAAACCAATCTTTTAATATGTATTCTGGGGAAAAAGCAGCAATAACACTGCAGTTTACGAACGATCTCATCAACGTTATGATCGACAGGTTCGGGCTCGACGCAGATATCCGGCCGATGGATGAACATAATTTTATCGTTAAAACACAAGCCGCTGTAAGTGACGGACTTGTCCGATGGCTGCTGGCTTGGGGTGATCAGGCGAAGGTGATCCACCCGCAGGAGCTCATTGAAAAAATGAAAGATGAAAGCAGCAAACTTTATCACAATTATCATACGGCATCTAACAACGTTCAATCTTAAACAAAGGCTCTATTCTAAAAGATTGTTGCTCTTAGTTAATTTTCGTAAAGAATCTTCGTAGACAAGGGATTGGAATGCAAGGTGCGGGGACTTCTAATAGCAATAATTGTTACGAAAACCACCTAAACAAAAACGGGATTGCCAGAGCTTTTGGCGATTCCGTTTTCTAACATCTCTCAAAAAATATACATCATAACCGGGAATGCATTCCAGCATGCCCAGAGTGTAAAAATGAAAAGCAAAGATACAGGAATTGAAATGAGATATTTTAACCAATCTGGATTGCTGCAGTTCATCTGCCAAATTTCACGTATCACTAAAGCGAAAATAGGAATGAGTAATAGCAGAAAAAAGAGCTGTGACCATATCAGATAAGTGGTTGTCTCACGCCCCAAAACGAGAAAGCCAATGATAAAAGTAAGAGCTATTACGCCATAGACGGACCAGGAGATCTTTTTGAAATTGTTCGTATCTTTTCTTGTTAATAAGTAAAAAGCAATGATGGCAAATATAGAAAATAACAACATCGTTATCCCTCCTAAAAGTATCACTATTAAACTATTACTCATAATGCTTTTTCATGATCAATTCTTATGTAGAGCGTGAATTCCTTTCGATAGCTTTTCGAACTTTCATTTGGATATACTAGTACGGAAAGGAGCTGGTTCATTTGAAAATTGCTGTAATTTACGGTAGTTCAAGAGAAAATGGAAATACAGAAGCGTTAACGAAAAAAGTACACGAAGAAATAGTACATACTTCTTTTTACCTCAAAAACTATAAAATAAATCCAATAGATGATTTGCGTCATGCACCAGGAGGATTTGTAAAAGTAGATGACGACTATGAAACATTGATAAATGATATATTAAATCATGATATTTTAATCTTTTCTACTCCGGTTTATTGGTATGGAATGAGCGGGATAATGAAGAACTTTGTAGACCGGTTTTCCCAAAGTCTACGAAATGAATCGCTGAATTTCAAAAAACGTATGGGTGAGAAAAAGGCATTTGTAATTACTGTCGGCGGTGATCAGCCTAGAATGAAGGCATTGCCGTTAATTCAACAATTTCAATACATTTTTGATTTTTTAGGAACCGAGTTTACAGGATATCTCATCGGAAACGCAAATGCTCCAGATGAAATTTTTAACGATAAAAGAAGTATATCAGATGCTGCTGAATTGAAAAAAGAACTGCAGCCGCGTTCTGAATAATAGCTGAACGCATTTTTTATTTGTTTAACCAAAAAAAATAAGTCTTGTAATTTTTTGTATTTCATAGAAAAATAGGTAATATACAATTCTTGTAAAAAAATATTGTACATAAAAATAAATCGGCAAGGATGTAACCTATGCGTGAATCATCGTTTGAAATACAAGAAAACAAAGAAATAATGGATACATTATACGAAGCAGTATCAAGTGGAATTATGGTATTGGATTGTTCCAACAGAGTGATGCTGGCTAATAAAAAAGCATGTGCGATTCTCGGCCTTTCTAAAAAAGAATTAGAGGGGCATTTTTTACATGATATGCCTTACAAAATGATTGATCAAAACAAAAGAGAGTTATCTTTTCAAGAACTTCCTTCTCAAATAACACTAACTAGTGGAATTGAAGTAAGTGATTATGAGCTAGGATTAATAAGTGGCCAATTAAATGAACTACGCTGGATTGTCATAAGTTCGAAACCAATCCTCAATAGCAACAACGAATTAGATAAAATTGTACTGACTTTTGTTGACATTACGAGCCGAAAAGAGACAGAACAAGCACTTAGTAAAAGCGAAGAGCGATTTCGCTCTTTAGTTGATTCGATGGACGATACTGTATTTACCCTCGATAAAAATTTAGTACATACGGGAATTTACGGAAAATGGATGGAAAAGCATAACATAACCCCTGCCTATTTTCTTGGGAAAAACTTGAGCGAAGTATTTGGAGATGAGATTGCAGAAGGACAGGGGAAAGCATGTGACTTAGTTCTTCAAGGTAAATCTCAGCTTTATGAATGGAGCAATATACGAGATGGAGAACGTGTTTACTATCAGGCGATTCTTTCTCCAATTCGGGATAATCAAGGACTAATAGAAGGAATTGTAGGAGTCTCGAGAGATATAACAAAAAATAAAAAGATGGAAATCGGCCACAAGGAAAGCGAAGAGAGATTCCGTCAATTTGCTGAACATGCCAAAGATGTATTTTGGATGGAAGACTATAAGACAAGAGAATTAATCTATATATCTAAGGCTTATAAGAAAATATGGAATCTGAATAGTGATACTCCTTTTACCTCTGTGTTCTCAGAAGTAGTACATGATGATATGCAGAATGTACAAAAATTTCTAACATCAATCACTTTCGGTGAATCGGTGATTGAATATCGCATTCAAAATAAAAACAAGAGAATTCGCTGGATTCGTACACGTGCTTTTCCTATTACAAATGACGAAGGTGAGATCTATCGTATAGCAGGTATAACGGAAGATATTACGGACTTAAAGGAAAAAGAAGAACTTCTTAGAAAATCAGATAAATTAACAGTTGTAGGTGAATTGGCTGCTGGAATTGCTCATGAAATCAGAAATCCGCTTACAAGTATAAAAGGGTTTGTTCAGCTAATGAAACCAGATATGGATGATCTTCATAGTGAGATTATTTTATCTGAAATGGACCGGATAGAATCGATTATAACCGAATTTCTGGTGCTGGCAAAACCTCATCAAGACACTGTTTTTCAACATCGAAACGTAAATGAGTTTATTAAACAAACGATAACTTTACTGGATTCGGAAGCAAACCTGAACAATGTACAATTTGAGACAAATTTACGGCAAGTACCCGATATTTTGTGTGAAGGGAATCAGATTAAACAAGTCATTATTAATGTGATAAAAAACGCAATTGAGTCGATGTTATATGGCGGAAACATCACTGTAGAAACTGGTGTATACGATGAAGGCTACGTGTTTATTAAAGTAACCGATCAAGGTGTTGGCATTGGTGAGGACCGGCTGGCACGATTAGGAGAACCATTTTATTCGAATAAAGAAAAAGGTATTGGCTTAGGATTAATGGTCAGCCTTAAAATCATTGAAAACCATCATGGAAATATAACGTTTGAAAGTAAATTAGACTTCGGAACAACCGTCACCTTGCTCCTGCCAACAAAACTTTTGCCCTAGATAAAAGCACTTCTTTGTCGTAAAGATAAAGAAGTGTTTTTTTTTGCTTGGTAACTTGGTGTTTATATCATTTTATAACGGGGTATTAAAAGGACAGGAACATGAAAAAACAGACAATTTTCTGCTTTTTAAATTTGTTGAAAATTGAGAAAAATTTTAATTCATGTTAACCTTGTCACGTAGTCTTAAACTACTAAATGGGATTTCAAGGAGGATAAGAATGAAGGATTTAAAAAAGAGGGTTAGTATTTTAGTAGTGGTTTTATCGATGTTCATTTTAGCAGCATGCGGCAGCAGCGGTTCAAGTGACGGGGGTCCAGAACTGAAAAATGAAGGAGAATTTAATTTTATCGTTTCGGGTGAATTCCCTCCATTTAGTTCCGTTGATAAAGACGGTAAACTTACAGGTTTTGATGTAGCTGTTGGTAAAGCAGTAGCTAAAGAACTTGGTTTGAAACCAAAACCAGAAAAATTCAAATTCCATGGAGCGATTTCCGCGATAAAGGCAGATCGTTTTGACGCAGCAGTGGCAAGCCATACGATTACTGATGATCGTAAAAAAGCAGTAAATTTCAGCGAGCCATACTACTACTCAGGTCCTGTTATTTTCACAAGACCAGATAGTGATATTAAGACAAAAGAAGACTTAAAAGGAAAAGAAGTTGCTGTTTCAAAAGGTTCTACCTATGAAAAATCCGCACAGGATTATACAAATACAATCAAAAACTACGATAGTGATGCAACAGCATTGCGTGCATTGAGTGAAGGGAAGCACGATGCAGTTATTACAGATGCTATTACTGGAAAACAAGCGATTGAAAAAGGTTTTAAAATTGTTGAGCGAGAGCAATTAGGTACGAGCGAACAGGCAATTGCTGTTAAAAAAGAAGATAAAGAATTATTAAAAGCAGTCAATAAAGCTTTGAAAAAACTAAAAGAAGATGGAACTCTTGAAGAATTGAGCAAAAAATACATCGGTGCAGATATCACAAAAAAGCCTGAATAACACGTGTGAGCCGCCCGCATGTTCAGAATGCCGGCGGTTTTCTTTTTGCACTTATGACTAGTTTGAGAGAGAAAAAAGGGAGGCACCCAGTATGTTTGATATTGCTCATATTCTTGATGTATTAGCTGAAAGTTATCCGCTGTTTATGAAAGGTTTATGGATGACTTTAAGGCTAACAGTCGTATCTATCTTAATTGGAACAGGTATTGGTCTCATTTTTGCCTTATTCAAAATTTCCGGTATTAAAATCTTAAATTGGATCGCTAACATCTATATCGCAATCATTAGGGGAACACCTTTAATTGTTCAAATATTTATCTTTTATTTTGGTTTAGCCCAACTCGGAATTCCGGCATTCTGGTGTGCGGTTTACGGTCTTGCCATGCATAATGGTGCATATATAGCAGAAATTTTTAGAGGATCGATACAATCAATTGATAGAGGGCAGATGGAAGCAGGGCGCTCTTTAGGAATGCCTTATGGTTTAACAATGAGAAGAATTATACTACCGCAAGCTTTTAAACGAGCACTACCGCCATTAGGCAATCAATTTATTATCGGGCTGAAAGATTCTTCATTAGCCTCGTTTATCGCCCTTACTGAACTATTCAACGTTGCAACAACTCAAGGTTCCAGAACATTTGACGAAATGACCTATTTAATCATTGTAGGTATGTATTATTTAGTCTTAGTCCTTCTTTTCACACTGCTCGTAAATTTATTGGAAAAGAAACTTTCAGCTGGTGAATAGGGAGGTATCATAATGAAAAAAGAAATGATAAGAATAGAAAACTTGAAAAAAAGCTTTGGAGATCTTGAAGTTCTGAAAGAAGTAAATTTAGATGTACAAGAGAGTGAGGTTGTTGTTTTAATCGGAGCAAGTGGATCAGGAAAGAGTACACTTCTTCGCTGCATTAACTTTCTGGAGATAAAAAATGCGGGAAAAGTCTTTATTGAAGGAGAAGAAGTTGATCCTAAAACACACAATCTGAATGAAGTTAGGCAGAAGGTAGGAATGGTGTTTCAGCATTTTAATTTGTTTCCTCACAAAACAGTGCTTGAAAACGTAATGGAAGCACCGCTTATGGTGAAAAAAGAGAACAAAGCAGAAGTTAAAAAGGACGCGATCGAGCTTTTAAGAAAAGTAGGATTGTCCGACAAAGCTGATGTATATCCAGCTAAACTTTCAGGCGGTCAAAAGCAGCGTGTTGCGATTGCTCGGGCTCTTGCTATGAAGCCTGATATAATGCTTTTTGATGAACCAACCTCAGCACTAGATCCGGAACTAGTAGGCGAAGTGCTGTCGACAATGAAAGAGTTAGCTCAAGAAGGAATGACGATGGTCGTCGTCACGCACGAAATGGGATTTGCCAAAGAAGTAGCAGATGAAGTCGTTTATATGCATGATGGGCAAATTTGGGAAAAAGGAAATCCCCAAGAACTGTTCGACAATCCGAAAGAAGAGCGCACACAAGATTTCTTGCGGTCTATTTTATAAAGAAAAGGGTGCAGATTATGCACCCTTTTTCTTATGTTCTTTTTAAAGAAGAATCGAGTTGGAATGTCTTCTTTCGTTCTTGAATGAGCAATACAGCCCCTAATACGAAAATAATTCCGAGCATTTGAATAATCGAAATAGCTTCCCTATAGAGAAACAGCCCCATTATAGTAGCCACTACAGGTTCGACTGTCGACATGATAGATGCTTTACTTGCTTCGACTTGTTTTAAGCCATTTGTATAAAACCAGTAAGCAAGAACTGTTGGAAGCAATCCTAATCCAGCAGTATATCCCAGTACTTTTATGTTCGTAAGTTCAATATTCGAAGCAGAAATATGACTGAGTGGAAATAAAACAATAAGAGCAAACAAAAAGGTATAAAAGCTAATCGTAAGTGTTTCGTATTTCTTTCCTGCAAGTTTTCCAAAGATACTATATAGAGAATAGCCAAATCCAGCTCCTAATCCCGTAAACAGACCTGCCCAAGATAACTCAGCAAATTGACCAGATAACAGACCAGAAACGAACGTGCATCCTAAAAATGTAAGGAATAAGGCAATAAGTTTTTGGAAGGTAAGTGTTTCTTTAAATACGAAAATGGAAATCAATAAAACAAATGCAGGTGCTGTGTACAAAAGAATGGCAGCAATAGCTAATGAAGCATTCTGGATCGTCGTAAAATAACACCAGTTAAAAAAAGTGATGCTTAAAATTCCTGTACCAATAAAGTACCAGCAATCTTTCCATTGAATTTTTAATAATTGGGGGCGGTACATTAAAATCCAAATGAAGAAAAAAAACAAGGCACTAATCGCTCTTAAAAAGACGATTTGTAACGGAGTGAATCCTATAAGTGCAAGTTCTTTTACAAAATAACCGATAATTCCCCAAAGAGAAGCACCGATTACAATATGGATATAAGCCATCTTTGTTTCATAAGGCATATGTTGTCATCCTTTATTTTCGTGATCACGTAATGCAGGTATATACATGAACTGTAACAAAAAACACCTCTACTGTATATGACAATAGAGATGTACATGCATTTCATATATTTTTTTTGCTGTTTCCTTGTCCATCTTCAAAAACTTCTTCCTCTTCCTTTATGATATCATCATCAATGTCTTCTTTAAATGCAAATGATAATAAGAGAGAAACAAGAATTCCTCCTCCAATTAAATTACCGATTGTTGCTGGGATAAGATTAAGTAATATAAATTCCCACCAGCTGTATTGAAAGCCCTCTAAGACAGTTATGCTAAAGTACCCCATATTCGCTACGGCATGCTGGAAATTACCAGCTTCAAAGATGATAACTGGCATTAAGATCCCGAAGATTTTACCCATAACATCTCTAGCGGCCGTTGCCAATACGGCTGCGATCCCAATCAGCCAGTTTGCAAGGATTCCTGAGAATAAAACTTGAAACCAGCCCCATACACCCCTGTCAGTAAATTCCATCTTTTTTTCCATGAATTTTAAGAGACCGTCGTAAAACTCTTTATCAAGAGATCCGGACATATTTAGTAAAAAACCTACAAACAAAGCTCCTAAAAAGTTACCTGCATAACAAATGCCCCAAAAGTGCAAAACTTTTTTGCTGATCCAATATTTACTCTGTAATATGTAGCTCGGAAGCAGGATATTGATCTCTGTAAAAAGGATTGATCCGGATAAGAAGATCATCGCATATCCAATAGCGAAACCTATACCGGAGAGAAGGTTGTATACACCTGATGAATGTACATTCATTGATAACAGGACGGATCCTAATGCGCCAAAAGCAATAAAGGAACCTGCCATAAACGAAAGAATAAATTGGGCAAGGGTTGTAATTTGAAGAGAAGCTTTACCTTCTTCTATGAAGTATTCAACAATCTGTGCCGGGAAAAAGTACTGACGATCTGGAATATCCATTGTTTGGTTTTCGTTTTTTTTCATCTGAAATCCCTCATGTTTTGTCTTGCGTACTTTATTACTCTTCCCATAATAATGGCCACACAAAACCATAACGAATGAAGTATTGTAATTGTAATCAAATATGAATACTTAAAATGTGTTAAAATGAAGTATGAAGGGAAGTGGCCACTTGAAAACAGGCAACTTATTTAGCGAAGGTGATAGCGTAACCGTTTTAAAAACAGGTGAGTCTTTGACGATCTCGAAATTTCAATTTGTAAAACATATGAAGAAATATTGTTATAAAGTGCAAGAACAGCCAAATACGTTTTATTTTGAAGAAGAATTTGAAGGAAGTAAAAAATAAATGGCAGTCAAAAAGTAAAAAGAGCATTCCGAGATTAAATTTGGAATGCTCTTTCATGCTGATAAAAGACTATCGCGATATTGTATTTGTTGCTTCTTTTGAAGAGGTTGACGCGAACCCAACATAAAGAGTTGCAAAGGCGATAATAAAATGCAAGATATTAGTAGCAGCCATAAACATAATACCGGCAAAATCGTGCATGAATAATCCTAGTATGGCAACCAGTAAATAAACTGATCCAAAAACCTTTGCAAATAGAATACTTTTTGCTTCACTAGAACTCATAATTAATGCAATAATACCTGAAGCTAAATGGACGATGTTATGAGAAGTTGTGAGATGAAAAATGCCTTCCATTGGAAGAAAGAAACCGACAACACCTAAAATAATAAATACGATTCCTAAAACTTTTACAAATTTACTTGCCATCCAAAACCCTCCTTAAATTTTTATAATTACAAACATGCAATTACAAACATTTTATTCCACTTTTTCCATAATATTAAACATTTTGTATAGTTTTTGTATGACAAAAATAAAGTTTATTTTTAACTGTTATCGTAGAATTATACTTTCTTGGACTATAAGTTAATTGAACGATTCATTTGTGTGAGGATTACCAAAAACCTATGAGGTTTGACTCAAATTAGGTAAACAAAATGAAATAATAATAGCTACTAAACTCATGCGCTTCTCTTTTCTTTCCTATATATAATTTTAATATATTCAAATAATATTAAAATTTGGAAGGAGAAAATGTGGTGAAAAAAGGACTAGTAATTTTCACAACGATAGTTATGCTCGCAATTACAAGTCTGGGGAGTAAGGCGGAAGCAACAAGTTATGTAAATCCAAATCAAACCTATACATATGAAACATTAACAAACAACATAAAAACACTCGCACAAAAATATCCGGGATTGGTTCAATACCGTTCATTGGGGAAGACTGCTTACGGACGTGATATTTGGGCAGTTAAACTAGGAAGAGGTGATGCAACTGTTTTATATAACGGTTCACATCATGCTAGAGAGTGGATCACAACAAATATCTTAATGGAAATGATTGATCAGTACAGTGAAAAATACTCTTTAAACGGTACGATGGATGGTTATAATGTTGCACAAGTATTGAATAATACGTCAATTTGGTTTGTACCCATGACGAACCCTGATGGAGTAACTCTTCAACAAAAAGGACTTTCAGCTTTTCCAGCCACTTCACAAGCAAATTTAATAAAAATGAACGCCGGCAGCAAAGATTTTAAAAGGTGGAAATCCAATGCTCAAGGTATCGATCTAAATAGACAATACCCAGCACGCTGGAAAGAAATTTCTAATAATGCAACTGCACCATCCTATAAGGATTACAAAGGAAAAGCGCCACTAGAAACGACAGAAGCAAAAGTACTAACAACACTTACTTCTCTAGTAAGTCCAGAACTTACAACTTCGTATCATACAGCAGGAAGAATTCTTTATTATCATTTTAATTATGGAAGCGGTACTTATGGAGGGGATAAGGCGTTAGGAAGTACACTTGCGAATATGACAGGTTACAGATTAATTCCGCCTGACACAAATTTATCAAACGGCGGCGGTTATAAAGACTGGTTCATTCAAACCTATAAACGTCCTGGGTTCACTTTTGAATTAGCTCCTTATTCTGGTGAAACGAATGTACCGATTTCTGTTTTTAATGATGAGTGGGCACGAAATAAAAAAGCTGGTCTATACATGGCACTAGAAGGAGATAAGCGCTGGGAGAAACGAATCACTCACACGACTAAAACGATTAAGTTAACAGCAAAAGTTCCATTATATGATCGACCGGATACAAGGCATAAAATGGCAGCGGCAAGTCTTTATCCAGGAACATATACCATTAATGCAGTTTATGGAAACTTTTATCGCATCCAAACAATACTAGGACCGAAATGGATCGTACAATAAAATAACAAATGAAAAATTGAAATGACTCAGAAGGCAGCCAAACCTTTTGGGTCCTTTTTTTATTGGCACTCAAGAATAATCACAATAAAGTTAGAGAAACTAGGATAGAAATTCTTAAAGGAGGAAATGTTATGCAGATGCAAAATCAGAGTCAAAATCAAAATCAGATTCAAAATCAGCAGCTAATTTATCAAAATCCCCCTAAAGTGATCACTGGAAAAGATCTAAATTATATTAAGGATATGCTTTCTTGGAACTTGCTTGGAGCCAAAAAGGCACATTCTATGGCTTCTCAATGTCAGGATTTCGAAATTAAATCAACACTTGAAAAGGCTTGTAAAATGCATGAAAGCCATTATAACCGCATTCTAGGACATATTTCGGCTCAGCAAGCAGCGATGAATCAGCCTCAAAACAGTACCCGAAATTAGAAAGGAGAAAGATAAAATGAATCAAACGAACAAAATGCAAAACCCGGAATCAACGGTTCCAAAAACACCGCAAATGAATGATCGTGATTATATAAATGACCTTCTTTCTTATGAAAAATACATGACTGATTCTTATTCGACAGCTTTAAATGAGGCAAGTCATGAAGCTCTTTATCGAGACCTTTTATCTGTTTTTAATGAAACTCAAAATATGCAGCGTGAATTATATGAAATGATGTTTAAAAAAGGGTGGTACGCTCTTGAAGCAGAAGATCCTCAGAAGATTCAGCAGACGTATCAGCAGTTTTCAAACTATATGACTCAAATGCCTCAGCACGGTCCAACACAATAAGTAGAATTCTAGCCTTGTTCATGATCTGTGAATAAGGCTTATTGTTTGATTAGTTAGTTAAGGCACTATTACTAATCGTGATGATATGGTCCCGATCCCTCGATATCTTACAATACTACTTTATGTATAGACCAAGTAGTAAGATATATGTGTTTTTTCAGATGGACTAGCTTTCTATATGTTATTTGAATATTATGATAATTAGCGAATGAATGAGCAGCCATTCATTTTTAAAAGTCTTACACATTTGGAGGGAATCTGAATGACCATTTTTAATTTACTTTCCGCGGAATTCGCAAAATTGGCAGCCAATAAGGCCATACTATTCTCCGTGATCGCAGCATTGCTTGTGCCTGTTGTGTATGGGGGGATCCTTTTATCTGCAACATGGGGACCGTATGATAATCTATCAAACTTACCTGTTGCGGTTGTGAACAACGATAAAGGAGCGGTATCTGGAGATCAAGCTATTAACGTAGGAGATGATTTAGTAACAAACTTGAAGTCCGGAAAGGATCTGGGATGGAAATTTGTAAACTCAACAGAAGCTATGAAAGGACTTCAAAAGAACGACTATTATATGGCCATTATTATACCTGAAGATTTTTCTCATCGTGTAACGACCGTTTTGGATCCAAATCCAAAAAAACTTGAGTTAGAATATATTCAAAATGAAGGGCTTAATTTTTTAGCATCAAAAGTAACTGAAACCGCTACTCAAAGAATTCGTGAAAAATTGGGAGATACAATTACTGAACAGTATGTTGCCAAAGTGTTCTCTAGTCTTGGAGATGTTTCGACCGGATTTGGCAAGGCTGCAGATGGTTCTTCTCAGCTTGCAGATGGAACGACGAAACTGCATAAAGGAACAAGCGACCTTGTAAGCTCTGTTTCTTCTAAGCAATCAGATATCACAAAGTTAGCTAACGGGACAAAAGAATTGAAAAGCGGTACAGGGCTGCTGTTAAATAATCTGAACGCAAAATCAGGTGATATACAAAAATTATCAGATGGATCGGGACAGCTTCATGATGGAACAGTAACTCTTCATGATGGTACGTTGAGCCTAAAGGATGGAACGTCTCAAATTTTAGCTGGTCTGCAGAAAGCGCAAGCAGGCAGTCAAACTCTTAGTGACGGTGTATCACAAAAACTAGTTCCAGGTAGCAGAAAGGTTGCAGATGGGACAGGCAGACTAAAAGTAGGTTCTGCAAAACTCGCAACCGGGGCACAAAAACTAGTAGCTGGACTAAAAGAATATAAGAAGGCCAATCCGACAGTTAATGTTGGACCCTATTATCAGCAGATTATCGATGGAGCGGAAGAAATATCCGCTGGGTTAACGAGCTTATCTACAAAGTCAGTAGCACTAAATGACGGAGCAGTTGCTGTAGCAGATGGGATCTCTACGAAAATTGCGCCAGGTACTGTTGCACTTAACGACGGGCTGAACAAACTGGTTGCTGGCCAGACAAAAGTTGATGCAGGAGCTGGTAAGCTTGAAGCAGGTGCCGGTAAGCTTGAAGCTGGGGCTGGTAAAATTGCAGATGGAAACGCAAAAGTGAACAAGGGTTGGGGGAATCTAACCGCTGGTGTAACAAAATTAGATGCTGGTGCAGGAAAAATATCTGATGGAAATCAAAAAGTAGATGAAGGATGGAAAAGACTTTCAGCAGGTGCAACTAAGCTGAATGACGGAGCCGGAAAAATTAATGATGGAAGCGAAAAGCTATCATCCGGTTTAAAAACAGGAGCAGAAAAAACGGGGGGACTTAATAATACAAACGAAAACATTAAAATGTTTGCAGCTCCAGTAAAACTAAAAAGTGAGTCTGTAAACGAATATCATCATTATCGTGATTCGACGGCTCCATACGTTCTTACTCTTGGTCTCTTTGCAGGGATCTTGATCATGTCTCTGTTCATTGATTTTAAGAGACCATCATTTATATCAAGTTTTAATTGGTTTGCCGTGAAATTTATGAACTTGGCAGCACTTGCTATTGCACAAGCTATCTTGCTTTTAGCTGTTGTTCTTCTAATTCTCAAGGTTGATGTCAGTAATCCATTTGGATTAATTATATTTGCGATCGTTGTAAGCGTTGTCTTTTCGGCGATTGTTCTTTTCCTAGCAGCACTTGGAGGAAACATCGGACGATTTGTCGCCTTAGGATTTGTAATCTTGCAGCTGTCTATTACAGGAGCGAACCTGCCAATTGAAATGCTGCCTGAAAATTTAAGAAACCTAAGCGAATACCTTCCATTTACCTATTCGATCGCTGGTTTTAAAGCTGTTATCTCACTCAATGATATAGGTGCAGCATTCTCGAACATGTTCATTCTTTTATCTTATCTTGTCATCTTTGCTTTATTATCATTTGCCGTTTTCAACTTTAAAAAGAAAAACGTACAAAAAGCAGACAGGGAAGCCATGGCTTAAATTACTAGGAAGAGAGGGGTCTGTCCCGGGACAGACCCCTTCTTTATACAGAACAATAAAATAAACAATAAAAAGACTCAAAAGACGATAAATCATCCTTTGAGTTATGCCATTTTTAATATCAATTATGCGCTTATCGTGTGCGATGAATCTACTTTTGGTTCAGGAACGAATACAAGTATAGTTATCCCGATGATAAATAGAATCACCAGGCTGAACACAGCACTTGCAGAGTTACCTGTAATTTGAGCAGTTATTGCAATTAATAAGGGTCCCATAATGGACGCGAATTTACCAAAAATGTTATAAAAACCGAAAAACTCGTTAGCATTTTTCTTTGGTACTAGCTTTGCAAAATAAGCGCGGCTTAATGCCTGAATACCACCTTGGGATGTAGCGACAAGCATAGCCAAAATCCAGAAATCTGTTGTTGTTTTTAAGAAATAAGCATAAATACAAACGATAATATAGACACTGATTCCCACATAAAGCATTTTTTTGCCTGTGAATTTTTCGGCAAGCCTGCCGTATAAAATAGCAAATGGCGCTGCAACAACTTGTGTAGCGAAAAGAATAATCAGTAGATTCGTAGAGCTGATTCCTAAATCAGAACCGTAAGCTGTAGACATCGTAATGATCGTACCGACACCATCAATATAGAAGAAATAGGCCAGCAAGAATAAAAACAAAGCACGATATTTTTGAATTTCCTTTAACGTTGCACCAAGTCTCTTAAAGCTATTGTATACAAGCTTAGGTTCTCGTTCGATTCCATAGCGCTGATAAACATTCTTTAAAAGCGGAATACTGAACAATCCCCACCAAACAGCTGTAATCAAAAAGGCAATCTTACTCCCGACTGTCGTGGAAATTGGAAGAATCTCCTTTTGAGCTAAAACAATAATTGCGATACTTATAATGAAAGGTATCGTACTGCCGATATAACCTAATCCATATCCACGAGCTGATATTCTGTTCATCCGTTCTTCTGTTGTTACATCCGTTAGAAAAGCATCGTAAAAGACGTTCGAACCGCTGGATCCTATTGCCGTAAACGTATAAAAAATTAATAATAGCAGCCACTGATCACTAGGTATAAATGCTAGGACGGCAGTCGATACAATCCCTAATGAAAAAAAGAATGTGAAAAACCGTTTTTTTAACCCTTTGTAGTCCGCAATTGTCCCTAAAATCGGGCTGAGCATCGCTAAAATAAATGTGGATATGGCGATGGTATAACCTAAATAAGCTGTCGAGTTTGATGCACTCACTCCGGCATCCGTAGCCGCCGCTTTATAAAACAAGGGGAACACGGCTGTAGTAATAATGATGGAATAAGCAGAATTTGCCCAATCATAATACATCCAGCTATTTTCTTCTTTCGTAAACCGTTTCATTGGCTCTTTCCTTTCTGTAACGATTTATTTTGCAAAATCAGTTATCAGTTCTTCTACTACTCTTCCATCTGTGTCTCCTAAATCGAGACCGAGCAGCTTTGCAAATGTTGGTCCTTCATCGACCAAGTTCATCGACGGAACGACTGTGTTTTGACGAATACCCTTTCCGGCAGCCATAAAGATTGTTTTATAGTTTTCTTTTTCGGGAGAATAACCGTGTGATGCAAAAGTATACCGTTTTTCTCGTACATCCCTTTCTGAAATATGATCAATAAATTCACCATCCAGATTCTCCTTAATATAAAACCCAAGTCTGGCTTCAATCATGAACGTACATTGATCATCTGCTCCCATTGCAGCAGCTTCCTCTTGGCTATAAACCTTTTCTATGCCGTTGGATTCATCAAGTAATAGATTCTTCAAAAGCTGGCTTGCTACCTCCTTTGTGTTTAAATCTGACGGATCATTTACATAAATATATGCAGATCCATCACAACTTTTGCAGTAAGCTTTCCAATGGGTTACAACCCCTTGTTCATTTACTTGAATAAGACCGTTTTTTTGAAGTAAAACATTGAGCTTAACAGCTTTTGATTCATCGAGAGCACTATGATCGCCTAATGCTATAATCGTCGATTGATCATAGATCCCCCCTTCTTTTAGAGCCTCAACAATTCTGCCAAGACGAACATCGTGCCGGCGAATAGCAGCCAAAGCTTCCTCTGAGGAAAAACCATGGTAATGGCGCTGAGAATCCAAATCTACTAAATGAACGAGCATAAGTTCTGGCTTTTTTGTTTTAATCGTATGTACAGCCGACTCTAAAACAAAATCATCCAGCTCAGGCTGATTAAGACCACTTCTTAGATGACCAAATCGACGATTCATATCCAGTTGGTAGAGCATACTGCCATTAAAAAGAGAGACAGGGATTTGATGGTGCCATGAACGATTGGCGAAAATCTCAGGCATATGGTAATCAATATTTGCACGGGCCGTAACGGGCCAAAGCAATGCAGCAGTTTTCATTCCTGCTTTTTTTGCTTCATCATATAAAGTCGTCCCTTTCACATGTTTACGGTGCCAATACCAGTCAGGGGAAGATCTGCCTGGCTGTAATAATGTATTATTCACGATCCCATGGCGATTCGGATAATTTCCAGTAATGATAGACGTATGACAGGGGTAAGTAACAGAAGGATATATTGAATTTACTTGTGTGCAATACGCTGCTCTCTGCAAAAGATTCTTAAAATGAGGAAGCTCTTTCAGCATAGGGAAATCTAAGGAAGATAAACAATCAAAAGAAATCACGATTAAGTGATCGGTTAAACGAGCCATATGAACCTCCTGCTTATGTAAAATAGATTGTTCGTTGCAATACATGGTAAATAATAACATAATAAAAATAGTTATTGAGTGAACTTAAGAAGAATTTTTGATAAAATAGCAGACAAATCTTTTATTCCCAGCAGATGGGAATGATATTGAGCATAAAACTTTTGAGGTGGTGTGGTGAAAAAATGGTGAAATGGATACTAGGAATTTTCCTCACTCTATTATTGGTGATCGGTGTTGGCGGCTACTTTTTTGTGAAAGACTATGCATCAGATACAGCAATGAACGAAATTTCAAATCAGCTGGTCATCAATGAAGATGAGATCAATCAATTGCTAGAAGACCCGGAGATTAGAAAATACATCGAATCAGGCGAAACTCCTCCAGGAAACTTACTTTTCACAACAAAGAAGGAAGCTGTTAAGCTCATTTCTAATAAATACACACTAAATGATTTTCTAAAAGTAAAAAACAAAATAACTGCTGGATTGGATGAAAAAGGACAAGTAGCCATGTATAAAGAATTTCAGAAAAAATTTTCAAATGATGAATTACTCGCTCTAAAAGTAGTGGCACTTAAAGAAATTAAGAAGGATTAAAAAGATAAAAAGAAGGCTGACCCATTCGAGGTTAGCCTTCTTCTTAATTTAATAGGAAAGTTTGATTTCCCCATCCTCTTTAGAGATAAAATAACTCTCGTATTCTCCAACTTCTACAGTCATTTCTTTACCTGTATCGACAACTTGCTTAATTTGATCTTTTATAGCGGGATGCATGTCATATAAAATACTAACGTGTTCAATCGGAACAGATCGAGAACCAGTACTGAACATTATTATGGGCTGTTCCATATGGTCCTTTGAAAACATCGCAAAACAATCACTGTTTTCCATTCCATACAATAAGGCACTATGTTTTTTAGCAATATTTATTAAATTGGACAGGTTCTCCATTTTCATAAGATTTACGTATGTGTAACCTTCTTCGCTTATTATGGAATTTTGATTTTCTTGCTTTGTAACCTCTGTAATCTCTTTAACAGGTTGTTTATTGACTTGTTTCGAAGGTGAACGATCCGTAACAGTTTGAGACTTTTCGGTTTGGCTAATAGAAGGGCTTTGTTTAACTGTTTCTATTTTTTCCGCAGCAGCAACTTGCTTTTCAGCTGCAGGTAATGGCTCATACTTAGACTTGGCTTTATCAATGATTTGGTCAGTATTTATGTGGTGTTTCGTATTTTCGGTTGCATTTGCTTTATCTTTATAGTCGTTAAAAGTGTACACACCAATTGCTAACACTGAAGATAGTGCAAAAAGAACAACTCGATTTCTTTTCTTCAAAATAAAAACCCCCTCAATAACATCCACTTACATATTAGACGAGGAAAAGGAGGGATTGGTTTCAATTATTACAAAAATATTCCAAAAATATTTCGCAGATTTGTTATTATTTAGATTCGAATAAAAATAATAGAACAAGTATGAACCTTCATTTTTTGTATCAAACTATAGTAGGAAAAGGAGGTTTTCGACTTGGAAATAATTAAAGCTCTTCTATTAAAATTTATTGTTTGTTTAATTGCATTTTCAATAGGCTTGGATTTGGTTTTTGATGCATCTATACGTGAAATTATTTCATTTAGTATCACAACAACGGCTGTAACATATATTCTTGCAGATCGAATACTGCTGCCTCGGATCGGAAATAGAAACACGCTAATGGCTGAATTTATGATTGTATATGCAATCGTGTGGCTGTTTGGTTCAGTACTCTTGAATGGTTATCTTCAAATTGCTTGGGGAAGTGCAATTTCAGCGATTCTCCTCATAGCAGCCGAGGTATTCGTGCATCGTTATTTAATCAAAAATGTACCAGCTGTAAAAACGGAAAGAAGACGTGTCAGCAGGCTAAGACCAAATCTAAGATATGCGACAGAGTTTGCTGAAGAAACAGATCCTGATCCAAAAAAGAAAAAATAGTTTTAATAGAGATAGTGCTCATAGAGGCACTATTTTTTTCGTTTTTACTTGTGTACAAGCAATTCTCTCTCATTTTCATAGATTATAGGAGGGAGGGATATGAATGTCATATGTAATTACGTACGATTATATTAAAGTCGGTAATGCAAGACCTGGAAAGAAACTCAAAAGCCTTGTTTTTGGAGTAGCGCACGATACAGAGAATCCAGGAACAACCGCACGTGAGAATCGTACTTATTTAAATAATCAGCAGCCTAGTGCGAGTACACATGTATTTATTGACGATAAAGAAATTTTAGTGATTGTTCCACTAGATGAGATTGCCTATCATGTTCAATATGCAACACAAATGGATAATCTTCTTTTTGGGGCAGATGCTAACGATTCTGCTATAGAAGTAAAAATTTGCTTTGGGGGATCTATTCAATTTCAAGAAGCATATAAACGTTATGTTTGGTTTTGGTCATGGTTTTGTAAAAAGAATAAATGGGATCCATTCAGCAAGATTGCAAGTCATAAACAACTGGACACAAACCGGCGAACAGACCCTGATAATGCACTCAACCAATATGGGATAACCTTTAATCAATTCCTTAATGATGTGAGAAAAGAAATGGATACAGAAGCAATATCCAAACCTTCTGTTGTAAAAGACACGAATAAGGGATATCTCAAAAAAGGTGACAGCGGCGAAGATATAAAAGATCTTCAAAGAAAGTTAAATGCTGTCGGATTTAAGTTAGTGGTAGATGGAATGTTTGGTGAAAAGACTTACACTACTGTAAGGACTTTTCAGCGGATGAACAAGCTTACGGTAGATGGGTTAGCCGGAAAAGAAACTATGGCTAAACTAGAAGCAGCTTTAAAACCACAGCCGCAAGCTGTCATCCCATACCCACGCTATGTGATAAAAAAAGGATCTAAAGATACTGAGAATATAAAAAGAATTCAAAAAGCACTCGGTATAACTGTGGACGGCGTCTTTGGAACAAAAACAGGAGCAGCCGTAAAAGCTTATCAGAGGAGAAAAAAATTAACCGCAGACGGAATCGTCGGACAAACTACGTGGAATATGATTTTTTAAACATAAAAACCCTTGAATCCTCAAGGGTTTTTGTTTGTATGTAGGATTGAAAGCCGATCTTTTGGATGCAAGCGAAAAAAATTACTATCCTATCAACAGTAAAAGAAATGTGTAATTGTTATTAATTGATATTCATCAGGTGCACGTTTTTAAGAAGGAAAAATGGATGTTTTTATTGAATTTAAAAGATTAAGAAGTCAACGAATTTATTATGGTGAGGTGGATAAGTAAAATGGAGACAAGTAATAAAGTAACAATTACGGTAGAAACCACAGTTCATAAGCCGGTTGCAGAAGTTTGGAAATATTGGACAGAGCCACAGCATATAACAAAATGGAGTTTTGCTTCTGATGATTGGCATGCGCCAAATGCAGAAAATGATTTAAGAATTGGCGGGAGATTTCTTACAAGAATGGAAGCTAAGGACGGGAGTTTTGGATTCGATTTTGGTGGTGTTTATGATGATGTAAAAGAAAATGAGTTTATTTCTTACATTCTTGATGATGGAAGAAAAGTTACGATTTCTTTTATTAACCAAGAAAACGACACTAAAGTAATTGAAACATTTGAAGCGGAATCTACCAATCCCATAGAAATGCAAGAAGCAGGATGGCAGGCGTTTATGGATAATTTTAAGAAATATAGTGAATCCATAAAAGTAGATTGATAAAAAAATTTTAAGTAATTCAAATTTTAGCTGCCAACTTAGGCAGCTTTTCTTTATTAAAAGCTCTTTTCTTAAAAATTGGTGCTTTTAGTACATATCGTAAAGAGTCTTTATTGAAAAGCTGATTGTCTTACAAGATTAGAGACTCAGGAATGTATTCTTCACACAAGCTCAATCAACAGGTATGGTTTTAAAGTACTATATAAAATTTTTGAATTTTAGCACTTTTTTGTCTTTTTTTATCGAAATTTTTGACTTAGACTGTAGATATGTTAGATTTGTAATCTAACAAAAACCAACTTGAGGAGGAATGCATTTGAACAAGATCATGAGTGACGAACAATTGATTATTTCTTATCGAGAAGTTTTAAAACATGAAAAAAACAGTGAGATTGCTAAACACCTCAAAGAAGAAATAAACCGACGCGGATTAAAACCAGTTATAAATTAATGTCTTGGTCACCTTCCCCTCTGGAAGGTGGCTTTCTTATTGTGATGAATTACAAAGTCTTGGTATATGCATGGTGTTTACTGTGAACGATTGAAAACGAGGTAATTGAATTAGGAAATAGCTGTGTATTTTTATATTCAAGTTTCATCCATCCTATTGTGTGTATTGGTATCGCATATTTTTATGCAAACTATTGTTTAGTAGACAAGGATTTTCCTAGATTTTGTCGAAAATCAAAAAAGGCAGGTAAATCTAGGAAGTAGGGAACGATATGTGGGAGTCTATCCAAAGCATGTGCTTGCACGTGGTCTTTATTCTTTTTACAATCCTAATCTATCAAGTCTTTTTTATAGAAAGAGAAGAGAAACGGAAAAAAATTTGCTCGAAATTTTTTCTGTTCATACTGATCATATTAGTTTTTACAATGAGCCAACCTGTCCTTTATTCCGAAATCTATAAGTATGACTTTAAAGCTGTCGCTATCATACTGTCCTTTTTATACGGAGGCAAAAGAGCTGGATTTGCAACCTTTTTTGCACTGCTTATAACAGGGTATTTTACAGACCAGAGGTTATTGATCTTATTAGGCAATTATACGGTGTTTTGTCTATTGTTACTCCCAGTAAGCAGTAGGTTTCACCGTTATCAAATAAAAGGAAAAGTTATCGTGATCAGTTTGTTTTATATGACGATTCCGATCACAAGAGGGATTTTTCTTACCTTAAAAGGAGACTACCGGCAAACCTTTTTTGAAGTAAGCTCCTCTCTTATTGTTTTGGCAACTTTGATTGCAATCATATATTTAATTGAAAACATGAATGAGCAAATGGAAATGAAACAAGAACTGATCCGAACGGAAAAAATGAATGTCGTCAGCCAGCTGGCTGCTTCGGTTGCACACGAAATCCGTAATCCGATGACATCTGTGCGCGGGTTCATGCAGTTAATGCAAAAAGAAAATTTAACGAAGGAACAGCATTTATACATAAGAATCTCGATTGAGGAATTAGATCGGGCACAGGAAATCATCAATCAATATTTAGCTCTCGCAAAGCCGCAAACTGATCAATATGAAATCATTGATTTGACTTCTATCATACAACAATCGATTGACGTGATGCATTCGTATGCCATTCTGAACAGTATTCATATTACACAGCAAGTGGAATCATCTCTCGAAATCGAGGGGCTTAAACTAGAAATTCAGCAAGTGTTGATAAACATCATCAAAAATGCGATTGAAGCGATTAAAAGCGAAGGGGAAATCTGGCTATCGGCTGCAAAAAATTCAAATGGCTTCGTATCCATTCAAATTAAAGATAACGGTGTAGGAATGACCGAAGCGCAATTGAAAAAACTAGGAAGCCCGTATTACTCAACAAAGGAAAAGGGAACTGGCTTAGGATTAACCGTATGCCATCAAATCGTAAAACAAATGGGCGGACAAATTTTGATTAAGAGTGAGTTAAACAAAGGAACATGCTTTACGATAAATCTGCCATTAAAAAATAAGTGAAAATAATTTTATATTGCGTTTTTTAACTTATCATTCACATAAGTAAACTAAAGGTGCGATTTTACATTGGCTTTTATAAAAAACAAAACCCTTGATTCCTCAAGGGTTTTGACTGTTATGTATGGTGGAGACTAGCGGGATCGAACCGCTGACCTTTTGGCTGCCAGCCAAACGCTCTCCCAGCTGAGCTAAGCCCCCGTATTTTTTCTGTAACATAATGAATTATATCGATTTAAAATTATCGCCGCAAGCTTTTTTTCTTTATTTTGTATATTTCATTCCCCTTCCTCAAAAGTTATTAAAACTAAAATGTTATCTGAAATCTCGGAAAAGTTTTTTTGAGTCTTTCTTACTGATATGAAGACTGTTTTAAGATTGGTATAGACAACTAGTCCTAGCACATAAAAGGACTTAAGTTCTGTTTTTACACCATGTGACAGGAACCTTCCTTTTTCTACCGAAAAGTGTCAAAGAAAGAAAGCGCTACCAATTTGAGGAGGTTGGATGTATTGAAAGCTTTAAGAATGATAGGGTCTTTATTTTTAACTGCATTTTTGATTATTCCTTTGTTTGCAGGAACAGGACAATCTAAAGTTTTTGCTAAACAATGGGATAGCGAATCGTTAATTATCGCTCAAAATATGCCGCAATTAAGTACAGAACTTAATGGCGATACAATTAAACTTTCTGCATTGAAAGCTGATAATGATGGTGCTTATTCCGAAGTTAAAGAACATCTGAAGTGGGGATCCACGAATAAAAATGTGGCTTCCGTTCAGGAAGGTACCGTTACATTAAGCGGTCACAACGGCAAAACATTTATTTTTGTTACAGATGGAAAATCATTCGACAGAATTGGAATACTTGTTAAGCATGGAAAAGCTGCGTTCGAAAAACAAAAAGGTGAAAAATACGATCTGATTTCAAAAGCGATCAAATCAATGTCAGTTGAAGAAAAAATTGGACAGATGCTAATGCCAGATTTCCGTAACTGGAATGGGAAACCGGTTACTGAAATGAACGATGAAATAAAGGAGTTAGTGAAAAAATACTATTTAGGCGGAGTCATTTTATTCCGTGAGAATGTAGTTACAACTGAGCAAACTGTAAGATTAGTAGATGAGTATAAGAAGGCAAATGAGGAATATGGTCTTCTCATATCAATCGACCAAGAAGGCGGAATTGTGACACGTTTGCAGAGTGGTACCGATTTCCCAGGAAATATGGCGCTTGGTGCAACAAGATCAGCAGAATTGGCAAAATCAGTCGGAAAATCTATTGGTTCTGAACTCGATTCGCTAGGAATCAACATGAATCTGGCTCCAGTACTTGATGTAAACAACAATCCTGATAACCCTGTTATCGGTGTGCGTTCCTTTGGTGAAGATCCAAAGTTAGTTGCAGAGTTAGGGACTGCTTATACAAAAGGATTACAAAGTGCGGGGATGGCTGCTACAGCAAAACACTTCCCAGGACATGGTGATACTGCTGTTGATTCACATCTTGGTTTACCTTCAGTCCCACATGATAAAGAGCGATTAAAGGAAGTAGAACTTTATCCGTTCCAGCAAGCGATGAATCAGGGGATCGATGCAATTATGACTGCACATGTAACGTTCCCGAAGATTGATCCCACAACTGTTATTTCGAAAAAAGATGGAACAGAGATTAACCTTCCAGCTACTTTGTCTTATGAAGTATTAACGAATTTGATGAGAAAAGAAATGGGCTTTAAAGGTGTAATCTCAACAGATGCGCTCAACATGCAAGCGATCGTTGATCATTTCGGACCAGTGGATGCTGCTATTCGTGCAGTTAATGCAGGAACAGATATTGTTCTGATGCCTGTTGGTCTAGAAGAAGTAGCAAATGGACTTTATGATGCCGTAGAAAGAGGAGATATTAAAGAAGATAGAGTGAATGAATCAGTAGAGAGACTACTGACATTAAAAGCGAAACGCGGAATTTTTAAACAAATGACAGATACACCAGTCGAAGAAAAAGTAGAAAATGCACAAAATGTTGTAGGGAACATTGCACATAAAGAAGTAGAAAAAGAAGTTGCACGCAAATCTATTACATTGGTGAAAAACAGCGGGCTGCTGCCAGTAAATAAAGAAAGCATCGATTCTGTTGTTGTTGTAGGAAACACCTATAGTCAATCTCTTCAGCAAGCTTTATCCGCCTATATTCCATCTGTGGAGTTAATTCTATCAGCCCAAAAGCTAACAGAAGAACAGCTAATGAAAGTACGAAATGCAGATTTAGTTGTGTTAGGCACTTACACATTTAACGTATCAGGACGATTACCATCAAGCAGCCAAATGCAGATGGTAAACCAAGTGATTCAAGCGGCTCCAAATAAAACGGTAGCAGTAGGAATTCGAAATCCTTATGACATTATGGCGTTCCCTGATGTTACTGCTTATCTTGCCCAATATGGATTCAGAGATGCCAGTTTCAAAGCAACGGCTGAAACCATTTTTGGTATGAACAACCCGTCAGGAAAGCTTCCAGTTACGATTTATCAAGATGATACTGTACTATATCCGTTTGGACACGGTTTAGGATATTAAAAGAAGGAGGGAAAGCGCAATGAAAAAATGGGGATTTTTATTAGCTGTCTTGCTCGTCTTATCAGTAGTGCTCCCGAGTACACAAACACTCAATGCAACAAGAAGCAAATATGATAATTATCATAGGCAAAATTTTAAAACGGGCTTAGAAATGCTTCTGAAGGACAATCTATCTTTGTTAGAAGGAAAAAAAGTCGGATTAATAACAAACCCAACTGGAGTTGACCGGAATTTAAACAGCATAGTAGATGTCTTATACAATAATCCTGATATCGAGCTAAAAGCTTTATTCGGTCCCGAACATGGGGTACGTGGAAGTGCGCAAGCTGGACAATATGTGGAATTCTATACAGATCCTAAAACAGGTCTTCCTGTTTACAGCTTATATGGACCAACGAAAAAGCCTACTCCTGAAATGCTTGAAGGAATAGATGTGTTAGTTTTTGATATTCAAGATGTGGGAACTCGTTTCTATACGTACATTTATACAATGGCATACGCGATGGAGGCAGCAAAAGAAAATAACATTCCATTTGTCGTCTTGGATCGTCCAAATCCACTCGGGGGTACGCAGGTAGAAGGACCGGTATTAGATCCGGATTATTCATCATTTGTAGGGATGTACCCGATTCCTTTAAGACATGGTATGACGGTTGGTGAACTCGCAAAATTATTTAATAAAGAATTTCATATTGATGCTGACTTAGAAGTGGTAGAAATGAAGGGATGGAAAAGATCGTGGACTTATGAAGAAAGCGGACTGGATTGGGTCCTTCCTTCACCTAATATGCCAACAAAAGACACGGCCCTTGTTTATCCTGGAAGCGCATTGATCGAGGGTACAAATGTATCAGAAGGAAGAGGGACTACGAAACCGTTTGAGCTAATCGGCGCCCCTTTTATTAATGGAGATCACTTAGCTTCTGCACTAAACGAACAAGCTCTGCCTGGTGTGAAGTTCCGTTCTGCATCTTTTATACCATCGACTTCAAAGCATGTTGGAAAACTATCGCATGGTATCGAAATACATGTAACAGACGAGAAGTTATTCCAGCCTGTATTAACTGGAATAGCTTTAGTTAAAACAATCCATGATATGTATCCTGCCGATTTTGCGTTCCGTGCAGAAGACAGTGCAGGAAAATCTTACTTTGATCTATTAATCGGGAATGGCTGGGTACGAGAAGCAATTGAATCCGGGAGTTCAGTAGAGGATATTGTTTCTCGCTATGAGGAAGAGCTGTATCAATTTAAAGAATTGAGAAAGAAATATTTACTCTATTAATTTGAAAAAATAGCTAGGGTAAAATCACCTTAGCTATTTTTATTTGAATTTTCTGACTGGTATAGACAACTAGTTATACTAATGATACTCTTGACATAAAGTGATAAAGGGGAGTGGACATGAGTCAAGATATCTTATTGAATGGAGCCTTTATTAATGAACATGGGTCATTCGTAGAAAATGGC
Organism: Bacillus sp. NEB1478; assembly: GCF_031582965.1. Lineage (NCBI taxonomy): Bacteria > Bacillati > Bacillota > Bacilli > Caryophanales > Bacillaceae > Bacillus > Bacillus sp. NEB1478. The sequence continues at coordinate 1,052,915 of NZ_CP134049.1, forward strand.
TACCTCTTTATCAAAGAGGGCAAAATCGAATACATCGGTGAAGTAAATCCACTTGGCAACGAAGAAGAAACAAAAACATATAAAATAGCCGAAGGAGCCGTCATGCTGCCAGGAATGATCGACATACATATTCATGGAGCTGTCGGTGCAGATGTGATGGACGGGACTGAAGAAGTACTCGGGAAGATGGCGCAAGCTCTTCCTGCTGAAGGAACTACTTCTTTTCTTGCCACGACGATGACTGAAAATATCGATCATATTAAGAAAGCATTGACCCAAACTGCTTCTTTTATAAAGAAACAAAAGCCAGGGGCTGCGGAGATTATAGGCATTCATCTGGAAGGTCCTTTTATTTCAGAGAAACGTGCAGGGGCTCAGCCAAAAGAGTTTATACAACAACCGGATGTAGACCTCTTTATAGAGTTGCAGCAGCAATCTCAAAGTCATATTAAACTTGTAACACTAGCACCGGAAGTAGAAGGTGGCCATAGTCTTGCAAACTATTTAAAGAAGAATGGCTGTATTGCATCGATTGGACATAGTGACAGCACTTTTATTGAAGTTAAAGAAGGAATCGAAGCAGGTGTTTCCCATGTAACACATTTGTTTAATGGTATGAGAGGTATGCACCATCGCGATCCTGGAGTAGCGGGAGCAGCTCTCATTCAAGATGAATTGATGGTAGAAATGATTGTTGACGGTGTTCATGCAAGTCCAGAAATGATTAAGCTTGCGTATCATTCTACAGGAGCAGATCGAACCATTTTGATTACGGATTCCATGCGTGCCAAAGGGTTGGGTGATGGAGAGTATACTTTAGGGGGTCAGCATGTAACGGTCAAGAACGGCAAAGCCATGCTAGAGGACGGAACACTCGCAGGAAGTATTTTAAGCATGGATGATGCAGTTAGGAACATGATGGAATACACAGGGTGTTCACTATCGGATATTGTCAAAATGACGAGTACGAATGCAGCAAAGGAATTGAAAATTTTCGATCGAAAAGGCAGCCTCTCAAAAGGGAAGGATGCGGATATAACAGTGATGTCCAAGGATCACCAAATTCTTATGACCTTTTGCCGCGGAGAGCTTTCATATCATCGGAAGGAGGGTTAGGTTTGAAGCTTATTTCCGTTACTGATGAACAAGAATTAAGCAGGACAGCTGCGGAGATTTTATTTTTGAAAATAAAAACCGCAGACAGGTTGGTGCTTGGCCTCCCAACTGGCAATACTCCATTAGGCATGTACCGATACCTTTCGAAATATAGTAATGAATATAAGCAATCTTTTCATCACGTGTATACGGTGAATTTGGATGAATACGCTGGGTCTGAAACTTATCATAATTATATGGAAAAACATTTTTTTCAAAATGTTGATATCCCTTCTCATCATACACATCTTCCTAATGGTAAAGCAGAGAATCTGGAAAATGAATGTATCCAATACGAAGAATTAATTAAAAAGCTTGGCGGTATTGATGTACAGGTTTTAGGTATCGGTGAAAATGGACATATCGGTTTTAATGAACCTGGAACAAATTTTGACTCTAGAACGCATGTCGTAAAGCTAACAGAATCGACACTTCAAGCAAATGCAAAATATTTTACCGATGAAGAGCAGCCCACTCACGCTATTACGATGGGTATTGGATCGATATTGGACAGTAAGGAAATCCTTTTACTGGCGATCGGGGAACGCAAAGCAAGAGCTGTAAGGGAACTATTGCAAGGTTCATTAAATGAAGAAATTCCTGCTACAGTTTTGACTATGCATCCAAATGTGACTGTGCTTGCAGACAAAGGTGCAAGAATGCTTCTAGATAAGGAGAGTTGAATCATTTTTATGATTATAGATAAAACATCACCAGTACCTCTTTATTATCAAATTGAAGAGGCGATCAAAAATAAGATTGATAAAGGAGAATGGGAACCAGGCTCAATGATCTCCTCTGAAAGAGAGTTTGCAGAAAACTACGAAGTGAGCCGAATGACAGTTCGTCAAGCAATCAACAACTTAGTCAATGACGGTTATTTGACGAGAAGAAAAGGTAAGGGAACTTTTGTATCCGGTAAAAAAATCGAACAAAAATTATTAGGTTTAACAAGTTTTACTGAGGATATGAAAGCGAGAGGATATAATCCAGCTTCTAAACTCGTATCCTTTCAAATCATTCAAGCTAACCACCAGATTGCTAAAGTGCTGGAAATATCCCATAACGACGAAATCTATGAAATAAAACGAGTTCGATTAGCAAATGATGTGCCGATGGCGATTGAAACCACTTTTGTTCCGGTGCAGCTCATTCATCTGCAAGAGAGTCATTTTCAAGAAGGCTCATTATATTCTCAAGTTGAACAAGCGGGATTTAATATCGATTACGCGACACAAAGTCTCGAGGCTTCTATTGCACGAGAAAAAGAGAGTGAAATTTTAGAGATTGCCAAAGGAGCACCTGTTTTGCTCATACAAAGACTGACGTATTTGACAACTGGCAAGCCTCTCGAAGTAGTTCACTCCGTATACCGTGGAGACCGCTACAAATTTATGATTGATATGAAGCGCTAAACTCAAGCGTTTTATATAAAAATGAAAGCGATTACAAAAGGGGGAAGGAAAAAATGGGGAAAGAGCAGCAAATGGCGACAAGCATCATAGAAAATCTCGGCGGCGCATCAAACATTAAAACGTTGATGCACTGTATGACAAGAATCAGGGTAAACCTACATGACTCATCTAAAGTGAATTTAGCAGGATTAAAAGATGTGGATGGCGTGTTAGGTGTTGTAGAAGATGATACGCTTCAAATTATCGTTGGTCCTGGAATTGTGAACAGAGTAACACTGGCGATGAGTGATGAAACAGGCATGAATATTCATTCTGTTGATGAAACGAACCCGATGGACCTTGAGCAGATGGCACGCATGAACAAAGATGCCCTCAATAAGAAAAACGCAACACCATTTAAGCAATTTTTACGTAAAATTGCGAGTATCTTTATTCCGTTAATTCCGGCAATCGTAGCTTCTGGTTTAATCGCAGGAATCACGAACGTAGCATTAAGACTGGATGCAAACCCAGAATCTTCATTCATTCAAATGTTAGGCTTGATTGGTTGGGGAGTATTTGGTTATTTGGCAGTATTTGTAGGGATAAACACTGCAAAAGAATTTGGGGGTACTCCTGCTTTAGGGGGAGCTGCTGGTATTCTGCTTATCAACCCAGGTCTTGCTAACATCAAGCTTTTTGGTGAGGCTTTAGTAGTTGGACGGGGCGGATTAATTGGTGTTATGCTTGCAGCTATTTTAATAGCCTTTTTAGAAAAACGAATTCGTAAATTTGTTCCCGCAGCTATTGATATTATCGTTACACCAACACTTGCGTTATTAATCACAGGATTTGCTACATTATACATTCTTCAGCCTGTAGGCGGATTCTTATCGGATCTAATCACAAAAGGATTGTTGAACTTAATTGATATTGGCGGTGTTTTCTCTGGACTTATTTTAGCAGGTACATTCTTGCCGCTGGTTGTAACAGGACTTCACCAAGGGCTAACTCCTGTTCATATGGAGCTTATCAACTCAATTGGTGATGACCCACTCTTACCAATCCTTGCAATGGGTGGAGCAGGGCAAGTTGGTGCTGCATTCGCGATTTACTTTAAAACGAAAAATCAAAGACTTCGCAAAGTTATCAAAGGTGGTCTTCCTGTAGGTATGCTAGGAATTGGTGAGCCATTAATTTTTGGGGTAACACTGCCGCTTGGCCGTCCTTTCTTAACCGCTTGTTTAGGAGCAGCTATTGGCGGAGCATTCCAAGCCTTCTTTAAAGTAGCAACAATTGCGATTGGTGTATCTGGTATTCCGCTTGTGTTCTTAGTTAATACCAATCAGATGCTGCTTTATATTGTAGGATTAGTAATCGCTTATATCTTTGGATTTATCTTCACATGGACATTTGGATTTAAAGAAAGTATGGCAAAAGACATTTAAACAGGAGTTGAATGCCTTTGTGTTTAGGAATATCCATATATTTAAGTGAACCAGAATCTTTTAACTCAAACTGGATTGAGAAGTGTGCAAAAAATGGATTTCAATATATTTTCACTTCTTTACACATTCCTGAAGAAAAAGATGAACGTATTACGTTTACGAAAAAAGTTAAAAACCTAGGTGATATAGCTCAAACCGTTCACATGGATGTAATGGCTGATCTATCACCAGCTTCTCTTGAACGTTTGGGTTTAGAGTTTCAGGAACTTCCGATTCTTAAGGAATGGGGTATTACAGGAGTCAGATTGGATTATGGGTTTACAGCTAAGCAGATTGCTTGGCTGTCCCATTTTCTAAAAGTTGGTCTGAATGCAAGTACCATTGATGCAGATCAGCTGAAAGAACTTGTTAACGAAGGGCTTGATACGAGCCAAGCTGAAGCGTGTCATAATTTTTATCCAAAGCCTTTTACAGGTATCTCTAAACTTGCACTTAGGGAACGTAATGAGATGTTTCATCGTTATGGAATGAAAACGATGGCATTTATTCCGGGTGATCAAAAACTTAGAGGACCACTGCAGGAAAGGCTGCCGACCATTGAAGATCATCGAAACATAACCCCTTTAGAGTCAGCATTAGAATTAAAGGAACTTGGAACTGATAAGATTTGTGCAGGAGATATTAGCCTATCCGATCATTCGGTCCAGGAACTAAATTATTTAACAGAACAAGTTATCCTGATTTATGTAAAGTTTAGGAAAAACTACCAAAGTTTCTATCATACCGTTCACACAAATCGCCTGGATGCGGCGCAATATGTGATACGATCTGCTACATCGAGAGAAAAAAATAATCAGTATAAACCGGAATCCTATACGGATGACTATTTTAACGAGGGCGATATTACGGTTGATAACATGCTGTATGGGAGGTATTCTGGTGAACTCCAGATATGCTTACAGAGGCTGCCTGCGAACAAAAAGGTAAATTGTGCAGGTAAGGTTTGTAAAGAAAGTAAGCCATTGCTCAAATTTATACGTGGCGGGAGAAAGTTTATCCTTTTACCAAAAGATTGTTAACGGTAACTTAAACAGTGCAGCATGAAGGGAGATCAAAATGGATTTAACAAAATTGGCTACGGAGAGAAGAAATCCGGATACGTTGAATATCGACGAACTTTCTGCTTTAGAAGTAGTCAAAAAAATACATGAAGCTGACCTGCAAGTAGCCAGTTGTATTACACCTGTTTTAAAGGAAATCAGCATCGTTGCCGAAAAAGTAGTCGAAGCGTTTGAAAATGCCGGAAGATTGCTGTATATCGGTGCAGGAACGAGCGGGCGTCTTGGAGTATTGGATGCATCAGAATGTCCCCCGACATATGGAACCGATCCTAAGTTGGTCGTAGGTCTCATTGCAGGCGGCGAATACGCGCTTCGAAATGCGATTGAAGGTGCAGAAGATGATGCTGATTTAGGGAAAAGGGACCTTCAAAATGAAAATATTACTGAAAAAGATGTGGTAGTTGCAATTGCAGCATCAGGAAGAACGCCATATTGTCTTGGAGCTATGGAATATGCAAAGCAGCAGGGAGCACATACAGCAGCTTTAGTATGTTCTATGAATTCGCCGATGGAAAAGCTGGCTGATACAAGTTTAGTAGTAGTGCCAGGCCCTGAAGTGGTTACGGGATCAACGCGTATGAAAGCAGGAACGGTTCAAAAGCTTGTGTTAAACATGATATCTACAACAAGCATGATTAAGTGGGGGAAAGTGTACAGCAATCTTATGGTTGACGTACAGCCTACGAATGAAAAGCTTAGGCAGCGTGCAAGAAATATTATTATAGAGGCAACGGGTGTCACTGAAAATGAAGCTGAAAAAGCACTGTTAGATCAAAACGGAAATACGAAAGCAGCCATTTTTCAGCTGATTACAGGTGTCTCAGCGGATGAAGCAAAAGGATATATAGAACAGCATCATGGCAGATTGAAAGATGCGATAAAAATGTATTCTCAAAAATGAAAGGGGTAGGTTGTCATGTTAGGGTTCTTACAACGAATAGGCCGGGCGCTTATGCTTCCAATCGCTGTTCTTCCTGCAGCTGGTTTATTGCTGCGTTTTGGTCAGCCAGACTTGCTGGACATTCCATTTTTAGCGGCAGCGGGTAACGCAATATTTGGTCATTTGGCACTTATCTTTGCGATTGGTGTAGCTGTAGGTATAGCAAAAGACAGTAATGGTGCAGCTGGACTTTCTGGAGCTATTGGATATTTTGTATTAACTGAAGGCGGAAAATCATTCGCGGAAACCGTAATGAAAACAAAAGAATTTGATATGTCGGTACTCGGAGGAATTCTGGCAGGTGTAATTGCAGGGCTATTATATAATAAATACAGTAATACAAAACTCCCAGATTGGCTTTCTTTCTTTGGAGGCAAACGTTTTGTACCGATTATAACGGCAGGAACGATGGTTCTTTTAGCATTAGTGTTTGGAGTCGTTTGGCCATACATTCAAATGGGATTAGAGAATGTCGGTGAGTGGATTACAAGCGCCGGGGCTATAGGTGCTGGTATTTTTGGATTCTTTAACCGCTTATTGATTCCGTTAGGACTTCACCATGTATTAAATAGTTTCTTATGGTTTGTATATGGGGAATTTACAGGAGAAAACGGAAAAGTAACTGGAGATTTATGGCGTTTCTTTGCCGATGATCCGAAGGCAGGATTCTATATGGCAGGGTTCTTCCCTGTAATGATGTTTGGGTTGCCAGCTGCATGTTTAGCGATGATTCATACAGCAAAAAAACATCGTAAAGCAGCAGTAGCGGGAATGCTTGGAAGTATGGCACTTACTTCTTTTGTAACAGGTATTACTGAACCTATCGAATTCGCATTTATGTTTTTATCACCTCTTCTTTATGTAATTCATGCAGTATTAACCGCGATTTCGATGTCAGTTGCCGTATTGTTTGATATTCATCATGGATTTACATTCTCAGCAGGAGCACTAGATTACTTCTTAAATATTAAGAAGGCTCATAACGGATGGCTTCTGCTGCCGATCGGTGCTGTTTATTTTGTACTCTATTATGTTGTGTTCCGATATGTAATTGTAAAACTAGATTTAAAGACTCCAGGGCGTGAAGACGAGGATATCGTTGAAGCAGAAGCGGCGGCAACAACTACAACTGCTAATGAAAAGTATGATGCTGCGGCAAATGCCTATTTAGCTGCATTAGGCGGAAAAGAAAACATCGTATTGTTAGAAAACTGTATCACTCGGCTACGTTTGCAGATTAACGATATAACGAAAGTAGACGAAGATGCTCTTAAAAAAGCTGGATCAAAAGGGCTGATCAAATTAAACAACCAAAACATTCAAGTTGTAGTAGGTTCAGAAGTCGAACCGATAGCTGATAGTATGAGAGAGAAGTTATAAAGAAAGAGGGAGTCTCCGGTGGGAGATTCCCTCTTTTAATCTAGTATTATGCGTTCCAGTACCCATTAATTGGTGCGTTAGACGCATACCCGTACGGAGATGGATAAACACAGCAGCATCCATTCCCTCCATAGGAAACGGCTCCGACAATAATGAGCAGGACGAATAGTACTACTATAAGCGTAAAACTAGACATGGTTTCACTCCTCTTCTTGCACTGTGAGAAGCCGGTTTCTCTCCTCAACTTATCTTATGCAAGTAGGATAAGCATAGAAACGGTGATAATAGCGGATTTCTTGAAACAATGTCTCTTTCTTTGTCTGAAAATTATTTGTAAGCTTCATCAAGCGTGATGAATAAGTAATCTACTAAATTAGCTTTCGCAAACATTTTCACTTCATATACGCCGCCGATATTATTCCAGACATAAGCAGTATCAGTGTCTGTTGTCTCTTCAGCATCTGTTGGCAGTCCTGCAAGTTCAAGAGCCTTTACTCTTTCCTCATCATCATCAAAAGGAATTTCCAGATCTGCAACTGAATATAAGAGTCGGGCAGCTTTACCTTGGACAAAAGTGACCGCATACTTTTCATTTTCATAATAATGTACAACAGCAGGAACAAAATTAGATGTTCCTGAATAACGGAATTTAATATCCTCAGATTTTTGAGGCTGACCTAATTTGTCGCTAATTTGCTTTTCGGTTAAATTAGCCAGTTCGCTGGCTACAAATTCGTGATCATTTGTTAAGTAGTCTTTTTCTTCTTCACCATCAGCATTAGTTGTATCTGACTCTTCGTTTGTAGCCGTTTCCTCAGATTGATTGGCAGAAGCTTCAGCAGTCTTTTCTTCTTTTTGAGAAGAAGTAGAAGATGAAGAATCCTTTTTGTTTCCATCTTCAGCTTGAACAGCCGATTGGTCTTTTGGCTTTGCCTCATCTTTAGAGCATGCAGAAATGACTAATGATACAGCACAACACATAAGCAATATAAGTTTTTTCATCATTATCCCTCTTTATGTAAATCTTTTTTTAAAAGCAGATAACAATAATGTTAACAAAATTAATACTAAATTCATAATGAAAAGTTTGACAGTTTAAGAAACATATTGAGATGAAAGAATAGTATGGTATTTAAGAGCCCAGTAATATCATAAGTTATTAATAAATGGAATTCTGTGGTTACAATAAATTTTAGGGAATATTTCAATTTATTAACAAATCGTATGAAAAATCATCTACAATATTAAGTAGCCATCCGTTCTAAAGTTCATAAATGATTTTAAAGGCAGGGGTGAATAGGATGCAATATATTGTTTATGATTTAGAGATGACAAACAGGCTGTCGGAGATTATAGAAATTGGTGCGGTACGAATGCGTATCATCAATGGGGAATTGGTTCAGATCGATACTTTTCAATCATTTGTACAGCCTAAAATGGATAAGTTGAATTCACGGATCACGAACTTAACAGGGATAACGAAACGTGATTTAATATCTGCGCCTTCCTATACCGATGCCATACAAAGCTTCCGTTCATGGATAGGACCTGATGAATACTATTTATGTTCTTGGGGACCAGAAGATAAGTGGGCGTTAATTACAGATTGTACTTTTCACAAATCAGATATTGAATGGATCGTTAATCATAATGATCTCCAATTTCACTTTAGTATGCTGCATGACAGTGAAAAGGGATTTCGTTTTGGTTTGTCAAGGGCACTTCAAACCATTCAGCTCACATACGAAGGTTCTAAACATCGTGCTTTGGATGATGCTATTAATACTGCAATCATTCTTAAGAAAATCTTTAATAAAATCGAGTGTATTAAGAATGCAAAATCTTTTTTAGAGTCTAAACTCTTTGAACCTGAAAAGCTAGTATACAAAACGAAAACCGAAGAAGATGTATCACCATTTGCTTCATTACAAAAGTTATTTAACTAAAGTATTTTTTCATTTTTTTGTAAAGTTGTGAATATTTCCCGATTACACAATAAAACATACTAGGACTTTTTCCTTGTTGATTCGACCTTATTCGACATAAACGCATAGGTATAATGGGTTAATAACCATAAAAAGTAAGATATGTCGTCATTTGACGAATTGTTTTTGTAGGAAAATGACCTTAGTATCGTTAATAATGGTAGTAGGGGGTGTTTATTGGTGAACACTACATATTTTATTACCAATAAAAATAATCAATTGCTTGAATTGTTAAATACCATTGATTATTGCTTAATGGATTCAAGGCTGGAGGAAGTGGATACGTTAATCCGTCTTAAAGAAGAACTAGTAGCGAATGATGGCATACATATTACCCCGGAGCAGATTAATAATATAGTCGCTGTATTATTATCATTTGTTCCAATGACCGTAAAAGAAGTAGGGTAAGCCTTTAAGACGGGAACCATTCTGAACCTCTTGGGGAGAGGTTCTTTTTTTATGCTGCTTTTGCTCTTATTGCTCATTCTCATCATTGATTAAGAATGCGAAAACAACTTTTTATACTTAACTACATTTCGGAGCTCTCATTTTGTATATGGGGGTTCTTTTATTTTTATGGAAAAAGAAGGAGTAATTTACTATACTTGTATTAAGATTCAGAATTTTTGAGTATTTATATGATGGAAATGTTGAGGAGACCTTATTATGTTTCAGATAGAAGATCGAGTAGAGATTAACACATTATTTAATGGATTTCTCGATATGATGTTTTTAATGAAGATAGATGAACATAACCAGTTTCAATATGCTGCTGCCAACGATTCTGCATTACAATTTGCAGGTCTTACGCGGGATGTAATGGGAAAGCGCATGCAAGACGTGCTAAATGAAGAACTGGCTAATAAATTGCAAAGTTTCTATGAAGAGACCTTATTCTTACAAAAACCACTGAATTTCCAAACAGAAACAATGAACAATGGAAATTTGCAGGTTGCTGAAACATACATTACTCCCATTCAAAATAAAGAAGGAAAATGTACCTATCTGCTTGCCACTGTAAAGGACCTTACAGAAACGAAAATGATGGCAGCGAAATTAGAAAAATCAGAAGAACAGTATCGGCTTCTATATGCTGAACAAAAAAATGTGGAATCCCAGTTAATTGGCCAAAAATTGATATTAGAAATGATTGCGAAAGGCAGTAATCTGCAAGATGTCTTTACTGCAATCTCACTTAATTTTGAAGCGGCAATGCCGCAATCAGAAGTGTGTATACACCTTGCGAATGAACGAGACCGGAAATTAGAATATGCCTTTTCTAGCAAGTTACCAGAAACATTTATTCGTGAAATACATCAGATTGAGATAAGTCCTGTGGAAGAGAGCTGCGGTCGAGCCGCTTATACATACACACCCGTAATTTTAAAAGACATTGCGAACGAACTGAAAAATGATAAGAAGAAAAAGATGGCACTAAAGAACGGAGTAAAAGCTTGCTGGAGTCATCCTATTCTCTCTTCGTCAAATCAGTTATTAGGAATTCTTGCTGTTTACTTTAATCATCCTGCTGCACCTGAAGAAAAAGAATGGCGAACGATGGAAGCCTTCACTCATTTGGCGGGGCTTGCTATTGAGCAAAAACAAAAAGAAGAGGCTTTAAGAAAAAGTGAAGCGAAATTCAGAGCGATGACTGAAAATGTAACAGATTTAATTGTTACGCTGGATACTTCGGGAAAGGTAAAATATACATCCCCTTCTTATCGGCATATCTTTGGTATTGAGGCGAATCTAGGAAACTCTTTTCTTACATACACGCATCCAGATGACATTGACTTTGTTTCAAAAATGTTTTTAAAGCTTTTAAGGGATAAAAAGCCACTAGAAGTACAATTTCGATATATGCATGAAAATGGGGAATATATCACGATTGAGGCAAGAGCCATGCCTGTGTTAAAAGGTTCTGGAGAGATTGAAAATATAGTGGTTGTAGCAAGGGATATTACAAAAAGAAACAAACATGAAGAAGTAATTAAAAAAATGGCGTATTATGACCAGCTGACAGGACTGCCAAATAGGAGGTCCTTCTCAGAAGAGTTTGAGAGTTTCCTGAGTAAGGCAGAGGAAAATAATCAGCAAGTAGGCGTATTGTTCTTAGATATAGACCGTTTTAAATTTATTAACGATTCTCTTGGCCATACATTTGGTGATCTTGTCTTAAAAGAGGTTTCTTTAAGGCTGAAGAAATTCACAAAAGGTTCTGGAAGAATTTATCGAATGAGCGGTGATGAATTTACCATTATTCTTGAGGATATAAATCTTTCAAAAATGAACCAAAACATGCATCAGCTATTAAATCTTTTTTCTGAACCTATATATATTATGGAAGAAATGATTCGGATCACAGCGAGTATTGGCATTTCAGTTTATCCGTGTGACAGTTATGATCCAAATGTATTATTAAGAAATGCAGACCTTGCCATGTACAGAGCAAAAGAAAACGGGAAAAATACATACCAATACTATCAAAGTGGATTCAACAATAACAGTTATGAACGGTTATTGATGGAAAATGAACTGCATAATGCTATAGAAAATCATGAGCTGGTTTTGCATTACCAGCCTCGCTATTCCATTGAAAATGACAAAATATTAGCAGTAGAAGCACTTATTCGCTGGAATCATCCGCGCTGGGGGATGATCTCTCCAGGTGAATTTATTCCGCTAGCTGAAGAAACAGGGTTAATCACTAAAATAGGTGCATGGGTTATCGAAACAGCTTGCAAGCAAACAAAAGAGTGGATGGAAAAAGGATTTTCGAATGTGAAAATGGCGGTAAACTTGTCTGCACGTCAATTTTTACAAAGAGATTTAGTCGCATTCATACAATCTGTTATACAAAAAACAGGTATCCCTCCACAGTTATTAGAACTTGAAATAACTGAAAGTACATTAATGAAATATGAGGAAACAATCTTTTTTACAATCGATCAATTGAAGGAAATGGGTGTGCAATTTGCCTTGGATGACTTTGGTACGGGCTATTCTTCATTAGGGTATCTAAAGAAGTTTCGGATCGATACATTAAAAATTGATCAGTCTTTTGTAAGGGGAATAGGAACCGAAACAGATGATTCTGCAATTGCAACAGCGATAATCACATTAGCTCACTCATTGAAAATGAATGTAGTAGCTGAAGGTGTAGAAACAGAACAACAATATCTTTATTTAAAAGAGCAGCTATGTAATGAAATTCAAGGATTTTATAAATGCCGGCCGATGGAAGCTTCAAAAATTGAAGTGTTAATCTCAAAAAATAGGAACACTTTTGATAAAAAGTAGATTGATGAGAAGGATTGTAACGAATGAGTTGATCCAAAATGACGCTGATTGGCAGACTTTTTGGATCTTTTTGTTTTTTTTACTAAGTTTTCACTTAGAAATAACCTAATCCAACGAGTTTTAACATTAATCCAACGGGTTTTGTACTTAATCCAACGGATTTTGCCAATAATCCAACAAGAATTACCGATAATTCAACGAGTTTTTCTTAAATACTCCCGAATTGAAAAAATACGACAAACGCAGACCACAGTTTAAAACTAAAAAAGAGGCATAAGGTCTGCCTCTTTAGTTATAATACTTTAATCTTTATTGTTATTATTTAGTTCATCCATTTCATCCTTAAACCGATTTGAAATCTCCTTTTCACTGCCGTATAAGAAAACGATGTCGCCTTCCTGGATTGAAGTAGAAGAAGCGTCTTTTCGGATTGTGATATCCCCTCGTTTAATAAATAACGCAATTAAATCATCATCTTGTTTGGTTACATCACCTAATGTTTTTCCGATTATAGAAGAATTATCATGGATAGGGAGTTCCAAAACGATATCATTTTCTTCCATAAACAAGACCTCACGGATAGGCAGATCACGTAAACTGTAATTTTTATGTAAACGCTTTTTAAACTTTTTTTGGAGCTTTTTCCTTAAACCCGGTATGGTTAAGATAATATAAATACCAACTAAGACTAAAAATATAATTCCTAGTTCAATAGAGCGGAATTCGTTAGATAATATATTACTGATAGAGGAGATCACGACAGCTAACGAGAAGACACCAAATAAAATAAGAAAAGTACTAAGGCGTCTTCGGATCGGATGTCCTAGTATTAGCTCGGACTCACCTGTAGTAAAACCAGTAGCAGTAAACATAGATATAACCTGGAAACGGGCGACCTCTTTTTTTAGACCAGTAAGAGTAAATAAAAGAACGTTAATTTCAATAACAATTGCAATGATTGCAAAATAGAGCAAAGTAAATAAAAGCCCCATTTATACACCTCCATAAATTTCTGCTATTGCATTTATACCCTTAGACTTAAAGAATTAACAATGAAACAAGTTTGAACTCGTTTCATAAAGATGTTTCCTCTCTCATATAGTTCGGTATAGGAGGGGATTAATTTGACTGGTTTTTTAATTACCTTGTTACCGGCAGGACTATTATGTGGAGGAGTTGCTTTACTCATACATTCTTTAACGAGAAAAGATACACATCACTATGATAAAGAAAATTTATGGTCAGACTTTGATCTTGAACCAGAGGATTATCATATGAAATAACACATTCAGCACTTGATATTTTCCCTCGTTATGGTAAAAAGTAATAAAACAAAACAATTAACTAGAATTGAGGGCATAACGTGCGGAAGGTTTCAAAAAAATGGTTATTAGGCGGAGCAGCTCTCTCTGTAATACTCTTTATTGTTTTCCAAGTGTTTGGACAAACTGATGAAACAAGCGGACAAGAAAGAAATCAGCCGATAAAAATTGTCGCACTAGGAGATTCGTTAACGTATGGAGTTGGTGATCCAACCAGGTTAGGTTACATTGGAGTGGTTCGAAATAATATCCGAAAACAAACAGGAAGAAATGTTATTTTAAATAACTTTGGTATAAGCGGTCAGCGATCTGATCAGCTGCTGCATCAATTAAATAACGGTGTTGTTATTAAGGCATTAAAACAAGCGGATTATGTTTTTGTATTTATTGGGACAAATGATTTCAGGCGTGCAGCAGGCTGGAATTTTAGACAGCTTCCGAAAGAACCGATTTTGCTTGGTCAAGAAAAATTAAGAAAAAATCTCACTACAACATTAAAGACAGTAAGAAAAAATAATTCTTTTGCTCAAATTTATGTGCTGGGTCTATACAATCCATATTTTGGAGAAGAGTACGATCCAGATGCTCCTAATGTCATCCGGGGATGGAACGATACAATACTGAGTGTTAGCAAAGAAAGCACATTAACAAAATACGTATCAACTTATGAGCTGTATGAAAATATTGAGAAAGAAATGTATTTTTCAGACACGCTCCATCCCAATAGAAGAGGTTATTTAAGGATGGGGAACTGGGTTTATAAACAATGGAAACCGTAATTTCACCTAAACCTTATCCAAAAAAATAGCTGACTCTATTAAGACCATTGTATATACGTCTTGTGAGTCAGCTTTTTTTATTTATTAGCTCTTTTAAACGGCTTTGTTGTTTGGAATGAAGGTTGCGTCACTTCCTATGGAAAATTAACAATACTAGTTAACAGAGTTATTTTTTAAATGTAGCGTCCAATTTACCGTTCATATCAATTAAGAACCCAATTTCTCGGCCTAATAATTCCCCAAGTTCTTTTGCTTTTTTTTCACTTTCATTCTTTATTTGTTCTATTGTAAGTTCACCTTTTAATTTTGAAGCTCCAACGATAATGCTTAAATCACCTTTTTCATAAAATACAATTTTCATATTTATACCTCCCTGAAAATAAAACCTTTTACATATTTCGCTGTTTTCTACATGCTTATGGGGTAAGAGAAAGAATTTGGAAAAACATTCATAATGGCTTAATTGTATAAAATGGCATAATTATGCATTCGACAAATCTTGACAAATTTTTATATATGTTGATAGAATTAAAGCATAATAATATGATTCGCTGAATTCTTCTGTTCTATTCTGAACATGAAGAAACGGGGGAACCAACTTTGGCATCTAGCCTTGGGATGAATTTGTTATATACAAAAGGGATAACTCTCAATTTCCTAATCCGACAGCTAACCTCGTAAGCGTTTTTGGAGAGAGACTTTATACATGGGCTAAGTCTGTGTATTGCGGTATATTCCCACGGAAAATTTGTCTCTTTTTTTCGTGGTTTTTTATTTGCCGGCATGATTATAGCATGTATAAGAGCATCCTCCGTACTATGACTATAGGGATAATAGTTAGAAAAATTCGAAAAAGGGGATGAGTCCATGAAATTGTCAACGAAGATTTTGATTGCTCTGGCATTGGGGGTTATTGCAGGTCTAATTTTAAATATTGCAGCACCCGATGTATTCTCAACATTGGATAAATTTTTATTAAAACCGGTTGGAACATTATTCTTAAACTTAATTAAAATGCTTGTAGTACCTATTGTGTTTTTTTCAATCGTTCTTGGAACAGCCGGGCTTGGTGACCCTAAAAAGCTAGGACGTATTGGGGCGAAAACAGTTGGATACTTCCTTGCTACTACAACGATCGCTATTATCATCGCAATGGCGTTAGCACTTATTTTTAAACCAGGTGCTGGTGACTTCAAAACAGAAGGAGCAAAATTCACAGCTGAAAAAGCTCCTGCCGTAACAGATACTTTATTAGGAATTATCCCTACTAATCCTATTCAAGCGATGGCTGAAGGGAATATGCTCCAAATTATTGCGTTTTCAGTTTTTGTAGGATTTGCATTAACAATGCTAGGCAGTAAGACAAAAGGAGTTATGAGCTTAATTGAACAAGGTAATGAGATTATGATGTACCTTGTTAATGTAGTCATGAAATTTGCTCCATATGGCGCATTTGCGCTAATTGCTTCTGCTATCGGAAGCCAGGGTATGAATGCTATAAAAGCAATGGGACTTTATATGATTATCGTAATTGCGGCACTTGCTCTTCATTCTGTTATCACGTATGGCGGTTCGATTGTCCTATTTGCTAAGAAAAATCCTCTTTGGTTCTTTAAAGGATTTGCGCCTGCCATGTCTGTGGCATTCAGTACTTCGAGTTCAAACGCAACACTTCCGATTTCTATGAAAACAGCTCAAGAAAATTTAGGCGTACGTAAGTCGGTTAGTGGATTTGTTCAGCCTCTTGGTGCAACGATTAATATGGATGGAACTGCCATCATGCAAGGGGTTGCGACGATTTTTATCGCCCAGGTTTATAATGTAGATTTGAGTATCAGTTCATTGCTTACTGTAATCCTGACTGCTGTTTTAGCAAGTATTGGTACAGCTGGAGTTCCTGGTGTAGGATTGATCATGCTTGCAATGGTTCTTAACTCTGTTGGTCTACCTGTAGAAGGTATAGCCTTAATCCTTGGAGTTGATCGTTTGCTGGATATGTTAAGAACTGCAGTTAATATTACTGGAGACGCAGCCTGTGCAGTCATCGTTGATAAAGGCGAAGATAAACATGCAGTCTCAACTAAAACTTCTGAAGTCAGTGCTTAAAAGAAAGCTGCGGGGTGAAATTCCCTGCAGCTTTTTCTTTTTGTAATGACATTAATGGCGAATTTAATAGAAACTAAGAACTGCTTTTTTAAGAAATTGAGTAAAAAAATGTAAGGTAAGATAAAATTCATGTTAAAATATGAAGATACATACTAATGTGTCGGAGTGATTTCGTTGGAAAAATGGTTAGATTTATTCTTACTGGCAAGCAAAATTATATGGGTTCAAATAAAAACAGCAGTTTATCCAATTAAAGAGCTTTTAGAAAGCGGCATGAACTCGTTTTGGTTTGTTTTCGGAATCACAATACTTTCAGGAATCATCTTATTTGAAGTGTTAAGCAAAATGATAACTTTTTACCAATCACACAATTTTATTCACCGTAAAATAACATTTGAACATTCGAGAGATATCGAATACACTCTTTTCATTCAAAAATTATGGCAAAAAGAACGTTCCAAAGGGTTAGTAGGAAACGCGAAAACAGCGAAAAGCAAGTACCTTCAATTTAATGCTCAAGAGCGGCTATTTATTCAAAACTATCTTCAGCAAAGGTTGAAATTCTTGCGCAGCAATCAGCCACTCTTTTTATTAAGTGCATTATTTATAGGATTGATTTCAAGTATTTTAGCAGGTGTTCTGCCAATTAATGCTATGAAATTTACTGCAGAAAGTACAGTGAAAACCATGCTGTTTTTACTGGTTTGGCTTTTTATTATGCAAACAAAATATGTTTCAATGAAAAAACAAGCTTATCATCATCTTGCATGGATGCAGGAAACAAATCGAACGGTTCCAATTGATTTAATGGATGTTGATGCAGCAGTTTCCGTAGAAAATGAAATCAACCCTTCGTATTAACGAGATACGTAAGGGTTGTTTTTTATCCAAAAACGATAGGGATAATGTACAGCATCTTCTGCATAAGCAATATTTATTCTGGGACCGGAACAAATTTCTTTTTTATGGACGTTGATCCCTTCTTGTATTCTAATTTCACAGTTGTTAATTCGTAAGCCGCTATGTGCGAGCATAAATTTCATGCTTTTTGAAAGTTTGCCAGGACCGTTCGTAAGCTGTGCCTCTTTTTTTATTCCTAACCTTCTTTTCTTCATGATGTCGATTCCTTTTACAGGTTCGATAGCCCTTATTAAAATCGCCTCTGGTTTATCCACTGGCCCGGAAACTATGTTAAAACATACGTGCATACCATAAATAAAGTACGTATAAATCGTACCTGCTTCATGGAACATGACCTCTGTTCTAGCGGTTCTCCGGTTACCGAATGAATGTGCGGCCCTATCTTCAGGGCCTAAATATGCTTCAGTCTCCACGATGTAACCTGACGTAACTCCTTCCTCACTCTCATGGATGAGTTCCATACCTAGTAATTTTTGAGCCAGATCCAATGTCGGCATATCCCATAGATACTTTTTTTCTTCATGCATGTATGACAAACCTCTCATCTATATAAACTACTATTAGGTTTTGCAATAATATGTTACCTTTTGTCGAAGTTTCTCAAACGTAAAAAAAAGGAAATTTAATGTTTATAAAGAAATTTTTAAGTAATATATATTAGGAGGCGTTCCATATGGATGGTTGGGTAAATGAAACAGGTATTTATAAAAATCTTTCCAAAAGACGCTGGGAATACTGGGAAGTAAGCCAGCATGGAATTAAAACTATGGTGTCCTGGCTATGCTGGAATGCGCCTAATGCTGTTTACGAAGAATGGAGTAAATCTGTCCTGCATTAATAATTTTATTTACCTGAGTTCCTTCTTTTTTATGAGGGGACTCTTTATTTTTATTTAACTGCACCTGCTTAATTCTTCTTTTAGGTGGTTAAAATGATTAACAAAAAGGAGAAGATCAGTGAATGGAGCATCATAAAGGACAGTTGAGACGTGCAGTTGAAGGCAGGAAACAACGCTTGATCCAGCATTTAATTCATAAAGGTTTATTTGGATATGAAGATCATAGACACTTAACAGAATTAACATTAACAGAACTAGAATCTGAATGGAAATTTGCCCAGGGCTTACATGAAGATCATATTAGTTAAATAAGAAAATAGTTTTTGTTCCACTGCTTTCCCTTATTTGGTATAATATCCCTAACTATAGGAATATTGATTTATTTTTACGACAAAAAAACTAAAAATATGCCATAAATCGTTTGATAAAGGCAAACTCATTGAAAAATGGGGACGCAAAGCTAAAGGGGCTTCATTTCTATAATATGCCAGCCAGCTACCTTACGAAAAAAAATCCTTCGATTTATGTACCATTTAAGGAGGATATGAAGTATGCATAATCCGTTTTTATTTCTATCCTGGTCAGTTTTAGGACCATTTATCGTCTTTATTTTTTGCTTTGGTTTATTTTTATTCCTGTCTTTGAAAAAGAAAAATAAAGACACACACCTGATTGACATCTTTACGAACATACTTATTATCATTGGTGCAATTGCCTGGGTTGTGATTACTAGTAAGTAAGTGTATCCATCGGAAATTACCAAATTTTTAGTAAGGATTCACACGTTAGCCTCACGATATAATGGTTTTATACATGGAAGGGGGCTTTCAAATGAAACACAAGGATCCAAAGAATTTCACTGCAGAGGAAAAAGATTTACTCATCGATACATTATTAAATCAAGGATATGCATATGAGGTCGTTGATTCAGAATTAAAAGATTTAGAATATGATCTAAAACCAGGTTATGAATCTAAGGTAAGAAAATTGAACATGCTTCTTAAAAAATTACATAGTTAAAATAAAAAATAAAGCAAAAGATCCTAGTGTGATAGGTTCTTTTGCTTTTTTATATGTTCCAATTATTTTTTAAGTATCCAATAAACCTTTTCTTCTGGCTTCCATTCGCCATTCTGCTTCTTTTACTAATCTCTTTGGCAGTTTCCCTCTGTTTTTCAAAAAAGACCAGTACGTCAAATATTGCTGCGGTCTAGAGACAGGAGAAACATTTCTTGCGTATTCCCACCATGAAATTTCATTTGCCTCCAGACGGATAAGATACAGATCATCGCCTTTTACCATCAAACTCACTCCTGTCTTGCTCTCATTACCAATAGTATGGACAGATTAAAATAAAATAACCGAAAAAACATGGCACTTTAGATTATGCAAAGAAATGCTACCCGGTTTGGGACAAAAAGTAATTTTTTAATTAGGCAGGATTTAAGTTTTGAAGCTTGAATCTTTTAACTACATAAATGGAAGCTATGAGATGTGGAGGTGGTCCGTTTGGAGCAAGTTCTCTTGTTTTCATCGCTTTTAGCTCCGCTTGTCACTGCATTTATGGAGCTGTTAAAAAGAACTTTTTCAATTCCTAAAAAGTATATCCCGATCTGCAGTTTCTTTGTAGGATTGTGCATTGGATTTATGGCCGCTCCCTTTACAGATATGGGCGCAGAGCTAAGGCTGTGGTCGGGAGGCATTGCAGGATTGGCAGCAACTGGTTTGTATGAAATCGGGAAAAAAGGTAAAAAATCAAAAAGAACATGTTGAGGAAAGATTAAATTCATTGGGTACAATTTTCCTATTAACCAGATTTAGGGTTTCAGAACTTAAGATACCGTGAATAATCTATAGTATAGAAACAAAAACAATGACGGGTGGTGGACCTCGTGAAGGCTTTTATAGCACTTTGTTTTACTGTTTTACTATCATTACTATTTGTACCTCATATTCCCGAAAATGTTCAAGAAAAATCAGGAACTTCTGATAAAATAATAAATCAGCCAGTAAATGCTGAAGAAAAGAACAAAGAAACAGCGACTCAAGATGAACAAGTGCCTGCATTTAACGAAAGCACAGCAAAAGAAAATGCAGCACTATTCATGGAAGCACTTAAACAGGAATCCGATGAAAACTATAAGGTTATAAACTATTCTACAAAAGAAGAATATATAACGTATCTTAAGAACTATGTTTCAGATAATCTTGCTGAATATTACACGAATGGTTTATATGAGGAAAGGGAAGGTTCTCTTTATATCATACCAACAGAACTTCCTCCTTGGCTGGAACAAGAACAGCCTGTAGATATTAAACAACTTTCAGATACTTCATACAGAGTATATCAGAAAAATTCTTCTGAACTTTATGGGGCATACAAAATAACATTAGGTTATGAATATATGGATGGCAAGTGGATCATAACTTATGCATCTGTTGATTAAAACATGGGAGTTTCCCATGTTTTTTCACGATTACACAGGATTGGACTTTACAAGTTATGGACTTTACAATAGAGGAAACAATCGATATGGAGAAGTGCGATGGAAATCATAACATTCAAAGATTTTTATAACAACACAGTACAGCTGTCATTTTCAGACCACCCTTTTTCTGAATCTCCAAAACATGTGTGGTGTCTCTGTAAATTTAAAGATCAATGGCTCTTAACTGAACATCCGAGACGAGGCATCGAATTTCCTGGCGGGAAAGTCGAACCAGGCGAAACAGCTGATGAAGCTGCAATTCGTGAAGTTTTTGAAGAAACAGGAGGCAGTGTTTCTGAACTGAAGTATATTGGACAGTATTATGTTGAGGGTAAAGGCGGAAAAATAATTAAAAATATTTATGTGGTAAAAGTCGATAAAATATTGTTGAAACATCGTTATTTTGAAACCAATGGACCTGTATTAATGAGCGATCTTCCAGAGGATGTTGCAACGAACAAATCATTTAGCTTTATGATGAAAGACCAGGTGTTAGAAGAGAGCATGAAATATGCACTGCAACATTCCCTGGTCTAATAATAAGTTTAAGAGTGATGTTTGATCAATCTTTTCTCAAGATATCCGACGACCTGATACATAAGAGTGGCTAATACGGCGATGATTAAGAGACTTAACAAGACTAAAGTAAAATTAAATACTTGGAACCCATAAATAATCATATAACCCAGCCCTTGTTTGGAAACGAGAAACTCGCCAACGATTACCCCGACCCAGGACAGCCCAACATTTACTTTAAGGCAAGAAATGATAGTAGGGAAACACGCAGGGAGAATGACTTCTTTAAAACAATGTTTTTTCCCGCCGCCAAATGAACGAACTACTTTTACATAATTGGCATCTACGTTTTGAAAAGCCGAGTAAACAACAAGGGTAGTAATAATTACAGAGATCAGGATTCCCATTGCAATAATCGATCCGAAATTAGGTCCGATTGCAACGATTAATATTGGTCCTAGAGCTACTTTAGGCATGGCATTCAAAATAACAAGGTAAGGATCCAGTACCTTAGAAAGAAATGGCGACCACCAGAGAAGAGCTGCAATTAAAGTTCCTAGTAATGTTCCTAAAATAAACCCTAAAACAGTCTCGCCGAGCGTTACTGCCACATGGATGTAAAGTGAACCATCTGTTACTTTTTCAAAAAAAAGAGTTCCTATTTTAGATGGTGAACTAAACAATAGTGGATTTATCCAGCCTTGTTTGGAAAAGAATTCCCAAACTGAAAAAAACAGAAGAAAAATGAACACCTGGACGAGCAGGATGTTTCGTTTTTCTTTTTTAATAGACAGGAGATAATCCATGTGGTTCTTACTAAAGGTCGTTTTGTTCAATGTTCTCCAACTCCTCCCATATTTGCTGAAAAGTTGCTGAAAAATCTGGATGCTGTCTTGCCTCGAAGGGTAGGAGGTTTCTAAGGCTTTCAGGCATTTTAAACGTACGGAAAATGCGTCCTGGATTATTAGATAATAAAACCACTGTATCACTCATCGCGATAGCTTCGCCGATATCATGCGTTACGAGAATCGCAGTCTTACCATGCTCTTTTAAAGTGGATAAGACAAGATCTTCCAGCTTGAGTTTTGTTTGATAATCTAGAGCAGAGAAGGGTTCATCGAGTAAAAGCAGTTTAGGCTGGGTGGCTAATGTTCTGACAAGTGCCACCCTTTGCCTCATCCCTCCAGAAAGCTCTGAGGGATATTTGCTTTTTGTATGTTCAAGCCCTATTTCTTTTAATAGTGAAAAGGCATTTTGGATGTGTTCCTTCGTATCTAGATGCCTTAGTTTTAGACCAATCATAATGTTCTCTTCAATCGTTTTCCAAGGAAACAAATAATCCTGCTGGAGCATATAACCAATTTTGGGATGAGGCTTGCTGACACTCTGATTATTGACGATTACTGATCCAGCAGTAGGAATCAATAGACCTGCAATGATTGATAAAAGAGTTGACTTTCCGCATCCACTAGGTCCTAGTAAGGATAAGAACTCTCCATCATTTACGGAAAGCGAAATATCTTCTAAGGCCGTTGTGGCAGAGGTTTTGGAAAAGTAGGTCTGACCGACTGATTTTAACTGCAAAAAGGCCACGACGATCCCTCCTAAAACACTTATTTTATTGCTTTTTTAGCCAAAGATGTATCGACTAGAATGTTATAATCTACTTTCTTTGGAAGCTCTCCAGCCTCATCCATAATCTTCTGAAGATTGTTCCATTCTTCTTCATCCAAAATTGGATTCAATGCATAACTGTGCTGACTCTTATAACGCTCAACAACCGTTTCAATCAATTCAATAGGGGTATCTTCAAAGTATGGAGAGATTACTTTTGCTATTTCTTTTGATGAATGGTTTTCGACCCATAGCTGTGCTTTGTATAATCCTTTTGTGAATTTCTCAAGAGATTTTTTATTATCTTTCATGTAGCTTTCTTTCGCCATGAAAGTGGTGTAAGGAATTTTTCCTGATTCTTCACCAAACGATGCAACGATATATCCAATTCCTTTTTCTTCAAACTGGCTTGCTTGTGGTTCAAACAACTGAACATAGTCACCAGTTCCGGAAGCAAATGCGTTAGCTATATTGGCAAAATCGATATTCTGAATCATGGTTAAATCCTTTTTTGGATCGATGCCATGTTTTTTCAGACCGAATTCTCCAGCCATTTGCGGCATTCCGCCTTTACGCTGACCAAGGAACGTACTGCCTTTTAACTGTTCCCAAGAAAAGAATTCTGGCTTTTCACGTGCAACTAAAAAAGTTCCGTCCGTTTGGGTTAACTGTGCGAAATTGATTACGGGATCAGTCGAATCTTGTGCATGTACATAGATTGTCGTTTCAGATCCGACAAGGGCAACATCTGCTCCATCTGATAATAATGCTGTCATCGTTTTGTCTCCGCCCCAAGTAGTGGTTAGCTTAACGTTTAAGCCTTCCTCTTTAAAAAATCCTTTTTCTATTGCAACGTATTGAGGGGCATAAAAAATAGAGCGGGTAACTTCAGCAATTCTTACAGTTTCTTGTTTTGATTTGGAGTTGCTGTTACAGCCGGCAAGTAAAAAAGAAAACGCGAGTAAACAAGCAAAGAGTACGGTGATTTTTCGTTTTAACTGTCTCATGTATGGTCCTCCTGCACATCGGAATGAAGTCATGACTTTTATGTAATAATGTATGTGATTGCCTAAAATGTGTGTTTGCCCACTAATTAACAAGGAGTGAAGGAATGAAAAGAGGAAAAATTCTAGAATGGCAGCGATTTCCTTCTCCACATCCAACGATTCGGCTATATGTTGTAACCTATTTAAACGAAGGTTTAAAAATAAAAGGACTAGCAGCTATTCCAGGCGGAAAAGGTCCTTTTCCGGGTTTTTTATATTTAAGAGGCGGTATTAAATCGGTTGGGATGGTAAGAATTGCGAGAATCATTCAATTTGCCTCACAAGGATTCGTCGTTATGGCACCTTATTATCGAGGCAATTTAGGCGGTGAAGGAAATGAAGATTTTGCTGGAAAAGACAGAACAGATGCTTTTGCTGCTTTTGATGTATTAAAACAATTTCCAAAGGTAGATCAAGATGAGATTCATGTGTTTGGATTTTCGCGGGGAGGACCCATGGCCTTATTTACAGCTATTGAATTTCCAGAAATACGATCGATCGTAACTTGGGGAGGTGTAACCGATATGGCGGCAACCTATCGGGAAAGAGAAGACCTTCGCAGGATGATGAAGCGGGTCATAGGTGGAACTCCTGATAAATATCCAGAAGAATACGAGTGGAGATCTCCGTTGTTTTATTGTAATGAATTACATATTCCATTGCTGGCGATACACGGAATGAAGGATGAGAATGTACTGGTTCATCATACAATCGACATTGAAAAAAGATTAAAAGAGTTAGACAAACCTTGCGAAACATGGATTTACCCTGCTTATACACATTACTTCCCGCCAAAAGAAAACAGGAGAATTACATATGCATTGTGTGAGTGGATGAAAGGATATAAGAAAAGGAGCTGAATTGTTCAGCTCCCTACAAGTTCTCTACACCTAACATCGTTCCCAGCTGGTGTAAGAAAAGGTCAATCTGTTCATTGTAATTTAGATCGTTTTTGGAGATGACAATAGCGGCGATGTGCAGTCCATCATTGAACGTAATATAGTATTTGGCGATGGTTTCAGGTGAGTACTTCGGGTGAAATTCTCCATTTTTAACACCTTGTTCGATCATATTGACCAATTGCTCAATCGCGAATTGATATCGATTTTTAAAGAAGGCTGTTTTTTCGCGTCTTTTTATTAAGAAATATTCGATTTGCACAGCACTAAATGCATCTTCGTCGTCTTTTAAGTCTTTATAACTTTTAAATTCCGCTTTTAATGCTTCCCAAATAGATGGCTTATCGGTTAATATTTTTACTTCCTTCTCATAAGCTTCGTTCATAGACTCTAAAATAGATAGAAATAAATCTTCTTTATTGGAAAAATAGGAGTATACTCCGCCTCTGCTTAAGTCCACTGCATCAATTACATCCTGCATGACAAAGGCTTCATACCCTTTCTTTTTAAATATCTTTTTTGCTGCCTCAAGGATATTACGCTTCCGCTCTTCTTTGTGGCTGTCCTTTACTTTCGGTGACATATGTTTCTCCTTTGTTTGCTTCGAACTTTCCTCTTTGAATAAAAGCTATCACACTAATTAGACACAATCCACTAGAAGTACAAATGAAAATCGGGATTACGCCGAATATGTTTGCAAGGATTCCACCAGCAAGCGGGCCAATTAGAGAAGCCAGCATCATGACACTTCCAATAGTACCAAGTGTTCGTCCACTCATTTCGGAAGGGGTTTCTTTCATAACATTTGATTGAAACGGAATAAAAACCAAACCCGCCCCAATACATGCTAAGAAAGTGACAGCAGGCGCCCAGATCATTGGTGCAGATAGATCTATATCTGTGAAGAGGGCAAGACTTAAAAATCCTAATCCTAATACAAAAATACCTGCAGACATTGCGTTTATTGCTTTTTTAATTTCGTACTTACTCAAGATGAGTCCACTAACTAAGAACCCAGCTCCAGATGCTGTCATAACAATACCGAGTACTTTCGGAGAGGATCCTTCAAGTTCTCTAAATAGAGTAACAAACTGTGAATCTGACATTTGAATCACAAACATAGTAATGGCCATTAAAATTGTTCCATAAAAAATCATTGGGAGACTTTTAATAAATGTAAACCCTTCGAGCAATTCTTTGATAAAGTTCTTTTCTGTTTTCTCAGTTGTCGCTTCATTTTTAATTGTTCTTGATGTATTTGCTGGAATGTTAAGTAAAAGAAGTGCTGAGAGGAGGAATGTAATAGCATCTAGTATGAAAATAATATTGAAACTCCATAAAGTAAGAAGAAAACCGCTCAAGGCAGGACCGATAATTTTTGTGCCGCTTTCAATTACGGAGCTTATGGAAGCAGCCTGCTGCATGTGATGATCCGGAACAATTTCTTTTAATTTTCCATTTTTTGCAGGATTAAAAACAGTCGAAAAAAACCCTAGACCAAATAATAGTGCATATATGTGCCAAAGCTCTGTTGCAAATACGAGACCAAAAATAATAACGCTTCGAGCTGCATCTGCAACAATCATAATGTACTTTCTTTCCCACCGGTCTGCAAATACTCCAGATATTGGTCCTAGAATCGTCATTGGTAAAGCTAATGACAACATGATAAATGAGACTTGAAGTGGTGAAGCTTCCCATTTAAGTCCAACAAGGGTGAACACAGCCAGAATGGAAAGCCAATCACCGAGATTGGAAATTAATTGAGCAGATATTAAAAATTGATAAGGTCTGCTTTTTAACAGTTTTTCTGATGTTTGTTCCACAAAATCAGCTCCTAATTATAAAGTGACATCCATGTCATTATTATAATTGACATAGATGTCACTTTGCAACTGATTTTTCTAAAAAATACCAAAAAACCTCCCGTTTAAGATGGGAGGTTAGTTAGATATTAGATTATGAAAGTGGACCAGCGTTCATAATTTCAGGCGAGACAGCTTTAAATTTTTCAAAGTTTGCTTTGAACTTTGCTGCTAATTCTTTTGCTTTTACGTCGTATTGATCTTGGTTTTCCCATGTTTTCTTCGGTTGAAGAACTTGATCGGGTACACCAGGACAATGAGTTGGGATGTGCAGTCCGAATACCGGATCTACAACAGTTTCAACAGATGTAAGTTCACCTTCAAGCGCAGCTTGCACCATTGCACGCGTATAGCCAAGGTTCATACGCTTTCCGACACCGTATTCCCCGCCAGACCATCCAGTGTTGACAAGGTATACTTGAACGTTGTGCTGGTCGATTTTCTTACCAAGCATTTCTGCATAAACCGTTGCTGGCAGCGGCAAGAATGGAGCTCCAAAACATGTTGAGAAAGTAGCTTGCGGTGAAGTAACTCCTCTTTCTGTTCCTGCAAGTTTACTTGTGTATCCAGAAAGGAAATGATACATCGCTTGTTCTTTCGTTAACTTACTGATTGGAGGCAATACGCCAAACGCATCAGCTGTTAAGAATACAATCGTATTTGGATGTCCAGCTACACTTGGCTGGATAACATTTGGAATTGCGTCTACAGGGTATGCAGCACGTGTGTTTTCAGTTAAAGTTGAATCTTTATAGTCGGCGATTCGCGAATTCTCATCAATCATCACATTCTCTAAAACGCTTCCAAATCGGATTGCATTCCAGATTTGCGGCTCTTTTTCATATGAAAGATCGATTGTTTTTGCATAACATCCGCCTTCGATATTGAAAACACCAGTATTCGCCCATCCATGCTCATCATCACCAATTAGTCTGCGGTTAGGATCTGCCGATAATGTTGTTTTCCCAGTTCCTGAAAGACCAAAGAATAATGCCACATCGCCTTCATTTCCAACGTTTGCAGAACAATGCATGGATAGAATTCCTCTCTCAGGAAGCAAGAAGTTCATAACAGAGAAGATGGACTTTTTGATTTCGCCAGCATATTCTGTTCCACCGATTAATACGATGCGTTTTTCAAATGATATAATAATAAACGTTTCAGAGTTCGTTCCATCTTCTGCAGGATTAGCTAGAAATCCAGGTGCTGAAACCACTGTGAATTCTGATTCGTGTCCAGCTAATTCGCTTTCGTTAGGACGTACGAACATCTGATGTGCAAATAAGTTATGCCATGCGTATTCATTAACTACTTGAATAGGAAGACGGTATTCTTTGTCTGCACCTGCGAATCCTTTAAATGAAAATAACTCTTCTTTGCTGCCTAAGTATTGAAGTACTTTTTTATACAATTTATCGAAATTTTCGGGTGAGAAAGGCTTATTTACTTTTCCCCAATCAATTAGATCTTTCACGGAGGCGTCTTCAACGATAAATTTGTCTTCTGGTGACCGTCCTGTATATTTACCAGTAGTTGCTCGAAGCGCACCTGTAGATGTAAGAATGCCTTCATTACGGTTTAACGATTTTTCAACTAGTACCGGGACAGGTAAATTCTGGTGAGTCGTTTGACGAGTCACAAGTTCATTTAAAGTTGTCGTAAATTCCAATGTATTCATATCAGACAGTACCATCCTTTATTCTAGAGTGATATATTCGAAAATTAGTATAACACATTAACTTAAATAATGTATACTATTTTATGAAAGCGTTCCAAAAAAGTTCTTCATACTCATAATTAATTGTGAAAAATGTACGAATCATCATAATATTGAATGCGGTTCCAATTGTTTAATTTTTCACTTCTTTCTATATAATATGGAATATACAGTTTTAAAGCCAGTTTCTATTGACAGGTTAAGATCATTACGCTATCATATTTCGAGAACGGCTACTCTTATTCTGAGTAGGTGGAGGGACAGGCCCTATGAAACCCAGCAACCGACATTTCGGTGGATGATCATCATCCTTAAGAATGAAAAGGTGCTAACCTGCAAGGTGTAATACCTTGGAAAATAAGAGGTTGAAGGCATATGTATTTAAACCTTTTCCTCGTGATTGAATTCGTCAAACAGGGAAGGGCTTTTTTTATGCCATTTTACAGGCGAAGAACATAAAATATGCAAATAGATAAGAATAAAGTACCGTATCATTGAAAGTAGATAAAGGGAGGATATTCAATTGTCCAAAAAAGTAAGTCGTCGTTTATTTACATCTGAATCCGTAACAGAAGGGCATCCAGATAAAATTTGTGACCAAATTTCAGATGCCATCTTAGATGAAATCCTAGCAAATGATCCAAATGCTCGTGTAGCTTGTGAAACTTCAGTTACAACAGGTCTAGTGCTTGTTGCTGGTGAAATCACAACTTCAACATATGTTGACATTCCGAAAGTCGTACGTGAAACGATTAAAGAAATCGGTTATGATCGTGCGAAATACGGCTTTGACTCTGAAACATGTGCAGTTCTAACGTCTATCGATGAGCAATCTGCTGATATCGCTATGGGTGTAGACCAAGCACTTGAAGCACGCGAAGGTTCAATGACAGATGCTGAGATCGAAGCAATTGGTGCTGGTGACCAAGGGTTAATGTTCGGCTTTGCTTGTAACGAGACTGAAGAGCTTATGCCTCTTCCAATCTCATTAGCGCACAAGCTTTCTCGCCGTTTAACTGAAGTACGTAAGAGTGAAGAAATTCCTTACTTACGTCCTGATGGTAAAACACAAGTAACGGTTGAATACGATGAAAACGACAAACCGGTTCGTATTGATACAATCGTTATTTCAACTCAGCACCATCCTGAAAACACACTGGAAGAAATCCAAAAAGATGTTAAAGAAAAAGTTATTTTACCAGTAGTTCCAGCTGAATTAATTGATGAGAACACGAAGTATTTCATCAATCCGACTGGCCGTTTCGTAATCGGCGGACCACAAGGTGATGCTGGTCTTACAGGACGTAAAATCATCGTTGATACTTACGGAGGCTACGCTCGTCACGGTGGCGGTGCATTCTCTGGTAAGGATGCTACAAAAGTTGACCGCTCTGCTGCTTATGCTGCACGTTACGTTGCAAAAAACATCGTAGCTTCAGGTCTGGCAGACAAAGTTGAAGTTCAGCTTGCTTATGCAATCGGTGTTGCACAACCTGTATCGATCGCTGTTAACACTTTTGAAACAGGTAAAGTATCTGAAGAAGTTCTTGTTGAGCTTGTTCGTAACAACTTTGACCTTCGTCCAGCAGGAATCATTAAAATGCTTGATCTTCGCCGTCCAATCTACAAGCAAACAGCTGCTTACGGTCACTTCGGACGTACTGACATCGCGCTTCCTTGGGAGCAAACTGATAAAGCAGAAGAACTTAAAAATCAAGCGAATATCTAATAATACAAAAAGCAGACCTCAAACTGAGTGTCTGCTTTTTTAGTTTATTTTGACCAAATGTGGATTTATTGGCACTTAATGTGGAATTAATCAAAATTACGTGGAAATATTCGGATTAACAGTGGAATTATTAAATTTCAATCCTTCATTAAAAGCGGATAATCCATTTTTTAATTAAAATAAGGCAGTATAACTTCATTTACTAAGAAAAAGGAAAGAAAACTTGAACTTATCCCTAAAATCATACCTGCAATGACATCAGTAGGATAATGCAATCCCAAATACATACGGGATATTGCTACTAATAGAGCTCCAACTAATAAAAACACGCCGATAAAAGGGTCTAATACGATTAAAGGCGTCACTATAGAGAAGATGGCAGTAGTGTGACCTGAAGGAAACGAGTGATCTTTTAATGGATTATCTCCAGTGATTGTATCTGGGAGCGATAAGTAAGGCCGTTTGCGCGGATATATTTTTTTGACGATCGATACAGGTATGTGACTGAGGATTAATGAAAGTAAACAAACGAATCCCCAAGATTTTAATGGATCAGGAAGAACGATTAAAAGAAAAAGAGTAGTCGAAATGGTAAAAGCCGCACCGCCTAGATGTGTCCATACATGAAAAAATCGGTCTAACGAGTAGTTGTGTGATCTACCATTTATTTGACGGAAAATTGTGCATTCTTTTTCATAAAGCCAACCCATAACTTTTATCATACTAAAAATCCCTCCTATTCATTGTAGCTACTATAATCATAGTTGCTAAATGTTAGGAGGAGATTAATGGATTGTAAATATTTATAAAAAATTGAAATACTGCCTTCATAGTAACTTCCTTTAAAAGAAAATTTTTCGGTCTCTTTCTTCTTTTAAAATTTCTACCGCTTCCCTAAAACGCTGAGAGTGAATAATTTCCCTTTCTCTTAAAAAACGGAGTGAATCATTTAAATCAGTATCATCTGACAGGTTGATAATCCATTGATAGGTTGCACGTGCCTTTTCTTCAGCAGCTATGTCTTCATACAAATCAGCGATTGGATCTCCTTTTGCTGCTATGTAACTCGCAGTAAACGGAACACCTGCTGCATTATGATAAAAAATAGCGCTATCGTGATTGGCGTAATGGGCATCAATTCCGGCATTCTTTAACTGTTCCGGAGTAGCATCCTTTGTCAGCTTATAAATCATTGTAGCTATCATCTCAAGATGTGCAAATTCTTCTGTACCAATATCCGTCAGCAGTCCGATTACTTTGTCGGGAATGGAGTACCTTTGATTTAAGTATCTTAACGCTGCCGCCAATTCTCCATCAGCACCTCCATATTGTTCAATTAAATATTTGGCAAGTGTAGGATTGCATGTAGATACTTTTACTGGATACTGAAGCTTTTTTTCGTAGATCCACATCTATGAATACCTCCTATTTTATATCTGCCAAGGCCATGGTCCGCTGTTCCAGTTCCAAGGCATTCCAGAATAGCTGTTTCCGTATTGCTGAAGTGGACCATATTTGGATTCGATTGCTCGTTTTATCTTTTTTCTTTGCTGGGCATATTGGTTAAATTGTTGTACTGCATTTGAATCTTGAGGATGTGTGTCTAAATACAAGGTTAGTTCTACAAGAACGAAGTCAACCGCTTGAAGTTCTTCCATCCACTGATAAAACTCTTCAGGCAATGTTTGCTGCAAAGTTATTACCTCCTTCTTGCATAAGGATTTTCGTAATAATCATAAAATGCAGGCCAGAGAGTGCCTTTCTTTAAAGCTTCTTTTGGAGAAAACTGCGGCAGGTCATAAGGTTGGAATCCCATATATAAATTAGGAGGAGTTGAGTAAAATTTTTCTCCAATCGGTGGGCAAGGATCGAAAGGGCTGTGGTATGGGACGTATGATTTTGTGCTAGAATTCCGATTCATCAAAATAAAACCACCTTTCAAAAGAGTCTCTAAACCATTCTATTCCTAATGAACAGGTTATCATGACTTAATCATCTCAATTTCTTATTGACTATGGTAAAATAATGGGCAAATCATTCTAAAAAAATGAGGTGAACGACTTATGTATGAAGGGATCCATCATGTCTCCGTTTTAGTGACAAATTTGAAGGAATCTTTATATTTTTACGAGGGTATTTTAGGATTTAAACAAAATAAAAAACGCCCTCAGTTTGATTTTCCGGGCGTTTGGTATGATATTGGGAATACTCAATTGCATTTGATTCAATATCCTGATGGGAAAGCTCGAAGGAACACAACTCAAATTGATAGCAGGGACGGGCATTTTGCTGTCCGAGTAAAAGATATGGAGAAATTATTGCAAATTCTTGACCATCATAAAATTCCTTACCTCAATAAAGAAATAAACAAGACAGATTGGCATCAAGTTTATGTAAGTGACCCTGACGGTAATCTAATTGAATTCAACGCTTAGGTTGAAGAGACTTATAGTATTGCCCTTTTTCGTAATATTCACGGCGAATACGATCCATATCTTTAATATCATCATCATTTAATTCACGAACTACTTTTGCTGGTCTTCCGAATGCTAATGTGTTTGGCGGGATGACTTTTCCAGGAGGAACAAGACTGCCAGCCCCTATAAAAGCACCTTTGCCGATTTGTGCACCATCAAGTACTAAAGAACCCATTCCGATCAGTGCGTTCTCTTCAATCGTACAGCTGTGAAGGATGACACTATGACCAATTGTTACACCATCTTTAATATGAAGGGTCCTGTTAGGGCTTTGATGTAAAACAGAATTATCTTGCACGTTAACATACTTTCCTATGATTGTTGGGGAAACATCTCCCCGAATCGATGTGTTGAACCAAATCGAGGAGCACTCACCGATTTGAACATCACCGGTTATCGTTACATAATCTGCAATAAAAGCAGTTTCAGAAATTTTCGGTTTTTTATCTTGATAAGGATAAATCATAGTTTCACTTCCTGTTATCTTTTAGTTAACTATAGTGTAGCAAATTATTCCGTTTTTTTTATATGGAAATTTAAATGCTCTTTTCTAAAAGATTGTTGCTATTAAATCTTTTTTAATGTCTTCTTTGAATAGTTGGTTGTAGTGTAAGGTGGGAGACTCCTCGAAAATAAAATTCAATTTTCTTCGTGCGATGTCTTGCTGCCGGAGCTTTCCTTGTCCTGCCGGGACAGGCGGGCAGTCCGAAAAGCGGAAGCGGTTTGGTCAGCCCCGACAAGCAAAAGGGAAAGGGGCTAAGAAGGCGCTTTTTGCCTTAAGGACCATTAACCTTTTGACCTCGAGGGGCTAACCGCTGTAGCTAGACAGGTGAGACACTTAAAAGTGAAACGTTACGAATGTGGCTCACCGCCTGCCCCGCGGAAAGCGAGCACCTGGAACGGAAATCAACCAATTGCAAGGGTCAATGGCAACAACGTTTACGAAAATAGCTATTTTTAAAAAAGAGGGTGATTATATGTGGAAATGGACAACAAGCCAGGAAGCCATAGGAACAGTAGTGGTTGTCCACGGCGCAAATGAACATCATGGAAGATATGATTGGGTTATCAATCAATTTAATGCAGCAGGTTTTCATTGTGTCTCTGGCGATCTCCCTGGGCAAGGAACAACAACAAGACGCAGAGGGCACATTGATGCGTTCGATGAATACATTTTCGCGATTGAAAACTGGGTAGCTGAAGCTCATAAGTTTGGTCTGCCCGTATACATTCTCGGTCATAGCATGGGCGGTTTGGCCGTAATAAGAACATTAATAGAAAAGAAACTCTCCATAAAAGCTTTAATTTTGTCTTCACCATGTCTCGGGTTGTCACATCATACTTCGAAAGGGAAAGAAGTTCTTTCCTTGTTATTAAATAAATTGGCCCCAGGAGTTCGTCTTGCTACCGGTTTACCTGAAGGAAGTGCAACTCGTAATGAAGAGATTCGGGTACGTGATAAAGAAGATAAACTTATTGTGAAAAAGGTATCAGTGAGATGGTACAGAGAGCTAACAGCCTCAATGAAGTATGTGTTTGATCACTATAAAAGCTTTCCGAACATCCCGGTGCTGCTTTTACAAGCTGGCGATGACTTAATTGTGGATAAAGAATCGGTAAAACAATGGTTTAACGGTGTAAACCTTGAAGAAAAATGGTATAAAGAATTTCCTTCCCTATACCATGAAGTGCTTAATGAGCCAGAACGCGATCAAGTTTTTGATTATGTAAAAAGATTTTTGTTATTGCATAGTGAAATCAATAAAGGAAAAGGTAAGTAAAGAACGTTACAAAGGAGCCCTGACATGAATAAAGTTCCGGTCCACCCTTGGGGATTAATGTATTCCGTATATAAAAATGTTTTTCCGACAGTTGGGCAGCTGCTCAACGACTGGCGTGATAAAGCGAAATTAATCCCCAATCCTGAATTGAGACAGCAAGCACTTAACAGTATCTCTGATAAAATGTTTCACTGTGAAGGCGGATCCATCTTAACTTTACTGGCAGGATCTCACCAAAAAAAGGCGATTGAATTTGTGGTTGCTTATCAGACGATAAGTGATTATTTGGATAACCTTTGCGACCGCAGCACGTCGCTTAATGAAAAAGATTTTAGAGCCCTTCATGAAAGTATGTTCCATGCTCTATCACCGGGAGCTGTACCAAATAATTATTACCGCTATAGAGAAGAGCAAGAAGATGGCGGATATTTGGCAAGTCTTGTATTAACTTGTCAACGTGTTTTATCTGAGATAAGATCATATCTCGATATTACGAAGGAGCTGATCGGGTTAGCTCAAATTTATTGTGATCTTCAAGTTCATAAGCATGTCGTTGTACATGAACGTGAACCTCGGTTAATGAGTTGGTTTGGGGAGTATCAGTCTATTTTGCCGGATATTACTTGGTACGAGTTTTCTGCATGTGCAGGATCCACATTGGGTATCTTTTGTTTAGTTAGTTATGCTTTTCAAGGGAATTTCACAAAAGAATCAGCAGCAGAGATTAAAAAGGGCTACTTTCCTTGGCTACAAGGTTTACATATTTTACTTGATTATTTTATTGACCAAGATGAGGACAAGCTTGAAGGCGACTTGAATTTTTGTACGTATTACCAAAATGAACAGCATATGCTCGAACGTATGATTTATTTTGCGAAGAAGGCGGAAAAAAGCTGTGCTATGCTGCCAAATTCAAAATTCCATCGTCTTATTCAGAGAGGACTTTTAGGCATTTATCTAGCTGATAATAAAGTGTCTGAATCACCTGTCATTAAACAGATGGCATCAAAGCTCGTAAAAGTAGGCGGGGCAACGAGTTACTTTTTTTACGTAAACCGTAAACTGTATCAAAGATTTAAACCATCACTTACTTAAATAAAAGTTGTTTTTGTAAATTTTGTTACTGATAAAACAATTTAAAAACTATAATCCTTAATAAAAAGAGGCTGAACCAACCTTTTAAGTTGAATTCAGCCTCTTTTTTCGATAGCAACGACAAATGGCGGATCGTTTTTTTGATTGATAAAATCATATTTTAATACGTGTGCCTTTGCTTGATCCAAGTTTTCAACATAATTCATCACAAGATGTTTTTCATGTTTTCCTTCTTCATGGCCGTGATAAATTACAAGGATGATGACACCGCCTGTTTTAAGCAAATCGAACAGTTGTTCAATTGCACGAATAGTTGATGTGCCAGTCGTTGTGATCGTTTTATCACTTCCAGGCAAATAACCAAGATTAAAAATAGCTGCGGTTATTTTTCCAGAAACACTGTCAGGCAGAAGGTTAGTCATATTGTCGTGTGAGGAATGAAAAAAAGTCACATTATCATCAGCTTCATTATCCAATAATCTTTGTTGTGACTTTTGAATCGCAGTTTCCTGAATGTCAAAAGCAAAGACACGGCCATCTTTTTCAACCAGCCTTGATAAAAATAAAGTATCATGCCCATTGCCGCATGTAGCATCGATCACAAAGTCTCCTGCATTGCTAAAAGTTTGCAGCAGTGTTCTGGCAAAAGGGAGGACGCCTTCTAATTTCATAATGATTGCTCCTTTAACGGTTGATAAAACTTGCCTTGGAAGCTGTCTCTTCTCTTTAGTTCTGCCTCGATCGAATTTAATACTTTCCATTTATTTAAACTCCACATTGGACCGACCAATAAATCTGGTGGTCCGTCACCTGTTAATCGGTGGATCATCATATCCGGCGGGATGACTTCTAATTGATCACATACGAGATTTACATACGTATCAAAATCAAGAAATTCAAGCATTCCTTGTTCGTATTGCTTAACCATTGGTGTTTTCTTTAACAGGTGCAATAAATGGATCTTGATCCCTTGAACATCAAGTTTTGCAACTTCCCGTGCAGTTTCCATCATCATTTCAGGTGTTTCTAAAGGAAGGCCATTGATGATATGTGAGCACACTCGAATGTTGTGTTTGCGCAGCTTATTCACACCTTCTACATAAGTTTCATAGTCATGTGCACGATTGATCAGTAAGGCTGTCCGTTCATGTACAGTTTGCAGACCGAGTTCAACCCATAAATAGGTCCGTTTATTTAAATCGGCTAAATATTCCACAACATCATCAGGCAGGCAGTCTGGACGTGTTGCGATTGAAAGACCAACCACTCCGTCTTGTTCAAGTACTGTTTCATATAGTTCTTTTAACTTTTCGACTGGTGCATAAGTATTCGTAAAGGCTTGGAAATAACCGAGATATTTTCCTTTTTTCCATTTTGAATGCATACGCTCTTTTACGGTATTAAACTGTGTGATGATGTCGTCGCGACGATCACCAGCAAAATCACCTGATCCGCTTTGGGAGCAAAATGTGCAGCCTCCGTGTGCTGCTTTTCCATCCCGGTTCGGGCAATCGAATCCGCCATCTAGTGGTACTTTTATAATCTTTTCGCTAAAGTGCATTTTTAAATGCTGATTCCATGTGTAATATCGTTTATCCCCGAAGTAAGGTGGGATATCAGTTAAATGTGCCATCAGTTTCACTCCTTTTTTCGGCGATGAGCACCATATAGCATTGTAGCATTTTCAAGTCTGGCGCGCTATCGAGCACTAAAGTTTATTATGATTGTAAAGTTAAGGGAAAAGGACTAAAATACAGAAGGAATTATAGATATCATCGTAAGCGGGGGAGTTAATATGCCGGCGAAAGTGTGGCTGCTTATTATCGGAATGGCACTTAATGTAACAGGTTCAAGCTTTCTTTGGCCGATCAATACAATTTTTATGCACGAGCATCTAGGTAAGTCTTTAACGATAGCGGGGATCGTCCTTTTATTAAATTCTGGAGCTGGGGTAATAGGAAATCTTGCAGGCGGTTTATTGTTTGACCGATATGGGGGATACCGTACGATTCTCCTTGGGGTCACCCTTTCTTTCAGCACATCCTTACTGCTTATTTGGTTTCATGATTTTTGGTCTTACAGCATCTTGCTCGTGTTTATGGGACTTGGTATGGGTATAGTTTTTCCATCTATGTATGCCCTTGCAGGTACGATGTGGAAAGAAGGCGGCAGGAAAGCATTTAACCGTATTTATATTGCACAAAATGCAGGAGTTGCATTAGGTGCAGCACTTGGTGGATTTGCTGCGTCTTATTCTTTTACAATCTCATTTATTAGCAGTTCTGTTTTGTCATTTGCTTTTCTAATCATCGTTTATTTTGGTTTTAAAGACCTTGGGACAAATGAAGAAATGGGTGTTGAAACTGTATTTACGCAAAAACGACGAATTCATAACAAACCGGCATTTATTGCATTACTGATCTTATGCGGAGGTTACTTATTAGCCTGGATCAGTTATGTTCAGTGGCAATCCACAATCGCAACGTACACACAAAATATAGGAGTCAGTTTGAAAATGTATAGTCTGTTATGGACCGTAAACGGACTGTTAATCGTACTTGGGCAGCCGGTCATCCACGTGTTATTGAAAAAGTGGCTGAAAACGACAACCTCTCAAATCCTCGTTGGATATGTTATTTTTGTAGTGTCATTTGTTATTGTTGGGAATGCACATAACTTCAATGGTTTCTTAGTTTCAATGATTATATTGACAATTGGAGAAATGCTTGTCTGGCCAGGGGTTCCTACGATTGCATCGGAGCTGGCTCCTGCAGGAAGAGCAGGGTTTTATCAAGGGGTCGTGAACAGTACAGCAACAGGAGGCAGAATGATAGGACCATTGTTTGGTGGAATGATAACTGATTTGTTTAACATGGATATCCTGTTTAAGACGTCTATTGGATTACTAGTTATCGCCTTTGCATTGACAACAGTCTACAGCAAGAACCGTCAAACAATCAAAGCTCAAAAAGAGTCTGCCCAGCCATTATCGATTTAAAAGTTTAAAAAAAAGGAAAAAATAGGATATAATTATTGGAACAGCCTTGACATTTTCAAAAAGAATTCATAAAATACAAATTAACATCTATTATTCGTTAATAACGATGATAGGGATTAGTAGAAAAAGAATGGAGCACTAGAGAGTTGGCGGATGCTGCGAGTCAACCCGGACTTTTTTGAACTCACCCTTTAGTTGCAAGTATGAATAAAGTAATTCTTGCCGTCCCGCCGCGTTAAGGTTTGTTTTGAGAGAACGTGATTTCTTGCGTTAATCAGGGTGGTACCGCGGCAGGTTCATAATTTTGTGATCTAACCTTTCGTCCCTAATTTTTATTAGGGGTGAAAGGTTTTTTTATTTTTTATTGATTAAAGGTCTATGAAGGAGGATCGGTTATGTATTATAACCACAAAACGATCGAGAAAAAATGGCAGCATTTTTGGGAAGAAAATAAAACTTTCCAAACGAAAGAAGAATACGACAAACAAAAATTTTATGCGCTAGATATGTTTCCATACCCATCAGGAGCTGGACTTCATGTCGGCCATCCAGAAGGATACACTGCAACGGATATTCTATCACGAATGAAACGGATGCAAGGCTACAATGTCCTTCATCCGATGGGGTGGGACGCATTCGGTCTTCCTGCTGAACAATACGCATTAGATACAGGCAATGATCCTGCAGAGTTTACAAAACAAAATATCAGTACGTTTAAGAGACAGATTAAAGAACTTGGATTCTCTTACGACTGGGACCGAGAAGTGAATACAACAGATCCGGATTATTACAAATGGACCCAATGGATTTTTATTCAGTTGTACAAAAAAGGACTTGCTTACGTTGATGAAGTACCTGTTAACTGGTGTGAAGCATTAGGTACAGTTCTTGCGAATGAAGAAGTAATCGACGGGAAAAGCGAACGCGGAGGTCATCCTGTTGTCCGTAAGCCTATGAGACAATGGATGCTTAAAATAACTGCCTATGCTGATCGTTTGCTTGAGGATCTAAATGAACTGGATTGGCCGGAAAGCCTGAAAGACATGCAGCGCAATTGGATCGGGCGTTCTGAAGGTGCAGAAGTTCATTTTGATATTGATGGACACTCTGATAAAATCACGGTTTTTACAACAAGACCTGATACACTTTTTGGAGCGACGTACCTTGTACTTGCTCCTGAAAATAAGCTTGTTGAAGCCATCGTTTCTGATGAGCAGAATGAAGCAGTAACAAGTTATAAAAAACAAATCGAAACAAAGTCTGATCTAGAAAGAACGGAATTGAATAAAGAAAAATCAGGCGTCTTTACAGGTGCATATGCGATTCACCCTGTAACAGGTGCTAAACTGCCGATCTGGATTGCAGATTATGTACTAGCAAGCTATGGAACAGGAGCCATTATGGCTGTTCCTGGACATGATGAGAGAGATCACGAGTTTGCAGTGAAATTCGAACTTCCGATTGTGGAAGTTGTTTCAGGCGGTAACGTTGCTGAGGAGGCTTATACGGGAGACGGCGATCATGTAAATTCTGACTTCTTGAATGGAATGTCAAAAATAGATGCAATTGAAAAAATGAATGCATGGCTTGTTGAGAATAATAAAGGCGAGAAGAAGATCACTTATCGTCTTCGCGACTGGCTGTTCTCCCGTCAGCGCTATTGGGGAGAACCTATTCCGATCATTCATTGGGAAGATGGCACAATGACAGCAGTTGCAGAAAATGAGCTTCCACTTGTTCTTCCGATTGTTAAAGAAATTAAACCATCAGGGACAGGTGAGTCACCACTGGCGAATGTAGAAGATTGGGTAAATGTCGTTGATCCAATTACAGGTAAAAAGGGCCGCCGTGAAACGAATACGATGCCTCAATGGGCAGGCAGCTGTTGGTACTACTTAAGATATATTGATCCAAAAAACAACGAAGAGCTGGCTTCAAAAGAGAAATTGAATCACTGGCTTCCTGTTGATATCTATATTGGCGGAGCTGAACATGCAGTACTACACCTTCTTTATGCTCGTTTCTGGCATAAAGTACTTTACGATCTAGGTGTCGTTCCGACAAAAGAACCGTTTCAGCGTTTGTTCAACCAAGGGATGATTCTTGGTGAAGGCAATGAAAAGATGAGTAAATCAAAAGGCAACGTTGTTAATCCAGATGAAATTGTAGCTAGCCATGGTGCGGATACATTAAGATTATATGAAATGTTCATGGGACCGCTGGATGCTTCTATTGCATGGAGTACAACTGGTCTTGACGGTGCTAGAAGATTTCTTGACCGTGTTTGGAGATTGTTAGCAGCTGAAAACGGTGATGGCTTGAATCCGGCTATTCAAGATGCAAAGGGCACAGATGCATTTACTCGTCTATACCATATTACGGTTAAAAAAGTAACGGAAGACTTTGAGGCATTGCGATTTAATACTGCAATCTCGCAGCTTATGGTATTTATTAACGATGCGAATAAACAAGAAGTACTTCCTAAGACTCTAATTCAAGGATTTGTAAAAATGCTTTCTCCGATTGCTCCGCATATTTGTGAAGAACTTTGGGAGAAACTAGGCGGAGTGTCGAGTATCGCTTATGAATCTTGGCCAGTTTGGGATGAGGCACAGTTAGTTGAAAATGAAGTTGAAATTGTTGTTCAAGTGAATGGTAAATTAAAATCAAAAATGACAATTCCTGCAAACATCAGCGGTCAGGAAATGGAACAAGCTGCACTTAAAGAAGAGATTGTTCGACAAAGCATTGAAGGAAAAACGATTCGAAAAGTAATTACTGTTCCAGGCAAACTTGTAAATATTGTAGCCAACTAAAGGAGGTACATTTCATGGATTATGAACTAAAAGAAATATCTCCATCTGAAGTTAAAAGCCTTTTAAAAGATGGGAAAAAGATTTCATTGATTGATGTGCGTGAGGATGAGGAAATAGCAGAAGGAAAGATTCCAGAAGCAGCTCATATAAAAATGGGAGAAATTCCAGATCGATTGAATGAGATTGATAAAAATGAAGAACATATTATCATTTGCCGATCAGGCAGAAGAAGTGAGAATGTAGCACTTTTTCTGCAAGATAAAGGGTATAAAGTGATAAATATGTCCGGCGGAATGCTGGAGTATAACCAGGATTAAGAAAATCCCTTCTGTTCATTAAATGAGCAGAAGGGATTTTTTTGTTACGAAAAGTAAAGTATGTGAGTGGTTAACCGATAAAAAGGATATACCTTTATAACCCTGGAGGCCAACATGGAAGTAAGACACTCTAATACGAAGAAATGGATAAGCATCTCTGCAATGTTATTCAGCGTTCAGATTGCGGGTACAATAGGGTTAATCTACAGCCAATTCTATATGTTTTATATGCTCAATATTGTCATATCTATTGCAGGAGCAATATTTGTTTATAAAATACTAAACCGTAAAGATGTGTATTCAGTAAATCTGGAAGATGAAATTCAAAAACATAAAAAAACATTCAGTCTGCTAGAAACGAGTAACATGAAATTACAAAACATTTTTGACAGTATCGATGTTGCCATCTGGTCTCATAACTTGCAGACTAACAAACTGCTAATAACTCCGGGCATTGAAAAACTGTATGGCTATCCATTAAAGGCTTTTTATGATGACGCTGATTTATGGAAAAAGGTCATACATCCTGAAGACATTGAGGTAGTTATTAAAAGGGCACATGAAATTGAAAACGGAATCGTCGCAACAAGCGAGTACAGAATCATCAGACCTGATGGGGAAATCAGATGGATTCATGATCGAGGAATTCCTTTTTTAAATGAACAAAAGGAACTGATTGATTTTAACTCGATTTTAATTGACATTACCGAACGAAAACGTGCTGAAATGACGATCGAACATATGGCTTATTTTGATGAATTAACGGGATTGCCTAATCGTAACGGTTTTAAAAAGAGAATTGATGAGAAGATAAAAGATGCGAGTCTCATACAAAATGATCTAGCTTTATTTTATTTAGATTTGGATCGTTTTAATGTCCTAAATGACACACTTGGACATAGTTTCGGTGATTTGCTGCTGCAGCAGGTTGCTGGTTTGCTTAAAAACACTATCGGCGAAAAAGGTGAGGTCTTTAGAAGAAGTGGTGATGAGTTCCTTCTGCTGATGGATTTCAAATCTAAAAATGAAGTGATAAAAATCGCAGAAGAGCTGATTGCATCCTTTACAAAGTCTTTTCTATTAAGCGGACAAGAAGTGTTTATTACACCTAGTATAGGAATAAGTCTTTATCCGGTTAACGGCTCTGATAGTGAAACTCTATTAAAAAGAGCGGATTCGGCGCTTTACCAAGCAAAAGAACGAGGGCGGAACACGTATCAATTTTTCACTGAGCAGCGTGATGGAAAGATGGAAAGAAGATTAAACTTGGAACATGGATTAAGAAAAGCCTTGAACAATAATGAATTATTTCTTGTATATCAACCGCAAGTTGATCTTTGTAGTCGGAAAATTATAG
This sequence comes from Bacillus sp. NEB1478, assembly GCF_031582965.1. NCBI lineage: Bacteria > Bacillati > Bacillota > Bacilli > Caryophanales > Bacillaceae > Bacillus > Bacillus sp. NEB1478. The sequence goes on from NZ_CP134049.1 coordinate 1,096,320, forward strand.
GTGTTGAAACGCTGCTGAGATGGAATAAGGAAGATGAGGGAATGGTTTCTCCAGCTGAATTCATCCCGATTGCCGAAGAAACCGGTTTGATTTTACCGATCGGAGAATGGGTCCTTAAAAACGCCTGTCTTCAAGGTATCAAATGGCACAAACTAGGGTTTAGCGAACTCGTGATTTCAGTTAATATCTCAGTTCGTCAGCTTTTGGAAGAGTCATTTATTGAAAGAGTCGAAGCGATATTAGAAGAAGTTGATTTCCCTGCTGCCTTATTAGAGCTTGAAATTACAGAAAGTACGACGATGGAAAGCATGGAAGAAACACTGCCAGTCCTTCATCGATTAAGATTAAAAGGAATAAAAATCTCCATCGATGATTTTGGTACTGGCTATTCATCCTTAACTTATTTAAGAAAGCTGCCAGTCGATACGCTGAAAATCGATAAGATGTTTATTGATGATATTTTAACTGACTCAAAAAGCAGTGCCATCGTAAAAACCATAATTGATATGGGACAAAACCTAGGTTTTCATGTTATTGCAGAAGGTATTGAAAGTGTCGAACAAGTAGATAGCTTATTGGAGAATGGATGTATATGCGGACAAGGCTATTACTTGTATAAACCGCATAAAGCAGATGAAATAGAGAAGCATCTTGAAAAGAATATGGTGATCAGTTAAAAATGACACGGAAATCGTTTGGAAAACGATTTTTCCGGGTCGTTTTTTTTTTTTTATTTCTGCGTGTTCAGCGAGATTTATACTCGCTGGACGCGTCATACGGAAAATATGTACGCTTAATGAAGGTAACCCACGGGATCTTAACCTATCATTCCCTATGTTTCACAAATGCTTTTTCGTGTAACACTACATAGGTAGATCAGTTTAAGGAGTGAATGAGAAATGAACGTACTTGTAATCGGAGCAAATGGAAATATAGGAAAAATAACTTGTGCCATGCTGGCTGAACAAGGTCATTCTGTTAAAGCAATGATTAGAAAAGAAGAGCAGAAAAAGGATTTTCAGCATCCGAATATGGAAGCTGTATTAGGTGATTTAGAAAAAGACTTTGAACATGTATTTAGTGGTATTGATGTGGTTGTTTTTACAGCTGGGTCTGGTGGTCATACACCATCTGAGAAGACAGATGCAGTGGATTATGAAGGTGCTGTTAAATCAATAAAACTGGCGGAAGCGCATAATGTAAAACAATTTATTATGGTGAGTGCTATAGCAGCAGATACACCTGAAAAAGGACCAGAAGGACTGCGTCATTATTTAGAAGCTAAAGGCAAAGCCGATCAAATCTTAATGGACAGTTCATTGAATTACACAATTCTTCGCCCAGGTGCTTTAACGGATGAAGACGGAATGGGATTAATTGAAGCTAAGAAAAAGTTAAATGAAAGAGGATCTATCCCTCGAGTGGACGTGGCAAGAACTATTTTAGCGAGCCTCGGAAATGAAAGAGTATATAAAAAAGTATTTGAAATGATAGAAGGTGAAGTGCCGATTCAAACTGCAATTGAGTCTGCATAAGGTATAAGACAAAACTAGTCAAAGTTAAACAAAGGAAAAGCATCCTCTTATGGTGAAATGCTTTAATGACCGGTTTGACACGACAAGCACATAAACTCCTGACCAAAGACACGCTCTTTGTGTCTAGGGAAGGAGAGAATGTGACCTCGAGTGTCTGGGCATTAAGGCTGGACATTACTCCATGTAAAAAGGGGATGCTTTTATGATTCAAGTTAAATTATTTGATGAAGATCATGAAGAAGACCTTGAAGAATCAATCAATGAGTTTTTGAATGAAATACCAAACGAAAATTTTATAGATATTAAATACCAAATAGCAGTATGTGATAGTGTCCATGAAGAAAATGAAACGATGTTTTCTTTCTCAGCCATGATTGTTTATAAAAAATAGACTACTGCAGTGCATGATAGGCGGCGTTTGTACCTGCAATATTCCCGGTAACAAATGCAACTGTAATATTGTATCCACCCGTATAGCCATGAAGATCAAGTATCTCTCCGCAGAAGAATAAACCTTCTTGTTTCTTGGATGCCATCGTTTGAGGTGCGATTTCTTTAACAGATACGCCGCCACCTGTTACAAAGGCTTTCTCGATCGATAAAGTCCCGCTTACTTGAAAAGAAAACCCCTTCATGTGCTGAGTGAGCAGACGCAGCGCTTGCTTAGGAACTTGGTCTGCCGTCACATCCCCATCGATATTTGCTTGTTCAATTAAGAACAGCAGATATTTCTCAGGGAGCATACCTTTTAAAACGTTCTTTATCGCTTTTTTAGGTTCTTCTGTAATTCTTTTTTGTATAGCTGCGAGTAATATCTCTTCATGCTCATCTGGGAAAGAATCTATACGCATTTCAATGGAAGGAACATTAAACTTTTTTAATGCTTTAACAACGTACTGACTGCAGCGAAGTGCAGCTGGTCCGGATACACCGAAATGCGTAAAAATCATATCCATTTGATGTGCTTTTATTAATTTGCCTTTTGGATTCCAAACAGAAAGAGAAATGTTGCGCAATGAGATGCCTTGCAGCGTTTTTTGTTTTATAAAAGTTTCGTTTGATGTAATAGGTACCTCTGTAGGATATAGGTCAGTTATCGTGTGGCCGGCTTTTTTCGCCCAAGCATATCCATCGCCTGTAGATCCAGTGTGAGGAACCGATTTTCCTCCTACAGCAATTACAACTGATTTTGTTTGAATTGTTTCGCCGGACTCTAGAACAATTTCATGAAGTTCATCATTAAAATGAATCGTTTTAACAGGGGTATTTGTTCTAATCTGTACCCCAAGCTGTCTAATTTTCTGTAAAAGGACTGCAACAACGTCTGTTGCTTTATTCGATACAGGAAACATGCGACCATGATCTTCTTCTTTTAACTCGATTCCTAAATTCTCGAAAAATGAGATAATATCTTCATTATTAAATACAGAAAAAGCACTGTATAAAAATCGTCCATTGCCAGGAATGTGTTTAATGATTTCTTCTACTGGCAAACGGTTTGTCACATTGCAGCGGCCGCCGCCAGAGATAGCCAGTTTGCGGCCCAACTTATCGCCTTTATCGATTAATAGGACGCGTGCCTTATTTTGTGCGGCACCCACACTGGCCATTAAACCTGAAGGACCTCCTCCAATGACAACGCAATCATAAATCATACAGATCCCAACTTTCTTATCCATTCGCTTAAAAATCTTTCCATACAATAGCATAGGTTTCCAAAAAAGGCTATTAATTTCTAAGCTTGTTACAATTCTTTTTCGTTTCGTTTGTAAGCAGGTAAAATACGTTACAAGAGCTTTTAATGTGATACAATACAAATAATGTTTTTACGCTTTAATAGAAGATACCCGTTTGCCAGGATGCAGCTAGACTGACGGAAATGCTTGCCGGCAGACGAATTTTTTAAAAGGTTTTACACAGTATTTTCTTTAGGATTATAAGTAGGAGATGAACAGTTTGTCCCGATTACTTCGTGGAACATTGATCTTATCGGCCGCAACATTTTTTTCGAAATTTATCGGTCTGATCTTTGTTATTCCGTTTACCAATCTAGTAGGAGAACAAGGCATGGCATTATACGGTTATGCCTACATTCCATATACGATATTACTTAGTATTTCCACAATGGGGGTACCGCTAGCAGTTTCAAAATTTGTTTCAAAATATAATGCACTTGGAGATTATGCAACAGGGAGAAGGCTATTAAAATCAGGTCTTTTGATCATGACACTGACTGGATTCCTTGCCTTCGTTCTCTTATATATGCTTGCGCCAGTTCTCGCACATAATATTATCGGTAAATATGGCGAGCAAGGGAACACTGTCACTGACATTACATTAGTAATCAGAATGGTAAGTACCGCATTAATTATAGTACCGTCCATGAGTCTTATTCGCGGTTATTTCCAAGGTTTTCAATCGATGGGACCTACTGCTGTTTCACAAGTTGTAGAGCAGATAGTCCGTATTGTGTTTATTCTAGTAGGCAGTTACATTATTATGAATATTATGCATGGAAAAACAACGACTGCCGTAGCGATCGCTACCTTTGCTGCAACACTAGGAGCCATTGCAGGCTTTATTGTTTTATTATGGTACTGGGCGAAGAGGAAGCCTCATTTGCAGAAAATGTACGACCAAAGCAAGAAAGCCGATGAAATCTCATTAAGCGATATTTACAAAGAGACGATCAAATATGCGATTCCGTTTGTCGCAGTAGGTCTAGCGATACCTCTTTATCAAATGGTTGACCAATTTACCATTGTTAATACGCTTAAAACGGTCTCTTATTCACAAACAGAAGCAGAATCTATTTATGCAATCATTACGCAGATCGCTCATAAGCTCGTAATGATTCCAGTTTCTCTAGCAACAGCGTTAGCATTAACGTTAATCCCTGTTATTACAAAATCATTTACCCAAAGCAATAAAGATGTCTTGCATAAACAGATCACGCAAACCTTCCAAATGGTGCTGTTCTTAACAGCTCCAGCTGCGGTTGGACTTACCGTTCTTGCTTACCCGGCATATGGTGCTCTTTTCGGGATGCCATCTATGGATACTGGCGGTTTTTACCTTCAATGGTATGCGCCAACTGCACTTTGGTTTGCGATGTTTACTGTAACAGCTGCAATTCTTCAAGGATTGAATCAGCAAAGGTTTGCTTTTATTAGTTTAAGCGCAGGTTTTCTGGCCAAGCTGCTTCTTAATAAACCGCTGCTTTTCTTATTTGGAGGAACTGGCTCTGTTATAGCAACTGATATCGGTTATACAATTTCAATTTTGTTTAATCTTTACATTATTAAAAAGTACAGTGGATTTTCATTTAAATGGGTATATAGAAGAAGCGTCCTCATCACTGTATTTTGTACAATCATGGCCTTAGCAGTTATAGGTATTATGGTGTTGCTTGGTGATTCAGAAACAAGGCTGCAAGCAATTATCAAATTATCGGCCGGTATTGTAATGGGTGGAGCTGTTTATGGCTTTTTGAGTTACCAATCTGGATTACTAAACATCATATTGGGAGATCGGATACCGTTTCTACGGAGAAAAAAATAATTCATACAAAAAGAAGGCCTTCAAAAAGCCTTCTTTTCCCATTGAAAAAATTACTTATTTTGTTCGTCATACCACTTCAGCTGATTTCCAATACTATAGCCTTCTAAAGGCACTTCATATTGAAAACCTGCTTTTTCTAAACTTGGTTGAAGATGTTCGCGGTAAACCCAGCCGCCATGCAAGTATATGATTGATTGTTCTGGTTTTACATGCTCTAGTAATTCAAGGATTACTTTCTCTGCCCATTCTCTTTTTTCAGAAGGGGAAAAATTTTTAATGGAAACATTGTACGGTTCGATATGCTGATCTTTTTTAAGAAGACCTTCTTTAGCACTATAAAAGTAAAAGTCATCATAATGGCTTTGTGCATATTGAACCGATTTAATAAATAATGGACTTATGTATAAATCAATCGCTGCCGAAGGTTTTAATGCTTTTTTTCGTGCAGTTGCAAGAAGACCAATTTTCCTTTTCATTCCAATTCCTCCTATAGTACTAAATTACCCCGTTTTATACAAATTAAATCAATTTTTTTACAATAATATAGGAAAAATAGATTATAAAGGTGGAAACAAAAATGCGTATCGATAAATGGCTGGCTAATACAGGTTATGGAAGCAGAAAAGAAGTGAAACAGCTCCTCAAATCAGGTGCTGTTACAGTAAATGGAGATGTTGTTAAAGATCCGAAGACACAAGCAAACCCAGATGCAGATGAAGTTGAAGTATATGGCGAAAAAGCAGTCTATCGAGAGTTTGTTTATTTAATGATGAATAAGCCTCAAGGTGTAATTTCTGCTACAGAAGACTCACGTCATAAAACAGTTATTGATTTGTTAGAACTCGAACTACTGGCTTTTGAACCGTTTCCGGTAGGAAGATTGGACAAAGATACAGAAGGTCTTTTAGTTTTAACAAATGATGGGCAGCTTTCACATATGTTACTATCACCCAAAAAACATGTGCCAAAAACCTATTTTGCAAAAATAAATGGTTCAGTACCAGTTTCAGCATTTGATAAATTTAAAGCAGGGATCGAATTAGAAGATGGATATGTAACAAAACCAGCAAAGCTTGAAATTATTAAAGATAATAGTGAGGAATCGGAAATATTATTGACGATTACTGAAGGTAAGTTCCATCAAGTAAAAAGAATGTTTGATGCAGTTGACCGAACTGTAGTCTATCTTCAAAGACTTCAAATGGGAAATTTGAAACTAGACGAATCATTGCCACTAGGATCGTATAGAGAGCTTTCAGAAGAAGAACTCGATTTATTATGTGAAAAAGAAGATGTTTTTGAATAATCTATAAGGGGTATCTTCCAATAAAAAGGAGATGAATCCCTATGATGGTATATGCTAATAAATTGATTGGGACGAAAGCTGAACATGATGCTGCTCCGTTAAATGATCATATAGTAAACGATATCTTATTTAACAAGTATGACCATCGGTTATGCTATTTTACTTATTCCGAGGATCATGATGAACATAAGTTTAGCCGCGGTGATGATCATATTGAAACTGTAGTTGCCGCTACTTCAGGTATCAATTCACATAACACACCATTAACCGGGGGAAGCTTTTCAGAAACTGAAGTACGATCTCCGAAAGAAACGTTTTTCATCCCATGGAATCAAATTGTGGATATGAATGAAGAAAAAATCGTGTTTAAAGGAAATGAACGCCAAATCAATGAACCCGTAGAATGTTATTCTTTTAAGGCAATTAAAAATTGGTCGGTTATTGATCAAAACAATGAAAAAATCGGTAAGATTAAGGATCTTGTTATGGATGCAAATACTCAGCAAGTAATGGGTTTTATGTTATCTGAAGGTTTTTGGAAGAGTTTATTAGGGCAGGATGAAAAGTTCATGCCGATCATAGGAAGTCCGGACTGGAAAACTCAAGAGTGGAAAATTGAACAAACTCCTGAAGTTTTATTAAGAAATAGTCCTGAAGAATTATAAACGAATTCTGAACGATGGAAATTGAATTGACTTTAAACTCCAACAAAAATAAAACCGTTTTTCTACCTCCAAAGTAGAAAAGCGGTTTTTTAAAATTATTTTATTTTCATCATGATACTTTAACTTTTTTCCTCGTGACTTCCCACATTCCGCGGGCAGGGCTGGTTACTAAATTGTTATAAGAAAGTACATTTAGATCTCTCTGTATCGTACGCTGTGTTGTTCCAAATTCTTCAACTAGTTCTCGTGTTGTAACAGTTCCTTTTTTTCGTATAAACAAATACAGGGCTTTCACACGATTCAACATTCTGTCAGTTGAAGGACTCAAAAAACCACTCCTTGTATAAATTTAGTTGTTATCATTTATATGATATCAATTAAAAGTTAATGAAGTATGAACGTTTGATTACAATCTTTTTTTAATTTTATGACTATTGCTTTTTTTATAATAAAAAGCGAAGATCCATATTGGTTCTTCGCTGCGTAAGCCAGTCTATTATGTCTAAATGAAAGTATGCCAGTGCGGGCTATGCAGCAAAACCTACGTAACGAACATATTATCCTTTATGGAAAGGAAAATTGTCAGTACAGGTAACAAACCACACCCCCCTATTTACGTCTATATTATACACGGAAATTGAAAAAAGTCAATCTATTTTCATTTCCAATCTTTTCTAAACAACTTCACAAATTAACGATGATTTGAGTTACAATGTAACTTAGAAAACATGCAGGATGGGGTGGGAGCTGTGTTTATTCTTCGGAAAGTTTTCGGGAAAATATTCGTGTTAGACAAGCTTGGTATTTTTACTTTTGCGTTTTTTATCGTTATTTTTTCATCGATTATTATGCGTCTCTTAGAACCGAAAACATTTCCAGGATGGTTTGATGCTCTATGGTATGTGATGACTACTGTAACAACTGTAGGCTATGGTGATTATTACCCCGTCACTATCACAGGCAGAATTTATGCTATTTTCATCTTTTTAATCGGTATCGGCATTGCGGGATTAGCTATTGGAAAATTAGTTGAATCACTAGGTGCACATCGTAAACGCAGGGAGGAAGGCAGGTTGGATTTTAAAGGGAGAAATCATTTTGTTATTATAGGATGGTCTGAAAAAGCGAGGTATGCGATCTCGGAGATACTTGAAACACATCCTGAGTTATATATTGTTCTCATTGATAATTTGCCTTCAGCACCGATTACCCATAAACATGTTCACTACATACAAGGAGATCCTTCTACAGAAATGGTATTAATACAAGCTAATATTAAAGAAGCCAAATCTGTTTTAGTTTTTTCAGATGATTCGATCCAAGATGCTGCACTTACGGATGGAAAAACGCTGCTGATCGTGACCTCTGTTGAAAGACTGACTCCTCACATCCATAGTACCGTTGAAATCAAAAAAGAAGAGCATATTAAGAATTTCAGACATGCTAAGGTAGATGAATTTGTACTCAGTCATGAAACTGTTTCTCGAATGGCTGTACGGTCAGCATTTTCAAAAGGAATTACGGATATATATTCTCAGCTGCTCTCTCATAAACATGGAGAAAATTTGTTTGAAGTAAGAAAGAGAAAAGAGTGGAAAACTTACAAAGACGCATTTGAAGGGCTTTTAAGAGAAGGGGCAACATTAATTGCAGACGGTAATGATCTTGGCATCAATAAAAAATTAGATGAATCCATTCGTGACGATGCAAGGTTGTATATCATTTGCAGAAAAGAAGTATATGATTCTCTCCTAGCCCAGGTTTAACAGAAAGAAAGGATGTTGAATCATGACAAACATAAATTGGACAGAAGAAGTAGCGAAAAGAAAAAATGAATTATTGGAAGATACAAAGGGTTTATTGCAAATTCCGAGCATATTGAATGAAGCTGAAAGGAAAGAAGGAGCTCCTTTTGGTTCGGAAATTGAAAGAGCACTCTTGTACATGCTTAAACTTGGAAAAGAAAGCAGCATGGAAGTAAAAAATTCAGATGGTTATGCTGGTCATTTAGAGATTGGAAAAGGTGATGAGCTTCTCGGGATTCTTTGCCATGTCGATGTCGTACCTGCAGGAGAAGGCTGGTCTGTTGAGCCATTTGGCGGAGAAATTAAAGACGGTAAAATCTTTGCTAGAGGAGCAATAGACGATAAGGGTCCTACGATGGCGGCTTTTTATGCGATGAAAATTATTCAGGAATTAAAATTACCTTTATCAAAAAGAGTTCGAATGATAATCGGCTGTGATGAGGAAAGCAATTGGGAATGTGTTAGACATTATTTCAAAAACGAAGAAATGCCTGACTTTGGATTTGCTCCTGATGCAGATTTTCCGATAATAAATGCGGAAAAAGGAATTTTTGATGTGGAATTTAAAATAGATGCTCAAAAAGCAGAGTCGGAAGAAGGACTTCATCTCGTGTCCTTTCAGTCAGGTCAGCGCTTAAATATGGTACCTGATAGAGCTATTGCGAAAATAACGGGCAGTTCTATAATAGAGGCAGAAGAAAAGTTTAAGAAATATTCGGAGACAAAAGATCTTAGCTTTGAAACTTCGATAGAAAGTAATGTGCTTAGCTTAAAAGTAGAGGGGAAATCAGCACATGGAAGTACCCCAGAAGTTGGTGTAAATGCTGGATTGAAGTTAGCAGAGTTTTTGAATGGTCTTTCTTTTAATGGTTCTGATCATACATTTTTAAATCTGCTTTCAGATGTTAGCGGTGAATTTACTGGTGAGAAAATCGGCATTGCTGCAAAAGATGAAGCTAGCGGCAGTTTAACCGTAAATGTTGGTGTTATGAAATATAATGATTCTGAATGCGGCACGGTAGGCATGAACATCCGCTATCCCGTTACACATAGGAGCGAGAAGATTGAAACCAGCCTTACTGATCGGGCAGCTCAAGATAACTGGTCGCTGAAAGTAATCGAGAATAATCCTCCAAACTATGTGGATGAAAATCATCCGCTTATTAAAACTCTTCAAAAAGTGTATGAAGATCAAACAGGCGAGCCCGGAGAATTAATCGCCATTGGCGGAGGTACATATGCTCGTTCACTTCACACAGGTGTTGCGTTTGGTGCTTTGTTCCCGGGTCGTGAAGATGTTGCTCATCAAAAAGATGAGTATATGTATGTGGACGATTTATTAAGAGCTGCTGCTATATATGCTCAAGCTATTTATGAACTAGCAAAATAAGGAGAAGAAAGAGAAGAGGGACAGCATCATGGAGAAAACATTTGACCAAACCTCCTTTAGTTTAAAAGGTTTTTATTTGTTTTGCTTTTTTGGTATAGGTAGCTTATTCCCATTATTAGGCGTTTATTTTAAAGAGGAAGTTGGTCTCACTGGAACAGAGATTGGAACTTTGATGTCAATCAGTCCGGTAGTGATGATTTTTGCCCAGCCTATGTGGGGTATAATTACAGATTACTCCAGACGACCTAGGGCCGTATTGAGTTTTTGTTTACTAGCAACAGCCACTATTGGGTATAGTATTATCCTTCTGAATTCTTATTTGTGGCTTTTGCTTTTGTTAATTCTGTTCTCTTTTATTCAAAGCGCTCTTATACCGGTTTCTGACAGTATATTGCTTAATTATGTGCAAAAAGAAAACAAGCAATATGGAAATTATAGACTTTTTGGTGCCATAGGATTTGCGATAGCGGTCTATATTGCAGGAAGACTTGCTGAAATTCATGGTGTCCAAGTCATTTTTTATCTTTTTTCAGGTGTATTGATCCTTTGCGTAGGATTTGTATTCAATATGCCTAAAGAGAATCAATCATTAAAAACAGACTTGCGTAAGGGAATAAGACAGCTTGCAAAAATGCCTTCATTCATCGTTTTTCTTTCAGCAACATTCCTGGTTTTTGGTCCGATTTTTGCAAATAACTTCTATTTTGGATTTTATATTCAAGAATCTGGCGGAACGTTAGCAGGGGTTGGTCTAGCCTTTTTATTAGCTGCAGGAAGCGAAGCGCCATTCATGAAATTTGCTGGCCTTACAATAAAGAAATGGGGAATGATGCCGATCATGATGTTTGCTGCGACGGTTTCGGCTATCCGATGGACCTTTTATTTCTTTGAGCCGTCATTTACGGTTGTTCTAGCAACAACGATCGTACAAGGATTTTCGGTAGGACTGTTCATTCCTGCTGCTATGGAGTATGTACGGATATACACACCCAGTGAAGTGAGAGCAACAGCAGTATCTTTGTATACTGCAGTAGGTAATGGTTTAGGTTCATGGTTTTGTACGTTTATTGGCGGTGCTATTTTTGATAAATACTCTATCTATTATACGTATCTATTCTTCGGTGCACTAACAATCGCAGGACTCTTTATGGTCATGGTTTTATCACGAATGGAAAACAAAGAGCATCTATTAGCAGAACGAACGATATAAAAACATCCCGGGGCACCTGCTCCGGGATGTTTTTTTTGAATGTCGGCATTTATTAATTATCGAACTGAAACAAGTCGCTTGATAAATACCGTTCTCCAGAATCACAAGTCATACAAATAACAACTTCGCCTTTATTGCGCTTTTCTGCAATTTTCAAGGCCGCAAATACAGCAGCTCCTGAAGATGGCCCGACAAGGATACCTTCTTCTTTAGAAAGACGTCTTGTTATTGAATAAGCATCTTCATCATTTACTTGGATGATTTCATCGTATACGTCTTGATTTAAGATTTTTGGAATAAACCCTGGACTCGTTCCAACAAGTTTGTGTTTTCCAGGTTTTCCTCCTGATAATACAGGTGATCCTTTTGGCTCTACAACATGTACGGTTAATTCAGGAAAGAACGATTTTAATGATTCGCCTGTACCAGTAATTGTTCCGCCAGTTCCTGCAGGAGCAATAAAGGCAGAGAAAGGTTTCCCTATTAACTCAATTGCTTCTTTAATTTCTATAGCAGTCGTATGACGATGTGCATCTGGGTTTGAAGGATTCTCAAATTGCATAGGCATAAAGCTATTTGGAATCTCTTTTTCTAATTCTCTTGCCTTAGCAATTGCTCCAGGCATCTTTTCATCTCCTGGAGTCAGTACGACTTCAGCTCCATAAGCCTTAAGCAGGTTTATCCTTTCTTCTGTCATTGTATCCGGCATTACAATAATGGACTTGTAGCCACGAGCAGCGGCATTCATCGCCAAACCGATTCCAGTATTACCCGAGGTCGGCTCAATAATGGTTGCCCCTTCTTTTAACAAACCGGCTTTTTCAGCTTGAATGATCATATTAAAAGCTGCCCGGTCTTTCAGGCTCCGGCTAGGATTGTAATATTCAAGTTTGACATAAACATCGGCTCCATCTGAATGAGGAAGGCGATTTAATTTAACAATAGGTGTATCTCCAATTAGATCTGCAATGTTTGTAACGACTTTCATTCATATGCACTCCCTTTGCCTTGCTTTTTATAGTATAACAAATAACTTGTTCGGGTAAAAAATCATAAGGACCAGTTGAGAATCTGGTAAAATGTTAAATAGAAAGCGGTGAATCTAAAATTGGAAAAACATTTATTCGTTGCTCTGCAGCTACCAGAAAAAATTAAGACAACGCTATCTGAAATATGCAGTGAGGTCAGAAACGAAGCATCCTTTAAAAAATGGGTACATCCTAGTGATTATCATATTACCCTTGCTTTTTTGGGGAAAACAGAAAAACAACAGTTAAATATATTGTTTCCATTATTAGATGAAATTGTTGCTTCTTTTAAAGCTTTCGAGTTAAATATTAATCACTTTGGTTTTTTCGGAAAAGCTGAAAATCCTCGGATTTTTTGGGCAGGTGTTGAAGAACAAGAATGTTTATTTGATTTGCAGAGGCAGATTGCTGAAGCATGTCATGAAGCAGGCTTTTCATTAGAAAAACGGCCATATAAACCACATATTACACTTTCTAGAAAATTTAATGAAAGTGAACATTCTTTATTGGATGAAAATGAATGGTGGAAAAAATTTGGGCAGGTTATTCATTTTCAGACAGAAAGTATCGTTGTCTTTGAGACACATTTTGAGAAATCACCCAAATATGAAATCGTACAATCCTTTTCATTAAAAAATAGTCTTTGAGAGAGGAGAAAAGGATGGCACAGCTCGTAAAAATTCAAGATTATGTTTCTAGGTATGAAAAGAACTTATACCATTATCAATCCTTATTTATGAGACTGAAAGAAAACCGCTGGAATGATTTTTTACATAAAAATGATAGAAACGTCAACTATGCGAACAAGAAGGAAACTGTAAAACAATTTCGCGAAAATTTATTTGAACATCAAATAAAATGGGCTACAACTACAGTCAAAGAAATTTCTAAGGTTGAACATAAGTATTTAAAAGACAGCAGATTGCAATTTCTCACACAGGAAATTCCAGATAATTATTTCTTATTGTATGAACCTGTTCTGCAAATAAAGAATGCACCAATCGAGCTTGATATTATATTAGCTGGTCCAGCTAATATATGGCTGATCGTATGGATGAGCGGGGAAGGAATATGGCAAGAAACTGATAACAAGCGGTTTTGGAAAAATGCTGATCCTGAAAATGGAGAAACGCGGTTAAATCCGTTTATTCGATTAGAGAGAATGAATACAATCATTGGTGAATGGGCCAAACCTTACCAACAGCAATTATCAGTTAAACAAAGGATCATTGCACCTGATGCTTATATTGATATTTCGAACGACTGGAGAAAGGCTTGTTTTATCGATAAAAGAAATTTCAAAGAGTGGCATTTGCAGATTACAGCCGAACCTGCTCCAGTAAAGAATCAGCAGCTTAAATTTATTTCTGATATTTTAAAGCATGGAGTAACAAATTCACTTTATCGCATTGATCCGTTATCCAATGAGTCCGAATTCAGTTTTGAAGGAAATTGATACTTTTTGTCGAATCTATTTCTCAAACAAAATAATCGAGGACTTTATGAATGAAAAAATACTTTTTTATTGTTAATTCGAATAACGCGAAAGCTGTAAAAACCTTTAAACATCTAAAGAGAGAATTGGACAAGGAAGGGTTGCCATACCGAACATTTTATACCGAGTATGCTGGACATGCCTCCGAGATTGCCAAAAAAGTTACCTATATGAATAAAGATTCGGTTCAGGCGATTATCGCTGTAGGCGGAGACGGGACGATTCACGAAGTGTTCAACGGCATACAAGATCAACCCGATATAGCGATAGGCTTTATTTCAGGCGGTTCCGGAAATGATATTGTTCGAGTAATGACCAAAAAGGTTAAAGGGGTAAAAAGCCAAATTGCTTATTTGAAAAGAAGCAGACTTATTAAATGTGATTCGGGAAATCTTCAATTAATCGGAAGAAGCAAACAAGAGCAAGTTTTTTTAAGTGCTGTTGGCATCGGATTAGATGGTGAAGTAGCGAGGTACACCAATACAGCTCCTTACAAGAAATATCTTCACAAACTAAAATTGGGAACTCTGGCATATGTGATTACGTTATTTAAAGTGCTCAAACAATATAAGCCAGCTTCTGTTGAGGTAGAAATAGATGGGCAGCAGCATAAGTTTGATCACGTATGGTTAGCCGCAATCGGAAATATGCCTTTTTATGGCGGAGGAATGAAAATTTGTCCAGATGCACGCTATAATGATGGAGTATTGAACTTATGCATCGTGCATAATATCTCATTAATTAAGCTGTTAATCCTTTTTGTTTCTGTTTTTTGGGGAGGACACGTAAATGTAAAAGGTGTTACGCAGTTTAAAGGGAAATTGATAAGTGTTAATAGTGATAGACCTCTTGCCATTCATGCGGATGGGGAATTTAAAGGAACAACCCCTGTAGCCATTGAAGTTAAATATCACTCGGTAGGGGTAAAGATCTAAATAATAGGTTGTGTGGTGAAGAGAAATGAAATGGACAGATTTTTTTAATATTGCACTTTTTAGTTTACTTTGGATTTGGCTCATTCAAAAAAAACCAGCCGTTCACGAGTGGCTAAATGAAATAACAAACAATCAGATGATAATAGGGATTATAATTCCAATTATTATTTATGCTGTCATGATAATCGGAATAAGAGTATTAAAGAATAAGTATTTATAAAGTGCAAATGAAATGAGAGCGGGTTATGCCCCCTCTCATTTTTCATATGTAAACGAATAACAAAAAGAAATATAGTTCAATATGATGTAATAAGACCGGAGGAGGTGTGGTATGGGAAATGGAAATTTCGAAGCAGCAGCGTATATTGATGATTTTTCATTGATTACTATTGTAATTGATGACGATATTCAGGTTATCCCTTCAATCACACTCCACCTAACTGATCACGTATTATATCCACTGACGATTGAAAAAAAAGAAAAATTTCATCACAAGCGCATTTATAAATGCAGAGCACCTTTAAAGTTAGACATATCTAATGAGTACTGGGTGGATATATGTGATAACAAGATTGCTGTGAGATTAGGCAGTGTTGTAAGAACAGAAGAATTTGACGATGCTTTTTTTGTTGATAGCCCACTCGGTGCAATATATTCAGAAGGATTCACAACTTTTAAGGTCTGGTCGCCTGTTGCAAAAGAAATGCGGCTGATCTATAAAGTGCGTGATCATGAGTCTACACATGAAGTTTCGATGAAAAAAACGAAAAAAGGATTATGGACATACAAGCTAGACGGTGACCATCATTTAACTGAATACATGTATAAAGCAAAAATTAACCATGAATGGGTAATTGCCGCAGACCCATATGCACGTTCAGTAACAATAAATGGTGAAAAATCAGTTGTATTAAATATGCAGACAACTGATCCTGTAAATTGGAACCGCTCTGAAAAGAGGATGAATTTACGTTCGAAAATGGAAACTCTTATATATGAATTGCACATTAGAGATTTTACGATTCATGCCGAAAGCGGTGTGAAGCATAAAGGAAAATATTTAGGGCTGGCTGAAAACGGAACGAAAACTTCTCTAGGAAATTGTACCGGCTTAGATTACTTAAAAAGCCTGGGGGTAAGCCACATACAATTGATGCCTGTTGCTGATTTTGGGAGTGTGGACGAAGCAAAACCGAATCAGCAATACAATTGGGGATATGATCCTGTTCATCTATTTTCTCCAGAAGGTTCGTATGCTACGAACCCCTATGATCCAGTCAGCAGGGTAAAAGAACTTAAAATGATGATTCAATCCCTTCACCAAAATGGACTTTCTGTCATTTTGGATGTTGTATTTAATCATGTATATAAACGAGAAGAGTCTTCTTTTGAAAAACTTGTTCCGGGTTATTTTTTTCGTTATGATGATGGCGGAAAACCAGTAAACGGTACAGGAGTTGGAAACGATACAGCTTCAGAACGGAAAATGATGCGCAAATTTATGGTGGATTGCTTAGTTTATTGGATGAGTGAATACAAAGTGGATGGTTTTCGTTTTGATTTAATGGGAATTCATGATGTAGAAACTATGAACATCGCTGCAAGTAAACTTAAATCATTAAATCCTAGTATCTTTTTATTAGGAGAAGGCTGGGACCTTAACACGAATTTGGAACCAGAAAAGAAAGGATCACTTTCTTCTGCAAAAAACATGCCTTCTTATTCCTTCTTTAATGATACATTTCGTGACAGTGTAAAAGGAAGTATCTTTCCTGGAGGCAGAAGTGGATTTATCAATGGGAATTTGGAAAGCTCTGTACTTCATCAGTTGACTCGCTCTATAAAAGGCTGTTCGGAAAGCGGGGATATATTTTTATCACCCGAACAGAGCATTAATTATACAGAATGCCATGATAACCACACTTTAAATGATTTACTTTATATTCGGCATTCTAAAGAAAGTGATGAGCTTAGAAGAAAGAGGCAGCAACTTGCTTTAGCTTTTACGCTATTTGCACGCGGAGTCCCTTTTATTCATGCTGGTCAAGAGGTATACCGCACAAAATTCGGAATAGAAAACAGCTACAATTCTCCGGATCGAATAAATGCCTTAAATTGGCTCGAATTTAAAAAGTATGAAAAAAGTACAGCTTATTTCCGTGAATTGATCAAGCTGAGAAAAGTACAGCCTATCTTCAAACAGTTATCGTATAATATATATGATAGATCCAGTATTTCACAAGGAATATACGGAGTTGAAATTCATCTGTCTTTAGCCGATAAAAAAGACAAAGACTTTCATTGGCGAAATGCATTGCTTCTTTTTAATGTTTCACTAAAATCGGTAACCTATTCTCTGAACTCTGAAAGCTGGACGATTGCAGTTGAAGATGAAAAATATAATGTTAACAAGACGATAAAGGAATCCTGTCTAATAAAACCTGTAAGCTTTTCTTTGTTATATCAAAGCTAAAGTGCAGAGTTGCAATATTGGAGTGATTTTCTTATTGTTATGTGTTAAAATAATGACTTCGCAGTGTTTTTTTTGATCGGAAAAAAGTATCTTTGCTGAATGAAATGAATAAAAACGGATTTTTTTAACATGACAAGAAGGTGAACAATTTGGAACAGATTTTGGGAGATGATTGGCAGGTCACCCCTGCTGGCGGAGCAACAGGAGAAGCATATATAGCTGAATATGGGAACCAAAAACTGTTTCTAAAACGTAATTCTTCACCGTTTTTAGCTGTTCTTTCAGCAGAAGGAATTGTCCCTAAATTATTGTGGACGAAGCGACTGGGTAACGGAGATGTTATAACGGCTCAACAATGGTTAGATGGCAGAGAATTAAAGTCTCCAGATATGAAGGGTGAAAACGTTGCTTCATTATTAGCTAAAATTCATCGTTCTCAAGAATTGCTTGGGATGATGAACAGGCTTGAAAAAAAGCGGCTGACTCCTATAGATCTTTTAAACGATATACAAAAGCAAATGATTAAAGAAAAAGATTATATGGAAATTATTAATGACGCCTTTGCTTATTTGATGGAAACAGCATCTGAAATCGAAGTTGAAAACATGGTTGTTTGTCATTGTGATGTGAACCATAATAACTGGCTGTTAAGTGATGAAGGCGAATTGTATTTAATTGACTGGGACGGAGCTAGAATAGCTGATCCTGCTCTGGACTTAGGAATGCTGCTTTATAGCTATATTCCTTATGAAGAATGGGAAGAATGGCTTGAAATTTATGGGGAAAGATTAGATGATGATTTAGAGCGCAGGATGCATTGGTATATGCTTGCTCAAACAATCAGTTCTTTTTTCTGGTATAAAGAAAAAGGACAGTCTAAAGAAACTGCCCAATTTGCCGAAAATATAAAAGAATTAACAGGTATAATTTGACAATTAAATTGTATATTTGACACTATTTCCTGGGGAATAGTGTCTTAATATGGGTGATGAGTCTGAATAGTATCAATCCAAGACTCTAAATGAGGCAAGTGGTTTGAAATATGTTCATGCAGGTTTTCATGCGAAGATCCTGTATGACTATATTCGTTAATGTTCGTTAAAATAGTTCTTACCTCTTCATGTACTTCTCCGTTTTCAAGCAGATGCGCAGCAAGCCTTTCTATTTGTGCACACTCAGATGGTGAACCTGCACAATCAGTTAGATGGTCTTGAAGAAGGTCTCTGATTATATGCAATTGATCATTATGATTTAATGGCATTATTCTACACATCCTTTCTTTTTCATAGCTTGTGGATTTAGGTAAAAAATATCCTTTAATTAATGGAGTTAATTCATAAGAAAAAACAGTTAGTATTGCGAGGGAATCAATATGCGTCAGCGTTTTAAATCATGGGCAAAAGATAAATTAGTCGACAATCCAGAATTTGTTTCTGTAGATCCTGTTAGTATGAAAGGGAAATGGCATACTTTTTTTGGGAATAGCAATCCAATTCATTTGGAAGTTGGCACCGGAAAAGGACAATTCATCAATGGAATGGGGAAACAAAATCCGACCATTAATTATATGGGTATGGAATTATATGACAGTATTATCATTACTGCATTAGATCGAATTCTAGAAAACGATCTCTCAAACGTTAAATTAATTCGCGCAGATGCTGCGCATTTATTAGATTATTTTGAACCAAATGAAATTGATCAAGTGTATTTGAATTTTTCAGATCCATGGCCAAAGAATAAACATGCTAAAAGAAGACTGACACATGAAAGTTTTCTTGCTCAATATGAAACGATTCTTAAACCAAATAGTGAAATTCATTTTAAGACTGATAATCAAGGTTTATTTGAATATTCGCTTCACAGCATGTCAAAATATGGAATGTTTTTTAATGACATTAGTTTAGATCTCCATCAAAGTAATATGCCAGACAATGTTATGACGGAATATGAAGAGAAGTTTTCTGAAAGAGGTTCTCGGATTTATAGAATGGAAGCTCAGTTTCGATCATGAAAAACTCGGTAATTATACCGGGTTTTTTATTTTGCTCTTTTTCAATAGCTCTTTTCTAAAGGATTGTTGCTTTTGGTTCATATAGATCATTCTCATCATTGACAAGTTGATTGGAATGCAAGGTGCGAGATTTCTCGAAAATGAAAATCACATTTTCTTCGTGCGATATATCGCTGCCGATGCCTTCCTTGTCCTGCGGGATCAGTGTGACAGTCTGAAAAGCGCAAGGCGACGAGTGGGCTCACCGCACACCCCGCGGAAAGCGAGCATCCTGAAACGGAGATCAACCACTTTCAAAGGTTGCAAAGGTTCCGAAAGCAGTCATTTTTATCCTTTGAGTTTACGATTCTTATGATACACTTTAAAATGTGTATAGGAGAGAGAAAGGAGCAAGATCATGGATAAATGGAACATAGGGAATGTAACACTTACTTGGTTAGATGGCGGAGTCACACACATGGATGGCGGTGCCATGTTTGGGGTTGTTCCTAAGCCGCTATGGGAAAAAAAATATCCTGTTAATGAAAAGAACCAAATAGAACTTCGGACAGAACCAATTCTTCTTCAAGGACTTGGCGGAAAGAATATACTGATTGAATCAGGGATAGGTTCGGGGAAATTATCAGATAAACAACTGCGCAATTATGGAGTTACTGAAGAATCTGCCATTGTAAAAAGTCTTGAAAAAGAAGGTCTCACAACGGAAGATATTGATATTGTTATAATGACTCATATGCATTTTGACCATGCTTGTGGACTTACCAAGTGGAAAGATGGCAAATTAGTATCCGTTTTTGAAAACGCTGTTATATACACGTCAGAAATTGAATGGGATGAATTAAAGGATCCAAATATACGATCAAAAAATACATACTGGCGAGAAAATTGGGAACCGATTGAGCATCAGGTAAAAACCTTTAAAAAAGAAATTATTCCTGTAGAAGGGATCAAGATGATTCATACAGGAGGCCATAGTAACGGTCATTCTGTTGTGGAAATCACGATAGATGGTGAAGAGAAAATCTATCACCTTGGGGATTTAATGCCTACCCACGCACATCATAATTCTTTATGGGTTCTTGCGTATGATGATTACCCGATGACTTCTATTTTTGAAAAGGAAAAATGGATTAAGCCAAATACTTGGTACTTTTTCTATCATGATGCAATTTATCGTGCAGTAAAGTGGGATTCAGCAGGCGGTTATATTGAAAGAGTCCCACGTTCTCCAAAAATGTGAATAAAAAGACACATTTTTTCCATTTTCAAGTGAATGTTCATTTTCGAGGGATATGTTAAAATATGAAAGAATGACATTATTTGAATTATTAATTATGACAAGTGCAAAAGAGAAAGGGGATAAAAAAATGAAAAAACAGATGATAGCATTGTTTACTGTTTTAGCACTGTTTTTAACAATGGGTACATTCGTATCAGCAGATCAAGCAACAGACGAAATGAAAAAGACAATTGAAGACGGTGTTAAAAAAGAACATAAAGATATGAAAGAAGGTAGTTTAACACTATCTGATATTCAATCTTTCCCGAATGAAGATCCAGAGTTGGACGCTTCAGAAGTAACAATTGGAATTGCACATTTTGAAACTGTAAGAGATAACATCTTTTATTTTGATCATTCAAAATTCGTTTTCTACAACCCTGACACAAACGAATTGGTAGCAGAGGCTGCTGCAGCAAAAGCAAATCCTAAGCTTATTGATTACAAAGAAGCACATGAATCTGATATCGGAACTCACATGGACGTAGTTGTTGTCACTTTGCTTTTATCTATCCTGATTATTGTGCCGCTTTTAATTTTGACAATCTGGGAGAAGCGTCAATATCTGACTACAAAATTCAAAATCGAGAACAACTTATTCAACCAAGATAATCTTTACCGATAAATGAGAAAATGCCCGCTTTGGTTTTACCAAAGGGGCATTTTTTTATTGTTCGATTAGTTGAAGTACAGCTCCTGTATGTGCATCTACCAAAAACTCATAATGTGAAGAAGCAAGACCTTCGATTGAATGAGAGAAGCCGCCTTTATAGACGGTGTAAGGAAGATTATGCACCTCAATCTCGTCACGGTTTGTTAAGATCCATGCACCTGAAATACTAAATTGGGAACTGGCTTTTTCTTTTAAAAGTTTTAACGCTTTTTCAGGAGATATCCATTCATTCCTTTTTTTCGTGAGCACATACCCAGCAGCTGCTCCAGCTAGACCTGCGATCAAGAATGTTTTACATTTCATATGTATTCCCACCCTTTAGTATTTTTTTCATACTGCCATTTTTAAGTATAACAAAGAAAAGCCTTCTTTTTCTCGTCAGTTTTTGTTAAGATACTGATGATAACTATGAGGGTTCGAGATTCCCACCCCTCTTAAAACAAAACTAGGGAGCGTGAAAAATGATTTTCCGCATTCTCTGCTTTTGCAGGGATTTTTTGCACTTTCATTTTCTAAAGGTTATGGATAAGTGCAACTAATGCTTATGGAAGAGCTGGCGCCTGCCAGTTTTCTTTATTTCGTGCTCTCCTCATTGAAAGGATGAATTGGAATGTCATATAAAATTCCAAAAGATGTTCAAGTTCTTGGACGAGATATTACAAGTGAACAATTAAAGTATCATCAAAAAAGAGTAGCTGTATGTAAAGAGTTTACGTTTGATGCAGCTCACCATTTACATTGCTATGAAGGAAAGTGCAAAAACCTCCATGGTCATACGTATAAATTAGTAATTACCATGAGCGGCTTTGTGAATGAAATTGGAATTGCCGTTGATTTTGGCGAAATAAAAGAAATTTTTAAAAGTGCAATAGATGCAAAACTTGATCATAGATATTTAAATGAAGTTCTCCCTCCTATGAATACAACTGCAGAAAACATGATTGTATGGATGTGGGAACAAATTGAAAAAGAACTTCAAATCAGAGGGCTAGCGGATCAGGGCCATCGCATTGAAGAACTGAAGCTGTATGAGACACCAACAAGCTTCGCGATCATGAAAAGGGAATGGATGGCTGCAGAATGAAGACGTTTAATTTGCCATCAAAAGATGTTTGGAAACAATGGAAACTTCCTATGGTTGAGATATTCGAAACTGTGGAAGGTGAAGGTTTGCAAGCGGGCTATCCGACCGTGTTTGTAAGGGTTTTTCATTGTAACTTGCGCTGTACGTGGTGTGATACTACTTACAGTTATGCACCTGCTAAACCAGAATTTGAAGCAACGATAGAAGAAATCATCGAAAAAATTAAAGAGTTCCCATCTGCCCGTATTTGTTTTACCGGCGGAGAACCTCTTATCCATCGTGAGAAATCAGCAGCATTATTAATGGCAATGGCAGACCTCGAACATATTGTTGATATTCATATAGAAACAAATGGTGCGATTGATTTATATCCATTTGAGCAATTGCGTAATTCTCATGCTGAATTGCAGAGAAAAATGAGATTTGTAATGGATTACAAACTGCCTGCATCAGGTGAAATGGACAAGATGATCTTGAGTAACTTCAAAGAACTTCAAAATCAGGATGAAATAAAATTTGTCATTGGATCAGAAGAAGATTTTGAAATTACAAAACAAGCAGTTGCTGATCATTATATTAAAGGTCAGATCAGTGTAAGCCCTGTATGGGAGAGTATGCCGCCTAGAAAGCTGGTAGAACTTTTATTGGCAAACCCGCTTCCTAACGCAAAATTAAGTTTGCAGCTTCATAAAGTCATCTGGCATCCTGATGAGAGAGGTGTATAAACAATGAGTAAAAAAGCGGTCATCGTCTTAAGTGGCGGTCTTGATAGTACGACATGTATGGGAATTGCAAAAGCTGAAGGATATGAACTTTATCCGATCACGTTTCATTACGGACAGCGTCATAACCGTGAAGTAGAACAAGCGATTGAAGTAGGTAAACATTATGGGGTGAAGGATCATCGTATTGTTGACCTTACTTTCTTAAAAGATATTGGGGGCAGCGCTTTAACAGATATTGACTTGGATGTTCCTACAGAAGCCGAAGAAGGAATCCCTGTCACTTATGTTCCGGCTCGAAATATGATTTTTCTTGCTTTATCGAGTGCATATGCAGAGGTGATCGGAGCTACTGCTGTATACACAGGTGTTTCAGCAGTCGACTATAGCGGATATCCAGATTGCCGTCCGGAATTTATTAAAAGCATGGAAGAAACGATCAATCTAGCAACCAAAGCTGGAGTAACAGGTCAAAACATTCATGTGAAAACACCACTAATTAATCTTTCGAAAAAAGAAACGATTGAAGCAGGCCTGTCGCTCGATGTGCCATATGAGCTTACAACTTCATGTTATAACGGTAAAGAAGCCGCATGTGGAAAATGTGACAGCTGTCAGCTCCGAATAAAAGGTTTTAGAGAAGCAGGTTCATTAGATCCGATAACTTACGAAGTTTAAATTTATAATCCTAGAAAACCCCTTCTGAGAAAGTGTACAATAAATATGTACATAGGAATTCTTAGAAGGGGTTGTTTTATTATGAATAAAGAAACTCTCACATTATTTAAAACATTGACTGAAATGGGAGCAGCACCAGGTTTTGAGAGGGACATCCGAAATTTTGTGCGTAAAGAAATTGAACCTGTATCAGATGATATTATTCAAGATGGATTAGGAAGTATCTTTGGGGTGAAAAAAGGAACCGGTCCAAAAATCATGGTGGCAGGACATATGGATGAAGTAGGTTTCATGGTCACTAAGATTACAAAGAACGGGATGCTGAAGTTCCAGGAGCTTGGGGGCTGGTGGAGTCAAGTGCTGCTTGCTCAGCGAGTGAATGTATATACAGACAGTGGACAAGTCATTACAGGTGTAATTGGGTCAACACCTCCACATCTTTTGTCAGAAGATCAACGGAACAGACCAATGAATATTAAAAATATGTATATTGATATTGGAGCAGATGATGATAAAGAAGCTTATACTTTAGGAATAAGACCTGGTCAGCAAATTGTACCGATTTGTCCGTTTACACCAATGGCTAATCCAAAGAAAATCATGGCTAAAGCTTGGGATAACCGATATGGAGTAGGACTTGCGATCGAATTGTTAAAAGAGTTAAAGGATGAGAAGCTGCCAAACGAATTGTACAGTGGTGCCACTGTACAGGAAGAAGTCGGGCTGCGCGGATCAAAAACTGCTGCCAACCTGATAAATCCAGATTTGTTCTTTGCATTAGATGCGAGTCCAGCAAATGATACGATGGGAGATAAAAGCGAGTTTGGCCAGCTTGGAAAAGGTGCACTCCTGCGAATATTAGATCGAACGATGGTAACACATAGAGGGATGAGAGAGTATATTTTAGATACAGCTGAAACTCATAATATTCCTTATCAATATTTTATTTCACAGGGCGGAACAGATGCCGGAAGTGTTCATGTTTCAGGAAATGGAGTGCCTTCTGCAGTAATCGGAATATGTTCCCGTTATATCCATACACATGCTTCAATCATTCACATTGATGATTATGCTGCTGCAAAAGAATTACTGATTAAATTAATAAAATCAGCGGATGATACAACACTTAAGACCATTTTACAAAACAGCTAAGGGTGAAAAGAATGAAGATTGGAATTGGATCCAAAAATCCTGCTAAAATTAATGCAGCACATCCATTCCTCGAATACTTTAAGAACGCAGAACTGGTTTCCTATAACGCAGCTTCCCTCGTTTCAGAACAGCCTTTCTCAGATGAAGAGACGAAATTAGGGGCAATAAACCGCGCACAAGATTGTGTAGTACAAGGCGCAGCAATCGGACTAGGGTTCGAAGGCGGTGTTATGGAAATGGAAGATGGCATTTATTTGAGTAACTGGGGAGCAGCTGCTGACAAAGAAGGAAACGTATTTACAGCAGCTGGGGCGAGAATTCTTCTTCCAGTTCCTATTGCTGACGGATTACGAAAAGGCATTGTACTCGGTGAACTGATGAGCAAATGGACAAACGATCCTGAGATTAGGAAAAAGGATGGAGCGATCGGTGTATTTACTAGCGGGATGCTCTCTAGAAAGGAAATGTTCTTACACATTTCCACCATGCTTTTAGGTCAGTATATGTTGATGAAAAATGACAAGTAAACCTCGCAATTGCGGGGTTTTTTTGTATGAATTAATAAAGAAAGGGGAAATTAGATACAAAAAACATAGGATTGATAGTGTGATAAAGACAAAAAAGGATCTTTTTATTATAGCAGCATTCATGATCGTTGTTATCGTCTCCTCTTGGCTTATCTTTGAGACACTTCCAGTAGAAGAAAAAGCAGAAAAAGCGTTTATTATAAATAAGAAAAACGATTTTCAAACAATATCAGCTCATTTAGAAGAAAAGGGCTTTATCAAAAATAAGATGCTATTCTCACTTTATGGACAATTCACGGGTAAAAAAGATCAGATTCTTCCTGGTGAACACACTCTTAAGCAAGGTTCCAGCTATAATGAAATCTACGCAGATCTCTCATCACTTAATCATGAAACAGAAGCTCTTGAGATTATTATCCCTGAAGGATTTACTATCATTGAAATCGCAGATCGTTTAAATGATAAAAAAATAATAAATAGAAATGAATTTCTAGATAAATCAAAAACATGGAACGAGCTGACGAAGAAGCAGCGTAAAAAATTAAAGCTGACCAAAGGAGATTTAAAACCTGGTACAAAGTATGCAATGGAAGGGCTTATGTTTCCAGATACATACTTCTTTAAACAGCAAATGGATTCTGGTGAAGTCGTTCGCCAAATGACAGACCGTTTTATTGAAAAAACAGACCACATCAAAATAAAAAGTGGTTTAAGACCTTATGAATGGGTGACACTTGCTTCGATTATTGAACAAGAAGCCTTGTTAAAGAAGGAAAAGCCGATCATCGCTGGAGTGTTTTTGAACAGAATAAAAAAAGGGATGAAAATTCAATCATGTTCTACTGTCGAATATTTACTTGATAAACCAAAAGCAAGATTGAAAAGAAAAGATATTAAAATAAAAAGTCCCTATAACACGTATTTAAATAAAGGTTTGCCTCCAAGTCCGATCGCTAATCCAGATCTTGATTCATTAAAAGCTGCAGCTAATCCACAAAAAAATGAATATTATTACTTTGTGGCTAAACAGGACGGAACGTGGAGTCACTACTTTTCTAAAACGTATAAAGAACACGAAAAATATACAAGACTAAGCGGGAACTACTAATATGACAAAAAGAGTGTTAAGAAAAAGAGGCCGAGTATGTAATTACTGGCCTCTTTTTCTTATTATCTCTTCTGGGAGTATATTTTCCCTGTTCCTTTGACCCAATATCCATCGTGTGGCTTAGACATTTTTACATATACTGGTGTGTACTTATCATGAACATATACAACTACTTTACCGCCGCATTCAGGAATCGTTTTTCTTGTTAATGTTGTATCTGGACCAAAAACATAATGTCTCACTTCAATTTTTATTTTATGTCCTTTTCTGCATTGAGCAGAATGGAATGAAAACACGATATCATCATTCGTGTTTATTTTTCTGTTTTTTCCCCTTAAGGTTGTATCGAACTCATAGACAAAGGTATTATTATAGGCTATTGCCGTTGCATAAGGCAACAAACTGAGGATCGTTATAAGAGGAAATATAAAAAACCACTTTTTAAACATTTTCATATCCTCCAATCCACTCATTTTTTGTGTTTAATAAAAATGAGATTAAAAGAAAGGTTCTGAACGTAAGTGAAAAAATATCTTGATATAATAAATGATATCACTGTATAAGTTTTAGGACATCAATAAAAATACCCAAAATTCTACATTTCATATAGATAATAAGTTACACAAAAAAACACCTCGGTGCTTTTTCGCACCAAGGTGGGTCAAAGAATTATTTATCATCTTTATTGGTTTGATTGCCATCAGGCTCATCGAACTTTTCATCGAATTTTAATTCTACATCTTCTTCTACATCTTCTGCTTCTTCATAAGGAGGTTCTTCTTCGATGGCTGAAGCTACTTCTTGAAATTCATCGTATATCTCTTCATTTTCGTTCACTTCTTCTTCAAGCTGTACTTCTTCGTGTTCAACTAAATCTGACTCACCAAGTTGGAACTGATCCACTTCTGTCTGAAGAGAAAGAGCAATTTCCTGTAGTTCATTTGCTGCAAGATTTACTTGATGAATGGCTTCTTTTTGGTGAATACTTGATGCGCTCACTTGTTCACTGGTCGCAACGGATTCCTCTGAAATTGCGCTTACCTCAAATAACTTTTCAGATAGATCCTCGTTTGCTGCTTCAACACGGGTGATAGCACCCTTAACATTTGAGATCCGTTCGTTAATTTTTGATACGTTTTGAATAATATTTGAGAAAGCATGCTCTGTTTCCTGTACGGAAACTTGCTGTTCATTTCTGTATTGTTCGAATCGGACTGTTTCTTTTGATAAATTCTCCATTTGTGTTGTCATTGCTTTTACAAGCTTTTGGATTCTAAGGGCTTCGTTTTTGGAACGTTCAGCAAGTTTTCGTACTTCACTGGCAACTACTGAGAACCCTCGTCCAGCCTCGCCTGCTCTCGCAGATTCAATCGCGGCATTTAAGGCTAATAAATCAGTACTTCCGGCAATTTCTTGAATGGTTTCAACAATAGAATTGATTTGTTTGGACTGCTGACTTGCATGCTGGATTTCTGAAATCAAGCTTTGTGCCAGCTGTAAAAATTGTTCCGAATGCATGTTTAATTGCTGTACGATATCAGATCCTGATTTGCCTTCTTTTTCCGCATTTTGAGCGTCAATTAATATTTCATCACTAATAGCTGATGTTTCTTTGATTGATTCTGTTACACCTGTTAATAGAACTGTACACTCATGTAAATGATCTGCTTGGCTTTGTGCACCAGTTGCTACTTGAGAAATGGCTTCTGATACTTCATCACTTTGAGCGGTAGTTTCTTCTGATACAGCCGCTAAATTTTGAGATGAACCTGTAAGTTTTTCAGCAGCAAATTTAACTTCATTCATTGATTTTTGCATTTTTTCAGCCATGTTATTAAAGGTTTGTGCAAGTTCAGCCATTTCATCTTTAGACTTAGTTTCTACACGGTAAGAGAGATCTCCATTACCAATAATAGAAGCTCCTTCTTTTAAAACAGAAATAGAGGATTGGATTGATTTTAACAACCATACTCCAATAACACTTAAAATACCTAAAATAATGACACTTAACGCAATTAAAAGAATCGTGAGCCACAGCTTAACAGATGACTGTTCATCTGAAAGTTTTGTTCTGCTTTGTTGCAGGGATTTTTCTACATTTTGTGTATATTTGTCTACTCCGCCTGCGATTTTCTCAAAGTTGCTAATATCATCATCGATCTTCTTAGTCATTGTTTGGATCGTATCAGCTGAATTCGTATATTTTAAAAGTTTTGATTTGAATTCTGATTGCTGATCTGGCGGCAGATTTTTGGCATCCAGCATAAGGTCAAATGCTGCTGCATTATCTTTAAAATTAGTGACTGACTTGCTGTCATATTTGATATGTACATCTTTTTCATAGTTTTGCATCTGTAATAATTGGATTAATAACGCAGAATCATTCATTCCTTTTACTGTCGTCGCAAACTCATCAGATGTAGCAGTCATCATTTGCTTTAATGATGCTATTTGGGTGGTGAGTGCTGTCGCTGATTCGAATGATGTCTTATAGGATGAGAGTTCTTGGCTTAATGTTTCAAGTGATTTGCTTTTTGTATCTTTTGCCAGTTTGTCTGTATCATCCTGCAGCGCTTTCAAATGAGTCAATACGTTTTCTTTTGCATCAGTACTAGGATTACGTAAATATTCTTGTTCTAATTTCCTCACTTCATTAAATGAGCTGCGAAGATTATTGCTCGTAATAAATGTCTTTTGAACACTTTCCTTTTCCGCTTCCATTTGTGTGTTCTGCCATAAAAACAACCCAATAAATGCAAGTAATAATACCATTCCGGCTAAACTGATAAAAAGCATCAGCTGAACTTTTTTTCGAATTGTCATGTTCATTTGGATTCCCCCCAGCCATTTTATCGGTCTTTATTTGAATTTTTTTAAGATTTCGATGAAAAAGTCTAGGAAATATTTTTATATAGACATGTGTCTTTACACCTGACTGAAAAAAGATATAATGTTTTAGTGGGTTTTTAAACAGCATCTATAAAGGAGATCAAATAATGCGAGAGTTTTTACATAAAAAAGGAGTAAGTCTTTCACCAAAGATCTATTTCATTACAGGTTTTCAGTATTTTGCTCTAGGTTTAATGGCTTCATTAGTAATCGGATTGATTTTTAAAACAATAGGAGAACAGTTTTCGGTACCTTTCTTTGTAACAATGGGTCAGCTTTCTATGACATTGATGGGTCCTGTTATCGGAACAGCTGTTGCTTATGGATTAAAAGCACCTCCTCTTGTTATTTTTTCTGCAGGGATTGCGGGTGCTGCAGGAGCAGAACTTGGAAGTGTCGCGGGCTGTTATGCTGCTGCGTTAATTGCGGTTGAAATAGGTAAACTCATTTCTGGTGAAACCAAGTTTGATATTCTGGTGACCCCAGCCGTGACGATTTTAACGGGATACACAGTTGCAACATTCATAGGTCCAGGGATCAATCAATTTATGAAAGCTTTTGGCCAGCTTGTCATGTGGTCTACAGATCAAAGGCCGTTTATTATGGGAATACTAGTTGCTGTCTTATTAGGCTTTGCATTAACTGGTCCCATCTCTTCAGCAGCCATTGCGATGATGCTTGGTCTGGAAGGAATTGCAGCAGGTGCTGCCACGATTGGCTGTGCTGCTCAAATGATTGGTTTTGCTACGATCAGTTTTAGGGAAAATGGATTTGGGGGATGGTTAACACAGGGGATAGGTACATCAAAACTGCAATTTCCGAACGTCGTAAAAAATCCATACATTATTATACCTCCCACTGTTGCGGCGATTATTTTAGCACCGATCGGGACGTTATATTTTCATATGGAGAACATTTCTGCTGGTGCTGGAATGGGAACGAGCGGTTTAGTTGGGCAAATTATGACACTCAGGACTATGGGTTTTACTTTTGAAACAATTCTTGCTATATTTATTTTGCATTTTGCAGGACCTATTATCATTAGTTTGTTAGTATCTGAATGGCTCAGAAGATTGGGTCTTATAAAATTTGGCGATTTAAAGCTGAATCAATAAAGGAGAGCTTTATTATGGAAAAGATGAAATCGGTTGAACAGTTCCATTCAATAGTAAAAAGCGGCGTAACCATCGCTGTGTTTTCGGCTGACTGGTGCCCTGACTGTGTAGTTATAAAGCCAATTCTTCCTGAGATTGAAAATGAATATTCGGCTATACAATTTGTTTATGTCGATCGTGACGAACTAATAGAACTTTGTCAGGAACTTGATATCTTTGGAATTCCTAGTTTTGTTGCTTTTAAAGATGGGGAAGAAATTGGACGCTACGTAAATAAAGAAAGAAAAACAAAAGAGCAGATTACTGCCTTTTTAGATGAGTTGAATATTACAAGCAAATAGTGTAAAAGTGTATGTTATAATAGCAAAATAATGTTTTATTTTTTAAAGTGAAGGGAAGAATTTTCAAATGGCAAAAGTTGAAGTAAACCACAGTAAATATGAGGGCATTCGTTTTGATATTCAAGACGAAAATGTCATCTTAGCTGATATATTAGAAACAATTCCTTATGAGTACGTAGGGAAAGATACAATGGTTACCATTCCGACAACAGAATTTACATCTGTTTGTCCATGGTCTGGACTTCCGGATTTCGCTGATATAATCATCAGCTACATTCCGAACAAAGACCTAGTAGAGATGAAATCATTGAAATATTATTTAACGTCTTACAGAAATGTAGGAATCTATCAAGAGCATGCAACAAACCGTATCCTAGAGGATTTGGTAAAGCTTCTTAATCCGAAATACATTAAAGTAGTAGGTAACTGGAATGCTCGTGGAGGACTAGGAACTGAAGTAGTAGTAGAATATAAAGAAGATAGCAGCAACTAACAAGAAAAACCTCCATTAGGAGGTTTTTCACGTTAAGTCCATGAATATCGATTCATGAGAGGAGGACTATTTTTGAGCAGTACAATAAAACTAAAAAAAGCATTGGAAAACAGACTTTCAAATAGTGAACGTGAAATCACGTATCAAAGAGAGGAAGAAACATTAAGAGTAACGGATACTCTTTCAGGAAAAGGGGTCACTCTTTCATTAAACGGCCTCTCGGCAAGATGGGAAAAGGAAAAAGACCAGCTTCTCGATAATCTCGTTTATCATGTGGAGGAAGGATTAAAAGCTACAAGAAACGATTCCGGAGATGAGTCATTATCACGTATCTTCCCAGTAATTCGTTCAGCTTCCTTTCCAACAGAAACACCTGAGGGTGAACAATTGTTTATTCAGGATCATACAGCCGAAACGAGAATTTATTATGCTTTAGACCTAGGCAATACTTACAAACTTTTAACGAATAATAAATTAAAGGAGTTAAAAGTGGAGGAGTCTCAAGTTATAGACGCTGCAAAGTTCAATGTTAAGCGGCTTTCAACGACTTTTAAACAAGACCAGGTTGCGGGGAATACCTTTTTCTTTCTCAATCACAATGATGGATATGATGCGAGCAGGATTTTAAACTATAGTTTCCTCGAAGAAATGAAAAAGCAAATAACAGGTGAGATGGCTGTAGCTGTTCCTCATCAAGATGTATTAATCATTGGTGATATTCAAAATAAACAAGGATACGACATATTAGCCCAAATGGCGATGCAGTTTTTCATGAATGGCCGAGTACCGGTTACCGCCCTGCCTTTTATTTATGAAGATAAAGAACTGGAACCGATCTTCATTTTAGCAAAAAATAGACCTGTAGAAGATGAAACGGAATAATACAAGGCACAGGTAAACAATAAATAAAAGCCGCTAGAAAGCTCTAGTGGTTTTTATTTCTTCTTTTAATAGATTGTATGTGCTCTTGTGAAATATTTATACTATTGTTTCTCTTCTATTTTCGCTACAATAAAGAAACAACCAACAGAAATAGGTGAGAAGAATGAGTTGGATAAAAAAATTAATGAATACATTTTTTGATGACGATCATGACGATGATGATATTTATTATGAAGAAAAAGAAGATCAGCAACCAAAGAAACAACCTGTCGTTGAAAAAGAAACAAACACTCCTAAGGTGAAGCGTTCGGAACCCGTAAATAGAGGAGTACGTAAATTTTCACAAAACCCTAATCAGCAGTCTGCAAAGATGCTTCACAAATACCCTGAAAATGGAGCCTTTCGTTTTCCTGTTATACCGGACGAAAAACCTGTTAAAACAAATCAATACCGCAATACATACCAGCAAGATAAAACTTATGAAAAAGAACAGCTAAGAAAAGAAGAGCAGATAACGAAAAGCGAGAGTAGAAAATCGTCTTCACCACCGGTTAGCCCGAGAAACAAAGAGACGAAACGTCCAACTTTTAAACCATCTCATGTACCATCACCCGTTTATGGTTTTGATAAACAACAAAGATCCAAACCATCAGCGGAATCTAAAGAAGCTTCTCCAGAAGTGATATCCAGGTTTACTCCTACTGATGTTCCATCGCCTGTATATGGATTTGGGAAGAGGAAGCCTGAAGGTATACTATTTATTGGAAGAGATATACCATCTTCAACTCCTTCAATTGCAGAAGAATTATTAAAATCAGTAGATGAAGTTCTTCCTAATGTACCAGATGAAAGAGTAATCGTTAACGATCATCTTGAAACACAGTTGGATGAGAAAGAAACACGATTACCTGCAGAGCCTGAAACTGAACATCCAGAGTTACAGGAATTGCAAACGTATGAATCGATTGAGGAATTATCCTCAACAAAACAAGAATTAGAATTAGATCGTGCAGAAGAGCTGGAAATTGTATTAGAGCATAAGGAAAAGACGGCTATTCAAAACGATGAACCTCCTTTAGAAACAATTAAATATAATGAATTATCGTTCGAAGAGAATTCAGAAGAAATAATGGCAGAAGAAAAAATTACGAAATCATATATTTCTGATGAAGAACCTGAGCGTGAAGTGAAAAAGGAAGTCCAACCTGTACAAAAAAAAGAATCTGTTAAGCCAGGTGGAAATTATGTTCCATTCAATGTCTTAATGCTAAAAAAAGATAGAGAGACAGCGCCAACACAGCCAAAGCAGATAACTCACACTGAAAAGGCAAGGTCTATCGAAGTACAGCAGCCAGCTGTGAAGGCTGTACAAAATACTGAAATGTATAACAAAAATCTTTTTGTACCACTATCTTTCCTGAACAAAGCAACCGTTTCACTAGAAGATGATGATATCTGGCTAAATGAGCAAAGACAAACATTGCAGTCCACACTCGATAATTTTAATGTAAACGCTAAAGTGGTCCATACTACAAAAGGTCCCGCAGTAACAAGGTTTGAAGTACAGCCTGCTCCAGGTGTAAAGGTAAACAAGGTTACCAACTTAACAGATGATATTAAACTTAG
Organism: Bacillus sp. NEB1478; assembly: GCF_031582965.1. NCBI lineage: Bacteria > Bacillati > Bacillota > Bacilli > Caryophanales > Bacillaceae > Bacillus > Bacillus sp. NEB1478. The sequence goes on from NZ_CP134049.1 coordinate 1,130,306, forward strand.
CCTTGCCGCTAGAGATATACGTATTGAAGCGCCTATCCCAGGTAAAAATGCGATTGGGATTGAAGTGCCGAATCAGCACAGCCGCGCAGTTTATTTACGTGAAATTATTGAACACGATGTATTTAAAGATTCAGCATCATCATTAACTGTAGCGCTTGGATTAGACATATCAGGAGCGCCAGTTGTAACCGATCTGCAAAAAATGCCTCACGGTTTAATTGCGGGTGCAACAGGTTCTGGTAAGAGTGTTTGTATAAACTCGATTTTAGTGAGTTTGTTATATAAAGCAAAACCAGAGGATGTACGTCTTCTTTTAGTTGATCCTAAAATGGTGGAACTGGCTCCTTACAATCATATTCCGCATCTCGTTACACCAGTAATCACTGATGCCAAAGAAGCGACAGCTGCTTTAAAATGGGCAGTAGAAGAAATGGAAAGACGTTATGAAGAGTTCGCGAAAACAGGTGTCAGGGAGATTAAGCGATATAACCAAAAGATGGAACAAGAAAGACTATATCAGAACAAAATGCCTTATATCGTTGTTGTGATTGACGAGCTTGCAGATTTGATGATGGTATCACCTCAAGAAGTAGAAGAAGCCATCTGCCGAATAGCCCAGAAGGCGAGAGCATGCGGCATTCACTTATTGCTTGCGACACAGCGTCCATCTGTTGATGTTATCACGGGGTTAATCAAGGCAAATGTTCCAACCCGAACGGCATTCGCTGTATCATCGGCAATTGACTCCCGTACGATTTTGGATATGAGCGGTGCTGAACGACTTTTAGGACGCGGTGACATGCTATTCATGGAAAATGGATCAAATAAAGCTGTCCGTATTCAAGGTACCTTTGTATCAGATGAAGAAATTGAAGAAGTCACTCGCTATGTAAAAGAAGAATACAAAACCGATTACCTGTTTACGAGAGAAGAATTAATCCAGCATCAGCAAGCGACAGAAGTGGAAGATGAGCTTTTTGAAGAAGCTTGCTACTATGTTATAGAAGTGGGCGCAGCATCTTCCTCTAGTCTTCAGCGTAGATTTAGAGTTGGCTACAATAGGGCGGCACGTCTCGTTGATATGATGGAAGGTTTTGGGTTGGTTTCACCAGCAATGGGAAGTAAACCAAGACACGTACTTCTTACACAAGAAGAATTTGAAGATCGATTATATAGTCAAGTTGATTAAACGATAAGGGAAATGACCTAAAAAGTGTTGTTAAACACTATTTTTAGGTCTTTTTTTAGCAGTTATTAGAGGTTAGATGATGTTAAATTTTGGATAACTTTGTCGACTCGCGAGTATAAAAAAATTTTCGCGAGTTTCTGATGATTTTTCGAGAGAATATTGGAAAATCCGCGAAATTAATGGCATTATCCGTGAGATTATACTTTCTCAACTTTAAAATACCACCCCAAAAGAGACTTGGCGGATTCCAAGCAACCTATTCATGCTCCATTTGAAGTGATTCCTTCTAAATTTATGTGTGTATGCCAATTATACGTCCATGAATGAATGATTCTCTTGAGTTATTAGTACTTGTCAGCTATTATAATGTGGGGAATAGTTCCCTTTTAAGAAGTTAAGTGGTCAATTCGTTATTGAGGAGTATATACATGAAGGAAATAGAATTAAAGCTGCAAGGAAAAATCAAGCGGCTTACAAATAAAACGTTTAAATTTGATGAACGAATCCGTGAAGGCTGGTTTTCCGCGGTTTATTTTCTAAAGACATGTGAGATTGTAGAATCATATAAATCAGATAATCTTGTAACCATGCAATTTTTTCAAAAAAGTGAAGCTGTTCTTTGTGGAACAGATGAAGCGATCGCTCTTGTAAAAACATTTGCAAAAAATCCTGATTCATTGGAAATCTACTCATTAAAAGACGGTGACAAGATTTCACCATTTGAAACAGTTCTTACGATTACAGGACCATATCAAAACTTCGGGTTCCTCGAAGGAATGATTGATGGCATTCTAGCCAGAAGAACATCAGTCGCGACGAATGTCTATAATGTAGTAAAAGCTGCAAGTAAATCCGGTATTCAAAAACCTGTTATTTTTATGGGAGACAGAGATGACCATTTTGCCCAGCAAGCTGGGGATGGCTATGCATCATATATTGGGGGATCTACAGCACAAGCTACACATGCCATGAATGAATGGTGGGGTAAGGCAGGAATGGGAACAATGCCGCATGCACTTATTCAAATTTTTAATGGAGATATCGTAGAAGCTACAAAAGCATATCATGCAAAATTCCCAGAAGATGATCTTATTGCTCTTGTCGATTACAACAACGATGTCGTTACAGATGCGTTGAATGTTGCGAGAGAGTTTGGAGAAACGCTTAAAGGGGTAAGGGTGGATACATCCCGTACCATGGTTGATCAATACTTTTTTAGAAATCCCGATGTGTTAGGCTCATTTGATCCGAGAGGTGCCAATTCTGAATTAATATTCGCACTAAGAAAAGCGCTTGATGCTGAAGGATATTCTCATGTGAAGATTGTTGTAACGGGCGGTTTCAATAAAGAAAGAATTGAACAATTTGAGGAACATAAAGTTCCTGTCGATATATATGGTGTAGGCAGCAATCTACTAAAAATCAACATCGGTTTTACTGGGGATAATGTTTTAATGCATGGCAGCCATCAAGCGAAAGCAGGGAGGATTTATCGTCCTAATCCAAGACTCGAGCTTGTAGAATAGCACGAAAAAGGCAGATTCATTTTTTGGGGTGTTGTTGTACAAAATAGAAAAATAAGATTATCATCTACTTTTATCATTTACCTATCATGGTTATGAATCTTTATTTTTGCTATAATAATCAAGTATTTGAATCGAGCCTGCTTACCAAGCTTATAACCATTCACGTAATCAGGCATATATTATTACAAATAGGCCTTTTAGAAGGTTTTCTTTTTGTGGAGGTCTTAACATGACACAATACCATTTTATTGGAATTAAAGGGACAGGGATGAGCCCGCTGGCACAAATTCTTCATGACATGGGTCATGATGTTCAAGGATCAGATATTGGCCAGTACATTTTTACACAAGCCGCGTTAGAGGAAAGAAATATTCCTGTTTTTACATTTGATAAGAGTAATATTCAGGAAGGTCAAACTATTATTGCAGGTAATGCATTTGGTGATGATCATGAAGAAATACAAGCTGCGAAAGAAATGAATATTCCAGTTCACAGATACCATCATTATTTAGGAGAACTGCTTTCTAAATATACGTCAATTGCTGTAACTGGTTCACACGGGAAAACATCTACAACTGGACTTCTTGCACATGTTGTAGGTGCTGCAAAACCTACTTCATACCTTATTGGGGATGGAACAGGAAAAGGTACAAAAGATAATGAGTATTTTGTATTTGAAGCTTGTGAATATCGCAGACACTTTCTTTCTTACAAGCCAGACTATGCGATTATTACAAACATAGATTTTGATCATCCTGATTATTTTTCGGATTTAAAAGATGTAATCAGTGCTTTTCAGGAAATGGCTATGCAAGTGAAAAAAGCCATTATTGCATGTGGTGATGATAAGAACCTTCAAGAAATTCATGCTCAAGTTCCAGTTGTTTTCTACGGTTTGGGAGATGAAAATGATTTTCAGGCAAAGAACATTGTACGCGGTGAAGAAGGTACTTCATTTGATGTGTTTGTAAGAAACACGTTTTATGGATCTTTCCAAATCCCAGGATTCGGTACCCATAATGTCCTGAATGCCCTTGCGGTTATTGCAATCTGCCATTATGAGACATTGCCTATGGATATTATTGTAGAGCAGTTGAAGAGCTTTACAGGTGTTAAGCGGCGCTTTTCAGAAAAAACAGTGGGCAGCCAAATTTTGATCGATGATTATGCACATCATCCTACAGAAATTAAAGCAACGATTGAAGCTACAAAATATAAATACAAGAATCGTGAAGTTGTAGCAATATTTCAGCCTCATACATTTACGCGCACTAAAACATTCTTAGATGAATTTGCACAAAGTTTAAGTGAAGCGGATCATGTTTATCTTTGTGATATTTTCGGGTCTGCTCGTGAGCAAGCGGGGAACTTAACGATTGATCATCTTAAAGATAAGATTCCTAACGCACAATTAATTTCTGAGGATAAGATGAACGTTCTTAAAAAATATGACAATGGTGTACTTCTATTTATGGGTGCAGGGGATATCCAAAAGTTCCAAAGAGCCTATGAAGAAACACTTACTGCAAAGCCATAAGATAGGAATTAAGCTGATTCGTTTTTTGAATCGGCTTTTTTCTTCTTATCAAATAAAAAATAAGGGCTATCAAACAAAAGTCCTCACACCCCAAGAAAGCGAGCATCCTGAAACAGAAACCAACCACTTCCAAGAGGAACAAAGATTGCGAAAACAGTCAAATAAAAGAGAGGAGATCGAAAACTATCTTTTCGATCATCCTCTTTTTTTATTATTTCAAGTTTTCAGGATTTAATTGCTCTAATTCTGGTAAAACGAAAACCCCGTCTTTTCGAATCAATACATCATCAAAGTAAATTTCTCCGCCACCGTATTCAGGGCGTTGAATCATAACCATATCCCAGTGGATATTGGAATCATTTCCATTATATGCTTCATCATAAGCTTGCCCCGGAGTAAAGTGGAAGCTTCCGTCGATTTTCTCATCGAATAGAATGTCTTTCATCGGGTTTTTAATAAACGGATTTACACCAATCGCAAATTCACCTACGTAACGAGATCCTTCATCAGTGTCAAAAATTTTGTTAATGCGCTCTGAATCGTTTGCAGTCGCATTAACAATTTTTCCGTTTTCAAATGTCAATTGAACGTTTTCAAAAGTAAAACCATTATATGGAGATGGCGTATTGTAAGAAATTGTACCGTTTACTGAATCTTTTACAGGTGCAGTAAAGACTTCACCATCTGGAATGTTATTTTGTCCAGAACATTTAATAGATGGAATGTCTTTAATAGAGAAAGTTAGGTCAGTCCCAGGACCTGTAAGGCGAACTTTGTCTGTTTTATCCATCAAGTCTTTTAATGCGTTCATTGCGTTATCCATTTTTCCGTAGTCCAAATTACAAACTTCAAAATAGAAATCTTCAAATGCTTCTGTACTCATGCTTGCTGATTGTGCCATTGAAGCATTCGGGTAACGAAGAACACACCACTTTGTTTTCTTAATACGAATTTTTCTGTGCATAGCGAAAATCGTTTTTTCATAAAGTGCCATTTTTTCTGAAGGTACATCAGACATCTCGTTAATGTTATCACCTGAACGAAGACCGATATAAGCATCCATCTCGCTCATTAGATCTCCTTCATGTTTCGCCATAAGCTCCATTTGTTCAGTTGAAGCTTGAGAGTATTGTTCGCGCATAACGGCATGATCCTTTAAAAGAACAAATGGGTATCCACCTGCTGCATAAGTTTCTTGAATAAGTGCATTGACTAATTCCTTTTGCAGACCGAAATTCTCGATAAGGATTTTCTCACCTTTTTGCAAGTTTACAGAGTATGTAATTAGATTCTTTGCGAGTTGTTGAATTCGCGGATCTCTCATTTTAAAATGACCCCCTGGTTTATTTTATTGTTTCTACTTTATTTTAACGTAATTTAAAGAATTTGTAATCTTCTATAAAAGGATTTTATTAGATTGCAAAGAATAATTAAGTTAAATACGTTTCTTTTGATAAAAACTCGGGAAAAAGCAATAATATACTTTCAGGAGGTGTCTCGTAAAATGGATATTATTATCTCAATCAGTGTAGCTCTTATAGCAGTTGCATTTGTCGTATTGGTTTATTTTTTGTCAAGAGCTCTAAAGTCGTTGCAATTAACCCTCGATAACGTCGCGGTAACGCTGGATAGTCTAGAAAAACAATTAGATGGCGTAACGCGCGAGACAACCGATTTGTTACATAAAACAAACAAAATCGCCGAGGATGTACAAAAGAAAGCTGATTCGTTGAACACTGTTTTTTCTGCCGTACAAGATTTTGGGCAATCTGTTCAAAAGGTGAACCACTCTGTCCGCAAGGTAACTGATCAAATTACAATGGAAACTGAGCGACAGTCTAAACAAATATCACAAACGGTTCAATGGGGAAATGCAGCATTGAATTTATGGGAGAAATGGAAGCTCAAAAAATCCAATGTTGAAGCATCGACCAAACAATATTCAAGAGGAGGAGTGTAAATGAGCAACAACAATAACAACAATAACAACAATCAGAACATTGACAGCAAAGATTTTATGATTGGTGCATTAGTTGGAGGGATGTTAGGTGCTGCAGCTGCTTTACTTCTTGCACCTAAACCAGGCAAAGAATTACGCAGTGAGTTAAATGATCAGGCTGTGTACCTGAAGGACAAAAGTACTGAAATCTCGCAAATGGCTCGTGAAAAATCCTCAAATATTGTAAAAACTGTCTCTGAGCAGTCAAATCAAATGGCTACAAAGGTGAAAGATTTAACAACGAACCTGCGTAAGGACATTGATAAATGGCGAGCAAAAGAAGATGAGAATGCTTCTGAGCTTTACGGAGAAATTACAGATGATATTCAAGATGAAATGCAAAACGACTATGATGATGTAAAAGAACAGGAATTAGTCGAGCAAAAATATTGATAACTGAAGAAGAAATATGAAAAGATAAGAAAAAGAAATTTTTCTTGTCTTTTTATTTTTATGGAGGTATAAATATGTCACTTATTCAGCTTCACAACGAACAAGATTGGAATTTAGTAAAAGATCAGAAGGAACGTATCATTGTAATGAAAAACAGTACAACATGCCCAGTTAGCCATGAAGCTTTTAAAGAATATCAAAAATTTGCTGCGAATCACGAAAACGAAACGATTTATTACTTGAATGTTCAAGATTCTAGACCATTATCCAATGCGTTAGCAGAGCAAACAGGTGTCAAACATGAATCACCGCAAGTATTGATCTTGGAGGGTGATAAGGTTGTATGGAATGCTTCACATTGGAATATTACAAACAAAAAACTCGTTCAGGCACTTGAACAAACAAAAGCGTAGCAGTCAGCTACGCTTTTTTATACTGTTAATCCAAACCTTAATTCTAAATGATCACCTGTCGTAATTTCGGATTGAAAACCTGCTTTTTCATTATTTTTTAGGATGATAAGTGTTTCACCAGGTTGTGGATTTATGGATAGCTCCACCTTTGTGAAGATATCTTGAAAGATAAAAGGTTTTTGTTTTCTTTTTTCAATGAAAAGCTCATCATCGGGATAAAGAACGGAGTCTTTCTCCAATGTAACCCCTTGCCGGATAACATTAAATAGAGGCTTTACGAGTGTGAGTTTTTCGTCATTAAAAATAACAGAACATGAGTGATGGAGATTCAAATCTAATTGGCTTAATAAATTTTCAAGTGTAACATGTTGTTCATGCTGCTCATTAATAGTAAGCTGATCATGATCGTCCCATGTGCTATTTATGTTGATAGCTAACCCATTAAGATAAAGCGAATTGCTATTATGTTGTGATATAGACACTTTTTTTCTATCGACGAACACTGTAAATGAAGAAGAATCCTTGTTGAAAGGAATATGATCATTTTCCAATACTTCATAGATGGTTTCCGGTAAATAGGTCAAAATTTCATCTCTGTCATGAACAGGGGTGTCAGGGGTAACTAACTTTTGATTAATATAATAGTTTGTTTCAATAATGGATGGCTTACCGTTGATGTGCAGTGTTTTCATTTTATGATCATTTACTGCCTCTTTTACAGAAATACAGGCATCTGCACCATTTATACCGGGTTCATAAACAATGACATCACTTTGCTGAATACAATCTGAAATGGAACATTCTTCTCCATTTTTAATTATTTTTGGAGGAGTTCCTACTTCGCCTTTTATTAGCTTTACCTCACCATTTATTCGAACCATCAATCCCATTCCCGGTCTGCCATAAAGTTTCCCCAGCTCAGCCCCCCCTGCAATCAGTGCATCCCCTATCGTGAGCTCTTTTACTTCAAATAGCCTAAGTGTTCTTTCGTTTACAGAAACAGTAACATATTTAACAGGATTTTCTCTTGCTGCGATTCCAATGCCAACAGGTGTAACGAGTTCTGGACCGGTGTGCTCGCGAGAAGGAATTAACGATGTAATTGCATGAATGCCGCGAATGGCAACCCGATCTGTGGAAAGGTTAAGCTTTTGCGCAATTTTTTCTTTTAAACCGGGTGTTAAACTACCGCCTCCAACCAGCATTACAGCTTGAGGTGATTTGGCATTGAGGTTCATTACCTCTGAAGTGATTTTTTCAGCAAGATCGTTAATAGACATGTCTATCGCTGAAATAATCTCGATTGCCGTTTTATTAGATTGCATTCCGAGTATATCTGTAAATTCCACAGCTTCATTTTCAATAAGGGATCTTTTTACTTTTTCTGCAACAGGAAAATCGAGAAGATATTCGGAACTAATTGCTTCCGTAATTTCATCCCCTGCAACTGGAACCATTCCATAAGCTACGACTGTACCTTCAGCTGTTAAAGCAATATCAGATGTACCCGCACCAATATCAACCAGAGCAACATTTAATTTCCGCATTGAGTGAGGAATTAGCACATTAATAGCCGCAATTGGTTCGAGTGTTAATGCTTCCATTTCTAAATCTGCTTCTTTTAAAGCTCTAATCAGAGATTCCACAACAACCCTAGGTAAAAAAGTAGCGATTACTTCAACAGATGCTGTATTTCCTTGCTGGCCAATAAAACTTCCGATCTCTTGATTATCTAAATAATAATGAAGAACAGAATAACCAACACAATCGTAGAGTTGATTATTTGTTTCGTCTAATAGACTAGCAAGCTGAAATTGTGCTTGCTGAACGGCAGAAAGCTCTAAGTGTGTTGTCTCTTCTGCACTTGTGATAGGTGTTTCAGAAATCTCTTTATCAGCGCGGGCTTTTACTGTTTTTAAGGCACGTCCAGCAGCTGCGACACAAACCTTTTTGAGAGGGCCTGTCAGATGTTCCAGTTGTTCCTTTATTTCTTTAATGACTTTTGCAACAGCAGGTATATGATGGATTTGTCCATCAAGCATGGAACGCTCTTCATGTTCCTTGACTTTCATATGTAAAATCTCATATTTACCGTCTGCATGCTGCTTTAATATCATACCGACTACAGAACGAGTGCCGATATCCAGAGCGAAGAGAATATTTTTGTCCACGAAGGCACCTCTTTTTGATACGATAGATGTATTATTACCTTTTAAAATGGGCGTGTGCCCAATTATTAGAAATGTATCATAGATTTTACATTTTATAAATACTGAGGTGTCGATATATGAATGATTCTGATTTGTATACATTACGAAATAAGCTGGACGAAATAAATAAGCAGCTTTTAAGATTGATCAGTGAACGCGGAGAGCTTGTTCAGGAAATCGGAAAAATAAAAACCGCTCAAGGCATGAAAAAGTATGATCCTGTCCGAGAAAGACATATGCTGGACTTAATCTCAGCGGAAAATGAAGGACCATTTGATACGAGTACGATGCAGCATTTGTTTAAAGAAATTTTTAAAGCTGGCTTAGAACTACAAGAAGATGAAGGTCGGAAAGTACTTCTCGTTTCCAGAAAGAAAAGACCAGAAGACACTGTGATATCTGTAAAAGGAACAGAAATCGGAAATGGCAATCCATTATTAATTGCTGGGCCATGTGCGGTTGAAAGTTACGAGCAGACAGCTGAAGTAGCTGATGCTGTAACGAAAAGGGGTCTTAAGATATTAAGAGGGGGAGCATTCAAACCTCGTACTTCTCCATACGATTTTCAAGGCTTAGGAATTGAAGGACTTCGCATATTGAAGCAGGTCTCTGAAGAATATGGATGCGCAGTGATTAGCGAAATCGTACATCCTGATGATTTGGAGCCCGCAGCAGATTATTTAGATATCATTCAAATCGGTGCCCGAAATATGCAAAACTATGAGTTGTTAAAAGCAGCAGGTAAAGTCAAAAAGCCAATTTTATTAAAAAGAGGTCTCTCTGCAACAATCGAAGAATTTATTCATTCAGCCGAATATATTATGTCACAGGGGAATGGACAGATTATTTTATGTGAAAGAGGAATTCGGACCTATGAAAGAGCAACTAGAAATACTCTCGATATAACCGCAGTACCAATTTTAAAGCAAGAGACTCATTTACCTGTATTTGTAGACGTTACACATTCTACAGGACGAAAAGATTTGCTTTTGCCAGCTGCAAAAGCCGCATTAGCCATTGGTGCTGACGGAGTAATGGCAGAAGTTCACCCTGATCCAGCAGTAGCCTTATCCGATTCAGCTCAGCAAATGAACATTGAAGAATTCGAAAACTTCACACGTGAACTTGTGGATTCAGGTTTTTTAAAATTAAAACAGATGGTATGAAGAAAGAAGCTGCCTTATTGGCGGTTTCTTTTTATTTTGAAGATTAGATTGGGATATTCTGTTTTACAGGAGTCCATTTATTGTAATGTCGTTTTGTCGAATTATGTAGAAAGACTTAATTATTTTTTATTAGACTTAATTAATGTTCTCACAGACTTAATCTTCCATTAAAGAGACTTAATTGAACACTATTTAGACTTAATTCGCCGATTATGCTCGTTAAGATTAACTCTTCAATTTGGTAAAACAAAAGAAATACCAATCTCAATTGAAATCGGTTTCTTTTAATACTCTGAAGATAGTATGATTATTCAGTATTTCGCTCAAAATAAGGGGAAATAAGAGTAGTTTCTTACATTATTGATTAAATAAATGAATAAATCGTGAAACATGTTTCTATTCGTTGCCTACTCTACTACTTTGTCGTATGATAATAGCATTACATAGCTGTCGGACATGCAGTAAAAAGGAGGACTTCATTTTGAATACAACAATATATGATGTGGCTAGGGAGGCAGGCGTTTCTATGGCAACGGTTTCACGCGTTGTGAACGGAAACCCTAACGTTAAGCCATCAACCAGAAAAAAAGTACTTGAAGCAATTGAAAGCCTAGGTTATCGACCAAATGCAGTTGCAAGGGGCTTAGCAAGTAAAAAGACGACAACAGTAGGTGTTATTATCCCTGATATCTCCAGCATCTTTTTTGCTGAACTGGCAAGAGGTATCGAGGATATTGCAACGATGTATAAATATAACATTATCCTGTGTAATTCTGATCAGAACAAAGATAAAGAAATCCACTTGCTTAATACTCTTTTAGGTAAACAAGTGGATGGAATTGTATTTATGGGCGGGAAGATTACGGAGGAACATGTTGAAGAATTCAAACGTGCTTCTGTGCCAATTGTAATGGCAGCAACAGTTGATATGAATGAGGAAGTGCCATCGGTAAACATAGATTATCAAAATGCTGTATATGAAGCTGTAAGCCATCTCCTTGAAAGTGGACATTCGTCTGTTGCTTACGTGACAGGCCCTCTTGAAGATCCAATCAATGGCTATTACAAATTTAATGGGTATCGAAAAGCGTTGGAAGAGCAAGGGCTTAAAGTAGATGACAGTCAGGTTTTTGTTGGGGACTACACATATGATACTGGAATTGAAGCGGTGGAAACATTTTTGAACAGCGGTAAACAACCAACTGCTATTTTTGTAGGAACAGATGAAATGGCGCTTGGTGTCATTCATGGTGCACAGGATCGTGGATTGAAAGTTCCTGATGATATTGAAGTAATTGGTTTTGACAACACACGACTTGCTACAATGGTTCGTCCGACACTTTCGACTGTTGTTCAACCAATGTATGATATCGGGGCAGTAGCAATGAGATTATTAACCAAATTAATGAACAAAGAAACGGTAGAAGAACACACTGTAGTGTTGCCCCACCGTATTCAATTTAGAGATTCAACGAAATAAAGACGGGCTGGGGTGGGAGAATTGAAAATCGGTATTATCGGAGCGATGGATGAAGAAATCGTATATATGAAGAAATCGCTTGATATTTATGGTGAAAGTGTTTATGCGCGTAACACGTTTTATGAAGGAACACATCATAATAAAGAAGTTGTCCTTTGTAAATCAGGTGTAGGTAAAGTGAATGCAGCAATTACAACACAAATTCTTATTGAAAGATTTAAAGTGACACATATTCTTTTTACAGGTGTTGCTGGAGCACTTGATCCTTCATTAGAAGTAGGAGATATTGTAATATCTTCAAGTGCGATGCAGCATGATATCGATGCATCTGCATTAAGTCCAGATTTCCCAAAAGGAACGATTCCAATGTTTGCTTTTGATTCAGAGTTTCAGGCAGATGGAGAGCTCATTAGATTGGCTGAGGCTGCTGCTGAAAAGCTTTCAGGACCTCATGTTAAAGTGGGCAAAGTGTTGAGCGGAGATCAGTTTATTGCTGATCGTGACCTTGTAGAGAGCTACAGTGAGTTATTTAAAGGAACGTGTATTGAAATGGAAGGTTCAGCAGTAGCACAGGCTGCATTTTTAAATGAAATTCCATTTGTCATCATCCGTTCGATTTCAGATAAGGCGAATGGAGAAGCTCCGGCAAGCTTTGCTGAGTTTACCGCACTTGCTGCAAAACGTTCTTCTGATATGGTGGAATCCATAATCGAAGCCATATAAAAAGCTATTTATATGCTGGTTCAAAATGGTTTATTGATCTGATTGAGCCAGCTTTATTTTATACGATATTTGTTAAATCAGGATAAATACTAACTAACGTGGAATTATCAGAGATTACCGTGGAATTAACTAAAACGTCTCTAAAAATGTTATGTAAATACATGAAAAAGAGGACTCCGTATAGGGTCCTCTTTCATTTTAAGAGCTTGTTCGAATTGAATACATACTCTTTTCAAGCGTCGCTCTGTTCTTAGATGTGATTTCGTCTTTTCTCGGGATGGGTTTATAGATGCCTGATTCATCTTCCCACGTTCTTGGCAATGGATGTTTTGCTTCTTTCTCCCAGCGTAAAATCCATTCCTCTGCGATTTTTCCGGACGGCTCGACATTGTTCATCGCACACCATAAATGAGACCAGGCTCTCGGCACAACACGCCAAATATCATAACCGCCACCACCAGTCGCGATCCAACGTCCACCGCAATACTTTTCAGCGACTTCTTTTGCTATCTTTGGTATCTCAGCATATGTCTTCATTGTAACCGATAAATGTGTCAATGGATCGTAATAATGTGCATCTGCACCATTTTGTGTGATGATCACATCCGGTTTAAAAAAATCAGCTACTTCCCATATGCTTTTTTTATAGCATTCTAAAAAAGATTCATCCTCTGTAAAGGCATCGACGGGAACATTAAAGGAATAGCCATATCCTTTTCCGGCACCTTTTTCATGGATGGATCCTGTACCAGGAAATAAATATCTCCCTGTTTCGTGTATCGATAGCGTGCATACATCTGGATCATCATAAAAAGCCCATTGTACTCCATCACCGTGATGAGCATCCGTATCAATATAAAGGACACGAGCGTTATATTTTTGCTTCATGTATTCAATGGCAATTGAACTGTCATTATAGATGCAGAAGCCCGAAGCTTTCCCTCTAAATCCATGGTGAAGCCCGCCGCTTAAACTCAAGGCATGCTTAACTTTTCCTTCCATTACCCATTCAGCAGCAGTTAATGTTGCACCGACAATCCAGCTGCTGGCCTCATGCATGTTTGGGAAAATAGGCGTATCTTCAGTTCCGAGCCCATGATTTAAAGCAGTTTCCTTACTTAATTGACCACTTCCTGCATTTTTAACAGCATTTACATAGCCTTTGTCATGAATAAGCATGATTTCTTCATCAGTAGCTTGCCGAGGTGGAATGATATCGTTCGCACTTAAGTACCCGGAATCTTTTAAAAGCTCATAAGATAGCTGTACTCTTAACTGATTAAAAGGATGAGTATCATTAAATTTATAGCCTAATAAATCTGGTGAATAGACGAAAACACTATCATTTTTCATTACTTTCACCTGGATGTGGCGGCCACTTAACTTCATAGCCGTTATTTACTAAGTGTTCGATTACAGGTAGCGGGTTCATAGTTCCAACTCGGAATACGACGATCTTTTCTTTATCATCTTGAGAAGGATATACAAGTACGCTGCTAATATTTAAATGGAAATCCTTCAAAACACTTGCTACTTTAGCAAGCTGACCTGCCTCATTTTTAACAGCCACTTCTAAATGAGAACCCGGCTGGTGGGTACCTGTAAGCTGTATAAACGCATATAGCATTTCTCTCTCTGTAACTAGTCCAACAAGTTTATGTCCCTCTAAAACAGGAATACAGCCGATGTGCTGCTCGTAAAAAATAGTAGAAAGTTCTTCTGCGATATCAAAAGGATGTGCTGTGAAAACAGCTTTTTTCATAATGGTTGAAACGGGTTTTTCAAAATCTTCCGGATGTTCATTTTGATGAAAAATGGAAGGACTGGCATCTTTCATTTCCCGATCAGAAACAAGTCCTGCTAAATTTCCTTCTTTATCTATTATCGGAAGGTATCGAATATCTTCTTCAATCATTAGTTGAAGTGCTGTTCCGATTGTTGCATCTGCAACCACTGATTTTACGTTCTTTAACATCATATCTTGAACGATCACAACGAACCACTCCTATTTTTATCTCTTTATTTAGTACATAAACCGATTTTTGAATCGAAGCTGGTCAAATTTTTGAACAGAATCCATGTCTATCCGTTTTCCTATGCGAACCATCAAGCAGTTTGCAGGGTGTGAACTGATTTCTGGGTCATCCGTTGCCATGTATTCAAGGTCACCAGCATTCATCATCTTTTCCATTACTTTACGATAATCCCAAACGGAGAGCTTAGTTCCTTTTAAATCCCAATGCCAATAATATTCAGTAGTAATGATAATGTAGTCCTCCATTGCATCATCCATCATGGAGACTTTTAATAGGTTTTTACCCACTTTAAAGTTTCGATATTCAGGAATGACCTCTATTGCTCCAAGTTCTAATAAGTTTTCCATTTTACCTTCAGACCATCTTTCGAGAGGGTCGGGATAAACGTATGTTACGTAGCCGATTACGGTTTCTTTGTTTCTTGCAATGAGGATTCTTCCCTCAGGCAGCCCTGCTATTTCTAGGATTGCTTTTTTTTGTTCATGTGCTGGCCTGAATGCTTGCAGGTGTTCATGGAAATGAAGGCTTTCCAGCGTTTCAGCAGATACTGGACCTTCAACTGTTATTGTTCCATGAGCAGTTTTTAAAGCTAAACAGTTGTATGTTTTTGAGTGTTTCATGTTTCACCGCCTTGAATTGTTTCCATCTCTATTATACATGATATCGAAAGGTTGTAAGGGGTTTCATCGTGTTTTTATTGATAGTTCTAATAACTTAAAAGATTTAGAAAATATGATATACTGAAAGAGATATTGAATAGGGAAGGAGATTTTTGCAATGAAACTGGAAGCGCTTCCGATAATTAAAGGTGATTTCAATTTACAAGACTATGAGGCAGCATATGGAGCATTTGATTGGAAAGACGTTGAAAAAGAATTCTCCTGGCATAAAACAGGGCGTGTCAATATGGCATATGAAGCAATTGACCGTCATGCTGTATCCCATAGAAAAAACAAAGTAGCACTTTATTTTTCAGATCAAAAAAGAGACGAAAAATACACATTCAAAGATATGAAAGAAATGTCTAATAAAGCAGGAAACATGCTTCGTCAATTAGGTGTAGAAAAAGGAGACCGTGTTTTTATTTTCATGCCTCGCTCTCCTGAATTGTATTTTGCTTTTTTAGGTGCAATAAAACTAGGTGCAATTGTTGGACCTCTTTTTGAAGCGTTTATGCAAGGTGCCGTAAAAGACAGACTAGAAGACAGTGAAGCAAAAGTACTTGTAACAACACCTGCTTTACTGGAACGTGTTCCTGTTGATGAACTGCCGAACTTAAAAAAGGTAATACTTGTAGGGGAAGATGTAAAAGAAGAAGGACTTTATGCGGATTATTACAGCCGTATGGATAAGTCCTCAAAAGACCTGGATATTGAGTGGGTGGATCGTGAAGACGGTCTTATTCTCCACTACACATCTGGTTCAACAGGCAAACCAAAAGGAGTGCTGCACGTTCATAATGCAATGCTGCAGCACTATCAAACATCTAAATGGGTGATCGATTTAAAAGAAGATGATGTGTATTGGTGTACAGCTGATCCAGGGTGGGTAACGGGTACGTCTTATGGCATCTTTGGCCCTTGGCTGAACGGAGCTGCAAGTGTGATCCGAGGAGGGCGATTCTCTCCTGAAGATTGGTACGGCACGATTGCAAAATATGGAGTAACAGTCTGGTACAGTGCACCAACAGCATTCAGAATGCTTATGGGTGCAGGAGATGAAGTCGTGAAACAATTCGATTTGTCTTCACTTCGCCATATTTTGAGTGTTGGAGAACCATTAAACCCTGAAGTGGTTAAATGGGGTATGAAGGTGTTCAACTTGCGTATTCATGATAATTGGTGGATGACAGAGACAGGCGGACAATTGATCAGCAATTATCCAGCATTGGAAATCAAACCTGGATCGATGGGCAAGCCGTTTCCGGGAGTTGAAGCTGCAATTATTGATGATCAGGATAATGTTTTGCCGCCATACAGAATGGGTAACTTGGCAATCAAAAAAGGCTGGCCGTCCATGATGCGTAAGATTTGGAATAACCCTGAGAAATATGATTCTTACTTTACTCCTGGAGGTTGGTACGTATCAGGAGATTCCGCTTATATGGATGAAGATGGCTACTTCTGGTTCCAAGGCAGGATTGATGATGTTATCATGACTTCTGGTGAACGGGTAGGACCTTTTGAGGTGGAAAGCAAGCTTGTTGAACATCCAGCTGTAGCAGAAGCGGGAGTTATCGGGAAACCTGATCCTGTTCGCGGTGAGATTATTAAAGCGTTTATTGCGCTTCGCTCTGGATATGAAGCAAGTGATGAACTTATTGAAGAAATCCGCAGTTTTGTTAAATCGGGTCTTGCAGCACACGCAGCACCACGTGAAATTGAATTCAAAGACAAGCTTCCAAAAACAAGAAGCGGTAAAATAATGAGACGTGTATTAAAAGCTTGGGAACTCGATCTTCCAACGGGTGATCTTTCTACAATGGAAGATTAATAAAATCATAAGCAAAACAAAAACCCTCGAATTAGTTCGAGGGTTTTTTGTTATCTTTTTTATTGCCTTGCGTTGTTGCTGGTGGTTTTGTGCCAGGCTCCGTTGGCGGAGGCGGTGGATCTGGTGGATCCTTTGGTTTATCACCGCCTCCATCAGTCGGAGGAGTTGGAGGTACAGGCGGTTCTGCAGGTTTTTCACCTACTTGAACCTTTGTTTGCGGTGCAGATTCTTTACCTGCTATATCAACCGCTGTCACATATACAACACCGTTTGGAACCTTGGCAGATGTTTTATCAGAGGTTACAGAACCGATCTTCTTAAACGATTTTCCGTCTGAAGAATGATAGATTCGATATCCGATCACATCGTTTTCTCCATGTGCGCTCCAAGAAAGAACACCGTCTGACATTTTTACTCCTGCAACTGGTGAAGGAGCTCTTCCGTTATCTTTTAATTCCTTTTCAGGAACTATGTTATTAAATAAATTCGTATCCTTCGTTAACTTGTTTAAGCTTTCAACACCAAGTTCCTTTAAGAACTCTTCTTTAATAAGTACACCTTCTTTTGTGAACTCCTCAGGTGTAGTCGGCAGTGCTTTATATTTCGTATCATTAACGAGTACATAACGTCCTTTTGTTAATGTATCATCCACTTCTCTAGGAGTGAATTTCGCATTAAACAAGTCAGAAGTTACTAACCCTGCACTTCGACAAAGATCCGAAGGCAATTTACCCGAGATTCCGCAAATCTCACGACGGACAATACCAGATGGCATAGCAAACCGTTTCTCAGGATCAATCAATTGCGGGGCATTCTTATAAGCTGCATTTATTAATTGGGCCCAAATGGTCTGGTTGCGCTGACCTGTATTTCCATAAAGGTCTGCAGGTGTGTCATAACCGATCCATACACCAAAAGTAACATTCGGATTTGTAGCAACAAACCATGAATCTTTATCTTCATTTGTTGTTCCTGACTTACCAGCCCAATCTGATTGGAAAGTTAATTTTCGAGGAACACCAGATCCCGTACCACCTGAACCTAATACCCCCCTCATCATATCAATAAGCAGGTAAGAAGTTTGAGGACTATATACAGAAACAGGTGTTGCCTTATGCTGGTAAAGTAGTTCTCCATCCTTTGTTTCAATACGATCAATCATATATGCGTCAACAAAATTACCGCCATTCGCAAACGTCGCAAATGCATTTACGTTTTCTTCAACTGTTACACCAACTTGCATACCGCCTATGGCTATAGCAGTGTTCGTGCGGTCATCTTGTGTAAGGTTACTAAAGCCCATCTGAATTAGCTTTTCTGTAGCTTTCACATGATCTACCCGCTGATAGGATTTAATTGCCGGGATATTTCTAGACTGTTTAAGTGCATCTCTTACAGAAATAAAGCCTTTAAATTTCCCATCAAAATTATTAGGACTCCATTCTCCAGAGTGAATTGGAGTATCAGCGATAATTGTACCCGGTTGTATTTTCCCCATTTCGGTGGCATACGAATAAGCAAGGAGCGGCTTCATCGTTGAACCGTTCTGTCTTGGTGCTCTCATCGCATGGTTCGTTTGTTCACGGTTAAAATCTCTTCCACCGACAAAGCTGATGATTTTACCTGATGAATTTTCAATTAAAGTCCCACCGACTTCTTCAGGCTGCGGTTTATCAAGTTTGATTCTTTTGCCATTAGAGTCATACACATACTGATTTTGTGGACCAAATAAATTATCATTCTTAACAACAACTTGCATGTCATCATAGATCTTTTGATTGATCGTTGTATGAATTTTTAATCCTTTTTGTCTGATCTGCGTTCTTGCATTATCTTGATATTCTTGTAATTCTTCTTTAGTCAAATCACTTAATTTTTTTCCGTCTTTTTTCGCTAAAAGTTCAGTTAGAATTTCTGTCGTTCTTCGCTGAACCTCAACAGTTATGTACGGGTATTTTTCAAAAGATGATTGCTTTCTAGTTGTTAAATTTTTGCCGATATCATATTTCATAGCCTCATCATATTCAGCTTGTGTGATTGCATGTGCAGACAGCATTCTGTTTAATACAGTCTTCATACGCCTCAAGCCAGGAGACAAGTCTTTCTTTTTTACGCCATCATTTGTAAATGGTGTATAAACGAAAGGGTTCTTAGGCAGCCCAGCTATGTATGCAGCTTGCGCCAAATTCAGATCTTTAGCATTTACGCCAAAAAGACCTTCAGAAGCTGCTTGAATTCCTGCTATATTACGGCCGGAAGAATTACGTCCATAAGGAACGATGTTTAAATAGGCTTCTAATATTTCGTCTTTTTTAAAGAACTTTTCAAGACGCATGGCAAGCAGTATTTCTTTTGCTTTTCTGTCAAACGAAACTTCATTCGTTAAGATTTGATTTTTTATTAATTGCTGTGTGAGTGTACTTCCGCCCGTTACGATCTGTGCACCGGAAAATTCTTGATACATTGCACGAAGAATGGCTTTTGGTACAACTCCGTCATGTTCATAAAAGTAACGGTCCTCGGTTGAAATAACGGCTTTTGTTACATAAGGTGAAACATCTTTTAGTTTAATTTCTTGTCTGTCCAGGTCTGCTTGAAGTTTTCCCATCAATTGGTCATTGTCAAAATAAACGGTGCTTGTTTCTTCATAGTTGTAAATGTCATTTTTCATTGAAGCAAATGCTCTGACTGGTTCATCCTTTACGAGTGAAGCGAAAAAGCCAGCGCCTACACCTGCTGCAAAAACACCGCATAAAATAACAAGTGAAGCAATTACTAAAAACATGTTCCAACTAACGTTATATGTAATTCGTGCTGTTCGAATAATCTTCTTTTTCCGCAAAAAGTGGACAAAATTCTCCCATTTTTGTCTAAGTCCATCAAAATGAGACATCATTTGGTATCCCCCCCGTTTATTAGTATAACATAAGGTCGGATTTTGAAATAAGGGTTTATTCGAACTGAATATTGACATGAAATTCGTCCTTGTGGTAAAAATAAGAGAATAAAATAAAGTGAAAGCTAAGATAGGAATAAGTAGCAGGTGTCTCCCTGTTTCAGAAAGCTGGTGGTCGATGCAAACCAGTACAAAGACATGTTGTGAATTACCTCCTGGAGCTGTCCTTGTGAACGGATCTTGAGTAGCAGGGAACGGATGAAACCGTTATGAAATGAAGTGAAAAGCTTATATTAATTATTAGCTTTTAATTAGGGTGGTACCGCGAGATTGTAATCACGTCCCTTTCCATGTGAAAGGGACTTTTTTTATTGTAAAAAAACTGAGAGGAAAGATTACGATGAACATTTTACAAGACTTGGAGTTCAGAGGGCTTCTGCATCAAGTAACAGATCGAGAAGGACTTGAAAAAGAACTTGAGAACGGAAAAGTGAAATTATACTGTGGGTTTGACCCGACAGCAGATAGTCTTCATATTGGGAACTTATTGGCGATTTTAACTTTAAAAAGATTTCAAGAAGCCGGTCATTCACCGCTTCCGCTGGTAGGTGGAGGAACAGGTCTTATTGGCGATCCGAGCGGACGTTCAATTGAAAGAACTTTAAATGAACAAGAAACGGTTGTTCAATGGACAGAAAAAATTAAAAGCCAACTTTCTAAACTTCTTGATTTTGAGTCTGAAACGAACCCGGCGAAGATGGTTAACAACTACGAGTGGCTGAGCCAGCTTACTGTTATTGAGTTTTTACGGGATGTAGGAAAAAACTTTTCCATCAATTACATGCTTGCAAAAGATTCTGTTGATTCACGATTAGAAGGCGGTATTTCTTTTACCGAATTTTCTTACATGATTCTTCAGGCCTACGATTTCTTAAACTTGTACAAACAAGAAGGATGCAAGCTTCAAATCGGCGGAAGCGATCAATGGGGTAACATTACTGCAGGGATGGAATTAATACGCCGATCTGGTGAAGAAGATAAAGCTTTCGGATTAACGATTCCTCTAATTACGAAAGCGGATGGAACAAAGTTTGGGAAGACAGCTACAGGTACTATCTGGCTTGATGCTGAGAAGACTACACCATACGAGTTCTACCAATTTTGGGTGAATGCAGCCGATGCGGATGTTATCAACTGGATAAAATACTTCACTTTCTTTTCTAAAGAAGAAATTGTGCAGCTTGAGCAATCACTTCAGCAAGCACCTGAAAAACGTGAGGCACAAAAAGCATTAGGCCGTGAAGTGACAACACTTGTTCATGGAGAAAAAGCATACCTTCAAGCAGTAAAAATTACAGAAGCGTTATTCAGCGGAAACCTTTCTGAACTAACTGCAGATGAAATCGAGCAAGGTTTCAAAGATGTTCCATCATTTACTGTAGAAAATCACGCAGATTTGAACCTAGTTGATCTTCTTGTTGAAGCGAAAGTTTCTCCTTCTAAACGCCAAGCAAGGGAAGATATCACAAATGGTGCTGTTTCTGTAAATGGAGAAAAGGTACAAGATCTTAGCTTTGTAATTGATGAAAAAGACCGTATTGAAAATCGTTTTGTTATTATTAGAAGAGGGAAGAAAAAGTACACGCTCATTAGATATTAAGAAGGATGACCCAAAGATGATTTATTAATCTTTGGGTTATTTTTTTGCTGAAAATTTGATAATTTCACGTTCCGTGGAATTATTTGAAATAACGTGGATAAACAGGGAGTTAACGTGGAATTATTGAAAATAACGTGGATATATTGGACATGACTGTGGAATTAAATAAAAATGATAGCTTTAAAAGAGTAAAAAGATAATCTTTCTGACGATCCTGTCCTGTTTTTTAAAAATATGGTGCAAAAGTGGAAAAATGGCTTCAAAATAACAAAAAAACGACTTGCAGGGGTTAATTTCTCTTTTTAGTCGTCCTCCTTAAATTTTCATTAA
Source organism: Bacillus sp. NEB1478 (assembly GCF_031582965.1). Taxonomy (NCBI): domain Bacteria; kingdom Bacillati; phylum Bacillota; class Bacilli; order Caryophanales; family Bacillaceae; genus Bacillus; species Bacillus sp. NEB1478. The sequence goes on from NZ_CP134049.1 coordinate 1,152,357, forward strand.
AACGCAAAAAAGGAAGATCCGAGTCGGATCTTCCTTTTTATTATGACGATTAACGAGAGTAGTACTCAACGATTAGCTGTTCAGTAATCTCAGCAGGAAGTTCAGAACGCTCTGGTAAGCGAGTGAATGTACCTTCCAATTTGTTTTCGTCAAATGTTAAGAAATCAGGTACGAAGTTGTTTACTTCGATCGCTTCTTTAAGAACATCAAGGTTGCGTGATTTTTCACGAACACCGATTACATCTCCAGCAGATAGACGGTAAGAAGCGATATCAACACGCTTTCCGTTTACTGTGATGTGACCGTGGTTTACTAATTGGCGAGAAGCACGACGAGTGCGAGCAAGACCAAGACGGTAAACTACGTTATCTAAACGAGCTTCTAATAGAGCCATGAAGTTTTCACCATGGATACCAGGCATTTTACCAGCATCGTTGAAAATGCGGCGGAATTGACGCTCGTTTACACCGTACATGAAACGAAGCTTTTGCTTCTCTTGTAGTTGTAAACCGTATTCAGAGATTTTTTTACGTTGTGTTGGACCATGTTGTCCTGGAGCGTATGGACGCTTAGAAAGTTCTTTACCAGTACCGCTTAGAGAGATTCCAAGACGACGTGATACTTTCCATGTAGAACCTGTATATCGAGCCATTATAGACTCCTCCTTCATCTGTTTGTTTTGTGTTAAAACAATCCAGTGACTATGACCTTTTCAAAAGCATATTTTATATGAAAAATACCTTCACTTCAGCAGCCATGAAGCTACGCGATATTCCAAGACCGATATGGATCAAGGTACAAAATATCAACTTATGATGGGCACAGTGCCGCTTATTTTACACAAAGAATAGTATAAACTTTTTTTAGCTGTTGTGTCAACAGTCTCATTGTTTTACGTGAATTTGACAGGGGCAATTTGTAAAACCATCACTAATCATATATGATAGTAGTAAAGAAAGCGCTTACATTTTTAAATTGTCCTAAAAGGAGCAGTCAAAATGGATACAAAACGCTTTGAAACAGAAGTTATTCACAAGGGGTATCATGCACTTCAGCATCATGGAAGTTTATCACCCCCTATTTTTCAAACATCCACGTTTGTTTTTGAAAATGCAGAAACTGGAGCTAAACGATTTGCTGGGGAAGAAGACGGATTTATTTATTCAAGACTAAGCAATCCAACTGTAGCCATGCTCGAGGAACGAATCGCATCGATGGAAAATGGAGAAAAGGGGCTTGCTTTTGGTTCAGGGATGGCTGCTGTCTCGGCAATACTGCTTGGACTGACGAAAACAGGGGATCATGTTCTCTGTTCTGAAGGGGTGTATGGCTGTACATTTGGACTTTTGAATTTAATGGAAGAAAAGTATCATATCACTCATAACTTCCATCCAATGAATGATGAGGATTCCTTGCGAACAGCAATAACGGATCATACTACCGTTATTTATGTAGAATCACCTATCAATCCAACGATGAAACTCGTTGATTTAGAAATGATAAGCAGAGTGGCAAAAGAATTTAAAATCCCAGTCGTTGTTGATAACACATTCTGTTCTCCTTATCTCCAGCGACCTCTCGATATAGGTTGTGATGTTGTTATTCATAGTGCAACAAAATATTTATGCGGCCATGGTGATGTAATCGGCGGTCTTGCTGTCGGAAAAAAAGAGCTGATGGGCCATTTGGCGATGACTACCCAAAAGGATATTGGCGGGGTTATGTCACCTTTTGATGCTTGGTTATTATTAAGGGGAATTAAAACATTGCCCGTACGCATGGACCGTCATTGTGATAATGCTGGTAAAATTGCAGCACTGTTAAAGGAACATCCTGCAGTTGAAACAGTTTTGTTCCCTGGTGATGAGGATTTTCCTCAATATGAACTTGCAAAGAAGCAGATGAGCAATGCTGGGGGATTAATCAGCTTTGAAATCAAAGGGAACAAAGAAACGGCTCAGAAGTTCATGAATTCACTGGAGTTAGTTAAAATTGCAGTTAGTTTAGGAGATGCTGAAACGCTTATACAGCACCCGAGTACAATGACGCATGCAGTAGTTCCTGAAGAAAATAGAATTCAGATGGGAATCAGTGATCGTCTATTGCGATTATCAGTCGGTTTAGAAGCGTGGGAAGACATTTGGGCTGATTTAGAAAAGTCATTGAACAAATTATAAAAAATGCACTGTGCCAAAAGCACAGTGCATTTTTGTTTTTAGCTGTTTTTGCAATCTTTGTTGCTTTTGAAAAGTTGATTTCCGTTTCAGGATGCCCGCTATCCCCGCAGGACAAAGAAAGAAACGGCCACAATACATCGCACGAAGAAAATGTGGTTTTCTTTTTCGAGGAGTCTCGGATCTAGCACTCCAATTTAACTTTATCTTCACCAAGCCTTCTTAAAACACCGCAGTCATTTGAAATGAACCAATGTTTTAAATAAATTGAAGCAGAATAGCCGCAAACTTCTCTAAGTTCTCTCGGTCCACTTCGTCAAAACGTTCTTTCTCAGGACTATCAATATCCAGCACTCCAAGCAATTTGCCCTCTTTAACAAGCGGTACAACAATCTCTGATTGTGAAGCGGCATCACAGGCAATATGACCAGGGAATTCATGCACGTCTTTAACAACAAGTGTTTCTTGATTTTGTGCTGCAGTTCCACAAACCCCTCTGCCAAGCGGAATTCTTACACACGCTGGCAATCCTTGGAATGGACCTAACACAAGCTGGTTTGTTTCTTCATCAAACGAATAAAATCCTACCCAATTTACCTGATCCAAAAATTGATTTAACAATGCGGAAGCGTTGGCTAAATTTGCTGTACTATTTGTTTCTCCTTCTAGCAGAGCGTGCAATTGTTTATTTAAAAGGGAATAAGCTTCGTTTCTGTCTGTGCTGTATTTTTCTGCTGTAAACATCACAATTCCTCCAAACCTGATAAAATGCACCTTTTATTTTATCAAATTATGTTGAACTATACATCCTAAAACCCTTATTTGTCGAGCGATTATTAAAGGTTTATGTCTGTCCTCCAAGAATTTTAAACTTATAAGAAGGATGGTGAAAAAATGAAGGCAGATCCGGTTGTAACAAAATTGAAAATTGCTGAAGCGGCCATTTCTCTGTTTACTAGCCAAGGATACAAAGGAACGACTGTAAGACAAATCGCAAAAAAGGCGAATGTGAACGTTGCCCTTATTTCCTATCATTATGGCGGGAAGAAGGGACTTTTAGAAAAGTTAATCACATCTTTTTTTGAAGGTTACATTAGAAAGGTGGAAATTGTTTATCATACTTCCAATTCTTCTACTGTTAAAGGAAGCTTTATAGAACTAGTGGAAGAATTATTATACTTTCAACAAACAAATCTCCCGCTTGCCCGATTTGTTTACCGTGAAATGACGTTGGATTCTACTTTAGTAAGAGAGTTAATGTCCACGTATCTGTTAAAAGAAAAATATTTCTTTCAAACATTGTTCGAAAAAGGAATGAAAAAGAAAGAGTTTAAAAAACAGTCTGTTGATTTTTTAACGCTTCAATTTAAAGATATGATGATGATGCCGTTTTTGCATCCTCAATACTTGACCGAGGTTTTTCACATCGCAACAGAGGGTGAACATTTCATTAAGTCTTACCGAAAATGGATGTTAAACTGGTTTGACAAATTTGTTTGTCAAGCAGAGAGAAAAAATTCTCTCCTCTCCGCTGTCCATACGCCTCTATTCGGATCTATTCAAGAAAAGTGGGGTAGCTAAATTTGCTGAAGCATTTATTGCATCGAAACCTTGACCGAGTCCCTTGACGGTATGGGCATCTGACCCGTATATAAGAGGGATTCTTCTTTTTTGTGCTTCTTTTATCACCCATAGAGGGGGATAAGGTTCCAGACAATAAGGTTTTGCAAGTCCTGCACCATTATAGTCTAATGACATTCCTCTATTTGAAATTTCATCTAAAATGATTTTCATTTCGGCAGAATAATTAAAGTCCACTGGAAATAATTGCTGGAACTTTTTAGCCAGTGTAATATGACCAATCCTTAAAGGCTGATTGTTTGTAAAAACATGTTTAACTGACAAGGTTACAGCATTAAAGTAGTTTTGATAAACGGCTGACAGACTGCCTGACTTCTTAACCATTTCGCCGAAAACGACTTCATCAAAATCCATGCAGTAAAAAGTCTCATTTAGTTTAAGAAAATGAACAGAAAGAATCGCATCATCAATTTCCGGCCAAACTTCACGAAGCAATTTATGCGTATCCTCTTCAAATCCTTCTATAAAATCTACTTCCAACCCTGTTTTGATTTCAATCTGGTTTTTATATTCTTTTTTTAGTTCGTGCAGTTTCTGAAAATATGCATTCAAATCTTGATATGCCATAGCACTGTCTTTGGCAGGAGCTGGATCATGGAAAGTTTTGGGCAAAGGGGCATGTTCAGTAAAAGTTATCCCTTTTAGACCAAGAGTTATAGCTCTTTCTATATACATTTCAAATGTGTCTGCTGAGCCGTGTGGGCAAAAGGGAGTATGCACATGTCCATCATAATACATCCTTTTTCCTCCTCTATTCGACAAAATCTTCATTAATTTGGAAAAAATTTATCAAATTATGCAACTTTTTTGCGTCAAATGTGTGTTTACATGTTATCATAAAAGCATTAAACTGCAATTTTATATGCAGAATAACCTATTTTCTCGATAGTGTAGAAGTTTACATCAAAAATACATATAACAATGAACTTAAAGAATAGAACCAGCAGAAAGGGTGCCTCTAATGATATACGTAGTCATTGCCATAGTTACATTCCTTGCATTGATCTTGTACGGGGCCATGTCACGGCGAAAAATTTATAAAGAGATTGACCGACTGGAAGCATGGAAAATGCAAATTATGAACCGTCCATTAACAGATGAAATTTCAAAAGTTAAAGGAATGGCGATGATCGGTGAAACGGAAGAAAAATTCGAAATGTGGCGCCAAGAGTGGGATGAAATGGTTACCACCCGTCTTCCTAATTTAGAAGAAGACCTCTTTGATTCTGAAGAGTACACAGATAAATATAGATTTAAGAAAGCTAGGACTGTGTTAAATGATGTGAACCGTTCATTAGAACGCATGGACGACAGAATGAAGGAAATCACATCTGAAATAAATGAATTAGTGACAAGCGAAGAACTAAACAGGGAAGAGATTGTCGAAGCGAAAGAAAAGCTGCAGGAGACGAAAAAATATTACCTTACTCATATTCGTGCTCTTGGTCAAACGGCAATTATTTTTGATAAGGAATTGGATGAGATCAAGGTTCTTTTTGAAACTTTTGAGGAATTGACGATTCAGGGAAGCCACTTGGAAGCACGACAGAAGCTTGTTGAGAGTTTAAACCGCATCACTGTATGTAAAACACAAATGGAAGGTGTGCCAGAGCTTCTCGTTATTTTACAAGCCGATATTCCAGGCAACTTAAAAGATTTAGGAACAGGTTTTGATGAAATGCAGGAGCAAGGTTATGTGCTGCATCATATTGGAATCGATAAAGAGCTGGAATCCCTAAAAGACTTGAACGAAAAAGCATTAGAAAAAGTGCTGGAGCTTGATTTGGAATCTGCGCAAAAAGATCTTGATGAATTGACTAATAAAATTGATCAGTTATATGAAATGCTCGAAAATGAAGTGCATTCTAAGCAATTTGTTATCAAACAGCGGGCTGTTTTTTTATCCACTATTGAAAATTTGCAGGATAGAATCGAAAATCTTAAGCAAGAAACAGAAGTCGTATCAAACAGCTACTTTATTGAACAAAATGAAGCTGAAATGCAAAAGAAAATTGAAAAGCTCTTCCATAAGCTTGAAAGCAGATTTATGATCATTCAAGAATCAATCGATGAAAAGAGAGAATCTTTCTCGGTGATCCGAGAGATGATGGATGAAATGCAAAAGCAAATGGAAGAATTGGAAAGATCCCAGAAGGTATACGAAGAAATGCTGCATAATCTTAGAAAAGATGAATTAGATACGAAACAAAGCTTAAAAGCCCTAAGGAAAAAACTTTTAGAAGCAAGACGTATGGTGCAAAAAAGCAATCTTCCTGGTCTGCCTGAACATTATTTGATTACCATTGGAAAAGCAGAAGAATATATCATTGAAGTATCTAAAAAGCTAGATGAGAAGCCTTTAGAAATGTCTGATGTTTCATATGTTTTGAACAAGGCACACGAAGCCGTTGATGAAGGTTATGAAGAAACTTCAGCAATGATAGAAAACGCGATATTAGCTGAAAAGCTTATCCAGTACGGAAATAGATTCAGAAGTTCAAATCAAACTGTTTCAATCCGATTAATTGAAGCGGAAATCGCTTTTAGAAATTACCAGTATGAAGATGCACTGCAAATTGCGGCAGACGCAATTGAACGAGTTCAGCCTGGTATACTTAAAGAGATGGAAATCAATTTAAAATCACATGTATAAAAACTGCCAGGATTTTTTCCTGCAGTTTTTTTACTGCGCAATAAAAAGAGTGCTGCAAACAAAGAATAATTACTAAAATGGTTTGTATGCCACAGCATTTATATTATGGTATTATAATGAAATGTGTAATTTGGAACGTTTTGTTTAATTGGAGGATTCAGTTGATGATTTATCTTGATAATAGTGCAACGACTAAGCCTTATAAAGAAGTGCTTGATACCTTTGTTACCGTTTCTGAAAAATATTTTGCCAATCCGTCATCTCTTCATTCAAAGGGAGGAGAGTCAGAGAATTTACTAGGACAAGCAAGGAAATCTATTGCACAGCTCCTAAATGTAACTCCATCTGAGATCGTATTTACTTCCGGAGGGACAGAAGGAAATAACATAGCCATTAAGGGAATCGCATTTCAACATCAAAACAGAGGTAAACATCTCATCACGACAGGAGTCGAGCATGCTTCATCTTATGAATCCTTTCAATTTTTAGAGAGTCAAGGTTTTGAAGTAACGTATTTGCCGGTTGATAAAAACGGCAGAGTTTCAATAGAGGACTTAAAAAAGGCATTACGCACAGATACGATTTTGGTATCGATGCTGCATGTAAATAATGAGACGGGAACATTGCAGCCTATTAAAGAGATAGGGGAAGTTTTAAAAAATCACCCTAAAGTTTTTTTTCATGTGGATAACGTCCAAGGAATTGGAAAAGTGCATCTGCCAATAAAAGAATACGGAATCGATCTTTGTACGATTTCTGCTCATAAGATACATGGTTTAAAAGGGACGGGAGTTTTATACGTAAAGAACGGTGTGACACTATCTGCATTATTTACAGGCGGTGAACAAGAATACCGTAAAAGAGCAGGTACAGAAAACGTAGCAGGAATTGTTGCTATGGCTAAAGCATTAAGAATCATGCTTCAAGAAATGAGTTCCAAAAAAGAGCAATTGCTTTCGATTAAGAACACGCTAATAACTGGCTTACAATCAATTGAAGACGTCGAAATCAATACACCTCTGAAAGAATCTGCACCCCATATTATTAATTTTTCAGTAAAAAATGTGAAGCCTGAAGTATTGATTCATGTTCTTGATGAGAAAGACATCTATGTATCAACAAGGTCAGCATGTTCGTCTAAACAAGGCGGCGCGAGCAGAATCCTGCTGCAGATGGGTCTTGGAGAAAAACGTGCTTCCACTGCGCTGCGATTAAGTACATCTTATGACAATACAAAAGAAGAGATTGAGCACGTCTTGCAAGTCTTAAGAAATGAAATATCAAATTTAAAAAAGGTAATGAGGTAATAAATATGCTGTATGATCATTTAGTTGTTCGTTATGGAGAATTATCATTAAAAGGTAAGAATAGAAGACATTTTGAGAATCAGCTGTATGAAACTGTTAAACGAAAGCTTCGCATATTTGATAACTTGAAGATTTCAAAGTTATTTGATCGCATCGTTATAGAGTTGAATGGTCAACCCCATGAACCTGTAGTAACAGCGTTGCAGGAAATATTTGGTATTCACTCTATTAGTCCAGCGCTTCGTACAGAAAATGATTTAGATGAAATTAATAAAACAGCTTTGATTGCCTTGAAGGATGCGATGACAAATAACGGAACATTTAAAGTTACGGGTAAACGTTCATTAAAGACGTTTCCTGTAAATTCTATGGAGCTGAATCGTGAAGTTGGAGGATATCTTTTACGGAATACTGAGAATATTACAGTAGATGTGCATAATCCAGACGTTGAAGTAAAAGTTGAAGTGAAAGATACGGGAACATATATCAGCTGCCAAACGTTTAAGGGCGCAGGCGGTTTGCCGATTGGTGTAGGCGGGAAGGCTATGTTAATGCTTTCGGGCGGAATTGACAGCCCTGTTGCCGGTTATTTAACGATGAAACGCGGTGTTCGAATAGAGGGTGTTCATTTCCATAGTCCTCCATTTACTAGTGAACGTGCAAAACAAAAAGTTGTGGACTTAACACAGGAGCTTACTCGATTTAGCGGTGGGAAAATAAAACTGCATGTCGTACCGTTTACAGCTATTCAACAAATCATTAAAGATAAAATACCTGCCAGCTACAGCATGACAATAATGAGACGTGTGATGCTTAAGATTACTGAAAAGTTAGCAGAAAAGAACAATGCTTTAGCTATTGCAAATGGTGAGAACCTTGGTCAGGTTGCCAGTCAGACGATGCACAGCATGTATGCCATAAATGAAGTGACAAACTTGCCGATTCTTAGACCTGTAATAACGATGGATAAATTAGAAATTATGGATATATCCCAAAAAATTGGGACTTATGAAATATCTATACGGCCGTATGAGGATTGCTGCACGATATTCTTGCCATCAGCACCAAAGACAAAGCCGAAGCGAGAAAAGGCGATTAGGTTTGAAGAAAATATTGAAAACTTAGAAGAGCTGATTGAAGAAGCGGTTCAAGGAGTAGAAACCATTATCCTTGAAGAGGGCAGATCAACAGAAACGACTTTTGAGGAATTATTATAAAACCCGCAGATTTGCGGGTTTTTTCTTTGTTATTTTTAAAGTGTTTTGTTAAATGGCAGTACTCACAACAATTTCCAAGAATTGAAATGACCAAATCGTCACACATTATTAGTACAAAGGAGGTGAAACAAAATGGCAAACCAAAACAACCAATTAGTAGTACCAGGTGCTCAACAAGCTGTTGACCAAATGAAATACGAAATCGCTTCTGAATTCGGTGTAAACCTTGGACCAGATTCAACTTCTCGTGCTAACGGATCTGTAGGTGGAGAAATCACTAAGCGTCTAGTTGCTCAAGCTCTAGGTGGATACAAAAAATAAATAAAACATGGCTAACGGAGCGGGTAATCCCCGCTCCTTTTTATTTTGCATTCGAATGACTAAATTTTTAAAAAATTCTAAAATATATTATAATGAATACATAGTTAACTTGAAAATAAGGGAAGGGTGTCTAACTAAGATGAATCTAATTGCTCCAGATATCTACAACTTAACTTCAGAAATAGAGACGTATGCAAAAATCCCTGATAAAAAAGCATTAATTTGGATGAACGAAACCCATGGAACTAAAACCATTACGTATAAAGAATTAATGGAAAGAACGAACCAAATCGGCAATGCTTTAGATGGATTAGGGTTAACAAAAGGTGATCGTGTCCTCATCATCATGCCGCGTCTCATTGAGACTTATGCAGTGTACTTAGCATGTTTAAAAGCGGGAATAGCAGTCATTCCATGCTCAGAGATGCTGCGAGCAAAAGATTTAAGCTATCGTGTTCAACATAGCGAAGCAAAGGCGATCATTGCCGATTTTCAATTTACAGACCAAGTAAACGAGATCAAAGATGATTTACCAACGTTAAATTATAAGATAAGTGCTAATGGAGAAACAAAAAATTGGCTAAGCCTCAAAGAATTAACGAATAATGTAAGCGTTTCTTTTAGCGGTGCCGAAACAAAGAAAGATGATATGGCATTCTTGTCCTACACATCAGGAACAACTGGGCAGCCAAAAGGAGTCGTTCATACGCATGGTTGGGCTTATGCTCATATTCGCACAGCTTCAAAGAATTGGTTAAATATATCTGAAGATGATATTGTTTGGGCGACTGCGGGTCCTGGCTGGCAAAAATGGATTTGGAGCCCGTTCCTATCTACATTAGGTACAGGAGCAACAGGTTTCGTCTACCAAGGGAAATTTGATCCCCAAAAATATTTAGGGCTTTTAGAAGACCAAAAAATATCTGTTTTATGCTGTACACCAACAGAGTACAGACTAATGGCAAAGGTTGATCATCTAGATCAATACGAATTGACTCATTTAAGAAGTGCCGTTTCAGCAGGCGAGCCATTAAATAGAGAAGTCATTGATACGTTCGAGAAATATTTTCATGTTAAAGTCCGCGATGGTTATGGACAAACAGAAAATACTCTTTTAGTAGGAACCATGGAAGGCATGAAGGTTAAGCCTGGTTCAATGGGAAAACCTACACCAGGAAATGATGTGGAAGTCGTCAATGAGTTTGGTCAGCCTGTAAAAGTGGGAGAAGTTGGAGATATTGCTGTTCACAAAAGTTCTCCAGCGCTATTTAAAGAGTATTACAAAGACCAAGATCGAACATTAATGGCTTTTAGAGGAGATTATTATATAACGGGTGATAAAGCAAAAAAAGATGAAGACGGTTATTTCTGGTTTGAAGGCAGAGGAGATGACATCATCATTAGTTCAGGGTATACAATCGGTCCATTTGAAGTCGAAGATGCACTTATTAAACACCCCGCTGTTAAAGAATGTGCGGTTGTAGCGAGCCCCGATGAGATTCGCGGGCATATCGTAAAAGCTTTTGTAGTATTACGTGACAACACTAAAGGCGATCAAGAATCGCTGACTTCTGAACTGCAAGAACATGTAAAAAAACTGACGGCACCATACAAATATCCACGCAAAATTGAATATGTAGAAGATCTTCCAAAAACGACTTCAGGGAAGATTCGCCGAATCGAGCTTCGTCAGCTTGAAGCTTCGAAAACAAGATAAATAATTGAAAAGCAGGCTCAGGTCTGCTTTTTATTCTGCAAACCCTTATAATACGAAGAAAGTAGATTTTGTGCATAAAAAGGTGGTTAGAACAGTGGGAACTTTGTTTCGTAATGGAACTATCTACACGTTGGTTGAAGAAGAAAGCAATTGTAGTGCGGTATATGTTGATAATGGCAAAATCATGAAAACAGGAACAGAACATGAACTCACTGAACAATTTGGTGAATCAATTACTGATTCAGTAGATTTAGAAGGTGGGGTAATGTTCCCAGGTTTTGTGGACAGCCATTTGCACCTGATTGGTCATGGTGAAAAATTGATCAGATTAGATCTGTCTGAAATGACTTCCGCAGAAGAGATGGAATCAGCATTAAAAGAAAAAGCTAAAACATTAAAAAAAGAGGAATGGCTTTTAGGTGAAGGCTGGAATGAAAATAATTTTATAGATCGGAAAATTTTTCATAAATTAGAACTGGATCGAATTGCAGAAGGCAGACCCGTCTTATTATCAAGAGTGTGCAGACATGCATTTTTGGCGAGTTCTAAAGCACTTGAGTTAGCCGACATCACAAAAGAAACACCAGACCCTCCCGGAGGAATTATTAAAAGAGATGCAGAAGGTGAACCGACAGGACTGCTGCACGACAGTGCTGCTGATATCGTAAAAAAAGTGGTACCAGAAGTTTCACAAGAATATTTAAATCGAGCATTAGAAACTTCTGTAAAAAACCTTCTTTCTCTAGGGCTTACAGGAGGTCATTCAGAAGATTTGAGTTACTATGGCGGTGTCGAACGGCCATTAAAAGCTTTTAAAAATGTATTAGGTCATAAAAATAAATTTAAAGCCCATTTACTTGTACATCACGAAGCGTTAGACGATTTCTTGAAGATTGAGCAGCAATATCAAATGCCATTTGTCGAATATGGGGCAATGAAAATTTTTGCAGATGGTGCTTTTGGCGGCCGTACAGCGTGGGTGTCATTGCCTTATAATGATGCACCTGAAACATCGGGTGTATCTATTCACGAAGACGATGATTTATTGAACCTAGTAGAGAAAGCTAGAAGTCATAATAGAAATATTGCTGTACATACGATTGGGGACATGGCACTTATCCAAGTACTGAAAATAATAAAGAAAAGTCCTGCAAAATCTGGTAGAGACAGGATCATTCATGCTGGTTTGGTTTCAGAAGAGATTATTAAAGACTTAAAGGAGCTTCCAGTTATTTTAGATATTCAGCCAGGTTTTATAGGCTCTGATTTTCCTTGGCTGATTGAACGGCTTGGAACAGAGAGGATTCCATATGCTTATGCATTCAGAACTTTGCTGGATGAAAGTATAATCTGTGCTGGCGGGTCAGATGCTCCAATAGAACCAGTTGATCCTTTATTAGGCATCTATGCCGCTGTCGCAAGAAGAAAGCCGGATGAATCTCACGAAGGTTATGTACCTGAACAGAAAATCACGCGATATGAAGCAATCGGTCTTTACACATTTGGGAGTGCTGCAGCAATCGGACAAGAGAATGTAAGAGGCTACATTAAAGAAGGTTATACGGCTGACTTTACAGTGTTTGACCGAGATCTATTTAAAGTACCAATCGATGAAATAATTGAAGCTAATGTTCTCTATACTATTGTAAATGGAGAAATTGCCTTTCAGCAAACCAATAATAGCTTGACGCAAAAATCATAATAAAAATATGTATAATGATGACCCAATTGGTGTGTAAGATACCTATTGGGTCATTTTTTGTACCATCGCGTAAATAGAAGAGCAATATGAGAAATACGAGCGCCATACGAAAAATATGAGCGCTATCCAAGAAATACACACTGCAATATGAAAAAAAAGCATGCCAAACCAAAAAAGTGCTGACAATAACGAGTCAGCACTTTTTTTTATACATTTTTTTTGCATGCGAAGAGGAAGGACAGATTCGATGTTGTTTTGCTCCCAATCATAGGAGCACACATGCTTCCTCGAATAAATTTCGAGAAGTCCTTCATTGAAAAGTTAATTGGAGCGTAAGGGCGAGACTCCTCGAAAATGAAAATCATATTTTCTTCGTGCGATGTAATGCGGCCGTTGCTTTCCTTGTCCTGTGGGATATGCGGGACAGGTGAGACACTTCATGGCACGCAGTGCAAAGGTGGCTCACCGCACGCCCCACGGAAAGGGAGCAACTGCAGAGAAATTAACCCCATTCAAAAGCTTCAAAGTATGCGAACACAGCATTCTTATTTTACAGATTTCAAATTCTAATCTTCATCTATCTTCCACCGAGACTAACCGCACGCCCTCGGAAAGCAGCACGTGTGGGCGGAAATTAACCACACCTAAGAGTAACAAAAGTTACGAAGGCAGCCCTTACAAAAAGCTTCTTTTCACTTTATGCCAGAAGGAATTATCTTTTAGTTTTACGGTTTTAATCCGTTTTTCAGTAATTTCAAAACTCATGTTTTCACAATGTTTGATACTCATTGCTTCATTATCCATCCCTATGATCGGATAGGTTTGGCTGTTTTCTTGTTTAATTTTAAATGTCATCTTACGGTTGTCGCTGAGTATAAATGAGGATCCAAGCGTACGGTACTGATTGTTATTGAGGGAAGCAAGTTCGCTGATCTGGTAACAAGCAAGCATTGGATCGACGATAGCTCCATTTACGGACTTATTATAAGCGCTGCTTCCTGTAGGGGTAGAGATGATCATGCCATCTCCTCGGAACGTCTCAAAATAAAAATCATCGATAAATACATCGATCTGGAGTGTTGTTATTACTGAGGATCTTATAGAGCATTCGTTTAAACAATAAAAAGATCCTTGTCCATCAATGTTTACGGAAAGTGCAGGGTATTTTCGAACTTCAATCTGTTCATTTTTCATCGCTTCTATCATTCCAGCATGATCATCTATATGAAAATCACAATAGAATCCTACGTCGTCAGAAGCATTTACGCCAAGATATAAACAATCGTCACGGAATCCGGTTTTGCGTACTGCTTGTAGAAAAGATCCGTCTCCGCCGATACTCGTGATAATATTTGCCTGTTTAGGATCATCAACAATGCTAAAACCAGACTGTGTGGCAAGCTGTTTTAGTTTCTCTGTTTTCTCGTGGATAGCATCGTCCTTTTTGTAAAAGAAAAATATATGGTTGCGTTCTGGCATTAAAAAATACCTCCTATTGATCTACATCTTTTATTCTGTTCTTTTTGCCTTCTATGAATTCTAACGTATACGGTTTCACGTTTAGATTATATGCTTTGTGCCAATAATGAACGAATAGAAGGGAAGAACGAGCATGGAATGGATTTTGTTTTTTGTCGCTGTATTGCTATTATTCACTATTCTCTTAATGCTTTCTACGTTACATATTGAACTGCAATTTGTCCATCGAAATGATAATAGTGATGTTCAGATTACATTAAGAATGTACCGTTTTTTGAGGTATACGTTAAAGATTCCACTCATACAATTTGACGCAAAGGATCATGCAGTAAAAATAAAAGAAGAAAAAAAAGCAAGTTTAGGAACTGAGAAAAAGAAGAAGAAAAGAATCACGTTTCGTCAGTTCAAAAATCAATATAAATCATTTAGAGGCATGCTGATACATGTACAAAATTTTTATCATATCATCCGCCATTTTCTTAGCAAAATGAAAGTTGAAAATATTGCCTGGCACAGTGCGGTCGGTTTAGGTGAAGCATCAGCTTCTGCCATTGCTGCGGGCAGTCTCTGGGGCATTAAGGGAGTTGTTCTTCAGCTGATCAATACGTTTTTTATTTTAAAAGGAAATCCTTCTGTTTCTGTAGTTCCTGTTTTTCAAGGTATGCATAGTGAAACCCGGTTTTCTTGTATGGTATCTTTTAAAATCGGGCATGCTATTGTCGTTATGTTAAAAATAATGAAAGCTTGGCGTGGAACCAAGAATCCATCACGTGCAAATAACGAATATATGACTGGAGGCATGTAAAAAATGAATGAACATCCAATCCAGGGTTTAATGAAAACCGCTATGGAAAATTTGAAAGAAATGATCGATGTAAATACGATAATTGGTGACCCGGTAGAAACTCCTGATGGAAGCGTGATTTTGACGGTTTCAAAAGTTGGTTTCGGATTTGCTGCTGGCGGCAGCGATTTTGGTAATCAGGATCAATCACAATCCCAGCAACAATCTCAAGGAAACCAAGGATCAGGTGAGTCTAAAAATTCACCATTTGGCGGAGGGAGCGGAGGAGGAGTTTCGATTACTCCTATCGCATTTTTGGTTGTTAGCAATACAGGAATCAAAACCATTCATTTGGATAACAGTACACATCTATATGAGCGTATATTGGATCTTGCTCCAGGTGTAATTGATAAGTTGCAGCATTTAATGAACAAAAATAAACAAAATGGTTCAGCAAATACTCATCAGCCAAATACACATTCAACAGATTTTTAAAGCTAACTCTTACGTTAGCTTTTTTTTCTGTGATGTTTTAAGATGGTAGGGTAAGTACATAATTTTTACCTTAGGAGGAGTATAAATCATGAGCGTAACATTTAAAGAAAAACCAGTTACATTGCTTGGAAATCAAATAAAAGTTGGAGACCAAGCTCCAGATTTTAAAGTACTGGCAAACGATATGTCAGAAGTTACTTTGGCAGATACAAAAGGCAGTGTTAGATTAATCGCTGCTGTTCCTTCTGTAGATACAGGAGTATGTGATGCTGAAGTTCGCCGTTTTAATGAAGAAGCAGCAAAACTTGATAACGTTAAGGTATTAACGATTTCTGTTGATTTGCCATTTGCACAAAAAAGATGGTGTGGTGCAGCAGGTGTGGAAAATGTGCAAACACTTTCTGATCACAAAGAACTTTCTTTCGGTAAAGCATATGGTGTTGCGATTGAGGAGCTTCGCCTTTTAGCTCGTTCCGTTTTTGTAATCGATAGCTCAGATAAAATAACATATGTAGAATATGTTGATGAAGTAACGAGCCACCCGAATTATGAAGCTGCAATCGAAGCTGCTAAAGCTGCAAAGTAAAAAAACAATCATCTCCGGTAGCAATCGTTTACCGGGGATTTTTTATGTAAAGCTCTTTTCACAGGATACCAGGACCATGCAGAGCAGTACGAGCGACTAGGCTTGGCTTTTCGCCCTCAGAAAGGGTGGTTTTCCTGACTTCTGTTAGAAAACCAATACCGATTGTTATTTGAGCTTTTTTATAAAGGAATAATTGACTAAATCATTGTGTATACCCCAATTGATTTGTTAAAATGTTTCCTGTGTAAATGTAGGAGGAAGCGAATATGAGCTCTTTTAATGAAGTAGAAAAACTTTTTGTAACGATGGATAATTCTACAATGGCAATTAAAGAAAAACTTGATTTGCCTTATTTAGATGCTCTTGTTGAGACTGGCGAGAATTTGTTTTTTCAAGAGATTCCAAAAGAATATGATAAAGAATTAATAAATGTGCTGACAAAAGAGTATAAAAAAATCAACTTAGCAGAGTTTGGAAAAGAAGAGCTTAGAAAAGCTTTTCAGCTTACAGTATTAAAAGGGATGCAGGAAGCTCTCCAGCCCCACCATGCCATGACTCCAGATGCAGTTGGTCTTTTTGTTGGATATCTCGTACAAAAATTCACAAAAAACAATGAACGAATCACATTATTAGATCCGGTTGTAGGTTCAGGTAATTTATTAACAGCAGTACTTAACCAGTTAAAGCAAGAAGAGTATGAGGCATTTGCTGTTGAGGTAGATGAAACCTTACTGCGGCTTTCTTGGGTGAATGCAAACATTCAAAAACATAAAGTAGAGCTCTTTCATCAAGATGTGATCAAACCTCTTTATGTTGAACCAGTAGATCTCGTCCTTGCTGACCTGCCAGTTGGATATTATCCAGATGATGAAGGGGCAAAAGAGTTCAAGGTGTTCCAAAAAGAAGGGCACACATATGCTCATCATTTGATAATGGAACAATCCGTTCATTATTTAAAGGAAGCGGGAATCGGTATATTTATCGTTCCAAACGGCGTGTTTGAAAGTGACCAATCACAATTATTGCAGGCTTGGATGAAAGAGAGTGTTAACATTTTAGGTTTATTGCAGCTGCCGGAAAATTTGTTTAAGTCAAAAACACATGCCAAAAGTATCCTGATCCTTCAAAAGCAAGGAGTAGATGTGAGAAAGCCGAAGCAGGCGATGCTTGCCGAACTTCCGTCATTTTCGAACAAAACGGGATTAGCAAATGTTATGGGACAAATAAATGAGTGGTTTAAAACAGAATGGGAACGTGAAAAATAACAGCGTGGGATAAAAACCTATGCTGTTTTTTTATGTCTTTGGAAACGGATTCAAGTCTGAATTGCATGAATATGAGATGTAAGCGTTTTACAGCCTTGATAATAACGTTGGGCAATGTTTAAATAAGGAAGGATTATAGTAACATGTGAGATAGAAGTGTGCTGTTAGCGCTCTTTTTTTTCATTGAATATGAAGGAGATGGCTATTTTGGCTAAAATTATTGCAATTAATGCCGGGAGCTCGTCCTTAAAGTTTCAACTTCTTCAAATGCCAGAAGAAGAAGTATTAACCAAAGGGCTTGTTGAACGTATTGGATTAAATGATTCTGTTTTCACGATTGAAGTGAATGGCGAAAAAATTAAAGAAATAAAAGATATTCAAGATCATTCAGAAGCAGTCTCTATGCTTTTAGATAAATTGATTAAACATCAAGTTATTTCTTCGCTTGATGAAATTGAAGGAATCGGACACCGTGTAGTTCATGGCGGAGAAAAGTTCAACGATTCTGTATTGATAACAGATGAGATTTTAAAAGAAATTGAAGAAATTTCTTATCTTGCACCCCTTCACAATCCAGCAAACGTTGTTGGAATTAAGGCTTTCAAAAATGTACTGCCGAATGTCCCAGCTGTTGCTGTGTTTGATACAGCATTCCATCAATCAATGCCTGAAAAATCATTCTTATACAGCTTGCCATATGAATATTATGAAGAATATGGAATCAGAAAATATGGATTCCATGGCACAAGCCATAAGTATGTGACTGAAAGAGCTTCAGAATTGTTAGGACGTCCAGTCGAGCAATTGCGTCTGCTTTCATGCCACCTAGGGAACGGTGCTAGTATTGCCGCAATCGAAGGTGGAAAATCGATTGATACATCAATGGGATTCACACCGCTTGCAGGTGTTACAATGGGAACACGCTCTGGTAATATCGACCCTGCTCTTATTCCGTACATTATGCAAAAAACAGGCCAAAGCGCAGAAGAAGTACTGAACGTACTTAATAATAAAAGCGGTATGCTAGGCGTTTCTGGTTTCTCATCAGATCTTCGTGATATTGAAAGTGAAGCGGAAAATGGAAATGAACGTGCTGAACTTGCATTAGAAGTATTTGCAAGCCGTATTCATAAATACATTGGTTCCTATGCAGCAAGAATGGCAGGAATCGATGCGATCATTTTCACAGCTGGTATTGGTGAGAACAGTACAGCAGTTCGCGAACGTGTACTCCGTGGACTTGAATTTATGGGAGTTTACTGGGATCCTGCTCTTAATCAGGTTCGCGGTAAAGAGGCCTTTATTAGCTATCCCCACTCTCCTGTAAAAGTAATTGTTATTCCGACAAATGAAGAAGTTATGATCGCAAGAGATACACTGCGACTTGCGATGTAATACAATTTAAACAAGCAATCTTTTTTCATGTTCCTAACATGAGAAATGGTTGCTTTTTCTTTTTGTTGAAGGAATAGCTCTGCGAATTTTTTACTTCAAGCTTCTTTTAAAGTAAACTATAAAAAAGATTATTGGAGGGATAGTATGCATTTCACCGATCGTGAAGAACAGATTTGGCAAGATATCCAGAATTGGGAGCAAGACTTTTTTACATATGAACCAACAGATTTTGGCCGTACATATGAAAAATGGGCTACAGGTCAGATGGATCTTTTATCTGAGAATATGCAAGGGAAAATCGGTGAATATGTTGATACGGTCTTATTTCATATACATGCTCTTATTCAAAATTCTCAATTTCAACTTGATATGAAGCAAAGACTTTTGTCTGAAGCAAGAGTATTTCGAGATGATATTTTTGAAATTATAGATTTGAAAAAATGTACGATCGATCAATTGTCTTATATGGCTGATCAGCAAATTGCTCGTAACCGTCTCTTATCTTTAACACAAGGAGGGCTGGCAGGAACAGGAGGGATATTGTTTTTAGGAACAGATTTTCCTGCGATGATCGCATTAGGAATTAGATCTGTCCAATCAATTGCTATGCATTATGGTTATGATATCCAAAGACCTTCTGAGATGATGCGTTCCTTAAAGGTGTATCATGCTGCAACGATGCCAAAGCGTTATCAGCTGGAAAAATGGGATGAATTAATGGAAGAAATCCGTGAAGAAGAAGATCCTATCTTTTATGCAGGCAATGATGTTGTCGCAGATATTTCCTGGATGTCACATCCGATTCAGCAGATTGTAAAAATGATGGCAATTTTACTATTAAGAAAAAAGCTTACGCAGGGGCTGCCTATTTTCGGAATGGCTGTTGGTGCAGTCATGAATTATCAACAATCAAGAAAAATCACAGAAATCGCTCATAAATTTTATCAAAAACGCTATCTTTTAGAAAAATATAATAGTTAGGAGCTTATATATGAGTGTTCAAGAACATAAAGCGAAAGCTCCAGAGTATGTAAGATGCATGGTTGTTACTGTAAGTGATACAAGAAATGAGGAAACAGATAAGAGCGGGAACATCATTAAATCGCTTCTTGAGATGCATAAACATACTGTGAATGAATACCGTATTATCCAGGACGACAAAGGATTGATACAAGAGGCAGCGATGTATGCCGCATCTAATACAGAAATTGATATTGTGATTGTTAATGGAGGAACAGGTATAGCTTCACGAGATGTGACAATAGAGGCAATACATCCTTTGTTTGAAAAAGAAATCACGGGTTTTGGAGAATTATTTCGTATGTTAAGCTACACAGAGGATATCGGATCTGGAGCTATGCTTAGCAGAGCAGTTGCAGGTACGATAAGAAAAACAGCTTTTTTTGCATTGCCTGGTTCATCAGGCGCCGTAAAACTAGGTATGGAAAAATTAATTTTGCCTGAAATTACGCATGTTGTTCAGCAGCTGCGGAAATAAGAAAGCTGGCCGCACTATTGCGAGCCAGCTTTTTTGCGAGTTTGTTTTACCCGTGTATTTTAGACGACACTTGCTGGTTCAGTCTGTACCAAAGCCATAAGTCATTGATTACAGAAGCAAGTGAAGATATTCTATGATTTAATTGGCATGAAACTTCAAAGTTTTCCTCTAAAGACAAGCGATCTTGCAGTTCATTAATCTCCTGCTCTATTTCACCGATTCGATCAGGTATTCTCCCTCTGATTTTTTCCCACTGTAAAAGTATAAAAGACTGTTCATTGCTTTTATATTCATCCCAGCTCTTATGTAAATGCGGGATTGAGATTCCGAGTCTTTCATCCCAAACAAAGTTCTCATGCATGGTGTATCACCTCTTTTTCTATTGTACAAAACATGAAGCAATCAGGCTAGTTGTTACGACTTTGTGATTTTTTATTCATTTTTAAGAATAACCTTGCATTTATTTCTCATTTTTTGTTATAGTATTTACTATCATAAATAGTATTTTTATAAATTGTTTTGCATAAAAATTAATACTTATTCAGTTTTACTATTCAGGAGGAGAGATATATATGAAGAAAAAAGTAGTATTGGCATATTCAGGCGGTTTAGATACATCGGTGGCGATTCCATGGCTCGCAGAAAAGGGTTATGACGTTATCGCTTTATGTTTGGACGTTGGAGAAGGAAAAGATCTTCCTTTTGTACAATCTAAAGCACTTTCAATCGGGGCATCAGAATCAATCGTATTAGATGTTCAAAAAGAATACGCAGATGATTATGCATTGGTAGCCTTGCAGTCACATGCTTTATATGAAGGGAAATACCCATTAATCTCTGCGCTAAGCAGACCGCTTATTGCGAAAAAATTAGTTGAAGTGGCAAGAAAATATAATGCTTCTGCTGTTGCACATGGCTGTACAGGAAAAGGAAATGACCAAGTTCGTTTTGAGGTTTCTATTGCTGCTCTTGCACCTGATTTGGAAGTATTGGCACCGGTTCGTGAGTGGAGCTGGTCTCGTGAAGAAGAAATCCAATATGCCAAACAGCATGATATTCCAGTGCCAATCAAGAAAGAAAGTCCTTTTTCTATTGATCAAAACTTATGGGGAAGAAGCAACGAATGCGGAATTCTAGAAGATCCTTGGGCAACTCCTCCAGAAGATGCATACGAAATGACAACACCATTAGAAAATACACCTGACAAACCAGAGTTTGTTGAGATTGGATTTGAAAAAGGAATACCCGTTTCATTAAATGGTGAGAAGCTTACTCTCGACAAACTTATCCATCAATTAAATGCAATCGGCGGAGTACATGGTGTGGGACGTATCGACCATGTAGAAAATCGTCTCGTTGGTATAAAATCGCGTGAAGTATACGAGTGCCCTGCTGCGACAACGTTAATTAAGGCACACAAAGAACTAGAAGACCTTACGCTAGTTAAAGAGGTTGCTCATTTCAAACCCATTATTGAGAAGAAAATGACGGAATTAATTTATGAAGGACTTTGGTTTTCGCCATTGACGGCTTCATTAAAAGCATTCTTGAATGAAACACAATCATTTGTAACGGGTACTGTTCGTGTGAAACTTTTTAAAGGACACGCGATTGTTGAAGGAAGAAAATCACCGTTCTCATTATATGATGAAAAATTAGCAACTTATACTTCTGAAGATATGTTTGATCACGGTGCGGCTAAAGGGTTTATCTCACTTTGGGGACTTCCTACAAAAGTTAGCAGCATGGTTCAAAAAAATGAGGTGAAAGTGTGAAAAAATTATGGGGAGGCCGTTTCTCCAAACAGCCAGAAGAATGGGTAGATGAATTTGGAGCTTCGATTTCTTTTGATCAGCAATTAGCCAGTCAGGATCTGACAGGCAGTTTGGCACATGCTAAGATGCTTTTTGAATGCGGAATTATTGAAAAAGAGGCATATGAAAATATAAAGCAAGGCTTATTGAGTCTAAAAAAAGAGGAAGAAAAAGGTGATCTTCAATATGCTGTTCAATATGAAGATATTCATCTTAATCTAGAAAAGCTCTTAACTGACAAAATAGGAGCGGATGGAGGCAAACTGCATACGGCTAGAAGCCGTAATGATCAAGTTGCAACAGATCTTCATCTCTTCGTCAAAGAAGAAACGGTATTGATCATGGATCATATCGATGAACTGCAAAAAGCTTTATTGAATCTTGCAGGGGAGCATGTTGAAACAATAATCCCTGGCTATACTCATTTACAGCGTGCACAGCCTGTATCATTTGCACATCACTTGCTTGCTTATTTTTGGATGCTTGAACGAGATAAAGAAAGACTCCAAGACAGCTTAAAAAGAACGGATATTATGCCGCTCGGAGCAGGGGCGCTTGCGGGAACAACTTTTCCAATTGATCGTAACATTACAATGAATGAACTCGGATTTACGAAAAAATATTTAAATAGTTTAGACGCTGTAAGTGACAGAGATTTTGCGATCGAATCATGCAGTAATGCTTCCCTGATCATGATGCATTTATCACGTTTTTGTGAGGAGCTTATTATTTGGTCTTCTGAGGAGTTTGGCTTTATTGAGATCAGTGACAGTTTTACTACGGGAAGCAGTATGATGCCTCAAAAGAAAAATCCGGATATGGCAGAATTGATTCGAGGAAAGAGCGGGAGAGTTTACGGCTCACTTGTATCATTGCTGACTTTGATGAAAGGTTTGCCGCTTGCTTATAACAAAGATATGCAAGAAGACAAAGAGCCGGTTTTCGATACGATAAAAACAGTTAAAGGCTGTCTAAGTATCATGACTGGAATGATCAGTGAACTTAAAGTCAATGAAGAACGAATGAATAAGGCTGTTCATCAGGACTTTTCTAATGCTACAGAACTTGCTGATTATTTAGCCAAGAAAGGTATTCCATTCCGTGAAGCTCATGAATTAGTTGGAAAGATGGTTCTTTTATGTATTCAAAAAGAATGTTATTTATTGGATGTCAGTCTGGATGAATATAAAGAGTGGTGTCCGCTTGTTGAAGAAGATATCTTTGAGGTTCTATCACCAAAACATGCGGTAGAAAGAAGAAACTCTGAAGGCGGTACTGGTTTCCAGGCGGTTCGTCAACAGCTCGAAGCCGCAACATCTTCTTATCGCTGCCAAAAATTAGACGAGATAACTTTTCCTTCTTAACAGAAACTAATAAATAGTTTTAGCATAAGGAGGAATAGACATGGATAAAAATAAGCCACAAGATCAGCAAGCTCAATTCGACTCAGAAGGTGAGCTTACTGTTCATCAGCAAATTACTGAAGCTTACCAGAGCGGTGTTGTTGATAAGCTCGACCAAGGCCAGGAGCGCACTAAAGTAGATGATGAAGAAAGTTTAAATTAAATGGAGACTCAAAAGGTTTGATGAAACATTCCTTTTGGGTCTTTTTTTTGTACATTTAGTTTTCCAAAAGCATACGGATAATTTTGACGGATCGTTTTTATTTATGGTGTATGGGACTAATGGAAAAGGGGAATCTTAAGTGCTGATTTACATCGCAGCAATTTAAAATTATGAGGCATCTCTGTCTTTTTATTTTACTTTTTTGATGGTATGGTAACTATTAATAAGATGTAAATAATTCCAAATACATATCAGGGAGGGAAACAAAATGAAAATAGGCGTTCCGACAGAAATTAAAAATAATGAAAACCGTGTTGCGATGACTCCTGCAGGTGTATTAAACCTTGTCGCATCTGGTCATGAAGTATTTATCCAAAAAGGTGCAGGTGAAGGATCTGGATTTATAGATGAAGAATACGAAAATGCAGGTGGTGTAATAGTAGAAACGCCTGCACAGGCATGGTCAATGGATATGGTAATGAAAGTTAAAGAGCCGCTGCCAGAGGAATATTGTTTTTTTCATGAAGGATTAATTCTGTTTACGTATTTACATTTGGCACCCGAACCTGAACTTACAAAAGCTTTGACAGAAAATAAAGTAATCGGTATTGCATATGAAACCGTACAATTGCCGAATAATTCTTTACCGCTGTTAACTCCGATGAGTGAGGTAGCTGGAAGAATGGCCGCTCAAATTGGAGCTCAGTTTCTGGAAAAACCAAAAGGCGGAATGGGTATTCTATTAAGCGGTATTCCAGGAGTGAGAAGAGGGAAGGTAACAATTATTGGCGGAGGTGTAGTTGGTACAAATGCAGCCAAAATTGCGATGGGTCTCGGAGCTGATGTCACGATAATTGACTTGAACCCTGAGCGTCTCCGTCAACTGGATGATATTTATGGAAATGAGATAAACACTTTGATTTCAAATCCGTTAAACATTGCTAATGCAGTAGCAGAATCTGCATTAGTTATTGGAGCGGTGCTTATCCCGGGTGCAAGAGCACCAAAGCTTGTTACCGAAGAAATGATTAAAGAAATGCAGCCTGGTTCGGTAATCGTAGATGTAGCGATCGACCAAGGCGGAATTTTCGAAACCGTTGATAAAATCACGACACACGACAATCCAACGTATGAAAAGCATGGTGTTCTTCATTATGCAGTAGCGAATATGCCAGGAGCAGTTCCTCGAACATCCACGATAGGGCTGACAAATGTAACGGTTCCTTATGCACTCCAGATTGCAAATAAAGGTTATGTAAGAGCTTGTCTGGATAATGAGGCTTTATTAAAAGGGATAAATACATTAGATGGATTTGTAACGTATAAAGCAGTAGCTGAAGCACATCAGCTTGACTATAAGGAAGCGGGTTCCATCTTGACTCAAATCCAATAATTCAAAATTTATGGTTGTTTTCTTAAACTTTGTTTTCAACGAAAAGCCTTCAAAACAGCCAATTGTAAAAAAGTCCATAAATCGGACTTTTTTTGTTTTGAATAAAGGGTATAGAAATAAAGACGGCTAATATATAAAGTAGCTCATGAAAGAACGAAGGGAGAGTCTTTTTGTGAAAATTACTTATCACGGACATTCAGTACTTGAAATTCAAAACGGGGAATATTCAATATGGATTGACCCTTTTATTAATGGAAATGGCCAATGTAAAATCAGCGCCGATAATGTAAGGGCAGATGTAATCCTTCTAACACATGGGCATAACGACCATGTGGGAGATACAGTAGAAATTGCTAAAAAGAACAATAGCTTAATCGTAGCACCATTTGAACTTGCCAATTATATAGGGACAAAAGGTGTAGAAGTTCACCCAATGCACATTGGAGGTAGCCGAGAATTTTCATGGGGGAAAGTGAAATTCACACAAGCATTTCATGGATCAAGTTTTGAAGAAGAAGATGGAACAAATGTTTATACGGGAATGCCAGCAGGAATTTTATTTACCGCTGATGATAAAACAATTTACCATGCAGGGGATACTGCATTGTTTTCAGACATGAAATTAATTGGAGAATTTGGAAAACCTGACGTTGCCTTTTTACCTATTGGGGACAATTTTACGATGGGACCAGAAGATGCACTGATCGCCGCAAAGTGGATTGGAGCACCAATTACTGTCCCAATTCATTTCAATACATTTCCAGTCATTGAACAAGATCCTGAAGAATCTTTTGTATCAAAACTAGGGAATAAAGGAAAATTGCTTCAAAGTGGTGAAACCTTAAGTATATAAATGATTCTAACCTCTCTTTCCATGCATACGAATGGTATTAAGGGAGGTTGTTTTTTTTATGAACCAAGAAAAAATTGTAAAGTTCCTCTTATTGATTGTTTTATTCTACTCTGCAATTCCTGTTTTGTCATTTCGTGGTCCGCTCTTGCATACGGTATTCTCCATTACATGGACTGCGTTTGCCTGTATTTTATTGTTTGGAATTATGATTAAAAAAGAGCCAGTGAGAATGGTATCGGTCAAGAAGAAAAGATCTCAAATCCTTCAGCATTCGGAAAAAAGAACGCACATGGAAAGTTGAGTTTCTGTTCCAATGACTGTATAATCTGTATTAGTCAAATAACTGAAACAGATAGATACAGGTAAAAGGAACGGTGAGCATATTGCTAACAAAGCATGAACAAATTTTGCAGCATATTTTAGGACTTGATGTAGGGTCGAAAATTTCAGTCCGACAAGTCGCGAAAGATTTAAATGTTAGTGAAGGAACCGCTTATCGAGCGATAAAAGAAGCGGAAAATCAAGGAATTGTAAGTACGATTGAACGAGTAGGTACGATTCGCATTGAAAGACAAGCCAAGAGCAATATTGAAAAACTCACTTTTGCCGAAGTCGTCAATATTGTTGAAGGACAAGTGCTGGGAGGACGAGCTGGACTCCACAAAACATTGCATAAATTTGTAATTGGTGCGATGAAACTAGAGGCGATGATGCGTTATGTGGATGCAGGGAGTTTATTGATCGTTGGTAACAGAGTAAATGCACATGAACTAGGATTAAAAGCGGGAAGTGCAATCTTAATAACAGGTGGTTTCGATACTGAAGAAGAAGTAAAAAGATTGGCTGATGAATTACAGCTTCCTGTAATTTCTACTAGTTACGATACGTTTACCGTTGCAACTATGATCAATAAAGCCATACATGATCGGTTAATTAAAAAAGAGATTGTTCTTGCTTCTGATATATTGATTCCAATTGAAGATACACACTATTTATTTCAGACGGATGAAGTGAAAAGATGGCATGTATTAAATCAGGAGACAAATCATAGCCGTTATCCAGTTGTAGATCAAACGAATCGAGTAACGGGTATCGTTACCTCAAAGGATATCATAGGGATCGAAGAAACCACCCAAGTAGAAAAAGTAATGACTCGTTCACCTTTAACCGTAACGGAAAAAACGTCAGTGGCCGCTTGTGCCCATATGATGATTTGGGAAGGCATCGAGCTGCTGCCGGTTACAGGAGCTTCACATAAATTAATCGGAATTTTAACAAGACAAGATGTGTTGAAAGCGATGCAGATGATGCAAAAGCAGCCGCAAGTTGGTGCAACAATTGATGATTTGATCTCTACTGAGCTGAAGGAGCATAAGTACGATAGCCAAATTTTATTTTCATGCCTGATTACACCTCAAATGACAAATCATCTTGGAACGGTTTCATATGGAGTATTGATGACTCTAGTAACAGAAGTTGCAAGGAAGACTTTGCGCAGAATTAAAAAAGGGGATCTTGTAGTTGAAAACGTAACCTTTTATTATATTAAACCGGTTCAGATCGAGAGTGAGATTGAATTTATTCCAAGAGTATTAGAAGTGAGCAGGAAATTTGGAAAGGTTGAAGTAGAAATTTTTCATGAAGGGAAAATTGTTGGAAAGGCAATGATGATGGCTCAGCTGATCGATCATCGATCATAATCGTGCAAAAAAAGTCCCTCTAGAGGGACTTTTTATCCATTCATTTTTTGTTTTTGTGATTCATTTTTTGCAAGTGTTAAATAATGCTTGTACATTTTCCAGCCGAAAAATAATTGAACCGCTCCATAAACTAAGAACACAATAGCGATCCAAAGCTGTAATTTTCCTTCGACAGACGTTAGTTCATTGAGTCCGAATGAAGCTACAAAAGTTCCTAAAGCCATCTTTGCTTTTGAACCTGTCCAGCGTTTATAAAAAAGTTCTTTTGATCGAACTTCACGAACCTTATAAAACACATAAAGAGCAAAAGAAAGTATAATAAGAATAATAAAAATCGGCATTAATGATTCCCCCATGAATTTACTCCATTATATTGTAAACGTTTAAAAACAGAATTGCCACAACGAGGTCTAAAAAGGAGTCTGATATGAAAGAAGAAATTTTGAGTAAAATTCAACAATATGATCGTATTATTATTCATCGGCATGTTAGACCGGATCCGGATGCTCTTGGTTCACAGGGTGGTTTAGCGAATATTTTAAAAGCTAGTTTTCCAAAAAAGGAAATCTATGCGGTAGGGGAAGAGGATCCAGGTCTTATTTTTTTAAACAGGATGGACGTAATTGAAGACCAACTATATAAAGGTGCATTAGTTATTATTTGTGACACAGCTAACTCACCTCGAATCAGTGATTCCCGCTATTCATTAGGCGATATGACAATAAAGATCGATCATCATCCCAATGAAGATCCGTATGGTGACTTAATTTGGGTTGATACATCTGCAAGCTCTGTAAGCGAAATGATCATGGAATTTTACCTTTTTGGTAAAGCGAGAGGATTACAATTAAATGATCAGGCAGCAAGACTTTTGTATGCAGGAATAATAGGAGATACAGGACGATTTCTCTATCCGTCTACTAGTGAGAAAACACATAGATATGCAGCTAAGCTTTTAGAAACGGGCTTTACTCCTTCTGAAATACATGAAAATTTATATAAAACACCTGAAAAACTCGTCAGATTAAATGGTTATGTACTGCAGCACTTTTCTATTTTAGACGGGCGTGTAGGATACATTCATCTCAACAGACAAACGTTGGATGATTTTGATGTCAACGCCAGTGAAGCTTCTTTACTCGTAAATTCCTTTTCACAGGTAGAAGGATTGTTAGCCTGGGTCTTCTTCGTGGATGAGCCTGATCAAATCCGAGTACGGCTGCGTTCTAAAGGACCGTTTGTAAATAAAATTGCTGCTCAGTTTAATGGAGGAGGGCATCCAAGGGCTTCGGGTGCCACCGTATATACGAAAGAAGAAACGCTTGCTGTATTAAATGCTTTGAGAGAAGCATGTGCAGTATTTAGTGCAAAATAAAAAAGGCCTCTACGGGGGGCCTTTTTACTTTAATTAACTGCTTTTTTCTGGGATGAACCAAGAACCGACATCTGTAACATCTTCATGAACTTTTAAGTTGAGTTTTAAAAGTTCTTTTTTAATTAATTCAGCTACTTCTTTCGTTTCTGCGAACGCAGAGAAACCATTTTGAATTTCTTTTACCTTTTCACGGGCAAGTTCTTTTCGATTTATAATCATGCAGATTTCCCCCCAGTATTCACTCTCTATATACGTATTTTATACAATATACAGTGAGAATGCTATTGAACTGCTTAAAGATTAATAAAAACGTAATATTTCGAACATTATTCACCTATTCCAAAGAACGTACAGTTACATACATTCTTAATATTCCGGTATATAAATAGAGATGATCGATTTTCACTGTATATTTTTGTTCGTCAAGCGTGTAATCTTTGCTTTCAATAGCTTGTACTAGTAAAGCATGGCTTCTTGCAATTATTTCTGTATCTTCTCCTATCAAATGTTCCAAATCATCTTCAATTAATTTAACAAGCTGAACTTTAATTAAGCTGGATAATTTTTGAGAAGGATCAGAAAATTGTACATTGATTTCGTGCAACTTAAATTTTTTCGCTAGTTCTTCGTTTGCTCTCTTATCATCGGAAGTAAGAATCTCATTTTTTTTCTTATAATCTTCTATAATGATTTT
The DNA here is from genome assembly GCF_031582965.1 of Bacillus sp. NEB1478. Taxonomy (NCBI): domain Bacteria; kingdom Bacillati; phylum Bacillota; class Bacilli; order Caryophanales; family Bacillaceae; genus Bacillus; species Bacillus sp. NEB1478. Next base: position 1,181,986 of record NZ_CP134049.1, read on the forward strand.
TTGATTTTTTATAATATTTATTAAACGCTCGTGAGCAAGGCCAAATTGCAATAAGAAAAAAGCCCAGCCAATGATGCAGCCGATCGCAATACCTGCGAAAAAGCGCTGGTAACCTTTTCTCAAATATAGCGGTGGGATTCTCATTAGTTTAAATTCTCCTGAGTAAGCCAATGAATTAATAGCATAGCGGTATTTGCACCAGCCATCGCTACGAAGATGTAAGTTAGTTGTTTAAATATTTCAATCGTAGCACCATTTACGAAACTTCTTTCAAAGTTATTGATTGTATCAAACGTACCGCCAATTGCAGCAACAATAGCCCATATCTTTAGTTTTTTGGCAAGATCCATCATTTCGAGAATGGGAGCTTTACCTACTAAAAATGCAGCGAGCCCACCGATAAGTGCACCGCCTAAAATAACTCCAAACGCAATGGCAAAATCTAAAATAATGTTTCCAAAGAAATCGCGTACCATGCGAATCCTCCTCTCGTACTCAATGTATGGACAAATTTTCAAAGTATGCTTGTTTTATCAATATGTAAACCGTAATTTTAAAACATTTTATTAGAAGAAATTGTTACAATGGCTAAAAGCTTAGATTCTTTTAAACGATTAGATGGTTGTACTATAATAAAGTTGCAAATAGGCGGGAAAAGGAAGTGAAGGTATGGGATTTGTTCCTTTACATGTACATAGTGAATATTCTCTTCTCGAAAGCTCTTGTCGTATAGATGATCTCGTTAAAAAAGCGGCAGAATCGGGTTGTTCAGCAATGGCTATATCTGATAAGGGGAATATGTATGGAGCATTAAAGTTTTACACATCTTGTTTGAAAGCCGGAATAAAACCTATTTTAGGTTTAGAGGCTATGATCGTTGACGAAAGCTTACAAAAAGATCAGACAGGGACATCTCCAAAAAACATTCTTTTGTACGCAATGAATAAAGAAGGCTATCAAAATTTACTTAAGCTTTCTACGATAATTCAAACGAAACAGGATGGAGTTTATAGGCCTATTTCTCATACAGTCCTTTCAAAGCATTCAAGTGGATTAATCGCGCTTTCATCAGGTCAAGAAGGTGAAATTCAGCAGCTTCTTGCTAATGAAAAAGCATCAGGAAGCCGGTTAGAAAAGGTGCTTTCTTATTATAAGGAGACTTTTCACAATCAGTTTTATTTAGGCATTGAAGACCATGGTACTGGATTTGAAAAAACATTAAATCTCCAATTACAGTCTTTGGCGAGAGAACATCACATTCCTCTTCTTTGTGCCCATGAAACGTATTATATGGAAAAGGAAGATGCTCAAGCACATGATATCCTTTTATGCATTAAACATGGGGAAAAAGTAAACAATCCAGATCGTTACAAATTAGCAACGGATGATTTTTATTTTAAATCCGAAAAAGAAATGCAAAATTTATTTTCCCATTGTAAAGAGACATTACGTGAAACGGTCAAATTTGCGGATCGCTGTAATTTAGAATTGAAACTTGGCGAGATTGCACTTCCTAAATATCCTGTCCCGGGTAAGAAAGATAGTTACGAATATTTAAAAGATCTTTGCCAAAAAGGGATTGAAAAAAGATATAAATCAATCACACCACAAATCGAAAAAAGGCTTGAATACGAGTTAAATATTATTAAAGGCATGAAATTTGAGGATTATTTTTTAATTGTTTGGGATTTTATGAAGTTTGCTCATGAACAAAATATGATTACTGGACCTGGTCGAGGATCAGCAGCAGGTTCTTTAGTTGCTTATGTGCTGAATATAACTAATGTTGATCCGATACATCATGAACTGATATTTGAACGGTTTTTAAATCCTGAGAGAATAACGATGCCCGATATTGATATTGACTTTCCTGATAATCGGCGTGATGAGGTATTAAGGTATGTTGCATCAAAATATGGGACTGACTATGTCGCTCAAATCATTACGTTTGGTACACTAGCAGCAAAGGCAGCAATCCGAGATGCCGGCAGAGTTATGGACTATCCACCTTCATTAATTGATCAAACATCTAAAAACATTCCTTCCCGTCCGGGGATTAGTTTAGAAAAAGCGCTCCAAGAATCTCATGGGCTGCAGCAAGCTTACTCCTCAGATGAAAGTGTGAGAAAGCTTATTAATATAGCCAGTGAGTTAGAAGGTCTTCCAAGGCACGCATCCACACATGCAGCCGGAGTTGTTCTATCAGGAACACCTCTTGTTGAAACCGTACCGCTGCAAACGGGCCATGATGAGATTCCCTTGACACAATACAGTATGGAATGGTTAGAATCGGCTGGATTATTAAAAATGGATTTTTTAGGTCTGCGAAATTTATCTTTGATTGAAAACATACTTCTTTCTATAGAAGAAAGAGAAGGTTTTAAAATTAATTTGAGTGAAATTCCATTCACAGATCAGAAAACGTTTCAGCTGCTATCTGAAGGAGATACGACTGGCGTTTTCCAGCTGGAATCTGATGGAATGAGAAAAGTTTTGCAACAGTTAAAACCTACAGAATTTGAAGACATCGTTGCTGTAAACGCATTATACAGACCGGGTCCTATGCAGAACATTCCAGACTACATCGCTGGAAAACATGGTGAAAAGACGGTTACTTATCTCCATCCTGATTTAGAGCAAATATTGAAAAGCACATATGGGGTTATCGTTTATCAGGAACAGATTATGCAGATTGCAACAAAGGCAGCTAGATTTACACTTGGTGAAGCAGATTTGTTAAGACGAGCAGTCGGAAAGAAGAAAAGAGAGATCTTAGTTAAAGAGCGTGAACATTTTGTTGCAGGCTGTTTGAAACAAGGGTATGATGAAAAGTCTGCAGATGCCTTATATGATCTGATCGTACGATTTGCTGATTATGGTTTTCCAAGAAGCCACGCTGTTGCCTATAGTGTTATTGCTTATCAGCTAGCGTATTTAAAGGCAAATTTTCCAACGCACTTTATGGCAGCATTACTTTCAAGTGTGATTGGTAATCATGATAAAGTTAGTCAGTATATTAAAGAGTCTAAGCAAAAAGGGATTCCTGTTTTTTCCCCTTCTATAAAAGAGAGTCAATCATTTTTTATTCCTGAAGGCAATGGTATTCGATTTGGTCTGCTCGCGATTAAAAACGTGGGTATTAATGCGATTCGGTTTATAAGTGATGAAAATAAAAAGGAGTCTTTTCTGGACCTTTTTGATATATGTGCCCGCTGTCCGCAAAAAATTGTCAATAAACGGACGATAGAATCACTGATTTTTGCAGGAGCAATGGATGATTTAGGTGAAGACAGAGCGGTCCTATTAGCTTCGTTAGAAACTGCTATTGAATACGGAGAAGAAGTTCAGGAAATATCGCGAAAAAATCAGATGTATCTTTTTGATGATGATATCAATCTTCCTAAGCCGTCTTATGTTACTGTTCAACCTTTTCAAGATAGTGAAAAGCTTAAATTCGAAAAGGAAGCGCTTGGCTTTTTCTTTTCTTCTCATCCACTCGAAAGATTCAGGTCTGTCTTAAAGACCTGGACAGCAGCAAGTATTGGCGATATTAACGTAAAGAAATCTCTCATTCGTCTTGGAGTTCTCATAGACAAAGTACGTGTGATTAAAACAAAAAAAGGAGAACTGATGGCCTTTTTGTCGATTAGTGATGAGAGCGGTGAAGTTGAGGCAGTTATTTTTCCTAAAAACTATGAGGAATATCATGGACTTCTGCAAAAAGGAGAGCAATTGTTCTTAGAAGGAAGTGTGGAAGAACGAAATAATGCGTTACAAGTTTTAATCAGCAAATGTAAACCGCTGCGGGAACTTAAAACTAAGAGCCAGCCTGCTGTCTTTATTAAAATTGATAAAGAACACAATTCCCCAGATTATTTGAATGCGATAAAACAAATACTTGAACAATCAAAAGGAAATGTACCTGTTGTTTTGATCTATGAAGAAACGAGAGAAAAAGTACAAGTCTCTCAACGCATTCATGCTGCTGAAGACTTAATCGTAGAATTGCAATCAGTTATTGGTGAGGGAAATGTCGTTTTTAGAAGAAATTAAAAATCTTTACAGCTTGATTACATTTGATATAATGGATGAGTCAATTATAGTGGTCTGACCACCTTTTCGATTGGACTCTCCGACCATAAAATTTTAAAAACCTTTAGGAGATGACAAAATGTCTATGTTACGCGAAGAAGCTCTACACATGCACAGAACACATCAAGGAAAACTGGAGTCGAAATCAAAGGTACCTGTACGTAATGCCAAGGATCTAAGCCTTGCTTATTCACCTGGTGTTGCTGAACCTTGTAAAGATATTTATGATGACAAATCTAAAGTCTATGATTATACGATGAAAGGGAACACGGTAGCTGTTGTCTCGGATGGCACAGCTGTTTTGGGACTCGGAAATATCGGACCTGAAGCTGCCTTGCCTGTAATGGAAGGAAAAGCAGTTCTATTCAAAAGCTTTGCAGGTGTTGACGCATTCCCTATTTGTTTAAATACAACAGATGTGGACAAAATTGTTGAAACGGTTAAACTTCTTGAGCCTACATTTGGCGGAGTTAACCTAGAGGATATTGCAGCACCTAATTGTTTCGTTATTGAGGAACGTCTAAAAAAAGAAACAAATATACCCATTTTCCATGATGATCAGCATGGAACAGCTATTGTAACGCTTGCTGGATTAGTAAATGCTTTAAAACTGACTGGCAGAGAAATGGCGAAAATAAGAGTAGTTGTTAACGGTGCAGGTGCTGCAGGAATTGCAATTATTAAACTGCTGGATCGCTTTGGTGTTAAAGACATTATTATGTGTGACACAAAAGGAGCAATTTACGAAGGACGTCCTTTTGGAATGAACAGCGTAAAAACGGAAGTTGCAAGATTTACGAACCGCACAAAAATTGAAGGTACTCTTTCTGATGTAATCAGCGGAACAGATGTTTTTATTGGTGTTTCTGTTGAAGGTGCACTAACAAAATCAATGATAGAATCTATGAACCCAGATCCAATTATCTTTGCTATGGCAAATCCAAATCCAGAGATTATGCCTGATATAGCACGTGAAGCAGGTGCTATGGTAATTGGTACAGGCCGTTCAGATTTTCCAAACCAAGTAAATAACGTACTAGCTTTCCCAGGAATATTCCGCGGGGCGTTAGACGTTAGAGCAACACATATTAACGAGGAAATGAAAATTGCAGCAGTACATGCTATCGCTAATCTCGTTAATCCGACAGAATTGAATGCAGAATACGTTATACCTGCTCCATTCGATCCTAGAGTAGCACCTAATGTTGCTGCAGCAGTTGCCACAGCCGCTATGGAAACAGGTGTAGCAAGAATTAGAGTAAATCCAGATGATATTGCAGAAAAAACAAGAAGGCTGGCTATTATCGGTAAAGATGAATGAAACCGGTAAAGGAGAGAGGAATGTCTGTCCAACCTACCGAAAAAGTATATATTGAAATTTTAAAAAAATTAAGATCTATTATTGTGGAAGATGAACTGCAAGCGGGTGATAAACTCCCTTCTGAACGTGAGCTCACTGACCGGCTTTCGGTAGGGAGATCTTCCGTACGTGAAGCGTTAAGAGCTCTTGAACTGCTTGGTTTAATTGAGACCAGACGGGGTGAAGGCACATTTATTCGTGAAGCTACCGGACATCGACTTGTAGAGGTACTGGCTTCTTTCATCTTAAATGATGAAAAAGCTCGTACCGATTTACAAGAAACACGTCATATTGTAATAAAGGATTGTGTAGAATTGGCAATCATAAGATGTACACCAGCAGAAAAAAATAAGCTGGAAGAATTGCTGCGTCAAATGAGACAAGATTCTACTGAAACAAACAATCTAGCGTGTAAACAATTTGAAAAAGTAATCATTCAATCCTGCAATAATCATCTACTTTATCGTTTATATGTCGAGCTTACAGGTTACGGTTCATCCTTACTTAGAACAAATTCACATTGGCCTCCAGAGATGTGTGTGGAAGTCATGGAGCTTTTTGAGCAAAAAAAAGCGAAGGAACTAACGAATTTGTTGTCAAAACAAAACGATGCAGTTCATCGTATCTAATAGGTGGTGTTATTCATTTATGATTAAAGGTTTGTTCGTAAAAAAGAAAAAATATGCCACAATACCGACCGATCGGGCAAAGCAAGATGTACCTGAAGGGATTATGAGTAAGTGTCCTGAATGTAAGCACATCATGGTTTCAAAAGAATTAAGAAAAAACTTGATGGTATGCACAGTATGTCAGTATCATTATCCGATGTCCTCACAAGAAAGAATAGCAAGTTTAATTGATGAGGGAACTTTTGTTGAATATGATTCGGATATGATTTCAGGCAATCCTTTAGATTTTCCGGATTATGTAGAGAAGCTTGAAAGCGACCGCAAAAAAACGAAAATTAATGAAGCGGTTGTTACTGGTGAAGGACAGATAAATGGCATAAATACAGCTATAGCGATCATGGACTCCCGTTTTAGAATGGGCAGTATGGGTTCAGTAGTCGGAGAGAAAATTACCCGTGCGATCGAGAACGCTATTGAAAAGAAATATCCATTTGTTATTTTTACCGCTTCAGGCGGTGCACGTATGCAAGAAGGTGTGCTGAGTCTGATGCAAATGGCGAAAACGAGTGTTGCATTAAATAAATTAAGTTCCAGAGGATTGTTATTTATTTCTGTTATGACACATCCTACTACTGGTGGTGTATCTGCAAGTTTTGCGTCTGTAGGTGATTATAATTTTGCTGAACCTCGTGCATTGATAGGGTTTGCAGGCAGAAGAATAATTGAGCAAACCATTCGCCAAGAACTTCCGGATGATTTTCAAACAGCAGAATTCTTATTAAAACATGGTCAATTAGATGATGTAATTCATCGTAGTCAGATGAAGAAAACATTAGGAACCTTGTTAAAAATCCACAACGAAGGGAGGCGTTAAGCATGGCAGATCTAGAATTTGAAAAACCGATCCACGAACTTCAAAAGAAAATAGCAGAACTAAGAGCTTTTATGGACGGAAAAGGCATCGATTTAACCGATGAGATTAAAAGACTCGAAGAAAAGCTATCCAATTTGGAACAAAGTACGTATTCAGAAATGAAACCATGGGACCGTGTTCAGATTGCCAGACATGCGGAGCGCCCGACTACCCTTGATTATATTAAATATTTATTTACGGATTTCATAGAGCTTCATGGTGACCGTTTTTTTGGAGATGATGAAGCAATTGTAGGCGGAGTGGCCTTTTACAAAGAACTTCCGGTTACTGTAATTGGTCATCAAAGAGGTAAAGACACGAAAGAAAACTTGCGCCGTAATTTTGGAATGCCGCATCCTGAAGGCTACCGTAAGGCATTGCGACTTATGAAACAAGCTGAGAAATTTAACAGGCCGATTATCTGTTTTATTGATACAAAGGGAGCTTATCCAGGTAAAGCTGCAGAAGAAAGAGGCCAAAGTGAAGCAATTGCCCGAAATCTCGTTGAAATGGCAGGATTAACAGTTCCTGTTATTTGTATTGTTATCGGTGAAGGGGGCAGTGGCGGAGCTCTTGCCTTAGGTGTCGGAAATTACGTTCACATGCTTGAGAATTCCACGTATTCTGTAATTTCACCTGAAGGAGCTGCAGCAATTCTTTGGAAGGATGCTTCTCTTGCCAAAAGAGCTGCTGAATCCATGAAAATTACAGCACCTGATTTGAAGGAATTGGGAGTTATCGATGAAATCATTGAAGAAGTAAAAGGTGGAGCGCATAAAAATGCAAAACTTCAATCTGAAAGAATTGACGAAGTTTTGGAAGTTTCTTTAAATACTCTCCTATCCATGTCTTCTGAAGAATTAATTGAACAGCGTTATGAAAAATATAAAAAAATCGGACAATTTGGGTATGTAAGCGATTCCATTGTTGTCAAATAGGGAATGTGCCTTTCCGCGTTGGGAAAGGTGCATTTTTTTGGTTTTAGTTGTCTATTGTGTTCAACATTTGAACATGATATTTTAGTAAGACGAGAGAACTAGAGAGGTGAAATTTTCATGAAACGGATAGGGGTTCTAACTAGTGGAGGCGATGCTCCCGGTATGAATGCTGCCATTCGTGCAGTGGTTCGTAAAGGGATTTTTCATAATTTAGAAGTTTATGGGATATACAATGGTTATGCAGGATTAATTTCAGGGAATATAAAGAAATTAGAGCTTGGATCTGTCGGTGATATCATCCACCGTGGAGGTACCATGCTTCATTCTGCTCGCTGTCTGGAATTCAAAACACTGGAAGGACAGCAAGAGGGAATTGAACAGTTAAAGAAAATTGGTATTGAAGGACTAGTCGTTATCGGCGGCGATGGATCTTTCCAGGGAGCTAAGAAATTAACTGAACAAGGATTCCCTACTATTGGGGTTCCGGGGACAATTGATAATGACATTCCTGGAACTGATTTCACAATTGGATTCGATACAGCTTTGAATACTGTGATAGATGCTATTGATAAGATTAGAGATACAGCTACTTCACATGAACGGACTTATATTATCGAAGTAATGGGTCGTGATGCAGGAGATCTTGCTTTATGGGCAGGACTTGCAGACGGTGCTGAGTCTATTATTATTCCAGAAGAAGAGCATAAAGTTGAGCAGATTGTACAGAAACTGAAAAGAGGTCATGAGCGCGGTAAAAAGCATAGTATTATTATCGTTGCTGAAGGCTGCGGAAGCGGTGTTGATGTAGCAAACCAGATCGAAACTCTTACTGGTTTTGAAACGAGGGTCACTGTTTTAGGCCATATTCAGCGAGGCGGATCTCCGTCAGGGTTTGACCGTGTATTAGCGAGCCGTCTTGGTGCCAGAGCTGTAGAACTCCTTTTAGATGGTAAAGGTGGCCGAACAGTGGGAATTGAAAATAATAAACTCGTCGATTATGACATTACAGAGGTTTTATCTAGAAAGCACACAATAGATAGAGATATGTATCGCTTATCTCAAGAGTTGTCTATATAAAAATTCCGCTTATTGCATCGTATGGTTTCTGCTGTTAGCAGGCTGTACGATGCCTTCTTGCGAAAAAAGAAAATCAGGAGGCCATTTATATGATGCGCAAAACTAAGATTGTTTGTACTATAGGTCCTGCAAGTGAAAGTATTGAAAAGCTAAAAGCATTGATGGATGCTGGAATGAATGTTGCACGGCTTAATTTTTCTCATGGTGACTTTGAAGAACACGGTCAAAGAATCAAAAATATCCGTGAAGCCTCTGCTGAGTTAGGGAAAACAGTAGCCATTTTATTGGATACAAAAGGTCCGGAAATCCGTACTCAAACACTTGAAGGCGGAGTAGCTGAATTGACAGTAGGAAATGAAATTGTTATTTCTATGGAAGAAGTCGTTGGGAACGAAAAGAAGTTTTCTGTGACTTATCCTGGACTTGTTGATGATGTTCATGTTGGTTCACGAATCTTGCTTGATGATGGTTTAATCGAACTTGAAGTAACTGAAATCAAAGCAAAAGAATTAACTGCTAAAATTCTTAACTCTGGAACTTTAAAAAATAAAAAAGGTGTAAACGTACCGAACGTTAGTGTGAAGCTTCCTGGCATTACAGAAAAGGATGCAATGGATATCGAATTCGGTATTAAACAAGACGTAGATTTTATCGCAGCATCTTTCGTTCGCCGTGCTACAGACGTTTTAGAGATTCGAGAAATTTTGGATAAAAATCAAGCGAACCATATTCAAATCATTCCTAAGATCGAGAACCAAGAAGGCGTTGATAACATTGACGAAATTCTTGCTGTTTCTGACGGTTTGATGGTAGCACGTGGAGATCTGGGAGTAGAAATTCCAGCTGAAGAAGTTCCTCTTGTGCAAAAAATGCTTATCAAAAAGTGCAACGAACTTGGAAAACCTGTAATCACGGCAACTCAAATGCTTGATTCTATGCAGCGCAATCCACGTCCAACACGTGCAGAGGCAAGTGACGTAGCGAATGCTATTTTTGATGGTACAGATGCTATTATGTTATCCGGAGAAACGGCTGCAGGGAACTATCCTGTTGAAGCTGTGTTAACGATGCATAAGATTGCCAGTCGTGCAGAGAGTTCATTAAACTTTAAAAATCTCCTGTCATCGAGAAGCAAAGAAAGTAAAACAACAATTACAGATGCTATCTCTCAATCTGTTTCCTTTACTGCACTGAACTTGGATGCCGATGCAGTCATTACAGCAACTGAAAAAGGCCAAACTGCAAGGATGATTTCAAAATATCGTCCAAAAGCACCGATTATTGCAGTAACGAGCAATGAAGATGTTTGCCGTAAGCTTGCACTTGTATGGGGAGTAACTCCTGTTTTAGGATACAAAGCGAAGACAACTGATGAAATGTTCCAAGTGGCGATTGAATCTGCTTTAAAAGCGGATGCGGTTCAGCATGGAAACTTAGTTGTAATCACTGCAGGTGTACCTGTTGGCGAATCTGGTTCCACAAATCTAATGAAGGTTCATATTATTGGTGATGTTCTTGCTAAAGCACAAGGAATCGGCCAATCTTCCGCATCAGGTAAAGTAATCGTTGCTAAAAATGCTCAAGAAGCAATGGAGAAAATGACAGAAGGAGCAATCCTTGTAACGGTTGGAACAGATCGTGATATGATTTCTGCTTTTGAAAAAGCTGCAGCAGTTATTACAGAAGAAGGCGGCTTAACAAGTCATGCAGCGGTTTGCGGTGTTTCCTTGAGTATACCGGTAATCGTTGGTCTTCAAAATGCTACTGAGATCTTTAAAGATGGACAAGAAATTACGATTGATGCTTCTGTAGGTTACATTTATGATGGCAGAAAGAACGTAATTTAATCTAATACAATGAAAGAGAAGGGAACGAAACCTTCTCTTTTCTTATACGTAGAATATAAAGCGTATTAGTAATTAGAAAGCGGTGAAATGAAATGTTCCGAAAATTATTGTTCCTATTTATTTTGGTCCCTGCTATTGAAGTCGGCTTGTTCATAGCTGCTGGCCAGTATATCGGATTTCCGGCAACGATCACTATCATTTTCTTAACAGGAATAATAGGGGCATATCTTGCAAAGCGGGAAGGACTGGAAACTGTTAAAAAAGTGCAGACTCAGCTTCAAAAGGGACAAATGCCTACAGATGCCGTATTAGATGGTGCCTGTATTTTAGTAGGCGGTGCACTTCTTTTAGCTCCAGGGTTTTTAACAGATATAATGGGGTTTTCCCTGCTTTTCCCGCCGTTTAGAAAAGTACCGAAGTTATGGATAAAAGCATTTTTATATCATAAAGTTAAAAACGGTCAATTTTATTTCATCAGAAGACGCTAATATACAAAGAAAGAACGCCGCTTTTATCAAGTAAGCAGGCGTTCTTTTTTATTTGCTGTTTTCTAAGAGATTGCTATTTAATGTTGACTCTTTTCTAGAGGCACTTAACTAAAAGCTGTTTTCTAAAAGAATGTTGCTTTTTAATCTTATTTTATTTCTTCTTAGACAGTTGGTTGAAGTGGAAGGTGTGAGACTCCTCGAAAATGAAAATCACATTTTCTTCGTGCGATATAATGCTGTCGAAGCTTTCCTTGTCCTGCGGGACAGGCTGGCAGTCCGAAAAGCGGAAGCGGTTTGGTCAGCCCCGACAAGCAAAAGGGAAATGGGCTAAGAAGGCGTTTTTTGGCTTCGGAACCATTAAACTTTTGACCTCGAGGGGCTAACCGCTGCAGCTAGACAGGTGAGACACTTATACGTGAGACGTACGAATGTAGCTCACCGGCTGCCCCGCGGAAAGCGAGCAACCTGGAACGGAAATCAACTACTTTCAAAAGCAACAAAATTTCCGGAAATACACTTTTTATTTGACGGGTCTCATAATAAACTGATAGATTTCTTGGAAAAACTTAGCTTCATATAAAGCACGAATTATGACGAGAAAAACAGGACCGATAATTAAACCGATAAATCCGAATAACTGAAAACCTGCAAACAAAGATATGAGTGTTGCGAGAGGATCTAATCCAATCGTAGAAGATAATAATTTTGGTTCCATAACTTGTCTTTGAATGACCACAATTCCATATAGGATAGAAAGGCCGATTGTTAATGGAAAGTTGCCGGTTAAAAAGCAATAAGCGATCCACGGTAGGAAAACAGCGCCTGTGCCGAGATAGGGAAGAAGATCGATTGCTCCAATTAAGATTGAAATAGTTACAGCATAATCAATTTGCAAAATGAGTAATCCTGCTAGTACTATAACAGCTGTAATGGATATTAATGTGAGCTGGGCCTTAAGAAATCCAATTAATGCTTTACGAAGCTCTATATAAACGGCTTCTACTGTAAAGGTGAATTTTTCAGGGAAAACGCTTGTAACATAACCTGTTAACCGAAACCAATCCTTGCTGATAAAAAATGCAGCTAATAGGGAGAAGGTAAATACAGTTAATATTGTGGGAAGGCTAACAACCAAAAAAGAAACACCATTTATAATACCTTGTGTTATATCTGTAGCATTAGTCGTGATATTTGTCCCAACCTTTTCAATATTGTCCATTACTGTTTCCTGCTGGTTAGAACCTAATTTGCTGTATATCGATAATAAATCGTGATAAAGAGGAAGTACATTTGTTTTAAAATAGTTCTCAAAATAATATACAAGTTCCTCGATATATCCTGGAATTTCATGTGCGATATAGGCAAATCCCGTCATCATTTCCTGAACCAGAAGAATAATAAGCAATACAACAAAGCCGAGAAGGGCTAATAGGGATATAATAACGGCAAGAGCCCGATTGATCTTAAATCTTTTTACTAAAAAACTGACTATAGGGTTGATGATAAGAGCTATAATTGCACCTGCAATAAATGGATATAGAATTCCCGAAATGTAATATCCTGCAATTATTAGTAAGATAGCAATTAACACTATACTCATTAAACGAAGTATTCGATGTGTAATTTCTGGAAGCAAACAATCACCTGCTTTCATTTGAAAATAGAAAGGAATATAGTATGGAACCTATTATTTTTTTAGTTGGACTTTTGATTATTGGAGTGATTGCTAAGAATCAATCACTTATGATAGCCGCAGGTTTTTTAATTCTTTTGAAATTAACAGGATTCAGCGGGAAATGGTTTTCATTTATTCAGCAAAAAGGAATTAACTGGGGAGTTACAATTATAACAATAGCTGTTTTAATTCCTATAGCAACTGGGGATATCGGCTTTAAGCAGCTTCAGGAATCCTTAAAATCGTATTATGCTTGGATCGCTTTGCTTTCGGGTATTTTTGTTGCTGTTATTGCTAGTAAAGGGCTGCACCTATTACAAAATGACCCTCATATAACGGCAGCATTAGTATTTGGCACAATTCTTGCAGTTGCCATTTTTAAGGGTGTGGCAGTAGGACCGTTAATTGGTGCAGGCATAGCTTATTTAGCGATGAGAATTGTGGATTTCTTTACAACGTAGTACAATCAAAACGTATGAATTATGGCATATCCGTTCACAAAAATCAGATTATTGTTTATAATTGATATGTATGTCCCATTTCCTTTAAATAGTCTTTCATTTTTCAACTGTGTTGAAAACAGATAGAAGTCGGAACTCAAAAATAATATCCGGCTTTTTAAAGATTGAAAAATGTAAGCTCTTTCTATTTTTTAAAAAGTGAAACAATTAAAGGAGAAGAGAGAAAAACAGAAAAAAAGGAGAGATAGCCATGACAGCTACAAGAGGATTAGAGGGAATTGTTGCAACAACTTCTTCTGTCAGTTCTATCATTGACGATGTATTAACCTATAGAGGATATAGCATTGATGACTTGGCTGATCACGCAACTTTTGAAGAAGTTGTTTACTTGTTATGGAACAAAAAACTTCCTAACCAATCGGAGTTAGAAGAGTTTAAGTCAGAGCTTTCAGAAGCGAGTGAACTTCCAGCAGAATTACTCGAACATATGAAATCGCTTCCTTTGAAAAATGCTCATCCTATGACAGTTTTACGTACCTTGATTTCTATGTTGGCGATGTACGATAAAGATGCAGAGGACATGTCTACGGAAGGCAATTACAAAAAAGCAATCCGTCTTCAAGCACAAATCGCGTCAATCGTAACTGCTTTCTCACGTATCAGAGAAGGCAAAGATCCTGTATCTCCTAAAAAAGAACTTAGTTTTGCAGGTAATTTCTTATATATGTTAACAGGCAAAGAGCCTGATGAGATTTCTGAAACTGCAATTAACAAGGCACTAGTATTGCATGCTGACCATGAGTTAAACGCTTCGACGTTTACTGCTCGTGTTTGTGTAGCTACACTATCTGATATTTATTCAGGTGTAACAGCTGCGATCGGAGCGTTAAAAGGACCGCTTCACGGCGGAGCAAATGAACAAGTTATGAAAATGCTTTCTGAGATCGGCGAAGAAGAAAATGTTGATTCATACTTGGATAAAGCAATTGAGAACAAACAAAAAATTATGGGCTTCGGACACCGAGTATACAAAAATGGTGATCCTCGTGCAAAACATCTTCGCGAGATGTCCAAGCAGCTGACTACTATTACAGGCGAAGAAAAATGGTACACGATGAGTGTCAAAATTGAAGAGACTCTTAAAGAAAAGAAAGGTCTTCTTCCAAACGTCGATTTTTATTCAGCTAGTGTATATCACAGTCTGGGAATTGACCATGATTTGTTTACTCCTATCTTTGCTGTAAGCCGTATTTCGGGCTGGAACGCACACATTTTGGAGCAATATGAAGATAACCGCCTAATCCGTCCTCGTGCAGATTATATCGGTCCTGATAAACAAATGTATGTTCCTTTAGAACAAAGATAAATTTAAAGAAAATAAGCAGTACTTAAAAAAGAGAAGGGTTTCTTCTTCTCTTTTCACTATGTTTTTTAGTAGACTAGTATAGTAGTTGTATTTGTAGAATTAGGAGGAATTGATTATGTCTAACGGAGAACGCATTACAGTTGACAACGGAGTGTTGAAAGTACCAAATGAAGCAATTATCCCTTTTATTGAAGGTGACGGGACTGGACCAGACATTTGGGCTGCAGCTTCCCGTGTTTTAGAAGCAGCTGTTGAAAAAGCATATAACGGTGAAAAGAAGATCGTTTGGAAAGAAGTTCTTGCAGGTGAAAAAGCATTCAACCAAACTGGTGAGTGGCTTCCGGCAGAAACTTTAGATGTTATCCGCGAGTACATTATTGCAATTAAAGGACCATTAACAACTCCTGTAGGTGGAGGGATTCGTTCTTTAAACGTTGCACTTAGACAAGAATTGGATTTATTTACTTGCCTTCGTCCTGTACAGTATTTCAAAGGTGTTCCATCTCCAGTAAAACGCCCTGAAGATACAAACATGGTTATTTTCCGTGAAAATACTGAAGATATCTATGCTGGTATTGAATATGCAAGCGGATCTGATGAAGTAAAAAAATTGATCCAATTCCTGCAAGATGAAATGGGAGTTAATAAAATCCGTTTCCCTGAAACATCTGGAATCGGTATCAAGCCTGTATCTTCTGAAGGTACTAAGCGTTTAGTGCGTGCTGCGATTCAATACGCAATCACTGAAGGACGCAAAAGTTTAACACTCGTTCACAAAGGAAACATCATGAAGTACACTGAAGGTGCCTTTAAGAACTGGGGTTATGAGTTAGCTGAAGCTGAATTTGGAGATAAAGTTTTCACTTGGGCACAATATGACCGTATCGTTGAAGAAAGCGGTAAAGACGCAGCAAACAAAGCACAAGCTGATGCTGAAGCTGCTGGGAAAATTATCGTTAAAGATTCCATCGCAGATATCTTCCTTCAGCAAATCCTTACACGTCCAGCTGAGTTTGATGTAGTGGCTACTATGAACTTAAATGGTGACTACATTTCTGATGCACTTGCTGCACAAGTAGGCGGAATAGGGATTGCTCCTGGAGCAAACATTAACTATGAAACAGGACATGCAATTTTCGAAGCTACACACGGGACAGCGCCAAAATATGCTGGTCTTGATAAAGTTAATCCATCTTCCGTTATTCTTTCAGGTGTATTAATGCTAGAACACTTGGGCTGGGGTGAGGCTGCTAAGCTTGTCCTTACTTCAATGGAAAACACAATTGCAAGTAAAGTGGTAACTTACGACTTTGCACGCTTAATGGATGGTGCAACAGAAGTTAAATGTTCTGCGTTTGCGGACGAACTTATTAAAAATATGTAATACTTAGCCCCTTTCATTTTAGGGGCTTCATTTTAGAGGATATTTGTTATCGTTTCTATATTGTTCCTGGAGGGAAAGAAATGGCAAACAAACGTAAAAAGGTTTCAGTTATTGGTGGAGGCTTTACCGGAGCAACAACTGCTTTTATTTTAGGGCAAAAAGAAATTGGGGATGTTGTATTAGTTGATATTCCTCAAATGGAAAACCCTACAAAAGGCAAAGCGCTGGATATGATGGAAGCTAGTCCTGTACAAGGCTTTGATGCCAAAATTACAGGAACAAGCAACTATGAAGATACAGCTGAATCTGATGTTGTTGTAATCACTGCTGGTATTGCTCGCAAACCTGGTATGAGCCGTGATGACCTCGTTAATACAAACGCAGGAATCATGAAAAGTGTAACGAAAGAGATCGTAAAGTACTCTCCTGATTGCACAATCATCGTACTGACTAATCCGGTTGATGCAATGACTTACACAGTGTTGAAAGAATCTGGATTCCCTAAACAGCGTGTAATCGGCCAATCTGGAATCCTTGATTCTGCCCGTTTCCGTACTTTTGTTGCTATGGAATTAAACCTTTCAGTTAAAGATGTAACAGGTTTCGTTCTTGGCGGACATGGTGACGATATGGTACCTCTTGTACGTTATTCATACGCTGGGGGAATTCCTCTAGAGAAACTTATCTCAAAAGATCGTCTTGATGCCATCGTGGAACGTACACGTAAAGGCGGCGGAGAGATCGTTAATCTTCTAGGAAATGGTTCAGCTTATTATGCACCTGCAGCTTCACTTGTTGAAATGGTAGAGGCGATTGTGAAAGATCAACGCAGAGTGCTTCCGTCAATTGCCTTCCTAGAAGGTGAGTATGGCTATGATGGAATCTGTCTAGGAGTTCCGACGATTATTGGTGGAAACGGACTAGAAGAAATCATTGAATTAGAACTTACTAGTGAAGAGAAGTCTGCACTTGATCAATCTGCTGCATCAGTAAAATCAGTAATGAATGTATTAGCATAAGAAAGGTTCGGGGATAGATCTCCGAATCTTTTCTCCTATTTAAAATGTAAGCGTTATCATAAAGAGGGAGGATTAAAATGCTGATTGGTAAAAAGAGGAAGCTCGGAAGAAAGATTACTGAGATCCAAGCTGGAGAAAAATTGGAGATGCAAGAAACGGTAGAAGATAAAGATCTGTTGTTATATTTAGGGCTCACAAACGACAACAATCCTCTTTATATACAACATGATTATGCAACGTTGACTCCGTTTAAAAAACCGGTCGTTCCTCAAATAATGCTGATGGGAATGATTACATCTGCTGTATCGAAGTATTTGCCGGGTCCGGGAAGTTCGATTACTCAATCGCAATTCCAATTCATAAAGCCTGTCTATCATTATTCAAAATTAACTTTTTATTTTGAAGTGACGAAGGTAGATCGCGAAAAACATGTAGTCGATATTAAGGCAAACGCTGTCAATGAAGATGGAGTAACTGTCCTTTCCGCACAATTAGAAGTTTGTCCGCCTTATCCGCCAAAACCAATTACTTCTCAAACAATGGAGAATTTTTAAAAAGATCAATTTGCCTTTAAAGCAAAGATATGTGCTTTAAAGGTTTTTTTATATTCTTAAGACTTTTTAATATGCTCAAAGATTGTTGTATTTTAGCTATATTCGTTAAGAGCTTCATTGGCAAAGTTGCCCCTCGCGGAGAGCGAGCATCCTGAAACGGAAATCAACACTTCCAATTTCCAAGAGCAACAAAGATTGCGAATACAGCCAGTAAAAAAGAGGGATTTGTTAAGGCTATGTAAAAGTATTGTTAAGCAAGTATGAAATATTCTCGTTTTTTGTACACACTAATAAAAAAATAGTATGATAATTTTGTACAAGTCGTTATTAAAGGTGGGAATAGCATTGAGCCAAAAGTTACTCGTTGTAGAAGACGAACTCTCAATATCAACATTATTGCAATTTAACCTGGAGCAAGCTGGCTTTCAGGTAGTAACGGCAATGGATGGCAAAAGTGGATTAGAAAAAGCTGAAAAAGAAATTCCGGACCTTATCATTCTAGATTTGATGCTTCCTGAGATGGACGGGCTGGAAGTTTGCAAAGAACTCCGCTTACGAAAATTAAATATCCCTATTCTCATGCTTACGGCTAAAGATGATGAGTTTGATAAAGTGCTTGGGTTGGAATTAGGGGCCGATGATTATATGACGAAGCCGTTCAGTCCAAGAGAGGTAGTTGCCAGAGTCAAAGCCATTCTCCGCAGAACGTTAACCAGCAATGAAATAGAGGAAAATAAGAATAAATCTGAGCATCTAAAAATAGGTGAAGTAGACATTTATCCTGAAAATTACGAAGCTTATTTTAAGGAAAAAGCACTGGAGTTAACACCAAAAGAATTTGAATTACTTGTTTATCTGGCAAGGAACAAAGGTCGTGTTCTCTCAAGAGAGCAGCTGCTATCTGCAGTATGGAACTACGATTTTGTTGGAGATACAAGAATCGTTGATGTCCATATAAGCCATTTGCGCGACAAAATTGAAATAAATACTAGAAAACCAATCTATATTAAAACGATCAGAGGATTAGGTTACAAATTAGAGGAGCCTCAACTCTAATGACGGAATTTAAAAACCGGGTACTTACATTTTTTCTGCTCGGGATTTTACTCGTATTTGTTCTTCTAGCACTTATTATGGGGAATATTGTTCATCACTCTGTTAAGGATAAAAGGTTAGAGTTTTATGTAAAAGAAATAAGGTTGATTGAACAAATATTACAGAACGAACCAGATGTTTCACATATAAATAAGCTTTTACAATATGCATCTAAAGATTTAAACGGAGAAATTTACATTCTTGATGCAAACTGGAAAGTCAAATTTTCATCTGATAATCAAAAAACGAAGAATATGTTATCGTACTTTACCGATAATAAGCCGGATCTTGTTTCACGTGAAGAACCCTATTTTATAAATGAAAACGGAAAAACCTATTATGCGTTTAAAAGAAGTACAGGCAATAAATCTGGATATATTCAGCTCGTTGTTCCTGAAGGGTTAGCAGAATCTCAGGAAAGATCCATTTGGGTCATGATGTCCATTGGCTTCTTTATTTGTTTCGTTATCATTTTATATGTTTCAATCCGGGTCATACGTAAAATTGTTAAACCTGTTGAAGAAGCAACAAAAACTGCCAAAGAATTAACAAGAGGCAACTACAAGGCGAGAACGTTTGAATACTCAGGAGAAGATATAGGTGAACTTAATTATTCTCTTAACGTATTAGCAAGAAACCTCGAAAAAATAACGAAGTCTCAGGAATCACAGCATGACCGTTTAACAACCTTGATTGAAAACATGGGCAGTGGTTTGATATTGATTGATTCGAATGGCTACATCAATCTTGTTAATAAAGCCTTTAAAGAAATTTTTGAAGAACACACTGATTTTTGGACAGGACATTTATTTTATGAAGTGTTTCCACATGCGCAAATTAAAGAGATTGTTCAAGAAACATATTTAACAGAAAAGAATGTAAGGAAGAATGTTGTACTGTCGATTCATATTGAACGGAAGCATTTTGATGTCTACAGTGCCCCAGTACTAGATGTAAAAGGAAAGCTGCGGGGGATTGTATTAGTATTTCATGATATAACTGAATTGAAGAAGCTGGAGCAAGTTCGCAAAGATTTTGTTGCAAACGTCTCTCATGAATTAAAGACTCCTGTCACCTCTTTAAAAGGTTTTGCCGAAACATTACTAGATGGTGCTGGTGAAAATGAAGAATTTCGAAATAAATTTCTCACCATTATTTTAAATGAAAGCGACCGATTGCAGGCGTTAATTCAGGATTTGCTCGATCTTTCAAAAAGCGAACAAGGTTTTAATTTAGACATTCAAAAAGTGAAATTGAACCAGTTAGTGAACGAAACAATAGAAATCTTGCAGCATAAAGCTGAAAAGAAAAACATTAATCTTTCTGTCGATGCTTTTGGAGATACGATGATGGACGGAGATCCTCTTCGTCTCAAACAAATTATTATTAACCTCGTCTCAAACAGTCTTACGTACACGCCGATTGATGGGACAGTCAAAGTTAAATTAGAAGAACTAGGAACCCAAATTAAATTTTCTATAATAGATACTGGAATCGGGATAAAAGAGAGTGAGATACCAAGGATTTTTGAACGGTTTTATCGGGTAGACAAAGCAAGGAGCAGGAATTCTGGAGGAACAGGCCTTGGACTAGCGATTGTAAAGCATCTTGTAGAAGCCCACCATGGCTCTATTAATGTAAAAAGCAAAGTTGGCGAAGGCTCTGTTTTCACTATATTGTTTCCTAAAGAAATAAAAGGAACGTAAGCTTTACAAATCCTTTACACCCATGTTTTCATTCATTAACAGTATTGATCTATGATTAAATTATCCTTTTTCAGTACCCCCTTACGCGAGAGTCATTACTATGACTCTCGCCTTTTTTATTTAATTGTTGATTGATAAGCTGCGAATCTCGTTGTCAGTTTCTTTTTCTCAGTGCTCATTTAGATGTACTAAATTCCGCTCCTCGAAAATTTCACTTCCTCGACCTTCTTGCTGCTCCTGCGGTTACTCGTCGCAACTCGCAGTCTTCGTGCGAGTATTGCTCGTTTCTAAATCAACAAATGATTGGATTGATAAGCGAAAAATCTCTTTCTTTTTGGTTTTTTTCTAAAGGATTGTTGATACAGAGATCTTTGAGAAGTTCTTCATTGAATAGTTAATTAGAGCGGAAGGGCGAGACTCCTCGAAAATGAACTACAATTTTCTTCGTGCGATGTAACGCTGCCGCAGCCTTCCTTGTCCTGCATGATGAGTGGGACAGGTGAGACCAATCAATGTCGCAAGTCGACGAATGGGCTCACCGCACCCCTGCGGAAAGCGAGTCCAAAGAGCGGTAATTAACCCCATTCAATAGCAACAATGAATACGAAACAGCCTTCTTTTTTGTATCTACAAGTGGTCATGATACAATAGAAACAGAGAATACCCTTGGGAGGTAACGGGCTTGGGAGATAAAACGAAAAAATTAGTATTAATCGATGGAAACAGTATTGCATATCGAGCTTTTTTTGCATTGCCACTGTTAAATAATGATAAAGGCATTTATACAAATGCTGTATATGGTTTTACACAAATGCTGTTGAAAATATTAGAAGACGAAAAACCAACTCATATACTTGTAGCATTTGATGCAGGTAAAACAACGTTCCGCCACAAAACGTTTGGAGAATACAAAGGCGGCCGTCAAAAAACACCTCCAGAACTGTCAGAGCAATTTCCGTTCATCAGACAGCTTTTAGATGCATTCCAAATTAAACGGTATGAGCTGGAAAATTATGAAGCTGATGATATTATCGGTACGCTTGCTTCACAAGCTGTTGAAGGAGAGTGGGATGTTAAGATTTTTACGGGTGATAAGGATTTACTTCAGCTCGTAACAACAGATATTCAAGTTGTTCTTACTAGAAAAGGTATAACTGAAGTTGAAGCATATACAGTTGATCAAGTAAATGAACGTTACGGGATTACCCCTTTGCAAATCATCGATATGAAGGGACTGATGGGAGACCCTTCTGATAACATCCCAGGTGTACCAGGTGTAGGTGAAAAGACAGCGATTAAATTAATTAAAGAATATGGGTCGGTCGAAAAAGTGCTGGATTCCATAGATGAAATTTCAGGAGCCAAGTTAAAAGAACGTCTAACTGAAAACAAAGAACAGGCTTTAATGAGTAAAGAGCTCGCTACCATTACGACTGAAGCGCCTATAGAATTAGGAATTCATGATACAACTTATGAAGGCTACAGTACGTCTTCTGTTTTCCCGCTTTTTAAAGAACTTGGTTTTCAATCGCTGCTCGAACGTTTGGGTGGAGAAGAAGAGATTCTTCCAGAAACAGAGAAAGAAGAGCTTAAATTTCAAACCGTGACAACTATAGAATCAGATATGCTTATAAGTCCTTCTGCACTTGTAGTTGAAACACTTGCTGAGGATTATCATGGTGCACCCATTCATGGTATAGGGTTAAGCAACGAAAGCGGCACATATTTTATTTCTGCCGAAGATGCTGATCAATCAGATGTTTTTAAAGAATGGCTTGAAAACGATGACCAAAAGAAATACTTATTTGACGCAAAAAGAGCACACGTTGCTCTTCATGGTAAAGGAATTGCGTTAAAAGGAATTGATTTTGATATTCAGCTTGCTTCTTACTTGCTTAATCCTGCTGAGGCTACTGACGATGTAGCATCTGTTGCAAAGCAATTTGGACAGCAAAATGTAGATGCAGATGAAAGTGTATATGGTAAAGGTGCTAAAAAGAAAATACCTGAAAAAGACATTTTAGCTGAACATTTGAGCAGGAAGGCAAACGCTATTTATTTAATGAAAACCATTCTTTCTGAAAAGCTGGAGGAGAATGAGCAAAGTCATCTTTTTTATCAGTTAGAACTCCCGCTTTCCATTGTGTTATCAAAAATGGAGGAAACCGGTGTTCGAGTAAAAGCTGAAACTTTAAAGAAGATGGGTGCTGAACTAGAAGGACAGCTTACGGTTCTTGAAAAAGATATTCATGAACTTGCAGGTGTAACCTTTAATATTAATTCGCCAAAGCAACTCGGTGAAATTTTATTTGAAAAATTAAATTTACCAGCTATCAAAAAAACAAAAACTGGCTATTCAACTTCTGTTGATGTGTTAGAAAAATTAGAAGGTAAGCATGAAATTATCAATAAAATTTTAATTTATCGCCAGCTTGGAAAGTTAAGATCGACCTATATTGAAGGGTTGTTAAAAGTTGTTCACGAAGATACTGGGAAAATTCATACTCGTTTTAATCAAGTGCTTGCTCAAACAGGGCGTCTTAGTTCAATTGATCCTAATTTGCAGAACATTCCGATTCGGCTTGAGGCAGGCAGAAAAATCAGACATGCTTTTGTAGCTTCTATTCCTGATTGGAAAATACTTGCGGCGGATTATTCGCAAATCGAACTGAGAGTACTTGCTCACATTTCGCAAGACGAAAACTTGATTGAAGCTTTCCAAAAGGAAATGGATGTTCACACAAAAACCGCTATGGATGTTTTCCATGTTAACGAAAATGAAGTAACTTCAGAGATGAGAAGACATGCAAAAGCAGTAAATTTCGGAATTGTATATGGGATTAGTGATTATGGTCTTTCTCAAAGTCTTGGTATTACTAGGAAAGAGGCCGGAGAATTTATTAAGACGTATTTAGATAGTTTTCCTGGCGTTCAAAACTATATGAGTGATAGTGTAGCTGAAGCGAAGCATAAGGGATATGTTTCTACATTACTGCACAGAAGAAGATATTTGCCGGAAATCAACAGCAGAAATTTTAATCTTCGAAGTTTTGCTGAAAGAACCGCAATGAATACTCCGATTCAGGGAACAGCTGCTGATATAATAAAAAAAGCAATGGTGGATATGGATCAGCGGTTAACAGAAGAAGGATTTGAAGCAAAAATGCTATTATCCGTACATGATGAACTTATTTTTGAAGTGCCGGAACATGAAATCGAAAAGCTTGAAAAAATAGTTTGTGATGTTATGGAAAACACAGTGGAGCTAGATGTCCCATTAAAAGTTGATGTAAGCTGGGGAGACTCTTGGTTTGAAGCAAAATAAATGAAAACAGCATCACCGTTATGCGGTGGTGCTGTTTTATCTAAACTTTTCTAAAGTCTTTTTACTAAAAGAATGTTGCTTTTGGGTCGTTTTGGTAAAGTGCCTTCATTATAAGTTGATTGGAGTGCAAGGAGCGAGACGCCAAGGAGGCTAACCGCACACCCCGCGGAAAGCGAGCATCCTGTAGCGGAAATCAACATTCCTCTCTTTGGGATAATAACAACACGGTTTACTAAAACAGATTATCGAAAGGTGGTGATCATGTGCCTGAATTACCTGAAGTAGAAAATGTCAAAAATACGTTAAATCAATTTCTTCCGGGAAAAGTGATTGAAGAGGTTAAAGTTAACTGGGAAAATATAATTAAACATCCTGAGCCCGAAGCGTTCATTTTAAGACTACAAGGACAAGCGTTTCAACATGTTTATCGAAAAGGTAAATTTTTAATCTTCCACCTCGATGAAGATTCTTTAGTTTCCCATTTAAGAATGGAAGGAAAGTACGGCTTATTTAATTCAGATGAATCAGCTGATAAACATACACATGTCATTTTCCGTTTTACAGACGGGACAGAACTCCGGTACCGCGATGTACGTAAGTTCGGTACGATGCATGTTTATCCAAAAGGTACTGAAGAAAATCACCTTCCTTTAAAATCATTGGGAGTAGAACCTTTGTCCGATACTTTAACGTCTGCTCTTATGAAACGGTTATTTTCAAAAACGAAACGAAGTATTAAAGCAGTCCTTTTAGATCAAACGTTAATTGCTGGTTTAGGGAATATATACGTGGATGAAGTCCTTTTTCAAGCGGGAATTCATCCTGAAACGCCAGCAAATGAACTCTCTCTTCAACGTTTGAAAAAATTAAAAATGGCGATCACTGATATTTTATCAGAAGCAGTAAAGCATGGCGGCAGTACAATTCGGTCGTATACGAACTCGATGGGGGAATCTGGCGGTTTTCAGCTGAAATTATTTGTATACGGCAGAAAGCATGAAGCTTGCAGGATTTGCGGTCATGAGGTAGAGCGAATAGTTGTAGCTGGACGAGGAACACATATATGTAATCACTGTCAAAGATAAACCAAATTTATACTCCTTTCATATACTACTTTACCGTTAACTGAAAGGAGTACAGGGACATGGTGGCTTATTCTTTTGTATTACTGGCACTAGCCGTCAGCCTGGACAGTTTTGGAGCCGGATTAACGTATGGATTAAAATCCATTAAAATTCCTTTTCGCTCGATCTCTATCATTGGGATTTGTTCAGCAATCACTTTTTTGTTCTCAATGCTGCTCGGATCAGTATTGGAACATTTTGTATCGCAAAAGACTGGGGAAGTGCTGGGGGGTATTATTCTTTTAGGTATAGGAATTTACTCACTATGTCAGGTTCTCTTGCCTGAAAAAGAAAACGTTGAAAATGAGCCGAAAGATCTTGTTAAATTGGAAATAAAATCATTAGGGATTGTTATTCACATCTTAAAGAAACCGGTTATTGCAGATATTGATAAATCAGGTTCGATTACGGGCTGGGAAGCAGTTCTACTTGGCATAGCTCTATCGCTCGATGCTTTCGGAGCTGGAATTGGAGCAGCGCTTATTGATTTGTCGCCATCCTTAACTGCAATAACAATCGCGGTAATGAGTGCTTTGTTCTTATGGGGCGGAATGGCATTAGGGCTGTTTTTCTACCATAAAGGATCCTGGGTAAAACGGATATCCATTTTACCGGGACTTTTATTAATCGTGATGGGTTTATTAAAGATCTAACAGGAGGGAAAACATTCGTTGATTATCGGATTAACAGGCGGTATAGCCACTGGAAAAAGTACAGCAAGCCACATTTTAAGCGAACAAGGAATACCAATCATTGATGCTGATCTAATTGCAAAAGAAGTGGTTATGCCTGGTAAAGAGGCTTATGAACAAATAGTGGCTTTTTTCGGGAAAGAAATATTACTAGAGGATAGAACATTAAACCGCGCGAAATTAGGAGAAATCATTTTTAACGATGATGAAAAAAGAGCGAGATTAAATGAAATCGTACATCCAGCTGTTCGTCAAGAAATGAAGAAGCAAGCGAAAAATCATCAAAATGCAGGTAATAAAATAGTGATCATGGATATTCCTCTTTTATTTGAGAGTAAGCTCACTCATATGGTTGATGAAACATGGTTGATTTATGCGGCTCCAGAAACCCAGCTAAAAAGGCTAATGGAGCGGAATGGATATACCGAAGAACAAGCATTATCAAGAATACATTCACAAATGCCAATTGAAGATAAAAAAGGATTAGCTGATGTTGTAATTCCGAATAATGGTACGCTATTAGAATTAGAAGAAAAGCTGACACATCTTATAAAAGCATTTAAGAAAACAGGTTCTGTATAGCAGAATCTGTTTTTTTTGATATTAAATTTAAGACAAGCCTCTTTTTAGCCTATTTTTAATAAAAGTATGTTCTTTTAACAATGTATTATGATATACTATTTACAGAAAGAGACGAGATAAAGTATAACACATTAGGAGGAGCGGCTACATGAAAGCAAAAATTGCAATTAATGGCTTGGGGAGAATCGGAAGAATGGTCTTCCGCAAAATGATGGAAAGTGATGAATTTGAGGTTGTAGCTGTTAATGCAAGCTACCCATCTGAAACTCTTGCTCACATGATTAAATATGATTCTATACATGGCACTTTTCCAGGCGACGTAGTAGCTGCAGATGATGCCCTTTTTATAAATGGAAAAAAAGTCATTTTAGTCAATTCCCGTGATCCGCGCGAGCTGCCTTGGGCTCAGTTCGGAATTGATATTGTTATCGAAGCAACCGGTAAATTTGTTTCACAGGAAACGGCAGGATTACACATTCAAGCAGGAGCAAAAAAGGTTATTATTACAGCTCCAGGTAAAAATGAAGATATTACAATTGTTATGGGTGTAAATGACAGCGATTACATTCCGTCTGAACACCATATTATTTCAAATGCTTCATGTACGACAAACTGCTTAGCTCCAGTGATAAAAGTTTTGGATGATCAGTTTGGTGTCCAATCTGGTATGATGACAACTGTTCATGCATATACAAACGATCAAAAGAACATTGACAATCCGCATAAAGATCTTCGCCGTGCACGTGCATGCGGGCAATCCATTATTCCTACTTCAACAGGTGCAGCGAAGGCCATCGCTAAAGTGCTGCCTCATCTTGAAGGGAAGTTAAATGGTATGGCACTTAGAGTTCCTACACCTAACGTGTCTTTAGTAGATGTTGTTGTTGAATTAAAAACACCAGTTTCAAGAGATCAAGTAAACCATGCTCTGCAATCTGCATCGGAAGGTTCTATGAAAGGCGTTCTAGGCTTCAGTGACCTTCCATTAGTATCTATTGATTATAACGGAAATGAAAATTCATCTATTGTTGATGGACTGTCTACAATGGTGATGGATGGAAATAAAGTAAAAGTGCTGGCTTGGTATGATAATGAATGGGGTTATTCTTGCCGAGTTGTTGATCTCGCAAAACACGTGGCTATTGCGATTAGCAACCCAGTTTCAATTGAGAAGAACGTCTCTGTTTCCTAAATACAAATTATATTGATATAAGACATTAGCCGGGTATAATTACCGGCTTTTTCTTATTTGCAGTTCTTTTTTATCAAGTCTAAAAAATCGAATAAAAAATTTTGCCCATAGTTATTGCAAATCAAATTTAAAAGAAGTATACTATTTTTCGTGAACTTCAATTAAAGCAATTAAAGGCATTGAATGCTACTTAAAGGGTTAGGACCTCTTTGGACTAACTTGCCCCCGTGGTAGATGTTCGATACCGCATGCTTGAAGGCATGATTATTTTTAAAGGGGGACTATGCTAATGGATACAATGGGAAGACACGTAATTGCTGAATTATGGGGTTGTGATTCTGAAAAATTAAACGACATGAAATTTATTGAAGAGACTTTCGTCGATGCTGCATTGAAAGCAGGAGCAGAGATTCGTGAGGTTGCTTTTCATAAATTTGCTCCACATGGAGTTAGTGGTGTTGTTATTATTTCTGAATCTCATCTAACAATTCACAGCTTTCCTGAGCATGGTTATGCAAGTATTGATGTTTATACGTGTGGAGATCGAATCGATCCTAACGTAGCTGCTGATTATATTTCAGAAGCATTAGGCGCTAAAAAACGTGAGAATTTGGAAGTTCCTCGTGGAATGGGTCCAATTTCCGTAGCCAAATCAAAAGTTACAGCTCAATAATTAAAAACAGAATGTAAATGAGGTGTGGGGTTAATCACACCTCTTTTTTATTTTTTGCGCTTTTTTTTAAAAGCTTTTTTCTTAAAAGATTGTGCTTTTGAATCATTTTTTCAAAGAGACTTCATTGACAAGTTTATTGGAGTGAAAGGTGCGAGACTCCTGGGGGATAAGCGTGGCAGGTGAGACACATCAGGTGCAAAGCGCCAAGGTGGCTCACCGCACGCCCCCCGGAAAGTGAGCATCCTGTAACGGAGATCAACCACTCCTTGTATGATTACAACTTTTATTTATATACGAATACGGAATAATACAATATAAATGATCATGTTTTGGAGGTCGTGTATGTTTAAAAAACTTCAAAATCTAATGGACAGTCATGCGGAAACGAGTGAAACGCATGTTGATGAATCCTTAAGAACCCATTATTTTAAAACTAATAAGACTGCAGTGCTTCGCGAGATAAAAAAGATATTAGAAAATGATAGCAATTTTCGAGAACTTGGATATTCCGAAGATCGAGGAGAAGTAACGTTCGAAGCGATGGAACCAAAAAATGCTTTTGTTGTCATTAGTGTGATAACTGTGCGAGCAAATAGAACTGCAGTAGATATAACAGCTTCAACTGAAACGTCATTTCCTTTTAATTTTGGAAAAAATAAACGTCTTATTATTAAAATTTATAATGAATTGAAAAATCAGCTTCCATTTGCGGGGACATCTATGGCGGAAAAATTATAGGAATAGCTTGTCACACTCTTTTCTTTTCTTTAAGATAGAACTAGTATAGAAAATTTTTTGGGGATGATTACAATGAGGTGTCCTTCTTGCCAGCACAATGGAACAAAAGTGCTTGATTCTAGACCGGTGCATAGTGGACGGTCTATTCGTCGCAGACGTGAATGCGAATTATGCAATTATCGATTTACAACTTTTGAAACGGTAGAACAAACACCGCTTATCATTGTTAAAAAACACGGTGAACGAGAAGAATTCAGCCGTGAAAAAATTCTAAGAGGACTTATTAAAGCTTGTGAAAAAAGACCTGTCCCATTAGAAACCCTTGAAAACATAGTAGATAATATAGAAAAAGAATTGAGAAACAGCGGAACTTCCGAAATCTCAAGCACGGCTGTCGGTGAACAAGTTATGGAGCATCTCTCAAAGACAGATGAGGTGGCTTATGTCCGATTCGCGTCTGTTTACCGTCAATTCAAAGATATTAACGTTTTTATTCAGGAATTAAAAGAACTGATCAAAAAAGATGAGCGTTAAAGCGTCTAGTGTACGTCTGTAGCGCTCTTTTTGTTCCAATTAAACAAAAGATAAACAATTTATTATAAATAAAGGGTGAAAACGATGACGGTACATTTTCAAGAAGTGGTGCCCGTAGATGCGTATTCCGTCCAAAGTAAGGGCTTTTTGCATGAAATCGATCAAAAGGTACTGACTTTGTTATATCAGCCACTAGTAGGTGCTTTTGCTTACAGTCTGTATATGACTTTATGGTGTGAAGCAACTATTAATCAACAAAAGAAGAAACATCAGCACTTAATGAACCTTACTCAATTTTCATTAAAAGATATTTTATCTGGAAGAAAAAAACTGGAAGCGATTGGTTTATTAAAAACATTCAAACAAGACAATGAGCAAGCCAGGGAATATTTATATGAATTGCAGATGCCGCTATCGCCTAAAGACTTTTTTACAGATGGATTTTTAAGTATCTATTTATATAACCGTCTAGGCCAGAGCAGATTTATTGAAGTACGGGATTCATTCCAGGTTCAGTTTACAGATTCATCCAGTTTTACAGATGTCACGGCATCATTCAATGAGGTGTTTACTTCACTTCATCCTTCTGAGATGGCATCAAAACATTTTTCCGAAATTACTGAGAATGCAGAAACAAGTGATCGCTCACTTTTTGATAAAGGATTAAAAGGGAAGGTATATATAGTAGAAAATACGTTTGATTTCGAAGCGATGGTTAACCAAATTTCTACTTTTATTGTTCCGAAAGAAGTAATAACTCCACAGCTTAAAGAAGCAATTTATAAGCTGGCGTATATTTATCAGTTAGAGCCAATTGATATGAGCAGGCAGATTCAAAACGTTTATTATTCAACAGGAGAGATTAGTGTTGAGAATCTCCGCCGTGAGGTCCAGAAGTGGTATCGTTTTGAACATGAGGAAGGACTTCCGGTATTAGCACTTAGAACACAGCCGATTCCTCTAAAGGCATTACAAGGAATGGAGCCGCAAACAAAAGAAGAAGAGCTCATTAAATATTTTGAGGAAGTTTCACCATACCGCCTTTTAGAAGACTACAGTGGTACAACACCTGCAGAAGTAGATTTAAAGCTAGTTGCCTATTGCATGCTGGATCAAAATTTAACACCAGGCGTAACGAACGTTCTGTTGGATTATGTTTTATCAGGCAATGATATGAAACTTGCAAAAGGACTAATAGAGCGCATTTCTTCACATTGGGCGAGAAAAAAAGTGCAAACTGTGCCTGAAGCCATGTCGCTTGCTCGTGAAGAAAAAAGAAAGTATAAAGACTGGCAAGAAAAGAAAAGTAAAACGCCAGGCTATTACAATGGGAAACAGCAAAAGCCGAGTGTTCAACTTCCTGATTGGTTGAAACAAGAATCATCTGAAAATAATAATTCTAAAAATCACACGGATACTGACACTTTGTATTATGATGAAGAAGAAAATCGCAAATGGCTTGAAAGTTTATCGAACAAATCGAAGTAAAGGGGGATAATCATGGAATCAATAAAAGAGTCTGTTAAGAATATGCCGGGATTTAATAAGTTTCAAGAAAAATATGAACTTATGAAGCAGCAAGTTTTTACAGATCCAAAAGTGATGCGTTTTTTAAGAGAGAACCCTGATATTTCTGATGTTCAAGCAGAAAAGCTTTTATCGAGCTTTTACACGTATCGAAATGAGCAACTTGCTTGCAGTAATTGCACTGGTCTGGAAAACTGCCCTAATTTAATGAAAGGGTACCGTTCTGAGCTGACAAAAGTGCGGCAGACTGTTGAACTTCGGTACAAGCCCTGCGAACTAAAAATCATAGATGATCAAAAAAAATCGATGTCATCATTAATAAAGAGTTACTTCATTCCTAAAGAAATTCTCGATGCGAGGTTTGAACGTCTTTATAATCCTAATATGGATGAAGCGCGAAGTATCGCCATTCAGAAAGCATATGAATTTGTTCAAACAGCAGCTTCTGAGCAACATAGTAAAGGAATTTATTTTTATGGGAAGTTCGGCGTTGGTAAAACGTATCTGCTGGGTGCGATTGCGAATGGTCTAGCAGAAAAAGGCATCCACTCACTTATGATTCACACGCCTGAGTTTTTAAGAGAAATGAAGCAATCCCTATCAGATGGAAGTTTTGATTCTAAAATGAATTTGTTAAAAACGGTACCTGTTCTCATGCTGGATGATATCGGTGCTGAAAACATGACAAATTGGGTGCGTGATGAAATTTTAGGTGTAATACTCCAATATAGGATGATGGAGAGGCTTCCAACGCTTTATACATCCAATTGTGATTATGACATGCTGCAGCAGCATTTATCTTTCTCGCAAAAAGGCGGACTGGATGAAGTGAAGGCATTACGAATTATGGAAAGAATTAAACATTCAAGTCATGCAGTGTTTATGGGCGGAAGTAAAAATTTCAGAGAAGATTATTAATAGATCTCCTGTCTAATTTTTGGCAGGAGGTTTTTTTGCCCGTTTTTTCTAATACATGACCTCGAAAGCTGTCTATAAATGAAAAATATGATAGGATAAGTTATAAGAATTAGGATTCGGAGGTTACCGATGAGTATTGAATCTATTTTACAAAAAGCATTAGACGGAGAGCGTTTATCGGTAGAAGATGCCGTAAAACTTTATGAAAGTGATGAAGTAGAACGCATGGGGGAAGTAGCCGATCTGATTATGAAGAAGTGGCATCCTGAACCTATCACTACTTTTGTTATCGGTCGCAATGTAAACTATACTAACTTTTGCGATACATATTGCAGATTTTGTGCCTTCTACAGAGCACCAGACAGTGATGAAGGATATGTATTAGATGATGATGTTATTTTTCAAAAGATCCAAGAAACGATCGATGTTGGCGGAACAGAAATATTAATGCAAGGCGGAACAAATCCAAACCTTCCATTTAGTTACTATACGGATTTGCTGAAAGAGATTAAGAAGCGTTTTTCTATTACGATGCATTCTTTTTCGCCTGCTGAGATTTGGAAAATGGTTGAGGTTTCAGGATTATCTCTTGAAGAAGTCCTGCGTGAATTAAAGGCTGCTGGTCTTGATTCATTGCCAGGTGGCGGAGCTGAGATATTAGATGACCGCACAAGAAAGAAAATCAGCCGTCTAAAAGGTTCGTGGACTGAGTGGATTGAATGTATGAAAACTGCTAAAAAGGTAGGTCTGCATTCAACGGCTACAATGGTTATCGGATTTGGTGAGACGTTTGAAGAACGAGCGATGCATCTGAAGCGAGTACGTGATGCACAGGATGAAACGGATTGTTTCTTAGCCTTTATTTCATGGACGTTCCAACCAGACAATACAAACATGAAAGCTGAAAAAACAACTCCTAGAGAATATTTGAAAAATGTCGCAATCTCACGTATTTTCTTAGACAACATTCCTAACTTCCAATCCTCATGGGTTACTATGGGTCCTGAAGTAGGGAAAAAATCGCTTCATTATGGTTGTAATGATTTTGGGAGCACGATGATGGAAGAGAATGTTGTATCAGCTGCAGGTACAACACATAAAGTTAACACGAACTTAACTTTGCGTTTAATTCGTGAAGCGGGGAAAATCCCTGCTCAGCGAAACACGAAATATGAAACAATTCGCGTCTTCCATGACGAAGAACAAGCAGAAAAAGACTTTGTAATGCAAAATTAAATCTTAGCACCTGACTGCACTACACGTGCGGCAGGTGTTTTTTTGTAGCTCTTATCTAAAAGATTGTGTTTTGATTCATTTTCGTAAATTGTCTTCATTGACAGGTTGATTGGAGTGCAAGGGGCGAGACTCCTCGAAAATGAAAATCACATTTTCTTCGTGCGATGTATTGCGGTCGTTGCTTTCATTGTCCTGCGGGATCAGTGTGCCTACCACTTGAATATTCTTCTCGCAAGGCATGCGACGAGGAAGTTACTTCGATGTTGTTATGCTTGCATACGCAGGAGCACATAGGCTTACTCGAAGATGATTTTTCATACATCTTCCTGGGAGGCTCACCGCACGCCCCGCGGAAAGCGAGCAACCTGGAACGGAAATTAACCACTTCTAACAGTAACAAAGGATATACAAAAACAGCCTTTTTTATTTATACCGTATGACATTTGTCACTGCGGTATTTTTTTATTGGGATTATTCTGTAAGTGTGAAATGTAAAGGGGGATTGGGAATGCCGATGCCGCAACAGTCCAAGAAGCCAGAAGTACCGGTGAGAAAAGAAAAAGAACTATTAGGAACTTTGTATGCTGTTTTTGGAGTTGGATTATTTATTGTTTTATCTTGGGCAGCCGTATATTTGCTGTATCTATCACGTTAGGAGGCAAGGGATATGCATATTCATAAATATGAAAAAATTTGGCTGTGGTCCGGTGCTGTGTGCTTGACTATCTTTTTATTAATTGTTGGCGTCTCGGCTTTTGCTATGGGAAATCAGCCGCCGAGTCATATGGAGACGATCGATCCAGAGAAAGCATCTGCAACTGCTCCTTTTGATAAACCCGGCTTAAACAAGATCGGGGAAAAAGAATATGAAGCAGTTATGCTCGCCCAAGCCTTTACTTTTACCCCTTCAAAAATGAAAGTTCCTATAGGCTCCACTGTGCATTTTAAAGTCACTAGTACAGATGTTGTTCATGGATTTGAGATTCCATCAACAAATGTAAATATGATGATTACACCGGGCTATGTAAGTGAGATCACTTATACCTTTGATAAACCTGGCAAATATTTAATTTTGTGCAATGAGTATTGCGGAGCAGGACACCATGTGATGGCGGTAACATTGGAGGTTACATTATGATCAATCGAAATGATGCACAATTAAGTCTAGCGTTTTTAACTGTTAGTTTTATCGCGCTTTTTATTGGAGCAGTTGCAGGTCTCCTGCAATCACTAGTTAGAGGCGGGGTAATTACTCTTCCGCTTTCAATTGGTTATTATCAATTATTAACAGCTCATGGCGTTTTGTTAGCACTTATCTTTACTACTTTTTTTATCATAGGATTTTTATATGCAGGAATCAGTAAGACCATGGGCGATTTATATGACGTACCGCGAAGATTAGGCTGGCTAGGTTTTGTCATGATGACGTTTGGTACTGGTTTAGCTACTGTTTTTATTCTCTTAAATAAAGCTACAGTACTATATACATTTTACGCACCTTTACAAGCTTCACCATGGTTTTATATTGCACTCGTCCATGTTATTGTCGGCAGCTGGCTTTGTGCTTTCTCGATGTGGAATCAATATTATATATGGAAAAGCAGAACAAAAAATAAATTATCTCCCCTTTTTAGTTATATGGCTGTGATGACAATGGCGTTATGGTTTATCGCTACACTTGGAGTTGCGGCAACCGTAATCTTACAGTTCATTCCATGGTCTATCGGCTGGGTTGATAAGATTGATATTCTAATTAGCAGAACGCTATTTTGGTATTTTGGCCATCCACTCGTTTATTTTTGGCTTCTGCCTGCTTATATGTGCTGGTATGTTGTTATTCCTAAAATTATCGGAGGGAAAATATTCAGTGATGCACTTGCAAGACTTTCATTTGTTTTGTTTCTATTGTTCAGCATACCAGTCGGCTTCCATCATCAATTATTAGAGCCGGGTATCTCTCATAATTGGAAGTTTCTGCAGGTTGCTCTTACATTTATGGTTATTGTACCTTCGCTGATGACTGCATTTTCAATGTTTGCTTGTTTTGAGACAGCAGGCAGAAAAAAGGGAGCAAAAGGAGTATTTGGCTGGTTTAAAGTATTACCATGGAATGATGTGCGTTTTTTTGCTCCTATGGTTGGAATGCTTATCTTTATTCCTGCAGGAGCTGGAGGAATTATTAACGCAAGTCATCAATTGAATCAGGTGATTCACAATACACTGTGGGTAACAGGACATTTCCATTTAACGGTAGCATCTACAGTCGCTTTAACCTTTTTTGGAATCAGTTATTGGCTGGTCCCGTATTTAACAGGGCGTACATTGACTCCTATGATGAATCGTTTAGGCATTATCCAAACGATCATGTGGGCTGCAGGAATGTTTTTCATGTCAGGGGCTATGCATTTAGTTGGTTTATTCGGAGCGCCGCGCAGAACGTCATTTACAACGTATAGTGACAATCCAGTTGCAGTGGATTGGATTCCGTATCAAGTCTCAATGGCGATAGGGGGTACAATCCTCTTTGCTGCCATATTGCTTTTGATTTACATTATCGTTTACTTAGCGTTTAGAGCTCCAAAAGGCGTTATGGAATTTCCAGTAGGAGAAGTGGAGGAAGGAGCCGCATCTACTCCGGCATTACTAGAAAATTGGAAAGTCTGGGTTGGAATTTGTGCCGTTCTCATAATGTTTGCTTATACAATACCGTTCTGGCACATGATCGAACACGCTCCTCCAGGATCTCGAGGGTTTAAGTATTGGTAGAATAAAAATTTAAGCTGGCTTCAATACTTTATAAATGCATTGGAACCAGCCTTTTTTATTTTACATAAGGCTCCGAAATCGTAAAATCTGTATAGGTAATCTGATTAATAAACTGTTCAATCGTATGGTTTTTAATTGTTAATATTTTATTTAGATCATTGATAACCCGTTTATCAAACATACTGTATAAAAGACTTTCCTTATCCTTCTGATCAAAAATCACCGCAGGAGAGTTTTTTCTATCTTTCAGTGCTTTTATTTTCGAGAATAATTGTATATCAGGCACTTGCATCTTTTCATGAAGAAGCCACACATTCTCTGAACTTGAAAGAGATAACGCGGTATACAGTGATGCTAATTGGCTATTTCCTTTATAATACGGAGTAAGAATTCGGGCACTGTCTTTTACATAAGGAAGATAGCTGGAAGGACGGTCACTTATTAGAATAATTTCGCTAAAGTAGGGTTTGATTTCAAAAATTAAATCTACTAATTTTGATTTGTTACACATAAAAAACTGAGCATTTTTAATAGGGGTTGTCATTATTACTGCAGCAGTCATCCATTTAAAACCTCCTTTCAATTTGAAGGATAAAGGAATGTACTTGGAAAAGATGTATCAAAAATCACACTTTGTTCATAAACAGAGTGATTTAAATCACATCAGTTATAAACTGGATGGTTTATAATGGAAACATAAGAAGCGGGGAGGTATTGAGATGAGTGCCTGCGTTCAGCCACAAAATTTTTGTTCCTATCAAAATACCGATATTTTTTCTAAACAATCCTTTCAATATTTAGAAAATATTATGTATCCTAAGGTAATAGAAAAAGATCACTATTTATTTCTAGATTCAGACAAAGCAGAACAATTGTATTATGTGAAAAAAGGACAGATAAAAATAACTAAACTTACCGAGGACGGAAAAGAGTTAGTATTATATATTTTCCAAGAAGGTGACTTAATCGGGGAGTTGGGAATCACTCCTGATTCCCGATACAATTATAGTGCAAGGGCTACAAGGCATTGTGAATTAGGAGTGATTCAGCAGCAGGATCTCGAAACGATAATATGGCAGCATGGAGATGTTGCAGTCGAATTTATGAGATGGATGAGTAATATGCATGCGATTACCCGTTCTAAATTTAGAGATTTAATGTTATACGGCAAAAAAGGTGCGCTTTGCTCCACTTTGATCAGACTGGCCAATTCGTACGGTATAATGACTCCTACTGGAATTGTGATCTCACAGCCGTTTACGAACAACGATCTGGCAGAACTAGTCGGAACAACCCGAGAAACGGTAAATAGAATGCTGAGCACCTTGAAAAAAGAGGGTGTCATTTCTATAGAGGGTGAAGGGAAATTAAAGATTCGAAAGCTTAATGATTTGAAAGAAGCATGCAGCTGTGAAAATTGTCCGGTTGAGATTTGCAGAATTTAAAAAGATTTTGAAGGAAGGGTCCTGATTAAGGCCTCTTTTTTTATGCACGTTTCTAAAAGATTGTCGCTTATTTCTATTAAAAATAAATTGAATTTTCCTTAAATTTAAAATATTGTGTATAATAAGAACATATTTAGCATAAAAGGGGGATTCAATAATGAAATTGAAGCAAACATTTAAAGTAGGGATCATCGGTCTGTCTGCAGCACTTCTCGCTGCCTGTGGAAGTACAGGTTCTGATGATAAATTAACAATAGGAACAGATGCCGCATATGCCCCTTTTGAATCATTGAATGGAGACAAGATTGTCGGATTCGATGTGGATGTTCTCGATGCAGTTATGAAAGAAGCGGATTTGGATTACAAATTAAAGAACACAGGCTGGGATCCTTTGTTCATCGCACTTCAGAATGAAGAAGTAGATGCAGGGATATCTGCAATTACAATCAATGATAAGAGAAAGAAAAGCTATGATTTTTCAGATCCATATTTTGAATCAATCAATATGATTCTTACAAAAGAAGGGTCTTCTATTAAGAGTGCAAAAGATTTAGAAGGCAAAAAAGTAAGTGTACAAAATGGTACAACTGGGCAAGAGGCACTGGAAAAAATGTTCGGAAAAACCGAGGACATTAAAAAGTTTGATAGTAATGTTCTGGCAATTCAAGCCTTATTAAATGGGGAAGTTGAAGCTGTTGTTGCCGATAATGGTGTATTGAAGGAATATGAAAAAAATAACCCAGATAAAAAGTTAATTACGATTAGTGACAAAGACAATTTCGATAGTGAATTTTACGGGATTATTTTTCCTAAAGATGCAGACCATCAAGATGAAATCAATAAAGCTATGAAAAAAGTGATCGACAGTGGAAAATACGCCGAAATTTATAAAAAATGGTTTGGTGAAGAACCGAATGTAGACGCTTTAAAACAATAAAATTTAGCTGGAGGACTACATGGACTATTCATTACAAATCATTAGAGAGTACATGCCCCTTTTTATAAAAGGAACTGTAAATACCATTCAGCTGTCACTTTTAAGTATTCTATTTGGAACAATTCTGGGGTTATTTATTGGGTTAGGCAAAATGACGAAACAGCGACTTATTAGTATACCTTGTATGTGGTATGTCAGTTTCTTTCGAGGAACGCCGTTGCTTGTTCAAATCTTATTGATTCATTCAGCTTTAATGCCTCTCATTATGAAACCGCCAAATGTTTTTGTTTCAAGTGTACTCGCACTATCACTTAATGCTGCTGCGTACATTGCAGAAATTTTTCGAGCGGGGATACAGTCCATTGACAGAGGGCAGATGGAAGCAGCTAGATCGCTAGGAATGAATCATGTACAAGCCATGAAGCATGTTATTCTCCCACAGGCATCCAGAAGAATGATTCCGCCTTTAGGCAATGAATTTATCGTATTAATTAAAGATTCTTCACTTGTTTCAATCATTGCTACACCTGAGCTGATGTATTATGCAAGGGCAATGATGGGTGAATATTACCGTCCATGGGAGCCTTACATGACCGCTGCTTTAATGTATTTAATCCTTACATTGGGAATGGCTTTTATCCTTTCAAAAATCGAACGTAAATTTGTTTACGATTAATTAGCTCAGAAAGCAGCCTATATAACCGGGCTGTTTTTTTGTTGATCAAAACTAGCGAATCTTTTCGTCGGTTTCGATAATGCGTTCACATATAATAAATACACTCCAGCTCATGCGGTTACTTATCGAAACTCATTGTCTTCGTGCAAATATTGTTCGTTCCTAAATGAACAAATTCAGCTTTTCCTAACATGTTTTAAGACCAGGTCCCATATATTGTATTATTGAGAATTTATATGGGAGGGACTTGTTTGATCGCGATTGCTTTTTCACACCCATCCGACGGTACCACCGTTCTTAAAAATATAATCAGAGCTGCAGTGAAACATAAATTATCCCCTTCCTTTGCCAAATTATCTGAAACTTCATCTAAAATACTTGAATTGCACATACAGAAAGACCCAGACATTATTTTGGATGTGTTAACACAATTCACAAGAAATAAGGTAGAGGATATTTGTTTAAAGGAAATGATTGAGCATTTATTTTTTTACACAGATGCATCTGAACAAAAAGAAATATTCACGATAACGAAAAGTATTATTTCAGGTGAAATAGAAGGAATTCCCGAGGCTAAAAACCTCCCTAATTTAAATGGACTTATACGTAAGCAATGGCTGTCATTATTTAAGACATCACTGCCGTATTTAGAATTCGAATCGTTTTTAAAATTCCGATTAAAGGAATATTTATCCGTTCTATTAAAAATTGTTGAATGTGCGATCGACGAGTATAAATTAGAATTGGAGTATCAAATGTTTGTTGAGCAATTGAGATCTTGTGTAACGAAACAAAAGTCATTTTCGAAACGAAATATCGTCATTATTTTTGATAAGGAGAAAATTGTGATTCTTGATGAAAACCAAAATCCTTTAACGAGGAAAGAAATGGAAAGGTTTCACGAAAGAGCTCTTAAATTATCAAAAGTAACAAGCCTGGATGAACGTTTGTTAGGACCTCTTATCGGTTTAGCACCTGCTTCTGCACATATTTATTCATATGATCTGGATCATCCGCTTCTTCAAACTGTTAAAAATATCTTTCAGGAAACGATCACGATTTCATCCATTGAAAAGATGTCTTATCGAAACAAAAGATTTTTTAATAAAAAGCAGTAATAATTGTCACACGCTCTTGCTTTTTAAAAAATAACTGCATATAATATGTTTATAATTTTATCAATTAATCAGTATTGATAAGGACATGAAGCAAAATTTTACGGTTTATAGAGAGGGAAGTTCTGGCTGAAAGCTTCCTAACACGGAAATTTGCTTTACCACCTTGGAACTTCAGCGGTGAAACTTTTAGTAATCGTTGACGGCAGCAGTCCGTTATACTGTCCGAGTGCTGCATTTATACTACATAATTGCAGAACAAGGGTGGAACCACGAGATTATCACTCGTCCCTTCTTTAGGGACGGGTGTTTTTTGTTTTCATTTTTTATAAAAAGGAGATGTTTTTTATGTCAATTTCGATTTCATTCCCTGACGGTTCAGTTAAGGAATTTCCGAAAGGGGTAACTTCAGAGCAAGTTGCTGAAAGCATTAGCCCAAGTTTAAAGAAAAAAGCAGTTGCAGGAAAAGTGAACGGTCAATTATTTGATTTTTCACGTCCAATCGAAGAAGATTCATCAATCGAAATCGTGATGCAGGATTCAAAAGATGGATTAGAGATGACACGACACTCTAATGCACATTTGCTGGCACAAGCATTAAAACGCCTATATCCAGATGTGAAATTAGGAATCGGTCCTGTTATTGATAATGGATTTTACTATGATGTGGATATGTCGCATGTCTTAACGCCAGAAGATCTTCCAGCTATTGAAAAAGAAATGAAGAAGATTGTAAACGAAAATCTTCCTATTATTCGTAAAGAAGTTACACGTGAAGAAGCATTATCCATCTATGAAGAACTTAACGACCATTTAAAGCTGGAACTGATCCGCGATCTTCCTGAAGGAGAAAAAATTACGATCTATGAACAAGGAGAATTCTTTGACCTTTGCCGTGGACCGCATGTTCCTTCAACTGGAAAGATTAAAGCGTATAAGCTCATGAGCATCTCAGGTGCATACTGGCGCGGAAACAGCGATAACCAAATGCTTCAGCGTATTTATGGAGCAGCTTTCTTAAATCAAAAAGAGTTAGACGAATATTTGCACTTTATTGAAGAAGCTCAAAAGCGCGATCACCGTAAGCTTGGAAAAGAATTAGAGTTATTCATGTTCTCAGAAGAAGCGCCTGGTATGCCGTTCTATCTTCCGAATGGCCAAATTATCAGAACAGAACTTGAGAATTTCTCTCGAGAGCTTCAGCGCCAAGTAGATTATGATGAAGTTCGCACACCGTTCATGATGAACCAGCGTCTTTGGGAACAATCCGGCCACTGGGATCATTACCATGAAAACATGTATTTCTCAGAAGTAGATGATACGAAGTTTGCGATGAAGCCGATGAACTGTCCGGGTCATATGCTTATCTTTAAAAACAAGCTTCATTCATATAGAGATCTCCCTGTACGAATGGCTGAGTTTGGACAAGTACATCGTCACGAATACAGCGGTGCCCTTAACGGAATGATTCGTGTAAGAACTTTCTGCCAAGATGATGCTCACATTTTCGTGACTCCGAAGCAGATCGAGAGTGAAATCAAAAACGTATTTAAACTTGTAGATAAAATCTATAGCACTTTCGGTTTCGAGTATTCAGTAGAACTTTCTACTCGTCCTGAAGATTCTATGGGTGACGATCGTCTTTGGGAACAAGCGGAAGGCGCTTTGAAAAACGTGCTGGAAGATCTCGGAATGGATTATCACTTGAATGAAGGCGATGGGGCATTCTATGGTCCGAAAATTGACTTCCACATTAAAGATGCATTAAATAGAAGCCACCAATGTGCAACAATACAGCTGGACTTCCAGATGCCGGAGAAGTTCGATTTAACTTATGTGGATGAGAATAATCAAAAAGTACGTCCGGTTGTAATCCACCGTGCAATTTACGGATCAATCGATCGTTTCCTAGGAATATTAGTTGAGCATTTTGCAGGAGCTTTCCCAACATGGTTAGCGCCAGTTCAAGTGAAGCTGATTCCTGTGTCTGATGTTCATAATGAGTATGCTTATAAACTTCAAGAAGATTTGAAGAAACATGCGGTTAGAGTGGACATTGATATAAGAAACGAGAAAATGGGATATAAGATCAGAGAAGCACAAATGAAAAAGATCCCATACATGCTTGTTCTTGGTGACAAAGAGATCGAAGACAATGCTGTAAACGTTCGAAAGTATGGCGAACAAAAATCAGAAACCGTTTCTTATGAAGATTTCAGAGACATGATTTTAGCTAAAATTAACGAAAAAAGATAAATTTATTGTAAGAGGTGAACCTTCCTGTCTGGGTTTTTGACAGGGAGGTTTTTTTGATGCCATTCAAATTGAAAGGTCTGTTTGCGTGTCGAAATTAGCCGAAAGACTCAATTCATACTTAAAGAGACTCAATCGTTAATAAATATGACGCAATTATTTCATCATTAGACGCAATTGCCTGTAATTTAGACTCAATACTTCAGAATTTCTGCTTCATGCAATAAGCCAGGAGCATCTTTTGCTGGGCTTTCAAAAGCAGTCATTTTAAACAAAACAAAAAAACTCTTGCAATAAATTGATAAACGAAGTAAAATTAATCTCGTTGTTATTTATTACGTTGATTGACACATTTCACGCCAATATGTTATAGTATGTAAGGTTAATAAAATAAGCATAAGCATCAAACAAGCAGAAGCACCCGCTTCTCACCTAATTTTGACGTCCTTTATGGATTGTTGATAGGTAGGATGAATTCTGGCATGTCAGTAGTACATAGCCGATTTGTGTGTGGGTGATATATGCGCCGACGCTTTTTTTATTTGCGTAAATAACATGTGCAGTGTTTTAACACTCACTGAAAAAATTCGGAGGTGACTTACTATTAGTAAGGACGTGTCTGTCAATGATGGCATTCGAGCTCGTGAGGTTCGCTTAATCGGTCCAGATGGAAGCCAGCTAGGCATTAAATCAAGACAAGAAGCTTTAGACCTTGCGACAAATGCAAACCTTGATCTTGTTCTCGTTGCTCCTGCCGCTAAACCGCCTGTATGCAAAATTATGGATTATGGCAAGTTTAAATACGAGCAGCAACGTAAAGATCGAGAAGCACGAAAAAACCAAAAAGTTATTACGACGAAAGAAATTCGTCTTAGTCCAACAATCGAGGAAAACGATTTTAATACAAAGCTTAGAAATGCTCGCAAGTTCCTTGAAAAAGGTGACAAAGTAAAGGCAAGTATTCGTTTCCGTGGACGTGCAATTACTCATTCTCAAATCGGAAAAACGGTATTGGAGAAATTAGCGAAAGAATGTGAGGATCTTTCTACGGTGGAAACTTCACCGAAAATGGAAGGACGAAGCATGTTTCTTATCCTAGCACCTAAAGCCGAAAAATAATTTTTACCAGGGAGGAAACCATTATGCCTAAAATGAAAACTCATAAAGGTGCTGCAAAGCGCTTTAGAAAAACTGGATCAGGTAAATTAAAGCGTGGTCGCGCTTATACTAGTCACTTGTTCGCTAACAAGTCTACTAAAGCTAAGCGTAAACTTCGCAAAGCGAAACTTGTCCACAGCGGTGATTACAAACGTATCCGCACATTGTTAACTTACAAAAAACGCTAATCATTTATAAGTGATTTAAAAATAGGAGGTTTTTAATATGCCAAGAGTAAAAGGTGGCTATGTAACACGTCGTCGTCGTAAAAAAGTTCTTAAGCTGGCTAAAGGCTATTTCGGTTCTAAACATAAATTATTTAAAGTAGCACAACAACAAGTATTCAAATCTTTAATGTACGCTTACCGTGACCGTCGTCAAAAGAAGCGTGATTTCCGTAAGCTTTGGATTACTCGTATTAATGCTGCTGCTCGTACAAACGGTCTTTCTTACAGCCGTTTAATGCACGGTCTTAAATTAGCAGGTATCGATATCAACCGTAAAATGCTTTCTGAGATCGCAATTACAGATGAAAATGCTTTTGCTGAACTAGCTTCAAAAGCAAAGGACAGCCTAAAAGCTTAAATTACTAAAAGAAAAGATCATTTCCTCATTTGACGGAGATGATCTTTTTTCATTCTGAAAGGAAAAGGGAATTAAGTTGTTAATCTTTTATTTAATCGTTTTAAATGTCGCTGCTTATTTCGTAATGAAAAAGGATAAAACATCTGCCCAAAAAGGGGAATGGCGAACTCCAGAAGCACGTCTTTGGTTACTTGCGTTCTTAGGTGGAGCACCTGGAATGTGGCTTGCGATGAAAAAGTTCAGACATAAAACAAAGCACCATACTTTTAAATATGGATTGCCTTTTTTAAGTCTCGTTATAACGGTCTTTGCAGGCTGGTTTTCATAAATACGTATTAATCTTGCTGTAAATATCGTTTGTCTTTTAAAAAGAGCCTCCAGAAAATATAAAAACCTGGAGTTAAAATTGCGAGGCCGACT
The DNA here is from genome assembly GCF_031582965.1 of Bacillus sp. NEB1478. NCBI lineage: Bacteria > Bacillati > Bacillota > Bacilli > Caryophanales > Bacillaceae > Bacillus > Bacillus sp. NEB1478. Next base: position 1,226,486 of record NZ_CP134049.1, read on the forward strand.
ACATACATAACCAATAAAGAATAGAAGGTACTTGTTGCAGTAAAAGCCTCATAAATCGTTAAATCTGGATAAACGATATATGGCAGATGTGCCATTCCATAGCCATAACTAGCAAGACCGTATTGTGTTACGGTTAATAGCAGAGTAAATCGCGGCCGTCCAATACCTGGGCGGTTTTGTTTTGGCCACCAAAGAGATACATATGCTATCAAAAAGGCTGCTAAGGATAAAATAAACCATATTTTTTGTTCTCTTAAGTTATCAACCAGCCAAGATGATTCTGGTGGCATAAACATTAAAGTGAATAGAGCAGCTATTAATGTGAGAGGCCCAAGCAAAATAACATTGCCTCGATAAAGCTTGTATGCCTCTTCATTACTGGATACTCGTGAGTAGTCAGCTAAAAAAAGTGATGACAAGTATAATTCAGAAGTCAGACCAAACAAGACATAAAGATACAGAGTGGGGCTAGAAAATAATTTTCCTAGCAGCAAGGTTTGATTGGAGACATCTCCTGCAATAAAACCGCCTTGTGAGATGGGCAAAACGGCGATGAGCAATGAGGGTATCAATACCCCTGATACGCCTGAGATCATAAACATCGTCTTGCGATAGCCTTGAACTGAATAGGAGAAAACCATAAAAGCACTACGTATAGCCAAGAAAAACAGGATGAGCGAAACAGGAACGAGCATTACTGTTCCGAGTGTATAAGCACCTTTTGGAAAGAAACCGACAAATGCAACCACAAGAAGAACGAGGAAAGTATTTGTTAACTCCCATGTAGGGGAGAGAAATCGATTTGCAACCTTACCGGCCATTGTTTCATGATTATTGTATACCATCGCCCAAAAACCTGACCCGAAATCAATAGAACCAAAAATACTATAGATAAAAATAAAGGTCCACATGATTAATATCGCAATTACTTCTTCGCTCATTCTTCATTCCTCCTTTCTAACCATAAACTTTATCCATATCTTTTGATACAGGATTTCTTTTAAAATAAGCCGTTAATATTAGAATCGTTAAAACACTCAGAACTGCATACAAAAGTAAAAATAGCAGGAAGAGCATTCCGAGATTTTCGTTTTTAGTAGCAGCTTCTGCGGTCGTTTGAACTCTGTAAATGGTCCATGGCTGTCTGCCGCTGCAGCTGAACACCCAGCCAAATTCAATTCCGAGCATTGATAATGGTCCTGATAAGACTAAGCTCCATAGCATCCATTTCGGAAATGCTTTGTTCTTTTTCTTAATTAAGAACCACCAGTAAAGCAAAACGATCCCAGCGAGTCCTAGTAACAAGGTTCCGATTCCGACCATCAAGTTAAATAATGTATGAACATAATAAGGTGGCCATGTCTCACGAGGAAATTCGTAAAGACCTTTAACTTCTGTATCAAATCTTCCTCCAGCTAACCAGCTGAGTGCCCATGGGATTTCGATGCCATATTTCACTTCTTCTGTTTTGGGATCCGTGAATCCACCGATTGCTAGTGGTGCATATCGCTGTGTATCAAATAAACCTTCTGCAGCGGCTAATTTCTCAGGAGAATGTTCATGCAGAATTTGAGCAGAATGGTGTCCTGAAACAACAGAAATAAAACTCATAGTAAACGCAACAATCAGTGACATGAACAAGCTTTTTAAATGATAAGCTTTTTCCTTATCAGAACGCTTTTTTAATAGTTTAAAAGCCGCCACTGAAGCAACGGCAAATGCACCTGTCATATAAGCAGTAATGGCGACATGGAACGCTGATGATACAAAACTAGGATTAAAGAATGCATCCCATGGCTGAACATCATAGATCGTCCCGTCAGGCTTAATTTTGAAACCATCGGGTGTGTTCATCCACGTGTTAACTGCTGTTATTAAAATCGCAGATGCAACGGCACCGAATGCAACGAAAAATACAGAAATAAGCCTGAAATAAGGTGGGAGTCTGTCTGCAGCATATACATAAATGGACATAAAAAGAGCTTCAAGAAAGAATGCAAAGATTTCAATCTGAAATGGCAGCGATATAACTTTCCCTACAATCTCCATAAATCCTGGCCAAAGAAGAGATAACTGCACTCCAACAATGGTTCCTGATGGTATAGCCACACCTAACAAAACGGCAAAAGCTTTCGTCCACCTCTTTGCCATGATGGCATAATCTTTATCCCCTTTTATTTGATGAATAATTTCAGCAATTACGATCATTAAAGGAATTCCAACACCCAGAGTTGCAAAAATGATATGAAAACCTAGTGATGTACCGAAAAAAGATCTAGCTAGTATAACCGTATCCATCTGTAATCCTCCTTCAAACCGGAAAACGAAAAGTATCAATCTATCTATAAGATGGCATTAAGAAGTGCTTATTATTCGCGTATTAATTTGTCATATACGGCTCGTCTGCTGTCATATGCTGACTTTAAAGGGGGGTGTGAAGTGTTAAAGGATACAAGTATGTTTATAGAAGTTTTGAAGTTTAGCGGAATATTTGCCCCTTGTGTTTTTATTATGCTTCAGGCATTCAGGCAATTTTTATTTTTACCGGTAGGTTTAATCTGTTTAACGGGAGGATTATTATTCGGAGCAGTTGCCGGTACACTTTATTCAGTCATTGGAATTACGCTATCTAGTGTTCTATTTTATTGGGGTATGAAGGGTATGCCAAAGCTGATGGGGAAAATAAAGAAACTTCAAAAGAAATGGATCGGTAAAAGAATGCCCTTTTCAGTTGGACAGATTGCAATACTAAAAATGGTTCCTTTTATGCACTTTCATCTGTTAAGTCTTTGTTTAATTGATATTTCATCAAATTTTAAAGAATATACAAAAGCGAGCATCATTTCAAATATTCCTTTAGCTGTCATTTATTCGTCTTTTGGATCAGTCATACTGTCTCTCTCTCTAATAACCTCGGTCGTGCTGCTGATAGCCTTATCTGTTCTTTTTTATCTATTAAGAAGAAAAGAACTGATTATTAAGTGGAGCGATTTTTTTGAGGAAGAAAATAAATCAGAAACCAAAAGCATGTCTGCTTAAGGCGTGCTTTTATAATTTAGATTGTTTGCTTCTTGATAGTGGTTGATTTCCGCTGCAGGATGCTCGCTTTCCGCGGGGCGCGCGGTGAGCCCACTCGTCGCCATGCGACATTGAATGGTCTCACCTGTCTCGCTGATCCCGCAGGAGTCTCGCACCTTACACTCCAATCAACTTGTCAATGATGAGAAAGATTACGATCCAAAAGCAGCAATTTTTTAGAAAACAGCCTAATTTTCTAAAATACGTTATAATAGCTTAGGTATGAAAGGCAGGGGAATAAAAGTGAACATTCAAAGACTGTTTTCAATGCAAAAGGAACTAAATAACCGGATTGTTAAAGAACATCAACTTAACAATGAAGATTTATATGAAAAAAGACGATTAGCATTCCTTGTTGAACTGGGAGAGCTTGCAAATGAAACAAGATGTTTTAAGTATTGGAGTACAAAATCGCCATCTCTAAAAGAGACCATTTTAGAAGAATATGTTGATGGCTTGCATTTTGTATTATCAATAGGGATTGATTTGGAAATTACTGATATTCAGCTGCCAGATGAGGTAAAACTGCAAACAAAAATGGACAATATAGAATTGACGGACGTTTTTTTATCTTTATATCAAGCGGGATCCAAAAAGCTGTCTATAAATGAGTTTGTATTATTTTTTGAGGATTTCATGGGGCTAGGTTCAAAGCTTAAGTTTAGTTATGAGGAGATTGAAGCGGCATACCTTGAAAAAAATCTTGTAAATCATGAGCGTCAAAATTCTGGATATTAATAAAATAAAACCCGGAGAACCGGGTTTTATTTTAAACCATTAGATAAAGTGGTTAAGATTTCTTCTTTTTTTTGCTCGTCTGAATTTTTCCAGATTACTTCAAAAAGGACACCAAGACCAGGTAGCATTTTTTCTTCTCCGCTTTCGATCGCATCTACAATTGTATCCTGCAGCTGTTCTTTATTATTTCCTGTAACGTTATGCAATACTGCTTTTCTTAAATCAAGATTCATTGGATAAGCACCTCTATTAATTTTTTTCTTTTTTTATTGTGTACGTTTTGTACTTATTTTATGAATGAATAATAAATATTTTATGATTTAAAGGAGTTAATTCAATATGAAGTACATTGAATCCGAATCAAATCCATCCATTAAACAGTGGAAAAAATTACATACTAAAAAAGAGAGGGAGAAAACAGGGACATTTTTATTGGAAGGACCCCATCTTGTAGAGGAAGCCATATCTTCTGGAGCAAAGTTAGTGCATATTATTATTGAAGAGAACTTTGAAATACAAGAAGATTGGTTAAAAGAAAAATTTATTTTATGGTCAGTTTCTTCAAAATTAATGAAAATGCTATCTGAAACAGAGAAACCTCAAGGGATTATTGCTGTTTGTGAAATGCAGCCAGAACCTGATGAATTGTTAAAAGAAAATGGTCGTTATTTATTTGTTGATGGCGTCCAAGATCCAGGTAATCTTGGGACAATTATTCGCACCGCAGATAGTGCTGGTTTGAATGGTGTTATTTTGGGTGAAGGTACCGCCGATCTTTATAATGGGAAAACAGTTCGTTCTACACAAGGGTCTCTCTTTCATTTGCCAATTGTAAAAAGAGATCTCCAAACCGCTTTATATGAATGTAAATCGTTAAATATTCCAGTGTATTCGACATCACTCCAAAATGCGGTTGATATGAGAGAAGTTCCAGAGTCGGATGGATTTGCTTTAATTGTAGGTAATGAGGGTGCAGGTGTTCAGCAATCACTGCAGAATGAATCAACGATGAATGTCAAAATACCGATTTTCGGTAAGGCCGAATCTTTGAACGTCTCAGTAGCTACAGGTATTCTTCTTTATGAACTTCAACGTAAAAGATAACCTTTTTCGGGCAATATACGTGAGATGCGTTGCAATTTCTAATTTTTATCATATATAATGGAACAAGACCAAATGAAAATAAAATAATAACGTTGATGGAGAATAGTAAATAAACAACCGCCAATTAGGGAGGAAATGTCCAGGACTGCAAGCATTTCTTTGGTAGGGGTTATCGAATTCACTCCTGAGTTGTCACCTGAAAAATACGAGTAGGGCTGACCGGTGAAGAGCCGTTACTTTAATGAAGTGAACAGTGTTTTTAATCATTGTTAAATTGGGTGGTACCGCGAACTCCTCGTCCCTTATTGGATGAGGAGTTTTTTATATTTAAAGGAGGGGTTGTAAGGTGAAAGAACGTTTAGAAGCCTTAAAATTGGAAGCAATCGGAAAAATACAAGAAAGCCATGATCTTAAAGACCTGCAAGCTGTTAAAATATCTTACTTAGGGAAAAAAGGTCCCATTACTGAAGTGTTAAAAGGAATGGGGAAATTATCAGCAGAAGAAAGACCTGTTATTGGGGCTTATGCAAATGAAGTAAGAGACAGTATTCAGCTTGAAATAGATAAAAAGCAAGCCACTCTAGAAGAAGCTGCGATTTCCGAAAAATTAGCGAAAGAAATGCTGGATGTAACATTGCCTGGAAGACCGGTGAAACATGGGAATGCTCATCCCCTTACATCAGTAGTTACTGAAATTGAAGATTTATTTTTAAGCATGGGCTTTACGATTGCAGAAGGTCCTGAAGTAGAAACAGATTACTATAACTTTGAGGCGCTTAATTTACCGAAAAACCATCCTGCCCGTGATATGCAAGATTCGTTCTTCATTACAGAAGATATCTTGCTTCGAACACAAACATCACCTGTGCAGGCGAGAACAATGGAAATGCACGAAGGAACAGGACCGGTAAAAATTATTTCTCCTGGTAAAGTGTATCGACGTGATAATGATGATGCGACACATTCTCATCAATTTATGCAAATTGAAGGTTTAGTCGTTGACCGTAATGTTCGTCTTAGCGACTTAAAAGGAGTTCTAGAAACATTTGCTAAGAAAATGTTTGGTGAAGATCGCAAAATCAGATTACGCCCAAGCTTTTTCCCTTTTACAGAGCCGTCCGTTGAAATGGATATTTCTTGCTTTAAGTGCAGTGGAAAAGGCTGTTCAATTTGTAAGCAAACAGGCTGGATTGAAATTTTAGGAGCAGGTATGGTACATCCAAACGTCCTTGAAATGGCAGGTTTCGATTCTAAAGAATATACAGGCTTTGCATTTGGTATGGGTCCAGAGCGTATCGCGATGCTTAAGTACGGAATAGATGATATCCGTCATTTTTATGCGAATGATATCCGGTTCTTAAAACAATTCAAAAATGTGTAAACGGGGGAGGATTTAAATTGTTAGTATCTTATAACTGGCTAAAAGAATATGTAAATGTAGAAATTAGTCCTGCAGATTTAGCAGATAAAATAACGAAAAGCGGTATTGAAGTTGAAGTTGTTGAAGCATTAAACAAAGGGGTTAGCGGAGTTGTTGTAGGGCATGTCCTTGAATGCATTCAGCATCCAAATGCTGATAAACTGAGAGTATGCAAAGTGGATATCGGACAAGAAGAAGTTTCACAAATCGTTTGTGGAGCACCAAACGTTGCTGAAGGACAAAGAGTTGCAGTAGCTGTTCCTGGTGCTGTTCTTCCAGGAAACTTTAAAATTAAAAAAGCAAAGCTGCGTGGGGAAGAGTCATTAGGTATGATCTGCTCTCTGCAGGAATTGGGTATCGACACAAAACTTGTAGCAAAAGAATATTCCAGTGGAATCTTTGTAATGCCGTCTGATGCTGTACCTGGAAGTGATGCGCTCGAATATTTAAATCTTCATGACCATGTTCTAGAGCTTGGACTAACACCGAATCGAGCGGATTGTTTAAATATGTTGGGTGTAGCCTATGAAGTGGCAGCTATTTTAAATCAAGAAGTGAAAACACCTAGTCAATCAATAACAAATTCTGAAAATAAGGCTGAAGATTTTATTTCAGTCAGTATCGAATCGTATGAAGATAATCCTTATTACGGAGCGATGATTATTCGTGATGTAAAAATCGGTCCTTCTCCGATATGGATGCAAAATCGTCTGATGGCTTCAGGAATACGTCCAATTAATAACGTTGTGGATATTACGAACTTTGTCCTGCTAGAATATGGTCAGCCATTGCATGCATTTGATTATAACCGTCTAGGTTCTGAAGAAATCGTTGTACGCCGTGCAAAATCAGAGGAAACGATTCAAACGCTGGATAATCAGAATCGAACATTAAAAGATACACATCTTGTTATAACAAATGGTAAAGAACCGATCGCAGTTGCTGGTGTTATGGGCGGTGCAACAAGTGAAGTTCAAGCTGATACAACAAACATCTTGTTAGAAGCAGCTTATTTTGCTTCTAGCCGTGTAAGAACAGCGTCGAAAGATCTTGGGTTAAGAAGTGAAGCGAGCTCTAGATATGAAAAAGGAATTGATCGAAACCGTGTATTTGCAGCTGCGATGAGAGCAGCAAGCTTAATGTCTGAAATTGCTGGCGGAAAAGTAGCAGAGGGAATTGTTGAAGCAGGGAAGCGTGAAGTAAGTACGTACTCTGTAAAAATGTCTGTTTCTAGAATGAATAACTTGCTTGGTACGTTGATTACAGTAGAACAAACTGCAGCGATTTTTGATCGATTAGGTTTCTCTTATAAAACAGACAACGATGAATTTGATGTAATTATTCCTTCAAGAAGACCTGATATTACGATAGAAGCAGATTTAATCGAAGAAGTTGGAAGAATTTACGGTTATGATCGTATTCCTACGACTTTCCTTTTAACTGAAGCACGTCCAGGCGGATTATCTGAAAGTCAGGCTAAAAGACGTAATATCCGTAAATATTTTGAAGGGGCAGGTTTATTCCAAGCGGTAACTTATGCTTTAACAACTCCTGATAAATCAAGAAAGTTTTCATTTAGCGGACAAAAAGTTTATCCGATTTCTGTTGCTCATCCAATGAGTGAAGAACGCAGTACATTGCGAATGAGTTTGTTACCTCAGCTCCTCGAAGTGGTTCAATATAACCGCAATCGTTCGATGGAAGATCTTGCAGTTTATGAAATGGGCTCAGTTTTTGTTAATCGCCAAGAATCGTTAACAGAGTTGCCTGAAGAGTATGTATTTGTTTCGGGTGCGATTACTGGGTTGTTTAATGAACATTTATGGCAAGGTGAGAAAAGAGCATCCGATTTCTTCTTACTGAAGGGAATTCTAGAAGGATTAATGACCGAGTTGAATCTTTCTGAGCGTATCACATATGAAGCAGGTCAAATTGAAAATATGCATCCTGGACGAACAGCAGTTGTAAAACTTGATGGTATTCCAGTTGGATTCTTAGGACAGCTGCATCCAGCAATTCAAAAAGAATTGGATATGAAAGATACGTTTGTGTTTGAACTGAATGCCTCTATTTTAATTGATGCAAAGACAGATCAAACCGTTTATCAAACATTGCCGCGCTATCCTTCTATTACACGTGACATAGCATTAGTAGTAGATAAAGAGCTGCCATCAGGTGATCTATTTACCGTAATCCAAGCAGCTGGCGGTGAATTGTTAAAAGAAGTAAATCTTTTTGATTTATATGAAGGTGAAAGAATGGAAGAAGGGAAAAAATCCCTTGCTTTCTCTCTAAAATACTTTGATCCAGAACGTACATTAACTGATGAAGAAGTTGTTGCAGCGCATGATCGTGTTCTTAAAAGCTTAGAGGAACGATTCGGTGCTCAGTTAAGAAAATAATAAAAAAAGAACTGGTCCACCAAGGTGAGATTTAACCTTGAGGACCAGTTCTTTTTTATTTGCTGTTTTCGTAAACTATGTTGTTTTTGAATGAGGAGTCTTGAAGTCAAAAAGCACCTTATTAGCCCATCTCCCCTTTTCCTTGTCGGGGCTGTATAAACCGTTTTCGCTTTCATAATTCCCACTCATCTTGTAGGACAAGGAAAGCAACGGCAGCAATACATCGCACGAAGAAAATGTAATTTTCATTTTCGAGGAGTCTTGCTCTTCCTTTCCTATTAATTGTTCAAAGAAGAACACTCTTTAGAAAGGCTTTTTTTTAAAAGATTGCTACTTCTAGTGCATTTTTGTAATTTGACAACAATGGCAAGTTGATTGGAGTGCAAGGTGCGAGACTCCTGCGGGACAGGCGGGCAGGTGAGACACTTAAAAGTGAAACGTCCGAATGTGGCTCACCGCCTGCCCCGCGAAAAGCGAGCATCCTGGAACGGAGATCAACTTCTTCAATGACAGCAAAAATGCGGTAACAGCTTTAGTTGTGGCTGCCGTAATTACTTTGAGAAGTATAGCCGGCAGCAACTGCCTCTTGATCACTTTTCAAAGAAGTGCCAGTGTTATAATGCTTCAAACTGTTATCTTCATGTTCTGGATCATTTGTATTAATAGAATTTCCCGCAAGTTCTCCTCCTGCTTCTTTAACTTTTGTACTGATATTGCTAAGGTCGCCTTTTGCTTCCTTAAAAGTTGATATTGCCTCACTAGAAACTTCTTTTAGCACATTGATATTTCCAAAAGTGCTGTTCACCCGCTGGTAAAGGTCCTGAGCTTCTTCAATTGCTTCTTTTAATGTGTTGGAGGCATTTTTGAACTGGCTAATCATCTGATCTTTAACCTCATTTGGATTTTCCTTGACTTCCGTTAACATCTTACTCGAAGTATCCTTCAATCCAACTGCTGTATGTTTCACTTTAGATCTCGTGTTACGATCGATCAAAGCTAAGGCTCCTCCAACAAGGCCACCAATAATAATTCCTTTTAGCAGCATGCTGTTTTGCTCATTTTGATATCCTGTATGTCCAGTTACAGATTCACTCATAATGAAACCTCCTCTATTAAAATGTACTGTAACTAGGAAATTCCCTTTCAATTGAAAATTAAACGTTGTATGGTTCTATTCGAATATGAATGCTAAAGGATAACAAAAAAGAAGCATGATTCTAAATGGCGTTTTCAAGTGCCTTTAGATCATTGCTTCATAAAATACTAAAGTCTCTTTTTCTTTAACAGATTCAGTGCTTTTTGCGTGTTTGCAAAATGCTTTTTTGTAAGAGTATTTAAAATTTTTTCACCATGCTTTTCAATTAATTCAGCAGCTTTAACGTCTACATGCGTGCCAGCGCCTTTAGGAAGAACCGTATTAAATTGAGAACCGAGTTCATCCATTTCTTTTAAAAAACTATATCTGGCTAAAATGGATGCTGCAGCTACGGATAGATGAATGGATTCCCCTTTTGTTGAAAAATATAATCCTTCTTTTAACAAGTTTTGTTCATTCTTCAAATAGTTAAAATAAACCCCTGGTTCACAAAATTGATCAATCAAGATTCCATCTAGCTTCTTACCTTCGATTTTTTCTTTTACATTTTGGAGAGCACGATTATGAAGAATTGCTTTAATTTTTCCTTGCGTCATGCCTTTTTGCTGTAGTGCATTGTATTTCTCGTTCGGAAGCACTAGTAAACTATATGGAATTGTATGAATAAGCTCCTTTGCAATCTGCACAATTTGTTTGTCATTTAGATTTTTTGAATCTTTTACTCCCAATTCTTTTACGAGCTCCAGCTGTTCAGAAGATACATAAGCAGCAACAACTGTCATTGGTCCAAAATAATCGCCAGTTCCTACTTCATCACTTCCTATTATCGATAATGCTGCTATATTCGGAGGCGGTGCATATCCGTGCACGGGTTTAGATGCCGTCTTTTTTTCTTTCGATGGTGCGAGCTTCCCGGCATAATTTTGTGAGGCTTCTTCAGCGCGTTTTCCTTGAAATAGAACTTTTCCAGATTGATAGGCAGTAATCGTACATTCGGTTATCTTCGCAGTAAAAATTGCACCAGGAGGCGTCTTATCTTGTATAGAAGATGATAGCTCATTCTTCATGGCTAAAATCTCACTATTCGTCATCTTTTTAACTACATGAGCCATTAAGTAATCCCCTTTATGCGATTTTTTCCAATATTATCAAAAAAATCGACGAGTTTAGACAGAAACGTTTTCAAGTATGTCATATATTTGTTAAGATAAAGAATAGAGTAATCATCAGCGATGCATAGATCCTTTTTGATAAGGAGGTTTTTTCGTGGCGGAAGACAAAAATAAAAACCGTACAACGGTCGAGATCTATGGACAGCGGTATGTAATAGCAGGGACCGAAACTTCCAGCCATATTCATTTAGTAGCTGATAAGGTAGATTTGAAAATGAGAGAGATTCAAGCTCATAATCGGTTTCTTGATACAAAACAGCTTGCTGTTCTTACAGCAGTAAATACAATGAGTGAATATTTAAAGATTAAAGAAGAGCTAAAAAAATTGCAACAAAAGATTGGAAAAGAGGAAAGTTAATATGCTTGATTTTATTTTATTCATTATTTTATTATTTGGGTTTTTAATTGGATTAAAGCGTGGTTTTATTATGCAGCTTGTACATTTAATCGGGTTTGTTGCTGCATATATTGTTGCTTATCTTTATTATGACGATCTTGCACCAAAACTGGAGCTTTGGATTCCATATCCGTCATCAAATAATGGTTCTGTGTCCTTTTTATTAAACAGTATCTCACTTGAACAAGCTTATTATAATGCGATAGCATTTGCTATTTTGTTTTTCGCAACAAAAATTATCCTGCAGATTCTTGGATCAATGCTGGATTTCTTAGCACATCTTCCATTGCTTCATACTGTTAATCGGTGGCTTGGCGGTTTATTAGGATTTATTGAAATCTACCTCATTGTTTTTATTTTGCTTTATGTTGCAACACTAGTGCCGATCGGAAATTTCCAAACTTATTATGAAAATTCATGGATTGCACAGGGAATGGTTAAAAACACACCGGTATTTTCAGAGGCTGTAAAGGAAATGTGGATGAAACATATGGCGTAAAACTTCTCCATTTCTGGGGAAGTTTTTGCTTTATCTGGTATTTAAGGTTCACTAGGAGAGGAAGGTCATAATGACAAATAAAAAAGAAATTGTCCGCACTCTTGAACAAATTGCTCTTTATTTTGAAATACTTGGTGAGAATTCATTTAAAGTTTCAGCATATCGAAAAGCAGCGAATGCTTTAGAAAGTGATGAACGAACGATGGAGGAAATTGACGATGTATCCAAGCTTAAAGGTATTGGCAAGGGAACAGCATCTGTTATTTCAGAAATGATGGAAAAAGGGAAGTCTGACTTATTAATTGAACTTCAGGAAAAAGTACCTTCAGAACTTATTACTTTATTAAAAGTTCCAAACCTTGGCGGAAAAAAGATTGCGAAACTTTATCAAGAGTTAGGCGTAACCAATGTTGAGTCATTAAAAGAAGTCTGTAATTCAGGTAAAGTGAGAGGACTTCCCGGCTTTGGAGCGAAGACTGAAGAAAAAATTCTTGCTTCTTTAGAAGACTTAGGAAAACGTCCGGAAAGACTTCCAATTGCTTATATGCTTCCGATTGCTGAGAAAATAGAAGATCAAATAGAAAAGATGAGTTATGTTGAAAAATATTCAAGAGCAGGGAGTCTTAGAAGATATAGAGAAACAATAAAAGATCTTGATTTTATCATCTCTACAAAAAATCCTGCTAAAGTAAAAGAACAATTATTAAGTTTAGAGGGAATTACAGATATAATTGCAAGTGGTGATACAAAAGTTTCTCTTGTGATCGGCGAGGTAGAGGTATCTGTCGATTTTAGAATAGTAGAACCGAAGCATTTTGCGACGACACTTCATCACTTTACGGGGTCTATGGAGCATAACGTAAAAATGCGTCAGCTGGCAAAAGCCAGGGGTGAAAAAATAAGCGAATATGGAGTAGAAAATGTAGAAACAGGCGAAGTGAAAACTTTCGTATCTGAAGAAGATTTTTATCACTATTTCGGATTAAATTGGATACCGCCTGAGGCAAGAGAAACAGGTGATGAAATCGAACTTTTGAAGGGCAGCTACGATTTTATAGAGCTATCTGATATAAAGGGTGATCTTCATATGCATTCTACTTGGAGTGACGGCGCATTTTCTATTGAAGAAATGGCCGAAGAAGCTCGGAATCGCGGGTATCGATATATGGCGATTACTGACCACTCCCAGTATTTAAGAGTCGCAAATGGACTCACGCCAGATCGAATACGAATGCAGCGAAAAGAAATTGACCGTTTGAATAAACAATACAATGATTTTAAAATTTTAGCAGGAATCGAAATGGATATTCTGCCGGATGGAACACTCGATTATGATGACGAACTGCTTGAAGAACTGGACTTTGTTATAGCGAGTATTCATTCTGCTTTTTCTCAAAGTCAGAGTAAGATTATGGAACGTTTAACAACAGCTCTGAAACATAATAAGGTAGCATTGATCGCTCATCCTACTGGCCGCTTAATCGGGCGGCGTGAAGGATATAATGTTGACGTTGACCTATTATTGAATCTCGCAAAAGAAACAGGAACTGCAGTTGAACTGAATGCCAATCCAAACCGTCTGGATCTTGCTGCAGAATGGCTGCGGAAAGCTCAGGAATATGGCGTGAAAATTGCGATAAACACAGATGCACATTACAAAGAAACGATGAAACATATGGAGATTGGGGCAGCGGTAGCGCGAAAAGGGTTTATTAAAAAGGAGTCAGTGCTGAATGCGATGACTTTAGATGAATTGGAAACCTACTTAAACCGTAAAAAATAGCCTAATATCCTCGAATCAGGGGGAATAAATATGCAAGATAAATTGTTACGAGTTTTGGAATTGAAAAAAGTCATTGAAAGACTGAAAAAGCATGCAAGCAGTTCACTAGGTACAAATAAAATTAATAACCTTACTCCTTCAGTAACTTTAGATGAGGTAAACTTTGCCCATGAGGCGACAGATGAAGGTGTCAAAGTACTGCGATTAAAAGGACAGGTTCCATTTGGCGGGATTTTTGACGTTCGTTCTAATGTTAAACGATCCCAAATCGGAAGCTTGCTTAACGAGGAAGATCTGCTGGATATCGCTTCTACCATATATGGCGGCAGACGTTTTAAACGCTTTATTGAAGGACTTGTTGAAGATGGTATTGAACTGACGATTTTAAAACGTACCGCGGAAGTAATAATTCCTTTAAATGACATCGAGCAATCGATAAAAAGCTGTATTGATGACCACGGTCACATGATGGATAGTGCAAGTAATGAATTAAGATTGATTCGTCAGCAGCTTAGAACATTTGAAGCTAGAGTAAGAGAAAAGCTTGAATCGATCGTTCGTTCTTCAAGTTATCAAAAAATGCTGTCTGATACGATTATTACGATTCGAAATGACAGATTTGTTATTCCAGTTAAACAAGAGTACAGAGGTAATTTTGGCGGGATGATACACGATCAGTCTGCAAGTGGAGCGACTCTTTTTATCGAACCGCAATCTGTCGTTGCGATCAACAACCAAGTGAAAGATACTAAAGCAAAAGAAGCTCGCGAAATCGAGAAAATTTTAAGAGAATTGACAATGCAAGTTGCCGAAAATGCAGAAGATATCCTTTTGAACGTGGAGGAGCTTGCAGAAGTTGATTTCATTTTGGCAAAAGCAAGATTTGCGAATGAATTAAAAGCTACAAGACCAATTATGAATGATCATGGATTTATTTCACTAAAAGAGGCAAGACACCCATTATTAGACCAAAATTCAGTTGTTCCAATCAGTGTAATGCTGGGCGGGGAATATCAGTCTTTAGTAATAACGGGTCCAAATACTGGTGGGAAAACTGTAACGCTAAAAACGATCGGTCTTTTGACGTTGATGGCTCAATGCGGGTTGCAAATTCCAGCTCGAGAAGAATCAGAAATGGCTGTGTTCCAATCAATTTTTGCAGATATTGGAGATGAACAATCGATTGAGCAGTCTTTGAGTACTTTTTCTTCACACATGGTGAACATCGTTGATATTTTGAACAATATGGATCATGAATCACTCGTGCTCTTTGATGAACTTGGTGCGGGTACTGACCCGCAGGAAGGTGCAGCACTTGCGATTTCCATTCTTGATTTTGTGTTTGCAAGAGGAGCACGTGTTGTGGCAACAACTCATTATAGTGAATTAAAAGCATATGCCTATAACCGTGAAGGAGTAATGAATGCTTCTGTAGAATTCGATGTGCAGACATTACGTCCAACATATAGATTGCTAGTTGGTGTGCCGGGTCGAAGTAATGCATTTGAAATTTCAAAACGATTAGGACTACGTCAGGATATCATTGATGCAGCCCGCGAACAAATCAGTGAAGATGAAAACAAGATTGATAATATGATACGCTCGCTTGAAGACAATCGGAAGGAAGCCGAAAAAGAAATGGAACAGGCTCATCTGATGAGAAAAGAAGCAGAGGCTATTAAAACAGATCTTGAAAGGGAACTGGAACTTTATCAAAATGAAAAAGAACGTTTGTACTTGAAAGCAAAAGAAGAAGCGGAAGAAGCTGTAATAAAGGCACGTGAAACCGCAGAAGAAATCATCCATGAAATACGCGAGCTGCAAAAATCAGGCGGTCAAATCAAAGAACACAAACTGATTGAAGCGAAGAAGAGATTAGAAGAGGCTGTACCTAAATCACAGTCAAAGAAAAAGCAGCAAAAAGCAGCTTCCACAAAAGCAGAGTATATGCCTGGAGATGAAGTAAGGGTGCTTACTGTGGGTCAAAAAGGACACATTGTAGAAAAGGTAAGCAATAATGAATACCAAGTACAGATTGGTATTTTAAAAATGAATGTAAAAGAACGAGATTTAGAATGGATCAAACAAACAAAACCAAAAGCCGAGCCTCGATCTTTTGTTAAAGTTACAGGTTCAAATGATAACTTCCGTCCTGAGCTTGATCTGAGAGGGAAGAGGTATGAAGATGCCATGCTGGAGGTAGACCGGTATTTGGATGAAGCAATGTTAGCTGGTTTTAATCAAGTATATATTATCCATGGTAAAGGAACAGGTGCTCTTAGAAAAGGTGTACAAGAACTTTTGAAAACCCATCGGAATGTGAAGTCAACCAGAATGGGTGAAGCTGGTGAAGGCGGAGGCGGAGTTACAGTGGCAGTACTAAAATAAGTTAAGCTTACTTGAATGGAGAAAAAGGAGCTGCACAAACAATGGATTTTATGGGAAATGCCTTTTTAAAAACAGCTGCAAATTACAGTGTTGTCGTGCTTTGTTTAGTTGTGTTTTTAGCCATTTTTGAGCTTGTAACACGTTATAAAAATTGGGTAGAAATAAAAAACGGGAACTTTTCTGTGGCTATGGCAACTGGCGGGAAAATTTTTGGAATTGCAAACATTTTTCGTTATTCTATTGGCCAGAATGACTCAATAGTTACAATGATCACTTGGGGAGTTTTTGGTTTTGTATTACTTCTTATCGGTTATTTCATCTTTGAATTTTTAACTCCAAAATTTCAAATAGATAAGGAAATAGAAAATGATAATAAAGCTGTTGGTTTTATTTCGATGATTATTTCAATAGGTCTTTCTTTTGTCATCGGAGAAGGCATCGAATAGTTGAAGGGATATAAATATGGATACGTTATTTAAAGTCTTATTTGTTCTAAGCGGTGTATTTATTGCTGCCGGGATGATTTATTTATTGTTTTTTACGTAACAAAGAACCAGATTCCAAAAAAGGGATCTGGTTTTTTTAGGCAGTAATTTTACGGATTATTTTAAATTTTTCAAAAAGTATATAATTATGTATACGTTTTCAATATAATAGGATTATATATAGAATTTTTGAAGGTAAGCGTGAATAAGGAGGAGATGCAAGTGGAAAGAAGGTGGCTTAACAGTTACCCAAACGAAATTCCAGGACATCTTGATTATGACAGCAAACCTTTATTCGCGTATTTAGAATCAGCAGCAGTAGAGAAAAAAGATCAAACTGCTGTGCATTTTTTAGGTAAAACATTAACATTTGGCGAACTGTATGAAAGCAGTTTACGGTTTGCTGACGCTCTCTCCAAAATGGGAGTGAAAAAAGGTGACAGAGTTGCAATTATGCTTCCAAATTGTCCTCAAGGGGTAATTGCGTACTACGGCACTTTATTTTTAGGCGGTATCGTTGTTCAGACCAATCCATTATATACGGAAAGGGAGCTCCATCATCAGCTGGCTGATAGCGGGGCTAAAGTGATTGTTGGTCTGGATCTGCTGTTTGGCAGAATTTCTTCAGTTCGAAATGAGACCGCTTTAGAACACGTCATTATGACTTCAGTTAAGGATTATTTGCCTTTTCCGAAAAATCTTTTATACCCATTCATACAGAAAAGACAAAATCCTAATGTTGTAGTAGATATCACTTACAACCATGAAGTCCATTCATTTACTGAGCTGCTAAAACATTCATCTCCAAATTACCCTAGTGTGGATATCAATCCTGAGGAAGATCTTGCATTATTGCAATATACTGGCGGGACTACGGGACCTGCAAAAGGTGTAATGCTAACTCATCAAAATCTTGTCGTAAATGCATTACAATGCAATGCATGGATGTATAAGAACCGTGATGGAAAAGAGAAGATTTTGGGAGCCCTGCCGTTTTTCCATGTCTATGGCATGACATGTGTAATGAACCTTGGAATCATTACAAAAGCACAAATGATTATCTTGCCGAAGTTTGATCCCAAACAAGTTTTAAAGACGATTCATAAAGAACGTCCAACTTTATTTCCGGGTGCACCAACTATGTACATTGCCCTATTGAATCATCCGGATTTAAAAAAATATGATTTATCTTCTATTCAGGCTTGTATCAGTGGTTCAGCAGCACTTCCATCAGAAGTTCAAGAAAAGTTCCAGGCAATTATATCTGGGACTCTCGTAGAAGGTTATGGACTTACTGAAGCTTCACCCGTTACACATGCCAATTTGATTTATGGTGAACAAATCAAAGGCAGTATCGGGCTTCCGTGGCCGAATACAGAAGCAGGAATCATTTCTTCAGAAGCCGGCGAATGGGCTGAACCTGGAGAAATTGGGGAATTGGCTGTTCGTGGTCCGCAGGTTATGAAAGGGTATTGGAACCAGCCTGAAGAAACGGCAGCTGTGTTTCATGATGATTGGCTCATAACCGGTGACGTTGGGTACATGGATGAAAAAGGATATTTTTACATTGTTGACCGTAAAAAAGACCTTATCATTGCCGGCGGTTTTAATATTTATCCCCGTGAAGTGGAAGAAGTGCTTTATGAGCACGAAAAAGTGAAAGAAGTTGTTGTCGTAGGAGTTCCAGATCCATACCGCGGTGAGACTGTAAAAGCTTTTATTGTTCTAAAAGACGGTGCAGAGTGTTCTGAAGAAGAATTAAACAAATATTGCCGTGAACACCTTGCATCATTCAAAGTTCCTAGACTGTATGAATTCCGGAAAGATTTACCTAAAACGATTGTAGGGAAAATACTTCGCCGGGTATTACTGGAAGAGGAGAAACAAAAAGCTGAACAAAATGCCTGAACTTAATCACAAAAAACCGCCATTGAGCGGTTTTTTGTTTGACGATTTTTGTTTATAATGGCGCTTTGATCGACATTTTTACCGTCGGTTGTTTTCACAAAAACAAAGTCTTCTGTATTATGGATATTATTAGATTTGAAAAGTCGCATATCAACAATTTTTCTAGGCAAATGTAATTCTAACTACATTTAACTTGTCAATTACGTTAGAATAATGACATAATAAAATTGACAGAAAAGAAAGATTTGTTTTACAATTATGAATGAACAATCATTCATTTTCTGTAAGTGAGATTGTGCTATACACAAATGAGGCGATAGTTATGAAACGTAAAGGTCCAAAATACGAAAAAATTATTGATGCTGCCGTTAATGTAATTGCTGAACATGGTTATCATCAATCTCAAGTTTCCAAAATTGCAAAAGAAGCCGGCGTAGCAGACGGCACGATTTATCTGTATTTTAAAAATAAGGAAGATCTGCTTGTTTCTGTTTTTAATGAGAAGATGGGGACCTTTATTGAAAAAACAGAAAATGAGCTGAAAGGGAAAGATACGGCGATCGAAAAGCTAAGAACACTCGTCGAAATGCATTTTAAGCAGTTAACTGCAGATTATGAGCTATCGATCGTGACTCAACTGGAATTGCGTCAAACAAATAGACAGCTTCGTGCTAAAATTGGTGAAGTATTAAAAAGGTACTTAAACTTAATTGATACGATATTAAACGATGGCATGCAAGAAGGTGTGTTTGTTCCTGAAATTGACATTCGGCTCGCAAGGCAAATGATTTTTGGAACTATCGATGAAACTGCTACTAACTGGGTGATGAATGATCACCGATATGATTTACCTGCTCTTGCTGATGCTATACACCAAATGCTTGTCAATGGTTTATCAGTAAAGATGCCGAATTCAAATTAAGTTTTAGTTAGAGGAGGCTAGGTAAAGTGGATTTTTTGCAAGTGAACAAAAAAGGAAAAATAGCAACGATTAAATTAAATCGTGCACCTGCAAACGCTCTTTCAACTGGTGTAATTCGTGAAATAGATCAAGCACTGGACCAGATTGAATCAGATATTGAAGTAAAAGCCGTTGTCATTCTCGGTGATGGCCGTTTCTTTTCAGCCGGTGCTGATATAAAAGAATTTACAGAAGTTCAGGACGAAGAAGGATTTGCTAAATTGGGTAAGAAGGGCCAAGATGTTTTTAACCGAATCGAGCAATTTTCAAAACCGGTAATTGCAGCAATACATGGAGCTGCTTTAGGCGGCGGACTTGAACTCGCAATGAGCTGTCATATCAGACTTGTTGCCGATGACGCGAAACTTGGACTGCCAGAGCTGACATTAGGATTAATTCCTGGGTTTGCAGGTACTCAAAGACTCCCTCAGCTCGTTGGTGTGCCAAAAGCTTGTGAGATGCTGCTTTCAAGTAAGCCTGTAACAGGTCAAGAAGCCGTAGCTCTTGGTTTGGCAAACGAAGCTTACTCTGCTGAAGAACTTTTTGAAAAGGCTTACAAATTGGCAGAAAGTTTTACAGATAAAAGTGCTGTATCTATTAAATATACGCTTGAGCTGCTTCAATACGCACGAGCAGGACTTTATGAAAAAGGTTCTGTAAAAGAACAAGAACTGTTTGGTAAAGCCTTTAAAAGCCACGATGGACAAGAAGGAATCCAAGCATTTATTGAAAAAAGAAAACCTGAATTTCAGGATAGATAATATTAGGAGGGGTAAACCATGAATATTTTTGTTATATTAAAACGCACTTTTGATACTGAAGAAAAGATCTCTGTTTCCAATAATAAGATTTCAGAAGATAGTGCTGAATTCATCATAAATCCATATGACGAATATGCAATTGAAGAAGCAATTACTTTAAAAGATGCACATGGCGGGACAGTTACAGTTGTAACAGTAGGCGATGAGGATTCTGAAAAAGAATTGCGTACAGCTTTGGCTATGGGAGCTGATCAAGCAGTACTAATTTCTAATGAAGATCTTGATTCACAGGATCAATTTTCAACTTCATCTATTTTAGCAACATATTTTAAAGACAAAGAATATGACATTATCTTAGGTGGTAATGTTGCTATTGATAATGGTACAGGGCAAGTGGGTCCTCGTCTAGCTGAGTTGCTTGATATTCCGCATGTAACAACGATTACGAAAATTGAAGTAAACGGAACAACAGTAAATATTGAACGTGATGTTGAGGGAGATTTAGAAAAAATAGAAACATCTCTTCCACTATTGGTGACTGCTCAGCAAGGTTTGAACGAACCTCGTTATCCGTCTCTTCCAGGAATCATGAAAGCGAAGAAAAAGCCGCTTGAGTCATTAGACCTTGATGACCTGGATATTGATGAAGATGACGTGGAAGCCAAAACAAAAACGGTAGAAATCTATCTTCCTCCTAAAAAGGAAGCAGGAAAAATTTTATCCGGCGAAACAGCTGACCAAGTAAAAGAACTTGTATCCCTATTAAGAACCGAAGCAAAGGTAATATAAGGAGGAGACATCATGGCAAAAAAAGTTTTAGTACTAGCTGAATCACGTGACGGCGCACTTCGTAATGTTTCATTTGAAGCGATAGCGGCAGGGAAAGAAATTTCTGGAGGAGGAGAAGTGTTCGCAGTATTGTGCGGTGACTCCGTTCAAAACTTAGGTAATGAACTCATCCATTACGGAGCAGACCGTGTGCTGGTTGCTGAAAATGAAAAGCTGTCAAATTATACGACAGATGGTTACTTTCAAGCGTTAAAGCAAGTGATAGATGAAGAAAAACCTGAAGCGATTGTATTTGGTCATACATCACTAGGTAAAGATCTTTCACCTCGACTTGCTGCTCGTTTAGAGTCTGGCTTGATTTCGGATGTAACAGGTCTTGAGCAGGCTGGTGAAAATACAGTGTTCACACGCCCTGTATATTCTGGTAAGGCTTTTGAAAAGAAAGTGATTACTGATGGTCTTGTATTTGTGACAATTCGTCCAAATAACATTACACCGTTAGAAAAAAATGAATCTCGTACTGGTGAAATTAAATCGGTTTCTGTAGATATTAAAGATTTGCGTACGATTGTTAAAGAGGTTGTTCGTAAAGCATCTACTGGTGTAGATCTTTCAGAGGCAAAAATTGTGGTTGCAGGCGGACGAGGAGTAAAATCAACAGATGGGTTTAAACCTCTTCAAGAACTCGCTGATGTTCTTGGAGCTGCAGTAGGCGCTTCTCGTGGAGCATGTGATGCTGATTATTGTGATTATTCTTTGCAGATTGGTCAAACGGGTAAAGTCGTAACACCTGATTTGTACATTGCTTGCGGCATATCGGGAGCGATTCAGCATTTAGCAGGTATGTCCAACTCTAAAGTTATTGTTGCCATCAACAAGGATCCTGAAGCGAGTATTTTTTCCGTAGCAGATTACGGGATTGTAGGAGATTTGTTTGAGGTTGTTCCATTGCTCACTGAAGAATTTAAGAAAGTTTTAGTATAAAATAAATAAGAAAGGAGGCGTCCTCAAGTTTGGGCGTCTTCTTTAATTTAGGGTATTTTCTAATGGCTCTTTTCTAAAAGAATGTAACTTTTTGCTCATATGTTCATTCTCTCCACTGACTAGTTGATTAAAGCGCAAGGTGCGAGACTCCTGCGGAAAGCGATCACGATGGAGCGAACTACTTCTAAGAACAACAATGGTTATGGAATTTCAGCCTTATTATTATAATTACAGACTAATATTTAACGTTTTACTGTTAACATAATATAATTATAGATAATAGATAAAGAAAAAGGGGATATGGTTTTGACTACGATAGGGTTTATTCGCCACGGTGAAACGGATTGGAATATCGAAAAGAGAGCTCAAGGTTGTATTGATATTCCTCTAAATGACCAAGGAAAACAACAGGCTTTTGCTGTTGCAGAAAGATGCAAAAATGAAAATTGGGATATTATTTATACAAGTCCATTATCACGAGCATTCCATACAGCGAATGCAATAGCAGAACAAACAGGATTGTCTTTAATAATTGATGAGAGACTTCGAGAGATTTCATTTGGTGATACAGAAGGCACTACAGAAGCTGAACGAGTAGAAAAATGGGGCGAAGAGTGGAAGACACTTGAATTAGGAAGAGAGAAAAATGAAGAAGCAGATACACGCTGGAAAGCAGCTTTAAAAGAAATCGTTCAGAATCATCCTGATCAAAAAGTGCTGATTGTTTCTCATGGCGCTTTACTTGTAAGGATCTTTAAACATTTGCTGCAGGATCAAACTGACAAATGGTATGGTTTAAATAATACTTCTTTTTCTAAGTTCAGAGTTCAAAATGAAGATTGGTTTTGTGAATTATTCAATTGTAATAAACACTTAAATGAGAGACTTACTACTTAACGTTTGTTACGTTTCGAACTTGGGTACTATATTGGTGAGCAAACAATTGGCAACAGTATTATTTATGGTGATATACTTTGTTTACACTTGTTAATATCAAAGGAGGGCCAAATAAATGGCTATTGTAAATGCATCAGATCAAACATTTAATACAGAAACAAACGAAGGTTTAGTACTTGCTGACTTTTGGGCACCATGGTGCGGACCTTGTAAAATGATTGCTCCAGTTCTTGAGGAACTTGATCAAGAAGTTGAAGAAGTAAAAGTTGTAAAACTCGATGTTGATGAAAACCAAGAAACAGCTGGTAAATATGGAGTTATGAGTATTCCGACATTATTAGTTTTCAAAGATGGGCAAGTAGTTGACCAAGTTGTTGGTTTCCAGCCAAAAGAAGCTTTAGTCGAATTGCTTAACAAACATAAATAAGTAGAATGAAAAGCCCGGGCTCCCCGGGCTTTTTTATGTCATTTTTAAATGGGGAATTCGATAATACATATCAAAAGAAAAAATTGTTGATTCTTTTTAACCCAGTATTTGTTTAGAGCTTGCATAGTGTTCATTCATACTGACAACATGATATGATAAATAAAAGTATTATTAGCAGAGGGGAATGTAATATGACCTCCATCAAGCAAAAACTGATGCTGCTCCCGGATCAGCCAGGTTGTTATTTGATGAAAAACGAATTCGGTAAAGTTATTTATGTAGGAAAAGCAAAGGTATTAAAAAATCGTGTAAAATCATATTTTTCTGGATCACATGATGGAAAAACACAGCGATTAGTCAGCGAGATTAAAGATTTCGAATACATCGTTACTTCATCAGAGATGGAAGCTCTTGTATTAGAGATGAACTTAATCAAAAAGCATGATCCTCGATATAACGTAATGCTTAAAGATGATAAGAGTTATCCTTATTTAAAAGTAACCTCTGAGAAGCAGCCCCGGTTACTATATACACGCAAAGTAAAAAAAGATGGCGGCAAATACTTTGGACCTTTTGTAAATGCCTATGCGGCTCAAGAAACAAAAAAGCTTCTTGATCGAATTTTTCCTCTTCGAAAATGTGATACGATGCCAAAAAGAGTTTGCTTATATTATCATATTGGTCAATGTTTAGGTCCATGTGTTTATGATATTACACCTGAACAAAACAAAGAGATGGTCAATGAGATCGTGAAATTTTTAAGCGGCGGTTACCAAGAAGTGAAGAATGAGCTATCTGAAAAAATGCTAGAGGCCTCAGAAGCACTGAATTTCGAACGGGCAAAAGAGCTTCGTGATCAAATCCGCCATATTGAAGCAGTGATGGAAAAACAAAAAATGATGACAGCAGACCTTGTGGACCGAGATGTTTTTGGATATCACTTTGATAAAGGATGGATGTGTGTTCAAGTATTTTTTATCCGTCAGGGCAAGGTGATTGCAAGAGATATTTCTGTTTTTCCTTTTTACGGAGAAGCGCATGAAGATTTACTTACATTTATCGGTCAGTTTTATTTGCAGAAGAATCATTTACTGCCTAGAGAAATCTTATTGCCGCAGCCTGTAGACGCTAATCTTATTCAGCAGCTTTTAAATGTAAGAGTTTTGCAGCCTAAAAAGGGACAGAAGAAGGAACTCGTTGAATTAGCAACTAAAAATGCAACGCTGGCACTTAATGAAAAGTTTGCATTAATTGAACACGACGAGGCTAGAACAGTTAAAGCAGTTGAAAATCTTGGAGAGAAAATGGGGATTGCTCCTCCATATCGAATAGAAGCTTTCGATAACTCGAATATTCACGGAACTGATCCTGTTTCAGCGATGGTTGTGTTTATTGACGGAAAACCATATAAAAAAGAATATCGAAAGTATAAAATTAAAACAGTCGAAGGTCCTGATGACTATGCATCTATGAAAGAAGTAGTCAGAAGGAGATATTCAAGACTTCTAAAAGAAGAAGGGGAACTTCCGAGTTTAATACTTATTGATGGTGGAAAAGGACAAATCGCCGCTGCTCAGGACGTATTGGAGAACGAATTGAATTTGTTCATACCGGTAGCGGGTCTATCAAAGGACGAAAAACACCGAACTTCACAGTTATGGTTGGGTGATCCGCCGCAAATGATTCATCTATCTAGAAATAGCCAGGAGTTTTATTTACTTCAGAGAATTCAAGATGAAGTACACCGATTTGCTATCACATTTCATAGAAAAGTACGATCGAAAAGTATGTTCGAATCTTCCTTAGATGGTATTGCGGGTATTGGTGATAAACGTAAAAAATTACTTCTTCGTCATTTTGGATCCTTTAAGAAAATGAAAGAGGCTACAGTTGAAGAAATCCAGGAAGCCGGAATTCCAAGGGCAGTTGCTGAAGAAATTTCCAAGACACTCCAGTCAAATGAGTAGTTGCAGGACTACGTTAACTTTGTTAAAATAAACCCAACTTTATAAATATGCCATGCTTCAATAGAAGTGATGGTAGAGGAGCAAAAACCAATAGTAGACCATCTGAAGAGAAGAAGCTCTTTTGAGGGTGGAGGAAAGGGGATTTTTGCCGAAGTGTAATTGGACTTCTTACCTTTTATGCTGGACCTGTATTGAATAAATACAGGGCTGTCACACAAGTCCCCCCAGGATTTGTGTGGAGAACTATCTCACT
Organism: Bacillus sp. NEB1478; assembly: GCF_031582965.1. NCBI lineage: Bacteria > Bacillati > Bacillota > Bacilli > Caryophanales > Bacillaceae > Bacillus > Bacillus sp. NEB1478. Next base: position 1,251,995 of record NZ_CP134049.1, read on the forward strand.
AGGGGAAACAAACTTGGCTTGCTACGGATACAGCAACAATAGGGTTTTTTCCTTATTGTTGCTTTTTTGTTTCTAATCTGGAGATAGAATTCACATCAGGAAAGGATTGGGAGAAAATGGGGAGAATCGTACAAAAGTTTGGCGGTACGAGTGTTGGGTCTGTTGAACGGATTCAAAATGTCGCTAAAAGAGTTATAAATGAAGTAGATAATGGGAATGAAGTGGTTGTCGTTGTATCGGCAATGGGAAAGACAACTGATGAACTTGTGAGACTAGCGGGAGAAATCAGTCCTAATCCATCAAAAAGAGAAATGGATATGCTCCTTACTACAGGTGAGCAGATTACAATTGCTTTGTTAACGATAGCCCTCCATCAGCAAGGGTATAAAGCACAGTCATTAACTGGCTGGCAAGCGGGTATACAGACGGAAAATACATTTTCAAATGCGAGAATTCTAGATATTGACTCTAAACGGATAGAGGACTTACTGAAAAGCGGACATATAGCTGTAGTTGCCGGTTTCCAAGGGGTTATCTCTGAAACGAATGATATTGCAACATTAGGCAGAGGCGGATCAGATACTACAGCTGTAGCTTTAGCTGCAGCACTAAAGGCTGATCGATGTGATATCTACACGGATGTTACAGGTGTATTCACAACAGATCCGCGTGTTGTAAAGACCGCGAGAAAAATCCCATCCATTTCTTATGATGAAATGCTGGAAATGGCTAACTTAGGAGCGGGAGTACTGCATCCGAGGGCAGTTGAATTTGCTAAAAATTATCAAATTGCGTTAGAAGTCAGATCCAGTATGAGTGATGAACGTGGAACATTAGTTGAGGAGGAATCATCTATGGAACAAAACTTAATGGTAAGAGGTTTGGCGTTTGAAGGAAATATAACGAAAATTACTGTTTCTAACATGCCGAATAATATTAACTCACTCTCTGATCTATTTACTATTTTAGCAAGTAATGGAATAAATGTTGATATCATCATTCAAAATGTAATGAATGAAGAAAAAACAAATATTTCTTTTTCGATTGAAACAAGCGTATTGTCAGAAACCCAAGAAGTATTGGCAGGGTTTCAGGATAAATTAGGTTTTGAATCAATTAGCTATGAGAGTGGTCTGGCAAAAGTATCTATCGTCGGTTCAGGTATGATTTCGAATCATGGAGTTGCCGCAAAAATGTTCAAGGCTTTATCAGATCAAAACATTTTGATAAAAATGGTCAGTACTTCAGAGATTAAAGTTTCTACAGTAGTGAAGCAGGATGACATGGTTAAATCTATTGAAACACTGCATGATATTTTTGAATTAGACGCACGTGTACCTGTTCAAAATTCGTGAGCTGAAAAATGAAAAGTTAGATCCGAAAAAGGCGTAAAATAATGCCTTTTAGGGTCTTTTTTTCTTGTTTCATTTATATTATCCTAGATTCGGACTTTATTACGCTTACCTATTTGCGATTTGCCTATGAATGATAGAGCAATCGCAGGGTAATCCAACGGAAATAGATTATAATTCAACGAGATTTGCCCATAATCCAACGAGTTTTATTCAAATACTCCCGAAATGACAAAAGTGAACAAAATTCGACAAATCCACAAAAATATCAAACCATGATAATAAAAAAAGAGGCATGACCGCAAAAGTTATTATACTTTTGGGTCAGCCCCTTATCAATCAATCGTATCCTTTTTATCCCACTGTACAGTGAAAGAAATTTTATTTCGTTTGATAGATTCTAAAGCTTCTGTCGTGCACTTTTTTTGCAGCTGAATTTGTTCAGCGAGGAAACCTGCTTCTAAACTAAAGGTTTGATTATGAAAATTCTGCAATCGCTGTTCAATGAGTGAAGAGTTTAAAGAAAAGACCATTTCGCTGCTTGATGCCTCGATCATTTCTAGTGTGCCCCATGCTGCTTCATTGAAAAAGGCGTGTACTTCTTCCATTGTATGTAAAGGATATTTTCTGGCTAGATGTCTGCCAGCCCAATATAGAATATTTCTTTCTTCCTTACCAAGAAGTTCAGGTAACAAATCGCTACGAAGTAATTCATAGGCAAATTGCGATACGGAAGCCTTTTCGACAGGTGCGGTTTCTTCGTTTGTTTTTTGCTTAAACATTCTGCATCCCTTCTTTCTATATTTTATTATAACGGGTATAGGGATCAAACTCTACAGCAACAATCGGAAATTGTCGAGAATGTTAGTTAGAAAAAACGTTGATGTACCAATAAAATATCCTGATTTACTTGTTAGCGTTTTCTTGACGGTGTCAAACGATGGGAGTAAAATGGACATGTTGCTAGTTGATTAAACGTATTGTTTTAAAATTCATCCTCTTAAAAGAGGAAACTAAAACGCTTACACGAGAGATGGAGAGAAACAACAGATTAGCAGCCAAAAGAGGCTAAATATGAAGGGGGCAAGAAAATGGCTGGCAATAAAGATTTTGTCAACAGAAGGATTCATTCACTATTAGGAGTTATTCCTATCGGGCTTTTTCTCGTTCAGCATCTAGTTGTAAACCACTTTGCAACAAGAGGTGCAGAGGATTTTAATGCCGCAGCACATTTTATGGAAAGTTTACCATTTCGAATTGTACTAGAAACGTTTGTTATTTACTTACCACTGCTTTTTCATGCGGTGTACGGACTATATATTACGTTTCAAGCGAAAAACAACGTTAGCCGCTATGGCTATTTCCGTAATGCAATGTTCCTCGTCCAGCGTGTAACTGGTATTATTACTCTTATTTTTCTTGCGTGGCATGTTTGGGAAACACGCATACAAGCCGCTATGGGGGCTGAAGTTAACTTCTCTATGATGGAAGATATCCTAAGTTCACCAGTGATGGTTGCTTTTTATTTAGTTGGAGTTCTATCAGCGGTCTTTCATTTTGCGAATGGACTATGGTCTTTCTTTGTAAGCTGGGGCCTAACTGTTTCTCCTCGTTCACAAAAGATTTCTACATACGTAACATTGGGCGTATTTATTCTCTTAGCCATTGTTAGCGTACGTTCTATTTTTGCATTCATTTAAAAGGGGTGAGACAAATTGAGTAATCAGAAAATTATTATTGTTGGCGGAGGTCTCGCCGGTTTGATGGCTACAATCAAAGCTGCAGAAGCTGGTGTGAATGTCGACCTTTTTTCAGTTGTACCTGTAAAACGATCACATTCTGTTTGTGCACAAGGCGGTATAAACGGTGCAGTTAATACAAAAGGTGAAGGAGATTCACCTTGGGAACACTTCGATGATTCTGTTTACGGCGGTGACTTCTTAGCGAATCAGCCACCTGTAAAAGCAATGTGTGATGCAGCACCTGGTATCATCCATTTAATGGACCGTATGGGAGTTATGTTTAATAGAACACCAGAAGGATTACTTGATTTCCGTCGTTTTGGTGGAACTCAGCATCACCGTACAGCATTCGCTGGCGCAACTACAGGACAGCAGCTATTATATGCTTTGGATGAGCAAGTTCGCCGTTATGAAGTTGCAGGTCTTGTAACTAAATACGAGGGCTGGGAGTTCTTATCTGCTGTCATAGACGAAGAAGGACAGTGCCGTGGTATTACAGCACAAAATTTAAAGTCAATGGAGATTTCAAGTTTCTCTGCTGACGCTGTAATTATGGCGACAGGCGGCCCTGGTATTATTTTCGGGAAATCTACTAACTCTGTAATCAATACAGGCGGAGCAGCATCTTCTCTTTATCAGCAAGGTGTATATTATGCGAATGGCGAGTTCATTCAAATTCATCCAACTGCTATTCCAGGAGACGATAAGCTTCGTTTAATGAGTGAATCTGCTCGTGGTGAAGGCGGACGTGTCTGGACATATAAAGACGGAAAACCTTGGTATTTCCTTGAAGAAAAATATCCTGCATACGGAAACCTTGTTCCGCGTGATATCGCGACTCGTGAAATTTTCCATGTGTGCGTAGATTTAAAGCTTGGTATCAACGGTGAAAACATGGTTTACCTGGATCTTTCTCATAAAGATCCAAAAGAGCTTGATATTAAACTTGGTGGAATTATTGAGATTTATGAGAAGTTTATGGGAGATGATCCTCGTAAAGTTCCTATGAAAATATTCCCTGCGGTTCACTATTCAATGGGTGGAATGTGGGTAGATTATGATCAAATGACAAATATCCCAGGTCTTTTTGCAGCGGGTGAGTGTGAGTACCAATATCATGGTGCTAACCGACTTGGAGCAAACTCTCTTCTTTCTGCGATCTACGGCGGAATGATGGCGGGTCCTTCAGCAGTTAAGTACATCAAAGGTTTGGAAAAAACAGTTGAAGACGTGTCTGCTTCTGTATTTGAAAATCAAGTCAGAAAAGATCAAGAAGTATATAACAACATTCTTTCTATGGATGGAACTGAGAATGCTTACGTAATCCATAAAGAGCTTGGTGAATGGATGACGGATAACGTTACAGTTGTAAGATACAACGATAAATTAAAACAAACAGATGAAAAGATCCAAGAATTGATGCAGCGTTACAAAAACATCAATATCAATGATACATCCAAATGGAGTAATCAAGGTGCATCCTTTACACGCCAGCTTTGGCACATGCTTCAGCTTGCACGAGTTATCACATTAGGTGCATTAAATCGTGATGAAAGCCGCGGTGCGCATTATAAACCAGATTTTCCAGAACGTAATGATGAGAACTGGTTGAAAACGACTAAAGCGAAATTCAATCCAGCTGTCAATGGACCTGAATTTGAGTATGAAGAAGTTGACGTTTCGTTAATTCAACCACGTAAACGTGACTATTCTAAAAACAAGTAAGGGGTGTAAGCATGAGCACAAAAATGGTTAAATTCAGCGTCACGAGACAAGATAGCCCTGATTCTGCCCCATATATAGAAGAGTTTGAGATTCCGCATCGTCCGAACATGAACGTTATTTCTGCTCTTATGGAAATTCGAAGAAATCCGGTTAATGCAAAAGGGGAAGCTACTTCTCCTATTACATGGGAAATGAACTGTTTGGAAGAAGTCTGTGGTGCCTGTTCTATGGTGATCAACGGAAAGCCGAGACAATCATGTACAGCACTTGTGGATCAATTGGAACAGCCGATCCGCCTTGAACCAATGAAGACTTTTCCTGTGGTACGTGACTTGGCAATCGATCGAAGCAGAATGTTCAATGCTCTTAAGCGAGTAAAGGCATGGATTCCAATCGATGGTACATACGATTTGGGACCTGGACCGCGTATGCCGGAAACGAAGCGTCAATGGGCATATGAACTTTCAAAATGCATGACTTGCGGAGTATGTTTAGAGGCATGTCCAAACGTTAACAGCAAATCTGATTTCATTGGACCTGCACCACTTTCACAAGTTCGTTTATTTAATGCACATCCGACAGGTGCCATGAATAAAGAAGAACGTTTAAATGCAATCATGGATGATGGGGGACTTGCTGAGTGTGGAAACTCGCAAAACTGTGTACAGTCATGTCCTAAAGGAATTCCATTAACAACATCAATCGCAGCTCTTAACCGGGATACATCATTCCAGGCATTTAAAAATTTCTTTGGCAGTGACAGATAAATAAAGAGTAAGGCTTCTCCTTAGATTAGGAGGAGCCTTTTCTATAAAAGGCGGGGATACAGTGGCTAGACAAGATTACATCACAACTTTTGATGAGTGGAAAAAAGACTTTCATTATTATCAAGAATTATTTGTGAGGTTTGGCGAAATAGACGGCTTTGGACATGTGAACAATACTAATATATTCATTTATATGGAAGAAGCCAGAATCTCTCTTTTTAAAGAATTAGGACTTATGAAATCGTGGGGAACTCCAAATTCAGAAGAAATACCAGTAGTTGCAGATTTGCAATGTGATTACTTAGCACAGATTATGTATGATGAGCGTTTAAAAGTATTTGTGAAAATTAATTATGTGGGTTCCTCTTCTATTGATCTGCATTATATGGGACTGAATGAAAAAGAAGAGCCTGTTTTTACAGGGAGAGGATCCATCGTACAGATTTCAAGAAAAAGCGGTCGTCCTTCAAAATGGACCGAAGAGCAAAAATCCCTATTTTATCATTTTTCACAAAAAGCCCATGTGTAAAAAATGGGCTTTTTTTTATGCATATTTAAGTGAACCAAGTCACTCACACAGCACGTGTAACATACTATATGTTGACTAAATACTTCCAATATTCGTTGGCGGTTCCTAAACCCTAGCAAGGAGGGGTGAATTCATTGAAGGATAAACACTACCGACCGAAGCCTCTACTTACAAAAAGAGAGAGAGAAGTTTTCGAACTACTAGTCCAAGACAAAACCACAAAAGAAATTGCGGAACAATTATTTATTAGTGAGAAAACAGTTCGAAACCATATTTCGAATACCATGCAAAAGCTTGGGGTAAAAGGACGCTCTCAAGCCGTTGTAGAATTATTGAGGCTTGGAGAACTCGAGATTTAGTCAGGAAGCGGCTTTCAGGCGAAAGCCGTTTTCGGTTTGCAGTCGGAATTTTCTTTAAAGGGAAAAAAGTGTAATTGATTTTTCTTCACTTTTTCATATATGATGAAAGGTGCTATATTCTTTTCTGTACAGTTTATGAAATAGGTGAATGAAATGAAAAATAACCTGCAAGTCAAAAAGGTATTAAATAATAACGTGGTTATTGTATCGGACTCTTTAAACAAGGAGCTAATAGTTATTGGGAAAGGGATCGGTTTTGCCAAAAAGCAAGGAGATTCTATTCTTGATGATCAAATTGATAAGCTGTTTGTCTTGAAAGATGAGAATGAACAAAAACAATATCGTACGTTATTAACCTATATCGATGAAAAAACTGTAGAACTTATTAATGACATTATTGTATATATAGGAAATAGGTTCGAAAACAAATTAAATGAGCATATACATGTTGCTTTAACAGATCATATTGCATTTGCCGTTAAGCGATATCAGCAAGGTATGGATATAAAGAATCCTTTTTTAACAGAAACACAAACGCTGTATCCGAAAGAGTTTACAGTGGCCGAAGAAGTAATAGAAGTTATAAATCGGGAATTGAACATCTATCTTCCAGAAGGTGAAATTGGATTCGTTGCCCTCCATATTCACAGCGGTATTACGAATAAAAGTGTTACAGATATTAAGAAACATTCTGTATTGATTAATACGCTTATCACAATGATTCAGCAATCTTTAGACCTTTTAATTGATACTAAGAGTATTAATTATTTGCGGCTGGTTAGACATTTGAGACATGCCATTGAAAGAATTTCAATGGGAGAAAAAATGGAAGAGCAAGAAAGGTTAGCAAAAGTGTTGAAAGAAGAATACCCGGTGTGCTACAATTTGGCTTGGAAGCTAATCAAGGTCATGCAAAATTCCTTGAATAAGCCCGTACCCCATGCAGAAGCAGTTTATCTAACGATGCATTTGCAAAGGCTTTCGCGATATGACAATGAATAGAACGCAATAATATAAATACATTCGTTTATACGTGTTACTGATTCGATCAGGCATAAGTAGAGAACAAAGTGTAGCAAATACTTAATTAGGATATATTAATATCTGATTAAGTTAATTGCTTATGTTCTTTATTTATGTCTTTTTTGTTTTAGCGAAAGTAAATGGAAGGGTTATCATAATTAAAAAGGAGGACTTCCTATGTTTAAAAAATTGTTTGGTGTACTTCAGCGTGTAGGTAAAGCATTAATGCTGCCCGTTGCAATTTTGCCAGCTGCTGGTTTGCTTTTAGCGTTTGGTACTGCTTTTAAAAATCCTGAATTGATAAAATTGCTGCCTGCGCTTGATGCCAGCTGGTTTCAGCTAGTAGCCAATGTAATGGAGCAGTCGGGGAACATTGTGTTTTCCAACTTGTCATTATTATTTGCAGTAGGTGTAGCCGTTGGACTTGCTGGCGGTGAAGGTGTTGCTGGATTAGCTGCTATTATCGGATACTTGATCATGAACGTTACGATGAGTGTTATCGAAGGTGTTAAACCGGAAATGATTGATAAAGATCCATCATTTGCAATGGTTTTAGGCATTCCAACCCTGCAAACAGGGGTTTTCGGCGGTATTATCGTGGGTATTCTTGCTTCATATCTTTATAAAAGGTATTACAACATTGAACTTCCGCAATATCTTGGATTCTTTGCGGGCAAACGTTTTGTTCCAATTATAACAGCGGTTTCAGCATTGATTTTAGGAATTGTTATGACTTGGATTTGGCCGCCTATTCAAAATGGCTTGAATGTTTTTTCAGAAAGCATGATTAACTCTAATTTAACATTAGCTTCTTTTGTTTTTGGTGTTATTGAGAGATCATTAATACCATTTGGTCTTCATCATATTTTTTACTCTCCGTTTTGGTTTGAGTTTGGTTCATACCATTCTGCTACAGAAGGTTTGGTCCGCGGAGATCAGCGTATTTTCTTTGCACAATTAAAAGACAATGTCCCGTTAACAGCAGGGACATTCATGACAGGTAAATTCCCGTTCATGATGTTTGGACTTCCTGCTGCAGCACTAGCTATTTATCAAGAAGCACGCCCAGAACACAAAAAAGTGGTTGCTGGTATTATGGCTTCAGCTGCATTAACATCTTTCCTGACAGGGATTACTGAACCGATCGAGTTTACATTCCTTTTTGTAGCGCCAGTCCTTTTTGGAATTCATGCTATTTTTGCAGGTCTATCATTTATGACTATGCAATTGCTAAATGTTAAAATTGGTATGACATTCTCAGGCGGTGTAATTGATTACTTACTATTTGGTGTATTGCCTAACCGTACAGACTGGTGGCTTGTTATACCTGTAGGACTAGTGTTCTCAGTTATATATTATTTTGGATTTCGTTTTGCGATCCGCAAGTGGGATCTTAAAACTCCAGGCCGTGAAATTGTAGACGATGAAGTAGAAACTAACGTTGGACCATCTAATAATGACTCGTTAGCAGCGAATATTTTAGAAGGACTAGGCGGAAAATCCAATATTGCAGACTTGGATGCGTGTATTACTCGTCTTCGAGTTGCAGTCCGCGATCCTAAAGAAGTGGACAAGAATCGTTTGAAGAAGCTAGGTGCTTCTGGTGTCCTTGAGATGGGTAACAGCATTCAGGCAATCTTTGGAACACGCTCTGACACAATCAAGAGCGAAATCAAAGATATTATGGATGGAAAAACAGTAGCCAAGCCTAAAAACAGCGAAAAAGTAGCTGAACAAGGTGAACTAGCGGATACAAAATCAAATGATGTTGTTACGCCTGTTTCTTCAGTTTCAACTGATGCAGAACGTTTCGTATCTCCGATTAAAGGGAAATTACTTCCGATAACTGAAGTGCCGGATCAAGTATTCTCTGGCAAGATGATGGGTGATGGTTTTGCGATTGAACCAGCAGATGGTTTGGTGGTTTCACCGGTCAATGGTAAGATTATTAATGTATTCCCTACAAAGCATGCAATCGGAATCGAGTCTGACAGCGGAAAAGAAATTTTAATTCATTTTGGAATCGACACTGTTAAGTTAAAAGGTGAAGGTTTTGAAACATTTGTTTCTGAAGGAGACAAAGTTGAAGCTGGTCAGAAACTATTGAAGGTTGACTTAAGTTTTGTAAAAGAAAATGCACCTTCTGTAATAACTCCGATTGTATTTACAAACTTATCGGGCGAAACTGTTTCAGTAGAAAAAACAGGAACAGTAGGTATTGAAGAAGAAAACATTATTAAATTTAAAAAATAAAGGGGTAAAAAACAATGGCAGAAAAAACATTTAAAGTAACTAGCGAATCAGGGATTCACGCACGTCCAGCAACAACTTTAGTAAACCAAGCTGGTCAGTTCAGTTCAGATATTACTCTTGACTACAATGGCAAGAGCGTTAACTTAAAGTCAATCATGGGTGTTATGAGTCTTGGTATTCAATCTGGTGCAGAAATCACTGTTAAAGCTGAAGGATCTGATGCTGATGAAGCATTAGCAGCAATCGAAGATGTAATGAAAAAAGAAGGGCTTGGTGAGTAATGTCTGAAAAAATTTCAGGTATTGCAGCATCAGCCGGCATAGCGATCGCTAAAGCATTTGTTCTTCAAAATCCAGAATTGACGATTGAGAAGAAACCAGTTGCTAATATTGCGGAAGAAATCGAACGTTTCCAAGCTGCGATTAATGTGTCAAAAGAAGAACTCTCAGTAATTAAAGAAAAAGCGAATAAAGAACTTGGTGAAGATAAGGCAGCGATATTTGCTGCCCATCTTCTTGTACTAAGTGACCCTGAGCTCGTTGATGCTGTAAAACAAAAAATAGAGAATGAAAAGATTAATGCAGAAGTGGCAATGAATGATATTTCTTCTATGTTCATCAATATGTTCGAGCAAATGGACAATGAATACATGAAAGAGCGCGCTGCTGATATTCGTGACGTTTCTAAACGTGTATTAGCTCATTTGCTGGATGTTAAATTTACTACACCAGCAAGCATTGCTGAAGAAGTAATAATCTTGGCTGAAGATCTTACTCCCTCAGACACTGCTCAATTGAATCGTAAATTTGTAAAAGGTTTTGCAACAGATATTGGGGGGAGAACATCGCACTCTGCGATCATGTCGCGTTCGATGGAAATCCCTGCTGTAGTAGGTACAAAGGTTGTTACAGAAAAAGTTAAGAATAATGTAATGGTGATTATTGATGGTCTCGATGGACAAGTAATCATTGATCCTACTGATGATGAAATCGCTGTTTATCAGGAAAAACAAAAAAAATATCAGCAACAAAAAGAAGAATGGGCAAAGCTGGTAAATGAAAAAACTTTATCTTCCGATGGTGTTCAAGTCGAATTGGCTGCCAACATTGGTACACCAGCAGATGTGAAAGGTGTACTGGAGAACGGGGCAGAAGGTGTCGGCTTATATAGAACAGAATTTTTGTATATGGGACGAGATCAGTTGCCAACTGAGGAAGAACAATTTAAAGCCTATAAAGAAGTACTAGACAAAATGGAAGGAAAGCCTGTCGTTATCCGAACATTGGATATAGGCGGTGATAAAGAACTTTCTTACTTGAATCTGCCGAAAGAACTAAACCCGTTCTTAGGGTTTCGCGCAATCCGGCTATGTTTAGAAGAACAAGAAATTTTCAGAACACAGCTTCGTGCTCTGCTTCGTGCAAGTAGTTATGGAAACTTGAAAATTATGTTCCCGATGATTGCAACACTTGAAGAATTCCGATCTGCGAAAAGCATATTAATGGATGAAAAAGAAAAGCTTGTGAACGAGGGAACAAAAGTTTCAGAAGATATCGAAGTAGGAATCATGGTAGAAATTCCATCAACTGCTGTTATGGCAGATACTTTTGCAAAAGAAGTGGATTTCTTCAGCATTGGTACGAATGACTTGATTCAGTACACCATGGCTGCTGATAGAATGAACGAACAAGTATCTTATTTATATCAGCCTTATAATCCAGCCATTTTAAGACTTGTTAAAATGGTAATCGATGCTTCACATAAAGAAGGCAAGTGGACTGGCATGTGCGGTGAGATGGCCGGAGATCCGATCGCGATTCCGATTCTATTAGGACTTGGGCTTGATGAGTTCTCGATGAGCGCTACATCAGTATTACCAGCACGCAGTCAGATTTTAGGCCTTTCAAAGGAAAAAATCAGTGCTCATATCGATCAAATTCTGCAGATGGATACGATGCAAGATGTTGTGAAGTTTGTAGAAGAGAATTGTTAAACAATAGAAAAAGTGGACTATGGATTTTTCCATAGTCCTTTTATGTATAATATTTTAACGATTTTCGTTGCAATTTCATAAAAATATTAGCAAAATAGAAATCACGGTAAATGCCTTTATAAGGTTTTCAGCAATGTATACAGAGATGAGGCGATGTTTTGAATAGACCGATAGGAGTAATAGATTCAGGAGTTGGCGGATTAACAGTTGCTAGAGAGCTTATGAGACAGCTGCCAAAGGAAGAAATCATATATCTGGGAGATACAAAGAGATGCCCTTATGGACCAAGGCCGTTTGACGAGGTACGAAAATTCACATGGGAAATGATTGATTATCTTTTAGAGCATAAAATTAAAATGCTCGTTATTGCTTGCAATACTGCGACTGCAGCCGTACTCGAAGAGGCAAAAATGAAGCTTGATATTCCTGTATTAGGCGTTATACATCCAGGAGCACGTTCAGCTTTAAAGATAACCAAAAACAATCATGTGGGAGTTATAGGAACGGTAGGAACTATAAATAGTGATGCATATAAGCAAGCTTTGCAGCAAATCAGATCAGATGTGATCGTTGAAAGTCTGGCATGTCCATTATTTGTGCCTTTAGTTGAACAAGGAAAACTAAATGGGGAAGAAACCATTCAAGCAGTTTCTGAAACATTATATCCTCTTAAAGATGTGTCAATCGATACGTTGATATTAGGATGCACGCACTATCCGTTATTAAGACCCATTATTCAGCAAGTTATGGGCGAGCATATAAAATTGATTTGCTCTGGTGCGGAAACAGCCCGTGAAGTTTCAGTCATCTTGGATCACAGTGGTTTATTGAATACAGGTAATCATAAACCTAATCACCGTTTTTTAGCGACTGCTGAAAGTAAGCAATTTCTACAAATTGCGAACCATTGGCTTGATACCACAGTTGATATGGTAGAATGCATCAAACTTTAAAAAATAGAGTAGCTGCCCTAAATTTTGGGCAGTTTTTTTTATGAATGCTTTTCCTTTATGAGGAACAGCTTTTGTAGAATTAGAGTATCTAGGATTACGTACTTTTTTGGTAGGATAACTCCCGAGTTTGCAGGATTAACCTCTTTTTTCGAAATGTGAGTTTCAAAAGAGCAGGATTCTGCACCTCAATCAGCTTTTTTTATCCCAAACTGTATGTTTTTTAATCTTTTCACTTTTAATATTCCGCTTACCAAGTTCGTTTTGCGTTTAACCAACTCGTTTTTCTTTTTATTTTTGTACAAGTGGTCTAAAAGAAAGTATAGCTCGTATACATATTAGTACAAACCACTTGAGGAGGGAAAGTATGCGCAAAACACTAAGAACAGGGGCTCCATTACTTTTGTTATCAGTATCTTTACTGGTATCAGGGTGTGGATTGGGGGGAGAAAAAACAGGATCGGAGCTCGATCCCCCAAAAGTGAATTACGTTAAAGAAGGCAAGTCATTGGATAAAAAAGATAAGACGGCAAAGTCTGCACAGACACAGAGACGTCAGCTCTTTTTGTTCGATAGTAATGGAATGGTTGTACCTCAAGTACTGGCTCTTCCAAAAAATGATGAAACTGCGAAACAAGTACTGCAATATCTAGTTAAAGATGGACCAGTAAGCAATATGATTCCTAATGGATTTCAAGCTGTGCTGCCTGCAGATACGGAAGTACTATCTGTAAACATAAAAAAGGGTACAGCTACAGCTAATTTCTCAAAAGAATTTACAGAGTATAAACCAAAAGACGAATTGAAAATTTTACAGGCGATTACATTTACACTCACACAATTTGATAATATTAAAAAAGTTAAAATACAAATTGACGGAAAGAATCAAAATTCTATGCCTGTAAATAATACTCCGATCGGCGAAGGTGTCAGTAGAATTGATGGAATCAATGTTGAAAATGGAAATGTAGCAGACATTACGAACAGTAATGTCGTCACACTATACTTCTTAGCCCAAACGCAAGATCAGACCTATTATGTTCCAGTTACTCGACGTGTAGCAAAGCAGGGAACTGATAAAGTTACAGCAACAATTGAAAACTTGATCAATGGACCAACTGCTCAAAGCAAGCTGCTCACAGATTTTAGAACAGATGTTAAACTATTGAGTACTCCAGTCGTTAATAAAGACGGAGTGGCTACATTAAACTTTAATAGTGCATTGTTAGATAACAAAGAAGAAAATAGAATTGCTGATGAAGTGCTGAATTCGATTGTACTTTCTCTTACAGAGCTGCCTGAAGTGAAAAAAGTGGCAATTCAGGTAAATGGAAAGTCAAAGATATTCAATGAAAAAGGAAAAGAGCTTACTGCACCTGTTTCCCGCCCAAAAGAAGTAAATACAGGTGAATTTTAAAAATATATTTGGTTGTGATACAGTAAAAGAGACGAGACATCGTCTCTTTTTGTGTTAATTGATTTGTGTTCATGAATAAGCTGAGAATCTTATCTTCAGAGAGGGACAAAACTTGCATGAAAACCGCGAGTTGCCTTCTGAATGAACTTTTAGTTATTCCTATTTGATGATTTTAAAGTGAGGTTATACATATGCAAATTTTGATTGCTACGAAAAACAAGGGTAAAGTATCTGAATTTCAATCGATGTTTGATGAATTTGGTATCGAAGTAGTTTCACTCTTAGACATGGAAAACATTCCGGATGTAGAGGAAACAGGAGATACTTTTGAAGAAAATGCGATTTTAAAAGCAGAAACGATTTGTAATAAATTAAACATACCGGTTATATCAGACGATTCAGGACTCGAGATAGATGCGCTTGAAGGAAGACCAGGCGTTTATTCAGCAAGGTATGCGGGAAGCCATAAAAATGACGAAGACAATATGGACAAAGTTTTAAAAGAATTACAAAGTGTGCCGAATATGAATCGAACTGCTCGTTTTGTATGTGCATTAGCTTTTGCAAGACCCGGAAAAGAAACTTTTGTTGTAAAAGGGAAGTGTGAAGGGGAGATTTTGCATGAAAGACGTGGAACAGAAGGATTTGGATACGACCCAATTTTCTATTTACCATCCATGAATAAGTCAATGGCAGAGTTGACAAAAAAAGAGAAAAATAAAATCAGCCACAGAGCAAACGCATTAATGCTATTAAGAGACTTTATCAATGAGGAGGACATGCTATGGCAAAAGCCTTAATCGTCAGTGATAGTCATGGATTAAGGGAAGAAATTTTAGAGTTAAGAAAACGTCATGAAAATGAAGTAGAACTCATGATCCACTGCGGTGACTCTGAACTTCAAACATATGCAAAAGAGTTAGAGGGGTTCGTTACCGTTTTAGGGAATATGGATTATTTAGGACAAGAGTTTCCAAACGAAGCAATAGAAATGCTTGGTGATACGTGTATATATATAACTCATGGTCATTTGTACGACGTGAAGATGTCCCATTTGTCGTTAGCCTATCGTGCTGAAGAAACTGGTGCTTCAATTGTTTGTTTTGGACATTCGCACATAGCTGAAACATATGAACGGGAAGGGATGATTTTCATTAATCCAGGCAGTATTCGGTTGCCGAGAGGAACATTTGAAAAGACATATGCTATCTTAGAGGTAGAACGTTCTGAAGTTTCCGTTATGTTTTATTCTTTAGACGGGAATCAGATTAAGCATTTAACAAAGCGATATACTATCTAATACTAAAATTCTTAAAAAATAATAAAAATGGGTTGACGCAAACTTAATTATCATGTATATTTAGTTATGTCGTCGCGACAAGATCTATTGTCCGCGGGTGTAGTTTAATGGTAAAACAAGAGCCTTCCAAGCTCTGGTCGTGAGTTCGATTCTCATCACCCGCTCCATTTGTTTTTCTCACGTTCAAATGGCACAGAAAATTTACATCCTAAAGTTAACAGATCTTAAATTAAAAAGCATGTTATACAAAACATATTTGTATCCACGGTCGACAGGTGGAACAAATCACTGTGTGCCCGCAGCGCATGGTAATTGCGGAAAGCGCATTACTATGCGAAATGGGCTCAAATACATAATGTCCCAGTAGCTCAGCCGGATAGAGCATACGCCTTCTAAGCGTACGGTCGGGAGTTCGAATCTCTCCTGGGACGCCATATAACTATTATTATTACATAGCTTAACACGCTTAGTGTTCTCTTTTAAAGGACATTAGGCGTGTTTTTTTGTGCGCTTATAAAAACAATCATGTAAGCGCTTTAAAAATGTTTACAATCAAAAAAATACACACGATTTTTCCCGTAGGCATGGGAATGTAAGCGTGTACAAAAAATCAGAAAAGTCTGATAAAGAGGATTTTTGACAAAATTCATGGTTGACCCGTACGTGATATGAGCGTAACATTGTCAGCAATTATCATATGTTTTTAAAATATTCTAATAACTTAAATTGTGTAAGAAAAGGAGGATCACGATGCAGGAGCAATGGGTTTATGTAAATGGTGAGCACGTATTAAAAGACGACGCAAAAGTTTCGGTCTATGACCACGGTTTTTTATATGGAGATGGGGTGTTTGAAGGTATTCGGGTTTATAACGGAAATGTTTACAGACTCGAAGAACATCTTCAGCGATTATACGAATCAGCTCAATCCATTATGCTGAAAATTCCACACACTAAAGAAGAGTTAACGAACATCATTGTCGAAACGCTCCAAAAGAATAAATATCGTGATGCTTATATTCGACTAGTCGTTTCAAGAGGAAAAGGAAATTTAGGTTTGGATCCATTTACCTGTGGAAAGCCGGGAGTAATCGTCATAACAGAGGCGCTGGCTCTTTTCCCTAAAAAGCTTTATGAAACTGGACTTGAGATCATCACAGTCGCCAGTCGAAGAAATCGTCCCGATGTATTAAGTCCTAAAGTGAAATCACTTAATTACTTAAATAACATCTTGGTGAAAATCGAAGCGAATTTAGCAGGTGTGAGTGAAGCGTTAATGCTGAATGATCAAGGTTATGTTGCGGAAGGTTCCGCTGACAACGTATTTATTATTAAAGGCAATTGCATTAAAACACCGCCAGGTTATCTTGGTGCATTAGAAGGCATTACAAGAAACGCGATTATCGAAATCGCAAATGACCTTGGATACAAGATGGTTGAAGAGCCATTTACAAGACATGATGTGTACGTTGCGGATGAGGTTTTTCTTACAGGTACAGCAGCTGAAGTTATTGCTGTTGTAAAAGTTGATGGAAGAGTTATTGGAAATGGAGCACCTGGAGAACATACTGGACAGCTTTTGAAAGCATTTAGAAAAAAAGTCTCTGAAGATGGTGTAAAAGTATTTTCAGAACAAACCGTACAAGCGGGATAAAGCAGATATAGGAGTGTTATAAACATGCGCAGTAATATGATCAAACAAGGGATCGATAGAGCTCCGCACAGAAGTCTTCTTCATGCAGCGGGTGTTGCACCAGAGGATATGGATAAACCGTTTATTGGTGTATGTAATTCTTATGTTGATATTATTCCGGGGCATATGCATTTAAATAAAGTAGGCGAGATGGTTAAAGAAGCCATTCGAGAAGCAGGCGGAATACCATTTGAATTTAATACGATTGGTGTAGATGACGGGATTGCAATGGGTCATATAGGGATGAGGTATTCACTTCCGAGCAGAGAAGTGATCGCTGATGCTGCGGAAACCGTCATCAACGCACATTGGTTTGATGGAGTCTTCTATATACCGAACTGTGACAAGATTACCCCCGGAATGCTGATGGCAGCTGTCCGCACGAACGTACCAGCTGTATTTGTATCTGGAGGTCCCATGGAAGCAGGAAAATCACAAGATGGAAAAAACCTTTCACTCGTTTCTGTTTTTGAAGGAGTCGGTTCTCATCTAGCAGGAAAAATGTCTAGAGAAGAACTGCTCGAACTCGAAACAAGTGCCTGCCCAACATGCGGATCTTGTTCAGGAATGTTTACAGCAAATAGCATGAACTCCATTATGGAAATGCTGGGTATAACATTGCCTGGAAATGGTACGATAGTCGCAACCTCAGAAGAACGGAAAAATTTAAATCGAGAAGCGGCCAATCATCTCATGCAGCTCATCAAAGATGATATTCGTCCAAGAGATATTATTACAAAAGAAGCAATCGACGATGCATTTGCTTTAGACATGGCAATGGGAGGGTCGACTAATACAGTCCTTCACATGCTTGCCATAGCTAATGAAGCTGAAATTGATTATGAACTTTCAGAAGTTAACGAAATCGCTAAAAGAATCCCTTATTTATCCAAAATAAGTCCTGCTTCCGATTACTCCATGCAGGATGTCCATCGGGCTGGAGGCGTTAGCGCCATAATCAATGAGCTTTGTAAAATTGATGGGGCTATCCATAACGACCGAATAACCATTTCCGGTCAGACTCTTGAAGAACGTGTACAGCATAGTGAAATAGAAGATGATGATGTAATCAGGAGAAAAGAAAATGCGTATTCTCCTGTAGGAGGTTTATCCATTTTATATGGAAATATAGCTCCTGATGGCTGTGTAATCAAAGTAGGTGCGGTTGATCCATCCATTAAAACATTCAATGGAGAAGCTATTTGTTACGAATCACAGGATGAAGCGATTCAAGGCATTAATAATGGTGAAGTTAGGGAAGGTCATGTAGTTGTCATTCGATATGAAGGACCAAAAGGCGGACCTGGAATGCCGGAAATGTTAACTCCAACATCAGCTATTGCAGGAAGAGGTTTAAGTACAAAAGTGGCACTCGTTACTGACGGCCGTTTTTCAGGGGCTTCCAGAGGGATTTCTATTGGTCATATCTCTCCAGAAGCAGCCCAGGGCGGACCGATCGCGATGGTTGATAATGGAGACGCCATTTTTATTGATTTAGAAAAGAGAACCATACAAGTGCTTTTAACTGCAGAAGAAATGGAAGAAAGAAAGAAAAATTGGGTTCAGCCAGAACCTAAGATTAAAAAAGGTTATTTAGCAAGGTATGCAGCGTTAGTTACATCAGCAAATACTGGTGGGATTTTAAAAGTTTAATATAGATAAAACGATGACGGAGAACATTGGTAGTATGGAGTACACAGAGAGCCGGGTTGCTGTGAGCCGGTTATTCCAAATACCAGGACATCCCTCCTGAGTGCTCTTTTGAACGAATAATCAGTAGGAAGAGCCAAGCAGCTGATACCATTTTACTGCTTGTTATCAATGACGGCATTGTCCGTCACGAGGCGGTTGCTCGAATTTTGATAGATGAGTTCCCGTGAAGAAGGGTGGTACCGTGAAAATGAACTTTTTCACCCCTTTGGTCAGGCAGAAGCCTGCCCATTTGGGTGGAGAAGTTTTTTTATTTTAATAAAAATATTTTTAGGTGGAGGAGGAATGAAGATGAAGGCCAGCTGGGTGGCTGAGAAAAAAACGTTGGAAACGTCATTAGTTTCTGGTGCTGAACTATTTATTCATGGCTTGCAGAAAGAACAAGTGGAAGTAATCTTTGGATACCCCGGGGGAGCAGTTCTACCGATATATGATGCATTGTACAAAGCGGATATGAAGCATGTTTTAACTCGACATGAACAAGGTGCTATACATGCTGCTCAAGGTTATGCCAGAGTTACGGGAAAGCCGGGGGTTGTGCTTGCAACATCAGGGCCAGGAGCCACGAATTTAGTTACAGGTATCGCTGACAGCATGATTGATTCAATTCCCCTTGTGATTTTTACGGGTCAGGTCGCCACACAAGTGATTGGAACAGATGCTTTTCAAGAAGCAGATATAGTAGGAATTACGATGCCGATTACAAAACATAATTACCAAGTGCAGAAAGCTGAAGATTTGCCTCGTATTATACAAGAAGCTTTTCATATAGCGACTTCTGGCAGAAAAGGTCCGGTATTAATTGATATTCCAAAAGACATTGCGGTTAAGGCAGCCGAGCAAAAGGCTCCATCTGAAATTCGATTACCCGGTTATCAGCCGACTGTAAAACCGAATATTTTACAAGTTAAACGTTTAAATGAAGCCTTACAGCAATCGGAAAAACCTGTCATCCTTGCAGGTGCAGGTGTCCTTGCCGCTAAAGCTGAAGACGAATTATTTAAGTTTGCACAGCATTATGGCATTCCAGTTGTTCAGACGCTGCTTGGGTTAGGAGGCTTTCCGGCGGAACATTCTTTATCACTGGGAATGGGCGGGATGCATGGCACATATGCAGCAAACATGGCTCTTTATGAAAGCGACCTCTTAATTGGGATTGGAGCAAGGTTTGATGATCGGCTTACAGGAAATTTAGATCATTTTGCAAAGTATGCCGTCGTAGCGCACATTGATGTAGATCCCGCTGAAATTGGAAAAAACGTACCAGCTGAAATCCCGATTGTAGGTTGTGCGAAAGAGACCTTGTTAGCCTTAAACCAAATTGCTGGAGCCAATTTGGGTGCTAAGGATTGGCTATATACGTTAACAAAATATAAAACTGAGTTTCCTCTCACTTATAAAAAGAATGAAAGTGAGCTAAAGCCTCAGCACGTGATGGAAATTTTACACGAAATTACAGAAGGAAATGCGATTGTATCTACTGATGTCGGTCAGCATCAAATGTGGGCAGCTCAATATTATAAATTCTCATCTTCAAACAGATGGATTACATCTGGTGGTTTAGGGACAATGGGTTTTGGCTTTCCGGCAGCGATTGGGGCAAAAATCGGCCGGCCTGATCTTCCTGTGATTGCGATCGTAGGAGACGGTGGATTCCAAATGACTCTTCAGGAGTTAGGTGTTCTTCAAGATTGGGAATTGCCTGTCATAGTGGTTATTGTGAATAATAAATCACTTGGAATGGTCCGCCAGTGGCAAGAAATCTTTTACGAGAAAAGGTACTCACAATCATTACTCGATATTCAGCCGGATTTTATTAAACTAGCTTCAGCATATGGCATCGATGGACAGCGTGTAGAAAATGAAGGTGATTTAAGAACAGCTGTAATGGCTGCACTTAGTTCTAAAAAGCCATTCGTTTTGGATTGTGTGGTATCTGCAGATGAGAATGTCTATCCGATGATAGCTCCTGGTAAAGGTCTTCACGAAATGATTGGAGTGAGAGGATGAAACGCATCATTTCTGCAACAGTTATGAATGAAAGCGGAGTATTAAACAGACTGACAGGACTGTTAACTAAGCGTCAGTTTAACATTGAAGATATTACGGTCGGCCACACGGAAGATCCATCCATTTCAAAAGTTACACTCACGGTTTGGGTGGAAGATGACAGAAAAGCAGAACAGCTGGTTAAGCAGCTTCATAAACAGATCAATATTTTAAAAGTACGTGATTTAACAAATATGGCGCTTGTTTCTAGAGAGCTAGCTCTTATTAAAGTATTAACAACTCCAGAGACCCGCAGCGAAATTAAAATGCTGATCGAGCCGTTTAGAGCAACTGTGCTGGACGTCTCTCTAGAGAATGTGACGCTTGAAGTTACAGGCGACAGTGAAAAAGTAAATGCTTTAATTGAATTGCTTCGTCCTTATGGAATTAAAGAAATCTCACGAACAGGAATCACTGCTATTCCGAGAGGTACACAGAAGAAAGTACTTGAATTACACCCCTATTCTATTATGTAAAGGAGAAATGACAAATGGCTAAAGTATATTACGAAAACGAAATTTCAAAAGAGGTTTTACAAAACAAGAAAATTGCGGTTGTTGGCTATGGATCCCAAGGGCACGCTCATGCTTTGAATTTAAAAGACTCAGGTTATGATGTTGTAATCGGTATTCGTGAAGGCAAGTCATTTGATCAAGCGGTACAGGATGGTTTTGACGTATATTCGGTTTCTGAAGCTGTTCGGATTGCAGATGTTGTAATGGTCTTGCTTCCGGATGAAAGGCAGCCAGAAGTTTATAAGAATGAAATTTTACCAGAGTTAACCTCAGGAAATGCACTAGTTTTCGCTCATGGATTCAATGTCCATTATCATCAAGTGGTGCCGCCTGAAAATGTAGATGTATTCTTAGTTGCTCCAAAAGGTCCTGGTCATCTCGTGAGAAGAACCTATGAAGCAGGTGAAGGAGTTCCGGCACTTTTTGCAGTTTATCAAGATGCGACTGGCACGGCTAGAGAAACAGCACTTGCTTATGCAGAAGGAATTGGTGCAGCAAGAGCCGGGGTGTTAGAAACAAGCTTTCAAGAAGAAACCGAAACGGACTTGTTTGGTGAACAGGCTGTACTGTGTGGAGGATTAACATCCCTAGTGAAAGCCGGATTTGAAACTTTAACAGAAGCGGGTTATCAGCCGGAAGTAGCTTACTTTGAATGTTTGCATGAATTGAAACTCATCGTGGATCTCATGTATGAAGGTGGATTAGAAGGAATGAGACATTCGATTTCCGATACTGCACAATGGGGTGATTTCCAATCAGGTCCGCGTGTTATCAATGGAGCTGTGAAAGAGTCCATGAAAGAAGTATTAAAAGAAGTTCAAAACGGCGAGTTTGCTAAAAACTGGATTTTAGAAAACCAAGCAAATCGACCTGTATTCCAAGTAGTTAATCAAAATGAGAAAAACCATCCGATTGAAAAAGTAGGAAGAGAACTCCGGGAAATGATGCCTTTTGTAAAAGCAAAACAAAAAAAGGAGGCGGTCGTTAGTGCGAACCGTTGACATCCTAGATACAACTTTAAGAGACGGTGAACAAACTGCTGGTGTGAATTTGAATACGGAAGAAAAAATCGAGATTGCTAAACGTCTTGAGAAGCTTGGTGTAGATGTAATGGAGGCTGGGTTTCCGGCAGCATCAAAAGGTGACTTAGATGCTGTGAAAAAAGTGGCTTCCATTGTAAAAAGCTCCTCTGTTACAGCATTGGCTAGATCTAACAAATCGGATATTGATGCAGCTTGGGAAGCACTTAAAGATTCAGCTGAACCGCGATTGCATGTCTTTATTGCTACATCGCCTATTCATATGACTTATAAATTGAAAAAAACACCTGATCAAGTAGTCGAGGCTGCAGTTCAGTCGGTTCAATACGCGAGAAAGAAATTTCCTGTTGTACAGTGGTCGGCTGAAGATGCTTGCCGGTCTGATTTGTTATTTTTGACTCGGATTGTTGAAAAAGTAATCGATGCTGGAGCAAAAGTAATTAATATTCCAGATACTGTAGGTTTTATTAATCCAGAAGAATACGGAAAAATATTCACGTATTTACGAGAAAATGTGCCAAATATTGATCGTGCGATTCTTTCAGCTCACTGTCATGATGACTTAGGGATGGCGGTTGCCAATTCCCTCTCAGCAATTGAAAATGGCGCTGACCAAGTAGAATGCACAATTAATGGTATCGGAGAAAGAGCTGGAAATGCTTCTTTAGAAGAAATTGCAGTGGCTCTTGCGATTCGCGAAGATTTTTATCAAGCCAAAACCAATTTAAAGTTAAATGAAATAAGCCGCACGAGTCAGCTTGTGAGCAGGTTAACAGGTATCGCTGTTCCTCCAAATAAAGCAGTAGTAGGAAAAAACGCATTCGCTCATGAGTCTGGCATACATCAGGATGGTGTACTGAAAGAAAAATCAACGTATGAAATTATTACTCCTGAACTTGTCGGTGTTCCGTCAAATCAGCTAGTGTTGGGAAAACATTCAGGCCGGCATGCATTTAGAGACTATTTATCTAAATTAGGCTTTCATCCAGAAGAAAGTAAAGTGAATAATCTATTTGAAGAATTTAAGAAGCTCGCTGATCGAAAGAAGGAAATGACAGAAGAAGATATTTTTGCATTATTAATAGATCACCGTATCCAGCCTGAAGTACCGCTGTATCATTTGAAAGATATACAAGTAAACTATGGGACGAATCAGATACCAACAGCGACATTAAGACTTTTAACTCCAGAAGGAAAATTGATTCAGGATGCGGCAACCGGTTCAGGCAGTGTCGAAGCCATTTATAACACGTTAGGCAAAATGCTGCCTTCATCATTAAAGTTAATCGATTATCGAATTCAATCAGTGGGTGCCGGAAGGGATGCTTTAGCTCAAGTTTTCGTACAAATTGTATGTGATGGAAATGAAATCAATGGTAGCGGAACGGCTCAAGATGTATTAGAAGCTTCTGCAAAGGCGTATGTCCATGCATTTAACAAACTGCAGCTTCACTCAGAAAAGGTGAGTTATGAAAGAGTAAGCATTTAAAATTCGGGAGGGATGTTAGATGGAAAAGAAGATAACGGTTTTGCCCGGGGATGGAATTGGTCCTGAAGTGATGAAGGGTGCCTTAGAGATACTGGATGGTGTTGCTACACGTTTTGGCCATGAATTTCATACTACTGTAAAAGCGTTCGGAGGCTCAGCAATCGATCATTCAGGTTCTCCATTACCAGAAGATACTCTTTTAGCTTGTAAACAAAGTGATGCAGTACTTCTTGGTGCAGTTGGTGGTCCTCGGTGGGACGGAAATGATGTCAGACCAGAACACGGATTGTTACGATTGCGAAAAGAATTAAATGTATTTGCTAATCTACGGCCAGTTCAAGTCTTTCCGGGTCTTGAAAACTTGTCTCCTCTTAAATCTAACAGAGTGAAAGGCGCAGATTTTATCTTTGTACGAGAGCTGACTGGCGGTATTTACTTTTCTCAGCCGAAAATGAGAGATAAAGAAGGAAAGAATGCGACAGATACTCTCTTTTATTCTAGTGAAGAGGTAGAAAGAATTGTTGAAAAGGCGTTTGAACTAGCAAGTGTAAGAAAAGGAAAAGTAACATCTGTAGATAAAGCAAATGTACTCGAGACGAGTAAAATGTGGAGAGAAATCGTGGACTCAGCAGCTAAAAAATACCCGAATGTTCAGGTTGAACACATGCTCGTAGATTTTGCTGCAATGCGTTTGATCAGTGAGCCGTCTAAATTCGACGTCATCGTGACGGAAAATATGTTTGGTGATATTTTATCTGATGAAGCAGCTGTTATTCCAGGTTCCCTTGGAGTGATGCCTTCTGCCTCTCTCAGTGAAAACGGACCTGGTCTTTATGAACCTATTCATGGCTCTGCTCCTGATATTGCAGGCAAAGGAGTAGCAAACCCTGTGGGCATGATCTTAAGTACGGCAATGATGCTGCGCCATTCTTTTCAGCTTGAAAAGGAAGCAGAAGCTGTTGAAAAAGCAGTTTATGAAACGCTTCAGGCGGGATATCGAACAAAGGATATTTACAGCGGCACTGGTTATCTGACTTCTACAAAAGAAATGGTAAATCAAATTCATTTACGAATGGTTGAAGATTCCACAAGGGCGACACTTCTTGAGGTGTATGTATAAGAGGGAGGATGAAGATGGGAAAAACAATTATAGATAAAATATGGGAAAAGCACTCAGTAGTTAGTGAGGAAAATAAGCCTGACCTCTTATATATCGATTTACATTTGATACACGAAGTAACTTCGCCGCAGGCATTTGCTGGATTAAAGGAAAAGAAACGACCAGTAAGAAGACCGGATCTTTGTTTTGCAACTATGGATCACAACATTCCGACTGTAGACCGTTTTAACATTAAAGATGATACGTCTAGGCTGCAAGTTGAGACGCTGGAAAGAAATTGCAAAGAGTTTGGGATTAGATTGGAAGGTCTTGGGTCAGAACATCAAGGGATTGTCCATGTTATTGGTCCTGAACTTGGCCTTACACATCCGGGAAAGACAATTGTATGCGGAGATAGCCACACTTCAACTCATGGTGCATTTGGAGCACTATCATTTGGCATCGGCACAAGCGAAGTGGAACATGTTTTAGCAACTCAATCTCTTTGGCAAAATAAACCGAAACAAATGAATGTAAGAATCGAAGGTGAGCTTGGATTTGGGGTAACAGCAAAAGATGTAATCTTGTGGTTTATCGGCAAGTATGGAACTAATGTAGGAACAGGTCATATTATTGAATTTTCCGGAAGCACGGTTCGTTCCTTCTCGATGGAGGAAAGGATGACACTTTGCAACATGTCCATTGAGGCAGGTGCAAAAGCATCTGTCATTGCACCTGATGAAACTACTTTTAACTATATAAAAGGAAAACTTTATGCCCCTAAGGATCATGAATTTGAATCACAATGTGCAGTATGGAAAGAGTTAACATCTGACAATAGTGCGTCGTTTGACAAAACGATTGAAATCAACGCTTCTGACATTGAGCCGATGGTTACTTGGGGAACTACACCATCAATGTGCTTGCCTATCAGCGGTCAGGTTCCAGCTGCAGAAGAATCACTGCAAAATGCTTTGGACTATATGGGCTTCGAAGGTAATGAAAATATTAAAGATATTCAAGTACAGCACGTTTTTATAGGATCTTGTACGAATTCAAGGATTAGTGACCTAGTTGAAGCATCTAAAGTTGTGTTAGCTGAAAAGGTGCATCCAGGAGTCAGGGCGATCGTTGTACCTGGATCGCAAAAAGTGAAACGCGAAGCTGAACAATTAGGAATAGACCGGATTTTCCTTGAAGCTGGATTTGAATGGCGTGATTCAGGATGCTCAATGTGTCTCGGAATGAACGATGATATTGTGCCAGAAGGAGAAAGATGCGCGTCTACATCTAATCGTAATTTTGCAGGCAGACAAGGAAAAGGTGCCAGAACACACCTAGTAAGCCCTGTAATGGCAGCCGCCGCTGCAGTTGAAGGTAGATTTACAGATGTTCGGTCTTTCATGCTTACAAAAAAAACGGAGGTAAATCATTATGCCGGGATTTAAATCATTTGCCGGAAAAGCAGCAACACTTCCAAGAGACCATGTGGACACTGACCAGATCATCCCCAAACAATTTCTAAAAAAAATTGATAAAGAGGGTTATGGGGAATTCTTGTTCTTTGATTGGCGATATCAAGAGGATGGAAGTGATGAGCCATCCTTTGAATTGAATAAATCAGAAACAAAGAATGCCTCTATTTTAATTACAGGTAAAAATTTCGGATGTGGTTCATCGAGGGAGCATGCACCTTGGTCTTTAAAAGATTATGGATTTCAAATTATCATAGCAGAAAGCTTTGCCGACATATTTTTTAACAACTGTGTAAAAAATGGAATATTGCCAATCCGTTTAACACGGGAAGAAATTGAGAAGTTGTACTCTCAAAATTCGAAAGCGGTAATCAATGATTTGAAGGTAAGTCTCGAACAACAGCTAATCTTAAATGAAGAAGGAGAAGTGTTCCATTTTGACTTTGACCCTTACTGGAAAACGATGCTGGTTAATGGCTGGGATGAAATATCTGTAACTCTTCAGCATGAAGAAAAAATTAAAATATATGAAAACAGAGGGGAAGTGATGTAACTTGGGAATTTACTAATGACACACGAAAAATTATTCGATGCGATGGAGACGGTTTCAAAGATTGCCCATCGAACTCCCTTTAAACAATCATCAACTTTGAACAAATGGACGGGCGGGAAAGTTTTTATGAAGCTTGAAAACCTTCAGAAAACAGGTTCGTTTAAATTAAGGGGAGCTTATTATAAAGTGTCGAACCTGAATATGATCGAAGCAAAAAAAGATGTGATAGCTGCTTCAGCAGGAAATCATGCCCAAGGATTAGCTCTATCTTGCAGTTTAAGTGGTATAAAATCAAAAATATTCATGCCGAAAAGTGCACCCATGCCAAAGATTGAAGCAGTTAAATCTTATGGAGCGGAAGTTGTTTTAGAAGGTGAGAACTATCAGGCTGCATATGAAGCGGCAAGAAAAGAAGAACAAAGAAACGGCGGAGTTTTTGTTCATGCGTTCGATGACCCTGATGTAATTGCTGGACAAAGTACCGTTGCTTTGGAGATGCTGCAGCAAAATCCCGACCTCCAAACAATAGTTGTTCCTGTTGGCGGCGGCGGGCTTTTAGCAGGAATTTCCCTAGCGGTTAAAATGATACGGCCGGATATACGTGTTGTAGGTGTTCAATCCGCCAATGCAAGTGCTGTTGTACAAGGTTTTACGGGGAATTCGAAAACGGCATTAACGAGATGTTCCACTATCGCTGATGGAATAGCAGTTGTTAAACCAGGTGAACTCACAGTACCGATCATCTCAAAATATGTAGATGAAATGGTTACCGTTACTGAAGAACAAATTGCTTTTGCAATGATGTTTATGCTAGAACGTGAAAAAATGGTTGTAGAAGGTGCTGGTGCAGCAAGTTTGGCAGCCGTATTATTCCATCGTAATTTAGCTGTTGATCAATCTGTTGGGCTTATTATTAGCGGAGGGAATGTTGATCCGCAAAAATGGTCATTTTATAAAGAAATGGCCGATAAATTAAATGTCATGAAACGGATTAGCTAAGGATTCTAGAGGCTTATAGAAGAGATTTAAAGTTCTTCTATGAGCTTTTTTTGTGCCTTTCGAGGTTTCTTGTGTTCCTATGTTTAAACTGATATTCTTTATTCAAACGGAATAGGGAAACGGAGCGTTGTGATGACTAACGAAAAAGAAAACAAAAACAATATCATTCGGTTTCCAAATCTATCGGGTCGGCTGCTTGAAAAAGGTATGGATTCACTAAAAAACAAACAGTTTGAAGAAGCTTTGTCTTGTTTTGAACAATTGCTTCACTCTGAACCCATGCATTCTCAAGGGAACCTTGGACTTGTTTTGAGTCTAGTGGAACTTGGCAGATTAAAGGAAGCAAAAATACGGTGTGACAGAATGCTTAAAGAAGGTATAGGCGAATACTACGATGTTCTGCAAATCTATTTAAGTATCCTTGTGCAGTTATCTGAATACATAACAGTCGTTTCGGTAATAGAAGCAGTATTGGAAGAACAGAAAATACCTGCTGATCGGGCAGAAACATTTTTTCAGCTTCTGCAGTTCAGCAGAAAAGTAATTGAGCAAGAGGGTGTACCAGAAGTTAAAAATTATCCTAAAGAGGAAATTTCTTATGAAAATCCAAACTTTTCTTCATTAAAAGAAATGCTTTCAAGTGACCGGGCTGATTTACAATGGATGGCAGTTCAGCAGTTGAAAAAGCTGGGTATGGAGCTGACTGTTCCGTTATTTGAATCCTTTTTAATTGATGAAACGAAGCACCCTGCTGTAAAAAGTTTAATTCTTCAATATTTAAAAGAAAACCATATTGATAAAACGGTTCGTCTCGAAAAACATGGTCAAGTTGAAGATGTTGTAATTTCTGAACTGGACGAATGGAATGAAGCGCCTTTTTATATAGAAGTAAAAAAGCTCATTCAAGATGAATTAGAGCAGGATAATCCTTCTTTACTAGATATCGCACTGGCTGTTTGGAAAGATTACACTTTGTCAATTTATCCATTTTTACCCCAGCCGGAAAATAAAGTGCTTTGGACTGAGGCTGCGATTATAGCAGCATCTGACCTATGCGGGATGGATGATGATTATGACTTGCAAGACCCAGATCTGCAAAAAGCAGTAAACCTTCTTATTGAGTTAGAACGCATTTATTTACAGTGATTGTTAGAAAGTGATGTAACTTGTTGAAATACACAATGTCTATGCTATAATGGAATGGTTGTAATCTATATGATATTTATAGGAAATACCGATGTTGGAGGGAACATTCATGAGTGCAAAATGGGAAAAGTTAGAAGGTAATCAAGGTGTCTTAACTGTTGAAGTTGAGGCTTCTGAAGTAGATACAGCTCTAGATCAAGCTTTCAAAAAGGTTGTTAAACAAGTTAACGTACCAGGATTCCGTAAAGGGAAAATGCCGCGCCGACTTTTTGAACAACGTTTTGGTGTAGAGTCACTTTATCAAGATGCTCTTGATATTCTTCTGCCAAAAGCTTACGGAGATGCAATTGAAGAAACAGGAATTGAACCTGTTGACCGTCCGGAAGTTGACGTTGAAAAAATGGAACAAGGCAGCAACCTTGTTTTCACAGCAAAAGTAATTGTTAAGCCAGAAGTAAAGCTTGGCGACTACAAAGGTCTTGAAGTTGAAAAAGTAGAAACAGAAGTTACTGATGAAGATGTTCAAAACGAACTTACTCGTTTGCAAGAACAACAAGCTGAATTAGTAGTTAAAGAAGATGGCGCTATAGAAAACGGCGACACTGTTAACATCGACTTTGAAGGATTTGTTGATGGAGAAGCATTCGAAGGCGGAAAAGCTGAGAACTATTCTCTTGAAATCGGTTCTGGTTCTTTCATCCCTGGATTTGAAGAACAGCTTGTTGGTGAAAACGCTGGAGCGGAAAAAGACGTAAACGTTTCTTTCCCTGAAGAATATCACGCAGAAGAACTTGCTGGTAAACCTGCAGTATTCAAAGTGAAAATTCATGACATCAAGTCTAAGCAGCTTCCTGAACTTAACGATGAGTTCGCTAAAGAAGCTGAAGGTGATGCAGAAACTCTTGAAGACTTGAAAAATGAATTGCGTACAAAGCTTGAAGAAAGCAAAAAGCAAGAAGCTGAAAACGCGACTCGCGAAACTGTAATTGAAAAAGCTTCTGAAAATGCTGAAATTGAAATTCCTGAAGCAATGGTTAATACGGAACTTGACCGTATGATCCAAGAATTTGGGCAACGTCTTCAAATGCAAGGTATGAACTTAGATCTTTATTACCAGTTCTCTGGAACAAGCGAAGAAGCTCTTCGTGAACAGATGAAAGAGGATGCTAATAAGCGCGTTCGTACAAATCTTGTACTAGAAGCTATTGTTGAAGCAGAAAACATCGAAGTTTCAGAAGAAGAAATTGATGCTGAACTTAATAAAATGGCTGAAATGTACCAAATGGACGTTGAACAAATTAAGCAAATGCTTGCAATGCAAGGTGGAAACAGTGCTGTAGCGTCAGATATAAAAGTACGTAAAGCGATTGAATTTCTTGTTGATAACAGCAAAACTGTTTAAATCTGCAAAATAGAATGTCAATAAATGAGACAAGGCGCGATTTCTTTTTATCGTGCCTTGTTTTGCAATATACATAAATTTTGTTTAGGTAATTTTTCCTGCTCTTTGAATAATAGGTTTTAAAACTGGCAGGAATGTTCATACTTATATAGAACCAGACCATACATATTTAATAAGAGTTATTATTTCCGTTTTATGAGGGAAGTGTGATACAATCCATAATAATCAACGGAATGCTTAAGTAGTAGAAATAAAAATATAAGACCTCAATTTGTTAATAATTGAAAACAGGTCAAGCGTTTCATCCATATTATTGTTTTAGGGGTGATATCATTGTTTAAATTTAATGATGAAAAAGGGCAATTAAAATGTTCGTTCTGTGGTAAAACACAAGATCAAGTAAGAAAACTGGTTGCCGGACCAGGTGTATATATTTGTGATGAGTGTATTGAGCTCTGTACGGAAATTGTTGAAGAAGAGCTTGGTACAGAAGAAGATGTAGAATTAAAAGAAGTACCGAAACCAGTTGAGATCCGTAAGATTCTTGATGAGTATGTTATTGGTCAGGATCAAGCAAAGAAATCTCTATCTGTTGCGGTATATAATCACTACAAACGTATTAACTCATCTCAAAAATCTGATGAAGTTGAGCTGGCGAAAAGTAATATTGCCATGATAGGGCCGACTGGAAGCGGTAAAACATTGCTTGCTCAAACATTGGCGCGTATTTTGAACGTTCCATTTGCGATCGCTGATGCTACTTCATTAACTGAAGCGGGATATGTCGGGGAAGACGTAGAGAACATTTTACTTAAACTTATCCAGTCTGCTGATTATGATGTTGAAAAAGCAGAAAAAGGAATCATCTATATTGATGAGATTGATAAGATTGCACGGAAATCTGAAAATCCATCAATCACAAGAGATGTATCAGGTGAAGGTGTGCAGCAAGCCCTTCTGAAAATTTTAGAAGGAACTGTTGCAAGTGTACCTCCACAAGGGGGAAGAAAACACCCTCATCAGGAGTTCATCCAGATTGATACGACAAATATCTTATTCATTTGTGGTGGGGCATTTGATGGAATTGAACAAATTATCAAACGCCGTCTCGGGAAAAAAGTAATTGGATTCAGTAATGATTCCAAACAGGCAGAATTAAAAGCCGGAGAATATTTATCCAAAGTTCTTCCAGAAGATCTTCTTCGTTTTGGATTAATTCCAGAGTTTATCGGTCGTTTGCCGGTAATCTCTAACCTAAATACTTTAGATGAAGATGCATTGATTGAAATTTTAACTAAACCAAAGAATGCATTGGTTAAGCAATATCAAAAGCTATTAGATATCGATGGAGTTGAGTTGGAATTTACGGAAGAAGCGCTCCGTGAAATTTCATCCCAAGCAATCGAGCGTAAAACGGGTGCTCGTGGACTTCGTTCAATTATTGAGGGCGTTATGCTTGATGTTATGTTTGATCTGCCTTCACGTGATGATGTTGTAAAGTGTATCATTACAAAAGAAACGATTTCAGACAAGGTTCCGCCAAAATTGGAGCTTGAAGATGGTACGGTTATAGAGAATAAAGAAACTCCAAAAGAGAGTGCTTAAAAGATGGAGACCTGAAAGCTGCGGCTTTCGGGTTTTTTTGTTCGTTCCGTTCTTTTCTAAAAGATTGTTGCTTACGAATATTTTTTCTTCATTGACAGTTGATTGGAGTGGAAGGTGCGAGACTCCTCGAAAATGAAAATCACATTTTCTTTGTGCGATGTTTCGCTGCCGAAGCCTTCCTTATCCTACCGGAAAGGCTGGCAGGCGAGACACTTAAAAGTGAAACGTCCGAATGTGGCTCACCGCCTGTCCCGTGGAAAGCGAGCAACCTGGCACGGAAATCAGCTACTTTCAAAAGAAATTGTCGAAATATGCAGAAAGACGCAATTCCTATCTATTTAGACTCAATTCTTAGAAATGGGACTCAATTAAGCATGAAGCAGACCCAATTATTTCAAAATAGACTCAATAAACAGAATGAAGCATGCCCATCACAATAAAACGTCTTCATTTGATACCGTTATCCTACAAGCGAAGCATTTATTCACCAAACTTCATTGAAATAAACCGTTTAGGTCATCAACTCCCCGGAGATACTATGGGTATCACTACATATGTACCGGGAGGAAAATCATGAACTGGACAGGAATCGCGTTACTCATTCAATTGTTTTTTGGGATTGTCATCGGTTTGTATTTTTGGAACTTGCTAAGAAATCAGCGATCTCAAAAAGTAAGTGTGGATAAAGAATCGAGAAAGGAGATGGAACAGTTAAGAAGGCTTCGTTCTATTTCTCTATCAGAACCTTTATCTGAGCGGGTGCGCCCCGGAAAATTTGAAGATATAATTGGTCAGGAAGACGGAATTAAAGCATTGAAAGCGGCATTATGCGGTCCAAATCCGCAGCATGTTATCATTTACGGTCCTCCTGGAGTTGGGAAAACAGCTGCAGCACGGCTCGTATTAGAAGAAGCGAAAAGAAATCGAACTTCTCCTTTTCGATCAACAGCTGTATTTGTGGAGCTGGATGCTACAACGGCACGTTTTGATGAGCGCGGAATTGCAGATCCCTTGATTGGATCAGTCCATGACCCGATCTATCAAGGAGCTGGAGCGATGGGGCAGGCAGGAATTCCACAGCCTAAACAAGGGGCTGTAACAAATGCACATGGCGGTGTCTTATTTATAGATGAAATTGGTGAGCTTCATCCTATTCAAATGAATAAACTTTTAAAAGTATTAGAAGATAGAAAAGTTTTTCTGGAAAGTGCTTATTACTCAGAAGAAAACGCAAATATACCGCATCATATTCATGATATATTTCAAAATGGACTTCCAGCAGATTTTCGCATGATTGGTGCCACCACAAGAATGCCGGAAGAAATTCCGCCTGCCATTCGATCAAGATGTCTGGAAGTGTTTTTTAGAGAACTTCAGCCTGCTGAGGTTGAACTGATAGCCAAAAGAGCCGCTGATAAAATTCAGCTCAATATTGATGAAGAGTCTGTGAAATATATGGCTCAATATGCTAAGAATGGCCGTGAAGCTGTTAATATGATTCAAATTGCAGCAGGCACGGCAATAACAGAAGACCGAAAAACAATTACAAAGGCCGATGTAGAATGGGTTACCTATTCAAGCCGGATGACACCAAGACCTGAAAGAAAAATCGGCAGTAAACCAAAAATTGGATTAGTGAACGGATTAGCTGTTTATGGACCTACAAGCGGAGCCTTATTAGAAATTGAAACTACGGTTCTCCCTGCAAAAAAACAAGGAACAATTACGATAACCGGAATTGCCGAAGAAGAGAGTATTGGTAATCAAGCAAAATCAATACGAAGAAAAAGTATGGCAAAAGGATCTGTTGAAAATGTAATTACTGTTCTTCGGTATATGGGTGTTGACGCTTCTAATTATGATATACACGTGAACTTTCCTGGGGGCGGTCCGGTAGACGGTCCATCTGCAGGAATTGCTATCGCATCGTCCATTTACTCAGCCATTCATAAAATTCGTGTGGATCACGAAATAGCGATGACTGGTGAGATCAGTATTCATGGAAAAGTGAAGCCAGTTGGCGGAGTGATGGCTAAAGTATTAGCGGCAAAAGATGCTGGTGCAAAACGTGTTTTAATTCCATTTGAAAACAACCAAAAGATCTTTGAAGAAATAACGGATATTGAAGTAATTCCTGTGAAAAAACTTGCAGAAGTGTTTCAATATGTATTTTTAGATGAGGCGGAAGATAAATCAATACCTGCCTCTGCAGCTGTCAACTCCCCTCCTTCTTCTGTTTAAGGAGAAGCAGGGGGTTTCTTTTTGTTTATTGCTTTTTAAATTAAGAAAGTTAGGGTAAGTAACTAACATTAGACAAACGTAAGCATTATCGGTAGAATTGTACAAAGACTATGCATATATTTAATGATTACATAGCAGTTTTCGGAGGTGTTTTTTTATGGGGGAAAAAAGAGTTCTTCCGCTCCTCCCTCTACGCGGATTATTAGTTTATCCGACAATGGTACTTCATTTGGATGTTGGAAGAGAGAAATCAATTCAAGCTTTAGAAAAAGTAATGCTTGATGATCAAATGATTTTTTTATCGACTCAAAAAGAGGTATCTATTGAAGATCCGGGTCAAGAGGAAATTTACAGTGTAGGGACATTATCAAAAGTCAATCAAATGCTTAAATTACCAAATGGCACAATACGCGTTTTAGTAGAAGGAATACAACGAGGCGAAATAACGTCATTTATTGATGAAAAAACGCACGTTGAAGTGGAGATAGAGCTAACAGAAGAAGTTGAAAACAAAGAAGCAGAGACTGAAGCGTTAATGCGGGCTGTATTAGCACAATTTGAACAATACATAAATCTGTCCAAAAAAGTTACGCCTGAAACATTGGCTTCTGTTCAGGATATTTCTGAACCGGGACGGCTAGCAGATGTTATCTCATCACATCTTTCCCTTAAGATTAAAGATAAACAAGAAATTTTGGAAATTTTTGATGTGAAGGGTAGACTGGAACACCTGCTTGCTATTTTGAACAACGAAAAAGAAGTGCTAGGACTCGAAAAGAAGATTGGTCAGCGTGTAAAAAAGGCAATGGAAAAAACGCAAAAAGAATATTATTTGCGTGAACAAATGAAGGCCATACAAAAAGAGCTTGGTGATAAAGAAGGCAAAACAGGAGAAGTCAGCTCTTTAAAAGATCGTATTGAAGCCTCAGATATGCCAGAAAATATTATGGAAATAGCTCGCAAAGAACTAGACCGCTATGAAAAGATGCCTAATTCTTCTGCTGAAAGTTCAGTGATTCGTACATATATCGAATGGCTAGTTAATTTGCCGTGGAAACAGGAAACGGTTGATAACCTGGATATTTCGAATGCTGAGACAGTGCTGAATGAAGATCATTATGGACTTGAGAAAGTTAAGGATCGGGTTCTAGAATACTTAGCTGTTCAAAAGTTAACGAATTCCCTAAAAGGACCGATTCTTTGTTTAGTGGGACCTCCGGGTGTTGGTAAAACATCATTAGCACGTTCAATCGCTCGTGCGATAGGAAGAAACTTTGTCCGAATCTCATTAGGCGGAGTTAGAGATGAAGCCGAAATAAGAGGGCATAGAAGAACTTATGTAGGCGCAATGCCAGGACGTCTCATTCAAGGGATGAAGAAGGCAGGTACTGTGAATCCTGTATTCTTATTGGATGAAATTGATAAGATGTCCAGTGATTTTAGAGGAGATCCATCCTCAGCAATGCTGGAAGTGCTTGATCCTGAACAAAACAGTAATTTTAGTGATCATTATATCGAAGAGCCGTATGACTTATCCAAAGTCATGTTTGTTACTACAGCTAACTCTCTTTCTACAATTCCTGGACCGCTTCTAGATCGTATGGAAGTCATCTCGATTGCGGGTTATACAGAGGTAGAAAAGCTTCATATTTCTCGTAATCACTTAATTCCAAAGCAATTAAAAGAACACGGTCTAAAGAAAAGCCAAATTCAGTTTAAAGATGACTGTATCTTGAAACTTGTTCGCAATTATACGCGTGAAGCGGGAGTGCGTAACCTGGAGCGCCAAATTGCAGGATTATGCAGAAAAGCGGCAAAACAGATAGTCTCAACAGATAAGAAGAAAGTAATCTTCACAGCAAAAAATCTAGAAGAATTCCTAGGCAAACCCCGTTTCCGATACGGCCAGGCAGAGCTGGAAGATCAAATCGGAGCTGCAACAGGTCTAGCCTATACGACAGCAGGCGGTGATACACTCTCTATTGAAGTGGCATTATCACCGGGGAAAGGGAAACTGATCTTAACAGGAAAGTTAGGAGATGTTATGAAGGAATCGGCACAAGCTGCTCTAAGTTATGTGCGGACAAAAGTAGAAGATTTAGGCATTAACCCTGACTTTTACGAGAAAACGGATATTCATATTCATGTTCCAGAAGGAGCTACACCAAAAGATGGTCCTTCAGCCGGTATTACAATCGCAACGGCGCTTGTATCTGCATTAACTAAAAGACCGGTAAAACGTGATGTAGGGATGACTGGTGAAATTACATTAAGAGGCCGTGTATTGCCAATTGGCGGTTTGAAAGAAAAATCATTAAGCGCTCATCGTGCTGGGATAAAAACAATTATCTTGCCAAAAGAGAACGAGAAGGACATTGAGGAAATTCCTGAAACTGTTAAGGAAGGCCTTTCATTTATCCTGGTATCCCATCTAGATGAAGTGTTAAAAGTTGCATTAGCAGGTGATCAAAAGTGAAAATAAATACAGCTGAGATTGTAATATCAGCCGTGGGGCCGAAACAATATCCGGAAGGCAATCTTCCGGAAATTGCCCTAGCAGGGCGGTCTAATGTCGGGAAATCTTCTTTTATAAATAAAATGATTCATCGTAAAAATTTAGCGAGAACATCCTCTAAGCCAGGAAAAACGCAGACTCTGAATTTTTATATCTTAAATGACACGTTTCATTTTGTGGATGTACCAGGTTATGGCTTCGCAAAAGTGTCTAAATCAGAAAGAGAAGCTTGGGGAAAAATGATCGAGGAATATCTTGTTGAACGTGACCAGCTAAAAGCGGTTGTTCAGCTCGTTGATCTAAGACATGCGCCTTCCAAAGATGATTGTTTAATGTATGACTGGCTGAAGTATCATGAACTTCCCGTAATTATCGTGGCAACGAAAAGCGATAAGATCCCTAAAGGAAAATGGGATAAACATAAGAAAGTCGTTAAAGAAACATTAAACATGCATCCAGATGATAAGCTGATTCTCTTTTCCTCTGAGACAGGTCAAGGAAAAGAAGAAGCCTGGAAAGTAATTGACTCATATCTCTTCAACAAGTAAAAAATAAATATTTTCAGTAGGTATCCCATAAAAGACTTGGGGTACTTTTTTTTACGTGAAAACCATTTTTTCATCGCATATCAGTTGAAGTTTCGCCAAAGAAAAAACAGGATTTTGATAGTGAAAACCTAATTTTAAAGTGGAATCGTATAACAGTTGTGCACTTTCAAAAGGACTGTTAATTAAAATCATTTCGTAAAAGCATCAATAACGTCTATCCAGCTTATTGCTAAAAGATTCTTCTTTACATGCTTCAAGTCATGGTTTATCAAAGTTAAAAAAAGGGGCTATCCACATCGAAGTGAATCAGCCCCTTTTTTTATTTTTTTCTGAAAAAGATTAAATACGCACCAAGAATCATTAAGACGATTGGCCAGAAGTTTTCCACATCTGCAAATATATTCTGCATAGATGGGGTATTACTTTTAAAAAAGATAAACCAAAGCGATAAAAGCGTCAGAAGAAGACCTGGTATAAGCCCTTCCTTAGTCTTTTTATATTGAACTAAAAATGCTATCCCCGTCAGTAATGTGATCATCTGTAAAGGATCAGGCCATGATTCTATTATTGGCGCGGCATGAAAGTGTATACCGAGTCCTGTAAGAAAAACACCTGAAAATAGGCTAGCTGATTCTTTTCCGGAATTTGCTTGAACGATTAGAGCAAGTCCGATGATGATTAATAAAGTTGGCCATGTTAAATATTGCTGAATTGGTTCTACATTCATTCGGATGGCGAAAAAAAATAAACCGATCCCTAGTAAAATAATACCGCTAAATTTGTTCTGTTGTTTCATAATTCCTCCAATAATGCTTAACCCTTTGCTAATTTGGTCGAAATTTGTTATTTTTAATATTGGTGTTAAGTTTTGGGATTTAGGAAAACCTAAAACAGCTGCCAAAACCTATAAAATGATTAACACTATCATAGCATAAACGTTTGGATTCTGTTCACAAAATGAGAACAGAACGAATTTTTGCCCATGGTATAATAGAATTATATTTATACATAGAAAAAGGGAGGTGAGCTCATGCATATATTAATGGTAGGAATTAATTATAAAACAGCTCCTGTAGAAATACGCGAGAAGGTTTCGTTCCAGCCAGCTGATATGTCTGAAGCTATCTCTAGACTGCGAAAACAAAAAAGTATATTAGAATGTGTAATCGTTTCAACATGCAACCGTACAGAAATTTATGCTGTAGCAGATCAGCTCCACACAGGGAGATATTATATTAAATCATTCATAGCAGAGTACTTTGGATTAGAAGTGTCAGATCTTTCTCCATTTTTAACGATCAAGAACGGAGAAGCTGCTGTTGAACATTTATTCCGAGTTTCTTCTGGTTTAGATTCTATGGTAATCGGAGAAACACAAATCCTTGGTCAAGTGAAAGACAGTTTCTTAGAAGCTCAAAATC
Organism: Bacillus sp. NEB1478; assembly: GCF_031582965.1. Classification (NCBI taxonomy): domain Bacteria; kingdom Bacillati; phylum Bacillota; class Bacilli; order Caryophanales; family Bacillaceae; genus Bacillus; species Bacillus sp. NEB1478. Next base: position 1,290,904 of record NZ_CP134049.1, read on the forward strand.
TTTCAGCTACAGGAACGATATTTAATAAATTAATGAAGCAAGCGATCACATTTGCGAAAAAGTGCCATTCTGAAACGGATATTGGAGAAAATGCTGTTTCAGTTAGTTATGCTGCAGTTGAACTGGCTAAAAAAATCTTTGGCGGGCTCCAGAATAAAACGATCTTAATTGTCGGGGCTGGTAAAATGGGCGAATTGACAGCAAAGCATCTTCATTCCAGTGGAGGAAATGAAGTGCTTGTGATCAACCGTACATTTGAAAAAGCGAAAGAAGTAGCGGAGAAATTCCACGGCACCGCTCACCCAATTGAACATTTAGATCAGCTGCTTGTTCGAGCTGATATTGTTATCTCTTCAACAGGTGCAAGTGATTTTGTCATTACGAAAGACACAGCTGCTCCTGCTGTTAAAAAGAGAAAAGGTTTACCATTATTTATGGTTGATATCGCCGTTCCGAGAGATTTAGATCCTGCCTTGCATGATTTAGACAGTGTCTTTTTATACGATATTGACGATTTAGAAGGCATCGTAGAATCCAATCTTGCAGAACGCAAAAAAGAAGCGGAAAAAATTGAACTGATGATTGAAGCAGAAATTGTTTCCTTTCAATCATGGATCTCTTTGCTTGGTGTCGTGCCTCTTATTTCAGCACTTCGTGATAAAGCCTTAACGATTCAAGCAGAAACGATGGAGAGTATTGAACGGAAGATGCCCGATCTTACTGATCGTGAAAGAAAGATACTGAGCAAACATACGAAAAGTATTGTCAATCAGCTATTGCGTGAACCTGTTACAAAAGCAAAAGAAATGGCAGGTCAGCCTCATGCTGAAGAGCAGCTTCAATTATTTACTGAAATATTTGGGCTGGAAGAATACGTGGATAAACAAAAGCAGTTGGAAACAGAACTTGCTGATCAGAGAAGTGAAAGTATTTCTTTAGCGGATAAAGCACTGAACCCGCTTACAGCAAGAACATAAGTTAAGTTTCCCTCGAGCTCATGGAGTGTGAGCAAAATGAAATGGATATATGATCTGACAATTGTCTTATATGCACTTAGCATCACAGGCTATTTTATAGATTTTCTTCAAAACAACCGGAAAGCGAATCGATTTGCTTTCTGGTTGCTTTCTATTGTCTGGATATTACAAACGGTCTTTTTTGTGTTAAGGATGCTGAAAGATCAGCGTTTTCCTATTTTAACACCATCAGAAGGCTTGTTTTTTTATGCATGGATACTTGTTACTTTCTCAGTTGTAATGAGTCGGTTTTTCCGTGTAGACTTTTTAGTTTTTTTCACGAATGTCCTAGGATTCTTGCTTGTTTCAATCCATTTATTTGCACCAACTGGACAGGCGAGCCCTGTTATTGAAAAACAGATGATCTCTGAGCTGTTAATCATACATGTAACGATGGCTTTTATCTCCTATGGAGCTTTTTCGCTGTCATTCATATTTTCGTTCATGTATCTATTGCAGCATAGCATGTTGAAGAGAAAAAAGTGGAATAAGAGATTACAGCGTTTCGGAAGCCTGTCTAAGCTGGAGAAACTATCATTCAGGCTGACTACGATAGGTGTTCCCCTTTTGTTATTAAGTTTAATATTGGGCGTTATATGGGCATTCTGGAAGGTAAATGATTTTACGCTTCTCGATGTAAAAGTGATCTCTTCATTCATCGTACTTATCGTATACAGCACGTATCTATATCAGAAAGTCGCAAGAGGTGTTCAAGGAAAAACACTTGCTTTTTGGAATACAGCCGCATTCCTGGTTGTACTAATAAACTATTTTTTGGCTACAACATTTACCGAATTTCATTTGTGGTATAAGTAAAAAGATAGGAGATATATAAATGAGAAAAATAATAGTAGGATCTAGAAGAAGCAAATTAGCTTTAACTCAAACGAACTGGGTCATTGAACAGCTAAAAAAATCAGGTCTTCCGTTCGAATTTGAAGTAAAAGAAATTGTAACAAAAGGTGATGTGATCTTAGATGTCACTTTATCAAAAGTAGGCGGAAAAGGTTTGTTTGTTAAGGAAATAGAGCAAGCCATGTTAGACAAGGAGATTGATATTGCCGTACACAGTATGAAAGATATGCCTGCTGTACTTCCAGAAGGACTCGAAATCTCATGCACACCAAAGCGTGTAGATCCTAGAGATGCTTTTATTTCAGAAAAATATTCTTCACTAAGCGAACTGCCTGATGGAGCGATAGTTGGAACAAGCTCTCTCAGAAGAGCGGCACAGCTTTTACATAAGCGCCCTGATCTAACGATTAAATCAATTCGTGGTAACATTGATACACGGCTAGAAAAGCTTAAGACAGGTGAATTTGATGCCATTATTCTAGCTGCTGCTGGATTAGAGAGAATGGGCTGGTCAAAAGAAACCGTTACCGAGTTATTGGATATTAATCTTTGTCTTCCAGCAGTCGGACAAGGCTCACTTGCGATCGAATGCCGCAGTGAAGATGAAGAAGTTAAACAGTTATTAGCAACTTTAAATGATGAATATACGTTCCAAACAGTCGAGGCAGAACGTGCTTTCCTTAACACACTTGAAGGGGGCTGCCAAGTTCCGATTGCAGCTTTTGCTGTTTTAGAGAATGATAACATTACTTTAACAGGTCTTGTAGCTGATCCAACGGGCAAAATCGTATTAAAACAAACTAAATCTGGTCAAGATCCTTACACAGTTGGTGTGGAGCTTGCTAATGAATTAAAAGAGCATGGAGCAAAACAAATACTTGATGATGTTAAAAAGGATCTTGATGCTTAATGGAAAAAGAGCGTCCTTTAGCAGGTAAGAAAATTCTTGTTACCCGGCCTAAAGAGCAGTCTGATCAGCTGTTTTCCATGATCATGGATGAAGGCGGTATACCGCTCTCCTTTCCCATTATCAAAATTGAAGATGCTTTTCAAACAAAGACGTTAACGGAAGAATTGCTGCATTATGATTGGATCATTTTTACTAGTAAAAATGGAGTTGATTATTTTTTTAATAGGATTCGTAATGCCGGTTTTTCAATCACTGATCAAAAGGTTGCTGCTGTTGGTGAGAAAACGAGTGAGGCACTTCAACAGTGGGGAATATTTGAAGTGCTTGTACCGCCAAAATTTGATGCGATAACATTAGTCGAACTTTTAAAGCAGCATGTGAATAAGGGTGATCGATTGTTATTTTCGAAAGGCAGCCTCGCTCCTTCTTATATTAAGGAAGAATTGACAGGATGGGCTGAAGTTGATGAGTTAATCGTTTATGAAACGAAACCCAACGAGGACGTGGACTGGTCCCTTATTGAAAATGCAGACAGTTTATTTTTCCTCAGCCCTTCTGCCGTTTCATTTATGATGAAGCATCCTAAAATCAATAAAAATAAAATCTTAGCTGTCCCTGTTTTTTGTATAGGTCCGACAACAAAAAAAGCTGCACTGGAACTGGGCTTTGAGAAAGTATTAATGCCAGAGCGCTTTACAGCAGAAGATTTGGTAAAAACAGCATCAGCTTATTTTCAAGGAGGAAATTAACATGAACTTTCAGCGTCATCGCCGTTTAAGAAAAACAGATTCTATGCGTTCACTTGTTCGTGAAACACATCTGCATGCATCAGATTTTATTTATCCTTTATTTTTTGTTGAAGGAGATAATGTAAAAAAAGAAGTTCCTTCAATGCCTGGGGTTTTTCATTATTCACTTGATTTGCTAGAAGGTGAAATAAAAGAAATTGAAAGCCTTGGCATACAATCCATTATCGTTTTTGGTGTTCCAAATGATAAGGATGAATGCGGAAGCTCTGCTTATGATCATAATGGAATCGTTCAAAAAGCGATTCGACAAATTAAAGAAGTTGCTCCTTCTTTAACAGTTATAGCTGATACATGTCTGTGTCAATATACGGATCATGGGCATTGTGGTGTGATTGAAAATGGAGAAGTGCTCAATGATGAATCACTGGCACTTTTGGCTAAAACTGCTGTATCGCAAGCAGAAGCTGGTGCTGATATTATTGCACCATCTAATATGATGGATGGATTTGTTGCAGCAATTAGACAAGGATTAGACGAAGCCGGATATTACGATATTCCGATCATGTCTTATGCAGTAAAATATGCTTCAGCTTTTTATGGTCCTTTCCGTGACGCAGCTCATAGTACTCCACAATTTGGAGACCGCAAAACATACCAGATGGACCCTGCAAACCGTTTGGAAGCTATTAGAGAAGCTGAATCTGACATTGCTGAAGGCGCAGATTTCTTAATCGTTAAACCAGCTCTTGCCTATCTGGATATTTTAAGAGAACTTAAAGACAGATATCCTCTTCCGTTAGTTGCTTATAATGTGAGCGGTGAATACTCCATGATCAAAGCAGCTGCTATTAACGGCTGGGTAGATGAAAAAAGTATCGTGCTTGAAAAATTAATCTCTATGAAGCGTGCTGGTTCAGATTTAATTATTACTTATTTTGCAAAAGATGCCGCAAGATGGCTTAATGAAACAAAATAGAAAGGGTGTTCATATGAGAAGCTTTGATAAATCAGTCGCTGCTTTTAAAGAAGCCAAGGAGTACATGCCTGGAGGCGTAAACAGTCCTGTTCGTGCTTTTAAATCAGTCAATATGGATCCTGTTTTTATGGAACGCGGAAAAGGATCTAAAATATATGATATCGATGGGAATGAATACATCGATTACGTCTTATCATGGGGACCTTTAATTCTTGGACATGCAGATGAAAAGGTGGTAACTGCTTTAAAAGAAACGGCAGAACTTGGTACAAGCTTCGGTGCTCCGAATGAAATGGAAACAAAACTTGCAAAGCTTGTTATTGACCGTGTACCATCCATTGAAGTCGTTCGAATGGTGAATTCAGGGACAGAAGCAACAATGAGCGCATTGCGTTTAGCAAGAGGATATACAGGAAGAAGCAAAATCGTAAAATTTGAGGGCTGTTATCATGGGCATGGTGATTCATTATTAATTAAAGCAGGTTCAGGTGTAGCAACTCTTGGTCTTCCGGATTCTCCTGGTGTTCCTGAAGGTGTAGCTCAAAATACAATTACTGTTCCTTACAATGATCTAGTAAGTCTTCAATATGCATTTGAAGAGTTTGGAGAAGACATTGCCTGTGTAATTGTTGAACCAGTTGCAGGCAACATGGGAGTCGTCCCTCCGCAAAAAGGGTTTCTAGAAGGCATTCGCAAAATTACTTCCCAATATGGTTCCCTTTTAATCTTCGATGAAGTAATGACAGGTTTTCGAGTAGATTATCATTGTGCGCAAGGTTATTTTGGTGTAACACCTGACTTAACTTGTTTAGGTAAAGTAATCGGCGGTGGACTGCCTGTAGGAGCATATGGCGGAAAACGTGAAATTATGGAGCAAATTGCACCAAGCGGACCGATCTATCAAGCTGGTACCTTATCTGGTAATCCTCTCGCGATGGCCGCAGGGTATGCTACACTTTCACAATTAACAAAAGAAAGCTATAGCCATTTTACTAAATTAGGCGATCTCTTAGCTTCCGGAATTACCGAAGCAGCAGAACATTATGGAATTGATCATACGATTAATCGTGCGGGAAGTATGATTGGATTCTTTTTCACAAATCAGGATGTTATTAATTATGAAACAGCAAAAACTTCAAATTTAGACCATTTTACATCTTGTTTCCGTACTATGCTTTTAGAAGGTGTTTCTCTTCCTCCTTCACAGTTTGAAGGATTGTTTTTATCGATGGCTCATACCGAAGAAGATATTAACAAAACAGTTAATGCCTTTAGAAAAGCTTTTTCTCAATTAAAATAATCATTAATTTTTCGCGTACGCTATTAAAGCGTGCGCTTTTTTATTCTTTTCAAAAGGCTCTTTTCTAAAAGATTATTGCTTCTGGGTTATTTTGTAATTTGACTCCAATAACTAGGCTGTTAGATAAGATTGGCGTTAGTCTAGTTTTCTTTTACTTTTCAAACATATTTCGTCCTCTCCTCTCATACACCTATATTGTATAACTATATGCATTTGAAAGGAGGAGAAGGGCATGAGTCAATCGAAGCTGCGTTTCTCCATTGAGGAGTCTGTTTGGCTTAAGAAAGGACAGGAAGTAGCTGAAGTCTTGTCGATGTCATTAGATCCAGAGATTAGTATAACCGAAGAAGCCAATCAGGTTTGTATCAAGGGAGCTCTTATTCTTTGCGGGAAATATTGTACAGAAAACAAAGATGATAATCAAACAGGTGATCATCCGTTTTCAGATGGTGCTTCATACCGTTCTCTTACACAGTTAAATGTTTCAGGTGACGGGGTAACGGAACTAGTACATCGCTTCCCTGTGGACATTACGATTCCTTCTTACCGAGTAGAAGATTCCAGCCAGGTAAAAGTTGAAGTGGAGTCCTTTGAATATGAGCTTCCAAATTCAACTTGCATCGAGATTTCAGCATCAATTTGTATTTATGGAATAAAAGATGAAAAACAACGTCAAGATAATCAACCTAATGAAGAGTTCAGTTTTAATCATTTTCACCCGGAAGAAGCAGAAATTCGTGCAGTTCATCCAGAAGAGAAGTCTGACATTTTTACACCTTTTCAATTTGAAGCGAGGCAGACACCTATGAATTCTAATCAGCAGAATGAACTTAAATCAAATTTTGAAAAAGAAATATTGGAAGTACGCGCTGAAAAGAAAACTGCTTTTGAATTTAAACCTCAATTTGAAGCCACTGACGACACAACTATGGATGCAACATTTGATACATTAAAATCGATTGCCTTTTCTAATGAAGATGTAAGAAACACAGACGACGATGATGAAGATGCAGGTGCAGATGCAGCATATGAATTAGTGGATGAATATTCAGAACAGCCACGAGATGAAGAAAGTTTGCAGCACGATCAGTATGAAAGTTATGAACATTCAAATGAACAGCCTGAACATTCCTATCCTTCTTATCAAAATCCATACCAGTATCAAACAAACGGATATGAACCTTATCCAGAGCAGCAAGCTCAAGAACCTCAATATAATCAAGTTTATCATCCGCAATCGAACTCTTATACGGGTTATAATCCGCAAAATTATGTACAGAGACCATACAATGAACCGTCATATGGGGAACAGGAATATCAAGAAGAATCTGCTTATGAAGAACAGAATTTCCATCAGACAGATGAGAATCATCATAATCAATACGTGTATGATGAACACACAGAAGAATATGAACAAGACTCCGAACAATATGAATCAGCACAATACGAAGCAGTCTCAGCAAATAACCGGGAGGAAGAACCTAGGAATGAGAATGCTTTATATTTAACCAAAATGTTATCGGGGAATGATGATAATTTCTCAAGAATGAAAATGTATATTTTGCAGCGCGGTGATTCACTGGAGCATATTTGTGAGAGATATGATATTTCATTAAATACACTCATGCGTATGAATAAGATTCAACAAGAAGAATTATGTGAAGGACAAATTATTTATATCCCTGTCAGTTCACGTTAAAAATGGGGTGTAACTATGGGGATCATTAACCTCCTGGAAAATGAGTATGAATTATATGGTGTAAGGTGGAAAGAAGAACCTCATGTGATCTTTACTGATTTTGGGGATAAGCGGCTTCGCTATTGGTCTGAGGAACAATTGTTAGAATGGCATGTTAAATGGCGTGATGAGTCTTCAAAAGGCTCTAGCGCCGTGCCTGATCGCATGATCCGCACACGAGACGGAGGAAATGCAGTATTTGATGGAAAACATTGGGTTACTCTTCATGATACTGCAGACATTCCGTTCGGCTGTGAGGAGGTAGGCAGATGGGGACAATTTATAGGGCATTTGCTAGCTGCTTCGATCAAATACGAAAATGTCCCTTGTACTATTGATGGAGAACCAGCTTTGGATTATGAAAAATGTCTGGAAAAGCTAGAACTTTATGCCGAAGGGAATTTCCATAGTTTAAACATTAGTATTGCTGAAGCTAAAAAACGTATTCATTTTGCTGAAGTTCTATACAAAAAGACAGTTCGGACACCAAGACCAATTTTAGAAAAAGAGATTAGTATTATAAATGGAAAAAGAATCTTTCACTTTTTATTCTATGAAGGTGGTGATTCCAAACCGATTAGAGGTTATTTGCCAATTCGTAATTTCATGTTAGAGTGGCTTTTGCAAACATCTCCTTTGTCTATGAAGATGCTGCTCGATGAGATTCATTCCGTGTTTTCCTTAAGTGATGACCAGGGTTTGCTGTTGTTAGCTGAAATAACTATGCCATGGGAGCTGAAAGATTGCATTAATTTTTTGGATAACAGTTCTTTAGAAAAAATGGTCGATGGAATGAACAAATATGAAAAATTATGGGAAGATAACCGATTATTACTCAAAACAGTAACCGAGTGGTATGAAGATACCAGAAGGAAGGTGGCCCTATGACAACGGAAAGAGAAACATTAAATTACGGGCCCGTCCTTTTTCATTATGATCTGTTTCCTGAAAAACTAGAACGGCATGGAAAAGTAATGAAGGTCATAACGAAAAGGGGTACTTTTGCACTTAAAGAAGCTGAAATGAGCGAAGAAGAACGAAACTGGTTCACCCATGTAATCCAACGTTTATCCGAAATCGGCTTTCATCAAGTTGTTCCATTATATCCGACTAAATTTGGAGATTATACGGTCCAGCTTGGATCAAAAACGTATTATTTAATGCCGTGGTTCGCATCAGACGATAGGAACGAAAAAGGAAAAGAGGAAGTTCTTTTAGATCAAATTGGGAAAATACATGCATTAACACTAAAAGAACAAGAATTTTCTAATGAGGTAGTAGAGCATTCTTTTCAATTTTTAATGAATAGATGGGAAAACAGACAATTTGAAATGGAGAGATTTACAGAGGAAGCAGAACAAAAAGTGTATATGTCTCCTTTTGAATTAACGTATTTAAGTCATTTTCACCAGATTATGAGGATGACAGAAGAAGCAAAGCGAAGATTAAAAGAATGGTATGATACTTGCCAGCGCGAAAAAAGATATAGAAGTGTGCTATGTCATGGTAAGGTATCAAGAAATCACTTGATTTTTAATCCAACAGGTGAAGGTCACCTGTTAAATTTTGAAAAAGCCGTACTAGATACGCCAGTTAGAGATTTAGCCGTTTATTTTAGAAGAGCCGTTCACCAGCGTGAATGGACAAAGGAACATGGAAAGCAATTATTGGATATTTATGAAAAGCATGTTCCTCTATTGAATGAAGAGCGAGGATTATTCATTAGTTATTTATCTTATCCTGAACCGGTTTTCAATGCGGTTGATCTTTATTATTATAAACGGAACCAATTTTCTCAAATAGAATTGGTTCACAGGCTGGAAAAAAGAATACGAGCGATGAAAAATATCCGCGATTTTTGCGAATTGATCATGCAAGCTCCTCCACCGCCATTGGAAATAGGTAATGCACCAACTAAAATTCATATAAATGATGAAGATCACATATAGAATTTTATATGTGATCTTTCTTGTTCATCATAAAATTTCATAGGTAAAACAAAAATGTAAGGCAACAATAATCAATAAGATAAAAAAATCGATCCCTGAAGGAAACAGCAATGTACGTATAGATTGAAAGATAATCAGCGGTACAGTGAGCTGTGCAATGGCATTTTTTATAGTGAAGAACCAGCCTGGAAAGCGGGCTTTCCGAAAGTATCTACGTGACAATAAGAAGCCCTCCCCTTCCTATTTTTTTTAGTTTATGCGCGATGACTGGTGTTCGTGAAAAGACGGGCTAACGCTTTTTGATGTACGTACATAGAATAACTTTTACAAGAAACGGTTATGCTATTGACGAGAAATATACATGTTGTATAAAATATAGTCAGAATCCATATTGTTGCGTAGATAGGGAATAGTACAATTTCGACGCCTTTTAGAGAGAGGGATCATTAGCTGAAAGATTCCTTAAGGATTGTTGTTTGGAAGTCGCCCTTGAGCATCTTCTTTGAACGATGAGTAGAAGAAGACGGTCCAACCGTTATAAATGAAGTGTACAGAAAGCCTATTTGTGTTTTTCTGTAAATTAAGGTGGTACCGCGGAAAGTCCTTTCGTCCTTTATAAGACGTAAGGGCTTTTTTGTTTTTCTAAATAATTGAAGGAGGAGAAAGAAATGACAAACGAACAAAAAGAACTAACAATGCCTACTAAATACGACCCAAAAGCAACCGAAGAAAATCGTTATGATTTCTGGGTAAAAGGAAAGTTTTTTGAGGCGAAAGGGGAAAAAGATAAGCAGCCGTATACGATTGTAATCCCGCCGCCTAACGTAACAGGAAAACTGCACTTAGGTCATGCATGGGATACAACGCTTCAAGATATTTTAACGCGTACTAAAAGAATGCAAGGATATGATGTTTTGTGGCTTCCTGGAATGGACCATGCTGGTATAGCCACTCAAGCAAAGGTAGAAGGAAAGCTTCGTGAGGAAGGTGTTTCACGCTATGATCTCGGCCGTGAGAAGTTCCTTGAAAAATCTTGGGAATGGAAGGAAGAATATGCTGATTTTATTCGTCAGCAGTGGTCAAAACTTGGTCTCGGATTAGATTACTCACGAGAACGTTTTACATTAGATGAGGGTCTGTCTGAAGCGGTTAATGAAGTGTTTGTATCACTATACGAAAAAGGTTTGATCTATCGCGGGGAATATATAATCAACTGGGATCCACAAACCAAAACAGCTCTTTCTGATATTGAAGTTATCCATCAAGATGTTCAAGGTGCTTTTTATCATATGAAATACCCGCTTGCCGATGGTTCTGGTGTTATTGAAGTAGCGACTACTCGTCCAGAAACAATGCTTGGGGACACTGCGATCGCTGTTCATCCTAAAGATGAGCGCTATCAGCATCTAATCGGAAAAAAAGCAATTTTGCCGATCGTTGGACGTGAGATTGAAATCGTTGGCGATGATTATGTTGACAAGGAATTTGGTTCAGGAGCTGTAAAGATTACACCTGCTCACGATCCTAATGATTTTGAAATCGGAAACAGACACAATCTTGAACGTATCTTGGTTATGGATGAAGGCGGAAAGATGAACGAAAATGCGGGTGCATACCAAGGCATGGATCGTTTTGAATGCCGTAAACAAATCGTTAAAGATCTTCAGGAGCAAGGTGTACTGTTCAAGATCGAAGAGCATTTGCATTCAGTAGGACACTCTGAAAGAAGCGGTGCAGTTGTTGAGCCATACCTTTCTACACAATGGTTTATTAAGATGAAACCTTTAGCAGAAGAAGCGATTAAACTTCAAAAAGGTGAAGATAAAGTTAATTTTGTTCCAGATCGGTTTGAAAACACATATATGCGCTGGATCGAAAATATTCGCGACTGGTGTATTTCCCGCCAGCTATGGTGGGGTCACCGTATTCCAGCTTGGCATCATAAAGAAACAGGTGAAATATATGTTGGCAAGACAGAACCTAATGACCCTGAAAATTGGGAGCAGGATATAGATGTATTAGATACTTGGTTTTCTTCGGCTCTTTGGCCATTTTCTACAATGGGCTGGCCTGATGAAAAATCAGAAGACTTCAAACGCTACTTCCCTGGCAGCGTACTTGTAACAGGGTACGATATTATTACATTCTGGGTTTCAAGAATGATCTTCCAATCACTTGAGTTTACTAACCAGAAGCCGTTTAATGATGTTTTGATCCACGGCCTTGTTCGTGATTCAGATGGTCGAAAGATGAGTAAGTCTCTAGGAAATGGTGTCGATCCTATGGATGTGATAGAAAAATACGGAGCAGATGCATTACGGTTTTTCTTATCTACTGGAAGTTCACCAGGAAACGATCTTCGCTTTTACTGGGAGAAGGTTGAATCTACTTGGAATTTCGCCAATAAAATATGGAATGCATCTCGTTTTGCGCTAATGAACATGGATGGCATGAAATATGAAGAAATCGATTTAAGCGGTGAAAAATCACTAGCTGATCAATGGATTCTAACCCGCCTGAATGAGACGGTTGAAGATATTACTCGATTAATTGATGCATATGAGTTTGGCGAAGTTGGCCGCCTCCTTTATAACTTTATTTGGGATGACTTGTGTGACTGGTATATTGAAATGGCGAAACTTCCTTTATACGGCGAAGATGAAGGTGCAAAGAAAACAACGCGTTCAGTACTCGCTTACGTACTTGATCAAACATTAAGAATGCTTCATCCTTTCATGCCATTTATTACAGAAGAAATCTGGCAGCATCTTCCTCATGAAGGGGAATCAATCACGATCGCTTCATGGCCGGTGAAAAAAGATGACTTGCATTTCCCGGAAGCTGCAAAAGAATTTGCGTTAGTGACAGAAGTGATTCGTTCTGTTCGTAATACACGATCTGAAATGAACGTTGCACCAAGTAAGCCGATTGAACTGCAGATCAAACCTAAAAATAAAGAAATTCTCAATGCTTTAGAAAAGAACCGTCACTATTTGATTCGTTTCTGTAATCCGAGTGAACTTTTAATCTCGGATGAGATCTCTGCCCCGGAAAAAAGCATGAGTACTGTTTTAACAGGCTTAGAAATGTACCTTCCGCTTGAAGGCTTATTAAATATCGATGAAGAGATTAAGCGACTTGAAAAAGAAGCAGAAAAGTACGCGAAAGAAGTAGAGCGTGTACAGAAAAAGTTAAGCAATGAAGGCTTTATGAAAAAAGCTCCTGAAAAAGTTATTGCTGAAGAACGTGCAAAACAAAATGACTATCAAGAAAAAATGGATAACGTTCTAGCACGAATTAAAGAACTTCAAAGCTGATTTTAAACAACATTGGAGGCGGATCCTTTAATAGCAGTGTTCGCTTCTTTTTGCACTCTTTACACAAGGAAAGGCGGAAAGATGTTGAAATCATATAACGAAGCGTTGACATGGATTCATAGTTTATTAAAATTTGGTATTAAACCCGGTTTGAAAAGAGTGGAATGGCTACTTGAAAGAACAGGCAACCCAGAAAATAAATTAAAGTGCATACATGTTGCAGGTACAAATGGCAAAGGCTCAACAGTTGCTTATTTACGAAGTATGTTCAATACAGCCGGTTACAGTGCTGGTACATTTACTTCACCATATTTGATCTCGTTTAACGAGAGAATTTCAATGGATGGAAATCCGATTGAAGAAGATGAGTTATTACGTTTTGCTAGATTATTAAAACCCCTTGTAGAGGAAGTTTCTCAAACCTCATTAGGAAGTCCCACAGAATTTGAAGTCATTACCGTGATATCCTTGCTGTATTTTGCAGAAAAAAAGCCAGACATCGTCATCTATGAAGTTGGTTTAGGCGGGTTGTATGACTCTACTAACGTTATAACGCCAATCTTAAGTCTAATAACAAATATAGGTTTTGATCATATGGGCATTTTAGGTGACACACTGGAAGAAATAGCTTTTCAAAAAGCAGGGATTATTAAAGAGGAAGTTCCTGTTATTTCAACAGTCGATCAGGATCTTGCAGTAAAAGTAATAAAGAAAAAGGCAAAAGACATGAACGCTGAGTCATTCTTTGCTGGAATCGATTTCTCATCTGAACATAAGGGAAGTTTATTGAGCGGAGAAAAGTTCGTATTTCATGGCATGCGAGGAAATAAGCTTGAACTTGAAATCAGTATGAAGGGTCATCACCAAGTAAAAAATGCTGGGCTTGCTTTGGCTGCTGTTGAATTTTTGAGCCAGGAAAATATGTATCATTTTACTTATGATCAAATAAAAGATGGGATTATGAAAGCTTTTTGGGCTGGAAGATTTGAAAAAGCAGCGTGTTCGCCCGATATAATATTAGACGGTGCACATAATCTGCAAGGAATACAGGCTCTTAGACAAACCTTACAGCAGCATTATACAAATAAAAACATTTATCTCTTATTTGCTGCCTTACATGATAAAGAATATAAGACGATGATGAAAGAGCTAGAAGATATTGTAAAGGGAGCCTATTTCACTAGTTTTGATTTTCCTAGAGCGGCTTCTGCCGAGATGCTTTTGGCTGAAAGTCCGTTTCAAAATGCCCAAGCAATCGAACCTTGGAAGGAAGCTCTATCAGAAGCAAAAGTACATCTTAAAGATGAAGATGTATTGATAATAACTGGATCTCTTTATTTTATTTCCGAAGTAAGAAAAACATTTTCAAAAATCTGAATAACATTTATTGTAATTTTTTGAACTTTTGATAAAATAAAAAGATAATAGTTTTGTACTAGTAAAAAAGATTCACATACCGTTGAGAACAACTCTATTTTAAGGAAAGGAGACATGAAGGAAATGAAAGCAAGAAAACAAATATATTTAATATTTGCATGGGTATTGCTGTTTCCATTAGCTTTTTGGTCTGCCAATCACATGGATGCTAATCAAACGGCGTTAAATTTAGTCGATCTTGCTCTTATTACATTTTTAGTTGTTATCGTTTCCTTGTTTCCTTTAAGAGTTTTAGATACTACCATTTCATTGATGCAAGGGATTACATTAGCTGTATTTCTTTACTACGGATTGGTTGCTGAATTGATTGTAACTTTACTGGGTACATTAGCTATGTTTATTGGCATGAAAATAAACTGGATTAAGGAATATTTTAGAGTACTCGCAAACACCTTAATGTTTGCATGGATTACGATTATTGCAGCCAGTGTTTTTTATATGCTGGGCGGAGAAACGGGACCTTTTCCTAAAGACGGTTCCATTCATTTAGTGCCTATCATCGGCTATTTCGTTATTAGTATTGCACTAAATCATATATCTGTTTATTTTATGCGCACTATCCTTTATGAACAAAAATGTGCATTCTTTGATCGTGATTTATGGTGGGATTTATTATCAGAAGTACTTGTTTTACCGGTTGGATTAATGTTGTATCTGCTTTATTCACAAATGGGACAGCCCGCCATTTTTTATGTTGGACTGCCGTTCCTATCACTTTCTATCATTATTAATCTTTTTCATTCGAGTAAACAGATTAATGATTCCCTTCAAAAGGCAAGTGAGATTGGACAGCAGCTATCAGAACATTTAAAAGTGAACGATATACTAGATATCTTTATTGAAAAATTAATTGCCTTTATGCCTGTTGATTTCGCTTTTATATATGATGCAGATTCAGGAGAACATTTACAAATTATTCGGAAATACGAGAGTGAAGAAGGAATCCTCACTGCTGTCCCAATAAGAAAGCACGAAGCGATCAGCGGAAGAGTTTGGTCAACCGGAAATAGCATTCAGTATAATTCGATTAAGTCGTGGTTCAAAATATCTGAACTTTTTTTTCAAGGAAAAGCTGAATCTGTTGTTTCTGTGCCTATGATACGCAATCAAAAAATTGTAGGAATCATTACATTTGCTTCTAAAAATAAACGTTCCTACCAAAAACATCACCTTATTATTTTAGAGATTCTGGCTAACTATTTAGCTGTAGCGATTGATAATGCCAGAAACTATGAATCTACAAAATTAAAAAGTGAACAATGTTCATTAACTGGATTATATAATTATCGCTTTTTTGAGGATTTGTTAACAAGTATGTATAATCGCCGTGAATATTTTAAAAAGCCTTTCTCGGTCATACTGCTTGATATTGATCATTTTAAATCAGTTAATGACTCCTATGGTCACCAAAGCGGGAATGAAGTGCTCATTCTTCTTGCTAAGAGACTGGAAGAATTTATGGGGAATAGAGGAACTGTTGCCAGGTATGGCGGTGAAGAATTTATCATACTTCTGCCAGAAGCTAATGAAAAAGACTGTTTTGATATAGCAGAACAGCTTCGTTTCTTTATTTCAGATACAGCTTTTGAGGTTAACAATGACTTAACTGACAAGCTTAGACATCATATTTACATAACAGCAAGTATTGGAATTGCTACTGCTCCCCATCAAGGAGAAGATCCGTTGACACTGATCAGAAATGCAGATCGTGCCATGTATACGGGCGCAAAACAGCAAGGCCGAAATAAGGTTGCGGCATATACAGGCTAAAAATCAAGATCTCGAATTTACCATTCGAGGTCTTTTTGTTTGGCTGTTTTTTTAAGGTTGTTGTTTTAATTCTTGAAGAAAACAGCATTTTTATATCACATATGTTTCATTTTGGCTCATTTCTAAAAGATTGTTGCTTTTTAATCTTATTTTATTTTCTTCTAAGACTTTTGGTTGAAGTGGAAGGTGTTAGACTACGAATGTGGCTCAACGGCTGCCCTGCGGAAAGCGAGCAGCTGAAACGGAAATCAACTACTTTCAAAAGCAGCAATGAATACGAAAACAGCCTTCATTTTAAACCGTTTTTCTAGTTCTATTAAAAATAAAAAAGCATAAAATTTAGTAGATGCTAGAGAGGAGAGGATTTAAATGAAACAAGAGATATCGATTCTGATAAATGGTAAGGAACAAACATATAAGCAGAGTATTAGTGATGAAAAAACAGTATTAAATCTGGAAAAGGAAGAAGTGGCAGCAGCGTTAGAAGAAGCAGCCATTGAGGACTATAAAGTGTTAAGTGTTCCTTTAAGAAAAAAAGACATCCTATTTAATAAGAAAAAAAAGACCCTTATTAATCGGAAAAAACCAGGTTTCACTTTTCAAAATAATAGCAATCCATTTTCGAAACAGATAATAGCAGCAATAATGGCGGCAGTTGTAACGGGAACAGCATTAGGGATACTCGTCCTGATGGTATTTTCAACAGATGTTACAGAGGCAGGCACAAGCAAGGCGATGCCAGCAGAAGTACAAAAAGCTGAACCTGCAAAATCCACAAATAAAATGGCGGAAATGCCTGCAATAAAGCTAGAATTATCTGCCTTGCAAGCAGGGGTGTTTTCTTCTGCAAAAACAGCAGAGGATGCAGTAGAGTCTATAGAAGAGAAAGGATTTTCTGCAAGTATTCTACCGATCGATGAAGGGAAGTACTCTGTATTGATCGGAATTGGAAATAAAAAAAGTCAATTAGAAGAGTTTAAAACAGATTATGAAAAGAAAACGGAAGAAAAACCATTATATAAAACATTTTCTTTTGCTTTTAAAGAGTTAAAATCTCCTGAGGGTGTGGATGCTACTTATTTTACGAACGGTAATATCCTTCTTCAAAATGTTTTAACGCTTTCTCAAATGCCAAAAAATAATGAATCAATGATGGCTCGTACGCTAGAAGAATTTAACAAATGGAAAGAACACGGGAAAAGCCAGAAAGAAAATTTTGGAAAAGAAACTTCAAAAGCTGCTTCTGATTATGAAAAGCAATTAGAAGGGGCATTTTTGGCACTGAAAGAAGGTAAAAAGGGTGAAATGAATTGGGCATTCCAGCAAAAAGCAATGGATAGCTTTCAATCTTATCAAAAGCTGCTGAATACGCTGAAATAAAAAAACGAAAGTGCAGAGAAGAAAAACGTTCTTTGCACTTTTTTAATTTGAATGGATTTCGAGAAATTTGTCAAAATGAGTCATTGTTTCTTTTTATTTGCCCACATAAAAACCAGTATTATGCCGAAAAACTAATAGAAGTAAGTTTTTGACGCAGTTTGTCTATTTTTTACAAGTTTGTTATTGTGAAACTGTACAAACATCAATGAATGAATTGAAAGGTGATTACATGAAACACCTCATTTTAGCCTCTTCTTCACCTCGAAGATCTGAACTTCTGTCATTAACGCTTCTTCCATTTGAAATCTATCCAAGTACACTTGAAGAAAAAATGGATTTAACTCTTTCTCCTAGTCGGCTGGTAGAATCACTCGCTGAACAAAAAGCTGCCGATGTCTTCCAATCTCACCCGAACCATGTCATCTTGGGTGCTGATACGATTGTGTCTTTTCAAAACAACCGACTTGGGAAACCTCAGAATAAAGAAGAAGCAGTTCAAATGCTAAACTTGCTGTCTGGGCAAACACATGAAGTTTATACAGGTGTTTGTATTATGGACAAAAACCAAAAGCAGCTATTTTCAGTTAAAACAAGTGTAACGTTCTATACGCTAGATGAGGAAATAATCTCATGGTATATCGGAACAAATGAACCATTCGATAAAGCGGGAAGTTATGGCATACAAGGTTCAGGGTCTTTGCTCGTAGAAAAGTTGGATGGAGATTACTTTAATGTTGTAGGGTTGCCGATTTCGAAAGTGGTTAGAGTACTGCAGGATTTCGGATTTTCTTTCACCGGGTCAGTCACGAAGACTGAAAATTGAGGGAGGAACGTAAGTGGTAACAAAACCGCTTATGATTAGAGACTATCCAATTCAGGAAAGACCGAGAGAAAGGATGCTTCAAGAGGGTCCGGATTCTCTCTCCAATTATGAACTATTAGCAATTCTGTTAAGAACTGGAACAAAACAAATGTCGGCCATTCAATTATCACACCACATCATTCAGCATTTTGAAGGGTTGAGACAATTAAAGGATGCTACAATCGGGGAACTTAAAGAAATTAGCGGTATCGGACCAGCAAAAGCAGTTGAATTAATTGCTGCGATAGAAATTGGCAAACGGATAAGCCGTTTGCAATTTGAAGAAAGATATACGATAAGGTCCCCCGAAGATGGTGCCAGGTATTTGATGGATGAAATGAGGTTTCTGCACCAGGAACATTTTGTGTGTTTATATTTAAACACTAAAAACCAAGTGCTGTATAAGAAAACCGTTTTTATAGGCAGCCTGAATACTTCAATTGTACATCCGAGAGAAGTGTTTAAGGAAAGCTTGAAACGTTCGAGTGCATCGATCATTTGTTTTCATAATCATCCGAGCGGAGACCCGGCTCCGAGCAGGGAAGATATTGAAGTGACAAAGAGATTAGTAGAGTGTGGAAAAATGCTTGGAATCGAAGTGCTGGACCATATTATTATTGGTGATCAAAAATACGTAAGTTTAAAGGAAAAAGGATATGTTTAACATTGTCTTTTGATTCTTTTATAGCGTATAATCAAACTTATGAGTTTTGCTTGATGAAAGGAGTTTACATAAATGTTTGGTGGATTTTCAAGAGATTTAGGAATTGATTTAGGAACTGCAAACACACTTGTTTACGTGAAGGGCAAGGGTGTTGTTGTGCGTGAACCTTCCGTTGTTGCGTTGCGTACTGACACAGGTTCAATTGAAGCGGTAGGTAATGCTGCTAAAAATATGATTGGTCGTACTCCTGGTAATATTGTTGCCGTTAGACCAATGAAAGACGGAGTAATTGCTGATTTTGAAACAACAGCAACTATGATGAAATATTTTATTCAGCAAGCACAAAAGAACCGTTCTGTATTTGCTCGTAAGCCATACGTAATGGTTTGTGTGCCATCTGGAATTACTGCTGTAGAAAAACGTGCGGTTGAGGATGCAACAAAACAAGCTGGTGCTCGTGAAGCATATACAATTGAAGAGCCGTTTGCTGCTGCAATCGGTGCAGATCTTCCTGTTTGGGAACCAACTGGAAGTATGGTCGTTGATATTGGTGGAGGAACTACAGAAGTTGCCATCATTTCTCTTGGCGGAATTGTAACTAGCCAGTCAATCCGCATCGCAGGTGACGAAATGGATGATGCGATCATCGCTTACATTAAAAAGACTTATAACTTAATGATTGGTGAAAGAACGGCAGAAACACTTAAGCTTGATATTGGATCTGCTGGAGATCCAGACGGTATTGAAGACATGGATATTCGCGGTAGAGATTTATTGACAGGGCTTCCAAAAACGATTACGATTACGGCGGAAGAAGTTTCCAGTGCGCTGCGCGATACGGTAAACAGCATTATGGATGCTGTTAAAGTTACCCTTGAAAAAACTCCCCCAGAACTTGCGGCTGATATTATGGATCGCGGTATCGTTCTTACAGGTGGTGGAGCTTTATTAAGAAACTTGGATAAAGTCATCAGTGATGAAACTAAGATGCCTGTTATCGTTGCAGAAAACGCGTTGGATTGTGTAGCAGTTGGAACTGGCCGTGCGCTTGAAAACCTGCACCTTTTCAAATCAAAAGCTGGTATTACTTCTAGATCTAAATCCAAGTAAGTAAGTAGGTGTAATTTTCATGCCACATTTTTTTTCGAATAAACGGCTTATCATTCTACTGGTAAGTATTATTATTCTAGTAGCATTGATTGGTTTTTCGATGAAAAAAAGAGAAAGCCTAACCTTACCTGAACAATTTTTAAAAGATTCTGCAGGTCTAGCACAAACAATTTTCTATAAACCCGCTAATACAATAGCGGGTTTCTTTGAGAATTTATCAGAAATGAAACAGCTTTATAAAGAAAATCAACTTTTAAAAGCAAGGCTAGATGAATATGCAAAACTATACGTTCAGTATGAGGCTGTAAAAAAGACAAATGATACATTAAAAGCGCAGTTGGACAAAGAAGAAGATTTAAACGATTATAAAGTACGTGAAGCTACAGTGATCGGCCGTTCTCCAGACCAGTGGAATAAATTTATTTATATCAATAAAGGTGAAAAAGACGGAATTAAACCAAACATGGCAGTGATATCGCCCCAAGGTTTTATAGGGAAAATTACGAATGTTTCTCTATTTCAGTCAACTGTTCAGCTAATCAGTGACAATGATCGCACGAATCGCTTTTCAGCAATTGTTCAAGGAGAACAAAATATTTTCGGCACAATTGAGGGATATGATCCTAAACGTCAGGCACTGATGTTTAAGAAAATTAAAGTTGATGCGAAAATTAAAAAAGGACAAAAAGTCATTACTTCGGGCCTTGGTGATGTGTTCCCCCCTAATTTACTAATTGGGGAAGTAATCGATACAGAACCAGATGAAGTAGGACTAACACAAACAGCCTATTTAAAGCCATCCGCAAATTTGTATGATTTGGATCATGTGATGATACTTGAAAGAGAAATGCCAGCTGTTGATGAGAGTTTAAAAGAAAAGGAGGAAGAATGATGAAAAAAATCCTTCTTCCTTTTCTTATCTATTTAGCTTTTATCAGTGAAAGTTCGCTTGTTCAAGCCTTTTTGCCTCAGGATCCCAGTATGGACTGGCAGATCATACCTCGATTTTCAATGGTTATGATTTTATTTATTGCCATGTATTTAAATACAACATACGGCCTTCTATACGGGTTGGGTTTTGGTCTACTGACTGATCTTCTTTATACAGATATCATAGGTGTCTATCTATTTTCGATGGCTGCTACAGCCTATATCACTTCTATATTTGCGAGGTATCTTTTTGGAAATCTGATTGTCACCATATTCCTATCCATCATCGGGGTATCCATTTTGGAGTTTTTTGTGTATGGATTAAACAGTCTGATTGGAATAAGCAATCAGCCTATCGATCTCTTTCTATATAAAAGATTGCTCCCTACCCTCATCTTAAATGGTTTGTTTGCGATACTGATTTATTATCCATACGTAAAGCAACTTAACCACATCAAAGAAACTTTAAAAGAAAACTAACTTCATCAAAGAGGATTTTAGATCTGTCTATCGAATGTTAGTACGTTGAGGTGAACAATGGGAATGGCACAAAAACTGCAGCACAACGTAACAATAAAAGGTACAAAAGACGGCCTCATCTTATTGTTGGATGATACATGTTCCTTTGAAAAGATTATTGAGGAGCTCTTTGATAAATTAACCGCTGATAGTGGACAGCTGCTTAATGGTCCGGTGATTTCTGTCAAAGTAAAGACAGGAAACCGGTATATCACAGCTGAACAAGAAAAACAATTACGGGAAGTTTTAAAAAACAAAGAGAACTTAATCATAAATAGAATTGAATCTGATGTCATCACAAAAACAGAAGCTGAGGAATTAAGAAAAGACGCTCAAGTTGTTACAGTCTCAAAGATAGTCAGATCCGGGCAAGTACTTGAGATTCAAGGTGATTTGCTGTTAATTGGGGATGTGAACCCTGGCGGAACTGTGATGGCTACGGGTAACATTTATATTCTCGGCACATTAAAAGGCATCGCTCATTCTGGGAGCAAAGGCAACGAAGATACAATAATTGCTGCATCTGTAATGAAGCCTTCGCAGCTAAGAATCGCAAATCATATTAACCGAGCACCAGACTCTTATCCGGATTTCGGAAATGAGATGGAGTTTGCTTACATATCTGTAGAAGAAGAACAGATTCGTATAGACCGAATCAGTGCTGTTCACAGGATTAAACCGCTGTTGAACAGTTTGGTATAGAAAGGGGAATGACGCATGGGAGAAGCAATTGTCATAACGTCTGGTAAAGGTGGAGTCGGTAAAACGACGACCTCTGCTAATTTAGGCACCGCCTTAGCTCTTTCTGGTAAGAAGGTATGTTTAGTAGATACGGATATTGGTCTACGGAATCTAGACGTACTAATGGGACTTGAAAACAGGATCATTTATGATTTAGTTGATGTCGCAGAAGAGCGCTGCAAGCTTAATCAAGCATTAATAAAGGACAAGCGTTTCGAATGTTTGTACCTTCTACCCGCTGCTCAAACAAAAGACAAATCTTCTATTCAGCCAGAACAAGTAAAGAAAATTGTTCAGGAATTGAAGCAAGACTATGATTATGTCATTATTGATTGTCCTGCGGGGATCGAACAAGGTTTCAAAAATGCGGTTGCCGGGGCTGATAAAGCAATTGTTGTAACAAATCCAGAAATATCTTCTGTTCGCGATGCTGATCGTATTATTGGCTTATTAGAACAAGAAGAAGTTGAAGCACCTAAACTAATCGTTAACAGACTTCGTAATCATTTAGCTAAGAGCGGTGATATGCTGGAGGTTGACGAAATCGTTTCAGTTCTGTCGATTGAACTTTTAGGTGTAGTCATAGATGATGAGAATGTTATCAAAGCAGCGAACAAAGGAGAACCTGTTGCTATGCAGCCGGACTCTAAAGCGTCGATTGCTTATCGTAATATTGCAAGAAGAATTTTAGGCGAATCCGTTCCATTATTATCATTGGAAGAAGAAAAGGGATTTTTCGGTAAAATTAAAACATTATTAGGGATGAAGTAAGAAAGCAGTGGTTAGTTGCCACTGTTTTTTTTGTTGATTCATAAGCGGCGAATCTCTTCGTCAATATCATTTTCTCGATGCTCATGTAGGATTAACTATGCTCATGCGGTTACTCGTCGGAATTCTGTACATACATGTAAGCTTTCCATGCTTCGTAACTTTCACTTCCTCGACCTTCTTGCTTCTGAATCAACAAACTAATTTCTATTTTCTATACTGTTTTGATGTGTCATTTTCATTTTCTATCATATATGCAGCGGACAAGTCATAGGATGTACATATATGAGAAAAATGGAGGAACGGTTATGAAAAATAGAGCTGATGAGATTCGAAAGAAATACGGTAATTTTTCGAAAAATCCAAATGTAAATGAAAAGAGCCCTTTATTTAGCAGAGATCAAAATGAAAAATCTCATCCTCTATTAAACCGTCATGCCCTTATCATGCAAGTCATGTTTTCTATAATATTATTTTTAATTGTAGGTATTATCTTCAAAAATACTGGAGAACAAACTGCAAAGGCACAAAGCTATATCCGTCACGTTTATGAAGATGAATTTCATTTCGCAGCTGCAAAAGATTGGTATGAAAAACAATTTGGTAAACCTCTTGCACTTTTACCAAAGGATAAGATATTGAAGAAAACAGATAAAGAAGAGGTACGAGAAGTCTATGCCTCTCCTGCCAACGGAAAAGTATATGAAACGTTTAAAGCCAACGGAAAAGGAATTTGGGTTAAAACGGGAAAAAGCGAATCTGTTGAAACAGCAAAGGACGGCTATATCATATTTGCTGGTAAAAAAGAAGGCTTAGGATACACGGTTATCATTCAGCACTCGGATGAACAGGAATCATGGTATGGAGACTTAAAGGAAATCGATAAATCAATCAAGCTCTATAATTATGTGGATAGCGGAACTGAACTTGGAAAAGTATCTGATTATGAAGGAGGAAAAGCCGGGAAATTTTATTTTGCATTAAAAAAAGACAAAAACTTTATTGATCCGAGCAAGGTGGTTCCATTTGATTAAACTTTTAATTGAATTTATCCGAAAAATAAAGATTAATCCAGCCTTTTGGGTCGTAATTATGGGAGCTGTATTTACAGGGCACTTCAGGGAGATTATCATTTGGTTTTTCGTAGTTCTCATTCATGAGATGGGTCATTTCGCCGGAGCCCATCTTTTTAAATGGAGAATTTCCCGAATTGATTTACTTCCATTTGGCGGTGCAGCTGTAGTTGAGGAGCATGGAACGAGACCATTCTTTGAGGAGGTATGGGTAGCTGTACTTGGTCCTCTGCAGCATGTGTGGCTTGTTGGTATTTCCTTTCTTCTTTATCAATTCCATTTCGTAACTTATGAGGACTTTTATTGGTTCTTGACATTAAATTTCACTTTGTTTTTATTTAACCTGCTGCCAATTTGGCCATTAGACGGAGGGAAGATCGTTTTTGCGATATGCGCAAAATATATGCCTTTTAAATATGCACAAAAAAAATTCTTAATCGGATCAGCTTGTATTTTTATAGTAGCCGCTGGCTGGGAGCTATTTATTCAGCCGAACCATTTAAATTTGTGGGTCATTTGTCTATTTTTAATAGTAGCGCACATCTTAGAATGGAGACGGCAGCATTATGTTTTTATTCGCTTTTTATTGAGCAGAAATACACAATCTCCCCCAAAAAGAAAAAGTACAATTCTTGTGTCTCCCTCAATTCCAATATCTAAAGTTACTCATCTATTTATGAAAGAGTTTACACATGAAATCATCGTAAAAAAAACACGCCCTGTTGTTATACAAGAAAAAGACTTGTTGGAAGCTTTCTTTCACTTGCCTTCAACAGAATGTGCAATTGGAAAGTTTTTTCGTTAAAATAAAGTTAGATGGTAAACGAACAGGGAGATGTGAAAACAAAAATGCAACAAGTTGTAATAAACGCAGCTGGGATGGAAAAACGCACCGCTCTGTTAAAAGACGGGAAACTTATTGAATGTGCTTACCAGCGTCCGGATGAAAAACCCTCGGCTGGCAGTATTTATAAAGGAAGAGTACAAAAAGTACTTCCAGGTATGCAAGCAGTATTTGTTGATATTGGTACGGATAAAAATGGTTTTCTTCATAAAGATGATCTGCCTGGATATTATCAGTTATCTGATAAAGAGAAGAAACAAATATCAATTTCTAATTTAGTCAAAGAAGGCGAGTCTATTCTGGTTCAAATTGTGAAAGAAGAATCGGGTGAAAAAGGGGCTAAATTAACAGCTCTTCTCTCTTTTACTGCTCATCTGCTTGTCTATTTTCCTTATACGCCGCATGTCGGAGTATCCAAAAAAATTAAAGAATCCGCACGAGAGACTTTAAATAAATGGGGAGCACAATATACTGCAGATCAGGAAGGTCTGATTATCCGCACAGGTTGTGAAGATTTTCCGGAAGAAGAAATGCTTAAAGAGTTAAATGGTCTTAGAAAACAATTTTTGGATGTGCTGAAGAAATCTGAAGAGAAGAAAGCGCCTTACCTTCTTATAAGACCAGCTTTTTATCAAACTTATTTAGAAAAATGGCTTAATCAGCACGTTGAAGAGATAATCGTCGATGACCATGAAACGTATTCTCAGATTAAAGAATACATTTCAGCTTTTAGTAAATCATATTCAGTTACCCTTTATAATGAAAGAGAACCGATATTTAGTAAGTTTGGCATTGATGCAGAAATTCGAAAAAGCTTATCCCCGCATGTTTGGCTAAAAAATGGTTCATCATTATATATAAATGTAACAGAAGCCTTAACAGTAATTGATGTGAATACAGGCAAATTTATCGGCAAAAAGGACCGGGCAAAAACAGTAGTAGAAACAAACTTACTTGCAGCTGAAGAAATTACGAAACAGCTGCGTTTACGTAATTTAGCTGGTATGATTGTTATCGATTTTATTACGATGAGTTCGGATAAGGACAAGCAGATGGTTATGTCTGCTATCCAAAAAGAGATACGCAATGATTCAGCAACTATAATTATCCATGGTTTTACAAAAATGGGTCTTTTTGAGATGACAAGGAAAAAAGAACGTCCAACTCTTTTAGAGACTTTAACTGTAAAACCAAGTGGTGATGTGATGGATGGTCATCGAATTCGACCTGAAACTCATTATTTTGAACTTGAAAGAATAGCGATCGAACATATGTATCACGATGATGAGGCATTTTGGATTGAAGGACCGTACTATTTTTTCGATTGGATTCAGAATAACCCGGAAAAGCTTTCTGAAATTGAAGAAAAATACAGTAAAAAGTTTTTTGTCAGCAAGGGTGATTCCAAACGGGAAATTAACCTGCGTAAAACAGGTACTATTGAAGAAATAAAAGCCCGTATATTAAAAGATACACATTGACACAAGCGGTCAAAACATGGTATCCTTTTTTCGTTAGTGTTTGGAGCACCCGCTCCAACCGCACAGACTAGGTTTTAAGTATATTTTATACACCTAGGATGGCGAGTCTGAGTATAAGAGGAGGTGCACGTTGATGTACGCAATTATTCAAACTGGTGGTAAACAAGTTCGTGTTGAAGAAGGTCAAGCAATCTATGTTGAAAAACTAGATATCGAAGCTGGAGAAACAGTAACATTTGAAGATGTATTGATGATCGGTGGAGACAGCTTGAAATTAGGAGCTCCTTTAGTTGAAGGCGCTACAGTTACGGCAAAAGTTGAGAAACACGGCCGTGGCGAAAAAGTGGTTGTTTATAAGTTTAAGGCGAAGAAAAACTATCGTCGTAAGCAAGGACACCGTCAACCATACACAAAAGTTGTGATTGATAAAATTAACGGGTAATTACTTATGATTCATGTTTCTATATACAGAAACCATAATCAAGACATATTATCGTTTACGATGGAAGGGCATGCTGATTATGCCCCGCATGGCCAAGACTTGGTCTGTGCAGCGGCTACGGCAGTTTCGTTTGGTACGATTAATGCGATAGAACAGCTTTGCGGCTATGAGCCTGAAGTTACCACTGTTGATGATGGTGGATTTCTAAAGCTTAATATACCGGATGAGATAAATGATTCTTCATTTCAACAAACACAATTGCTTTTGGAAGGTATGATTGTATCCCTGGCAACGATTGAAGCAGGATACAAAAAATATATTAAACTGACTCAACATGAAGGAGGTGGAACAAATGCTTAAATTAAACCTTCAATATTTTGCATCCAAAAAAGGTGTAGGTAGCACAAAGAACGGTCGTGATTCACAGTCTAAGCGTCTTGGCGCTAAGCGTGCTGACGGACAATTCGTTTCTGGTGGTTCTATTCTTTACCGTCAACGCGGTACTAAGATCTATCCTGGTACAAACGTTGGTAAAGGCGGAGAT
Organism: Bacillus sp. NEB1478; assembly: GCF_031582965.1. Taxonomy (NCBI): domain Bacteria; kingdom Bacillati; phylum Bacillota; class Bacilli; order Caryophanales; family Bacillaceae; genus Bacillus; species Bacillus sp. NEB1478. Next base: position 1,318,279 of record NZ_CP134049.1, read on the forward strand.
GACACACTATTTGCAAAGGTAGACGGTATCGTTCGTTTCGAGCGTTTGGGCCGTGACCGCAAAAAGGTAAGTGTTTACCCAATCGCGCAAGAAGCGTAAGAGGGAGATAAAAACTCTAACCAGATTGGTTAGGGTTTTTTATTTGCACTCGTTAAAATGGATTCAATGCTCACTCTTTAGGCTGACGGATTAGACTTGCCGTCAGCCAAGTTTTCTTTATCATTTAGCTTTTTATACACATAACGAATTAATTTTAAGCTAATTTGTCGGATTGAGGAATGCCATACTAAGTAGAAAGGCTAGGGAGTCGATGATGCCAAAAAATTGGACAACGGTTGATCTTTTGCGCCATGCAAGGCATGACTGGTTAAACCAGCTTCAGCTGATTAAAGCAAACCTCTCGCTTGATCGAACGGAGAGAGCGAAAGAGATTATGAATGAAGTAATTGAATTGTCCCGGGAAGAATCGCGGATCTCCAACCTGAAAACCCCCAATCTAGCAGAGTACTTATTAACATATAATTGGTTGAAACACCCGGTTAAGTTATTCGGGAAGGTTAAAGGCGAAAGTGGAGATTTTAGCTTATATGAAGAGGATTTGCTGAATATAACCAATGAATTATGCGAGTTGTTGAACAGCTCGATATCCGGATATGAAGAATGTTATCTAATGATGACATTTATACCTGAAAATCTTCATGTATGCTTTGACTTTCATGGACAATTATCTGAAAAAGAACTCGTCCATAATAAGATAAAGAAAATATTTTCAACACATAAAAGCCTGGAAGTCATCGAAAGCTATATGCATGATAATGAGTGTTATTTTGAAATTCGATTAAGTTCTTAAGAAAGGAGGAGAATAAATGTTTGTCGATCAGGTCAAAGTTTATGTTAAAGGCGGAGATGGCGGAAATGGGATGGTTGCGTTTCGCCGCGAAAAATATGTTCCAGATGGCGGTCCTGCAGGCGGTGATGGCGGAAAAGGCGCTAGCGTTATTTTTGAAGTGGAAGAAGGACTTCGTACGTTAATGGATTTCCGTTTTAATCGCCACTTTAAAGCTAATAGAGGCGAACATGGGATGTCAAAAGGCATGCATGGGAAGAAAGCCAATGATATGATCGTAAAGGTTCCTCCTGGTACAGTCGTTTCAGACGCGAATACTGGAGAAACGATTGCGGACCTCGTGCACCATAAACAGCAAGCGGTCATCGCTAAAGGTGGACGTGGAGGACGCGGGAACACTCGTTTTGCAACACCTGCAAACCCAGCGCCAGAAATCGCTGAAAATGGGGAGCCTGGAGTAGAAAGAGAAGTTACACTTGAATTGAAAGTGTTAGCAGATGTAGGGTTGGTTGGATTTCCGAGCGTTGGTAAATCAACGTTACTATCAATCGTTTCTGCTGCTAAACCTAAGATAGCTGCCTATCATTTCACAACGATCACGCCTAACTTAGGTGTTGTTCCTGTGGAAGATGGCAGAAGCTTCGTTATGGCAGATCTGCCAGGATTGATTGAAGGAGCGCACGAAGGAGTAGGACTTGGACATCAATTCTTAAGGCATATTGAAAGAACAAGAGTTATTCTGCATGTTATTGACATGTCTGGTATGGAGGGACGCGATCCATACGAAGATTTTGTTAAGATCAACGAAGAGCTCAACCAATACAACATGAGACTAATGGAACGTCCGCAAATCGTTATTGCGAACAAGATGGACATTCCTGGAGCGGAAGAGAATCTGATTGCATTTAAAGAGCAAGTGGGCGAAGATGTTAAAGTTTTCCCTATTTCGGCAATCACACGCCAAGGAATTCGTGATGTATTATTCACAACTGCAGATATTCTTGAAGTGACACCGGAATTCCCAATCATTCATGATGAGGGGCCGGAAGAACAGCGTGTACTTTATAAACACGAAAAAGAAGAAGCTGGATTTTATATTACGCGCGATCCTGCAGGAACATTTGTTATTAACGGTCCGAAAATTGAGAAGTTGTTTAAGATGACAGACTTCTCAAGAGAAGAAACGATCAAACGTTTTGCAAGACAGCTGCGTACACTCGGTGTTGACCAGGCGCTTCGTGATCGCGGTGCTGAACATGGTGACGTAGTAAGAATCTTAAAATATGAATTTGAATTCATTGACTAAGAAAGAAGCTGACTCAACGATTTGAGTTAGCTTTTTTTACATATGTCCATGTGGAATAGACATTAACCTGTATATTTATTATAATAGGTCTATGATTTATACCGGAGGAAATGGTTATGAAAAATGATAAACAATATTATATGGTGAGAGAAGATGTACTTTCAGAATCCATGCAAAAAGCACTGGAAGCTAAATCATTGTTGGATCGCGGAAAAGTGAAAACTGTTGCAGAAGCGGCTGAACAAGTAGGATTGAGCAGAAGTGCTTTTTATAAATACCGTGATGGAATATTTCCGTTCCATACGATGGTAAAAGAAAAAATTATTACACTGTCATTGCATTTAGAAGACAGGTCTGGAGCTTTGTCGAGTTTGTTGACTGTTGTTGCTTCACAAGGCTGCAATGTTTTAACGATTAATCAAACGATTCCATTGCAAGGACGAGCACACATCACTTTAACGATTGAAACAAATATGCTTCAAGGTGATCTTAAGGATTTATTAGCATTGCTTAACCGAATGGAGACTGTAGAAAAGGTGGAAGTCGTCGGGACGGGAGCATAAATAGATTTAAGTAAAAAAACCCGCTGAAAATTTTCAGCAGGGCTTTTTTTATGAGCGCTATCCGGAAAATACGAGTGCCATCCGAGAAATATGCGCACCAGCACTTGGCTGTATGCATCAACTCTTTATTCATGAATGTTAGAGTAAATAGCCTTTTTCACTTAATGCCTGGCATGCTTTATCAATTTTTTCTTTGGAATCGGATGTTAATGTATGCGTGTGAACACCTTCTGTCAGCGCGCTTAATAGGACAGCGTTAGTATCTGTTAACCGTTTCATAAATTCTTCGACATCCACGCGGCTGGATAATTTTAGTGATGCTTTTATATCTCCATACACGGGATGTTCGACGGTGACATCTTCCACTGTTACACCATGATCAACAATCGTATTTAACTCATCGATCGTTGTATCTGCTGTATGATTCGCTGCAATAACACGAGAAAAAGGATGTCCTTTCTCAGCGTTGATATAAATATAGCCTTGTGCTGTTGCCATGATTGGTTCTCCGCTTGCTTTTAGCAGTGACATATCTTGAACGATAACTTGTCTGCTTACATTTGTTTTATTAGCCAGGATTGATCCACTAAGCGGTTCGGCTGATGTTTTAAGCCATTCTATTAATAAAGCCCTTCTATCATCACCTTTTAATTTATCTCCATTACTCATTAACTAGGAACACCTCTTACCGATGAAAGTTTGTTAGAAATTTCATTTAATGCTTTGCATAAATCATATATATCCTTCTCTTTTGTTAAATGACTGAACGAAATGCGTACAAGCCCATGAGCCTCACTGTCTGTCCGTCCGATAGCGAGTAGCGTTCTGGATGGTTCCTGCTGGCCATTTTGACAAGCAGATCCGGTTGAAACGCTTATGTTCATTCGATTTAGCTCTTGCATAACGATCTGACCTTCGATACTTTTTATTCTGATTGGAAGGATATAAGGAGAACTTTTCAAACTGCCTTCAATAATTATATTGTTATTTTCAAGTATAAGCGAAGTGAAAAGATTTCGCATGCTGCTAACGTGTTTATAGTGTACTGAGTGTTTGTTAATCGCATCTGAAGCAGCTGTTACAAATGCCACTACAGATGGAAGGTCGACTGTTCCAGGTCTGAAACCTTGTTCGTGTGTAACATGTGAAAGAATAGGAGAGATGTGTATCTTTGGTGAAATATATACCGCACCTGTTCCTTTAGGACCGAAGATTTTGTGTGCAGACATAGTGAAAGCATCCAATTTTATAGATTTAAAATGATTCATTTTTACTTTTGTAAAAGACTGTACACAATCACTATGAAATAAGATACCTTTTTTGTTTAGAAAGCCCCCGATACTTTCTATATCCTGCATAGTGCCAGTCTCGCTGTTAACATGCTGTATCGTCGCAAGTATTGTATCAGGTCGTATGTGTTTATTGATTTCTTCAATAGTAATAGAACCTGAACTATCGACTGGTACTCTTGTTACTTCAAACCCGTTTTTCTCCAAGTAGTTAAGTGTGTAATCTACCGAAGGATGTTCGATATTTGAGGAAAGAATATGTTTTCCTTTTTGTGAACCGAATACTAAAGAAGTAAGCGCGAGAAAATTTCCGTCAGATCCTCCCCCGGTAAAATATATTCCTCTTGATTCTTTTCCTATCAGTTCAGCTAAACTTGTTCTTGCATGTTCTAATAAATCTTTTGAATTTTGGCCGCACGCATGCAGACTTTCAGTATTATGAAAATAATTTTCTGATGTATGAATATAAGCTTCAAGAGCTTTTTTTGACATGGGTGTAGTAGCTGCATAATCAAGGTATAGCAAGGATTGCACCTCATTTTTAATAAAATTCTTGTATCTAGTTTAAATCTGTGTAAATATAGGTGTCAAGACACATGTAAAGTAGAGGTGTTTTGTATGAACATTGTTGAGGCAGATGTTTTGATTATAGGAAGTGGTATTGCTGGATTAATCGCAGCAGAGTATTTAAGTACGCATAAGAATGTGATAATTATCACAAAGTCTGAAATTAAACACTCAAACTCATATATGGCGCAGGGTGGTATCTCTGCTGCAATCAGTAAAAACGATCATTGGAGCAACCATTACGAGGACACTATCCAAGCGGGTCATTATCATAATCATCCCGAAAAGACAGAACATCTTGTAAAAGAAGGTCAAAATGTAATCCAGACTCTCTTTGAATGGGGTGTGCCTTTTGATCGATCGGAAGATGGCAGTTTTCTTCTCGGAAAAGAAGGAGGACATCAACAAAACAGAATCATTCATGCCGGAGGAGATCAAACAGGAAAAATGGTCATGGAAGTTTTAATAGAACGGGTTAAGAAAAAGGTGAATATTGTATCTGGACAATACGCCATTGATATAATCGCAGACAGCAATCGAACCTATGGCGTTTATTGTAAAGATGATGAAGACAACATTACAATGTATCATGCTCCTCATACCATCTTAGCGGGTGGGGGTTATGCTGGGATTTTCTCGGATTCATCAAACTCACATGGGGCAGATGGCAGTGTAATATGCATGGCTTACCGAGCAGGTGCGGAATTAGCAGACATAGAATTTATTCAATTTCATCCTACTTTACTTAAACATGATCAATATAAAGGATTGATTACCGAGGCAGTAAGAGGACAAGGAGGCATTCTTTTAAATTCAAAAGGTGTTCCTGTGATGAATGGTGTTCATCCAATGAAAGATCTTGCTCCTAGAGATATTGTTTCTAGAAGATTGTTTGAAGAGATTTATAAAAAGGGTGAGGCGGTTTACTTAGATATTACGGGAATTTCTAATTTCGAAATAAAATTTCCGGGAGTTACAGCATTATGTAAAAAAGCAGGTGTGTCTTTAGAAAAAGGGTTAATTCCGGTATCTCCAGGTGCTCATTTTACAATGGGGGGAATTATGACAGATATTCATGGCAGGACTTCTTTAGATGGCTTATACGCAGTTGGTGAATGTGCGCATACAGGTGTCCATGGTGCAAACCGGCTAGCAAGCAACTCTTTACTGGAAGGAGCGGTTTTTGCCAAACAATCAGCGGATTATATTTTAACTTTTACAACGAATGAACCAACGCGTCTGCCTGTTTCTCATTTCGAAATGTTTTCTGTTCGGCACGAAATGGCAGAGGAATTACTAGATGAAACGATGATTAAAACAATAATGAATGAATCGGCAGGTATCTGCAGAAATCAGGAACAGCTTAAAAATGCGACAGAACTCCTGCAGCTATCCGAATTGAAACCATCACTGTTCATGATGCCATTATCTTATATTCGCAAACTGAACATACAAACTATGGCGTGGTTAACAGTTTCGAGCAGCTTACAGCGTACTGAGAGCAGAGGCAGCCATTATCGCACCGATTTTTCCGGGCCGCGCAATGAATGGTGTCAAAAAAATATAATTAGGAGCTTAAAAAATGATGAATTTACTTTTGCTAAAAAAGCAGTTACAGGATTTTTTAATTGAAGATATAGGTTCGGGTGACTTATCAGCTTCGCTTTTCGAAGAAGGTGATGTTACGACAGCGACGATGATAGCAAAGGGAAAAGGTATATTTGCTGGTGGAGACGTACTAACGATAGGTTATGGATTGATTGATTCCGAAGTGGAGACGAATATCCTGGTTAAAGATGGTGATTTCTTTGAAGAAGGCACTGTTTTAGCTGAGATCAAAGGTAAAAGAGCAAGTATTCTTACTGGAGAGCGAGTCATCTTGAATATCATACAACGGCTTTGCGGTATAGCATCCATTACTGCTAAAGCAGTCTCTTTAACGAAAGGCAATGCCAAAATCACTGATACGAGAAAAACTACACCGGGTCTAAGAATGCTTGAAAAATATGCTGTTCGATGCGGAGGAGGAACTAATCATAGAATGGGTCTTTATGACACAGTGATGTTAAAAGACAACCATTTAGCGGGATTTTCTTCACTCCAAGCAGCGGTCACTGTAGCCCGTGAAAGGGTGGGGCATACAGTGAAAATTGAAGTTGAAACCGAGACAGAAGAACAAGTTATTCAGGCGGTTGAAGCAGGAGCAGATATTATTATGTTTGATAATTGTACACCAGAAGAAATCAAGCAGCGCTTGCGTCATGTACCATCTAACATTATTACTGAAGCATCTGGCGGAATCAGTATGAAAACGATAGAGGCATACAGCTGTACAGGCGTTCAATATTTGTCATTAGGATTTTTAACACACTCTTACGAAGCTTTGGATATTAGCTTGAATATGAAAGGAGTTATCAAGCATGTCTATTCTTGAAACATTTGCTAAACAAAGTTCACTTCCAAGTCATTATACACACATGTCTGCAAATGAAATGGAAAGAAAAATTTGGGAAATAAAAAGAGATTTAAAGGATCGTCTTTTTTTACCTGCGCATCACTATCAAAAAGATGAGATTGTTCAATTTGCAGATGTTACAGGTGATTCACTTCAATTAGCCAGAATATCTTCTGAAAATAAAAAAGCAGAATACATTGCTTTTTGCGGTGTTCATTTTATGGCAGAAACTGCGGATATGCTTAGTAATAAAAATCAGAAAGTTATACTGCCGGATCTAAAAGCGGGTTGCTCGATGGCGGATATGGCCGACATTTTTCAAACAGAAAGAGCATGGGAACAATTGACAGAGCTTTTTGGAGAATCAATCCTGCCTTTAACATATGTGAATTCAACCGCAGCTATAAAAGCATTTTGCGGCAAGCATGGGGGAGCAACAGTAACTTCGTCAAATGCGAAGGAAATGGTAACATGGGCACTTCAACAAAAAGAAAGACTGCTTTTCTTACCAGATCAGCACCTTGGAAGAAATACAGCATTCGATCTAGGTGTTCCACTTTCAGAAATGGCGATTTGGGATCCTATTCAAAATAAATTAGAATTTGATGGATCTGAATTTAATAAAGTAAAAGTAATTTTATGGAAGGGACATTGTTCGGTTCATGAAAAATTCACAGTGAATCAGATCAATGATTTTAGACAAAATCATTCAGATTATCAAATCATTGTACATCCTGAATGTACGCATGAAGTTGTGCAAGCAAGTGATTTTAACGGATCAACACATTACATTATTGAAACGATCAAGAAAGCAAAAGCAGGAACAAAATGGGCAGTCGGAACTGAGATGAATTTGGTAAATCGTTTAGCGAAAATCTTTCCTGATAAAGAGGTTGTTTCACTGAATCCAAATCTATGTCCATGCTTAACGATGAATCGAATCGATTTGCCGCACTTATTATGGTCTCTTGAGAATATTGTAAAAGGAACTCCTCAAAATATTATTAGAGTTGATGATGAAACAAAAAAGTATGCTGTAATGGCTTTAAACCGCATGATGTAATGTTTAATCACTCCTGTCATATCCTACATTTCTAAGACATAAATTGATAAAGGAATTATTGTCATTAATATGATGTAGCAATATGCCCAAATGTTCATATACTGTAAGGAAATTTGGCAGGAGGGAGTTTTGCAGCGTGAGAATTCATATTGTGCAAAAAGGGGACACACTCGATAAAATCGCTCAAAAATATAATGTGCCTGTAATGGAATTAAGAAAAGCCAACCCTGGTTTTTCGACTTCGGACGTAATTGAGCGGGGGGAAAAGATAAAAATCCCTATAAAAATGCCTAGTGTAAAAAAAGAAGCTCCAATTAAAAAAGAACAACCAGTAGCACCAATTCAAGAAAAACCAGTAGCACCAATTCAAGAAAACCACCAGCAGCACCTGTTCAAGAAAAACCTAAGCCGGCACCAATGAAACCAGCACCGCTAAAACCAGCGCAACTGAAACCAGCACCAGTGAAACCAGCGCCGATGAAACCAGCACCAATGAAACCAGCTCAAAAGATGGAAAAGAAAGATGTACCGATGAAAAAAGATGTACCGATGAAGAAAGATGTACTTATGGAAAAAGATGCAGTACCAATGAAGAAAGATATTATACCGATGAAAAAGGATTCGTATCAAGCACCAATGAAACAGCCTATGGCACCTATGCATGACAAAGATTTTGCAGGAATGATGGAGTCTTCAGACTTAGGCGGATCATATATGCCAATGGGAAATCCTTACATGGAAAACATGCCTAATATGGCAAATCAACCTAACATGGCAAACATGCCTAATATGGCAAACCAACCTAACATGGCAAACATGCCTAATATGGCCAACCAACCAAACATGGCAAACATGCCCAATATGGCCAATCAGCCTAACATGATGAAAAAACCAGGATTAAATCCTATGGGTAAGGATATGTATCCAAATCAAAAACATCAGTTTTTGATGGAAGAATCATCAGCAATGATGCAGTCAATGTATGGTTCTATGCCACCAATGTTTCCGAAACCACAAACATATTCACCTATGCCACAAGGTCAAGGCATGATGCCGCCTCAAGGTTTTAGCGGTATGCCTCAATTGTATGGGGGAGGTTATCCTCAAGGGATGGGTATGGATGGACAGCAAGGCGGAATGTCATTTGGAGAGTTTCCGCAATCTGATATGGACATGATGCCTGCAGGAGAATATACACCAGGAGGACCGCAATCAGTCCAAGGACTACAGCAATTGGGTCAAATGGGTATGCAAGGTGGCGGAATGCCGCAAATGGGTCAGATGGGCATGCAAGGTGGCGGAATGCCTCAAATGGGTCAGATGGGCATGCAAGGTGGCGGAATGCCGCAAATGGGTCAGATGGGCATGCAAGGTGGCGGAATGCCGCAAATGGGTCAGATGGGCATGCAAGGTGGCGGAATGCCGCAAATGGGTCAGATGGGCATGCAAGGTGGCGGAATGCCTCAAATGGGTCAGATGGGTATGCAAGGTGGAGGAATGCCGCAAATGGGTCAGATGGGCATGCAAGGTGGCGGAATGCCGCAAATGGGTCAGATGGGTATGCCAAGTATGATGGGGATGCCGCAAATGGGTCAGATGGGTATGCCAAGTATGATGGGGATGCCGCAAATGGGTCAAATGGGAATGCCAGGAATGATGGGAATGCCAGGAATGCCAGGAATGCCAGGAATGCCGGGAATGCCAGGAATGATGGGAATGCCAGGAATGCCAGGAATGATGGGAATGCCACAGATGATGCCTATGCCTATGCGACAAAATCCGGATCTGCCAAATCCCTATGCTGAAGCACAAACACGTGAATATCAACAAGATGAAACAGAAGGATCAGAGGAAAATGAATAGAGAAAATAGAGACGGTTTCCCTGGAGATCGTCTTTTTTTAAACAAAATGAAAGAAGCTGGGTTGTCTGTAAAAGAATATGGTTTTTTTAGAGACAATGTTATCTGGATAGAAACGTCAGAAGGGGATTATGTATTAAAGGGATTCAAACGGCAGGCAACGTGTGAAAAGCAGTTCAACCTTTCAAAACTATATGAAGGGATAAAGCCTAGAATTATGGGAACATATACAGTGTTTCCGAATAACAAACCTTTTATAGAATTTGGGGGTTACTTATGGGCGATCATGCCATTTTACAAAGGTGATGGTCTGCACTTTGGAAATAAAAAAGATGTTTCAGCAGGAATGGAAGCCATAAGCCGATTTCATAATCGATCAATCAACATACCCTCATCCATATATGATGACCTCTCATCATATTCGCTATATAAAAAATGGAGTGAACGTTATGACTTGTTTAAAAGTTTTGCCATAACAGCTAATTGGAGTAAAGAAATACAACCATTACTGCATGATATGTTGTTTTGGGGGAAATGGAGTTTGAAAAACTTTGATCATGATTCAATTGAAGCACTTGAAAGAAAGGCATTTCGAAAAAGAGAGATAACTCATGGAGATGTTGCACCTCATAATTTTGTTTTAAATAGAAAAAAAAATAAACCAGCTTATTTAATTGACTTTGATTTATTTGCGGCTGTGCCTCAAGCATACGACTGGCTGCAGTATGCAAATCGTATTCTGCCTTTTTGGTATTGGTCCTATTCAAAAATGGAACAAATGGGGAACGAGGATTTTTTAAAATGGTTTAATAAAAAATGGTTTGTTATTTGTTTAGTGTTCCCGACCGATTTATACCGGGAATGGAATCGTGCATTAAGATATAACGACTCAGAAATAATTGCAGAAATTACAAGATTTACGCTGAGAGATTACACTTATCGTAAAGTATTTGTGGAGAGAATTATTAAAATGATTGAAAAAAAAGAAGGAACATAAAAAATCCTACATTTAACAGATTAATTAACGCCTCCTCTTGCCAACCTAATAGGTGAAAGGAGGTTTTTCCATTGAAATTAATCGTGAAAACATTAACTTTCGTATTACTTTCATCAGGCTTAGCAGCGTGTAATGGTGTAAATGAATCACAGGACAAGTATGACAACGATACTCGTCCTATTGGATATTATTCAAATGAGGGCGACAATCGTGGTGATCTTGACAGAAGCAAAGGTCCAATTACTGATATGTCTGACCGGAATACAACAGACCATGCAACCACTTATCACGAAGATTACAACGGTGCATTAGCTGAACGTATTACCAATAAAGTAAATAAAATTAATGGTGTTGACGATGCTCACGTTATTCTTGAGGATAATACCGTCATTGTCGGAGTAGACACCAGTAATAAAAATAAAGAAAAACTTACAAACAAAGTTAGTCATACAGCTAAGAAAATTGCACCAGACCGTGATGTGAAGGTAGTTACAGATCAACGTATGAATGCACGAATTAAAAGCGTAGAAAACGACTTGCGCGATGGTCGTGCTTACTCAGAGGTTGAAACTGACGTAAAAGGAATCATGAATGACATTGTCGCTGCAGGAAGTAATCTTGGCAATGCGATTAAGCGTCCTTTCGAAAAGAATCGTTAAAGAAATGACCCAAAAGGTATACACATACCTCTTGGGCATTTTTTTGGTTTACATTTGAAATGTTAATCCTTCTATTTATTTTCTTTTGTTATCAATTCTTATAAGTTCGTTCAAATTCACTTTTATAAAGATTTAACTCCTTGGCTATGTTACAATAATGAAATAGAAACATACGCTCGGTTTTTTAGGAATAGGGGAGAAAACATTGATTGAAAGCATAACTGGAATGGTGGATTATATTACAGCAGAATATGTTGTTCTTAATAATAATGGTATAGGCTATAAAGTAATATGCCCAAATCCTTTTATTTATAAAAGAAATGATGAAAGAACTGTTTTTACATATCAGCATGTAAGAGAAGATATATTAGCTTTATATGGCTTTTCGAACAGAAAAGAAAGAGACTTATTTCTTAAGCTTTTGAACGTCTCTGGAATTGGACCAAAAGGAGCACTTGCTATTATCGCTTTTGGTCAGCCGGATCAAGTTATTGCAGCAGTTGAACATGAAGATGAAAAGTTTTTAACCAAATTCCCTGGTGTGGGGAAAAAAACAGCTAGACAAATGATTTTAGATTTGAAAGGCAAGCTCTCTTTATTTTCTGATGCAGAGATTACAGAAGGATTGTTTGCGGAAGAGCTCGTAAGCGGCGATGAATTGGAAGAGGCAATTGAAGCGCTGACAGTATTAGGATATGGAAGAAAAGAAATTAATAAAATTCTTCCGGATTTAAAGAAAGAAAAAATGTCTGCAAACGAATATATAAAGTTGGCTTTAAAGAAGTTAATGAATAGTTAGGACGTGAGAATGCGTGGAAGAAAGAATTGTTTCTTCAGAAGAACGTCAAGATGAAACAACCATGGAATTAAGTCTGCGGCCGGAAGCTTTGAATGAATACATTGGGCAATCTTCTGTGAAAGAAAACCTCCGTGTATTTATTAAAGCAGCGAAAATGAGAAATGAACCGCTGGATCATGTATTGCTTTATGGTCCCCCGGGGCTTGGCAAGACAACTTTAGCTGCTATAATTGCTAACGAAATGGAAGTTAATATTCGGACAACAAGTGGTCCTGCTATTGAACGACCTGGAGATTTAGCCGCCATTCTTACATCATTAGAACCAGGTGATGTCCTTTTTATTGATGAAGTGCATCGATTATCACGTGCTATAGAAGAAATTCTATACTCGGCTATGGAAGACTTTTGTTTAGATATCGTAATTGGGAAGGGCGAACTGGCAAGGTCTGTCCGTTTAGACCTTCCACCTTTTACTTTAATCGGTGCCACCACGAGAGCAGGGTCATTGTCGGCGCCTTTAAGAGACCGTTTTGGTGTTATGGCCAGGCTTGAATACTACAAACCTGAAGAACTCTCTGAAATCGTAAAACGAACAGGAGATGTTTTTGGTATTAAAGTTGATGATCTTTCGGCTGAAGAAATTGCAAGAAGATCAAGAGGAACTCCGCGTATTGCAAATCGTTTATTACGCAGGGTACGGGATTTTGTACAAGTAGAAGGAAAAGACACAATCGCTTTAATAAATTGCCAGCAAGCCCTTGAATTATTGCAAGTAGACCGTTTAGGTTTGGATCATATTGACCATAAATTATTATTAGGGATCATCCATACATACAAAGGTGGTCCGGTTGGACTTGAAACAATTTCGGCAACAATTGGTGAAGAATCAATGACGATTGAAGATGTATATGAGCCATACTTGCTTCAGATAGGTTTTTTACAGCGGACACCTAGAGGACGGATGGTAACCGAGCAAGCCTATCATTACTTCGGACTGGAGGCTTCAAATAGATGAACCGGCTTTTAATTATTGCAGGAATCGTACTGATTATTATAGGATTAGTAGGTACGTTTATTGGAAAGCTGCCTGGTGATGTGATGTGGAAAAAAGGAAATACAACTGTTTATTTTCCTATAATGACCTCTATCATTATCAGCATTGTACTTTCCCTTATCTTCATGATTATCGGACGATTTAAATAGAAAGCAGGAATGAACCGGAATGAATGTAAATGATTTTGATTTCCATTTGCCGGAAGAACTGATTGCCCAAACACCTTTAGAGGATCGATCATCTTCCAGACTTATGGTAATGAATAAAGAAACAGAAGAAATATCACATAAACACTTCATTGATCTAAAGGATTATTTAAATGAGGGAGATTGTCTTGTTTTAAACGATACACGAGTTCTCCCTGCACGGCTTTTTGGACAAAAAACAGATACGGGCGCGAAAGTTGAAATCCTGCTTTTAAAAGAAGAAGGACAGGATACTTGGGAAACGCTTGTAAAGCCCGCTAAAAGGGTAAAACCAGGAACTGAGATTAGTTTTGGAGATGGAAGACTGAAAGCGGTCTGTACAAATATTAGCGAACATGGCGGAAGACAATTAAAGTTTGTGTACTCAGGTATTTTTTATGAGCTTCTTGATGAATTAGGCCAGATGCCTCTTCCACCATACATTAAAGAGCAGCTTCAAGAAAAAGACCGTTACCAGACCGTGTATGCGGTTCATCAGGGTTCAGCAGCTGCACCTACTGCCGGGTTGCACTTTACACCTGAAATGATTGAAGAAATCAAAGCTATAGGGGTACATGTCACGTTTATTACCTTGCATGTGGGTCTAGGTACATTTCGTCCTGTGAGCGTTGATAATATTTTAGAGCATGACATGCATTCTGAATTTTATCAAATCACAAAAGGAACAGCGGACCTGCTGAATCATGTTAAGAGTTCAGGCGGGAGAATCATTACAGTGGGTACTACAAGCACACGTACACTTGAGACAGTTGCCAGCAAGTTTGATGGAACGTTTCAAGAGGATTCAGGCTGGACTAGTATTTTTATTTACCCTGGATATGAGTTTAAAGGGATAGATGGTTTAATAACAAATTTCCATTTGCCTAAATCAACATTGATCATGTTGGTCAGTGCATTTGCCAACAAAGATTTTGTAATGAGAGCATACAACGAAGCCGTTGAAGAAAAGTATCGTTTTTTCAGTTTCGGTGATGCGATGCTTATACTTTAAGGGGGACAACACAGAATGAAGCCAGCAGTAACTTATGAATTAATAAAAACATGTAAACAGTCTGGTGCTAGGCTTGGGAAAGTTCATACACCTCATGGTTCGTTTGAAACCCCAATTTTTATGCCAGTTGGGACATTGGCTACAGTTAAAACCATGAGCCCGGAAGAATTGAAAGAACTTGGCGCTGAAATTATTTTAAGTAACACGTATCATCTTTGGCTAAGACCTGGTCATGATATTGTAAAAGAGGCAGGCGGGCTTCATAAATTTATGAATTGGAACCGACCTATTCTTACTGATTCAGGAGGATTTCAAGTTTTTTCATTGAGTGATCTGAGAGAAATTAAAGAAGAAGGCGTTCATTTTAGAAATCATCTAAGCGGTGAGAAGCTTTTCCTAAGCCCTGAAGGCGCAATGGAGATTCAAAATGCACTAGGATCAGATATTATGATGGCTTTTGATGAATGTCCTCCATATCCTGCAGAATACGATTATATGAAAGCTTCAGTAGAACGGACAAGCCGTTGGGCTGAACGCTGTCTGAAAGGGCATGCACGTCCCGAAGATCAGGCGTTGTTTGGCATCGTACAAGGGGGAGAATACGAAGAACTTCGAAAACAGAGTGCAAGAGATCTTGTTTCACTGGATTTCCCGGGTTATGCCGTTGGGGGCTTATCAGTAGGTGAACCGAAAGATGTAATGAATCGAGTATTAGAATTTACAACTCCTCACCTTCCTGATAACAAACCTCGTTATTTAATGGGAGTAGGCTCTCCAGATTCATTAATTGATGGGGCAATCCGAGGAATCGATATGTTTGATTGTGTTCTTCCGACGAGAATTGCCAGAAATGGAACATGTATGACAAGTGAAGGAAGACTGGTTGTTCGAAATGCAAAATATGCTCGTGATTTTCGGCCGATCGATGAAAAATGTGATTGTCATGTTTGCCGAACATACTCCCGGGCGTATATTCGTCATCTTGTTAAAGCAAACGAAACATTTGGTTTCCGCTTGACCAGTTACCATAACCTTTATTTTTTGGTAAACTTAATGAAACAAGTAAGACAAGCTATTATGGAAGACAGGCTGCTTGATTTTAGAAATGAGTTTTTTGAAATGTATGGATTTAATAAGCCGAACGCCCGTAACTTTTAAATTTTATTTTTAAAAACAAGTAATTTCCAATTTTTCTTGTAGAAAGGGGTGAAGAAAATTAAAAGTTTAATTCCAATTTTATTAATGTTTGCTATTTTTTATTTTTTACTGATTCGTCCACAGCAAAAGAGACAAAAATCAGTAAGAGAAATGCAATCTAACATGAAAAAAGGCGATAAAATTGTTACGATTGGCGGAATGCATGGTACGATCGAAAGTATTGATGAACTAATCGTAGTTATTCGTTCGAATGATGGAGCACAATTAACATTTGATCGCAACGCTATTCGCGAAGTTAGAACAGAAGCTTAAGCACCACAGATAAGACCCGTCTTTATGACGGGTCTTATTTATATGCGTTATTATGGCTGCTTAAATTAACTCCCATTATTCCCCCAAGCATGGATAATGCAAGAAAAATACCATGATACATGTATTGGGTAGAATTAAATGTACTTTGGTACCCTAAATATTGGATAAGGAAAACAAGGAATGAAAATAGCAGACTTGTGCCCCCGCCGAGAAGCCACCCTTTGCTCTGACCCTTTTTACCAGATATAAATCCCCCCGCAAATAATGCCAAAAAAGATAATCCAAGGGTTACCCATTTTAATGAAGATTCTGTTACACCTGTAAAACGCAAAAGAAAAGATAACACTAAACTGCTTACCATTATCAAAAAAAGTATGGCCGCTAGTCCCCGCCCCATTGAATGAAACATGTGTTTTACTCCCATCTTGACCCTCCTTTTTCCATACAAGCTTTCCTTATACTGTATTCATGCTTATAAAGAAATAGAAGTACAAGCAATTGGATTTTTTAGGTCAGATTTTTATTGGCAAAACCTTCGCCTCATGATTTCTGTCTGCTCGTGCAACACTAACAAGGCAGATTATTTGAAAAGGAGGGGAAACATGGAACTGAATACGATTATCTTTAGAACCTTATTTATTTATTTTTTAATACTTGTCGTTTTTAGAATGATGGGGAAACGTGAAATTGGTAAATTGTCTGTACTTGATTTCGTAGTATCAATCATGATTGCTGAGCTAGCAGTTATTTCTATTGAAGATCCCGAAGTTCCTATGTTAAACTCTCTGGTCTCTATATTTGTTTTACTTGGTGTTCAGCTTATATTGGCAATTATCTCGTTGAAGAGCAGAAAAATGAGAGAATTTGTTGACGGAAAGCCTTCATTGATTATAAAAGAGGGTAAAGTGGATGAATATGAAATGAAAAAACAACGATATAATTTTGATGATTTACTTACACAATTACGTGAAAATAATATTAGGAATTTAAATGAAGTAGAATTTGGAATTTTAGAAACAACTGGCAAACTCTCTGTTATTCGAAAAGATGAAGATCTTGATTCAACTGCGATTCATACGATTCTTCCTCTGATTTTAGATGGAAAAGTGATTGAAGATAATCTGGGAAAAATCAACAAAACACCTCTGTGGCTTAGACAAAAGCTGAAAGAAGTTGGTTTTAAAGATGTTAAAGCGATTTCTTTTTGCACTGTAAATAAAGATGGGTCTTTGTATATCGATCAAAAAAACGAAAAAAAATAAAACAGCCAATTAAATCAGGCTGCTTATTTAAACCCATCTTTTTATTAAAGGAATATGTTTAAGATCATCCTTACTCAAAAGTCTAAAGAAGATCAGGGTAAATAAATACAATCCGCATGTTGCTGATACACAAATCACAAGACCTTTAATGCTTGTGAACTGAGGCATCATAAATTGAAAAAAATACATTGCGCCAGCTCCAGTAATCAATATCGAAAGTAAGCATTTTACAAAATCTTTCACAACTATTGTATAGCTGATGGCTTTTATAACTGTAGCAAAATGAAGCATGGTTACAACGACAATACCAAAAACGATAGCTAACGCCGCCCCCATTATTCCAAATTCAGGGCGTGTAGCAAGTGCGAAAATAGCGGCTAATTTTACTAATGCACCAATAAGGCTGTTAATCATCGCGGCTTTCGCTAAGTCAAGGGCTTGTAATACTGCCTGTAGAGGTCCTTGGAAATATAGAAAGAAGAAGAATGGAGTCATAATTTTTACATAAGAAGCAGTAGCAGGTGAATCATACATCAAGTCCATTATTGGAACCGCAAATACAAAAGTAATGACCGCAGCAATACCTCCGGATAACATAGAGAGCTTTAAAGCTTGGTTCAGTCTATGTTCGATCAGATGATACTTTTTTTGTGCATTTGCTTCACTGATGGCAGGGACTAATGAAACTGACAACGAATACGTAATAAATGTAGGGAGAAACAATAGTGGTATTACATATCCAGCAAGTTCTCCATATTGAGCGGTTGCAACACTTGTAGATACACCAGCGATATATAGGCTGCGTGCTACAACAATTGGTTCGAAAAAATAGGAAACTGATCCGATTAACTGACTTCCTGTTGTTGGAAGTGCGATATTCAATAAACCTTTCAGCGTTTCTTGTCCATCTTTAAGCTGTTTGAAAAACCCTTTGCGTATACGCATTTTCTTCTTCATTTTGAACATGGACAACATATATAAAAGGGAAGCCAGTTCACCAAGTATTACCGAAATCATGGCACCTGCAGCAGCAAATTCAACGCCGTATGGCAAAAATAAACCTGTTAATAAAGCAACAAGTGTAATCCTTACAACTTGTTCGATGACTTGTGAATAAGCAGATGGCCTCATGTTCTGCAGGCCTTGGAAATATCCCCGCAGCACAGACGATATAGCAATTACAGGCACTACAGGCGCAATTGCTAATAACGGCCATACTGTTCTGTGATCTGTAAAGAAATATTGTGATAAAAGAGGGGCTGCAATAAACAAAGCTGCTGTTATAATTAAACTTAAAACACCTGTGATCGCCAAGGAAACGATTAAAATTTTTCTAACCTTTGAACGATCACCGGAAGCATCTGCTTCAGCCACGAGCTTTGATATTGCAACGGGGAGACCAAGTCTAGTTAAGGTAACGGCAAGTAAGAATGTAGGTACTGCCATCATATAAAGGCCAACGCCTTCTTGTCCCATTACCCTGGCCATTACAATCCGGTTTACAAAGCCGAGTATTCTGGTGATGAGTCCTGCCAAAATAAGAAGTAATGTACCTTGTACAAGAGTTTGTTTTGTCATGTTTACCTGTCCTTTCTGGGACAATCTCATATTTTAACTATATGCAGGATATGTGAACAGTCATGACAGCTTGTTTCATTAGGAATAGAGAGGAGAGATAAATAGTGGAAAATATACAGAATACCGAATGGAAAATGGAAGTGCAGCCCGCAGTAAACAGCAAAAAAGAAGAGTTTCACTTTATGGGGTATGAGAGTGTTACAAACGAGGAAATATGGGAATGTGTGTTGGCGAAAATGAAAAAAAAGAAAATCGAGCCGCGTTTGCACAGTTTAGTTGACATGATCCTGTCTTTATCATTAAATGATTTCATGACATGGCTCACCAAAAAGGCTTACACAGAAGATAAGAAATAATTGATTCACTTCGTTTATATTTTGACGTTTTTAGAAATATTTCAAGGACAAATTGACAGAAAAAAACAACAATCGCTATAATGAAAAAGGATACAGTTGTTTTTATACATAGTTATGTTGTTTCTTTATACAGCATGAGGGAGGTTTCTTGAGTGGTAAAAAGAAGTAAGATCGTTATCTTTTTTGTAGTGCTCATTATGTTCGCCGCTTTAATAGGAGCTACGACAGAAAAGATTGTTAAAGGAACGAAGCTTGGATTGGACCTCCAAGGTGGATTTGAAGTGCTTTATGATGTAAAACCCGCTAAAAAAGGCCAAAAAATTACACAGGAAACACTTAAGAGTACAGTTGAAGCGTTAAACAACCGAATTAACGTTCTTGGTGTATCTGAACCAGAGATTACGATTGAAGGCAATAACCGCATTCGTGTTCAACTCGCAGGTGTAACTGATCAAAACAAAGCACGTGAACTTTTATCAACTCAAGCCGAACTAACATTTCGAGATGTTAACGGTAAAGTACTGCTTGATGGATCTGATTTAGAAGGAAACGGTGCAAAGCAATCTTTTAAGCAGCAAACGAATGAACCAATTGTTTCTTTGAAACTTAAGGATGCTGATAAGTTCGCGAAAGTTACGAAAGAAATTCTGGCGAAGCAGCCTCAAGGGGAGAACTACTTAGTAATTTGGCTTGACTACGAGAAAGGCGATTCTTACAAAGAAGAGCGCCAAAAGGAACTGGCAGGAAAGAATCCGAAATACATTTCAGCTCCTGCTGTAAATAGTGTTTTATCTCAGAAAGAAGTTATGATTGAAGGCGCATTTGAAGTTGAAGAAGCTCAAAGTCTTGCTAAAATTCTTAATGCTGGTGCATTACCCGTTAAGCTAGACGAGGTATATTCAACATCAGTTGGAGCAAAATTTGGCGAAAAAGCATTGAGTGAAACCGTGAAAGCTGGTTACATAGCCGTAGCAATTATCTTCTTATTCATGCTTTTATACTATCGTGTACCAGGGATCATAGCAGTTTTAACATTAACGATTTATATTTATTTAATTGTAGCTATATTCTATTTGATGAATGGAGTTTTAACGCTTCCAGGTATAGCCGCCCTCATTTTAGGGGTTGGTATGGCGGTTGATGCCAACATCATTACTTATGAACGGATTAAAGAAGAACTAAGAAGCGGGAAATCGGTTTTAAGTGCTTTTAAGGCGGGGAACCGAAGATCATTTACAACTATTTTTGATGCAAATATCACAACCATTTTAGCTGCAGCAGTATTATTTGCATATGGGACAAGTTCTGTTAAAGGATTTGCGTTAGTTTTAATTATTTCAGTATTGGCGAGTTTTATAACAGCGGTATTCGGAACAAGATTGTTCCTCGGATTATTGGTGCAGTCTCGATTATTGGATAAGAAGCCAGGTTTGTTCGGGGTAAAGGAGCGTGACATCCGTGAGCTTTAAATACGACTTTGTAAAAAACAGAAACCTTTACTTTATCATTTCTGTCCTTCTAACGGTAATTGGTATAGTGTGTTTATTAACTATTGGCTTAACACGCGGTGTGGATTTTGAAAGTGGTTCAAGGGTAAACATTACTGCCAAGGAACCACTAACAAATGAAAAAGTAGAATCAGAGTTTAAATCATTAGGGTTTGATCCCGAATCTGTTGTTTTGGCTGGTAAAAATAATACACAAGCCAATATTGCTTTTAAAGGTGTTCTTTCAAAAGATGAAATTGCAAAACTAAATTCTCATTTTGACAAAAAATATGGTGAACCACCAAGTGTAAGTACCGTTACACCGACTGTGGGCCGTGAGCTTGCACAAAATGCAATCATCGCCGTCTTGATTGCTTCAGTTGGTATTATCATCTATGTTGCTTTTCGGTTTGAATGGTCGATGTCCATTGCGGCAATTATAGCTTTATTTCATGATGCATTTATGATTATTGCTATTTTCAGCATGTTTAAGATTGAAGTAGATCTACCGTTTATAGCAGCTGTTTTAACGATTGTCGGATATTCGATAAATGACACGATTGTTACATTTGACCGGATTCGTGAAAACATGCGACTGGAAAAGGTAAAGAGCAAAGAAAAACTAGCTGAAATTGTTAACAGAAGTATTCATGAGACATTAAGCCGTTCCATCAACACGGTTTTAACAGTTGTCATAGGTGCAGTAGCACTTTTGATTTTTGGAGCAGATTCTATTCACAATTTCTCAGTTGCATTATTGATTGGTTTGATTTTTGGAGCGTACTCATCCATTTTCATCGCTTCACAGCTTTGGTTCGTGTTAAGATCACGACAGCTTAAAACAAAAAAACCGCGCACTGCAGAAGCAGAACCAGAAATTTAATATTTAATATAAGTGATGAATTGTCACCTCTTATCCTGTTTTGTATAATGAATAGGTTAAGAGGTGATTTTATGTTGAAATCCAGAACGAGGTGGAAGGTACAAGACGCTTCAGAAGAAAAAGCTAAGCATCTTGCGCAGGAACTCGATCTTCCACTATTAATTGCGAATCTTTTACTTGTTAGAGGAATTGACTCAGTTGAAGATGCTGAATTGTTTTTAAACATAGATAAAAATGATTTTCATGACCCATTTTTATTGGATGGTATGAAGCAAAGCGTAGATCGAATACATAAGGCGATTGATTCGAATGAAAAGATCCTGATATTTGGTGACTATGATGCAGATGGTGTCAGCAGTACGACCGTTATGTACTATGCATTGAAAGAGCTAGGTGCACAATTTGACTACTATATTCCAAATCGCTTTACTGAAGGCTATGGACCGAATGAACCGGCATTAAGAAAAGCGAAAGAAGATGGGTATTCACTTGTCGTAACAGTAGATACAGGAATATCTGCTGTACATGAAGCCAATGTCGCTAAAGAAATCGGGCTTGATTTTATTATTACGGACCACCACGAAGCACCGCCAATTTTACCGGAAGCTTATAGCATCATCAACCCCAAAAAACCAGGATGTACTTACCCTTTTAAAGGTCTAGCTGGAGTAGGTGTTGCATTTAAAGTGGCTCATGCACTTCATGGAAAACCATTAGTCCATCTCCTCGATTATGCCGCTATAGGGACGATAGCTGACCTTGTGCCGCTGGTTGATGAAAATAGGCTGATAGCTAAGCTCGGCATTGAAGCTTTATCAAAAACAGATAAAATCGGTCTTCAGGAATTATTAAAAGTAGCCGGACTTACCGATAAGGACCTTTCAGCAGAAGATGTTGGGTTCGCTGTCGGTCCTCGTGTGAATGCTGCAGGAAGGCTTGGTTCAGCAATGCCGGTTGTTGAATTATTCACATCAACCGACCGTGAGCAATCAGCAATGTTGGCTGAAGAAGTAGATTCTGTGAATAAAGAACGGCAAGCAATTGTGAACGAAATAACAAAAGAGGCCATTGCCATGGTAGAAGATTCTTTTCCGCCTGAAGAAAATGAAGTTCTTGTTCTCGCAAAAGAAGGCTGGAATCCAGGAGTTATTGGAATTGTTGCATCTCGCTTAGTTGAAAAATTTTACCGCCCAACGATTTGCTTATGTCTGGACCCTGAAAAAGGCACCGCAAAAGGATCTGCCCGCAGTATCGAAGGATTTGATATGTTTGAGAATTTATCTGAATCCAGAGACATTCTCCCGCATTTTGGGGGACATCCAATGGCAGCTGGAATGACACTTGCACTTCAAGATGTGGATGAGCTAAGAAAACGGCTGATTTCACAAGCAAAAAGGATATTGAAACCCGAAGATTACGTTCCAGTTACTTCTATTGATTTGACTGCCAAGCTGGATGAAATCTCGCTAGATACAGTTGATCTTTTAAATACTATAGCTCCGTTTGGCGTAGGAAATCCATCACCACGGGTTTTGATCGAAGAAGTTCCAATCAGGGAAATGAAGAGGATTGGCAGCCAATCAAACCACCTAAAGCTGCAGGTAGGCGGAGGTGAGTTATCTGTTCTTGATTGTATCGGCTTCCAAAAGGGAGATCTCATTGATGAAATGACTCCATATTCTCAATTATCTATTGTTGGACAGCTGCAATTAAATGAATGGAATGGATACAGAAAGCCTCAGCTTTTACTTGAAGACATATCTGTTCCTTCATTCCAGCTGTTTGATTACAGGGGAATAAAGGATGCAGGGAAAAGGCTGTTAAATCTGCCTTACTCAAAAACGAATTTTATCACGTTTCAAACCCAAACTTTAAAAGAGCTCGAATTAGAGTCTCTTTCAGAGCATACATTAACGGCAGATGATATAAATAAGCTGCCGGATCAAGCTTTTGAAAATAAATTTCTTGTCTTTTTAGATGTGCCATCTTCACTTTCTGAATTTAGCGTATGGCTAGAAACGAAAGGTGAACCAGACCGAATATATGCTGTTTTTCATCAGAATTCGGATCACTTTTTTACAACATTGCCTACAAGAGAACACTTTA
Source organism: Bacillus sp. NEB1478 (assembly GCF_031582965.1). Classification (NCBI taxonomy): domain Bacteria; kingdom Bacillati; phylum Bacillota; class Bacilli; order Caryophanales; family Bacillaceae; genus Bacillus; species Bacillus sp. NEB1478. The sequence continues at coordinate 1,342,077 of NZ_CP134049.1, forward strand.
AATGGTTTTATGCATTTTTAGCCAAAAGAAAGACATTTAATTTGAAAAAAGATGGGAATGAACTGGCTAAATGGAAAGGGTGGTCAAAAGACACGATTGATTTTATGTCACAGGTGTTTTTTGAGCTCGAATTTGTTACAATAGACGATGGCGTGATTACAATAAATAGTAAACCCGGCAAAAGGGATTTAGAAAGCTCAGAAACCTATCAGAAGAAATTTGAACAGGTTGATATCGAAAATCAGCTTGTCTATTCTTCCTATCATGCTTTAAAAAGCTGGTTTACACAGCAAACTCGGCAAAAAGCGAGTTTGTAATTTCAGGAGGCAAAGATTCATGGATTATAAGCCGTATATTTCAGTAGTAGAAAACTTTCCGATTGAAGGTATTCGTTTTAAAGATATTACATCTCTAATGTCTGATGGAGCTGTATACAAAAAAGCAATGGACGAAATTGCTGTATATGCAAAAGAAAAACAAGTCGATGTCATTGTTGGACCTGAAGCTCGAGGGTTTATAGTAGGATGTCCTGTTGCTTATTCTTTAGGACTAGGGTTTGTTCCTGTGCGTAAAGAAGGGAAACTTCCACGCGAAGTAATCCGAGTAGATTATGGTCTTGAATATGGTAAAGATGTTTTAACTATGCACAAAGATGCAATTAAACCTGGTCAAAGAGTTCTAATTACAGACGACTTGCTCGCAACTGGCGGGACGATCGAAGCGACAATTAAACTCGTAGAAGAACTTGGCGGTGTAATAGCTGGTATTGCGTTCATGATCGAACTGACATACTTAGACGGACGAAAAAAATTATCGGGTTATGATATTTTCACGTTAACCCAATACTAAAAAAGAACAAAAAAAAGAGCTCTGAACAGGGCTCTTTTTTATATCAAGCCATAAAACTAGCCAAATCATTCGACAAATTTCGTTTTTTGCTTTACATAAGCTGTGAATTTAACGATAATAGAAGCAATATACTTTTGACAACGTAAGGTGATTCCATGACGATTGAGCAAGTGTTGCAAAAAGCGGAAAGCTATCTTTCTAAAGAAGATATCGCTTTTATAACAAAGGCTTATGAATATGCTAAAAATGCGCATGAGGGGCAGTTCCGTAAATCCGGAGAGCCATATATCCACCACCCAGTTGAGGTGGCGGCTATTTTGGTGAACCTTCAAATGGATCCTGTAACAATAGCTGCAGGATTTCTTCATGATGTTGTTGAAGACACATCGATTACTCTTAAAGACATCTCTACCCAGTTTAACGAAGAAGTTGCCATGCTGGTAGATGGAGTAACGAAGCTTAAAAAGATTAAATTCAAATCAAAAGAAGAGCAGCAGGCTGAAAATCATCGTAAAATGTTTGTTGCGATGGCACAGGATATTCGCTGTATCCTGATTAAGCTTGCAGACCGTCTTCACAACATGCGTACGCTAAAACATATGCCAAAAGAAAAGCAGATTCAAAAAGCAAACGAAACATTGGAGATTTTTGCTCCGCTTGCCCATCGTCTCGGAATTTCGACGATAAAGTGGGAGTTAGAAGATGTTTCTTTGAGATACCTAAATCCGCAGCAATATTATCGGATTGTTAATTTGATGCAGCAAAAACGTGCAGAACGGGAAGAATATGTCCAGCAAGTAATGGACGAAATGAAAAACAAACTAAAAGAAGTTCAAATTACAGTAGATATTTCAGGCAGACCGAAACATATTTACAGTATATATCGAAAAATGGCAAAGCAAGGCAAGCAATTCAACGAGATCTATGATTTGCTCGCAGTTAGAATTATCGTTCAGAACATTAAGGATTGCTATGCGGCTTTAGGTATTATTCATACATGCTATAAGCCTATGCCGGGACGATTTAAAGATTATATTGCTATGCCGAAAGCGAATATGTATCAGTCACTTCATACAACAGTTATTGGACCAAAAGGAGATCCGTTAGAAGTTCAAATACGTACTTCTGATATGCATCGTGTTGCTGAATACGGGATCGCAGCCCACTGGGCATATAAAGAGGGAGCGGCAAAGGCTCCAGTCAGTACATTTGAAAATAAACTTACATGGTTCCGTGAGATTTTAGAATGGCAAAATGATCTTACTGATGCAGAAGAATTCATGGAGTCATTAAAAGTAGATCTGTTCTCAGATATGGTCTTTGTTTTTACTCCAAAAGGAGATGTGTATGAGCTCCCTTCCGGATCAGTTCCTATTGATTTTGCTTACCGAATTCATACCGAAATCGGAAACCGCTGTATCGGTGCTAAAGTAAATGGGAAGATGGTTACACTTGATTATCGCCTTAAAACAGGCGACATTATAGAGATTCTTACGAGTAAACACTCTTATGGTCCGAGTCAGGATTGGCTGAAGATTACACAAAGTTCTCATGCTAAGAATAAGATCAGACAATGGTTTAAACGAGAAAGAAGAGAAGAGAACGTTGCTAAAGGTAAAGAGCTCGTTGAAAAAGAAATCAAAAATCGCGGTTATGAATTAAAAGAAATTTTCACGAATGAAAATCTTCAATATGTCGCACAGAAATATAATTTTTCAAATGAAGAAGATATGTATGCTGCGGTTGGATATAACGGGATAACAGCAGCTCAAATTGCTACTCGTTTAACCGATAAAGTCCGCCGGAAAAAAGAGCAAGACCCGGATAACTCTGAATTGCTGGATGCAATAAAAGAATCATCAGGACAGCCGGCTGCTAAAAGAAGAACGGATTCGGGGATTGTCGTAAAAGGCATTGATAACATGCTGATCCGATTATCAAAGTGCTGTAATCCTGTACCTGGGGATGACATTGTCGGATATATTACTAAAGGCCGCGGTGTTTCTGTACACCGGGAAGATTGTGTAAATGTACACAATGAGGATGCTCAAGTACGCTTGCTGCCTGTTGAATGGGAAGGTAATCTAGAACAGCCTAAAAATTACAACGTGGATATTGAAATCAACGGCTTTGACAGACGAGGTCTTCTTAATGAAGTACTGCATGCTGTTGCAGAAACGAAAACAAACATTACAGCCGTAAGCGGAAAATCAGACAAAAACAAAATGGCAACGATCAGCATGTCCATTTCCATTCATAACGTCAGTCATTTGCAAAAAGTTGTAGAGCGGATTAAACGGATTCCTGATATATATGCGGTTCGTCGTCTTATGCAATAAGTTTTAGGAAGTGATTTACAAATGAAAGTAGTCTTGCAGCGATCGAAAAAAGCGACTGTTACAGTAGAGACTGAAATTACAGGCGTAATTGAAAAAGGTATGGTTCTGCTAGTCGGGGTCACACATGATGATACTGAACAAGATGCTGATTATTTAGCTGAGAAAATTATTAATCTTCGTATTTTTGAAGACGATGAACAAAAAATGAATTTATCGTTAAAAGATACAGAAGGCAGTATTTTGTCCATTTCTCAATTCACACTTTATGGTGATACAAGAAAGGGCAGAAGACCTAATTTTATGCAAGCAGCTAAACCTAAACAAGCAAAAAAAATATACGATTATTTCAACGATAAACTAAAATCTTTAGGTGTTAATGTGCAAACAGGTGTTTTCGGAGCAATGATGGATGTTACATTTACAAATGATGGTCCCGTCACATTAATTTTAGACTCTAAAGTTTAAAGTTCTTCCAAATGAATGAAACCTTCGTCTTAATGGATAGACTAACCAAAAAGGCGGAGGATTTTTATTATGAGACAGAATCGTAAAGGAATTGACGGTATTTCCCACTGGAAAAACTTAAGCTTTCATGACTTTCTCTCTTTAGAGAAATCAGCAAATCATATGGAATTGGCTGAAGAGTTCGGACTGGATCTTTTTCAGGTGAAACATTTAAAGAAAAAAATAAAACGTGAAAACTATTGACATTTTAGCTATAACAAAAGTATGATAATCTACAATTAAAATATTATAATTACATAACCGATGACGAAGAAAAGTAGTTTTACCCCACAGGGTTAGAGAGGAAATGCCATGGCTGGAAGCATTTCTGCCTGATGATAAAACGAAAGACACTTCATAGGTTTTTAATTCGAACGGTGAATAATTCTCAGTAGAGTTATACGTGGGCAAGCGTTACTTGCTAAACGAGGAAGCTTTTTTAGGCTTCGAAGCAGGGTGGCACCGCGGGAACTCCCGTCCCTTATGAAATATATATTTCATGAGGGATGGGAGTTTTTTTATTTTTTAAAGGGAGGATGAAAAGTATGAATATAAATATTCCAAGGGGAACGAAAGACATTCTCCCAGGAGAAGTTGAAAAATGGCAGATTATTGAAGAGAAAGCAAAAGAGGTTTGTGCACGATTTAATTATAAAGAAATCCGGACACCTATGTTTGAACATACTGACTTGTTTCAAAGAGGCGTAGGGGATTCAACTGATATCGTTCAAAAGGAAATGTATACTTTTACCGACCGAGGAGACAGAAGCTTAACACTTCGTCCTGAAGGCACAGCATCTGTCGCTCGTTCTTACGTTGAAAACAAAATGTTCGGGCTTCCTCAGCAGCCCGTTAAACTTTATTACATCGGTCAAATGTTCCGATACGAAAGACCACAGGCAGGCCGTTATCGCCAATTTGTTCAATTTGGTGTTGAAGCAATGGGTTCTGCTGATCCGACGATTGATGCAGAAGTAATGGGGCTGGCCATGACGGTCTATCAAGAGCTTGGTTTAAAGAAGCTTCGACTCGTTTTGAATACACTCGGCGACTCAGCAAGCAGAAAGACGCACAAGGAAGCATTAATTGCACACTTTGAACCAAGAATTGAAGAATTCTGCACAGATTGTCAAAATCGATTAAATAAGAATCCGCTGCGGATTCTGGATTGTAAAAAAGACCGTGATCACGAACTAATGAAAAGCGCTCCATCCATTTTAGAACACTTAAACGAAGAATCAAAAGCTTACTTCGAACAGGTGAAATCTTCACTAAGTGAAATGGGTATTGAATACGTAATCGATCCTACTCTAGTAAGAGGATTGGATTACTATAACCATACAGCGTTCGAAATTATGAGTGAGGCAGACGGGTTTGGAGCTATCACTACATTAAGCGGAGGCGGAAGATATAATGGCCTGGTAGAGGATCTTGGCGGACCATCTACACCGAGTATCGGATTTGCAATGAGTCTTGAACGTCTGCTACTAGCCCTTGAAGCAGAAGGTATTTCATTAGAAACAGAAGATAATCTAGATTGCTATTTAATTACATTAGGTGAGGAAGCAAAGCTTAAATCGGTTGCGATTTTGAATCAGCTTCGCAGAGAAGGTATCCGAAGTGATAAGGATTATTTAGATAAAAAGATGAAAGCGCAATTTAAGACTGCCGATCGCCTTAAATCAAAATTTGTAGCTATTTTAGGTGAAGAAGAGCTGAACAACGGAATTATAAATGTTAAAAATATGGAATCCGGCGAACAAAAAGAAGTATCCATAGAGAACTTAAGCACATTCATTAAGCAAGGATTATAAGGAGGAAACATCTTATGGTATATCGCACACATCAATGCGGAAAAATTACAGAAGAACTTATTGGTGAAAAAGTTACATTAACCGGCTGGGTACAAAAGCGACGTGATTTAGGCGGATTAATTTTTATTGATCTAAGAGATCGCTCTGGAATCGTGCAGGTTGTTTTTTCTCCTGAAGCATCATCTTCAGCCCTTGAAACAGCTGAAAAAGTAAGAAGTGAATATGTCCTGACTGTAACTGGAACTGTTATCGAGAGAGATGCAAGTACAGTTAATACAGCAATGGAAACAGGGAAAATTGAGATTTCTGGTGAAAATCTGGAGATTGTGAACAGTGCCAAAACACCACCTTTTTCCATCAGTGAAGACAATGAAATTAATGAAGATACACGTTTGAAATATCGTTATTTGGATTTGCGCCGCCCGATTATGCAGCAAACACTAAAGATGCGTCATGATGTAACGCGATATATTCGTAACTTCTTAGAAAATGATGAGTTTATGGAAATGGAAACGCCAATGCTCACAAAGAGCACTCCAGAAGGAGCACGTGACTATTTAGTGCCTAGCCGTGTTCACCCGGGTGAGTTTTATGCTCTTCCGCAATCACCGCAGTTGTTTAAACAGCTATTAATGGTTTCCGGTTTTGAGAAATACTATCAAATCGTCCGATGCTTCCGTGATGAAGATTTAAGAGCAGACCGTCAGCCTGAATTTACACAAGTCGATATTGAGACATCTTTCATGAGTCAGGAAGCACTTCTTTCCATGATGGAAACAATGATGACTGGACTCCTTCAAAAAGTGAAGGGTGTTGAAGTTCCTAAGCCGTTTCCGAGAATGACATATAAAGAAGCGATGGATCGGTATGGTTCAGATAAGCCTGATACACGCTTTGGTCTAGAATTGATTAATGTATCCGATTTAGTTAAGGAATCCGGTTTTAAAGTATTTGCTGCTGCAGTTTCAAATGGTGGTGAAGTAAAAGCGATCAATGTAAAAGGCCAAGCGGCAAATTACTCAAGAAAAGATATTGATAATCTCACGGAATTTACTGCTGTTTATGGAGCAAAAGGGCTAGCTTGGATGAAGCTTGAAGCAGAAGGTTTAAAAGGACCAATATCCAAATTCTTTAACGAAGAAGAATCTGCAGCACTAATCAGCACATTGCATGCAGAAGAAGGAGATTTATTATTATTTGTGGCTGATAAGCCTTCTGTAGTAGCCGACAGCCTTGGTGCACTTCGACAAAAATTAGGAAAAGATCTTGAATTAATTGACCAAAAGAAATTTAACTTCTTATGGGTAGTTGATTTTCCGTTAGTCGAACATGATGAAGAAGCTGGCCGTTACGTAGCATTACATCATCCGTTTACTATGCCGAAAACGGAGGACCTTCATTTAATGGATTCGAATCCAAGTGAAGTGAGAGCTCAAGCCTATGACTTAGTTCTCAACGGTTATGAACTAGGTGGAGGTTCGCAGCGTATTTATCAGCGTGATGTCCAAGAGAAAATGTTTAAAGTACTAGGCTTTAGTGAAAAAGGCGCACGCGTAGAATTCGGATTCCTGTTAGATGCATTTGAATATGGCACACCACCTCACGGGGGAATTGCTTTAGGGCTGGACCGTCTAGTTATGCTATTAGCCGGAAGAACGAACTTAAGAGACACAATCGCTTTCCCTAAAACAGCTTCAGCATCTTGTTTGCTAACAAATGCGCCTTCTCCAGTAAACGAAAAACAGCTAGATGAGCTACACTTGGCTGTAAAAGTGAAACAAGAAACAAATTAATATAAAATTTAGAAAAATATGAATTGTTTTTTTACAAAGACACATTTTGTCTTGTATTTCAGATTTTCGTATGATACTATTTATTTAAACGATGAGTCCTATGTTGACCGTTTATAAACCAAAGTTTTGAGCCAACATTTTTTTATCGGGAGCTTGTGTTTTCCCACAGCGTCCACGCCCTGAAAGATAGGGGACGGATAAAATGGGGAACAAGGCACCCACCTGCGAGAGCAGGTTCAAAACTAAGGGGAGACGGCATCTTTGGGGCTCATTTTTTGTGTGTTAATAAGTTAAAACCTAGTAAGCATATTGATTTTCTTTTGAAAAGTGGCTATGCTGTTAAAGATACATTTTCTTTATTCAAGCAGCACTTTGAAGGGAGATCACCATTTTATGCTTTATCAATTTTCAAGAAATGAACTAGCAATCGGTAAAGATGGTATAAACGTTCTAACAAATACGACAGTGGCAATCTTAGGCATTGGCGGAGTAGGTTCTTTTTCTGCAGAAGCTCTTGCCCGCTCTGGTGTTGGACGATTAATTCTTATAGATAAAGACGATGTGGATATTACAAACGTAAATCGTCAGATCCATGCTCTAACAACAACAGTCGGACAGCCAAAAGTAGACTTAATGAAAGAAAGAATAGCACTCATTAATCCAGAGTGTGAGGTAATCGCTTTAAAAATGTTCTACACAGAAGAAACGTACGAGCAGATCTTTGAATATGGATTAGATTTCGTAGTTGATGCATCTGATACGATTTCTTACAAAATTCATTTAATGAAAGAATGTCTCAATCGTAAAATTCCAATCATCTCTAGTATGGGTGTAGCCAATAAACTGGATCCAACGAAACTTCAGATTGCAGATATCTCAAAAACAAGCTATGACCCGATCGCAAAAGTGATTCGTCAGCGACTAAGAAAAGAAGGGATTACTAAAGGCATACCCGTTGTTTTCTCTGATGAAAAACCAATTCAAATTCGGGAAGAGATTCGTAAAGAAATTGTTCCTGAAAATGCACCGGGCATTCGAAAAGCAAAATTACCTCCATCATCAAATGCTTTTGTTCCATCGGTTTCAGGTCTTTACATGGCCGGATATGTGATTAATAAAATTATTGAAACGCACAATATTAAGATTGAAAGAATCCGCTAATAAAATTAAATGTTTGAAAATGAAGCTGGATCCAAAGTGTGAATCACACTATTGATCCAGCTTTTTACTTGTATTCGCTAGTTTTGTTCGGATTAAGGAGAATTACAGTATGCAAATTAAATGTGGAAAAGGGAAGAATCATTTTAAAAGATTTCCTTAATCAAGTCTAATCGTAAAGAAGACCGAAAAGATAATATCATCTTCTCGGTCTTTCTATTATTTGGCCAGCTTCTCTAAATTTCCGTTTTTATCCATACGAAAACTTTGATTTGGGTTATTTGCATCATCTTGGAATAATACCATTTTTCTTGCGCGGTCCATGATCTGGATAAGGGCTTGGTAATCTTCTTGAACGGTCTGATGCTCTTTTTCTAATACAGAAAGCTGTTCTTTCATTACTTTGTTTTGCTGCAGCAGCTCGTTCATCTGTAAGCGCAGCTCCATATTTTCCTGAACTAGTTTGCCGCTCGACATTCCGTTTCTTTTTAAACTGTTAAGGAAGTCTATCACTTCATCAATGGTTAAGTCTTCTTGTTTACTAGCTTGAGTCTGTTGGTATACCGAATTTACCGGAGCTGGAGGTGCAGCTTCAGGTATGGCAGGTTGATTTTCAAAGGTATTTGCCGCTCTCGTTTCTTGTCTATCATATGTGTAAGAAGTTTTAAAGAATTCCTCAGGATGATAGGTTTCATCGTCATGAATCTGCGGTGCGGCAGCAGGCTTTGAAACAGGTTGAGTAAATGCAGGTTTTGTCTGTTGCGGCTGTTGCTGCTGGTTTTTAGCCAACGCACGCTGACGTTCTTTTCTTTGCTTTTTGGCAATCTTCAAAGCTTGTTCGTATTTTTTTCTAACAATGGCATTCCAGCGGAACCCCACAGCAGCACTAGTCCGTTCTAATTTATCTCCAACTTCTTCGAAAGCATGCAGTTGTGTACTTCCTTCACGGACATGGCGCAGAACTGTTTCGGCCAACAACAGATCATCTTCTTCTGACCATGCGTCCTGTCTGATTTTTGACAATTTAATCTCTCCTTAAGGTACTGAAAATTTTCATTTATTATTTTCATGATTACCAAAAAAAGAGAATCCTATACACGGAGAGTACAAATTTTGCTAGTTTAAGAATGAAGTTAAAAGTCTCATAGATTTACTCGCCTTTTTTCTTTCTTTCATTAAAATAATCGAGTCTTCGTTTAATATTTTTTTCGTAGCCTCGCTCAGTCGGTTCATAAAATGATTTACCTTGTAAATGCTTTGGCAAGTATTCTTGAGGGATATACCCATCCTCAAAGTTGTGAGGGTATTTGTAGTCCTCTCCATGTTTTAATTCTTTAGCACCTTTATAATGAGTATCACGCAAATGAATGGGTACGAGTCCTGTTTTTTCTTTTTTGACAGTGTCCAACGCTTTATCAATTCCCATGATCACTTTATTGCTTTTTGGAGCAGTAGCTAAATATACAGTGGCCTCCGCTAGAGGAATCCGTGCTTCAGGCATTCCGATAAAATCAGCCGCATAACTTGCTGCGTGTGCTACCAATAGTGCATTCGGATCAGCTAGACCAATGTCTTCAGCAGCATGGACCATTAAGCGCCTTGCAATAAAACGCGGTTCTTCTCCGGCGTAAATCATTTTAGCAAGCCAGTATAAAGCGGCATCTGGGTCAGATCCTCTTATGCTTTTTATAAAAGCAGATACTGTATCGTAATGGTTATCGCCCTTTTTATCATATTGCAGGACACGCTGCTGAATGGATTCTTCGGCAATTTCCAGTGTAATTACTATATTACCGTTCTTATCCGGCTTAGTGGTTAACACGGCAAGTTCCACAGCATTCAGTGCGGTCCGTGCATCACCGTTGGAAATGGAAACAAGGTGTGCAAGTGCATCCTCTTCCATTTGAATAGGGTGTTTGCCGTATCCTCTTTCTGAATCCATTAAAGCCTGCTCGATCACTTGTTTAACATGCTGGTCTGTTAATGGCTCGAACCGGAATAATCTGGATCTCGATAAAAGGGCAGGATTGATTTCAAACATTGGGCTTTCTGTTGTAGCACCTATTAAAATGACGGTACCGTCTTCAACATAGGGCAATAAGGCATCTTGCTGGTTTTTATTAAAGCGATGGATTTCATCAATAAATAAAACTGTTTTTTTATCTTCTAATAAAAGCCGTTCTTTAGCTGCTGCCATTACAGTTTTTAAATCTGCAACACCTGAAGTGACGGCATTTAATTGTTCAAACCATGCTGAAGTTGAGTTTGCGATGATTCTGGCTAATGTTGTTTTTCCTGTCCCTGGAGGACCGAAGAAAATCATCGGTGTCAGCTGATCAGCTTCGATTGCTCTCCTAAGAAGCTTTCCTTCTCCTGCTATGTGTTCCTGTCCGATAAACTCTTGTATTTTACGTGGTCTCATTCGATTGGCAAGCGGTCTTTTTAACGAATCCGTACTGCCTTCTTTAAAGGAAAATAAGTCCATTTTTTTCATCCTTCCGTACACCTGTTCTAATCGTCATATGACAATACTATACAATAGTCGTTCATGCAAGTTGAAACTATTTCATGCTATAATAATCTGTAGACTTAAAATGGAATGACAACTTCATAGGGGAAGGGTTTTGCACAATGAAAGACCATGCACCATTTCAATTGAACAAATTTATGTTTCAATGGTCTGTGTTTTTTGTAGGCCTTTTTATCATGGCCTTCGGAATTGCTTTAATGATCAAGGCAGAGCTGGGAAGTGCACCTTGGGATGTTCTTCATATCGGTCTTTTTGCACAGTTTGGACTGACGATCGGAACTTGGTCGATCATTATGGGTTTTATCATTATTTTAGCAACATCTTTATTGACGAAAAAGTTTCCTTTACCGGGCGCTTTTTTAAATATGGTGTTTATGGGTCTGTTTATAGATTTTTATTTATGGCTTCCCTTTTTTCATAATCCTGCAACACTCTTTGTGAAATGGGTGTATCTATTAATTGGTATATTAATTCTCGGGTTTGGGATTGGCCTTTATATTGCATCGAATTGCGGGGCTGGACCGAGGGATAGTCTGATGTTGGCTTTAACCGAAAAATCAGGAATGAAAGTATCGAGGATCCGTTTGTACATGGAGCTGTTTGTTTTATTTTTTGGTTGGGTATTACAAGGGCCAATTTCATTTGGGACGATTCTTTTTTGTTTAACGATCGGCGGTATTGTGGGTCGAACACTTCCTTATTGCCAAAAACTAGTCAAGATTGTTTTAGAACGGAGTGAACAATATGAAAATATCAACAAAAGGCCGATACGGATTAACCATCATGATGGCATTAGCAAAGAAATCAGGTGAAGGTCCCATTGCCCTAAAATTGATTGCAAAAGAACATAGCTTATCTGAACATTACTTAGAACAGCTCATCGCTCCATTGCGAAATGCCGGATTAGTAAAAAGTATCAGAGGTGCTTACGGCGGTTATATGCTGGCTAAAGAAGCAGGAACGATTACAGCAGGAGATATTATTCGTGTTTTGGAAGGACCGATTTCTCCTGTGGAAGTAATGGATGATGAAGAGCCAGCAAAACGTAATCTTTGGATAAAAATTAGAGATGCTGTAAAAGATGTACTAGACTCAACGACTCTAGAGGATTTAGCAAATTATGAAGATGAAGGCGCTCAGGATGCCTACATGTTTTATATTTAGGAAGGAATTTGATTAATGAAGAACGTTTATTTGGATCATGCAGCAACATCACCGGTACATCCAGAAGTTATGCAAGAGATGATTCCATATTTAACGGAGCATTTTGGTAATCCTTCAAGTATCCATCAATATGGAAGACGTGCAAGAAAGGTGCTAGACGATGCACGGCAAACAGTGGCTTCTTCAATTGGTGCTTCCCGCAATGAGATAACTTTCACGAGCGGCGGAACCGAGAGTGATAACATGGCGATATTAGGTGCAGTCTCTGCTTTAAAAGAGAAAGGGAAGCATGTGATTACAACTAAGGTTGAGCATCATGCTGTTCTTCATACTTTTCACGAGCTCGAGAAAAGAGGGTTTGACGTAACTTACCTACCTGTTGATGAGAACGGCCGAATCTCAATTGAACAGTTGGAAAGAGAAATAAGAGAAGATACGATTTTCGTTTCAATCATGTACGGAAATAATGAAACAGGAACTCTTCAGGATATTCAGACAATCGGAAACCTTTTACATGAAAAAGATATTTGCTTTCACACTGATGCCGTTCAAGCTTTCGGATTGATTCCGATTCATGTAGACGATTTAAAAATAGATTTGCTTAGTGCATCGGGCCATAAAATCAATAGTCCTAAAGGGACAGGCTTTCTATATGTAAGAGAGGGCGTCCCTTTTCTTCCTCAAGGGTTTGGAGGAGAGCAAGAGCGGAAACGCAGGGCAGGAACAGAAAATGTTCCTGGAATTGCGGCATTGAACAAAGCTGTTACAATCGCTCAATCTGAACGAAAAGAACGCTATGATCAATATGCAAACTATCGAAACAAGATGAAACAAATCTGGGATGAACATGAGATCTCATACATTCAAAACGGCAGTTCTGATTTCTTTTTGCCTCATATTTTGAATGTGAGTTTTAAAGGTGTCAGTACAGAAGTAATGCTCGTAAACTTAGATTTAGCTGGAATAGCTGCTTCCAGCGGATCTGCATGTACAGCTGGGTCAGTTGAACCTTCACATGTCCTTACTGCTATGTTCGGGACAGATGAACGTACAAAATCATCCGTTAGATACAGTTTTGGCTTAGGCAATACTCTAGAAGATATCGAGTATGCTGCAACAGAGACAGCAAAAATAGTGAAACGTTTAACAAAATAAGTTAAAATGTTTTTCATATGAAAGAAATGAGGTGAATTGCTATGCAAACAGAATTAAACAAAAAGGCACCTCAAGATACACGAGTAGTAATCGGAATGAGTGGCGGTGTTGACTCTTCCGTTGCCGCACTTTTATTAAAAGAGCAAGGGTATGACGTAATCGGAATCTTTATGAAGAACTGGGATGATACCGATGAAAACGGAGTATGTACAGCAACAGAAGATTACAATGATGTCATTGCGGTCTGCAACCAAATTGGCATTCCCTATTACGCAGTGAATTTTGAAAAAGAATACTGGGATAAAGTATTTACGTACTTTTTGGACGAATATAAAGCGGGAAGAACACCTAATCCCGATGTCATGTGCAATAAGGAAATCAAGTTTAAAGCCTTCTTGGAGCATGCCATGAATCTAGGTGCAGATTATGTGGCAACAGGTCATTATGCAAGAGTGGCTGAAATAGATGGAGAAGTTAAAATGCTCCGTGGTGTCGATGAAAATAAGGATCAAACTTATTTTCTGAACCAGCTTTCACAAGAACAATTAAAAAGAGTTTTGTTCCCAATCGGAGAGTTAAAAAAACCTGAAATCCGTAAAATTGCTGAAAAAGCGGGACTTGCTACAGCCAAGAAAAAGGATTCCACTGGTATTTGTTTCATTGGTGAAAAAGACTTTAAAACGTTCCTAAGTCAGTATTTACCTGCAAAACCGGGCGAAATGCATACTCTTCAAGGTGAAGTTAAAGGAAAACATGATGGTTTGATGTATTATACGATCGGTCAGCGTCACGGTTTAGGTATTGGCGGAAGCGGAGATCCTTGGTTCGTTGTTGGAAAGAACTTAAAGGACAATGTATTATACGTTGAACAAGGCTTTCATCATGAAAAATTGTATTCAGAAAGTTTAAAGGCTGTAAAAATAAGCTGGGTTTCTGATAAAACTCCGGCAACTACATTTACATGTACAGCGAAGTTCCGTTATCGTCAGCCAGACATGGGGGTTACAGTACACGTCATGGAAGATCAAACTCTGCACGTTGTATTTGATGAGCCGCAAAGAGCAATTACACCAGGTCAAGCTGTTGTGTTTTATGATGGTGATGTTTGTTTAGGCGGTGCAACAATCGATACCGTATATAAAGAGGACAATGCGATCACATATCTGTAAAAATAGAATTGAAAAGCTGGCTTTTTCAGATGAAAGTTACTGGATAAGCCAGTTTTTTGTTTTCACACGATGTAAATAGTCGGTCTAAGAGTGTTCAGCGACATTTATAGTCGCTGAATACGCGCTATATAGAAAAAAAGCCCGCCATATAGAAAAAAAGCACGCTATATAGAAAAAAAGCGCGTCATATAGAAAAAAAAGCGCGCCATACTTAAAACACGCATACCATAGAAAACGTTATGCGGTTTTAAGTGGGGTTTGATATACTTTGATTGGATATATGGATGGGGGAATGAAGATGGAGCCATCAAAGGGTCTTGAATATTTAAAAAAAGGAAAATTTGAAGAAGCTGCTAAAAATCTTGAAGCTATGATAGAAGCAGATCCTCAAAATCCGGTTCATTATATTAATTTCGGTAATTTACTTTCTGCCGTACATGAACATGAGAAAGCGATTCTCTTTTTTGATAAAGCACTTTCTCTAGACGAAAATGCTGCAGCAGCATTATATGGCGCAGGTATTGCATGTTATCATCTCGAGCAATTTTCAAAAGCTGCAAAATTGTTTCAGGAAGCAATTAAAGGCGGCTTAGGAGATGCTGATTCGTATTTTATGGCGGGTATGTCACTTGTTTCACTTGGAGAAAACAGACTAGCATTTCCATACTTGCTGCGGACGATTGAACTAAATGAAAAAGATGATGAAGCGCTTTTTCAATTCGGACTGTGTCAAGGCAGAATTGGCAATATAAAAGAAGCGTTAATTACATTTAAAAAAGTGACAGAGTTAAATAAAGAACATGCTGATGCCTGGTACAATCTAGGTGTTTCATATAGCTATTTTGACAGAGACAATGAGGCATTAGAAGCATTTGAAAAGGCTCTTGAGATTCAGCCGGAGCATTATTTAGCAGGGAACGGGAAGAGAAATATAGAAAATAAAGGTAGAAATGAATAAAAGGGGGTGCGTTTATGGCACAGCAGCCTTCCTTTCACTTACAGGATGAAACTTCTGGATTTATTAAAGGGACGTTGATCTCAACTGTCTTTCATCAGGCAGAAAGCTTATATACGGTTGCTCGGATTAGAGTTAGAGAGACAAACGAAAATTATGATGAAAAAGAAGTCATGATCACAGGCATACTTCCTCCATTAAGAGAGGATGAACAATACGTGCTTTATGGAAAGTTTAAAGACCATCCGAAGTACGGTAAACAATATGAAGTTCATTTTTTCAAAATAGAAATGCCGCAATCAAAAGAAGCGATGATTCAATACTTATCAAGTGATCTGTTTAAAGGCATCGGTAAAAAGACTGCCGAGCATATTGTTGATGTCCTCGGTGATAATGCGATTACAAAACTCATTGAATCACCGGATTATATTAGCGACATTCCGAAATTGACTGAAGATCAGGCAAAGAATCTGTATGAAGCATTGCTTGAAAACAGAGGATTAGACCAGGTTATGATGACTGTGCAGCCTTATGGTATAGGTCCTCAGCTTGCTATGAAGATTTTTCAAACGTATCAAGATAAGGCTGTTTCTGTTATTAAGAACGAACCATATCGGCTTATAGAAGATGTTCCGGGAATCGGGTTTCACAGAGCGGATGAAATCGCTAAAGGAAACGGAATGCAAGTTAACCATCCAGAGAGGATACAAGCAGCTTGTCATTTTATTTTAAGGGAACACGGTACTGATCTTGGTCATTCTTATTTACCGATCGACGAATTGCTTTCAGGTGTAAGGAAATTATTAGCCGACGGAAAAAATACGGTTGATGAAATGAGCGTCTTCAGAGAAATTCAAGACATGGAGACAGAAAAAAGACTGATATTAAAAGAAAATGTCGTATATTTACCATCACTATTCTACGCAGAAAAAGGATTCGCAGAAAAAATAAATCACCTGCTCACATCTCAAGATTCAGATTATGACATACCGAAAAAGCAAATCGATATTGAACTAACCAATTTAGAAAAAAGACTCAACATTACATATGCAAATAGTCAAAAAGAAGCGATAAAAAAGGCGCTCACATCTTCGGTAATGATTCTTACAGGTGGACCCGGTACAGGTAAGACTACCGTAATTAAAGGGATCGTTGAGCTATATAGTGAAATTCATGGAGTAAGCCTGAACCCGGATGATTATCGAAACAAAAAGGAACCGTTCCCTGTTCTCCTCGTAGCACCTACGGGAAGAGCAGCTAAACGAATGATGGAATCCACAGGTATACCAGCACATACGATTCATCGTTTGTTAGGATGGAGAGGTGCGGGGCATTTTGAAAAAAATGAGGATGAACCTATTGAAGGAAAACTGTTAATTGTCGATGAAATGTCCATGGTGGACATTTGGCTCGCTTATTCTTTAGGAAAAGCTCTGCCTGAACATATTCAAATCATTTTCGTAGGAGATGAAGATCAGCTTCCTTCAGTAGGACCAGGGCAGGTCTTAAAAGACTTGTTATCTTCACCACATATACCAAACTCAAGATTGACTGATATCTACAGACAAGCAGAAGGTTCATCCATTGTTCGGCTTGCACATGATATGAAAAATGGCACTGTGCCAAAGGATCTTTTGAAGCCGCAAGCAGACAGGCGGTTTTTTCCCAGCTCTGGAGAAAACGTTTTTCAAGTGATAATGCAAGTATGTGAAAATGCAATCAAAAAAGGGTATACTTCCCGGGATATTCAAGTTCTTGCACCTATGTATAAAGGGCCACTCGGGATTGACAGGCTAAATATGGAGCTGCAGAGATTATTTAATCCTGAAAAAGTGAAACAGCGCCAATTACAAGTTGGACAAGCTTTCTACCGGAAAGGTGATAAGGTGCTTCAGCTTGTTAACCAGCCTGAGGACCATGTTTTTAATGGAGACATTGGGGAAATTGCTGCGATCATTTACGCAAAAGAGAACACGGATAAAGAAGATCAAATCGTGATTAGCTTTGATGAAATTGAAGTGACGTATAAGCGAAATGAATTTCATCATTTTACACATGCGTTTTGCTGTTCCATTCATAAATCTCAAGGCAGTGAGTATCCCATTGTAATTTTGCCAATTGTAAAAAGTTATTACCGCATGCTTAAGCGCAACTTAATCTATACAGCCATCACAAGAAGCAAAGAATATTTAATCCTTTGCGGTGAAGAAGAAGCATTTTCTTGGGCAATTAGCCGCTCTGATGAATCAGAACGATACTCAGGACTGAAGCACCGTCTAAAAGAATCACTATTGGAAAAAGATTTATTGAATGATTCCTTGTTTGAAGAAACAAACTAGAAATGTTCGAAGGATGCACAATCGCATCTTATCGAACATTTCTTTTTTCTTTATATGACTTTGCTTTTTATTCAAACATCCTATATTGCGTATATTTATTGCTCATTCAGGACACCCTTGTAAAAGTAAAATAAAAGGAGAGAGAGCAAGTGGAATGTCCAAACTGCAGCAGAAAAGATATTGGGAAAATCGGGGTAAACCAGTATTATTGCTGGAATTGTTTTATTGAACTTTCCATAGATAAAGGAAGACTGTCCCTGCATCAAGTGGAAGAAGACGGTTCATTAACATCCCTCGATGACTTGTTTGAAGATCAGGATCTGTCCTATAAGGAAAATACGTGGTAAAAACGATACTCTGATGTCGAGGTGAATAGCATGAACAGGACTATGAGTTCTTTGATCGCACTTGGTATTGGAGCGGCAACATATGCGATGAGAAACAACGGTAACAGAAGAATGTCTATGAATTTTTCTGATATAGGTGATCTTTGGACATCCAGAAGGATGAAGAGGATCAGAAAAAAAATCGCTAAAGCCATATATTAAAATTATCCCCGTCTATTATGAAGACGGGGTTTTTTAGAAAAGGGTGATATTGTTTGAAAAAAGAAAACAGAATGAAATGGGTATACAGGCTGACCATTCTCTTGCTTCTTTTTTTGTGTCTGTATCTGCTCATGAAACTCAGTCCTCTTTACTCCCCTTTTTTAAAAGCATTAAAAGGAGTTCTTTTGCCATTTTTTTTAGCTGCTCTCATAACGTATTTGCTTCATCCTATTGTGGAGTATGTTCATGAAAAGGGCATGCCTAGATTTGTTGCCATATTGGTTATTTATTTTCTTTTTTTCGGGGGTTTAACATATGGAATCATTAAAGGGTTTCCGTATTTTATCGTTCAATTAAAAGAACTTTTGTCAAATTTACCAGGGCTGGCGGCTGATTATAAAGTACTGCTTTCAAAAGTAGATCAAGGGACATCTGCTTTGCCATATGGTGTTCATATAAAAATTGAACACTACATCGATAAAATGGAAAAGAATGCACAAAATATTTTAACAAGTGCAATATTTTCTTTAAAAAAGCTTTTTGATTATATACTGGTTATTATTGTCGTTCCATTTTTAGTTTTTTATTTTTTAAACGATTTTGAAAAAATTAAAAAAGCAGCCTGGTACATAACGCCTCGAAAATTTCGGCACGAAGGGAAACATCTATTAGAGGATATCGATTGTTCTTTAGGGGGATATATAAGGGGGCAATTATTTGTAGGGGCAATATTGGGAGCAGCAGCAATGATTGCTCTTTGGATCGTAGGCATGCCCTATCCTATTCTTTTAGGAATTATAATTGCAATAACAGATATTATTCCATACTTTGGACCCATTCTAGGAGCGATACCGGTTATTTTAATTGCGCTTACGATTTCCTGGAAGATGGTTTGGTTTACAATAGGAATTATGCTTGTTTTACAGTTTATAGAAGGAAATATTCTCGGTCCGTTCATCGTAGGAAGAAATCTGCACATTCATCCTGTATTTATTATTTTTTCACTTCTTCTTGGCGGTGAGCTTGCCGGTGTTCCTGGTATGATATTAGCTGTACCAGTATTCGCAGTCATAAAAGTGATTGTCATACATATACGGGAACATCGATTGAAAGATCTGATTGACAAGCCAAATTGAAAAAACGTATACTAACGCTAGAAGATTTAAAAACGTTGAAAGAGATCAGTACGTTTTAGCCCTTCCGAAAGAGAGAAACACCCACCGGCTGAAAGGTGTTTTAGGAAGAAGAAAAACCGAAAGCTACTCTGGAGTGCAGAAGGAAAATCTGCCGTGATGCCGCGTTAAGGCGTTTGAGGTGACATGTATTTTTGCATGTAACCAGGGTGGTACCGCGTGAAGCCAAACTCTCGTCCCTGTTTTATTTAGGGATGGGAGTTTTTTTGTTTACTCAAAAAAAAATAAAAACAAACTAAAGGAGATGCAATGAAATGAAAATGCTGACTTCAGCTCAGGTTAGACAAATGTTCTTAGACTTTTTTAAGGAAAAAGGACATCGTGTGGAGCCAAGTGCATCACTTGTTCCTCATGAAGATCCGACTTTATTATGGATAAACAGCGGTGTAGCTACGTTAAAGAAATATTTTGATGGACGAGTGATTCCAGAAAATCCTCGTATTACGAATGCTCAAAAGTCTATCCGAACAAATGATATTGAGAACGTTGGAATAACGGCTAGGCACCACACATTTTTTGAAATGCTGGGTAATTTTTCGATTGGTGATTATTTTAAAGTAGAAGCGATTATTTGGGCTTGGGAATTTTTAACAAGCGAAGATTGGATCGGGTTTGATCCTGAAAAGCTTTCTGTAACGATTCATCCTGAAGATGATGAAGCATTTGAAATCTGGACGAAGCAAGTTGGTCTTCCAGAAGAACGTATTATACGTCTTGAAGGAAACTTCTGGGATATCGGTGAAGGTCCAAGCGGTCCAAATACGGAGATCTTCTATGATCGTGGAGAGTCTTATGGAAATGATCCTGCAGATCCTGAACTTTATCCTGGCGGAGAGAACGACAGATATTTAGAAGTTTGGAACCTAGTTTTTTCTCAATTTAATCATAATCCAGACGGGACATATACTCCGCTTCCTAAGAAAAATATTGATACAGGAATGGGTCTTGAAAGAATGGTTTCCGTTATTCAGGATACGCGAACGAACTTTGAAACGGATCTGTTTTTGCCGATCATTAAAGAAACCGAAAAAATTGCAAACACAACATATGACACGAGCTCTGAAACCGATACTGCATTCAAGGTAATTGCAGACCACATTCGTACGGTAAGTTTTGCAATCGGTGACAGTGCTCTTCCATCAAACGAAGGCCGAGGGTATATACTTAGACGACTGATCCGAAGAGCGATCCGTTTTGCAAAAAAAATCGGTATCAACAAACCATTCATGTATGAACTCGTTCCAACAGTTGCAGATATTATGGTTGATTTTTACCCGGAAGTAAAAGAAAAAATTCCTTTTATTCAAAAAGTCGTAAAAACAGAAGAAGAAAGATTTCATGAAACGATAAACGAAGGTCTCGCTATTTTAGAAGAAGTGATTTCTCAAGAAAAATCTAAAGGAAACACAGTCATTTCTGGTCATGATGCATTCAAATTATATGACACGTTCGGTTTCCCATTTGAACTGACACAAGAGTATGCAGAAGAAAATGGAATGGAAGTCGATTTACAAGGTTTTGAGAACGAAATGAAAGCTCAGCGTGAACGTGCTCGTGCTGCAAGACAAGAAGTGGACAGCATGCAAGTTCAAGGTGGAGTTCTTTCCGACATCACGGTTAAAAGTGAGTTTACAGGATATAATCACCTAAATGGTAGAGCAAAGATTCTTGAAGTACTTCAAAATGGAGAAAGAGTAGCGATGGTTTCTTCCGGTGAAGAAGCGCAGATTATTTTAGATCAAACACCTTTTTATGCTGAGAGCGGCGGACAAATTGCGGACGAAGGAACAATCACTGGATCTGAACTGCAATTACGGGTGAAAGATGTTCAAAAAGCTCCTAATGGACAGAACTTGCATACTGTTATCGTAGAGCACGGTATTCTAGAAAATAACATGCATGTTTCCGTTCAGGTTGATGAATTAACTCGTGCAAAAGTTGTGAAAAACCACACTGCTACACACCTTCTGCATCAGGCATTAAAGGATGTTCTTGGAACACATGTAAACCAAGCGGGATCTCTTGTACAAGGCAGCCGCTTACGTTTTGACTTTACTCATTTCGGAAGCATTTCTCCTGAAGAACTTGAGAGAATCGAAGAAATCGTAAATGAAAAAGTATGGACAAACATCCCGGTTGAAAAAATGGTCAAAAATCTTCAAGAAGCAAAAGCAATGGGCGCAATGGCTCTGTTTGGCGAAAAATATGGAGAAACGGTTCGTGTAGTAAAAGTCGGTGATTACAGTCTTGAACTATGCGGAGGCTGTCACGTAAACAATACAGCGGAGATCGGACTCTTTAAGATTGTTTCTGAATCAGGTATTGGTGCAGGTACCCGCCGTATTGAAGCAGTAACGGGTGAAGCTGCTTACCGTTTAATGAATGGACAAGTTCAACTTTTAAAAGATACTGCTTCGAAATTAAAAACAAATATAAAAGATGTTCCACAACGAATTGATGCTTTAAATGATCAGATTAAAGAACTTCAAAAAGAAAAGGAATCTCTTGCTTCAAAACTAGGCAATATGGAGGCAGGAAGTCTGGTCGACGAAGTTCAGTCCATTAATGGGGTATCTGTAATTGCGAAAAAAATTAACGCCTCTGACATGAACGGTCTGCGTTCAATCGTGGATGATCTGAAGAACAAGATTCAAAGCGGTATTGTAATCTTAGGGTCAGAAAGCCAAGGGAAAGTGAATATTGTTGCAGGTGTTACAAAAGATTTAGTTTCAAAAGGGTACCATGCGGGCAATCTAGTTAAAGAAGTCGCTGTACGCTGCGGCGGAGGCGGCGGCGGCCGTCCCGATATGGCACAAGCAGGCGGAAAAGATCCAGAAAAACTGCAAGAAGGAATAGATTCTGCAATTGAATTGATCAAAACGGTTTCCTAAGCTTTCCTCTTTCATGTACAATAGAGTTAATAACATATTTGTCCCTTAAGGGAGATCTTCAGAAAGAGGTGTTCGCTAATGAGTTCAATGGATAAAACGATGAAGTTTAACTTCAACGAGGATGACGCTTATAAAACGAATGTTGAAACAGTCCTGTTTTCTGTTTACGAAGCCCTGCAGGATAAAGGATATAATCCTATTAATCAAATTGTCGGTTATTTACTTTCAGGTGACCCGGCGTATATTCCTCGCCATAACGATGCGAGAAGCATGATTCGCAAACTCGAGCGGGACGAGCTGATTGAAGAGTTAGTTAAGTCATACTTGTTAAACCAAAAAGAAGGAAACCGTTAATGTCAAGAATACTTGGATTGGACGTTGGATCAAAAACGATTGGTGTTGCTGTTTCTGATGGTTTGGGATGGACAGCACAAGGCGTTGAAACGATCAGAAGGCGTCCGAACCGTCCTGAAGAAGATTTTGTAAGACTAGATGAACTGATTTCAAACTATGAAATCAGCAAAATTGTTGTTGGGCTCCCGAAAAATATGAACGGTTCGATTGGACCGACTGGAGAGGCTTGCCAAGCTTTCGCGAAAGAAATTGAAAGTAAAACAGGACTTCCGGTTATCCTATGGGATGAAAGACTGACAACTATGGCAGCAGAGCGTACGCTTATTTCTGCTGATGTGAGCAGGAAGAAACGTAAACAAGTGATCGATAAGCTGGCAGCATCGATCATTTTGCAAGGGTACATGGATAGCCAGCAAAATCGAAATTGAAGAGGTGAGCCACTCATGGCAAAAGAAGAACGCGAACGCATTATTATTCCAGATGAGAACGGTGACGAAAATTTATTTGAAGTTTTATTTAAATTTGATGTTGATCAAACAGGAAAATCCTACATGGTAACTATTCCAGTGTCAGATTCTGAAGATGATGATGACGACGAAGTGGAAGTATTTCCATTCCGTTATGAAGATAAAGGGGAAGAGGATGATGATTTAGCATTATTCCCTTTAGAAACAGATGAAGAGTGGGACATCGTAGAAGAAATGTTAAATACATTCCAAGATGATGAATTCGAAACTGAATAATCAAAAGAAAGAAGCATATCCGATACAATTGGGTATGCTTTTTTATTTGTTTTTTTACCTCTCTGGTCAAATTGACAGTGAATAAGCAACATTTTACGAAAAACCCCCTTTTTTAATTCCATTTAACTACTAATCTCGACAATTTCTGTTAGCAAAAGTATAATAAAGCAGATGGAAGGGGGACCCACAATGATTCATCTCCAGTCATCTGGTGATTACATAAGTAAAAAACGAAAACGTAAACGAATCATCTTCAGCATAATGACGACATTGTTAGTAGTTATTCTGCTTGCTTCAGGAGGAGCTTATTTTTATTATGACAAAAATACCGCACCACTTGATGCAGATAATACCAAAAAAGTTACAGTGAAGATACCGATTGGATCTTCTACAAAAGGGATTGGCAATGAGCTAGAAGATAAAGGAGTCATCAATAGCGGATTATTTTTCAAATATTACATACGTGCTAAGGGAGAAAGCAATATCCAAGCCGGAATATATGAACTCTCGCCATCAATGAGCCTTAATGAAATCATCGATGCTTTAAAAGAAGGAAAGCTATTTAAGAAACCGGAACTCGTCATAACCATTCCAGAAGGCTATAATGTTCCACAAACCGCCAAAGAAATCAGTGTGACTACAGGATATAAAGAAGCTGATATTCTTAATGTGATGTCTGAAAAAGTTTTCTTAAAAGAATTGCAAAACAAATACAAATTCCTTCCCGATGATATTTATAATAAAGGATTATATTACCCGCTAGAAGGTTTCCTTTTTCCTGCAACATATGAGTTTGATAAAAAGAAACCAGCTGTAAAAGAGATTATTGAAAAAATGGTGGAACAAGCAAATATCGTTATTTCTAAACATGAAAAAGAGATTAATAATAGTGGTTACTCATTATTTCAAGTAATTACGTTATCATCTATGATTGAAGAAGAGTCTCAAAGAGAACAGGACCGTAAAAAAATTTCAGGGGTATTTCATAACCGGTTAGCACAAAACATGAAATTAGATTCAGATCCGACTGTGAAATATGCAAGAAAAGATTTTGACGTTAAAGTTTTATACGCAGATCTGGAATACGATTCCCCATATAATACGTATCGAAATAAAGGAATCCCGATTGGGCCTATAACATCACCGGGAGAAAAATCGATATCTGCTGCTTTAAATCCAGTCAAAATGGACGAGCTCTTCTTTTACGCCCGACCTAATGGTGAAGTCATTTATACAAAAACACTTCAAGAACATAATGCTGTTTACCAAAAATATAAAGACGAATGGAACGTGTGGCAGCAAAAAGAAAGCTAATTGTAAAAGCCAGTTCGAAGGATAGGTCCTCTCGAGCTGGCTTTTTTATAGTAATCATAAAGAGTACACTATGCTGATACTAAACGGCAACAACAAAGTATTCTTTAAATATCACATCCTCTCGCCTTCACAAAAAGATTATGTTACAATATACCGGTTAGTGTGAAGGAGGCGTGTGACTTTGGTCTCAAATGAAGTAAATCAATATATCGAAAACTTAATCCAAACGCGCACTCAGCATGTTTTGCAAATTGAGAAATATGCAAAAGAAAATGATGTTCCTATCATGGAATTAACAGGGATGGAAACGTTATTAACATATGTCAGGCTAAAGAATCCGAAGCGAATATTAGAAGTAGGAACTGCCATTGGGTATTCTGCGATTCGAATGGCTCTTACTTGTCCAACTGCCGAAATCATCAGTATTGAAAGAGATGAGGAACGGTACAATATAGCTCAGCAAAATGTAGCTGCCCTGCAGCTGCAGGACAAAATTCACTTATTGCTTGGGGACGCGAATGAATTGCAGAGCCAGGTAGAACACTATGCCCCATATGACTTTATTTTTATAGATGCGGCAAAAGGACAATATCAAAACTTCTTTAATCATTACTCTTCCATGCTTTCATCAGATGGGATTATTATTACGGATAATGTTCTGTTTAGAGGATACGTGGCAGACGAAAGCGGTTTAGAAAGCAGAAGATTGCGTTCGCTCGTAAAAAAAATCAGAAGCTTTAACAGCTATCTAATGCAGCATCCGGACTTTCATTCTACGATCTTACCGGTTGGAGATGGAATGATGGTAAGCATGCGAAAGAAAACAAAGTAGGTTCAATTAGTTTGGAGGATTATGAAAGATGTCAAAAAAACCTATTGTGATTGGGGTTGCAGGTGGCTCTGGATCGGGTAAAACAACAGTAGCGAAAGAAATTTACCGGCAGTTTGCCGATCAATCCATTTTAATTATTGAGCAAGATGCTTATTATAAAGATCAATCAGAAAAGTCAATGGATGAACGATTAAACACAAATTATGATCATCCGCTTGCTTTTGATAATGATTTGTTAATACAGCATATTACAGCACTTCAGGCTTATGAATCGATCGAAAAACCAGTATACGACTATACAGCACATACAAGAAGTGATAAAATTATCCCAGTTGATGCTAAAGATGTAATAATACTGGAAGGTATTTTGATTTTAGAAGATGAGCGGTTACGTGACTTAATGGATATCAAATTGTTTGTAGATACAGATGCAGATATTCGGATCATAAGAAGAATGGTTCGCGATATCCGTGATCGTGGCAGAACGATTGATTCTGTAATCGACCAATACACGTCAGTAGTACGGCCGATGCATAACCAGTTTATTGAACCTACTAAAAGATATGCCGACATTATTATTCCAGAGGGTGGACAAAACCTGGTGGCAATTGACTTAATGGTTACAAAGATTAAAACTATATTGGAAGACAAAGCTTTATTGAAAAAATGAGGGGAATTTAATCCTCATTTTTTCAGCATACATGGACAACCTTAGACTTAACAGGATATCCGTCCACTGTTGTCCTATTTTTTATACATACCCTGCCGGAATTATCATATAACGTAACAAGGGTACTGATTATTGAAGGAG
Source organism: Bacillus sp. NEB1478 (assembly GCF_031582965.1). Lineage (NCBI taxonomy): Bacteria > Bacillati > Bacillota > Bacilli > Caryophanales > Bacillaceae > Bacillus > Bacillus sp. NEB1478. The sequence goes on from NZ_CP134049.1 coordinate 1,368,532, forward strand.
TGAAAAACATGGCAGACGAGAAAAAACACTATATGACATTAGAAGGAAAACAAAAGCTAGAAAACGAATTAGAATTTTTAAAAACTGAAAGACGTAAAGAAGTAGTAGAGCGTATTAAGGTAGCTAGAAGTTTTGGTGATCTATCTGAGAACTCTGAGTACGATGCGGCTAAGGACGAGCAAGCATTTGTGGAAGCACGTATCGTACAATTAGAAAAAATGGTACGTGATTCGGTTATTATCGAAGACAATAAAGACCATTCTGATAACGTTTCCATTGGTAAATCTGTTAAATTTCAAGAGCTTCCTGATGGAGACGAAGAAACATATATGATCGTAGGAAGTGCTGAGGCAGATCCGTTCGAAGGAAAGATTTCAAATGATTCTCCAATGGCTAAAAGCTTATTAGGAAAAAAACCTGGAGACAAAGTTTCAGTCCAAACTCCTGGCGGAGAGATCAGTGTTGTAATCATCGAAGTAAAATAATGAGTGAAAAGAAGGCTTGCATCTTGCAAGTCTTCTTTTTTAACATTTATTAAAGGCGCTTTTCTAAAAGATTGTTGCAACTGGGGCATTTTTGTATTTTTACACCAATGGCAAGTTGATTGGAGTGCAAGGTTCGTGCCTGCCACCTGAGTATTCTCGTAAGGCATGCGACGAGGAAGCCCGTTTCGATAGCGTTTGCTTGCAGACGCAGGAGCAAGTACTTTATGTCTTTCAATGTGGCCCACTGCCTGCCCCGCGGAAAGCGAGAAGCCTGAACGGAAATCAACTGCTTTCAAAAGCAACAAAGATTACAAAAACACCATTTGTTTAAGAAGTTTTAGTTGAGGAGAAAATGTGGTTAGGATGGTGACCACATATGGTTTCGCAAAAAAGAATGTTGTTCATATCAGTTGTGTTTTTATCAATAATTCTTTTTTTAATTTACCGTTTGGCTGATATTCAGCTGATTTCTACCAATTCTTTTTCCAAACATAAAGTAAATCTGATAGAAGAAAGTGTAAATCAGCGTACACATCGTTTTACGATAAATGATGGAAGAGGTTATTTTCTAGATCGGAATGGAGAGCTTCTTTCGACAGATGTTAGACCGCAAATTGTTGTTTTCCCTAATCTTATAAAGAAAAAATGGCCGATAGCAAAAATAGCGAAGATTGTACAAGTAAATACTGGAAATCTGAGCAAGATGATGGCAAAATTATCAAAACCTGGAACACTTCCTATCCGGCATGAAATCACTGTTGAACAGATGAACGAAATCAATGCTTTAGAAATTCCAGGTTTATATGCACAGTTAGTTACTAGACGAAAACCACTTCCATTCGCAAATCATATTATTGGTGCAGTTGGAGAAGATCCAACATTAATCAAACAAAAATATCCGGATAAGCTCGATAAAGGTACAGTTTCGATTACAACAAAAACAGGCAAGAATGGGTTGCAGTATACGTTTGATCCATTTTTAATTTCAGAGGGAGAAACGCAGTTTATATATCATGTTGATCGGCAAGGTCACCCTTTGTTTGGGCTTGATGTAAAATACCGGTCGCAAACAAATCCTTTATATCCTCTGCATGTCAAAACAACCATTAACAAGAAAATGCAGGAATCAGTGGAAAAGTACATCGATTCATATGGATTGGAAAGTGGCGGAGCTGTTTTGTTGGATGTTGAATCGAGTGAGCTTCTCGCTATGGCAAGCAGACCGCTTTTTACAAGTAAAACCGTCTTTAAGCATCCAGATAACATGACGGCACAGCAAATACCTGGATCTGTTTTTAAAATCGTGACCACCGCTGCTGCTATTGAAAATAATAAGATTCAAAATAATAGACAGTATGACTGTAATTTAAATATCTATGGCAAACAGGACGAAAGACAGCTAGGATTGCTGAATTTTGAAGATAGTTTTGCCCGTAGCTGCAACAAAACCTTTGGGGATTTAGCGAATGAGATGACTGCTTCAAACCCGGATTGGATAAACGAATATGCCGGAAAATTAGGACTTCTGCAAAAAAACGGGTGGTCTGGAAAAGTGTATCATATCGATCACTTTTCCCATTTTTACAATGAAGAGAAAGGACAAGTAATCAGTCTGAAACAAAAGAAGGAAGATTATCAGAGTTCCTTAGCGATTTCTCAAACAGCAATTGGGCAGCTGGACGTTAAAATTACTCCTTTAGCTGCAGCGAATATGATGGCAACCATTGCAAGAGGAGGACCATGGAAGGAAGTAAAAGCTGCAAAATCCGTTAATTTCGCTAATGGAACCGAACTAATAAAGTTTAATGATCACGAAGGGGAATCAGATACTCTATCACCCTATACAATGATGAGATTACAAGCACTGCTCGTTGATGTCGTTAAAGATGAACAAGGAACAGGACATGGGCTGCAGACATTACCGTTTCAAGTTGCTGGAAAGTCAGGAACTGCTCAAAAAGGAACAGAAGCAAATATGAATAATAAATGGTTTGCCGGTTACTTTCCTGCGGATCAACCACGCTTCGCCCTTGTTGTTGTGGATTTGAAACACGACCAAACAAACAGAACTCTACCGGTTTTTGCTAATATTGCAAGAGAAGTTTTGAACATTTCAGATGCTGAAAAACATTAATACTATGGATAAAAATAGGGTAAAAGAAATAGGCTCGAACTCTTTAGTCATGTTAAAATAAAATTAGCTCATTTTAATGACTGGGAGGAAATCATGAAACGAAACGAAAGATATACAACGAGATCAGAAAAAAGAAAGCAAAATCGTTTTTTAAACATTGCAATTGGATTAGTAATTTTGTTGATCGCTGCGGTTGCATACAATTTGTTTTCTGGCAGCGATGAAGAAACCGCTTCAAGTTCTGAAACGCAGCAATCTCAAGAAAACACGGTTAACAAAGAAGATAATTCATCTATTGAGATGGAATCAGATAATGATGAACAGAAGAGTGATGAAAAATCTAAAGAGGATGATTCAGAAAACCAATCAGATTCTGAAGAAAATCAAGATGATGCAAATTCTGCTACACCAGAAGGCGGCGGTCCAGAAGGTCCTTGGGAACCAATCGGTACTTCTCAAAGCGAACCGCATCAAAAAACATATGATGATCAATCTCAAGACTGGAAAGAGATGGTCAGTGCCCTTTCTTATGCAACCGGCATTCCTGAAGATCAAATGACGATATTCTGGTTAGGAAACGGTGGAGGACCTGATTTATCCAAAGGTACGGTTCAATCGAAAATTGACCAGGTAAAATATGATGTTCAGTTACAATGGGTTCCTGAAAAAGGCTGGAAACCTACCACTGTAACACCTGCACAATAAACATGAGGACGATTCACGTAAAAGTGAATGGTCTTTTTTCTTTAATTTCAAGATTAAAAGTGCTCTAATAGTGTTAAGTAAAGAAAAAGGAGAAAGCAATTGAAAAAAAGCACATTTGTTTTGGGTATTCTTTTTGTTCTTCTTGTTCTGAACGGATGCTCAAACAATAATCATTCTAAGAAAGTAATCTATGTTTCTGCAGCATCGAGCTTGAAAAATCCTGTAACGGACTGGAAGCAACAATATGAGAAGAAACATCCGAACATTACTGTCAAAGCAAATTACGGAGCATCAGGTGTGCTCGTCAATCAAATTAAGAAAGGGGCGCCAGCTGACTTGTTTTTTGCGGCACAATCTGCAGACCGGTTTTTATCTGAAGGAGATTCCATAAAACTGATTAAAGAAGGAATTGTCGCATCAAATGAATTAGTATTTGTCGCTAATAAAAATGTTGATTCACCTGTACAATCTTTAGACGATATCCCATCTAACGTGAAGCTTGGAATAGGAGACCCTAAGCTAGTTCCGGCAGGGTATTATGCAGAAAAAGCTTTAAATCATACAGATAAAAAGAAAATTAAAGTCATATACGGGCAAAACGCGGTACATTTAAAAGGAATGGTTGAATCAGGGTCCGTAAAATATGCACTTATGTATAAGACGGATGCTATGAACAGCAAAAAAATTAATATTTTGAAAACCATACCGCAAACATGGTATCCCGAAATTGAATATCCCGTTTATCGCTTAAATAGCTCCAATAAAGAAAGCAAAGACTTTTTAAAGTATGTTAAGTCAAAACAAGGGCAACAAATCTTAAAGAAATACAAGTTCAGAGAGAGTGTTAAGCATTGACTCATTCCTTACTGTTATCCATTGAAACAGCAATTATAGCTACAATATGTGTATTCTTAATAGGGCTTCCTTTGTCTTATTTTTTTGCACGGACCTCTTTTAAAGGCAAAACGGTGATTGAAACACTTTTCAACTTGCCTTTAATTCTACCTCCATCAGTTGTCGGCTATTTATTATTATTGTTTCTTGGGGAAAGTGGGATTGGCCGTTTTGGAATCCACTGGATCTTTACGTGGAAGGCAGCTGTACTAGCAGGAGCTGTAGTAGCATTTCCGCTGTTTTTCCGTACTGCTAAAGCCTCTTTTGAAAGCTTAGATGAAAATATACTTGATGCAGCGAGGCTTGATGGCAGCTCCTATAGTATTTTTTACTGGGTTGGCCTACCTCTGGCGAAAAACGGAATTATTGCATCTGTTCTCCTGTCTTTTTTGCGGGCGGTTGGTGAATTTGGAGCAACACTAATGGTTGCAGGCAATATACCTGGTTCTACTCAAACAGCACCTCTTGCGATTTATGACCATGTTTTATTAGGAGAAGAAAAGGCAGCAATGCTTCTTTCATTGCTTTTGATTATTTTCTCTTTTATACTCCTCTCTCTCAGTTCATTTATAGCGAAAAAGTCTGCCTAAAAACTCTGATCTCTTTATCAGGGTTTTTTTATTATTTATGGAGATGATTCATTTGAAAAATTATTGAAAATGTGTTAATTTGGAACCTGTAAACTTTTAATTCATAGTATGTTGATAGGAATAATACAAATTGACGTTGGAGTGAAAAAAATGGGACGAGAATTTATTGATCTTTTTGATGAATGGTCATCATCATATGATGAGACAGTTTCAGGGGATGATAAGGAATATAAAGAAGTTTTTCATAAATATAATGAGATTTTAGATACTGTAGTTCAAAGATCTGGTAATGTCGTTTTAGAATTCGGTGTAGGTACTGGAAACCTAAGTGAAAAATTACTTTCAAAAGGTAAGAACGTTATTGGAATTGAGCCATCTAAAGGGATGAGAGAAAAAGCATTAGCTCGTAATCCTAAATTGGTCCTGCATGATGGAGATTTCTTATCGTTCCCCCCAGTGGATCATATTGATACTATTGTAAGTACGTACGCATTCCATCACCTGACTGATGATGAAAAAGACAAAGCGGTGGGACTCTATAGCCAGCTGCTTAAAAAAGATGGTAAAATTGTATTTGCTGATACCGCCTTCCTTCATGATGAAGACAAGAACGATCGTCATGAAAAAGTGAAAAATCAAGGATTTTTGAATTTATTAAAAGATCTTCAAACTGAATATTATACAACTCTAGGTGTTTTAGAAGATATTTTCAAAAAGCATCATTTTGATGTGTCATTCCAAAAACTGAATGAGTATGTATGGCTAATGGAAGCGGTAAAAAAATAATATTGGAGAATTAACTTTTATGAGAATTGGAATTATTGGAGCGATGGAAGAAGAGGTTGTTCTTTTAAGAGAGCAGCTAAGCGGCCTTCAGGTAAAAAAACTTGCAGGCTGTGAATTTTATCAAGGCTTTTTAAATGATCAAGAAGTTGTTTTACTGAAATCAGGAATCGGTAAAGTAAATGCAGCAATTGGATCAACACTAATGATTCAATTGTATGAACCAGATGTTATTTTGAACACGGGTTCAGCAGGCGGTTTTCACACAGACTTAAACGTTGGGGACGTTGTTATCTCTACTGAAGTTCGTCATCATGATGTGGATGCGACAATCTTTGGTTATGAGTATGGGCAAGTACCGCAAATGCCTGCAAAATATTTGCCAGATGAAAAGCTAGTAGAAGCAGCAGTTAAAGCAGGAGCAAAAGTTGAAAATATACAAGTAGTAAAAGGCTTGATTGCATCTGGTGATTCGTTTATGAGTGACCATGTGAGGGTAGAGGAGATACGAGAGAAATTTCCTTTGCTTTATGCAGCAGAGATGGAAGCGGCAGCTATTGCTCAAACTGCTTATCAGTTCGGAGTTCCATTTGTTATCATTCGCTCACTTTCCGATATTGCAGGAAAAGATGCACGTCTTTCTTATGATCAGTTTTTAAAAACGGCATCAAAGCATTCAGCAGAACTAGTACAAAAAATTGTAGAGGAGCTGAAATAAAGTTATGACTAAAAAAATGAATGTAGAAAGTTTTAATCTAGACCATACTAAAGTAGTTGCACCATATATTCGTCTTGCTGGTACGACAACAGGAGCAAGCGGTGATATTATCCACAAATACGATATCCGATTTTGTCAGCCAAACAAAGATCATATGCCAATGGAGGGACTTCATTCGATCGAGCACTTAATGGCTGAGAACATTCGTAACCATCATTCCACAGTGGTAGATATTAGTCCGATGGGCTGCCAAACTGGCTTTTATTTATCTGTTATCAATCATGACAATTACGATGAAATCTTAAAAGTGCTTGAAAAAACACTTCATGATGTATTAGAAGCAACCGAAGTCCCGGCATGTAACGAAGTACAATGCGGCTGGGCAGCAAATCATAGCCTTGAAGGCGCAAAAGAGATTGCTCGTAAAATGCTTTCTAAAAAAGATGAATGGCATATCGTATTCGCAGAATAGGGGTCGAGCAAGATGAACGTTTATAAAAATGTGCATGAATTGATTGGTAATACTCCATTGATGGAGATAACTCAATTTTCACTTCCTGAAGGAGTCCGCCTTTTTGCCAAATTAGAGTTCATGAATCCGGGTGGAAGCGTAAAAGACCGTTTAGGAGTCGAATTACTTGAACGTGCCCTGTCTACTGGAAAATTAAAACCTGGCGGTACTGTTATAGAGCCGACTGCAGGGAATACTGGAATCGGGTTAGCGCTGGCTGCAATTAATAAGGGATTAAATGTGTTGTTTGTTATTCCTGAAAAATTCAGCATCGAAAAACAGGAACTGATGAAGGCGCTCGGTGCCAAGATTGTTCATACTCCTACTGCTGAAGGTATAAAAGGGGCAATCCAAAAAACGAAGGAATTATTAAACGAAATTCCTGATTCGTTTTCTCCAGCACAATTTTCTAATCCTGACAATCCAAATACGTATTACAAAACACTCGGACCCGAAATTTGGAGAGATCTCGATGGTAAGGTTGACATTTTTGTCGCTGGAGCAGGAACAGGTGGTACCTTCATGGGAACTGCACGTTATTTGAAAGAGCAAAATCCAGATTTGAAAACGGTAATTGTTGAACCTGAAGGGTCTATTTTAAATGGCGGGGAATCAGGACCGCATAAAACCGAAGGAATCGGCATGGAATTTTTACCTGATTATATGGATTCGTCTTATTTTAACAGCATCCACACGGTAACAGACGTTGATGCGTTTAACCGTGTATCTGAATTGGCGAAAAAAGAAGGTTTGTTAGCAGGGAGTTCTTCAGGTGCTGCACTGCACGCAGCCCTAATCGAAGCGCAAACAGCAAAGAGCGGTGACGTAATCGTTACTATATTTGCTGATAGTTCGGAACGATATTTAAGCAAGAAAATTTATGAAGGAGGCATCTGAAATGAAAAGAAAAACTCAACTGATCCACGGAGGCATTCCTTCTGATAAGCAAACAGGAGCGGTGTCATTCCCAATCTATCAAGTAAGCACTTATAAGCAAGAAGAAGTAGGGGTTCATAAAGGTTATGAATATTCGAGAACAGGCAATCCTACTAGAAATGCTCTTGAAGAATTAATTAAAGATTTAGAGGGCGGAAAGCGCGGTTTTGCATTTGGTTCAGGAATGGCTGCTATTACCGCTGTTATGATGATGTTTGACTCTGGAGATCATGTTATTTTGACAGATGACGTTTACGGTGGAACATATCGTGTAATGTCAAAAGTTCTAAATCGTTTAGGAATTGAATCTACATTTGTAGATACAACAGACGTTAATCAAATCGAAGCTGCTTTAAAACCAAACACGAAAGCACTATATGTTGAAACACCTACAAACCCATTGCTGAAAGTAACAGACATTGAAGCTGCAGCAAAATGGGCAAAATCAAAGAACCTTTTATTTATGGTCGACAATACGTTTAATACACCATATTGGCAAAACCCTATCGCGCTAGGCGCTGATATCGTACTTCATTCAGCAACGAAGTATATTGGCGGTCATAGTGACGTTGTAGCTGGTCTTGTCGTTGTTAACGATGAAAAATTAGGTGAAGACCTCCACTTTGTTCAAAATTCAACAGGAGGCGTATTAGGACCCCAAGATTCATGGCTTTTAATTCGTGGTATTAAAACGCTTGGATTACGTATGGAAGCGCATGAAAGCAACACTAAAAAAATTGTTGATTTCCTAAAAGAACATCCATCCGTTGAAAAAATCTACTATCCAGGACTTGAAGAACACCCGCAGCACGATATAGCTAAAAAGCAATCTGGCGGTTTTGGCGGAATGGTGTCATTTGATGTTGGAAGTGAGGCGAAAGCTAATGAGGTACTGCAAAAAGTAAATTATTTTACTTTGGCAGAAAGCTTAGGAGCGGTAGAAAGCTTGATTTCTGTACCGGCAAGAATGACGCATGCTTCAATTCCCGTTGAGCGCAGAGCTGAACTTGGCATTACAGACGGATTGGTTCGAATTTCAGTAGGTATTGAGGATGTAGAAGATCTTATTGAAGATTTGAAAAATGCATTAAATAATTAGTTAAAACAAAGTGATTCAACGGTGTGATTAACCCCGCGTTGAATCACTTTTTCTTTTGTGATATAACAATTTAGACAAACTTTCTTCACGTTTTTGTCAAATGTATCTCCGTTGTATTTGCTCTGCCTATGTTATTCTTGTATTAGTGATTAGGAGGTAGAGGCTTATATGAATAACAATATGACGAAAGAATTAAAAAACAAAATAGCTGACTACCAGCGTTTTGGATTTATTTTATTGGCAGTTAGTACATTCTTTTATGTAGGATTAGTTCTTCCTGAAGATAAAAGTTTTATCCAATCCATTACTTTAGGCAGTGCTTCTCTCACATGTTTAGCATTCACAGTACTTATGTACAACACAGTAAAAAAGTGTAAAGTGAAGCTTCAAAAAATTTCTGGTTAACATAAAAATGATAAATCTATAATTTCAATTACCGTTCCTTTAATTAGGAACGGTTTTTTGTTTTTATTTTCCCTCTAAACGGGTATGAATACTGCATGACCCTAACAGGTCATACTAAGTTTTAACGACAATCTAAGAGAAAGAAGTGGATTTTTTGGGTATTATTTGGGCACTAATAACAGCGGTCTGCTGGGGTAGTATTGTACTAGTAAGTGAAAAGCTCGGAGGTGACTTTCATAGTCAAACGCTTGGGATGACTCTTGGAGCATTGCTGTTTTCCATCGTAGCATTCTTTGTCGTTCAGCCAGACATCACTATGACCGTGTTTGCAATCGGTGCTGTTTCAGGAATCTTCTGGGTAATCGGGCAGCGCAATCAATTTGCCAGTGTCGATTATTTAGGCGTTTCAAAAATTGTTCCGCTATCAACAGGAATGCAATTGTTTGGTACCACCTTATTTGGTGTCATTGTTTTTCATGAATGGAAAACAAAAACTGAGATCATTATCGGAATTATTGCGATCTGTGCGATTGTCGGTGGAGCATTATTAACTTCATTACGCGCAAAGAAAGGCAGCGAAAAAGACAATCAAAACTTAAAAAAGGGAATCACTATCCTCCTTATTTCAACGGTTGGATATGTTACATATGTTGTCCTCATTAAATGGTTTGAAATTAACGGTTGGGAAGCTATCCTGCCTCAGGCTGTGGGAATGTTTATTGGGGCGCTCATTATGTCCTTCAAACATAAGCCGTTCAATAAGTATTCGATAAGAAATATTTTGACAGGATTGATTTGGAGTACAGGAAACCTTACGTTGTTACTTGCTCTTCCACTGATTGGGATCGCAACAAGCTTTTCACTTTCTCAGACAGGAATTATTATTTCGACATTAGGCGGAATCTTTATATTAGGAGAAAAGCGAAGCAAAAAAGAGATCATATGGGTGATTTCAGGGTGTGTGCTGATTATTGTCGGCGGTGTGATGTTAGGATTTACAAAATCATAAAGAAGGAGTTGACTGTTTATGTATCCAGATCTTAAAGGAAAGACAGTAGTGATTACTGGAGCGGCTAGTGGAATCGGAAAAGCATGTGCACTTCGATTTGGGGAAGAAAAAGCAAATGTAGTCATTAATTATTTTGATGACAAACAGAAAGCAGATGCAAATATGATCGTGAGCGAAATTCAGGAAAATGGTGGAAAAGGGCTTATTTTTCAAGGTGATGTTACAAAAGAAGAAGATATAAAAAAATTAATCAAAACGGCAATAGATGAGTTTGGTTCTCTTGATGTGCTGATCAACAATGCAGGAATTGAAAATGAGGTTCCGTCACATGAACTTTCTTTGGAAGACTGGAATAAAGTCATTTCTACAAACCTTACGGGGCAATTTTTAGGCTGCCGAGAAGCTTTAGATTATTTCGTAGATCATAATATTCAAGGGTCCATTATCAACATGTCCAGTGTTCATGAAATCATTCCTTGGCCACACTTCGTACATTATGCTGCAAGTAAAGGTGGCATAAAATTAATGACAGAAACATTGGCGTTAGAATATGCACCTAAAAAAATTCGAGTCAACAATATTGCGCCAGGTGCAATCAATACGCCGATCAATGCCGAGAAATTTGCAGACCCAGAAAAAAAAGAAGGGGTCGAAAAGCTGATTCCAATGGGGTATATCGGCGAACCTGAAGAAATTGCTGCAACAGCCGCTTGGCTAGCATCTAGTCAAGCCAGCTATGTAACAGGCTTAACTTTAATTGCAGACGGTGGTATGACATTATATCCAGGCTTTCAAGCGGGAAAAGGTTAAACCATTTATAGAAATAAAAGAAGACTCAAAAGTGAAAATTAACCACTTTGGGTCTTTTTTTGTTAAGAGAGTACCGGTTTTTTCATTTTTGGCATGTCATTTTTAAAAAAGAGAGAGATGAGCCAATTTTTGTCCTATCATCCTTATATTCCAGCTGATCTTCATAGGTTTAAGCTATCAATTTTCATTAATTCCACATTAGTCTGCAAAAAAATAACCTAAACGAATAGTGCAGCATCGTTTAGGTCATCCTTATCTTTACATTTAAATTATAAAAGAATTCCTGTTAAAGTGCCGATACACAACAGAATGCCGAATGCCATATGCAGCAATGCTGTTAAACCAAGCACTTTGTTCAGCTGTTTTGCCTCCCAAGTTGAAACGGCGATTTTTAAACCTTTTAATGCGATTGGTAATGTAATTGCTGCGATTAGACTCCAAACAGGAAGGATATCCATTAAAACTAGAGCAAATAAGCTTACGTACGTTCCTAGCATTAGGATATAATATTCAATTCGGGATGCTTTTCTCCCAATCAATCCAGCAACTGTCGTTTTGCCAATTTGTTTATCCGTATCAAAGTCTCTCAAATTATTAGCATGCAGAATGGACATTACCAGAAGTGCATTAGGTATTGCTGCTAAAAAAATCTCTGCATTCAAATTGAGAGTTTGGGTATAAAAAGCACCAACAACCGCTAATATACCAAGAGTGCTCCCTGAAGCAACTTCTCCTAATCCGTTATAAGCTAAAGCATATCTTGTTGCTGTATAAAAATAACCAACAAACAGGGATGGTATACCTAATAATAAAACCATTGGACCTGTTAACGCAGTTAAAATAAGACCGATCATGATACTTAATGCAAAGAAAATAAGTCCTGTAATATATACTTGACGCGGAGTCATCTCTTTTCTGTCGATAACCCCAGAAGGACTTAAACTTCCAGCAGTATCGGCACCTTTAACGTGATCAAAATAATCGTTAATAAGATTTGTACCGCATTGAAGAAACAGGGCACCTGCTAAAGTTAGTAAAAAAGTAATCCAATTTATGCCTGTCCACTGTAAAGCTAGAATTGTTCCAAACAATACTGGGATAACAGAAGCTGTTAGTGAAATTGGCCTCGTTGACGCGATTAAAATTTTAGGATGTATCATCTTACGTTTCCCCCTTTACAAGCATAATTATAATAAAAGTTTGTGAAAGTGTACACATAAAAGTTTAGTTAGTGAAATAGCCCCATTTTTCTAATAAAAGCAAATTAGAAGGAAACATTTAGAGGTACTTGCATATTCTTTTAAAGGCCGTAAAAAAAAAACTTTACAATACTTGGTAAAATGTGTATGATTTGCTAAGAATAGTAAAAAAACGAGGAGGTTGAACAAAATGATGTATACAGCAAAATGCAATCAACAATTTCATATGAAAATGTGTTCGACCGCCCATTGGAGCAGTTTGTCTATATAACTATGTTTAAAGACACCGCAGGTCGAATACCTGCGGTTTTTTTGTGTCATTTTTACACCGCAGGGTTGCTCTGCGGTGTTTTTTATATTTAACAAAACAAAGGAGGAGTTTGTAATGATAATGATTAGCATTACACTTTTAACATGGTTTTTAACGGAGAAAGACTCGACCTGACCGTTAAAATAGAAATCGAGAAAGACTAGAAAACAAAAAAATAACAGGAGTGATTCATTCTATGTTTACGTTGCATTTATTTTTTGTAACTATAACCTTTTCGTTTAAGAGAAAACATCGATCAGATGAGTTATATGCTGACGATTTAAGAGTAAAATCTCTTTATGAACGTGCACAAGAAAAGGTATTATCCAATTTGACATCCATGATGTAATAACAAAAGAGCCTTTCGTGCAGATTGCACACAAAGGCTCTTTATTTATTCATACCAACAGGCAAGAAATAGGAGAGGTTATCAGTAATCCGATTACCAACACGATATCCAAATGCACTTGGTTTACCATTGATAATAAATGTTCCCATCATCCTGTGGCCTTCAATCACACCTTTTTCAGTCTCAAATGTCATTTTCGGCAGCGGGGTGTATTTTTGAAAGACACTCATATATGCTCCGTAAGATTCATGTTCATCTCGATCAAAAAGATGTCCGTTCTCATCAAATAGCCTGACAGTATCACCTTCCCTACCGAATACTGGTTTTTGGACAAATTTTTCTTTCTTCATTAAGAAGGTATCTGGTTCTAGATAAGTAGGGAGAAAATATTCCTCAATCCATACATGTTCTTCGCAGGTGAAAAAAGGAGATTTTTCTTCGTGCAATCCCCAAATTACAGCCATAGCAGCTTTGCTTTGCAATAAGAAAGCAGATGGGGGATTAATGATTGCAAGCTTGTTTTGATGAACTAGTTCCGTTAATTGCAATCCTATTTCTTCATTGGTTTTCACATCTTTATCTTGAATAAGCATTTCAATCGGAAACGTTTGCCTGTACAATACATCAATTTTTTTCCCTTCTGGATCAAACAAACCATGATCTTTTTGAATGACCAACTTGTCCAATGAAACGTATTGAGAAGGAAAACCACATAATTCCTTCAAATAAAGAACAGTCTGTTTATCTTCAATATTCTCATCATGTGAGGTGAAGACTATATTTGGAGAATGGTCAGATTGAAGTTGACGGTAAGATGTCAAGATAGCTGTTCTTATCGCTTTTTTTAAATCACTTTCCATTTCAGCATTTGGATTATTTGCATTTAGATGATCACACAGCATTCCATTTATTTTAAAACATTCATAAATAAACGTAGGAGTGTCACTGTTAAACTCCATCACTTTATGCCCATTTTCTGTTTCAATCGAATCTATTCTTCCGATCACTGTTTTGGGCATTGCCGATTGGAATCTGAGAAACGTGAATAAGGAATCTGGAAATCCTAATAATGTTAATGTCTCATTAGAAAGCTCCGGAGATTGCAAAAGGTCAGCTGTTTTAAAAAGAATATGGCTCACTTTTGTTCCAAAATCATGTATGAGTTCTTTTTCTTTCTCATCAATCATATAAGGTTGAAATAACGCATATTCTTGTCCGTACATATCTGCCCAAAACTCTGGTATCTTTTCATAAAACGCTTTTCTTTCTGTTCGATAGTTACTCATAGTTCCTCCACGGCTCAAAAAACTGATATCATAAACATAACAAATTGAAAAGGGATTGAAAATGATGGAACTGACATATTACATAGAAAAATTAGATGAGTATGAACCTTATTTAAGCTATAAAATTCCTGAAAATATGAATCATGATGAAAAATATGCTCGCCAGCTTTGCGAGTATTTCGTTCATGGCGGCATTGAATATGAACTGCAATCAAATGAAATGAAAGACAATGAAGAGATTTTAGTTGTTAAAGAAAAGGGAGCAGCTAAAAAATTTACAGATGAAGCGAGCTATAAAGGTAGAGGGATATTTATTGAGTTTCGTCAATATAGCGAAACGGGAGAAATGCCATTATTGCACCTGCAAGCATTAAATAACCATTGGGATGTAATTCGCTATTTATTAAAAGATGTGATAGATATTCCGCAAAAAGGTCAATATTTGAGAGATTCAGCAGAAATAGATGAGGACAGGGCAGTTTATGTGATGTATGTTGGAGAAAAAATATAAGCATGCGGGTGATAATCCGCATGCTTTTTTAATACGTTAAACACTGAGCAATAACCCAGCCGACTGAAAGGCTTAAAAACATAACCAGTAATCCAACTGCTTTATTGTCTTCATCGATTGCTTTAGAGATACTTGAACGAATCGCTAAATGTTCAGCTACAAACAATGCGATGATCTGTGCAATGATTCCAACTGTACCCCAAATCAATAAATCGATAATACTTAAAGAGTTTGCAATAGATGATCCTATGACAAATGAAAGTCCAAATAACCTACCGCCAAGAGACAAAGCTGCTGCTGTATTGCCATTCGCGATCAATTTTAGCTCTTTTGTTTTTGTTGTTAATTCAAATACTACAAATCCAACGAAGAGAAGAGCAAGACCTGTAGCAGCGTACAATGTAAAATTTAAAAATAAGTTCATTTTAGCAACTCCTCAATTTTTATCCGCCAAAGCCTTTGCCGCTTCCAAACCCAGAACTCCCACCCTTAAAACTGGAACTGCTTTTGTAGGACTTATAAGAAGAACTTTTTAACAAACTGCTTTTGCTGTTAAAGAAACTTCCGCCATAAAAATAATGGCCAAAATAACGAGAGTTTGTATCATCACACTCATAAACGCCATCATCAGCATCCCATTCCCAATCTTGGCACTCCGTATCTGTCGGTTCAGGCGGAATATCTTGTGTCTGATTATTACAGCCTGAAAGCAAAACGGCTACAGAAGCAGTTGAAACCCCCGCAATTAGCTTTTTTGTTTTGTTCACAATCTTCACCTCATCCCAAGCCTAATTATAGTATGCAGACCTTGTAATTGAAAACCATATATTTCATGTACGAAAAAAATTTAAAAAGGTTTCCACTCTGCTTTTATTAGTTCTTTGATTGAAACAACATAAGTATGTAAAGAATTATCTTTTTGTAAATAAAAAAAGAGCTGCGATCAGAAATAAAAATCCAGTTATTCGTTGCCCATCAATTGGAATTTGTTTCATTCCAAGCAAACCAAAATGATCAATAATTGAACTTGTCATTAGCTGTGCAACAATGATTGCAATTATTGCAGCCGCAACACCGATTTTAGGGACAGAAAGAACGAGTGTATAAACATAAAAAGCACCTAATAACCCTCCAATAAGCTGCCATTTCGGTACAGTAGTGACATTTAAGATATTTCCTTTTCCAAAAATGAGCATCATAAAAAATAACGCAATCGTTCCAATAAGGAATGATAAGAATGCTCCTTCAATTACACCTACTTGTTTTCCTAATCCTCCGTTTACACCTGCTTGAATTGATACAGCAATACCACCCATAAAAACGGTTAAGACCATTAACCAGTTCATCGATCGTCAACACCTTTTCATTTGTTATAGGTAAAAACTAACAATCAGGATTTCTACGACAGTGATACTACTTTAACATAAAGTAAAAATTTTTAAGGTAAATTATTAGAAATTTCAAAAAACGACAAAAAGAGAGGATATTTCCTCGTAAATTCTACAATATATTTAAAGTGTATATGATACGTTTTTTCTAATAAGTTTGTTTCTTAATCTATACAAAGAAAGGGAGGACGAGCTATCAAACGATACATTTGAACAGCGTCTCTTTATTTTAATGCATGTTTTTTCAGTTTGTAAGATTCCCCTGTCTTTTTGTTACAGAGATATATGCCACAAGCCTATCACATTCAATTATTCTACTTTTTTCCATGGATTACCACAAAAAATCAGCTCTTCTTTACAAAGTGATAAAAAACGATCGTTATTTTTTTACATTATGTTAAATGTAATAAATCTATTAAACATATAAAATAGACTTAATATTCAAAAGATTCAAATAAAAATTAAATCCATTTACAGAGGCTACATACTAAACAAAATTAGAGGAGGAATAGAAATGTCTGATTTGGTAAAAATTGGTTTGATTCAAGCGATTCATGATGTGGATGGTAATGAGCCTGTATCGGTTCATAAAGAAAAATCCATTGAGAAGCATATAAAACTTGTAAGAGACGCAGCTGAAAAAGGAGCTCAGATTATTTGTTTACAGGAGATATTCTATGGTCCATATTTTTGTGCAGAACAAAATTCAAAATGGTATGACTCAGCTGAAGAAATTCCAAATGGGCCAACAACAAACAGATTTATGGCATTAGCGAGGGAATTGGGAGTAGTTATCGTTCTGCCTATTTATGAACGTGAAGGTATTGCCACTTACTATAATACAGCAGCTGTTATTGATGCTGATGGTTCTTACCTGGGAAAATACCGGAAACAGCATATCCCGCATGTAAAAGTGGGGAATGAGGGATGTGGTTTCTGGGAGAAATATTACTTTAAACCTGGCAACCTGGGTTATCCCGTTTTTGATACAGCATTCGCAAAAGTAGGTGTTTATATTTGTTATGATCGTCATTTTCCAGAAGGGGCAAGACTACTAGGATTGAAAGGTGCTGAAATTGTCTTTAATCCTTCAGCTACTGTTGCAGGATTATCTGAATACTTATGGAAGCTTGAGCAGCCAGCACATGCAGTTGCAAATGGTTATTATCTAGGCGCGATCAATCGAGTTGGAACAGAAGGTCCTTGGAAAATGGGTGAGTTTTACGGCCAATCCTATTTAGTTGACCCTCGTGGTAGTTTTGTTGCCATTGGCAGCCGGGATCAAGATGAAGTAATCATTGGAGAAATGAATAAAAAAATGATTCGGGAAGTGCGTGATCTATGGCAATTTTATCGTGACCGCCGCCCAGAAACGTATGGAGAAATGACGGCATTACTCCCATAAATTTTTGGCTAAAGCCGTGCTACTCCTTTTTAATCCATATTTCTATCATCTCAAAAGGGGGCTTAACAGTTGACTAAATCTGAAAAGCTACACATTTCGATGACAGATCTGGCAAAAAACTTTCAGGAATTTCATCCAGCACTTACAAATCAGGAAGCATTTGAAGAGGCGAATCGATGCTTATATTGCTATGATGCACCTTGTATTCAAGCTTGTCCCACTGGGATTGATATTCCGAAATTTATTAAAAAAATTGCATCAGGAAATTTTAAAGGATCTGCGCAAACGATTATGACATCTAATCCTGTTGGGGCGAGCTGTGCAAGGGTTTGTCCGACTGATGAACTTTGTGAAGGAGCATGTGTACTCAATCATTCTACTAAACCAATTATGATTGGGGATTTGCAGCGTTATGCGACGGACTGGGCGATTAGGAATGACCAGGTACTTTTTCAAAAGGGTGTTAGTAATGGAAAGTCAGTTGCAGTGATTGGCGGGGGTCCCGCTGGGTTATCTGCAGCACGGGAACTCGCATTACTCGGATATAAAGTAACAATCTTTGAAGCTGCCGAAAAAGCAGGAGGATTGAACACTTACGGTATCGTTTCATTTCGATTACCTCAACATATATCGTTTTGGGAAGTCGATCAAGTTCGTCAGCTTGATGTAGAAATTCGAACAAATACAGCAGTAGGAAAAGATATTTCAGCTGAAGAACTCTTAACTTCTTATGACCGTGTAGTGCTTGCTGCAGGAATGGCACATGTCCCGAATATGGGCATTGAAGGTGAAGAACTTGAAGGTGTCCATGATGCGATTGAATTTGTAAAAGATACGAAAACAAAGCCATTATCCAATCAATATGTTGGGAAAAATGTGGTTGTAATTGGTGCTGGTAATACGGCAATAGATGGTGCGACTTGTTCTGTTCGCTTAGGGGCCCAAAATGTGAAAATTCTATACCGCCGTACACAAGAAGAAATGACGGCGTATGATTTTGAATATGAATTCGCAAAACAAGATGGAGTTGAATTCCGCTGGCTGACTCAGCCAATCAAGATTCATGGTGATGAAGCCGGACGAGTTAAAGCGATCGAGTGCTTGAAAATGGATCTCGGTGAACCAGGCGAAGATGGAAGAAGACGTTCGTTTCCAATCGAAGGCTCAAACTTCATTCTACCAGTGGACGCAGTAATTAAAGCGATTGGCCAAACACGGCATACCAGCTTAATCGAACTGTTCAATCTTGAACATAACGGAGGCGTTGTTCAAGTTTCTGAAAACTACCAAACCTCTAATCCGAAAGTATTTGCGTGCGGTGATGTTATTTTTGGAAAAGGAATAGGAGAAGCGATGGTTGTAACTGCAGCCCAGCAAGGTAAGAATGCAGCCTATGCCATACACAAGCAATACAAAGAACAATCCATAACAGCTTAACAAACAAAAGAACATCGGAAAGGGGAGAATAACATTGGCAGATCTAAGTATTAACCTGGCTGGCATACGATCACCTAATCCATTTTGGCTGGCATCAGCACCGCCGACTAACTCAGGCTACCAAGTACAAAGGGCATTTGAAGCGGGGTGGGGCGGAGCTGTATGGAAAACGCTCGGCGATCCTATTTTAAATGTTTCTTCAAGGTTTGCGGCAGTCAGTTTTAACGGTCAGCGTGTTG
Source organism: Bacillus sp. NEB1478 (assembly GCF_031582965.1). Lineage (NCBI taxonomy): Bacteria > Bacillati > Bacillota > Bacilli > Caryophanales > Bacillaceae > Bacillus > Bacillus sp. NEB1478. The sequence goes on from NZ_CP134049.1 coordinate 1,387,735, forward strand.
CCGGGTTTAACAACATCGAATTGATTACTGACCGTCCTCTTGAAGTCAATTTAAAAGAAATCTATGAAACGAAAAAACGTTTTCCTAATCATGCAGTAGTAGTTTCTCTAATGGTAGAACCGAAACAAGAAAAATGGCATGAAATTGTAAAAAAAGTAGAAGCGGTAGGCGTTGACGGACTCGAACTTAACTTTGGTTGTCCTCACGGTATGGCTGAACGCGGTATGGGCTCTGCTTCAGGTCAAGTTCCAGATCTTGTTGAAAAGCAGACATATTGGGTGAAAGAGGTTGCACAAACACCAGTCATCGTTAAACTCACACCGAATATTACGGATATTACAGTTACAGCTGAAGCAGCAGTTCGAGGAGGGGCAGATTCTGTCAGTATGATCAATACAATTAATAGTTTGGCAGGTGTGGATCTTGATTCTTGGAACACGATTCCACATGTAGGCGGTAAAGGTGCACACGGTGGTTATTGTGGACCTGCAGTTAAGCCGATTGCTCTCAATATGGTAGGTGAATGTGCACGGAATTCGCGGATAAACGTTCCAATTTCCGGAATGGGCGGAATTTCAAATTGGCAGAATGCGGTTGAATTTATGTTAATGGGAGCTTCGAATGTCCAAGTTTGTACAGCCGCCATGCACCATGGGTTCAGGATCGTTGAGGATATGACAGATGGTTTAAACAACTATCTTGATTCAAAAGGGATTGCATCTGTAAGAGACATTATTGGGAAATCTGTACCTAAGTATTCAGACTGGGGTAATCTGGATCTCAACTATAAAATTGTAGCCAGAATCAATAATGACGTATGTATCAATTGTAATAAATGTCATATAGCCTGTGAGGATACATCACATCAATGCATTGATATGTTAAAAGATGGCCATGGCAACCCGTATTTAGAAGTTCGAGAAGAAGATTGTGTTGGATGTAATCTTTGTTCAATCGTCTGCCCGGTTGATGGCGCGATCGACATGATTGAGATTGATAGTGAATATGAACCTATGACCTGGAATGAAAGACAAACAATACTCTCATCAATACAAGCAGATCCTATTAAAAATCCTAGCTGAGTTTACGATTTAAGATCAGATGAAAGGAGACTAAAAGCGTGAGAAAAATAATAAGAAATGGAACTATTGTAACGGCTTCTGATACGTATTCTGCTGACATTTTAATTGAGAATGAACGGATTGTAGCAATAGGTGAAAAATTGGATGCGCAAGGAGCTGAAATGATTGATGCAAAGGGGTGCTATGTGTTTCCTGGGGGTATTGACCCGCATACTCATTTAGAAATGCCATTTGGGGGGACTGTCTCCAAAGATGATTTCGAGAGTGGAACAATTGCAGCTGCGTTCGGCGGTACGACAACCGTTATCGATTTTTGCCTCACAAACAAAGGAGAGCCATTACAAAATGCCATTGATATTTGGCATAAAAAGTCGAAGGATAAATCAGTGATTGATTACGGCTTCCATTTGATGATCTCTGAACTCAATGAGGAAGTCCTTGAACAGCTTCCAAAAGTAATGGATGAAGAAGGGATTACGTCTTTTAAAGTTTTCATGGCTTATAAAAATGTGTTCCAGGCAGACGATGAAACATTGTTCCGTACACTGATCACCGCAAAAAAACTCGGTGGATTAGTGATGGTACATGCTGAAAATGGTGATGTAATCGACTACCTTGTAAAAGAAGCTTTAGAAAACGGAAAAACGGATCCTATTTACCATGCTCTTACGCGACCACCGGAAGTTGAAGGGGAAGCGACAGCTAGAGCTGCTCAGTTGACAGGCTTAGCAAAATCACAGCTTTATGTTGTTCATGTGTCTTGTGCAGAGGCAGTCCTAAAAATTGCTGATGCTCGAAATAAAGGCTATGACGTTTGGGGTGAAACGTGCCCGCAATACTTAATGCTTGATCAAACTTATTTAGAAAAACCAGATTTTGAAGGAGCAAAATATGTTTGGTCTCCGCCGCTTAGAGAAAAATGGAATCAGGATGTGCTTTGGAATGCATTAAAGAATGGGCATCTTCAAACACTTGGTTCTGATCAATGTTCTTTTGATTTTAAAGGCCAAAAAGAGCTAGGAAGAGGAGACTTTTCTAAAATTCCAAACGGTGGTCCAATGATTGAAGACCGCGTTAGTATTCTTTTTTCAGAAGGTGTATTGAAAGGTCGTATAACGCTCAATCAATTTGTTGATATTATGTCGACTAGAATTGCGAAACTATTTGGATTATATCCTAGAAAAGGAACGATTTCAGTCGGAGCAGATGCAGATATCGTAATTTTTGATCCAACAGTCGAACGAACCATTTCTGCTAAAACGCACCATATGAGTGTAGATTACAATGCTTTCGAAGGAATGAAAGTGACGGGAGAAGCGGTTTCTGTGCTTTCACGAGGTGAATTTGTTATACGTGATAAGCAATTTGTCGGAAAACCAGGTAACGGAAATTATTTGAAAAGAGCCAAATATAATGAAAACCTAAGTTCAGTCGATGAAAAATTGCCTATTTAATAGAGCACTTTAGACGCAGGAGCACACATGCTTCCTTTAATATAGTTCTTTATCCATCTTCCAAGGTGGTTCACCGCACGCCCCCGCGGAAAGCGAGCAACCTGTAGCGGAAATCAACCATTTCTAAGAGCAAAAAAGGCTACAAAAACAGCTAAATGACAGATTCAAAGCTATGGCATAAACGAAGGAAGATGATCAATCAACCAGTCGTGACACCAATTGCAATATTATAGGGAGTGATTGTTTATGAAAAAACAAGAAAACTATTTAAAGTCTCCTGACTTGTTGCCTATCGGTCAAAATGAGAGAAAAATAACCACACTCGGCTTTTCATTCATGTGGGTCGGTATGGTTGTAGTCCTTGCAACATTCGCAATTGGTGGAGCTGGTGTAATGTCATTACCCCTTCCTCTAGTTGTCCTTGCGACAGTTATTGGTTCCGTTGGTATCGGGTTATTTATTTCACTGATTGCTGATATAGGTATTGAACATGGTCTTTCATTTCCTGTTTACATGCGTGCGCCATTCGGGACAATTGGAACACATATCCCATCAATCGTCCGTGGTATAGCGGCATCAATGTGGTTTGGAATAAATACCTATTTCGGTGCAACTGCGATGAACGGGATTTTAGGATTGATGTTCAACTTTAATAACTGGTTTATTTGTTTCTTGATATTTGCCCTTCTTCAATTAATCAATACAGCACTTGGTATTAAAGCAGTAGAGCGTTTTGCTGATATGGCAGCTCCAACTATCTTATTGATCTCGATCTGGATGTATTCGGAACTTGCTGGCACAGCTGCCTCTGAGGGCAGGAATGTATGGAGCTGGGCAGAGGATCCTGCTGTAGGATCAGCTGCATTTACAGCTTTCCTTGTTGTTATTTTCAGCAACATGGGATTCTGGGCGACTTTATCCGCAGATATCCCTACCATATCACGCTTTATTAAAGCACCTAAATTTGAACGGAATTGGTTCAAAAGAAATAAGGGAGCTTTAGTTGGCAATTTAATCGCTCTGCCTTTGACTCAGACGTTCATGATCATCATTGGAGCGGTTGCTTATATCGCTGTGAAAAATTATGATCCTGTACTGGCTCTGCAGGAAACTGCAACGGGACTTATACTTGGCGTACTCCTTCTCATGATCGTACTGGCGCAGTGGTCAACGAATATCGCTGCGAATATCGTTCCGGCAGCTACCATCTTTTCAAATGTAGGCGGTCCAAAGTTTCCCTTCTGGGCTGGTGTATTTGCAGCTGGTATAGTTGGGACAATTGTTCAGCCTTGGAGCCTTTTTGGAATCATCATTCCCGTGCTTCTTATCGTAGGAGGAATTCTTTCAGCTATTGTCGGCATATTATTTGCTGATTATTACTTATTAAGAAAACGCCGTGTAAATGTATATGATTTATACAAATTTGATGGTCAGTTTAAATATGCTGGAGGAGTAAACGTTGCAGGATTCATATCTTGGATTATTGGAGCAACAGTCTCATACTTCTTCCCAAGTTATTCCTTTTTAATTGGTTTTGCTCTCGGTGCAGTCTGTTATTATGTCCTTTGTAAATATTGGTACTTCCAAAAATATAAGCAAGCTGAAATCGAAGATCCAAGTGATGAGAAATATCTTGGTATTACAGTCGGCAGGGATTGGGATTTGAATGATGAGACTCAAGATGTGGAATTGAAAGATGCCAAATAATTGGATAGGAATGGCTTAACTTTGTTGGGTCACCTACGACACTTTTAATTAGAGGGGGCTTGTAGATGTCAGATTATCAAGAATACATGCTTGAGCGTGAGAAAATTGATTTCATGATGGAAAAAGGCTATAAAATTAAAGGAATATTAGAAAATTTGAGCGGGGCTTTTGTTCATTTTGAGAAATCAAATGATGATGCAGTTACTATTCATGTCAAAACAGCTGATGGACGCAAGTACTTTTCAAACTTAATGGTTCTGCAGAAACAATCCGTGTAACTGTTTTGCTTAGGAAAAGGAGAGCTGCTAATGGAATTTTCACTGAAGTGCAAGGGTAGTGTGTTTCCATGTGAAGTAACGATTGATGAAGACAACGGCCGGTATATGTTGCGAAAAGCAGATTCAAGCGGTGAATTCTTCAATACTCCTCATGAGTTGGCTGAATGGGTGCTCAGTAACTGGAATTCAGAAGACTTTGATGATCAAGATTCCTTTCAAAAGATGCTTAATTCATTAGATACGTACATGAATATTAAAAGTTCATGAGCTTATGAAGAAAATACATTAAACCAATACGTGCATTCGTTTTGTCGCCTAAAGATAGGAGTGTTCAGGTGTGCAAAATCATTCGAGTCTAGCAGTGAAAGATATTTTGTATAGGGACCATTTTGACAAAACAATAGTTATTGCAGGATTTGAGGGCCTGACACGCCAAGTAAAATGGGTTCATGTTGTTGAAGTCCCCAACATCAAAAAGTTGTTAAATGGAAATGAACTGATTTTATCGACAGGCGTAGTTTGGAAAGATAACCCTGCATTATTAAGTGATTTTCTGCAACAATTAATAGATTGCGGTGCTGCCGGTCTTTGTATAGAGATCGGCACGTACACTTCATCTATTCCTAAAGAGGTTGTGGATTTAGCGAACCTGCATAGATTCCCGATCATTTTATTTCTAGAAGAAGTACAATTTGTTAATATCACTCAAGATATTCACGCACAACTCATAAATCAGCATTACCAAATGATTCAAGATTTAGAAGAGTATTCACAAAAGCTTAATAAAAAATTATTAACATTTGAAAACAGAGATGAAATGCTGAAGTTGATGTATGAATATACCGGCCTTCACATTATCATGAACACAACGTCCGCTGAAACCATTTTTTTGCCGGAATGCAGTGAAGAAACAAAACTTGAGGTTAGAGAGCGCGTCCTAAAGAATCAAGAATCTCCATTTCTAGTAAAGCAGTCTCTTCAGGTGATGGAACAACAATATGGGGAAATATTCATTTTCTCGAAAGAACGTGAAATTAATGAATTCGATCAACTCATTCTTGATCGAACGACAACTGCGCTGTCACAGTTGTTTCTCCGTGAACTTTATGTTGAAGAAACAAAACGTACGGAAAAGTATGAGTGGATCAACAATTGGCTAGATGGGGGATACAGTGAAAAGCAGACTATGGATAACCTTTTTTATCATGAAGGAGAAATGAGTGTTAATGGTGGTACTGTTGCGATTTGTAAAATTCCACAACAAACGACCAATGCTGATCTAACTTATTTAATACTTTTTATCCGGTCTATTTTCGAACAGCAAGGATTTCATTTGATAACGACTGAAAGGCAAGGCTATTTCGTCTATATTTTACTAAATAAACGCGGTGTTGAAACGTGGAAACAACGCCTGAAAAACGGAATGGATAAAGTTCATCAAACCGATTTCTTAAAGAAGCATAAGTGCAAGTTTTCAAATTTTGCAGTTGGCCAGTACAATAAAAAATTAGCTAAAATAGGGAAAAGCTACGAAACGGCTGTCGAAACTTTTCGGCTGCAAAAAAATAGTGAACTAGATCGAATGTGTATTTTTTACGAAGATTTACATATGTACCGAGTCATAAGTCTCTTTAAACAGCAGGAAAATCTTCATGAGATGATGAGAGAGTACTTGAGTCCTGTAATTGAGTATGATCGGAAATACAACGGAAAGCTGATGCAAACTCTAAAAGCCTATTTGGCGTGCAGCGGGTCGAAGAAGGAAACGGCAAAAAAATTATTCGTAGTCCGTCAGACTTTATACTATCGAATCGAAAAGCTTGAGAGACTTCTAGGAAAGGATTTTATTACAAATTTCGAAAAGCGGCTTGCAATAGAATTGATGCTATTCGTAAATGATTATTTATTTTCATCAGAATCTATGCAAAATGTAAAAACTAAAGAGCAAGTGACAACTTAAACTCTACATTATGTGGAAGGAACAGGTAAAACAATTTAACGTTTTGTCTAATGTAACCTTTTCCTGATTTCTAGATAATTAAGGAAGCAGGGAAAGAAATCAAAAGGAGGCACAATTAGTATGACAGTAACGAAAAGTGATACAAAACTGTTGAAAAATTATATTAATGGTCAATGGGTCGCATCGAATAGTACTGACGATTTAGAAGTGCCAAATCCGGCAACCGGTGAAGTTTTGGCCCGTGTGCCGATTTCAACGAAAGAAGATCTCGACAAAGCTGTTCAGGCAGCTGATGCTGCATTCCAGAAGTGGAAACATGTGCCGGTTCCAAAACGTGCTCGTATCCTGTTTAAATTCCACTATCTCTTGACAGAAAATCATGAAGAACTTGCCAAATTAGTCGTTCAGGAGAACGGTAAAGCATTTAAAGAAGCATACGGAGAAATTCAACGTGGAATTGAATGTGTTGAATTTGCTTCTGGAGCTCCAACTCATTTGATGGGTGAAACCCTATCTAACATAGCAGAAGATATTGATTCAGAGATGTTTCGATATCCGCTAGGTGTTGTAGGAGGAATTACACCTTTTAATTTTCCTATGATGGTGCCATTATGGATGTTTCCACTAGCGATTGTGTGTGGAAACACGTTTATTCTAAAACCTTCTGAAAGAACACCCATTCTAGCTAATCGTTTAGCGGAATTATTAACGGAAGCAGGTTTACCAGATGGTGTTTTCAATATCGTGCATGGTGCTCATGATGTTGTAAATGGCCTTTTGGAGCATGATGGTATTAAAGCTATATCATTTGTCGGTTCACAGCCTGTTGCGAAATATGTATATGAAAAAGCGGCGTTAAACGGTAAAAGAGTGCAAGCCCTTTCCGGAGCTAAGAATCACCATATTGTAATGCCTGATGCAGATCTAGAAAAAACAGTTCAAAATATCATAAGTTCAACTTTTGGCAGTGCGGGTCAACGTTGTATGGCATGCAGCGCCGTAGTAGTAGTTGGTAATAATGATAAATTTGTAGAAGAAATCCGTAAGAAAGCAGATGAGCTTACAATAGGCAGTGGATTAGATGATGAAGTTTTATTGACGCCGATCATTAGAGATTCTCATCGACAAAAGGTACTCGGGATTATTGAAAAAGGCATTGAAGAAGGTGCGGACTTAATTCGAGATGGCCGACGTGAAATGTCAGATTTCAATGAAGGGAATTTCCTTGGAGCAACGATATTTGATCGTGTCACACCAGAAATGACGATTGCTAAGGAGGAAATATTTGCGCCTGTCCTCAGTATTTTACGTGCTGAAGATTTAAATGAAGGTCTAGAATACATTAGAAAGTCTAGATATGGCAATGGCGCCACACTTTATACGAAAAATGCACAAGCTGTCCGTCAATTCCGTGAAGAAGCAGATGCTGGTATGCTCGGAATTAATGTAGGTGTTCCGGCGACAATGGCTTTCTTCCCGTTTTCTGGGTGGAAAGATTCTTTCTATGGAGATCTCCATGTGAACGGTAAAGATGGCATCAATTTCTATACCCGTAAAAAAATGATTACATCTCGTTACGATTACTAAAGGGGTGGAGAATAATGGTTCCTAAAGTCGATCAATCCCAAGATGTCCGAAAAAAAGATGATCAGTTTGTCTGGCATTCTATGAAACCCTATAATCCGAACTCAACTATGGTTGTTACGAGTTCCAAGGGTGCCTGGGTAACTGATATAAACGGTGATAAATATTTAGATGCAATGGCTGGTTTGTGGTGTGTAAACGTAGGTTATGGCAGAACAGAACTTGCAGATGCTGCTTATGAACAATTGAAGGAAATGGCATACTTTCCTTTAACCCATAGTCACTTGCCAGCTGTAAAACTAGCTGAAAAGTTAAATGAAATGCTCGGCGGGGATTATGTTATCTTTTTTTCTAACAGCGGGTCTGAAGCGAATGAAGCTGCTTTTAAAATCGCAAGACAATACCACCAGCAAAAAGGACAAAATAATCGATACAAAATTGTTTCACGTTATCGTGCTTATCATGGCAATTCAATGGGGGCCTTAGCAGCAACGGGTCAAGCACAGAGAAAATACAAATATGAGCCGCTTGCACCTGGGTTTCTTCATGTTTCACCTCCAGACACTTATCGGATGCTTGATTCTGATCTGGAGGATGCACATAAAATGGCTTGTGTACAAGAAATCGATCGGATGATGACGTGGGAACTTAGTGAGACAGTAGCAGCGATGATTATGGAACCTATTATTACAGGTGGCGGCGTGTTGATGCCTCCTGATGGATACATGAAGGCAGTCAAAGAAACCTGCGATAAACATGGTGCTCTACTTATTGTAGATGAAGTTATCTGCGGGTTTGGTCGAACAGGAAAGTCATTTGGCTTTATGAATTATGATGTGCAGCCGGACATCATTACAATGGCAAAAGGCATAACATCTGCTTACTTGCCGCTTTCTGCAACAGCGGTAAAGAAAGAGGTGTATGAGGCGTTTAAAGGAAATGATGAATACGATTTCTTTAGACATATCAACACATTCGGCGGTAATCCTGCAGCTTGTGCACTGGCTTTGAAAAATCTTGAAATCATGGAAAATGAAAAGCTGTTCGATCGTTCTAGAGAATTAGGTGATCTATTATTAAACGAATTACAAACTCGATTACAAAACAATCCATATGTTGGTGATATTCGCGGTAAGGGACTTCTCGTCGGCATTGAACTTGTAAAAGATAAGGAAACGAAAGAGCCGCTTGCATCAAACGCTGTAAATGAAGTGATCGGAATCTGTAAAAAGAATGGACTGATCATCGGGAAAAACGGGGTGACAGTAGCAGGCTATAATAATGTATTAACAATAGCGCCTCCGTTAAGTATTGAAAACGATGATTTAGCATTTATCATTCAAACTCTCTCAAATGGATTGAAGGCATTAGTAAATTAAAGGATAAACAAAAGTGAAAATAATTAAATTGGATTTAGAGAAACTGATGCTAGCGTTATCTTTAGACAACTTTACAATTGAAAACAGACATTTAAACGGTTGTCATTAGAATTGGATGAGGATAGAAAAGTTTTTGTCTATTATTTAAATGGATAATCATTTCGAGAATAGCATTGTCTTGATATGACAGTGCTATTTTCATATTCAAGAAGGCGTGATAAAAGAACACTTAGGTAGCCAAGTGTTCTAGGGATGCGGACTACTTATTTTTTTAGTGTTTCTTCTATATTTAAGGGTTCAAAATGTTGTTTTGTAGATCTTTCATGGCATGATGAAGACTTGAAAAAGTCGGGATATCTTTCATATCTATACCAAGCTGGACCATGGTTTGAGCGATTTCCGGTCTTAAACCAGTCAACACAGTCTCAATCCCAGTTAGTTTTAAAGCATTTACAACTTTGAATATCCGGTCTGCTACCATAGTGTCTATAATAGGTACTCCGGATAGATCGATTATTAAAAAAGACAAGTCATATTCGGTTCCTTTGTTTAGGGCTTTATTCATAAGTTCTTGTGCCCTCTTTGTGTCAATATCTCCTACAAGAGGAAGAACTCCGATTTCATCCGTTACTTTTATAAGGGGAATAGAGAGTTCTAATGCGGTTGCCTCTGCTGCGTTTATTCTTGTGTAATATTGGCGTGAGTAGGAAACACTCAACCAATGTATCGCACGATCGACCACGAAGTTAAAGCGCGAAAGAATCGCATAAAAATCGTCAAGAGATAGATTAAAGTTTTCTGCTTCATCTTTAATAATAGTACCAATTGTATCTCGATTGATGCGTACCTCTTCTAAAGCGATCTCAATAGGTAAATCTAAATCAACTAGCAAATTTACTGCGTTTGTTCCCCATTCTTTTAAAGTATTAAAAGATACCTCAAGATCTTCGGTAACAGAAAGTGCATAAATTTCTATAAGATTATGCCGCCATTCAAATAAATTATCATTCACTTGATTTGAATATTTTTGAATGTTAGTTCTTGAAATTTGTTCAATCAGTTCTTCTTTGACACTCAATATTTTAGTAGATATTTTTTGAGCCTTGTTTCGATCAATAGTAGTATATGAACTCAATTTTAGGAATGCCCCCACAACAATATTTCCTTTTATCTTACCACAAGATTAATAAAGGACATTAAATTATTCTGTGTTAAGTTATTCCACTCAATAATTATGTAACGTAATAATGATTTGCCAATAAATAAATTATATGTAATTTGGGAAGGTGTTTTTTATGTCAGTTGAACGTGGTGCAATGATCAGATCCATAATGGAGTGGAAGATGCGATACTCATAACAAAATGGATAAAACGGACTACATACAAAAAATTGAACATTGGATTTCTGGTGAATTTAAAAAGGTAAATAAGGGTTTTACAGGAAACTATGAAACCATCAAATCATCTGAACATGAAGTCGTTCTTCGGCTACCAGCAGAAGATGAGACATTCTACTTTAAGTCGACAGGGAAGGCATGGGCGTATGAAAGTCCGCTCAGCGCCCATTTATCATTATATCAGCCAAGAAAAACGACTGATATCGATGAAGGAGATATCAGGAACTCTATTAAGACAAAAGAGAGACAAGAAAGTTTGGCAGAGAGCTCTTAGGGAATATGCCGAACTGCAGGTGAAGGAAGTAAAGCACATACAAGAGCTTATTGATCTTGGTGTTCCTGACAGGAGAATTTTTGTCCTGAAGAAACAGATTAACCAACAAGAAGAGATGTGCCAGACGGGGCTTAGTGTAGAAGAAACTAAGACCATTATTAAATTGAGGTCAGAATTGGTGGGAATGTGCGATTTGATGGAGGGATTGATACCGCCATCACTTGATCATGGAGATTTACACACGGCTAATATCTATGATCGAGAAGGGAAATCTGTTTTTATTGATTAGGGAGATGCTTCTGTCACACATCCATTCTTCAGCACTCGTATTTTCTGGAATTCCCTCTATGAGCTGATTGAGGATGATGAGGACTGGCTGGACATGACCAATGAATTCCGAACGTATTATTTAGAGCCATGGACTGCTTTTGGAAAAATGGAAGAGCTTGAAAAGTTATTGAAGGTTTCCGGTCAGCTCGGATGCCTGCACCGAGGAATCGGATGGCACCTTTATACTCTTCCCTTTCAGGATTTTCCAGAGTTCAAGAAAAGACCGGCACAGTGGCACAGTGCTAAATTTAATTGAATCAACTAGTTGAAGTCCTTTTGTAAGGGTGTTTCTTTTCAATAATGTTCGAAAGCCAAATATTAGCGGCAAATACAACTAAATATACGAAAAAAGATAAATATAATTTCCAGCCTGTATACGTAAAAACATGAAATTTCACTGAAATCCATTCTATAGAAATCGCTACCCCTGCCCAAAAAATAATATAAGATAGATTCCTTAGGCCTTTGGGTTTGTATTGTTGATAAATATTTACTACAAAGTAAGGAAGAGTGGGGTAAGTTGCAAAGTGTAATATTACATCAAATAATTCATGCGTTTTATGGTCGACCGTAAAGTAAAAATCATTTGGTTTTACACTAATGGTAATATCAGCCACCAAAGCAAGGAAGACATTAAATGTCCAAATAATAATTATGGTAACAATAGACAAGCGTTTAGGTAAAATAAACATAATGGTCCAAGAAAGCACTGTGGAAATGATAATAAATATTTCATTTGCATCAAATTTCTCAGGAAGAGGTAAAATCATATCGTATTCACCTCTTTATTTTTATAAATAAGCTTTTCTAAATAAAAGGAGTAAATAGCCAATAAGAAAATAATTAGACTATATCTGGAATATGAATAAAATACATTCCAATTAACCCATTTCAAATATCCAATATGAACGAAATATATTTCACTTGAAACAAGCGCTGTTAAGAAGATAAAGAGATAAATAAGTTTACTGAAAATAGTTCTCTTAGAGAACAAAATATAAATTAACCATAAAAGTAATGCTGGCTTAAGTGAAAACTCTGGAACTTTTTGTATCCAAAAAATGAATTGACTTGTTGGATCTTGCTTTGTAAGTTTTAAATTTAAATTAATGATTACACCTGTATTTGTAATAAGAATATTTGAGAAAAAATAACATCCCAAGACGTTAGTAACGTTCATTTTCTTCATCAATATGTACAAAGAAATAAAGGATAATATTGCTAACATAAGAAAAAGCCACAATGTTTTCATTTAGTCACCATCTTTATTTTATATGAACATTATTTTATACATAAAGTTTCTAAAATACACAGGATCTAAAGAAAACAAAAGGAAACGTATGATGAACTTTGGCAACCCAAAAAGATTCCATTGTCTTTTAAACTTTATCGGATTGATTTTTAACCAGCTCTGATATTGATTTTGCTAATACAAAATGACTTAGTCTTATATAAGAATCTGGTGCATTTCTTAAAATGGAGAAATGTACTCTTTTTTAATTTTAGAGGTATGTTAGGATTAATTGAATAATGTTAAATTATGTATTAAATATTGAGGTGAACATTAATGGCTAAGGTTATGAATATGATAAGTAATTTACTATTAGATGTTTTCTCTTCTGTAAAAGGCTTTTTGTAGGTTTTATTGTGATTGGGTTAGTGATTGTATTGATCACCGGTATAGATTACTTATTGATTGCTGTATTTGATGCAATTAATTTGTGAAAAACTTAATTTAGCACTTAAAAATGGTTACTGTGTATATAGAAGGAAGGGTGGAGTGATCAACGATGGATATTTATTTACTGATTGTCACAGTAGCGGCTATCGGCATAGTTATCACTACCGTATCCTGGCTGAAATGGCATGCTTTTATCAGTTTAACAATAGCCAGTTTATTTTTGGGTCTGATGGCTGGATTAACTTTAGACAAAATTGTAACCGCTTACGAAAATGGTATAGGAGAAGTCTTAGGTCATTTGGTCGGGATTTTGGCGTTAGGTACAATTCTAGGAAAAATGCTTTCCGAATCAGGAGCCGGACTGCAGATCGGCCATTTTTTTGTAAGGATTTTTGGTGAAAAGCGCTTGCCGTGGGCGATGATGCTTTCAGGTTTTATCATTGGGATTCCTGTTTTTTTTGAAGTAGGTATTTTAATTTTATTGCCTTTAGTTATTTCGTTACATAAAACAACGAAGCAAAATATTTTATTGGTTGCTCTTCCGGTTATTGCAAGTCTTTCGATTGTAGACGGTCTTGTTCCACCGCGTCCTGGCGCACTTGCTGCTATCAGCATATATGATGCCAATCTTGGTAAGGTTCTTCTTTACTCTCTCGTAATAGCATTACTTGCTGCAGTTATTGCCGGTCCATTGTTTGCAAAATGGGTGTACAAACGCGTTGTACCTGAAAATGAACCGGAATTAATCCGAATTGATACGGAAGTAAAAGAACTGCCAAGCTCAAGGGTGTCATTCTTTATTATTTTACTACCAGTCATTCTTATGATCCTTACCTCATTAGCACTATATGTACAGCTTCCAGAAAGCTTGCAGAAAATCTTTGCACTTATAGGAGACCCGGTAATTGCACTATTAATTGCCGTATTTGCAGCCTACTATTTTCTTGGATTTCGTAAAGGGATGGATAGAGACCTTATTAAAAAATTCACAGAGGATAGCTTGCTGCCAGTAGGTTCAATCGTTTTAATAATCGGTGCAGGCGGCGGATTTAAACAGATACTGATCGATAGCGGTGTCGGTGATACAATGGGCAGCATGTCTGAAAATCTATCTCTGTCTCCGCTCGTGATGGCCTTTGTCATTGCATGCTTAATTCGAATTGCAACAGGATCAGCAACGGTCGCCTTAACAACAGCAGCCGGTATTGTTTCTCCAATCATTGAGCATATGTCCGGTGTCAATCTGGAATTGCTAGTTATAGCAACAGCTGCAGGATCAATGATGTTTTCGCATGTAAACGATCCAGGCTTTTGGATGGTAAAAGAATATCTTGGATTAACCGTTTCGGAAACCTTCAAAACGTTGAGCGTGCTCGAAACCATTCTTTCTATAACCGCATTTGCATGTGCCTTGGTGCTTAATGTATTTATATGAAAATTATAAACACCCCAGTAGGATTGTAGATTAAGGCTTGATATTTATTGTGAAGCTTTGGAGGCACAGGATTTTTTAAATCAATATGCACCAAATCGTGATTCTGATTTTTATACGGTGGAAGGACAAGTGAAACGTTATACATATTGAACATCAGTGCATTTCTTTAAGAAGGAAAAATGCCCTTATAAATTGAATTAAATGTGAGGAATTGTGTTAAAAGTTGCTGTCTTAGAAGTATGGAAAATTTGACATTACCGCACAAAGATAAGGAGTGAAGTTATGAAATTTCTGCTCACATCTGCAGGCGTCAATAACAAAAGCATACACGACGCGCTGGTAGACATGTTGGACAAGCCGATTGCTGATTCAAATGCCTTGTGCATCCCCACCGCGATGTACGGTCACCCCTGGGTCGGCCCCGGCGTCAAAGCTTGGCAATTCATTAGCGGGAATTCCAAGAATCCCATGGTCGACCTCGGCTGGAAGTCGGTCGGCGTACTGGAGCTCACAGCGCTGCCAAGCATCGACGAAGACCGCTGGGTGCCGCTAGTCCGGGAGGCGGACGTCCTGCTGGTGGCGGGTGGCGACGCCCTCTACCTGTGCCACTGGATGCGGCAGTCCGGACTGGCAGACCTCTTGCCGTCGCTGCGTTCAGTTTATGTGGGACTGAGTGCCGGGAGTATGGTGATGGCACCTAACATCGGCGAATTCTTCGTTGGCTGGACTCCACCAAATGGTGGCGATGAAACGCTGGGACTGGTCGATTTTGCAATGTTTCCACACTTGGATCACGAGATGCTGCCGCACAACACCATGGCTGCCGCAGAGAAATGGGCCACCGAGATACAGGGACCCGCGTATGCCATTGACGATGAAACCGCCATCAAAGTGATTGACGGAGCGGCTGAAGTCGTTTCCGAAGGGCATTGGAAACTGTTTTCGCCCTGATATCACTTCTTTGCTAAAAATATCAAAAGACCTAGGGAAGATTCATTGTGGTGCAATTTAGAGAGGATTGTATAGGTTTCTTGTCAATATATTGTGAAGGGTTTCACTTAATTTAACGGGTGCATTTCTTTAAGAAGGAGAAGTGCACTTTTTTATTGAACTTATTGAACAAACGAGCAGAATTGATGAATAAAGGATATTAAGATATTTGTTGAAAATAGTAATTCTATAAAAATGACACAAAACAGGAAACCATTCACACAGAAGTAATATAGCATGATGAAACGAAGAATTATGTCGAGAAAATTCTCTGCTTGTACTAAAACATTTATAAGGAAATTGATTAAATGACTGTACATAACTTTATTTTAAGTAATTGATATGTTCTTTTGACACACATCATAAAATGAACGAAAGGTTGAGATTTATGAGGGTCAATCATCAATTAAAAAAAGATCAGATATCCAATGTCTTGGAATTACATTTTGGTATAAATTCAAAAATCATTGAAAATTTACCTCTTGGAAACGACCCAAGCGCAAGTATTTATCGAATAATTGATCATTCAAATCAAACTTATTTTCTAAAACTGAATAGAAATGAGGTTACAAAGCAAGGCATTCAAGTTCCATTTTATTTGTATTCACATGGGATTGATGCTGTAATACCTCCGATTGTAAATAAAAAAGAAGAGCTATGGTTCTCAGAGAATGGTTTTACTTGGGTTCTTTATCCGTTTGTACAGAGCTACGATGGATATAAAGTAGAATTTTCGAGTTTTCAATGGAGTTCTTTTGGAGAAAGTTTGAGTAAAATTCATGCTGTTTCATTACCTGAGGATCTACATCAATCTTTACCTAGAGAAAGTTTCAAATCTATTTCGTGCGAACGTGTAAAGGAATACGATGTAAAAATGAAAAATACTACATTTAACGATCCGGAATCAGCAAAATTAGCTGACTTTTGGAATGAAAAACGCAACGAAATTCAACAATTAATTCACAACACAGATCAAATTGGAAGAAAAGTAAGAACAGAAACATTTAATTTTGTTTTATGTCATGCTGATTTACATCCTGGAAATACAGTGATTGATGAGGAAGGCAATTTAATAATTGTGGATTGGGATAGTCCGATATTAGCTCCGAAAGAACGAGATTTAATGTTTATAGGTGGGGGGCATCGGTTCAAAAATCCTGATATCGATGCATTTTATAGTGCTTATGGAAAATTAATACCTAACTTCGAGCTAATTTCCTATTATCGAAACGAACGTATTTTGGCGGACATAGCGGTCACTGCAGATGAAATGTTCGAAAATAAGGGAATGAAGGAAGAGCGAGAGATAGGATTGTACCTATTGATGAGGCAATTCGAACCTAATAAAGAAGTAGATGTAGCTCTTGCTTCTCTCAGTTAGAGTAAATGTACTTTAACTATTACTCAAGTAATTGGGGCGATAATCTGAAAATGATTATGCCTCTATTTATACATACGCCACAAATAGCTTTCTACAATAAGGATGCTAGGAATCCTCCTTGGATTATATTTTGAAAGGAGGCTTACATATTAAGTAATTATTAAATTAAGGTTTGCGTTAATCTTAGGGGGATTAACCCTCTTTCTTATTAATTTATTGAACACTCGGTCAGTAGAGTTGAAGAGGAGAAAAATATATTGAGTACAGTTATTTATATGGTGAGACACGGTGAGTCGCCAAAAGAAGGAAATGAAAGAACGAGAGGGTTAACTCAAAAAGGTAATTTAGATGCTCAACGAGTAGCGGACATTTTGAAAGATGAAAAAATGGATGCAGTTGTTTCAAGCCCATACTTACGTTCAATATTAACTGTTGAAAAGATAGCAAAACAAATAGGGCAAGAAGTTTTAGTCTTTGAGAATTTAAAAGAAAGAGTATTTTCTTCTGAAGACAATAGATTAGCAGATAAGGAAATGGTCCCCATTTTGGAAAAGTCATTTTCAAATTCAAATTTTGTTTTAAAAGGAGGAGAATCAAATACTGATTGTCAAAAAAGAGCTATAAGAGTTTTGAAAGAATTATTAGTTACTTTTAGAGATAAAAAAGTAGTGATAGGAACTCATGGAGCTGTTATGACCTTGATGATGAGATATTTCGATAGCACCTATGATTTAGATTTTTTATATAGCACATCAAAACCTGATATTTATAGAATGGATTTTAAAGGACAGGAATTAGTGAACGTTCAAAGAACATGGAGTGTAAATATTGGTGTTAACTAATATAAATTATCAGTGGATCGCACGAGCAAACATACGCCAAGAATTTTATCCCATTTTCCACCGAGGGCTCACCGCACGCTGTGGTAATCATCATATAGCGAAAATCAACACTTTCAATAGCAACCATGATTGCAAAAACAGCTTTTTAAACTTACTTCTGTTGGATGCAATTGACATTTCAGAAAGTCGTTAATATACTATAACTGTAAGAAGTCGAATGGGAAAGGAACGGTACTACGCTGATGTGGAAAAATCTTATTTTCTAAGGAAAACTCAAAAATGAGACCTTGAGAATAGGATAAATCTGCCCATTTTAGCAAAACAAGTACCATCCAAGAAGAAGCCCATCCACACAGAAATTCTGTTGCTGTGTTTATTTTGGATACTTGTTAAAAATGCAGTTTATCGATAAATGACAACCTCTCTAGGGTCTCCTAGGGAGGTTTTTTATTGTACATGAACCTCCCTTATCATCACAAAACAAAGAGGGTGAAGCGGTATGACTACCGTTATACAAGTTAAAAAACTGCAAAAGAAATTTGGGGAACGCGAAATATTAAAAGATATCAATTTTGAAATCCGGCAAGGTGAAAAGATCGGCCTAGTCGGATGGAATGGATCAGGAAAAACAACGTTAATCAATATTCTCACTGGACATAAAGAGTCAGATCAAGGATCGATTTCCACGTGGCCATCAAACTTAAATATCGGATATTTACCGCAATCGACGGATGTTCATCTTAATGTTGACGATGAAATCATGGAAGCCGGGGAAAAGCTTTTTGCGGCGAGTAAACAATTAGGTCTTCATAAAGAAGTGATTGACTCGGAAAGAATTCAACATCTTAGCGGCGGTGAGAGGCTGAAGTTATCTCTTGCAAAGATTTGGGCCAATCAGCCGGAATTTTTAATATTGGATGAACCGACAAATCATCTGGATCTCCAAGGCATTCAGTGGCTGATTCATGAAGTAAAGAACTATGAAGGAGCTGCGATCATTATCTCGCATGACCGGTACTTTTTGGACAAAACGGTTACGAAGATTTTTGAGCTGGAGGAAGGTAAACTCACTATCTATGAAGGCAACTACTCGGCCTATAGAACAGAGAAACAAAGGAGATACGATCAGCAGCTGTGTGATTATAACAAGCAGCAGCGAAAGGTCGAGATGATCCATCAGCAAGTAAACAACTTACGGAATTGGTCAGAAAAAGCTCATCGGCAAGCCGGAAAAGGTGGTTCAATATCCGAAAACCGCCAGCTTGGGCTTAAAGAGTTCGAACGGATGAAGGCGAAGAAAAAGGATAACCAAGTGAAATCTAAACTGAAACGCTTGAATTTGGAGTTGGAGAAAAAAGGTATTGAAAAGCCGAAAGAAGAGACCGATGTTTACTTTCAGTTTGATTACTCAGGCAAAAGAGGAAAAAGACTTGTGGAAGCTAAGGGATTGACGAAGCAGTTTGGCGAGAATCTACTGTTTGAGAAAAGTCATTTTTATGTGAAACACGGTGAAAGACTGGCTTTGCTAGGACCTAATGGAGCAGGGAAGACGACATTTATTCAGATGCTACTTGAACTGGAACCTATAACGAAAGGTTCAATTTGGAAAAGTGAATCGATGAAAATGGCGTATCTTTCTCAAGATGTTTGCGATCTGCTGGAAGAAAAAACAGTTTATGAATGGTTGGATCTTGGTGTGCAGATCACGAAGGCTCGGACGATTTTTGCAAATATGGGGATCGAGGATGAAAAGCTCTCAAAACCGATCTCCCACCTAAGTCTCGGCGAGCGTACCCGAGTAAAGCTTGTGCAGATGATTCTACAAGAGTATGATGTTCTCATTTTGGATGAACCGACAAATCATCTCGATCTCTCGAGCCGCGAACAGCTTGAAGTGACGTTGAATGAGTTTACCGGAACTTTGATCATTGTGTCACATGACCGCTTTTTCGTTGAAAAGCTTTGCGATAAATTATTAGTTATAGAAAACAAGCAAATCAAACGGCTGGAAATGGGATTAAGAGAATACGAAGAGAAGAAAATCAAGCAGTCTATGAAACCTGATCAAAGCAGGGAAGAAGAACTCGTATTGATTGAAACAAAGATTACAGAGCTATTAGGAAAAATCAGTTATTGCAAAACAGGAACAGACGAATACGTTAAAATGGATCAGGATTTAAAAGATTATATGGCTAGAAAAAAAGAACTGATGCAAAAAAATTAATAGAAAAGTTTTAGAGGTGCTATTTGGATCTAACAGGTTCTCTTTTGGAGTACAAAACAGAAAAAAGTAATGCAAATAGCTAGCTAATTCGCATATCAATTAGCTAGCCTCTTTTTGTTTATATATCAATGTTTATCGGGTTTTTATATTAGAATTAGTACTCCGATTCGCATAGGTTTCAGCAAAATGACAATAATTTCTGTCACGCTGCGTTTTAGTATGCTGATTCACTTGTTAAAAGACTTACCAATTTAGACGAAAATGATAGCATGGATATATCTAATCAAATTTTATACGCCTTCATATGAAAAAGGTATTCAGCAACCTTTTGCAAATTCCCTGGGTATCCGATATATTGCATTTGCTGTTGAAGATATTGAAGCCGGTGTTGCCAAATTGAAAAAGAAAGGAGTTGAAATCTTTAGTGAGATACAACACTATGAAGAAAGATATAAGTTATGCTACTGCCGTGGGCGAGAAGGAATTATTTTAGAGTTGTCGTAGCAAATTAAATAAATTTTATGTAATACATACTGTATACCGACACCATTAGGTTGGTGCAAAAATATTTTTATGAAAAATAGTTGACACTTCTGCTACTCGGTAATAGAATATACATGTAATAAGCATTACTTAATAGCGTGAGTTTCAAAAGCTATTAAGTAAAATTTTTCTTTGGTACTAAGTGATACTGGTTATAAGTCAGACTAAATAGAGAGGGGCATTTGATATCGAAAATTTAACTGAAATGCTGAAGGGATCACTGGAAGGCTGCGTGCTGGAAATCATCAGTCGCCATGAAACCTATGGCTACGAAATCACAAGACGCCTGAATGAGCTAGGGTTTACTGAAGTCGTGGAGGGTACGGTCTACACCATACTCGTGCGATTGGAAAAGAAGAAATTGGTAAATATAGTCAAGAAACCATCAGATATGGGACCACCTCGTAAGTTTTACTCACTGAATGAGGATGGCAGGCAGGAACTTGAATTGTTTTGGATAAAATGGAATTTTTTATCATCAAAAATCAACGTCTTGAAGTCACAATAGTTTCATAAGATATTCCGTCCAATATTTTTAACAAGTTCTTGTTCGAAATGATAAATAAGGAGGAAAATAACATGTTGGAATGGATCAAAAAAATGATAGGTGATAAAAAAGAGTACAAAATGATGATGGCACGGGTTGAAGCTCTTCCAGAAGATTATCAGTTTGTATTTAAAAAGATACAAAATTACATGTGGAACTTCTCAGCGGGCAACGGGATGGATATGCTGCACATGCAGTATGAATTAATCGATTTGTTTGAAGCCGGTGCTGCGGAAGGCAGGCAAGTGCTGGAAATCACTGGGGACGATGTTGCGTCTTTTGCCGACGAACTAGTGGCAAACGCCAAGACCTATTTCGCTAAGTATCGAGAAGATTTAAATCAGAGTATCATGAAGGAATTAGGAAAGAAATAATTTCAACAGATACTACCGACTGAATAGCTGGATAAAAAAATGATCACATCTTAACTATTCAGTTCTATTTTTATCTAGTACTAAGTGACACTTATTATCAGTAAGACTTAATAGTAGAGTGCAGCCAAACTTGGTTCACACATGGTGTTTTTATAAGGAGGAAAAAATTATGAGCAATGCAATGATTTCTGTAAAAGGGTTAAAAAAATCCTTCAATGACAAGGAAGTCATAAAGGGGGTGGATTTTGAGGTGCGAAGTGGCGAAATTTTCGCACTTCTGGGTTCAAATGGAGCGGGCAAGACGACGACGGTCAACATCCTCTCGACGCTTATGAAGGCAGATGGCGGCGAAGTAGGTATTTGCGGTTTTGATGTCCGCCGTCAAGCGGATCATGTTCGTCAGAGTATCAGCCTGACAGGGCAGTTCGCAGCTTTAGACGGCATGCTCACTGGGTGGGAAAACCTGATGATGATTGCCAAGTTGCGGGGAGTTTCCAATCCTGCTCAAATTGCTGACAATCTGCTTGCAAGATTCAGCCTGACAGATGCGGCCAACCACCGGGCGGACAAATATTCCGGTGGGATGAAGCGCCGGCTTGACATTGCTATGAGTCTGATCGGGACGCCAGCAGTCATTTTTCTCGACGAACCAACGACAGGGCTTGACCCTGAAGCGCGGATTGAAGTCTGGGAAACCGTCAAGGAGCTTGCCGGCGGCGGCACAACCATTTTGCTGACGACTCAGTACCTGGAGGAAGCTGAACAACTGGCGGACCGTATCGCCATCCTGCATGACGGAAAAATCATAACGACCGGTACCCTTTCCGAACTCAAAGAGATGTTCCCGCCAGCTAAAGTGGAGTACATCGAGAAGCAGCCGACTTTGGAGGAAATTTTCCTCGCGATCATCGGCAAAAAGGAGGAGATATAAATGAAAAGCAAAACAGGAGTATTACTAGGGCGTTTAATGCGCAACATCATGCGCAGCCCGGATACGATTATCACAGTGGCGATTACACCGATTATGATGATGCTGTTATTTGTCTACGTATTTGGCGGCGCTATAGAGACGGGTACGGACAACTACGTCAATTATTTATTGCCTGGAATAATGCTGATGGCTATCGCATCAGGTGTAGCTTACACATCCGTGCGGCTATTTACGGATGTAAAGAGCGGACTGATGGCGCGTTTCATTACAATGCCCATCAAGCGCTCTTCGGTATTGTGGGCTCACGTGTTAACCTCGCTTGTTTCCAATGCGCTTACAATCGTGGTGGTTATCCTCGTCGCGTTTTTGATGGGCTTTCGTTCAAACGCTGATATCCTGGATTGGCTCGCGGTAGCAGGGATACTCGGGCTGTTTACGCTGGCTCTAACATGGCTGGCGGTTATTCCCGGATTGACAGCGGGGTCTATGGAAGGTGCGACAGCCTACTCGTACCCGTTGATTTTCCTGCCGTTTATCAGTTCAGCCTTTGTCCCCACCGAAACCATGCCTAAAATTATCCGTGCGTTCGCTGAGAACCAGCCTGTTACTTCAATCGTGAATGCGATCCGTGCCCTCTTGTATGAAGGGTCTGTTGGAAACGGTATCTGGATCGCGCTTGCTTGGTGTGTCGGGATCATGGTCATTGCTTACTTCTTCGCCAGTAAAAAATTTAAACGCCAGTTAGGATAAGTACACCATTATGGGAATAGCCAAATCAATAGTCAGCCTCTGCGATTCATACATTTGCTATCACAATGAAGCTGCTTAAATGCCGGGGAAACTATCGATGAAATCATGGGGATCCTCAAAATCGATGTGATTGGTGGCGGCTCGATCACTTATCCCATCGCGAGGATTTATGGTGAAGAATTGAAAAAAAATAGCCCTCACATTTGAGGGCTGTTTTAATGAATTTGCAATATCACAAGCATATCAGGAACACATTTTTTTAGCTTAATAATTGTTGCTTATCGCTGGACTTTTTATTTCTTTCTACGTTCAAAGTAGTTCTTTTCATCTCCTGTTTCGAATCAATGCCTATCTATTACCTTCCTTAACCACATCTAATAACAATACGTAGAATTAACTTTACATAAGGTATTATAAATCCTGCAATAATATACTAAATGCCATTTATTTTGAGATGTAAATTTGTATGGAAGTACCTCGAAAGGTCGGGCAGCCATAGTAATTGATTACATATATAAAAAGACATATGCATGGAACGACAGCATAGTATTTCGGTTCAGAAACACCAGTTGTTGGTGCATTTCTAATTCTTATAGATAGACAAAGTTATTTATGGATGTGGTGACTAGAAGTAGTTTTGTACGTCTTTTTTAATCTCATCTCTATTTGCTAATGCACTTTCTCTGTTTTTTCTTTTGCTCGGATGATATGAAAAAGTAGAATTTGCAACATTTGTGCAGATAAATAAATCACGATTGACCAATGCATCTTAAAACCTTTTTCATAATGAAACAGACCAATTTTCACACTTATGTATTCAAGGATTAGTGAGAAAAATGTCCAAATTAAAAGATATCCAATAATCATCAAACCTTTTATACGAAGCTTTACGTATAAATACATAAACAAATAGCTGTAAGGGCCATACATAATATAACTTAAAAAATCGATAAATTGATAAGCAGAAGTGTCATTTACATCATAAAAGTCCCAGGGCTTTACACTGATTGTATGATCATAGAACATTCCGATATAAATACCAATTGTGAAATGGAAAAACCCTTCCAACCAGGAGAAAATTCTCGGTAAGAACCATACTAGAGCACAAAGAGCAACAAGACTTATGATGACAAACCATTCATTACTGTCAAATGAATTTTCATACACGCTTTTCATACTTCATGGGCTCCCGTTTTTCTATAATGAAAAGTAAATTCGCTAATCCTATACTGATTATTAAATAACTGAAATTTACTAAAAATGAAAGTGTTAAACTGTAATTTACATACGTTATTACTTGAAAATTGACCATTAACATTTCAAATCCCTGAATGATGCTTGCGAAAATGATAAACAGGAAGCAGCGCAACCATTTCTTTTTGGTAAAAAAATATCTATTAATGAACAAGAGTATGTAAAAGGGAATAATTAGTTCCCGGTACAGAAGTAATGCAATAAAAAGAGAATCATCTAACGTTATTTTGATCAATTTAAAATTCATGTTTATTAATGTAAGATAATTCTTAATTAGAATAGACATCACAATAAATACAATGGCATTTTTTAAAAATGACAGCTTCTTTTTCGATAATATAAAAATAAGAAGGGTAATTAATGTTAAAGAAATAGTAATGGATAATCCCATATTACATCCTCCAATAGCTATAAAAAATGAGGCAGAAGTTATGCCATTAGCCATAAAGCTTTCTTGGGTAAAATTTTTATCTCATTTTATTAATGGGCACATGAAAAAACAGCATGAAAAAAAGGACAATAAATATGGAAACGCCCATTGCTAGGAGCGGTTTTTTAAAATGGAGTCTCAACATGCTAAACATAATTACATTAAAGCCTAGGGACCAGAATACATTCCAGCCATTATAATACGAAAAATAGCCAAGCTTCTTTAAAAAATATTCCCCCATTCCGTACATGGCTACCCATTTAAAGATATATAAAATCTTTTTCATCCTATTTCCTTCAGGAAATCTTGGTAGATAAATGAAGATTGTAGCAGGGAAAAGGATAAAGGTGTTAAGGATATCAATAAGAGTATGATTCGGTAAGATTGATCTTTCATACATCCAAATTGGATAGTTATAAGTCAGTACGTTAAATAATAGATTAAATACAATCATATATAGAACTGTTGAGTAGTATAGGGGCCAGTTTTTCCAATCCCCCCACTTTAATCCTGCTAATAAAACTAAAATTGCAATCGTTAAATGCATTTGAGCATCCACCTCACAGAAGGAGATCATTAAATCTAGTTTCTTACATCATTCCTAAATGGCTATCAAATCATACTTATAACATGTGTTTGTAATTTTTGTTGGTAAATGTTATCTGCCATCTACTACTCCGATTTCTGATATATTAGTTTCAGAGCTAACTGTAACTTTTAAGTTAGGATATTGTTTTTTCCACTTCTTATAATCCCAACCCCTCGTACGGCTGCGAACTTCCATACCTAATCCAATTGGATCAATGTTGGACTTTTGAAAGTCCTTGATCATGGATGTGGCTTGAGAATCGATTTTACTTTCCAATTCTTTTGCCGTCTTTTCAATAATTTGTTGATTAAGCACCTGACCCGTGAATTCTCTTATATACCCAGTTACTTTCAAATGAATATGTATTTCCGGATTTGATTTTTGGTGATGTACTGTTATCTTTTTTTTCGTATTTATGCCAAGAACTGAAACGTATTCTGTTTTTCCATGGCTCTTAATTGTTACTTTTCGTCCTCCGAGCTTCAGATCCTCATTTAAAGCTTTAAAAACAAACAAATTTTCAAAAGGAATAGATTTTACATAATGAGAATCTTTAAACAAGGCAATACCAGATATTTTAATCTCTTTTCCGTCTTTTTTGATAAGGGGAAGGAAGGGGTCGATACCCTTTGTATAATAAGCTGTCAAAAAAGTATGTAAGTTAGACGTTGGCAGCAAACCCTTTTTCATATTATTCTCAAGCAGTTTTGACAAATAAATACCTGTATCTACCGGGGCATATTGATCAGTCAGTAATTCCTTAGCATTTCCGTCTACTATCGTTAAAATGATTCGGGTCCCGACGCTTGGGTCCCTGTGAATTGTATCAATATAATCATGAAGACCTTGTTTTGCTAATTTCTTGCTATAAATGGCTACATCTAATTTTCCGTTTACAATGGGATAAAATGATTTATGATTGATCTTATTAAGCGTTTCTTTACTTATGTTACCAGTAGAGGATAGGGTCATATTTTCAATACTTTTATCAGGTTTAATAACAGGCATTACAGCGGTTGCTTCAATTTTGTGTTTTCCAATGTAATCATAGCCAACAGCAGTCGAAACTTCTACATCATCCAATATTTCCTTTTCAATCCGGCCAAAAGACATGATGATGACTGAGAAAACGATAAAGATTACTATGTTTTTCATGCTTTCTTCCTCGCTTTTGACATAATATGGTAAATGATAAACAAAAAAGGGATATATACATAAATGAAATAAAACCCTACCCTTGAAAGAAGGGTATTAACATAATCAATAGTCGTACGGTCTTTCAGCAGAGGACCTATTATTAACGCGACTACTAGAAATACGATCAATGCCTTTTTTTGTTTAAAATGAAACAATCTTTTCGAAACCCTGCTCGCTGCCCAAAAAGTTAGACAGATATTTGGCAGTATCACTACTGCCCATGAAGCGATGCCTATAAATTCAAAGCGCTCCACAAAAGGCAGCTCAAATATTTTCCACATTGCCAAAGTCGGCCATATCGTTTTTTTTAAGTAGTCAGGCGTATAGAAGACCAGCGTAATAATCATTAAATATAAATACAAAAAAGTAGTAAAAAAGTTGCCAAAATGAAACCATTTTTGAGAAGTCTCAGGTTTTTTTATAAAGGGATAATAGATAAATAAAAGTTCGAATCCTAGGTAACTCAACGTCATGGTCTGTATGGATTTTGCCATATCTTTAATTGAAAGGTCGAACACGGGTAATAGATTTCGAAAGTTCGCAAATTCAAGCGGGGCAAGGAATGTAAATATTAAATAAAAGGGAACGACTACTCCTAAAAAACATACCCCTACAACTGTACGAAACCCACCGGTAACGACATAATATACGGCAATTAAAAAAACGAGAGTGAACGGCCAGGTTTTCAATAATGGAAACATCCAAACTTGTATGACTTCAATAAATGTTCTAAGAATCATGACACCTAAAAACAAAAGATACATCATAAACAAAAAGGAGAAAAAACCTCCAATCCACTTTCCGAACGCAGTCTCATGGATTGAAACAATATCTGTTTTATCTTTATTCAACATCTTATACATCATCCAGATGATAATGTTGATTCCCAATCCGGCTAGTAAGACAGAAATCCATGCATCGTGCCCCGCATATTCAGAAACATAACGCTGAAAACCCAAAACACCAATGCCTATCTGCATACTATGTACTATGAAAAAGGCAAGAAAAGGTGAAACTAAAAACTGTTCCCTTATCGGTTCGTTCATAGATTAATCTCCTTATTAGATATGATCATTCGTCAA
This sequence comes from Bacillus sp. NEB1478, assembly GCF_031582965.1. NCBI lineage: Bacteria > Bacillati > Bacillota > Bacilli > Caryophanales > Bacillaceae > Bacillus > Bacillus sp. NEB1478. The sequence goes on from NZ_CP134049.1 coordinate 1,415,430, forward strand.
TATCCTTTTTTTCTTTTGCCTTTTTCTCATCAAATCGTTCGCTATTCGGGGATTGAAGAAATAGCGGACGCTTCGACTGCATAGAAAAGGGCAGACGGATAAAAGAATCTTTTAAGTCGCGAACTTGAGGCGGATAAACAGGCTCTAAATACGGTCTCCCAAAAGACGTTAATCTTAACAGATGCGTCATCAAAAAAATGAATGCGATTGCTATTCCTAATAACCCCCAAAGTTCAGCTAATACAAGAAAGGGAAACCGAATAAGCCGAATCGCATTACTCATTTTGTAGACTGGTGTTGTAAAAGATGCCAAAGCTGCGAGTGCAACAATGATAAGGAGCACGTTACTCGTTAATCCAGCCTCGACGGATGCAGTCCCGATTACGATACCTCCCACGATACCGATCGTTTGTCCTACTTTTGTTGGAAGTCTTGCACCAGCTTCTCTCAATAGCTCAATCGTTAATTCTAAAATGACGGCTTCAAGAAAAGGTGTTAAAGGTATCAAACTTCTTGATGATACTAAAGTCGCCATAAGATCTTTCGGGATAAGTTCGTAATGATAATTAAGAACAGCAACATATATCGGTGTAATCAGGATTGAAAAGCTTACAGCAAACAGACGGATTATCCTGAATACAGACGCAATCTGCCAATTTAGATAATAATCTTCAAAAGCTGAGAAAAAAGTGATTAATGTCGTTGGTCCTATTAAGGCATGGGGAGAACCATCTACTAAAATTACAATACTTCCCTCTCCAAGGACACCAGCTGCACGATCGGGCCGTTCTGTGTCAATAATTTGGGGAAAGGGCGAATTATCATTATCTGTGATTATCTGACTGATAAATGAACTATCTAAAATCTGATTGTGCTTTATTTCTCCTATCCTTTGTAATACGGTATTCACATTTTCTTCATTAGCGATACCATCAACAAATAAAACAACTACTTTTGTCTTGGAAAGAGTGCCGATTGTAAACTCTCTGAGCTGAAGCTGCGGTACAGGAAGTCGTTTTCGGATTAAATTCAAGTTAGTTGTCAGGGATTCTACAAAGGATTCTTTGGGTCCGACGACACTGAATTCTTCTTCTGGAATCGTCACTTCACGTGCTTTATTCATTTCTGTATGAATGAGAGCGCCTGTATGGTCGTTTTCATTTAATTGGATGAGTATATATCCTTTTAACATTTTTTCTTGGATGGTGTCTAAGTTGTTTGAGATGATAATATTTTCAATCGGAATGGATGCTTGAATATCTTGATATGTAGCAATTTGAGATGAATTGATAAATGGTAAGACATCTCGGTGGATGATTTCAGCGTCAACAAGTGAATGAAAATAAAAAATCCAATAAGGGCGAGGGGAATGTATATTGTGGAACTCAATGAAATCACTTGATCTTCTAAAATTGGTAAGAAGATTTGTCAGTTCCTGTTCTTCACTCGTTTTTTTGTTGAACCATTTCATTAAGATTCACTCCTTCCTAAAGCAACCAAGAACTTCTTACTCAGTAGTATGTTGTACTAAAATTGTGTTCCTTATTAAAGCTTTATAAAGAAGATTACCTTTGAATGGCAATCTTTTAGAAAACGAATATCCGATTTGTTATTTATTTAAAAATACTCGATTTTAAATTCCTGAATGCAATTCTTGGAGTCGATTTTTAATAAAACGATAAAGGATGATCAAAAATAAGGCGGATATTGGATAGGTTGGTATGGAATAATAAATTTTCCATCCTGTATAGGTGAGGACATCGTTTTTTATACAGAGCCATTCAAAGAAAATTGAAAAACCAGTCCAGAACAAAATGTACCAAATCGTTTTTTGTCCATATAATTCCCATCTATCATAGGCAAATAAAAAGATCAGAGAGGCACATGGATACATAAATAAATGAAAAAGTGCGCCAGAGAGTTCGTAGGTTCGATTATCGCCAAAAAAATATAGCTTAAAGGGAGTAGCAAGAAGAAAATAATCAATCGTTGAAACATATACGACATTATAAACCCAAATCATAATGACGATAACAGAATGAAAGTAATTACGGATAAATAAAAACAAAGCAAAAACGATAGTGGTTGTTAGGATAAAAAACCATTCATTCCAATCAAACGAAACGTTCATGAGTATGCTCTCCATTTTTTATAAAGGCTTTTTCTAAACAGTTTCATGCATCCTAATAAAACACATAGAGTTGTCAACCAAAAAGAGAATGACCACCAGATCTGCCAGTGGACATGAACCAATACACCCAGAAAATCTTCTATCCATTCTAACCCTGTTAAAATCAACGTGCAGCTTATTATTGATAAAATTTTCTTATAAGTAGTGTTCATGAATTGATTAAGACGAAGGAAAGAAACCATGATCAAAGGATAAAGAACGATGCGGTTGATAAAATGCGTTAATTCATAAGTAAGTTTGTCAGGGATAATTAAAGTTTTAAAATTCATATAACAAAGTGCTGAATAGTTTTGAAAGAGATAAGACCCTATTAGCCAATACACTATGATTTCAAGAATATGCAAATTATTTTTTGTTTTAGTAAAAAATATGATAGCCACTACATTTATAACGATATACATCAGTAAAATCATGTAAGAAAACTCCTTTTTTTATTTTGCTTTTCTTCATTTACATACAAAAAGAAAGAAAATGAAAAAAGTTATTTCTAACTATCTTGTGCTAAAAATAAAATTATTATCAAACATAGCAACCAACTATTCCCCAGACAACCTAGAAATATCATCATGTAAATGAGGGATGGATGCAGAGAAACAGCAATTCAGAGATACTATAAACTGCTTGAAGTGTATGAACTACTTTCATCCCTAGTTTGACTCACAATTTTTAGTTTCCATAATGGGGAAAAAACGACCCATAACGGAGCAAATGATAATCCAACAGCTCCGATAAACAATGTTTCTTGTAATCCAAGATACTCTCCCAAATAGCCTCCCGATAATGCACCAAGTGGTATCGTTCCCCATGTTGATAATCTTGAGCAAGAAAGGGCGCGACCTAGTAAAACAGAAGGTATAAGAGTCTGCCTTATTGTTGTACATGTAACATTGGAAAGACCGAGCCCTATCCCATTTAAAAAGAACCCCATCATGATCATCGAGCTGATCATAACCGGAGAACCATAGGCAAAGGGGATCAGCAGAGGCCCTGTACATGCTAAAATCATAGACACAATAGTAGCAGGTCCTATCCCTATCCTTCGTGAAACTTTTTCTGTAGACAGAGAACCTATAATGGCCCCAACTCCACCGCATGAGAAAAACAATCCGATTACACCCGCACTTAGGTGCAACTCAATTTTTGCATAAATCAAAATAATGGTCATGATGATTTGGGAGAAAAAGTTATAATTGGCTGCCTCAAACACAATAGGCCTGATATAAGGGTTTTTAAAGATAACCTGAAAACCTTCTGATAGATTTGCTTTTATTTGAAGTTTTGAATCCGCAGTATCTGGACGATTCTCTTCCTTTTTTATAAAGATTAAACAAAATGCAGAAATCATATAGGAAACCGCATCGATAAAGATGGTTAGTACCGAACCAAATAATTGTACAAGATACCCTCCAATCCCTTGGCCGGCGACTGTTGCTGTTGAGGAACTCGCAATTAATTTCGCATTTGCCTTTACTAGATGTTCATTTGGTACAAGCGAAGGTATGTATGATTGGAATGTGGCATCAAAAAAAACGGTAAATATACCTGCTAAAAATGTAATGATATACATTAACTCAATCGAGAGATAATTAAAGTAGTAAGCAATAGGGATCAAAAGTAAAAGAAAGGCTCTCCCAAAGTTTGCTGTGATGAGGGTGGTCTTCTTGATCGACCGGTCAGCATATAAGCCCGCAAATAATGTAAATAACAAAAATGGGGAGAATGCTAATGCGTTTAAAATTCCTAATTCCTTTGACGTTGCATTCAATATTCCTACAGCTGTGAGCGGAAAAGCAACATTAGAGATTTGCGAACCAAATAGAGAGATGGTTTCCCCGACCCAAAGCTTACCAAAATCACTCAGTCTTTTATTTTCAATGAATTGAAGGGAATCAGAATTTAATGGAACTTCCTCTTTTAGTGAGATAGACATTTATCTCATCCTCCTTATATAACCTTCATAACTTATTTTAGATGGTTATATCATACGATGCATAATTATAACTGTCAATTTTATATTTTAGTGGTTATAATATGAAGTGAAGGAGGTGTGAATGATGGAAACGAGTACCCATTTGGTGAATTTAAATATTTTACGCGATCGAATTTGTCTTGATTTTACTAATACTGTTGGCTGGCATACCGGAGAAAATCCGAGTGAGTGGATTAAAAGCTACGAAGACGTGGTGATTTGGAGCAAAATGGCTGGAATTCTTTCAGAAGAAAAAGAACAACTTTTATTGAATAAAGCAAAGGAATTTCCTGAAGCAGCATCCAAAGTCTACAATGATGCAATCCTTATTAGAGAGGCTATTTTTAGGATTTTCCGTGATGTGCTAACTAGGAAACCATGTTCAAATGAAGATCTATTACTATTAAATAACTTCTGCAAACGTGCAAACCAATTTATTGAACTCGGAATGGATAAAGATCAATATGTGTACCAATTTAAAGAAACACTTGAGCTTGATTCCATGTTATGGGTAATCGTTAAGTCAGCTGCTGATTTTTTAGTATCTAACGAGATCGGTAAATTAAAAGAATGCGAGGGCGGAGGATGCGGTTGGCTGTTTCTGGACACATCTCGAAACCACAGCAGAAGATGGTGTTCGATGGAAGACTGCGGGAACCGAGCGAAAGCAAGAAGACATTATCAAAAAAAGAAAAAATAAAATGTATTTCAATGCTAAGGGAGGAAATAGTTGTGAATATTAGTGAATTACTGAATAAGGAACTGGAAAATGTTTTTGATCAGGAAGATTGGTATCCGCCTCTTAAAGATGCATTAGAAGGTTTGACAGTGGATGAAGCGAATTGGAAGCCTGAAGGGATTGCAGCAAACAGTATCTGGGAAACGGCAAGCCATCTCCATTATTATAAGGAACGATTGTTAAATAGGCTGGAAGGTAAAACTACAACAACTAATGTACAAAATAATGATGAAACCTTTGTCTCAGGTAATGACGAAAAAAGCTGGAAAGAATTCCATAGTAAAATGGAGCAGGTTCATCGTCAATTACAAAAGGTTGTAGGCGAATTAACGGAGAATGATTTATCGCATGAAAGAAATGGTACTGCAACAGCAAAAATGATTTCGAGTATTATTCTTCACGACGCTTATCATACCGGCCAGATCATACAAATTAGAAAATTACAGGGATCTTGGGTAGCTTCTCGATCATTTTAACAACTTTCCTATACGAGCCTGAAAAGATACATTTAAACAAATAGAGAAGAGAGCTAGCTTCATAACAGTTCTCTTTTGGTGTACAGAAAACAAAAAAAGTATTACTCGTATACGAATTAGTATATGAAATAAAACTATAATTCGATTGTAAGCAACATTAAAACGCCCAGACATTAATCTGGTCGTTTTTTATTTTTATTCTATTAAAGCTCCCGATTGTGGAAATCAAAAGCCTTATTGTTCCACCAGTTGGGATATAAACTCCACCAATCTTCTGCTTCTCTCAAAGTATAAAAGATTTTTCGAGCTACTTCATCGGTATTAATTTCATTGAATTCAAAAGTATTACCTGTATCTTTCCCAATACGAGTTCTATTAAATGGAGAACCACCACCTATTTGATAAACCTTTATCTTATTAGAGGGGATATGTTTTCCAGAGATTTCTTCTGTATAGCCTTCAGCAGAACATTTGGAGATTTCAACGTATAAGACACCGTCATACATACTAAATTGAAACATCAGTAAATCCGTTCGGTCATTCAATATTCTATAAAAGTGAGGGAATGAACCTTTAAACCCTCGTTCTCTTAAGGATGGAATAACAATTTGTTGCAAGGATTTTATCATTAAATCTCGTTCTGCAGACAAAAATAACTCCTCCAACCTCTAAAGATAAGGATCAACATCTTCATTCGATAAGTTTATATCAATTACTTTATCGTCAACAAACCAAAAGTCAATTTTACATTTGTTTTTATGGTCAACGTAACCTATAGTTTTAACTCCTTGTAGAGTATATTCATAATAGTTTTTACCATATTTTTTAATTACTTGGTTAATCGAGTCTCCGTGCTTAACTCCTTTTCCAGTTTTTATTTTTTCATCTCCTTCGATAAAAGTTATCTCATCTTTATTATTAGTTAATATATGGTACTTATCATTTACAAGATTATAGGAATTTGAATTATCGTTTTCAATCTTATGTACTTTAATAAATGTACTTGTTTTTATGTTCGTTCCTAAAGCGATTCCATCAATATTTTCTTCAAATAAATCTGTGCTAGCTGTATCGGCAACGATTGCCCTTTTATTTTGGAAAAGAGAACAACTTGTTAATAGAAGTAAAATTGAAACAAAAAGTAAGAACGAGCTGTTCTTGAAAACTCGACTATGCATATTTACAAAATATTTCCTCTCTATTATAAAAGCTGCAATATTTTAAGGGTTTTTATTTTGCTTTTGTTCATTTTTATTCAACAATCCTGCCTTTTAATTCCATAAAAAGGTGCACATCTCCTTTTTGGAGAAACGCACCTTTGAATAAATTGAATCCTTGTTCAAATAAAACTTAGTTAGTTTATTCATTTTCTTCTTTTTATTTTTGGTCTATTCCTTTTTGTCCCTTTTTATTTATATCATTTTGAAGGTTAATATATTTACTAACGTAATGCCTGGACGGATAGATAGATACAGATAATTGCTGAAGTATATAAGATTACAGAAGTTAGAAGGCTTTTCCTCATTCTAATACCATAAGAAAAGAAAAAGATAGCAGCAGCTAATTTGGAAATGCTTTGATAATAAGCATTATCCGATAAAAAGGAACTGCTAAAGATAATTGAAAAAAGCAAAGATGAAGAGATTAGTATTTTAAACCACAAAGGCTCTTTTAGAAATTGTTTAATCATAAATTTTATGCCATTAATAAATGTTCGACTCCCTTCAAGAAAGTTCCTATTCTAATAAATCTTATGGTGTTTTTTCAAAAAATATCCTTTTCTTTTACGGCTATAAATAAAATTCTTCAACAATCCTTCTATTTAGTTCAATAGAAAAGCCGCCTGATATGGCAGCAGAATCATTGTTATTTGTCTTCATTACTGATCATTCATTTCTTCCAAGTTTATGATGGCTTATTAGCACTTCCAACATTTATTTTGCTTCCTTTGGAATAGAGATAAAGTCCATAATCTTGCATAACAGAAGTTTGACCCATTTGCCGGAGTAAAGTGGCTATATTGCCACGGTGGTATGAACCGTGAGTGACAACGTGGATTAAAGTTTTAGATATAGAAGTTTCAAGTTTTCCGGCATAAGGATTATCCACGACCAACAACAATTCCATATTCATTTGACTGCTCAGAACTTTTTTGTATCGTTCGGATAGATTTACAAATATCTCTTTCATTTCATTAATACTTTTTTGTTCCACTTCGTTTTTCATTTGATTCGTGGTTTCCATTGCTTCATTCATACTTTTACCTTGGATAATTTCAAACCAAGCATAATCTGTGAGATAAATGTGAGACAAAACCTGAGATACGGAAGAGAAGCCACTCTGAATTTCTTTATGATAAATTTCCTCTGGAAGTTCTTTTAATCGATCAATGATCACACCATTTGCCCATACGTGAAAATCATACATTTCTAATGCTGGATGTGTCATATTAATTTACCTCCATTTTACTTATTTTTTCATTACATAAAATTAAGGCTAGAGCTAAGTCGGTATTCACTAAAGATTTTATTTGAATTACTTCTTCTGTAACTTCCAGTAAATACCTTCATAAACTTAAAGGAGTTCAACAAAAAAAGAGCTGCGTAAACAGCTCTTTGAATCTTCAATTAAAAATATTCCCGTACACACCGAATTTTTTGTAAATGCATAACATGTTATGACAAAGTTTGTTTTATCCCTAATTCATGAGGTGAAGAATTTATGGTTTCTTATATGGATTATACATCTCCTGCAACTCAATATACTTTTGATGTAAATAAAAGTCCTTTGTTCATAAAAGATAGCGAGAATTATATAAACGTATTGGGTATTAAGCAGTTGAACACCCTGGAAAATGTGTCTCTGCTAGATATATTCCTTAGTACTAATAATGTTGTAGAACCTCACTATCACCAAAATGCAGCAGAGTTAGTGTATTGTATTTCGGGTTCTGTTCTTGTATCGATATTGAATCCTTTTACAAGACAATTACTCAATTTCAAAATTACACCTGGACAAGTGGCAAATGTTCCACAAGGTTGGTGGCATTATGAAATTGCATTACAGGATAACACTCATCTTTTAGCTATTTTTGATGCACCTACTCCAGAAGTGATTTTAGGTTCTGATATCCTAAAATTCACCCCTGCAAATGTCATGGCGCATACGTATTGTCTTGACGAAAATCAATGGAAACAGGCAATCGCACCTGTAAAACCCTCAACATATATAGGGCCATACACGGACTGTAACCGAATCTATGAAAATACTCCTCAATCAAATGTTGCTCAACAGTATCAAAAGATCCAATATATTCAACAATACCCACAAACTCCATACATTCATCAGTATAGGTATTATTGGGGTTAAGATAAACAAAATGCAGTTGCTGACATAGGAAAACCATGATTGTTAACAGAAAATATTACTATTATTCTTCAGGCAGTAAGACAATTTTTCCTAGTTTTCCTGCATTTTTAAAATAGGTTTGAGCTTCTCTTGCTTGTTCCAGAGGAAAAGTTCTTTCGATGACTGGCGTAATTTTTCCTTTAGAAATAGCATCAAGCATTTCTTTGAATTCATATCTTGTACCTAAAACTGATCCATATAGAGTAATGTGTTTTAAGTATAGTGTACGTATATCAAGTTCGGTTTTCTGGCCACCTGCAGATCCGGAGGTACAATATTTACCTCCATTTTTCAAAACTTGAAGAGAAGTTGAAAACAAAGCATCACCTACCACATCTAACACTGAATCAATAGGTCCGCCATTTACTTTTATTATTTCATCGGCAAGGTGAATTGACTTATAGGACAGTACATGTGCAGCTCCCAAATCTTTCATTTTTTCCTCTAAAGCTAAATCTCCAACAATTGCAATAACCTTAGCACCAAATACTTTGGAAGCCATTTGAACATTTAAAGACCCGACGCCACCATTAGCACCAGTCACCATAATTGTATCAGTTGGAGCAGCTTCAATTTGCTTTACCATATGCCAAGCAGTCAATCCACTGACCGAAAAAGCAGCGCTTTCTATGTAGTCCGGAAGAGGCATGTCATAACAAAGATCTGCGGGCCATACTACATATTCTGCATATCCTCCGTCATATTCCGATCCAATAAAGGACATATCTTCTGAGATATGTTCAGAACCTTCAACACCACTTGATGTAAACGGGAAAAGAACGACATCCTTCCCTTGCATGCTTTCATTTACTTGGCTTCCTATTTTTACAACACGACCTGTGATATCTGAACCAGGAATCCTTGGGAATTTTACACCTTCTGGTTTCCAGCCGGATTTCGTATCGGTGCCATAGGCTCCTTCTCTCATCCAAATTTCCGTATTATTAATGGCACAAGCCTTTATTTTAATAAGGACTTCATTACTCTTGGGTTCTGGGATTGGTTTTTCTACTATTTCTAATTTGTCAACATCTCCGTATCCAGTCACTTGAACTGCTCTCATATAGACACCATCTTTCTAGTTCTTTATTTCAACAACTGTCTGATAGTGTACTCAAATTTAACCTAATTAACCACATAAGTGCTCGCTTTCAGGGTCATTATGAAAATATTTGAATAGATATTAAAATGATGAAATATAGAAAGAGGAGGTTGACGAGTAGTGCAATGATTTATGTAAGGAAAAATATATGATTGGGGTTTTTGTTTTTTACATAATAGATCCACATTAATAATTTTGTAGTTAAACTCTTACATATTAAGTTATTCAACAAACGGGCCAGATTGGGAGTAAGAAAGGATTTGAACATGTACAACTTGAATTTGTAAGTTATTCAACAAACGAGGCAGGTTAATTTAATAAATTGGAAAGGGATAGGTGTATAAATCGGGAATAACTTGATACACCAGATTAAATTAAGGAGAGGTAAATATGAGTAAATCATTCATTGAACAAGTACATTATATTAGAATTCCTGTAAAAGATTTAGAACAGTCTGCACAATGGTATAGAGATGTATTAGGGCTCCAGTTACTAAACAATACTGAGGAACTTGCAATTTTAAAAGTAAATGAAGGACCTTTCTTACTTATCTTAGTTCCTACCGAAGATGAAACATTTGCACACTTTACAATTGATAATGAACAAGAATTTAGCATTGGCTTTACAAGTCCAGAATTATCTAAATTTCATCAACACTTAATTGATAATCAAGTTAAGGTCGAGGATATAAAAGAAGATAATGGTCATGCCTTTTTCCACTTTTATGACCCAAATGGTAATAAACTTCAAGTACACTGGTAAGATTATCATAAATAAATTACCTTATTTCATTAACATTTCTTCATGATGGAGAAGTGCATGTTTTTATATACCTTATCATGCCTATATCATGGTATTTTCATAGTAATAAAATACCATTTTAATTATAATTATTAATAATCAATGATTGGTTGTGAGAGGGAAATAAATTGGATGACACTATTATAAGAAAGTGGGAAATGCTAGCTAAGAAAAAGTAAATAGAGAGATTTAGCATTACTTTTACCTATATAAATAGTGAAGAAGAAATATTTGAAGTTAACGAGGATCTTACTGCAAAGACAAAATTTGTTTGTTGCATGGAGTGAGTTAAGCCCGAAATATAAAAAGTTATACATGATTACATCATAAATAATGCAAGATGAAATGGAGTATTATATATATTTTTTTAAGAGGTGGTTAATAGATTATGAATAAAAGAATAAACAAAGTGTTTCAAGTAGTGGGGATGAAGAACAAAGGTGTTTACAGCAACTTCGGAAGTGAGGTGCCAATGAATGCACAAAGATTCATGAGTAGAATTGATGAAATAAAGAACCACTTAGGGATAGAGGTTTCGCTTTTTGAGCCGAAAAAAGGCGAGGATCATAAAGAAGGACATTATTATGTTGGGGTCCTAGTGAAGGATAAGATTGATGAAGTGCCAACTGGCATGGAATATATAGAAATATCAGGTGAATTTGTTTCAACGAGAGGGAGTATGACGTTTGTATCCGATCTTTACACTTCTTTACAAAAGTGGTCAAAAGAAAACGGATATTACCCAACACAGAAATCGTATTTTATTGAGATGTATCATCAAGTTGAGGAAGGAGAAGAAGTTGAGATTTTCATACCTGTAATTAGTAGTATCGCAAACGTTACGAGCAAAGAGAGTGAAATAGTCAATAACAAGATTTTCAATTGACCTTTTATTCACTAGAAAGAATTTTCATAGAGCTTTGAAATTCAGTAAACAGGGCGTTGATCCAAGAGAGATTAACGCCTTTTTTATGAAACTTATTCAACAAAAGAGCAGGATTGTGGAAGAAGGTTATCATAAACGGATGTCGAATTTGTTTCTTAAAGATCATGACTTATGAGGATTTAAATGCCAGTGTCTAAAATAATGTATTGATGATGTTCTTATGTGCAAATTTGTGTAATAACATAATGTGGCGTTAGTTAGGCATTCTTTAAGCAATGTGGTGCGTTTCTCTTAGAAAGAGATCTGCACATTTTTTTAATACTATTGAACAAAGGTGCAGATTTAAGAAATTAACTAATATCTTTTTAATTAAGTAAAGATCATTATATGAGAAACGACAAGGAGTTGATTGTATGAAATTTCTCCTCACATCTGCAGGCGTTAATAACAAAAGCATACACGACGCGCTAGTTGATATGCTGGACAAGCCGATCTCCGATTCCACCGCACTGTGCATCCCCACTGCGATGTACGGAGGGGGCGGACCAGGCGTGAATATTTGGAAGTTCATCAGCGGGAATACCGAGCACCCCATGGTTAATTTAGGTTGGAAGTCAGTGGGCGTGCTGGAGCTCACTGCGCTGCCAAGCATTGACAAGGATCGCTGGGTGCCGCTGGTACAGGAAACGGACGTCCTGTTGGTATCCGGCGGCGACGCTCTCTACCTAAACCACTGGATGCGAGAATCGGGGCTGGCAGAGCTCTTACCGTCTCTGCACGCAGTTTATGTGGGAATGAGCGCCGGGAGCATGGTGATGGCACCTAACATTGGAGAAATCTTCGTTGGCTGGACACCACCGAGCGGTGAGGATAAAACACTTGATCTTGTTGATTTTGCCATGTTTCCACACCTTGATCATGAGATGCTGCCGGATAACACCATGGCAGCCGCAGAGCAATGGGCTGCCGAGATAAAGAGGCCGGCATATGCCATTAACGATGATACCGCCATTAAAGTGATTGATGGAGAGGTCGAAGTTATCTCCGAAGGGCATTGGAAGCTATTTTCGCCTTGATATTTCTCCTCTGATAAACGTATGCGAAATTCATTGTGTTGCAATTTAGAGAGGATTGTATAGGTTTCTTATCAATATATTGTGAAGGTTTCACTTAAGCTAACTGGTGCGTTGATCTAATAAGGATTAACGCCTTTTCTAATGGAACAACAAAACGTGCAGTATTGTGGAATAAGAAAGTAAAAATACATAGGTGTATAACAATGAAAAATTTGATTTTTACAATGTCATCCTTAATCAGTTGGTGGATGTTCTTTTTATGGATTTCTTCCAATATTTATGTTGCTGAATCAATGGATTATGGGGCTTTCCTATATACATCAGTTTTTGCTATTAGTCCTTTCCTATCAGCTTTAGTGACTTATTTAACTTATAAATTTTGCATTAAATCTAAGTTTACTTTTCAGATACTAACCCTTATCTACATACTCACATCCATTTATGGGGTAAATTATATTTTAAATATTTAAGTAATATTATAATCTTAAAAATAACGAGTTCGGTTGCTACATATATGAGTAGCATTTACTCAAGAAAAGTAGTAGTTTAACGCAAGAAGGTTTTAGAAAAAAATATACAACAAATAGAAAACTTAAAATAACGAACTAAGTGAGGAGATAATACCACTTTGAACATTTTAACTCTGATTTTAAGTTATTTAATAGGCTCAATTTCATTTGCTTTGATAGTTGGTAAAATATTTTATAAGAAAGATATTCGTGATTATGGTAGTGGAAATCTTGGAGCAACTAATACTTATAGAGTGTTAGGTATAAAAGCAGGAGTAATTGTTGCAATTGCTGATATATTAAAAGGTACACTTGCTTGTTTACTTCCGCTAATACTTAGTTCTACGATTAACCCTATTGTTTGTGGTTTATTGGCAATATTAGGACACATATTTTCTGTATTTGCTAATTTTAAAGGTGGCAAAGCTGTTGCGACAGCAACGGGAGTTTTTTTATTTTTGATACCTTTAGGTGTTTTGGTTGGGTTTGTTATGTTTGTACTAACATTGTTATTTACTAAGTATGTATCATTAAGTTCAATGTTGGCTGGTATAACGTTATTTATTTACAGTCTAATATTTGAAGATAAAGTTATCATAGGATTTTCTCTACTAATAAGCGTATCGATAGTCATTCTTCATCGACAAAATATAAAGAGAATTCTAAACAGAACAGAGAGCAAAATAGTCTAAAAGTTTTGATTATATTTATTAAGTTAACGGGTGCATTTCTCTAAAAAGGAGATATGCACTTTTTTATATAAAATCTATTGAAATTGTAAAATGTAAAAAAGGTCAGAAAACTTACATACCGAATCTATAAAATAATAAACAGTGTAAAAGTGAAGGAGGTAATAAATTGATACTAAAAAATAAGACAGCTGTAATATATGGAGCTAGCGGTGCGATAGGTGGCGCAGTTGCCCGAGCATTTGCAAGAGAGGGTGCGAAGGTTTTCATGGTTGGAAGGACCTTAAAAACTCTCCAACAAATAGCAAAAGAAATTATTAATGCTGGAGGATTCGCAGAGATAGCTCAAATTGATGCTTTGAATGAAAACCAGGTTGAGGAACATCTCATTGAAGTTTTTAAAAATGTAGGAAGCATAGATATATCTTTTAATGCAATTGGCTTAGAAGATATACAAGGGTTACCACTTGTAGAAATGAATCTGGAAGATTATTCTCGTCCCATAATAAAAGGGATAAAAGCACACTTTATAACTGCAACTGCTGCAGCACGTCATATGGTTAAGAACCAATCAGGAGTCATTCTTGCCATCACAGCACAAGCTTCAAAAAAACCTTGTCGTGATGTAGGAGGATTTGGTGTAGCATGCGCGGCAATTGAGGGTTTTTGCAGACAACTGGCAGTTGAAGTTGGCACAAAAGGTGTTCGTGTTGTCTGTTTAAGATCTTCTGGTTCCTCGGATGCCCCAGGGGTAGATGAAGTGTTTAACTATCATGCTAATAATGCCGGAATCACTCGTGAAGCATTTGAAGCCGGAATAGCCGAAAGTACAATGCTGAAACGACTGCCAAAGCTTGCCGAAGTAGCTAACACAGCGGTTTTAATGGCATCTGATTATGCTAGTGCAATAACTGGAGCTATTGCAAATGTTACCTGTGGAGAAATCGCGGAGTAGCAGATTTTGAGATATTCCACAATCGTAGCAGGATTGCTTAATAAACAGTTAATAAAGCTCAATTAGAACAGAACTATTGATACTGAGAGATAAATAGAACTACCTGTATGAAAGGGGGTATTTATGAAAGTCCAAATAATTGGTGGATCAGGAACTGGCAAAAGCACTCTAGCAAAATATATCAGTGAAAAGGAAAATATCAAGTGGATAGATACCGATAATTATCTTTGGAAAGATGATTCTTTTTTAGAAAATAATCCAATTGAGAAACGGATTGAGATGTACCAAAGAGATATGTTTTCTAACGATAGTTATATAGCGTCTGGTTCCGTGTTTATGTGGTGTCCAGAAGGTTTTAGTAACCGTGACCTTTTAGTTTTTCTTTCACTTGATGAAGAAGCCCGTATGAAACGATTAAGGAACAGAGAAATCGAACGGAATAGTGAAATGTGGCTAGATGAAAATGGTGAGTATACAAATGACTTTTTAGAATGGTGTAAAACCTATTGGTCAGAAGAAGATAAGAAGATGGCAGGTACATATGGAGAACAATCCTATCAAATGACAATATCAAAGAGTCCTGTATTAAAACTCAACGGCTCGCAACCTCTTGATGAACTTTATGCTGAAATAAGAAGGACTGTGAGTAAAGAAAATGGCTAGTTGTCTAATTAAGTGGGGTAATTATCCTCAGCAATCGGGTGCGATTGTGGAAGATCAAATGCAAGAATTAAGTCATTTGAGGTACTTTTTAAATGGAATTTAAAAAGTGATATCTCTTTCCTCTTTGTTCTCTTAAGTGTAATCATTTGCTCTTTCAGATCAGTAAAAGGATGCTGCGTTTCACTTCGCAAACTTTGTGAACTTTTTTGCTAGTGCTCCAAAAAACTTGCACAAACTTCAAGTCCCTTGACAGCTCTTTTCGCAAAGATTAGTTCACCTTCAAACAAAGAAGGGAGCTGTTCAAGAATGGAAAAACTTTATGAAATTCTTCAGATCATGCAAGTAATTGCAG
Source organism: Bacillus sp. NEB1478 (assembly GCF_031582965.1). Lineage (NCBI taxonomy): Bacteria > Bacillati > Bacillota > Bacilli > Caryophanales > Bacillaceae > Bacillus > Bacillus sp. NEB1478. The sequence goes on from NZ_CP134049.1 coordinate 1,431,246, forward strand.
AAGTGAGGGAAGGAGAGAGCCACATCGTTAGGTCACCGAAGGATGGAGCTAAGATCGCAGCAACATTCATAGGAGATAAAGATAGGGAGGTGTTTCTCGTGATGGCCTCAACACGAAAAATCGAGTTGTAGCAGGCTCAAGAACTGTTAAACGATAGAATATTTACAAAAGAGGTTATTAGGGAAGCAATTGAGAATATAATTCAGGCGGTTTTATAGACTTATGTATGGTGGAGACTAGCGGGATCGAACCGCTGACCTTTTGGCTGCCAGAGGAATTCTAGTAAGAAAACTGAGTTAAATAAGAACAATTAAGTTAAAATAAGTCTGATTTTATAAGGTTTGTTATATGTTTGAGGGAAATCGTAGTTAATTTAATTCAATGAAATAAATTAAGTCTGTGCACTATTTCGTGCACTTTATTTGATGTGATCAGACAAAATAATTATTGCTTAAAATCTAGTTAATGAATTTTCTAACAAGGCTATTAAGTTTGATTTAAGTTCTTTTTAAATAAGTTATTCAATTACTCTCTTTTTTGAAATTTACTGACAACTTAAATTGCAATTCAAATGTTGGAAAAAACTAACAATTGAATTGCGGTTTTTTATTTCATATCCGAAACATAATTTCTTCACAAGCTGAATTTGCAAATAATGAGTTTAAATGTGGATGAAAACCAACGTCCATCTTCATTCTTTCCCATGAACCTGTTCATCCATCCATAGACATTTTTGCTCTTCTAGTAACAAAAGAAAAGATTGCAACACAGGGGATACCCATCTCAACTTATGATAAATGGCATAACTCTTTATGGATTGGGGTGCTTCAATTGGTTTAAATGTTAATTGATTATTATTAGAATTCTCTTTTACAACAATATAAGGAAGGATCGCGACACCTAGCCCACACATGACTGATTGCTTTATGACTTCAATACTTGAACTTTCAAATTTTTTGTCAGGAAAGTGTCCACTCATACGTAAGTAGCGATCCACCATTGCTCTGTACCCACACCATTCCTCTGTATAAATAAATTGGTATTCTCTTAAGAAATTAGATGAATTTTCAAAAGGTGTAAAGTCAACGGGCAAAACCCATCCGAATGACTCATCAAATAATGTTGTTGTAATAAACTCTTCGTACTCCATAGGTTCCCCGATCAAGAATGCAATATCTGCTTCACCATCTCGCAACTTTCTTAGTGCTTGTTCATTAGTAGCTGTCTCTAGAATAATATTTACTTTAGCATTTTTCTGCTTATATTTTTGTAATAATTGTGGTAACCGATAAACAGCCAAAGATTCATTGGACGTAATGGTAAGGGTTCCTTCAGGATAATTTCTATCTTGAGGTATCTCTTGTGCTTTTTTGTAGATAGATAGCAACTCTAAAGCATAAGGATGAAAATGGTGTCCTGCTTTCGTGAGAAGAACTTTTTTCCCTAATCGGTCGAAGAGAGAAGTATGTAAATCGTTCTCTAGTGTTTTAATATGGGCAGTCACTGTAGATTGTGCATAATCTAATGCGCGAGCTGCTTTTGAGAATCCTCCATATTTGACGACAGCACAAAATGTTTTCACGTGTCTCATTTCCATAGATAACCCTCTTTTTAGTATCACGATTTGTGAACGATTATATCATATTTTTCAATTTTTCAAATAATGAATATTTTATTAAAATCAAACTGAGAAGGGAAATTGCATTTCTTCGCTTTTTTATTACATCTGCTCGGAATCGGATTTTTACATGAAAAAGGAATTAGATGGTCAGAATTTGTGATTGTTATCATTAATCAAACCACTTAAGAGCATTGGAGGAGAATGTTATGCGTAAAAAGAGTTATCATATAGCTGTAGTAGGGGCTACGGGTGCAGTAGGACAAAAAATCCTTAGCTTACTAGAGTACGAAACTAAATTTGAGATAAGTGAAGTTACACTTCTTTCCTCAAAGCGATCGGCTGGTAAAAAACTGTCCTTTAAAGAACGGGAAATCACAATACAAGAAGCATTGCCAACAAGCTTTCAAGGTGTCGATATTGCCTTTTTCAGTGCTGGAGGAGAAGTGTCAAAACGATTAGTAAACTACGCAGTTGATAGTGGTGCTGTTGTGATTGATAACACGAGTGAATATCGAATGTCATCTGATGTCCCTCTTGTCGTTCCAGAAGTAAATGCCCACACTCTAACTAACCATAAAGGCATCATCGCTGTTCCAAATTGTTCCGCATTACAAATGGTAACAGTTCTCCACCCGATCCGGAAAGCATTCGGTTTAGAACGAATTATTGTCTCAACTTACCAAGCAGTATCAGGGTCAGGAATTCATGCAATCAACGAATTAAAGGAACAAGCAAGGGCAATGCTTGCGGGTCATGAGGCAGAAGCCGGCATATTACCTGCAAAGAAGGATAAAAAATATTATCCCATTGCGTTTAATGTATTGCCTCAAGTAGATGTGTTTACCGATAACGGTTACACATTTGAAGAGGTAAAGATGATTCAAGAAACTAAAAAAATTATGGAGGACCCCGCTCTAAAGATGGCTGCTACTTGCGTCAGGGTTCCAGTTGTATCCGGTCATTCCGAATCTGTTTACATCGAGTTGGGAAGAACTGCTACTGTTAAAGACATTAGAGAGGTATTGTCCTTTTCTCCAGGTGTTATTCTTCAGGATAAACCGAGGGAACAGCTTTATCCAATGCCTTTATACGCAGCAGGGAAAACAGACACGTTTGTTGGAAGAATTCGAAAAGATCCTGACTATCCTAAAGGGTTCCACCTGTGGATTGTATCCGATAATTTATTAAAAGGTGCAGCTTGGAATTCAGTTCAGATTGTAGAGACAATGGTGGAGAAAAGGATTATTTGATGTCTTCAAATGAGGATTGATGTGTTATAGAAAAAATTTAAGGTGCATTTCATCAATGAGGAAATGCATCCATTTTTGAATAGCATAAAAAGAATCCTTGTATTTTAAAAAAATGAAAATTGAAGGACCATAAAACAAACAAAACTTGAAGTTTTTGAAGAATGCGGTCACTGTGTCTGTTGATTCTTTTAAACCTTCTAATATGGCGGGAGATGCATCTTCTTTAAATCCAGTAGAAGTACAATCTCTATTTTTAGATGATAGAATACATGCTTTGCTTTTTTTTAGGTATTTTTTTGTTTGACCAATATTACTTTAAATCTATATAGTAAAAATAAGGATTTAATTGATAATTTTGGATGTGGAATGATCGTAGAAATTTTTCCTGAATTATAGGCAATATGAAAATATGAATATATAAAAGGGGGCTAGGATGATGAATATTTGTTTATCCCATACATTGGAGTTTCATTCATTGGAAGGTGAAAAAATCTACTTTAAAGCCTTAAAGTTAGATGATGCTCATGAGATACATGATTATGCGTCAGATAAAGAAGTTTCACGATTTATTGGTTGGAAATTAATGAATACTTTGAGGGAAACTCGTGAGTACATTGAATTAATGTTAGAACGTGAGTCGGCAGGTACTCATTTATATTCCTCTATTGTTCATAAATTAACCAATGAAATTATCGGAACAGCTATGGTTTTCAATTTTGACCAAGTTGCAAACAAAGCTGAAATTGGTTATGTATTACACAAAGATCATTGGGGTAAGGGGTATGGAACAGAGGCTGTTGAATTGATAAGTGATTTTGCATTTAAATCACTAAATCTTCATAAAATCCATGCAATTGTATCTGCAGCAAATATAGGTTCAGCACGGATTCTTGAAAAGAACAGTTTTGAGTGTGAAGGGCGATTAAAAGACAACTACTTTATTGAAGATAAGTATTATGATGCATTACTTTTCGGCAAAATTACTGACCTATAACCTTTACATCAAAATACGATGATAATCAAATTAAAGATAAAATTAGTAAAAAGGAAAATATTTTAGATGATTTGAGGGGATATTTTGGGACTAGATAGTAACACATATAAATTATCAAATCAAAAAATAAATTTAGATCGATTAACTGATATATTCTTTAATGCATTTACCAACAAAAATGGAAAAAAAGCAAATGTACGTGTACTCAATGATTTATTTATTCCAGAGGGGATGATCATCAAAAATACGGATTCCATCCCCATCATTTACAATCTTCAACAATTTATCGAGCCGCGTGAAAAACTATTAAATGAAGGGCACTTAACTGATTTCAAAGAAGAAGAAATAAACGAAATCACAGAGATTTTTGGTAATATCGCCCACCGTTTCAGCTTATACCGAAAATCAGGAGTGTTGGATGGAGATTCATTCGAGACGTTGGGGATGAAAACGATGCAGTTTATTCAAACTCCAAGTGGTTGGAAGATCAGTTCCGTAGCATGGGATGATGAAAGAAAAGACTTAACCATACCTGAAAGATATCGGAATAATACAAACAGATAACGGCTGGTTCTTTTTTGTGGATTGCGTCTTCAACGGGTGCTTATCTTTAAATAGGTAAGTATCTTTTTTTATTAGAATAAATAGATGAGCTAAGTTTGAAATGATTTTTATTAAGCAATCGAGCAGGATTGTGTAACAAAGACTTGTTATCTAATTATTATGGAGGTGTTCTTTGAAAAGGTTTTCAGGTTTACTTATAATATTAATTTCTTTAATGCTTACATCTTGCGAGGAAATTTTTACATCCACTGCTTCATCCCTAATTGTAGTAGAAAAAGGAAACTCCAAGGATTACAAAGAATATTGGATAAATGCATATGACCCCAACAACCAAACAAAAGACGAGACTTTTAAGATTGTTGTAAAAGAGGAAATGGTGTGGAACTTGATTGAGGATAATAAAGAGTATTTCGCTTCGTATTCAAAAAAAGGAAAAAAACCTTGGTTTTTAGAACAAATAGAGAATACAGAATTAAAATAATAGTGAAATTTGAAACAACACTTATTCAACAATCAGGTGCGATTGTTGAAGAATTACCTATAATTTAGTTGGACCAAAATCCAGACCGAAATCGGACCAAAATTATTTAAAAAGATATGATACATTATAAAAAACCTTAAATTTAAAAGGCGATAATATCAGCTTTTTTTACAATTATAAAAAGGAAAAAAAGGGTGAGATATGCTCCGTACACAAGTTCATCATTGGAACCTCAAATCCATTTCGTGTTCGTGCCAACTTGATGCCAACTGAACTTGAAAAGTATTGAAATATTTTAAAAATCAAGACCATGAAAACCTTAATAAAATAAGATTGTTATAACTGTTAAATATGTTTTGAAAGCCATCGTTAATCAAGTTCGAGATGGAAGGTTCAATCGGATAAATTTTGAAAATCCTAGGTGTATAAGGGATATACCAAGGTTTATGTCTAAATTAGCTGCGTGCTTTTTTTTCGTGCCGATTCAGATTTAAATATAAAACTTTTTATGTTTTATTCCAAAAACGGACCAGATTGTTGAAGATGTAGTTTAGCATTAATAGTGGGGAGCCTTATCATAAGTAAATGAGGTTTTTATTCTACACAAAGAAATAAATGACACCTAGATTGCACTATGTCTAGGTGTCCGTTTATTGTGTCATGAGATGTATCCGAGGTCTAAAGAAACGGTGTTAGGAAATTTTGTCCTTGTAAAGAGCTTCACTCAAGTTAGTTTCATTGTTCTGGTCCCTTGATTCGGATATATAAAAATCTTGTTTATCCAAGAATACGGTTGCCAAGGTACCTCCAACCAGACCCCAGAATGGCGCTCCGATATGGAGAATAGAGATCCCAGAGATTGTGATTATAAAAGAAAAGAGGGCGCCTGATTTGAAGGGACCAGAGAAACTCATTTTCAAAGAGTCAACCAGTACACTAATCATGGCGATGCCACCTAGTAATTGAATTAATGAGGCAGGAATGACATGTGGAATTTGCGAAGCTATTGGAGAGAATAGAGCAAATAGACAGGATAATACTCCTAATACAATAGCAGCGACATACCTATGTTCAAGTTTGCCTGATTCTTTATTAACAAGTAAGCCCGTCATGGGACCTGCAATACAGGCTGGGTGGCCCCCAAAAAAAGCATTAATAATGGTACCGATTCCGCTCCAATTGGTCATGGCATTGATCGGTGGACGATAGCCATGGGTCTCTAACATAGCAATCCCTTGGGCATTTTGAATGGCAATAACCGTTAAGAGTAACGGAATGACAAGTTCCCCTACAACGGAAAAACTAAATGATGGGATGATAAAATGGGGAATGCCCATTGTTATATGGAGATGCTGTACAAAAACGTTCGGCAAAAATTTAAGACAAAGAATTGCTGCAATGATGGCTCCTAATATAGGCGGAAACTTTTTTGAAAATCGCAAGAAAAAAGAAAGAGCAAGAAAGACAAGTAACGGGATTCCGTTGAGTAAAGGATTTTTTACAACCGAGCCGATCATTTCAGTTCCGAAAGGGAGTAAGACGCCTGACACCATCCCCATCATAACCGGCATAGGCAAAACCTTCATCAATTTTGTAACAAGGCCAGATAATCCTAAAAGAAAAATAAGGATCCCGGTTATAATATAGGCACCAACCACTTGGTTGAAAGAATAATGGGTTAAGCTTGAGCCGACAAGAATGGCTCCAGGTATTGAAAAGGCATATCCTATGGGTTGCCCATAATATAAAGAGACGATGAGCGTTAGGAGTCCTCCCATTCCATAAATGGCGAAAATCCATGAGCTGGTTGTGCTATCAGACAAATGACCTTTTGCAGCAGCTTGTAAAACAATTAATAATGGTCCTGCTGAACCAAAAAGCCACGCCACAAATCCATTCGATATATTCCCAACCGATAAAAGCTTAGGAAATTGTATGGTATTTTTTTTGAACAACAAAGTCACACTCCTTCAACTTATGAATTACACTACATCTTAGTGTATACTCAATTTATTAATACTTAAAATATCTGTTTTATCTTTTTACTATATCTTTTGGATATGATGGAGGTTTCATCTTGGATATTCGACAGTTAAAATACTTTGTCACTATAGCAGAAGAAGGTAAGATCACGACCGCTGCAAAGAAATTAAATATGGCTCAACCCCCTTTGAGCAAACAACTCAAACAAATGGAAGAAGAGCTAGGCGTCATTTTATTTGATCGAGATAACAAAAGTCTTAATTTAACCTTGGAGGGAGAAAGATTACTTCTTCGAGCAAAAGAACTTTTAAATAAACTTGATGAAACAATGGTTGAAGTTCAAGAAATGAGGAAAGACGCCAGTGGGATTTTATCTGTTGGATCCAATCTTTATTGTGCATCTTTAATTCTTTCTAAGGTGGTAGATATTCGTGAGAAAAATCCTGGTCTTACCTTCAAAGTATGGGAAGGTGAAACGATTCATCTCATAAAAATGTTATCTAAACGTCAGATTGAGATTGCGATAACAAATAGTCCAATAACAGAAAAAAGCATCTCTCAAATGACATTGGAAAGTGACCCATATGTGCTTGTTTTGCCTGAAAAATGGACGTGGAGTGGATCGGAACAATGCAGGTTAGAGGAAATCACCGATTTGCCATTGATTCTTCTGCGACCAAACTATGGTTTGGGTGCGTATGGACAAATTGTTAATGAATTTCAACGGTTAGATTTAGAACCAAATATACTGTGCGAATGTCAGGATTTAATTATGTTACTTGGTCTCGTTTCATCGGGGTTTGGTGCAACGATCTTACCGCACTCGTTATTATCCCTCCATTCATTGGGAGGATTGAGAGTCATTCAGCTAATGGAACAGACCTTAATATCTGAACCCAAAGTAATTTGGAGAAAGAATAGTTACTTATCAAAAGCAGCAAAAGAATTTTTAAAACTTTTTTAGACACCAAAATTGTTTACTCAAAAGTAAAAGACTTCAACGTTGAAACATGGATTAAAAAGCGAAGCAATTTTGTAACGTGTTATTCCACGGTCGGGTGCGCTTGCTGAAGATCCAAAGAGCTGTTTCAGTAGCTCTTCTTATTCACCTAAAAGGCAGGTTAGTTGAAGTATGAGCTTAGAAAACTAGAGATAAAAAGTTTATTTAGAACATAGAAACATATAAGAGGGAATATTGGAACCGAGTAAAAACAAAGGAGGGTTGTAATGAATGGTGACCCCATAGAATTTATATTAACTTGGGTGGCTTACATTAGCCTTGCATTTCTTGTTTGTAGAGTGCTGTGGGAAATATTCGCTTTTATTTGGATAGTCATCTTGCAAAAAAAAGATTATGACCGCTTTCTTTTCTGGATAAAGCCAAAGTTAAAAAGAAAACTCAATAAATAGAAAAAAAGAAAAAAGCTCTAAGAATGAGTACAAACTTATATTGTATATACCAGAAAGATATCCCTTTAAATTAAGAATTTTCTTAGATAATTTAACTGGAAAAGTAAAATCCTTATTCAAGTAACGGGTGCATTTCTTCAAGAAGGAGAAATGCTTTTTTATGGAATGAACTAAAGACAATCCAAACTACTAGGAGATAGAGATATGAACACTGTGAAACAGAATAGCAAAGCTTGGGACAAAAAAGTAGAAGAAGGTTCGGTATATACAAAGGCTGTATCCAAAGAGATTATCGAAAAGAGCAAAATAGGAGAATGGACGATTACTGTAACAGCAGGAAAACCAGTACCGAAAAGTTGGTTTCCTAGTTCTTTAAAAGGACTAAAGATACTCTGTCTAGCTTCTGGAGGTGGACAACAAGGCCCAGTCCTAGCAGCCACTGGGGCAGAAGTAACCGTTTTGGACATTTCAAGAAAACAATTAGAAAAAGATGAATTAGTTGCTACGAAAAATGATTTAGAGCTAACTACGATTCAGGGAGATATGTCTGATCTATCTGTATTTGGTGATGAATCTTTTGATCTTATTGTGCATCCAGTAGCAAACTTATTTGTTGAAGATATAACTCCTGTTTGGAAGGAAGCATCTAGAGTATTAAAAGACAAGGGCGTTCTTATTTCGGGATTTACTAATCCTCTATTGTTTATTTTTGATGACGAAGAGGATATGAAGGGGAATCTTGTTGTGAAAAACTCAATTCCTTCATCCACGTTAGATCATATGACTAGTGAAGAAATAACTGAACATTTGATGGCTAATAAGACTATTGAGTACGGTCATAGTTTAGAGGCACAAATACAGGGGCAAATTGACGCTGGTTTTGTTATTACAGGTTTATACGAAGATGATTTTCGTGGAAGTCGACCACTCGATAAATTTATAAAATGCTTTGTAGCAACTCGTGCGGTCAAAATGAAATTCTAGTAATAACTTTTTTATTCAACGGGTGCATTTCTTCAAAAAGTAGAAGTGTAATTTTTATTGAACTTATCCAACAATCGAGCAGGATTGTTGAATAAGTAATGCAAGAATCCCTTGCTAGCTTTTTCCTATAACCATGAGAAAATTTATGTAAGGAGGGACGTTATGAATATTGGTGAGAAGTTAAAATTGAGAAGAAAAAAAGCGAGATATACCCAAGAAAGAGTCGCCGAAATGATGAATATTACAAGGCAGACTTTATCAAATTGGGAAATAGGCAAGAACTATCCTGATATCGATTCTATCATTACACTTAGCCGTATTTATAAACTCTCTTTGGACGAATTGCTTTTAGGAAAAATCTTTTTCAAGGGAGTGTTAGAAGTGAAGAAAAAAAGGTCAGAAGATCAAATAAAAAAAATTATCAAAAATCACTTTTCTTCAGTAAGAAATATTAAAGAACTTCATGGAGGATTGGTTTCACAAACGTTCTATTTCGAGGAAGACAACAATCATTATGTCATTCAAATTGGGAACCGTGAAGAAATTTATAAGAAAGAAAAATGGGTGTATTCGTTTCTCAAACAAACATTTCCCGTCCGCAATGTCTTACATGTGGGAGTGATGGAAGATCATGATACAGCTTACTCTATATCGGAATATATTGAAGGGTCAAAAGTGTTTGATTTGAACAGCCAAGAGTTATTCGATATTGCATCTGATCTGATGAGAAAATTAGAGAGGCTTGAATCAGTTGATGTTTCGAATCAACAAGGTTATGGACGTTATGACGATATGGGTCATGCAGCATTTCCAACATGGATCCACTTCATCAAAGCCATCTTCAATAAAGATATTTATAATTGGGGAGCACTTGAATCGAAAGGATTAGATACAGAAGTAGTCAATAAAGCCATGAAAGAAATAGATTCTTTTATCGGGAGTATTACATTAGAAAAGAAAAATTTGGTTCATGGGGATTTAGGCTCCTTTAATGTACTAGCTAAAGACGGGAAGGTAACTGGTGTCATTGATTGGAGTCTTTCTATGTACGGAGATCACTTGTACGATAAAGCAAACATCCTATTCTGGAATGAAGATAAACTTCAGCCGTTCATTCAAAAAATCACAAAGAAATATATCGTTTCAAGTGAAATAAAGGAAAGAATGTATTGTTACATGCTTCGCATAGGACTAGAAGAAATCTATAATACAGTGATCCTTGATGAAGTCGGATATGACATCGAATGGGTGGCGAACCGATTAAAACAGATTACAGAGAACTTTTTATAAGACGGCAGGTGCATTTCTTCAAGGAGGAGAAGTGCACCTTTTTATTGAATTAAAGCGCAGCATTGTGGAGTAAGATTCTATTCAATCGGCAGTATTATGAAAAAGGATTAAGGTGTTCTCATTATGTTGTTAAGAAGGAGGCAGGCATGAACAATAATAGACTAATTAAAAAGTTTGATAAACAAGCCAATACCTACGATCAAATAAGAGAAATCAATTCCAAATGTCAATCCCACTTTTATGTAAAGTGATTTTTATTTATAAGAAAATTATATATTGCTAAAGTCTGGAGAAGCTTGTGAAGATTGTACTTAGGCTAAACGGAGCAGTTTGCAGAAAGAAGAATTCCATAATGAAAAGAATAATATCCTTTAGAAATTAAAAACATTTAATAAGAAAAGGAGTACCAGATGGAGATTAATAATCGGATTACTGCTATATTGAATGATAACTATGGAATTGAAGCAACTTCAATAGAACAACGTCCAGGCGGCTGGTCGGCTTTAGCATATTTCGTGGAAGATAAATGTGAAAAGTATTTTTAAAAAGTATATAACAAAAGAAAGCCGTCCATTGCTCAGTGGATTGATGCAATTGATAGATATACTCCCTTAGTAAAGTGGTTGCATAAACATACTGATTTAAAAAACAATCTCGTCAATCCAATCTTTACGAAATTGAAAAGTAATAAATGTGAAGACGAACAGTACGTGTTTTTGCTTTCAGAATATATAGAGGGAACTACAATTGGTGACAAACAGCTAAGTCAAAATCAGGTAAATGAACTTGCTAAGATTCTTGGAATACTTCATAAAAACACTTCAAACATCCCTAATGAATTAAAACAGCAACAAATAAACGAAAGTTTTGACATAGATTTCTGCGAATACTTATCTTCTTTTATTAATAACGATTTAGATAATACAGATGATATCGTTTTAGAAATTGTGAAGCCATATACAGGCACTTTATTAGAAAAGATTAACAGGATGAGGTATTTATCAAATATTTTGAAAAGCAAACCATACCAGTTTGTATTGTCCCATGCAGATGCTCATAATTGGAATGTTATGCAAGGGAAATACCTTATGCTTATTGACTGGGAATGTCTGAAACTTGCTCCACAAGAACAAGATCTGATTTTAATCATTACAGAACCATATGCTGCACAATTCTTAAATGAATACAGGAAATATATGATGTATGAGTCTCCTGATTTTGATGCCTTTGAATTTTATTTCTTAAAGAGGAAACTCGAAGATATTTGGGAGTGGATTAAGGACTTACGTTTTGAAGGTCTTGTAAAATCAGAAGAAGTAACACTCGAATTACTAAAGTTGAACCTTGATGCCTGTACAAGAACTGAGAGCTTTCGGTCTGACTTGAAAAAAGTTTTTAATTAAAAGGATAAAAAACTTAACACGATAGGCTACTCTTTGTTCAACGGGTAGGTCTGGTTAAAGCAGTAATCATAACCATCATCTTGATCTTCCGCAATCTGGCGCATCTCTCTAACGAGGAGAAGCGCACTTTTTTATATTAAAATCTATTGAAATTATAAAATGTAAAAAAGGTCAAAAAACTTACATACCGAATCTATAAAAAAATAAACAGTGTAAAAGTAAAGGAGGAAATAAATTGCTACTAAGCTAGCGGTGCGATAGGTGGCGCAGTTGCCCGAGCATTTTCAAGAGAGGGTGCGAAAGTTTTCATGGTTGGAAGGACATTAAAAACTCTCCAACAAATAGCAAAAGAAATTATTAATGCTGGAGGATTTATTTTTGCGAATTTAGTAATGAGTTCATCTTCCACTTTTCTATTACCAGCTTCTATTCGATATAACACTATTATTGATTCCTAGCTTTTAAGATAAGGTCAACTGTGACCAATTATTTTTTTCTCTTAAATATTTAATTCTATAGCCGATTAACGACATAATATCACCAGTTTCTTTTACATTTTCAATACGTATAGTTTAACACTTTTCAATAATAGTAGGCATAGCTCCATAAAATGAATGAACGAGTTCTAACTTACCGAAATATTTTTCCATAGGCAACATAATTCATTATCATCTCCTCATCCGGTTTAGAATCGATATTAAATGTTTATGACCGGCAGTTTTTCTTGTGTATCGCAAAGAACATGGCTCGGCCTTTTATTATTCTTAGGTTAAAATCCACTCACCTGAACATAATAAATGCTGAAACAATCATGGTGTTCAGTCAGGTGGTATGTATTGATGTTCTTTAGAAAGAAAAAGACAGCAGCCAATGAGCAAGAAAAAGAAGAGAAAAACAGGGTGCCGAGTGAAGCTGTGAAGCTCGATTTATTAAAACAGGCAACAGCGAAAATGGATGATGCTGAAATTGTTCAGCGGAAAACAAACAACGGTGCTACTTTTGGGCTTGTATACATACAAACGTTAATCGACAGGGAGAGGCTGAACGAAGCCATTATTCAGCCTCTTCTTCAGAGTGAGGATCAGGCGTTTATTCAATGTATATCGACCTGCAGCGTTTTAAGAATCCATTCAATGGAAGAAGCCAAAGAATACATGCTGTTTGGTGCTGTGCTCATCCATGATCAAGGGAATAATGAATGGTGGGCGGCAAAACTGGAGAATTCGCTCAGCCGGGCGATCGAAAATTCCGAAACCGAGACGATAATGTATGGTCCCAAAGACAGCTTTACGGAAAGGATCGAGCAGAATGTGTTCATGATCCGGCGGCGTCTGCCCGTTATTGAGCTAAAAGTAGAAAAATTCCAAGTTGGTTCGAATACTAAAACCCAGGTTCAGATGCTGTATATGGATGGAATCGCCAATCCCGAGATCGTCGAAATTGCACGGGAAAATATTTCGAAAGTGAACTTTGATATGATTTTGGAGTCCTCTAATCTTTCCGCTTTTATGGATGATCATACGCACAGTTTGTTTCCGCAGTTTATGCAGACGGATCGTCCGGACTCGTGCGCCTATTCACTGGGGCTTGGCAAAATCATTATTCTGCTGAATGATACACCTTTTGCTCTTATCGCCCCCATTACCTTTTTTCATCTTTTTCAATCTCCGGAAGATTATGTTCATCGCTGGGTGATTGCCAGTTTTTTACGTACTCTTCGTTATTTGAGTTTTTTTATAGCCATTACTTTGATTCCTCTTTATGTGGCATTGAACACTTATCATTATCAGATGATCCCGCTTCAGATTCTGTATGTACTCATGGAATCACGGACCAAACTGCCGTTCACTCCCTTTTGGGAAGCGCTGATCATGTTGGTTATTATTGAAATTATTAAAGAAGCGAGTTTGCGGATGCCGACCAAAACGAGCCAGACCATCGGAATTATTGGCGGCATTGTCATCGGACAAGCTGCTGTTGAAGCAGGATTTGCCAGCAAGGTGTTGATTGTTCTCGTGGGAATCTCGGCGATTGCATCCTTTCTAGTGCCGAATTATTTAGTCACAAAAGCAACTACCGTCCTTCAATTTATAATTCTTATTCTTGCATCCTTTTTTGGGATCCTGGGGATCGCCTTGGGATTGATACTCCTGCTCGCTCATCTGAATGGTCTTTCTTCCTTAAAACAGCCATTTTTTGCACCGATTTCTCCGCTTTACTGGAGAGATTGGAACGATCTTTTTATTCGGGCACCATTGCCATGGGCAAAGCTGCGGCCGGAATATCTAAAGACGGTGAAAAAATGGCGGGTTTCTAAAAGGGAGGGGAGCGAATGAGCAGCAGATTTCGCTTGTTTGATAGAACGGCTGTTATGGGAAGCGGCTATATCTTTGCTATGGTGAACCGGATGCAAATGCTGTACTACGTCTTAATTTTGCCCAAACATTTGGTCCATCCTTATATGATGGCAGGAATCCTTGGTGTGGGTTTTCTATCACAAATCAATCTTTTGATTCTGTCCAAATATTTAACGTCCAATTATTTTGTTCTGGGTTATCACGGCTTTGTCCAATTATTTAGCGAAAAGATGGTCCGATTCTTTGCATTTCTCGGGATTTTTTTCATTTTAATGAAAGTAATCGTGACCACTTTGGGGTATGTCGAAATTGTCCATCAATTTATGTTTCCCTCGATGAAGACGAACTGGCTTATTTTCGTCTTGATCGCATCCGGGTTTTATATCGCTTCTCAAGGGATGGAGAAAACGATTCGTTTGTCCATTATCGGTTTTTTGGCCACGATCTGGGTGATTCTTGTCTATATTCCATATTTCATGCCGCCAATTGCCCAAACTCATCATCTGTATCCCTTAGTGCCAGGCGAGGGTTTACTTCATTCATGGTACGGGCTGCTGATGGTTTGGTCCGCTCTCTCAGGACCTGAATATTTGGTTTGCCTAGGCCCCTGGATTGGCCAGAAGGAAAAGATTTTAAGGGGAATGAGTATAGGCAATGCACTGTCAGTCTTTGAATACCTTGTTCTGTTTGCTGCGTGTCTTCTCTATTATGGTTCAACCTATTTGGAGAAAATCAGTTTCCCTGTTGTGAACATGATACGTTATCTGCAGTCACCTGTTTTTGAAAGGGTGGATATTATATTAATTTCTCTAAACATGATCTATTTTCTCTATTTTATTGCCCTTTTCTTATTATGTTTGTATGGAGCAATAAGGATCGCGGCGGGGCGAATCAACATCAATACGAATCGCAAGGGCTTTTTAGTATGTGTAATTGCTGTTTTTATAGGTATGCTGGTCATTAATGGCTGGTACTGGAGGGAAGGACAGGAATTAAATGTATGGATGACACTGCAGTTATGGCTGGGTGCAATAACTTACCTTTTGGTTCCTTCTGTACTTGCCATTGCAATGAAATGGAAAAGGGGGCAGTCTAGATGAAGACTCTTTTGTACACTCTTTGTATCCTCCTCGTTTTTTCGGGCTGTTCATCACCTTTTGTTGAAGACAATACGGTTGAGGAGATTGCTCCCGTCACGTTTTGGTCCCTGAATCAAGGGGAAGGAGGGAAATTGGAAATTACGACCCTCGTCCCTCCAGTTACCAATGAGAAAAAACAGGTATTGACACTGAATGTGGATTTATTAAAGCAGGGGAAAAAAGAATTCAACCTAAAGTTTTATCGGGAATTGAAGCTTGGCCAGCTTCGCATGCTGATCATTAATGAAAAGCTGGCAAAAAAAGAAATCATCTCGTTAATTGATACGATCCTTTCAGATCCTGATGTATCTCCGCGCCTTTTTCTTGTACTGGTCAGAGGGAGTTTTGAAGATTTTTTAGAAAACGAAAGGAAAGTGCAGAAGAACCTCGATTATTACCTTTACCGGATGTTTCGGCATTATGAAAGAAGAAATCAAGGGGAAATGAGCATCGTCAATTTGCATGAATTTATGGAAAAGGTCTATTCTCCTTACTCGGATCCAGTGCTTCCAATATTTAAGGCAGACAAAGATAATTTTACATATG
The DNA here is from genome assembly GCF_031582965.1 of Bacillus sp. NEB1478. NCBI lineage: Bacteria > Bacillati > Bacillota > Bacilli > Caryophanales > Bacillaceae > Bacillus > Bacillus sp. NEB1478. The sequence continues at coordinate 1,447,268 of NZ_CP134049.1, forward strand.
AAGGAACGGCTTTATTTAATGAAAATAAGTATGTCGGTTCCATTAATAAAAGGGAAGACCAAATGTTTCAGCTTATTGCCAATGACCATTATTTAAAGAATCTTCCCATCCCGCATTTAAAGGTTTCCTTGGGCCAGGTACGCTCCAAGGTTCATATGCAGGTAGATGATCATTTCAAAACGTTAAACATTGATGTTTTGGTAAAGGGAAGAATCGATGAATACCGAGGACACCGGAATATACTCAGCAGAAGTGAAATGATTAGGATGACCGATGACATCGAATCTTATTTACAGCGTGAAACCGTGGGGCTTGTAAAGGAAACACAAAGATTAAAGATCGAACCGTTGGAAGTGGGAGCCCATACCTACTCTCCCTTGGCTCATCCAATGATTAGAAAAGTCTGGCTGGACCATTATGAGAAAATGAAGGTTCATGTCAAATACTCGGTGAAAATAGAACCGCTGAGTTTGTAATTTTAATATGGTTTACAAATAAATGGTGCCGGCTCTTTCTGTTTGGAGCAAAAGACAGATTAATCAATAGACAAAACGAGTAATCCACACGGCCAAGGATATTGCGCAGCTTAAGACTGCGTTGGGTCAGCTATTTGCGGAGACTGAGGAGTGGCCCCTGATTGGTTCGGTAAAAATCGGTTTTTTCACGACCGCAATAATTCAGGGTAAACACGCACTGTTCATAATATGATGGGAGGAACTTAAAAAGTCTTTTCTTGAGATGAGTTAGATAATGATTATTAAAACGGTTTTTAAGCTGTCGGGTGCATTAGCTGAAGATCGAAGCTGTCCGGGCGTGTGGAGTATTGGATCGACAGCACATCAACATAAGGTTTGATGGCTTTCAGGTAGCTTTGAAATATTACGAAACAAAGAGGACAACCGGTTCCCCTTGTCCTGCTGTATAGTAGTGAAGATGATCACCTAGGATTATTAAAAGGCTAACAATTGGTAAACCGGCAATGATTCCACCTTGTTCGGGGTATGGCTATATACTCAAGGCGCAATTTAAGTTTTTGTCTTAAGGACAAGTAGTTTGGAACAGAAATTGTTGTCATCGGAAATAGAGACGGCAAGCGCTATTCCCATCTTTTAGGGTGGGTTACTTTTTTCGTTGATAATTAAAAGAGCTATGCTTCAAAGATTATCATAAGCGGATAGGGGTTTGGATTTGCAGGACATATTCATTTTATAAAATTAAGACAATTTTAGTTTGAATGTACTTCTTTTTCCATTATGATTATGAAAAGGAATGGGAAGGAGCGATGTTCATGAACCGCATTGAATTTAATCTGCCAACCATCATACGTGCTGGAAATGGTGAATTTCAACAAACAGGTACATACTTAAAAGAATTCATAAAGGGAACTCGAATCTTTATCGTAACGGACCCTGGAATTGAGCGAGTTGGGTTTGTAAAACAAGCTATTCAAATGTTAGAACGACAAGGCTATGAAACCCGTACATTTAATCAAGTGAAGCCAAATCCACGGGATATCGATTGTAAAACTGGCGGGGAAGAAGCTAAAGAATTTCTTGCGGATGCCATATTGGCGATAGGCGGGGGATCAGTAATTGATTCCGCAAAGGCGATTGCGATTTTGCAGTGCCTAGGCGGCGAGCCGCAGTATTACGCTGGGCGAAATAACGTTCCTCAAAAAGTAACCCCAATTGCTGTTGTTCCGACTACTGCTGGAACAGGTGCTGAGGTGACACGTTCATCGGTTATTACAGATACAGCAAAAAAGATTAAATTCACGATCAAAGACGTAAATATCGCACCAGTTTTAGCGATTGTGGACCCCGAGCTTACCTATGGATTACCTGCCCACTTAACTGCATCCACAGGAATGGACGCTTTGGTACACGCAATAGAAGCCTATACTTGTAAGGCATCAAATCCTATTTCAGACGGTCTGGCATTACAAGCATTGAAACATATCTATCCTTATTTAAGGACAGCTGTAAATGATGGAAATAATAAAGAAGCCCGTTACAACATGATGGTTGGATCCACCCTTGCAGGCATGGCTTTCTCCCATGCAGATGTAGCATCCGTTCATTGCATGGCTGAGGCGATCGGTGGATTATATGATACGCCACATGGGGTCGCAAATTCGATGTTCCTGCCATATATGGTCGAATTCAATGCAGGAGCGGATCTGAAAAAACATGCAACGATTGCGAGGACGATCGGTATCGCCCCTCCAAACGATTCCGATAAAGATGCAACCGCTCGCCTTGTAGAGGAATTAAAGCAGTTGGCTTCCGATTTATCCATCCCAACATTCCACTCATTACCTGAGGTGAACGAGAATGACTTCGATTATCTTGCCGAGTCATCGTACTTGAATGGATCTACACCAAGCAATGCAAGGGAAATAACAAAAGAAGACTATCTGGAACTATTTAAGATTGCTTATTCAAAAGAGTATACGAGAATTAGCCTGCAAAAATAAGGTTGGATCAGGTTCTCTGAAATGAAGAAAAACCAGCAATAGCGGTTTTTTTTTCCTTTTTCCTTTTCTTCTAACTTGGATCATTCTAGTCTAACTATAATGTCGAGAGGCTAATATTGCTTTACCATATTAAAGGCAGTATCATTTGACGTATTATCGTAAAAGGGAAGGATGAATAAGATGTCATTAGAAAGCGTATTAATTCATTTTAAACAGTGGAATCGTGAAGGTGATGTGTTGGAGTTTGAAACATTAAGTGCAACGGTTGAGCAGGCAGCTAATACCATTGGCGTCATCCCTGCTCGAATTGCAAAGACGTTAAGCTTCAGGGGGGAAGGGAACGAAGCCATCTTGATCGTTGCAGCCGGTGATGCAAAAATTGATAACAAGAAATTCCGCACCACATTTGGATTCAAGGCACGTATGCTAACGCCAGAGGAAGTGATAGAGCAAACCGGACATGTGATAGGTGGTGTTTGCCCTTTCGGATTGGAAAACGAAATGGACGTTTATCTAGATATCTCGATGAAACGTTTCAAAACCCTTTTCCCTGCATGTGGAACCAGAAACTCTGCTATTGAACTAACATGTGATGAATTATTTCAATATTCATTGGCTAAAGATTGGATAGATGTTTGTAAAGGATGGGAAGAGTCCCAGCTTATTGAGACAGTAACAGTAAGTAACGATGGATTTTGAATAAATCCTTAATTTATTGACCATGAATCAATGTTTCAAAAACAAATATTACCTCTCCATGGAAACGTTCAAAGAAAATGTTTACTCTAAATAAAGGTGAAATGAAGCACTGAAAATAATGATCAGTGCTTTTTTTTTATGGCGAGTTTGTTTCTTAGTTATTTACTGAAGTATTCAGGAGTAAGTTCTTTTTTTATTTTATTCATCAACAAAAGGGCAGGAGTTGATGAAGGAGAAAATTTAACCCAGAGGGAATAAGTATTATATTCTAAGCAATATGTATTGATTATCAACTGTCGTGTCCTTTATAAAAATAAAAAAGTCATCGGCAATGGGCTGTTACTGTAATACTTTTAAACTATGCATGTTTAGTTCATTAGTATGAGCGCTTAGGAGTTTCCTAAAGGTAATTTACTGCAGAAACTCTTTACCGGACCCGAAATCTCACAGTCTTTATATGGATTATTAATTTGTACTCCTAACATTAATATAAGAATTAGTTCCTGATTTCTTCCATATATGTAACTGAAAGGTTACTTAATGCGACTAATCAAGAAACCGAGTTATTAAGACATGGGGTGCGATATGAGAAATTTTATTTTCCTGACTTTATTATTGTTACTTATGTCCGGCTGTTCCATTCAAAGTAAAGGTTCGATATCAGAAGAAACAAAACCAAGAAAGATCGAAAAAGTCGTAATAATTGATAACAAAAAGCGAAAACCAATAATTCCTGATCCGATACCAACAGAAGAACTGGAAGTGTATAACGGTCCGGTTGAACATATTTTTTTTCATCCTCTCGTTATTTATCCTGAGATGGCGTTTGATGGTGACTCCATGTCTCAAGGATACAAGGACTGGTTCATCACCGTAAAAGAGTTTAATAAAATTATTGAATCACTATACAAAAAAAATTATATTTTGATCAAAATGTCTGATCTGTTTGATGTACAAGATATGAATGGAAAAACAATCCTCGGAAAAAAAGAGTTAAAACTGCCTAAAAACAAAAAGCCACTCGTCCTTTCTGTTGATGATTTAAATTACTATCAATATATGAGGGAAAACGGAAATGCCTATAAATTAATTATTGATAATGGAGGGGAGATCGCTACGTATTCAAAGGATTTGAAAGGGGTCGAGTCCATTTCAAGAGAACATGAAATCGTACCTATCCTGGAATCTTTTATAAATAAACACCCAGACTTTTCCTTTCACGGTGCACGAGGCATACTAGCTTTAACTGGATATGAAGGGATCTTAGGGTACCAAACACATGAATTAACCAAAAGCAGCTATCCTCAAGAAAAGGATGCTGCCTTGAAAGTTGTGAATAAATTAAAGCAAGAAGGCTGGGAATTTGCATCACATGGATATGGACATTTGAATACAAGAACCATAAGTTTGGAATTATTACGATCTGATACCGCCAGTTGGAAAAGAGAAGTCGAACCGTTGATAGGGAAGACCTCTATCTTTATTTACCCTTATGGTAGCAGTGTCTTGCCTGAAGATAAAAAGTTTAAAGCCTTGCAGGATGAGGGGTTTTCAATTTTTTGTTCAGTAGGACCAAATCCTTATCTCAAATCGAACGCACAGTTTGCCATGATGGATCGAGTCCATATCGATGGTGTTGCTTTTGAACAACAAAAGGATATTTTAGCGCGATTTTTTAATAGTGATGAGATCATTGACTCTTTAAGATATCAATAATCATATTATTTATAAAAATGGCTGTTTATTTAAAACATGACTCTATATTCTCTTTTTCTATTGAAAAGTAAGAAAATGGTTACGGAAATTCTAATGATATTTTATCTTTAGATAATCATATTATGTTAGTTACTCAGTTTATAAAAGAAATAGCTACCCAAAAGGATAGCTATTTTTTTACGTTATCAATTTTAATTTTATCAGATTGATCTTTGTTCAAGCGTGTCAGGGGTTTATTGTTTTAATCCTTTAAATAAAAATTCATAGATAATGTTGTTAGACCAATTATGTGGGAAAACTATCCTATACTGACTTTGAGGAGTGAGAGGATGTTCGTAAAAGGGAACATTATTGCAGGTGAATTTGATTCGAGTATCAATGAATTTTCCTTACAGAAAGTTAAGAATTTCGAAACAGAGTCGGTCCTTAATGAAGACCAGTTAAATAATATTTATCATTATTTAATAAAACATCAGCATGAAGAGGATGGGCAAATTATTACTTTATTCGATCAAATGCTTGTACGCTTAGCACAAAATGAGGTTAACCAGTTAATTGTTGATTTAGAGAAAGTAATGTCCTTGTATCACTAATACATATAAGAGTATTTTATACGAACTAAAGAAGCAGACCCCACTGGATCTGCTTCGTTTTATGATGGATTTGTTGACCATAATCCAGCTGTTTTAACGAATACTCTTGGATTAAATTTTAAACTAGCCACGACTAATTCTGCAAGGTCTTCTGGGTGCATCACGTTTTCTTCATTGCCTTTAACAAGATTTGTATCAATTGCTAAATCTGTAACGACCGTACTTGGTGTTAAAGCAGTAACACGGACATTATGTTTTCTTACTTCTAGCATAAGTGATTCAGTTAGCCCTAAAACAGCGAATTTAGAAGCACTGTATGCACTTGTAACAGGAGCACCTTTTTGACCAGCAGATGAAGAGATATTGATGATATCTCCTGATTTTCTTTCGATCATTCCTGGTAATACTGCTCTTGTTACATTATACACACCCATTAAATTGACTTGGATGATTTTTTCCCATTCTTCTGGTGTTAGATCAAGGAACCCACCGAATTTAGCAACACCAGCATTGTTGATTAGGATATCAATTGGGCCTAAATCTGATTTGATATGTTCAACAGCATGTGTAACGGATTCAAGGTCGGTCACATCTGCTGTTGCTGCAGAAACCTTTACATCATATTGTGCTAGTTCAGCAGTTACCTTTTCTAGATTAGACATATTTAAGCCGATTAGGCCTAAATGAACGCCTTCTTTTGCTAAGGCGATAGCAGTAGCACGTCCAATACCTCTTCCTGCGCCAGTAACTATTGCAGTTTTTCCATTTAAAGAAATCATTTTATCACTCCTAAAATTATTACAAATTGAAGTAGTACATTCTAACAGAAAGACCACAATACTGCATGGAAACAGCTTGCGGTCTTTCCTATTTAGAACTCGAGGAATAATATATTTATTCTAAGTTGGCGTGTCTACCGTACATTTTATTGGTATCCAAACCTTTTTTCTCCATGAACCGAAGAATCACAGCATCGTAAAATAATAAAAGTGTTTGCTCAAATAATGATCCCATTGGTTGAATCGTCTTAAAATCACTCTCCGACTGATCTTTAGGTGAGCCAGGCAACTTAATTGTGATATCCGCTAATTGTCCAATAGTGGACTCAGGGAAAATGGTTACAGCTGCAATCGTCCCACCGATGCTTTTTGCCTTTTCAGCCATGGAAACTAGACTTTTCGTTTCTCCTGAACCTGATCCAATGATTAAGATGTCATCTTTTTCAAAGTTAGGAGTTACTGTTTCGCCAATCACATAGGCATCTATCCCCATGTGCATCATTCGCATAGCGAATGATTTGGCCATAAATCCAGATCTACCTGCGCCTGCAACAAAGATTTTTTTGGATTCAAGAATCCCATTAACTAATTTTTCAGCTTCATCATTCGATATTAAATCTACGGAGCGATTTAACTCTTTTATGATTTCAGCTAGGTATTGAGTTGTATTCATGTTCTGAATTACCCTTGATTAATCATTTCTTGCATTTTGGCAGCAACAGCTTTTTTATCAGCTTGTCCAGTAATCCCGCCACCTACAATGACAAGGTCTGGTTGTACTTTGATAACTTCTGGAAGTGTCTCTAACTTAATACCACCTGCGATTGCAGTTTTAGCATTTTTTACAACACCTTTGATGGTTTGTAAATCTTCAAAAGAGTTCTTTCCAACTGCTTGAAGATCGTAGCCAGTATGAACACAAATATAATCAACGCCAAGTTCATCTAGTTCTTTTGCACGGGCTTCAATATCCTTAACAGCGATCATATCAGCAAGGATTTGTTTCCCTTGTTTTTTAGCTTCTTCTACTGCACCCTTAATTGACTCGTCTTCTGCAGTTCCAAGAATCGTAATGATGTCAGCACCTGCAGCAGATGCCTGGCTTACTTCATATCCAGCTGCATCCATAATTTTTAAGTCAGCTAATACGGTTAAGTTAGGAAATGCAGCTTTTACTTCTTTCACTGCTTTAAGACCTTCATTGATCACCACAGGTGTACCAATTTCTACAACATCAATATGCTCTTCTACCTCTTTCACTAATTCAATTGCTCCCGGAATATCGACAAGATCTAATGCTAATTGTAATTTCATTTATATTCGCTCCTTATGAATTTTAATTTGTTGTGCTAAGTAGCTGTCCTGAGACAGGTGTAAATGTTTCCATTTGAAAATATATTTACTCACTAGCACGTTGTTCAGTATACTCAGTATGTTATTAAATTAAAAGTACGCACTTTCATCGCATATAGTGCTAAAAAGTATACTATTGGATAAAATAAGGGGGAGGTGAAGTGAATGCCAAATTTAGGAGAGAAAACTTTCAACTGTGAAAAAGAATTAACACTTTCAATAATTGGTGGTAAATGGAAATTGTTGATTTTATGGCATCTAGGCAAAGAAGGAACGAAACGATTTGGTGAATTAAAATCCCTTATGCCGGGAATTACCCAAAGAATGCTTGTTAATCAATTACGCGAACTTGAAGATCATTTAATAGTACATCGTGAAGTTTACCCTGTAGTTCCACCGAAAGTTGAATATTCATTGACTGAGCATGGAAAAAGACTTTTACCGATCATAGATGCTATGTATGAATGGGGAAAAGATTATATTGAGAATGTATTGGAAAAGGAAACGGAGGATTGATCATCTGTTAAGTAGAAAAAAGTTTCCTTGCATCCTGTAAGACAATCATAACTTACCACGGTTAAGCTATTTTTAACCGTGGTTTTTATATTACTGTGTATTTAAGAACGTACGCGAGATTCATTGTGTTGCCATTTAGAGAGGATTGTTTAGGTTTCTTTTCAATATATGGTGAAGGGTTTCACTTAAGTTAACTGGTGCGATGATCTAATAAGGATTATCGCCTTTTCTAATGGAACTTATGTTAATTTATTTTTAATCAACATGTAAAATGATTCCAATAGATTAGTTCCATAAAGTTGTATACTAATACGAAGTATATAGACAAACAAATAGTGACGTTTAAATCTTTGATTGTAACGAAAGGAAGTATCATTTTGAAAAGTACCGGTGTTGTAAGAAAGGTAGATGAATTAGGGAGGATTGTCATCCCTATAGAATTACGAAGAATTATGGAGATCGAACAAAAAGATGGATTAGAGATATTTGTAGAAAATGAAAAGGTCATATTAAAGAAGTATGAAGCAAATAATGCTTGTGTTGTGACAGGTGAAGTAACAAATGACAATAAGATGTACTTCAATGGAAAAATTATTTTAAGTCCTAATGGTGCAGAATCCCTTCTGGATGAACTGAAAACATTATAAGTTGTTTGAAGCAGCATAACCATAGCGTTGTGCTGCTTTTCTTTTTTTTTTATGGTAATCGTTCGCAAATGAGGGATGAAAAGAAGTAAATGCATGAAAGAGCAACTCATTCAAGCAATCGTTATTAACACTATTCTTTCACGATCTAGTGCTTTTATGGAAAAGTGGATCATTAAGTATGTATGCAATAAGAGGATATTCAATTGGAATGGCACTAATTAAAAAAACTAAGTAGCATCATTATTTAGGAATACTTACTTTTTTAATGAACTTTTAGATAATATACAATGTTTACTTTTTAGTCACTACTCCTAACCTGGTGTTGTTTCCACAGTACTCGCAATATAATGCATCCGTCACGTTAATACTTTCACACTCGATGTTTTACCGATTTGCTGAAGACTGATTGGCAGCTCAATCTTTTCTTTAAGCATCGCTTCCGGCAACAAAAGTTCACGTGCAAAGACATCGGCTTCACGTTCGATCACTTTTCACTGACAGTCCGTTAAATCAATGTCATTCATATATGCTGCATGATCTAAAGCAATATGTCCCAGCTTCCCTTCCTCTTCATCATCTAAAAAAGATCTTCGATTCCTCAAAAAGGTTCACGCTTCCATTTTAAATGTACAGACACAGCCAAGCCCAGCTCCGCATAAACATAAAGAAGTAAGTATGCCTTGGAGGTGCTGTTATGTCATTAGTAGGTGTGTTGGCTTATTTTTTCAAAGAAGTTATGCTTTTTGTCTCATATGTAAAAAACAACGCTTTTCCACAGCCGCTGTCTGAGAATGAAGAAAAGCAGTACTTAAAAGATATGGCAAATGGCGATGAGCATGCCCGGGGATTGCTGATCGAGCATAACCTGAGATTGGTGGCACATATTGTAAAAAGGATATAAACACAACACAATGTCAGATTATATATCAGGATTCCTTATATCATCGAGTTTTAGCATAGTTAGAAGAAGACTGAAATACGAAAAAGCAATCGTACATAAGGGGAAAGATAAGATAAGTTTTATATAATAATGAAAAATTAGTCAATCAATTATATTGGTATGGAGATTCTTTAATTAGATGGTCTTGCTTTTATTTGTTAAAATTAGGATGTTGGTTTGATGGAATTAGAATTTGCATTTTCGAAGATAATCGAAAAAACAATTCAAGAAAATGCTAAAAGCACTGCGAATTGCAGTGCTTTTTCGATTGCTAATTTATATGCGATTCTCTATGTTATTTCACTTTTTGTACTCCAAAAGAGAACCCGTTAAAGACATTGCCAAGGTCTTTTTTCTACAAATAAACACTTGCATAAAATAGTTGCCTTCATCCCTTTACCCCCCAAAAAATAAAAAAACACTCAATTTACTTGGGTGCTCGTATAATCAAATCTTCACGCTCGATTTGTTTTACGGAATAATTTGTGGGGTTAAATTTTACTAGACGTCCGTCCTCTTCAATTTCTTTATTTTTTTGTTCAATCCATAGACCAATTGCCTCTATACTGTTTTTAGCTGACACAACTACACTATTGTTACCTGATTCAATTAAATACAAGAAATTGTATTCCATGATAGACCTCACGCTATATATTATTTTGTTTCAATATTCAACAACTAGAGATAAAGTCCCTGCTAGTTACTTAAATCGATTAATAAGATATTTTACTTTTTCAAAAATACTATCCTCGAAATAAGTAACATTTCCCGAATCCAGAGCAAGGAATTTTATGACGTCAACCACTTCTTTAACAATCCAATCTTCACCTTGTGTAATTACTGATAATGCTTTTGGTTTGAAATGAGCAAAATCATTCCTATATAGTATCATTTTATCTATGGCATTTTGCTGTGGTTCGCTAATTTTTAAAATCTTACTATCGAATTGTTGCATCATGTATGATTCATTCTGACAGTGTTCGAGTATAGTTTTAATACTTAATAATTGACTTGAATTGTATTCCACAGTGCTATCTAATAAATTACTGCCTTGTTCTACATCAAAACCCAATTCATACTTGTAAAAATCGATAATTTCTTTTTTCTTTTGTTCCAGTTTCTTTTTTCCTAATTTCATTTCTAGAACTCTTTCTGTACTAGTACCTTTAATCGCACATACACCAAAGCCATAAAGAGCACCATGTAATGAAATGATCATCCATTTAAACCAATAATTATCAACTCTGTTATTGAAGTAAAAAGCAGCTTTTTCTAAGTAATCTATTGCATTATCTAATTCATTTGTTCTAAGTATGTCTCCCAAATAATCCACCTCATAAATAGTTTATATCTTATAAGGTTGTAAGTAAATTATGCATTACATTATGCAGGAAAGAAATGATTTGCTTCTTCAGGTAATCGGTGTGTTAATTGAAGAACGGCATCTATTTTAGATGCCGTTCAATCAGTTAGTTATCATAATAGTAACAAACTTTGCGAAATGAGTCTTAAAAAAACAGCACGCAAAATGTGTGCTGTATTGGAGACATTTAATTTGAAACATATTCCTTGATATCAATTTTTTTTGCTTTGCAATTAAATCCAAGGAGGTCTAGCAAATTGTATATTTGATTGTTGTTTAAACTGTTTGATTCTCTATTTAATTTCAATGCACAATTTGTTGCATAATCAGCCCACTCTTTCGATGTATCATAAGAAAGATGGGGAAAGTAATGTGATTCATCTCTATGACATTTTTCAAATCGTAACAAACTACTTAATGGATTAAAATGACCTAATAATTTCAATTGTTCTCGTGCATTCCATTTATCCTGTGCACTCTTAAAAGAGTAGGATGCTTTTACCCGTTTTTTCCTTTCTCCATTTAGAATGTCACCTTCATAAACAAGTATATTCAAATCATGATGTGGCGTAAGATTTGATAAAATGATTTTTTTCTTTTCACTGATTTCATCATAGTTTATTTTTAATCCAAGTAACTGCAATATTTTAATGGTTGCTGATGGACCAGAACCACTATATCCACATGTTGCTCCAGATAACCACACTTCTAAGTCCCATTCATCGTTTCGCAAGATTAATGTATAATTAGTTTCTTTTTCATATGGCTCCCCGTCGGATACCCCAAAATCAGACACTCTTCTATAACTAGCTGGTATATCCTCGTTCTCGAAATACACTTGAAAGCTTGTCACATTACCAATGACAGGCAATATTCCGCGTACAAACTTCACAGTTGAATGTGGATCACCACAATATCTTATAACACTCATACTCAAACCCTCCTTTAATCCATATAGTTTATGATTTAAAGAAATAGTTAGAACAAGCAGCTATTTAAATGGGTTTAAATAATAAATCACAAGTTTTACTAATGGAGTGCTTTTTTTTACAAAATCATTTAATTGTATGGAAAAAAATGTCGATTAATCATATAATATAAAGACAGAAAATTAAAGAAATTCAACGGGGGTTATTATGCAAAAGATAATTGATGATGCATATATATGGATAAAAAATAACTGGCACCGTATCAGTTCTTTATTCTTTTCATATATATTTATTTTTGTTGCTATGGTTGTTGCAATAGGATTTGATAGTAATAAAATTTCTAAACTTTTTTGGTTTGTATACATACTAATTTTTTTTGTTCTTACAATTCTTTGGTTTTATTATAGAAGACTTGAGAGATGTAAAAATGGGAAAATCGGGATAGTTCTAGCATTTAAAACTGAAAATGTTCATCAATTTAATAAATTACAGCATGACTTCATTCAACAAATAAAAGAGAGTTTAGATGCAGAGAGTTTTACGGTTATCAACCTCCCATATAATAGATGTAATGAATTAAATCCAAATGACGATTCAATGCTAAAATGTCTGAACAAAACACAAGCACATATGTTGATTTATGGTGTTTGTCGTGAAGGTAAGAAAAAAGGAAAAGAAAAATACGAAATTAAAATGTTTAGTATGATTAGACATAAACCTTTAGCAGTAGACACACTAAGTGGTTTGCAAAATGAATTAAATTATTTTACAAATTCAATGTTAATTGATAAAGAGGATTCACTAACTTCTTATAAACTTTCATCAAATTGGCTTACCACATATGCTCGTTATTTTGTAGGTCTTGCAGCGTTAATTTCACATGATACCAATACATCATTTAAAGTTTTTGAAAGTTTAAAAAAGGATCTTCAAAAAGAAAAAAATTCTTTCAAACCTGTAAAAGAAATAAAAAAGAGAGTAAATTTTCATTTCTCTAATGTTTGCCTTCTCTCAGCAATAAAAGAATATAAAATGTTTTGGAAAACGAAATGTTATCAAAATTTAGAAGCATCACAGAAATATATTGAATTGTACGAATCTGTAAGTGATGATCGCTATACTCCTGCCATTTATCACTCCATTTTTTCCTTTTTAATAAACAGAAATATAAATAGAGCAAAAGGGTTACTGGATAATGTGCAATCTATTAATGATTCTAGTCATAAGTTTAATATGGGTTTTTTATTTGCATATGAAGGTAAAATTACTGAGGCAATAAAATGTTACAGGCAAGCAATAAAAATGCCAAATAATGAATTTATCTTAATTGAAATAGAACAATTTATAGAATATATATTAGAAATTGAACCAGAAAAATACCATCTTTATCTGTGCCTAGCATGGATAAACAGCTTTAAAGGGGACAATTTATTGGGAAAAAAAGATTTACAACGATTTTTGAGATTTGCAACACATGACGATAAACAAAGATATATAAGTTTAATTGAAGAAATTAATATCAAATTAGAAGACCAAATTATACTTGATGTTGGCTAATATTTAAGAATTAGGGGAGAAGCTAAATTGTTTACCGATACGTTTGCTTCATTTATTCAGGAGATCGATGAAACGATTGTCTCCAAAAAAGACACGCTGACTTGTCATGAGATTTTTGAAACACAAGAGAGAATAAAAGGATTACTCGGAGAATTTGCTCAAAGCAAAGCTAATTTTACAGGTTTTACCGAGATGCTGGTTTATCGTTTCTTATACCATCATTGTGTGCCTTCAGGTGCAGTAATTCATGCAGGTAAAAGATATGATGGAAAGCGTATGCAAGCCAAAAATTCATCAAAAGTAAAAACACAGTCGCCTGACATTACTATTGAAACTGCTGGAAAGATTCAATACTTGTTTTCAATCAAGGCGAATCCTGGTGGAGCGAAGGCAGAGTTGGATGATGTGAATAGCCCAATTGTGAAAAAACTACTTGGCGCGATCGACATTAACGATACCATTCCAGTATCCGTACAAGATATTAACCGTATTGAAAACCTTTATGAAAAACAAGGTGATTTCAGAGCACTAACTATTTATTACAGTACACCTTCTGTTGAGAATGAGAGAATGTTGAATAAAATTCAAATTGAATTCCCTTGGTATAATTATTTGGTCTTAAATAATAATCATGATTTTCTATGTAGACAACTTAATTTTTTAATGAGCAAAAATGAAATTAAAAAATAAAAGCCCTTTTACAAGTAGCCCTTTTAATAAGGGCTTTTTATTATAGGCATTGAAAAATATATAAATATCACACTGATAAAAAATATTTTAAAATAAAAGAATGCACATTTTCATTCGTACAATTTATGATAATACGATAGCAAAAGAACATGTTTATTGATTATTATCCATTATTTTTTTGGTAATACTGGTAAAAAAATATCGAGGTATTACTATGAATTATATACAGAAAATAAGAAATTTTATATTAATGAAAGAAAAAGAAAATCAATATTATAGGTTAATTCTGCTGTCTAAAGTTAATGAAAAAATTGATGGAAATAAAGATAGTACTAATCGAAGTTTGATAAGATTTTTAGAGAAAAGCGGCGGAATGAACACAAAAACATTTAACGGTCTTTTAGAAGCAATTGAAGATTTAGAATCTAAAAGAGTTCTATCCAAGATACTATTTAGTGAAATAAACTATACAGAGATTTTAACAGTAACTGATATATCAAAAGAATTAAAAAAACATCTAGCTGATGAACATATTGTCACAAAAGTTCGAGTGTTATTTAGAACTACCGTTAAATTTTGTGAAAATCCAAATAGTACTGAGTTCATGGAAAATATGAATAAATTAATAGACTTTTTAGAAATAAAAAAAGACGGATAAAAATTTCCGTCTTTTTTCTATTTATTAACAAATTACAAACAAAAAAATAATATTTAAATGTAAAAATCAGCTAAAGAAAAAAATATGAATTGAAAAAAACATAATAAAATTACATCAAAATTTATTTTTTGATTTTATTTTGATGGTCGACTATTACCAATGACGCAGGTTTTTACACTTGATATATTGCAGGTGTAGCATATTTACCACCTCTGAAAGATTTTCGGTAGATCTTCGCGAAACAAATCTTTGATTTCAATATGTAATTTGGTACACAGTTTTGGAATAAACTCTGGCTTAATTTTTCCTTTATCACGTTCCAAGGTACTTAAATAATTAACGGATACATTTAGTTCATCTGAAAGTTGTTTTAGTGTAAGGCCCTTATTGACGCGGTAATAATTTAAATTGCTACCAAAAGACATAATAATCACCCCTTCTTCCATTATTTCAGAATAAAATCGCTTTATACATGGAAGAATAATTTGCATTACCTGTTTCGGTATATTTGCATGAAAAATGAGAAAAATAGGTTTAGTTAACAAACCTAAAATTAGATCTTTGTAAAGATTATATTGGAGTGTTAAAAATGGAAACTGGTCTCGCTTATAGTCGTAAATCAATAAAAATTCCTGGCTTATCAGAAAAGGATAGCGTAGGTTACCAACAATCATATTTGGATAATTACGGCCAAAAAAATAAAATTAATATTCTTAAGCATTATAGTGATGTTGGATATTCAGGAATAACCACTAAACGACCTGACTTTCAAAAAATGCTAAATGACGTAAAAACAATGGAGATTCATACGATATTGTTCTTTTCTGTTGATAGAATGGGAAGAGAAATTGGAAATAATATTTCAGTCTTATTAGAAATAATGCAGCATGTAAAAAGGATAATTTTTGTTTCGGAGAATCTTTCCACTGATTCCTTTCATTTCAAACCAATGTTTTTGTTGTTATCTGGAATGTCTGAGATGATACGCGAAAATGTACTAAAGACCACAGCTCTTGGCAGGAGAAAAAAAATACTTGAAAGAAAAACATTTATTGGTTCGGTTGTTCCTACGGGTTTTACTAAAGAAATAGGTGATGTAAAAAATGCGAAGTTGATTCCTGCAACAAAATTGAATACAGACGATCAAGCTGAAATAAACGGCTTGGTAATAGTTCAACACATTTTTTATTGCTTTTTGATGGGGGTCTCCTTATCAAAAATAGCAAAAAGTTTAAATAATCATTTTGGCCTAACAAACAAAGGCTGTTTATGGGATTACAGTTCCGTACGTTATATTTTAAAAAATGTTGTTTATACAGGCAAATTAAAAGGAAAGATTGATGGGTATGAATTCTATTTTCATGAAGATGCAAATGTTGAACCGCTGATTGATCCATTGCTGTTTGAATTTGTACAAAATATCTTTAGATATAATACCACTGGAAGAAAAAAACAAGTTTTGAATCGATTGCCGAATTTTAACTTGTGTAAAAATTGTTTATCTATGTTGTGTGAAATTAATGGTAAAATACGCTGCCATGTGTGCAACCAATCAGTTGATGCACAGGTTGTTGAAAATATCATTCAAGACGCACTTCAAGAAATTTTAAAGGACGGTTTTTCATCTTTTAAATGGGATTCAGAGTTACAAAATTCTCTAAGTATTATTGAGTTTAAGAAAACGAAGATATTAAGAAAAATAATGATGTTGGAAGAAATAAAATCAAGAATTGATTTGAAGGAAGATTCAAACAGCAAAAAGAATATGCTTGAAGCGAACACAACGGAATTGATGAAATACAAAAATGATTTGTTTTTTACAGATGAAATTATTTCTAATCTAAATAAAACGGACCCAAGGGATTTACAAAAGAAAATGGCCATGGAGCTTGAAAGTTATATATTAAAGCTTCCTTATCTTATCGTCATAGATATGTTTGACTGTGTAATTGAAATAGTATTTCATGATAAGTCACTTTTGAAAGGAGTTTCAGAATCAAAGATATGAAGAATAATATCTATCAGATTTTAAAATATGGTGTTGCGTATGTTCGAACATCAAGTTTATCAAATCCCAAAGAAAGTATCCCTAATCAAATTAAGGAGATAAAAAAACATTGTAAAAAAAACAATGTCTATCTTTTAAAAATATTTATTGATGAGGCGAAAACTGGAACATCGGTCGACAATCGTGAACAATATAAGCTTTTTAGACAAACAATAGAAAATGAACAAATAGATACAGTTATGGTTTCATTTTCAAACAGGTTAGGCAGGGAATCATATGAAATCGCAATGCTACTAAGTCAAGTTATAAAAAAAAGGAATCTTGAATTCGTAAGTGTTTCCGAAGGTCTTGTAACTGAAAATCTAAGTCCATTACAGATCGCCATGATAAGTCTTCAGGCAGAGATGGAAAATAATATAAGAATAAAAGTCACTCAAGAAGGATGGAAAAAGGCTTTAGAACAGGGGAAATTCGCATATGGAACTGTACCGTTCGGTTATCAAAAGAATGCAGGAAGCTTTTTAGAAATTAATGAAAAAGAAGCTACAATTGTAAGGAAGGTATTTGAGCTTTTTATAGAAGGTTTTAATACTGCACAAATAGAAGAATATTTGAGACAAAACAAAATATCTAAACCCGATGGTTCATATTTGACTAGACATCATGCATATAATATTTTGAAAAACAGGACATATACAGGCAGAATATATAAGAAATCTCACTTACAAAAGCCACATTCTAAAAAAAGAATTTATCTAGAAAACACTCCTGCTTCTACCAATCCCCATCCAGCAATTATTTCCGAGGTATTGTTTGATACTGCTCAAGAAATTAAAAGTAGTAGAAGCATAGGTTATAGTAGAGCAAAGCAATTTCATTTATTGTCTAGATGTCTATGTTGTCCATTTTGTTCTTCTGTAATGTATGGTGAATACCGTTCCGATAGGTATGTATGTAGAGGGAAAATCAATGGCGAAAAATCGTGTCTATTCTCTTTGAAAAAAAATGATATCGAAGAAAAAGTTTTTGAATTCTTAAAGAAATTGGATGTACTACCTGTTGATGAAAAATCGGTAAATCTTGATCGTAATGTATTGGAAATTAAGAATAAAAATAGTCTTTTATTAAAGAAGTCTAAATTAGAAATCAACTATGCGAAAGGAAAATTATCTTCTTCTTCTTATGAAAAATGTATTGCTGAAATAGAAAATCAGCTTAAAGAAACCCAAATGAAAGAATTTAAGGTAATTGGGAAAACTAAAACTTTCTCTGAATTGATAGAGAGAAGAGAATACAAACTTTTGGCCACTGAAATAAGAAATCAAAAAATGAAATTTACATTGGATGAAAATGAGAATGTCACACTAGTGAATTAAGGGTAAAGGAACGCAGATTTCCTTTACCCTTAATTTTTTAATAAAAAGAATGGGCAGACCGTTATAACGGTCTGCCCATTCTTGGTATTAAATCAGAAAAATTAATAAATAATATAAACATAGGAGGTGTAGTTTATTTGAAAGGCTCAAGTAAGCAAGATGATGAATGGATAGTTAAGTTTATAAATTCACCTATAAAAGATCAAGTTGATTTTTTATTTCGTTACTCAATGAATTCTTCTTTGTTTAAAGAAGTTGAAGAAAAATTGAAAACTCCATAGATTGATTAATTTACTACTCTTTATAAAATAAATAACTATCATCAGGGTGCTCACCCATTATTTCTTCAATAGAATTCCAAACTGAAATATTGTCAATTTTATACTCTTTAGAATTGATGTGTATACTCTTGTTAGCAACATTGATATTTTTTTTCTTGATAAGTAAAACTTTTTCGATAGGTATTAATGTTATATCGGTTAGTTTAGAAGCTAATAAAACTCGATTTAAGTCC
The DNA here is from genome assembly GCF_031582965.1 of Bacillus sp. NEB1478. Classification (NCBI taxonomy): domain Bacteria; kingdom Bacillati; phylum Bacillota; class Bacilli; order Caryophanales; family Bacillaceae; genus Bacillus; species Bacillus sp. NEB1478. Next base: position 1,466,082 of record NZ_CP134049.1, read on the forward strand.
ATTATTACCTCGTAGAGTTAGTTTTGGATATCATTGTAACCATTTGATTTTTTTATATACATTGATTACATTTTTTCTTAAATGGACATGTAACTTTAGCTTCTATTTTTTTTCTAATAAATCTATATTAAAGGAAAGGGCCGATATAATTATCGGTCCTTTAAATCTTAAGGTTTTAAATTCTGCGTATTTTCCAAAAATTTAATTGTATTTGTATACTTAGGTGCGATTTCAGGTATAAATGGCCCCATATCAGTAAAAAGTTTATACAACTCTTTTTCATTAAACTCCCATTTTACACATCGATCCATACCTCTTACTGACCTTTTAAAAGGAATATGGTCGTATTTAATCCATGTTTCTGGATATTCATTACCCAGGTGGAATATTGGTGAAGGAGTTAAGATAACTCCAATCCAGTCAGTAGACTCATGCCAGCTAGCAGATTCATCCACGGCTGCGCCAACCATTATATTTTCTTTGAATGAAAACTCACCATAGGATGTAGCTCCTCTTAAAGGGATGGCTCGTTTAATTGATTCAGGTATAGCTCTTTCACATATTTCAGCATGAATTTGTAAGGCATAACGTGCAATACCAGGAGTGAAAATGGCAATAGTATCCGAAATACTTAATACGGTAGTGTTTATACCTCTCGCTTCTGGATTTTCTGAACTAATTTTGAAAGTGATCTCAGTAGCCAATTCTTTTATTAAATAGACAAGACCGTGTAATAAATTAATAGCGTCTTTTTGTTTTTCCCAAATCCCTTTCCATCCTAAAACATCTAAAAAGGTAACTGCTCCGTTTTTAACTTCTATATCAATTTTTTCTTTTTTCTTCTCTAAACTAACTGCCATTACTTGTACCCCCTAAATATTCCTCTAGGGGTATTTACTTCACACACTCTAATCCATTCAGAAATATCATCCATCGCAGATTGTACTTCATCTTTACTTAGACCCTGCTCTTCAGCTTGATCCCAAAGCCATTCTAGGAAGCCTGGGAGGTCAATTGGATAACTAATAGAATCATGTTTCAGAGCTTTATATAAGAATGGTATACCTTGCTTATCACAAGGACCATCATAGCTTAGGAATGAGAAATTCCAACCTTCAGGAGTTCGGACTAATTTATATAAATCATCATGTCCCCATCGTTTTGAAAATATTTTTAAATTGAAAGTATTTCCAATAGTTACATCTTCTGGATCGTCATTTGCATGCGTATTATCTAAATAATCTATTAAATCCTCTGTCGGGTGTATATGGCGATAAAAATCAGGGTGATCAGGAAGTAAGCCTCTATTCTCTATCATATATTTGTGGTGTTTTGGTTTAGGTTCAAGCTGCATGTGCAATTCGTGTGCTAATTTTGCCATGTTGTCAAATATTTCTTTAGTTTCTTCATGGGTTAGCTCGTTCTTTGGTATATCATCTTTTAAAACCTTTAAATAACTTTCGATTTTATTACGAAGTTCCTGTTGATTAGGATTCAAATCTACACCGCTCAATTGAATTACTCCTTTATATTATAGATATGTATATGAATATTTTACCATAACACCGAACTTAAAAAAGCAAATGCAATTACTTATGTTTTTTAAATATTCAAGTTTAGCGATTTTATACAACAACATGGATTGACGGGTTTCCATAGATAGAAAAACTTAGCATAAGTACTGAATCTGTAACGATATTAATTACTTCAAGTAATTAGATTTTTATTACTATTTTTTTACTAATTAATATTATCAATCTAATAATATGGTAAAATTTATGTAGAAAAAATGTAAGCGGAGGCGGATAGATGAGTACTGATATTGAAGAGAATGTAGAGACCATCGTTATTCAAAACGTGGATAAAGATAAAGAAATTGAAAGAATTGAAAGCTTACTCGAAAAAGAAACGGAGAAAAAATTAGATGTAGTAAAGCATTATCTTTTAAGGCATCATGGCGTCAATCAAGCAATCAGCAACGTCGAACAATTGAAAACTTATCTTAGAACAGATGATGTGGACGAGGAAATCCTTATTGGAATATATGAAGAACTTGACCAATCCTTTTCACAAGGTTATCCCAACTTTATCTACGAGTACAAACTGAATGATGGCAATGCGCTTAACGAACTTAAAACCAAAATTGAAACATGCCTTCCTTTGAATGCAGAAAAAACATATCGCGAGAATATCTACACTTATATCAAAAGAGTAGGAGAAGTAACCATTCTTGACGGAGATCTTTTAAAGTTTCCTGTTACCTATGAAAAATTTAAAGAGAGAGTTGACTTCGGAGGACTTAAGAGTAAAGGGGACTCTGAAAGCAAAACAACGTTTGATGTTGTTTTTGATTCTTCGACTGAACTATGTTTCATACAATGTGGAGAGAAGACGCAGGCTAATGTAGCGTATAGAGTAATCCATAAGCATGTCACCAGAATTTTTAATTCTTTCGATCCTTTTTCTGTTAGCAGAAAGAAGTTACGGACAACTGTTGAAAATGAACATGCATTGGATAAACAGACCATTATCTTACTTGATTACATCGAGAAAACCATCAATGAGGACGGTCATGAAATAAACGATTACCTCAGTGTCGCTTTTGCAAATAAAAAGCAAAATAAGAAAGTCCGTTCCGTTAGATTAAGCGGCAACAATCTTTTGGAGAGTTATGAAGTTGGTGATCGTGTGAGGTTGGGAGATCAGATTAAATCGGTTCGGTTTCAACTGCGGTTTCAAACAGGAGAAAATATGATTGAAATGGTCAACGTTTCAGTTGATTTTCAAGCCACTCTAAAGATTAAATATACAAATTTAAATAACAAATTAAACGTTTGTAACATCAACAGACATTTAATATCCAAAATCAACAAATCCTTAACTAAGGTCTATAAAGAACAAGAAGTAGATGCCAGCCTTAAAGAAATTGTCGCCAGGGCAAAAGTACGGGACTTTGCTTTCCTTGTAAACGTACTTGGTCAGGTTAAAGAGGATATCAATCAGTTATCTTTAAGTGCAGCTGATAAAGCAAATGTTTTGGATGTGATCAATAAATACCTAACCGAGGAGTGATATAGAGTGAGGTATTGCAATGGGTTTTATCTTTTTCAATTGGAACAAGATATCCCTGATGTAGTTGAATCAATGGAAATTTGTCATCGATGGGAGTACGTCAAAACAGTCGGTGACTTCCGTTGCTATTCCTTTTCATATTATGTAACAAATCAGATGCTGATCGATTTTGACGAAGCAGCTATCTGGATCAATGAGAGTAAAAATCTCATCATTGTATTTACGCAAAATGAAGAATTATTGGATTATGTTTTTCAAAGCATGCGAATGAAGCTGCATATCAATACCAGTCCTTATGAGTTAGGCATCCATTCCCTTTTATTAAGAGATGGAAAAAGCGTTATGACGGGGATGTATAAACAGCGGTTTTCAAATAAAGTAACGACATCGGTAATCCGTTCTGATCATGAAAGAATTCAAGTGATTGAAATACTACTAAATGGTGATGCAATTGGCAGACATGATAGAAATATTGAGAGCAGTACTTGTTGGAATTAAGAATCAGCTCATCCTCGCAGAAGAAACAGTAGAATATACGAGCTGGTTAACGGCTAGTATCTTTTCTGTATTAGGTGTTTTCACTATTTTTTTATCTCATCAATATCAGAATCACACCTCTGAATTGACGAAACTGACATGGATGATGAAAAATAATGTCCGAAAAAAGGATCAAGATGAATTTGCACAAAATATTGTGGACTTTGAGTATTACAGTAAGTCCCCAGAGGTACTTTTAAAAGCCGTTGTAACAAGCATAATTGTTCTTTGGGGAATAGTGCCCATATGGTTCATTGCTGGTCTTTCTAAGTTCTTTTTAATTTTGGCGAATAAAGGAACCGTTCATTTTTTATCTTTGGTGTTAATCTTAATCGTGACGGCAATATTTATTTTCTTTTCAATCAGATTGATTAAAATTTTATCGAAACTGAGTGAAACGGAAGAGGAAGGCACAAGAATCCTAACTGTGACTGATTTATTTAATGCTAAAAATCTGGCTGAAAAAAATTTCGATTTAACTAATTTGTTAAATATGAATAATACTACTTGGAGCTTTTTGATTACTGGCGAGGAGCCTTATACTCAAATTCAAATTACCAGCGAATATGGTATACATAACTATTCTTTGCTTTTGTATATAGAATCCCTAGAGTATGAAATTTATTTGAGTACACCAATACCCACGGAGCATTCTTCAACTTTGTCCAATAAAGTGGACATGTCATTAACTGAACAACAAAGAGTCGATATACAAAGGTTTTTTCATAATGTGAATAGTAGCGATATGAGGGTTTTACAAGTCATAATGGTTGAAGGAAAATTATTCTGTTACAACAGCAGAATAGAAAAACAAAATGATATTTACAATGTATCAATGCTCGAACCAAAATCATGTATTGATTTGCCGACAGAGATAGAGAATGACATTAGAGGATTAAAACCATTCGTTGATATAGTGAAAAATTAAATAAATATGTTTTTATAAAAGAATCTCTTGAGAAAGGATTCTTTTTTATCATGATTTTTTGTTTTCATTTATGAAGCTAATAATTTTATTTACAGTGCCTATAAAGTCATTTTTAAGCTCATGTTCCCATACTCTAAGCAGATTCCAATTTCTTTTCTGGTAAAAATCATTAACTTCGATGTCACGTTCACAGTTTCTTTTTAATTTTTTTGTCCAGTATTCTAAATTTGATTTCGGCATATTTCCATGAATGTTGCACTGATGCCAAAAGCAAGAATCTATGAATATAACGATTTTGAATTTCTTGATTGAAATATCTGGTTTACCAGGTAACGTTTTAACATTCTTCCTGAAGCGAATCCCATTTTTCCACAGCGCTTGAGTTACTTTTTTTTCAAGGTTAGAATGCGATTTAATAGCCTGCATGTTTTTTCTTCTTTGTTCTTTCGTTAAATTATCCGCCATCGTCAAAAACCTGCATTTCTATATAGATTTATCTTTATTTGTATGACTAAAAATATTTAAAAAATTATTTTTATATTTTTTATACCCTATTAATCGCAGGATTATTGCCCATAATTGTCGAAATATTGCCCTTAAGCAAAAAATATATCTTTCAGGTGATTACTTTGATAAATAACTGGCATGTTCCTAGAAATAAACGAAAACTGTATCCCATTGTTCCATCACTTTCGGCTTTTTCACTTCAAAACCTAGGGGATATTTGGGTAAAGGACCTAAACAGACAATTGGATTTTGAAGAAATTTTAGAAGAGAAAGGTCTAAAGCGAAAAGGTGTGAGAAGAGATCAGCGAGGTGGTGGAGCGAGAACTTATGAGGCTTGGGTTTCATCATTAGGATTGACTTTTGAAGAGTCAGAGAGCAATAAAACAAGGCTTACGATGATTGGAGAAGCACTTGTGAACGGTGAACCTCCTGTTCCTCTCATGACCAAGCAACTCATGCAGTTTCAATATCCATCACCATATTCACTTAGAAGCCGAGTGCAGATTAATGAGAGGTTTAAAATAAGACCATTTCGGTTTCTAATTAAATTACTGCTAGATGATCGATTAGCAAAGGGTTCTAAAATGAATACTCCTTATCTTACAAAGAGCGAGATCGGATGCATCATTTCTGTTGAGGCTGAGAACGAGTCTGATGCGTGTTATGAACATATAGTAGATAGGATCTTAGAATTTCGTAAATATAAATACGATTCATTGCCTCAAGGGTTTGAAGTTAATGTTCCCAGCACTAATACAGGAATTAGGACTAGAGCTGCTACGATTAAAGCGCTAGAAGACAATGCAAACACGTTTATTAATTATTTGGAGTTTACACAGCTGATTGTTAGAGATGACCCAAGAAAGCCAATATACATACCCGATCCGCGAATTGATGAGGCAAATGCTTTCATTAATGACGGCACGAGCCTAAAACCTCTGAATCAAAAGAATAAGTATTGGAAAGAAAATTTCCAGAGAAATTTTGGGCTGTTGCCTGGGAAAAATCGAGATAACCGTCGTTTTGAAGATGATAAGGTGACAGAAAACATCATCGTTGAACGTATAGTGCTTAATGAATTTCTTACTATCGCTAGAAAGAATCCAATATCCGAAATTACTGAGGATCTTATTCACACAGTATCCAAACAAACGGGTATACCATTGGTACAAGTCGAAGATATTTTGGACCATTTTAGAGTGGATACTTTTAGTTTGTTTGAAACGAACTATGTTGATATGGCACACAGCGGAAGAGAATTGGCAGCTGAATTTGAACATGCCACGCTCGATGTGTTCCGTGAATTAGGGTTTCAAACATGGCATGTTGGTACACAGCCGCGCCATCCAGATGTTTTAGTGGAATCCCCAATGAATTTTGCTGGTATCATTGATAATAAAGCGTATCATGTTTTTTCCATAACACATGACTATGAATTGAAAATGATCAACTCATATATTCCGACTTTCCAAAAGAATCATCCGAACCTTTCGTTTTTCATGTACATTGCAGGGGGATTCGGTAAGAATTTTGATCAGCAAGCCCAAAAAATTGCTCAATTAACAGGTGTGAATGGCTGCGGAATCCGAGCGGCTGACTTGATGAGGTTGCTCAGAAAACATAAGCAGCAACCTATACATCATCAAAAATTAAAGAACCTTTTTGAGTGTAACAAAGTCGTCAAAACAAAAGATATCCAAGCCTTTTGAATCAGGTATCCCATAACGGGATACCTTTCTTACCTTTTCATTGTCTAATGAGGATAAAAAAGCTAAAATAAAATTTATATAAACAAATTATGTATTAAAAGCATCGAGAGTTGTTTTCAAAGAAAGCAGTAGGTGAAAGTTAATGAAATTTCGTAAAGGTGAATTATTTTGTGGTCCTGGGGGCTTGTCACTAGGAGCAAGTAACGCATATGCAGTAAGTAAGAATGGTGAAGAATTTTCTGTCGAGCATGTATGGGCAAATGATATTGATGAAAATACATGTAAAACATTCATTCACAATATTTGTCCTGATAAACCTGATTCAGTTGTATGTGAGGACGTTCGAACACTTGATATTACTGAACTGGAAGATATTGATGCCTTTTCTTTCGGATTCCCATGCAACGACTTCAGCAATGTAGGGGAGAAGAAAGGATTTACAGGTAAATTTGGTCCTCTCTATACATACGGAGTAAATGTATTAAATCATTTTAGCCCAAAGTGGTTTTTAGCCGAGAATGTAGGTGGATTAGAAAGCGCTAATGAAGGCAGCGCGTTTCTTCAAATTTTGAATGATTTAGAGAGTGCAGGGAAGCACGGCGGATACGTATTAACCCCTCATCTCTACAAATTTGAACAGTACGGTGTGCCGCAAGCTCGTCACCGTATTATTATCGTGGGTATCAGAAGTGATCTTGATGTTGAATTCAAAATCCCAAAGCCTACTCATGAAGATATTTCAACTTGGGTGTCATCAAAGTATGCGATAGAAAATCCACCTATATTAGATAATGCATTAAATCATGATTTTACACGCCATCAGGGTAAAGTTGTGGAAATGCTTACTCATATCCCTCAAGGCGGTAATGCATGGTCTGAAGAGATTCCAGAACACCTTAGGTTGAACGTAAAAGGAGCCCGTTTAAGCAATATATACAAACGCCTTCACCCTGACTTGCCATCATATACGGTAACTGGATCTGGAGGGGGCGGAACTCATATGTATCACTATGACGAGCCGCGTGCATTAACGAACCGTGAAAGAGCTAGACTTCAAACGTTCCCAGATGATTTTGAGTTTATCGGAGGGAAAGAATCTGCACGAAAACAAATCGGAATGGCTGTTCCGCCATTAGGTGCGAAAGTGATTGTTGAAGCAGTATTAAAGTCTTTTGCAAACGTACCTTATGATTACATCGAACCTAAATGGAAAGGTGTAATAAAAGATGTACTCGAAAAAAACATTCAAAAACGTAAAGAAAAAGCACAAGGAAAACAACTTGATTTAGATAAACAACTTCAAAGTGTTACGGATTAAGAGGTGATTTTATGGTATGCGACTGTGGTGGGATTTTAAGTGTTGTTGCTGTTGAGGAACCTCCAAAAGATTTATCAAATGAAAATAAACTAATATACAACCGTTTATGTGATGTGGAATGTTTGGAATGCGGAAAAATATTCTCAACCATATGACTTTGGTAAGTAGATAAACGCTGTGTAGAATAATATGAAAAAATTAAAAAATAAAGCTGTCTTTAAATAAGTAGTTCAGTTAATGTGGAGAAAACTTAAAATCGCAACTCAAATAACATAACTTTTCGTAACATAAATAATAAGGGAGTTAATAATACAATTAACGCACTAAAAAAGCTTGGGACATCCCAAGCTTTTTTTAATTAAATATATTGTTCTTGTTCAATTAAAGCCACAGTTAGTTGAATCAGAAAGCTAATAAAATTATGTAGTCCATTTAGAGAGTGAAAGGCTACCTATTTCTTTAAGTAAAGATAAATTTTAACCTACTTTTTTGTATATTTTTCGGTTAACCAATCTGCTCTTTCTTCAATTGCACTTATAGCTCTTTCAATGTATAAAGTTAAGTTGTCTAAATCTCCATCTTCAAACCTATGGTCTGGTTTTTTAAATGGTGGCTCCAGATTATATAAGCCAGTTATATGATAATCTTCTAAATGTTCATCCACCCAATTCAACATAGGGTCTTCACGTTTTTTTAAACTTTGATAATAAAAGTATGGGTAATCGTTATTGTCCTTATAATCACCTTTTTGTTGATTAATACCATTGTAGCCTTTTGGTACTGGAATCAAATTTGCAAAGCAGTACATAAGATTGGAAAAAGAATCAAATTTGTCTTTTAGTTCACCATAGCCATCAAAGATTTCGTCTAAATTATCCAGTATAAGTTGTAACAGATTATTACGAAGAGTCCATTCATCCTTTTCTTTATCAAAAGTTAAAGGATATATTGATTCACCATTCTTATTTTTTCTCAACTTTATTAACCTAAAAATGCAAAATGTTTTAAGAGGATTAAGTGCATTTAAAGTTGTGTCTGCATAACAAGGAATATCTTTAAAACAAAACCAATAAGCCGCTTTTACAATTGGGCTTGAATCTATTTCTTGCAACTTTGAATTAATTCTATACATTAACATTGCTCGTATACCTTCATTTGCACCAATTTGAGGATTAATGATAGGTATAAGATTTGTTTTATTATATTTCACCACTAAATCATTTACGGACATTACTTTAGATAAATCCTGCATTCTTAATCACCATCCTATTCTGATTTATACATATTTTTTTATAAACAACTCGCTAAATTACAATTTATGTGTTAATTAACTGAATAACTAATTTCCATAATCTCTTTGAGTATATTTTACCATATAATGTTTTAAATGCTTGAGTCTTCTTGGAGCAGTTTTTAAGTGGCACCACAATAACAAGTAAAATAGCACCTTAATTCACACTATGACAATATCCATTGTCAAGACGTTATTTGGGGTGCTATTTGCAATGTTGTTTTATTGATATTTTCTTATAAAACGTTGATAAATCAATAAAAAATACTATTCTATTTACTGTGTTAATAGGTATGGTAATTCATACGCCATTTATACTGTTTCTCCACAAAAACTGAACTACTTAGTCTTTAAAAGGCAGCTTTATTTATTATTTTTTTTGTAATATTGATTGTTAAAACGTTGGCTATTTTATACTCCTCAGAAAAGACCTCATCAAACAGATTAAATGTTGAAACGACTTATTGCGAACTTTTATTTAGTCATCGGTTATCGTTTTAATCTCTAATTACTTTCTTAATAGATGAAAAGCTTATTGTATGCAGTTCGCTGTTGCTGTCCATTATTTTTAACTGCTTTTTGTTTTGATCTATATAGTGTGTGAAACCGTTTATCGTAATTAATCGCTTGTTTTTATAAACAGTAAAAGACACTGGTTTATTGTACTCCATAGCTTCAAGTATCAAATCACTCATTTCATCCATTTGTTGTTCATCGATAATAGGCTCGGGGATATCATAATAGTCTTCGTTTATGTATTTTCTCAGTTCTTTAACGTGTTCAGGCAGCATCATACTGGTCCATTTGATGGTTCCGCGATCTCGTAAGGTCATCGTCATCACTCCTTATGAATTATAATAACCGAACACACGTTCTTTTTAAACTGGTATTTATTGTATTTTTTTAGTCTTTTTAGGAGGAATCTTGTCGTAAAAGAACGAATAGTACCAGTAATTGTAATTTAAGGAGGATGACATGAAGAAGAGATTATCAAAGGGAGAACTAGATTTTATTAAAGGATGCACGAAAGCAATCTTAAAAAACAATACAGATTATCACCATTGGCTCTTTATTGTAGATGGAATTAAACGCTATTTTACTCACAAGGATGAATTTTATCCTGAGAATCATCCTGTATTTAACCATGCGATGTGCATATGTGCGGTTGGCGGAGAATTTATTACAGATTGGCATTATAAGGCAGGAAACGATGACTTTTCAAAGCCGTGGATCAAACGGTCTTTAAAAAAATTACTCGTTAATAGTGAGTCTTTTGCTGAGAATTATTACGCAGCGAGAGAAAAGCCAGTGAAAATAGATGATTTCTTAGAATCCATTAATGTAGATGGGCTTAGTGAGAAAGGGAAAGAAGAATACCTTGAAAAAGTTTCGAATTTAATTCGTAATAAATAAACAAATGATGAGTATATCCTTAATAAATTTTTCGTTTTTAATTATGATCACTACTCATTTCAAGACATTAATATAAAGGAGGTACTAAAATGAAGACGCAAGAAGATTTTTCAACAACCATATCTTCAGAATGGAAAAGTAAGCTGTATATAATGGTATCTAATGTAAAAGGGCTACAAAATAAAAATACAGTAACTGGGGTGGCTGCCACCGAAGAAATTGTAAGACAGAAAGTTTCAGAAATAATATCATACCTAGAAAGTGCCCAACAGAAAATTCTATATGCAATTCTTGACCTTAATACATTTTATTATTCATTAAAGGAGTATCGCGAAGCATATAGTGATTGGAATAAAAAGCTATTCAGTGAAAAGAAAGTTTCGGGCCCTCCAAATTTTAAAGTGGATTATTGTTCAACACATGTTCCACTTGAAGTACTACTAAGTAAAATAAGCTATACCTTCTTTAATTCTTTTCATAGTTTTTTTGATAACTACGGACATTTTCTCTATGCTTGCTTGTACCCAGATAAAGAAATCCCTAAAAGATTATACTTTTATCAAGTTCGGAATGAACTCCTTATAGATGCTACATATAAATCTGTATCAGATGCAATAGAGGAATACACTATAAAGCCTTCATTTTCTTATGTTAATAGTATAGATAATATGAATAAGCACGTAAGATTAATCTCACCTCAAGCGAGTGTATCGTTATATGACGGTACGATCGAAATTGTAATGCCTGAATTTATAAAAGGTAAAGAAACTTATAATGAAGAGGAAATGCAGAAGCTCTTTGAAGATTGTTACGAATTGTGTGTCGGTTTCTATAATAAAGTCACAAGTAAGGTATTCGATACAATTTAAGTGACATCATAATCAATATTCGTAAAAAGAAAGAACTTCAACATCCGATTGCGTACTGATACTTAAACTGCATTAGTTTATCGTTGTTTAGCTAAATGCAAATAGTTCAGTATTTTTTCGATGATATATTGTGAAAGATGTTCGAATTTCAATAGAAGAGATAAAGAGGAAATTTAATGAAAACCTTTGAGCCAATAATTGTAGACGAAAAAATTAACAAAGTTCTTATAAAGGCATTTAATAAACTAACGTACAATAACTTTCAATTAACCAAAATCAATGATTACACCTATTTTTGTAAAAAAGTAGGTAGTAATTCAGGGAAAATTACTCGCTATAATTTGTATATACTCTTAAATGAGTTCACTAGTCAAATGTACATTGGTATAACTAAAAATATTAAAAAACGATTGATTACCCATGCAAGAGATCAAATATTGGGATCTAATAATGATGTTGTAGTCAATGCTTTATTTATAGTGGAATTAGACGAAATCTTAACAGATAAGGAAGTCCTTTCGATCAACAGTCAAATCACGTCTATTGAATACAGGCTTGCAAAGTATTTGCGAAATTTGGGTTATGACGCACGATGTCAGTTCAATGAATTTAAAGATAATAAAGAAAATGGATTTATAGAGAGTTTTTTGATAGAAAGCTTAAATGATAAATTTATAAAACAAAAGGTTGAAGAAGAGCTTGATATTATTGATCAATCATTAAGATCGTTTTTGTCAATGGTTAATGAAGGACGATATAGTTACTTCTCCATTTCTGATGGTGAAGTCTATCATGAATTTACTAAAGATGAACTCGTATCACTTCAGGATGAAGTGAAAATTTGTGAAGCAATATTAGCTAAAAAGAAAAAAGAGTACAAAAAATCCGATTGGGAATTCATAAGAAAATGCTTATTTCATAAAGGTTTCATGATTTCTCTTTGGGAACAAGGTATTGGTAATCCTGACGATATGATAGTGTTAAAAAAGTTGGGACTGAATTATGACAACGAAGATTTGGAAATTATATATTTAACGGGGGTCTAATTGAATAATATAATATTCTTCTATGACTCAAATACAATAATGTAAAAAGCAATGCTACTTGCATTGCTTTTTTTATTGCAAATTAATATGCAATTTACATTATTTTTTAACTTTTTGTACTCCAAAAGAGAACCAGTTACCATAATAGTTGGTGATTTTTTCTGAAATTATCTCTTTAAGAAATTAAGCAATTCTTTTGCAGCTTCTAATTTAATCTGTTCATTCTCAGAACTTAATAATCCCTCTAGTGTTTTTAATGTTTTATCTGCAATTTCACTATATTGTTCCGCTACAATGGGTACTCCTTCTTCTGACAGTTGACTGTTTTGAGTTTGAAAACCATCATTTTTAAAATTTAGGTATCTACCTAGCTCAGCAACATTGAAAGGGTGTTTGAATTTTGTAACGGAGGTTCCGTTCCGTAAAAGAGCTTGAACTTCACCGTTCAATTCGCTTTTTTTGGCTTTTGCCACCCATTCAACGGATCGCATATGTGCACAGCGGATATCAATATACTTCTTTTCCCAATTATATTCTTCTAATATTCCGATATGGACAAAATCACCTTCTGTAACTAGAACAATATCCCCTTTATGCATAGTGTTCACAAATGAATTAATAGTTCCAAGGTTAGTTCTCAATGATTGGCCTTCATAATTTAGATTCACAAGTTTTTGTCTAATAGTTTCCTTATCTGCTCCTTTAAGTGACCCTGTTTCTGTCCAACCAATTGCTACAAAGTTATCCTTAATAAATTCTGCGATTCTTTCTTCATTTCCTGGTTTACTCTTAACCTGAAAAATATTCATCTAAACCCCTCCTTTGTTCTTAAGGGACACCTTAAGGGCATCTCTAAAGATAATATAATGCTTTATCCAAATGCTGTCAACAAAAAAGTTCTTAAAGGATATCTTTAAGAGGTTCCTAAAGAGGGTTAGAGAGAGTTTGTATACTTATTTCCTTATAAATATTTTTTGTAAATTAAACAAGTCTGCCTCGCATAGATTTAAATGAGGTGAGCCGTTTGGGAAATCATAAACCGATAACGTTCAGGCTAGTGCCTCACTCCACCACAGCTACCGAGAAGGATCAAGCGTTAACTGTGAAAAGGGAAATCATAACGTTCCTTCTTCGAAAAGTGATGGATGAAGAAAAACCTAGCCCGTAACGGCTAGGTTTTAATTTTTTGAATACAATTAATTAATTGTTTTTTCCGAATCCAGACCAGTCGTACGTATTTTCTTTTTGTTTTCTATTTTTCTCCTGATGATAGCTTTCAACATTCTTTTCCTTCGCAAAGCTCATGATATATCCGCAATCCTCGCATATATATTTAAAAATGTCACTGCAATCATCAAATCGACTACCATATTTTGATTCATCTTCTGAAATAAGTCGGAATCCTACTTCTCCACTTGAATCTATTTCATTATAGATGGTTGTTCTGACATCAACGTCAAAATCACAATCACAGTCATAAGACCTTTTGGTGACATCCACATCATTACTTGCGCTGGGATAAATACTAACATCAACATCAATTTCATAATAACCTTTACGAAAGTGCGTTCCTTTACAAACAATACACTTGAAGTCGCTGCTCATAGATGCTCACTCCTTTTTTGATGGTTATAATTCATCCTATTTTCCTAGTATGAGTGATATGACAGGCATTGCTACTATCTCAATTCATGAGCTAGGAAACACTTCGAAAACCAATTGGGAAATGTTGCTTTTAGAGGGTTATTTCACAAGTTGATAACGACGTTGGTTTCTGTTTACAATAAGTAATATTTAATATAAACACGAAATAAAAAGGAGTGTAATTCATATGTACTATTGCGCTATTTATCCTCGTGTATCGACGGGTTTGCAAGTAACGGATGGCACGAGTTTGGATGGGCAAACACAAATCTGTATAGAGAAAGCTCGTACTCTGGGATATAGGGAAGATCAAATTAAAGTATATAGAGAGGAAGGGTTTTCAGGAGAAGATATCGATATCCGTCCTGCCATGTCAAAAATGAGGGATGATTTAGCTTCAGGCGTTATCAGACACGTCATCGTTCAGCATCCTGACCGTCTGAGCCGTGACATGACGGATAAACTTATCATCTGCCGTGAGCTTGAAAAGAACGATGTAGAGCTTGTATTTACTGATACGGAATTTTCGAAAACCCCTGAAGGGGTGCTTTTTTTTAACATCATCAGCTCGATTGCAGCGTATGAACTTGCTCTCATCAAAAAGAGAACGGTGCGCGGAAGGCTGCGTGCCGTCGATAAAGATAAAAAAATCATGCCAATGAGAAGTGCTCCATACGGGTATGATTTTGTCGATGGAAAATTGGTCATCAACCAAGAAGAAGCAGATTTTGTACGTATGGTGTATCACTGGTATATCGAAGAACGAATGACAATGCGCGAAATCGGTGAAAAGCTTTATGAGTTAGGGGCGATGCCGAAGCGGAAAGAAAGCCGCAACTGGAACGCATCGAGCATCAGACGTATGCTTACGAGCGAGATATACATCGGTAAATATTATTACAACCGCAGTAAATCGAAGAAGATTAAAGGGGAAGTGACCGCGAGCGGGCGTCCTAAAAAGACGCGTGAAATGAGAGATGAGGAAGACTGGCTTCTTGTTGAAGTGCCAGCAATCGTCGATGATATTACGTTTGAACTTGCACAGACTCAAAAGGTAAAAAACACGATAAAGTCAGGAAATTTAAAGAACGAATACCTTCTAAAAGGGATCATCCGCTGTTCTTGTGGGCGTATTTGGCATTCCACGAATTACAGCGGAAGAAAAGATCCTGAGACAGGAGAAAAGAAAAAGTACGCGGCTTACCGCTGTCCGAACAAAGCACCGAAAAACTATGGCCCTGAAGTAAAGAAATGCACCATGCCGTCTATTCGTGCTGAACTGTTTGATAATTATATCTGGAACCTTATCATAGAGACATTATCCAACCCTCAAGATTATCAAGAAGTATTGGATGAACTCTCAACGGATACCCATTCAGATTTTAAAAATGACATCATAAATAAGAAAAAACATATAAAACAAAAAGAAAAGCAAAAAGAAAAACTCAAAAATTTATATTTGGATGATTTAATCTCTCAAGAAGAACTTAAAAAAGATATGGAAAAAATAAATAACGAAATATTGATCGTGAACAATGAGATAAAGAAATTTGAAAAGCTACTCTCGATCCAGGAGAAGACAGCTCTTACAGAAGAAAGAAAAAAAATGATGCTTACCGCTGCGAAGGACTTATTGAAAAATGATGGACTTGATTTCAAGGAGAAGAAATTCATTCTTCAAAAATTAATCGATGAGATTGCGATCTGCTACAACGAAGAGAACAATGAATTGAACGTCAAAATCGTTGGGGCACTAGGAGATTTTTTGAATGACGATGAAGCCAATTCGTTATTTGATGAACATGAAGTTGAGTACACAACCTCAAAAAATTCGAAAACACCGGTGAAGATACAGAGGATTTAATTTCAATCGGAACAATCGGTTTGATAAAAGCGATCGAGAGCTATTCCAGGGGGAAGGGGACGAAGCTTGCGACGTATGCTGCTCGTTGTATAGAAAATGAAATTCTCATGCACCTACGAGCTCTCAAAAAAACAAAAAAAGATGTATCCCTACACGATCCGATCGGTACGGATAAGGAAGGAAATGAAATCACGCTGATTGATGTTCTTAAAGCCGATACAGAAGATGTCGTTGATGCCATTCAGTTAAAAATGCAAAAGAAGAAAATTTATGATTACATTCATGTGCTCGATGATCGAGAAAAAGAAGTTATTGTGGGGCGTTTTGGGCTTGATCTGCAAAAAGAAAAAACACAACGAGAGATCGCTAAGCAGCTAGGCATTTCTAGGAGCTATGTCTCCAGGATTGAAAAGAGGGCATTGATGAAGCTTTTCCATGAATTCTATAGAAGCCGACAGCAAGGTGAACGTTAATTACTAAGCAAAGTTACAAAAATATGATAAATGGTCTGTGTCGAATTTTACGTCTTGGTGTCGACTTGTGGTTATTTGTAAAATAACGTGGGAATATTTCGATTTACCGTGGAAATAATGAAATTTCGAATAATGTTAATGACAATTAAAGCCTTTTTATGGGTGATTAATGAAATTCATGCGCTTGAGGTCTCCATTTATTAAAATTTAACTTAAAAATGAGTCCACTATTCACAAAAATGACTCAAAAGTGGAGGGATTCACTTTTGAGTCAGCTTAAAGTTCTTTCCATCTAAGTTGATAAACATTATACTTCCTTTACAGTTGCTATGTACGGTAAGTTTCGGTACTTTTCTGCATAATCAATGCCATATCCGACAATGAATTTATCTGGAATTATAAATCCTGCATAATCGGCTTTTAAATCAACTTTTCTCCGCTCTGGTTTATCAAGCAACGTACAAATCTTCATGGACTTTGGTTTATGAAGCAGCAAATGTTCTTTTAAAAAACTTAGTGTTAAACCTGAATCGATGATATCTTCTACAATAACGACGTTTTCATCAGTAATATTTACATCAATATCTTTTAGTAAACGGACTTTTCCAGTGGTCTCTGTTTGATTGCCATAACTTGATGCCACTACAAAATCAATTGTAACTTTTCCGTTTAGTTCTCGGATTAAGTCTGACGCAAACACAAATGCACCTTTTAGAACAACAATTAATACGATGGGTTCATCATGGAAATCTTGTTTTATTTGCAATCCAATTTCTTTCACTTTTTGCTTCAATTGTTCTTCATTTATTAAAATGCTATCTATTCCGTAGCCCATAATCTCACCTTTTCATCTCTTATTTTTCACAACTGTTGTTAATTTATTAAATGAAATCTTTATGTTATAAGCATATATAAAAAAAGATCGAAAAGAAATGCTTGAACATTAATATGAACAAGGCTGGTAACATTTACAGCCTTTTTATTTTTGTTTATGGGCAAACTAAAGAAAAAAGGAGTTTTTTAATATGGCAAGAAGAAAACGACAGCCAATGGTTCCAGAAGCTAGAGCAGGACTTGATAAATTAAAAGCAAGAGTAATGAAAGAAGCAGGATATAACGTATCAGAGCAAGCACCCGATGATGTGAAATACGAAGTGGCAAAAGATATGGGAGTCCAATTGCAAAAAGGGTACAATGGTCAGATTACTTCCAAAGATGCAGGCAAAGTAGGCGGACAAATTGGGGGAAGAATGGTTAAAGAACTTATTCAACAAGCGAAAGCGAATCTTGGAAAGCAAGTTCGATAAATTATTCGTAATGATAGTTAAGGGTTTAAAATAAATAAACAGGGAATACAATAGGTAAAAAACAGGAGGCGTTGTTTATGCAAGAAGCTGTTCTGTATGGATCGTTTGTTGTAATGTTAGCCTATTTTGTTTATGCGGCAATCGCTGAATAATTGCTGAATAATTACTATTAAATGAGCCTTCCTATTAGTGGAAGGTTTTTATTTTTGTAAAAAAAAAGAAAAAAATAAACTTCATAGTCGATTTTTATTAGAATATTTTTTATAATATGAATTAAGAGTAAATAAGTACATATAAGGGGGAAGAATTATGCTATTGCAAGATTTAAGGCAAAAATGGGAATTGGATTCGGTTTTTCCTGGCGGCAGTGGGTCAAAAGAGTTATTAGCTGAAATAAGTTGGATTGAAGATGAAGTGAAGGTATTATTTCAAAAAGCGGAAGCGTTCACATTTACGAAGGAAAATTTCTTGAATCTTATTGAAGAACTTCAAAATTTCTCTGAACGACTTTCAACAGCAGGATCATTTACAGGATGCTTAATTGCTCAAGATGTGAAAGACAAAAAGGCGATGGCGCTTCGTGGGAGACTAGAATCTGTTTATGCAGGATTCTCCAATGTTGGATCTTTAGTAGATCAAAAGCTGATGGAAATCTCAGAAGATACATGGAAAGAACTTGTAAGTCTGCCAGAGTATAAAGACATCGCGTTTTCTCTTAATGAAAGAAGAATGCAAGCAAAAGAAAAACTTGGTATCTCTGAGGAATCGTTGATTAATGATTTAGCAGTGGATGGTTATCACGCATGGTCAACACTATATGACCTTGTCGTAGGAAGAATTAACATAAAAGTGACGATTGACGGTAAAGAAGAAGAACTTTCTGTTGGTCAAGCTGAAAACAAATTCTCCAGTCCTGACCGTAAAGTACGTAAAGATACGTTTGAAAAGTTCGTTGAAGCATGGAACAAAGAAGGAGATTTCTGTGCAGCTTCCATCAACCATATTGCAGGATTCAGAAATGAAATCTATAATCATAGAGGTTGGAAAGAAACGTTAAAAGAACCGCTTGAAATAAACAGAATGAAAGAAGAAACACTCACTGCGATGTGGGATGCGATTTCTTCACAAAAGGAAATCTTCGTGAAGTATCTAGAGCGTAAAGCGAAACTTTTAGGATTAGAAAAATTAAGCTGGTACGATGTTGATGCACCCCTGAGTTCTGCAAATAGCAAGATGAGCTACGATGAAGCGGCTCAATTTATCGTGGAACAGTTTAAAACATTATCACCAAAGATGGCTGCTTTCTCAGAAAAAGCTTTTGTAGATGGATGGATTGAAGCAGAAGACCGATCTGGAAAAAGACCTGGAGGATTCTGCACAGGATTCCCTACAAAAAAAGAAACACGTATTTTCATGACGTTCTCAGGTACTCCAAGCAACGTTTCAACGTTAGCGCATGAACTCGGGCATGCTTTTCACTCTGATGTTTTAAAAGAGCTTCCGTACTATGCGACGAATTATGCGATGAACGTTGCTGAAACGGCTTCTACATTTGCTGAGATGATCGTGGCGGATGCAGCTGTAACAAATGCAAAATCAAAAGAAGAAAAGATCGCCTTACTCGAAGATAAAGCACAACGATCTGTTGCTTTCTTTATGAACATTCATGCAAGATTCTTATTCGAAACAAGAATGTACGAAGAAAGAAAAAATGGACAGTTATCAGAAGAGCGTCTTTGTGAATTGATGGAAGAAGCTCAAAAAGAAGCGTTTAACGGCGCACTAGATGAGTATCATCCGTATTTCTGGGCATCTAAGCTGCATTTCTATATTACAGATGTTCCGTTCTACAACTTCCCTTATACATTCGGTTACTTGTTCAGCGCAGGTATTTATGCAAAAGCAAAAGAAGAAGGTCCTTCTTTTGAAGAAAAGTACATTGCTTTATTGCAAGACACTGGAAAGATGGAAGTCGAGGAATTAGCTCAAAAGCATTTAGGAATTGATATTACGAAACAAGATTTCTGGTTAAAAGGAATCCAATTAGCTGCGCAAGATGTAGAAGAATTTTTAGAGCTTACAGAAGCATAAAAAAACAAGGAAACCGCTGAATGGAAATTTCAGCGGTTTTTATTTTTGAGAATAAAGCATGGTAAAGGCATAAACATTTTGGAATATCGACTTTAATAAGAGAAACACCCTGTTCTAAATATCGGAACAGGGTGTCTTTTATTGCTTTTTAACTGAGATTGTACTAATCATCAAGAAAGATAATCCAATGGTTAAAAACATGAAGAAATATGCAGGAAGGAAGCTGATCGTCAAGTACGCAGCGGCCATTAAACATCCTGCAACAGTAATCGGGACACCTACAAACGATCCTGTAAATACGGTAATGTTAAATCGTGCAAGCCGAATCGCTCCACATACAATAAAGATAATCGTAAAGATCATGCCAGGAACACCAAATTGATGCAAGACAGCTTGATATATTAAAAATGCGGGTACGATTCCAAAAGATATTAAATCACATAAGGAATCCAATTGTTTACCAAACTCAGATTCGATATTAAGTTTTCGAGCTACCATTCCATCAAACCGATCAAATAATCCTGCTAAAAAAATTAAAATAAAGCCAATTTTTAAATCATCGTTTATCAAAAATAATAAAGCCAAAGCTCCAAGGGAAAGGTTAATCAATGTTAAGAAGTTTGCTGATTGCGCCTTCACCTTTTTAAATGTTGAATCAATGCGCTCTCTTTCGAGCATGAACATAAAATCACTCCCCAAATGGTAAACAGCGTGACGGATTAATGCATAAAGTATATACCTATTTGAACCATTATATGCCATTCGCACACGTTTTGAAATAAAATATTGGATTATGATTCCTTCGATTTGTTATTTTCTTCAAGTTGATTATATACCGTTTTTTCTGATAAAGGCACTCCCGAACGATAGGCAGCTCTCGAAATCATATGACCGCCAACCGGAGCGGTTAATAATACAAATAGAATTCCTAATATCAGCTTACCGCTAAAAACGCCCATATCTGATAATACATATAGAAAAGAACCGATCAATACACCTGATACACCAAGTGTGGAGCTTTTCGTTGCAGCATGAAGTCTGGAATAAACATCGGGAAAACGCAGTACACCAATCGTACCCGATAAAATGATAAAGGTGCCAATGACAAGGAAGATACTAATTACGATCTTGATCAATGATAACACCCTTTTCCAAAAATTTTGCAACGGCAACTGTTGCAATGAATGTAAGAATACCAATTAATAAAATAATATCGTTTAGTTGAACCGTATCTAATATGATAGCCATCAATCCTGTAATAGCGATCAAATTAATCCCGATCGTATCAAGTGCTACTGCACGGTCAGGATTTGATGGTCCTACAACCGCTCGATATAAAAGAAGCAGGATAGAGATCGTTGTCACGAATAGACAAATCGAGACTACGATAGAAAACCAATCTGTCATCGTGTTACCTCCCTTATTGCTTTTTCGAATGTGTTTTTAATTCCGACAATTGTATCATTCACATCAGGTAAATCAATTGCGTGAATATAAATAAATCGCTGGTCTCTTGAAACATCTACCGAGAGAGTTCCTGGTGTTAATGTTATGAGATTTGCGAGCAATGTAATCTCCCAATTTTTTTTAACATCGATCGGAAGGGCAATAATACCAGGCTGGAAATCAAGCTTCGGTTTATACACCCATTTCAATACTTCCAAATTAGCCAAAATAAGTTCCTTTAAGAATAAGAAGATTAAAAATAGTATGGCTTTCACGTATTTAAAATAATAGGAGTCAGGAATAAAACGATTCAAAAGAAATAATAGAGCAGCACCAATCACAAATCCAACTAAAAAACTTGCGAATGAATAGCTCTCAGATAAAAACATCCAAATAACACCGATCAGCAAATTTAACATAAGTTGAAAAGTCATGGAATCACTCCTTTAATACAAAATCAATATAGATTTGAGGATCAATAAGATTGTCAGCGGCAGACTGAATATAAGGGTAGAACCATTCTGCGCCGATTCCTAAAACAATAGATATCGCGATTAATAGCCCTGATGCCGCAATACCGGATGTTTTCACTTTCATTTTCGGTTCTTCTTTTAGCTCTCCCCAGAATGCACCGATAAAAATTCGGATAACGGAAAACAGGATCAATAAACTGGATAAGAGTCCGACTCCTGCAGCGATATAATGTTCCTCATCCATTGCTCCCTTTAATAAAAGGTATTTGCCGACAAATCCACTAAAAGGCGGGATTCCAGCAAGTACAAGTGCGGCTACGAAAAACATCCAGCCCAATAAGGGTGAGGTTTTTATATACCCGCCCATTTTGTTCAAGTTTGAGGTTCCTGCGTGATAGACAAGAAGTCCAGCTAAAAAGAACAAAGCAGCTTTTATGACCATATCATGGACCAAATAATAGATTGTTCCCGCAAGTGATTCAGGAGAAAAAGTGCCAATCCCTAAAAGCATGAATCCGATAGCAGGCATAATGTTATAAGCGATAATTAATTTTACATTCGTTGTAGATAATGCGCCTAAGACTCCGATAACCATGGTGATCGATGCGACCCAGATAAAGAATGTATGTGTAAGCTCAAGTTTGTGTGAAAAGATCAGTGTGTATACTCTAAGCATCGAATAAACACCGACTTTTGTTAACAAGGCTCCGAATAAAGCTGAAACGACTGGTGATGGCACAATGTAAGATTTAGGCAGCCAAAAGTAAAGAGGAAAAAGGGCACCTTTAGTAGCAAACACGACAAATAAGAGAATAGCTATTCCTGTTAAAACCCCTTGCTGATGAACTTCTGCTACTCTTTGTCCGAGCTGTGCCATGTTTACCGTACCGACGACAGAATAAAGGAAGGCAACAGTTGTAACGAATAGAATAGAAGAAAACAAGTTCAGCAAAATGTATTTTACGGATTCACGGAATTGCTGTTTTGAACCTCCAATAATGATCAAACCGTAAGATGCCATCAAGAGCACTTCAAAAAATACGAATAAGTTAAATAAATCACCTGTCAAAAATGCTCCGCTAACTCCTGCAATTAACAGAAAGAAGAGTGGATAGAAATAATGCTCTGCCATTTTGCCGGATATGGATGATGAAGCAAAGATCGCAGAAGCTAGCGCGATGACGTTGGCAGACAGAATCATGATTACGGATAACTGATCCGCGACAAGAGTAATTCCGTATGGGGCTTTCCAAGCACCTGTTTCAAGAACAAGAGGTTCACTTGAAAAGACTAAATAGCTTAAATAAATAGAAACTCCTAAATTTATAACAACAGCAACATAAGTAATAGTGATTGTCAGCTTGTGTTTCGTATTAAAAAAGATTAATAGCGCACCGAAAAACAAAGGTAAAAATATCGGTAAAAATACAAAATTACTCATCGTCAGTTCCCCTTAGCTGATCCATCATATCTGTTTTGTTGCTTTGGTATGTCCGGTAAGCCAGTACAAGCAGGAAGCTGGTAACACCAAAACTGATAACGATGGACGTTAAAATTAAAGCTTGGGGAAGTGGATCAGTATAGGTCTTGATCCCTTTTTCCAAAATTGGGGGAGCACCTCTGTTTAACTTCCCCATCGTTAAAATAAATAAGTGGGCTCCATGTGAGAGAAGACCAGTCCCCAGTATGATTTTTAATAATTGTTTTTGAAGTAAAAGATAGACACCGGCCGCAAATAAAGTTCCGGCAAGTATAGACATAAGAATTTCCATTACTGATTCATGTCTCCTTTATCCCGGTATTTTATCATGGCATAAATCCCTAAAGCTGCGAGACCCAGTACTGTAATCTCGAAAAGTGTATCCAGTCCTCGTATATCTACGAGTATCACGTTAACAATATTGTGTCCGCCGCCTAGTTTATATGACTTATCAATAAAGTAATCAGCGATTGAATTGAACGATTTTGAGCTATGTGCCGATATTGCAACAATCGTTAAAATTGCTCCTGCAGAAACTGCGATAATCATGTCTATTAACTTTTCTGCAGGCTTTTTATCTGATTTTTTTAAAGCGGGTAAATGGGAGAAACAGAGTAAGAATAAAGCGACCGTGATAGTTTCCACAATGAGCTGTGTCAAAGCAAGATCTGGTGCTCTAAAGAAAACGAATAATAAAGATAACCCATAACCAACTACACCAATCACGATAATTGCTGCAATTCTTTGTGTCATAAAAATGGTAGCGAACGCTGCAACAGCCATAACAACTCCAACAAGTACCTCCGGCCAAGTGACCGGTGCTAAATCATTAAATAATATGACGAAACCGTTCGTAAAGTACATGAAAACTGAAGTAGCAGTAACCATAAATAATAGAATGATTGATAAGTACAAACGTAATGAACCAGTCATGTAGAATTCCGTACCCGTCTTTGAGTACTTTAATAATCCGTTAATCATTTTTTGATACAACTGATCCGACGATATTTTGCCTGGTATCCATTTGTAAACGGGCTGCCAACTTTTTAATGTGAATGCAAGTAAAGCTCCGATGATAACTACGATTAACGACATGTATAATGGTGGATTATTAAATATTCCGTGCCAAAAGGCAAGATGGATATGGGGAAGGTCCCCAGTAACAGCAGCAACAGCGGGTGCTAAAATAGGTTCATTGATTAGATTTGGAAGCAATCCGATAAGTACGACAAGCACACCAAGAATAATAGGTGATAATAGCATTCCAATTGGTGCTTCATGCGGTTTTTTTTCAAATCTCTTTAAATCTTGTCTTCCGAAAAACGTACCAAATACAAGGTACATGGAATAAACAAAAGTAAAAATACTCCCGACCACAACAAATAACGGAATCCACTCTGCAAAAGTTCCTGCTATTCCAGATGTTTGTCCTAATTTCAAAGACGAGTCGAAAAACATTTCTTTACTTAAAAAGCCATTAAATATAGGAAGTGGTACACCCGCCATTGAAAAAGCGCCAATTACTGCTAATGTTCCTGCAATAGGCATTACCGTATAAAGTCCGCCGAGTTTTCGGATATCTCTTATACCGGTTTCATGATCTACGATACCCGCAATCATGAATAGACTGCCTTTAAAAGTTGCGTGATTAAAAATGTGAAAGATAGCAGCAAGTATAGCAGGACCTGTACCAAAACCAAGCATAGTCATAATCATTCCGAGCTGACTAATTGTTGAGTAGGCTAGGATTCCTTTAAGATCTGTTTGTCTAGATGCTAGAAATGACCCCATACATAAGGTAATAAGGCCGATTCCAGAAACGATGATAAAAAACAAATCTGAACCATTAAATAATAGAGAGAAGCGGGCTACTAAATAGAGACCTGCTTTGACCATTGTTGCTGAATGTAAATAAGCACTAACAGGTGTAGGCGCTTCCATTGCATCAGGCAGCCAGCTATGAAACGGAAATTGAGCTGATTTTGTAAAAGCCCCCAACAATAAAAGAATCAAGATGGGAATAAATAAATCACTTTGAATAATATCTGAACGATTAGCAATCATCATCCGTATGCTGTTTGTTTCAGCAGTGATAGAAAGAAGAATAAGTGCACCTAGCAATGCCAATCCGCCAAAAACGGTTACAAGCATGGATTTTTGAGCACCATAAACTGAACGATCACGATAGAACCAAAAACCGATTAATAGAAATGAGGAAATACTAGTAAATTCCCAAAAGGTATAAAGAACAAAAACATTATCCGATAATACAACCCCAAGCATCGAACCCATAAATAAAAGTAGATACACATAAAAATGGATAAGCTGTTCTTTACGTGATAAATAATAAATGGAATACAAAACAACAAGCGACCCAATACCAGTTATCAAAAGAGAAAAAAGCATGCTAAGTCCATCTAAATAAAAACTTAATTGTATATCCAGTGACGGAATCCAATTTGCGGTACTTTCTACTGCTCTTCCTTCAGCTAATAATGGCAGCTTTGTACAAAATAAGATAAATAGAAATGTTGGAACAGGCAGAACCAGCCAACCAGTATGTATTCGGTTCACTTTATTAGCAGCTAATCCGATCACTAACGCAGCTAAAAAAGGAATGAATATGTTGAAATGCAGCATATAACCCGGTAAACCTCCTTAACGAACCTCATAATCGTTATAGTCCCACTACATTGTAAGCAAAACCTTTCCATTTAATCAAATCATTTAATATATAGGAAAACTTTAATCACCGTTGTAATTATTGAATATCATTCCCAAAAAATACCTAACCTATTTGAGAGGTGATAGTAAATGAGGCTATCTTATATATACGTGCTAGGAATTATTTTGTTTCAATTAACCGGCTGCTTTAATCATTCGGTTTATCGGGAAGAGAAAGATAGTGCAAGATTTGAACCAAGGGAATACTACAGAAATCATGTTCCCTTTTCAGAAACAGGATTTTATAGCTCTTCCTCTTTAGCGGATGAAATGAAAAGGGAAATTACTAATGAAGATCTCGTTAAACATGCCATAGTGATTAAAAAAGAAAAAACATATTTTGTCGCTCTGCAATTAAAAGCCTATCAAGTCAAAAATGGAAAGAGCTTGAGCAGCCAGTATAAAAAATACTGGGAAGATAAATGGAAGGTTCCTATTGAAATCACGTATTCTCCCATTGATTATCGAAGAGCGGAAAATCTTTTGAAAACAAAAAAAAGAGCGTGATATACGCTCTAGTTTAAAATGCGCTGGAGTTTAGAATGCAGCGACCTTCTGTCTATTTCCTTTTTTATTAATAAGATAAAGTCATTGCTGAGCTGGAGTTCTCTAGCTTTTAAGTAAGATTCGATTAACAGGTCGTCCGAAAGTTTTTCCATGAAATAGGCCGTTTTTTAAGCGGCTTACTCACCTCCTGTTTTTTAAAATAAAATTTTTATGCTGCGTTCTAAAATGCTATCTAAGTTATAAAATAATAAGTTATTGGTTTATGTACTTTGAAGCTTACCATGTATTGTAAAATAGAACAATCGTTCGTTTATCCACAGCGTTTGGTGGATAAGTTGTGGGTAAAATGTTAACATCTTAATAAAAGTCAACGTATGGCTAGGTGGATTATGTGTATAAGCTTATCCACATTGTTGAGCAGGGGAACAATTTGTCGAAAAGTTTTTCATTTAATATGTAATTACTTCTTATTTTGTCTAAATAAAGTTGAAAAACCGTTTGTTCTTCTATATTTTACTGGTAAAATAGAAACGTTCATTAGGAATGATAAAGAGGTGCTGGAATGTTAAAACATTTTTTGCCGGATGAACATGTCCAAAATATTTTGGATATTACACCGGAGATGCTAGTTAAACGAGGAGTAAAAGGGATTGTAACGGATCTTGATAATACATTAGTAGAATGGAATCGACCAGAAGCAACTCCTGAATTAATTAAATGGTTCAAATCCATTAAAGAAAAAGGAATTTTAATAACGATTGTTTCTAATAATACGCAGCAAAGAGTTAAAAGCTTTTCGGATCCTGTGGAGATACCTTTTATTTACAGTGCAAGAAAACCAATGACGAAAGCTTTTAAAAGAGCGCTGAGAGATATGAAATTAAGAAATGAACAGGTCGTTGTAATCGGAGACCAGCTCTTAACAGATGTATTAGGGGGCAACAGATTAGGATTACATACAATTTTAGTAGTACCAGTTGCAAGCAGTGATGGAGTTTGGACAAGATTCAACCGTAAATTGGAAAGAATTATCCTTTCTTGGATGAAGAGAAAAGGTATGATTCATTGGGAGGAATAGATTTGGAACAAGTAAAATGTGTGGGATGCGGCATATCCATACAAACGGAAGACAAAGAAGCGCTCGGGTATGCACCTCCTTCAGCTTTAACGAAAGAGTTGCCTATCTGTCAGCGCTGTTTTCGTTTAAAACACTATAACGAAATTCATGATGTTAATTTGACAGATGATGATTATCGTAAAATTGTTTCTGCGATTGGGGACGAAGATGCTCTTGTCGTGAAAATAATAGACATTTTTGATTTTAATGGCAGCTGGCTGCCCGGATTACATCGTTATGCAGGTAAGAATCCCATTTTATTAGTAGGAAACAAACTCGATCTTCTGCCAAAGTCCGTTAATCCGAATAAAGTTATTCATTGGATGAAAAAAGAAGCCAAAGAATTAGGTTTAAAACCAATTGATGTTCATTTAATTTCTGCGGAAAAAGGCAAGGGAATTGAAGAATTGGCTGAAGCCATTGATCATTATCGAGACGGAAGAGATGTTTATGTCGTTGGATGTACGAATACAGGGAAATCTACCTTTATAAACCGTTTGATTAAACAATTCGGTGAAGAAACGGCAGATTTTATTACAACTTCTCAGTTTCCGGGAACCACATTAGATTTAATTGATATTCCATTAGACGGAAACAGTCATATGTTCGATACCCCTGGTATTATCAATCATCACCAAATGGCACATTATGTTTCCAAACAAGAACTTAATTTAATCATGCCTCGAAAAGAAATAAAACCAATGGTGTTTCAGTTAAACGAAAAGCAGACACTATTCTTTGGAGGTCTTGCTAGATTTGATTATTTAAAGGGTGGAAAACAATCTTTTGTTTGTCATTTTTCAAACATGATTAATATTCATCGGACAAAACTTGAAAATGCTGATGAACTCTATAGTAACCACCTTGGTGAAATGCTTTCTCCACCTAAAGAAACATCAAACTTTCCTCAGCTAAAAAGGTCCGAATGGATGATAAAAGAAAGCAAAACAGATATTGTAATTTCCGGGCTAGGGTGGATTACATTTCCTGAAGCAGGAGCAAAGGTAGCAGTTTATGCTCCAGAAGGTGTTTCAGTCACGATAAGAAAATCCTTGATTTAAGGAGTTTTATACATGATAAAAACACTTGTAATAGGTGACCCAATCGAACATTCTCTTTCTCCTGCTATGCAGAACGAAGCTTTTAATCATACAGGAATAAAAGGTTATTATGATAAAAAACGAGTTGTTCCAGATGAACTACAAGGTTTTGTTCAATCATTGCGAGATAGTGAGTATGCAGGATGTAATGTAACGATTCCGCATAAAGTGGCAATCATTCCTTTTTTAGATGAGATTGATGCTGAGGCAAAAAGGATTGGTGCAGTAAATACTATAGTAAACAAAAATGGACATCTTGTAGGGTACAATACAGATGGAATAGGTTTTTTACTTGGATTAAAAGAAAAAATTTCCCGTCCCATAAATGAGCTGAATATACTCTTGATTGGTGCAGGTGGAGCTGCAAGATCGATCGCTTATGCTCTATTAAAAGAAGAACCAAAACAATTATCTGTGGCGAATCGAACAACAGAACGCCTGGTGAAATTATTAAATGACTTAGGGAATCCCGATATTGAAGCATTGACGCTGAAGGAAGCAGAAACTTTGCTTTGTAATTTCGATGTCCTCATTAATACTACAAATGCGGGCATGCATCCTGATCTGGATTCAGTACCGTTAAAGCTAAATCATTTAAAAGATAATGCCGTTGTTTCTGATATTGTTTATAACCCTTTACAGACAAAATGGCTGCAGGAAGCAGAAGAAAAAGGCGCAGTAACGGATAATGGGGTGTCAATGCTCGTCATGCAAGGTGCCATGGCTTTTGAAAAATGGACAGGCACTTTCCCGGATACAGAGAAAATGAAACAAACCGTTTTGAAACAACTTAGGAGGTAATTATGTTAACAGGAAAACAGAAACGCTATTTACGATCAAAGGCTCATCATATCCATCCTATTTTTCAAGTAGGAAAAGGCGGGGTAAATGAGAATATGGTAAAACAAGTTGAAGAAGCTTTAGAAGCAAGAGAATTGATTAAAGTTAGCGTTCTTCAAAATTGTGAAGATGATAAACAGACAGTAGCTGGTGAATTATCTGATGGAACAAAAGCTGAATTGGTACAAGTCATCGGAAGTACAATCGTACTCTACAAAGAATCTATCAATCAAAAACGTATAGAACTCCCATAAGGAGTGATAAAAGTGGGCAAGCACATCGGATTATTCGGCGGAACATTTAATCCTCCTCACTTAGGTCATCTTATAATTGCTCAAGAAGCATGTAAGCAATTAAAACTGGATGAAGTTTGGTGGATGCCGGTTTCTAAGCCTCCGCATAAGAATAAAGTAAATGAAGTTACAGATCAGCATCGTATTCGAATGGTGGAGAAGACTATTGGAAACAATAATCAATTTTCCCTTTCATTGCTTGAATTTGAAAGAAGCGGTCCTTCATATACTATTGATACAATGCGTCTTCTAAAAGATAAATACCCAGACACTGATTTTACATTTATTATGGGCGGTGACATGGTTCATTCTTTAGATACCTGGCATCAAATTGATCTTCTTAAGGATATGGTTCAATTTGCAGGTGTAGGAAGAGAGAATTACCCTGTAGATGATCATTGGGAGAAATATAACGTCAAACATGTTGAAGTACCGCACATAGCGATTTCATCCACTTACATCCGTTCAAAATGTAAAAAAAATGAGAATATAAGATATTATCTTACCGATGATGTTTGGAGTTTTATAAAGGAGAACCGGCTTTATGAATAAAAAGGAAGCGTTGGAGATTGTCAGACCGAAATTGACAGATCATCGTTACGTTCATACTTTAGGTGTATTAGAGGTGAGCGTAATGTTGGCTGAAAAATATGGTGCTGATGTTAAAAAGGCAGAAATGGCTGCCATTTTCCATGATTATGCCAAGTTTCGACCTAAGGAAGAAATGAGACAAATCGTAAAGGAAGAAAGTCTTCCAGAGGATCTTCTTTATTATGGAACAGAACTTCTTCACGCACCTGTTGGAGCTTGTTTAGTAAAAAAAGAAGCAGGAATAGATGATGAAGAGATTCTAAGAGCTATTTATTATCATACAACGGGTAATGTAAATATGAGCCTTTTAGAAAAAATCATTTTCCTAGCAGATTATATTGAACCAAATCGTCATTTTTCAGGTGTAGAAGAAGTTAGAGAAGCTGCAATATTAGATTTAGATAAAGCTTGTTTAATGGCAGTAAGAAATACGATCCAATTTTTAATAAGGCAAAACCAGAAAATATACCCGTTATCAATTGCCGCTTATAATGCACTTATGGATGAAGTAAACAAAAAGAAATAGGAGGAGTGCTCTGGATGAAGATAAAAGAATTAATGGAATTGGTTGTAAAAACAGCAGATGACAAAAGAGCAGAAAATATTGTTGTTTTAGATATGGAGGGTATTTCCCTCGTTGCGGATTATTTTATGATCTGTCATGGTAATTCAGAAAAGCAAGTACAGGCAATTGCAAAAGAAATTAAAGAAATAGCGCTTGAAAATAACGTTCAAGTACGCAGGATGGAAGGGTATGACCATGCACGCTGGGTGTTAATTGACTTAGGCGGAGTAGTTGCTCATGTCTTTCATCGTGAAGAACGAAGCTACTACAATTTAGAAAAATTATGGGGTGACGCATCTTCGGTAGATGTAGATTCAATTGTTGCACCACAACAAAACCTATAATGAGCTACAATCAATTTGCCTATCTTTATGATCAGCTCATGGAAGATGCGCCATATTCCAAGTGGCTGTCTTTTATTAAATCTGCATCCAAAAATTATTGTTTAAACGCAAAACGATTATTAGATGTAGGCTGCGGAACAGGCTCATTAAGCGTTCTTTTAGGAAAAGAAGGCTATGAAGTAACTGGTGTAGATCTATCCGCAGATATGCTGACAGTAGCAAAAGAAAAAGCAGATAATGAAAATGTTGCACTCTCACTTTTTCAGCAGGATATGAGAGAACTAGAAGGACTTGGACAGTTTGATATTATTACCATTCTATGTGATTCTCTTAATTATATTTTGACCGAGGAAGATGTGAAGAAGGTATTTGATTCAGCTAACCAACATTTGCGTCCCGAAGGACTATTACTATTTGATGTTCATTCTATACATAAAATCCATCATATTTTTATGGGCAATACATTTGGAAGCAATGATGATCATCTATCATATATATGGCAGTGTTATGAAGGTGAATTAGAAAACAGCGTTGAACACGATCTGTCTTTTTTTATCCAATCTGGTGATTGTTACGAACGTTATGATGAATTACATACACAAAGAACTTTTGCTGTTGAAAAATATACTGCATGGCTTGAAGAATGTAACTTTCAAGTGCTGAGTATCACCGGCGATTTTAAAGATGAAGCTCTGGCAAACGATGCTGAGAGAATTTTATTTGCTGCCCAAAAAATGAAGTAAGCATAAGGCATCTGCCTATGCTTCTTTTTTATGGCTCTTTTCTAGAAGATTGTTGTTTTTAGTTCATTTTCGCAATGAGACTTCATTGATAAGTTGATTGGCGGAAAGGTGTGAGTTAACCCTCGGGGAAAGCGAGTACGTGTGAGCGGAAATCAACCACTTCTAAGAACGTAATGGTTACGATGACAGCCCTATTATTTGACTGCTTTTTTATTCCTATGAAGAAAGAAGAAGTGTACGTTACAATAGTATTAATAATCTTTCAATAGATGGACTTTATATGAAAAAGGGCGTGAGAAAATGCTAAAAGACCCGTTACTTAAACATCAAATCTTAGAAACCATTATTGACAGCGCTTACGAATGGATTGTAGTCGTAGATCATGAAGGTTATGTACAATATATGAATAAAACTTATTGTGAGTTTTTAGGCGAAGATCCTGCAAAAGTTATTGGAAAACACGTCACAAATGTAATTGAAAATACGAGAATGCATAAAGCAGTGCTGCAAGGAAAAGTTGAGATTGCTGATCTGCAGTTTATCCGTGGTAATTATATGATTGCAAACAGAATTCCTATTATGTTTGAGGGCAATGTTATAGGCGCAGTTGGAACGGTTATTTTTCGAGACACAGAACAATGGAAGAAAATGAATTCACATATTAAAGCATTGCTTCATGAGTTGAACTTCTATAAAAAAGAATGGCATGTTGTTAATGGTGCTACTTACACATTAAATGATTTTGCAGGAAATTCTGATGAAGTTTTACGAATTAAAGATCGGGTAAAAAACATTGCAAGCGGTGATTTGACTGTCTTGATTAGAGGAGAAAGCGGGACCGGCAAAGAATTATTAGCGCATAGCATCCATCAGCTAAGTGAAAGAAGTGCTAAACCATTTATAAAAATAAATTGTGGAGCCGTTCCAGAACATCTTTTTGAATCTGAGTTATTTGGTTACTCGGAGGGAGCTTTTACAGGTGCGAAAAAAGGAGGGAAGCCTGGAAAGTTCCAATTAGCCGATGGTGGTACATTGTTTTTAGATGAGATTGGTGATTTGCCGCAAAATATGCAGATTAAACTTCTCCGTGTTTTGCAAGAAAAAGAAATAGAACCGGTTGGTGCGATTCATTCAAAGAAAATAAACGTAAGGGTAATCGCTGCTACTAACCGGCCGTTAGAGGAGCTCATTAAGGAAAATCGGTTCCGGGAAGACTTATTTTACCGCATCAATGTTCTGCAAATTCATGTTCCGCCAATACGGGAGCGGAAAGAAGACATCTGGCCGTTGGCAGAGAGGTTTATCGAATCAATATGTGCGGAAACAGGCAAGCGGATAATAAGAGTCGATCAAGATGTTAAAGATGCATTTTTGACCTATGATTGGCCGGGGAATGTCAGGGAATTGAAAAATTTTGTGGAGGCGGCACTGCAATTGACCCTTAGTGATCAAATTTCATTAAATGCTTTTCCTGACTTTTTATCAGAAAAGCTTCAAGTTGATGACTCTTCAAAGACATTAAAGGAATATGTACAAGAAACAGAAAGAAAAGTAATCTTGAGTCAACTAAAAAAGTTAAATGGAGACGTAATGGCAGTTGCGGATGTGCTTGGCATAGGGAAAACCAATTTGTATGATAAGATAAAAAAATATAACATAAAGAACTGAATATGGTTTTCCGAAAAAACGGAATACGATTCCGTTTTTTCGGAATTATTTATTTCATGTATAGATAAACTCTTAAGAATGCATAAAGTCACATATTTAACTTTATTAAGTTTATTATTCCGATTTTTCGGAAAACTAATATTTTTATTTGTATTTATGATGCATATTTAAACTTGGCATGAATCTTGCAAACTATTTAGTTGAATGGTTATTTTCGAAAGGAGGTACATTATTAAAATTGTAAGCGCTTTAAATAGTGAGGTGTGATTTCCAAAAGAGGTGCACAATTTTAATAGTCGTGACTGCAGTAAATAAAAAGTAGGGGGAATAAAATTGGACATTATTATTATTTTATTAGCATTGTTTTTCTTAATGTTTGTTGCTTATCGCGGATTTAGTGTCATACTGTTCGCACCAATCGCAGCACTTTTTGCAGTGTTGTTAACAGAGCCCGGTCATGTGCTTCCGTTTTTCTCAGGAGTATTCATGGAGAAAATGGTCGGATTTATTAAACTATATTTCCCGGTTTTCTTACTTGGTGCAATTTTTGGTAAGGTAATCGAGATGTCAGGTTTTGCTAAGTCTATTACTCAATTTGTAATCAAATTGATCGGCCCAAGCAGAGCGATGCTTGCAATTGTTCTAGTAGGAGCAATTCTTACTTATGGAGGAGTTTCACTATTTGTTGTTGCGTTCGCACTTTATCCGTTTGCGGCAGAATTGTTCAGATTAGCTGATATTCCAAAAAGACTTATTCCAGGAACTATCGCGTTGGGTGCCTTTACTTTTACAATGGACGCTTTTCCGGGAAGTCCTCAAATTCAAAATATCATTCCAACATCTTTCTTCGGCACGACAACTTGGGCTGCGCCATGGCTTGGTTTTATTGGCGGACTATTCGTCTTTATTATCGGAATGGTTTATTTAGAGTGGAGACGAAGAACGGCTAAAGCAAAAGGTGAAGGATATGGAACAGATCATATCAATGAACCTGAAAAAATCGAATCAGAAAAACTTCCAAATGCATTTGTTGCAATCTTGCCCCTGATCTTAGTAGGTGTTTTCAATAAATGGTTTACAGTTCTTATTCCAAAATATTATGGAACTACGTTTGATTTTTCTGCAATCGGCATGAAAACTGTACCTCCCATTCAAATACCTGCACTTGCTGCAGTATGGGCTGTAGAAGGTGCATTGCTTATCGGTATTGTAACGGTTCTATTATTCTCATTTGGAAGAATCCGCAAAAACTTTAACAAAGGGATTAACTTATCGATTGGCGGAGCATTGCTTGCCACTTTAAATACGGCTTCAGAATATGGTTTTGGCGGAGTAATTGCTGCTCTACCAGGTTTTACAGCTGTAAATGGTGCTATGTCCCATACAATCAAAAATCCGCTTGTAAACGAAGCGATTACAACAACGACTTTAGCAGGTATTACAGGTTCTGCATCAGGCGGTATGAGTATTGCATTAGCTACAATGAGCGAACAATATATAGCACAGGCAGATAAGCTTGGAATCAGCCCTGAAGTGCTTCACAGAGTTGCATCTATGGCCAGCGGCGGGATGGATACACTTCCGCATAATGGAGCAGTTATTACGCTTTTAGCTGTTACAGGACTGACACATAAACAATCCTATATCGATATTTTTGCGATGACACTCATTAAGACACTTGCTGTTTTCGTCATTATCGCTCTGTATTATATGACGGGAATCGTATAAAACTGGATTAGAATTGGAGTGGATGAGCGTGAAGTCTTTTGTTCAAGATAAAGTTGTTTTCATAACAGGTGCAGCGAGTGGGATTGGCCTCGAGCTTGCAAGAGAGTATGCCAAAAATGGGGCAAAAGTTGTCATCAGTGATCTTAATCGGGATAAAGCAGAGGAAGCAGCAAATTCATTGCAAAAAACCGGAAGTACAGTACTCGGTTTGGGATGCAACGTTACGAATGAAGATGAGTTGAAAGCAGCATTGGATGAGACGCTGAAAACATTTAATCGTATCGATGTGCTAATAAATAATGCGGGATTACAATATGTTTCCCCTTTAGAAGAGTTTCCTACTGAAAAGTTTCAGCAGCTGATAAGCGTGATGCTGACAGCGCCATTTATTGCTACTAAACACGTATTTCCCATCATGAAAAAGCAAGGTTTTGGCCGCATAATCAACATGGCTTCGATTAATGGATTGGTCGGATTTGCTGGAAAATCTGCTTATAACAGCGCGAAGCATGGCGTTATTGGCTTAACTAAGGTTGCTGCATTGGAAGGTGCAGAGCATGGCATTACTGTAAATGCTGTCTGCCCAGGTTATGTTGACACTCCGCTTGTTAGGGGACAATTAGAAGACTTAGCAAAAACTCGTAATGTTGAACTTGAAAAAGTGCTAGAAGAAGTGATCTATCCACTCGTCCCCCAAAAACGTTTATTGGATGTTCAAGAGATTGCGGATTATACCATCTTTTTATCTAGTGACAAAGCAAAAGGTGTTACGGGGCAAGCGATTGTAATTGACGGCGGATATGTAGCTCAATAAATAATCAAATTCAGACATGTTTTCATTGACAAACACTATATTTAGTGTCAAATTTATTAATATAAAACTATATATAGAGAATTCAGGTGCCGGTATTTTTCCGGCTTAAAAGGGAATTCGGTTTAAAACCGAAGCTGTCCCCGCAACTGTGATTGTGGACGAAATGGATTTGCCACTGTACAGAATGGCTATAACTAATGGCTGCTGTATGGGAAGGCCCAGAGTAGGAAGAAGCAAGAGCCAGTAGACCTGCCTGATTCTTCTATTTTCTTTTCCTCGGGGATTGGGAGAAAGAACGGCACAACAGTATTGGTTATTGTTGTTTATTAAACGTTCTTAACCCTCTTCCTGAAGAAGAGGGTTTTTTATTTTTAGGTTCTGTTAAACATCGTTGTTGAAAAGGCAAAGAGAATCAGCGAAACTCGTGCGGAAAAACGGGCTGCCGAGACCCCGCAGGAGGTACACCGAGGAGGCTTGGCGGTTCGTCCGCGGAAAGAGAGTGGTTTTTCTGATTTCCAAGGATTATCAACACTTTCAATTAACAGATCTTATTTTTAATAAGGAGTGGTAACAATGGAAACAGTTATTAAAAGATCTACACACGGGGAATGGTTGAGAAATTGTATAGGAGAATTTACAGAACTGAATGGAGATGACTTTTTAAAAAGAGCTGAAGAGTTTGAAAAAAAGAATAATGATGATCAATCACTAAATAATATTTTGATAATGGAGGCTCTAAGCCAGTTAAATGCTCAGGAGCCAGATTGGACGTTTGTAGCATCTCGTTTATATTTGAAACAGCTGTATAATGAAGCCAAAAAGAATAGAAACGGAAATATTGTTGAGAGCCCATATTCAAATCTTTATGGTCTCCTGCAACAATTAGTGAATCTCCAAATTTATGATAAATCTCTTTTAAACTCTTATTCAATTTCAGAAATTGAAGAAGCAGAAAAATGGATCGAGCCTGAAAGAGACAACTTGTTTACATATATTGGGTTAAAAACGCTATCCGATCGTTACTTAGCAAAAGGGTTTAACCATGAACTTTATGAACTCCCGCAAGAACGGTGGATGGTTATCTCTCTTTTTTTGATGAAGGATGAAGATACTCATTTTAGGATGGAACGAGTAAAAGAAGCCTATTGGGCGTTATCCAATCTTTATATGACGGTCGCAACTCCAACACTAGCGAATGCTGGAAAAAGCTATGGACAGCTTAGCTCGTGTTTTATAGATACCATTGACGATAGTTTAAGAGGGATCTTTGATTCAAATACAGATGCGGCTACAGTATCTAAAGGCGGAGGGGGACTTGGGATTTACCTCGGTAAAATCCGCTCTAGAGGTTCTGATATAAGAGGTTTTAAAGGCAATTCTTCAGGAGTTATTCCCTGGATGAAACAACTAAACAATACTGCAGTTTCTGTTGATCAGCTCGGTCAGAGACAAGGTGCAATTGCAGTTTATCTTGATGTTTGGCATCAAGATATCTTTGAGTTTTTAGATGCAAAATTAAACAACGGTGATGAAAGAATGAGAACACATGACCTTTTTACGGGGATTTGTGTACCGGATCTTTTTATGGAGCATGTTGAGAAAAGATTAGATTGGTATCTTTTTGATCCCCATGAGGTTAGGAAGATCAAAGGATATTCGTTAGAAGACTTCTACGATGATGAAAAGGGAGAAGGAAAGTTCAGAAAGAAATATTTTGAATGTGTTAAGGATGAAAGAATTTCCAAAAAAACGGTACCAGCGATTGAAATCATGAAGAGAGTCATGAAATCTCAACTGGAAACAGGTACACCATTCATGTTCTATCGGGATACTGTAAATCGCCTAAATCCAAATCCTCATGCAGGGATGATCTATGCATCAAATTTGTGCACAGAAATCATGCAAAATATGTCTCCAACCATCGTGCAATCTGAGGAAACGGTTGATGGTGAAATAATCATAAGAAAGACTCCGGGTGACTTTGTCGTCTGTAACTTATCTTCCCTTTCACTTTCGAAAGTCGTAACAGATAATGTGCTGAAAAAAGTGATTGATATTCAAATTAGAATGTTAGATAACGTCATAGATTTAAATCGTATTGACGTTCCCCAAGCGGTTGTAACCAATAAAAAGTACAGAGCAATAGGCGTTGGGACATTCGGGTGGCATCATCTCCTGGCCAACAAAGGAATCAAATGGGAAAGTGAGGAAGCGGTAGAATTTGCAGATGAGCTATATGAGCAAATTAATTATTATGTAATTAGTGCGAGTAACGAGCTTGCTGTAGAAAAAGGAAAATACCCTGTGTTCTCAGAATCTGACTGGGAGTCTGGAGATTATTTCTTAAAGCGGGGATATCAATCTAAAAAATGGAATCAATTGAATGAGCAGGTAAGAAAAAACGGAATAAGAAATGGCTATCTTATTGCGGTTGCGCCAAATTCATCTACTTCAATTATTGCCAATTCAACACCGAGTATAGATCCGATCTTTAAGAAATTTTATTCTGAAGAAAAAAAGAATTACAAGATTCCAGTAACAGCTCCTGATTTAAACGCAGAAACAACATGGTACTACAAATCTGCATTTCAAGTGGATCAAAAGTGGAGTATTTTACAAAATGCAGCCAGACAGAGGCATGTAGATCAATCGATTTCATTTAATCTTTATGTACACAATCATATTAAAGCGAAAGAACTGCTCGAACTGCACATGCTCAGTTTTCAAAAAGGGCTTAAAACAACGTATTACACGAGATCGACTTCAATAGAACTAGAAGGATGTGAAAGTTGTGAAAGTTAAAGAGCAAGAAAGGCTGCAAGAAAGAAAGATATATGATGTAGATGCACCAAATGCTTCCACTGGGGTTATTAATGGGAGAAGCTCAAACATTTTAAATTGGGATGATGTTCGGCATACATGGGCATACCCGCTATATAAAAACATGCTCGCCAACTTTTGGACACCTTTTGAAATCAATATGTCCAGTGACAGCAAGCAGTATAATCTTCTATCAGATAAAGAAAAAGATACGTTTAATAAAATAATAGGTTTGCTTGCTTTTTTAGACAGTGTCCAAACGGATTATTCCAGCAGGGTGGCAGCGTATTTAACAGATTCAAGTCTTTCAGCACTTATGTCAACTCTTTCCTTTCAAGAAGTCGTTCATAATCAGTCATATTCGTATGTCCTGTCTTCATTAGTTCCGAAAAGACTGCAGGATGAGATTTTTGAGTATTGGAAAACAGATCCAGTGCTGCGTGAACGAAATGATTTTATAGCAGATGGGTATGAAACATTTGTTCAAAATCCAACTCCAGAAACATTTTTGAAATCGATCATCTATGATGTTATTTTAGAAGGCTTAAATTTTTACTCAGGATTTAGCTTCTTTTATAATTTGGCGAGAAATCAAAAAATGGTATCTACTTCAACGATGATTAACTATATTAATAGGGATGAACAGCTGCATGTTTATCTGTTTTGCCAAATTTTCAAAGCCGTATTAGAAGAGTTTCCACACCTTAATAATAAAGATCTCTTAAAATTTGCTAAAGAAACTTTTCAAAAAGCAGCAGAATTAGAGATGAAATGGAGCAGATATATTATCGGGGATTCATTTGAAGGAATAAATGAAACGGATTTGGAATCATATATTAAGTTCATGGCTAACAAAAGGCTGAACGAACTCGGATTTGAAAAAATCTATCCAGAAAATACAATAAATCCTCTTCCATGGATAAAGGCATATTCTGATGTGAATTCAGGAAAAAGCGATTTCTTTGAGCAGAAATCGAGACAATATACTAAAGTATCTGATGAAAATGGGTTTGATGAACTATAAAAAGCCGGGAATTACTCTCCGGCTTTTTTTTCGTGGTTTATTATAATAGACCTATGGATTATTTTAATTCTTCTTTCATCTCAAATTGCTGATTAACCTTTTCGCACTCTTCATGATATTTTTCGTGTGTTCTTTGAATTACGTGATCAAATACTTCACCGATTTCATCACTTAAAATCTTAATGCCTTCTCCGGTAATACCACCTTTTACACAAACTTTTTGTATCAATGATGGTAAAGTATAAACTTCTTTCTCCAGAAGTTTCCCCATTCCAATAATCATTTCACTAGCAAGCTGAGTAGCTTGTGCTTTAGTGATATCAGTTTGTTCTACTGCACTATCAATGAAGCATTGCAGCACATAACCCATAAAAGCAGGTCCGCAGCTGGCGATATCAGAAGAAATTCGCGTAATATTTTCATCAATAATAAGCGGTGTGGATATATGAGCCATTAATGAAAGTAATTTTTCCCTGTAGTCAGGGTGGCACTTTTTCCCGAATGAAATTAGTGATGATCCAGCTAATGCCCGGTTGTTGATACTCGGAATAGCCCTTGCAATATTGCAGTCTAGTAACTCTTCAAGCTGGTCACAAGAGATTGGACTGGTAATGGACACAATTAATTGATGCTTTGAAATATAGTTTTGATTTAAAGTCAGCAAAGAATAAAATTCATGAGGTTTTACACAAATAAACACAATATCAGCAAATCGAAAAACGTCTTCAGTTGTACTACCTACCTTTATCTTTGGATAGGCATTTTGCAGCCTTTCCGCTTTGGACAGGGTGCGGTTAGTAACCATCATTCTCGATGGTGAAACGGCTGAAGATTCGATGAAAGAAGCAACTAATACTCCTCCCATGTTTCCTGTGCCGATAATTCCGATCTTCATACCTCAACCTCCTTCCTCTACCTTAAAATCTATGCTCTTTAAAACATGTTTATGATTTGTGGTGATTCCATTTTCATTAAAGGAGAAAATATTCATGGAAAAGATAACGAAACATTTGAAATGGATTAGTGCAACAGGAATGTTCATCGTCTTAACAATTATTATTTTGTTATTCTTCATTAATCAAGATCAGTCTGAAGAACAGTATTTAAACGCTCAATTACCTGAACCTATATCTGCAGAAGAAAGTACACCGAAAGAAAAAAAGGAAAAAGAGAGTATAAAATCAATTATGATCGATGTTCAAGGGAGTGTCGAAAAGCCGGGTGTTTATAAAATGCATGAAGGGGACCGTGTTATCCATGCGATTCAGAAAGCAGGAGGTTTTTTATCAGACGCAGAAATACGGTCGGTTAACCAAGCACAAAAAATTTCTGATGAGATGGTTATTTATGTGGCAAAGAAAGGTGAAAATTACAGCAGTCAAACTCAAACAAAAAGTAAAGAAGAAACGAAAATCAACATTAATACGGCAGATGCAGCAATGCTGCAAGAATTAAGCGGTGTAGGACCTTCAAAAGCTGAAAGTATCATTTCATATCGGGAAGAAAAGGGTCCCTTCACTTCGATTGACCAGTTATTAGAGGTAAGAGGAATCGGCGAAAAAACGATTGAAGAATGGAAGGATAAAATTGTGCTGCAATGATAGTTTTGGTTGACCCGCTTTTTATGTGAGTCTACACTTAAGATAAATATAGAGGAGGCGGTACGTGTTGAAACGCATTTCTTGGAATGAATATTTTATGGCGCAATGTCAGTTACTTGCTTTACGCAGTACTTGTACACGTTTAGCAGTAGGTGCAACCATTGTCAGGGATAAGCGAATTATCGCCGGAGGATATAATGGATCGATTTCAGGGGGAGTTCATTGTATTGATGAAGGCTGCTACGTAATTGATGGGCATTGTGTCAGAACAATCCATGCAGAAATGAATGCTTTGCTGCAGTGTGCTAAGTTTGGGGTGCCGACAGAGGGTGCTGAAATGTATGTAACACATTTCCCATGTTTACACTGCTGCCGCTCAATTATTCAAAGTGGCATTAAGAAAATCTATTATGGTGAGGATTATAAAAATCACCCTTATAGTATTGAACAGTTTAACCAAGCAGGGGTAAGTATTGAAAAAGTTGAAATGAAATTGCCACCTTCTGCTTTTATAACAGCCTCTTCATGATCGCAAGGTTTGCGGTCCTTTGCGCACTTTCTGCTTTAAATGGAGTATGGTTAGCAAAAAAGCTGTCGATAACCGGGGTTATAGTGACCGTAATTCTGGTTATCGTTTTGATTTTACAATTAAAAAGAAATTCATTTTCTATAATTCTGTTTCTGCCTCTCTTCTTTTTCTACTCCGATTTATACGATAATTGGAACACTTCTAAACTGAATCCCAACCAAACGGACTTCCGCGGAATCATTCAATCAATTCCTGATATAGACGGTAAAATCTTGAGTTTTCATTTTGAAATTCTTGGAGAAAATACATTGGTTCGTTATAAACTGAACTCAGAATCCGAGAAAAAATCCTTTATAAAGAATTTAAAATTCAATATGATTTGTACGATGACAGGCACATTAACAGAGCCAAAACCGAAAAGCGGTTTTTACGGTATGGACTATCCAGCATATTTACATAGGCAAAAGATATATTGGACGCTGGAGCCATCTGTTTTTAAGATACAGAATTGCAAAACGAGGAGTAATCACGACTTCGTTTCAAGTATCAAAACTTGGCGCAGCAATGGGATAAAAAAGTTGGAAAAATCCTTTTCACCTAATACTGCAGGACTTATGAACGCTCTTATTTTTGGATATAGAAAAGGAATTGAAACGGAGACACTCGAATCCTATCAACGATTGGGGCTGACACATCTTCTGGCCGTTTCAGGATTCAATGTTGGTATTGTTTCTTATTTCCTTTATTTGATTTTTGTGAGAATAGGGATCATAAAAGAAGCAGCCCATTTTTTGATTATTGGCCTTCTGCCGGTGTATGTCATTATTACCGGCGGTGAAAGCTCTATCGTACGTGCTGGTATTATGGGGATCCTCTTTTATCTTTTTATTATATTTGGTAAAAAACTAGATCCCGCAATCATTTTATCCTTCGTTTGTATCGTTATGCTTTTATTTGATCCTTCTCTCGCCTTTGATTTAGGATTTCAGCTATCCTTTTTAATGACATTCATATTAATCACTTCCATCTCATTTCTCACTTCTAATTCTTTTCTTGTCCTGTTGTTTACAACCTCATGTATGTGTTCATTCTTTTCGTTTCCAATTATCATATATAACTTTTACGAATTTTCATTATGGTCCATTCCGCTAAACATCCTTTATATTCCCCTTGTTTCTTTTGTCCTTTTTCCCGTTTCAGTTCTCGTTTTTTTATTAGTAGTTTTACTGCCTGGTCCTATAGGGTTAATTACATATCCTGTGGAGTTCTTATTCGAACATACTGCTTCATTTTTGAATTTATTTCAAGGGATATTTGGATCGGTGCTGTTTGGGAAACCATCTTTGTACATTGTAGTTCTTTATTTTGCTGCATTGATTTATTTGTTTTATAAATGGGAAAAAGAGCAGTTTCATATCAAATTCACATTGCCGTTTATCATCGTTTTAATCTTACAAACTATCCTTCCGTATCTAAACCCTGCTGCTTCTGTTTCGTTTATTAATGTGGGTCAGGGAGATAGCATATTAATCGAGCTGCCGTTTCGAAAAGGAGTATATCTGATTGATACGGGCGGAACGATTTCCTTTGAAAGAGAAGAGTGGGAAAAGCCAAAAGAAGAGTTTGATGTTACCAAGAAAATTGTCATTCCTTATTTGAAGGCGAGAGGAATAAAAAAACTGGATGGATTAATTTTAAGTCATGGAGATATGGACCATGCAGGAGGAGCTCCGTTGTTGTTAGGAAAGGTTCCAATTGATTATGTTTTAATGCCGAATAATATACCGAATGAACTTGAAATACAAATACAAGCTAAAGCAAAGCGTGAAGGAATAAAAGTTCAATACTTAAATAGCGGTGTTCATTGGGAAAGAAATGGCACAAAGTTTTATGTCATGCATCCGAGCTATAGAGAATTATCTTCTAATAATCAATCCGTTATACTTTGGACCCAGATCTACCGCACAACACTATTGTTTACGGGGGATATAGAGAAAGAAGGAGAGAAAGAGTTATTGTTAAAATATGGGTCTGTCCAAGCTGATGTTTTGAAAGTAGCGCATCACGGCAGTAAAACATCCTCCACGGCCAC
This sequence comes from Bacillus sp. NEB1478, assembly GCF_031582965.1. Classification (NCBI taxonomy): domain Bacteria; kingdom Bacillati; phylum Bacillota; class Bacilli; order Caryophanales; family Bacillaceae; genus Bacillus; species Bacillus sp. NEB1478. Next base: position 1,510,650 of record NZ_CP134049.1, read on the forward strand.
TTTTATTGAAAAAGTCTCTCCAAAATATGGAGTAGTTTCGGTAGGAGAAAATAATATATACGGTCATCCGAATGATGAGGTATTGCAGAGACTCAAACTTAAAAAGGTAAAATTATACCGGACAGACCAAAACGGAGACATTTTATTTACAATTAACAAAAATGGTCTAGACGTTTTTACAGCCAAGTAACGACAAATTAAAAAAGAACCGTAAATTCGGCTCTTTTTTATGTATTATGCAATAGCTTTCAGGATGATTCCGATGGCGAAAATAACAGTAAAAAATCCAAAAGAAACGATAAAACCCATTCCGGAATCAATTAGGTCGTTACGCTTGCTTTGCACATCTTTTTCAAAATGGTTCATGTGGCAACCCTCCTAATCCATACTTAGTATACGTTATCACTTTTAAAAAATCCATACTGAAAATGCTTTCTTTTTCATCATTTTATCAAAAATGTACCAATATTGCTAAACGATGTCACCGATAATGAACGGCCGCATAGGATATCCTAACTAAAGCTAACGAAAAGACATAAGTCTTTGGAGTTAGTGTTTATCATAAATGAAGGAGCAGGCATTATGCCCTGTTCCTTCTTTTGCTTGCAAAAGATCAATGTTCCTCATAGGATTAAAGGAGAGGTGAAAAAAGTGCTTACGATTGATGCATTAAAAAAGAATATAAAAAACAAAAAAGTATCGTCCATTTATCTGATATGGGGAACAGAGTTGTATCTCGCAGAAGAAGCTGTTAAATCTATTTCATCATTACTTGCTCCGGATGAGAGAGACTTTAATTTAAGCATACATAATTTAGATGAAATTTCAGTACAGGAAGTTATGGAAGATGCAGAAACTATGCCTTTTTTAGGTGATCGGCGCATAGTAATTATGAAAAACGCATCTTTTTTGACAGCAGCGAAAGATAAAGGGAAAATTGAGCATGATTTGAACATGTTCGAGCAATACATTCAAAACCCAGCAGATTATTCGATACTCGTCATCGTTGTACCGTATGAAAAACTTGATGAGAGAAAGAAAATTGTGAAACAGCTGAAATCTCAAGCTGAAATTATTCAAGTTTCCCAACTAAGCAATGAAACTGCAGAGAAATGGCTGCAAAAAGAAGCAGAACAGGCAGGGATTTCAATTCAAAAAGATGCGGTTGAACTGTTGCTGTCTAGATTAGGCGCTAAACTAGGGATACTAGCAAAAGAATTAGAAAAAATGATTTTATATGTGGGCCCGAATGGTATGATTACTAAGGAAACTGTGGATGAACTTGTCGCAAGAACGTTAGAAGATGATGTTTTTGGATTAGTCGATCATGTGGTGCATAAACGAACTGAACAAGCTTTGCGCAGCTTTTACGATCTAATGAAACAAAACCAGGAACCAATCCAAATACATGCATTAATTACAAGACAATTCCGTATTATAAATGGGGTTAAAGAGCTGCAGAAGAAGGGTTACGGAGAAAAGCAAATTGCTTCAGCGCTAAAACTTCACCCATATGCAGTGAAATTAGCAGCACAACATGCAAAACAATTCGATGAAGCTTTCTTGAGAAACTATTTGTCTGAGTTCGCAGATACAGACTATAAAATGAAAACAGGTCAAATGGATAAAACGTTATTATTAGAAATGGAAATCATAAAATTATCACAAGGTTATCAGGTTAGTTCTTTAATATAAAGAACTGATCTTTTTTTGTGTTTGTTAATTGATAAGCGGCGAATCTCGTCGTCAGTTTTGTTTTTGCGGTACTCAAGTATGATGAATACGTTCCGTTCCTCAAAACTTCACTTCCTCGACCTTCTTGCCTCTAAATTAACAACTATTTGAAGTGATAAGCGGCGAATCTCGTCGTCAGTTTTGTTTTTGCGGTACTCAAGTATGATGAATACGTTCCGTTCCTCAAAACTTCACTTCCTCGACCTTCTTGCTTTTAAATTAACAACTATTTGGATTGATAAGCGGCGAATCTCGTCGTCAGTTTTGTTTTTACGGTACTCAAGTATGTTGAATAGAATCGTCTCTTTAATGATAGTCGAATTTTGACGGTTCGTGATTATTTGGAGAAAACGTGTGGATTATAAAACAAAGTCTGTAACAAACAGTCATTTTTAAAAAAACTCTCATTAACTTTTCGATTGAATGAGAGTTTTTCATCTTTTTAGACAAAAATAAAAAACGACCTAATTTATGTAAGGCCGTTTTTCCGGTTTCATCCTAAAATTTATGCATTAATACCGTTTAAAGCCTTAGCAAGACGAGACTTTTGACGAGAAGCTGCATTTTTATGGATAAGTCCCTTGTTTGCTGCTTTGTCGATTTTCTTAGAAGCAGTAACATAAGCTGTTTGTGCACCTTCTGCATTGTTTGAAGCAACTTGAGCTTCAAAGTTTTTAACTGCAGTACGCATGCCGGACTTAAGTGAAGCGTTGTGAGCACGACGCTTTTCATTCGTTTTTACACGTTTAATCGCTGATTTAATATTAGCCAATCCATTCACCTCCCTAAATGAACCATGATGCAACAGATGGTACCCGTTGCAAAAAATAGGACACAAAGTATTCTATCAAAACCACCTTTTAATTGCAATACAAGAATGAAAAGCAATAGTTGAGGCAAAAATACATTTTAAAGGACGGTGGTAGTTTATGGATAAAGATTTAGATCTTCAGGCATATTCTGTCAGAACGGATTTAGCGGTTGAAGCGCACGATATGCTCGTTAAAGAAGATGAAACAGTCAATAGAAGTTCACTTGAAGGTGTTATCATACGTGAGGTGAATCGTGAAGGCATCAAATGTGTAAGAATGGAGATCGACAAAAAAGGAGCAGAGACCACCGGGAAAAAAGAAGGTCTTTATATTACATTTGAGGTTCAGGGAATACGCGAAAAAGATTCTAAGTTGCAGGAAACCGTACAGAAGATTTTTGCAAACGAATTTTATAAATTTTTACAAGAACAAGGTGTAAAACAAGAAGATACGTGTTTGATAGTAGGTTTGGGAAACTGGAACGTTACACCAGATTCATTAGGTCCGCTTGTTGTCGAGAATATTACCATTACAAAGCATTTGTTTGATCTAGCTCCGGAAAATGTAGAAGAAGGTTTCAGGCCAGTCTGTGCTATTTCACCCGGAGTAATGGGGATAACAGGGATTGAAACGAGTGATATTATCGATGGTATTGTAAAGAGGGTACAGCCTGATTTTGTTATAGCCATCGACGCCTTAGCTTCTAGGTCTATTGAAAGAGTCAACACGACGATTCAAGTTTCAAATACTGGAATCCATCCAGGATCGGGTGTGGGGAATAAACGAAAAGAATTGAGCAAAGAAACGTTAGGAATTCCTGTTATATCAATCGGTATACCAACTGTGGTTGATGCAGCAACAATCACCAGTGATACAATCGACTTTATTCTGAAACATTTTGGACGTGAAATGAAGGAAAAAGATAAACCGTCAAAAGCGCTAGTCCCGTCAGGAATGACTTTCGGGGAGAAAAAAGTACTGACAGATGAGGATTTGCCTGAAGAAGATCATAAAAAGTCATTCTTAGGAATTGTTGGTGTTCTTGAACATGATGAAAAATTAAGATTAATTCGGGAAGTACTCGCACCGATTGGACATAATTTAATGGTTACTCCAAAAGAAGTAGATGTGTTCATTGAAGATATGGCCAACGTAATCGCAAATGGATTAAATACTGCATTACACGGACAGATTGATCAATCAAATACATCATCCTATACCCATTAGATAAATGTGTCATGAATGGACAAGCTTATGCATAAATTTGAATAGGAAATCCTCGGTTCATTAAGGAGGAAATAAGTTGACGAAATTTATGTTAAAGTGTTTTGGACTAGTTGCCTTGCTTTTGTTCGGTGTTTTATTAGGGATTCAAAAAACACATTTTGAAATGAATGAATTAAAAGGATCGACGGATATTGGTTTTGTTGAATCAATTAATCAAAATAATGCGGAAGACCAGAAATATGCAAAACCTTTGTATTCAAGTCACGATTTGAAAACAAAACAAGAAACTCTGGCTAAAGTTGATTCGTTCAATGTCTTTTCGGCTCTTGGAAAGAAATTAACAGCATCTATATCTTCGGTTTTTAGTGTGATGATATCCGTGTTAGGTACCGTCATACAAGGAATGTTAAGTGTGTTTTCTCCATAAGAACCTTTATGAGGCTATGTCCTTGAAGGTTCTTTTTATGTTGTGATTGAAAGAGATTCCTTGTATTGCTATAATCAAAGCTAGTGACTTTTCCTAAAATTGTAGGAGTGAACGTAGAATGAATAGAGAAGATAAATTAAAAAGACAATCGAAAATACGGAACTTTTCCATTATCGCACATATTGATCACGGAAAATCAACACTAGCTGACCGTATTTTAGAAGAAACAAGTGCATTAACTAAACGTGAAATGAAAGAGCAATTACTGGACTCAATGGATCTTGAACGTGAACGGGGTATTACCATAAAATTAAACGCTGTTCAGCTTCAATATAAAGCAAAAGATGGGGAAGTTTACACGTTCCATCTTATCGATACACCTGGACACGTCGATTTTACATACGAAGTTTCCAGAAGTTTAGCAGCATGTGAAGGTGCGCTTCTTATCGTAGATGCTGCTCAAGGGATCGAAGCTCAAACATTAGCAAACGTTTATTTAGCATTAGAAAATAACCTGGAAATTTTGCCTGTCATCAACAAGATTGATTTGCCAAGTGCTGAGCCAGAACGTGTTCGACAAGAAGTTGAAGACGTTATTGGACTCGATGCATCTGAGGCAGTTCTGGCTTCTGCTAAAGCAGGAATAGGGATTGTTGATATTTTGGAACAGATCGTAGAAAAGGTTCCTGCTCCAGCAGGTGACCCGGATGGTCCGCTCCAAGCGTTAATTTTTGATTCCTTATACGATCCATACAGAGGTGTTGTAACTTATATTCGAGTTGCTGAAGGTACTGTGAAGATCGGCGACAAAATCAAGATGATGGCAACTGGGAAAGAGTTTGAAGTACTTGAACTTGGTGTATTTACACCAAAAGCCGTTCAAAAAGACTTCTTAACTGTCGGTGATGTAGGTTATTTAACAGCATCTATTAAAAATGTAGGCGATACTCAGGTTGGTGATACAATCACTAGCAGTGTGAAGGGAGCAGCTACTCCACTTCCAGGGTATAGAAAAATGAACCCGATGGTATATTGCGGGCTTTATCCCGTAGATACTGCCAAATATAATGATTTGCGTGAAGCTTTAGAAAGATTAGTACTGAATGATTCAGCACTTCAATTTGAGCCGGAAACTTCACAAGCGCTTGGATTCGGTTTCCGCTGCGGATTTCTTGGTTTGCTGCATATGGAAATTATCCAAGAGCGTATTGAGCGTGAATTCAATATTGACCTTATCGCAACGGCACCAAGTGTTATTTATAATGTTACAATGACAGATGGCGAAAAAATTGTAGTTGATAACCCGGCGAATATGCCAGAGGCACAAAGAATCAGTGTAGTTGAAGAGCCTTATGTAAAAGCATCAATCATGACACCAAATGATTATGTAGGTACGATCATGGAGATTTGTCAAAAGAAACGCGGTATCTTCCTTACTATGGATTATTTGGAAAACAATCGAGTAAATGTTCTATATGAGATACCTTTATCTGAGATTGTTTATGATTTCTTTGATCAATTGAAATCCAGCACAAAAGGCTATGCTTCTCTCGATTACGAGTTAATCGGATATAAACCGTCTAAGCTTGTTAAGATGGAGATATTACTGAACAATGAAAAAATCGATGCTCTTTCAGTGATTGTTCATAAAGACTTTGCTTATGAGCGCGGTAAAGTAGTTGTAGAAAAACTAAAAGAACTTATTCCTCGTCAACAATTCGAAGTTCCGATTCAAGCGGCGTTGGGACAAAAAATTGTAGCAAGGTCTAACATTAAAGCGTTAAGAAAAAATGTTTTGGCGAAGTGTTACGGTGGTGACATTTCCCGTAAACGTAAATTGTTAGATAAACAAAAAGAGGGTAAGAAAAGAATGAAGACAATCGGTCGTGTCGATGTTCCACAAGAAGCATTTATGGCCGTTCTTCGTATGGACGACACAAACAAATAATTCAAACTAGAAAAGACCGCAATGGCTAACTGCGGTCTTTCCTAATGTATTGATAAAAGGCGGTGAGAAATTGCTTAAAGCTGTTTATCTTCATATTCCATTTTGTGCTCAAATTTGTCATTATTGTGATTTTAATAAAATTTTTATTCATCAGCAGCCTGTTGATGAATATTTAAGCACGATGAAAGAAGAGATGGTAAATACGACAAAGCGTTTTCCTGACTATCAGATGGAAACGATTTTTGTTGGTGGAGGAACTCCTACTTCTCTGAACGAAACCCAACTGGATACTTTTTTACAAGATGTCAATGATGTATTCGTTAATGATTTACTTAATGAATTTACAGTAGAAGCGAACCCGGAACAAACTACGAAAGAAAAGATAGCCGTTTTAAAAGATAACAACGTAAATAGATTAAGTATCGGCGTGCAGACTTTTGAAGCTGAACTGTTAAAAAAGCTGGGCCGGTCACATATTAGAGAAGATGTTTATAGAACGATCCGTGACGCAAAAAAAGCGGGTATTCAAAACATGTCCATCGATTTAATGTTTGGTCTGCCCGGCCAAACGATGGAAATGTTTAAAAGGTCAGTAGATGAAGCATTGTCACTTGATGTTCCTCATATTTCCTCATACTCGCTGCAGATTGAAAAGAAGACAGTCTTCTATAATCTTGCTCAAAAAGGACAGCTAGTGCTTCCTGAACATGATCTTGAAGCTGCGATGTATGATTATTTGATAGAGTCTTTAGAGAAAAAAGGATTCAGACAATATGAAATTAGTAATTTTGCTATTCCAGGTTATGAAAGTAAACATAATCTCCAATACTGGAACAATAATGAGTATTTTGGCATTGGGGCAGGTGCGCATAGTTATGTAGAAGGTGTTCGGAGAAGAAATGCAGGACCATTAAAGCACTATATGAATCTAATTGGTGAAAAAGGATTTCCGTATACAGAAGAGCACCCTGTTTCTCGTGCAGAAAAGATAGAAGAAGAAATGTTTATGGGACTAAGAAAGCAAGAAGGTGTATCTGATCAACACTTTAGAGCAAAGTATGGCAGATCGATGTTTGAAATTTACCAAGAGCCAATCGATAGAATGATCAAAAAAGGCTGGCTTAAAACAGAAGGCGATAATCTTTCTTTAACGAAAGATGGGATTCCACTGGGCAATGAAGTTTTTCAAGAATTTATTGGTGTAGTTTTAGATTGACAATAAAGAGTCCCTTTTGGTAACTTATATTATAGATTTAGCACTCGCTCTCAAGGAGTGCTAACAAATGGGGTGATGAGATGTTAACGGAGCGCCAGCTATTTATATTACGTGTTTTAATAGATGATTACATTAAGCATGTAGAGCCTGTAGGTTCCCGGACAATCTCAAAGAGAGAAGACATTACTTACAGTCCTGCTACAATCCGAAACGAACTTGCAGATTTAGAGGATCTAGGTTTTTTAGAAAAAACCCATACTTCATCTGGAAGGATACCGTCTGAAAAAGGCTATAGATTTTATGTCGATCATTTATTGCCTTCACTTTCGTTAGCAAAAAATGAAACAGGCACATCTGACTTGCTTTTTACGGAAAAAGCGGTTGAGGCTGAAGCGTTATTTGATCACTCTGCAAAAATTCTATCAGATTTGACGAACTATACGGCAGTCGTTCTTGGACCAAAGGCCATGAATATGAAGCTTCGTCATTTGCAGATCATTCCCTTATCTTCACAAATGGCGGTTGCCATATTTGTAACAAATACAGGGCACGTTGAAAACAGACAAATTTATTTGCCTGATCATATTGAACCATCGGATCTTGAGAAATTGGTGAATATATTAAATGAAAGACTATCCGGTGTTCGATTAGTAGAGCTGAATAGCCGAATCCATTCAGAATTATCGGCCGTATTTAAAAAACATTTAAGAAGTTATCAGAATATGGATGTTTTTTTAGATCAGCTGTTGTTGTGGAGTAAAAAGGCAAATCTGTTCTATGGCGGTAAAACCAACATGCTTTCCCAGCCTGAATTCAGAGATTTAGATAAGGTGAGACCATTACTCGATCTTCTGGAGACGCAGGAACTGATGGAACAGCTTGTTTCATCGACTGTAAAAGGTGTTACGGTAAAGATAGGAACTGAAAATGAACATGAAGCAATGAGAAATTGCAGTGTCATTAATGCGTCATATACGATGTATGGCAAACATCTTGGAACCATTTCATTAATTGGTCCAACAAGGATGGAATATAAAAAAGTGATTTCACTTTTAGATTCATTATCAAAAGAAATGACAAAGCGTTTAAATGATTTTTCTAATTAAGTAGTTTAGGGAGGTGAAAAGCATGAACAAAGAGGAAACACAAACAGAAATGCAAGAAGAAGTGAATACAGCTGAGGAAACCGCAACTGAAGAATTTACTGCTGAAGAAACAGTTGAAGAAACCCTAACTGAAGAACAGCAAAAAATTCAGGAGCTTGAGACCAAGCTTGAAGAAGCTTCACAACGAAACCTTAGGCTGCAGGCGGATTATGATAACTTCAGACGCCGTACCCGAGAGGAACAAGCTGCCAGCCTTAAATATAAATCTCAAAGTTTGCTTGAACAATTATTGCCAGCTCTAGATAACTTTGAGCGTGCTTTAAAAACAGAAGCGACGAACGACCAGACAAAAACCTTGATTCTAGGGATGGAAATGGTTCATCGTCAGTTAGTAGAGGCTTTGAAACAAGAAGGTTTGACTGAAGTTCCAACAGTTGGCGAAAAGTTTGATCCGAATCTTCATCAAGCAGTTATGCAAGTTGAAGATGCCGAGTTTGATTCAAATACTGTGATCGAAGAACTTCAAAAAGGGTATATGCTTAAGGACCGTGTAATTCGTCCTGCAATGGTAAAAGTTAACGCATAATAACTACATATGTTTATGGAGGGAAAAAACATGAGTAAAATCATCGGTATTGACTTAGGTACAACAAACTCTTGTATTGCAGTAATGGAAGGTGGAGAAGCGGTAGTTATTCCAAACCCGGAAGGTAACCGTACAACACCATCAGTTGTCGCATTTAAAGATGGAGATCGTTCTGTCGGAGAAGTGGCAAAACGCCAAGCGGTTACAAACCCGAATACAATCATGTCTATCAAGCGTTATATGGGTACAGACCATAAAGAAACAGTTGAAGGAAAAGATTATACGCCTCAAGAAATTTCAGCGATAATTTTACAGAAGCTTAAATCACATGCAGAAGAATATCTTGGAGAAAAAGTTGAAAAAGCTGTAATCACTGTTCCGGCTTATTTCAATGATGCACAGCGTCAAGCAACAAAAGATGCTGGACAAATCGCTGGTCTTCAAGTTGAGCGAATTGTTAACGAACCAACTGCTGCTGCATTAGCATACGGTCTTGAAAAAGATGAAGATCAAACGATTCTTGTTTTTGACCTTGGCGGCGGTACATTTGACGTTTCAATCCTGGAACTAGGTGATGGGTTCTTCGAAGTTAAGTCAACTTCAGGGGACAACAAGCTTGGCGGAGATGATTTTGACCAAGTAATCATTGATTATTTAGTAAGTGAGTTCAAAAAAGAGAACGGTATTGATCTTTCTAAAGATAAAATGGCTCTTCAACGTTTAAAAGATGCTGCTGAAAAAGCGAAAAAAGATCTTTCTGGTGTAAATTCTACACAGATTTCTTTACCTTTTATCACAGCGGATGCAACAGGACCAAAACACTTAGAGTTAAACTTATCTCGTGCTAAGTTTGAAGACTTATCTTCTGATCTAGTAGAACGTACTATGGGACCAACTCGCCAAGCACTAACTGATGCTGGAATGACTCCATCTGATATTGACAAAGTTATTCTTGTAGGGGGATCTACTCGTATTCCAGCTGTTCAAGAAGCAATCAAAAAATTCACTGGTAAAGATCCGCACAAAGGTGTAAACCCTGATGAAGTTGTTGCTCTAGGAGCAGCGATTCAAGGTGGAGTTCTCGCTGGTGATGTAAAGGATGTTGTTCTTCTTGATGTAACACCACTTTCTTTAGGTATCGAAACAATGGGTGGGGTATTTACAAGATTAATCGATCGCAATACAACGATTCCAACATCAAAATCACAAGTATTCTCCACAGCTGCTGACAATCAAACATCCGTAGATATTCATGTTCTTCAAGGTGAACGTGAAATGGCTGCTCACAACAAAACACTTGGAAGATTCCAGTTATCTGAGATTCCTCCAGCACCGCGCGGAGTTCCTCAAATCGAAGTAAGCTTTGATATTGATGCGAATGGTATTGTTAATGTACGAGCTAAGGATCTTGGAACAAACAAAGAACAATCAATCACTATTAAGTCTTCAACAGGATTATCTGATGAAGAAATCGACCGCATGGTAAAAGACGCTGAAGAAAATGCTGAAGCGGACAAAAAGAAACGTGAAGAAATTGATACAAGAAACGAAGCTGATCAATTGGTATTCACTGTTGATAAAACATTAAAAGACCTTGAAGGCAAATTAGATGAAGCCGAAGTTAAGAAAGCTGAAGAAGCGAAAGAAAGCTTAAAGAAAGCACTTGAAGGCGATGATATTGAAGCTATTAAGAAAGAAAAAGAAGCTTTAAGTGAAATCGTTCAACAGCTATCAGTTAAGCTATATGAGCAAGCTGCTCAACAAGCTCAAGCTGATCAAGGAAATGCAGAAGGACAATCCAGCAAAAACGATGACAACATCGTTGATGCGGATTATGAAGAAGTAAACGACGATAAGAAATAATTTTAGCACCAAAAAGTCAAAGTCAGGCTATCTTGACTTTGACTTTTTTTCTGAAAAAAGTAACAGGATATGACAGATTTTTGACAAAACTTAAGGTTTGCAGTTTCGTCTTGAGTCAGGTGGTATTCAATGGTAAGATAACTTTTATGTGAGAATTCGGGAGTGTCTTAATATGAGTAAACGAGATTATTACGAAGTACTTGGATTAAATAAAAATGCCTCAAGTGATGAAGTAAAAAAAGCATACCGTAAGCTTGCCAGACAATATCATCCAGATGTTAACAAAGAGGCAGATGCGGAAACGAAATTTAAAGAAGTAAAAGATGCATACGAAACACTAAGTGATCCTCAGAAAAAAGCTCATTATGACCAATTTGGCCATACAGATCCAAACCAAGGTTTTGGGGGTGCCGGAGCTGATTTTGGCGGATTTGGTGATATTTTTGATATGTTTTTCGGAGGCGGCGGCGGAAGACGTAATCCGAATGCTCCTCGACAGGGAAATGACCTTCAATATGGACTTCGTCTATCTTTTGAAGAAGCTGTATTCGGAAAAGAAACGGAGATTTCAATTCCTACTGAAGAAACATGTGGAACTTGTTACGGATCAGGGGCAAAACCTGGTACAAAACCGGAAACATGTTCTCATTGTAACGGAAGCGGTCAATTAAACGTGGAACAAAACACACCGTTTGGACGTATCGTTAACCGTAGAGTTTGTAACCATTGCAGTGGAAAAGGGAAGATTATTAACGAAAAATGCGGTACTTGTCATGGGGCAGGGAAAGTCCGTAAAAATAAAAAGCTTTCTGTTAAGGTTCCTGCCGGTGTAGATAATGGACAACAGATTCGTATGGCAGGTCATGGAGAACCAGGTGCTAATGGCGGACCGGCTGGAGATCTTTACGTCGTTTTCCAAGTTGCAGAGCATGAGTTTTTTGAACGTGATGGAGATGATATTTTTTGCGAGATGCCATTAACATTTATACAAGTGGCATTAGGTGATGAAATTGAAGTTCCTACTTTATACGGAAAAGTAAAATTGAAGATTCCTGCTGGAACCCAGACTGGAACTCACTTCCGGCTTCGGGGTAAGGGCGTGAAGAATGTTCATGGCCGAGGTCAGGGAGATCAGCATATTCAAGTTAAGGTTGTTACGCCTAAAAACTTAACTGAAAAGCAAAAGCAATTGCTCCGCGATTTTTCTGAAATAAGCGGAACGCTGCCTGATGAACAGCAAGATGGTTTTTTTGACAAAGTAAAACGTGCCTTCAAAGGTGAGTAATCTTGTACCTTCTTAATCTTGAAACGGAGTTGATATGATGAAATGGTCAGAAATTAGCATCCACACTACTCAGGAAGCGGTTGAACCAGTATCGAATATTTTACATGAAGCAGGAGCGAGCGGAGTTGTGATTGAAGATGTGGATGACCTCTCAAAAGAACGTCAGTCAGTTTTTGGCGAAATCTATCAACTAAATCCGTCTGATTATCCTTCTGAAGGTGTTATTTTAAAAGCGTATCTTCCAGTTAACAGTTTCTTAGGGGAGACTGTAGAAGAAATCAAACAAGCGATTACAAACCTTGTGAAATACGATATTGATATTGGTGCGAACACGATATCCATTTCAGAAGTGAACGAAGAAGAGTGGGCGACAGCATGGAAAAAGTACTATAAACCAGTGAAAATTTCTAAGAGAATAACGATTACTCCTACCTGGGAAGATTATCAGCCTGTTCATTCAGATGAGTTGATCATCGAGCTCGATCCTGGCATGGCTTTTGGTACGGGAACTCATCCAACAACAGTGATGAGTTTGCAAGCCATTGAGAAGTATATACATGTAGGTGACTCTGTCATTGATGTAGGAACAGGATCGGGTGTTTTAAGTATTGCATCAGCAATGTTAGGTGCAAAGAAGGTCGATGCTTATGATCTTGATGAAGTAGCTGTAAACAGCGCTAGATTAAATGTCAAATTGAATAAAGTGAATGAAATAATTCAAGTGGACCAAAATGATTTATTAAAAGGCATCAATGGACCTGTCGATTTAATTGTAGGTAATCTTTTGGCGGAAATAATCTTGTTGTTCGTTGACGACGCTTCTAAAGTATTAAAGCCCGGAGGTTACTTTATAACGTCTGGAATTATACAAGGTAAAAAACGCGATGTTAAATCTAAGTTAGAACAAAAAGGATTTTCGATCGTTGAAATTTTAGAAATGGAAGATTGGGTAGCGATTGTTGCTCAAAATAAGGAATAACCTAAGAATAGGAAGTGCTTTACATGCAAAGATACTTTGTCCCATCAGATAATTGGACTCAAGACCGTGTTTTTGTGGCAGGTGAAGACGCCAAACATATCTCTAAGGTCATGAGGATGAAAGCAGGTGACGTCATTATTTGCTGTGATAATAATGACCGATCCGCAACATGTGAAATCATTGATTTGAATGGTGACAAAGTTGAGGCATGTATCGTGAATGAAATAGAAACGGTATCTGAATTGCCAGTTCATGTTACCATCGCACAAGGATTGCCTAAAGCAGATAAACTTGAATATATCATTCAAAAAGGTACAGAACTTGGGGCAAGTGATTTCTTTCCTTTTTCTGCAGACCGCTCTATTGTGAAATGGGATGAAAAGAAAGCTGTAAAAAAGAAAGAGCGTTTAGAAAAGATAGCAAAAGAAGCTGCCGAGCAATCACACAGAAGCAGAGTTCCTGAAGTGTTGGATACGGGCACTTTTTCTGATTTGCTAAAAATGGCGGAAAGTTATAAGATAAAAATCGCTGCATATGAAGAAGAAGCAAAGCTGCAGGAAACCAGCCGTTTTGCCTCTGCTTTGAGTGCATTGGAAAATGGAGATTCTATTTTATGTGTGATTGGTCCTGAAGGCGGTATCAGTGAAAAGGAAGCGAAGATACTTGCTGAACATGGATTTGAATTATGCGGACTTGGTCCACGCATTCTTCGCACCGAGACTGCGCCGTTATATATATTATCTGCGATTTCCTATCACATTGAATTAAAGGGGTGAGATTATGCCATCCGTTGCTTTTCATACATTAGGCTGTAAAGTAAATCATTATGAAACAGAAGCTATCTGGCAGCTGTTTAAATCAGAAGGTTACGATAGAACTGAGTTCGAAGGGACAGCAGATGTTTATGTTATAAACACATGTACTGTAACCAACACGGGAGATAAAAAGAGCAGACAGGTAATCAGACGAGCAATTCGTAAAAATCCTAATGCTGTTATTTGTGTTACTGGCTGTTATGCCCAAACTTCTCCTGCGGAAATCATGGCGATACCAGGCGTTGATGTTGTAGTCGGTACTCAAGACCGCTCTAATATGCTGACCTATATTGAACAATATAAAGAAGAACGTATGCCTATTAATGGTGTTTCGAACATTATGAAAGCTCGTGTTTATGAAGAACTAGATGTGCCAGCTTTTACAGATCGAACGAGAGCTTCATTAAAAATACAAGAAGGTTGCAATAATTTTTGCACATTTTGTATCATACCATGGGCTAGAGGATTGCTGCGCTCTAGAAAGCCTGAGGATGTTCTTGCTCAAGCTCAGCAGTTAGTTGATGCAGGGTACAAGGAAATTGTATTAACGGGCATTCATACTGCTGGATATGGCGAGGATATGAAAGACTATTCATTTGCCAGACTGCTTTCTGACATGGATGAAAAAGTTGTTGGGTTGAAACGGATCCGGATTTCGTCAATTGAAGCGAGCCAGATCACTGACGAAGTTATCGAAGTGATTGGAAAATCAAACAAGGTCGTTCCACACCTTCATATTCCACTCCAATCAGGTTCTAATACAGTTCTTCAAAGAATGCGAAGAAAATATACGATGGAGATGTTTGGTGAACGACTCGATCGCCTGAAAGAGGCTCTGCCCGGACTTGCGATAACCTCTGATGTAATCGTTGGTTTTCCTGGAGAAACAGAGGAAGAATTTATGGAGACTTATCAGTTTATTGAGAATCATAAATTTATGGAACTGCACGTTTTCCCTTATTCTAAACGTACAGGCACACCCGCTGCTAAAATGGAAGACCAAGTTCCAGAAGATGTGAAAAACGAACGCGTGCACAAACTTATTTCATTATCAGATCAATTAGCAAAAGAATATGCTTCAAATTATGAAGATTGTGTTGTTGAAGTTATACCAGAAGAAGAGTTTAAGGACGAGCCAGGCAAGAATTTATTCGTCGGATATACGACTAACTATTTAAAAGTTGTCTTTGAAGGTAATGAAAACATGATTGGAAAACTTATTAAAGTAAAAATTACAGAAGCAGGGTATCCTTATAATAAAGGTATTTTTGTTAAACAAGAATCATCAGAAAATCTTAAACAGGCTGTAAATAATTAATATCCTGGGGGCTCTCCAGGGTGTTTTTTATATGGTTTAGATTTGTTGTTGATAGGACTATTTTTCAAAATAAATATTATTTAAAGGTCAGTCGTCAGACAAATTTTCGTATTATCTCGATTTTTGTTTAAAATTTTGGTATTATACTACAGTAATGAAGATTTTTAGTTCAGAAAGGATTGTTTTTTATGAGCAATTTAAATGTTGCAAGAATGATTGATCACACAGCTTTAAAAGCTGACACTACTAAAAAAGAAATTCTAACACTTTGTGAAGAAGCGAAAAAATATAATTTCTTTTCCGTGTGCGTAAATCCTACATGGGTATATACAGCATTTGAACAGTTAAAAGGTTCTGATGTAGCAGTTTGTACAGTTATTGGTTTTCCTTTAGGAGCTAATACTCCAGAAGTAAAGGCATTCGAAACAAAGAATGCTATTGAAAATGGTGCAACTGAAGTTGATATGGTAATTAATATCGGTGCTTTAAAAGAAGGCAATTATGACCTAGTAGAAAAAGATGTAAGAGCTGTTGTTGAAGCTGCAAAAGGTAAGGCACTTACAAAAGTAATTATTGAAGCTTCATTATTAACGGACGAAGAAAAAGTTAAAGCATGTGAAATTTCAGTAAAAGCCGGCATTGATTTTGTTAAGACGTCAACAGGTTTCTCAACTGGCGGAGCGACTGTAGAAGATATTAGATTAATGCGTGAAACAGTAGGACCTAATATCGGAGTTAAAGCTTCTGGTGCTGTCAGAGACCGTGAAACTGCTTTAGCGATGATTGAAGCTGGTGCAACACGCATTGGAGCAAGTGCTGGTATTGCAATTGTTGAAGGTGGAACATCTACTTCTGATTATTAATTCTTGTTGTTTTAAAATCGTTGCGATTTCTCTCCAATCAACTTGTTTAAATTAAGTTGACCGTATTACAAGGATATATTATAATGGCAAAAGATATGTGACGCATCTTTACTCTTTATGTAAGGGTGGTCTGGAGGGAGGGAAATACAAATGGCAGAAACACGTATTCGCAAGAATGAATCCATTGATGATGCTCTTCGTCGTTTTAAAAGATCCGTTTCCAAAGATGGAACATTGGCTGAAGTTAAAAAACGCAAGCATTATGAAAAGCCAAGCGTAAAGCGTAAGAAGAAGGCTGAGGCAGCAAGAAAGCGTAAGTTCTAAGCGAGGTGTAAAGTATGAGTCTTCTTGATACATTAAATCAAGATATGAAACAAGCGATGAAGGACAAAGACAAGCTAAAGCTTTCAGTAATTCGTATGCTAAAGGCATCTATTCAAAACGAAGCCATCAAGCTGGGACGCGAATTAAACGAGGAAGAAGAGCTGACCGTACTTGTACGCGAAATGAAACAAAGAAAAGACTCCCTCCAAGAATTCGAAAAAGCTGGCCGTGACGATTTGGTCGCTGGCCTGAACGAAGAAATTGCTGTTCTTACTCCATACTTGCCTAAACAGCTTTCTGAAGAAGAACTTATTGAAATTGTTGCACAAACTATTTCAGAGACTGGTGCTTCTTCTAAAGCAGAAATGGGTAAAGTTATGGGTGCTCTAATGCCGAAAGTTAAGGGGAAAGCCGATGGCGGACTCGTTAATCGTATTGTTCAGCAACAATTATCATAATTGAAATTGACAAACGCTCTGTAATTTTTACAGGGCGTTTTCTTATTTTTTTGAAACTTTTACCATCTTAATACGTAAACTAGACAAGAAGGGGGGATCGCTGTGAAAAAGGGACGTTTATTGATATACATGTTATGTGTGATTTGGGGAGTCTATGGATTAATTTCCACTCATCAAGTGTTTTCGGCAGGCAAGGGAAAGACAGTCACGTTTATTCCGGTTGAAGATGAAGTGGAGAGAGGTCTTGAGGCTTTCTTAAAAAGAAATATTAAAGAGGCTGAAAAGAATGGAACGGATCACATCGTGTTTGAAATATATACCCCTGGTGGACGTGTAGACGCTGCAATACATATCGCTAAATTAATGAGAGAAACAGACATCCCCATCACTGCGTACGTTGTCAAAAACGCATTTTCCGCAGGAGCATACATCGCATTGAACGCGGATCAGATCGTAATGAAGCCCTCTACTACGATTGGGTCAGCTGCGGTCATTGACAACCAGGGGAATACTGCAGGAAAAAAAGCAGAATCCGCTTGGAAAGCTGAGATGCTGGCGGCTGCTGAACTTAATAATAGAGATCCGTTATATGCTGAAGCTATGGTAAGTCCCAATACTGAGATTCCAGAGCTTCATCTTAAAAAAGGAGAATTACTTACATTAACTGCCAGTGAAGCCATTCAAGTTGGCTATGCAGAAAAAATCGCCGACGATCGTGAAGAACTTTTAGCTTATTTGGGACTTGAAGATGCTAAAATTATTGATGCCAAACCTACTTTTGCTGATAAAATTGCCCGATTTGTTACAAATCCAGTTGTGGTGCCAATACTGCTATCTTTAGGAAGTCTGGGACTAGTGCTTGAACTTTACACACCCGGTTTTGGGATAGCGGGTTCAGTCGGATTACTTTCTTTATTTTTATTCTTCTATGGTCATACATTGGCAGGTTTGGCAGGCTGGGAATCCGTATTATTGTTCGTGATTGGCTTAGTATTAATATTTTTAGAAATATTTTTACCCGGAGGAATAATAGGGATAATTGGGGTGGTTTCCGTGCTGACAGGTTTAATACTTGCTGGTGGATCTTTGTCAGGTATTTTAATGGCTATTTCTATAGCTATCATCGTAACCATTATCGGGTCTTATTTCTTTATTCGCTCATTTGGCTATAATGGCCCTTTAAAACGGCTTGTTCTTTTTGATTCTACAAGCTCTGAAAAAGGGTACCTATCTCATCAGGAGAGGATGGACTTAATTGGCAAAACCGGAAGAACAATAACTCCTCTCCGTCCATCTGGAACGATAAAAATCGATGATGAATTGATTGACGCTGTAACGGAGGGATCTTATATAAAGAATGATGTTGACATCAAAATTATTAAAGTAAGTGGCGGCCGGGTGGTCGTCAGGCTTTTTGAGGAAAATTAAATCGAGGAGTGTGTTGAAATGCTGGGATTAGGTTCAATTGCAAGTATCGTTGTTATAGGTCTGGTCGTAATTGTATTCGCTATTTTATTAACGTTTGTTCCAGTTATGTTATGGATCTCTGCACTAGCTGCAGGTGTTCGAGTCGGGATCTTTACCCTTGTGGGGATGAGATTAAGAAGAGTTATTCCAAACCGTGTCATCAATCCATTAATAAAAGCTGTAAAAGCTGGGTTGGATTTAAGTACAAATCAGCTGGAAAGCCATTATTTAGCAGGAGGGAATGTAGACCGGGTTGTTAACGCGCTAATTGCCGCACACAGGGCTAACATTGACCTTAGCTTTGAACGTGCAGCAGCCATTGATCTTGCTGGCCGAGACGTATTAGAGGCTGTGCAAATGAGTGTTAATCCTAAAGTAATTGAGACTCCTTTCATTGCTGGGGTAGCTTTAAACGGTATTGAAGTGAAAGCGAAGGCTAGAATTACGGTTAGAGCGAACATTGACCGTCTTGTAGGGGGCGCAGGTGAAGAAACAGTTATCGCACGTGTCGGTGAAGGGATCGTAAGTACGATAGGTTCTTCTGAAAGCCATAAAAAAGTTCTTGAAAACCCAGATTTAATTTCGCAAACGGTTCTTTCTAAGGGATTAGATTCTGGAACCGCTTTTGAAATACTATCAATTGATATTGCGGATATAGATATCGGTAAAAATATTGGTGCAGAATTGCAGACAGATCAGGCGATGGCTGATAAAAATATTGCCCAGGCGAAAGCGGAAGAAAGACGTGCGATGGCAGTTGCGAATGAACAAGAAATGAAAGCCAAAGTTCAAGAGATGCATGCCAAAGTTGTTGAAGCAGAAGCGGAAGTACCAATGGCATTAGCTGAAGCTCTCCGTTCGGGTAATATGGGTTTTATGGATTATATGAACATGAAAAACATAATGGCTGACACTACGATGCGAGAGTCCATAAGTAAGTCATCTAATCCTGATCAAGATAACAATAATGGCAAAGGGAAGAAGTTGTAAAGATGAAAATCTTAGAAGCGGTTATTGATCTATTACTCAGTAATATCGCTTTTGTAATCATAGTAGCTGGAGGCATCTTTAGTTTTATTAAAAGGATGAATGAATCAAAAGCAACCCACAGAACACAGACTACTCAAAAAATGATGGAAAAACCAAAACAAACGGTATCCCCCTTTGGATCACAGGCTGGATTGGATCGTCACTCACCTGAACCCATAACCAACCAAAAGGAAACGAACGAAAAAAAGAACAATATATACAGCCGGTATAATGAAAAACAAGAAAACATCAGCAGGAACCGCTATCATGATAAAGAGAGAGATATTTTAAGTTCCTTATCTGTAGATCAATCAGAATTGAAAAAAGCTGTGATCTGGTCAGAAATCCTCTCGAAACCTAAAGCGTTGCAAAAGCGATCGTAACTAAAAGCAAAACATTGAAATAGTGTGATAGTTTGACCCCGTCTCTCATAAAAATGGAGAGAGGGGGTTTTTTTATATGGGAAAATTGCGGCAGCAAGTAAACAAATGGTTGATGCAAAACCTGGATTTACCAGCAGATGTAATAATGGATTTGCCCCGGATTACAATGATCGGTCAAATACACATTTATATAGAAAATCATCGTGGAGTTAAAGCCTTCTCCAATGAACAGCTTGCACTTAAGTTAAAGCAAGGGACACTTTTGATAAAAGGCAGCGACTTTGTAATAAAAACAATTTTGCCGGAAGAAATCCTTTTAGAAGGAACTGTATCTTCCGTTTATTTTGAAAATGATTAGTATTTTTGATAATGAGGAGGGGCAAGTTTGAATAATAAATGGAATCATAATTTAAAAGGGAATATACGTGTTGAAATTATAGGACAAGAATCAAGCTCGTTTATTAACTCATGCCTTACTTCAGGAATACAAATTTGGGATATCCAGCCTCTTGATAATGGACGAGTTCTCGCATCGCTTCCTGTTGATGATTTTAAAAAAGTGAAAAGACTCTTAAAGGAAAAGAAACTTAAAATTAGGATTAGAGAAAAAAACGGCACACCTTTTTTGTTAAGAAAAATTTGGAAGAGAAATGGTTTCTTGATCGGGATGATTTCATTTATCGTGCTCCTTTTTTTGTTATCTAACATGATTTGGAATATAAATGTGACCGGCGCAAATCCTAAGACTGAATACCAGCTAAAGAAAGCAGCTGTGGAATTGGGAATTACTAAAGGAAAACTTATATTCCTGCTTCCGAATGTAAGAGAAATACAAAGACAGCTGACAGAGAAGATGGAAAACGTAACTTGGATTGGTGTAACTCGGCACGGGACAACATATCGATTTGAAGTTGTTCAAAAAGAAATCCCAAAAGAGAAACACGTTACAGGGCCGAGTCATCTGGTGGCAACAAAAAAAGCCTTGATTCATTCCATGTTTGTTGAAAAAGGACAACCTGTTATTGCAGTTAATGATTATGTACAAAAAGGGTCTTTGCTGGTTTCAGGATTAATCGGAAAAGAGAAGAAACCGAAACTTGTAAGTGCCAAAGGGAAAGTATATGGTGAGGTTTGGTATGAAACAAAAGTTTCAGTACCTTTAAATACATCTTTTCAGACATATACAGGGAAATATAAGAACAGGCATTACGTTTCATTATTCGGTCTAAATGTACCTGTCTTCGGGTTTTCTGATGGAGAATTCAAAGCAAAGACAGAAACAATAAATGAGACTCCTCTATACTTGGCGAAATGGAAAACACCTTTTTCATATTTGAAAAAGGAAATTCGGGAAACAGACGGGGTAAAAAGGTCTTATACTAAGAAAGAAGCTATAGCGGTTGGGAAAAAGATGGCAATGAAAGAATTGCTAAAAAAAATTCCTGCTGATGCAACAATTAATGGCGAAAAAGTTTTGCTACAAAACGAGTCGAATGGTAAAGTAGCATTAACGATGCTCTACCAAGTTATAGAAAATATAGCATCTGAACAACCTATACCGATCCAACAAGGAGAATGAGTAGTTTGTCAGAAACAAAAAGACTTAATTCATTACAACTGGAAAATACTTCGGAAGCGTCTTCATTGTTCGGGCCGAACGATGCCTTCTTAAAAGTGATTGAAGACAAGCTTCATGTGAACATAGTTACCCGCGGAGAAGATATTTTAGTTTCTGGGGAGCTTGAAAAAGCGCAGATGGTCGAAGAGATTTTGTTTGTTCTGCTCAAATTAGTTCGAAAAGGAATTAAAATATCAGAACGGGATATTGTCTATGCAGTTCAGCTTGCCGAGAAGAACATGCTAGATGAATTAAGCGAACTTTATGAAGAAGAAATTGCAGTTACCGCTAAAGGAAAGCCAATTCGTGTAAAAACACTCGGGCAGCGCCATTATGTACAATCAATGAGAAAAAATGATCTTGTGTTTGGCATTGGACCAGCAGGCACAGGTAAAACATACTTAGCTGTTGTTATGGCAGTCAACGCACTTAAAGATGGCAGAATAAAGAAAATCGTACTTACACGACCGGCTGTAGAGGCTGGGGAAAGTTTAGGCTTTTTACCCGGTGACCTCAAGGAGAAAGTAGATCCATACCTGCGGCCTCTATACGATGCTCTTCATGACCTTTTAGGTGCTGAGCATACAGAAAGACTCATTGAGCGCGGTACGATTGAAATTGCCCCTTTAGCGTATATGAGAGGGCGTACACTGGACGAAAGCTTTGTTATACTTGATGAAGCACAAAATACAACTCCGGAACAGATGAAAATGTTTTTAACTCGTCTCGGTTTTGGATCAAAAATGGTAATTACAGGTGATATCACACAAATCGATTTGCCACGTGGAAAAGAATCTGGATTAAAGGTTACAAAACAAAGATTAGAAAAAGTAAATGGCATTGATTTTATTTATTTAAAACAGTTAGATGTGGTTAGGCATCCTCTTGTCCAAAGGATCATTGAAGCATATGAAGCGTCTGAAGAATAGGTCTCCTTTAATGGGAGACTTTTTTTTACTTTATAAGAAGTACCATATTTGTCCAACTTTTGCTAAGATTAGTATAGGATTCACAGTATAAGGAGTGGTAAAGTTTGACCAACCTGGGACGCTTGCTGTCGAAATATTTTAGATTAAGTGTAGCATCTGTATCTTTTATTATTATGGGAATCATTTTATATATTATATTAGTCAGTAACGTTATTCCGAATGTTGTAGACGTACGTGTCTATGAAAGAGCTCCGAGGGATATTCAATCTCCAATTACGATTCCATTAGAAGATCAGACAGAAGCCAAAAAAAGGCTTGCTGCAGAAAGTGTAAACAATGAGTATAGCTTTAATAAAGATGTTGCTTATGAACAATCTCAGCAATTAGGTGATTTAATCGATTTAATAAAGACAATCAACGAAACGGAAAGTAAAAAGAAGAAAGAGGAACCGCAGTTAACTTACGAACAGAAAGTTGATCAATTAAAGCAATACATAGATACTTCAGATATCTCTGAAGACACATTAACAGCAATGTTTCAGGCAACTGAAAGCGAATTAAGCAACATGAAGCGAATCACAGTTTCGGTGGTCAATATTGTCTTAAAAGAGCCGATAAAGGTAGAAGAAGTTGAGAATGCAAGAGATAAAGCGGTTGGTTTAATCCGCGATAATAGAAATTTATCCTATGGGTTAAGAATCGCAGCGGAAGAGATAACTCAAAGTTTTATTATTGCAAATAAAACATTGGACACGGAAAAAACACGGCAAAAACGAAAAGAAGCAAGCGACAAGGTAGAAGAAGTGGTTATAAGAGAAGGTGAAGTTCTCGCAAAAAGCGGGGCGGTTATTACACCGGAAATCTATCAAAGATTGAAAATCGTTGGGCTTCTTGATCAAGAAATGAAAACATACCCTTATTACGGTCTCTTCATTTTTGTTCTCATTTTGATGGCATCACTTTACTACTTCATGAAAGAAGAAAGAGCGAAAGAGCATTTCAAAAAGTACGTAACCATATATGCTTTATTATTCACCTTGACACTTGTTGTCATGAAACTAGTAAGTTTAAGTGCTGAAGCAGGGTTATCAAGTCTAATGTACCTTGTCCCTGTTGCTGCAGGTGCGATGATGATTAAGATGCTGTTTAACGAAGAATTGGCAGTTGTTTCTACTGTTATATTTGCTCTCAGTGCTGCTTTGATTTTTAATGAACAAACAACAGGGAACTTTAATTTTATTATGAGTTTATACGTCCTTTTTAATGGCATAGCCGGAATTGTTTTTTTAGGGAGAGCGCAGCAGCGTTCAAAAATTCTTCAAGCAGGTTTTTTTGTTTCTTTTATAGCCATCCTAACAGTAGCTAGTGTACTATTGCTTTTAAACGGGAAGTTTACATCATGGCAGATTGGGTTAGATCTTGGCTGTGCAGCTCTATCAGGATTTATTTCTGCTGTGCTTACTCTGGGTCTGCTGCCTGTTATTGAATCATCTTTTAATATTTTATCAGTCACTAAGCTTATTGAGCTTTCCAACCCCAATCACCCTATTTTGCGGAAAGTCCTAATGGAAGCTCCAGGGACGTATCACCATAGTATTATGGTTGCCAACCTTTCAGAAGCCGCGTGTGAATCAGTTGGAGCCAATGGACTATTGGCTCGGGTAGGTTCTTATTATCATGATGTAGGAAAAACAAAACGGCCACATTTCTTCATTGAAAATCAAATGAATATGGAGAATCCGCACGATAAAATTGCTCCTCAGCTTAGTAAAACAATTATTACCGCTCATCCATATGATGGGGCCGACATGCTGAAAGCGAATAAAATACCTAAAGAAATTATCGACATTGCAGAACAGCACCATGGGACGACACTGCTTAAATATTTCTATCATAAAGCCTCACAGCTATCGGAAAAAGAAGTGTCAGAATCAGATTTTCGCTACCCTGGTCCTAAAGCTCAAACAAAAGAGGTGGCAATCATCGGTATTTCGGATGCTGTAGAAGCTGCAGTAAGGTCTCTTTCAAAACCAACACCAGTAAAGATAGATCAAATTATTCGAAAAATTATTAATGATAGACTTGAAGATGGACAGTTTGATGAATGTGATCTTACTCTAAAGGAACTCGATACTGTTGCAAAGACTTTAAGTGAAACTCTTCAGGGAATTTTCCATTCCAGAATCGAGTATCCAGAAGAAACAAAAAAGGTGGAGAAACAATGACAAAATTACATGTGGAATATTTAAATGAAATGGATGAAAATAGTCAGGAATATGCCGAATTGATTTCGAACGTTCTTCAAAAAGCTGCAGAGATGGAAGGGACAGGCACTTCTGAAATCTCGGTAACTTTAGTTACAAAAGAAAGAATCCAAGAAATTAATAAAGAGTATAGAGATAAAGACAGTGTTACTGATGTTATCTCATTTGCAATGGAAGAAATGGGAGAAGACGAAATCGAAATTATTGGTGGAGAAGAGACTCGCTTCTTAGGAGATATCATCATTTGTGTTGAAGTTGCTGAAGAACAAGCATCTGATTTTGGGCATTCCATGGATAGAGAAATGGGATTCCTTGCTGTACATGGTTTGCTTCATTTACTTGGTTATGACCATATGAATGATGAAGATGAAAAAAGAATGTTTAGCCGCCAAGAAGAGATATTGGAGCAATATGGACTGAGAAGATGATTGAGTGGAAAAAGTTAATTTCGAGCTTTAAATACGCATTTGAAGGAATAGTAGCTGTATTTAAGAACGAACAAAATTTTAAAATTCACACCATTATAAGTGTAGTCGTTATTTTAACAGCGATTGCACTTGATTTTTCTAATCTTAGAATGATTATTCTGTTGATCATTATAGGCATGGTACTAGCCCTGGAATTAGTCAATACTGCTGTTGAAAAGACGGTAGATCTAGTCACTCAAAATGTTCATCCTTTGGCAAAGCAGGCGAAAGATGCTGCTGCAGGGGCGGTTTTGGTTTTTTCTATTTTTGCTGTTATAATCGGTATACTGTTATTTATAGAACCTATATTTAGCATCCTGCGTTAATACGCATAGAAAGTTGAGAAGGTGAAGATAAAATGAACAAAGAACAATTGATAGAACAAGCGAAATTAGCGAGAGAAAAAGCATATGTACCTTATTCTAAATTTAAAGTAGGTGCAGCATTACTTTCTGAAGATGGCAATGTTTACAACGGCGCTAATATTGAAAATGCAGCGTATAGTCTCACATGCTGTGCAGAAAGAACGGCTTTATTTAAAGCATACACAGAAGGCGATACTAAATTCAGTGCAATTGCTGTCGTAGCAGATACGAAGAGACCTGTACCTCCTTGCGGTGCATGCCGTCAAGTAATTTCAGAATTATGCCCTCCTGAAATGCCCGTGTATTTAACTAATTTAAATGGGGACGTGCAGGAGCTTAAAGTTAAAGAATTGCTGCCTGGAGCTTTTTCACCGGAGGATTTGAATGATTAAAGAAGGCTATAAATCTGGATTTGTTACGATTATCGGGAGACCTAATGTCGGAAAGTCAACTTTGTTAAATCAAGTTATTGGACAAAAGATCGCCATAATGAGTGATAAACCGCAAACGACGAGAAATAAAATTCAAGCCGTTTATACAACAGAAGAAGCGCAGGTTATTTTCATCGATACACCAGGCATTCACAAGCCAAAGCATAAACTCGGTGATTTTATGACTAGAACAGCACAGCAGACACTAAATGAAGTAGACTTGATTTTATTCGTTATTAATGCTGAGGAAGGCTATGGTCGAGGAGATCAATTCATCATTGACAGACTACAAAATGTAAAGAATCCAGTGTTTTTGGTAGTGAACAAAATTGACAAGGTTCACCCTGACAATTTGCTGCCATTGATTGATATGTACCGGAATAAATTAGATGTACAAGAAGTCGTTCCAATTTCAGCGTTAAACGGAAATAATGTGGATACATTGCTGAACCAGATTGTTTCTTACATGGAAGAAGGTCCACAATTTTATCCAGAAGACCAAGTAACGGACCATCCTGAACGATTCATTACAGCAGAATTAGTTCGCGAAAAAGTTCTTCATCTTACTCGTGAAGAAATTCCCCACTCTGTAGCTGTCGTTATTGAGGAAATGAAAGTACGCGAAGAAAAGAATGTAGTCTTTGTAAATGCGACGATTATTGTTGAACGTTCATCTCAAAAAGGAATCATTATTGGTAAACAAGGAAAGATGCTAAAAGAAATTGGAAAACGGGCACGAGCTGATATTGAAACACTTCTGGGATCCAGAGTATTTTTAGAACTTTATGTTAAAGTTCAGACGGATTGGAGAAACCGCCAGAAACAGCTTGCTGAATTCGGTTTCAACGAAGACGATTATTGATAAAAAACTGTTAATATTTCCTTGACATGAAATTTAACTCCCAAGGTCAACCTAGTTATATCAGGAGAAAAAACAAATAGAAAGGTGTGTCAATAATTATGAAAGAGTTTACATGGAAAGTTTTCTGTGAAACAGGCAATATTGATACCTATTTGTTATACAAAGAGCTAGACCATGAAATAACAGCAAGATCTGCAGTTATTCTTTCTGAAGAGCCTCTTGAGGATCCTCCTTTTCATTAAATAACGGGTTGCCATCTTACTTTCAGGATGGTGAAATACTATGCTTTATAAAGTAGAAGGAATAGTCATAAAAACCATTCCGTATGGTGAATCAAATACGATTATTACACTGTACACAAAAGAATTGGGAAAAATAGGCGTAATGGCAAGAGGGGCGAAAAAACCAAAAAGCCGCTTCACTTCCATTACGCAATTATTTACATATGGTATATTTGTTTTTCAAAGAACGAATAAAGGTTTAGGTACACTGCAGCAAGGAGAAGCTCTCTCGTCTTTTAGAAGGATACGTGAAGACCTCGTAAAAACAGCATATGCTGCCTATTTATCTGAACTGCTTGACCGGTTAACAACAGAAAATGACTTGAAACCAGATCTATTTGGCTGGATAAAGCAAGCCTTGGAATATATTGACCATGGTATTGATCCAGAGGTCATAACCTTTTTATTTGAAATCAAAATGATGAAAACAGCTGGAATCGTTCCGGAACTTAGCAAGTGCGTATCTTGCGGTAAAATGGAAGGTAACTTTTCGTTCTCGATAAGAGAAGGAGGTTTTCTTTGTGAAAGATGCGCATACAAGGATCCATACAGGATGAATATTTCTTCAAGCGCTGTCCGTTTGCTGCACATGTTTTATGATTTTGATCTGGCAAGACTCGGAAATGTTACTTTAAAAAAAGAAACAAAACGTGAATTGAGGACTTTGTTTGATGCCTATATGGATGAATATTCAGGTGTCTTTCTAAAATCTAAGAAATTTTTAAAACAACTTGATCAATTATCCGATTAAACTGTAAAGTTATCTTTACAGTTTTTTTAGTGCTATTTAAGTATCAAATAAGTTATAATAATAAAAATAAGTATGACACATTGGATGCGGCAAGGGTGGTGTACAAGATCGAACTTAATAAGAGACAACAAAAGATAGTTGAAATCGTTAAAGATCATGGCCCGATTACCGGGGAACATATCGCAGACCAGCTTGATTTGACCAGAGCTACTTTACGACCAGATTTAGCAATTTTGACAATGGCTGGTTATCTAGATGCAAGGCCAAGAGTAGGCTATTTTTACACAGGAAAGACAGGCTCACAGCTGCTAACAGAAAAGATTAAAAAAATTAAAGTAGCTGAATTTACATCAATGCCTGTGCTTGTTCAAGAATCATCTACTGTGTACGAAGCCATATGTACGATGTTTTTAGAAGATGTAGGTGCTCTGTATATTATCAATAAAAACGGACATCTTGTTGGTGTTGTTTCTCGAAAAGATTTATTGCGTGCAAGTATGGGGAAACAGGAAATTAACAACATACCAATTAATATTATAATGACAAGAATGCCAAACATCACGTATTGTTATAAAGACGACTTTCTACTGGATATTGCTCACATATTAATTGATAAGCAGATTGATGGACTGCCAGTGGTGAAACATTCACAAACAGGCAGCGGACTTGAAGTTGTAGGAAGAATCACTAAGACGAATATTACAAAAGCTCTAGTTGAGCTTGCTCATGATGAAATACTTTAATAAATGGGGAGGCCGAAATGACAGGACGTCCAATCGTATATATCATATCAGATTCAGTTGGAGAAACGGCTGAATTAGTTGTTAAAGCAGCGGCAAGTCAGTTTAATTCAAACGGTATTGAAATTAAGAGGGTTCCCTACGTTGAAGATAAAGAAACAATCGATGAAGTAATCTCTTTGGCAAAAGATCATAATGGGATAATTGCATACACACTTGTTATTCCAGAAGTGAGCAAATACGTGGCTCAGCAAGCTGCCCGTTACGGAATTCCAACGGTCGATATAATGGGACCAATGATGAATCAGCTGCAATCATGGCTAAATCAAGTACCTCGATATGAGCCTGGTGTTGTTCATAAGCTGGATGATGAATATTTTAGAAAAGTAGAGGCTATTGAATTTGCAGTAAAATATGATGATGGCAGAGATCCTCGTGGCATTTTAAAGGCAGATGTTGTTCTTATTGGAGTTTCAAGAACGTCCAAAACGCCGCTTTCTCAATATTTAGCACATAAACGTCTAAAAGTAGCTAATGTACCGATCGTTCCCGAGGTTGAGCCGCCAGAAGAATTGTTTAAAGTCTCACCAAAGAAATGTTTCGGCTTAAGAATCAGTCCGGAAAAATTGAACGATATAAGGCGAGAACGGTTAAAAGCACTTGGTTTAGACTCTGAAGCCAATTACGCCAACATGGAAAGAATTAAGCAGGAATTGGTTTATTTTAATAAAATAGTAGATCGAATCGGCTGCAGAGTAGTTGAAGTATCTAATAAAGCCGTTGAGGAATCAGCAAACGTAATCTATAATCTTTTTCAAGGTAAATCTTATAAATAGGGCGCAGTAATCTGCGCTTTTTTGTTTGTTCATTGATAAGCGGTGAATTTCTTTGTCAGTAACGAGCAAAACTTGCACGAAAACTGCGAGTTGCACCGATAATCGCAGTTGCATCACTTTCTCAGTGCTCATATAGGATTAACTACAATCCGCGCCTCGAAAATTTCACTTCCTCGACCTTCTTGCTTCTAAATGAAGAAACTAATTAATGTTAAGCGGGAAATCACATCGTATTCAGCAAATAATTATAATCTTTTTACTGGTAATATCATAAGGTTTTTATTATAATTATAAATTGTGATTAAAATTAATAAGTTTGACCAAAATAGTGATACATTTACTATGCTATTTTTCGACAAATACAATGAAATGCAGGAGAATGACAGGAAAAGTAGAACATATGATTATGAAAAAATTTAATGTTTACATTGATGCAGATGCTTGCCCCGTGTTAATAAAAGATGTGATTCATAATTGTTCAAAAGAATTCCATTTTGAACCCATCTTTGTTACTTCTTTTGCTCATGCGAGTCATTCTGATCAACCAGGCAAATGGATACTGGTTGATGCAAGACCAGAAGAAGTGGATATGTACATACATAATCATTCAAAGAAAAATGATATTGTGGTTACACAAGATCATGCTTTGGCAAGTTTACTTTTGCCAAAAGGGGTTTATGTTGTTACTCCTAGAGGGAAACACTTTCAAGAGGATGAAATGGAGCGAGTGCTTCATGAACGTTATCTTTCAGCTAAAGCGAGACGTTCAGGTGTCCATTCGAAAGGTCCTGCAAAATTCACGAAGGAGGATGCGGAAAGATTCTCTACAGTTTTTTGCGAAATCCTGTCGAATGTTGAAGGAAAATAACATTCTGACACGAATATATATCTAGTATCAATATGAAACAATAGATTTTGTGGTGGTAAAATGGAACGGATTCCAGAAGATTTAATAGAAAAGATCAGGTCTGCCAATGATATTGTGGACGTGATAAGTGATTATGTTCCTCTTAAGAAACAAGGCAGAAATTATTTTGGATTATGTCCATTTCATGGGGAGAAATCACCATCATTTTCTGTCTCACCCGACAAACAGATCTATCACTGTTTCGGTTGCGGAGCTGGAGGAAATGTTTATTCTTTTTTAATGAACATTGAAGGATATTCCTTTATTGAGGCTATATCTCATTTAGGAAAGAAAAGCGCTATTGAACTGCCTCAAATCAATCAGCAAAATTACTCCGTTAAAGGTACTGATGAAAAAAGAACAATGGCCGAGATTCATGAATTATTGGCTAAATTGTACCATCATTGTTTACTCCACACCAAACAGGGAAGACCAGCATTAGATTATCTTGAAAAACGAGGATTCACACGAGAATCCATTGAACGATTTCAGATAGGATTTGCACCCGATTCCTGGGAAACAGCATCACGCTTTATCGAAAAACGAGAGTTAGATATTTCATCTGCTGAAAAAGCAGGTCTGATTGGTAAACGTCAATCAGACGGAAAACCATATGATCGATTTCGAAATAGGATCATGTTTCCAATCTGGGATCGTACGGGGACTGTAGTTGCTTTTGGTGGCAGGGTTTTAGATGCCAATGATGAACCAAAGTATTTGAACAGTCCAGAATCAAAGATTTTCCATAAAGGTAAGACACTTTATGGATTGAATCTTTCACGGTCCGAAATGAGGCAGAAGCAGCATGCTGTTATATTCGAAGGCTATGTTGACACTATTTCTGCATTCAGAGCTGGCGTAACGAATGGAGTAGCAACTTTAGGTACATCTTTAACAGAAGATCACGCTGCCATTTTGAGGAGAAATGTTCAATCTGTCACAATCTGCTACGATTCTGACAGAGCAGGTGTAGAAGCAGCTTTTCGAGCATCTGAAATATTGGTAAAGCAAGGCTGCACGGTGAAAATATCTCAAATGCCAGATGGGATGGATCCTGATGACTATATCAATAAGTATGGGGACGAATCGTTTCTAAAAGATATAATAGGGGCTAGTCTAACAGTAATGGCGTTTAAAATACAATATTATAGACGTGGTAAAAATCTTCGAGATGAAGGAGAACGAATGATCTACATCGAAGAGATTATCAATGAGATTGCCCGTCTTCCAAAAGCAGTTGAAAGAGATCACTATCTCCGGCAAATTGCTTCAGAATTTAATTTGTCGTTAGATGCATTAAAGCAGCAGCAAACACAGACTTTCAAGCAACAGCAAAGGTCAAAGGATAACAGCCCAAAAAAGCGGGATAATAATTTTAGAATACAAACACTTTTGCAGAAGTCTTTATTGCCGAGAAATTTGAATGCAGAACGAATTGTTCTTGCACACATGCTTAAAAGTGAAGAATCAGCATTTCTAATTCAAGAAAAGCTGGGAAATGGCTTTAATGTGGAAGAACATAATGCAATCGCTGCATATTTGTACGCCTTTTATGAAGAAGGAAATAAACCCAATGTAGGGTTAGTCATGCAGCGGATTGATGACGACAAATTAAGAAAACTTGCATCAGAATTAGCAATGCTCACGATCAGTGATGAACTTAATGAACACGAGCTTGCTGATTATATTCGAATTATTTCAAGCTATCCTTTATTGCGTGAAATACAAGAAAAAGAGAGACAGCAGCAAAGCGCAATGCAAAGGAACGAAATAAAACTGGCAGCCCAAATTGCCCAAGAAATTATGAGAATGAAACGATCTCTTAAATAATCGGGATATAGGATGGTTGAAGTTTTGGAAGGAGGGGATCGAATGGCTGAAAAACCAAACCGTCAAGGGACGGAAGGCGAATTGACCATCGATCAAGTAAAAGAGCAGTTAGTTGAAGCAGGTAAAAAGCGAGGTCAGCTAACATATACAGAAATTACAGGGAAACTAGCACCATTTGAACAAGATTCTGATCAAATGGATGAATTCTATCATTATCTTGAAGAACAAGGTATAGAAGTAGCTGAAGCTTCAGATGAAAGTGATGATGATGAAGATCCAAAGTTCGAAATGGAGAAAGACGAGGAAGAATTCGATCTTAATGATTTAAGTGTTCCTCCTGGAGTGAAAATAAATGACCCTGTACGTATGTATTTGAAAGAAATTGGCCGTGTTGACCTTCTTTCTGCCGATGAGGAAATCGAATTGGCGAAAAGAATTGAAGACGGGGACGAAGAAGCAAAACGCCGGCTTGCAGAAGCAAACTTGCGACTCGTTGTAAGTATTGCAAAACGATATGTAGGTCGCGGTATGCTGTTTCTCGATCTCATTCAAGAAGGTAACATGGGATTAATTAAAGCTGTTGAAAAGTTTGACTATGATAAAGGTTTTAAATTTAGTACGTATGCTACTTGGTGGATTCGTCAAGCGATTACCCGTGCAATTGCTGACCAAGCTCGTACGATTCGTATTCCTGTCCATATGGTTGAAACGATCAACAAATTAATCCGCGTACAGCGTCAGCTTCTTCAAGATTTGGGCCGTGAACCTTCACCTGAGGAAATCGGGGCAGAAATGGAATTAACTCCTGAAAAGGTTCGTGAAATATTAAAAATTGCTCAAGAGCCTGTATCACTGGAAACGCCTATTGGTGAAGAAGATGATTCCCATCTTGGTGACTTTATTGAAGATCAGGATGCACTTGCTCCTTCTGAAGCAGCGGCGTATGAGCTATTAAAAGAACAACTTGAAGATGTACTGGACACACTGACTGATCGTGAAGAAAACGTCCTACGATTACGTTTTGGACTTGATGATGGCCGAACTCGTACCCTAGAAGAAGTAGGAAAAGTTTTTGGTGTAACTCGAGAGCGTATCCGTCAGATTGAAGCAAAGGCACTTCGCAAACTGCGCCATCCTAGCAGAAGCAAAAGACTTAAGGATTTTCTAGAATAAAGAGCTTGCCTATATGGCAGGCTTTTTTATTTTTCTCTGCCGTTTCATTTATTTTACTTTTTATTCCACCTCATTGCAAATCACCAAAATCAGATTTCCATCCTAAATACCTCTCAATAGATAGAATTTCGCTAAGGAGACTGTTTAAATTAAATTTTAAAATCGTTTAAATCTTGTAAAAATTCAGCATTTATATCTATAATTAAATTGTAAGCGCATACAGGATGGGCGTAAATAATTAAAGGGTGGGAAACAACAATGAATTTTACTTTAACAGAAGAGCAGCTAATGATTCAAAAAATGATGAGAGAATTTGCCGATGAAGTTGTTGCTCCAGGAGCAGAAGCAAGAGATAAGAATAAAGAATTTCCTTTAGAAATTTTTCAAAAACTTTCTAAATTAGGCATGATGGGATTACCGTTTCCAGAAGAATATGGAGGCGGGGGTGCAGACACGATCAGTTTTGCTATTGCTGTTGAAGAGTTAAGCAGGGCTTGCGGTTCAACAGGTATTACATATTCAGCTCACGTTTCTTTAGGCGGTGCACCTTTAAATTTATTTGGTACACATGAACAAAAAGAGAAATATCTTACTCCTATCTGTTCTGGGGAATCCTTTGGTGCATTCGGATTGACTGAGCCAAATGCCGGTTCAGACGCTGGAGGAACAGAAACGACAGCTGTACTGAATAATGGTGAGTGGTCAATTAACGGGAGTAAGTGCTATATCACGAATGCAAGTTATGCAAAGCATTTAGCTTTGACTGCGGTTACCAATAGAAATGGAGATAATAAGGAAATTTCCGCTATTATTGTTCCAACAGATGCTGCAGGATTTCGTGTAATTGATAATTATGAAAAAATGGGGCTGCATTCTTCAAATACAACTGAATTATTTATGGAAGATGTAAGAGTACCTGAAGAAAATTTATTAGGCAAGCGCGGAGACGGGTTTAAACAGTTCTTAGTCACATTAGACGGAGGAAGAATAGGTATTGGTGCCATGGCAGTTGGAATCGCACAGGCAGCTTATGATAAAGCCTTATCTTACGCAAAAGAACGTAAACAGTTTGGAAGATCTATTTCAAAATTCCAAGCGATTCAATTTAAACTTGCTGATATGGCCATGAAAATAGAACTTGCAAGAATGATGGTATATAAAGCAGCTTGGTTAAAAGACCAAGGAAAGAAGTTTTCAAAAGAAGCTTCCATGGCCAAATTGTATGCATCCGAAGCATGTATGCAAATTTGTTCAGAATCTGTACAAATACATGGCGGTAATGGATATATGAGAGATTACCATGTTGAGCGTTATTTTAGAGATGCCAAGCTGCTTGAAATTGGAGAAGGAACATCTGAAATTCAGAGAATCGTCATTGCAAGAGAGATTGGCTGCTAATATCCTAAAACAGATGATGGGGGTAACTAATGGCTGAGTTGTTGCAGGTAACTGTTGGAGATTGTTTAAAAAAACAAGCTGAAAAAAACATGGCACATGAAGCGATTGTTTACAGTAAACTTGGAATTCGATACACCTATCAGGAGTTTTATGAGTTAACATCAAAAGTTGCAAAAGGTTTAATGGCAATGGGAATTGAAAAGGGGGATCATATTGCAATATGGGCAACGAATGTTCCAGAGTGGCTTCTATTGCAATTTGGTTCAGCACGAGCTGGAGCAGTATTAGTAACAGTAAATACCAACTATCAAGAGGCAGAATTGGATTATTTGCTAAAACAATCTGACACAAAAGCGTTGTTTTTTATTGAAGAATTTCGTTCAACATCTTATCGGAAAATGGTCGATAGCGTTAAGAATAGAATGGATGAGTTTCCTTTGCTCAAACATTTCATTCATCTTGACAGGAAAGATGATGCCAATTATAAATGCTTTGATGACATTCTTGCTATGGGTGAATCGATCAGCGATGAAGAACTGCAAAACAGAGAAGGTTCTCTTCATTATAATGATGTTATTAACATGCAATATACTTCTGGCACAACAGGATTTCCGAAAGGTGTTATGCTGACACATTATAATATAGTAAATAATGCAAGACAGATTGCTGAGAGTATGAATCTATCATACAATGACAGATTATGCATCCCAGTGCCTTTCTTTCATTGTTTCGGATGTGTACTTGGCGTGATGGCAGCTGTTTCTATAGGAGCAACAATGGTTCCAGTTGTTCAGTTTGATCCTAAGGAAGTATTAGAAACAGTTCAAAAAGAAAAATGCACAGGACTGCATGGTGTACCAACAATGTTTATTGCAGAGTTAAATCTTCCTGAATTTGAAAAGTATGATTTACGTTCACTCAGAACTGGAATAATGGCAGGTTCACCTTGTCCAATAGAAGTTATGAAAAAAGTTATCGAAAAAATGGGCATGTCAGAAATTACGATTGCCTATGGTCAAACTGAATCTTCCCCAGTCATCACGCAAACCAGAACGGATGATTCAATTGAGAGAAAGGTGGAGACTGTCGGTAAAAAACATACTCAAGTTGAAGCGATCGTAGTCGATCCTGTTACGAATAAAGAAGTAAAAATAGGTGAACAAGGTGAGCTTTGTACAAGAGGGTACCACGTGATGAAGGGTTATTACAAAATGCCGGAAGCTACTGCAGAAGCAATTGATTCAGAAGGATGGCTTCATACTGGTGATCTAGCAACTGTAGATGAGGAAGGATATTTCAGAATTACAGGCAGATTGAAAGATATGATTATACGCGGCGGGGAAAATGTTTATCCGAGAGAAGTTGAAGAGTTTTTATATGCTCATCCAGCTATCTTGGATGTCCAGGTAATTGGCGTACCGGATAAAAAATTTGGAGAAAAAGTAGCAGCGTGTATTCAGTTGAAAAAAGGATATAAAGTTTCAGCAGAAGAATTAAAAACGTATTGCAGCGGAAAAATCTCTAATTTTAAGATTCCGGAATACTACTTGTTTCTAGATGAATATCCTATGACAGCTTCTGGAAAAATACAAAAATATAAGCTGAGAGAACAAGCGTTAGAGGCTTTAACAGTGAGTTTTTCATGAAAAAGATGAGCCAAAAGCAAAAAAAGCTTTGGCTCATTTTTTTTAAAATGTCCAGTATTCATACAAAAAATATAAAATTGTTATATCTTGTGACAAAACAGGGAAATATATAGTTTGCCCTTCCCAAGTAAACGCTTTTAAAGTACAATAGAAAATGGATTATTAATACATAATAAGAGTTTTGAAAACAACAAATGTGTGATACAGACGAAGGAGGAATTTGAATGAAGCGTAATCCACTCATTCCTTTTGCAATTATTGGAGTTATTGGAATTATTCTCATGCTTACAATGGGCGGATATGGTGTAAATAATATACACCAAGCAAGCGAAAATAAAGATAAGGCTGCTATGGATCCACAAGCTATCTTCAAACAAAACTGTTCTTCTTGTCACGGACAGAATCTTGAAGGTGGAGTAGGTCCTAAACTAGCCAACATTGGCGGCAAATATTCTGAAAAAGAAATTGCTGAAATCGTTAAAAACGGTAAAAGCGGCGGAATGCCAGCAGGTGTAATCAAAGGTGAAGAAGCAAAAATAGTTGTGAAGTGGCTTTCAGAAAAAAAATAAAATAAAAAAAGCTTCTTGTTTCTTTATAACAAGAAGCTTTTTTTATGTGTTGCAGTAAAGAATAGATAATGATTAAAATAGTAGAACAAATGAATATAAAGAAGTGGTGATTATAGTGAATTCTGAAAAATTGTCCAATAGACTTGAAAGAGTAGCATCATATGTACCTGAAGGAATTGTATTAGCAGATATCGGGTCTGACCATGCCTACTTACCTTGTTATTTAGGATTGAAAAATACGATAAAAAAAGGGATTGCTGGAGAGATTACAGATGGACCATTTTTGTCAGCAAAACAACAAGTAAAACAAAACGAGCTAAATAAGGTTATTGAAGTTAGAAAAGGAGACGGATTATCAGTTCTTCAAGAAGACGAAGCTGAAGTCATTACCATATGCGGTATGGGAGGAGCACTTATTACCTCTATTCTTGAAAATGGTAAATTAAAACTGGGTAAAACTAAAAGGCTAATCTTACAGCCGAATGTAGGGGCGAAAACGGTTAGAAAATGGCTTTTAAAAGAAAACTGGGTGCTTATTGCTGAAGAAATTTTGTCTGAGGACGGTAAAATATATGAAATACTTATTGCTGACCGTGAAGGAAAACAGCCATACACAAATAAAAAAGAAGCAGAATTGCTGCTGGGTCCTTATTTAATAAGAAATCAAAACAAAGCATTTAAGGAAAAATGGTCAGGGGAAGTTAAGCTATGGAATGCTATTTTAACTCAAATGGAGAATGCTAAAAATGTAACATCTGATAGCAAAAAAGAAGAATTAATAAACAATATAAAATATGTAAAGGAGTGGATGGAATGACGAAAACGGCTAACGGGCAGTTTATCATTTCACTGCTTGAAAGTTTTGCGCCAAAAAAATTAGCTATTGAAGGCGATCCGATTGGATTGCAAATTGGTTCATTAAATAAACCTGTTCATAAAGTAATGATCGCACTTGATGTATTGGAAAGTGTTGTAGATGAGGCTATTCAAGAAGAGATTGATTTAATTATTGCTCATCACCCTTTACTGTATCGCCCATTAAAAAAAATTGATACGGAATCATCACAAGGAAGAATAATTGAGAAACTCATTAAAAATGAAATTACTGTTTATGCAGCTCATACGAATTTAGATGTTACGGCGTCAGGCGTGAATGATTGGCTGTCAAGCGCTTTACAGCTCCAACAGACAGAAGTTCTTTCTCCAACCTATGAAGAACAGTTAGTGAAACTGAGTGTGTTTGTACCCTCATCACATAGTGAGGCTGTGAGACAGGCAATCGGAAATGCAGGTGCAGGCCACATAGGAAATTACAGCCATTGTACTTTTTCATCTAATGGATTTGGAACATTTACGCCGTTAGAGGGTACCAACCCATACATAGGAGAAAAGGGAAAGCTTGAAAAAACAGAAGAAATAAAAATTGAGACTATACTTCCTTTGAAATTTCAAAACCAAATCATTTCAGCAATGAAAAAAGCACATCCTTATGAAGAAGTGGCTTACGATTTATATCCTTTAATAAATAAGGGCAATGAGCTTGGAATTGGAAAGATTGGTTTACTCCAAAATGAAATGAATATCGAACAATTTGCCGAACATGTTAAGAAAGCCTTTGGAATTAAAAATATCAGAGTGGTAAAAGGTCATAACCATTCTATAAAAAAGGTAGCAGTAGTAGGGGGCGACGGAAATAAATATATTTATCCAGCAGCAAGAAAAGGGGCAGATGTATTAGTCACCGGAGATATTTATTATCATAATGCACATGATGCACAGGCTGAAGGTCTAACGATAGTTGATGCAGGACACCACATTGAAAGGATCATGAAATCGGAGCTGAAACGAGTTCTGGAACATGAACTGGCTGAACGAAAATATGTAACAGCTGTACTCGAATCTAAAATCGTTACAGAACCATTTACTTTTATGTAAATAAAAAATCTGGTCCGTCAAGGCAGACCAGATTTTTTATTTTTTTTCTTTTACTTTTGGTAATATGCGATTTAATGTTACTTTACGTTCTTTTTCCCATGTCTCTTGGTTATTTTCATCGTACTTTTGAAGGAAGTCTATTACTTCTTTAGTAATTGGTGTTGGAGTAGAAGCACCAGATGTGATTCCTACTTTTTTAACACCTTTTAGCCAATCAAGATCTATTTCAGAAACATCTGAGATTCTGTATGCTGGCGTACCTGCAATTTCTTCTGAAACCTGGGCAAGTCTATTTGAATTATTGCTTCTTGGGTCGCCGACGACAAGAACTAAGTCACATTCACCCGCTTGACCAGCTACGGCTTCTTGGCGAACTTGTGTAGCGAGACAAATTTCTTTATGAACTTCTGCATGTGGGTACTTCATTAATAAACGTTTTATAAGTTCAGCAACGTCCCATTGGCTCATTGTCGTTTGATTTGTAATCAGCAACTTTTCACTATTTACTTGAAGCTGATCCAGATCGCCAACATTTTCTACAAGATGGACGATGTGCGGTGCTATGCCAATTGCCCCTTCTGGTTCAGGGTGTCCTTTTTTTCCGATATAAACTATCTCATATCCTTCTTTTTCTTTTTCGCGAATCAAGTCATGTGTTTTCGTAACGTCTGGACAAGTTGCATCAATTTCATATAATCCTTTTTCTAAAGCAATTCTTCTTACTTCTGGTGAAACTCCGTGAGCAGTATAGATAACTGTGCCAGATTCAATTTTTCGAATGATATCTAATCGGTTATTCCCATCAAGTGTAATGATACCTTCTTCTTCAAAAGCATCAGTTACATGTTTGTTATGAACAATCATACCTAATATATATATCGGTCTTGGAAGGGTAGGATCCTTAGCAGCTTGGCGAGCCATCACCATAGCATCTACAACTCCGTAACAATACCCTCTTGGTGAAATTTTTATAATTTCCATGGTATACCTCTCCTTTACCATATAAAAGACAGCACAGAATGCGCTGTCTCGGGAGATTTTATTTCTGTAATTCAATTATAAAGGAGAGAGCAAAAGAACTCAAACACAATACTTACACATACAATTTTGGTCCTGAAAGATGATACCCTTTAGGCTTCTTAGATTGTGGATACGAGGGTACTGTTTTTGTAGATGGTGACCTTTTTTGTGATTGTCTTGAATGTTTCTTTTCAGATTCGGGCTCTGAAGCAGCGCTATTCTCTTTTTTCTCTTTGGTTTCCTTTTTTTCTTTGGTTTCCTTTTTTTCTTTACTTTGTTTATTGAGTTCAGTATGTTCTTTTTTATCTTGATTTTTCTCTTTTATCTCAGCTTTTTTGGAGGTTTCTGGACTTGCAGAATCATCGTCCGTTTTACTAGATCCCCCAGATTGGAAGTCCTTAAAAGCAGACATTAAAGATGGAAGATTTCTCATTGCAGGACCATATTGTTTTATCATTGGTCCCATCGTTTCAGCAACTTTTAAGACTTTCTGCACGTTTGTTAACATCGTAAATACATTCGTGCCGCCTGTCATCCCGCCACTGCCAATACTACCTAGGAATCGGTCGACAGATCCGGGATGAGGCGGCATTGCAGTCATCCCGGGCATTCTATTCATGCCGTACATGTGCGGATTGACTTGAAAGGGCTGCATAGGATGTTGCGGCTGAGTTGGATATCTGTAATAAGGCTGCATAATTCCTCCTCCTTTCCATAATAATACGCTCATATACAGAATATGAAATTCTGTCAAACTTGTGTGATATTTATCCCGGTTTTCATTGTTTTATCTAAGGAACATTGGCGGAAAAGCAAAAGTTAATCTATAATACTAAAAGTGAACAGAATTTGATCTTAAAGAAAAGGTGAACTTATGAAAACTCCGTTCGAACGGTTAAAAATAAATGAATCATTGCAAGATGCTCTAATGAAAATAGGATTTAAAAAACCAACAGATATTCAGGAACGTGTAATTCCTGGAATTATTAATGGACAGGATATGATCGGGCAATCTCAAACTGGTTCAGGAAAGACGTTTGCTTTCTTACTTCCTCTTATGCATAGAATTGATAACAACAAAGATGAAGTACAAGCAGTGATCACAGCTCCAACTAGAGAATTGGCTCAACAAATCTATAATGAGTTTTTGAAGATTTCAGAACAGATGCCTGAAGAAGCACAAATCCGTGCTAAAGCAATCGTAGGCGGTACGGATAGAAAGAGAATGGCTGAAAAACTTAAATCAGTACCTCAGCTTGTTATTGGTACTCCTGGACGGATTAATGATCTTGTAAAAGCACAAGAACTAGTTGTTTACACTGCTAATATGCTTGTTGTTGATGAAGCAGATCAAATGCTCGATATGGGCTTTATTGAAGATGTAGACCATATTGCATCCAGAATGGCGAACGAACTGCAAATGATGGTATTTTCAGCAACTGTTCCTGAAAAGCTGCAGCCTTTCTTGAAAAAATATATGAAGAATCCTAAACATGTTCATGTTGAGCCCCAACATGTTACAGCTAAAGATATTAAGCATGTTCTACTTGAAACGAAGCACAAAGATAAATTAACGATGCTGATTAAAACAGCAAAAGATTTTAATCCGTTTTTTGCTATCATTTTTGCGAATACGAAAAAAACAGTCGATGAAATCGCTGACGCTATGGCTGGTGAAGGGCTGAGCGTAGAACGTTTGCATGGAGATATTCCGCCTCGAACAAGAAAAAACATTATGAAACGTGTTCAAAAAGCAGAATTTCAATTTCTAGTTGCTACTGATCTTGCAGCTAGAGGTATCGACATAAAAGGTGTTAGCCATATTATTAATTACGAATTCCCGAAAGACCTCGACTTCTATATCCATCGTGCAGGAAGAACAGGCCGGGCTGGAATGTCGGGAATATGCGCATCTTTATTTGAACCAACAGACCAGCATGCTGTTCAAAAGCTAAAAGAAAAAAAGATTAGCTTTCAGTTTGAACAATATAAAAACGGTGAGTGGGTTGCTGTTAAGCAGAGAGAAAAGACAAGTACCAAACCACAAGACAGTGTTTATGTTCCTAAGCCAAGAAAGGTGAAACCGGGATATAAAAAGAAAATTGACGAACAAAAGAAAAAATTAATGAAGAAGAGTAGAAGAAATCAGAAATAAAGTTTCACTGGGGAGAGGGATAAGTATGGTTAAAATTGGTTCACATGTTTCAATGAGCGGCAAAAAAATGCTTTTGGCTGCGAGTGAAGAAGCTGTTTCATATGGTGCGAATACTTTTATGATCTATACAGGTGCACCTCAAAACACTAGACGTAAGAAAATAGAGGACCTGAATATTGAAGCGGGCACTAAGCATATGCTCGAAAACGGTATAACCGATATCATTGTTCATGCTCCTTATATTATTAATATTGGTAATGCCGTTAAGCCTGAGACTTTTCAGCTGGGTGTAGATTTTTTAAGAAGTGAAATTGAACGTACTGGTGCTTTAGGGGCTAAGCAAATTGTTCTTCATCCTGGTGCACATGTTGGCGAAGGCAGTGAAGCAGGAATTAAAAAAATTATTGAAGGTTTAAATGAAGTTCTTACGAAAGAACAAGACGTTCAAATTGCATTGGAAACTATGGCAGGTAAAGGTTCGGAGTGCGGGAGATCTTTCGAAGAATTAGCACAGATCATCGAGGGTGTAACTCTTAATGAAAAACTGTCTGTATGTTTTGATACTTGTCATACTCATGATGCAGGGTATGATATTGTTAACGATTTTGATGGGGTATTAAATCAATTCGATAAAACGATCGGTATTGACAGAATCAAGGTTTTTCATATTAATGACAGTAAAAATATTTGCGGAGCATCAAAAGATAGACATGAAAATATTGGTTTTGGCCATATCGGTTTTGACGCTTTAAATTATATTGTTCATCATAAGCAGTTCAAAGACATACCCAAAATTTTAGAAACTCCTTATGTTGGAACGGACAAGAATAATAAAAAAGCTCCATATCAATTAGAAATTGAAATGATTAAACGAAAAGAATTTGATGCAGAACTTCAAAACAAATTGTTGTCTTAATTAAAGATCAATGTATAATCGACGGTTAGTTTCACGCATAAAAACCCACAATTTCTATTAAAAAAACCGCACTCTTGTGCGGTTTTTTTAATAGAACCTATCTGTCAATATACGTTTGGATTAAGTATTGAATATAATTCGCTTTTTCAGGACTAACTTCTTTTGCGATTGTTGCGATTATTTGTTTGCGCTGAGTTTGATTGTTAATGTCAATTGTCTGCCTTCGTAGGATAGCTACAATCTGTTCTGCTTCTCTTTGAGTAATCGGAAGCTGGTATTGTGCAGCAAGTGAAATCAATTCCTTCGGGCTTATTGAATTCAATTTTTGATTTACGAAATGGGCGATAATTGGATTCATAGGAAAAATCCCCTCCTGACTTTTTCATTCTATGAGTCAAGAGAAGAGAAAGTGCTAAAAAAATAAAGACTTTGGAATAATCCAAAGTCTTTTAATTCTTTTTATACAATTGTATGAAGTACAAAGTTCATAAAAAACAAGAAAGCTATTACATACATCGTAACTGGGACTTGTTTCTTTTGTCCTGTTACCCACTTTATCAATGGATAAGCAATAAACCCGAACGCAAGTCCATCAACAATACTGTATGTTAACGGTATTAATGCGATTATGAGAAATGATGGAAACATTTCAGTAAAATCAGCTAAAGGAATGTGCTGAATTTGCTGAACCATCAATCCGCCGATGATTATTAATACAGGCGCGATGGCTCCATCAGGAATATAAGCAATATACGGTGCTGCAAACAGCGTTCCAAGGAATAAAATAGCAACGGTGATACTCGTGATACCTGTTCTTCCGCCTTCAGTTATTCCCGATGCACTCTCGACCGTCGAGATTGTTGGACTTGTTCCAAATAATCCAGATACGATTGATGATGCAGCATTTGCTTGAAATGCTTTTGGAAATTTTTCTTGATCGGGAAGCAAACCATACAATAAACCCATATTTTCAAAGGTAATAATCATTGTAAGTGAAAAAGTTGCAATCCAGAATGAAAGTTCAGTAATTCCTGATAAATCGAAAGCAAACAGAAGCTCACCAAAAGGTTTTAATGAAAACCCGTCAGACATTCCTGTTACTTGCTGTTTGTGACCCATCAAGAATCCAACAATTGTTGTTACAGCAATACCAATAAGAAAACTGCCCTTAACATTTCTTGCAAACAAAGTCAGTGTCAAAACAAGCCCGACAATTGTTAAAATTGCATCTGGATTATTGAGATGCCCTAACTTAACAAAGGTCGCAGAACTTGCTTCAATAATACCGCCTTTCTGAAGTCCGATAAATGTTAAAAACAATCCGATACCGACAGTAATACTATGCTTCAAAGACTGAGGTATGCTTCTTGATAGTATATCTTTCAGCGGTGTTGAAGCAGTGATCATAAATAATATTCCTGAAATGACTACTGCAGCAAGAGCTTCCTGCCAGCTTAAATTCATTCCTTGAACAATCGTATAGGTAAAAAATGCATTAACTCCCATACCTGGTGTTAAAATGATAGGAGCATTTGCATAAAGTCCCATTATTAAACATCCAACAACAGAAGTTAAAATCGTTGCAATTACAACACCTTCATACGGCATGCCAGCATCTGCTAATATTAATGGATTAACGATAATAATATAAGCGATTGTAAAGAACGATGTTAAACCTGCAAGTACTTCTTTTTTGATCGAAACGAAATTTTGTTTCATGTGTTCCTCTCTAAAATCTAAAAAAACCCTCTCCCACCCAGCAGAAACCTGCCAGAAATGATTATATATGAAAAGAGGCAACAAGGCTAGGAAATGTTTTTATAAACAAATAA
Organism: Bacillus sp. NEB1478; assembly: GCF_031582965.1. Taxonomy (NCBI): domain Bacteria; kingdom Bacillati; phylum Bacillota; class Bacilli; order Caryophanales; family Bacillaceae; genus Bacillus; species Bacillus sp. NEB1478. Next base: position 1,555,415 of record NZ_CP134049.1, read on the forward strand.
AGCAATTAAAGTGATTTGTTTTTTTACTTTATATATTAAGCTTTTTTTCTAAAAATTGTTGCTTTTAAATTATTTTCTAATAGACTTCATTGTCAAGATGATTGGAGCGTAAAGTACGAGGCTCAGACTAGGAACAGCGTGCCTTTTCCCCTGAGGATCCTTCTGGCAAGGCATGCGACGAGGAGCCTTTCGATGTTGATTTGCTTGCAGACGCAGGTGCACACATGCTTCCTCAATATGGATCTTCATCTACCGTGGCTCACCGCCCGGGCAGCGGAAAGTGGGCATCCTAGAGCGGAAATCAACCACTTATAACAGCAGTAATGGTTACGCAAACAGACTTATTTGAAAAGAAAACCCATGTCAATAAAGGAAGGTAATAGAAATGAAAATTAAAGCAGTATGCTTTGATATGGATGGAGTTCTAGTCGATACAATGCCTCATCATGTAGAAGCATGGCTCCATTCATTTAAAGAAAAAGGATTCCATCATGAAGAAATAGAGTTTTATCTGAGAGAAGGAATGCCTGGAAAACAAACGATTCAAGATATTTTTGATACTTTTGAAGTAAACGCTGCAGAACAAGAAATAGAAGATATCTATAAAGAAAAAAGGAAATATTTTAAAAAGCACGCTAAATACACATTTATTAAAGAAACGATAAGTTTACTGCACTATTTAAAAGAAAGAAATATACCTTGCTGTTTAGTAACAGGAAGCAGAAGGGAATTTGTTGACGAAGTATTGAAAACACTTTCTTTTGAATTTCATTATGTGATCTCAGGTGATGATGTTAATCACGGGAAGCCATTACCAGAACCATATGAAAAAGCTATGAGTCATTTTTCTTACAACCCTTCAGAATGGCTTGTTATAGAAAATGCACCGCTTGGAATAGAATCTGCTAAAAAAGCAGGTGCGCTTTGTTTGGCAGTGGAAACAACACTGAGTGAAAAATACTTGGAGGCAGCTGATGTAATCGTGAAGCCATCTATGCTGTTGCAAATTGTGAAAAGTCTCATTAATGAGTAGATCTTATTTAAACATGACAGCATGTCTAGCGGACATGTTGTTTTACTTTCTTATTTTTTCGTGTATACTATGAGACAGTCTAAATCGTACTCATTACTACTTATCAATTTTTAGGGGAGATTTGCCTTGGATGAAAAATTACAAATCCCAGCTGTTACAATAAATGATTTGTCATTCCATTATGGAGGGAAAAACGTATTGGAACATGTGACAATGAAAATAAAACAAGGTTCTTTTTTAGGACTTGTTGGACCAAATGGATCTGGGAAATCTACATTAATTAAATGTCTATTAGGACTCCAAAAACCCCAGAATGGCAGTGTTCATTTGTTTGGGGAAAAAGTAAATAAATTTAATAAATGGGATAAAGTCGGATATGTATCCCAAAAAGCAAATAGTTTTAATACAGCTTTTCCAGCCACAGCATTCGAAGTGGTTTCAATGGGGCTATTTGGGAAGGTAGGGCTTTTTCGTTTCCTGAAAGACTCTGACAAACAAAAAGTATGGTCTGCCTTAAAGGCTGTTAATATGGAGAAATTTGCCGGTAGAAATATTGGAGAGCTTTCTGGGGGACAACAGCAGCGGATCTTTATTGCCAGAGCTCTTGCCAGTGATCCCGAACTGTTGATTTTAGATGAACCCACGGTTGGAGTCGATGCAGAGTCATCAGCATCGTTCTATAAAATGCTAAAACAGCTGCATCAAGAAAAAAAAATGACTCTCGTTTTGGTCACACACGATGTTGGTGTTATGACAGATTATGTTACGGATGTAGCCTGTTTAAATAAACAAATACATTTTCATGGAAATACTCAAGAATTTGAAGAAGGTTCGTTGGATAACATTTCTGCATTTTATGGACATCATGTCCATGTCCTTCACCATGACCATGATCATGATTAAGGGGATAAATACATGTTACCTTTTTTAAAATATGAATTTTTACAAAATGCATTTTTAACAGGGATTATGGTAGGACTTCTTGCACCAGTTTTAGGGGTGTTTCTTGTAGTTAGACGACAGGCGCTGATAGCCGATGCTCTTTCCCATATCACTCTTGCGGGAATAGCAGCTAATTTATTGTTAGGAAAGTGGTCCGTATTCTTTGCTTCAGCTAATCCCATCTACTTTGGCATGTTATTTTCTGTGGCAGGCGCCATATTTATCGAACAGCTGCGCAAGGTGTATAAACATTATGAAGAGTTGGCTATTCCGATTATTATGTCTGCTGGTATCGGTTTAAGTGTCATTTTTATATCGATGGCAGATGGGTTTAACACTGATTTATTCAACTATTTATTTGGGAGTATCATTGCTGTTAAACAATCTGATGTTATAACCGTTTTTGCAATCTTAATCATCGTCCTCTTATTTGTCTTTTTTATGTATAAAGAATTATTTGTCCTTTCATTTGATGAAGAACAAGGAAAGTTATCTGGAATAAGGAGCAATTGGATATTAATTGCTTTTATGGCCATCACAGCATTAGTCATCGCTGCCTCCATGAAAATTGTTGGAATTCTTCTTGTTTCTTCTCTTATGACTTTACCTGTTGCTGCAAGTATTAGAATTGCAAAAGGCTTTAAACAAACGATCTGGTTATCCATACTGTTTGGAGAGATTGCGGTTATTTCAGGAATGTTTTTGTCGTATTATTTAGATCTTGCTTCTGGCGGTACCATTGTTGTTTGTCTCGTCATCATTTTATGTGTTTGTATATTTTATAAAAAGTTCACGAGTTCACGAAAGGCGGCGCATTCATGAAATACGATCTTTCAATAGCAGAAGCAATGGAACTTTTAAAGAAAAAAGGCTTTAAACATACTGAAAAAAGAAAAGACCTTCTCACACTTTTTGCTGAAGAAAAAAGATACCTTTCTGCGAAAGAAGTTCAGGAAGGATTGAAGGAACAATATCCAGGACTAAGCTTTGATACGATTTATAGAAACTTAACCACCTTTGTCGATCTCGGATTACTTGAAGAAACAGAGTGGGAAGGGGAAAGAAAATTCAGGTTTACTTGTTCTCACAATGAACACCATCATCATCTGATCTGTTTAACCTGCGGAAGTACGAAATCAATTCATACATGTCCAATGGAAGTGCTAAACAGTGAATTAAGCGGTTTTAATGTGACGGGGCATAAGTTTGAGGTTTATGGATATTGCGGTGAATGTAAGAACTAAATAAATTTATTTTTAAGTATGCTCCTCCTTTTTTTAGCCAAGCTAATAAGAAAGGAGGTTTTTTTATGCCAGAAGTAAAATGTAATGTCTCAAACTGCACTTATTGGGGAGAAGGAAACAGCTGTGTGGCAGATGCGATTTTGGTGGAAATTGACAGACATGCAAATAATGCATATGACATGAGTGCGGATGGAAGTCTCCAAGGTGATGCTTCTCACAAAGACCGTGCTGAAGATACTGCTGAAACTTGCTGCCATACGTTTAGAGCAAAACATTAATTAAGAAGCCTCTATTCAGGGGCTTTTTTTGCTTTTATTAGTGATTTTTTTGAGATGTCCATATCTTAACATCTATGAAAAATCTCTATTAAAGCCATAATAAGAACGCTCCTTAAAGCTGAAAGAGAGGGAATTGAAATGGCAGATGAAAGAAATACAAACGATTTTAATGATAGTGAATATAGGGAAGAAACAGCAGCTGAAGTAGCACCGCTTAGAAGTGATCTAACTTATCCGGAAAACGAACATCCGCGTTTTGCTGAAAGGGATCACAGAATTGATGATGAAGAAAGACATGAAAGAGAAGGTGGGAAAGCAACGGGCGTGATCGCCATCATACTCTCTGTTCTATCTTTATTTATCATCCCTGTATTGTTTGGTGCAGCTGGTATCATCGTTGGTTTTTTTGCTCGAAGACAAGGGGCACATACTTTTGGAAATTGGGCAATCGGAATCGGTATTGCTTCGATTCTAATCTCCTTATTTTTTGCACCGTTCTTTTAATGTATTAAGGAGCTAAGAAGGAGCTATTGGCTCCTTCTTTATTTTGTTATTTCACTTATAGCGTCACGCAGTTTTGTTTTTATTACAGTTAAGTCAGTTTTTTCTGTTATTGAACCGGATTCATTTTCTAAATAAAAAGTGGAAAATGACTGATTTTTGTATCTTGGTACAACGTGCATATGATAATGAGTTAACTCATCAAAAATCCCGCCGTTTTGGCATATCGTAATACCGTCTGGATTAAACATTTTTTGTACTGCCTTTGATATTAGAATAGACGCTTTCATGATTGAATCGGCAGTACTTTCATCAAGGTCTGCAGCCTCTTTAAAATGTTTTTTCGGCAATATTAACACATGGCCATCGTTGTATGGATCATGATCTAAAAAACAACAAACATAATTATTTTCATAAACGACGTATACTGATTCGTTTTTATTTGCTAAATTACATCCCAAACATTCCATTTATACACATCCGATGATTAAATTGGTATTTTATATTAAATAAAGTTTAGCATAGGTTGTAGACTTAGGTGACACATTATTTTGATTTTATAAAAAGTAAAAAGCCTCCACTAAGGGAGGCTTTTTATGCTTGCTGTGCTTTTAATTTTTCTTCATGAGCTTTTGCCAAAATATCTACTTCTTTTTTCAATTCGTCAAGAAGCTGATCTTCTGGAATCTTTCGGATGATTTCTCCGTGTCGAAATAATAGACCTTCTCCACGGGCACCAGCGATTCCGATATCCGCTTCTCTAGCTTCACCAGGACCATTAACGGCACAGCCTAAAACGGCAACTTTGATAGGTGCCCGTATTTTTGAAATGTATTCTTCCACTTCATTTGCAATTGTAATCAAATCGATTTCAATACGTCCGCATGTGGGACATGAAATTAATGTAGCTGCATCTGAAAGCAGTCCGAATGATTTTAGCAATTCGCGTGCCACCTTAACTTCTTCTACTGGATCAGCACTTAAAGAAATACGGAGTGTATTTCCTATTCCCTTATGAAGAATTACCCCAAGCCCAGCTGCACTTTTAACAGTACCTGCAAATAGAGTGCCTGATTCTGTAATTCCTAAGTGTAAAGGATAATTAAAAGCTTTCGATGCTTTTTCATATGCTTCGATCGCTAAGTTAACATCTGAAGCTTTCATAGAAACAATAATATCATGGAAATCCAGTTCCTCTAAAATTCGAATATGGTCCAATGCACTTTCAACCATTCCTTCGGCAGTTGGATAACCGTATTTTTCAAGATATTTTTTCTCAAGAGAACCTGCGTTAACACCTATACGAATAGGAATCCCTTTAGCTTTAGCTGCTTTAACTACCGCTTCAACTTTTTCGCGTCTGCCGATATTGCCCGGATTAATCCTAATCTTATCAGCTCCGCCTTCAATTGCTTTGAGCGCAAGTTTGTAATCAAAATGGATATCTACTACAAGCGGAATATTGATTCTTGATTTTATGTCTGCGATGGCTTCAGCAGCTCTCATGTCGGGACAAGCTACACGGACAATTTGGCATCCTGCTTCTTCTAAACGTTTTATTTCTGCTACTGTAGCTTCAACGTCGTGTGTTTTTGTTGTTGTCATACTCTGAACAATAACCTGATCTGTGCCGCCTATTGTATAGGGACCTACTTTTACAGGTCTTGTTTTTGAACGGTGGGTGATTTCACTCATTTGGTGAATCGCTCCTTTTTTCAAATTGACAGCATAATGCTGTCCTATCATCAGTTCATTTTAGCAGGGATTATTTTGTTTTGACAAGTATTGTTACCTTTACTTGTTTTTATAAAGCGGAAATTTATATGTTTTTCCTATCTGGATGTGCTCAGGGTCTGTTCTTGGATTTAAAGCTTTGAAATCCTTTAACATCCCGGCAATAGTATATTTACCATTTATATTTACTTTCTCGACTACTGATATTAAAGTGTCTCCTGGTTTGACTTCATACATTTGATATTTTTCTTCTTTATTTTGTGTAATCTTAATTTTATTATCAATAACCTTTGCATTTACCGGTTGATTTTGAGGGAGTGTGCCAATTTTTAAATCATAAGCAACTGCATATAAAATAAGCAGGATAAAGCAGCCTGTAAGAAATTTTTTCATTTGTTCCCTCTCCTTTCTTATGTAACACTTTATGCTTGTCCTAGCGTTTTATGACAGGTTTAAAGTGACTTTAATATAAGCATTGGTGTAAAATGGAAAGGTCTAATGGACAAAAAATGATTTTTTATACGTATCAATGTAGTTGTACCGAATAGGAGAGGTGAAGAGTATGAAGAAAATAAAAGTACTTACCTTGCTATCTGTTATGATGCTTGCCTTATTAATGGCACCTTCAAAAATGTTTGCAGATGCAGCACCAGGGGATGTAATCGTTACACTTGGACAAAACTTATCTGAGGAACAAAAGAATTCTTTATTAAAAGAGATGGATGTTCCAACAGACGTACAGACTGTAACCGTAACGAATGAGGAAGAGCACAAATATTTGGGGAATTATATTTCGAAAGCCCAAATCGGAACAAAAGCAATTTCCTCATCGAAGATTACGATTGGTGAAAAAGATCAAGGTCTTTCTGTTAAAACAAATAATATAAATTGGGTAACAGAAGAAATGTATATGAATGCTTTATCTACGGCGGGAGTTAAAGATGCCGATGTATATGTAACAGCGCCATTTGAAGTTTCCGGTACAGCAGCTTTAACTGGAATCTTAAAAGCGTATGAAACCACTGCTCAAATTGAAATTCCAGAAGCTCAAAAGCAAGTAGCAAATGAAGAAATGGTAAAAACAGCGAAGTTAGGCGAACGAATCGGTGCTAAGGACGCCACTGAACTTGTGAGTAGAGTTAAAGAAGAAATAGCAAAAAATCCGGTACAAACTGAGGATGATCTTCGGACGCTTATTCAAAAAGTTGCTAAAGATATGGGGATCGAGCTTACAGACAATGAATTAAACGGTTTAGTTGATCTGTTTAATCGCATGAAAGATTTAAATATCAATTGGGACCAAGTACAAAACGATCTTAAAAATGTTAGTGATAATTTAGGTGATTTTTTAAATAAACCAGAAACACAATCTTTTATTCAAAAGTTGATTGACTTACTTATGCAGTTGATTGATGCTATCAAGTCATTGTTTAAGTAAATAGAAAAAGCGGCTGCTAATCAGCCGCTTTATTTTTTTACAGGAGTATTATTAATGGATAATACTAAAATGATACAGGAAATCATCCAGAACCATAGGAAAGAATATGGAATCTGCACGTTAAAAGCAAATATAATCGTCAGTAAAACAACAGGCAGGGTTATAGAATAACAAGATATAACCCAGAGATGTCTGTAAGTCAGCTTCTTATTTCCTAATTTAGAAAAGATCAATCCGACGAATGATAAAACAGATACACCTGAAAATAAAATACCTGATAAAAGAATGTACAAAGTAAAATAAATGACAACTAATACAATAGGCATTATGCCACTCATCGATTCGGCAAATTGCTGCATTTGTTCTTGATTTAAGCCGTAGTTGTGAAAATTGCTCAGGAGCTGTCCTTTGCTGTTACTAAAAAGGTTAATTAAAAAGAGAAAGGCCATTGGAATCATACAAATAAATGTTAGTAGCAATACATACATAATCGTACTGCCAACACCGAATAACCGGAAGTGTGAAATTGAATTTAAAGAATATAAACTTTTAAGAAATCGTTTATGTAGTTTCATGCTTGTGCTCCTTTTTTCGTATGGCAATAATAAGTTTACATGATGCCTATGAAATGGACAATGACTAATACTTTGTAAAGGTATTGTTACATTTCTTGATTTTTCTTTACACTGTATAAACAAATTTAGGATAATGACAACGGTCAGTAGAAGTTAGGAAAAGGGGCTGCAAACCTTGGATTTACAAGATATCATTTTTCAATTTATAGGTGGATTAGGGATATTTTTATTTGGAATTAAATATATGGGTGAAGGGTTGCAAAATTCAGCAGGAGACCGCTTACGGGAAATTCTTGATAAATTAACGACAAACCCTTTTATGGGAGTATTGGCAGGGATATTTGTAACTGTATTGATTCAAAGCAGTTCGGGAACCACTGTTCTAACAGTTGGTCTTGTTAACGCCGGATTTTTAACTCTTCGTCAAGCAATCGGCATTATTATGGGGGCGAATATCGGTACAACGATCACTTCGTTCATCATTGGGATTGATGTAGGTGGGTATGCTTTGCCGATTATGGCTGTTGGTTCCATTTTTATTTTCTTTTTTAAAAATTTGAAATGGATTTATGTCGGTCAAATCATTTTCGGATTTGGCGCTTTATTTTTAGGCTTAGACTTAATGGGCCAAGGTATGAAACCATTAAGTGATTTTCGAACGTTTCAAGATTTGACAGTGTCAATGAGTGACAATCCTATTCTTGGGGTTATCGTAGGAACAATCTTTACAGGCGTTGTACAATCTTCAAGTGCTACGATCGGGATATTGCAAGAGTTATATGCACAAAACATGATTGATTTGAAAGCGGCTTTGCCCGTTTTGTTCGGTGATAATATCGGAACTACTGTTACAGCGGTTTTAGCAGCAATCGGCACAACGATTGCTGCAAGAAGGGCGGCTTTAACACATGTCATTTTCAATTTAATTGGTACATTAATTTTTATTATTTTCCTTGAACCATTTCGTAAATATATCGAATTTTTGGCTTTGAAACTTCATTTGCAGCCTGCCATGCAAATTGCTTTTGCTCATGGAACATTCAACATTACGAATGTACTTATTCAATTTTGGTTTATTGGATTCTTAGCTATGCTAGTTACTAAAATCATAAAAGGTGAAGATCAATTAATTGAGCACAAACCTAAACATCTGGATGAAATCATATTAGAGACTTCACCAGTTATGGCAATAAGACAAGCAAAACTGGAGATTTTGAGAATGGCTAATTATGCTGAAACTGGTTTAAAAGAAGCCATTCAGTATTTGAATGTAAAAGAAAAGAAGAATGCAGAGCTTGCTCTCCAATATGAAGAGGCTATAAATAATTTGGACCGTCAAATTACTTCTTATTTAATAAAACTATCTGTTCACCCCTTAACGAAGCAAGAATCTAATGAACATTCAATGCTTCTTGATGCATCACGTGATATAGAGCGCATTGGTGATCATATGGAAAACATCATTGAACTAGTGGATTATCAGCTGCGAAACAACGTACGTCTAACAGAGATAGCAAACAATGAAATTAATGAAATGTTTGATCTTACACTAATGACATTAATGCGAGCCATTACAGCCTTAGAAAAAAATAATATTGAATTGGCTCAAGAGGTATTAGGATTAGAAGATAAAATCGATAAAATGGAACGCACACTTCGCAAACAGCACATTCTCCGTATGAACGAAGGAGCATGTGATGGAAATGCCGGAATTGTCTTTGTTGATATCATCAGCAACTTAGAAAGAATTGGAGATCACGCTGTTAATATTGCAGAAGCCGTTTTAGAAAAGTAAACTAAAAATCAAGAGAGCTTCACTTGATAACTTTTAAAGCTCATTAGTAACTATTGTCACTCTTCTTGGAAGTTGTTGATTTTCGTTACAGGATGCTCGCTTTCATCGGGCGTGCGGTGTGCCCACAGTAGAAGATAGATGAAGATCCATATTGGAGGATCAATTCTCGAGCCAGAAGCAACAATCTTTTAGAAAGGCTGTATTCGTATTCATTGTTACTTTTGAAAGTAGTTGATTTCCGTTCCAGGTCGCTCGCTTTCCACGGGGTAGGCGGTGAGCCACATTCGCACGCTTCACGTATAAGTGTCTCACCTGCCCGCCTGTCCCGCAGGACAAGGAAAGCTTCGACAGCGTTACATCGCACGAAGAAAATGTGATTTTCATTTTCGAGGAGTCTCGCTACCTTCCACTCCAATCAACTGTCTAAGAAGATAATAAAAACGAGATTTGAAAAGAAACAATCTTTTAGAAAACAGCCTTTCATTATGAAAGAAAGGGGAAAACAATGGATATATTGTACTGGATATTGATTGCACTAGCTTTTGTTATTAGTTTTATTGCTTTAATATATCCAATTTTACCTGGTGTTTTATTTTTAGCGGGTGGTTTTTTGATTTATGGGTTTGCCTTTTCATTTGATCCATTTACCCCGTTATTTATCATAATCCAAGTCTTGTTGTTCATTAGTCTATTCGTGATTGATTACGCAGGAAATGCTTATGCAATTAAGAAAAAGGGAGGATCCAAAGCGGCTATGTGGGGCAGTACGATAGGTTTGCTTGTTGGTCCATTAGTAATTCCTATCCCTGTAGCAAATATTATTATTGGACCATTTTTAGGAGCGGTACTTGCCGAGCTCATTTTTCATAGAAAAGGATTTAAGTCTTCTGTTTCAATTGGAATAGGTACTGTATTGGCATTCGTAGGTACAACTGTAATCAAAGTGATAACGCAAGCCCTTATGATCGGCTACTTTTATTATCAAGTTTTATAAACAGTCTTGATTAAAACCTTGAGCCGTGCTATATTATTTTTGTTCTAAAAAAGTACATGTGTTCGTTTGAAAATGTTGTTGACATTGTTTGCGAATACATGCTATAGTAGTTCTTGTCCTTAACAAAGTAAATTCATTATTCCACAGTAGCTCAGTGGTAGAGCTATCGGCTGTTAACCGATCGGTCGTAGGTTCGAGTCCTACCTGTGGAGCCATTTTGGCGGTGTAGCTCAGCTGGCTAGAGCGTACGGTTCATACCCGTGAGGTCGTGGGTTCGACTCCCTCCGCCGCTACCAAAATGTTTTTACCACGATGGCGGTCGTGGCGAAGTGGTTAACGCATCGGATTGTGGTTCCGACATTCGGGGGTTCGATTCCCCTCGTCCGCCCCATTTATCACTTACATAATTTTTTTCATGGACCCTTAGCTCAGTTGGTCAGAGCGGTCGGCTCATAACCGATTGGTCGTAGGTTCGAGTCCTACAGGGTCCACCAAAATCGAGGAGGTATACCCAAGTCCGGCTGAAGGGATCGGTCTTGAAAACCGACAGGGGTTTAACGACCCGCGGGGGTTCGAATCCCTCTACCTCCTCCACATTTTTTTTAGCTCGGTAGCTTCGAGCTTTACAACATAATGAACGACGAGTTGTCTCGACGGATATTCCCGAAGTGGTTCTTTTTAGAGGAAGTGACAGGGAACCGGCGGACAAATAATACTTCTTGGCTCGATAGCTAAGAGCGTTACTTCACGATTAGGCTGCGATTTGTCTCGACGGATACACATAGTAGATAAGCTGGTAGAGGAAGAGACACAGTATTTTAATAAAAATCAAAAATTTTAGTTTTTGAAATTTTTGGCTCGATAGCTCAGTCACGAGCAAAACACCGTGATTAAAACTACGAGTTGTCTCGACGGATATTCCCGCAGTGCTTCTTATTAGAGGAAGAGACAGGGAACCGGCGGACAAATAATACTTCTTGGCTCGATAGCTCAGTCGGTAGAGCAGAGGACTGAAAATCCTCGTGTCGGCGGTTCGATTCCGTCTCGAGCCACCATGTATACATATCATACCTTACGAATTTTCGTAAGGTTTTTTTCTATATAAAAATGTATTAGTGTTTAAGAATTGAAGTTTTAGTGTAAATTTGATAAGGTAAAATTAATCATTTACATCACTTTTTAAACAAGTAAGTTGACTAAATGGTTTCACGTTTCAAGGTTCCCTTGAAATCAAAAAAATTCTACATATTCTAAGGAGGAAATGAACATGGCTAAATTTGAACTGCCTGCATTACCTTATGAAACAAACGCACTTGAACCGCATATCGACAAAGAGACAATGGAAATTCACCACGGTCGTCATCACAAAACGTATGTTGACAATTTGAATGCTGCTCTTGAAGGTAAAGCTGAATTTGAAAGCAAGGGTCTTGAGGATCTTCTTTCAAACTTAAACGCTCTTCCGCAAGACATTCAAAACGCTGTTCGAAACAATGGTGGAGGTCATGCTAACCACAGCTTGTTCTGGGAAGTTATTGCTCCAGGCGGTGCTAATGCTCCATCTGGTGAACTTGCTGACAAAATCAACAACAAATTTGGAAGCCTTGATGCTTTTAAAGAAGAATTTGCAAACGCTGGAAAAACAAGATTTGGATCAGGCTGGGCTTGGCTTGTAGTTAACAATGGCGAACTTGAAGTGACAAGTACTCCAAACCAAGACAACCCGGTTATGGAAGGTAAGACACCAATTCTTGGATTGGATGTTTGGGAACATGCGTATTACCTAAAATACCAAAACAAACGCCCAGATTACATTAATGCATTTTGGAATGTTGTAAATTGGGATGAAGTTGAAAAACGCTACAACGAGGCTAAATAATTTACAAAAAAGCTGCTGGGATCTCCAGCAGCTTTTTTTGTTCATTTTTTTAATATTAGAAATCATGCGGAACCAGAGAAATAAGAGCTCTATATTATAAACAGATATCATGCACGCTGAACGTTTTTGCCAGTTTAAGCAGTATTTCATCAAGAAGCATGTTTCCATCTCCAAATGGATTTTGAGATTGTATTACGAAAATATTTTTTGCTTGAAAATACCAAATATAATCTCCATGATACCGTAAGAACCCCTCATGCAATTGATACTCTTCCTTTCTTAATGAAAAAATAATTGTCTGTACATCCTCATTATAAATTCGGTATTCAAACATATAGAGATTCTCCTTTATACAATAAAATCCAATTAGCTAAAAAGTGAATAGCTCCTTTTGTCTTGAAAGACACTAACGACGATATGTAAAGGGGCGAACAACATGATATTGAAAAAGTTCATGGAAAACGACCAGTACCCGAAAGATCTTTTTTTACTTTTGTTAGTAGGCGGGCTGTTTACATTGAGTACTGCCTTATCAAATACATTTGTTAATATCTTTTTATGGAAGCAATCAGGTGAAATAACTGATATAGCGTTCTATAATTTAGCCATCGTAGTCATGCAGCCAATCGCTTTTAATTGGGCAGGCTGGGCAGCAAAAAAGGTGGATCGGGTTATTGTACTAAGAATAGGTGTTTTACTTTTAGCGCTATTTTATATAGGTGTACTTTTTATGGGTACTTTAGCCAGCAGTTTCTTACTCGCTTTAGGGGCTATGCTCGGTCTCGGATTGGGATTTTATTGGCTTGCTTTTAATGTCCTTACACTAGAAGTAACGGAACCTGAGACTCGGGATTTTTTTAATGGTTATTTAGGTATTCTGAATTCCTTTTCAGGTATGCTTGGACCATTAAGTGCAGGTTTTATTATTACAAGAATGGACAAACAAATGGGATATGAAACCATATTTAGTATTTCTATGATTTTGTTTTTAATGGCAGTGGTCATTAGTTTCTTTTTGCAGCGTCGAAAAGCTGATGGACATTATGGTTTAAAAGAAGTTTTTCAAGAGCGAAAAGTAAATCATGCATGGAAGCAGCTTTTACGCGCTCATTTTTTTCAAGGGATGCGAGAGGGAACATTTCTGTTTTTAATAGTTATTTGGGTTTATACGGCAACAAAAAGTGAGTTTGCATTAGGAACGTTTGGATTTGTTCAGTCCATCGTCTCATTTATTGGTTATTATGTAGTTTCGCATTTTTTAAAGCCTTGGCAGCGAAAACAAGCAATCTTTGCTGGAGGTTTGCTCTTATTGATTTCCCCATTAATGCTGTTATTCCCAATTTCTTACCCATTGCTGCTCACCTATGGTATTTCTGTATCTGTTGCTTATCCGCTTTTGTTAGTTCCTTATGTTTCTTTAACTTACGATATTATAGGGAAGTGCCGGGGAATTTACGAAAAAAGAATCGAATATATTGTAGTAAGAGAACTGTATTTAAATAGTGGAAGAATTACATCCATTCTTACGTTTATTATAGTGGTTTATTTTCTTTCGGAAGAGCGCGGAATACCTATTTTGTTACCTGTTTTGGGTGCAGGGCATTTCTTAATTTATTTCTGCCTGAGGAATATTCCAGTACCTGCAAATCCAGTTGATTCAGTTACAGAATCAATTGAACTTGCTGAAACCCAGCAAGATGGCAACAGTTCAACTAAACAATAATTTATCTTTTGACATACCAGGCATTTTAGAGATACTATTGTTATGTAAAAATAATAAGTTTTTAAACTTGAGACACCTTTATTTGGGTGTCTGTGCTGTTTTTTAAAGGGAGATTTACAATATTATGAAAACAAAATCCACTAAAAAGAGAAACCATGTTCCCATCAGAATTAATGCCCTTTTCTTAACGGTATTTTTTCTCTTTTCCATTCTTGTGCTTCGTTTAGGCTTCATACAAATAGTTAAAGGTGAAGAATATAAGAGGGATGCTTATCTTACTGAGAATGTAACCACAAAATTAGATGCGCCGCGCGGAAAAATGTATGACACACATTATCGGGTTGTTGTAGATAATGAACCTGTATTCTCCATTACATATACGAGAACACGTGATGCAGATTCGGACAAGCGATTAGCGATTGCTAAAAAGCTCGCAGATTTAATAGATAAAAATACAGATGAGCTTACCGACAGAGATAAAAAGGATTTCTACATTTTATTACATGAAAAAGAGGTAGAAAAAAGAATATCTTCGACTGAAGAAAAAAATACACCGCCTGAAAAGCTATACGATTTAATGCTAGAAAAAGTTACGGAAAAGGATATTTCAACTTTTTCCAACAAACAACTTGAAGTATTAGCTATTAAAAGTGAAATGGACAGAGGATATACATTATCACCACAACGAATAAAGATTGGTGCTACTCAAAAGGAAATGGCACTGATAAGTGAGCACTTACCGGAATTGCCTGGAGTTGATATAAAACCTGATGCATCAAGATCATATCCTTTTGGTGAATCATTCCGAGATATGTTTGGTCAAGTGAAACAAATTCCTAAATCAAAAATGGATTTTTATACTTCCAGAGGAAATGACCGCAATGACATGGTGGGTACCAGTTTTCTTGAAGAACAGTATGAGGCACTTCTTAGAGGTACAAAATCGAAAATCAAATATATTACTGATAAAAAAGGCAACCCTGTTGGAGATCCAAAGGAGGAAGATGGAGCTAGGGGAAGCGATTTAGTACTAACAGTAGATATGGATTTGCAGAAAGAAGTAGAAAAAGTAGTAGAAGAAAAGCTGAAAGATGCGATTAAGGGCAAGTATGCGTATGACAATAAAGAATTAAATAAAGCCTATATCGTTATGATGAATCCAAAAACCGGTGCAATATTATCTATGTCCGGTAAAGAATATAATCGGAAGACAGGGAAGTTCAGCAACATCCCATTCGGAAACATTTATCATTCTTATGCAATGGGTTCAACTGTTAAAGGTGCAACCGTTCTAACAGGACTTCAGCAAGGTGTGATAAATCCTAATACTGTCATCTATGATGCTCCTTTAGTCTTTGGAGATGGGAAGAAACTAAAATCACATAACAACATGGGGCCGGTTAATGCTGTTGAAGCTTTAGAAAGATCTTCTAACGTTTTCATGTGGCATATAGCGATGCGTCTTTCAGGCTATGATTATGCCCACAAACGTTTCAATGAACATAAAGTGGACGAAGCGTTCCAAATTCTCCGTAATTCATATAGTGAATTTGGGTTAGGAGTTCCTACAGGGATTGATCTTCCTTCTGAAGCTACTGGTTATCATACGGGAGTAAGTGATGCTTTATCACAAGCGATGTATTTTTCCATTGGACAGTTTGATACGTATACCCCTATGCAAATGGCTCAATACGTTTCTACTATTGCAAATGGCGGATTAAGAATGCAGCCGCATCTATTAGAGGAAGTAAGAGAACCATCTGATGATCCTAATAAATTAGGGAAGCTTCTATATCACTTTGAACCTAATGTCTTAAATAAGATAGAAATGAAAGATAGCTATCTCGATGTTGTTCATAAGGGTTTTTATGAAGTAATGCACGGCAGTAATGGTACTGCTTCATGGGTGTTTAAAAATAAAGAATATAATCCCGCCGGCAAAACAGGTACAGCTGAAGTGGATAAAGAATCTGGATTAGTAAACAAAACATTAATTGGCTATGCGCCTAATGATGATCCTGAAGTTGCATTTGCTGTAGTTGTTCCGGATATCCGTGAAGGTTATACGAATCTAGAAATTGCAGAAGGTGCCTTGGATGCTTATTTTGACAAGAAAAAAGAAGGTATTTCCACGAAACCAACATCTGAAAAGAAAGAGAAAAAAGAACCACGCTAAAATTAGTGTGGTTCTTTTTTTGAATAATTTAATTCGAACAACAAATCCTACAAAAGTAATAGTTCTTAATAATTTCTTTACAATGAGTTAAAACCTAATTAATAAATGAAGGTTATTGTTGTAAATGTAAGTGAAAAAGCTTTTAGGAAATGGATAGAAAACAAATTCTATCTAACAAAAACAAAAAGTAGCTATTAGGGGGCCAATTAAGATGAAGAAAATGAAGTCAGTTTATCTTTTAGCTGTAATGTCACTGCTTTTAGTATTTGCAGCTGCTTGTGGAAACAAAAGTGCTGGAACATCCAATGATTCCAAAGAAAAAGTTTCCGGTTCAATTGTAGTTTCTGGTTCAAGTGCGATGCAGCCATTAGTTGCTGCAGCAGCAGAACAGTTTATGGAAGAAAATCCTGAAGCTGATATTCAAGTACAAGCAGGCGGAAGCGGAACAGGGCTAAGTCAAGTATCAGAAGGTGCAGTGCAAATCGGTAACTCTGATGTTTTCGCAGAAGAAAAAGAAGGAATTCCAGCTGATCAATTGAAAGATCATAAAATTGCTGTAGTTGGTATGACAGCAGCAGTTAACCCTGAAGTAGGAATTAAGGATATTTCTAAAGAAGATTTAATTAAAGTATTTACTGGTAAGGTTAAGAACTGGAAAGAGCTTGGCGGTAAGGATCAAAAGATCGCATTAATAAATCGTCCAGACTCTTCTGGAACGCGTGCTACATTCGTAAAATATGGTTTAGATGGACAAACTCCAGCGGATGGAGCGGCAACAGAGGATTCTTCAAATACAGTTAAAAAATTAATAAAAGAAACACCTGGAGCTATCGGCTACCTTGCATTCTCATATTTTAACGATAATTCTGTTACACCTTTAAGTATTGACGGTGTTGAACCGAAAGATGAAAATGTTCAAAACGGTAAATTCCCTATCTGGGCTTATGAGCATTCTTACACAAAAGGTGAACCTAAAGAACTTACTAAAGCATTCTTGGATTATATGCAATCTGAAGATGTTCAAGGGAAGTTAGTACCTGATCAAGGTTATATTGGTGCTGACACAATGAAAGTTGAACGAGATGCTGAAGGGAAGATTTCAGAAAAGTAAGAAAAATATGATATATTATTTACAAAGATAGACTACAGGGTAAATATTCGATATGAATATTTGCCCTGTTATGGTGTTTTTGGGAGGTACGAAGATGAATAAAATGAATGGTTCTTCAGCTAGAGACCGGTTGCTAAAAAGTTCGAACAAGCTAGCTATTAATATGGAAAGACGCGGTAGGTTTCTTGTATTGTTTTCAGCATTGATTATTATTAGTGCCACAATTGCGATTACAATTTTTTTAGGAAGCAAAGGACTACAATCGTTTATCCAAAATGGTGTTAATGTAATTGACTTTTTAACGAACACAAATTGGAATCCTACAGGAAGTGCTGAAAGTGGCGGTCCCACATATGGAGCAGTCCCTTTTATTCTTGGTTCGTTTGCTGTTACATTTTTAGCTGCCCTTATAGCTGCACCACTAGGTATCGGCAGTGCGATCTTTATGACGGAAATCGCACCGTCTTGGGGAAAAAGAATTTTACAGCCGGTTATTGAATTGTTAGTAGGTATTCCTTCAGTTGTTTATGGTTTCATTGGTCTATCGGTTTTAGTTCCGTTTATTAGAAATCATTTTGCGGGAAATGGTTTTAGTTTGTTGGCAGGTATGATTGTCTTATCTATTATGATATTACCAACGGTCACGAGTATTGCAACAGATGCGATGAGTTCCTTGCCTAAAGGATTACGGGAGTCTTCTTATGCAATTGGTGCTACAAGGTGGCAAACGATTTGGAGAGTATTGATCCCAGCTGCATCACCTACATTATTAACAGCTATTGTTTTAGGGATGGCACGTGCATTCGGGGAAGCACTCGCGGTACAAATGGTCATAGGAAATGTTAGAGGAATTCCTAATTCATTATTTGACCCTTCAGCTACATTAACTACAATCATTACTTTGAACATGGGTCATACAACTTTTGGAAGTGTGGATAATAATGTTTTATGGTCACTAGCTTTAATTCTGCTGGCGATGTCCTTCGTATTCATTATAATTATCCGTTATCTTTCTTCTAGGAGGCAGTTTTAATGAACAGTAAAGTTACGGACCGGATAGCAACCGGTATTTTTATATTAATTGCCATTATAATTACCTCAGTACTTTTTGGATTATTAGGATATATTATTTTTCATGGTTATTCTAAGCTGACTCTTGATTTTTTAACTTCTCCTTCAAGTTCTTTTAGAGAAGGGGGAGGAATAGGAAATCAATTATTTAATTCTTTCTACATTTTGTTTCTAACGATGCTTTTTACAATTCCGCTTGGTCTAGGCGGCGGTATTTATATGGCGGAGTATGCGAAACCAGGTAAAGTTACTAACATTATTCGAACGTGTATTGAAGTTTTGGCTTCATTGCCATCTATTGTAATTGGTATGTTTGGTCTTTTGATGTTTGTTAATTTAACAGGCTGGGGCTACTCTATTATTGGAGGGGCATTGGCATTAACTGTTTTTAACCTGCCCGTAATGGTCAGGGTATGTGAAGATGCGATCAGATCAGTACCCAACGATCAGAAAGAAGCTAGTTTAGCGCTTGGAATCACACATTGGTACACGATCCGGAAGGTATTGCTGCCATCTGCATTTCCATCTATTTTGACAGGAGCAATTTTAGCATCTGGACGAGTGTTTGGAGAAGCTGCAGCATTACTTTTTACAGCAGGACTGACTACACCAAGGCTTGATTTTGCAAACTGGAATCCATTTGATGCTAATTCACCATTAAATGTTTTTAGACCTGCTGAAACCCTTGCTGTTCATATTTGGGCCGTAAATACACAAGGATTGATTCCTGACGTGCGTGAAGTGGCAGATGGGTCATCCGCGGTCTTAGTTATAGCTGTTTTGATTTTTAACTTATTAGCAAGATGGATAGGAAGTATTGTTCATAAGAAAATAACTTCTTCAAAATAATATTTGAGGTAGGTGATTACATGAAAGTCTCAATTGGCACAAAAAACCACAATGTTACTAAACAAAGTGAAGACTATAAATTAGCACTGAAAGTAAAAGATTTAAATATCTATTATGGAAACAATCATGCCATCAAGGATGTAAATATAGATATTAAACAAAATGCTGTAACTGCATTGATTGGACCTTCTGGGTGCGGCAAATCAACTTTTCTGCGTTCGATCAATCGAATGAATGACCTAATTCCCATTGCACGCAGTACAGGTGAAATTTTATATGAAGATGTAAATTTAGTCGGAAATGATATAAATATTGTGGCATTAAGAAAAGAGATTGGGATGGTATTTCAAAGACCAAATCCCTTTCCGAAATCGATTTATAACAATATTACTCATGCACTTAAGTTTTATGGAGTTAAATCGAAGAATAAATTAGACCAAATTGTAGAGGAAAGCTTAAAGAAAGCTGCTTTATGGGATGAAGTAAAAGACCGATTGCACGACTCAGCTTTATCTTTGTCTGGCGGGCAGCAGCAGCGTTTGTGTATTGCGAGAACACTTGCGATGAAACCAAATATTTTATTATTAGACGAACCTGCATCTGCGCTTGATCCAATTTCAAACGCAAAAATAGAAGACTTAATTGTAGAATTAAAAAAAGATTACACAATCATTATTGTGACGCACAATATGCATCAGGCATCAAGAATATCAGACAACACTGCTTTTTTCTTAAATGGTGATCTTATTGAAATGGATGAAACGGATAAAATCTTTACTAATCCTACGAAAAAGGAAACAGAAGATTATATTACAGGTCGTTTTGGTTAAGGGGGTAATCATTTGAATCAAGTGATTGATACGAATAAGAAAGAGATCTTTAATATAAAGAAATTAAACCTATGGTATGGTGAAGATATTGCTTTAAAAGAAATTGATTTCCCTATCTATAACAATGAAATTACAGCAATCATCGGACCTTCTGGATGCGGTAAATCAACTTTTATCAAAACGTTAAATTTAATGGTTTCGATGGTTCCTTCTGTAAGAATGTCAGGCGAGATCAATTTTGATGGGAAGAATATTCTTAATAAGGTGGATTTAGTTGAACTTCGCAAAAAAGTGGGTATGGTATTTCAAAAGCCAAATCCGTTTCCGAAAACAATTTATGAAAATGTGGCATATGGACCAAGAGTTCATGGAATTAAAAAGAAATCACAAATTGATGAGATTGTAGAAAAGTCATTAAAAGATGTTTTTTTGTGGGAAGAGGTAAAAAATAGATTAGATACTAACGCAATGGGGCTATCAGGTGGACAGCAGCAGCGCTTATGTATCGCTCGTGCACTTGCAACTACACCTGACGTTCTATTAATGGACGAACCTACTTCAGCACTTGATCCAATATCTACAATTAAAATTGAAGAATTAGTCTTGGAATTAAAGAAAAAGTTTTCTATCGTAATGGTTACTCATAATATGCAGCAAGCAGCCAGAGTATCTGACAAAACAGCCTTCTTCTTAATGGGAGAACTTATTGAACATGCAGATACCGCAAAAATATTTTCTACACCGTCAGATAAAAGAACGGAAGATTATGTTACAGGTAAGTTTGGATAAATTAAGGAGTGACATAAAATGGTCGTTAGAGAAAACTTTCAATCTCAATTAAATGAGTTAAAGGGATTATTAATTGAGTTAGGCACATTAACAGAAACTGCTTTAAAAGAGAGTCTTATCGCACTAAAAACTCAAGATGTAGAAAAAGCTTTGGAAATCATTGAAAACGATGCTCGAATAAACGAATTAGAGGATGAGATTAATGATTTTGCTATTCTTCTTGTAGCAAAGCAAGCTCCTGTAGCTTCTGATCTGAGAAAAATTATTGCAGCCATAAAAATCTCTGCAGATGTTGAAAGAATGGCGGATTTTGCCGTGAATATCGCCAAATCTACCATAAGAATCGGTGAGAAAGAATTTATCAAACCGTTAGAAGAGCTTCCTAAAATGGCCGAATTAGCGATCGAAATGCTAACGAAGGCAATTAAAGCATACATTGATGAAGATGTAGCACTTGCAAAAAAACTTTCAGAAATTGATGATGAAGTTGATGAAATGTATGGGAAAATTATTCAAGAACTGCTTAGTCTTATGACAAAGCACGAAGATAGCCTGTCACAAATTACTCAGTTATTATTTGTTTGCAGATACATTGAACGTACAGCAGACCATGCTACGAATATAGGTGAAAATGTGATATACCTTGTAAAAGGAAAAAGATTTGGTTTAAACGATTAAAAAAGAGCGGACGAAATGTCCGCTCTTTTTTATGTATATTCAAATTATGAACTCGTAATTTCTTTTGCGATCTCGTCAAAACTCATCTTACTGTTTACTTGGTGAGTTTCCGCTCTAACTAAACCTTCAAGATTATGTGAACGTAAATATTTTAAGAATTCTTTGCCGTCTTTAATAATTTTTCCTTGCTGTAACAGATCGCATACCTCTCCAGTACTCATTCCTTGAGTAATCGTTAGGTTCATCTCTGTTACTTTTTCTTCTTCTTTAACCGGTTCAGTTTTGTTCGCTGAAACGGGTGCTGCGCTTTTCGTTTCTTTTAATGATGTGTACTCATCTTCTGAGATTGCTAGCTCGCCTTTTTCAGAAAGATATTGCTCTACTGTCTCTTCAGTTAATTCAGGATTATTGTTGGAGCTGTTAGTGAAATAAACTCCAGCTAATATCCCAGTAGAGATGATAATACCTGCTGAAAATCCGCGAAGGTTTTTGCTTGTCATACGTTTCCCCTCACAAATCTATTAGTTCTTATCATTGATCATCATTTCGTCTTCTAACACTTTCATTTTCTTTTTAATTTGATAGATTTCTTTCATTAATTGAATCGAAAAATTTTCCAGCTGAGTTTCAACAGAAGTTTCACGATTTTTTCTAAAGGAAAGAATCAATAGAACAATTCCAATGATTAATAATCCAACGATGGCAAACTCCATAAATACCCTCCTAATTTAAAGCTTTTCCCTTTACTTTTATATCATAGTATTTAATCTGGGTATAGTTTTTTTCGCAAAAGTACACATAAAATACTACAATTCGACTATTGTTGTGCTGAAGATATTGAAATAGAAAATGAAAAGCTGAAATAGTCGAAAATCATGTATTATTTTGTCGTATTTTCAGAATAATCAGTCGAAGCAAACGGTTTCAAAAACTTTACATAAACTGTTATCTCTTGCGGGATTTGGAAGCGTCATTTTTCGACTTTTTTGACACATTGTTTAAAAAAATAGCTGGTGTTACGATTATTAAAAATGTTGGAATAAAAATATTTCTATAGAATATTTGATGTAGATGAGGTGATTAATTTGATAGAAGAAATTGTGAAACTGAAGAATAAAGGACTCACACTTCAAGAAATTGCTGAAAAGATGGAGATGTCTTTAGGCAAGGTACAATATCGCTGGAATAAATATAGAAAGGATCTTGTACCTGAAGAAATAGCATCTATCCCCTTTATCGAAAAACACAAGGAAAAAAAGTGGGAAATGCCTTTTGAATATAAAGAAGCTAGTATCTGTTTAATGCCTATTTCGTCAAATCGTTTATACGTTTATTGGAGCTTTTCTGATGCGATTAAAAATATGGCCGAACAGCATTTCCGTTCAGAGTGGGATAGCCTTCCAAACGTGCTGAAAATATATGATGTTACAGATATCATATTTTTTGGACATAACGCACACCGTACGTTCGAAGTTGATCTCCCGCCAATGACAAACAATTGGTTTATTCACTCGCTAGAACCAGACCGAACGTATATTGTGGATGTTGGTACACGTACGTACGACGGCAGTTTCTTTACTCTTTTAAGATCTAACCCAGCAGAAACGGATCCTTCTCAAAATAGTGCACCTTTTGATGAAAAAATAGAACGATGGAAACAGCAAAATGTGAGTCAGCCTGAATGGCTAGAAAATTTTTCGACTTATTCGTACTATCAAAAAATCAAATAGGAGAGGTACAGAATGAATAACGGGTATTTTTCATTGGTTTTACACGCTCACCTTCCTTATGTAAGGCATAAAGAAGCGAATCGGTTAGAGGAAAGATGGGTATATGAGGCAATGACAGAGACTTATATCCCGTTGCTTTGGGTTCTTGACGAACAGCCAGAATCGATATCATGGACGATATCCTTTTCCCCTCCAGTACTTGAATTACTTAGTGATTCCGTCATACAAAAAAGATATTTAGAGCACCTCGATACTACTCTTAAACTACTTCAAAAAGAAAAGAAACATACTAAAAATAAAAAAGAAGCAGAAATTATTGACTTTTATGAAAAACGCTATCGGAGAATAATGGATACGTATCAAAAAACGGATTGTCAAATACTTAAAGCATTTAAATCCTTCATGAAGGAAGGAAAGGTATCTTGCATAACCTCATCAGCTACTCATGCTTTTCTTCCCTATACAGCAACGGAACAAGCGGTGAATGCACAAATTGATGCAGGTATTAAAACGTTCGAAAAATATTTCGGGGAAAAGCCTGCTGGTTTTTGGCTGCCTGAATGTGCGTATGCACCAGGTATAGATAAACGATTAGCTGATGCAGGGATTCGTTATACATTTGTAGACGAACAAACATTATTATTGAGTAAGCCACAACCAAATAAAGGAATAGACACACCAGTTTATTCTCCGCATGGTGTGGCATTATTCCCAAGAAATCAATATATCTCAGAAACCATCTGGAACTCGTCTTTAGGTTACCCAGGTGACTATGATTACCGTGAATTTTACCGTGACGTTGCGTATGAGAGAGAGCTTGAATATATTCAAGGATTTATCCATCCAGAAGGTATTCGAATAGACACAGGACTCAAGTATTGGCGGATCACAGGAAAGACTGAAGAAAAAGAGTGGTATAACAGAAAAAGCGCAGAAGACAAAATAAATCAGCATGCTTGGGATTTTAATCATCGCCTCATGGATTATTTACATAAGCATGATCAATTTTTTCCTCCTACATTAATAACCGCACCTTTTGATGCAGAATTATTCGGACACTGGTGGTTTGAAGGTCCAGAGTTTTTAGCAAAAACAATGGAAGTTGCACTAGAAAATAACGTCAATTGGATTACACCTCAAGAATTTTTACACAGACATTATCAAGACCTTGAAACGGTAAGACCTCACTTTTCGACATGGGGAAGAAATGGAACTGGAGAAGTATGGCTGAACGAAACAAATGCCTGGATGTATCGCCATCTTCATCATTGTGAAAAGAAATTGGTTGAAATTGCTGCATATCTTTCTCATGGAAGAAACTCGAACATGATCGTGGAGCGTTATGCAGACCAAATGGTAAGAGAGTGGATGCTGGCTGCGAGTTCGGATTGGGCATTTATCGTGGATCAAAATAGCGCTTCTCAATATGCAAAGAACAGATTTCAAGAGCACATTGAAAGATTCCATGCTCTATATGAGTCTATTAAAAATACTGAATATAACATGAATGAAATTATGGAATATGAAAAAGAATATCCCTTTATGAACATTCCTTTATGGTCTTATTTCACCAGTCCTCATGATCAATATGTTCAACAAAATTTTAATAAAGATAGTGAAGCTAAGAAAATTTTAATGCTGACTTGGGAATATCCTCCTATGGTTGTAGGCGGGCTATCGAGACATGTATATGATTTATCTAGAAAACTCGTTTCATTAGGTAATGAAGTTTATGTCATTACATCATTTGTTGATGGATATCCAGAATATGAAGTTAACAACGGTGTGCACGTCTATAGAGTTTTAGGAAAACAGCCAAATTTTGAGTCTTTCTTTCATTGGGCCGGCAGCTTAAACATGGCAATGGCCGATCAAGCATTGGAAGTATTCAAAAAAGTTGAATTTGATTGTATTCATGCGCACGATTGGCTTGTATCGGTTGCTGCACTTGCGTTAAAAAAAGCATTAAACATTCCTTTAATATCAACGATTCATGCTACAGAACATGGCAGGAACAACGGAATCACTTCTCCTCTTCAATATGAGATCAATCAAAAAGAATGGGAGCTGATGGAGTGCTCTGATAAACTGATCGTCTGCAGTAAATATATGAAACATGAACTTACAGACGTGTTCAGGATACCTGAAGAGAAAATAAGCATCTTACCTAACGGGATTGACCCAGATTTGCTTGAAATTAACCAAAAAAACCAGGAAGATCATGAATTTGGAAATAAGGAAGGGCTGCTTATTTTTTCGGTTGGCAGACTAGTAAAAGAAAAAGGCTTCCAGACAATAGTTCAAGCCGCAGAACTTTTAAAACAAAAAGGAGTAGCAGTAAAATTTGTAATTGCAGGTAAGGGTCCATTACATGATGAGCTGGCTGAATTGATAAAAGTCAAACAAGTAGATAATTATGTTGAGCTAGCAGGCTTTGTTAGTGACGAAGAAAGAAACAAGTGGCTGAATAAAGCGGATGCTGCTCTATTCCCAAGTCATTACGAGCCCTTTGGAATTGTTGCTCTAGAGGGAATGGCATCGGGAAAATTAACAATCGTCTCAGATACAGGCGGTTTAAAAGAAATTATTGATCACGAAAAAACAGGATTAAAAGTGTACCCGGATGATGCTCAAAGTATTGTGTGGGCGGTTGAATATATACTGTCTAATCCTGAACAGTGCAAACAAATGGCTGAATTAGGAGAAAAAACAGCAAGAACAATTTTTAACTGGGATTCCATTGCAGAAAGAACTGCTTATTTATACGAACAAATCCACAACGAGAATGAAATATTAGGAGGAGTGCTGTAATGAAAGGTGTAATCATGGCGGGTGGTAAAGGAACCCGATTAAGACCACTTACTTGTAACATGCCAAAACCAATGGTTCCGATGCTTCATAAACCAGTAATGGAATATGGTATTGAGCTCTTGAAAAAGTTTGGAATTACAGACATTGCGGTTACTGTCCATTACCTTCCGGATACGATAAAAAATTATTTTGGAGACGGAAGCAGCTTTGGAGTGAATTTACACTATTTTGTTGAAACAACGCCTCTTGGAACGGCTGGATCGATAAAAAATGCAGAAGATTTTCTTGATAAACGATTTATGGTAATCAGCGGGGACGGATTAACAGATTTTAATTTAGAAAAAGGCATCCGTTTTCATGAAGAGAAGAACTCTTTAGCAACTATTTTTATGAAGCAAGTTGAATCGCCATTAGAATATGGTGTTATCATGACAAACCAAGATGGGAAAATTATCAGATTTCTTGAAAAACCAAGCTGGAATGAAGTCTTCAGCGATACGGTCAATACAGGAATATACATTTTAGAGCCTGAAATCTTTTCTTACATTGAAAAAGATATACCATTTGATTTCAGTAAAGATTTATTTCCCATTTTAATGAAAGAAAATAGAAACCTATATGGCTATCAAGCAGAGGGGTATTGGTCAGATATCGGAAATCTGCAGCAATATCGCCAATCACATTATGACATGTTAAATGGGCTTGTTAACCTTCCTATTCAAGGGAAAGAACAAAACCCGGGAATTTGGGTGGGGGAAAATGTAACAATTGAAGAGGGTGTAACGATTGAAGGGCCTGTGAGTTTTGCAGACGGATCTGTTATCCGAAAAGGAGCTCACGTCGGAAAGCTTTCAGTTGTAGGAAAGAACAGTGTAATATCAGCAGGCAGTTCATTGAAAAAGTCAGTATTATGGAATGATGTTTTCGTCGGGACACATTGTGAGCTTAGAGGAGCTACAATTGCTAATGGAACGAAAATAGAAAAAGATGTCTCTGTATTTGAACATGCAGTAGTCGGTGATCATTGTACAATTGGCAAGAAAGCAACTTTAAAGCCAGACGTGAAAATTTGGCCTGAAAAAGAAATTTATGAAGAAGCACTTGTACATACCTCAATTGTATGGGGTAAAAAAGCGACAAAATCCTTATTTGGAAGCAGGGGTGTTTCAGGAATTGCGAATGTAGAAATTACACCTGATTACATCGCAAGACTTGCCTCAGCGTATGGAGCTGTTCTTCCATATGGGTCTAAAATCCTCATCGCGAGTGATTCACACGATTTTTCAGTTATGATTAAGCAATCATTTATACAAGGTCTTCATTCATCAGGTGTTCATACACTCGATATAAGTCCAACCGTTGCACCCGTTGTAAGATTTTCAATTGAAGATGAAATATTGCAAGGTGGCGTATATGTTAGATTCTCAAATTACACAGGTGAAAAAGAATTAATGATCGAATTCTATGATAATAAAGGGCTGCCGATTCATTCAGACCTAGAACGAAAAATTGAAAATGCCTACTGGCAGGAAGATTACAGGCGTGCTTCTTTTGACAGGATAGGAAAAGGGGCTGTTCAAGCGAACAAACATGAAAGTTATATTTCTGCCCTTTTAAGTGATATACAAGTGGAACGAATCCAGAAAACCAAGTTTCGTGTTGTAGTTAACTATAATCACCAACCTTATCTAAATTTCATTCCTAATCTGTATAACCAGCTCAATTGTGAGATATTAACGGCTCCATATCAAACACAGGCTGATGAAATGGCATCTTTTGTAAAGGTAACAAACGCAAATATTGGTGTTCTAATTGGGGAATCTGGCGAAACACTAAGGCTCATAACAGAATCCGGTGAAGTATTAGATGAAGAAACGATGCTTGCTCTATATGTATTTACATCATTCTTGCATGGCAAACAAAAAGAGATGGCGGTCCCTGTTTATGGTTCGTCAGCTTTAGATTCGATTGCAGAACGCCTTAACGGAAAGCTAGTGCGAACGAAAGCAAACCCCCGATCGATAATGGAAGTGGGAGAGGGAGTGTTGAACTATCAATATGATGCACAATACGCATTTGTTCACATCCTTGAAGTAATGGCGATCGAACAAATCACACTCTCTGAGCTGGTAAAGCTCCTTCCTGATGTGCACATGCTAAGAGAATATGTAACATGTCCTAAAGATAAAAAAGGACGTGTAATGCGAAAGCTGATGGAAGATATCCGGGATAATAATGTAGAGCTGCTCGATGGAATAAAAGTTTTTCATCCTGAAGGAGGCTGGACACTCATTTTACCTGACGTAGAACAGCCAATCTTTACAGTGTACTCACAAAATAAAAATCCGGAACAAGCCAAACAATCAGCTTTGCAGTATATAGAAAAAATCCAATTATATCAGCAGGTGTAAGTAATGCCGAGACATTTAGTGTTAGGAAACGGAAAGCTGTTAATTAATTTAGATCAGAATTTGCAGATAAGAGATATTTATTTCCCGTATGTGGGCCAGCAGAATCATGTTCAGGGTCATGTTAACCGTTTAGGAGCCAGTATCAATGGCTCCTTTTCTTGGCTTTCTTCGAATGAATGGGAGATCAAGCCAGGTTATCATAAGGATTCTCTTGTGACACAATCATTTGCAATTAATCACAAAGAAAGAATAACCTTGAAAATTGAAGATGCTGTTCATCAAAGAGAAGATATGTTCATGCGGCGTATTACAGTTATGAATGAATCGGATGAGAATAAGGAAATTAAACTGTTTTTTCACCAGGATCTTTCAATTTATGAAACAGAGGTAGGGGATACGGCTTACTATGATCCTGAAAGATCCGTAATTATTCACTACAAGAAAAATCGGTATTTTCTCTTTCATGGAATGTTTGATGGTAATGGAATGAATCAATATACAACAGGTGTAAAGCGATTCTTAAGTGCAGAAGGAACCTGGAAAGATGCTGAAGATGGGTACCTTCATGTAAATCCGATTGCTCAAGGGTCTGTAGACAGTACGTTTTCTGTTAAAGGAATCGTTCCTCCAAATCAGAGTAAAAATGTGTTCTATTCTTTAACGGTAGGAAGAAATCGGGATGAGGTTTTTTCACTATTTGATTATTTAATGGAAATCGGACCGTCTTTAACACTTGATAAAATCGATGTGTACTGGCGCAGATGGGTTAATAAAACAACGCTTAACTCTTGTGATCTTTCTGCAGAATTGATGGATTTATATAATAGAAGTTTATTGATCATCCGCACACAAACGAATGAAAATGGATATATCATAGCAGCAAATGATTCTGATATCCAGCAGTATAATCGGGACCATTACAGCTACATGTGGCCGAGAGACGGGGCATTAATCGCGGTGTCTGCTGCAAAAGCTGGATATCATGGTATGGTAAAAAACTTTTATAGACGCTGTGCTGATGTCTTAACAAAAGAAGGGTACCTTCATCATAAATATAATCCTGATGGATCGATTGGTTCGTCATGGCATCCTTTGTTAAATAAAGAAGGGGAAAGCCAGCTGCCTATTCAAGAAGACGAGACAGCCCTAGTATTATGGGCGTTTTGGGAACATTATAATGAAACGGGTGACATTGAGTTTGCTCAATCTTTATACCGTTCTTTAGTTAGACCTAGTGCACGGTTTTTGCTGCAATATATGCATGATGAGCTTGAACTTCCGCTTCCTTCTTACGATCTTTGGGAAGAAAGGCGCGGTATCTTCACCTTTACGGCTAGCAGTGTATACGGCGGATTGATGGCAGCTTCTAAATTTGCCACACTTTTTGGCGAAGATGATCGTGCAGAACGCTACAAAAAAGGTGCTGAGAAAGTTAAGTCGGGTATGGAGAAACATCTGTATGATGAGGATTCCGGGAGATTTCTCAGGGGAATTTATCTGTTGGATAATAACGCATATAAAAAGGATTTTACAATGGAGTCCAGCATGTATGCCTTGTTTGCTTTTGGTGTATTTTCGGCAGAGGATGTTCGAGTTGTACGAACTATGCAAGCGATGGAAAAAGAATTAAGCATTAAAACGAACGTTGGAGGGTTTGCAAGATATACAAACGACTATTACTTTCAGCAGACACATGAGATAGAGAAGGCACCGGGTAATCCTTGGCTGATATGTACGCTATGGCTTGCTAAGTGGTACATTCAATGTGCAAAATCCAAAGAAGATCTGAAAGCTCCGCGTCAAATATTGGATTGGGTACAGAAACACAGTTATTCTACCGGTGTCTTATCGGAACAGCTCCATCCATTCACTGGAGAAGCACTGTCGGTTGCGCCATTAACATGGTCTCATGCTACTTTTGTAGACGTAGTAAATGAATACACAACTGTTTATGAGAAACTTTCATAAATCTCTCTTGCTCGTTACATTAGAATTTGTTATCATGTTAAAGTATGGTTTATTAGATGGAAAATGACTGTTAGTAACCATGAAAATGTACTTTGGTAAAGATTTGGAGGGAAACAACAATGCGTGTAAATATTACTTTAGCTTGTACTGAAACTGGTGATCGTAATTACATCACTACAAAAAACAAGCGTACAAATCCAGACCGTTTAGAGCTTAAAAAATACAGCCCACGTTTAAAGAAATACACAGTTCACCGTGAAACTAAGTAATTTCACTTAAAGACGCCTGCTCCCATGACATCATGTGGAATCAGGCGTTTTTTATTTACATATTAGTCTAGATTATTAGTCTAGAAATAAATATATGGCTGTTTTTTAAAAGTTTATTGTTTTTTTTATAAGTAGAAGCGTTTATGAAAAAGTTGATTGGAGCGGAATTGACGAGACTCCTCGAAAATGAACTTCACATTTTTCTTCGTCCGATGTAACGCTGTCGAAGCCTTCCTTGTCCTGTGTGAGTACATACCAGCCACCTGAGTGTTCGTCTCTCAAGGCAAAAGTCCAGGGAGCTCGGTTCGCTGTTGTTTTTCTTGTAGGCGCTTGATCAGCACTTCATATATCCTCCACGGTGCTCACCTTACCATCTTGGAAAGCGAGCATTCTGTAACCGAAATCAACCCCTTTCAAGAGCTTCAAAGATTGCGAAAGCAGCTAAAATAAATGACCTGCTAAAGTAGACTCTTAGGCTTTTATAGGAGAATATGAAATAATAAGATAAATGTATGAAAAAAATGAGGTGTTTACATATGACAAAATCGGAATGGCGAAAAAAGATAAAACAATTGTTAGTTTCCATTGAAGAAAACGAGAGGAAAGAAAGAAGTATTAAAATCTCGAAGCTTCTTTTACAAACATTACAATGGAAAAAGAGCAAATGTATTGGGATAACAATTTCGAGGAATTTTGAACTTGATACATCCATGATTATCGAAATGGCATGGAAAGAAGGAAAAACAATATGTGTGCCTAAATGTTATAAAGAGAACCGTAAGATGGAATTTAGAGAACTGCATTCTTTCGAAGATCTTGAAAATGTGTATATGGATTTATATGAACCAAAAGTTGACAAGACGGAAGTGATTCAGCCTGAACGTATTGACTTGTTAGTTGTTCCTGGATTAGTATTTGATCGGTCGGGCTATCGAATTGGATATGGCGGAGGATATTATGACCGGTATCTTGCAAATTTTAATGGAAATACTGTATCCCTTGCCTTTATTGATCAAATTAGCGAAAATCTGCCTCATGAAAAATTTGATATTCCTGTTGAACAGATTATCTCTGAAACAGGGTTGCAGATTTAGATGGATAGTTTCTTTATCGCGGGAATTGTTTTAATATGTATCTTATCCGTTTATTACGGATTTTTAACATTGAAAGGAAGTATTACAGCTTTTTTTACAGGATTATTTATTTATATATCTTTTGGGTGGGAAGGTCTTATTATTCTTGGGACCTTTTTTCTTACGTCTTCATTATTAACAAAATGGAAAAAAGAAAAGAAACGGGATAAAAGAGCAAGTGAAGAAGAAAGGAAAGGGAGAACTTCTGGACAAGTGTTAGCAAATGGCGGAGTGGCTTTAATGGCTGCTATTTTTCATTTGTTTTTTGAAAACTCTTTTTGGCTTGTTGTTTTCGTTTGCTCTTTTGCAGCTGCAATGTCAGATACCTGGGCTTCTGAAATTGGTATTTTATCAAAAAGGCAACCCTTCCATATTAAAAAATGGAGAAAAGTTGAAAACGGTTTATCTGGTGCAGTTTCATGGCTTGGAACTATTGCGTCTATTGCCGGAGCAGCTATAATCGGTATTTGTTTCTATTTTTTGTATCCAATAGCATCTTTTGCTATCGTGATTCTTATTATGTTTGCAGGTTTTATGGGTAATCTAACAGATACATTTTTAGGAGCGTGGTTTGAGCAAAGTTTTTATTGCTCTGTATGTAAAACACAAACTGAAGCTGCTTTTCATTGTGAAACAAAAACTTTAAAGGTTTTTGGATATTCCTGGTTTACTAATAATGTTGTGAATTTCCTTTCTACTTTAATTGGCGGGTGTATAGGGGGAGGGATATATTTATGTCTGAACAGCTAATTACAGCAGGCATAGTTTTAGCAGGCGGTGCATCTAGACGTTTTGGAAGTCCAAAAGCACTTGCACAATTACATGGTAAACCATTTATTGCTGTATCAATAGAAATGCTGTCTGCAGTTACTGATTCTGTTATTGTCATCACACGCGAAGAATTGATCCAGGACATCAAACATATTGATTCTAGTTCAGTTAAAGAAGCATTGATTATTACGGACGTTGACAGATTTAAAGAAAAAGGACCGTTAGCAGGAATATACAGTGCGATGATAAGAAAAAAAGCAGATTTTTATCTTGTTGTCCCATGTGATATGCCACTTATGGTAAGTGATATGTATCAAAAATGGCTTGAATTTGCTATTTCACATGAATATGATTGCGTAATTCCAGTTGTTAATGGAAAGGTATATCCCTTGAATGGTATTTACAAACATACGTGTTTACGAGAAATATTTTTATCTTTAAGCTCTAAATCTTACAAAGTAATGGAAGTTCTTGATCGTGTTAACACATTCTATATGGAAGTGGAAAAGAAAGATGAAAAATTCTTCATTAATGTAAATACAAAAAAACAGCTAAATCTTTTATAACAGATTGGTACACGAATAAAAATACCTCCTTGATGAGAAAGTAAGAGGAAGGAGGTTTTTATTATGAAAGGATTCATTGTTAAAGGATTTTTAATATTTCTAGCATTAATGCTAGGTTACCGAATGCGATATCGACTAATAAATATGGTACTTGGTCAATCTTTCCTTAGACGCTTTCTAATTGGAAGCGCTATGTCATTTCCCGGGATGCGTTCAAAAATGATGGATGAATTGATTTAATATGCGTCCTGTGAATAATTGTGCTTTCTTTTTTGACTTAGATAATACATTATTCAATTATGAAGCCTCCTTTAAGAAGGCTTCTTTATTTGCTTTTAATTCTATTTTTGTTCCTCAATTGAATCAATTAGTTGATCTGGAAAAATGGTTTCGATCATATAAAGGGTTTTGTGACTTGTACTGGTCTTCATATGAAACCAATAAAATAACCAAGGAAGAATATCGCAGAAATCGCCTTATTGCTTCATTCATTGCATTGAATCTGCCTATTTCATTTAAAGAAGATGCGCTTTTACGGTATCAATCACTAGTCGAAGAGAGTATTCCTGCTTTTGTTGAACCATATCCCTGGATCGGGAAAATATGGAATAGGCTAAACGAGTCTTGCAGTCATGTTGGTGTGATATCTAATGGCGGCTCAAAATTGCAAAGAGAAAAACTGAAAAAATTACGTCTGAATCTTTCAACTGCAACTATTTATATTTCATCAGAAATTTCGCTTGCTAAGCCGAGTGCAGAGGTTTTCACCTATGCAGCCAGCAAATGTTCAGCAAAGAATTATTACTATTGTGGTGATTCGTACGAATTTGATATACTTCCAGCCGTTCAAGCAGGTTGGACGGGAATTTGGTGGAACCCTGAAAAAAGGAAAGGGCATATAATGGATAAAAATATACAAATATGTCATACTTCCGAAAATCTATGGAACACTTTTATGAAATATATTGAATAAGTTGAATATTTTCTTTAGCAGCAGTTTGAAAAAGTACAAATAAGTGGGTTTTATCTTTACTGATTAATATATAAGGCATACTGCTGCCTATTGGACTTACTTTTTGGCCAGACTTCGTAGTGATATTTACAAAATAATTTTTGTAAAGACCTTCCCATAGCTTACCTATAATCTCCTGGCTTTTAGCGGGAGAAAAACCAGTGAGCGGTTTTTTATTATAATTTGTTAATGACTCGAGTGATATAATTTCATATTTATTTTTGTCAATTTGAAAATGATTTGTGGACTCATTTAACGATCTTTGAAGAAATTGATTCGTTTGCTGATCTAGTTGATTTTTTGATTGTCTTTCTTTTGCATTTTTAGGGTTTTTAAAGCCAGTATAAGTTCCGTTTGGAAGAATTGTATAAATATAATCGTTCGTCATTTCTTGCATAGAACGATATTTTTCTTCATTAATATGAATTTCACCTTGATGATAAGAAACAGCTTCCCAAAGCCCGGGTGACTTTCCTTCTAATTCTTTTTCTACATGAATCTCATTGGCAGTAGTTTTCCATTCTGTCATTTTGTTATTAAATACTCCATTTTGAAAAACCATGGAAATGTCTTGCCGCAAATAAACTTTCTCTGATGATTTGGACTCGGCTATCCAATCTAAAACGTAATTTGCAGGTGTTCCTTTTTTAAATGTTAGTGTTGTAGATGTGTCAGCAAAAGTAAAGGTGCTGTCTAAAGGAAAAAAAGTAATGCTTTCTCTCGCTTCTTTTTTAATAAACGGCTGGTAGATGATTCCTATTACCAGTATAATTATGAGCATGAAGATTGAAATTTTCCACTTCATTAAGGGTGCCTCCTCTAGGACAAACTTATTGTTAAAATTTTATGCTCCCAATACAGATTTAGAAGATGGAAAGTCCAAAATCCAAGTTTTAAATATTATAGATGGCGAGGCGAGTGCATTATGGAAATTCAAACAAAAGAAATAGTAGGTTATATTAAAGAGCTTGTACATATTCCGAGTCCTTCAGGGGATACAGCAGCTGCGATCAATTATATGAAGAGATTTTTTGAAGAAAACCAAATATCCTATTGTTTAACTAATAAGGGTGCTGTTATCGCCACCATAAAAGGGGAAGATGATTCTAAGCATCGCCTTCTTACCGCGCACGTTGATACATTAGGGGCAATGGTCAAGGAAATCAAGAGTGATGGACGATTAAAATTAGATCAAATCGGCGGTTATTATTGGAATACAATTGAGGGTGAGTATTGTAATATCCATACTTCGAACGGAAAAACATATTCAGGTACCGTTCTTATGCACCAAACTGCTGCACATGTCTATAAAGGAATGAATGATCTTAAACGTGATGAAAAAAACATGGAAGTGAGAGTAGATCAGTCTTTTAGATCTAAAAAAGATGCAGTGGAAGCAGGAATTTCCGTTGGAGATTTTGTATCATTTACTCCTAGATATGAAGAGACAGAGAGCGGTTTTATCAAATCCCGTCATTTGGATGATAAAGCAAGCGTAGCAATACTTATGCACTTGATTAAAGGGTTTAAGCAATCTTCTCTTTCACTGCCATTTACTACTCATTTTTTAATTAGTAATAATGAAGAAATCGGTTATGGCGGAAATTCCAACATTCCGGAAGCAACTGTTGAATATTTAGCGGTTGATATGGGTGCGATTGGGGATGGGCAGTCAACAGATGAGTTTACAGTTAGTATTTGTGCGAAAGATTCTGGCGGTCCTTATCATTTTGGATTAAGAAAGCATTTAACAGCTTTAGCTGAAAAGCATAACATTGAATACAAAGTGGATATTTATCCGTATTATGGTTCCGATGCAACGGCTGCTATCAGAGCTGGTGCAGATGTGGTTCACGGTCTGATCGGACCTGGAATTGATGCATCGCATGCATATGAGCGTACACATATAACTTCTCTTGAACAAACCGCTTCACTTATAAAAGAATACTTATTATCTCCTCTTGCATAAAATGAGAAATTAAATCCTGGTCTTTGGCTAGGGTTTATTCTTTTTTCAGGTATGAAAAAACTATAGGAAGAGAAGGATGATAGGCAGAGGAGTGATGAAAATGACATATCTGCCCAAAAAACAACCTCTTTCACCCAATTATGAAGAAAATGTTGAATATATGAAAAAACAACTCGGAGTTGATATAAGTTTTGACTGTCTGCACCTTGATTTGGAATATGCTGGTCGAAAAATGGCGATTTTTTTAATAGATGGTTTTGGAAAAGACGACATTCTTCATTATTTAATGAATTTATTAGCGGATATTGAACCATGCCAATTAGATCCTGACCCTTTAATAAAGTTAATGAAAACATATATTCCGTATGTTGAAATATCTAAATCTGATGACTTGAATCAAGGGATTGACTGGGTACTGGCTGGTCCAACCATTTTATTGGTTGAAGGTCTTACCGAATTTATTCAGATCGATGCCAGGACATATCCAGTTCGCGGACCAGAAGAACCTGATGTCGAACGAGTAGTTAGAGGTGCAAGGGACGGTTTTGTTGAAACGATTATTTTTAATACAGCTCTAACGAGAAGAAGAGTTCGTGATCGGTCTTTACGGATGGAATATTTAAGTATTGGCAGGCGCTCAAAAACGGATATATGTGTTTCCTACATTGAAGATATCGTGGATATTCATATTGTTGAGCGTATTAAGGAATCTCTAAATAAAATTGATACGGATGGATTGCCGATGGGTGAAAAAACTGTTGAAGAATTTATATGCGGCGGTCACCTGAATCCATATCCGCTCGTAAGGTACACAGAACGTCCTGATACTGCTGCGGTTCATTTGTTTGAAGGCCATGTATTAATATTCGTCGATGGATCTCCATCTGTCCTGATTACTCCGACAACATTTTGGCATCATTTACAGCATGCAGAAGAATATAGGCAGAAGCCGATTGTAGGATCATATTTAAAGTTTGTTCGTTTCTTTGCGGTATGGTTATCGATTTTTCTGCTGCCGTTATGGTATTTAATGTCTACACATCAAGAACTGCTGTCACATCGATTATCATTTATTGGACCAGTAGAAATCGGGAACATTCCATTGTTTTTACAATTTATCTTTATAGAGGTTGGTATGGATATGCTGCGCATGGCGACGATTCACACACCTACGTCCGTTTCAACTGGCCTTGGATTAGTATCCGCTATTGTAATTGGTCAAGTTGCGGTAGAAGTCGGACTGTTTGTGAATGAAGTCGTCTTATATATTGCGATAGCTGCAATTGGTACTTTTGCGACACCGACGTACGAATTGAGTCTTGCCAACCGAATGCTTCGTTTAGCGTTATTAACTGTTACGGCTTTGTTGGGAGTTCCTGGTTATGTAATCGGATTAACGCTCACTGTATTATTTTTTGTTTCATTTAAATCTTTTCACATTCCATATTTATGGCCATTTATTCCGTTTAATCCTAAAGCGATTAGGGATGTAATTCTTCGTATCCCGATGCCGTTGAAGAACAGAAGACCTATTGTCCTTCATCCAAGAGATCCTGACCGCTGAATAATGAAAACAGCTGTTTAAATGCAGCTGTGTTTTTTTTGTAGAAAATTAGTGCAAAGGCATGCAACATTGAGTCATATTTTTTGTTATAATGACACTGGTGATGATGATGATGAAGACAGTTTATGATGTACAGCAGCTTCTAAAAAGATTCGGGACGATCATCTATACAGGTAATCCACTTGGAGACCTAGAATTAATTCAAGATGAGGTTAGAGAACTGTACAATCAAAGAATGATAGATGTAAACGATTTCAAACAAGCTATTATAATTATTCGTGCTGCAGTAAACAAATTACAATAAACCAAAAAGGATGAAATAAAGATGGGAAAATGGTTAGTTGGCGTAGACTTAGGTGGAACTACAATCAAGATCGCTTTTATTACAATGGATGGTCATATTGTAGAAAAATGGGAGATACCTACAAATATTGAGAATGACGGAAAAAGCATCGTAAAAGATATTGCCGAATCCATAAAGAATCAATTAGAGCTGCTTTCAGAGACTAAAGAAAAGCTGGCAGCAATCGGAATGGGGGCACCTGGATTTATTGACATGAAAACCGGCTTTATTTACCATGCAGTTAATATCGGGTGGAGAGATTACCCGCTAAAAGAAGAACTTGAAAAAGAAACAGGACTTACTGTCATTATTGATAATGATGCAAATATTGCTGCTATCGGTGAAATGTGGCGCGGTGCAGGTGATGGAGAAGGAAACCTGCTTATGGTAACTCTTGGAACGGGTGTTGGCGGCGGTATCATCGTTAATGGACACATCATGCATGGAACAAATGGTATGGCAGGTGAAATTGGACACATTACTTCAATTCCCGAAGGCGGAGCATCCTGCAACTGTGGAAAAACAGGATGTATAGAGACCATCGCATCTGCAACAGGCATAGCAAGAATCGCGAAAGAAAAAGCACAAAGTGATAAGTCATCTGCTCTTTACAAAATCTTGTCAGATACTGGCGAGCTTATAGCGAAAGATGTAGCAGAAGCTGCAGAAAATGGAGATAATGCAGCCATTGAAACATTGGATGAAGTTTCATTTCATCTGGGACTTGTGATTGCAAATCTCTCCAATAGTATAAATCCCGGGAAGATAGTAATCGGAGGTGGGGTTTCCAAAGCTGGAGACATTTTAATGTCCAGACTTGAAAAACAGTTTAGACGTTTTGCTCTTCCAAGAGTTGCAGAAGGAGCAGAACTGAAAGTCGCAACCCTCGGGAATGATGCTGGTATTATTGGTGGAGCCTGGCTTGCAAAACATAATATTTAATAGCTTTTTATGTGGTAAAAAGAACTGCTTTTTCAGGCAGTTCTTTTGTTTTTTTTGAAACTTTTTTACGGGAAGTTCGTCTAATGGTTTATGAGTGCGAAAAGCAGGGTAATATTAATATAGTTTTTGTGAAAAATTTGTCAGAATCTTGAAATAGTGCTTTTAGGTATTGAATTCTTGTTCAAAACCATTTATTATACTCTTTATGTAATCCTTTGATTAAGTTTTTGTAAACATGCTTTTAACAATTAATGGTGATGGTTGAGTATATGATGGGAAATAAAAACAAGAGTTCTTTTTGATTGAGGAGGTCAGAGAACATATGAAAGAAAAAATGAAACAAGCATTTGCTGAATATAGATTTTTCTTTATAGCAATTGCATTACTTTGGATCAAAACATATATCGTTTATAAGACAGCATTTGATATGCCTATGGACAACAAAATGCAGGAATTTATCCTGTTTATCAACCCTATTAGTTCAATTGTTCTTTTCTTGGGGGTAACACTTTACTTTAAAGGGAAAGCACATAGAAGAATGATTGTTGCTATTAGTGCGATCATGAGTTTTGTTATGTATGCGAACATGGTATTTTACCGGTTTTTCACAGACTTTATTACCATTCCGGTATTATTCCAAACAAGTAACATGGGTGACTTAGGAAACAGTATATTTGAACTGATTCAGCCTACAGACATTCTTTTATTTGTAGATATTATTGTACTTGCTTATTTCATGAGACGTTATGACTACCGCCCTGCACGAGCTTCACGCAAGCAGGTCACACTCACTTTTATGGCTGCATTAGTATTATTTATCG
The DNA here is from genome assembly GCF_031582965.1 of Bacillus sp. NEB1478. Lineage (NCBI taxonomy): Bacteria > Bacillati > Bacillota > Bacilli > Caryophanales > Bacillaceae > Bacillus > Bacillus sp. NEB1478. Next base: position 1,595,365 of record NZ_CP134049.1, read on the forward strand.
TCAATGTAGGAATTGCTGAAACTGAGCGTCCTCAGCTTCTAACTCGTACATTTGACCGTGAGATGCTTATAAAGAACATTGGAACATATAACTACCATATTTATGATTCCATTCTTCAATCTAAAGCGAAAGCACAGCGTGCTTTTGCTGATGGCAGTGAAATTACTGACATTGAAAACTATACACGTGCAAATTATAAGGAACCGAATCCAGAGATGTTTGGTAAGGCGAAAGGCAAGAATGTATTCGTTATTTCTTTGGAGTCTACACAAAACTTTGTAATTAACGAATCAGTAAACGGTAAAGAGATTACACCATTTTTAAATGATCTTACTAAAAACAGTTACTATTTCCCTAACTTTTATCATCAGACTGGTCAAGGGAAAACATCTGATTCAGAGTTTTTAGTGGATAATTCGTTATTCCCGCTTCCAAGTGGAGCTGTATATTTCACACATTCACAAAATGAATACAATGCTGCGCCAGAATTGCTCAAAGATAAGGGTTACTATACATCCGTTATGCATGCAAATAATAAGAGCTTCTGGAATCGTGATATTATGTATCATAATTTAGGTTATGATCGATACTATTCATTAAAAGATTTTAATGTAACTCCAGAAAATTCAGTCGGTTGGGGCTTAAAAGATAAAGAATTCTTTAAGCAGACCATCCCACACCTGAAGGAACAGCCAAAACCGTTCTACACAAGATTTATTACGTTAACAAACCATTTTCCTTTCACTTTAAATGAGGAAGATGAAACGATACCTGAATGGACTTCAAATGACGGAACGGTAAATAGATATTTTACAACTGTCAATTATGAAGACGCAGCTTTAAAGGAGTTCTTTGATGAAGTTAAAAAAGCTGGATTATATGAGGATTCCATCTTCGTGATTTACGGAGACCACTATGGTATCTCAGAGAATCACAATGAAGCAATGAGTCAGTTCTTAGGAAAAGAAATTACACCATTTGAATCTACACAGCTGCAAAAAGTACCTTTCTTTATTCATATTCCTGGTGACAAAGGGAAAGTGATGGATACAGTCGGCGGACAAATTGATATCAAACCAACGATTCAACATTTGCTTGGAAATGAAACAAAAGGTGATATCGATTTAGGTACTGATTTATTCTCCAAAGATCGTGAAGATTTTGCAGTTCTTCGAGATAATTCTTATATTACTAAGAGTAATGTTTTCACTGACGGTAAGTGCTACGACAAAGCGACTGGTAAACCAGTTGATGGGAAAGCATGTAAGCCTGGTGCAGAACGCGCGAAGTCAGATCTAGATGTTTCTGACAGAATTGTGTACGGAGACCTATTAAGGTTTTACGATAAAGACAAAGCAAAACAAAATAAGTAAAATGAAAAGTGCTTAGCTTCGGCTAGGCACTTTTTTGCATATCTGCACTTCCTAAACATACATCTTTAAGAGAACGTATTTTGGGAGGGTTCAGATTGGAAATTACTATTCGTAACGGGGATTCACTTTGGTATTATTCTAGACTTTTGTCGATCCCTTTTACTTTGCTTAAGGACTCTAATCCTAAATTATTGTCCCTTGAATTAGAACCTGGAAAAAAGGTTCGTATTCCGGGGATAACGATTCAAAGATACAAAATTAAGAAAGGAGATTCTTTTTTTGCAATTGCTGAAAAGAAGGGTATACCTGTCGATGCACTATATTTGTTCAATCAATCAGTGAATCCTAAAAAAATTTTTCCGAACGACGAAATATTCATTCCAAAGTGTATGCCTTTTCCAATAATCAAGGCAAGACGTAAATACGATTTCAATGCTTTAAAGCAAGATATAGAATTGTTGATGGATCATTATCCTTTTATAAAAAAACAAACCATAGGATTTTCGGTATTAGGAAAACCAATTGAAATGATATCCATAGGGAATGGGCAAAAAAAAGTACATGTTAATGGATCGTTTCATGGTAATGAATGGATAACATCGGGTATACTTATGAATTTTATAAACGAGTATCTTCAAGCATTAACCTCAAATAGATTGCTCAATGAGATAGAGCCACTGAGTCTATATAAAGATACTACATTGTTAGCTGTTCCTATGGTTGATCCGGATGGTGTTGATCTAGCCATAAACGGACCACCTGAAAATAAAGAATACCGAGAGCTGGTATTAAAAATTAATAATGGAAATCGTGATTTCTCAGATTGGAAAGCAAATATTCGAGGAGTGGATTTAAATAATCAGTTCCCTGCAAAATGGGAAATTGAACAAAAACGTAAACCTCATAAACCCGCATCAAGAGATTATCCAGGAGAGAAACCTCTTACTGAACCTGAGGCAATCGCCATGGCTGATGCAGCTGATAGATTTGAATTTGATCGGATAATTGCACTTCATACACAGGGCAAGGAAATTTATTGGGGATTCGAAGGTGATGAACCAATGCCTGTATCTGCAGAAATTGTGGATGAATTTGAAAAAGCTAGCGGTTATAAAGCGATCCGTTATTTAGATAGTTATGCAGGATATAAAGACTGGTATATTCAAGAATATAAAAGACCGGGGTTTACAGTCGAACTTGGGATAGGTGTCAATCCTCTGCCACTCAGGCAGTTTGATCAAATATATAAGGATACACGAGGTCTCTTGCTTGCGGGGTTATATATGTAGAAGAAAAGAAAAAAGCCATCCGTTTTTAAGCCGGACGGCTTTTTAATTTTAGTGGCCAGTCGATCCACCGCTGCCGAGAAATACGTCTAATACTGTCATAACTGTAAACCAGCCAAAAACAGCAAATGTTAAGAACGCAAAGCCAGCAGCCATTAAGTTTTTAATTTTTAATGAACGTAATAATCCGAATGCAGCTAATATAGCTACTAAACCAAATATAATGGCTAATCCCATGAATAAGTGCCCCCTTGCTCTGGAGTATTCCAATCTTATGTATAACGCTTTCACTTAGGTAAACCCGAGTACTATTTTACTTGTTTTATCCAGATTTGTCGAGTGAACATTTATGATATTAAAAAATCTATTTCAACCAAATAAGAAGATGCCCACTTTTTAATCAATGGTTCATGGTGTCTTCCTAAAAGAAAAATCGTACTTTTTTCTTCATGAATTGCAATCAACTCTTCTTCAACTTGCAGTAAAAACATAGAAATCTGATGTTCATTCCCCCTTGTAATGGAGAAAGCGCAAATCATATCCAAATACAGATAACAATTTTGATTGTCCGAGAAAAACCCGTAATCTTCAAAAAGGATTGTAGTCTTTTTAGGTTGAATAAGTAATAAGGGTATCGTTTCTACACTTTCTTGTAATGATAATGGCTCACTGACAATGATTAAATCTTGTTCTTTATCAACAACTTCGATATATGAACAGTCTTCCCCTTTTTCATACCCATAATAAACAATCATGCATATCCTCCGTAATTTTAATGATTTTAGTGTAAGATAGAAAGAAATAAGTTGCAATGGAGGAACGCTTATGAAGTGGAAAAAAATAACTGTAGGGCCAGTCCAGGAAAATACATATATCATTTATAATTCAAAAAACGAAGCGGTTATCATTGATCCGGGGAGTGAGGGAAAGCGAATTATTCAAAATATAGGTTCTCTTGGATTAAAGCCATTGGCAATACTCTTAACCCATGCGCATTTTGATCATATAGGAGCAGTTGATGAAGTGAGAGAACATTATAATCTACCACTTTATATTCATAAAAGAGAGGCAGATTGGTTAGGGAACACAAAAAAAAATGGTTCTTTGTATTTCGGCCAAAGAATTACAGCGAAACAGGCGAGCCATGTATTATCAGATAATGATAAGTTATTAAAAATTGGTTCTTTTTCATTTGAAATTCTCATAACACCTGGTCATTCTCCCGGGAGTATTTCTTTTTACTTAAAAGGTGCTAACGCAGTTTTTTCCGGAGATGCACTTTTTGCAGGCAGTATAGGCAGAACAGACTTACATGGAGGAAATCAGGAAGTATTGTTGCAAAGCATTCACGATAAGCTGCTTGTATTACCAGAGGAAACGACAGTATTGTCCGGGCATGGGCCAGAAACAACTATTGGAATGGAAATGGATTCTAACCCTTTTTTAAGCGGGTTTTAAATCGTGTCACTCCAAACGATTTTTAAAGAACGGTTAGATAAAAATATGTACTTAACGATGGAAAAATATATGGAGCTCGCACTTTATCATCCTGATTTTGGGTATTATATGAACCATCAAGAGAAAATCGGAAAAAAAGGAGATTTTTATACATCCAGTTCAGTTTCTGAAGTCTTTGGTGAAGTGTGGGCAAAAGTTTTTGTAAGAAGTATTAAAGCCCATAAATTAGATCCAATTGTTGTCGAATTTGGCGGAGGAAACGGGAATTTCGCGAAACAAGTGCTGCAGACATGGAAAAGAGAAGAGTATGGTGAGTCATTATCTTATATCATTGTTGAGAAAAGTCCTTATCACCGTGAACTTTTAAAAGAGAAACTAAAGAAACTGCCCGTTACTATCATTAGCACATTGGATGATTTGATAAAGGAATTTCCATTATTCAAAGGAATTGTTTTTGCGAATGAAGTTTTAGATGCATTTCCGCTGCGAATATTTCAAAACAGAAGAGACAACTGGTTTGAGAAAACAGTATGGTTTAATCAAGCTGATAATCGTTTTAAATTTCAATATGTAAAGACGGAAACCAGTCTTTTTAAGCAATTAAATAGTATATTCAATTCCAGACCGATGCATTTTGACCTCGAAGTTTCTTTTCAAATGCTTGAGTGGCTAGAGGATGTGTATCGATGGGTGAAAGAAGATTCTTTATTGTTCTTTGTAGATTATGGATACATAAACGAACAATGGAGTATGGAAAGCTTAAAAGAAGGAAGTATAAGAGGTTACTTTCGTCATCAATTAGTAAATGACCCATTATCAAATACTGGTGAGATGGATATAACTTATCATGTCGATTGGGATCAAGTAATAAAAACAGCAAGTATGAATAATATTGAGACGATTGCGCTGCATTCACAAGGAGATTTCTTATTACAAGAAGGTTTGCTAAAATTTTTGACGAACTCTGTTCAAAGGGACCCTTTTTCTATGGAGCACAAGAGAAACAGGGCGATTCGTACTTTTCTTCTTGATCATTCACTTGCTGGCGGTTTTCAAGTTCTCCAACAAAAAAAACGGTCCGTTAACTAGCGGGTCCGTTTTTTTTGTAACCGTTATTAAAATTGCTTTTAGTGGCCTCCGCCAGCACCAGGAGTCATCATAAATGTTGACCAGTATGTAAAACCTACAAAGAAAACTGTTAAATACGCACCAAAGATATAAATATACATACGTTCAGATAAGTTCAAATAACCTAATGAAACGAACATAATGGTTTGTCCTAAGAACAATAACGCCATGTCTTGCAAATCTCCAAGATAAGCCATGACACCGATAATTCCTGTCCAAAAGCCCAACACTTTGTACATTCTTGACATATGTATCCCTCCTTTTTTAGCCAATACTTGTATCCTTTAGTATTATATATGAGATTCCACTACGTTGTAAATGACTATTGTTTACTCACCATTACTCATTTGAAAAATATTACATTATGTTAGCAGAATTGAGTTTAGTATGACTCAATTAAAGGTAATGTAAACTAAAAGGAGTGAAGTACGGATGAATTCAATAACCTTTTACACATATCCTAGCTGCACATCTTGTCGGAAGGCTAAAATGTGGCTTAAACAAAATAAAGTAACATTTGATGAGAGACACTTGTTTAAAGACACTCCATCGGTTGAAGAATTAAGAGAAATATTAAAATTAACGAAAGCCGGAACAGAAGAAATCTTAGCTAAAAGAAGCCAATCGTTTAAATCTTTAAAAGTAGATATTGATGAGCTATCAACGAACGAAATGCTTCAATTGTTGGTTGATAACCCTAAATTGTTGAAACGCCCCATCGTTACAGATGGTACAAAATTAATTGCAGGGTATAGTCCTGGTGAGATGAAGAAGCTTTGCAGGAAAAAAGAAAAAGAACACATTTCAAGTCATGTGTCCTGATGCTTTGCACTCTTAAGTTTTTAAGAGTGTTTTTTTATGGCTGGGCTAGCTGGATTCGAACCAGCGCATGACGGAGTCAAAGTCCGTTGCCTTACCGCTTGGCTATAGCCCAATGCAACAATAGTAGTATGAGCAGTGTCGAATTTTATATGCGCTGAAATTGAAAAAAGGTGCAGGATTTTTTTGAAAAGTGAAGTATTTCTTATTATACGCCAGGAAAGGAGGCTGATATCGATTGCCAATAAAATTGTTGAGCCGTTCTATCTTAACTGAAGCTGTTAAACAAAAAGCATCTGATATTCACTTTTTACCAATAAAAAAAGGGGGGATCGTTCAATTTCGGATCGACGAAAGACTACTCGAATTCAAGACACTTACTCAAGAGGAATACTTACGAGTTATCTCACATTTCAAATATTCAGCACGTATGGATATCGGAGAAATTAGAAAACCCCAAAGCGGCTCAATGGATACTATGGTAAACAACGAAAACGTACACCTTCGTTTTTCTTCAATACCTTCTGCGTTTAATGAATCTCTCGTAATAAGAATTCTCCCTCAGCAAGAAACATTATCAATAGGTGAACTTTCACTTTTTCCTCAAACACTTCAGCTGCTTCTTTTACTCATTAGAAGATCCAGTGGACTTTTGCTGTTCTCAGGACCTACTGGAGCTGGAAAAACTACTATTCTTTATACATTGCTCCAATTTCTTCAAAATCAATTCAAACGGCAAGTTGTCACATTGGAAGATCCCGTAGAACGTAAAGTTGATTCTTTCTTACAGATGGAAATCAACGAAAAGGCGGGTGTAACTTACAGAGAGGGGTTTAAGTCATTGCTTCGCCATGATCCGGATGTGATTATGATTGGGGAAATACGTGATGAAGCAGCAGCCCGTTTAGTAATACGAGCATCTCTTACAGGACACTTAGTTCTATCTACAATGCATGCCACCGACTGTTTAGGATGCATTGAACGGTTAAGAGAGTTTGGGATTCAAGAAACTGAACTCAAGCAAACACTAATGGGAGTCGTTTCCCAAAGACTTATATCAGTTCCATGTCCTTTTTGCGGTAATGAATGTAAAGATTTTTGTTTTAAACACAGGTCGTTCAGAAGAGCAGGGCTTTATGAAATATTAAGCGGGAACGACTTAGATAGCGCTATCCATTCAAATACAGCTTATAACACAACTAGCCCATTGTATAAATCCCTTTCCTATTATTTTAATCATGCTTACGCTACCGGATACATTACAAAAGAAAGCTACGAGAAATGGATGGGAGCTGAGATTGAGTGATCATAAAACAATGGAAAAGGGCTTCTCAAGGAGAATTTCTGTATAAATTAGGGCAGCTATTGAATCAAGGGTATTCATTGAATAAAAGTATAGAAGTATTAAGACCTCAGCTTAGAAATAAAGAAAAACGGTACTTGGATCTTGCTTTAGATCGGCTGGATGAAGGACATTTACTGATTGAATTTTTCTCAAAATTGAACTTGCCAAACGAGGTATTAAGTTCAATTGCTATTAACAGCGAAAATGGAAATATTGTTGAAAGTTTAATGGAAAATGGCACATATATGAAGAAGAAAGCCGAATGGCTGGAGCGGTTAAATAAAACGTTGCGATATCCTTTGTTTCTCTTATTTCTTACGGTGTGGATTGGTTTTCTCTTTTATCAATTTTTGTTTCCTCAGTTTTCACTCCTTTTTGCATCCCTTGAAATAAAGACCCCTATATTTACTTCAATCATGATTTATTTACTAATGCTTACTCCAAAAATTTTGCTTTCTTTACTAGTAATACTGATAATTTGCGGAGTTGGTGCAATCATTGTTAAAAGCAGATTGAAACCATCTTCTAAAATGACTTTGTTAACCTCAATACCTATAGTCAAAAAATATATTAAGCTTTTGAACACTCATTTTCTGTGTGTTAATTTTGGTTCTATGCTGAAAAGTGGTTTATCAGTTACAGATTCCTTAATCGTAATGGAGAATCAAATGCAAATCGAATTTTTTAAGGATGAGAGTGTAAGAATTCAAAAGGGACTGATAAATGGTAAATCATTGCCTGACTTATTAAGGGATACTCCATTTTATGTACAGGAGTTAGCTGAAATTGTTCATTTTGGACAAGTTCATGGAAATTTAGGATCCGACTTGCTCCAATATGGAGAATGGCTGTTCAATGCATTAGAAGATAAGATTTTAAATGCCATGCAAAAAATACAGCCCATTTTATTCGGCTTAATTGGTGGATTTGTCCTTTTGCTGTTTGCCTCTATGTTATTACCTATGTTTAATCTTATAGAAGCATTATGAGGAGGTTTTTATTTATGAAAAATCAGGATGGCTTTACATTGATCGAAATGATGATTGTTCTTCTGATCATTTCAATACTGATGTTAATCGCTCTGCCAAGTATGACAAAGAACAATAAAGTCGTGAAATCGCTTGGATGTGAAGCTACTATAGACCTTGTACAAGGACAAGTTGGTGCATATGAGGCAGAAACGGGCAGCATACCAACCCCAGAAGAACTAAAGGATGGAGGATATGTTGATACAATTGTATGTCCTGATAAGAGCCAGTTAATAATTGATAGCGAAGGGAACGTTAGCGTAAATGAGGAAACTCCTGGAGGGTGAAATTAAATAAAGGTCAGTATGGATTTTCTCTAATTGAGATGATGATAGTGCTTTTAATCATATCAATTATGGTTACAATTGCGTTTCCTAAATTTGATGCGTTTCAAAAAAATAGAAAAACGGAATATTTTATTGCTTCGTTTCAAAAAGATCTTCTTCACATTCAGCAAAGAGCAATTTTGGAAGGGAGTACGTACCGTTTGATTATTAATAACGAAAATCATTTTTACGAAATACGCGGTTACAAATCAGGTCAGCCCGTTAAGAAGTATTTTCCTGAATTTATAACGTTTGTAACTTATTCGATGTCATTAATCATTCAATACAATCAATTTGGAAACATAAATCGTGCAGGAACTCTGTATATTAATTCGGGAAATCAAACGTATAAGATGGTTTTTCAAATCGGAAAAGGAAAATTTAATGTATCGAAACAATAAGGGATACCTTTTAATCGAATGCATGATGGGTCTTGTATTATTTACAGCTGTTTCAGCTATGAGCATTCACTTCATATATGATATTTATAAGGAAAGCAAAACTACAAAACAGTTATTATATGCAATCAACGAAGCAGATTTTACTGCAGCTAAATATGATACTGCTAAAATCATCTTAGAAAATGCCGAATGGGAAAAATTAGGGACAACCTATTCATTATTTCAGAAAAAGGGTGTTTCAGATGAATATGAAATTTGTATTGTTTTCAAGGGGGAGAATGAAAAAGAATATAAAACCTGTGCTTCCTATTTTTAAAACTGTAAAAAGGGAAAACGGCACTACTTTATTGGAAGTTATCATCGCTTTAGGTGTCATGCTTTTGCTTACCTCTTTAATTCCACTGTTATTAATACCTATCCAAAAAGCTCCCTCATCTTCACAGTTAGAAGACACCATTCTATTTTTCTCGATGCTCGGAAAAGAAATTAGAGAAGCTTCTTCAATTGAAATTCAAAACGATCAATTAATCATTACTGAAGATGATGGTAACGTAATGAGCTTTTCGAAATATCATTCTCTTATTCGTAAACAAATCAATGGGCTTGGGCACGAAGTTTGGCTACAAAATATTCGTTCATTGGAAGTTGAAATCTTGTCAGAAGATTTTATAGTGGTTAAAATTCAAGATTTATTTGACCGCCAATTTGACCGTGTTTTTAGAAGGATTAATAAATGAATAATCAAAGGGGTTTGATTTATCCTTTGATCGTTATACTAAGTTTTATTGTCATTCTTTTCTTTGGTTATTTAATTGAAAGAGTATATTCAGAAAGACAGTTTGTTTACTATGAAGAAGATTTAAGGCGGGAAGAAAGGCTTTGCAGACAAGCTGTAGAAAAAACAGCTGATCTATTGATGGAATCCAATGAATCTTATCCAAAAGAATATTATTTTACTTGGAATGAGGGCAATGTTAAAGTTACTGTCAACAAATTAAATGCCGAAGAGAGCCTTTTACAAATAAATGCCGTTACGAATCATCAACATACAAAAAATGTAGAAGTATATTATAATGTAAACCAGAATCGTGTTACGAAATGGGTGGAGGGTTAAGATTTGAACACCATATATTTAGTAGGTTTTATGGGGTGCGGTAAATCATCAGTAGGACAGCTTTTATCAAAAAAATTGGAAGTGCCGCCATATGATGTAGATACCACCGTTGAAAAACTTCGCGGTCAAACGATAAAAGAAATATTCGCAAGTGAAGGTGAAGAAGCTTTCCGCAATTATGAGTCTCTTGCAATAAGACAGCTGCCACTCGAACACGCTGTCGTTATGACAGGAGGAGGTGCTGTTGTTCGCGAAGAAAATTTATCTTACATGAAAAGCAAAGGAACAGTCATCTTTTTAAAAACAAGCTTTTCTGTATTATGGAATAGATTGATGAAGGAAGAGGAAAGAAATAAAAGACCAATTCTTCTTACTAAAACTAAAGAAGAAGTATTTGAACTTTATCAAATGAGGAATAAATTTTATGAAAAAAGTGATGTAACGATCGTTACGGATGAATTAACTACGGAGGAAGTCTGCCTCCGTATATTGAATGAAATAAATAAAATCGTTTAATTCCTTAAAATTAAGACAAAACTAACAGTGATGTCTTTGTAAAGGGGTTAAGAGATGGCTGCTGGAACTGATGTAGTGAAATATCTTACACAAAAAATAATCAAATATTTAGATGAGCCAAAAGCTGTAAGAACGGAAAGGAAGCGCGCAAAAAAGAATGAAAAAGAACCGATGCTCTCATACCTATTCGGGATGGTTCCGATGGGTTTGGGACTGGCAATTCGAAAAAAACGGAAAAAGTAATTGAAGAGGCTGGAAAAAGGGTAGAGGATGATCCGCATAGAGATCATCCTCGTTTTTATTTAAGGCATTCTTTTAAATTATTCTGGTTTTTAGGTAGGTTTTGTAAAAGATATCGGCTGAAAAAGCAGCTGATCGGAACTTTATGTTATTGTGATAAATAAAACAGTCCGCCATTTATGATCTCAACCATAATTTTAGGTTCATACTGAGTTCTCAGTGCTTCTTTTTCAACATGATAAGATTCTGGCTTTGTTTCAATTTCTTCATAAAAACTTTCTAGCAGATCTTCATCTTCCTTCCACCGTTTCATTGCTTCATCTGCCCATGTGTGTTCATTTTGGTTTATGTTTTCCTGTATTCTTGCTTCAATTCTCTTTAATGCACTCTCAGGTTTAATAAAAGGAGAAAGGGTATAACAAAAGTCGGGTATTCGTTTTGTTAGCAACAGTTTTTGTAGTCGCAGATGAAATTGATCTTCAATCATTCCATTAATCAGTTGAATTCCATAAGACAACACTTGGTCTTTTTTCTGATCACATTGATAGGTTACTTTCACATTTAAGCAAGCCCACGGAATTAGCGGGACTTGAGCACCTTGTTGCGGTACAGATTCATACAGACGGATAAATGAAGCAAGCTTTTTTGAAGTTGCAAAAATTTGATGAAGACGCGGAGAGCCGAAATGTACAAATTCTCCTTTGCCATCTGGTGCTTGCTGTTGTCCGGTTACTAATGTAAGTGTCATCGGATTTGGAGTACCGCCGGTTTTTTCTAGGTAGTGCCAATAGAAAGGACGGTTCATGAGCACTTTATCAAGATCAACGGTAAGCTGAACCTTCATATAACTGAAATTTTTCTCAAGTATACGGCATTCATTAGCATCAAAGTATCTTTCAAGAAATCGATGAATCTCGTGCTGCTGCATGCTCTTCCCATCCTTTCTGTTTAATTCCTCCATCCAAGTTTATAAGAGAAGCCAGATTATCCATCTTTACTCTTATTTCACCTTCACTATCCGATGTGCTAAAAATATCAGCGATATGTCGTTCTATATTTTTAAGTTCGAATTTTGTTAAGATTTCATCGAGTTCTCCGATTACACTTTCAAACAGATTTATTTTGTTATACAAGAGATTCAAGATGTGTTCTTCTATGGTATTTTGTGTGGCGAAATTGTAAATATGAACATCACCCTGCTGCCCAATTCGATGGATCCGTCCTATACGCTGTTCAATTCTCATAGGATTCCATGGCAAATCATAATTAATGATATTCTGACAAAATTGCAGGTTAATCCCTTCGCCTCCAGCTTCGGTTGCGATAAGAACTTGAGCACGCGTTTTGAAGAGGTGTGTCATCCAGTCCTTTTTGCTCCGTTTAAATCCGCCTCTAAAAGGTACGGATGAGATTCCATGCTGCTGCAAAAACCATTGAAGGTAAAGCTGGGTAGCCCGGTATTCCGTGAAAATAATGACCTTTGAATCTATGGATTGTATTAATTCCAGTGCTTTTAATGCCTTTGAATTTTGATCAACTAATTCAATTTTTTTCATTAAGTTCACAATTCGATTTTCCATAGCTGGAGATGGGACATCTTTTTGAAGCATATTTTTTAATGTGAGAAATACAGCTTCTCTGGAACTGCATGCTTCACGCTGCAATGTCACAATTGAAAATTTACTGCGGTCAAAATAAGAATCGGTTTTTAAAGTGGTGATCTCATCGTAAAGATCCCTTTCCGTTTTTGATAATGTAATAGGTATGGTTTTTACGATTCGTTTCGGCCATTCTAAACCAGTCTCTTCACGGCGGTTCCGAACCATAACTTTATTTACTAATTGTTTAAGCTTTTCCTCGTTCTTTAAAGAGTGTTTATCTTCTTTAAAGTCCTTGTCAAAATTCTCTCTGTTGCCTAAATGACCAGGTTTTAGCAAAGAAACAAGGTTAAAGATCTCCTCGACCCTATTTTGAACTGGTGTAGCAGTCAATAGAAGACAAAACTTCTTTTTTAGTAATTGAACAAACTCATAGTTTTTGGTTTTCTTGTTTTTTAATTTATGTGCTTCATCGATAATGATTAAGTCATAGTCTTGATTAAGAACAATATCTCTATGCGGTGCTCGTTTTGCTGTATCAATAGAAGAGACAACAACATCACACTGTTCCCAGACGTAAGCCTTTTTTTGAGCGATAGCAGGGATGAAAAATTTCGAGTTAAGCTCGTTTGTCCATTGTATGACTAAAGAAGCAGGAACTAAGATTAGTATTTTCTTTGCCAGCCTGCGTATCATATATTCTTTTAGTATTAAACCAGCTTCTATTGTTTTACCGAGTCCGACTTCATCTGCAAGGATGGCTTTTCCGTTCATTTGTTCAATTACGGTCGTTGCAACGTCCAGCTGATGTGGAAGGAATGTCATATCAGGAAGATGATTGGGTGCTTGCAAGCCTAAAAACTCAGGGATTGCTAAATGGTTTTCTGCTTCTAGAGCTAAATTATACAGCTCCCAATTTGCCCAAGGTCCATCTTCTTCAACACGTTTTAAGAATTCATCATGCCAGTCACGCTGAAACTGAACGTCGATTTTCATACCGGATTTCCTTTCTTATAAAAAAGTTCATTGCCTTTCCTTTTATAAAAATGATAGGATAATAATGTAGTAAACATAGTAATAGTATGTGCGACCTTGGACAATAACATACTCGCGAATGAAAGTAAGAGGAGAGACTGCGAATAGCGGCGCCGAAGGAGCAAACTTATGTGAAACTCTCAGGCAAAAAGACTCTTACTAGACGCATCTCTGGAGAGTGCTTTTTTATAAATGAAAGCCACCAACGAAGAAACTCAAGGTTTTTTGAGAAACTTACAGGTTGCAGGACAGAGGATTCCTAAAAACTTAGGGGTCTTTCTGTCCTTTTTTTGTCCAGAAATAATTGAAAATTTCAAGTTATGAAAAAGGAGGAGTTCACATGGCTACATTACTGCGTACACCGCTGTTTGATATATACAAAGAACATGGTGGAAAAGTGATTGATTTCGGTGGTTGGGAATTGCCTGTTCAATTCTCAAGTATTAAAGAGGAACATGAAGCAGTTCGAACAAAGGCTGGATTATTTGATGTTTCACATATGGGTGAATTTGATGTAAAAGGGCCAAACGCTTTGTCATTCCTTCAGTATACGATGACAAATGATGTGTCCAAGCTGCAAAACGGCCAGGCTCAATATACTGCGATGTGCTATGAGAATGGCGGTACAGTAGATGATCTTTTAGTATACAAAAGAGCAGATAACGACTACCTGCTTGTTGTGAATGCCTCAAATATTGAAAAAGATTTTGAGTGGCTTCAAAGTCATGTTACTGAAGGCGTGGAACTTGTTAACGTGTCTCCTGAATACGCTCAGCTAGCTATCCAAGGGCCAAATGCCGAAAACATACTGCAAAAACTAACAGATACTAATCTATCTGAAATCGGATTTTTCCGTTTTAAGGAAGACGTTTCATTAGCAGGAATAACTGCTCTTGTATCAAGAACAGGTTATACCGGAGAAGACGGCTTTGAGATCTATCTTAACCAAGCAGAAGCAGAGAAATTATGGACTCAGATTTTGGAAGCAGGAAGCGAAGATGGTTTGCTGCCTTGTGGATTAGGAGCTCGTGATACGCTTCGTTTCGAAGCAAAGCTTGCACTTTATGGGCAAGAGTTAACAAAGGATATTACACCGCTTGAAGCAGGCATTGGATTTGCTGTAAAAACGGATAAGGAAGCTGATTTCATCGGGAAAGATGTCCTTGCTCAACAAAAGAAAGAGGGAGCACCGAGAAAGCTTGTCGGAATAGAAATGATCGATAAAGGTATTCCGCGTTCTCATTATGAAGTGTTTAAAGGTGACGTGAAAATCGGAGAAGTGACAACGGGGACACAATCACCAACGTTGAAAAAGAACCTAGGGTTGGCTCTTCTAGAAAAAGAATACAGTGAATTGGGAACTGAAGTTGAAGTTCAAATTCGCCAAAAGCGCTTAAAAGCAAAAGTAGTAGCTTCACCATTTTATAAACGAGGAAAATAATCCTGTGCTAAGGGGGAGAAACCAATGACGTTCCGTTATTTACCTATGACAGACCAAGACAAAAAAGAAATGCTTGAAACGATCGGAATTGAAACGACAGAAGAACTTTTTCAGGATATTCCCGAGCAAGTGCGCTTCAGAGGAAGACTGCAAATTGAAGAAGCTCTGTCAGAGCCTGCTCTTGTAAAAGAAATGTCACGCCTTGCAGCAAAAAACAAAAATACAAAAGAATATGCTTCATTTTTAGGTGCAGGTGTATATGACCACTACACACCATCAATCGTGAATCATATGCTTTTACGATCTGAGTTCTATACAGCTTATACACCATACCAGCCAGAAATTTCTCAAGGTGAGCTGCAGGCTATTTTTGAATTTCAAACGATGATTTGTGAACTAACGGGCATGGATGTAGCAAACTCTTCTATGTACGATGGCGGAACGGCTCTTGCTGAAGCAGGATTACTATCTGCTGCTCAAACACGCAGAAAGAAAATCGTTGTTTCTAAATCTGTTCACCCTGAATCGCGTGATGTGCTGAAAACGTATGCAAAAGGACAGCATTTGGAAGTAGTTGAAGTAGATACAGAGAATGGGGTCACTTCACTTAACGGACTGCGTTCAGCTGTTAATGAAGATACAGCATGTGTCATTGTACAGTATCCTAACTTCTTAGGACAAATTGAGCCGTTAAAAGAAATTGAAGAAATTATTCACACCCAAAAAGGGATGTTCGTTGTTTCCTCAAATCCACTTGCATTAGGAGCGATTACGCCTCCAGGTAAATTTGGAGCGGATATTGTAGTGGGTGATGCTCAGCCATTTGGAATCGCGCAAGGTTTTGGTGGTCCTCACTGTGGTTATTTTGCAGTCACTGCAAAACTCATGCGTAAAGTGCCAGGTCGTTTAGTAGGACAAACAGTTGATGAAGATGGAAAGCGTGGATTCGTATTAACACTTCAAGCGCGCGAACAGCATATCAGACGCGATAAAGCAACAAGCAACATCTGTTCGAATCAGGCGTTAAATGCACTTGCTGCTTCAATAGCTATGACAGCACTAGGTAAAAAAGGTGTGAAGGAAGTAGCTTATCAAAACATTCAAAAGGCACATTATGCAAAAAAAATAGTTGAAGAAAAAGGCTTGAAAATAGCTTACGAAGGATCGTTCTTCAACGAATTCGTTATTGAATTAAAATGTTCAGCTAAAGAAGCAAACCAAAAATTGCTAGAATCAGGTATGATCGGCGGATATGACCTTGGTTTATCTTATCCTGAGCTGAAAAACCATATGCTGCTTGCCGTAACAGAAATGCGAACAAAAGAAGAAATTGACCAACTTGCAAATGTTTTGGAGGGATTATCATGCGTACAGAACATCAGTCATTAATTTTTGAATTGTCAAAACCAGGCCGTGTAGGTTATAGCATTCCTGATCTGGACGTTCCTGAAGTAGATGTGGAATCCATTATTCCTTCAGATTATTTGCGTACGGAAGAACCGGAACTTCCGGAAGTATCAGAACTACAGATTGTTCGCCATTATACAGCATTGTCAAACCGCAACCATGGTGTTGACTCAGGGTTCTATCCACTAGGCTCATGTACGATGAAATATAACCCGAAAATCAATGAGGATGTTGCTCGTTTCCCAGGGTTTGCTAATATTCATCCGCTTCAAGATGAAGAGACTGTTCAAGGTGCTATGGAGATGATGTACCGTCTTCAAACTTCTCTTGCAGAAATTACTGGAATGGATGAAGTAACGCTGCAGCCGGCTGCGGGAGCTCATGGTGAGTGGACAGGTCTGATGATGATCCGTGCTTATCATGAAGCAAATGGAGATTTTAACCGTACAAAGGTAATCGTACCTGACTCAGCACACGGAACAAACCCAGCATCTGCTACAGTTGCAGGATTTGATTCGATTACCGTTAAGTCGGATGAACGCGGGCTGGTTGATTTAGAAGATTTGAAGCGTGTTGTAGATCATGACGTTGCAGCTCTAATGTTAACGAATCCAAACACACTTGGTCTTTTTGAAGAACATATCCTTGAGATGGCCAAAATCGTCCATGAAGCAGGCGGGAAGCTTTATTATGATGGAGCCAACGCAAATGCTATTTTAGGATTTGCAAGACCAGGAGACATGGGCTTTGATGTCGTACACCTTAACTTGCATAAAACGTTCACTGGACCACATGGAGGAGGAGGACCAGGATCAGGACCAGTTGGTGTAAAAGCTGACTTGATTCCGTTCTTGCCAAAACCGGTTCTTGTAAAAGAAAATGATATTTACAAGTTTGAATACGACAGACCGCAATCAATCGGCCGTGTTAAGCCTTACTACGGAAACTTCGGAATCAATGTCCGTGCGTTTACGTATATCATGACAATGGGTCCTGATGGCTTACATCAAGTGTCTGAGAATGCTGTATTGAATGCGAACTATTTAATGCGCAGATTGGAACCGTATTTTGATCTGCCATTTACACAGCATTGTAAACATGAATTTGTATTATCCGGCCGACGTCAGAAGAAGTTAGGCGTCAGAACATTGGATATGGCAAAACGTCTTTTAGACTTTGGTTACCACCCGCCTACAATCTACTTCCCATTAAGTGTAGAAGAAGCGATCATGATCGAGCCGACTGAAACAGAATCAAAAGAAACACTCGATGAATTTATCGATAAGATGATTCAAATCGCAAAAGAAGCGGAAGAAAGTCCTGAAATTGTTCAAGAAGCTCCACATACTACTGTAGTAAAAAGATTGGATGAGGCAACAGCTGCAAGAAAGCCAATCTTGAAATACAGCAAATAAAATGAAAAGAGGCTGTTTCAAAAGTATTTGATACTTTTGAACAGCCTTTTTTGTTTGATAGAAGAGCATTTTTGTTTGATAGAAGAGCATTTTTGTTTGATAGAGGAGCATTTTTGTCTGAAGAGCCTGCAATATTGTTTGATAGAGGAGCTTTTTTGTCTGAAAAGCCCCCTTGCTTGTTTGTTAGAGGTATTTTTATTGTCAAAGTGACCCTTTTTTTGTTTGGTGAACCTCTCTATTTACTTAATCTGTATTATTTATGGAGAAATTAAGTGATTAAATGAAAAAAGCTAACTCCATTGGCCAATAACGAGCCTTAGAGTTAGCTTTTATTATGCTGTTATGAATTTTTTACGCGGCCAGTCCATTTTTTGAACCCGCCTTGAAGATGATGGAGCTGAACGTATTTTTTCTTTTTTAAGAATTGTGCGGCACGGGCGCTTCTAAATCCGCTCTCACAATATAAATAAACAGGCTGATCGTTTCTCACTTCTTTTAACCTTTGTCTCATTTGAGAAAGAGGAATGTTTCGTGCTCCAAGAATGTGTCCTTTTTTAAACTCTTCTGGCTCACGCACATCAATTAATTGCGCTTTACGATAACCAGCCTTGAATTCTTCTTCCGTTAATGTTTTTAAATATTTCTTTTGGTAAAAAGCCATACCCACCATATAGCCAATAACAGCTACTGCGATAACTAATAAAATAATCCATTCCATTGTAACTTGCACTCCTTTAAACAATCTACTCCAATTATAGCGATGACAAGCCATATAGGCAAAAGAAAAATAGCGATTAAGCGATTGTTTTTGACACTTCGAGTGAATTTGGTAAACTAGTTACGAATGAAGTGCAGGGAGACGAAAATACATGCAAAAAGAAAATTGGTATTTTATTGATTCAGGGAATTGTGAACCAGCGATTAACATGGCATTAGATGAGGCGTTATTAACGTGGCATAGTGAAGGGAAAATCCCTCCAGTTATCCGTTTCTATGGGTGGGATCCAGCGACTTTATCCATTGGCTATTTTCAAAAAGTAGAAAAGGAAATAAATCTGGATGCTGTAAAAAAATATAATCTTGGGTTTGTAAGACGCCCGACAGGCGGACGCGGTGTTCTTCATGATAAAGAACTGACGTATAGTGTCATTGTTTCTGAAGAACATGAAGCGATGCCTCAATCCGTTACCGAAGCCTACAGAGTCATTTCTGAGGGGATTAAGGAAGGATTCCAAAATCTCGGGTTAGATGCCTATTTTGCAGTACCTAAAACAGAAGAAGAACGTGAGGGGTTAAAAAATCCCCGTTCAGCTGTTTGTTTTGATGCACCTTCTTGGTATGAACTGGTCGTTGAAGGACGAAAAGTGGCTGGAAGTGCACAAACAAGACAAAAAGGTGTTATCTTGCAGCATGGTTCTATTTTATTGGATTTGGAAGAAGACAAGTTATTTGATCTCTTCAAGTATTCGAGCGATCGGGTACGTGAAAGAATGCAGACTGCTTTTAAGAAAAAAGCTGTTGCGATTAATGATTTAGTAGAGCAGCCAATTACAATAGATGAAGCAAAAGCAGCCTTTCAAAAAGGTTTTGAAGAAGGGCTTAATGTTAATTTAATACCTATGACGCTTACCGATCAACAATGGGCTGAGGTAGAAGAAATCGCAAATAATCGTTATCGAAACGATGAATGGACATATAGACGGTAACAAGAGAAGATCGAAACCTTTAAACAAAGGCTTCGATTTTTTTTATTTTGGTAACTTCTGTTGAAAAAAAAGAGTCAAGAAATTAATTTTTTTATAAGCAAAAGAAGGATTTTTGCAAAAGTTTGGTTTGATGCGGGTTACGATTAATTCCAAATAATACAAATCTAGTTTATAGCCAAATCTTTCATAAAATCATTATAAATGATTTATTTTCACTAATTTTCGAGTGTTTACTCCTGATTTCAAGTTTGACAAGATTTTTTCTTTGACAGGCAGTTTACGTATATATAGTATAAGGGTAGAGAATATACATACAACATATAGATGTCAGCGTATGTACCATAATGGAAAAGGAGGAGTAAAATGGACACAGTTGCAACCAACAAAAAAGGTATCAATTTTGATGCTTTAAATGCAGATATAGCCCATTTTCCACAAGTTCATCCCGTAACATCAGCTATGAAAACAACGCACAAAGGTGTTTCCAGACTGGTGATGCTTGATCGATACAGTTTTAAAGATACGGAAAAGAAAACACTAAAGCCAGGTGACTTTGTCGTTTTAACCGTCAAAGAGGATCCGAAATTTCCAGCAAGAGGTCTTGGATACATTCAATCTATTAATTGGGACGACAAAAGTGCAGTTGTTTTAGTAGAAGATGAATTTAAAGCAGTGCTTGAAAAGCCAGAAGAAACGGAAAGCGGTCTGATTACTCGTTCACTTGATGTGATGGACAAGCCGTTGGAAGTTTATTACGAGCAGATTGCTCTCCGAAATGCAACAGGACTGGCATCAGTAGAAACATCGGAAGAAAAGAGACAAGAATCATTGGAGAAGTTTTATAAAGAACTCTCAGAAATGAATTTTGTTCCAGCAGGAAGAGTCTTATATGGAGCGGGCGCAGAAACAGACGTTACTTATTTTAACTGTTATGTAATGCCCTACGTCAAAGACTCGCGTGAAGGAATTTCTGATCACCGTAAACAAGTGATGGAGATCATGAGCCGAGGCGGCGGTGTTGGAACGAACGGATCAACGCTAAGACCGAAGAATGCTCTGGCGCGAGGCGTGAACGGAAAGTCATCTGGATCGGTTTCATGGCTGGATGATATTGCGAAATTGACACATCTAGTTGAGCAAGGCGGATCAAGACGCGGCGCGCAAATGATCATGCTTGCGGACTGGCATCCTGACATCATTGATTTTATTATTTCTAAGATGCAAAATCCTAGAATTCTTCGTTATTTAATTGAAAACACAAACGATGAAAAAATTAAGCAAGTTGCTCAAGATAAGCTTAAATTTACTCCTTTAACACCGGCTCAAAAAGCAATGTATGAAGGAATTCTCCGATATAAGGATATTCCGGGAACAGGTGGTTTCGATTCAGACGTATTAAGAGATGCTGAAACAATGCTTCGTGACGGCGGAACATACAGCGTTCATAATTCTGAATTCCTTACAGGGGCAAATATCTCTGTTACGATTACAAAAGAATTCATGGAAGCGGTCGAGAACGATGATGACTACTTACTCCGTTTCCCGAGTGTAGAGTCCTATACAACGGAAGAAATGGAAGCTTACAACAACGAGTGGCATGAAGTTGGGGATGTTCGTGAATGGGAAGAAAGAGGCTATGGCATTCGCGTTTATAAACGAATCAAAGCTACTGAACTATGGAACCTGATCAACATATGCGCGACATACTCAGCTGAACCAGGCATTTTCTTTATCGACAATGCGAATGACATGACGAACGCTACAGCATATGGACAGAAGGTTGTAGCTACTAACCCATGTGGGGAGCAGCCGCTTGCACCATACTCTGTCTGTAATTTAGCCGCAGTTAACCTCGGGAACATGGCAGATAAAGAAAGCAAAACGGTTGATTTTGATAAGTTGAAACAAACGGTTGAAGTCGGTGTGCGCATGCAAGATAACGTAATCGATGCAACACCATATTTCCTTGAGCCTAACCGTGTACAAGCTCTAGGTGAGCGTCGTGTCGGTCTAGGTGTAATGGGACTTCATGATCTGTTGATTTATTGTGAGACTGTGTATGGATCAGAAGAAGGAAACGCACTCGTTGATCAAATTTTTGAAACGATTGCCGTAACTGCTTATCGAACATCGATTGAACTTGCGAAAGAAAAGGGAAGCTTCCCATTCTTAGAAGGTACATCTGAAGAAGAAACTGCATTACTTCGAAACCGATTTATCGAGACGGGCTACATGAAAAAGCTGCCTCAAGATGTGCTTGAAGGGATTTTAGAAAATGGAATTAGAAATTCTCACTTATTAACTGTGGCTCCTACGGGTAAACGGATTGCCCCCAGTGTTTGTAAAAGCGCTGCGTAAACTTGGCTATATGCGGGAAACTCTGAGTATCCTTTTGTACCAGTACATTGCCAGTACGATATAATGGTAAAAATCAAAAGGTGCAGACAATCCGCAGGGAAGTCGTGGCTGACCCCTCAACGACTACATGCCGAGCACCAGAAACTTCATGTGTTAACACCTTGGAATGATTATATAAAAAGGTGATGAAATATGGAGAAGAATTGAACTTTCTGTACATCATATTGTTCCTTTTAGACAATTTAAAGGCGATTCGCAAAAAGCAAATCGATTGTCTAATTTGGTAAGTTTATGTGAACACCCTTGTCACAGAAAGAGACATTCAAACAGTTAAACTGGTTGATGATATAGTCTGATCCTTATGGCGACATAGGGAGTGGGTACTAATAGCCCCACCCTCTAATAAATTTATTAGAGAGTAACAAAAATGAGCACAGGAACCATGGTTGGAGTCTCCACAGGATTAGAACCTTACTTCTCCTTCTCGTACTTCAGAAGCGGAAGACTAGGTAAATTTATTGAAGTAAAAGCGGATATTGTAAAAGAGTATCTGGATAATAATCCAGAAGCGAATGAAAATGAACTTCCTGAATGGTTTGTTGCCGCTATGGAACTTGCACCTGAAGCTCATGCTGATACACAATGTGTCATCCAGCGCTGGGTTGACAGCTCAATTTCCAAGACGGTTAATGCACCTAAAGGATATAAGGTTGATCAAGTTCAAAAAGTATATGAACGCCTATACAAAGGCGGTGCAAAGGGCGGAACGGTTTATGTTGACGGTTCTCGCGACGCACAAGTTCTTACGCTAAAAGCTGAAGAGGCATTCGAACAAACCGAGATTGATTTAGGAATGGAAGAAGAAAAAAGTAAAGTTGTTATTTTAAATACGATCACGGATTTGCGGGCGACTGACGTTACGATTGGTAATGAGGTAGGCAACACTTGTCCGGTTTGCCGAAAAGGTAAGGTAAAAGAAATCGGCGGCTGCAACACTTGTACTAATTGCAATGCACAGCTTAAATGCGGTCTATAAAGTTTAGGAAGGAACTGGAATGAGTTCCTTCCTTTTCTTTTGGGAAAAAACGCACATACTAACTCCATCATTTTTCATAGATTGGGGTGGATACATGGCTGGTTCTAATAAACCGTTTATGCCGCAGCTTATTTATTTTGAGCCAAGAGCACTTGAGTACCCTTTAGGGAAAGAGCTTTTTGAAAAATTCAGCAAGCTGGAAGTCGAGATTCGAGAAACAACATCACATAACCAAATACGTGATCTGCCAGGAGAGAATGATTTTCAAAAATATAGAACAGCTAAATCAACATTAGTCGTTGGGATAAGAAAGACACTAAAATTTGACTCTTCAAAACCATCTGCTGAATATGCGATTCCGCTAGCAACGGGATGCATGGGTCACTGCCATTATTGTTATCTCCAGACGACGTTGGGGAGTAAACCCTATTTAAGAACTTATGTGAATACAGATGAAATTTTTGCTCAAGCCGAGAAATATATGCAAGAAAGGGCTCCAGAGATCACCCGGTTTGAGGCTTCGTGTACATCGGATATAGTGGGAATTGACCACCTAACACATTCATTAAAAAAGGCAATCGAATTTTTTGGTGCTACTGAACTCGGAAGACTGCGCTTCACTACGAAATATCATCATGTGGACCATCTGCTGGATGCCAATCATCAAGGAAAAACGAGATTTCGCTTTAGTGTGAACTCTCATTATGTGATTAAGAATTTTGAGTTAGGTACAAGTCCTTTAGAAGAAAGAATTAATGCCGCAATAAAAGTTGCTGAGGCGGGTTACCCTCTTGGATTTATCGTTGCTCCTCTTTACCTTCATAAGGATTGGGAAAAAGGATACAAAGAGCTTTTTGATATTTTAGAAGCGAAAATACCTAAGCATTTAACACATGATATTACGTTTGAGCTCATTCAGCATCGTTTCACAAAACCGGCTAAAAGGGTTATTGAAAAGAATTATCCCAAAAGCAAGCTGGAGATGAATGAAGAAGAAAGGAAATATAAGTGGGGAAGATATGGAATCGGAAAGTATGTGTATCAAGATGATCAAGCTGCGAGATTGCGCGAGACAGTTGAAAATTACATTCATACGATGTTTCCGGAGGCAAAGATTGAATATTTCACCTAATTGCAGGTAAAGGACCTTCCCTTGTCACCTTTTTAGTTCTATAGTAAACTTTTATTAGACGCCATTAAGGTTCTAGTATAGGGAGGGAACATTTTGCCGCCAACCCCAAGTATGGAAGACTATATTGAACGCATCTATGCCCTGATCGAAGAGAAAGGTTATGCAAGAGTATCTGATCTTGCTGAAAACCTGGAGGTACATCCCTCTTCTGTTACGAAAATGATTCAAAAACTCGACAAAGGCAAGTATGTCGTTTATGAAAAATACAGAGGCTTTGTTTTAACTCCAAATGGGAAAAAACTCGGTAAGCGCCTAGTATACAGACATGAATTGTTAGAAGACTTTCTAAAGGTTATCGGTGTAGATGATGAAAATATCTTTCAAGATGTTGAAGGAATCGAGCATCATTTAAGTTGGAATGCTATAGACCGCATAGGAGATCTTGTTCAGTTTTTTGAAGAAGACAAAAATCGTATTAAAGGTTTGAGAGAAGTTCAAGCGAAAAATGAAGACCAAGAGCAATCATAATTTATTATGGTTGTTTTTTTATTTGCGAAAAAGGGGCATAAAGGACATCTTCTGTTTATTAGGATAATAGTGGAGGAGATGCTGAATGCGAATAGACGGCGTTTTTTCAGGCGGCGGAATAAAAGCTTTGTCATTAATAGGTGCGGTGGAGGCTGCGGAAGATAAAGGTCTTAGTTTTGAGAGAGTTGCAGGGACAAGTGCAGGTGCACTGATGGCTGCACTAATTAAAGCTGGCTACAAGGCATCTGAATTAAAAGAAGTTATCGACGGGCTTGATTTTAGAAAGTTTTTGGATAAAAGTCATAAGATTGTACCTGTTCCATTTACAAATTGGTTGAAGCTTTATTGGAAGCTGGGTTTATTTAAGGGAGATTACTTAGAAAACTGGGTAGCTGGATTACTTGCAAATCGAGGGATTGTTACATTTGCAGATATACCGGCAGGCAGTTTGAAAATTATCGCCTCAGATATTTCCCGAGGGAGGTTAGTCGTAATTCCTGATGATTTAGAAGAATATGGCCTTTTGCCAGAACGTTTTCCAATTGCCAGGGCTGTTAGAATGAGCTGCAGCCTTCCTTATTTTTTCTATCCTATTAAACTTTTTAATCGGGTTGGACAAAAAAGCTACATCGTTGACGGAGGTGTACTCAGTAATTTTCCGATGTGGCTTTTTCAAAGGAAAGATAGGATTCCTATACGGCCAGTTTTAGGGTTTCAGTTAAGTTCTTATCTCAATGACCATATACCTGCTCATTATGTGAAAAATGCTTTTGATTTGTTTAAGGCGCTGTTTGAAACAATGATGCAAGCACATGATAACCGGTATATTGATGCCCACGATGCGAGAGATATTATTTTTATGCCTGTTAAACAAGTATCTGTTATTGATTTTCAATTGTCTGCAGAAGCCAAAAATGAGCTGTACCAATTTGGATATGAACGTGCAGAACAGTTTTTGCAAGGTTGGATGAACGAAAAAACATACCCTTCATACAAAAATCGAGCCTGATCCTTAAAAGGAGGCCCGATTTTTTTTCTTGCTTTTTTTTCCTTCAATCACGGTTAAATTGTGCTCTCTAACTCTTTTTTTCTGTGAAGCACTTTTTGCTTTTTTATTGGATGACAAAGGTGAAGCTTTGGGTTGTTTATTGTTCGACCCATAACGTTTCTTCGATTGTTTCACAGCTTTCTTGTATTTGCCGTTAATTCCTGACGATGATGTTCTATTGAATATAAAGTAAAAAACGGCGATCACTGCTGCTCCGATCAGAAGGGTTGTTATTAATTGGCCAGGCTTTGATATCAACTGATAAAGGATTCCAACCACAGCAAGTAATATGACAAACCAAATGATAGGATGCAATCTTCTGCTATTTTGTTGCAACAGGCTCACCTCCTCATATTATACGATTTGAGTTGCGTTTTTCTCGTTTTCATAGGATGCATCACGTTTTAACATTTCATTAAAAGAAAGAATCGATACTTCGATTTGTTTTTCATCAGGTTCTTTTGTTGTTATTAATTGAAGCCACAATCCTGGATAACCTAAATATCTTAATACAGGTATTTCTCGTAATTTATTTGTCAGTTGTAATACTTCAAATGATACCCCTAAAACGACGGGAATAAGCGCAAGTCGGCATAAAATTCTCAGCCATAGCGGGTCGACCGGGAAAAAATAATAAATGAACATTCCTACCACTACCGTAAATAATATGAAACTGCTTCCGCACCGGTAATGAAGTCTTGAATGACGTTTTACATTTTCAACAGTAAGTTCATCACCTGCTTCAAATGTGTTGATTACTTTATGTTCGGCACCATGATACATAAATACTCTTTTAATGGCAGGTGTTAATGAAACAAAATAAATATAGCTTAATAAAAATAATAATTTGAACATACCTTCTAATAAATTTTGTCCAAGATGACCTGGGACGATAAACTTTAGTGATGCAGCTAGAAATACGGGTACGAGTGTAAAAACAAACTTTCCGAACAAAAAGGATAGTACCCCGATAACTGCCATACTGAGGTATAAAGAAAGACCTGATTGTTTTTCTTCTTCTTTTTGCTCTTCACCAGGCTCTACACCAAATCTCTCAGCTGAAAAATTTAAGTGCTGTGTTCCGTTCATGCTTGCTTCAATGATTGCAATAACACCTCTTAAAAAAGGTATCTTTTTTAATTTGCTGAGCACTGGAGCGGGTTCCTTTTTTATTTCAAAGTATTCGATCGAATCATCGTTTCTCCTTATTGCGGTAACATACGTATGTTTCCCGGCAAACATAACCCCTTCTAGGACGGCTTGGCCGCCATATGCGGGTTTTTTCTCTTTTGTCATGTTAGACCCCCAGCTTAATATTTTGTAGGTACTTTCTATTCTACAGGAAAGCAGGGTAATCCTCCAGATGGATTGAATTATTTGTATTTTTCCCATTTTATACAGGATTTACACTGAATATGAATGATTCGATTTCGTAATGGGTTGTAATATTTATGGCAATACTAGAAAAAGTCGGAGGTGTGTTCAAATGAACGAAAATAATCTGGAGCAAAATAAAAAAGAGTCACAATCTTCTTTTTTGAGTCGAGTAGCAGGTATCGGTTTTTTTGGAGGTTTAATTTGGTCAATGTTTGGATTTATTGCCTATTATTTGAACTTTTCAAAAGTGGGGCCAGCTTTAGTTTTAGCACCATGGGCACTTGGCAAGTGGAAAGCAGAATGGCTTGGTCAGTTGATCAGTATTTTTATTATAGCTTTGCTTTCTATATTAGTAGCAATTGGATATCGATTTGCTTTTGCCAAAATAAACTCGATGTGGGCAGGCATTATTTTTGGAGTAGGTTTGTGGGCAATCGTATTTTATCTGCTGCATCCAATATATCCAGGACTTGAACCGATGAATACTATCGGTAAAAATACGATTATTACAACGATTTGTATTTATATATTATATGGTGTTTTTGTTGGATATTCTATCTCATTTGAATATAATGAACGCTACGGTAAAAAGGGTGAAAAGAAACAGTCCTTACAAAGTACGTAACTATCCAAAAAATTAAAAGCTATGATAGAATGTTGTAAGAACATTCTATTTTTTTTGCCAAAAAGGTAGGTGTAATATATGGAGAAAAGAAAACAAGTTCTGATCATTAATGGTCCCAACTTAAATCGATTAGGTAAACGTGAGCCAGCCGTATATGGTTCCAAAACACTTGATGATCTTCAAATGAATCTGGAAAAAGAAGCGTCTGAACTTTCTTTGCATGTATCTTTTAAACAGAGTAATAGTGAAGGGGACATTATTGACTGGATACATGGTGCAGAAAATGTCTATCAAGGGATCATATTAAATGCAGGGGCTTATACACATTATAGTTATGCAATCAGGGATGCAATTGCCAGTGTGGATGTCCCGGTTATCGAAGTACATTTATCGAATGTCCATGCCAGAGAAGATTTTCGTAAGGAGTCGGTTATTGCCCCAGAGACAATCGGGCAAATTTCCGGATTTGGTTTTACCAGCTATAAGCTGGCTCTTCAAGTATTTGTATACAATAATCAATAGGGGGAAATCTAATGAATCGTATTGAAAAAGCGAGAGAACTATTCGAGAATTATGATATGGATGCTTTGTTAATTACATCAAACGCAAACCGCATTTATTTAAGTGGCTTTACAGGAAGTTCAGGTGTTTTGCTGATAACCAAAAATGATGCGATACTTGTTACTGATTTTAGATATAGTGATCAATCTCGAGAACAAGCTAAGGATTATAAAATCGTTATACATACTGCTCCTATTCCAGAAGAAATTGCTAAGATTTCTAAAGAGCTTTCTATAAAGAAAATTGGATTTGAGCAAGATCATCTTACGTTTGCCGGATACCGTACATATGAGGATCAATTATCATCTTCTGATACAGAGCTTGTACCTGTATCGGGCCTTGTGGAAAAGTTGCGCTTGATAAAGGATGATTCAGAGATTAAGATAATAAAGGATGCAGCGTCAATTGCTGATGCCGCTTTTTCACATATTATTGAGTTTATAAAGCCAGGTCAGACTGAACGGGAAGTATCGAATGAGCTTGAATTCTTTATGAGAAAGAACGGAGCAGCTTCTTCTTCATTTAACATTATCGTAGCCTCAGGTTACCGTTCAGCACTTCCGCATGGTGTTGCATCTTCTAAGGTCATTGAAAAAGGTGAATTAGTAACTTTAGACTTTGGTGCATACTACGAAGGTTATTGTTCGGATATTACGCGTACTGTAGCGATTGGAAACGTATCCGACGAGCTAAAGGAAATCTACCAAGTTGTTTATGATGCACAGATCCTGGGTATGAAAGGCATTAAACCAGGTATGACCGGAAAAGAAGCAGATGCTTTAACGCGTGATTATATTTCTTCAAAAGGATATGGAGATTATTTTGGTCATTCGACAGGACATGGGATTGGTTTAGATGTTCATGAAGGTCCTGCATTGTCATTTAAATCAGACACAATTCTTGAATCAGGGATGATAGTTACAGTGGAACCAGGCATATATGTTTCAGGATTAGGCGGAGTGCGTATTGAAGATGATGCACTGATTACGAAAGATGGAAATGAATCACTAACTCAATCTACAAAAACTCTTTTAACGATTAGTTAACCAGATCAGGAGGATTAAAACATGATTTCAGTAAACGATTTTAAAACAGGATTAACCATTGAAGTAGATGGCGGAATTTGGCAAGTGCTAGAATTCCAGCATGTTAAACCAGGTAAAGGAGCAGCGTTTGTTCGTTCAAAGCTGCGCAACCTTAGAACAGGCGGTATACAAGAAAAAACATTCCGCGGCGGAGAAAAAGTAGCTAAAGCTCACATTGAAAATCGCAAAATGCAGTACCTTTATGCATCAGGTGATACTCACACGTTCATGGATAACGAATCATACGAACAAATTGAACTAAATGCATCTCAAATTGAGTATGAACTGAAATATTTGCTTGAAAATATGACGGTTCATATCATGACTTACCAAGGTGAAACAATTGGCGTTGAACTTCCAAATTCTGTAGAGCTAGTAGTTGCTGAAACAGAGCCTGGTATTAAAGGTGATACAGCTTCAGGCGGAACAAAACCTGCAACTCTTGAAACAGGTTTAATCGTACAAGTTCCTTTCTTTGTAAATCAAGGGGACAAGCTTATTATCGATACACGAAACGGAGCTTATGTTTCTCGCGCTTAATTAATAGAAATCAGCCTCATTCCAGTGATGGAGTGAGGTTTTTTTATGCGGTTTGCTTTTTCGAAAATTGTAGAAAGGCTTAATTATTTTCAATTAGACTTAATTTTCTGTTGCTTAGACTTAATTAATAAGAATCAGACTTAATTCATCGTGAATTAGACTTAATAAACTCCAAATTAGACTTAAAACACGAACCCTCTCACAATAATTTCCTCTATCCTCATTACCTATTGAACTGATAATTAATTTTTCCCGTTTAATACCTCACACAATAATCAAAAAAGCATGCAACCCCCAATTTTTATGGTGATAAACCATATTATTTCATTCTTTACTCCTTTAAATAGAAGTTTATTCTCTTAACTCTTCTAAACGGCTCATTATTGGCATAAAGCATAAGGATAAGCCATACCTTTAAAGTACGAGCCTTTAAAAGGAGAGCCGGTTATGGAAAATATTTTTAAACTTTTCCCAGATGAATTGCAGCATCTATTAAAAACACAGCCTGTTCAAATTCTTCAATCCATAGAAGAGCTCCGAATCAGAATCGGACAGCCGTTAGAAATTTTATGTTCAGGAAAACCTGTCTATCCTTCTGAACGGCCGGTTTCTGCTGAGGAAGCCCAAGTTCTTTTGAATCGTTTAAGCCAGCATTCACTATATGCTTTAGAAGAAGAATTGAGACGCGGTTATATCACTATTGCAGGCGGACATCGCGTCGGATTAGCTGGAAAAGTTATAACAGAGCATGGCTTTGTGAAAGCCATTAAAGATATCAGCTCTTTTAACGTAAGGATTGCCCGTCAGAAAATAGGAATCGCAGAACCGCTGCTGCCCTATTTATTTCAAAAAAATTGGATGAATACTTTGCTGATTGGACCTCCTCAAACCGGAAAAACAACATTGCTTAGAGACATTGCAAGACTAGTCAGTTGTGGAGTCCATCAAAAAAACATCCCATCGTTTAAAGTTGGGATTGTTGATGAAAGATCGGAAATAGCGGGATGCATAAAAGGTGTTCCACAACACTCACTTGGCAGACGAGTCGATATACTCGATGCCTGTCCAAAAGCTGAAGGGATGATGATGCTCATCCGTTCGATGAGCCCTCAAGTCTTGATTGTGGACGAAATCGGAAGAAAAGAAGATGGTGAAGCCATTTTAGAGGCGATGCATGCGGGTGTGCAGATGATTTTCACAGCTCATGGAAGCAGTTTGGAAGATGCTTTAAAGCGACCTGTAATGTCTCCATTATCTGGTCTTTCATTGTTTCAGAGATACATTATTTTAAGCAGAGAAAAAGGACCAGGAACGATACAAAAGATTTATGATGGTGAATTTAAAGAGATTTACCGGTCGTCTGGCGGTGCATATTGATGAGCTGGATTGGTGCATTAGCTATTTTGACTGCAACTACGATCACGGGTTTTGAGTTCGCTAAGAGAGTGAGAGAAAGACCAAAACGTCTCAGAGAATTAAAAGTAACGCTCCAGGCACTTGAAGCTGAGATTATGTATGGCTCAACACCATTGAATGAGGCATTTCAGCATATCGGGCGACCATTGAAGGAACCGCTATCGTCCTTTTTTCTAACGATTTCTGATCTGTTGGATCAAGGAGATCTCTCCGTTCAGGAGGCTTGGGAAAAGGAATTGCTGGTTTTAGCGAAAGAAACATCTTTTAAAAGCGGAGAAATAGAGGTGCTTCGTCAATTTGGCGCAACACTTGGAAGACATGATAAAGAACATCAGCAAAAACAAATTCAATTGACGCTTGCTCACCTTAATCGTGAAGAAAAGGAAGCAAGAGACATTCAGGAGCGTTATGAAAAAATGTGCAAAAGTCTTGGAATTTTAATGGGACTTTTAATCGTTATCCTTTTAATGTAACAGGAGGAAATCGGTATGGGATTAGATGTAAATACAGTATTTCAAATTGCAGGATTAGGTATTATCGTGGCGATGCTGCATACCGTCTTAAAAATGATTGGGAAAGAGGATTACGCACACTGGGTAACGTTATTGGGGTTTGTTGTTGCTCTATTTATGGTGATTTCATTGCTAGATGACTTGTTTCAAAAAGTAAAGGATGTCTTTTTGTTCCACAACTAAGGAGGGAGATCGATTGGAAATCATCCAAATTGTTGGGTTTGGACTGGTTGCAGCATTTTTAGCACTCGTCCTTAAAGAACAAAAAGCTAATTTTGCTTTTTTAATAACACTTGTTGTTGGGGTGGGGATATTCCTGTTTCTAATCGATAAAATAGGACAGGTTTTATCGATGCTTGAGCGGATTGCTTTAAATGCAAATGTAAATATGATGTATGTAGAAACGCTTTTAAAAATAATAGGAATCGCTTATATCGCCGAATTTGGTGCACAGATTACAAGAGATGCAGGTCAGGGAGCGATTGCATCCAAGATCGAACTTGGCGGAAAAATCCTTATTCTAGTAATGGCTATTCCGATACTAACCGTCATTATTGAAACGGTTCTAACGCTTATTCCCAAATAAGAAGGCGGGTTGTAAGAATGACAAATCGTATGATGCGGACAAGCTTAGTAGTTTTTATCTTCTTTTTATTCTTCTCAGATGCTAAAACAGTTGCTGCTGCATCAAATAATTCTTTTACGGAAGAAATTGTAGAGCATCAAATCAATTCGATGCAGCTGGATGAGGTTAAGGATTATTGGGATAGCATTACGAAAGAATATGGAGGCTTCTTGCCCGAAAGTCAAAAAGGATCCTTTTTGGAGTTTGTGAAAGGAGATAAGCAATTTTCATTAAAAGCCTATATGTTAGGGCTGCTTAAGTTCACTTTTCATGAGCTGGTTGTACACGGCAAGCTTTTAGGGACATTAATTTTACTCACAGTGTTCAGCATGCTGCTCCAATCCATTCAAAATGCATTTGATCGGTCAGCGATCTCGAAAGTAGCTTATGGCATTATATATATGGTTCTTATCATACTTGCTCTTAACAGTTTTCATGTTGCAATTACCTATGCTGTAGATGCAATCGATAATATGCTTAATTTTATGATTGCCCTTATCCCTCTGCTGCTCGCTTTAATGGCGACAGTAGGAAGTATCGCATCAGTTGCTTTCTTTCATCCTGTTATTCTATTTCTTGTAAATACGAGTGGATTGCTTATCAAAAATTTTGTACTTCCACTTTTGTTTTTATCCGCTTTA
Source organism: Bacillus sp. NEB1478 (assembly GCF_031582965.1). Classification (NCBI taxonomy): domain Bacteria; kingdom Bacillati; phylum Bacillota; class Bacilli; order Caryophanales; family Bacillaceae; genus Bacillus; species Bacillus sp. NEB1478. Next base: position 1,628,485 of record NZ_CP134049.1, read on the forward strand.
TTAAGCATTGTGTCTACGATGTCTGAACATCACAAAGTTACCCAGCTCGCAAAACTATTAAGAAATATCGGGATCGGATCTTTAGCTTTATTTTTCACTGTTTTTCTAGGCGTTATGAGTGTACAAGGAGCAACAGCTGCAGTAACAGACGGGATTACAATTAAGACCGCAAAATTCATAACCGGTAATTTCATACCGGTAGTAGGACGTATGTTTACAGATGCTACAGATACAGTGATGAGTGCTTCGATCTTGCTGAAAAACTCTGTTGGAATAATAGGTGTCGTAGTTCTCTTGCTCCTCGCCGTCTTTCCAGCTATTAAAGTACTAATATTGGCATTTATCTATAATATCGCAGCAGCTCTTCTCCAGCCATTAGGAGGAGGGCCGATCGTTGAATGTTTAGGAATTATCGGTAAAAGTGTCATGTTTATTTTTGCAGCTCTGATGACGGTATCCATCATGTTTTTTCTCGCGATAACTATAATCATAGCTGCAGGGAATGTAACTATGATGGTTCGTTAGGGGGTGCTGTATGAGCTTATTGACGGAGTGGGTCACCAATATTATTGTCCTTGTACTATTAGCAGGTGTTATTGAACTATTACTGCCCGGCAATCAGTTTCAAAGCTATATCAAAATGGTGATAGGACTCCTCATTCTTCTGGCTATGCTCTCACCTGTATTTAAAATATTGAACACAAACTTTGATCAAGTGTTTAAACAAATGGACCTGCCCGCTGCTGCAGACGCGGACGAAATAAAAAATTCGATAGAAACAAATAAAAGTGAAATACAAGATACACAACGTGCATATATATTAAAGCAAATGGCTGTCCCATTGAGAGAACAAGTTCAGGAGGAGTTGAAAAAGACGTATGGAGTAGAAATTGTCGATCTTCAAATCCAAACGGATCGTATTCGTGAACCGTTAAATCCTGAAGATATTTCTGGAGCAGATGTGGTACTAGCCCGTTATAAAAAACAAGAAGGAATATCAGAAGTTTCGGAAGTGGATGTTCATGTTTCTGATTCGAAAAAAATGCATCAAGATGCTGTTCCAGATGAGATTCTCCAATTCTTGTCAAGAGAGTGGCAGCTGGAATCTGAGCGAATAGTGGTGAAAATGGAAGGGGGAGAGGAGTCATCCCAATGAAACACTCATTTTGGGAAGGGATAAAAAAATGGCTGCAGCTAAGTGACAAAGCAGGGAATAAACAAAAATACTTACTAATATTGCTTCTGATGGGAATCGCTCTCATGTTCATCAGTAAAATGATTGACTCCCCTGCACAAACGAACTCTCTGGAAACAATTAATACGGAGACTAATACAAAAGCAGTTTTTAAGGAAGCGAAAGAAGTAACGAATAAAAATATTAAATCATACGAAGATCGCTATTCAAATGAACTGAAGGATTTGCTGGAGCAGATGCAAGGAGTTGGAAGAGTATCTGTTTGGGTTGAACTTTCGAGAACGGAGCAAAAAGCATTCGCTACCGATGACAGTACACAGCGTCAAACAACGTCTGAAAATGATAAAAACGGCGGGAAACGAACAATAGAAGATCAAAAAGTAGATGAAAAGATAGTAATTGTATCCAACGACGGAAAAGAAGAACCGATTGTTGTTACTACAGAAAAACCCAAGATTAAGGGGGTTGCTGTACTGGCAGAAGGTGCTGAAAATATTCAAACAAAAGCAATGATTATTGATTTAGTTACAAAGGTTTTTGATATTGGGAGCAACGAAGTTTTTGTAGGCCCAAAAAATTCTGAGGGGGAATAAAAAATGTTATTAAAGAAACAAACGGTATGGCTCTTGACAATGCTTAGTTTAATTATTGTTTTATCAGTCTATTACATTACTTCTCCAGGAAGTTCAGATGATTTAGCTTACCTTGAAGCAGGGAAGAAATCAGGTAAAGATGCAACGGTCTCTGGAGTAGCAAATGACGACATGTTCACGGCGCTTCGTCTTGAAAGAGATGAACTTCGTGATGAGATGGAGTCTGATTATGTATCTGTTGCAGGATCAGAAGATGCGTCAGCAGAGGTAGCAGCCGAAGCTTGGGAAAAACTTTCCGAACTGCAGTCACTTTCTATGAAAGAACAAACCGTAGAAACGCTAATTAAAGCAAAAGGGTTTAAAGATGCACTAGTAAATTCAATGGATCATGAAGTAAAGGTAATCGTTAAAGCCGATAAACTATCCAAAAAAGATGTAGTTCAAATCATGAATCTTGCAAATGAGCATTTAGGAACTAGTAAAACAGTAGCTGTTGAATTTCAAGCTGCAAAATAAGAAAAAGAAGGAAGCTGGATATTTATCCGGCTTTTTTCTTTTATTATCGTTTGTATTTCTTTATAATAGGTCAAAATAGATGAAAAGTTCTTTTATTTTCAGGAAACGCTTTCACAGAGGGTAAGATTACATTCTGCAAGTGAAGTAATACTGATTCTTACTATCTATTAACAGAAAAATATGATATATTACTTTTGCTAATACCTAGTCACAATAGAAGGTACTAAAATATGTTAAGGATTTTAAAGGAGTCGAAATTTTATGCTAAAAATACAAGAAATCCGTGAATTAATTAAACTAATCGACAAATCAAGCATTAATGAATTTAAATTTGAAAATGACGGTGCAAAGATTGTTTTGAAAAAGAACAATCTAACAGTATCTTCATATCAGCTGGAAGAATCTCAGGATCATCCTGTAGTCCAACAAGCTGCACCTGTTTCTCAAGTACAGGCCGCTGAACCTGCAAAGGCAGAACCTGAAACAAAAAATGAAACGGTAAAAGCAGAAGATGACGCTTCTTTACATAAGATTGTATCGCCAATGGTTGGTACTTTTTACGCCTCTCCATCACCAGATGCTGATGTTTTTGTGAAAACAGGTGATCAAGTATCCAAAGACAGCATTGTTTGTATTATTGAAGCAATGAAACTGTTCAACGAGATTGAATCAGAAGTAAACGGTGAAATTGTCAAGGTTTTAGTTGATAATGGACAATTAGTGGAATATGGACAGCCTCTGTTCCTTGTGAAAGCAGAATAGGGGGTATATTTATGATTAATAAGCTATTAGTAGCAAACCGTGGTGAGATTGCAGTACGAATTATTCGAGCGTGCAAAGAGCTGGGTGTTGAAACAGTAGCCGTTTATTCAGAAGCCGACAAGGATGCCTTGCATGTCCGTTTGGCGGATGAGGCTTATTGTATTGGACCCACTGCTTCAAAAGACAGTTACTTAAATTTTACAAATATAATGAGTGTGGCCACTTTAACCGGTTCTGACGCTATTCACCCTGGATATGGATTTTTGGCTGAAAATGCTGATTTTGCAGAACTTTGCCGTGAATGCAATGTCACTTTCGTTGGACCTAGTGCAGAAGCCATTAACAAAATGGGAATAAAAGATGTGGCCAGAGCAACTATGGAAGAAGCTGGAGTACCGATTGTTCCCGGTTCAGACGGGATTATTAGCGGGAAAGAAGAAGCCATTGAACTAAGCAATGAAATTGGCTATCCAGTAATTATAAAAGCGACTGCTGGCGGTGGAGGAAAAGGGATTCGAGTTGCAAAGAACGAAGCTGAACTCCTAAAAGGAATCGCGATCACCCAGCAAGAAGCTGCAACTGCATTTGGGAACCCTGGTGTTTATATCGAAAAATTTATTGAAGATTTCCGTCATGTTGAAATTCAAGTTTTAGCTGATAATCACGGAAATGTGATTCATTTGGGTGAAAGAGACTGCAGTATTCAAAGACGATTGCAAAAATTGCTCGAAGAAACACCTTCACCTGCTATAACACCTGAAAAACGACAAGAGATGGGTGATGCAGCCGTTAAAGCTGCAATGGCTGTACAATACTCAGGTGCAGGAACAGTAGAATTTATTTTTGACCATAACACAGGCGAATTTTATTTTATGGAAATGAATACTCGTATTCAAGTTGAACACCCAGTAACTGAGATGGTTACAGGAATAGATCTGATAAAAGAGCAAATTAAAGTAGCTTCAGGGGAAAGATTAAAATATCAACAAGAAGATGTTGAATTTAATGGCTGGTCCATTGAGTGCAGAATTAACGCTGAAAACCCGGATAAAAACTTTATGCCTTCAGCAGGAAAGATTGAAATGTATCTTCCTCCAGGTGGTTTAGGAGTTCGTATCGATTCAGCTGTATACCCTGGCTACACGATTCCTCCATTTTATGATTCGATGATTGCTAAAGTTATTACCTATGGAAATACTAGGAAAGAAGCTATAGATCGAATGAAGCGCGCGCTCAGTGAATTTGTTATTGAAGGCGTACACACGACTATCCCTTTCCACATGCGTTTGTTAAACCATGAAACGTTTGTAAATGGAGACTTTAATACTAAGTTTTTAGAAATCCATGATCTAACATCAAAAAGTAAATAATTGTACGGAGGTGCATGAGATGAACGAACTATCTTTTGAAATGGAAAGTTATGCTTCTGAATTAGGAAAAGTAGAAATTTCCCCAGAAGTTATTGAAGTCATTGCAAGTATTGCAGCTTCTGATGTTGATGGTGTTGCTGCGATGAGAGGCAGTTTTGCAAGTGGAGTAGTAGAGCGTTTAGGAAAGAAATCACATGGCAAGGGTGTAAAAGTTGAATTAACCGAAACGGGTATTTCCATTGATGTATATGTATCCATGAAATATGGCGTTTCAATTCCTGATGTGGCACAAAAGATTCAGGATCATATCCGACAAGCTCTCTTAGACATGACAGCTCTTGAAGCAACGGATATCAACGTTTTTGTAGTTGGTGTACAGTTTGAATCAAAAGAAAAACACCAAGAAGCACCTGAAGTTTACTGATTAAAAGGAAAATATGCGAAAGAGTAGAATTCCTATTGTGGAAATCTACTCTTTTTTTTCTAAAAAACTGAATGTTTTGAAGGATTTTAGTTGTTTTGTTCGGATTGTAACCTCTGCTCTTAGTATGGTATTATGCTAGATAGAAATTGTTCGCAAATAGAAAGGAAGTCGAAAGATGAAACGTAGACTTGCCAGAGAAAAAGCATTTCAATCGCTTTTTCAAATAGAAGTAAGTGATATTACCGCCGAAGAGGCAATGGAACATGTGTTAGATGGTGAACCATCAGATGAATTTTTGGAGAAAATCGTTATAGGAACTGTGGAAAATAAAGAAGAAATCGAACGTTTTCTTACTCCTTATTTAGAAAAATGGAGCTTTTCTAGACTTGCGAATGTAGAACGTGTTGTTTTGCAAATTGCTGCCTATGAATGGCTGTTTATGGACGATACACCTAAGAATGTTACGTTAAATGAAGCCATTGAGACTGCAAAAATATTTGGCGGTGAAGAAGCCGGACGTTTTGTAAATGGAGTATTAGGAAAGATCGTTGCTGAAATCCGCAAAAAATAATTTTTTGAGGGGGAAATAGAATGACTGTTTTAGATGGAAAGCAAATTGCAAAAGAGATTAGAGAACAGCTTGCTGAGGAAATAAAAGTTCTTAAGCAAGAAGGGAATACTCCTGGTTTAGCGGTGATTTTGGTGGGTGACCATCCCGCCAGCCGTTCATATGTCCTTGCTAAGGAAAGAACGTGTAAAGAACTGGGAATGCACTCAGTTTTGACAGAATTACCAGAAACTATTTCTGAAAGTGATTTATTAGCCTGCATCCAATCCTATAACAGTGATGAACAAATTGATGGTATCCTTGTTCAGCTTCCCCTGCCTTCTCATATTAATGAAACAAAAATTATTGAAGCAATAATACCTGAAAAAGATGTGGATGGTTTTCATCCTATAAATATCGGAAGAATGCACGCAGGTGATAAGCATGCTTTTATACCATGTACCCCGCTCGGAATTTTAGAAATGGTTAAGAAAACCGGGGAAGATATCTCAGGTAAACATGTTGTGGTTGTGGGCAGAAGTAATTTAGTTGGGAAACCTGCTGGTCAATTGTTTCTTAAAGAAAATGCTACTGTTACTTATTGCCACTCAAAAACGAAAAATTTAAAAGAACAGACTTTACAAGCTGATATATTAATAGCGGCTGTTGGAAGACCCAATATTATTACAGAAGATATGGTTCGCCCTGGTGCTGTAGTTATAGATGTAGGTGTCAATAGGCTTGAGAGTGGTAAATTGTGCGGTGATGTTGATTTTGAAGCCATTAAACCAAAAGCAAAACATATAACCCCAGTTCCAGGTGGAGTCGGACCAATGACAATCACAATGCTTATGAATAATACAGTGCTCGCATCTAAATGGAGAAAGAAGACAAAGGAAGTTCATTAATGCAAAACAATCGTTATGTTCCAATTTCTGCTGTTACGCGTTATATTAAAAGGCTTTTTGAAAATGACGGCAATCTGCAAGAAGTTTGGGTTAAGGGTGAGCTTTCAAATGTGAAGATGCATAGCAGAGGACATCTATATTTCACATTAAAAGATGAACAAAGCAGAGTAAGTGCAGTCATGTTTGCTGGCAATAACAGATATTTGAATTTCCAGCCTGAAGAAGGCATGAAAGTTCTCATTCAAGGCTCATTTTCCGTTTACGAACCACAGGGTCAATACCAGCTTTACGCAAAAACAATGCAGCAAGATGGTATCGGTAATTTATTTTTAGCTTATGAAGCTTTGAAAAACAAACTTGAGATTGAGGGCTTATTTGATGTTTCGCGAAAAGGGCAGCTTCCAAAGTTTCCAGTTCGTATTGGTGTTATTACTTCACCTACAGGAGCAGCAGTCAGAGATATTTTCACGACTATTAAAAGGCGGTTTCCATTAGCTTCAATTACATTATTTCCTGTTCTGGTACAAGGTCCAGGAGCCGCACCTTCTATTGTTAAGGCGATCGGTCAAGCGAATAAAGTAAATAAAGCTGATTTGTTAATTGTTGGACGCGGCGGCGGATCCATTGAAGAATTGTGGGCATTTAATGAAGAAATAGTAGCGCGGGCTATAGCAAATTCCAATTTGCCAGTAATTTCTGCTGTAGGTCATGAAACGGATTTTACGATTGCAGACTTTGTTGCTGATTTGAGAGCCCCTACACCTACGGCAGCTGCTGAATTAGCCGTTCCTCACCTCGATGAATTGGGCGACAGACTTCAGCACAGGAAAGTAAGATTAAAACGGGTTATGGAAGAATATTATTCAGGACAGCAGCAAAACTTAATGCGTCTTCAAAAGTCCTACGCTTTTAAATATCCAACACAGCTTATTAGACAAAAAGAACAAGAGCTGGACAGGAGTATTGATAAGTTAAAGAAGACAGTGGCGGGTTTTGTAGGAGAACACCAGAAATATCTTTTGCAAACTGAAAGGCATTTAGCATTATTCTCGCCAGCTGGACAGCTGCAAAAAGCAAGTGAAAAAGTGGAATCTCTGCATAAAGGATTAATTAAAGAATCAAACAGGTATCTAAAACAGCATCAAACAAATTTCTCTCATAAGATATCTCGGCTATCTTCACTTAATCCATTGGCTATAATGGAAAGAGGATACAGTCTAACTTATAAAAAAGGAAAAACTGAACTTGTGAAATCTATTAAACAAGTAAAAACTGGAGAAGCATTAACGATTAAGCTGAAAGATGGACAAATCGATTGTCATATAATCGGAACGGAGGGATCCTTAAAAAATGGCAGAAAAAACGAGCAAAAAAATGACGTTTGAGGAAGCTATGGAGCAGCTCGAGGAGATTGTTGAGAAACTCGAGCAAGGAGATGTTCCTTTGGAAGAAAGTATTGACCTTTATCAGCAAGGCATGAAGCTCTCAAAACTTTGTCATACAAAACTTAAGAATGTTGAGAAAAAAATGGATACGATTTTACATGAAGATGGAGAAGAAGAACCCTTCATCATTCAGGAGGAAGATCGTTGAGCGAATTTGAACAATATCTTAAACAAAAGAAAAAAATAGTCGAAAACAGGATGATGAATTATTTACAAGAGCTTCATATTCCTGAAACTCTAAAAAAAGCCATGATGTACTCTATTAGTGCTGGAGGGAAGAGGCTGCGCCCAATATTATCCCTGTCTGTAGTGGAAGCTTTCCAACATAATCCATTACATGTTCTCGATGCAGCTTGTGCAATTGAATTCGTCCATACATATTCACTCATTCATGATGATTTGCCTTCCATGGATGATGATGATTATCGAAGGGGTAAATTAACAAGTCATAAAGTATTCGGTGAAGCCAATGCTATTTTAGCAGGTGATGCATTATTAACTGAGAGCTTTACACTGATTGCAGAAAATAAGTATCTTAATGCCGATCAAAAGGTCAAATTAATCTCCCTTCTATCTGTTTCAGCGGGATCTGGTGGTATGGTTGGCGGACAAGTAGAGGATATAGAGGGAGAAAACAGAAAACTTTCCTTGCATGAACTTGAGAGTATTCATGAGAAGAAAACTGGAAAAATGCTGGAATGTTCTGTTTTGGCCGGCGGAATTGCGGCTGGTGCCACAGATGATGAGCTTACATATTTAAGGAATTATGCAAGGCATATGGGGATCGCTTTCCAAATTCAGGATGACATACTTGATGTTACAGGAAATCAAGAACAACTTGGTAAACCGATAGGCAGTGATGAGGCAAATAGTAAGACAACATACCCTAAGATTCTTGGTCTCGAAGGTGCAAAGAAAGAAATGGAAAATCACATAGAAATCTCTTTGCAATATTTAAGGAAAATTAACGCGGATACAGTCATATTAGCTTCTATTGCTGACTACATTATAAAAAGAAACCACTAAAGGATTGTTGTTGAGCAATTGTAATTATGGTATGATATTATTTGCTTTGGAGTGGTGCAGTATTCTAGTCAGCCCCCCATTCCTGAAGGCGGGCCTAAAAATCCGCCAAAGGGCACATCGATGAAGTTCCTTGTGTTGGCTTGAGGCGCCCAGCCTTGGGTTAACGCTGGGAGTTAAGGTTGAAGGGCGATCCACAATGGCATGTGGGCGATGACCCTTTTTCCGCGGAGGCCCCCATATTTGCGGTTCGTGTTCAAAAGACCTTACTGCGAAATGGGGTTTGAACCTGCAATGCCGCTTTTCTTGATTTCAGGAAAAGAAAAGGCGAGCAGCGTAGCCTGCCTTGAGTGGAGCTTGAGGGGATTATGGTGTGAAAAGCCAGTTTCGGTTGGCCGCTGATTTTGAGCTTTATACCATATGAAATCTTCTCTGCAAAAGAGGCTAGGGAATGTGCAAAAGGCTGTTGAGGAAAACTCCTAGACTGTTCTGTTATTTTGACACCTATTAGGGATTATAGTGCGGACTAAGTGGTAATCTAGTCTAACGTTTGGTGACAGCGTTAAGAAGAGAATAAAGGGAAACCGCGAATATGGCGACATTTCGTACTCTTCTGGGAAAACCTACTGGACCTAAGCCGCAGTCTTTACTTAATTTGGTGACCACTCCCTTATTACATAAAGTGACCAAAAAAGAAGGAGTTATGCATGAAGACTTCCTTTTCAAAAACACTCAAATGGAGTACAAGCATTGCCGTTATCACTCTTGTGTTAGCGGCTATTTTTACAGTTGTCTCTTCATTTTTCCTAAATGGTGTTTCTTGGGCCATTGGGATGGGAATTGTTTTTTTAATTGTATTAACAGGTGTTATTTTTGATATTATAGGAGTTGCATCCACTGCTGCCAATGAAGTTCCGTTTCATGCAATGGCATCTGAAAGGGTGATTGGTGCCAAACACGCAATTTTAATTACAAGAAATGCAGATCGGGTAGCGAACTTTTGCAACGATGTTATCGGTGATATTTCAGGTATTGTGAGCGGTACAGCTTCGGCCGCTGTAGTTGCAGAATTAACGATTTCAATCGGAAACAACCCAAGTTCCAATTTGGAATACATCGTTACTATCCTATTTACAAGTGTAGTTGCTGCTATTACAGTCGGTGGAAAAGCACTTGGGAAATCATATGCGATTAATCACTCAACCTTTATTATTTTTCAGGTTGGGCGTTTATTATATTTCATTGAGGAAAAATTAAGAATTAAACTGCTATCGCCTGCTAAAAAAGAGAAGAAAAGGCGTTAATGGAAAGAGAGGTTTATTCCATGAAATTGGAAGATATTCAAAATCCTCATTTTTTAAAAACTTATGAGACTGAAGAATTAAACAAAATTGCAAGTGATATCCGTTCCTTTCTAATTGAAAGACTTTCAGTTACTGGAGGGCATTTAGGACCAAACTTAGGGGTCGTAGAACTGACTCTTGCCCTTCACAAAGTATTTGATAGTCCGAAAGATAAAATTATTTGGGATGTTGGGCATCAAGCTTACGTGCATAAAATCCTTACAGGAAGAGCTGCACAATTTGATACATTAAGACAGCATAAAGGGCTATGTGGATTTCCAAAACGGATCGAAAGTGAACATGATGTATGGGAAACGGGTCATAGCTCCACTTCTCTTTCTGCAGCAATGGGTATGGCTGTTGCGCGGGATTTAAAGAAGTCAGATGATAAAGTCATTGCTGTAATTGGTGATGGAGCACTTACGGGCGGGATGGCCCTAGAAGCACTAAACCACATTGGGCATGAGAAAAAGGATTTAATCGTTGTATTAAATGATAACGAAATGTCAATAGCGCCAAACGTAGGTGCCCTTCATAATGTTCTTGGACGAATGAGAACAGCAAGAAAGTACAACAAAGCCAAGGATGAATTGGAATCATTGATTCGTAAAATCCCTGCTTTCGGCGGAAAGCTCGCATCAACAGCAGAGCGAGTAAAAGACAGCTTGAAATACTTGCTGGTCTCTGGAATGTTCTTTGAAGAACTCGGCTATACGTATCTGGGACCTGTTGATGGACATGATTTGGATGATTTAATTGATAATCTGAAATATGCCAAAAAGACAAAAGGACCAGTTATCATTCACGTTCTAACAAAAAAAGGCAAGGGCTACGAGCCGGCGGAACTTGATAAAAATGACAGCTGGCATGGTGTTGGTCCATATAAAATTGAGTCGGGTCAACAGATTAAGCCAAAGCAAGTCGGTCCTTCTTATAGTGGGGTTGTAAGTAAAACGCTTGAAAAAATTTCTGAGAAAGATGAGCGCGTAGTCGTCATTACACCAGCAATGACGATAGGATCTAAGCTCGTGGATTATGGGAAAGCTTTTCCTGAAAGATTATTTGATGTCGGAATAGCAGAACAGCATGCAACAACAATGGCTGCAGGTTTAGCAACCCAAAACATGAAGCCTGTTTTATCGATTTACTCAACTTTTTTACAAAGAGGATATGACCAAGTAGTTCATGATGTTGCAAGACAAAATCTGAACGTCTTATTTACCATTGACCGCTCTGGTTTAGTAGGCGCAGATGGTGAAACACATCAAGGAGTATTTGATATTGCCTTCTTACGCCATATTCCAAATATGGTATTGATGATGGGTAAAGATGAAAACGAACTGCAGAACATGGTTTATTCTGCATTAAAATATGATGATGGCCCTATTGCTATACGATTTCCTCGAGGAAATGGAATAGGTGTTCCTATGGATGAAGAATTTGAAGATATTCCGATCGGCTCATGGGAAGTTCTTAAAGAGGGCGATGATGTTGCTATCCTGACATTTGGAACAACGATACCGATGGCGCTGGAAGCTTGGGAAATACTTGCGAAATCTGGAATTTCAGCTCGTGTTATTAACGCTCGTTTTATTAAACCGCTTGATACAAAAATGCTGAATTTATTGTATGCGGAAAACATGCCGATTTTAACTCTTGAGGAAGCTGTGCTGCAAGGTGGGTTTGGAAGCGCAGTACTTGAACATGCATCAGATCATCATGCAAATGCTATAATCGACCGTATGGGTATTCCAGATTGCTTTATTGAACATGGAAGCGTCACAAAGCTTCTTGAAGAGATTGGTTTAACAACGCCAGATATTGTAGATCGCGTAAAATCTCTCATGAAGAGAAAGACAGAGAAAGGCCTTTTTACATGAAAAAAGAACGAGTAGATGTTCTGCTTGTGAATCGCGGATTATGTGAAACGAGAGAAAAAGCGAAGAGATCTGTTATGGCAGGACTCGTTTTTTCCGGCACATCACGATTAGACAAGCCTGGTGAAAAAATTGAATTCGATGCACCATTGCATGTAAAAGGGGATGTTATTCCTTACGTTGGAAGAGGCGGCTTGAAGCTTGAAAAAGCATTGAAGGTATTTTCTTTTGATGTAAAAGACAAAATCGGTATGGATATAGGGGCATCAACAGGCGGATTTACGGATTGCGCCCTTCAAAACGGAGCCAGCTATATTTATGCGATCGATGTAGGATACAATCAATTAGCTTGGAAACTAAGAAATGATTCACGTGTTGCAGTAATGGAAAGAACAAACTTTCGTTATGTTACACCCGACGAGCTGACAAACGGTACTCCTAAGTTTGCAACAATAGATGTTTCTTTTATTTCTCTGCGGATCATCCTGCCTGTTCTAGCGCAGATAATGGATCAAGGTGAGGTGATTGCACTAATAAAACCTCAGTTTGAGGCAGGTAGAGAAGAAGTTGGGAAAAAGGGCATTGTAAGAGATGAGAAAGTGCATGCAAGAGTTATCTCTGAGATTGTTGAATATGCAAAAGCAAATGGAATAAATCCTATAGACTTATCTTATTCGCCTATTACTGGCGGCGACGGCAACATAGAATTTTTGCTTCATGGTGAAGTAAATAAAGAAGAACGAACAGCGATGACTGATGAAAAGATCTCACAAGTTGTTCGTGAAGCTCATGATACATTCAAAAAGGAGCGGGGATAATTCCTCGCTCCTTCTTTGTGTTTCTTTTTTTCTAAATGCTGTTTTCTAAAAGTTTGTTGCTTTTATGTTATTTTCCTAAAAGGCTTCAATTACAGGTTGATTGGAGTGTAAGATGTGAGACTCCTCGAAAATGAAAGTCACATTTTCTTCGTGTGATGTTTATGCTGCCGAAGCCTTCCTTGTCCTGCGGGATAGGCGGGCAGGTGAGACACTTATACGTGAAACGTTTGAATGTGGCTCACCGCTTGCCCCGCGGAAAGCGAACATCCTGAAACGGAGATCAACCACTGACTAGAGCAACAAAGTGGAAAGGAAATTTACATCCTTTGCACAATAGTATAAGATAAAGGCAGAATGTGACAGTGTGAAAATTGAGGTGGAATTACAGGTGAATAAAGGACAACGACATATTAAGATTCGTGAAATGATTGCAAACCATGATATAGAGACGCAAGATGATCTTGTTGATTTGCTGAAAAATGCAAACTTTAATGTTACTCAGGCAACAGTTTCTCGCGATATTAAAGAATTGCATCTTGTTAAAGTTCCGATGATGGATGGCAGATATAAATATAGTCTCCCTGCAGATCAGCGGTTTAACCCGCTTCAAAAGCTCAGAAGAACGCTGACAGACAGTTTTATAAGTATCGATCATGCAGACCATTTGATTATTATGAAAACACTGCCTGGGAATGCGAATGCAATTGGTGCTTTAATTGATAAACTGGATTGGGAAGAATTAATGGGAACGATTTGCGGTGACGATACAATATTGATTATTTGCCGTTCCAAAGATGTAAGTGAAGATATCTCACAGCGTTTCTTAGATATGCTGTAAAATTTTTTAATAAGGTGTGATGTATTTGCTGGCAGAATTAAGTATTCGTAATTTTGCTATAATTGATGAATTGAGTGTGTCATTTAATAAAGGTCTTACCGTACTAACTGGTGAAACAGGTGCAGGAAAATCCATAATTATTGATGCGATCGGTCTTTTGATCGGTGGTAGAGGCTCAACTGAATTTGTCCGTTATGGAACACCGAAAGCGGAAATTGAAGGTTTGTTTCATATCCATTCTGAACATCGTGTTTATGAGAAATGCAGCGAAGTTGGAATAAATATTACTGATGAGATGGTTGTTTTAAAAAGGGATATTACCGATAGCGGGAAGAGTATATGCAGAGTAAATGGAAAGCTTGTAACACTGTCCATTTTAAAAGAAATAGGACAAGCTTTAGTTGATATTCATGGGCAGCATGAGACACAGTATTTAATGCAGCCTGATAAACATCTATTTTTGTTAGACAGTTTTGGCGATCGGGATTTTAAAGAAGATTTAGTTAAATACGAAAATGCATTTAAGGAATTTAAAGACATTAATAAGCAATTATCTGAACTATCGAGAAATGAACAAGAAATCGCTCAGCGGATCGATCTTTTAGAATATCAGTTAGAAGAGATAACAGGAGCCAATTTATTAACGGATGAAGATGATAAACTGGAAGATGAAAAAAAGATGCTTTCAAATTTCGAGAGTATCCACGACCATCTTCAAGATGCTTATTACAGTTTATATGGAGAAGGAAAAGGACTTGAGCTGGTTTCTAAAGCACTGGAAGAATTTTCGCAAGTTGCTGCTTTAGATGAGTCATTAAAAACAGATGAGGAGCAGTTCGGAAGCAGTTACTATGTTCTTGAGGAGCTCACTTACAAGATACGTGATATGTTTGATTCTTTAGAATATAATCCAGATCGGCTTAACAATATTGAAATGCGATTAGATGAAATAAGCAAGCTGAAACGAAAATATGGGAATTCTGTTAAAGAAATCATTCTTTACGGTGAAAAGATTTCTAAAGAACTTCAACTTATTCAAAATAAAGACAATCATATTGAGGAACTTAAGAGCAAACAGATAAAAGTTCTTTCTAAGTTAACTGTCTCTGGAAAGAAGTTAACAAAAAAACGTACAGAAACTGCAAAAAAATTAAAAAATTCGATTCAGCAGCAGCTGAAAGAACTCTACATGGAAAAAACTGAATTTGAGGTAATCATCAGTCATGTTGATGAGAATCAATTTTTAAAAACAGGAATGGATAATGTTGAATTTTATATTTCCCCCAACCAGGGAGAACCACTGAAGCCTTTATCCAAAGTAGCTTCCGGCGGAGAATTGTCACGTGTGATTTTAGCTTTGAAAACCATTTTTTCTGAAAAACAGGGCATAACTGCAATCATATTTGATGAGGTAGATACGGGTGTTAGCGGCAGAGTAGCACAAGCAATTGCCGAGAAAATTTATCGAGTATCAGTTGGATCTCAAGTTTTATGTATCAGCCACCTTCCACAAGTTGCAGCGATGGCAGACACACATCTTCATATTACTAAAACTGCTGCACAAGGCAGAACTGTTACGAAAGTACTTTCACTAAAAACGGAAGAAAAGGTAAATGAAATAGGAAGAATGATATCAGGCGTTGAAATAACAGACTTAACAAAACAACATGCAAAAGAACTTCTCCATCTGGCCGAATCCATAAAAAAATCATCTTAATTATTCAAGAAAAGCTATCCATTTAAGGAATAGCTTTTTCTTTTTTATCGGTTATAATCTTATCCTCCGTAGGCTAAATTAAAGGTACAGCCATGGTGAGGGTGTGAGCTAGGAGCGAGGAGAGTGAAAGATGTATAAGGATTTTCTTCGGCGAATGATTGGCGTTATTCTCCTTGGGAGCTTAATGGGGATCGGTTTTTTATCTCCAATACAAGATTATGTTAAAATGCCTGATTCAGTAACAGTTTTTAAAGGGCAGCATTTAAAACAAACGATTCCTGCAGGTACTGCATTTCAGCAAGAAAACAGGGAATTATATACAACTGAGATCAAAAGTTCGAAAGTCGTTTCGATTAAAGCCAAGAAATATGGTGATAATATGGCAACTCTCGAAGCATCAAATTTTCCAATTAAAAAAATGAACGTAAAAGTATTATCTGAATTTAAGGTAATACCAGGCGGACAATCGATTGGTGTAAAATTAAATACACTCGGAGTACTAATTGTTGGTCATCACCTAGTTAATACAGCAGAAGGTAAAAGATCACCTGGGGAAATAGCTGATATTAAAATCGGAGATATCATTACAAAAATAAATGGTAAATCTATTCAGAAAATGGGTGATGTCAGTCCGTTTGTAAGAGAATCTGGGGAATCGAGTCAACCATTAGACGTTACCATAATCAGAAATGGAAAAACAATGCATAAGGCGCTTATTCCTCTTCAAGATAAAAATGATCGTTCTTACCGTATTGGGTTATATATAAGAGACTCAGCAGCCGGCGTTGGCACATTAACGTTTTATGATCCTTCTTCTTATAAGTATGGTGCATTAGGACATGTAATATCAGATATGGATACCAAACAGCCAATAAAGGTGAATAAAGGAGAAATATTAGGATCTACAGTAACTTCGATCGAAAAAGGGTCAAATGGTCATCCGGGGGAAAAATTAGCAAGATTTTCTGATGATCAAAAGATTCTAGGTGACATCAATAAAAACAGCCCCTTTGGAATCTTCGGAACCTTAAACCAAAAGCTTACGAATGGAAGCTGGAATAAACCTTTGCCGATTGCTCTTTCGGATCAAGTAAAAGAGGGTCCGGCAAAAATATTAACTGTAGTTGACGGTTCGAAAGTTAGAGAATTTGATGTGGATGTAGTAAGTTCAGTTCCTCAGAAATTTCCTGCAACAAAAGGAATGGTAATAAAAATAACAGATCCTGAGTTGTTAAAAATAACAGGTGGAATTGTGCAAGGGATGAGCGGCAGTCCCATTATCCAAAACGGAAGAATTATTGGTGCGGTTACCCATGTGTTTGTGAATGATCCAACTTCCGGATATGGGGTCCATATTGAATGGATGCTGGACGAGGCAGGTATTAATATTTATGAGGAAAAAAAACAGGCGAGCTAAAATCAGCCTGTTTTTTATTTTTTTAGACATTCCCAAGAAAATTTTGTATAATAAAGGATATAAAGAAAATTCGACAAACGTCATTCTCTACATATCAATAACTGTCGAAATCGAAAGTAAAATGGAGAAAACAGCTTTTTCTACAGCAAATATAAAATAATTTTAAAAAATTTACAACAAAATAAAGGGATTTACGATTAATTGTTGAAATCTTACATTGGGAAAAACAAGAAATTGTTGGATGGGGAGGAAATAATGGTGCAAAACATTAAAGTATGTTTAGCTGATGATAACCGCGAGTTAATTAGTTTATTGAGGGAATATCTCTCAAGCCAAGATGATATGGATGTAATTGGTGTAGCTTATAATGGTCAGGAGTGCTTATCTGTTTTAGAAGGAAAAAATCCTGATGTACTCGTACTTGATATTATCATGCCGCACTTAGATGGTTTAGCTGTATTGGAGAAAATTAGATCCAGTGATGATCTGCCTCAACCTAATGTAATTATGCTTACAGCATTCGGACAGGAAGATGTAACGAAGAAGGCTGTGGATCTTGGTGCTTCTTACTTTATCCTTAAACCTTTTGATATGGAAAATTTAGCAAACCAGATTCGTCAGATTTGCGGATCCGAAAAATCCAGCGTTAAACGTGCATCAAACAATGTTCGCAGCAATTTCCAAACAATTAATAAACCGCGTAACTTAGACGCAAGTATCACAAGTATTATTCATGAAATCGGAGTGCCTGCACATATTAAAGGATATATGTATTTACGCGAAGCCATTTCAATGGTTTACAACGACATTGAACTTCTAGGTTCGATAACGAAAGTCTTGTACCCGGACATTGCTAAGAAATTCAACACTACATCTAGCCGTGTTGAACGAGCAATCCGTCATGCGATAGAAGTTGCATGGAGCAGAGGGAACATCGACAGTATTTCATCGCTATTTGGCTACACGGTTTCCATGTCTAAAGCGAAACCAACGAATTCAGAGTTCATCGCAATGGTCGCTGATAAATTAAGAATCGAACACAAGGCTGGCTGATTTGCCTTCAAATAAATTAAATTAAATTAAAAATGACTTGTATGATCAATAAGATCAGCAAGTCATTTTTTTTTGAACTTTAATTGTACTTTATTTCTCTTTCTATCCCGATAGAATATAAATCCTCCAACAAAAGAAAGTCCTGCAGCAAAACTTAGAAAACCTGCTAAAAACTGAAGCCAAAGAGCAGGAAATGGAAATTGCAAAACACCAAATAAAGTATCTCTCATCCATTTAATCCCCATAACAGCCATAACTCCAGGTATTAATACAATGATTAAAGCGATGTATCGACTCATACCGTCATCTCCCTTACCGTCTCCATTGTACATAAAGTTTATTTTATTGTCGATTAATTTTGAGTTTGCAAACCCTTTCATGCTAAGGTATGATTAATGTATGAAGAATTTTGCATACAAAATAAACAATCTATTTATTTGGAGGGTTGATGTTGCAAAGGGTTATATTAGTAGTAAATCATGATGAAGCATTCCAGCTGCTCCAATTAATACGATCTTCTGATGTTTTTAAGACTGTCGGTCTTTTTGTATCAGACGATCAGATTGCAGATACATATTCATTCGATAATGTACAAACTTTCACCTTATCATCCATACCTGATATTGATGCTGAGTTTTTGGTTTATTCACATCTGAATAAAGAGACGGCAGATCAGTTAAATAAACACTTCCCTGCTTCTTGTATGATTACAGCCGATCAGTTTAATGGATTGTTAAACCATATGGAATCTGTGTCACTTAAAAATAAAAACGGCAGTTTGCATCAATTGAAAACGGTATTAGATAACACTCATGATGGAATGATTGTTATCAATAATCGTTTAGAGATCACAATTTTTAATAAAAGTGCCGAAAAAATGACAGGTATATCTAAAGAAGAAGCGATAGGGAAATCAATACTTAAGGTAATGCCGAATAGTCAGCTGCCCCGTGTTCTGGATTCGGGAATCGAAGAAATTAATCAGGAACAAATATTAGAAAACGGTACTAAGATTTTTACGACACGAACACCAATATTTGACCAGAATTCAAAAGTTCTCGGTTCATTTGCCGTTTTTAAAGACATAACTGAAATTGTAAATTTGGCCGAAGAAGTTACAAATTTGAAGAGTATTCAAAGTATGCTTACTTCTATCATCCAGTCATCAGAAGAAGCAATTTCTGTGGTGGATGAACAAGGCAAAGGGATATTAATTAATCCTGCTTACACAAGACTTACTGGATATACTGCTGAACAAGTGATTGGAAAGCCCGCAACTACTGATATTTCTGAAGGCGAGAGTATTCATATGCAAGTACTCAAAACGAGAAAGCCAATTAGAGGTGCGCGTTTAAAGGTAGGTCCCAGCCGAAAAGACGTAATTGTGAATGTAGCGCCGATGATTGTGGATGGGCTGATTAAAGGGAGTGTCGGTGTTATCCTTGATGTATCTGAGATAAAAGGGTTAACTGAGGAATTGTATCGTGCCCGTCAAATCATCCGTACGCTTGAAGCAAAATATTCATTTGAAGATATTATTGGTGAATCTGAGGAAATGAAGTTTGCGGTTGATCAAGGCAAACTAGCTGCCTCCACTCCTGCTACAGTACTTCTTAGAGGAGAGTCTGGAACTGGAAAAGAACTTTTTGCACATGCCATACATAATGCAAGTGATAGGAAGTTCAATAAGTTTGTCAGGGTGAACTGCGCAGCTCTATCAGAGTCTTTATTGGAAAGTGAACTTTTTGGTTATGTTGAAGGTGCTTTTTCAGGTGCTTTAAGAGGCGGTAAAAGAGGATTATTTGAAGAGGCAAACGGAGGCAGTATTTTTTTAGATGAAGTTGGAGAACTTTCACAGAATACACAAGCTAAATTATTGAGGGTACTGCAGGAAAATGAAATTCGCCGTGTGGGAGGTACAAAGGCAATTCCGATTAATGTCCGGGTTATCGCTGCGACAAATGTTAACCTTGAAAAGATGATAGCGGAGAGTACTTTCCGACAAGATCTTTATTACCGGCTTAACAGAATGCCTATCTATATTCCACCGCTTCGTTTGAGAAATAATGATATTTTATTATTAGCCAAGCATTTATTGCAGAAACTAAATCAAGATTATGGACGAAATATTGAAGTGATCAATAAAGATGCTGAAGAGTTTTTGCTCGATTATCATTGGCCGGGAAATGTTCGTGAACTTGAAAATATATTGGGACGTGCAATTATACACATGAGTCATACAGATACCCAAATTAATAGAAGTCATATTTCACTGCTGTCCAATAATCATAACAAACCCAATTCTGCTTCTATAAAAGTTATGGATTCCCTTATTTCTGAAAAGTCTTTAACGGATAGAATGGATGAATTTGAAAAAGGTCTTTTAATAGAAGCTTTAAAAACATTTGATGGGAACAAAACGAGAGCAGCTAAATCTTTAGGGATTTCACTGCGTAATTTTTATTATAAGTTAGAAAAATTCGGTGTTGATGAAAAAGCGCGCAAATAATTTCATGAAAAAAGTTGCATGGTGTATGCAAGAAGTTTCATGAAATAAAAAGTGAAATATGCAGATTCCCGTTTTCTAGTTTTGGCACGAAACTTGCATATAAGTAATGCTGTTATTGAGGGGGGATAAAATGCGTTTGGAACACTTGGTTAGCCAAGCCGAAAATCAGAAAATTAAACCAGTCATCGCTGTGGCGGAAGCTGGCGATCAAGAAGTGATGGAAAGTGTTTTTAAAGCTTATAAAGATGGCTTAGCTCATTTTATACTTTTTGGAGATGAGGAAAAAATTTCAGAATGGTTAAACGAAAGAAATGAATCTACTCCTGGTATAAAAGTTGTATCAACTGAAAAAGCCGCTAAAAATGCTGTGAAAGCTGTCCATGACGGAGATGCTGATATCCTGATGAAAGGCCTCGTGCCCACTTCTGTTCTTTTAAAAGAAGTATTAAATAAAGAATATGGTCTTAGAACAGGCAAAGTATTATCACATGTCGCCGCTTTTGAAATTGAAGGCTATGAAAGGCTGATATTTATTACTGATGCTGCGATGAATATCGAGCCAGACCTCAATCAAAAAGCGCAAATACTGCAAAATGCTATAAATTTTGTTTTGCAAACAGGTGTTGAACACCCGAAGGCTGCGGTCTTAACGGCAGTAGAAAATGTAAACCCTGCCATGCAGGCAACATTGGATGCCGCAAGCCTTACAATAATGAATGCCCGTGGGCAAATTACAGGTGGAATGGTTGAAGGACCGCTGGCACTCGATAACGCAATTTCCAAAGAAGCTGCATCGCATAAGGGGATCTCTGGAAATGTTGCAGGTGCTGCTGATATCCTGCTCGTTCCGACAATTGAAACAGGCAATGTTTTATATAAATCACTTATTTATTTTGCCCGTGCGAAAGTCGGAGCAGTTCTATGCGGTGCTAAAGCGCCGATTGTACTGACTTCCAGAGCGGATTCATCGGAAAGTAAATATTACTCGATAGCATTAGCTGTTAAATCAGTCATCACTGATAAAAAACTTTAGGAGGCAACAAAAATGGAACTTTTTAAATATATGGAGACTTACGACTACGAACAATTGGTGATTTGCCAAGATAAACAATCCGGCCTTAAAGCTATTATTTGTATTCATGATACTACATTAGGACCTGCCCTTGGCGGAACGAGAATGTGGACATACGATTCAGAAGATGCAGCGATTGAAGATGCACTGAGACTTGCTAGAGGGATGACTTATAAAAATGCAGCAGCTGGACTCAATTTAGGCGGTGGGAAAACCGTTATTATCGGTGATCCGAAAAAGGATAAAAACGAAGAAATGTTCCGTGCATTCGGACGCTATATTCAAGGGTTGAACGGGCGCTACATCACAGCAGAAGATGTTGGAACTACAGTTGAAGATATGGATTTGATTTATCAAGAAACACCATTTGTAACTGGTGTATCCCCTGCGTTTGGATCAAGTGGAAATCCTTCGCCTGTAACTGCTTACGGAGTATACCGCGGTATGAAAGCTGCTGCGAAAGAAGCATTTGGAACGGATTCACTAGAAGGTAAAGTGATCGCTGTTCAAGGTGTAGGACATGTTGCTTATACGTTATGCAAACACCTTCATGAAGAAGGAGCTTCATTAATTGTTACAGATATCAACAAGGAAGCTGTTCAGCGTGCAGTTGAAGATTTTGGTGCTAAAGCTGTCGAAATTGACGACATCTACAGTGTAGATTGTGATATTTTCGCTCCTTGTGCACTTGGTGCGATTATTAATGATTCAACAATTTCACAAATTAAAGCGAAAGTTGTAGCAGGGGCTGCTAATAACCAACTTAAAGAAACAAGACACGGAGATGCATTACATGAGATGGGTATCGTTTATGCTCCTGATTATGTTATTAACGCAGGTGGCGTTATTAATGTTGCAGATGAACTTAACGGATACAATCGTGATCGAGCAATGAAGAAAGTAGAAACAATCTACGATAATATTGCAAGCGTTATTGAAATTTCTAAGCGTGATAACATCCCGACATATCTTGCTGCTGACCGTTTAGCAGAAGAGCGTATTGAACGTAATAGAAATTCAAGAAGTCAATTTTTATTAAACGAACGACATATCCTGTCTAGCAGAACTCGTTAATAGAGTTTTGCAAATGGAGGTTTGAAACGTGCATCAAAAAGAATTTCGCATACTAGTGATTAATCCGGGCTCAACCTCTACCAAGATTGGTATTTTTGATAATGAAAGACCGGTTTTTGAAAAAACAATTCGTCATGATACAGAGACCATACACCAATTTGAGTCGGTTATCGATCAATATTCATTTAGGAAAGAAACTATACTTGAAACACTTGATTATGAGGGAATTAATATTTCTAAGTTAAGTTGTGTAGTTGGACGCGGCGGTTTGCTACGGCCGATTGAAGGCGGAACATATGATGTTAATGCTGCCATGCTAGAGGATTTAAAGACTGGTTATGCAGGTGAGCATGCCTCTAATCTTGGAGGTATACTTGCCTATGAAATAGCAGAAGGTCTTAATATTCCATCTTTTATAGTCGACCCCGTTGTTGTAGATGAAATGGATGAGATTGCACGTATTTCAGGTGTTCCTGAAATGGAGCGTAAAAGTATTTTTCATGCTCTTAATCAGAAAGCAGTGGCAAGAAGAGTCTCAAAAATGCTCGGTAAATCTTATGAGTCATTGCGTCTTATTGTTGTTCACATGGGTGGAGGAATAACGGTAGGCGTGCACAAGGATGGAAGAGTAATTGATGTTAACAATGGTCTTCACGGTGAGGGTCCGTTTTCTCCAGAGCGTGCAGGAACTGTACCAATCGGTGATTTAGTCTCAATGTGTTTTTCAGGAGAGTACTACGCTGATGAAGTGATGAAAAAACTTGTCGGACAAGGCGGACTAGTTGCTTACCTTGGAACAAATGATGCTCGGACAGTAGAAGAAATGATTGAAAGCGGCAACGAGAAAGCTGATCTTATTTATAACGCGATGGCTTACCAAGTTGCGAAAGAAATCGGTTCTGCAAGTGCGGTATTATATGGACGAGTGGACGCGATAATTCTTACAGGCGGCTTAGCTTTTGGAAAAGACTTTGTCAAAAAAATTACAGATCGTGTTGAATGGATTTCAGATTGTATTATTCAGCCGGGTGAAAATGAGCTTCAAGCATTGGCGGAAGGCGGACTTCGTGTTCTAAGAAATGAAGAACAAGCGAAAGAATATCCCGGAGCGAAAGCATCTATAGGATTGCAGCTGGATTAGCAGCAAAAAAGGAGATATGAGCGATGTCAAAAGATTTTGATTTGGTCATATTGGGTGGAGGAACTGGCGGCTATGTAGCCGCCATCCGTGCAGCCCAATTAGGAAAAACTGTAGCTGTCGTTGAAAAAGGAAAACTAGGCGGAACATGTTTACATAGAGGTTGTATCCCTAGTAAAGCCTTGCTTAGAAGTGCTGAAGTGTATAAGACAGCTAAAAAAGCAGCTGATTTCGGAGTTGAAATTGAAGGGCTAGGTCTTAATTTTACAAAAATGCAGGAACGCAAACAATCCATTGTTAATCAATTGCATATGGGTGTTCAAGGTTTAATGAAAAAAGGGAAGATTGAAGTTTATGAGGGAATGGGCCGTATTCTTGGACCGTCTATCTTTTCACCAATGCCTGGAACGGTTTCAGTTGAATTTAACGATGGAACAGAAAACGAAATTCTTATTCCTCAGAATGTCATTATTGCTACAGGTTCTAGACCTCGTTCTTTGCCAGGATTAGAAATTGACGGTACGTTTGTAATGTCGAGTGATGAAGCATTAGAAATGGAATCATTGCCAAGTTCGATAATTATTGTCGGCGGTGGTGTCATTGGTATTGAGTGGGCTTCAATGCTAAACGATCTTGGTGTGGACGTAACTGTATTGGAATATGCTGACCGTATTGTACCAACTGAAGATGAAGATATTTCTAAAGAGGCTGCTCGTGTGTTAAAGAAAAAAGGAATTAAATTAGTCACTTCTGCCAAAGTTCTTCCTGACACGTTAGAAAAGGGAAATGGCGTTATGATTTCTGCAGAACATAAAGGGGAAACAAAACAATTCTCTGCAGAAAAAATGCTCGTATCTGTCGGCAGACAAGCAAACACTGAAGGAATCGGATTAGAGAACACAACCATAAAAATTGAAAACGGATACATTTTAACGAACGAATATTTTCAGACAGCTGAAAGCCACATTTATGCAATAGGCGATGTTATCGGAGGGCTTCAATTAGCACATGTTGCCTCGCATGAAGGTATAAATGCAGTAGAGCATCTAAACAACATGAAAGTTGAACCTATTAACTATACAAACATTTCAAAATGTATATATTCCAGCCCTGAAATGGCGAGTGTCGGTTTAACAGAAAATCAAGCAAAAGATCAAGGGTTCAATGTTAAAGTGGGAAAATTCCCATTTAAAGCAATCGGAAAAGCACTAGTATATGGTGAAAGTGATGGATTTGTAAAAATCATTGCGAATAAAGACAATGATGATTTACTAGGGGTTCATATGATCGGACCGCATGTGACGGATATGATTTCTGAAGCTGGACTCGCAAAAGTGCTCGATGCTACACCTTGGGAGATCGCACTTACAATTCACCCTCATCCATCTTTATCTGAAGTATTTGGTGAAGCAGCTCTAGCTGTTGAAGGAAAAGCAATTCATTTTTAAGGGGGTTAAACCAATGACAGAAACACGTCATGAACAATTAGGCTTATCAAATGAAGATGTAATTCATATGTATAGAACGATGCTGATGGCACGTAAAATTGATGAGCGCATGTGGTTATTAAACCGTGCAGGAAAAATTCCATTCGTTATTTCTTGTCAAGGACAAGAAGCAGCTCAAGTTGGGGCTGCAATGGCATTGGATAATGAGAAAGATTATGTACTGCCCTATTACCGTGACATGGGTGTTGTATTGCAATTTGGTATGACAGCGAAAGATTTAATGCTATCTGGATTTGCAAAAGCTGAAGATCCAAACAGCGGCGGACGTCAAATGCCTGGTCACTTTGGGTCTAAAAAACTCCGTATCGCAACCGGTTCTTCGCCAGTAACAACACAAGTTCCACATGCTGTAGGAATCGCACTAGGCGGAGTGATGGAAGGAAAAGATCTTGTAACGTTTACGACGTTTGGTGAAGGGTCTTCTAACCAAGGAGATTTCCACGAAGGAGCAAACTTTGCTTCTGTTCATAAATTGCCTGTTATCTTTATGTGCGAAAATAACAAATACGCTATTTCTGTACCGATTTCTAAGCAATTAGCTTGTAAGAATGTTTCAGATCGTGCCATCGGATATGGTATGCCAGGGGTTACAGTTGATGGAAATGATCCGTTAGCTGTATATGAAGCGGTAAAGGAAGCTGCAGACCGCGCAAGACGAGGCGAAGGACCTTCATTAATCGAAACGGTTGCTTATCGTCTTACACCTCACTCTTCTGATGATGATGATCGTGCATACAGAACTCGTGAAGAAGTTGAAGAAGCGAAAGCAAAAGACCCAATTCACACATTTGCTGTTTACTTAAAAGAAAACGGAATCATGTCTGAAGAGTTAGAAAAGCAAATGATTGAAGAGATTCAAAAAGAAGTAGATGAAGCTACGGACTATGCAGAGAACGCAAAATATGCTGATCCTGAAAGCGCGCTTCTTCATGTTTACGCAGAGTAAAGGGGGAAATATTAAATGCCGGTAATTTCATATATTGATGCAGTAACACAAGCTATCCGCGAAGAAATGCAGCGTGATAAGCGAGTATTTGTTGTAGGAGAAGATGTTGGTGTACGCGGAGGAGTTTTCCGTGCAACTACTGGTTTAATTGAAGAGTTTGGTGAGCAAAGAGTAATTGATGCTCCTTTAGCAGAATCTGCTATTGCGGGCGTAGGGATCGGTGCTGCAATGTATGGTATGCGTCCGATCGCTGAGATGCAATTTGCTGATTTTATTATGCCAGCGGTAAACCAAATTGTATCAGAAGCAGCAAAAATCCGTTATCGTTCCAACAACGATTGGACTTGCCCGATTACGATCCGTGCACCTTATGGCGGAGGCGTACATGGTGCACTTTATCATTCACAATCTGTAGAAGCTTTATTTGCGAATGTACCTGGTTTGAAAATTGTTATGCCTTCCACTCCTTATGATGTAAAAGGCTTATTAAAATCCGCGATTCGCGATGAAGACCCTGTTCTTTTCTTCGAGCATAAACGTGCTTACCGATTGATAAAAGGTGAAGTACCTGAAGAAGAGTACACATTGCCGATCGGTAAAGCAGACGTGAAGCGTGAAGGTGATGATATTACTGTAATTACATATGGACTTTGTGTTCATTTTGCACTTCAGGCTGCTGAAAAGCTTGAAAAAGACGGGATCTCTGCTCATGTTCTAGATCTTCGTACGGTATATCCGCTTGATAAAGAAGCAATTATTGAAGCAGCTTCTAAAACAGGTAAAGTATTGCTTCTTACCGAGGATAACAAAGAAGGAAGTATCATGAGTGAAGTAGCAGCAATTATTGCTGAAAATTGCTTGTTTGAATTGGATGCTCCGATTCAGCGTCTTGCTGGTCCTGATGTTCCAGCAATGCCTTATGCACCTACAATGGAAAAATATTTTATGGTTAATCCTGATAAGGTAGAAAAAGCGATGAGAGATCTAGCGGCATTTTAACATAAAGGAGGGAACGTAAATGGCTACAGAAAAAATTACAATGCCCCAGCTCGGGGAGAGTGTTACAGAAGGAACGATCAGTAAATGGCTGGTTCAACCTGGTGATACAGTAAAAAAATATGATCCTTTAGCTGAAGTCATGACAGATAAAGTGAACGCGGAAGTTCCATCTTCTTTTAGCGGTACAATTAAAGAATTAGTTGCTGGCGAAGGAGACACTCTTTCTGTCGGAGAATTAATCTGTTATATCGATACAGAAGGAAGCGGAGAAGATGCAGCATCACCTGCTTCTGCTGAAAAAAAAGCAGAACATACGGATAATGCGCCATCAGTGGCTGATAAACCAGCTTCTGCTCCTAAAAAAGATCAAGAGGCAAGAGGACGTTATTCTCCAGCAGTAGTGCGAATGGCATCTGAACACGGGATTGATTTAAATCTTGTTGAAGGTACTGGTCAAAGCGGAAGAATCACAAGAAAAGATCTGCAAAAGCTCATAGATTCTGGTGAAATACCAACATCCGATTCTAAAACTGTTTCAGCTCCAACAGGTGAAACAGCTGCTGCAGCGAAACAAGAAACAGTTCAGCCAAAAGAAACTTCTACTGGGTTAAAACCGATCTCAGTGGAAGCTATGCCTGGCGATATTGAAATCCCTGTTACAGGAATTCGTAAAGCAATCGCACAAAACATGGTACGTTCTAAACATGAAGCTCCACATGCCTGGACGATGGTTGAAGTGGATGTAACAAACCTTGTTGAGTATCGTAACTCTGTTAAAGGTGATTTTAAATCAAAAGAAGGATACAACATTACGTTCTTGCCATTCTTCATTAAAGCGGTTGTTGAATCATTAAAAGAGTTTCCGCAGCTGAATTCAATGTGGGCTGGAGATAAAATCATCCAAAAGAAAGATATCAATATTTCAATTGCTGTTGCGACCGATGACGCTCTTTATGTTCCGGTTATTAAGAATGCGGATGAAAAATCGATAAAAGGCATTGCTCGTGATGTAAAAGAGCTAGCTGATAAAGTGAGAACGAACAAACTTTCTGGTGATGATATGAAGAACGGTACATTTACTGTAAACAATACAGGATCATTTGGCTCCGTTATGTCAACACCTATCATTAATTACCCGCAAGCAGCGATTCTTTCTGTTGAATCGATTGTAAAACGTCCTGTTGTAATGAACAACGGTATGATTGCAGTAAGGGACATGGTTAATCTTTGTTTGTCACTGGACCATCGTGTGCTTGATGGACTTGTTTGTGGACGTTTCCTTGCTCGTGTGAAAGAGCGTCTTGAAAATATGACAAATGAAAACACATCTATTTATTAAAAAGTGGTTTAGTTGGGTTTAATACGGGGTAGAGATTATCAGCAACACCTCCAAACCCCATAACCCCCTAAGAAAAATGCCGTATAATAGTGGCATTTTTCTTTTTTATATATCCATAATTGAGTACAATATAAAAGAAAGGAGCTGAATGAAATGAACTTTCAATTTAATTTATTCAACGATGTAGTAGAAACGGCTCGTAAAGAAATGGTGGAATCTGGTTATTCACAGCTTTTTAGTTCAGAAGACGTAAAAGAAGCTTTCCAAAAAGAAGGAACAACACTTGTTATGATTAATTCCGTATGTGGTTGTGCGGGAGGAATTGCACGACCGGCGGCTGCATATTCTGTTAAACAGGACGTACGACCTGATCATATCGTAACGGTATTCGCAGGGCAAGATAAAGATGCAACTGAAACAGCAAGGTCCTATTTTACAGGCTATCCTCCTTCATCACCTTCGTTTGCTCTCTTAAAAGATGGGGAAATTCAAATGATGGTTGAGCGTCATGAGATCGAAGGACACGAACCAATGGAAGTAGTAAATAAATTAAGAAGCGCATTTGAAACTTATTGTAAGTAAAATGATCATAAAGCTTAAGCTGGCTCGTTCGGGAGATTTGCTCCCTTAATGAGCCAGCTTATTATTTTTCCGTTTTTTCTTTTCTATCCTGTTCATTAATGCATGAGTGCAGTATTTTAAAACCTTGCCGTACAGCCCAAATATGAGAACGATGAAATAAGATTTTCTCTGCTTCCTTAATATCCATCCAAACGAGTTCATGATCCTTATCCACTGGTGATCGTACAAATTCACCAAATGTACCCGCGTAAAAGCAGCCCTCATTCAAAATAGATTCATTTTGACGGGATTGAAAATATTGCTTGGCATTTCCTATAAGGTTTTCAATATTCAACGTATATCCTGTTTCTTCAATACATTCTCTTTTTAAGCATTCCATATGGCTCTCATGCTCATTTAACCCGCCACCGGGCAAGAAACCTTTATCGTTATGTATCATGACTGCCAATTTGCTTGTTTGTTTATCCAAAACGACTGCATAAACAGCTTTTCTATTTCTATAGAATGTACCTGGGTTTTTCTCTCCAAATTCCATATTGAGCACTCCTTTTTTTGAATAAAAATACATTCAGAATTATCAAAAAACTTATTTTTGGGCTTTTTTGTGTTAAAATTCATTTTGGTGAATAAATATAATGATTTTATAAGGAGATATAAACGATGAAGAAAAATTTCTTAATGATATATTTTATCATAATTATTGCAATGTTAGCGGGCTGCGGTGCTGTTGAAGATAAAGGCGCATCGAACAGCAGTGGTGGAGATGAGTCTGGAAAAAAACTGATCATGGCAACTTCTGCTGATTATCCGCCATATGAATTTGTAGATACAGCTAAAGGTGGAGAAGTTCAAGGGTTTGATGTTGATGTAGCCAACCACATTGCTAAAAAGCTGGGCTATAAAATTGAAATTAAAGATATGGATTTCAATGGTTTAATTCCGGCAATTAACAGCGGAAAGGCAGACTTTGTTCTTGCTGGCATGACACCAAACGAAGAAAGAAAGAAAAAAGTAGACTTTTCTGATGAGTATTATGCAGCTCAACAGTTAATCGTTACAAAAGACAAGTCAATCAAGTCGGTTAATGACCTTAAAGGTAAAACACTTGGTGTCCAATTGGCTTCTATCCAAGAAAAAGAAGCAGACAAACTATTAAAGGAACAAAAGTTTAATGTTGTAAAACGCAATAAAGTAACTGAATTAGTTCAAGAAATGAAATCAAATCGAGTTGATGCTGCGATTATTGAAGATGCAGTTGCATATGAATTTTTAAAGAAAAATAAAGAGTTAAGCTCTTTTGCATTGCCAAACACAGATGCTGCTGGATCAGCGATTGCTTTTCCTAAAGACAGTGAACTAACAAATGAATTTAATAAAGAGCTTAAGAAGATGAAAGAAGACGGAACGATGGACAAGCTTGTTGAAAAGTGGTTCGGAGTGAAAAAATAAGTAAAGAAAGAGAGTGATAGGCATGAACTTGGATTTTGCCCAGCTCGTGCCTTCTATTCCTTATATTTTGTATGGAATATGGGTTACGTTGCAGTTTGTGGCTGTTTCATTAGTTCTAGGTTTTTTATTGGGAACAATCTTATCTTTTTTTAAGATTGGTAAAGTACGTGTTTTACGCTGGTTTGCAGATGCGTATACTTCTGTTTTTAGAGGAACACCCCTCATTTTACAGATGCTGATTATCTATTATGCAATTCCGCAATTAACGGGTGTTGATATTGGGGCATTCACGGCTGGTGTGCTGACATTCGCATTAAATTCGGCTGCGTATGTTTCTGAAATTATTCGTGCAGGAATCAATGCAGTAGATAAAGGTCAAAAAGAAGCCGCGATGGCTTTGGGCATTCCTTATCGAACAATGATGTTGAAAATTATCTTGCCGCAGGCACTGAAAAATATTTTGCCGGCTCTAATGAACGAATTTATTACGTTAACGAAAGAATCTGCGATCGTTTCTGTAATTGGTGCGCTAGATATCATGAGACGTGCACAGATTGTCGGAGCAAGCAACTATGCGTTCTTTGAACCATTATTACTCGCAGGTCTGATTTATTATCTCTTAGTTATGCTCTTAACAATAGCTGGGCGTGGATTGGAAAGGAGGTTAGCAAAGAGTGATTAATGTTGAAAATTTAAGAAAAAGTTTTGGTAAAAACGAAGTCTTAAAAGGGATTACAACAAAGGTGAATAAAGGTGAAGTTATTGCTGTTATCGGACCTTCAGGATCAGGTAAATCAACTTTTCTCCGATGCTTGAATCTGCTTGAATCGAGAAATGAAGGTACCATCACGATTGAAGGAACAGACATTCAGCAGATGGAAACACATCTGCGTAAAAAAGTAGGAATGGTTTTTCAGCACTTTCATCTTTTTCCGCACTTAACGGTTTTGGAAAATATCACTTTTGCTCCTCTCCAAGTGTTAAAAAAGACAAAGAAAGAGGCAGAACAGATTGGGCTCGACTTACTAAATAAAGTAGGTCTTGGTGAAAAAGCTCAAGCATATCCATCAAGTCTTTCAGGAGGACAAAAACAGCGTGTAGCAATAGCGAGAGCGCTCGCTATGAATCCGGAAATCATGCTGTTTGATGAACCGACTTCAGCGCTTGATCCTGAAATGGTAAAAGAAGTACTTCAAGTTATGAAGGATCTTGCTAAAACAGGTATGACGATGGTTATTGTTACACATGAGATGGGTTTTGCAAAAGAAGTGGCTGATCGGGTTTTATTCATGGATGACGGTCAGCTGGTGGAAGATTCAGCTCCGCAAGTGTTTTTCGAGAATCCAACTACCGAAAGAGCTAAAGCCTTTTTAGAAAAAGTGTTATAATGACAGTGAGGACTTCAATTGAGGTCCTCTTTTTCATATTCATAAAAGACATTAAAGTCCATGGAAATGGGAAAAGATGAAGATAGAACTCTGAAAGCAGGCGTCAATCTATGAAATTTACTATTGGATACAGAACGTTAAAAACTGCGATTGGTGCTGGATTAGCCATTGCGTTGGCAGAATGGCTGAAGCTCGATTTCTATACCTCAGCAGGTATCTTAACTATTTTATGCATAAAAATAACAAAAAAGCGATCTGTCATTAGTTCTTGGGAACGGTTTGCTGCATGTCTTCTGGGCATCCTTTTTGCGTCTTTCTTCTTTACGATCATCGGCTATCATTTTTATACGCTAACTATTCTATTAACTTTATTTATCCCGACTCTTGTAGCTTTTAACTTTAAAGAAGGTATCATTACAAGTTCTGTAATTATTTTACATCTATATACTCTGCAAACTATTAGCTGGTCGATCGTACTAAACGAGGTTGGAATAATTGTAATCGGTATTGGAATGGGACTGATCATGAACCTGTATATGCCATCTATGGAAAAGACACTATTAGCGATGCAGCAGGAATTGGAAATGAAATACAAAAAGATTTTTCAAGAATTTTACTTGTATCTATCGCATGACGTGCATGAATGGGATGGCAAGGAAATAACGGAGGTTGCAAATTTGATTTCACATGCAAAAAGCCTTGCATTCCGTGATGTTGAAAACCACTTTTTACGATATGAAAATCAGTACTATCATTATTTTAAAATGAGAGAAAAACAATTTGAGATCATTCAGCGTATGCTTCCAAATATATCTTCTATTGATAAAACGTATTTACAGGGTGAAAAGCTTGGTGCTTTTTTCGAACGATTAGGTGCTGCGATTCATCCAGGAAACACAGCTGCCTATTTTTTGAATGAATTAAATAATATGAGGCAGGAATTCAGAGAAATGCATCTGCCGAAGGACCGATTAGAATTTGAGACGCGTTCCAAACTGTATCAGCTCCTTCAGGATATTGAAGAATATCTACTCATTAAAAAGAAATTCAAAAAAAATGATCTTGATCGTGATGAGCCTGCCTGAAATTTCAAATACTAATGAAAAAAGTCAGGGTGAACTCACATGCTGAAGATAAATCTTGCATGCCTTTTATTTTTTTCTCCTTTATGGCCGCTTGGAAATGCTGAAAAGCTTGGAGATCCATTTATTATTGTCAATAAAATGAACAATAAATTAGCTTATATAGAAGAGGGAAAAGTGAAGGGCGTTTATAAAGTCGCAACCGGAAAATCGAATGATTTAACTCCTGAGGGAGAATTCACGGTAACTGTTAAAGCGGTTGATCCTTATTATCGGAAAAAAGATATTGAAGGCGGTGATAAATCCAACCCTCTCGGAACCCGCTGGATTGGATTTGACGCCAAAAATACAGATGGGCGTACATATGGGATACACGGAAACAATAATCCTTCTGCTATAGGAAGATTCGTAACAGCTGGCTGTATCCGAATGTATGAAAAGGACGTTCAGAAGTTATTTGCACATATTCAAATCGGAACAAAAATTAATGTAATTGATTCAAGAGAAAGCTTTCAACAGTATCTAGACGCGTTGAAAAATCAATAATGAGGAAAAATACTCGTAAAGTTGTTAACGGGAGCATTATCCCACAAGACAATCCAACAAACGAAGAGTGCAATCCAATAAACGCAATGTTCGTCCAGCTAAAGTAATAAAAAAGGATGGCTTAGGAGTAAACACTCTCAAACCATCCTTTTCTTTTATCTCATATTAAAAAAACAAGCTTACTCCAGCGAGAAGGCTGCTTACAACTAGTGAAATAAGCATGATGTAGACAATGGTTTTCATTAATTTTTGAGACACGGTTATTCCCCTCCTATTACATTCCAATCCAATTGTAACGTGTTTAAAAGTGATAAACAAGATAAGGGGCTTGCATTTTTCGTCGAAAATTTGCGAAATCAAGCAGGAAAAAGCGCTTTCAAAACGAAAGATGTTATGTTGAGAATATCTTTCGTTTGTAACAGGAGGCCACCAATGGATAAACAGCAACGGTTAAAAGATTGGCAAGATAAAACAGATCAATTAATGAATAGATTTCCCGAAAGAAAAGAACGGTTCCATACCTCATCAGATATTGATATAGATAGACTGTATGGTGCTGAGGATGATAATTATCCTATGGATTCACTCGGTCTCCCAGGCGAGTATCCATATACGCGAGGTTCGCAGCCAACGATGTATCGTGCTCGCTTTTGGACTATGAGACAATATGCAGGATTTGGCTCTGCTGAAGAAACGAATAAGAGGTTTCAATATTTATTGAAACAAGGTCAGACAGGATTATCCGTAGCTTTTGATCTGCCAACCCAGATTGGTTACGATTCTGATCATCCAATGGCAAGAGGTGAAGTTGGAAAAGTAGGCGTAGCTATCGATTCGTTGGAGGATATGGAAGCATTATTAAAAGATATTCCGCTCGATAAAGTGAGTACATCTATGACGATTAACGCACCTGCTTCAGTTCTTTTAGCCATGTATATTGCAGTTGCAGAAAATCAGGGAGTATCTTCAGATAAAATTTCAGGTACAATCCAAAATGATATTTTAAAAGAATACATTGCCCGGGGTACTTATATTTTCCCTCCAAAGCCGTCGATGAGGCTGATTACAGATATTTTCGGCTATTGTCAGGCAGAAGTACCAAAATGGAATACGATAAGTATATCTGGATATCACATTCGAGAGGCTGGATCTAATGCAGCACAGGAATTAGCTTTTACAATTGCAAATGGCATTGCTTATGTGGATGCAGCTTTAGAAGCAGGTTTGAATATTGACGATTTTGCACCTCGCTTAGCCTTTTTCTTTAACGCACACAATCAGTTTTTTGAAGAAGCTGCAAAGTTCAGAGCTGCGAGAAGAATGTGGGCAAAGCTTATGAAAGAGGAATATGGCGCAAAGAATCCGAAGTCTTGGCAGCTTCGTTTTCATACACAGACCGGCGGTTCAACGTTAACTGCACAACAGCCAGACAACAATATTGTAAGGGTTACGACTCAAGCATTGTCGGCAGTGCTCGGGGGTACGCAAAGCCTTCACACCAATTCCAGGGATGAAGCATTGGCTCTTCCAACAGAAGAGTCTGCAAGAATTGCGCTTAGAACACAGCAAATACTGGCTCATGAAACAGGGGTTGCAGATACGGTTGATCCACTAGCCGGTTCTTATTACGTAGAGAATTTAACAGACGAACTTGAAAGAAAAGCAAATGAATATATCGATAAAATTAAGCAGATGGGTGGAGCAGTTTCTGCTGTAGAACAGGGCTATATGCAGAGGGAGATTCATCATACTTCCTATGAAACACAAAAAAGAATCGAAAGCGGACAAGAGATTATTGTAGGTATGAACAAATTCACAGTGGATAATGAACCGCAGCCTGAATTATTAAGGGTTGATCCAGCTTTAGGAGAAAAACAGCGGGAAAAGCTGCAGCAATTAAGAGCAAGAAGAGACGAAAACCGAGTGAGCGCTCAGTTGGAATCACTAAGAATGGCTGCTAAAACTGAGGATAATTTAATGCCGATTATTTTGGCATGTGTCAAATCCTATTGTACAGTCGGTGAAATTTGCGGTGTGCTGCGTGAAGAGTTTGGAGAATATACAGGCGTTTAGACATAAAGAGGAGTGGACAGGTATGAAAAAAACGATCCGTGTTTTAATAGCAAAACCAGGACTAGATGGACATGATCGAGGAGCGCTGGTTATTTCACAAGCACTGCGAGATTATGGTATGGAAGTAATCTACACAGGTTTGAGACAAACACCTGAACAAATTGCAGCAGCTGCGATTCAAGAAGACGTGGATGCAATTGGGTTATCTTGTTTGTCAGGAGCTCATAATGAACTTTTTCCTGAAGTTATGCGTCTGCTTCACGAACGAGGTGCTGATGACATTATTGTAGTAGGAGGAGGAGTCATCCCTTGGGAAGACATCCCTTTCTTGGAGGATAAAGGAATAAAAAAGGTTTTCACACCAGGAACACCTACGGTTGAAACGGCAATATTTATTGAAAAAGCCGTATACGAACGAGACGGAATCAATACAGCGAAAAAAGCATTACCACTAGAAAAAATAGATCATATCGGAATTGCTGTTTCATCACTGGATGAGACGCTTCCTTTCTATGTGAATCAGCTAGGTTTATCATTGGAAGCTATAGAAGAAGTTAAGTCACAAAAAGTGAAAGTTGCTTTTATTAAAATTGGCGAAACAAGGTTAGAACTTCTAGAGCCTCTTTCAGAAGAAAGTCCGATTGCTCAATTTATCCAAAAGCGTGGGCAAGGTGTTCATCATATAGCTTTAGGTGTTTCGAATATACAAGATCGCATAGATGAAATGAAGGCGAACGGAATTAAAATGATCAATGAAGCACCAGTAATAGGTGCAGGTGGTGCTTCAGTCGCTTTTATGCATCCTTCCTCTACTCACAAAGTGTTATTTGAGCTATGTGAAAAAATAAAAAAGGAGGAAGTATAATGGACATCTACGAAAAAATTAATGAACTTTATGAAAAGAAGACCGAAATTGAACTAGGCGGCGGAGATGACCGAATCGATAAACAGCATGAGCGTGGAAAACTCACTGCTCGTGAACGAATTGACCTTTTGCTGGATGAAGGATCGTTTGTTGAGCTAAATCCTTTCATTGAGCATCGCTCACATGATTTTGGTTTATCTGGGTTGAAAGCACCTGGAGAAGGTGTTGTTACAGGATACGGGAAAATACATGGACGCCCTGTTTATTTGTTTGCGCAAGATTTTACTGTGTTCGGCGGTGCATTAGGTGAGATGCACGCAAAAAAAATTAGCGCTGTTATGGACTTGGCTGCAAAAAACGGTACTCCTTTTATTGGATTGAACGACTCTGGCGGCGCCAGGATACAAGAAGGGGTCATGTCTTTGGATGGATACGGCCATATCTTTTACAGAAACAGCATATATTCTGGGGTGATTCCGCAAATCTCTGTTATTATGGGACCTTGTGCTGGTGGTGCTGTGTATTCGCCCGCGATAACAGATTTTGTTTTCATGGTGGAGAAAACGAGCCAAATGTTTATTACTGGGCCTAAAGTTATTGAAACGGTTACCGGCGAGAATATATCTTCTGAAGATTTAGGCGGAGCTGAGGTTCATGCTTCGAAAAGCGGCAACGCACATTTTACTTCCTCATCAGAGGCAGATGTGCTAGAAGAGGTTAGAAGATTAATTTCTTACCTTCCGCAGAATAATAAAGAGAAGCCGCCTGTTTTACCATGGGGAGATGAAGAAGATTATCGTCCAGAATTAACAGAAATCATTCCATTTGATTCGACAAGACCTTATGACGTTAGAAATGTGATTAACGAAATCGTTGATAAAGATTCATTCATGGAAGTACACGCACAATTTGCAAGAAATATTGTCGTAGGTTTTGCAAGAATTAAGGGTGAAGTGGTAGGATTAGTATGTAATCAGCCTAAAGTCATGGCTGGTGGACTTGATATTGACTCTTCTGATAAAGCATCCCGTTTTATCAGGCTATGTGATTCCTTTAACATTCCAATTATCACATTTGAAGATGTAACAGGCTTTTTCCCTGGTGTTAAACAAGAGCATGGGGGAATTATTCGACATGGAGCAAAAATTTTATATGCATATTCTGAAGCGACAGTTCCGAAGATTACGATTATACTCCGAAAGGCTTACGGCGGTGCTTATGTAGCATTAAACAGTAAATCGATTGGTGCGGACTTAGTTTTCGCATGGCCGAACGCTGAGATTGCAGTCATGGGACCTCAAGGTGCAGCAAACGTGATTTTCTCACGGGATATTGCAAATAGTGAAGATCCAGAGAAAACAAGAGCTGCGAAAATAGAAGAATATCGTACGAAATTTGCAAATCCATATATTGCAGCTGCAAATGGAATGGTTGATGATGTCATCGATCCAAGAGATACAAGAATCAAGTGTATTCAGGCGTTGGACATGCTGCGCACTAAGCAAGAAGACCGACCTTACAAAAAGCATGGGAATATACCACTATAAAAGCGAGGGAATACATAATGGTAAATGAAGAACGTCTATTAAATGAGTTTTTGGAGCTCGTACAAATTGACTCAGAAACTAGAAATGAAAAAGAAATCTCAATTGTTCTCAAGAAAAAATTTGAAGAGCTTGGGGTAGAAGTGTATGAAGATGATGCTGAATCCAAAACCGAGCATGCAGCAGGAAATTTAATCTGCACACTAAAAGGAAACAAAGAGGGAGTAGATACAATTTATTTTACTTCCCATATGGATACGGTTACACCTGGAAAAGGAATCAAGCCATCTATTAAGGATGGTTATGTTGTAACCGACGGAACAACCATTCTTGGAGCAGATGATAAAGCAGGTCTTGCTGCAATGTTTGAAGCGATCAAAGTGCTAAAAGAACAAAATATTGCTCACGGGGATATCCAGTTTGTCATTACTGTCGGAGAAGAATCCGGATTAGTAGGTGCAAAGGCTATGGATGCATCCAAAATCACTGCAAAATATGGTTTTGCTCTAGATAGTGACGGTCCAGTCGGTGATATAATCGTAGCTGCTCCTACTCAAGCTAAAGTAAGGGCGACACTTTATGGAAAATCGGCACATGCAGGGGTAGCTCCTGAAAAAGGTGTATCTGCGATTACTATAGCTGCAAAAGCAATATCCCGCATGCCCCTAGGCAGAATTGACGAAGAAACAACAGCGAATATCGGCCATTTTCATGGGGGCGGACACGGAGAACAAACGAATATCGTTTGTGACCAAGTATTCGTTCTTGCGGAAGCTCGTTCATTAATTCATGAAAAGATGGAAGCACAAACTGCTAAGATGAAGGAAGCTTACGAAACTGTTGCCGCAGAAATGGGCGGACGTGCGGAAGTTGAAATCGAAGTGATGTATCCAGGGTTTAAGTTTAGTGACGGAGATTATGTTGTTGAAGTAGCAAAAAAAGCTGCAGAAAAGATTGGCCGTCCGCACAAACTGCTTCATAGCGGTGGAGGAAGCGACGCAAATATTATCGCAGGTCATGGGATTCCTACTGTAAATCTTGCAGTGGGGTACGAAGAGATTCATACTACAAACGAAAGAATGCCAATTAAAGAACTTACAAAAACAGCAGAAATTGTCCTAGCTGTAATCGAGGTTGCGGCATCCAAAAAAGAATAGTTTTTACAAAAACTTGACGAAAAACTTTGTCAGGTTTTTGTTTTTTATAGGTAAAGTTGCCTGTTTTTGCTAAAAAAGTTAACAAATTTAGCGTTTAAAGTTGACAGTAACTTCTAACGTTATGTAAGATGTTTTTATCATCTAAATATTGGTAATTCACTAATAAATCTTATTTCAATTGGGGAGGAAATGGGATGAGCCAAGTATCAGACAGACATATGATGGTAAACTATATGCGCGGTGTATATAAAGTTTTAGAAGAAGACTGGCAGAAGTCAGCTAAAGCGCTAGGTTTAACTCAAGCAGAATTGCATATCTTATGGATAGTCTCCTTTGAAGAAGACATTACCATCTCTAAGATTGCGTATTATGGTTTATGGGATGTGTCTACTGTTATGCAAGTCATTAAAAGGTTAAAAGAAAAGGGACTCGTCGAACTCGAGAAAAAGAATGATGATCGGCGCATATCCTACGTATATTTAACAGAAAAGGGCTGGAAAAAGCAAAAGGAATCCGCCGATTTCAATTGTCAAGTATATGGTTTCTTGCAAAAATGGCTTGAGGATGGGGACAGAAGAGAATTTTATCTTGAACTTATTCAACTACATAAGGATTTAAACAAACATTTCCACGGGGAAGATTTTGTGGATTGGGTAGAAGATACCGGTAAAAGATTACATAAGACAAACGTATAATCGGCAGTTGACTCAAAAGTGGTTAATTTCACTTTTGAGTTGTTTTTTTGTTTCGCGATGTTCAAGGAATGATGATTGTTCCAATGTTTATTTCGGAACTTACCGATTTGGTTTTTACAACAATTTATGTTTTGTTTTGAAAGCTCATCCGCTATCATATACTAATAAATATAGAATTATTAAAGGAGTCGTCATGTTACATCAATCCTCTATGCCAAAAAGAAGAATAATATTTCATGTGGATATGAATAGCTTCTATGCATCCGTTGAGATGGCAAAGGACTCAAGCCTGAGAGGAAAACCCTTGGCAGTAGCGGGTAATGTTGAAGAACGGAAAGGCATCATTGTGACATGCAGCTATGAAGCGAGAGAAAAAGGAGTTAAAACGACCATGCCATTATGGCAAGCGAAAAAGCTATGTCCTAATCTTATTGTTGTACCTCCTGATTTTGAGACGTATAAGCTATATTCCTCTCAAATATTTCGTCTTCTACTTGAGTATACAGAATGGGTTGAACCTGTTTCTATTGATGAAGGTTATATGGATGTTACAGAATGTCAAAATCAACTACAATTAGCAAACGAAATTCAGCAGCGATTGCTCCATGAACTAAATATGCCATGTTCGATTGGTATTGCACCGAATAAATTTTTGGCAAAAATGGCTTCAGATATGAAAAAACCTCTCGGCATTACCGTATTAAGAAAACGGGACATCCCTCATAAACTTTGGCCGTTAAAAGTCGGAGAGCTCCACGGAATCGGTAAAAAGACGGAAGAAAAATTGAATAAGTATGAAATCATCACTGTAAAAGACCTCGCACATGCTGTTGATTATGAAATGAAACAGCGCTTTGGGATCAACGGCTTAAAAATGAAAGAAAGAGCTAATGGCATCGATTCCCGGCCTGTAGATCCATCATCAGTAAGTGATCATCGATCGATTGGAAGTTCAACGACCTTAAGTGAAGATATTGAGACAGTGAGTGAGGCAGAACCAGTATTCAGAAGGTTGTCAGAAAAAGTAACCAAGCGGCTTGAATCGAAAGGGTGCCTCGCCTTAACCGTAGCGATTACAATCAGATATAGCGACAGGAAAACGATCACGAGAAGCAAAATGCTTGGAAATCCTTCGCGTAATCAGGAAGAAATTTTTAAAGTCGCCATGAAGTTATTTAGGCAGAATTGGTCAAAAGCAGCAGTACGTTTGCTTGGAATTACAGCGACAGAAGTGATTGAGAAAGAAAATGCTACTGTTCAGCTTGATTTATTCTCAGTTGCAAAAAATGAAAAAGAAGCGCTTCTGTATGATGTATTATCTACTATCGAAAAGAAGCATGGTGAAGGAATCATTAAACGTGGAAAAAATAGCAAGGGCTGTGAATGAATGACTCTTAAAAATAACAAGGTAAGAGCGGTAGTCTTTATTGCTGTTTTTATTATGCTCTTTTTTCTTTTTTCTGTACTTTATAAACAGTCTTCTGTAAGACAGATGGATGTTTGGGTAATGAAAAATATTGTTGGCCTACACAATTCAGGTCTGAATTCCGTATTTATTGCTTTGTCAAATTTTGCATCCCGTCCTTATCAATATGCTGTTTATATCTTTTTTTCTGTTATTTGGATATTTGCTGAAAAAAAGTGGAGAGAACCCCTTGTGTTAGGGATTTGCATTATGGGTATCAGATATGGGAATCATTGGCTGAAGAACTTTTATGATCGGGATCGCCCTGCTTTTCATCCTGTCATCGAAATAAGCGGTTATAGTTTTCCAAGTGGACACGCGATGATCTCCATCGCATTCTTCTCTATGCTTTCATTTTTGCTCGTTCAAAACTACTCCTTTATGAAGCGCAGAAAAAAATTGATATACGGATTGACAGGTTTGTTTGTTTTTTTAGTTGGTTTCAGCCGTGTGTATCTAGGCGTCCACTATCCGACAGATGTTCTAGGAGGTTTTTTTGCAGGAGGTACCTGGTTATTAGTATGTATACTGTTGTATGAATTGCTGCAAAAAATAAAATTTGGTTCAAATAAACATTAAAAGCTGGCTTTTAGCACCTTTTATACGGTGCTTGAGCCAGCTTTCGTTATATTACCAACCTCGTTCATATTGTTTTGGACTTTGTATGTCTTCCCCTAATTCTTCAGCAGCTGTTCTTGGCCAATACGGATCTCTCAAGAACTCCCGCGCAATAAAGATCAAATCTGCTCTTTGGTTTTGAAGAATTTCTTCGGCTTGACGTCCAGAAGTGATTAACCCGACAGCAGCAGTCGCGATGTCTGCTTTATTTTTGATCAAGTCACTAAAAGGGACTTGGTAACCGGGATAAGTCTTGATTTTCGCAGGAACAACAGCACCTGAACTGCAGTCAATGAGATCAACGCCATCTTCTTTCATCCAGGAAGCGTAGGTCACATAATCTTCAGGCGTGTTTCCTTCTGGATGATAATCATTGGCTGAGATTCTTACAAACAAGGGACCGTCCCATTCCAGCCTTATAGAAGCAATGATTTCTTGTAAAAAACGATATCTCTTTTGCTGATTTCCTCCATATGAGTCGGTTCTTCTATTTGAAAGTGGAGAGAGGAATTCGTTAATTAAGTACCCGTGGGCTCCATGGATTTCAATAATATCAAAACCAGCTTCTTTTGCTCTCTTGGCAGCTGCTCGGAATTGATTGACGGTTTCTGTTATTTGCTCTAATGTCATTTCTTCAGGTGTTTTCATATTATCAGAAAATGCGATAGCAGAAGGGGCTATGATCGGCCCGTCAATCACCGCTTTACGGCCAGCATGCGCAATTTGAATAGCCGCCTTGGCACCGTTATCTTTAATGGATTTAACAAGCTCTGATAAGCCCTCTATGTGGCTGTCATCCCAGATCCCTAAATCTTCAGGGCTTATTCTTCCTTGAGGACTGACAGCTGCAGCTTCAGTCATGATTAAGCCTGTTTGACCTACTGCTCTTGATGTATAGTGCGCCAAGTGCCAAGGTGTCACTTGGCCATCTTGTTCATAGCAAGAATACATGCACATCGGAGACATCACAATACGATTCTTTAACGTTACGTCACGAATTGTAAGTGGTTGAAATAGTAAAGATTGAATAATTAACAACTCCTTTTTATTTAAGGCTTTTTTCTAAAAGATTGTTGCTTTTGGTCCTTTTTGTAAAGAGCCTTCATTGACAAGTTGAATGGAGTGCAAGGTGCGAGACTCCTCGAAAATGAAAATCACAATTTCTTCGTGCGGTGTAACACTGTCGAAGCTTTCCTTGTCTTACGGGATTAGCGTGCCAGCTACCTGAGTATTCTTCTCGTAAGGCATGTGACGATGAAGCTCGCTTCGAAGTTGTTTTACTTGCAGACGCAGGAGCAGCACCTCATATATCTTCCGCCAGGGAGGCTCACCGCACGCCCCGCGGAAAACGAGTAACCTGGAGCGGAAGGGCAACAATGGTTACGAATACAGCCTTATTTAAAGGGCACTATGCAAGCTAGGTTTATTGTAAATCTTTCACCTTCATTTTAAAAAACATCTGCTCGTATTATTTTGGTGGATTGCCGTGCAGCACACTTCTCGCGATAAGCGGGTAATCAGTTATGATAGCCTGCGCACCCCATTTGAAAAAGTAATGCATCCATTTTTTCTGGTTAACTGTGTATGGTCTTACCGGAATATTATTTCTTTTAAAGCCCTCCATAATGTAAGGCTGAAGAGATTTATAGTGTGGATGTGCACTCTGCGAACATACAACCCTCACATATTCCCATGGTTCATAGATCCCAGCTGAATAAAGGGGAGCCGTTTCAATATAAGGGTTTAACTTTCTGATTTTTAATAAACTATAATGATTAAAGGAAGAAATCACTGTCCGCTTTTCCATTCCATAATAGCGTAGAAGTTCCAATGTTTTTTCTTCAAGCCCTTTGTATTCGATCTCGTTATTTTTTAATTCAACATTTAAAAGTAAGGGGAGTGGGGCAATCCATTGTAAAAACATTTCGAGCGATGGGATATGTTCATTGCTGAATGATTTTGAAAACCAGCTCCCCGCGTCTATTTCTAATAGTTCTTCATATGTAAAATCAGCTACTTTTCCGTTCTTATTTGTTGTTCTGTCTATTTTCTCATCATGAATAATAACAGGAATACCATCTTTTGATAGCTGTACATCCAATTCAATGCCGTCAGCCCCATCTTCATACGCTTTCTTAAATGCAGCCATCGTATTTTCTGGACAATCCTTGTTAGATCCTCTATGAGCAAAAATATAGGTCATGTTTTGAGCTCCTTCCTGTTATTTTTAATTTATTATGGATAGTATAGGTGAAAATATATGTGATGTGAAACAAAAGAAACCCCTCCTGAAAATACGAAGGAGGGGTGTGTTTACTTTCGGCGTCTGCGCCGTAATTTTTTTCCGTCTTTTTTA
Source organism: Bacillus sp. NEB1478 (assembly GCF_031582965.1). Classification (NCBI taxonomy): domain Bacteria; kingdom Bacillati; phylum Bacillota; class Bacilli; order Caryophanales; family Bacillaceae; genus Bacillus; species Bacillus sp. NEB1478. The sequence continues at coordinate 1,672,736 of NZ_CP134049.1, forward strand.
TGTTCTTCAACATTGGCTCCTTTTTCCGTAAGCCAGCGAATGAATACTAATTCTTTTTCTGTTAGAGACCGTTTCGTGAATTTTTCAAACTGAATGCGCAATTCAAGGTATCTTTGGGAAATTTCCGTTTCAGTCACAACTATCCCTCCCTAAATCTAGCTCTTCTTTAAATGATAAAATTCAGAAATGGGGTTGTCAATTTTTTCTAATCGTCAATTTTTGCAGAATTACAAAGAGAAATTGCACAAAATAAACAAAAGGAGTGGTTCTATTTGAAGATTTCAATCAAATTATTTTCAATTTTGTTAGCTGTTTTTCTAATGTTTTCCATTGCAGCACCAATTGGTCATGCTGCCTATCCTGGTATGCAAGAACCGGCATATGCAAAATGGGGAAGACTTGCTGTTTTTGAAACAGGAAAACGTTATCCTGACTATCAGATTGTAGACTATTTATATATGGGTCGAAATTTGGCACAAAACGGAGATAATGTCGAACGATTTAAGTTATGGCTTAGAAAAGGTTCAGCAGAAAAAGGAGTCGTGATCACTATTACTTTAACACCGCAGCGGACATTTAAAAGTATTACATTCCAAGAAACAGCTCGATGAAAAATTACATGCTTCCTAGCTCTTCTGATCTTTTTACTGCTTTTTTAATACATGCTAAGAAAGCGTCCTGAACTTGGTATTGATCGAGTGTGCCAATCCCTGCTTCAGTTGTTCCGCCAGGGCTTGTTACTTTTTTCCGGAGCTCTATCGGCGATACAGCCGTTGATTTTAGCATTAGTGATGCACCTAGCAATGTTTGTGAGATCAAGTTTCTCGCTTCTTCCTCGGACAAACTCAGTTCTTCAGCCGCTTTTTGCATCGCTTCGGCAATATAATAGACGTAAGCTGGACCGCTTCCGGAAAGTCCTGTAACAATATGAAGTTTTTCTTCAGCGACATGTGTGACAGTACCGATTGTCTCAAACAGTTCAAACGCTTTTTTCACATGTTGATCGGTTGCGAACTTTCCGTTGGATAGGGCTGTTGCTGAATAGCCGATTGCTGCAGAAGTATTCGGCATTGCCCGTATCACTGGATTTTCTTTTTTTGTCCATTCAGTGATATTTGAAGTAGAGATTCCTGCCATCACAGAAATAATTAGTTGTTCTTTTTGAATAAAAGGCTGCAGGCTTTTAATTGCTTCACGAGCATCTTTAGGTTTTACAGCTAGAATGATGATATCAGCATCATTGATCGTATCTTTAATATTTACCGACAAAGAGACACCGTATTTTAATCGAAGATCTTGAAGCCGTTCCTTGTTGGAGCGGTTTTTGATCGTGAGGTGCTGAGCCAGCCACTTGTTTGTTTTCAGCATTCCTTCCATAACTGCTTCAGCCATTGCACCTGCACCAATAAACGCTATTTTTTCTTTGTTCACGACAGATCCCTCCTCAAATTTGAGTATAAAAAAACTCCCAGTCCTTGTATTAAAGGACGGATGGGAGTGATCCGTGGTACCACCTTCATTGGCAAAAGTGCTGCCCGCTCGAAGTGTCTTTATCACAGAACTGCGCCGGATTTCTCCGAATGCTCCAGGGGCAGGTTCAGCAATTCCTGACCGGTGAAACCTTGCAGCCTCTGGGTCTCACTCTCTTTAACGGAGGATAAATGCTTACTAATCCCTTTCAATGCAATTATATTCTCGAACAATTGGCAATTTTCATTTTATATTTTAAAAGACATTATGCTATGATTTCTATATGTATGTCAATAAGTTATTTTAATTTGGAGGAAAAGATGACAAAAGCTGATACTATTATCCCAATAACTCTCCCTACTCCTTTTGATGTAGGTCCTGTCAATTGTTTTCTCCTTAAAGGCGATGCCGCAACGCTCATAGACTGCGGTCCAAAAACACAAGAGGCGAGGGAAACTCTTCTTGCTTCCTTAAAAGAGCACGGTTTGAAATTTAAAGATCTGAATCAATATATTTGTACCCATTATCATCCAGATCATGCTGGATTATCAAAAGAAATTCAAGATGCTGGTGTACAGACTATCATGCTGAAGGAAGCTGTTCCGTATGTAAGTGGAGACAGTGAATTTTTAGAGTGGACAGACTCCTTTTATACGAAGCTTTACAGCCATTTTGGTGTACCTGATGCATTGGGCAGAATGGAATTAGTGAAATTAAGAAAATTGCGATCGTTCATGAGCACTTTTACACCAGATTTAACAGCGCTTCCTGATGATCCAGTACCTGGCCATGAAGGTTTTATCTTTCTAAAAACACCTGGTCATGCTCCTGACCATTTATCGCTTTATCATAAAGAACAAGGGATTTTTATCGGAGGAGATGTACTATTACCCCATATTTCTTCCAACGCTCTCTTAGAACCTCCTCCACTTCGCGAGACGGAGAGGCCTAAAACATTGCTTCAATATCGTGAAACATTAAAAAATCTGTTAACATTAAATCTAAGAACGGTTTTTCCAGGTCACGGAGAGCCTTTTTCAAATGCCAATGATTTGATTCGAAAGCGACTTCATGATCAAAATGAACGGGCAAAAACAATCGAAAACTTGTTAGGTCAAGATTCATTAACCGTTTTTGATCTTTGTGTGCGTCTTTTTCCTAAATTATTTGAAAGACAGCTTGGGCTTGTCGTTTCAGAAATAGCCGGGCATCTGGATTTGCTTTTGGAGGAAGGCCGGATTATGAAGGATGAAAATCAAGGTTTATTTTATTTCAGCCAGACAGGAGCAATACGATGAGTTCACTTGAAAATAAAATTGTTGCGATTACAGGTGCGTCAGGTGGATTAGGCGCACACTTAGCTATGGATGTTGCTAAAAGAAAAGGTCTTCCGGTTCTGCTTGCGAGAAGGGAAGAACAGCTGAAAATTGTTCAAGAAACGATTTTTCAGGCGACAGGGATTAAGGCACCCTATTATACGCTGGATGTTTCAAATCAAGAAAACGTTCGAGATGTCTTTCAGAATGTTTTTACAGATCTTCAAGAGGTACATATTCTAGTAAATAACGCTGGATTTGGTGTGTTCGAGGAATTTGCTGAGTCTGATTGGCAGACTGTAGAGAGTATGTTTTCAACGAACGTGCTTGGATTGATGGCTTGTACACAGGCTGTTCTTCCATACATGCTTCAAAAAGGCTTCGGCCAGATTATTAATATCGCTTCTCAAGCAGGCAAAATTTCAACGCCAAAATCAAGTGTATATGCTGCCACAAAGCATGCAGTTCTTGGTTTTTCGAACGGTCTTAGACTAGAAGTAGCACATAAAGGAGTTGCTGTTACCACGGTGAATCCGGGTCCGATCGCAACAGATTTTTTCACGCTGGCTGATAAGTCAGGGAACTATGTTAAAAATATTCAAAAGCTAATGCTAAAGCCTTCCTATGTTTCTAAAAAAATCGTTGAATCAATGGAGCGTCCTGTTCGTGAGTTGAACCTGCCGTGGTGGATGAATGCAGGAAGCACCCTTTACCAATTGATGCCAAGAGTAGTAGAGGCGTTAGGCGGAAAATCATTTCGGCAAAAATAAATAAACCATAATTTTATTATGTAAACAAAATCATGCAGGTTTTTCTTTTTCAAAAAGAAGATCCTGCTTATTTGTTTGTAAAATACTCATATACCACGTCTTGAACGATGGCATATACTGCTTCTTCCTGATTTTCTTCCTTAATCTGTTTCATAATCTTCGTCTTTAATTGGCACCATTCCTCTTCGTTTAAAATGCAATCTTCTTCTTCCCATAAATAATCCTTCAATGTTCGTAAAATCATCTTTCTTAATAAAATATCCTCCATACTATCACCTGTCTTTCCTTTTACATCCTAGACTTTTGAACTAAAAACGTCAATGTGCGAAAAATGCTGAAAAAATTACCATTGTTATAAGAACATACATTCGGTTAAAATGGGTATACATATAAAGAACAGATGTTCGCAAAAAGGAGGTTGTGCCAAATGAACTATGATGAATACCCAAAACGGACGATTATGTGCATGGACATGAAAAGTTTCTATGCCAGCTGTGCTGCTGTCCGTCTAGGCTTAAATCCGCTCACTTGTTATTTGGCGGTTGTAGGGGACACTGAGAGGCAAGGCAGCGTCGTTCTTGCAGCTTCTCCTCAGCTAAAAGCAGATTTCGGTATCCGGACTGGAAACCGTTTGTTTGAAATTCCTAAAAACAAAAATATTGTTGTAGTGAACGCTCAGATGGCGTTCTTTCTGGAGCGGTCGATGGAAATTACGAAGCTTCTGCATCGCTATGTGCCTCCTGAATCCATTCACACATATAGTGTGGATGAGAGTTTTCTTCAGGCAGATGGCACAGAAAGACTATGGGGAAGTGCTGCGAATTTAGCTCAAAAAATACGCAGAGATATTTGGAGGGAGTTTGGGTTGCCTTGTGCGATCGGAATAGGACCGAATATGCTGCTTTCTAAACTATGCTTGGATTTAGAGGCTAAAAAAAAGGGTGTAGCGGAATGGACATATGAGGATGTGAGAAACAAACTTTGGCCGCTTTCTCCGCTTAGTCAGATGTGGGGAATCGGATCACGGGTTGAGCGTACTTTAAACAGAATGGGGATTGTGACAGTCGGCGACTTGGCGCATTATCCGCTCGAGCTTTTAGAAAAAAAATTCGGCATTATGGGAAACCAGCTTTACTATCATGCTTGGGGAATAGATTTATCCGAAATAGGGGCTCCCATTTTGCAAGGGCAGATCAGTTATGGAAAAAGTCAGATTTTACTGCGGGACTATACAGATATTACAGAAATTAAGCACGTTATGCTGGAAATGTGCGAGGAGGTAGCAAGACGCGCCAGAAGAGCAGAAAAGGCAGGGCGGACGATCAGCCTGGGGGTAGGATACAGCAAGGATGAAGGAGGCGGCGGTTTTCATCGTTCTAAGACGATTGATCAGCCGTCAAATATTACAATGGAACTTTACCAAGTTTGCCTGGATTTGTTTCAAACTTTTTACCAAGGACAGACGGTACGGAAGATTTCCATCGCTCTGTCGAATGTTTGTGAGGATGCAGAAACCCAATTGACCCTTTTTTCTTTAGATCATCCTCAAAAGCGGAAAATAGGTTATGTAATGGATTCCATCCGGCAAAAACACGGTTCCAATGCTCTCTTGCGTGCAGTTTCTTATACGAAGGGCGGAACTGCCCTGCACAGAAGCCGTCTTCTAGGCGGACATAAGGCATAAGGAGGGAGCACGATGATTCGCGACAGAGGAACAATTAAATGGACGGCAATGATGCTGCCTGAACATGTGAAGATGCTGAGAGAGCATCAAAATGGCTTGAGTTATGGAAAGAAGCCGGTTCTCGATGAACAAAAATATGAGGAATTTAATGAAACAATCTGTATGGCGATGGAGGATAGCAGTCCGCTGAAGTTTACATTTTATCAAAAAGGGGAAATCAAACAGCTCGCGGGTCATGTTCACTATGTAGATGAATTGAAAAAGCAGCTGCGCATTATGGATGAAAGAGCTGAGGTTAAGCTTTTAAACATGGCAGATATTATTGATATTGATATTGATATCAGTCATCCATAAAGAGGCTGTTTTCGCGGCGGAATGAAAGTAGCCTGAAATGGAAATCAACTACTTCTAAGAATAACAAAGGTTACGAAAACAGCCTCATAACCCAAAAGATAATCATTTAGTCGTTTGGGTCATTTTTATGTCGAAAATCGAGTAATTGTGAGTAACGTGGAATTATCGAAAATAACGTGGATAAATTACGCATTACCGTGGAATTAATTAAAAACGAGAGCTTCAAAAGAGTAAAAATAACAAGAATTTTAGGATAGGGCGAACTGTCTAACAGTCCTGTACTGTATTTTCTATAAAATCGGAAGCAAAAGTGGAAAAAGAGGCTATAAAATAATAAAAAAAACGACTCGAAAAGTGAATTTTTCCTTTAGAGTCGCTTCTTTTTGCAAACAATCAGCCGAAAATTTCAGTTAAATAGATCATAATCAAGAGTCCTGCAATAAAGGATATAGTAGCTGAACGCGCATGACCGTCACCGTGGCTTTCAGGAATAAGTTCTTTATACACAATAAAAAGCATAGCGCCAGCGGCAAAAGATAATCCGTATGGAACAAGGTTTTCAACATAAGAAGTCAGCAAGAAGCCTAGCATGGCGGTAATGATTTCAACTGCCCCTGTTAATGTAGCAATCACGAAAGCTTTAAATCTATTCATTTTTTGATGAATTAAGAAGAGGGCTACGAGCAGTCCTTCAGGTGCGTTCTGAAGACCTATCGCAAATGCGATCAACCCGCCAAGGCCAGTATTGTTACTTGCATAGCTGACACCGACTGAAAGACCTTCTGGCAAGTTATGCAGCGTGATTGCAGCAATTATTAAGGCAGCTTTTGAATCAATCCCTTTAAAAATTCTGGAATGATCCAAGTCTACATGCGGAACAAATTTTTCTAAAAGCATTAAAGTTAAAGTACCCAACGAAATTCCGATCGTAAGTACATAGAGATTTGATAATTTCAAGGCTTGGGGTATTAAGCTGAACGTTGATGCAGCAACCATAATACCTGCTGTGAGAGCAAGTAATATATCACGAAACCGATGAGTAACATGTGACCAGAAAAGAACGGGCACAGCACCGAGACCGGTTGCTAATGCAGATAAAACACTTCCGATTAATGCAGCTTCCATTTGATAGGACACACCCTTAGTTTTGTAACCATTTTTTGTAAATATAATCATTTGGCTCTTTAAGTATACATTCTTTTCGATTTTAATAGAAGTAAGCGCGTTTTAAGAGCGTTTAAAAGGATTTTAAGAAGGTGATATTTTGAAGCTTTTAATAATTGATCCCGGTCATGGAGGAGGTGACCCGGGTGCGGTTTATAAAGACAACTATGAAAAAAAATACAACCTTGAACTAGCTAAGAAGATTGAGGCATATTTAAAGAACAACTACGAAGTAACAGTACAGCTAACGAGAAATTCAGATGCAGACGTTTCGTTAGATGTACGAACAGATTATGCAAACAAAGAGAAAGCCGATTTCTATTTGTCCATCCACCAAAACAGCGGCGGCGGAGAAGGTTTCGAAAGTTATGTATATAATGGTGTCTGCTCCGAAACAAAAGCAATCCAAAACGCAATACATGCAGAAACAGCCAAAGTTATGCAAAAATATAAGGTTAGAAACAGAGGGGAAAAGCAGGCAAATTTTCATGTGCTGCGCGAAACAAAAATGCCTGCTGTTTTATTGGAAGTAGTGTTTATCGATAATGAACAGAATATGGCTCTATTAAAAAGATCGGATTTTCAAGATGAGGCAGCAAAAGCAATAGCCGTTGGGACAGCAAAAGCATTATCACTAACAGAGGTTTCAAAGGTTCTATATGCAGTAATCGTGGGGGCATTTGAAGAGAAAAAGAATGCAGAGGACAGAGTTTCAATCTTGGCAGAGAAAAAGATATCTGCTTTTATAGATAAGGTGAAAATCGGAAGCAAAACGTATTACAGAGTGCAAACAGGTGCTTATGGAAGACGGAAAAATGCAGAAGACCAAGTACTGAGAATCAGGTCGTCAGGAATAAAAGATGCTTATGTGATGGTGAAGGGTGAAGAGGCTCAAAATCCCGTACCCGAACCGCCAAAGCCAGACCCGAAACCTGAACGAATACCCGAACCGCCAAAAGGATTAACGATAAGAGGACAATCATTGCTCACTGCAGATGAAATGGAGAGATTCGTTAGAAAAGTAAATCCGAATGCTCCTACATTGGCAGATTATTATATTGAAATCGGACAAGTATACGGAATTAGAGCAGATACAGCTTATGCGCAGGCTGTTCATGAGACAGGCTACTTTCGTTTTCAAGGCAGTGTAAAGGCTTCTCAAAACAATTTTGCGGGAATCGGAGCAACTGGCAAGGGTGAATCAGCCGTATTTAAATCGCCAAAAGAAGGAGTTCTTGCACATATCCAGCATTTATTTGCATACTCTTCACTTGAACCGGCCCCTGCACAATTTCGAATAGTCGATCCTAGGTTTCAATTGATTCAAAGGGGAAGTGCCGCAGCATGGAATCAATTAAACGGGACATGGGCCGTACCTGGTACAAACTATAGCATGATGATATTGGATATTTATCGGAAAATGCTAGCAGATACAAAAGTACCGCTTGAACAAAGAATTGAAGTCATTAAAAATCGAATAAAAGAAATTTAAGAAGCCGGAAGATACCGGCTTTTTTAACTAATAAGGAAAAAATAGTAAAAAATGAAACCGCATATTATAATTGAGCGGGTGTATATTTTTTTGCAGAATGAAATTATAAACTAGCTATTAAAACTCTTGAAAAGTCCTGATGATAACAACTTTTCTTCAAGTTGAATCGAAGGTGGATCACAAATGATTTCAACTGGGTCATCCGGGTAGATGGATAGGGCTATAATGCCTAGAAAACTTTTTCCATCAGCTGTACGGTCACCTTTTTTTAGATAAACGGACTCTTTGAAACTTCCTGTAACTGCAACTAGTTTTGCAGCAGATTTTGCATAAATAGGCTCTGTTGCTTTAACAATCACAATATATACCTCCTTTGCCATTCACATTATGTATGGATATGTGCAGAAGAAGGAAAAATGCATACTAAATAGATTTTTCATGGAGGTATTATGAAAATCAGTAAAAAATGGCTGTTTATTATTTTATGTACAACAATAATACTTTTATTAATTTTTTGGCTGCAAAGAAACTATAAACAATTCAGTCCGAGTGATTTTAGAGATTGGATTATGACATGGGGACTGCTGGCACCGATTTTATTTATTGTACTTTATACGCTTAGACCGTTTGTACTGTTTCCGTCATCCATATTTGCAATAACGAGCGGGCTTTCTTTTGGGTTTTATTGGGGATGTCTATATACATATCTCGGTTCTCTTGGAGGAGGTTTAATCACATACTTTGCTATTAATCGGTTAGGGCGCTTTAAGAAAAGCAAACAATGGAAGAATGAACGATATGAGAAAATACGCAGTAAAATTGAAAATGAAGGGTTTAGGTACGTATTGCTGCTGAGACTGCTTCCAGTACTTAATTATGATCTCGTAAGTTATTTAACTTCAATCACAAATATAAAATTTAAAGATTATGCGGCTGCTACGGCGATTGGAATCATCCCTGGAACGCTTGCCTACACGTATCTCGGAACATCAATGACAGCTGGGAGCAAGGAAGTGGTGTGGATCGGAACAACCTTGCTCTTTATTCTAGTGGGAATACCAATGCTGTTTAAGAGGAAGATGAAGGCGAAAATCGGCTTATAACTATTAATAAACCATTTTATTCGTCATTTTATCCATAGCTGATTCAGCATCTGCACCTTCAATGATATATAGGAAGGAATCGCCTTCTTTTAAAGTCAGAAAAAATGATACAAGCTGAGAAAGTCCTGTTGCATGAACTGTCATGCCGTTCTTGCTTAAAAATAGCTGACTGTTAAAATCTTTTATAAACTGCATGATTTCAAGAGCTTTATTTACAGTGAATTTTGCGCTGACTTTGACTTTTTTTGAACATATTTGTTTCATGGTTGATAGCCTCCTGAAATGAATGAATTTCAGATATATTTCCCATGGAAAACTAAATCGAAACCAGGTCTATTGTACTAATATTTAATAGGGAAGAGGAAAATGGAAGGAATTAAAGAGTGAATTAATAAAAAAACGTATGAAAAAGAGGATGACTCACTAGAGCCATCCTCTTATTTGCTGCAAATTATTTATTTTCTCGTTTTGCTTGGCGTCTAAAAAATAATTCATAAAGTACTGGGACGATAATCAATGTTAAAAGAGTGGATGTGGTAAGTCCTCCAATAACAACGATTGCCAATCCTTTAGAAATCAGTGTACCTGATGACGTTGTTAGAGCAAGCGGGATCAAAGCAGCAATTGTAGCAAATGCTGTCATTAAAATCGGACGCAATCGAGTCTTGCCTGCTTCTAGCAACGCATCACGAACTGACATACCTTTTAATTCGCGATTTTGTCCAATACGGTCGACTAATACAATCGCATTCGTTGTAACGATTCCGATCAGCATCAATACTCCGATCATAGCACTTACAGAAAGCGGCTCGCCAATGACGTAAAGTCCACCGATAGCACCTACAGGAACAAAGAGTAATGAAGATAAAATGATAAATGGAATACGGGCACGTCCGAACGTTATAAGCATCGTTAAATATACGAGCCCGATCGCTACAAGCATTGCAAGGCCTAAATCATAAAAAGTGTCCATTGTATCTTCGCTTCCGCCACCGCCTTCGAGGGAAACACCAGCAGGAAGATCAACTTTATCATTTACACCTTTAATAACGTCACTCGTTACTTTTTGAACGTTATCACCTTTTACTTGTGCGGAAACTTGAGCATAAACTTTTCCGTCCAGCTTTTGAATGCCTGTAAATGTTTCTTTTTCACTTACATCAGCCACTTCAGAAAGCTTTATCGGCCCTTTACTGCTAAAAATGGTTAAATTTTTAATTTCATCCAGGGATTGAACGGATTTATCATACTCCAGTTTGACGCTCTTTTCTTTTCCATCGAGTCTAAGTTCCCCGACATCAACAGGCTTTGTAGCATCAGAGACAGCGCCGAGTATCGCATAGCCTGAAACTCCTAACTCGCCAGCTTTTTTCGTATCAATGGAGACAGCCCATTGTTTTTGTTTATCTTTAAAGTTATTTGATACATATTTGATAGAATCGAGACCTTTCATATACGTCTCAACTTTGCCTGCCGCTTTATCAAGAGCATTTAAATCATTGGAATACAGATCAATGTTCACTTCATTGTTAGAAGGGGGACCGCCGCTCGAAAGCTCTTGCAGGCTGATGACTGTACCTTTTGCTTTAGCATTTGTAATCTCTTTGATGCCGGATTCTAGTTCTTTTATTTCTTTTTCAACATTGGTGCCTTTTTTGAGATTAATAAAGTAATTAGCTACGTTTTGTCTTTTCAGGCCGGTTTGGAAATCACGTGAGCCTATTCCAGCTGTAACGTCTTTTATAGTATCGCGATCGGCAAGGAGATCCTCTACCTCTAATGCGATTTCGTTTGTCTTCGTTATGTTTGTGCTTGCTGGTAATTCGATATTCACTGTTAATGTTTTTTGTTCTTCATTCGGAAGGAAGACCATTCCTAGTTTTGATGCAAGGAAGAAGGAGCCTCCAAGCAGAACAAATGATGTAAACAGAACGATGAATTTATGATTAAGAGAAGACTTAATCATTTTTTCGTAACCGCGTTGAAGTGGTCCGTCGTTATTTTCCGGTTTAACCTTTTTAAAGGCATACTTGGCGAGTATAGGCACGATTGTGACAGCAACAAGTAAAGAAGCGAGTAGTGCAAAAACGACTGTTAAGGCAAACGGGAGGAAAAATTCACCCGTTACCCCGCCAACAAGTCCCAGCGGTAAAAATACAACAACAGTAGTGATGGTAGAGGACACGATTGCTTTTAAAATTTCCTTAGTTGAATCAATTATTAATTCATCCTGGTTATAAACACCGTCTGATTTTCTGATCCGTCTAAAGATGTTTTCAATAACAACAATACTATCATCTACAACACGGCCCACAGCTACAGCCATTCCGCCGAGAGTCATAATGTTCAGCGTAATATCTAATTGATCTAAGAAAATCGCTGAAACTAGCAATGATAAAGGGATGGATATAATCGCAATAATGGTAGCACGGAAGTTCCGTAAAAAGATAAGGACAGCTAGTGAGGCGAACAATGCACCAAACAAGCCTTCTTTAACGAGCGTATTTACGGAATCTTTTATACCCTCTGCCTGACCGAACCCTATTGCGTAATTTAACTTATCATCATATTTGCTTTTGTTTAACGTTTGGATCACTTTTTCGGCTACTTCAACCGTATTGGCATCTTGTTTTTTAGTTACTGCCATTGATAGTGAAGCTTTTTGATTGAAACGGGTAATTTCATTTACATCTTCTGATTCTTTAATCGTGGCAATATCACCGAGTTTAATTCCATTCGCAGGAGCCGCTTGCTGTTGAACGGGAGCTCCAGATTTGCCCGGTGAACCAGGTCCAGAAGAAGATGACCCTGACTTTGAACTCGAGGGAGCCTGGCTGCTGTTTGTTAAAGAAATTTCTTTTAATTCAGAAACGGTTTCGACTGCTTCTTCAACACGCACCGGTACAGTTATTGTGTCATCAGTTACTGTTCCTGCAGGAAAAGAAAGATCCTTGCCATTAATTGCTTCTTTAATCGTATTTAGGGAAATGCCAGCTTGCTGGGCCTTTTCGCGATCAATTTGAATAGACACAAATGATTCTTTAACCCCGCCGACGGATACATTGTTCACACCTTGAATTTTCTTTAGTTCAGGAACGAGTTCTTTGCCTACAAAGGATTGGATGTCTTCTCCGTCTTTTTCCGGAAAAAGCGAAATGTTATAAATGGGTATCGTTCCGAAAGAAAAGCGGCTAATCTCGGGCTCTGTGTTCTCTGGTAATTCTGTATCTTGAATAATGGAATTTACTTGATCTTCTACATCATCCATGTTTGCTGAAAAAGGAAATTCGAGGCTGATTACCGAAACACTTTCAAGAGAAGTGCTTTTTACAGATTTTACACCTTCAACTTGTTTTAACTCTTTTTCAAGTTTGTCGGTGATTTGGTTATTAACATCTTCAGGTGATGCCCCAGGATAAACTGTCTGAATGGTTAATTGGGGAAACTCGACATTAGGCAATAAATCCACCTTTAAGTTTGTAAAAGAATAAACTCCTCCAACTACTAACAAAAATGAAAAGATGAAAATAGCAACAGGATTTTTCAGGCTGAATTTTGTTAACCAGTTCATGGTTGCCTCCTATCCAAATTTCATATGTGTATTTTCACATATGTATAACTATAATATAATAATAGTATCAGTTTTATAGCAAGACATTTGACTCATTTAATTGTGAAAAATATGTTACAATTCAAACAGACTATGAATAGAAGAGAAAGAAGGGTAATAAATGGCGTTAAGGTATGCGCTGTTAGGATTATTAGCGAAAAATGAAGCTACGGGCTATGAACTGAATCAGCAATTTAAAGAAACCATTACTCATTTTTGGACAGCTCACCATACACAAATATATAGAGAACTGCTAAAAATGGAAGAAGAGAGACTTGCTCAATCCAAGACCATTCAACAAAATGATTTTCCAGATAAAAAAATATATACAATTACAGACAAGGGATTTGAGCAGTTGCTGGAATGGATGCTGAATAAGCCTGTAAATATTCCAAAACTTAAAGACGATCTATTGCTGAGAGTATCGATGTTTCATTTTATCCCATCTGAACAGGCAATCGCTTTTCTAGAAAAAAGCAAGGAGCACCATCAGATAGGACTGATGATGACGAAAAAGTGGCAAGAAGAAAATTTTCCGGAAGGCATTTATAAGGAAAATGAACTTGGAGAATATTTGACAAGTGAATTTGGAATACGTTATATGGAAAGCTGGTTGTCCTGGTGTGATTGGGCAATAAAAGTGTTAGAAAAGAAAGGATGAAACAACGAGAATGGAACTTACGTTTACAAATGCTGCATTGATTCGTTTACAGCAAAAAATGCAAGGAAAAACAGGTTATCTGAAGCTAAAGCATGACACTGAAGGCTGCGGGTGTGTAGTGAGTGGAGTTGCTGCCTTAGTTCTAGTTGATAAAATAGAAGAGTCCGATACAAAAATTCAAACGAATAGCCTGGATCTATATTTGGAATATAATACAGAAGTCTTTTTTAATGAAGAAATGACAATTGATACAGCAGCAGGAAATCATTTTACTTTGAAGAGCCCGAATGAAATGCTTAATCCAGCCATGAAATTTTATGATCAAACAGCAAAAAACACGGACCGATAAATAGTCCGTGTTTTTTTATTTCTGTACAGCATTTTGCTGTAATTTAAATTGTTTACTGGATACTGGTTTAGAGAGCAGGGGAGAGATGTATGATGCAGCTTCTAGCAATTTATCAAGCTGTATTCCTGTTGATATTCCCATTTGAGCCAGCATATAAACGACATCCTCCGAAGCTACGTTTCCTGATGCACCAGGTGCAAATGGACATCCTCCAAGTCCTCCAGCTGAAGTATCAAATCGGTCGATTCCAGCTTGCATACTTGCGAAAATATTAGCAAGTGCCATTCCTCTCGTATCATGAAAATGAGCTGTAATTAATGTAGTAGCACGCAGGTGATGCTTTAATAAACTGAAAAGCTCATAACATTCTTTAGGGTTTGCCATACCGATTGTATCTGCAACACTTAGTTCGTCCACACCCATTCCTTCGAATTCCTGACAAACTTTAAGAACTTCATATTCATCGATTTTGCCTTCAAAAGGACAATAAAAGCTAGTTGATATGCAAGCTCTAATAAAATACCCTTTTCGCTTTAAATCTTCGATGAGAGGTCGCAGTTCATTCATGCTTTCCTCAGTCGTTTTGTTAATATTTTTTTTGTTAAAGGAATTGCTGACTCCGACGAAAACGGCAATATGCTTTATACCGGCTTGAGCAGCCATATCAATACCCTTTTGATTTGGTGCAAGCACAAAATTGCGCAAGTCATCAAGGCAATTCTCGATTACGTCACCAGCATCCTGCATTTGAGGAACCCATTTGGGTGATACAAATGAAGTCAGTTCCATCTCCTGAAAACCAGCATCTTTTAAAAGAGAAATAAATTCAATTTTATTTTTTGTGGGAATAAAATTTTTCTCGTTTTGCAGACCATCACGAGGACCAACTTCAATCAGTGCGACTCTTTCAGGTAGTTCCATATAAAAAAATACCCCTCCTTGAAAGCGTTTACTATTATTTAATTTAACTGTAAAAAAGCACAGGTTGCAATAAATTTCACTTCTTATGGTATGATAAAAAGGAATTTTCTGAATTATATATAGATTTTAAGGAGGAGACTAACAAATGGTTTCAAGAGAGAGAGATGCAGTGATTGTAAGCGCTATCAGAACACCGATCGGAAGTTTCATGGGCAGCTTTAAAACAGTTGCAGCTACAGAATTAGGAGCGATTGCAATTAAAGATGCTCTAAATAAAGCGGGTATTCCTCATGATTCAGTTGATGAAGTCATTATGGGAAATGTTTTGCAGGCTGGATTAGGACAAAATCCTGCTCGTCAGGCAGCAATTAAAGCTGGATTACCAAATGAAGTCTCCAGTATGACAATTAACAAAGTATGTGGATCTGGTTTAAAAGCAATTCACCTTGCATGTCAATCTGTCTGGCTGGGAGAAGCTGATATTGTTGTTGCGGGCGGAATGGAAAATATGAGCCAGGCTCCTTATCTTTTAAACGGTGCAAGAGATGGGCTGCGAATGGGTAATGCCCCAATGGTAGATTCCATGATTCAGGATGGATTATGGTGTGCATTTGGCGACTATCATATGGGAATTACAGCTGAAAACTTATGTGAGACACACGCACTGACACGTGAAGAATTAGATGCTTTTTCGGCAGAAAGCCAACGGAAATGTGCAGAAGCACAAGAACAAGGCAAATTTGACGATGAAATTACACCAGTAGAGATTCCGCAGCGCAAGGGTGACAGTATCGTTATCGATAAAGATGAGTATCCAAAGGCTGGCACATCAGCAGAAAAATTAGGCAAGTTGAGACCAGCATTCAAAAAAGAAGGTATGGTTACAGCTGGTAATGCATCAGGGATCAATGACGGAGCAGCAGCACTTGTTGTTATGAGCAGAAAGAAAGCAGAAGAGTTGGGCTTAACACCGATAGCAGTTGTAAAAGCAAATGCTAGTGCAGGAGTTGCTCCAGAAGTAATGGGGATTGGTCCTGTTGAAGCAGTGAAGAAAGTGTTAAACAAAACAGACATGAAAATGGACGACATGGATCTGATCGAGGCTAATGAAGCATTTGCAAGTCAATCACTCGCTGTTGGAAAAGATCTGGGGTTTGATAAAGAAAAATTAAATGTAAACGGCGGCGCGATTGCACTTGGCCATCCTATTGGTGCAAGCGGCGCAAGAATCGTAGTGACATTGCTTCATGAGATGAAAAGAAGAAATTCCAAATTTGGCTTAGCAACACTTTGTATTGGCGGCGGGCAGGGAGTAGCCTCCATTTTTGAAAACGAAGGAAATTGAAGTAAGAAACGGATTTGACAATCAGATTCGATACTTATCAAACAAATAGATGGTGTTTTAGAAGCGAGAAGGTCGAGGAAATGAAGTACTGAGGCACGGAATGCAGTACTCCTGCATGAGTACCGGAAGAACAAAATTGACGAAGAGATTCGACACTTATCAAACAAATAGATGGTGTTTTAGAAGCGAGAAGGTCGAGGAAATGAAGTACTGAGGCACGGAATGCAGTACTCCTGCATGAGTACCGGAAGAACAAAATTGACGAAGAGATTCGACACTTATCAAACAAATAGATGGTGTTTTAGAAGCGAGAAGGTCGAGGAAATGAAGTACTGAGGCACGGAATGCAGTACTCCTGCATGAGTACCGGAAGAACAAAATTAACGAAGAGATTCGACACTTATCAAACACCATAAAAGGAGAGGTAGAACATGAAACCAGTACTTGACTCAGCACTAAAAGCAGTAGAAGAAATTAAAGATGGATCCACACTCCTCGTCGGAGGATTTGGATTAGTTGGTATACCGGAAAATTTAATACTAGCTTTAGTTGAAAAAGGTACAAAAGACCTTACAGTGATCTCAAACAACTGTGGTGTCGACGATTGGGGTCTTGGCTTACTGCTGAAAAACAAGCAGATTAAAAAAATGGTTGGTTCATACGTAGGTGAAAATAAAGAGTTTGAAAGACAAGTATTATCCGGCGAGATTGAGGTTGAACTCATTCCACAGGGCACGCTTGCTGAGCGAGTCAGAGCGGGAGGAGCAGGAATACCTGCATTTTATACACCAGCTGGAGTCGGAACACCAATTGCTGAAGGAAAAGAAACACGAACTTTCAATGGCAAAGAATACTTGCTTGAAGAAGGTATTGTAGCTGATTTCAGCTTAATCCGCGCTGCTAAAGGTGATAAAGCTGGAAACTTGATTTATAACAAAACGGCACGAAATTTTAGCCCGATGATCGCTGCAGCAGGTAAAGTAACAATTGTTGAAGTAGAAGAATTAGTTGAAATAGGAGAGCTAGACCCGGACTGCATCCATACACCTGGTGTTTATATTCAAAAAATGATTGTTGGTGCACAAGAAAAACGTATTGAACGTCTAACAGTAAAACAAGGGTAAGGGGAGGAATACGTCATGAATATTAGAGAAAGAATTGCAAAACGTGCTGAAAAAGAGATAGAATCCGGATTTTACGTGAATTTAGGAATCGGTATGCCGACAATGGTAGCCAATTTCATTACTGATAATAAAGAGGTTGTTTTACAATCTGAAAATGGTTTGCTTGGAATCGGACCTTACCCAGCAGAAAGTGAAGTTGATCCAGATCTGATCAATGCGGGAAAAGAAACAGTAACGGCCATAAAAGGGGCTTCTTATTTTGATAGTTCTGAGTCTTTTGCCATGATCCGCGGAGGACATATCGATATTGCGATTTTAGGCGGCATGGAAGTTTCAGAGAATGGTGATTTAGCCAATTGGATGATTCCGGGTAAGATGATTAAAGGTATGGGCGGTGCGATGGATCTTGTACATGGTGCTAAAAAAATCATCGTAATTATGGAGCATGTCAATAAAGCAGGTGAAAGTAAAATTTTAAAGGAATGCCAGCTTCCTTTAACAGGAAAAGGAGTAGTAGAAAGAATCATTACAGACCGTGCAGTAATGGACGTTTCTAAAAATGGCCTTGTATTAAAAGAAGTTGCAGAAGGCTTTACAGTAGACGATGTATTAAATTCGACTGAAGCAAAACTTACAGTCTCAGAAGATATTAAATTAAACGCCTATTAATGGGGTGTAATGAATATGAGTATTTATTTAATTGATGGTGCAAGAACACCTTTTGGCTCTTTCGGGAAATCTTTAAAAGATATTCAGCCAACGGAATTAGGTACAGTATCAGCATTGGAAGCGATAAAACGTGCTAACGTTTCATCAGAAGACATTCAGGATGTGGTGTACGGCAATGTAATTCATTCCAGTAAAAATGCAGCCTATGTGGCCCGGCATACGGCATTGAAGACGGGTATTCCCGCAGAGGTTCCGGCTTTGCTTGTGAACAGACTATGCGGCTCTGGGATGCAGGCAGTTGTTTCTGCTGTGCAAAACCTTCGTGATTCTGAAGATGGAATTGCTCTTTGCGGGGGAATTGAAAATATGTCTCAATCTCCGCATGCAACCTTCTCACACCGTTTTCAAAGTCAAAAATTTGGTGCGATTTCTTTTGAAGATATGCTGCTTAATACACTAAGTGATGAGTATTTAGGTTACGGAATGGGAATTACAGCTGAAAATTTAGCTAAGCAATATCAAATCTCGAGAGAAGAGCAGGACGAGTATGCGAGTTTAAGTCATAAAAGAGCAGCGGAGGCTCTGGATAGAGGAAGGCTGAGCGAAGAGATTGTTCCTGTCCTGCTTAAAGGCGAAAAATCCCTAACAGAAGATGAAGGTATCAAATCAGACACAACGGTTTCAAAGCTAAGCCAGCTCAGACCTACCTTTCAGAAAGACGGAACGGTCACTGCAGGAAACTCTTCTACCATTAATGATGGAGCAGTATCTTTGATTCTTGCTCATAAAAATACCGTTCGGAAAAAAGATTTGAAGCCTCTTGTAGAAATTGTCTCTTGGTCTGTTACGGGTGTTGATCCATCCATTATGGGAATTGGACCGGTTCCAGCAATTAATCAAGCACTAAAAAGAGCAGGGCTTTCATTAAAGGATATCGGTTTATTCGAGATTAATGAAGCATTCAGTGCTCAGTATTTAGCCGTAGAAAAAGAACTTAAACTCGATCGCAGCCTTGCAAATGTTAACGGGGGTGCAATTGCGTTAGGGCATCCAGTCGGCGCGAGCGGAGCGAGGCTGGTCTTAACAACAGCATATGAAATGAAAAGAAGAAATGAAAAATATGGAGTAGCTAGTCTTTGTATCGGCGGCGGTCAAGGAATCGCAATGGTATTGAAACTTGTAAACTAAAAGAGTCCTGACGCCGGTCAGGACTCTTTTAATTATATGCGATGTGTCTCATAAACTTCTGCAGGAAACAGTTCCTCTAATTTGTGCAGTTCATTTTCATTTAAAGAACCATGTTTAAAGGCTTCAATATTTTCTAATAGCTGTTCTGTTGTACTTGCGCCTGCTATTGCCGCAGCCACAACAGAATGATTTATTACAAACTGCAGTGAAGTGTTTGTCAACTTTTCATGAGGGCGAATATTTTTCTCGATTTCAGTCAATTTATTTTGTATATCAGCACCCTTATAGGATAAATACGTATCTTCAGGTTTTTTTGAATATCCTTTTTGGCTTAGCCACCCTTTTGCAACCGGCCCTCGTGAAATTACGCTGATATTTTTAGATTTCAAGTAGGTAAACAGTTCCTCCGGACGGCGGTCTAATAGACTATATTGCATCATCACACTCTGTATATTCGCGTTCTCGGCAAAATAGTGAATCGTATTTGGACGGATAGATGAGATGCCATAATAGCGGATAAGACCTTCTTGTACAAGTTCTTCGAAGGCTTCAATCGTATCATCCATTGGATCATCTACTGTTCCGCCGTGTAGCTGATACAAATCAATATAATCGGTCTGTAAGCGAAGAAGACTTTCTTTCAAAGCAGATTTTATGTATTTTTTTGTAGGGTTCCATTTCCAATTATCTTTTTCTTTATTCCATTCATTCCCGCCTTTTGTAGCTAAAATGATGTCTTTTCTTATATCTTTTAATAATTTCCCGATTAATTCCTCATTCCAGCCGAATCCGTAAAGGTCAGCCGTATCAAAATAGTTGATTCCATGATCAAGTGCAGTTTTTACTATTTTTTCATTTTCATTTCCGAGATCAGGAGAAAGCGACATGCAGCCTAGTCCAAGTTCGCTGGCATAGAGATCTGATTTACCTATCTTTCTTTTGTTCATTGGATAATTCACCTCTTGTTTTTGGGTATCTTGTAGTTAATTTACTTAGGCTGTTTTCTAAAAGATTGTTGAATTTTAGGTCACTTTTGTAAAGAGACTTCATTGAAAAGTTGATTGGAGTGCAAGGTGCGAGACTCAGGCTAGGAGAAGTGTTCCGGCCACTTGAGGATTCTTCTCGTAAGGCATACGATGAGGAAGCTCGCTTGAGCAGGCTTTTCTTGCAGACGCAGGAACACATAAGCTTCCTCGAATACTGATCTTCATCCATCTTCCACCGTGGCTTACCTTACACCCCTCGAAAAGCGAGCAACCTAAAACGAAAATCAACTACATCTAAGAGCGCCAATGGTTACGAAAACAGCCTTTACTTATAAATAACGTATCACACAAGAATGCAAAAATAAAAACCTCCCGATTGATGGAAGGTTACTTTTTTGGTGCAGTCGCATGAATCCAGTCTGAAACGAGTTCGTGCTGTTTCATATAGCTTTTGAGCATATATTTAATTTGCCAGGCTTTCCCGACGAGGGTAATTCCTTTTGGCTGTAAATATATTTTCATCAATCTCTGCCCCCTTGACTGCTATTAATGGAAGTTTTCCAAAGTATGATAGACTTTATGTATGAAGAGAAATAAATAGAACATTGGAGTGTGCAGGATGGACAATTTAACTGAAAAAACGGTATCCAGAGAACAAATTTACAATGGAAAAATAATAGATCTATTTGTAGAAGAGGTTGAACTGCCTAATAAAAAAATAGGCAAAAGAGAGATCGTAAAACATCCTGGTGCTGTGGCTGTTCTGGCTGTAACCGATGATGGAAAGATTTTAATGGTGGAACAATTTCGTAAACCGCTGGAAAAAACAATCGTGGAAATACCGGCCGGAAAACTTGAAAAAGGAGAAAATCCGTTAGAGTGTGCAAAACGCGAACTATTGGAAGAAACAGGATATTCTTGTGAAAAGATAGAGTCGATTGGCTCGTTCTATACCTCTCCTGGTTTTGCAGATGAACTAATTCATCTTTATTTTACGGATACGTTAATTCATAAAGGTGAACAAATGACTGATGAAGATGAATTTGTAAATGTTTTAGAGATTAGTATTGCTGAGGCAAAAGAAATGATGAAAAACCAAAAAATTCATGATGCTAAAACCGTATACGGTGTTTTATATATGGAGCTTAATCATGCAAAAGGAAAATAAAATCAGTACCTTTTTTGCTGATATGCATATTCATATTGGTGCTTCCAAATCAGGAAAACCGATTAAGATTACGGGGTCGCGATCTTTAACATTGACTAATATATTATCAGAAGCAAAGCATAAAAAGGGTATGGACCTAATCGGTGTTATTGATTGTCACTCGCCAGAGGTTTTAGAAGAATTAAATGAAATGAAACGGGAAGGCTCACTTATTGTAAAAGATGGCGGCGGTCTTTTTTTTGAAGGGTTGACGTTAATACCGGGTTCAGAAATTGAAATAAATGATGAAAGGTGTAACGGACCAATTCACGTATTGGTGTTTATGCCTGACTTAGTAAAGATGGAGATGCTCAGCGGCTGGCTCGCGAGCCGGATGAAAAATATACATTTAAGTTCGCAGCGTATGTATGGAACTGCAGTGGAATTACAAAATTTTGTGAAGGATCTTGGTGGACTCTTCATACCCGCTCACATATTTACTCCTTTTAAAAGTTTATATGGAAAGGGTGTAAAGTTTTCTCTTAGTGAAGTGTTTGATCCGGATTTAATAGATGCGGTAGAACTAGGGTTAAGTTCTAATACAGAAATGGCTTCAATGATCTCTGAGCTTTCGCCTTATACCTTCCTGTCTAATTCTGATGCACATTCACTGGAGAAAATCGGGAGAGAGTATCAAATGCTTGCTTTAAAAGAAGCTACATTTGATGAATTCAAATTGGCAATCAAAGGAAAAGAGGGACGGGGCGTAGTCGCAAACTATGGACTCAATCCTTATCTAGGTAAATATTACAGAACGGTTTGTGAAAAATGTTTGCATCCAAATGCATTTTACAAAGATTCCGCTTGTGACAATTGCATGAGCAGTACCTTTATTAAAGGGGTATATGACAGAATTCAAGAATTAAAACAGAAAGAAAACAGCGATTTATCGAGACCTCCTTATATACATCAATTCCCATTAGAGTTCATACCTGGTCTTGGACCTAAAAGTCTTCGGAAATTGCGTGAAGCATTTGGTACGGACATGGATATCATTCATTCTGTACCGGTGGAAAATTTAAAGAGAGTAGTGAAGCCAGCTCTTGCAGAAGCAATTTCTGCTGCAAGAAAAGGGAATGTTTCTATTCAAATTGGGGGCGGCGGTACTTACGGAAAGATAATGGCGGACAAAACTATTAATAAAAATTAGGACATACCCTCCACTTAAATTCATAGAATAAAACTAAGAGTTTTAGGTGGAGGAGGTAATATACAATGGAAAGTATTCGATATTACATGCAGCGTCATCTTCAGGAAAATCGTACATTGTATGCATTTGTTTGTGTATTATTTTTAATGGGAGTCATATTTGGAGCCATTATTGTCAACAGTTTGAGCCCGAATCAAAAGCAAGATCTTTATACGTATTTATCGCGTTTTTTTGTTCAAGCATCCGAAGGTGGATTCGCTAGTAAATCAGATATGCTTTTTCAGAGTTTTGGCCACTATTTGAAATATATGGGTCTTATGTGGCTTTTGGGGTTATCTGTAATCGGCCTTCCTGTCATCCTTATTATGCTGTTTCTAAAAGGAGTTGTAATGGGATTTACTGTTGGGTTTTTAGTTAATCAAATGGGATGGTATGGTTTTTTACTATCATTTGTATCCGTACTTCCTCAAAATGTGCTGTTGATTCCTGCGTTTATTATCGTTTCGGTAGCGGCCATTGCTTTTTCTATTAAAATAATCCGACAGTTAGCTTTTAAACATCATCATGTACCATTCTTTCCGCAGTTGCTCCGATACACAATGCTTGTTGCAGGTGTAGGTGTTATGGTTTTTTTAGCATCTTCACTGGAAGCTTTTTTTACACCGGCATTAATGGAGCAGGTTATTAAATGGTCCATTCATTAATTAATAGTTATTATCTATTTATAATAAGTTTAAATCGTTATTTAAAATGACTTTAATTGACAACTTTTTTTTCCATGCTTATAATTGACTTGTGTATACATAAGGAGGAAACGGGTATGGAAAGCAGAATTGACCGTATCAAAAAACAGCTGCATTCACAAAGTTATAAGCTGACTCCACAGCGTGAGGCGACAGTGAGAGTCCTCCTCGAAAATGAAGAAGACCATTTAAGTGCTGAAGATGTTTATCTGCTCGTGAAAGAAAAGGCACCAGAGATTGGTCTGGCTACTGTTTATCGCACGCTGGAACTTTTAACAGAATTAAAAGTTGTAGATAAAATTAACTTTGGTGATGGAGTATCCCGCTACGATTTAAGAACGGAAGGTGCAGATCACTTTCACCATCATCTTGTATGTATCGAATGCGGTGCGGTGGATGAAATACAGGAAGACCTTCTTGGTGATGTAGAAAAAGTCGTTGAAGAAGGCTGGAATTTTAAAATTAAAGATCATCGCCTGACATTTCATGGTATTTGTCACAGATGCCATCCTAAAGATAATGATAATGAAGGAAGCGGAGAATAGCGCTTTCTTTTTTTGCTCTTTTATTAAGATACAATGCATAGCTGACATATAAAACTTTACACATCCCAAGTGTTTTTTGGGTGTCATTCTTTTTCAATGTAAAGAAATATTTACAAACCTGAAATAATGGGGTAACGTAAGTGATGTATCGATAACTTTTACGTATAAACTAGGGACATGTGGGCATAACCTGTACTATATGAGGACAGGGGTGAACACGATGATTTCCTGGTTGAAACTAGTATGGAATACAGCAAAGGTTTTTTTTGCTTTTTCAATTTGTACACTTGTTTTTTATTTTGGTTTACTTTGGATTAACCAAGAATACGAAAACTACCATAGATATGATGAACCGAAAGGGAAAGCAGTAAAGGTTTTTAATCTGGACTCAGATAAAGATTCGAATTTTGTGAAAAGGCTTTTTTATTTCTATCAAAACGGTGAATAAGGAGGGCTATGATGAACGACCATGTTCAGGATTTTCTTCAATATATTATTGTGGAACGCGCCCTTTCAAAAAACACAATAGATTCCTATAAGCGAGATTTAATTCAATATGTACGTTTTTTAGAAAAAGTAGAATCGATTGAATCCATTCATAAGGTTGACCGTAATAACATTATGGGATATCTTTTATTTTTAAAAGAAAATGGTAAGGCTTCCACAACACTTGCGCGTAACATTGCATCGATTCGAGCGTTTCATCAATTTTTGTTTCGTGAGAAGTTTACGAGTCAAGATCCAACTTTACATATCGAAACGCCAAAAACAGAAAGAAAATTACCAAAAGTATTATCTACTGATGAAGTGGAAGCCTTGTTAGAAACTCCATCCACTAATGAACCATTGTCAAAGCGTGATAAAGCGATGCTTGAACTTCTTTATGCAACAGGAATTCGAGTATCGGAATTGGTGCAGCTGGATCTCTCAGATGTTCATCTGTCAATGGGATTTATCCGCTGTATGGGTAAAGGTAATAAAGAAAGAATCATTCCACTTGGTAAAATGGCTCAAAAGGCAATTGAAAGTTATTTAAATGCTGGAAGGTCTATATTGCTTAAGAGAAAAAAGACAGAAGCATTGTTTTTGAACCATCATGGCAATCGATTATCGAGGCAAGGTTTTTGGAAAATATTGAAGCAATTAGCTGTAAGGGCTAAAATAGATAAAGAACTTACACCGCATACGCTTAGACACTCTTTTGCCACACACCTTTTAGAAAATGGAGCTGATTTGCGTGCAGTCCAGGAAATGTTAGGACATGCTGACATTTCAACGACTCAAATTTATACACACGTTACAAAAACACGATTGAAAGATGTATACTCCGCCTTCCATCCGAGGGCGTGAGATTTCTTTTTATTTTCAGTTGTCAGACTTCCGACATCACCTTGGACTTGTTTGCAGGTTTAAGTTAAAGGAAATAGTAAATACAGTGAAGTTATGATATTTCAGGAGGAAAATATGAAACAAACACGCTTTAAACGTACATTTTTAATTGTAATGGATTCAGTAGGTATTGGTGAAGCACCAGACGCTGAGAAATTTGGTGATAAAGGGTCTCATACTTTAGGTCAT
Organism: Bacillus sp. NEB1478; assembly: GCF_031582965.1. Lineage (NCBI taxonomy): Bacteria > Bacillati > Bacillota > Bacilli > Caryophanales > Bacillaceae > Bacillus > Bacillus sp. NEB1478. Next base: position 1,698,165 of record NZ_CP134049.1, read on the forward strand.
ATTGCTGAACGCATGAATGGACTAAAAGTGCCGAATTTGGAAAAGTTGGGACTTGGAAATATCGATCCGTCCATTAAAGGGGTTTCTCCATCTACTAAACCAGATGCTAACTATGCAAAACTTCCTGAGTTATCAAATGGAAAAGACACGATGACAGGACATTGGGAAATCATGGGACTTCATATTAAAGAACCATTCCAAACTTTTCCTGATGGGTTCCCGGATGAACTAATCGATATGCTGACTGAAAAGTGGGGCCGTGGCATATTAGGAAATAAAGCCGCTTCTGGAACTGAAATTATTACAGAGCTAGGAGAAGAGCATATGAAGACTGGTAAGCTGATTGTTTACACTTCAGCTGATTCCGTTTTACAGATTGCAGCTCATGAAGATGTTGTGCCAATTGATGAGTTATATAAAATTTGCGAAACAGCAAGAGAAATGACAAGAGATGGCAAGTACATGCTCGGAAGAATTATTGCCCGTCCGTTTGTTGGTGAGCCAGGAGCTTTTGAAAGAACGTCTAACAGGCATGATTATGCACTAAAACCTTTTGGAAGAACAATAATGAATGAACTGCAAGACGGCGGATTTGACAGTATCGCACTTGGGAAAATCTCAGACATTTTTGATGGTGAAGGTGTTACAAAAGCGATTCGTACAAAATCAAACATGGATGGAATGGACAAGCTTATTCAATCCATGGACGATGATTTTACAGGGTTGAATTTCTTAAATCTTGTAGATTTTGATGCATTATTTGGACATAGAAGAGACCCTGAAGGATATGGAAAAGCATTAGAAGAGTTTGATAATCGCCTTACTGAAGTATTAGATAAACTACAAGACGATGATTTGCTTATGATAACAGCCGATCATGGAAATGACCCAGTACATCATGGTACAGATCATACACGTGAATATGTCCCTTTATTAGTCTTTCATAAGGGAATAGAAACAGGTAAAGAATTAAACGTTGGAAACACATTTGCTGATATTGGTGCAACCATTGCAGAAATTTATGATGTGAAAAAACCAGAAATCGGCAGCAGCTTTTTAAATCAGCTGTAAGTTGAGGGGGAAATAAAAACATGAAAACAAATCAATTGCAGACATCTGCAGAATTTATTCAATCTAAACTAACAACAACTCCAAAAATCGGACTGATTCTTGGGTCTGGACTCGGTATTTTAGCGGATGAAATTCAAAATCCAACGGTAATTCCTTATTCGGATATACCTGAATTTCCAGTGTCCACTGTTGAGGGACATGCTGGGCAGCTTGTAATAGGAGAACTTGCTGGTAAACAAGTAGTAGTTATGCAAGGCCGTTTTCATTATTATGAAGGCTATTCTATGGAGAAAGTAACCTTCCCAGTACGTGTTATGAAATTAATCGGCGTTGAAACGATTGTTGTTACAAATGCAGCAGGCGGAGTAAATGAAGATTTTGAAGCTGGAGACTTGATGCTGATTACAGATCATATCAACAATTTTGGGGATAATCCTTTAATTGGTGCAAACGATAATTCTTTCGGTGTTCGTTTTCCGGACATGAGTGAAGCTTACACGAGTTCGTTGCAGGATATTGCCCGAAAGGTTGCCAAAGATCTAGGGCTATCCTTAAAAGAAGGGGTATATGTTGGGAACACTGGTCCTTCTTATGAAACTCCTGCAGAAGTAAGAATGCTAAGAATTTTAGGTGCAGATGCAGTTGGAATGTCAACTGTTCCGGAAGTAATTATCGCAAGACATGCTGGTATTAACGTACTAGGTATTTCATGTATTTCTAACATGGCTGCAGGAATTTTAGATCAGCCCCTTACTCATGATGAAGTAATGGAAACAACAGAAAAAGTAAAAGCTAATTTCCTTTCCTTAGTAAAAGGAATTGTTAACAAGATCTAAGGATACGTTGGCACACGAAGCCGCAGCAAATCGTAAGAACCTGAAATCAATTCATAAGGCTGTTTTCTAAAAGATTGTTGCTTTGCTGAACATTCTATTGTCTTCTTTGACAGTTGATTGGAGTGCAAGATTCGAGACTCCTCGAAAATGAAATTCACATTTTCTTCGTGCGATGCATCGCTGCCGTGTCCTTCCTTGTCCTGCTGGACAGGTGAGACACTTATACGTGAAACGTACGAATGTTGCTCACCGTCTGCCCCGCGGAAAGCGAGCATCCTGGAACGGAAATCAACAACTATCAAAAGCAACAATTAATACGAAAACAGCCATTAATCAGATCTAGCTTTATAAGAAAGTGGTGTTTATATAATGAGAATGGTCGATTTAATTCAAAAAAAGCGTGATGGAAAAGAACTGACAAAAGAAGAGATCAATTATATTATCAAAAATTACACAAACGGAGATATTCCAGATTATCAAATGTCTGCGTTTGCTATGGCAGTCTATTTCAAAGACATGTCTACCGAAGAACGTGCAAATCTTACGATGGCTATGGTTGAGTCAGGAGATCAGATAGATCTATCGGCTATTGAAGGCATTAAAGTTGATAAGCATTCAACCGGCGGTGTTGGTGATACAACTACACTTGTACTGGCACCTTTAGTTGCAGCTTTAGGAGTCCCTGTAGCGAAGATGTCAGGAAGAGGACTTGGACATACTGGTGGAACAATCGATAAGCTTGAAGCTGTTCCAGGATTCCACGTTGAAATCGACAATGCGCAGTTCATTGATCTTGTAAATAAGAACAAACTGGCTGTTATCGGACAAAGTGGTAATCTTACACCTGCGGATAAAAAGTTATATGGTCTTCGTGATGTAACTGCAACGGTTAATTCAATTCCGTTAATTGCGAGCTCGATCATGAGCAAGAAGATTGCAGCAGGGGCGGATGCGATTGTCCTTGATGTAAAAACAGGTGCGGGTGCATTCATGAAAACACCTGAGGAAGCTGAAGAATTAGCTAATGCAATGGTTAAGATCGGAAACGCTGTTGGGCGTAACACGATGGCGGTAATCTCTGATATGAGCCAGCCTTTAGGTCTCGCGATTGGTAATGCTCTTGAGATTAAAGAAGCGATTGATACGCTAAACGGAAACGGACCGAAAGATCTTGAAGAACTTTGCTTGACTTTAGGTTCCCACATGGTTTATTTAGCTAAAAAAGCAGATTCTCTTGAAGCTGCACGTGAGATGCTGAAAGAAGCGATCACATCAGGTAAAGCACTGGAAACATTGAAAGTATTCTTGAAAGCTCAAGGCGGGGACGAATCAGTTGTCGATCATCCAGGGAACCTTCCTCAAGCAGCACATACTTTTGAATTAACGGCTGATGAAGATGGCTATGTTTCTGAAATCGTTGCTGACGAAATCGGTACTGCAGCTATGATTTTGGGTGCAGGAAGAGCTACGAAAGAATCAGAAATTGATTTAGCGGTTGGTCTAATGCTAAATAAAAAAGTAGGAGATCAAGTTTCAAAAGGTGATTCTCTTGTAACCATCTACAGCAACACTAAGGATGTTGAGGATGCTAAGAAGCGAATTCGTGAAGCATACACAATTTCTAAAGATCCAGTAACAGCTCCACCATTGGTTTATAAAGAAATTAAACAATAATAGTAGTTGATGACGCATTAGAACACGTTAAGTGATCTTTTGCGTCATTTTTTTTGTTAAAAGACTTGCTCATTTTTTTGAGCAGTCTTTTTTTATTCTCCAACCAGGTTGGTAAATGCGGTATAAAGTGAAAAATTATGGAAAAAATAAAGCTATATGAATGGAGGGAAAAGCATGAAAGCCGTTATTTCTGGTTTATTAAGCATCTGTTTGCTGGCATCTTTTGCCATCCCAAGAGTGGATGCAGCAGAAAAAGTGAAAGAAAAAATGAAGCTAGCGGAGCAAAGTTCTTCAGCTATATTAATGGAACAAGACAGTGGAAGTGTTTTATTTGAGAAAAATAGTCATAAAAAACTTCCGCCAGCAAGTATGACGAAAATCATGACATTAATCTTAGTGATGGAGGCCATTGATAAAGGAAAAATAAATTGGAATGACAAAGTTCGTGTTAGCGAATTCGCTGCCAGTATGGGTGGATCGCAAGTTTTTCTTGAACCAGGCGAAGAAATGAATGTGGAAGACATGGTTAAAGGAATCGCAATTGGAAGTGCAAATGATGCATCTGTTGCGATGGCTGAATATATTGCAGGGTCAATGGAATCCTTTGTTAAAATGATGAACGAAAAAGCAAACAAGCTTGGATTGCATGATACCTTCTTCAAGAATCCTACTGGATTGCCGACTGCGGGTCATTATACATCTGCTCATGATATGGCAATTATGGGGAAAGAGCTTTTAAAACATGAAGAAGTGACAAAATTTACAGGCTCATATGAAGATTATTTAAGAGAAGACACCGAGAAAAAATTTTGGCTTGTAAATACGAATAGACTTGTAAAATTTTATCCTGGTGTTGATGGATTAAAAACAGGTTTTACAAATGAAGCGAAGTACTGTTTAACTGCAACAGCTAACAAAAACGGCATGCGGGTAATTGCTGTTGTTATGGGTGCACCTACACCAAAAGAACGGAATGCCCAAGTAACGAATATGCTTGACTATGCATTTACACAGTTTGCAACGAAAAAATTATATGAACGTCATGAAATCATTAAAGAAGTAAAAGTGCAAAAAGGCGATAAAGCAAAACTTCCTGTAGTGACTTCAGAAAATATTTCACTTCTGCTTAAAAAAGGCGAAACTGCCAAAAAAGTTAAAACTGAAGTGACAGTGGAAAATGATTTGAAAATGCCAGTCAAAAAAGGTCAGCAAGTAGGTTCTTTAAAAATCTGGAACGGCGAAAAATTGATAACAGAATCACCAGTTTTAGCATCTGAAACGATTAAAAAGGCATCTTGGTGGAAATTGTTTAAACGATCAGCTGGGCAGATGTCAAAATCTTCATAAACACTTAGCATAAAAAGACGAATTCCCACTAGTTTTGTCAGCAGTGAAGGAATTCGTCTCTTTTTATAGAACTTCACGTTATCCAAATAAGAAGGAGAGGATAGCGTGGGATTAGCTGTCAATCTTGAACTGAAAACTTCCGTACTGTGCATCCGGTTAGAAGGTGAACTTGATCATCATACTGCTGATGTATTGCGGTCACAAGTAGAAGATTATCTGAAAAAGCATACCGTAAATCACATTGTTCTAAATCTCGAAGGTTTAAGTTTTATGGATAGCTCAGGTCTAGGAGTAATATTGGGCCGGTATAAACAAATCAAAAGTCAGAATGGGGAGATGGTTGTATGTGCAATTTCACAGCCTGTCCGAAGACTATTTGAAATGTCAGGGCTTTTTAAAATCATTCGTTTAGAAGAAGATGAAGAGCTTGCCCTGCAGGCTTTGGGGGTGGCTTAAAATGAGAAATGAAATGAAAATTCAGTTTTCTGCGTTAAGTCAAAATGAGTCGTTTGCCCGTGTGACTGTGGCAGCATTTATTGCTCAAATAGACCCGACAGTAGATGAATTAACAGAAATTAAAACGGTAGTATCAGAAGCCGTAACAAACGCGATTATACATGGCTATGATAATAAGCCGACAGGAATGGTTTATATCGAAGCTGCTATAGAAGAAGACACGATTCATTTAACGATTCGTGACGAGGGGCATGGAATCACTGATTTAGGACAAGCGAGACAGCCTTTGTACACATCAAAGCCTGAACTCGAAAGGTCTGGCATGGGCTTTACGATTATGGAAAATTTTATGGATGAAGTAGAAGTCATCTCAGAGCCATCATTCGGTACGACGATTCACTTGACGAAATACTTAACCAAAAATAAAGCATTGTGCAATTAAGGGAGTATGTCTAATGGATGTCGAGGTGAGAAGCAGCAAAGGCGAACCGTTTCTAAAGGATGAGGAGATTAAACTTTTAATTAAGCGAAGTCAAGAAGGTGATCAAGAGGCGCGAGACACTATAGTTGAAAAAAACATGAGACTCGTTTGGTCTGTTGTTCAACGTTTTTTAAACAGAGGCTATGAAGCAGATGACCTTTTTCAGATTGGAAGTATCGGCTTATTGAAATCAGTGGACAAATTTGATCTTTCTTATGACGTAAGATTCTCAACATATGCTGTTCCGATGATCATTGGTGAGATTCAGCGGTTTATTAGGGACGATGGTACGGTAAAAGTAAGCCGTTCCCTTAAAGAAACAGGTAATAAAGTTAGGAAAGCAAAAGACGAGCTGTCAAAATCTCTTGGAAGAACACCTACGATTAATGAAGTTGCTCAATATTTGGATTTAGCAGTTGAAGATGTCGTGCTGGCACAAGACGCAGTCCGGGCACCTCAATCAATCCATGAAACCGTTTATGAGAATGATGGTGATCCGATCACATTACTCGATCAGATCTCAGATCATAGTGAAAGCAAGTGGTTTGACAAAATTGCACTAAAAGATATGATGGACAGACTTGATGAACGTGAGAGATTGATTGTCTATTTAAGGTATTTTAAAGACCAAACACAATCCGAGGTAGCTGATCGGCTTTCTATATCACAAGTTCAAGTATCCAGATTAGAAAAGAAAATACTGCTGTTCATGAAAAGCCAGATGGAGACTTAATCAGTCGCCATCTGATTTTTTTATTTTTAGACTTAATTTTTTAAAAATGAGACTTAATTCCTCATGGATTAGACTCAATTCCTCAACAATTAGACTCAATTCCTCAACAATTAGACTCAATTACTCAACAATTAGACTCAATTCCTCAACAATTAGACTTAATACGCAAAAACGTCTTTCAGTTTCTAAGTCAATATTTTCCTCCATTAAGTACATTTAACGTATAAAAGCTAAAACTTAAACGTGGCTCACCATACGCCCCGCGGAAAGCGAGCAACCTGGAGCGGAAATCAACGATTCTAAAGGACAACAAAGTTTACGTGAAAACCCTTTTTAAAGAACACAATAACCCAATCTGAAAATACAGATCGGTTTTTTTATGGTAGTTTCTGGATGTGTTCTTCTGTTAAGCATGATAAGAAATAACGAATCGCATACTAACTTTAAATGCGCTGAAGAAAAGAGGGGGAGTCATTTGGATAAAAGCATATACCTTCGCATGCGGCAACGCGTACAAGTCCTTCAGCATCAAAAAATAACGATTGGCGATGTTGCGCAAATTGTATCTTCAGATGAAAAAGAAAAGCAAGTAAAGGAGCTTGTTGTTTATGAAATAACTCCTGAAGACAAACATTTAGTTGTCATTGATGTAATGAAAGTAATCAGTTCAATTCAAAGACAAGATCCAGGTGCTGATGTACAAACGATAGGGCCGGCACAAACTATTTTAGAAATTCAAATGAAACCCAAAAAATTAGCTCCTGTTTATTTTGTACTTGTATGGCTTTTACTTTTTATTGGTTCAGCTCTTGCAATCATGAACTTTCATGAGGATGTAAGCATGCAGCTTGTTCATCAAAAAATATATTACATGATGACAGGCCATTATAAAGAACAGCCACTATTGCTTCAGATTCCATACTCGTTCGGATTAGGTCTTGGTATGATACTGTTCTTTAATCATCTTTTCCGAAAACGGTTCAACGAGGAGCCAAGCCCACTAGAAGTTGAAATGTTTAATTATCAGCAGGATTTAGATCAATATGTCATTGTGCACGAAAACAAAGAAACAGAGAAGAAGATCAATGACGATTAAAGTATTGCTTGTTATGTTTGTAGGACTAGGCGGCGGAATAACGGTTGGATCTGGTTTGGTCGCATTTCTTACTGTTCTTGGAATTGTGCCGCGCTTGATGCAGTTATCAAAGACATATAGCTATATAAGAAGTTATGAAATCAGCATTATATTAGGAGCAGTGCTTGGCGGGTGGATGAACTTACGTGATGCGTCCCTTTCGTTTCCTTCAATTATATTGGTACCGATTGGTTTGATGGCAGGTATTTTTGTAGGAATGCTGGCAGCAGCACTGACTGAAGTGCTTAACGTACTTCCTATTTTGGCAAAAAGGGTAGGGTTTGGAGAGAAAATCATTATTATCCTAATGGCCATTGTGTTTGGAAAGATATCAGGGTCGCTGTTTCATTGGATATATTACATTAACCATTAAAAAACTATTAAAGGAAGTGAATTTCAATGGCAACAAAAGAAGAACAGCAGGCATATGCCGAAAAGATTAAACCAATTCAGCCTAAACCGCCTTATTTCATTAATTGTTTAAAAGCGTTTTTGGTAGGCGGCGTCATTTGCCTAATAGGTGAAGCGATACAAAAGTTTTATATGACGTATTTTAATTTTTCAGCAGAAACGGCTGGGAACCCAACTGTAGCTACCCTTATTTTAGTAGCAGCATTGTTAACGGGGTTAGGTGTTTATGATAAAATCGGTCAGTTTGCTGGAGCAGGATCAGTTGTTCCTGTTACTGGTTTTGCAAATGCTGTTACAAGTGCTGCGTTAGAACACAAAAGTGAAGGACTTGTTCTTGGGGTAGCGACAAATTTATTTAAACTTGCTGGAGCGGTAATTGTTTTCGGTGCCGTATCAGCCTACATTTTTGGAATGATCCGATATATTTTTCAGCACTTACTGTAAGGAGTGAGCACATTGAATTTACAAGGCAGACAAACATGGAAATTTGCAAATGATATTTATTTGAATGCCGCTGGAACCGCAGTAGGTCCATTAGAAGGTGAAGGACCTCTTGGCAGTTTTTTTGATAAAACGTACAGCAACCTTCATTGCAATCAAAAAAATTGGGAGCTTGCAGAGAGACAGCTTATGGAAGATGCGATTGAGATCTGTTTACAAAAAACAAAATTACAGCCTTCAGATATCAACTTCTTATTGGCAGGTGACCTGTTAAATCAAATCGTTTCTGCTAATTATACAGCGAGAGGTAACGGTATTCCATATTTAGGTGTTTTTGGTGCTTGTTCTACTTCAATGGAATCTTTAGCTTTAGCCGCTTTGTTAGTAGACGGAGGCTATGCGAACCGGGTCATTGCAGCTGTAAGCTCACATAATGCTACTGCAGAAAGGCAGTTTAGATATCCAACAGAGTATGGCGGACAAAAACCTGATACAGCAACTTTTACAGTTACCGGGGCTGGAGCAGCTCTTGTCAGTAAAGAAGTGTCTGACATTAGAATTACTTCTGCAACGATCGGAAAAGTTGTGGACTTAGGGATAAAGGATCCTTTTGATATGGGTTCTGCGATGGCACCAGCCGCTGCAGATACAATTGCTGCTCATTTAAAAGAAATGAATGTTTCTGCAGATGAATATGACCTGATTGCTACTGGTGATTTATCAGGGGTAGGGGCGCCAATTGTTAAAATGCTGCTGAAAGAACAAGGGATAGACATTTCTGATAATCACCGTGATTGCGGATTAATGATCTATCGGCCGGATCAGCCTGTTTTTGCTGGAGGCAGCGGCTGCGCCTGTTCAGCAGTTGTTACTTACGGCTATATTTTGGAGGAAATACGCAAAGGCAATTTAAGCAAGGTGCTTATGGTTGCGACAGGAGCATTATTAAGTCCTGTAATGGTACAGCAAAAAGAATCAATCCCAACTGTCGCTCATGGAGTTGTTTTGGAGCGAGCGGAAGGAGGGAACTAATATGGAATTTGTTTGGGCATTTATTATTGGTGGGTTCATATGTGTGATTGGACAGTTGATGATGGATGTTTTGAAACTGACGCCTGCCCATGTTACAACATCATTTGTCGTAATTGGAGCTTTGCTTGATGCTTTTGGTATTTATGATAAATTAATTGAATTTGCTGGGGCAGGTGCAACCGTTCCGATCACAAGCTTTGGTCATTCCTTGCTGCATGGAGCTATGGAATCAGCGGAAGATCACGGCTTTATTGGCATTGCTATGGGGATATTTGAATTGACTTCAGCAGGTATTTCATCTGCTATTCTTTTCGGTTTTATTGTAGCAGTCATCTTTAAGCCAAAGGGGTGATTTTAGAATGGTGAAAAAAAGGGTCATTTTTATTACCGATGGAGATCTGTATGCCCTTCGGGTAGCTGAGCATGCGGCGAAACAAATCGGAGGACGCTGCATTTCTCAATCTTGGGGTAATCCAACAAGAAAGTCTGGGCAAGAGCTTGTTGAAATGATCCGGCAAACACCAAATGATCCCGTGCTGGTTATGTTTGATGACTGCGGATATAAAGGCGAGGGACCAGGGGAACAAGCGATGAGAATTATTCACCGGCAGCCGGATTTTGAGGTTATTGGAGCTGTAGCGGTTGCTTCTAAGACACATTTCGCAGAATGGACTAAAGTTCATTGTTCTATAGACCGTTATGGTGAACTTACCGAATTCGGTATCGATAAAAGCGGCTTGCCTGACTTGGAAACTGGCAGAATAAATGGTGACACGGTTTATATATTAGACGAATTAAATTTACCGTTTGTAATTGGGATGGGTGATATAGGGAAAATGGCAGGTCATGATTCCGTGGAAAAGGGAGCTCCTATTACGATGAAAGCAATCAATCTAATCTTAGAAAGGAGTAAAGGACATGGCAAACACAAAAAAGAAAACACCAATTAGTAAAGACATACATGAAAATGAGAAATTTTTAAAAGAACGGCTAGGTATCGGAGTAAGTTTTGATGTTGGTGTAAGGAAGATCTTTGTTTTAAAAAAAGAGCTGCAATTATACTATTGTACCGGTTTATGTGACAGTGAATTTATTATCATGATCTACAGGGAACTCATGGACATGGATCATGGTCATCGTTCTCCGTCAAAAGTAAAAGATCTTGTACATAATCATCTTGCTCATCAGCAAGTGGAACTCACAAAATCACTTGATGAAGCGGTTGACAGAATGCTGTCTGGATTGATTGTTATTTTTGTAGATGGTGAAGAAGAAGCATTCATTATCGATGTCAGAAGTTATCCTGGGAGGTCACCTGAAGAGCCCGATATCGAAAAAGTGGTACGTGGTTCTCGTGACGGCTATACTGAAAATATTATCATCAATACGGCTTTAACTAGAAGAAGAATTCGTGACGAGAGGCTTCGACATGAAATTTTACAGGTTGGTGAACGATCAAAGACAGATGTATGTATCTCTTATATTCAGGATGTTGCTGATCCGGGTCTAGTGGAAACGATTAAAAAAGAATTAAACGGTATTGAGATAGACGGTATTCCGATGGCGGATAAAACGATTGAAGAATTTATTGTTAAACAAGGCTGGAACCCCTTTCCGCTTGTCCGATATACAGAAAGACCGGATGTTGCCGCACAGCATCTAATGGAAGGCCATGTGCTGATTATCACTGATACTTCTCCAAGCGTCATTATCGCACCTACTACCCTTTTCCATCATGTGCAGCATGCTGAAGAATACAGGCAGACACCATTTATAGGTGCATTTTTAAGATGGATCCGCTTCAGCGGTATGATTATGTCGATTTTTTTAGTACCGATGTGGTTATTGTTTTCCATGCATAAAGGATTACTGCCTGATTTTATTGATTTTATCGGTCCAAATAAAAAAACAAATATTCCATTATTCGTGCAAATTATCTTTGCAGAAATAGGAATTGATATATTAAGAACTGCAGCTATTCATACACCTAGTGCCCTTTCAACAGCTATGGGATTAATCGCAGCAGTTTTGATCGGACAGATTGCGATTGACGTAGGTTTGTTTGTCCCGGAAGTCATATTATACGTTTCGATAGCTGCAATAGGTTCTTTCTCTACGCCAAGTTATGAACTGAGTGTTGCTAATAAAGTAATTAGACTTGGGTTAATCTTACTTGTCGTCTTATTTAATGTTCCGGGATATATGATAGGAATTACGGTTTTCATATTGTACTTAGGTACAATAAAAAATTTAAATACTCCTTATCTTTGGCCGTTCATTCCATTTAATCCGAAAGCTTTCTTGCAGATTGTTATTCGAGTAGCTGTTCCATTATCCAAAAGCAGACCCAGTATTTTACATCCTCAAGATCAGAAAAAACAGCCAACAAATTAGATGGCTGGTTGCCGAGAATAAAAATATGTGATAAAATTCATAACTAATTCAATATTATGCCTCATATGAGGTAGAGGCGCAAAACGAATAAGTAGCATATGGAGTTTATGGAAGACGATGAAATATGACGAAAGGTCAATTTGCCGAAGTGTAAAAAGAGATCCATTTCTTTTTATGCTGGGTCATTGCTGAACAAGCAATGGACTGTCACTACAATTGTAGTGGAGAGCTATTCCGACTGAGGGTACGGTTAATGACAGCCTGCCTTAATTGCGGCTGTCTTTTTGTATTGTCGGGATTGAAGTCTCCAGCAAAATGGAGAGGGGAAAGAGTCATGAATTTACATGGTACAGCACAGGTAGGAGAAAATGAACATCTTTGGATCGGAGGAGCAGATACCGTTGAACTGGCTAAAAAATACGGAACTCCACTTTATCTTTATGATGTTGCACTTATAAGAAACAGAGCAAGAGGCTTCAAAAAAGCTTTTGAGGAAAAAGGTATCGGTTATCAGGTTGCTTATGCGAGCAAAGCATTTTCATCAATTGCTATTTTTCAGTTGATGGAGCAAGAAGGATTAAGTCTGGATGTAGTTTCAGGTGGAGAGCTTTACACCGCACTCAAAGCTGGATTTCCTGCAGAAAGAATCCACTTCCATGGCAATAACAAAAGTCCTGATGAACTGGAATTTGCTCTTAAATCTAATATTGGGTGTATTGTGGTGGATAACTTTCATGAAATCCAACTATTAAAAATGTTATGTAAAAAGCTAGATCATAAAGTGAATATACTGCTTCGTTTAACACCTGGCATTGAAGCACATACACACGACTATATTATTACTGGCCAAGAAGATTCAAAATTTGGCTTTGATTTAGGAAACGGTCAGGCAGACAAAGCTTTACAGGAAGTAGTAATGAATAGTGATTATTTAAACGTTTTGGGGATTCATTGCCACATTGGATCACAGATTTTTGAAACTGAAGGATTTACTTTGGCAATTGAAAAACTGTTCAGTCATTTTAAGACTTGGGAAAATGCTTATGATTATTTTCCAAAAGTAGTGAATCTTGGCGGTGGATTTGGAATTCAATATACTTCTGAAGATACACCCCTTAAACCAGAACAATATGTTATGTCGATGATTGAAGAAGTTACAAATCAAATGAGCAAGTTTAAAAAGAAAAAAATGCCTGAAATATGGATTGAACCAGGAAGGTCGCTTGTAGGAGATGCTGGTACAACGATCTACTCTATTGGTTCTCAAAAAGAGATTGAAGGTGTTCGCCATTATGTTTCTGTTGATGGCGGAATGACGGACAACATTCGTCCAGCACTTTATCAGGCGAAATATGATGCTTATGCAGCAAACAAAATGAATGAAAAACTTACGAATATCGTTTCTATTGCAGGTAAATGCTGTGAGAGCGGAGATATGCTGATCTGGGATTTGGCACTTCCGAAAGTGAATGACTCTGATTATTTAGCTGTTACTTGTACGGGTGCATATGGATACAGTATGGCTAACAATTATAACCGCATACAGCGTCCTGCTGTAGTTTTTGTTGAAGATGGAGAAGAACAGCTAGTAGTAAAACGTGAGACATACGAGGACCTTATCAGACAAGACCTGCCTTTAAAAACGAAGGTTTTTGTGTAAATTAGTTTACGGACATGCCTTTTCACCGTACAATGGTATTTGTAATGAAGTTTAGGAGGTAGTTAACGATGAAAAAAGGTTCAATTGAATTTGAAAATGGCGAAAAAATCTTGTTCGATCTTTATCATGAAGAAGCACCAGGAACAGTAGAAAACTTTGAAAAGCTTGCTAACGAAGGTTTCTATAATGGTGTAACTTTCCACCGTGTTATCCCTGGATTTGTAGCACAAGGCGGAGATCCAACGGGTACTGGTGCAGGCGGTCCAGGATATTCTATTCCATGTGAAACAGAAGGAAATCCTCACAAACACGTAGCGGGTTCTCTATCAATGGCTCACGCTGGCCGTGATACTGGTGGGAGCCAATTCTTTATCGTGCACGAGCCGCAGCCGCACTTGAATGGTGTTCACACTGTTTTTGGACAAGTAACAGAAGGTATGGAAACTGTTTTACGTATTAAGCAAGGCGACGTAATGAAAGAAGTTAAAGTCTGGGAAGAATAAAATAAAAAGAAGAAGGCGCAAACGTGTATTATACACGTTTGCGCCTTCTTTTTAATTCTAAAATTATTTTATCTATTGTATTTTAACGAATACTTAAACACACATTCTCTAAGTTCATATTTAACTCATTTTTTATACCATTTGAAGCAGTGTTTTAGTATATAACTACGAAAAATCAGATTATATCCACGTTAGCACTCCCAATTAGCTCAAACGATTTTTAATCTGCTTTTGCTGGTCTCGTTCCTCAATAACTTGTGTACGGTCTCTTAATTTATGTTTATGAACGATCGTTTCATCAGGATTTCTGTTCAATTCCCAAACTTTGCCCCTTTTTTCTGCTTCCACACAGCAAGCTTCTAATAGTTCGTCAGTTAATGGCAGGATAAAAGTCTTGTAATCAAGACCCTGTTCGATTTCTTTTTTTCTATTTTTTAATTTCTCGAGTAAATGTTCACTATCTATTCCTAAATTGTTTAATGCTGATTTTTCAGATGAAAGCTTTTTGATTCCGCTCGTTAACATTCTTCTTGCACCGTTCATATTTCCTCTTCTCTGATGATAAAGAGCAACAGCGATCTGAATCAGTCCAGGCCATAGGTTCCCAGTCATTCCTTCTTCTTTCCAATGTTCTTCAAGAACTTCGTGGCATTCAAAGAAATCTTGATCTGTATGAAAAAAAGTTAAATAATCAATCCAAGCCTTCGGATAAATCAAATTCCACACCCCTTTATATTCGATACTAAGTTTACCATATGGTTTTGAACAATAAAAATGCAATCCTTGTAATTTGAATATGTGATATAATTTTAGATGATAAAAATTGTTGAAAAACTGGGGAAATGT
Source organism: Bacillus sp. NEB1478 (assembly GCF_031582965.1). Lineage (NCBI taxonomy): Bacteria > Bacillati > Bacillota > Bacilli > Caryophanales > Bacillaceae > Bacillus > Bacillus sp. NEB1478. Next base: position 1,713,185 of record NZ_CP134049.1, read on the forward strand.
TATGCAATATAGTGTGAAGCTTGATGGATTTGAAGGTCCTCTGGATTTGCTGCTTCATTTAATCCAAACATATGAAGTGGATATTTATGATATACCTGTAGCTATCATTACAGAACAATATCTTCAATATATACATACGATGAAGGAATTAAAACTGGACGTTGCAAGTGAATTTTTAGTGATGGCTGCTACATTGCTAGCCATTAAAAGTAAAATGCTTCTGCCAAAACACGAAGAAGAATTTTTTGATCAGCAGCTGGAATTAGATGTAGAAGACGACCCAAGGGACGAACTTGTAAGAAGACTGGTTGAGTATAGGAAGTACAAACATGCTGCTGACGAACTTAAGGGCAGAGAAGCGGAAAGAAGTTTAATCTACACGAGAGAACCTTTAGATTTAAGCTCGTTTGAAAAAGAAGAAACCAATACACAGGTTACAAATGTTTCATTATTTGATATGCTTCAAGCCATGCAAAAAATTCTTCAAGAAAAAGTGGTTAGAGCACCTAGACAAACAACAATCGAGCGGCAGGAAATTCCTATTGAAACGAGAATGACTCAAATTAAAGAAACACTGCTTTCTTTCGGGGGCAAAAAAAAATTCAAGGATCTTTTTAATCAAGGAAGCAAGGAGCATATGGTAGTTACTTTTCTTGCTTTGCTTGAATTAATGAAAGTGAAAACTGTCAACTGTGAACAACAAAACCATTTCAGTGATATATATATTACATTGATAGAGGAGTAAAATAGAATTGGAACGAAATGAAATAAAAGCTGTCATTGAAGGTTTACTCTTTGTCAGTGGAGACGAAGGAATCGACCGGAAGCAGATTGCCCAAGTGCTGGAAAAAGAAAGTAAAGAAATAGATGTATACATCGATGAGTTAAAAGAAAGCTATTCTTCTCCAAATCGGGGAATGACAATCGTTGAGTATGCAGGATCTCTGCAATTTGTAACAAAACCTGATCATGCAAAATTTTATGAACGCTTAGTTGAAACACCGGGTCACTCCACCCTTTCACAAGCTGCGCTCGAAACACTCGCTATTATTGCTTATAAACAGCCGATTACCCGGTCGGAAATTGAAGAGGTAAGAGGTGTGAAAACTGAAAAACCGCTTCAGACACTTTCTGCCAAAGGTCTGGTTAAAGAAGTGGGGAGAGCTGAAGGAACAGGAAGAGCGATTCTTTACGGAACTACAAAAGCGTTTTTGGACCATTTTGGTTTAGAGAATATTAAAGAGTTACCACCACTTCCTGAAAATATTCAGGAAGAAAACGTAGAGCAAGAAGCGGATTTATTTTTTTCAAAGTTTCAAGAATCAATAACTGTTGAAGAAGAATAAAGGGGGAGTTCTGCTTTGTTGATTCATCATATAGAGGGAAATGAACTTGTGAAAGAAAAACCGAATACATCTGAAGACTTTTTTAATCGTTCTGAAGCTTCATATGAATGGAATGGAGAAAAACATACGTTTCATCTGCTATATGTCCGATTTTTTGAAGAAAAATTGGAAGCTGAATTAACAAACGATTCCTTTTGGAAACCTTATCTTCAAACTTTTAAGATTCGCGACCTAGCAGCATTAGCGGCACTTGCCAAAAATGACAAATTTATTAAGAGAAAAAGAGTATATATAAACGACTACGATGAATTTAGGAACATTTTTATCAATCCTGACGAAAATGTTTTAGATCAGCTTATAAAGCCATTTATATAATTATGTTATTTAGAGGATACCTCAATCGGGGTGTCCTTTTTATTTTTGGCTGTCTTTTAAAAGTTGTTTTCTAAAAGATTGTTGCTTTTGGATCATTTCTGTAAAGAACTTTTATAGACAAGTTGATTGAAGTGCAAGATGCGAGACTCCTCGAAAATGAAAATCAAATTTTTTTCGTGCGATGTTACGCTGTCGAGTATTTTTTTTGCCCTGCGGGATTAGCGTGCCGACCACCTGAGTATTCTTCTCTCAAGGCTTGCGACGGGGAATCTCGTTCGATGTTGGTTTTCTTGCAGACCCAAGAGCAGCACTTCATACGTCTTTCAATTTGGCTCGCCGCGCGCCCCGCGGAAAGTGAGCACGTGTGGGGGAAACAACTACTACCAAGTGCAACACGGAAAACAGCATTGTTGTTTACTAAATATTTTAACGCCGTTTTATTTAACAGTTTAAGGGTAAATTAATGGAAATGAATCGTGTTGAAGGAGAGAAACCTATTGCCTAAAATTGCAGCAGTCGAAACCGTTAATCCCCCCCACCGGATTTCTCAAAATGAAACGATGGAATTTGCAAGAAATTTATTTAAAGGTGCTTTTTCAGATATTGAACGGTTATTAAAGGTATTTCAAAACGGGGAAATCTCTTCTCGTTATTTTGTTATGCCTATTGACTGGTTCAAAGAGAAAAAAAGTTTTCAGGAAAAAAATGATTTATACATAGATTTTGCTACTAATCTTGGTTCTGAATGTATAAGAAAGTGTATGGAAAAATCGAAGAACCATAATCTTTCTTATGAGGATATTGATGCGATCTTTTTTATTTCTAGTTCAGGTCTTTCCACTCCTAGCATTGAAGCAAGAATAATGAATATTCTCCCCTTTTCATCTCATACAAAGAGAATACCTATATGGGGACTTGGCTGTGCAGGAGGGGCTTCAGGGTTTTCAAGGGCAAATGATTACTGCATAGCATACCCAAAATCGAATGTCCTCGTTTTGAGTGTAGAACTGTGCAGCCTTACTTTTCAGCACGAAGATTTATCGAAAAGCAATCTGGTAGGAACTTCTTTATTTGCAGATGGAGTTGCTTGTGCATTAATCTGCGGAGATGAATCAAGTCATTTAGCTGAAAAACCAGAAATATTTCCATATATTTTAGATACGATGTCAACACTCAAACCTCATTCAGAGGATGTGATGGGCTGGGAAGTGAAGGATACGGGGTTATATGTCGTATTCTCGAGAGATATTCCAAACATTATAAGAACATGGCTCGAACCAAACGTAAATGAATTTTTAGAAAGAAATAAACTTAATGGAGAACAAATCACTCATTTTGTTGCACACCCAGGCGGAAAGAAAGTACTTCAAGCTTATGTAGATGCTCTTGGATTGCCGATTTCAAAAACAGATATTTCAAGAGAAGTGCTGATGTCAAATGGCAACATGTCTTCAGTAACAGTGTTCTATGTTTTAAAAAAATTCATGGATGGCGAATTAACAAACGGGGATTTAGGTGTTATGGCAGCATTAGGGCCGGGTTTTTCTTCCGAGCTTTTGTTGTTGGAATGGAGGTAGCAAGGTGAAGCTGTTTGCCATTTTCATTTGTTTTCTTGCAATCCAGAGATTAAGTGAAGTGAGGATCGCTAAAAGAAATGAACGGATTCTAAAAGAAAAAGGTGCTATTGAAGCGGGAAAAGATCATTATTTTTGGATGGTAACTATGCATGTCTCCTTCTTTTTGTTCCTTCTAGGAGAAGTTTTGTTTTTGGAAGTATCACCACCGAAATGGTGGATCGTCCCGTTTATTCTTTTTTTAATCGCTCAAGTTATTCGAATTTGGGCAATAACTTCACTTGGCGTATATTGGAATACGAAAATCATACTACTGCCTGGTGCAGCTGTAGTTGCAAAAGGTCCTTATAAATTTATTAGACACCCGAACTATTTAGTTGTAACAATCGAACTTATCGTAATTCCGCTAATTTTTGGTGCTTATATTACAGCTATCCTGTTCACAATTTTAAATATGCTAATGCTTCGAGTTAGAATTACGGCAGAAGAAAAAGCGCTTATAGAACTCACAGATTACAATCAAAGTCACGGCAAAAAACAACGTTTTTTTCCTATTCAGTAAAGGTACGGAATTAAATCCCATTCATAACCTGTCCTTGTTTGCATAAACTTTAACAAAGTACCCTAAGGGCGGGATTATGAATGACGCAGAGAACTAAACATTTGATTTATATTGTTATTTGCACCCTTTTCCTTGCTTTCTTCCCGCAAGAAGCTAAAGCTGTGCAACCTGGTGTAGCAGCCAAGGCGGCGATTCTGATGGAACAATCGTCTGGTAGAGTGCTCTATAGCAGAAATGAACATCGACCGATGAGGATAGCCAGTATTACAAAGATTATGACCGCTATCCTAGCAATAGAATCAGGGAAGCTGAAGAATAAAGTAACAATTACAGAACATGCTGCACGAACGGAAGGTTCTTCTCTATATCTTAAACCAGGGGAGAAAGTCCCTTTAGAAGATCTTGTTTACGGGCTGATGCTGCGCTCGGGAAATGATTCTGCCGTCGCGATCGCTGAGTATGTAGGGGGGAGTTTAGAAGGGTTCTCTTATTTAATGAATCAGAAAGCAGAAGAAATCGGTATGAAGCATACTCGTTTTCGAAATCCTCATGGGCTTGACGATCATGAAGACCATTATTCAACTGCATATGACATGGCACTACTAACAAGATACGCAATGAACAATGAAACATTTAAAGAAATTTCTTCAACAAAGGTATACCGATCTGAACAATCGGGGGAAAAATGGGACAGGGTTTGGCGTAATAAAAATAAGATGCTAAAGCTATACAAAAACTCTACCGGTGGCAAAACAGGCTATACTAAACGAGCAAAAAGAACGCTTGTATCTACTGCTGAAAAAGACGGCATGGAGCTTATAGCAGTTACATTAGATGATCCAGATGATTGGGAAGATCATAGAAATTTATTTGAGTGGGGTTTTCGAAACTATACACTTAAGGAATTAATTAAAGAAGGAGAAATATCAAGTATTAAAGAAAAAGGCTATAAAGGGAAAGTGGAAGCAGACCGGTCTTTTTACTTTCCGCTGCGGAAAGAAGAGATTGGCCTTATCTCTTCTTCCATCGAATTAATTAAACTTCCAAAGTCGGGTGAGTGGAAAAAAGAAGATGTCCCGATACCAGCAGGAAAATATTTTATAGATCTAAATGGCGAGCGAATTGCAGATCTGCCACTCTACTATGATGGAAATACATTAATTAAAAGCAGCAAAAATGGAATTTGGACAACGTTTAAAAACATGTTGGAACAGCTGTTTTTTATAGCTAAGGAGAATGACCGCCTATGGTAAATTATATATGGGTGGGGATGCTTGTAATTGGTTTTGTTGTTGCCGGATTCAATGGGAACATGGACAAAGTAAATGAAGCTATATTTACAAGTGCGAAAGAAGCCGTCACGTTAAGTTTTGGCATGATTAGTATTCTCGTATTCTGGTTAGGGATTATGAGAATAGCAGAAAAAGGCGGTCTTTTAGAAGTTTTAAGCTTTCTATTCCGTCCGGTCGTTAAACGTCTATTTCCTGATATTCCTCCTGATCATCCTGCACAAGGGTACATTTTATCGAACATGGCTGCAAATCTTTTAGGTCTTGGTAATGCAGCAACACCTATGGGAATTAAGGCGATGGAACAACTTAAAATTTTAAATGGCGGCAAAAATGAAGCAAGCCGGTCCATGATTACATTATTAGCCATTAACACTTCGAGCATCACCTTGATACCGACTACGATTATTGCAATTCGAATGACTTATCATTCCCAGACGCCAACAGATATTGTGGCACCTACTTTATTAGCAACTGCTATTGCAACGATCGGTGCAATTACAATTGATCGTTTTTATTATTACCGATCACTGCATAAAGGAGGGAAATAAATGTCTTTCGTGCATTCTTTTTCGATTTGGTTTATTCCTTTCTTGATTGGTTTTATTATTTTATATGGAACGTTTAAAAAAGTACCAACGTATGAAACGTTTGTTGAAGGTGGAAAAGAAGGTTTTTCAATCGCCATAAACATCATCCCTTTTTTAGTCGGAATGCTAGTAGCAATTTCCGTATTTCGAGCATCAGGTGCACTGGATTATATTATGCTAGTAATGAAGCCGCTATTTTCATTGTTTCATATTCCCGCAGAAGTCGTGCCATTAGGGCTAATGAGGACAATTTCTGGTACAGGAGCTTTAGGAATGACATCTGACTTGATCGCAACACACGGACCTGATTCATTTATAGGAAGGTTAGCTTCAACGATACAGGGGAGTACAGATACGACATTTTACGTACTGACTGTTTATTTTGGAGCAGTAGGAATCAAGAAAATGGGTTATGCAGTAAAAGTTGGACTTTTAGCAGACCTGATCGGTTTTCTTGCATCTATCGCAGCTGTATCCCTCCTATTTCACTCATAAAATAGGGCAGTTTTCTAAGTTTTTGTTGCATTTGACGAATGTTTTCAATTCTCTTTATTGAAAATGAAATTGAAGTGCAAGGTGCGAGACTAGGGCTAGGATCAGGGTGCTATTCCGAAAAATAGAGCCGGATTGCACAGCACCGAAAGCATTAGGGAAATCGGCTAAAAAGTCGCTTTTTGTCTTTATCTTGTTCATTCATTTAAAAGTGGATTGGAGTGCAAGGTGCGAGACTCCTATGGGATTAGCGGGACAGGAGAGACCACTCAATTTCGCGAAGCGACGAGTGGGCTCACCGCACGCCCCGAGGAAAGCGAGCAGCCTGGAACGGAAATCCACCACTTTCAAAAGCAACAATGTATACGAAAACAGCCTAAAATAAACAAAAGAGTCCTAATGGGTTCTTTTTTGCGTTTAACGAGGTTGTGAATTACGAATAATGAATGTATGATGAGACTTGAGGTGAAATCATGGATAGATTGCAAAAAGTAATTGCTCAAAGCGGAATTACTTCCAGAAGAAAAGCAGAGGAATTAATACGTGAAGGAAAAGTTAAAGTAAACGGAAATGTTGTTACTGAATTAGGAACAAAAGTAGCACCAAAAGATAAAATTGAAGTAAATGAAATCCAAATTCAACGGGAAGAACCCGTTTATTTTTTGCTTTATAAACCATCTGGCGTAATATCAGCTGTCTCAGATGATAAAAAGAGAAAAGTCGTTACTGATTATTTCAGAGATATCATTGAACAGCGTGTGTTCCCAGTAGGCCGGTTAGATTACGATACAACAGGTGTGCTGCTTATGACAAACGATGGAGAATTCGCAAATGTACTTATGCATCCCCGTTATCAATTGGACAAGGTGTATATTGCAAAAGTAAAAGGAATTCCTGCAAGAGAAAAAATCAAGCTGTTAGAACGCGGAATCCAGCTTGAAGATGGAAAAACAGCGCCGGCAAAAGTAAAGGTAACTTCAATCGACAAGAAAAAGGAAACAGCTATAGTGGAGTTAACCATCCATGAAGGCAAAAATCGTCAAGTTAAAAGGATGCTTGAAGCAATTGGGTGCCCGGTAATGAAATTAAAGCGGGAAAGATATGGGTATCTGGACTTAAAAGGCCTTAATCCGGGTGAGTTTAGAGAATTAACTCCACATGAGGTGAAACAGCTCAGAAACATGGCTGTCACACAAACGTCAAAAAAAAGCCGTAGATAGGCTTTTTTTTCAAGTTATAGTAAAATGGAAACGGTCTAAAGGAGCGGATATCTTTGAAAAAGAAACGACTAGTGTTTCGCTCAGTTCTACTTGCCATTATCATACTTGCGATCGGATACACGATCTACAACAGTATAAATGAAGAGAGCGGTACATATGTAAGTGAAGGAGAAATGGCTCCTAATTTTGTTCTTACAGATTTAAAAGGAAATCGTGTAGAACTGAACGATTATAGGGGTAAAGGAGTATTTTTGAATTTCTGGGGAACATGGTGCAAACCTTGCGAACGTGAGATGCCTTTTATGCAGCGCCAATACGAAACCTTTAAAAAACAAGGTGTCGAGATTCTTGCTGTAAATGTTAGTGAAACGAATGTATCTGTGAAAAATTTTGCTGATCGGTATGGATTAACGTTTCAGATACCGATGGATAAGGACAGAGAAGTAACAAAAGCTTACGGTATCGGTCCGATTCCAACTACTATACTGATTGATAAAAATGGAAAAGTTGTTGGCAGGACGAGCGAGTCATTATCATCAAAAAAAATAGTGTCATTCATGGAAAAAATTAAGCCGTAACGGGGTGAAAAGATGGAAACGATAGTTTGTGAATGCGGCCACTCCAATCCGTACGGTACAAGTCTTTGTCAGGCCTGCGGTAAACCGCTGGGAAGTGACGTAGAGGTACTAACAAGCATGCGTTATGAAGGAAGTGCCAGAAGATCTCAAGTCTATAAAAAAACAATTGTTGATCAAGTTTGGAACTTTTTTTCGTCAGTTAAAGTTGGGGTTTGGCTAATCATCATCATTTTGGTGGCTGCGGCAATTGGAACGATTTTTCCGCAAGAAACGTTTATCCCGCCGAATGTAGATCCTGCAACTCATTACGAAAGCGAATACGGAACGTTAGGAAAGATTTATTTTTTGTTGGGCTTTCATAATCTTTATGGATCATGGTGGTTTATTGTTTTACTAGGAATGTTAGGATTATCTCTTATTATTGCGAGTCTTGACCGTGGTATTCCGCTATATAAAGCGCTTAAATCACAACGAGTGACACGCCATGATAAGTTTATGGAAAATCAGCGTCTATTTTCAGTCAGTAAAGAAGCTGATTTTGATGAAATAAAATACACGCTTGGCTCATTAAGATATAAGATTCGAGAAGAAAACGGAAATTTATTTGCTGAAAAAGGACGTTTTTCCCGCTGGGGTGCATACGTAAACCACGTGGGGCTCATTATTTTTTTATCAGGGGCTATGCTTAGATTCTTCCCAGGGATGTATGTGGATGAAATAGTTTGGGTAAGAGAAGGCGAGACAACGTCTATTCCAGGAACGAAGGATGATACTGGTCAATTCTACTTAAGAAATAATGAATTTATTCTTGAGAAATATGATAAGAGAGATAAGAAGTTTAATAAAGCTCTAAACTCCGTAGATGGAGATGTGGCTAAAAATTATCAAAGTAATGTTACATTGTTTAAATCAAATAAAGGGTCTGTAATTGGAGAAAAAGGAAAATTAGAGAAGGTAAAAGATGGGGTAATCCGTGTCAATGAACCTTTTAAATTTGATTCATTCGCACTCTATCAAACGGATTTCAAATTGGATGAATTAAACAAAATGAGCTTTAATTTAGAAGACAAAGCTTCTGGAAAATCGTTTGGTAAATTAACGATTGATTTACATGAGCCTGAGACAAAGTATGATCTTGGTAATGGTTACAAAGTTGAAATCTTAGACTATTATCCTAACTTTATACTTAATGATCAAGACGAACCTGCGACTGTAAACAATTTGCCGGATAACCCTGCATTTGTTTTTGCAATGTATTCTCCTCAAATACCAAAAGGAGAAAAAGCGTTTGTAGGAATAATGAAAAACATAGATTCTGGAGACAACAAATTAAAAATGTCGTTTGCAGGACTCGAAACAAAGGATTTGACGGCATTAACTGTCAAAAAGGATCTTACCTTATGGATTATTGCTCTTGGCGGATTCATCTTTATGATAGGAGTAACTCAAGGGTTGTATTGGAATTATAGAAGGATTTGGATCAAGCAAAATCAGGGAGAAGTTTGGGCGGCGGCTCATACAAATAAAAACTGGTATGGCTTAAAAAGAGATTTAGAGTTTTTATCAGGGAAAACGGAATTAACTCCGTTAGTAGATCAGGCAAACAGCTCTGAAAAATAGGTAACCGTTCAGGCAGGAGGAACTTACAATGTCAGAAGTTAGCAGTACGTTGCTATATAGTGCATTTATCATTTATTTGTTTTCAACCCTTTTCTTTTCCATGTCACTATCTGATAAAAAGAGCTCAGAGGCAGCTTATACGAAAAAATGGGGGAAAATTGGTTTTATAACTGCTTGTGCAGGTTTTGCTTCCCAGCTTGGATATTTCATTACAAGATGGATCGCTAGCGGACATGCACCTGTAAGTAATTTATTCGAGTTCACAACTTTCTTTGGCATGATGATGGTATTGGGCTTTATTGTTTTATATTCTATATACCGTACGAACGGATTAGGTGTGTTTGCAATGCCGGTGGCACTACTTGTCATTGCGTATGCAAGCATGTTCCCAAAGGATATCTCACCGTTAATTCCAGCGCTGCAAAGTGACTGGCTGAAAATTCATGTCACAACAGCTGCCTTAGGTGAAGGAATTCTAGCCATTTCATTTGTTTCAGGGCTTATCTATTTAATTCGTACTGTTGATCAGGCTGTTTCAACAAAGAAAACAAAATGGCTAGAAATTATTTTGTACAGTTTAATAAGTGTTGTTGGATTTGTTATCATTTCGCTAGCGTTTAAAGGGGCAGGCTACGAATCTACATTTGAAGTACTGAACAAACAAAACCAGCCTGTCAAAATTGTTTACGAATTGCCTGCAATAGCTGGACCGGCTAACGGTGATCATCTAGATTCTGGTTTTGGCCCTCTTTTCAATACACCATCCTGGATGCAAGGTGTGAATGCATCTATTAAACTGAATACATTTATTTGGTCATTATTATCTGGTTTAGTTCTGTACTGGCTTCTGCGTCTTATTCTTAGAAAAAGAATTTCAGCAGCACTTCAAAGAAAAGTAAAAAACGTAAACCCAGAATTGCTTGATGAAATTAGTTATCGAGCAGTAGCGATTGGATTCCCGATCTTTTCATTAGGAGCACTCATTTTTGCGATGATTTGGGCACAGCAAGCTTGGTCACGGTTTTGGGGATGGGATCCAAAAGAAGTGTGGGCACTGATTACTTTCTTATTTTACGCTGCATACTTGCATCTAAGGCTTTCAAGGGGCTGGCACGGAGAAAAATCAGCCTGGCTTTGTGTAGTCGGATTTTGGATCATTACGTTTAACTTGATTGCTGTTAACCTTGTTTTAGTTGGATTACATTCATATGCATAACAGCAAGAAGGAAAAGCCTCTCTTTATTCAAGAGGGGTTTTTTCATACAATGTTCCCAGTTTGTTTGTACCTGTTTACTTCATGTATGATAGAAGAGGATAAACGGCTTATGTAAACATTATTTTTGAATGATAATGGAGGATTGAAGAATGAATACTGAAGCAAAAATTTTAGTTGTAGATGATGAAGAACGCATTCGTAAACTGTTAACCATGTACTTGGAAAGAGAAAATTATGAAGTATATGAAGCTGAAAATGGTGAAGATGCATTGCAGATGGCTGTTTCCATCAACTTCGATCTTATCCTTTTGGATCTCATGCTGCCCGGAATGGACGGAGTAGAAGTATGTGAAAAATTGCGGGAGAAAAAAGCTACACCTGTCATTATGCTGACAGCAAAAGGAGAAGAGTTAAACCGTATTCAAGGTTTTGAAGCAGGAACAGATGATTATATAACAAAACCATTCAGTCCCCGGGAAGTTTTGTTGCGAGTTAAGGCTCTTTTAAGAAGATCATCACCAACAAAGTTCCTTCAAACAGAGACGGTAGCGAAAAACGTGATTGTATTTAACCACTTAACGATAGATCATGATGCACACCGTGTAACAGCAGGGGGGAAAGAAGTGAACCTGACCCCAAAAGAATATGAACTGCTCTATTATCTGGCTAAAACACCAGACAAAGTGTATGCACGAGAACAGCTATTAAAAGACGTATGGAACTATGAGTTTTTTGGCGATCTGCGAACGGTTGACACACATGTAAAAAGATTACGTGAAAAGTTAAATAAAGTTTCGCAGGAAGCAGCTTCAATGATTGCGACAGTTTGGGGAGTAGGATATAAGTTTGAGGCGGGGAATGAATGATCTGGAGAAGTGTCGTAGGGAAACTCTGGATCACAATATTGCTGTTAGTATCTGTTGTGCTAACCTTATTGACAATCTTGCTTACTCAATTCTTTGAAAACTTCTATGACAGCCAAGCGAAAGAACAGTTAACGAAAATGGCTGACAGACTTGTTCTTATTATGGAGAATGATAAGAACAAAGAAGAAGCAATACGAATTACAAATGAAATGGCTGAGGCGTATTCAATGTCTGTTATGATCATTGATGAAAATCATCATTCATTTATTTCAACAGATTCTTTTGAAAATTCACCGTATATTCCAGTTTCGGTTTTTAATAAAAATGAGAAACTGTCATCTGTGATGGAATCAAAGGAAAAAATTTATACAAAAGGTGAATTTCCTGTCATAAAGAATAATGAAAGATCATCGCATACAATGATTGTTTATGGAGAACCTTACAGCGTGAATGGACAAGCTGGCGGGGTATATGTGTACCAGTCGATTGAGAACATAGAAGAGACAACCAATCATACGAAGTATTTGATCTTTTTAGCTGCTGGAATAGCCATTATTTTAACAACAATTTTTGCCTTCTTCTTATCAACAAGGATTACTGCTCCTTTGCGAAAAATGAGAGAAGCGGCAATGTTTGTTGCAAAAGGTGAATTTGATATGAAAGTTCCAATCTTAACACATGATGAGATTGGAGAATTGGGAATGACTTTTAATCGGATGGGCAGACAGCTAAAAAATAACATTACAGCCTTAAATCAAGAGAAAGAACAGCTTGCTAGTGTTCTAAGTTCAATGGCAGACGGTGTTATTACATTTGATAGAAGAATGAATATCTTGGTTACGAATCCCCCAGCAGACCGTTTTTTGCAAGCCTTTTATTATGAATCAGGCATGAAGTCGCAGAAAAAGGAAAATGTTTTGCCGGAAGTTGTTATTCAATTGTTCCAAAAGGTTGTTTCTCTCGAAAAAGAGCAGCTGACCGAAATTGATATACAAGGCCGCTCTTGGGTTGTTGTCATGACTCCGTTATATGATAACTCTGTTATTCGAGGAGCAGTTGCCGTGCTGAGAGATATGACTGAGGAACGAAGAATGGATAAGCTGAGAGAAGATTTTGTTGCGAATGTTTCACATGAATTGAAAACACCGCTCAGTATGCTGCAAGGGTACAGTGAAGCAATCGTTGATGATATTGCTGAATCAGAAAAAGAGAAAAAAGAACTAGCTAGCATCATATTGGATGAATCTAAAAGAATGGGAAGACTTGTAAATGAACTGCTAGATCTGGCAAAGCTGGAAGCTGGACATATGAAGCTTCATTATACACATTTATCCATACAGCCATTTGCCGAACGGATTATCAGAAAATTTCAAGGGCCAGCAAAAGAACGGAATATTCAATTAAGCCTGCAAATAAATGGTGAGCCAAAAGAGCTTGATATCGACCCTGACAGAATTGAGCAAGTTCTGACAAATTTAATTGACAATGCAATTCGGCACACATTAGATGAAGGTTCTGTCAATCTTTCCATAAAAATAAGTGAACAAACCGTCTCTTTTTACATTAGAGATAATGGTACTGGAATAAAAGAAGAAGATTTGCCATTTGTTTTTGAGCGTTTTTATAAAGGTGATAAAGCAAGGACGAGAGGGAAATCAGGGGGGACAGGACTTGGTTTAGCGATAGCCAGAAACATTGTCGAAGCACATGGCGGGCAAATCAATGTACACAGTAAAATGAATGAAGGTACGACATTTTCATTTGTAATCCCTCGAATGATGGAATAAAAGATCAAACTTTCCCGATTAATCTTGTTTCATAAGGAACAATTATTAGTAAAAATGATTTCATAAATTTCTCCAATACGATATAATAAATGAGAAAATTAATTTCATAATAATGTTAAACAGGTGCTGTCTGTTCACAGACAAGCATAATTGGGAAAACGGTTTAAATCCGTTGCGGTCCCGCCACTGTAATTGTGAGAACCCTAATAATGAGCCACTGTGTATACGGGAAGGCATTAGGGAACGATGAGCAAGAGCCAGGAGACCTGCCTGTTAATCATGAACATGACCTACGAGGATAGGGGGGTGTTAAACAGTGCCGATTAGCGGCATATGTTTTTTGCCTGTATACCAAAATTCTGAGCCCCTTCGTAGCTGAAGGTGCTTTTTTTGGTTTAGTGAACAAAAAGGATAAAAAATGGGGAAGAGGTATCAAATGAAAAAATTAGTAGCAGTATTCGCAGTATTAATGATGATGTTAGCAGGGTGCGGAACAGATGAAACGAAAAAAACATCCGATCAGCCAAAAACAGAACAAGCAAAAAAACAAGAAGTTACCGTTAAAATTACAAAAGATAACGGCAAGGAAAAAGTAACGGAAAAGAAAGTAGCCATTAAAGAAGATGAAACCGTAATGGATGTAATGAAAAATAATTTCAAACTAGACTTGATGTATGATGATTCTTTTATCAGCGGCATTGATGGAGTAAAGGGAAGTGAACAAGACAAAACATCATGGTTTCTTTCTGTCAATGGTAAAGAAGCAATGAAAGGTGCAAAGGAAATTAAAGTAAAACCAGGCGATGTGATTGAATTCGACTTACATAAATATGAATAAATTAACACTCAGAAGAATGACTCTCCTAGCACTATTGACAGCATTGTTAACTGTAGGAAGAATTTCCTTTGCCATCATTCCTAATGTACAGCCAAATACGGCAATATTGATTATTGCATCCTTCGTATTAGGACCTATACAGGGGCTTATACTTGCAATCTTGAGTACAATAACGACAAATCTCTATTTAGGGCATGGTTTATGGTCTATCGGTCAAATGGTTGCCTGGGGTCTTATTGCGATTATGAGTGGTTTGTTAGGCAAATATAGACATAAGACACCTTGGTGGATTTTAAGCTTGTACTCAGGTTTTTGCGGCTTTCTGTTTGGATTTATTATTTCATTGATCATGGGCGGTATAGTCGTTCAAAAGTTCTGGCCATATTATTTATCTGGTCTCCCTTTTGATTTTAACCACGCAATAGGCAATGTCATTTTCTTCATTGTTTTATATAAACCACTGTTGATTGTAATGGAACGGCATTTGAAAGGAAGAGAACATGGAAGGGCTGCTTAATAATAGCAGTTCTTTTTTTTATTTGTTAATTGATAAGCTGTGAATCTCGTCGTCAGTTTCGTTTTTGCGGTACTCACGTATTGTAATACGCTCCGTTCCTCGAAAACTTCACTTCCTCGACCTTCTTGCTACTCGTCGCAATTCGGAGTATTCGTGCAAGTACGCTCGTTTCTGAATTAACAAAGGGTTTAGTAGTGAAGCACCGAAGCTTATCTCCAGCTTTTTTTTTGGCCTAGTTCTTGATGGTTTTGGTTTTTAAATCAACCGATAATAAAGATGTTGATTGAAGCGGAAGATGCGAGACTCCTCGAAAATGAAAATCATATTTTCTTCGTACGATGTAACGCTGTTGAAGTTTTCCTTATCCTGCGGGATCAGCGTGCCAGCCACTTGAGTATTCTTCTCGCAAGGCATGCGACGAGGAAGCTCGATTCATCAGAATTTTCGTGCAGACGCAGGAGTAGGATTTAATAAGCATATGCAGTGGCTCACCGCCCGCCCCACGGAAAGCGAGCATCCTGCAGCGAAGATCAACTACACTTCTTTAAATAGCAACTAAGTTTACGATAACAGCCTATTTTTATATGAATTTTACAAAAAAGTAGTTCAATTTTCTTCTTTGGTGAATAGGATAGTAAAGTTGATGATTAGAACCTAGGAGGACAAAATGAGAGATTATTTAAACCGTTTCTTTGCTGTATTGTTTTTGACTCTATGTATAAGTGTATTGTTTTTGGGAGGGAAACTTGGAGCATAAAAGACTTGATAGATAGCTATATTCATGTTACATATGGTAAAACGTTTTTAAAAGGAGACCAATATGCTAACAGATTATCATGCTCATCTGGAAAAAGGTACCTTGTCAATCGATTATTTAACGCAATTTGTTGAGACTGCAAGACAAAAAGGAATTAAAGAATTCGGAATCTCTGAACATGCCTATCATTTCTATGAAACCAAAAACATCGTTTCTAAACCTTGGATGGAAGAAAGACGATATTATGCGATGAATGATTATGTACAGCTGTTCAGCAAAGCAAATGACCTAGGAATGGATGTTAGGATGTCTATCGAGATGGATTATACGCCAGGCAGTCATGATGAGATGGAAGCTTTCATTAGCAGCTATCCATTTGATTATGTCATTGGATCTGTTCACTGGGTAGACGATTTTGGCATTGATTTGGCAGAATTCAGAAAAGAATGGGACCGCAGGGATCTATATGAGACTTACAGAGCTTATTATGATCAGATTGTAACCCTTGCTGAATCCAATTTATTTGATATCGTTGGGCATATTGATCTTGTGAAAATTTTTAATTATGTACCAAAAGATAAAGAGTTTATGCAGGAACAATATGAGCGTGTAACAGATGCTATCAAGAATTCCAAAACATGTGTTGAAGTTTCTTCAGCGGGTTTGAGAAAACCTGTTGGAAGATTATATCCTGAGCCAGAGCTTTTATCTATGTGCTATAAAAAAGGAATACCAATCGTTCTTTCCTCAGATGCACATGAGCCGCATCAAGTCGGTGAAAACTACGCAGCGTCTATCAAATTAGCAAAAGAGGCAGGCTACAAATCTCTCATGACATTTAAAGAAGGCAGACGCAAAGAAGTTGAATTAGGGTAAAACAAATAAAGTATCATTAAAACAGCAAAATCAACGATAACTAGAGAAGAAAGGAGCTGCCACATGATGTGTAGCAGCTCCTTTTAACATTTTTATTTAAAGTTCAAGAGGTTTGCAGACTATTAGATCCTCGATCCCCGCAAGTTCCTTTTGAATATCTTCTGATGGCTGGCTATCAAACGTCAGCACCATCATTGCTTCTCCTCCGGCTGTCTTTCTTCCAACGTGCATAGTTGCGATATTTATATTTCTTTGCCCTAAAAAAGCTCCTACTTTACCGATGATTCCTGGTGTATCACGATGTTCGATATATAAAAGTGAACCTTGAGGCACAAAATCAACCGTATAGCCATTTAATCGAATGATTCGTCCTCCAAACCCTTTTACTAAAGTGGCGGAAAGTGTGAAAGTATGGTTTTGACCGGTTACTTTTACGTGGATGATGTTTGGATAGCCAAAATCGTCTGTACCATGTTTTTCTCCGACTACAATACCTCGTTCATTTGCAGCGATCATACTGTTCACATCATTAACTGGTCTGCCTAGTCTCGTTTGTAAAAATCCGCAAAGAAAACTGCGTGTTAATGGAGTTGTATCTGTTTCAGATAAAGTTCCTCCATAACCGATTGAAATTTCCTGAACTGGCTCCTTAAAAAATTGAGTAGTAAAGGAACCTAGGTCATTAGAAAAATCATAATAGGCGATTAGTTTTTCATACGTATCTTTTGATAAGGAAGGGAAGTTAACTGCATGTTTCAAAGGTTTGTTGAGAATAAATGATTTTATTTCATCGCTGGCCATAAATGCTACGTTCAGTTGTGCTTGAACGGTAGATGCAGCAATATGAGGGGTGACGACAACGTTCTCATGTTCAATTAATGACCGATTAACAGGTGGTTCTTGTTCAAACACGTCGAGAGCACAGCCTGCTAGGTGACCATTGTCTAAGTAATAAAGAAGAGCTTCTTCGTCAATGATGCCCCCGCGTGCACAATTAAGGATAAATGCCCCTTTTTTTGCGTTTTTCAGGTTGTCGGCATTTAAAAGTTTATGGGTATCTTTCGTTAATGGAGTATGAACTGTAATAATGTCACTTTGCTGAATGAGTGTGTTAAGATCAACAGATGTAACAGAGAGTTCTTTTTGTTTTTCAAGCGGAAAGTAAGGGTCAAAAACAAGGACGTTCATCGAAAAGCTTTTTGCCCGTTTAGCAAGTTCTGAGCCGATTCTTCCCATTCCTACTATGCCAAGTGTTTTTTGATAAAGTTCTTGCCCAGTATATTTTTTTCGGTTCCATTCTCCGGTCTTTAAAGAGTGGTTTGCTTGCGGAATATTTCTCAGCAAAGACATCATCATGGCCCATGTGTGTTCAGCGGTTGAAATCGTATTACCTTCTGGAGCGTTTACGACAAGTATCCCTTTTTTTGTGGCTGCTGCTACATCGATGTTATCAACACCTACCCCAGCACGGGCGATTATTTTCAAGCTAGGCAGCTTATCTAATACATCTTCAGTCACTTTTGTCGCACTTCGAACCATGAGGCCGTTAATTGACTCCGGTTCTTTTATTTCGTCGAGTTTTCCGAAGATCAGTTTGACTCCATCTAAATTTACTAAAGGTTCTACGCCATCTTTCTTTATTCCATCGCATACTAAAACAGTAGTTGTCACGTTTCCACCCCTTGTATTGTTTATAAGTAGTATCAATATTTTGATAATTTAACACATTCCTAGAGGGTGTACAACCATGTTTTTTAAGGATAGCGCTTTCATTTAAAAAAAGAAAACTAATTGACAATGAGAATCATCCTTAATAAAATAAATAAAAAACCCTCTTATAAAAAGAGGGCATAATATGAATTATTCAAATTTTAGTGCATCACCATCAAAAGGATCATCTGATACTTTAATAGAATCAGTAGGACAGCCTTCAAAAGCATCTTGCATATCTTCTAAAAGCACATCTGGAATTTCCACAATTCCTTGGTTATCATCTAGAGTAACAAATGCAATCCCCTCATCATCATAATCATAAATGTCTGGTGCAGCTGCTCCGCAAGCTCCGCATGCAATACAAGTTTCTTTGTCAACAATCGTGTACTTTGGCATAAAAAATTACCTCCTATGGAATTGGAAAACTGATCCGATAATACATATTTAACCATTTTTAAATAAGTGTGTACTAATCATATTGTAATAAGTATCAGTACACATTTCAATAGAAAATTAGATTCCTCATCTATCTCTATATCCCAACCTCCCTTGAAATAAACCCATTGAATGAAACTCATTCTCTTAAATCCGTATAATCTGATAAAATAGGTGATAGTGTGGTGATCAAAATGAATATTTGCAATACCATAATTCTGAACGTATTACGGGAAATTAACGGAAGCCGAAAATGGTCAGGTGTCTATTATATACTAACAGGTAAAAAGACATCCCAATCATTATCAGATAGCCAATGGTTCGGACTTGAACCTTATTATTCTTCTTTAAAAGGGATATCAATCGTAAATTTTCAAGAGGAACTTGAACGTTTACTACACTTAAACTGGATTGAAACAAAAGGAGAAGAAGACAAGTATTTTGTTACTGAACTTGGGGTTTCTGCATTAGAAGCTGAGAAAGAACGTTTCATTTTTTTGGAAAAGCTGAATGGGTTAAAGTATTCTTCGATTGATCGGCTTTGCTGGCAAGTTATTTCTTTATACTGCCAGGCATTATCTAATTCTATTTATGGATTTAAAAAATATTCTCCAATTGTACGAGAAAGATTTGCGGTACAGCAAGTCAAGGAAGTTTTTCCGAAATCTGCCCAGAATAGAGAAACGGTTGCAAAACAGCTCTTTTCTGAATTGTTTCTAGTTCTCTCAGAAGCTGATGGCGTTTCTGCAGAAGTTTTTGTAAGAAAACTATCAGGCTATGATCGCATCGGATTTACATATGAGCAAATTGCAGAAGAATTAGATCTTACTAAATTGGAATGTATGCTTCGGTTTCGTGCTGTTCTGCACCAGCTGATAAGCCTAACAGACCAGGATCCTGAATCTTTTCCAGTTTTGTTCTCTCTTATAAGTATGTTTATTGCAGCTCCGCCATTAACAAATTCTGCTTCACTTACTTATGAATTGCTGAGGAAGAAAAAATCAATTTCAGAAATTATGAGAATCAGAAGGTTAAAGATGAGTACATTGGAAGATCATCTTGTGGAAATAGCTCGTACCATTCCAAGTTTTTCAATTCAGCCGTTCATAAGCGAAGAGGAAATTAAACAGGTGGTCACTTATTTTTATACGAATAAGGAAAATAAACTGCGTCCGATTAAAGAAGCTTTTCCTCACTTATCTTATCTGCAAATCAGGCTTGTTCTTGCCAAGGAAGGTGGAAGTAATGGAACTTGAAGAAGCTCTCAAACACTATTATTCTTTTGATGTATTCAGACCAGGACAGAAAGAGATTATTACTGATTTATTAAGTGGTCATGATGTATTAGGAATGCTTCCGACTGGAACAGGTAAGACACTTATTTATCAGTTAACTGCAACTTTATTAAAAGGCAGAGCATTGATAGTTTCTCCTTTGGTATCATTGATGGAAGATCAAGTTGAACAGTTTAAGCTTGCGGGATTTAAGAATACGATCGCTTTGAATAGTTTTCTCGATTACTCTGATAAACTATTAATCTTAAGTAGGATAGAAAACTATCAATTCGTATTTGTTAGTCCCGAAATCATTCAAAATTCTTATGTAAGGGATGTATTGTTATCCATCCAATGGTCCCTTTTTGTTGTAGATGAAGCCCATTGTATCTCGCAATGGGGCCATGAATTCCGTCCGCATTATTTGGATTTAATGAAAATGAAAGAAGAAATGGGGAATCCTGTATGTTTGGCGCTAACCGCAACAGCAACTAAGAAAGTTCAGCAGGATATTCTGAATCATTTAGGTATGAATCAGGCGAAAATTCATGTTCACAGTGTAAACAGACCAAATATAACGCTGTTTGTTGAATCTTTTTCAGACTTGGGAGAAAAACAAAACAGAATCATTGATCTTATTAAAAAATTAAAAGGTCCCGGAATCGTTTATACGAACACTAGAAATGCAGCAGAACATCTCGTGTCATTACTTCATGAAAACGGGATTTCCAAAGTTGCCTTTTATCATGGAGGTATGGAGCAAGAGGAGAGATTGCTCGTTCAAAAACAATTTGTTCATTCCCAACTGGAACTGATCGTTTGTACGAACGCATTTGGTATGGGAATAAATAAATCAGATATACGATATGTTATTCATTATCAAGCCCCCTCAACGATAGAAGGATATGTGCAGGAAATTGGCAGAGCAGGCCGAGATATGAAACCTTCAGCAGCCATTATGCTTTATCACCCAGCAGACATGGATATACCGTTACATTTTATTGATAATGAACTTCCCGATATGAATCACTTAGACTATATTTTCTCAGAAGATGAGGTTTTAATTGGTTATTCACTAAAGGAAAGAATATCTATGACTGGACTTTCTGAAACAGGTCAAAGGTTTCTGGATTACCATCTTCAAAAAGAAGGAATCTTATTTCAAAAACATCTAAATGCAGAAAAAGGTGAAATATTAAAAAAAGAACTAAATGAAAAAATTGAGAACCGAAAAATGGATAAATTATTATCACTAAGAAAAATGGACAAATGGATTAATCAAGATGCCTGCAAACGTGAAGGGTTGCTTAACTATTTTGGAGAGAATAGCAGAGTTGAAAAAGGGGACTGCTGCAGTAATTGCCGCGCCAAAATAGAAAACTTCTTTGGGAAAAATGAATTTAAAAGTGTATCATATGAAGTATGGGAAGAAGAACTTAAACGTTTATTCAGACAGGAAGTGTTACAGCAAGTATGAGCCAGCCAGAAAAAAAGAACAGGATTGAAGAATTTACATCCAAACAATTGCTGTTAAATGTATATGTCTCACAAGGTCTATTTTTGTTAATCGCAATTGGAATTGGTTTATTTTTTAAAGTCCCATTTCCATGGACAAATGATTTTCCGATGCCTCTTTTCTATTTTATTCTTGCAGTAATGACAGGGATACTTTTACCCATATTGTCCATACAGCTTAAGAAAAAGATTTCCGATCAGTATTTTGATGACGGTGGAATTAATGAAAAAATCTTTGGACCACTTTCTTATTCTCATGTTTTTGTACTTACGATTCTTATTGCATTTGCAGAGGAGTGGCTTTTCAGAGGTGTTATTCAAAATTTAGCAGGTTTATTTATAACAAGTGTTATATTTTCGATTCTTCATGTGAGATATATAAAAAAACCGGTTTTATTTATTTTCGTTACATTGATCAGCTTTTGGCTGGGGCTTTTATATGAAATAAGCAATACCATTTGGATTCCTTTTTTGGCGCATTTTTTAATTGATTTCATTTCTGGCTGCTGGATCGCAGGACAATTCAAAAAAAGTTTGTCAGACAGCGTTGATGGAGTGTGATTGAAGATGGAAAATGATCAAGCAGAACAACTGAGAAATAAGACGGCAAATTATGATGTTCTTCATACGACCTCATTACCTTCTAGAAGAGAAGTACATCAAAGAAGAAATGATCGAAAAAAGGAAGAAACAGAAGAAAAATCTAAAAATCATAAAAAATCATTTAAACCGACTTTTCTATTGACAAAGATCTTATTGGTTGCGTTCATTGCTTTAGTGGGTGTGATGGTAACTTATCAATATTGGTCCGACAAAATATTTTTACCAGTACATAGCAACATAAAAAAAGGAATAGAACAAGTAAAAATTGAACGATGAAAAACCGTCAGGGTAAATCTTTGACGGTTTTTTTTGATAACTATGTGACATGTAACTATCTCATGCATGAACAAGCTTATTTTTGCATAGTTATTTTACAGGAGGTTTTGCGTATGAAGACAATAAATCATTGGGAGATAAAACCTTTTGTGAATGAACTGACAAGTATCGTACTGGGTCAGCTTGTGGAAAAAAAGGCAGAAAAAGAGAGATGGAAAAAAGCTTTAAATCAATGGGGTGCATCTATGATTTTTGTCGTAATTGCTACCTTTGTGTACCTATATTATTTTAGAGTGAGAACCGCTTCTTCATATGTTAATCCAGTTACATTATTGTTTGGCGATGAAATGGTCTGGATCTGTACCATATTCTTAATTTATTCTGGTTTTCAAATGATTTGGATGAAAAAGAAATATAAAAAAGCAGATGATGATTATGAAGCGATACGGACTGATTTTATTGACAGAAATGAAGAATGGTGGAGTGATGAAAAGCAATGGGATAAGAGGCATATTGTTTTTGAATTTATGAAGAAGCAATATAATATAAATATTTTTCATAAATAATGAATTATGATTGACAAGGACAGCCAAAGAAAAGACTAGAATCCCTTTTAAAGTGATTACCTTGAATCACAACTGTGCTGTCACAAAATTGATCGATTCTTCCAAATGCAACAGTTTCATGTTTATCGGGGCAGTATACTTCTATAGGAAGACCAAGTCTCAGGCTGTATGATAACTCAAGGTCTGTCACGAGAGATTTATTTTTTAATTTAGTTAACGTCATGATGTTTCCTCTCCAATTTAAAAATATTTTTAATTAACATACTATTATCATATGTTAAATTTACAAATTTTTCAACTAATCTTTTTAAATATTCTAAAAATTTACAAGCTGTTGTTTTATTAGAACAACTTGTTTTATGGTATGATCATTTCAATCTTTTACTGGAGGAAACCATGCTTTTTTTAATATTGTTTATCGTTTGTATATTTCTGCTTATCTACATGTATATAGAAGCGAATAGAAATCGTGTTAATCAAATTAATACGGAAATAAACAGATTACCGGTGTCATTTCACGATTTTAAAATATTTTTTGTATCTGATATTCATCGGAGAATCATCCAAGATTCTGTTATTGAGAAGGCACGTGCGGCAGATATCGTTATTATTGGGGGCGATTTAGCAGAAAAAGGAGTTCCTATTGAAAGAGTTAAACATAATTTAATGAAATTAAAGAAAATCGGTCCTTCCTATTTTGTTTGGGGAAATAATGATTACGAGTTAAATACGACTGAATTATGTGATACCATTCAAGATTGTGGTGTTAAAATAATAAAAAATGGGTGTATTTCATTGGAGCAAGGGAATGAAATAATAGATATTGCAGCGGTTGACGACCTGTCTTTGAAAAAAGATGATCTGAGGCAAGCGTTAGCCACAAGTTATTCTTCCTGCAAAATTTTAATTAGTCATAATCCTGATATAGTAAAAAAAATAAACAAAAAAGACAATATAAGTTTAGTGTTATCGGGACATACACATGGTGGACAAATCCGTCTAGGGCCATTAGGAATTGCTAAAAGAGGGGGCTGGTATGCTGGAGACAGCTGTCAACTATTTATTAGCAATGGGTATGGAACAAGACATTTGCCGTTACGTCTTGGAGCGCAGAGTGAAACGAACCTTATCACCCTAAAACAGGTAAAAAGTTTACACTAGAATGTTTTTTCATATATACTTTTCTTAACTTATCAATTGGAGGAAGTTTGATGCCTTGTGAAGGGAAATATAATATTAAAGCCGTTTCCAAGATGCTTGGCATACAGGCTGGAACGTTAAGAGCTTGGGAAAGACGCTATTCTATCGTTCAACCTCATAGAAATGAAGCGGGCCACCGATTGTATACGGATGAACAAGTCTATATCTTAAAGTGGCTTGTAAATAAAGTGAATCAAGGTTTTACAATCAGTCAGGCGGTCGACGTTGCTCAGAATGGAGATCTTTACAAGGAAACCTCTCCTTTTTCAGTAGAAAATACTGATCGTGCTATTGAGATGTCTGATCAAATATTAGAATCTTTGTTATCTTTTCAAGAGAGAAAAGCCAGTGATTTATTAAGTCAGGCTTTTAGTATGTATAATTTGGAAAAAGTCATTATTGATATTTTGGGCACATTATTAGTAAGAGTTGGCCATTTATGGGAAGAACAGAAAATTACAGTTGCGCACGAACACTTTACTTCTTCTTTTTTGCGTATGAAAATAGGACAACTTATGCATTGGCTGCCTTCAGATCCATATTTACCGAGAGTTATTGTCGGGTGTGGAATCGATGAACAGCATGAACTGGGGCTTCTTATGTTTACATTGTTTTTAAGAAGAAGAGGTTTCGAAGTTATTTATTTAGGACATGGCATTCCAGAAGAAGATTTTGAAAAAGTAATCGATGAAGTCCAGCCTAAGCTGGTTTTCTTATCTTGTACTTTAAGTGATCCTGCATTGAAGACGCTCGAATGGGTTAATACCATTTATGAAAAATTTCCGGAAACATCTTTTGGTATTGGCGGCTCAGCTTTCAATCATTTAACGCTGACTTTACAAGAAACTTTTGAGAAATTCTTAATCGGAAACAGTAAAGAAGAATGGGATAGTTGGATAACAAGTAAGCTAAAGAGTTAGCTATATAAATTATCGTATAAGAATTATCTTGTCTAGTAATCACCAACTTTTCACAAACTCATATATTGTTACAAAGACATAATAGAGCCGATCGTAAGGGGGACCATAGATGCGGGTAGAACGGTTAACCTATAACAAAATAAAAATCTTCCTAACTTTTGATGATCTGAATGAACGAGGTATTTCAAAGGAAGAAATATGGCAGGACATTCCGAAAGTACATCAGCTTTTTCGCGACATGATGACTGAAGCTGATGATGAGGTTGGATTTAAAGCTGACGGTCCTATTGCAGTTGAAGTTTTTTCGCTTCCGGCACAAGGTATGGTCGTTATTGTGACGAAAGGCATTAATGAATATGAAATTGATGACGAATATGATGAAGATTATATAGAAATGCAAGTTACGTTAGATGAAAATGATGAAATTTTTTATGAATTTTCATCATTTGAAGATGTAATTTTGCTTGCAAAACGTCTGCATACCATGAATATTGGCGGAGGCAGATTATTTTCATATAATAATCATTTTTACTTAAAGTTTGAAGAAGAAGAATTAAACAAGCTGGATCTTGATTTGTTTATTGCAATATTGGCTGAATTCGGAAGTTCATCTACAATTACGAGTTATCGAGTGATTGAGTATGGGAAAGAGCTTATGAAAGAAGGAGCTGTAGACCAGCTGGTTCATTATTTTAAATAACAAACACAGATAAGGGCGCAATTTTATATGCGCTCTTTTTATTTATTGTCCTGTTACTGATTTTAACTGCAAAACATGATATGATAAGTAATATTTTTTATCCGCTGAACAGGAAATATTTCAGGGAATATAATATATACATAATATTTGGGCTAGGAGTGACCATAAATGAAAATTGCAGTCTTATATGGCGGAGTTTCTGCTGAAAGAGAAGTTTCACTATCTACTGGAAAACAAATAATAGCAGCTCTTGAAAGCAAAGGGCATGAAGTGATTGGAATTGATTTTCATCCTTCCCGATTGCACGAATTGTTAGAACTGAAAGCTGATATAGTATTTCTTGGACTTCATGGTAAATACGGAGAAGATGGACGTCTTCAAGGGTTGTTGGATATGCTGAATATTCCTTATGTAGGTTCAGGTGCTTTAGCATCTGGAATTGCAATGGATAAAGCAAAATCAAAACAATTTTTTAAAGAGATCGGCATAGCGATTGCAAAAGAAAAAGTACTTTATAAAAAGTCATATTCAGAAGAACAAGTTGATTTGTCTTTTGATTTTCCAGTAGTCGTAAAACCGAACCGAGAAGGATCTACAATCGGATTAACCATTGCACAAAATAAAGAAGAAATGCTAAAAGGGATTACGGAAGCATTTCTTCACGACGATACTATTCTTGTGGAACAGTTTGTAAGCGGAAGAGAAGTGACAGTTGCAGTAATGGGTGAGCATGGAGATATGCAGGCATTGCCTGTAGTTGAAATCGTTCCAAAGAATGCTTACTATGACTATGAGTCAAAATATGCAGAAGGCGGAAGTATTCACTATGTACCGGCAAGAGTCGATGATCAAACCACAGCACTTCTGCAAAAAAATGCAGTGCTTGCTCACGAAGTATTAGGATGTGAAGTATATTCCCGCGTAGATTTTATCGTTCCTCATGATGGATCAGAACCTGTCATTTTAGAGGTGAATACTTTGCCTGGAATGACTCCGACAAGTCTTTATCCCGATGCTGCAAAAGAGATCGGATTAGACTATCCATCCATGATTGAGAAATTAATCGAAATTTCATTAAAAAAATAAAACTTTCAAGCCCCATTTATTTTTTGCATGGGGCTTCTCTATTTTATCCCAGACTGCACAAGAGCTGATTATATTGGCAGAATATTAGCTATTTTCTTAACTGTCGGTATATAAGAAAGCGTTTTCTTTTTAGGCGGAAATCACTAAATTTTTCTTCTCAATACTCGTACAAAGGTGTATACTGTCTCTGAAGCTTGACTAAACTTTAGAGGTGACAAATATGGGAGGTAAACAAATGACAGCCCAAAATACTACAGACCAAAAATCCGACAATCATCATGAAAATGACAATGTGCTGACATCCACGCAGTCCGTTATAGCGGATGCGCTCGATAAATTAGGATATTCTTCCGAAGTTTATGAGTTGTTAAAAGAACCGATTCGCATGCTTACAGTTCGAATTCCGGTAAAAATGGATGATGGAAGCACTAAGATATTTACAGGATATCGTGCCCAGCATAATGATGCTGTTGGTCCAACAAAGGGCGGCGTTCGTTTTCATCCGAATGTATCTGAAACAGAAGTAAAAGCATTATCGATTTGGATGAGTTTAAAAGCAGGAATTGTAGATTTGCCATACGGTGGCGGAAAAGGTGGAATTATTTGTGATCCACGTACGATGTCTTTCAGAGAACTCGAAAGATTAAGCCGCGGTTATGTAAGAGCGATCAGTCAGCTCGTAGGGCCAACAAAAGATATTCCTGCGCCAGACGTCTTTACAAATTCACAAATTATGGCTTGGATGATGGATGAATACAGCAGAATCAGAGAGTTTGATTCACCTGGATTCATTACTGGAAAACCATTAGTATTAGGCGGATCGCATGGAAGAGAAACAGCGACTGCAAAAGGTGTTACGATTTGTATCCGAGAAGCAGCAGCAAAAAGAGGTATTCAGCTTGAAGGAGCGCGTGTAGTTGTACAAGGTTTCGGGAATGCAGGAAGCTTCTTAGCTAAATTTATGCATGATGCAGGGGCTAATGTCATTGCTATTTCTGATGCTTATGGCGGACTTTACGATCCTGAAGGGTTAGATATCGATTATTTACTAGAACGCAGAGACAGTTTCGGTACAGTAACGAAATTGTTTAAAGACACGATTACGAATCAAGAGTTGTTAGAGCTTGATTGTGATATATTAGTTCCTGCTGCGATAGAAAATCAAATTACTGAAAAAAATGCACACAATATTAAAGCGACTATCGTTGTTGAAGCTGCGAATGGTCCTACTACTCTCGAAGCGACTCGAATTCTTTCTGAGAGAGGAATTCTGCTCGTACCTGATGTGTTAGCAAGTGCAGGCGGTGTTACCGTATCCTATTTTGAATGGGTACAAAACAACCAAGGTTACTACTGGACAGAAGAAGAAGTAGAAGAAAAGCTTGAAAAAGTAATGGTGAAATCGTTTGAGACTGTTTATACAACTGCTATGAACAGAAAAGTAAACATGAGACTAGCCGCTTACATGGTTGGTGTACGTAAGATGGCCGAAGCATCTAGATTCAGAGGCTGGATTTAATTTTTTGCAAACCTAACGCAAATCTCCTATCATATGATGATAGGAGATTTTTTGTATGTATAGACTTTTTTACACAGGCTTTTTTTAAAAGGCTCTTTTCTAAAAGATTATTGCTACAAAGAGATTTTGAAGTTTTTCATTGTAAAGTTGGTTAAAGGGGAAGGTGCGAAACTCCTCGAAAATAAAAATCACATTTTCTTCGTGCGATGTTACGCTGCACTAGATTTTCTTGTACTGTGGGACTGGCGCACAGTCCGAAAAGCGGAAACGGTTTGATCAGCCCCGACATGCAAAAGGGAAATGGACTAAGAAGGCGCTTTTTGCCTTCGGGACCAATAAACTTTTGACCTCGAGGGTCTAACCCCTGCAGCTAGACAGGTGAGACACTTATACGTGAAAATTACGAATGTGGCTCACCGCCTACACTGCGGAAATCGAGCAACCTGGAACGGAAATCAACTACCTACAAAACCAACAATGTATGCTAAAACAGCCTTTGTATAACCTATACTTATTAGATAAAGCGTTATTGAAAGTGGTGAAGCAGTGGATATAGATGTTTGTATTATTGGCGGCGGACCTTGTGGTTTAGCTGCAGCTATTGCACTAAAAGAAAAAGGTCTTTCCTATTGTGTTATTGAGAAGGGGAACGTAGTCAATACGATCTATAAATACCCAACACATCAAACCTTTTTTAGTTCTAGCGAGAAATTAGAAATCGGTCAATTTCCGTTCGTTCATGAACAAAGAAAACCGAACCGCATACATGCATTAACTTATTATAGAGAAGTAGTGAAGCGAAAAGAGTTAATGATCCGGACGTTCGAAAAAGCAGAATCTGTAGAAAAAGATAAAAAGGGACTATTTATTATTAAGACGACGGATCGTTATAAAAATGAAACCATCTATAAATCTCGCTGGGTAATCATTGCAACTGGATACTA
Organism: Bacillus sp. NEB1478; assembly: GCF_031582965.1. Lineage (NCBI taxonomy): Bacteria > Bacillati > Bacillota > Bacilli > Caryophanales > Bacillaceae > Bacillus > Bacillus sp. NEB1478. The sequence goes on from NZ_CP134049.1 coordinate 1,742,439, forward strand.
TGACAACCCTAATTTACTGAATATTAAAGGGGAAGAATTGCCTCATGTATATCATTATTTCAAAGAGGGCCATCCTTTTTACGACTTGGATATTGCAGTTATTGGAGGTAAGAATTCAGCGATAGACGCTGCATTAGAACTTCAAAAATGTGGTGCAAGACCTCATGTTTTTTATAGAGGAAAAGATTATTCTCCGAGTATTAAGCCATGGGTTCTTCCGGATTTTGAAGCGTGTGTGAAAGCCGGGACGATACAAATGTCATTTAATGCGGAAGTAGAAGAACTTACAAAAGATGGTTTGTTAGCAACCATTTCAGGAAAGAAGAAATATTATCCATTTCATTCCGTTTTTGCTATGATTGGCTATCATCCAGATCACGCTTTTTTAAGAAAAATTGGGGTATCAATTGATTCATATACTGGAAGACCTATTTATTCTCCAGAAACAATGGAAACAAATGTAGATGGACTTTTTATTGCAGGAGTTATTGCAGCAGGTAACAACGCCAATGAAATTTTTATTGAAAATGGAAGGTTTCATGGAGATATGATTGCCAGAACCATTCATGAAAGAGAAAAAAGCCGATAATCCTGCATTGCGGATATCGGCTTTTTTTAATCTTAATCAAAAAATAAGTGCTGCAATTTTTCAGAGGAATTTGTGTTTTCTAATGCAATCATGAGTTTCAGCCGCGCTTTCTGACCATTCAATCCATTAGAGAAAATCACGCCTAATTCTTTTAAATGTTTTCCTCCGCCTTCATAAGAATAGATATCTTGGGCGATACCGTTGAAGCATCTAGATACAAGTACTACAGGAACTTGTTTTTTAATGAGATTTTCAATAGCAGGCACTGTCGCTGGAGGCATGTTTCCCTGTCCAAGTGCTTCAATAACGATACCATCAGCTCCATGAGCAGCTGCATTTATTAAAGTCCCATCCATACCTGCAAAAGCTTTTAATAACACTACATTTTTAGAAACGCTTTTTACTTGAAAGCGGTTCGATTGTAGAGGTGTATGATGAAAAAGAACGCCTCTTTTAGTTACAATTCCAATAGGACCATATTGTGGACTTTGAAATGTCGCAATGTTGCTGGTATGTGTTTTGGTTACATTTTTTGCAGTGTGAATTTCATCATTAAAAACAACAAGAACGCCTTTGCCTAATGATTGCTGATCAGACGCTACTTTGACAGAGGATATTAGATTGTATGGCCCATCAGAGCCATGTTCATTGCTTGATCGCATCGCACCTGTAACGATTACAGGTATTGTTGCTCCGAGTACAAGGTCAAGGACGTAAGCTGTCTCTTCTAGTGTATCTGTTCCATGAGTAATGACAATTCCGTCAAAATGCTCTGTTTCCGTTTGTTCTTTGATGAAAGATGCCAGTTCAAGCATGTGTACAGGAGTAATATGCGGAGAAGGCAGATTAACATAATTTTTTGAAATGACCTCTGCAATATCTGCCAGTTCTGCAATGGTTGATTCAAGCGGATGGGTTTCTTTCGTGTTGACGCCGCCTGTGTTTTTGTTTTCTTCCATCGCGATTGTACCGCCTGTGTGTATCAGTAATATTTTTTTCATAAGTGCTGCCCTCCTTGTTCACTATTCCACTTCTTAAAATATCATGTTACGATAGAAAAAAACAGTAGAAAAGAGGCAGGACATGCTGGCTGTAATTTCTGCAGCGGTGGCTCCGGCCATTGCGCTATTATCATTTTTTTATTTGAAAGATAAATACGAAACAGAACCTTTATCATTAGTTGTAAAGGTTTATATATTTGGAGTTCTCCTTGTTTTTCCCATTATGGTGCTTCAATTCGGGTTTAAAGAAGAGTTGAATATCCCTTTATTTGCTGATGCTTTTTTAACTAGTGGATTACTAGAAGAATTTTTTAAATGGTTTTTAATTTTTTATGGTGCTTATCTGCATGAGGAATTCAATGAACCATATGACGGCATTGTTTATGCGGCAGCACTTTCGCTTGGATTTGCTTCATTAGAAAATATTTTTTATTTATATACTTTCGGGATTGAAGAAGCATTGGTACGCGCGTTGCTGCCGGTTAGCGGTCATGCTTTATTCGGTGTAATCATGGGCTTTTACTTAGGGAAAGGCAAGTTCTCTTCCGGCAGAAAAAAAGTTGTCTATCTGGTTTTATCATTGCTTGTGCCCGTACTTCTTCATGGTACTTTTAACTTCTTGCTCCTATCAAACACCAAATATATTTTCTTTTATATGTTTCCATTCATGATTTTCTTATGGTGGTTTGCATTACGAAAAGTAAAACTCGCCAATTCATCAATGAAACATTTTGCACACGCGGATGCGAAGACCGGTATATAGCCGGTCTTTTTTTTATTCCTTGATATATGTCATATATCTAGGTCAGCAACGTTTTTTTCGTGTACATATTTTTTTGAACAAATGTTTTTACAATGAGTCTTTGAAATTGAATAAAAAAATACGGATTACAAATGATACAAGTATTAAAAGAAAATGGAGAAAAAATTACAGGAGGCTAGACTTCTCATGAAAAGAAATTCAGCTTACATAAGAGGAGCGTTTTTTGCAATCGCCCTTTGTTTTGGCTTTTTTGCTGGATTTGGGCAAAGCGCAGCACATGCGTTTTCAAACCAGGTCATTCAAAAAGGTGCAACGGGTGATGATGTTATAGAACTTCAATCACGTCTTCAGTATTTAGGATACTATACGGGAAATATTGATGGCGTATTTGGATGGAGAACATATTGGGCTTTACGAAACTTCCAATACGAGTTTGGTTTAGATATTGATGGTTTAGCAGGGACTACAGCTAAACAAAAGCTTGTTAAAGCATCTAAATATGACAAAGCTTGGGTGAATAAACAAATTCGTTCAGGCAAGAAATTTACTCATTATGGAGGAGTTTCTAAGAACAATCAAGTAAAGGGAGGAACTGCTAAAGGAGTTGCACCTAAAGGAAAAACAGCTGTAAAAGGTAAAACTAAACAAGCTGCGCCGGCTCAAGTAAAACCTGCAAAAAACATACCAGATGGATATTCTCAAAATGATATTAATCTAATGGCTAATGCTGTTTATGGTGAATCCAGAGGAGAACCGTATATCGGGCAAGTTGCAGTAGCTGCAGTTATTATTAATCGCGTAGAAAGTTCTGCTTTTCCTAATACTGTCTCTGGGGTAATATTTGAACCTGGTGCATTTACGGCTGTAGCGGATGGCCAAATTTATTTAACGCCTAATAATCAAGCAAAAAAAGCTGTAATGGATGCTTTAAATGGATGGGATCCAACAGGTGAAGCTATTTATTACTTTAACCCGGATACCGCAACATCAGGATGGATTTGGGGACGTCCTCAAATCAAGAAAATCGGAAAGCATATTTTTTGCAACTAATAAAGGGGTGACATATAAATGATACGCACAATCCTTATTGTACTTTTGTTCGTTGCTATTGCAGGAACAGGCTATTGGGGTTATACAGAGCACCAAGAAAAAAATGCTATTCTTTTGCAGGCAGAAAATAACTATCAGCGGGCTTTTCATGATCTAAACTTTCATGTGGATTCATTGCATGACAAAATCGGCGAAACTCTTGCCATGAACTCTAGAAGCCAGCTTTCTCCAGCACTTGCTCAAGTATGGAGACTCACTTCTGAAGCACATAATGATGTAGGGCAATTGCCGTTAGCATTACTTCCATTTAACAAAACAGAAGAATTTTTATCAAAAATGGGAGAGTTCAGTTATCGTACAGCAGTACGTGACTTAGAAAAGAAGCCGTTAAGCGGCGAAGAACATAACAGGTTAAAAGAGCTGTATGCGAACGCAACGGAAATACAAAATGAACTGAGAAAAACTGAAGCTTTAGCTCAAAAGAACAATCTGCGCTGGATGGATGTCGAAATGGCTTTGGCAACGAATAAAACAGCTGAAGACAACACAATTATTGATGGATTCAAAACGGTTGATAAAACATCAGAAGGATATTCGGAGGCAAATTTTGGTCCTGAAGTATCCAATATGATGAAAATGAAAAATCGTAATTTTAATCAACTAAAAGGAAAAGAGATAACGAAAGAAGATGCAAGAAATATTGCGATAAAATTCTTTGATTTGAAAAAGAACGTAAAGATTACAGTTGAGGAATCAGGTAAAAAAGCAAAATATGATGCTTATTCACTTACTTTGTATAATCCTGAAACTAAAGGAACTACCTATATGGATTTAACGAAAAAAGGCGGTTATCCATTATGGGAATTATATGATCGGAAAGTAGGAAAACCTAAAATCTCATTAAACCAAGCTATGTTCCAAGCTCAAGACTTCCTGAAAAAACATATGGACAGCAAAATGGTGGTTGTATCAAGTAATCAATATGATAATATTGCTGTATTTACTTATGCAAGGGAACAAGATGGAGTCCGGATCTATCCAGAAGTCGTAACTGTGAAAGTAGCTCTCGATAACGGGGATATCATGGGGTACGAGGGTACTGAATTTTTGTTGTCGCACCAAGATCGCCGCATTCCAGTATTTAAAATTTCAGAAAAAGAAGCTCGGACAAATTTAAATCCTAAGTTCCAAGTGAAGGAAGTCAGTAAAGCGCTAATTAGAAATGATATCAATGAAGAAGTATTTTGTTATGAATTCCTTGGTGTTCTCGGAAATGAAACTTATCAAGTTTTTATAAACTCAGAGAATGGCAATGAAGAAGAAGTGAAAAAATTAAAAGAAGCAGAGCCTTCTTATAATGAAATTTAATGAAATGATGAAAGAGCAAAATTTTCTTAATGAAATTTTGCTTTTTCTTTTTTTCCATTACTGTCATAATATAGGTGTCAGGTTAGAACGTATATGGGGGAAGTTTTATGTTGGCAATTGGAGAATCAATTTCTTTAGTACCGTTATTTTCAGATAAAAAAGATACATACAAATCAAAAATATACGAAATGAAAGATGATGTTTTATATATTGACTATCCCAGTAATGAGGCTACAAACAGAACGGAATACTTTTTTGATGGTACACAATTTAAGGTATCCTTTGTTGATAAAGAAAAAGTAGTTTATACATTCCGGACAGAACTATTAGGCCGAAAAATCGAGAAAATCCCTGTATTAATTATTACAGCACCAAAAAACGAAGACGTGCATAAAGTTCAAAGAAGAGAATATGTCAGAGTTGAGACTATGGTGGATGTCTCAGTTGACATTATAGCTAATTCTGATCCGGCTTTTAATTCAGTAATTGTTGATATGAGTGCAGGCGGGATGCTCTTGTCATTGCCTATCGGGCACAAGGTAGCAAAGGGAGACGTGCTGGACTGTTTAGTAGTTCTTCCGATGCGTTCAGGGGAAAAAGTGTATTTAGACCTTGAATGCAGCGTTTTGCGAATTTTAGATGGGGATAATAATAGACAAAGGGCACCTTTGCAGTTTAATCAAATTACAGCACGAGATAGGCAGCATATTATACGGTTTTGTTTTGAACAGCAGCTTCAAATGAAAAAAAAGGAAATGAAAATATAGCATAATTATCTTCTTTTTGGGAAAAATATTCCTTTAAAGAAGGTGACAATACATATGAAACGCGTAGAAAAATTACTAATTCAGCTGGCGATCGCTCATTTTTTTATATTAATGATCGCTCAATTTTTATTGGAAATTCCGTCTTTTAAACTGGTTACTAATAAGAGTATCTATTATGAAGGAGTAATCAAAGACAAGAAAGAACCAACTTTGGAAACGATAGACCACTGAGGAATAACTGTGGTAATATAGATATAGAATTAATCTGTTGATAAAAAACAGGTTAAGTACAGAGAAAAAGCAGGGAGCAATCTACCTGCTTTTATTGCTATGTATGCATTGTAAAGGTACGGGTAGGAGGAAACATGAAAAAATTAATATCAATTGCCATCGATGGTCCAGCTGGAGCGGGAAAAAGTACGGTAGCTAAGCAAGTTGCAGAAAAGCTATCTTTTATTTATATCGACACTGGCGCTATGTATCGGGCATTAACGTATAAAGCCATTACTCTTGGAGCAGATTTGAATAATGGAGAAGCGCTTGAATCTGTCCTTAACGAAACCGAAATCGAACTAGTGAAAACAGAAGTTGGCCAGTCTGTAATTCTTGATGGAAATGATGTATCGGAAGAAATAAGATCTAGAGAAGTTACAAATAATGTATCGTTTGTTGCTCGGCAAAGAGAAGTGCGTATTGAGATGGTAAAAAGGCAGCAAGTGCTTGCAGAATCAGGCGGGGTTGTCATGGATGGTCGTGATATCGGAACACATGTTATGCCTAATGCTGAACTTAAGATTTTTTTGATCGCTTCAGTTGAAGAACGTGCGAGAAGAAGATACGAGGAGATCAGTTTAAAAGGTATTTCAGCTGATTTTGAACAATTAAAAAGTGAAATCGCATTGAGGGATAAAAGAGATAGTGAGAGGGAAACAGCTCCCCTTAAAAAAGCAGAGGATGCCATTGAGCTCGACACAACAAGCATGAGTATTGATGAAGTTGTTCTAAGTATCCTTCATTATGCTAAAGAAAGGGCCATATAGATGAATCTTTATTCTTTTGGGAAATGGTTGTGTGGTACTTATTTTAAAGCGGTGTATAAGCCTGAAATTATTGGTGTTGAGAACATGCCTGAAACAGGCGGTATACTGCTTTGTGCCAACCACATCCATAACTTTGATCCCCCGCTTGTTGGGGTAGCATCTCCGCGTGATGTTCATTTTATGGCGAAGGCTGAAATATTTTCAATTCCAGTTTTAAAAAGTATTTTGCCAAGAGTTAACGCTTTTCCAGTTAAGAGGGGGATGAGTGATAAAACAGCTCTGAAAACTGGAATTCAGCTTTTAAAAAATGGAAAAGTTTTTGGCCTTTTTCCTGAAGGAACAAGAAGCAAGACTGGAGAAATTGGTGAAGGACTTGCAGGGGCAGGATTTTTTGCCCTGAAATCAGAAGCACATATAGTTCCATGTGCGATTGTTGGCCAGTATAAAAGAGGCAAAAAGTTAAAAGTCATTTTCGGTAAACCGATCGATTTTACAGATTTACGAGAGCAAAAAGCTTCCGCAAAAGAAGCGACTCAGCTTATAATGGATCATATAGCTCAGTTGAAAAAGGAAAATGAATAATTGCGTTTATGTTCTTTCATAGTGAAAGTTCAATAAATTACTTTTCTAATTTTTGAGGAGGGCACGATCATGACAGACGAAATGAGCACAAGTTTAACAAATGCTGCTATGGCCGAAGAAGGTGATATTGTCACTGGTACGGTACTAAAAGTAGAAGAAAAACATGCATTGGTTGATATCAACGCTAAACAAGACGCGTTTTTGCCAATTAATGAAGTCTCAAGCCTTTTTATCGAAAAGGTGAGTGATGTGTTAAATGAAGGAGATCAAATCACTGTTCGAGTTCTTTCCAATACAGAGGACAAACTGCTCGTATCGAAAAAAGCAGTAGATAGCGAAAAATCAATGTCTGAATTACAGGAAAAATATGATGCAAAAGAAACTTTTGAAATCGCAGTTCATGATGTTGTAAAAGGCGGACTAGTAGTTGATTTAGGAATCCGTGCATTCATTCCGGCTTCTATGGTCGAATCACACTTTGTTGAAGATTTTTCTGATTACAAAGGTAAAAAGCTTTCTGTTAAAATTGTTGAATTAGATCCTGAAAAAGGCCGTGTTATTCTTTCTCACCGAGCCGTTACGGAAGAGCAAGAAGCGGGCAGAAAACAGGAGATTCTAGATCGTTTATCTCCAGGTGAGATAATAGAAGGAAAAGTCCAAAGACTGACTGATTTCGGTGCTTTTGTAGACATTGGAGGCGTTGATGGATTAGTCCATGTTTCTCAGCTTTCACATAACCGTGTTGAGAGTCCTTCTGAAGTGTTAAGTGAAGGACAAACAGTAAGAGTTAAGGTTCTGTCAGTTGACCGCGATAATGACCGTATTTCCCTTTCAATTAAAGAAACACAGCCGGGACCATGGGAGGAAGCCAGTACTTCAATAAAAGCAGGAAGTGTTGTTGAAGGCACTGTAAAAAGACTCGTTTCATTTGGTGCGTTCGTAGAAGTGGCACCAGGAATCGAAGGACTTGTGCATATTTCTGAAATTGCAAACCGGCACATTGGCAATCCTGGTGAAGTTCTAAAAGACGGCCAAAAAGTCTCTGTGAAAGTACTTGAGGTTAACAGCCAAGAAAAGAGAATGAGCTTGAGCATGAAAGCCGTTCAAGACGAAAAAGATAAAGAAAATCTAAAGCAAAACTTGCCGAAAGAAGAGAAAGGCTTCTCGTTAGCCGAAATGATCGGTGATCAGCTTAAAGAATATAAATAAGTTTTAAACAAACAGCTCTCGTCTTGATCGCGAGCTGTTTTTGTATTTTTATTTAGTTTTGTGAGAGCTTCCCGTTAAAAAATGTTGATGGGACGGAGGATGCTCATAACAAATCTCTAAGAAAAGCGAGCGTTAAGAAGCGGATATAAGGACACACCACCTTTTTATGGCACTAAAGTTTAGGGAAACAGCCATATAAAAGGTTAAGAGTAGCTGGAAAGTGGCATAATGCTACCGAGGTGAAAAACATGAATGAGGGTGTCCTTTTTTACTGGATAATGTGGATGGGTTGGGCTTTTTCTACCTTCTTAATGAAGAAGAGCCCTTTTAGATCAAAACTTTCTTTTTTTATTTTGCTTGGAATTATTTTATCTGGACATTCTGTATCCTTTTCACTAGGTAAAATAAATGCAGCGTTCCTTTTTATTTTATGTATGGGTTTTGTTTATGCTATCAGGAATCATAAGCGTCTAAGCAATTATTTAATCAGCAGTTTTGTCGTGGCAACTTCGTATGTTACTTTGCAGTTATTCGCTCTTTACGACCCGGTCAAACTGATCGTGAATAAGAAATATCTTTTGATTTTTATTTTAATAATAGTACTTCTGCTCATATCTAAACGAAATAATGATACTCTTTTTATTTTTTTTATAGGGCTATTTATTGGTGACTTTTTATATCAGATGTTAATTTATCAGCTTCAAGGATTCGTTGACATAGGTTCGGATTATGTGTTGGATCTACTCGTACTTAACTCTTCTGTTCTCATTACTATCCTCTCGTCACTTGATATGCTGAAAAAAATGAAATCCCCTGCATATAAAAAGACAGGCTCTGCAAAACAAATTTAAAAGATTTTAAGTTGTCTGGAAAAGTGTTATTTGCTAAAATAAATGGACTTGTCAATTTTTATAGTCTGAAAAATGGTATGATGTATATTTAATAGGAAAAAGATGATTGATCTGATCAGGAAAAAAGGGAAGTGTCAACATGACTAAACCAGTTTTGGCAATAGTAGGAAGACCGAACGTTGGAAAGTCTACTATTTTTAACAGAATTGCGGGCGACCGTATTTCTATTGTAGAGGATATACCAGGCGTAACACGTGATCGTATTTACAGTTCCGCTGAATGGCTGAATACAGAGTTCAATATGATCGATACGGGCGGAATTGAGATCAGCGATGCGCCATTTATGAGTCAGATGAAAGAGCAAGCAGAGCTAGCCATTCAAGAAGCAGATGTGATTTTGTTTTTAGTAGATGGTATGAATGGCATTACTGCCGCGGATGAAGAAGTAGCTAAAATGCTTTTTCGTTCGAAAAAGCCAGTTGTTCTAGGTGTAAATAAAATTGATAACCCTGAACGTAAAGAACTTTTATATGAATTCTATAGTTTAGGGATGGGCGAACCTGTAGGGGTATCAGGTACACATGGTATTGGACTGGGAGATTTGCTAGACCGAGTCGTCAGTCATTTTCCTGAACATGCCGAAGAGGAAAAAGACGAAGATACGATTTATTTCTCATTAATTGGAAGACCGAACGTAGGTAAATCTTCTATGGTGAACGCTATCTTAGGTAAAGACCGTGTAATTGTAAGTGACATTGCCGGAACGACACGAGATGCGATCGATTCAAACTTTGAGCGTGAAGGCCAAAAGTATGTAATTATTGATACTGCAGGTATGCGTAAACGCGGAAAAGTATATGAGACTACAGAAAAGTACAGTGTAATGCGTGCGATGAGAGCAATTGAACGTTCAGACGTTGTTCTTATGGTAATAGACGCTGAAGAAGGCATTATTGAACAAGACAAAAAAGTAGCCGGTTTTGCTCATGAAGCAGGAAAAGCGGTTGTTATTGTTGTGAATAAATGGGATGCTGTTGAAAAAGATGACAAGACGATGCAGAAGTTTGAACAAAAAATTCGTGATCACTTCTTGTATTTGTCATACGCACCAATTGTCTTTGTTTCTGCATTGACGAAACAACGTTTGCATCAGTTGTTCCCTGTAATTAACCAAGTTGCTGAAAATCACTCATTAAGAGTACAAACGAATGTGCTTAATGAAGTAATAATGGATGCAGTTGCCATGAACCCTGCACCGATGGATAATGGGAAACGTTTAAAAATTAACTATGCTACTCAAGTTGCATCAAAACCGCCGACATTTGTTATTTTTGTAAATGACCCTGAACTGTTCCATTTTTCATACAAAAGATTTTTAGAGAATCGAATCCGTGAGACATTTGGTTTTATAGGAACACCGATTAAAATCTTCGCAAGAAAAAAGAATGATTAAGAAGATTAGGGTGATTTTATATCATCCTCTTTTCTTATTCGGCTTTATATGCAAATGGGAAAATTAAATCGTATGGAGTGTGACGTGTATGGAGAAAGTTGCTGTATTAGGAGCAGGCAGCTGGGGAACAGCTCTTGCTATTGTATTAGCTGATAATGGCCATCATGTAAGTTTATGGGGACGAAGAGAAGAACAGGTGCAGGAGATAAATGAAGAGCATCGCAATGAAAGGTACTTGCCTGGCATCGGGATTCCCAAAAACATAGAAGCGACGGTAGATTTAAAAGATTGTGTGCAAGATGCAGATACCCTAGTTCTTGTAACACCCACAAAAGCGATGCGTGATGTACTAGGGCCGCTTAAATCACTGCTGACTCGTCCAGTTACGATCGTACATGCAAGCAAAGGGATTGAACCGGGTACATATAAAAGAATTTCTGAAATTATAGAAGAAGAAATTCCTGATGATTTTCTTAAGGCTGTTGTAGTTCTTTCTGGACCAAGCCATGCAGAAGAAGTATCTTTGAGACAGCCGACGACAGTAACAGTTTCTTCAAAAAATAATGAAGTAGCAGAAAAGGTTCAAGATTTATTTATCAATCAAAATTTCCGTGTATATACAAATCCCGATGTTGTAGGTGTCGAACTTGGTGGCGCACTAAAGAATATTATTGCTTTAGGTGCTGGTCTCTCTGATGGTTTAGGATATGGAGATAATGCAAAAGCCGCGTTGATTACAAGGGGACTTGCTGAAATTGCCCGTTTAGGTACTCATATGGGAGCGAATCCTCTCACGTTTTCTGGTCTTACAGGTATTGGTGACTTAATCGTTACTTGTACAAGTGTACATAGCCGGAATTGGCGTGCAGGAAATATGCTCGGCAAAGGTATGGATTTAGATGATGTTCTATCTAAAATGGGAATGGTTGTTGAAGGCGTCAGAACAACTCAAGCAGCTTATGAATTAAGTAAAAGAGAAAAAGTAGAAATGCCGATTACTGCCGTGCTATTTGATGTTTTATTTAATAATAAAGGTGCAAAGCAAGCGGTAGATGAACTGATGCAGCGAACACGTACTCATGAAGTAGAAGATGTATCCTCTTTAAAGAGCTGACACACATGCATCATGATAGGCGAATGTCTAAAAATATTAGGCAATCGCCTTTTTTTCTTTTCACGCTTCTTTTTTTCTTGCATACGATAGGGATGAAAAGGAAGCGGGAGGAGGACTTTCAATTGGAACGCGAACAGCAGTTTTTTGACAAAATCGAAAAGAAAACAAGTGTGAAAAAAGATGATATTTTCAAACTTGCACAATCCGTAAGCGGGTACAATCTGCGTGATGAAAGAATGATTCGAATGCTGATATCCCAAGTATCTTCTATGGCTGGAGTGGCTGTCACTAAACAAAAGGAAGATCAAATCGTGCAGGCGGTGCTTAATAATAATATCCCTTTGGATATGGCTACGCTATCAAAAATGTTCGAAAATGGGAATAAATAATTAAATGCGAACTGTTAGTTAAAGGGTCCGTCTATTCATTTTGATGTTGAACAAAATAAGTGGGAAGTATTTAGTCAAACACCTGGGCATTCCAGGTGTTTTTTTGTTTTTAAAAGGAGTGGCAAAAAAAGCAACGGCCGCATTAATAGGGTATTCATTTTCTTCGTGCGATGTATCGCGGTCGTTGCTTTCCTTGTCCTACGGGACAGGCTCACCGTCTGCCCCACGGAAAGCGAGCAACATGGAACGGAAATCAACTACATTCAAAAGCAACGATGAATTCGAAAACAGCCATATTTTTTAGTCCATAAAAAGTAAAGGAAATGAACAGGATTATGCTATAATGTACGCTGTGGATAAGGAGGATACATATGAGTGAAGGTTTAATGAAAATGTGGGTGGCGCTTTCGTCCATCGGTTTAATGTTTATTGCAGTTTTTTCAATTATGTTCAGCCGTTCTAAATTATCAGGTATTATTCAAGTTATCGTATCAATATTTGCGTGGTTGTGCATGATTACAGCGGGAATACTAATCTTAATAGTCGTCTTGAGCGGCCCCGTCAAAGGTTAAGGAGAAGGAGGATAAATATATGTCAAAAAAGTGGTTCATTCCTTTCTGTCTTATCCTGCTGACTCTCTCAGGATGCTTATATCCGGAAGAGCGTAAACTGCAAAATAGAATACCCTATCAAGACCAGATTACAGCGGTTCAGAAAGCAATAGACAGCTTTCAGAAAGATACTGGGGTATTGCCGATTGAAACGAAAGACGGAAATACAGATGTTTTTCAAAAATATGTAATAGATTTTAATAAATTGGTTCCTAAATATATGCAAGAACCACCAGGAAATTCTTTTGAAAAAGGCGGAACCTTTCTTTATGTTTTAACAGATGTAGAAACAAATCCTACAGTAAAATTAGCTGACTTAGTCATGACAGATAAAGTTCAAGATATACAGGTCGCACTAAAAGTTTATATGTCTAAACATAAATATCCGCCATTTAAGGAAATCGTAGCATCAGGAAGGTATACGCTTGATTATAAGAAACTAGGGTATAAAAAGGATCCAACTGTGAAAAGTCCCTTCACTGGGAAGCAGCTTCCGCTGATGATTAATAACGATACGAAACTTTTCATAGATTACCGAAAAGATTTAAGAGTCGCTATGAGCAGCAACCCAAAGGATATAAAGAAACATGAAGATATCCGATATTTACTTGCGGATCACTCGTTTTTTGTTCCTATTTATTCTGTTCCGTATACAGTTGAAAACAATAAACCTGTTTTTTTAATAAAATAGGCATGAACTCTCCCTTTTTCTAATACATTCATAGAAAAGGCGGAGAGATTTTTTTTGGAAATCCTTAAACGGAACAAGCTTCATAGTTTCATCGGTAGGCACTATTGTGCGCCCTCCCGATTTTTCGGAACTATATAAAGCCCCAAGAGATAGGTTCCAATAAAAATTTCCATTCCTTTGTCATAATCCATAGGACAAAATCATACGATGTATTGTCCAAGACTAGCATCCGGAACTTTATTTGGATCGGGAGGGAAACGAATGGAAAAAATCGATATTTTTAAAGATATCGCCGAAAGGACGGGCGGAGATATCTACTTGGGAGTAGTAGGAGCAGTAAGAACAGGTAAATCTACTTTCATTAAGAAATTCATGGAACTTGTTGTGCTTCCAAATATTCAAAGTGAAGCAGAACGTCAACGTGCTCAAGACGAATTACCGCAAAGTGCAGCTGGACGTACCATTATGACCACTGAACCCAAATTTGTTCCAAACAACGCGGTAAAAATCAATGTAGGAGATGGACTTGATGTAAATATCCGTCTTGTTGACAGTGTAGGGTATGCGGTCCCAAGTGCAAAAGGCTATGAGGATGAAAACGGACCTAGAATGATCAACACACCTTGGTATGATGAACCGATTCCTTTTCATGAAGCTGCGGAAATCGGAACAAGAAAAGTCATTCAAGAACATTCGACATTAGGAGTTGTCGTAACAACGGACGGCTCTATTGGAGAAATTCCAAGATATGATTATGTAGAATCAGAAGAACGGGTAGTTGAGGAATTAAAAGAAGTCGGCAAACCGTTTATTATGCTCATTAACTCAACTCATCCGCATCACCCAGATACACAGCAGCTCCGCAATGAGCTTTGTGAGAAATATGATATACCAGTCTTGGCGATGAGTGTAGAAGGCATGACTGAACATGACATCAACAATGTATTAAGAGAAGCTCTATATGAGTTCCCGGTACTAGAAGTAAATGTAAACCTTCCTAGCTGGGTAATGGTACTTCGTGAGAATCACTGGCTTCGTCAAAGTTATGAAGAGGCAGTAAGAGAAACAGTTCAAGATATTAAGCGTCTTCGTGATGTTGATAAAGTTGTTGGTTTTTTTGCAAACTACGATTTCATTGACGATGCGAGACTTGCTGGAATTGAAATGGGGCAAGGCATAGCTGAGATCGATTTGTTTGCACCAGATTATCTATACGATCAAATACTAAAAGAAGTTGTAGGTGTAGAGATTCGAGGAAAAGATCATTTGCTGCAGCTGATGCAGGAATTTGCATACGCAAAAACAGAATACGATCAAGTGGCAGACGCACTAAGAATGGTAAAGCAGACCGGATACGGGATTGCTGCTCCAGCCATTACAGATATGAGTTTAGATGAGCCTGAAATCATCCGTCAAGGCTCAAGATTCGGTGTAAGACTCAAGGCGATCGCACCATCGATCCATATGATAAAAGTAGATGTAGAATCTGAGTTTGCGCCAATAATCGGTACAGAAAAGCAAAGTGAAGAAATGCTGAGATATTTAATGCAGGACTTTGAGGAAGATCCACTATCAATCTGGAACTCTGATATTTTTGGGCGCTCCTTAAATTCCATTGTAAGAGAAGGAATCCAAGGTAAGATATCTTTAATGCCAGAAAACGCAAGATACAAATTAAAAGAGACGCTTGAACGCATTATTAATGAAGGATCAGGTGGATTAATTGCCATTATTTTATAGTTTTGAGACTCCTTACAACAGGAGTCTTTTTTTGTTTTGTTGATTGATAAGCAGCGAATCTCGTCGTCATTTTCATTTTCTCGTTGCTCATTTAGGTATACTAAACTCCGCTACTCGAAAACTTCACTTCCTCGGCCTTCTTGCTTCTGAATCAACAAACTATTTGATTGATAAGCAGGAATTCTTTTTAAGTATTGGTTCAGGGTAAATTTAGAATGGCCAGGGAAAATCAGGTGAAAAATTAGTACGAATGACTTTAGAAATGGTGAGGTCTTTTTTACCTTGTGAAACAAAAAATTTGTAAAATAAGGTCAAAATATAAGTAAAATTAAGGGCAGGAACACTAAAATCGTCGAAAAAAGATTGAATTTCTTATTCGAATCGTATAATATAAGGCTTGTTACAGATTAAATTAGTAAAATCTTGTATATTACATCTATAAATACACTTCAAAGAATGATTTGATTGCCGATATATTTTTAGAAACATCCTTGAGAGGAGGTGAATGTAATGAACAAGACTGATCTTATTAATTCAGTATCTGAGCAAGCTCAGCTATCTAAAAAAGATGCATCTAAAGCAGTTGACGCTGTTTTTGAAGCTATTACTGGTACTCTTCAAAGCGGAAGCAAGGTACAACTTATCGGGTTTGGTAACTTCGAAGTACGTGAGCGTGCTGCTCGTAAAGGGCGCAACCCGCAAACTGGTGAAGAAATCGAAATCTCTGCAAGCAAAGTTCCTGCTTTCAAACCAGGTAAAGCCCTTAAGGATGCTGTTAAATAATTAATACATAGGGCAAAAAGAGGCTGCTTAAAAGTAATTATTACTTTTGAGTCAGCCTCTTTTCATATTTTTTTGAAATGTCTTTACTAGGTGGACATACAAAGGAACAGATTGGTGGTTTTGTTTAAAATCAACCCATTTTTGTTTGAAAGACTACTTTTTTTGTCTTAATGTTGGTGATTTTTGTTTGTTATAGCCATTTTTTGTTTGTTAGTAAACTTCCTTAACCCGTTTTGTTTTTCTCAGAAAGAATACCTCAATCTCTTGTCAGTCACCATCATGTTAAATCTACAACTGCTAGCTACTTCCTGTATTTTTTCAGGATATTATTTAATTACTAAGTCATACTGGCCCATGAATCGGTTCTAATTCGTTCAATAAATGGTTTATTTCTACAATTTTGATTCGATAATCACAATTTTGCTTAAGCTGTGTTGTAAGGGTTTTCCCGTTTTGCTATTCTTTTATGGGTATGCTAAAATTTTTCTATTGTGTTATTGGAATTGGGGGACAAAGAGAGTGGCAGAAGTTCAACGTGAAAAAATTGAGTTGGCAGTAAAAATGATTTTAGAAGCAATTGGAGAAGACCCTGAAAGAGAGGGCTTATTAGATACGCCAAAACGAGTAGCTAAAATGTATGAAGAAGTCTTTCAAGGAATGAACCAGGATCCTAAAGAACATTTTGCGACTATTTTTGGAGAAGATCATGAAGAACTCGTACTTGTAAAAGACATTCCGTTTTATTCAATGTGTGAGCATCACCTTGTACCGTTCTTCGGGAAGGCGCATATAGGATATATTCCGAAAGGCGGGAAAGTTACAGGATTAAGTAAATTGGCAAGAGCTGTTGAAGCCGTAACAAAAAGGCCGCAGCTGCAGGAACGAATTACATCTACAATTGCGAACAGTTTGCTTGAAACGCTGGAGCCGCATGGTGTCATCGTCGTAATTGAAGCAGAACATATGTGCATGACGATGCGAGGGGTTAAAAAACCTGGGTCGATGACAGTAACTTCAGCCGTTCGGGGAGTTTTTGAGAAAGATGCAGCTGCAAGGGCAGAAGTATTGAGTTTAATTCGAAATTAGGAGGTTTCGGCATGAAATCAGAATTTGACTTTTTTGTAATTAAAGCAAAAGAAAACGGTGTCAATGTAATTGGATTAACACGAGGAACCGAAACACGCTTTCATCACTCCGAAAAATTGGACAAAGGAGAAGTGATGATTGCTCAATTTACGGAGCATACTTCTGCAGTAAAGGTAAGAGGGAAAGCTGTAATCTATACGAAGCATGGTGAAGTGGATACAGAATCCTAAAGAAACATAATGCTAGGCGGCAGCCTAGTTTTCTTTATGCCTAAAAAAACTAAAAAATTGATTACTATGGTATAATAATGAGCATATTCAGTTGTATCAATGGAGGCACATGATGAACACCATGGAACATATTCAACGGTTAAAACAGCATACACTTTTACTCATGCAGCATAGTTATGTCAGTGAATATATACCGCTGCCAGCGTTAAATGAAGCAAAAGTGTTCATTACATATTGCCTGCTTCAAGAACTAGAAATGGAAGAAGCGGTTGAAACAGAGATTTTCAGTTCAATCTTAATGATCCAGTCGGCACTGGACCGTCATGAAGAGATTTTAAATCAGGAAGTTATATCTAATAAAAAGAAACGTCAGCTCGTTGTCTTGTCGGGTGATTACTTTAGCAGTCTTTATTATCTGCTATTGTCTCGATGTGAGAATTTACAATTGATTTCCTATCTTTCCCAAGCGGTACAGAAGATAAATGAGCACAAAACGATGCTCCATAATCAGAATTCTAAACAGCATAGCGGTTTGGAATTCATTGAAATCGTCGGGCAGATTGAAAGTTTATTGTATACAAAAGCAGCAGAGTCATTAGGTCTACAAAAGTATATACCTTTTATTGAACGTTATTTACTGCTCTCCCATTATCAAAATAATAGAATGAGAAATAGTTTGAATGAGAAGCAGTCAGCGTACTTAAAAAAATGTGAAACAGATATTAAAGAAAAGAATGTAGAGATTCCAAAATTGGTTGAACGGGAAAATGGCAGTATGCATGAAGAAATAGAAAATGACTTAATGTTAGGAGAGGGTTAATCCGATGTTGAGCAAAGAAGAACGGGTTCACTCTGTTTTTGAAAAGATATCCGAACAATATGATTATATGAATGACCTTATCAGCTTTAAACAGCATACGAAATGGCGAAACGATACGATGAAGCGCATGCAAGTACAACAAGGCGATCAATGTTTGGACTTATGCTGCGGAACAGGTGAATGGACATTTGCTCTTGCACAGGCAACAGGGGAACAGGGCAATGTTATTGGGCTGGATTTCAGTGAAAATATGCTGAAAGTCGGTCGTGAAAAATTAAAGAATCGTCCTTTGAAACAAGTTTCTTTTATCCATGGAAATGCGATGGAACTTCCTTTTGAGGATAACTCATTTGATTTTGTAACAATCGGTTTCGGACTGCGGAATGTTCCGGATTATTTAACCGTATTGCGTGAAATGGCGAGAGTTGTGAAACCCGGAGGCAAAGTGATCTGTCTAGAGACATCTCATCCAACTGTTCCAGGCTTCAAGCAAGCATTTAAATTTTATTTTACGTACATCATGCCACTGTTCGGCAGATTGTTTGCTAAAAGCTATCAAGAATATTCCTGGCTTCAGGAATCTACAGAAGCCTTCTTGACGAAAGAAGAATTAAAAGTGCTTTTTCAACAGGCTGGTTTAATAAAAGTTGAAGTTAAATCTTACGCATGCGGTGCTGCCGCCATGCATGCTGGCCAAAAACCGCAATAGAAGAGAGCGTTGTAGTGTGTGGAATAAATGTAAAATAATATTAGAGATGATTAAATTTGAGCATACCGTTTTTGCTTTGCCTTTTGCTTTTTTAGGAGCAATTATAGGGAATATCGTAGAAGAGGGGACACTGCCGACATTAGTCGAATGGATTTGGATCACATTGGCGATGGTAGGTGCTAGAAGCTCAGCAATGGCTTTAAACCGTGCTATTGATGCCAACATTGACAGTGTCAACCCAAGGACAATCAATCGGGCAATTCCGGCAAAACTTCTTAAAAAAAGTGAAGTCTATCTTTTTATCTTCGCATCATTGGCATTATTGTTTGTTAGCAGCTATCAATTAAACATGCTATCTGTGAAATTATTGCCGCTTGCTGTTTTCTTTTTAGTTATATACTCTTACACGAAACGATTTACTTACTTGTGCCACATAGTATTAGGCATCACAATTGCGATCGCTCCGCTAGGAGGCTGGGTTGGTGCTACCGGGACTTTAAGTTTGGAGGCCTTTTTATTATTTTTTGGTGTTTTATTCTGGATCGCAGGTTTTGATGTGATCTATGCTACACAAGATGCTGATTATGATAAATCTCACGGGTTGTATTCCATCCCCTCATTTTTTGGTGTAGCAAAAGGACTTATTGCGGCAAGATGGCTGCATGTTGCTAGTTTCATAGCATTTATTTCCTTTGGTTTAGTTACTGGTATGGGATGGATTTATTTCCTTGGTGTTGCTGTATCAGGTGCGATCATGATTTATGAGCACTCGCTTGTGAAACCGCATGATCTTTCCAAATTGGATGTAGCATTCTTTACGATGAACGGAATTTTGAGTATCGTTATGTTTATATTTTCTATAGGGGACCTTTTGCTATGAAAACATTTACTGTTGGAATTACAGGGGCTAGCGGAGCTATATATGGTGTAAGACTTGTACAAGAGATTCTTAAGAGCGGTCATAAAGTTCACTTGGTCGTAACAGAAGCTGGCTGGCAAGTGTTTCGGGAAGAACTGCAGTGGGATACGAAAGATCGTGCTGCTGTTATAGAGGAACATTTTGAATCGTTTGGGAAAGAGAGATTCTTTTACCATACGCTCCGTGACTTTAACGCACCTATTGCGAGCGGTTCCTATCAGAATGATGGTATGGTCATTGTTCCTTGTTCAATGGGAACTCTTTCTGGGATTGCTCATGGTGCATCTGGAAATTTATTGGAACGTACAGCGGATGTTATGCTGAAAGAAAGCAGAAAACTTGTATTAGTCCCAAGAGAAACACCTCTTCACAAGATACATCTTGAAAATATGATTAAGGTGACAGATGCAGGAGGCAAGATTGTTCCTGCAATGCCTGGTTTTTATCATTTACCGAAATCCATGGATGATCTTATTAATTTTTTAGTCGGAAAAGTGCTGGATAACTTGGGTGTTCATCACGAATTGTTCACACGCTGGGGAGATTGATAGATTATGAACATTGGGGAAATCAGCTATACAAACATAATACCCCTTTATTATTATTTAGACAGAGAACGTTTAATAAATGAAGGAGTAAGGATTCAGGCTGCTGTACCATCAAAGATCAATCGCTTGATGGAAGAAGATAAAGTGGATATTGGAGGAATTTCCTCTTTTTCTTTTGGAAAAAATGCGGATCGTTACAGTCTCGCGCCTGATTTATCAGTATCTGCGTTCGGTAAAGTCAACTCCATTTTTTTATTTTCAAAATATCCGATTGAAGAATTAAGCGGAAAGCGTATAGCCCTTACTTCTAGTTCTGAGACATCTGTAGCTTTGTTAAAAGTAATCCTACACCACTTTTATAATGTAGCAGCAACATACCAAGTAGAATCTCCTCTTTTTGAACAGATGATGACCCAATATGATGCATGTTTGCTGATTGGTGATGATGCTATTTCTGCTAATCGAAAAAATACAAGATATCATGTTTATGATCTTGGTGAGATCTGGTATCAGCAAACAGGATTGCCGATGGTGTTTGCCGTGATGGCCTACAGAAAAGTAATGGAAACTGAAAAGAAAGATCTGCTAGCCTATGTAATGAAGAGCATGATCGAAAGTAAAGAAAGATGCCAGTTTGAAAAATTCACCCCTGTTATTCATAAAGCCATGCTGGAGCATGGAGGGGATTATGACTTTTGGGATTCCTATTTTAATGGGTTAAATTATCAATTTAATGGCGAACATGAAAAGGGACTCAACCTATATTTTCAATTAGCGAACGAGTGCGGTTTGTTGCAGACAATCCCCTCTATTTTAAAATTTTCTTATACGTAATGGGCGATAGGGTGAACTAAAAGTGAAGTTAAAAGACTTATACTCCTTTTTAAAAAGAGACTTACAGCAAATTGAGGATCAGCTCGTACAATCAGTAAGTTCCGATCAAACATTGATCAATACTGCGGGCATGGAATTGTTAAAAGCAGGGGGGAAAAGAATCCGCCCTGTATTTGTTCTGCTTTCAGCCCAATTTGGAACTTATGATATTCATCAGATTAAGAAAACCGCAGCTGCACTGGAATTAATTCATATGGCGTCTTTAGTGCATGACGATGTTGTAGACGATGCTGATATGAGAAGAGGACGAGAAACAGTTAAAGCTAAATATGATAGTAAAGTAGCTATGTATACGGGCGACTACATTTTTGCTTCGGCATTAAAACTGATGACTGACATCGAAATTCCAAGAGCTCATCAAATATTGGCACAAGGCATGAAAGAAATGTGTCTTGGTGAAATTGAACAAATTAAAGAACAATATGATACAGATCAAAATGTAAGAAAATATTTCAAGAGAATCAAACGAAAAACAGCCTTGCTGATTGCCTTAAGCTGTCAGCTAGGAGCTATCACATCCAGAGCAGATATTCCAATTCAAAAATTATTGTATGAATTTGGTTACAGCGTTGGAATGGCATTTCAAATTACTGACGATATTCTGGACTTCACAGCATCTGAGAAACAACTCGGAAAACCTGCTGGAAGTGATTTGAAACAAGGCAATATTACCCTTCCAGCTTTATATACGATTCAACGGTTTCCAGAGTTTAAAGAGAAACTGAATCTCTATTACGAGAATGGTGATAACTTGTTATTAAACGATATTCTAAAGCTGATCAAACGTAATGGCGGCATTGAATACGCATCATCAATTTCTGCTACTTATTTAAACAGAGCAAAGTCAGCAGCAAGTGCACTGCCTGAAACATCAGCACGTGAAAGCTTAATAAAGGTAGCTGATTTTATCGCTGGCAGGAAATTTTGAGCCATTGCTAATTATTTAAATTTTTGGTACGATTTCTCTGGGGAACTTGTCCCACATAAACTATACATAGACGATAGGAGAGGGAATACATGGAAAAAACGTTTTTGATGGTCAAGCCTGATGGCGTTCAACGTGCGTTAATCGGAGAAATCGTATCTCGTTTTGAAAAGAAAGGTT
Source organism: Bacillus sp. NEB1478 (assembly GCF_031582965.1). NCBI lineage: Bacteria > Bacillati > Bacillota > Bacilli > Caryophanales > Bacillaceae > Bacillus > Bacillus sp. NEB1478. The sequence goes on from NZ_CP134049.1 coordinate 1,764,751, forward strand.
TTCAATTAGTTGGTGCTAAACTAATGAACATTTCAGAAGACTTAGCTAAAGAACATTATGGAGAACATAAAGAGCGTCCTTTCTTCGGAGAGTTAGTGAACTTTATTACATCTGGTCCTGTATTTGCAATGGTATGGGAAGGTAAAGACGTTATTTTAACTGCTCGTAACATGATGGGCAAAACAAACCCAGCTGAAGCAGCTCCAGGTTCAATCCGCGGTGATTATGCCGTTCAAGTAAGCAATAACATCATCCACGGCTCAGATTCAGCTGAGAGTGCGGAGCGCGAAATCGGTTTATTCTTCAAAGAAGAAGAGTTAGTTTCTTATGAGAAAGCTGTTTCTATTTGGATTTAATTTATTTATAAATGAAAGCGTTTTTAAACCGGCGTCCTGCCGGTTTTATTTTTTTAGGAAATTATAAAAACTAGATCTATGGAAAGTTGTTCTTTAAAATATTCGTATCATTATTTGGATAACGATATGAGTAATAACAAATACAAAAGCGTTGCTAACTAGTCATTCAAGATTTATCATAATAATTTCGGATTTTAAAGCAAGATTCCAGTCAAAAAAGGTGAAAAAACAGACCAAAATGGAAGATGATGCTCCGTTACAATTTCAAAATTTAATAAAAGAACTTTTTTGCCTTTGTAAGGCTCTACAAACCATTTATCCACGGTAATCCCGAATATATCCCCGTCAATTTCTGAATAACCACGAGCCCACAACATTCGACACCAATCCGATATTCTTCCGTCTTTATGGTCATGTTTCACATGTTCGAAGTAGATGGCCAGTTGAAAATGATGTATGATCTTAAAAAAACAGCATTTTTGCTAGTTTTTTATTTTGTTCAGAAAAAAGCTGGAGTAACGTTGCGTTTCTTTATACAATAGAAATAAGTTAGTGGAAGAAAGTGGCTATAGGGAGAGAAGCAGCTTGGACATTGATTACGAAGGATTTAAGAAAAACATATATGATAAAACAGGAATTGATTTATCACTCTATAAAGAAGCTCAGATGAAACGCAGATTGCTTGCTTTAAGAGAAAAACGTTCTTTTCAGTCTTTTTCAGATTATTTTTTTTCACTTTCAAAAGACAGAGACATGCTAGAAGAGTTTTTAGACAGGATGACTATTAACGTTTCAGAGTTTTACAGAAACCCATCTCGCTGGGAAGTGTTAGAGAAAAAAATTCTGCCTATTTTAATTCATGATAAAACGTCATTAAAGGTATGGAGTGCAGCTTGTTCAACTGGGGAAGAACCTTATTCGTTATCCATGTTACTATCTGATTATAAAGGTCTTTCTCAATTTTCAGTCCTTGCTACAGATCTTGACGAAATTGTTTTAGAACGTGCTAAAAAAGGATACTATTTTGAAAGATCTATTCAAGATGTTCCAATAGACAAAAAAAGAAATTATTTTACAAAGCAAGAAATGGGATATAGGATTGATGAGTCAATTAAAAAGAAAGTAGTTTTCAAAAAACAAAACCTTCTTTCAGATCCTTTTATATCTGGTTTTGATCTCATCCTTTGCCGGAATGTCATGATTTATTTTACGGAAGAAGCAAAATGTGTTCTTTATAAGAAATTCAGCAATGCGCTCCGTCCTGGCGGAATACTATTTGTAGGAAGCACAGAACAAATTTTCAATCCTGGTTTATATGGATTGGAATCAGAAGAACCTTTCTTTTATAGGAAAAAATGAATGCTGAATAAAGGTTAACCATCTGTTTAGTTGACAGAATAAGCTGTATAGTTTATTCTAACTGATAAGTTTTTATAGTTTGAGTTTTAGAGCCTAGTTGAGACAAGTTGAGAGAGTTTGAGTGGAGCAGAGCCGAGAATGGGATTGTACATATGCCATGCGGTTATTTCCGCATGGTTTTTTTGTATTCCTAGCATTCGATCCTCTTATTTACCCCTCAAATCTCCGTAATTTACGGAGGTGTATTTGATTTTGAAAATCTTCTCAAAAAGACCTCCTTGAACGTCTAATTGCGTCATTCGTAAATTTAAACGTTAAGGGGTGTTCATATGATCCGAAAAATAATGAAAAAAGCAATCAATCATGAAACATTAACTGAAAATGAAGCTTCCGTAGTAATGGAGGGACTGATCACTGGTTCAGTTTCAGATGTTCAAGCAAGTTCATTACTAAGTATTATGAACTTTCGTGGAGAAACACCAGAGGAAATCGTCGGTTTTGTTAAAGTGATCCGGAAGTATTCTAAGCAAGTTCCAAACAAGTTTAGCGACGAAATGCTAGACACTTGCGGTACTGGCGGAGATGGAGCTTCGACTTTTAATATATCAACCGCTGTGAGTTTCATTTTATCTTCGCTTGGTGTTAAAGTTGCCAAGCATGGCAATAAAGCCGTGACATCAAGCAGTGGAAGCTCAGATGTATTAAGTGCTTTAGGAATTAATACAGCTGTAAATGGTTATGAAGCTGAGACACAATTGATAAAGCACGACATCACTTTCTTGCACGCACCTAATTTTCATCCAGCATTGAAAAAAGTGGCTCCGATCAGACAGCAGCTATCTTTCAGAACCATCTTTAATATTGTTGGTCCATTATGCAATCCTATGAGCCCGTCTTATCAACTGATCGGTGTTAGTGATGAAAGCCTAGCGGAACGCATGGCAAAAGCTATCACGATGCTGGGAATAAAAAGGGCGCTTCTAGTAACCGGTAAAGACGGTTTAGACGAGTGTTCGATCACAAACGAAACGAAGATGATACTCGTCGATAATGGTACAATTTCATCCTTTACCTACTCACCAGAAGAAGCTGGATTAGAAAGAGGAAACTTACAAGATATTACTGTTAAGGATAAAAAGGAAAGTGCTCATATCATTACTGACATCTTTAAAGGACAGAGCAGTGATTCGGCTAAAAATATCGTTATCTTAAATGCAGCTGCTGCATTATATGCATCTAATCGTGTTCCATCAATAAAAGATGGTGTCGGAATTATTGAGGACTGCCTTCGTTCTAAAACGGCTTATAATCATCTGCTGCAGATTACTAAGGAGGAGGCTAAAGCCCTTGTTAACTAAAATCATGAAACAAAAACAAAAAGAAATCGCTATACTTCCAAATATTCCAAATACGATGGATTTACACTACAAAACAAAAGATCATCGTCCATTTTCTGCTTCACTGAAGCAATCCAATCATAAACCTGGATTAATTGCAGAGGTAAAAAAGGCTTCACCATCAAAGGGAATTATTAAAGAAGAATTTGATCCTGTAAAAATTGCTGTTGAATACGAAAAAAGCGGTGCAGCTTGTTTATCAGTATTAACGGATACAGAGTTTTTTCAAGGCAGCTTGGATTATTTAAAAGAAATTCGCAGTCATGTTTCAATTCCTTTGCTGCGGAAAGACTTCATATTGGATGAACGGCAAATTATCGAAAGTGTTGAGTATGGGGCAGATGCAATATTATTGATAGCAGCTTGCTTACCTAATGAAAGATTAAAAGCTTTACATGAATTTGCAGTTGATTGTGGATTAGAGTGTTTAGTAGAAGTTCATTCAAAGGAAGAAATAAAAAAGGTATATGAGGTTTGCAATCCTGCGATGATTGGCATCAACAATCGTGATCTTAATACATTCACAACGAGTATTGACCATACTTTCTCATTGCTTTCTTATATTAAAGACGAAACGATTGTCATAAGCGAGAGCGGAATCAAAACTAGTGGAGATGTTGGGCGGTTATCGGAAGAAGGTATAGACGGAATGCTCATTGGGGAAACGTTAATGCGTGCAGATCATATTGGGAAAAAAATAAGAGAGTTATATAATGACATTTCAAATTAAATATTGTGGTTGTCAATCAGAAGAAGACTACAAACTATTATCTTCTTCAAAGGCACATATTATTGGTTTTGTATTTGCAGACAGTAAACGAAGAGTATCGACCAACGATGTTTCGCGCTGGATTGAACTTTATGGAAAACAAAAGAAATTAGCGGGAGTGTTTCAAAACGCTTCGGTAGAAACAATAGTGAACGCAGCAAATGAAATACCTTTAGATATTATTCAATGTCATGGACAAGAACAACCCGAAACACTCTTGCAGCTTAAAAATAAATTAAGTACAGATATATATAAGGCTATTCCTTTTAATGAGCAAGTGTTTGAGCAGATCAAATATTATTCCTCAAGTTCGGATGCTATTATCATCGATAGTATGTCTGAGGGACAGTTCGGCGGGACTGGTATTCCATTTTCCTGGAGTAAAGTGCCTGCGATTATAAATGAAGCTGAAAAACTTAATCTTCCGGTGTTTATAGCAGGAGGCATCACGCCGTCGAATATTTCAGCTCTCCTCCAATACAAGCCACATGGAATTGATTTGAGCGGCGGAATCGAGAAAGATGGTAGAAAATGCGAACAACGAATAACTGAATTGGAAGGGATGATTTGAATGTTAACTACAACTGTTCCAAATCTTCGAGGAAGATACGGTGATTTTGGCGGAAAATATGTACCCGAAACAATTATGTTTGCATTGGAAGAACTCGAGAAGGCTTTTGATGAAGCGATAGTAGATGATGGATTCAATAAACTATTTCAGAAGGAGCTTGCAATTTATTCGGGCAGACCGACACCTTTAACACCAGCAACGAGATTAAGTGAATCAAACAATGGTGCAAATATCTACCTTAAAAGAGAAGATCTTAATCATACAGGTGCGCATAAGATAAATAATGCGATCGGACAAGCCCTTTTAGCAGTACGTATGGGGAAGAAAAAAATCATAGCTGAAACTGGGGCTGGCCAGCATGGTGTCGCTGCAGCGACGGTTGCGGCAAAGTATGGTTTGACATGCAAAGTGTATATGGGGAAAGAGGATATAAGAAGACAGGCGTTGAATGTGTTCCGTATGAAGCTTTTAGGAGCTGAAGTGGTAGAAGTGACAAGCGGGAGTCAAACGCTTAAAGATGCGACAAATGAAGCAATTAGAGAATGGGTAGCGGCTGTTGAGGATACTTTTTACCTGATCGGATCTGCTGTTGGTCCTCATCCCTATCCGAAGATGGTTAAACAATTCCAGCAAGTGATTGGTAACGAAACGCTGGAACAGTTTACGCATCTACGAGATGGTAAATTACCTGAAGCAGTTGTAGCATGCGTTGGAGGGGGAAGTAATGCGATTGGAATGTTCGCTCCATTTATCGATAAAAATGTCCAGTTATACGGAGTAGAAGCTGCAGGTCTTGGAGTTGAAACGGATAAGCACGCTGCAACACTTTCAAAAGGACGCAACGGAGTAATCCATGGATCACTTACAAAGCTTTTGCAAACAAGCGAAGGCCAGATTACAGAACCTTATTCGATTTCAGCTGGTCTGGATTATCCAGGCATTGGTCCAGAGCATGCTTATCTTCATGAAACAAAACGAGTGAAGTATGAAGCAGTAACCGATCAAGAATCGCTCGATGCACTAGAACAATTATGTTTGACTGAAGGTATTCTGTGTGCACTTGAGAGTGCTCATGCAGTTGCTTATAGCCTAAAACTTGCCAAAACGATGAGCAAAAATGAATCAATTATCGTTTGTCTCTCTGGAAGAGGAGATAAAGATGTTCATACGCTTATGGAAAAAATGGAAGGGGGAGATCCTGAATGAATAAGAGATGGGAGACTTTTCAAAACACATCTGACTTTCGTTTCGTTCCTTATATTATGGCAGGAGATCCATGTGAAGAAGCAACGATCGAACTCTCTCTGGCACTAGAAGAATGCGGCGCGGCTGCTTTAGAGCTCGGTGTTCCTTATTCAGACCCTCTTGCTGACGGACCTGTTATACAGCGTGCAGGTATGCGCGGTTTAAAGCAGAATGTGACGCTTGAAAAAACGTTAAAACTCGTTTCGAAACTTCGGGAACGAGGATTAAAGATACCTGTTATCATCTTTACTTATTACAATCTTTTGTTACAATTAGGAGAAAATCGCTTCATGGAACTCGCTGAAGAAAACGGTGCAGATGGATTACTCGTTCCTGACCTGCCATATGAAGAAAGCGGCTATTTAAATGAAATGTGCAAAGAGCATGAACTTGCACTTATTTCACTAACAGCTCCTACTACACAGCTGGCTAAACTTCATAAGCTTGCATCAGAAGCTGAAGGATTTCTGTATTGCATCTCTTCATTAGGTGTTACTGGTATTCGAAGCGAGTTTAGAAATGGATTGAATGATTTCTTACAAGAAGCAAGATCTAAATCGAATGTTCCAGTCTTAGTTGGGTTCGGGTTGTCATCCAGAGAACAGATTGAGAAGTTTGAAGAAAACAGTGATGGCTATATTATAGGCAGTGCCATCGTAAAGAAGATCGAATCCTTAGAGGAACAGCTGTTACATGACAGACAGAACGCGATCTATGAGTTTAAGGAATTTTTACAGTCTTTGATACCTATGTATAGTCGTTAAAAAGGAGAGGGAACATGCAGCCGAAACAGCAATTATTACATTTAAGTCCATACAAACCAGGGAAGCCGGTGGAAGAAGTTAAACGCGAGTTGGGATTAAAAAAAATTGTCAAACTTGCATCTAATGAAAATCCATATGGCTGTTCACAGCTTGCTAAAGACAAGATTGTCGAAGAGCTGTCGAATCTCAATGTCTATCCAGATGGATATTCTGCGGAAATAAGAGAAAAGTTAGCGCGTTTTTTAGGTGTAAGTAATGATCAGCTTATATTTGGCAATGGTTCTGATGAAGTGGTTCAAATTTTATGCAGAGCATACCTTTCACCTGAGACAAATACAGTTATGGCAACTCCTACATTCCCACAATATCGTCACAATGCCGTGATTGAGGGGTCAGAAGTAAGAGAGATACAGCTTATAAATGGCAATCATGATTTAGATGCTATGCTAAAGGCTATTGACGAAAACACAAGAATCGTTTGGCTGTGCAACCCTAACAATCCTACAGGGAACTATATACCTGAAGCTGATTTTGTTCAATTTATGAAACAAGTTCCGTCTGAAGTTGTTGTTGTCAGTGATGAAGCTTATTTTGAATATGTTATTGCATCTGATTATCCGAATACGATTTCCTATTTAAATCACTTTCCTAATCTCATGATCCTAAGAACGTTTTCAAAAGCACATGGACTTGCTGCCCTTCGTATTGGTTATGGTATAGGGTCCAGCACAATCATCCAGTCGATCGAACCTGCACGTGAACCTTTCAATACTTCCCGAATTGCACAAGCTGCTGCAATCGGTGCACTGGATGATCACGGCTTTATCGAAGATTGCAAACAAAAGAACAGAGAAGGACTTGAGCTTTTTTATGAGTTTTGTGATAAAAAAGGTCTCTTATACTATCCTTCAGAAGCTAATTTTATATTATTGGATATTCAATCTGATGCTGACCTAGCCTTTAATTATCTTTTAAAGAAAGGCTATATCGTTCGTTCAGGAAACGCTCTTGGTTTCCCGACAATGATTCGTGTCACAATTGGAGAAGAAGAACAGAACAAAGAGATTATTGCTCATCTCGAGTCTTATTTAGCTGCACTTGTTCAAAATGTAAACGAATAAAATAACGAAAGACCCAAATGGATTGACTTTTTTGCTCCTTTTGGGTCTTTTTTCATTTTGAGAGATCTTGGTAATGTCTTATAACGTAACCTTCCCGAAGTATATAAAAAGTAAGACTAAGTAGGTTTACACGAAACGTCGATTGATTATTTTCTTAATTTTCAAAAAAGTATTGCATTTTATACGTGCTCTCTTTATAATGTAGTTAATATGGTTTCTCTCCACTCCTATCCATATTATTCTTTCCTGACAACGCTTACATGTCAGGTCTTTTTTTTGTCCAATTTTACTTTTTCACATAAATTGTTAAATCAAATCATAGCTTGTCTTAAAGAGTAAAAGGAGGCGAGCTATGAAATATATAATAGAGCGGCCGATCGATTCACTCGGAACGAGTACTGTTCTATCCTATCTAGTAGACTCTCAAAAAATATCATATGTTTCTCAAGGTCCTCTAAGGATGAATGTGATAAAAATGTCTATGCACGGATTTAAAATGATTCCTGGCCAAATTACTTCATTAATGTCCATAAATACGATGAAACTTGATATTGTTAAACAACGCATATCCCAAAAAATGAAAAATGGTACAACTACCTTATTAGCTTCAGCAGAAATTAATTTTCTTTATGAAGCAGATCATCAATTAAAGCGGGCAAGACATATGCTCATATCAAGTCCGATCGACTATTGTATTGGTTTATCCCTCTCACCCGAAAAATTGACTCCTGAGATTTTACGATATTGCAAAAAACAAAGAGTTCCTTTTATAGAATTAATCGTTGAGGATTTCAAACAATTAGCATCCGTCGTGTGGGAAAGAATTGCTGAAGCCAATTTTCCTTATCAATCTGTTATTATTCCAAAATTCCCAGATACGCTAGAAGAGAAAAAGAAAAAAACATGGCAAACAAAATGGAATGAACTTGCTAGCCGTAAAATGATTCCGACTTTCTACAAATCACTTCAAGAAGATGAGCCAATACCTCTGCCTTTTCTGAAATTGCTAGGAATATATCCTTTAAAAGGCGGATTGTTTACTGGAAGTGATGTGGACTATTGTTTAGTTTCAAATACTGGACAGGATGATCTGCCACAAACTGTCGTTGTCAGAGGGACGATTGTTTATTCACAAAATCTCGCTGAGAACAAGCAAGGATACGGAAAAGAAATTTCAATCATTCAACCTCGTCGTTTTGGAGAATCCTCTTTTTCTCGTGTATAATAAAAGCAAGTAAAAACAGGGGAAAAAGGAGTTTTAGGTTTTGAAAACAATCCAGGATGCAATAAGACTTGTTGAGCACGGAGAAGTTGAAAAGGGAATTTCTTTATTAGAAGAATTAACGAATGAAGCAACAGATGACGAGCAATTTGAAATTGCTGAACTTTATTTAAATTGGGGACACACTTCAAAAGCAATGACTATTTTTAATACTTTGCTTGAATCGTATCCTGGTGATGGTGAATTGCTGGTGTCCATAGCTGAATGCTGTTTAGATGAAGGAATGGATGAAAAAGCAATTTCTTATCTAGAGCAGGTTCAAGAAATTGATGATGAGTATTTACGAGCATTAATTTTACAAGCTGACCTATATGAAAGCCTTGGACTTTCAGAAGTAGCAGAACGGAAACTGACTGTAGCGTATGAAAAAGATAAAAATCATCCAGTTCTCGCTTATGCATTAGGGGATTTTTACTTGAGACAAGGTAAATTTGATTCGAGCTTGCCTTTGCTTCATCAAGCTGAAAAAGGGACAGATGAAATAGATGATCTTACTCTTAAACTAGCTGAGGCATTGAGCAGGGCAGGAAAGTTTGAAGAAGCTCTTCCAATGTACAGAAAAGCCCTCGCACATAACAAAGACTTATACAGTTTATTCGGTCATGGCATAACGGCTTATAAAGCAGGCGAGTTTAAAGAAGCAATCGCAGCTCTAGAAGAATTAAAGGATATGGATCCTGACTACACGACTCTCTATAGTATTCTTTCAGAGTCATATGAAGAAGAAGGCGCTATACCCGAAGCTTTTGAAGTCATACAAGAAGGCTTAAAGAGAGACGAGCATAACGAGAATATCTACATTCAGGCTGCCAGGCTCGCCTATAAGATGCATAATCCAGAGCAAGGTGAAGAATGGGTAAAAACAGCACTTCAGCTAAATCCAGCACGTATTGAACCGCTGCTCCGTTTAGGCGATCAATATTTACGCGAAGAAAGATTTGAAGATTTAATAAGCTTATACAAACCTCTTACTGAGATGAAGGAAGAAATTCCTCTCATGTACTGGCATCTTGCAACGGCAAGTAAAGAAATGGAACATTTTGAGGAAGCTTTGGACTGGTATAAAAGAGCCGCTGAATTTTTCCAAGACGATGACTTATTTTTAGAAGAACATGCCTATTTTCTTATTGAAGAAGGGAATCAGAATGAGGCAAAAGAAATGTTTGGTAAACTTCTGAAGAAAAACCCGGAAAGGGAAGATATTTCAGACGTTTTAGCCAGACTGGAAGATTTTTAAAACTTTCTGAAGGTAAGAAGGATTTTAACGTAAGTAAGAGAATATAAATATTTATAAAAATGACGTGTTTTAAATGATGGGGGGATTGCAATGAGCAGCACCGTTTCGGTCCTAGAGAAAAAGGATTTTATAAAATGGTTCCTTAATCATTATCAGTTAAAGAAACGCGAATGTGTATGGTTGCTAAATTATTTAGTTAGTGACGATCAGTTGATGGAAAAAGTTCATTTTGTTGAAAAAGCCGAATATTGTCCTAAGGCAATCATAATGTCAACTCAATGTACAGATGGAGTTCCGTTTCGTTTTTACAAACAAAATGTGTTAACTACGGATGCCGAAAAATCATTTCATGACATCCGACTGAATCAAGAAGAAGAAATTTATTTGGAACTGAATTTTAATGCTTCACGGCTCACCCCAGAATACGCTTCTGTATTAGAAGAGAATCCCCACCTGCCGCAAAATATGTCTATGGATAAAAAATATGGCATCTGGGCTGAAATGGTATTGGAGAAATCGATAGAAACTTATCGCAGAAATGATCTTATGGCTAAGATCGATGAAGCACTAGATCAAAAAGACTATGAAAGTTTTACAAAATGGACCGCAGAGTTAAAGGATTTAGAAAAACAGCCTTCATAAATAAACCTATCAAGCTGACTTAAAGTGTTTATACAGCACTTTAAGTCAGCTTTGTTTTTTTAAATATATATACATTAAGAACCAGATAAAAATTCCCATACAAAGAACTCTAAAAAGAATAATGTGTACATATAAACTCCAGCCTATTTTCATGAGTAAAATGTGATACGATAAAGAGCAGGAATTATTTGTGAAGGAGATAGTTTACATGAAATGGAAAACGAAGGATGCTGATTTGTTTTTAAAATCTGGCGAATATGTTGATAGTCTATTAATCCCGTTAACACCTGTCGATTTCAAACAAGACTTTAAAAGCAGTGTCTCCATGGGTGAATATACAGATCTGCTCTGTGAAGAAATTGAAAGGCAGCTGCAAGGAAGATTATTTTTAGGACCGAAATTTACATATGTGAAAGAAATGAGTGACACCTCACCATTAGAAAATTTAAATAATTTGCTGAAACATATAGCTGATTCCGGGCATTTTAAACATATCTTTTTAATGACGAGCGATGTGAGCTGGAAGGAATTTGAGCATACTATGAATGGACAACTTTTTTGGATACCTGCATTGCCTTTAGAAAATATGGATGAAAAATATAAGCTCGAAGTCATAAAAGAACAAGTGAAACCGCTTTTTCAGCTTATCTTTAACGAGTGGCAGAGGGATGTTAATTCTTGATTTTCACTCCATGTTCATATTGACAGTAAAAGACAACTTAGGCTATCATGTTTATGTCCTAGTAATATGTGTGTAAAGTCCGGTTGGACCGTCATTTACAGCATAAGGGGGGGAAAACAATGTCAAAGGAAGATATTTCAAGACGTCAGTTCTTAAACTACACGTTAACTGGCGTAGGTGGATTTATGGCTGCCGGTATGCTGATGCCAATGGTCCGTTTTGCTCTGGATCCGATTTTAGAACCGAGCGGAGATCAAAAAATGGTAGCGGTTACTGAAGTGGATAAGCTAACAAACGAACCGAAGCGTTTTGACTACAAAGTCAAACAAAAAGACGGCTGGTACGAGTCTGATGTAACACTGTCTGCCTGGGTTTATAAAGCGAAGAATGGTGATGTTATCGCACTATCTCCGGTATGTAAACACTTAGGTTGTACAGTAGACTGGAATACAGATCCGTCGCACCCTGGACAATTCTACTGTCCTTGCCATTTTGGCCGTTATACGAAGGATGGTACGAACGTAAAGGGTACCCCACCACTTGCACCACTTGATGTATTTGAGAGCAAGGTGAAAGATGGAAAGCTTTATTTAGGAAAGGCAAAACCAAGAAAGGGGGCGTAATGAATGCTACAAAAGGTTTATGACTGGGTAGATGAGCGCTTGGATATTACGCCGCTTTGGAGAGACGTTGCAGATCACGAAGTACCAGAACACGTTAACCCTGCGCATCACTTTTCTGCGTTTGTTTACTGTTTTGGCGGATTAACCTTCTTTATTACGGTCATCCAAATTTTATCAGGAATGTTTTTAACCATGTATTATGTACCTGATATTGTGAATGCATGGGAATCTGTGTATTATCTGCAAAATCAAGTGGCATTTGGTGTGATCGTACGTGGTATGCACCACTGGGGCGCGAGCCTAGTAATTGTAATGATGTTCTTACATACATTGCGCGTATTTTTCCAGGGAGCTTATAAAAAGCCAAGAGAGTTAAACTGGATTGTTGGAGTACTTATTTTCTTTGTTATGTTAGGTTTAGGTTTCACAGGTTATCTTTTACCTTGGGATATGAAAGCGCTATTTGCGACAAAAGTAGGAATCCAGATTGCAGAAACGATTCCTGTTGTTGGCCCTATTGCAAAAACATTCCTTGCCGGTGGAGAGATTATTGGGGCACAGACGCTTACGCGGTTCTTTGCGATTCACGTATTCTTCCTTCCAGCAGCATTGTTAGGGTTAATGGGAGCTCACTTCTTAATGATTCGTAAACAAGGTATTTCCGGACCATTGTAAAAAACCAGCACGAATTTTAAAAGTTTCATAAGAGCAAAGGAGGGAAATATATGCATCGCGGTAAAGGGATGAAGTTTGTCGGAGACTCTCGTGTTCCAGTAGAACGTAAGCCGAATATTCCAAAAGATTATTCGGAGTATCCTGGAAAAACGGAAGCGTTCTGGCCGAACTTTCTTTTAAAAGAATGGATGGTTGGTGCCGTATTCTTAATCGGTTACTTAATTTTAACCATCGTTCATGAATCTCCTTTGGAGAAAAAAGCTGACCCTACCGATGCCGGATATATTCCTCTTCCAGACTGGTACTTCCTATTTTTATACCAGCTCTTGAAGTACAAGTATGCGGCAGGGGATTATGTTCTTATCGGTACTGTAATTATACCTGGTTTAGCATTTGGTGCTTTAATGTTAGCGCCGTTCCTTGATTCTGGTGTAGAAAGACGTCCATCCAGACGTCCGATTGCAACTGGATTGATGCTATTAGGTCTGATTTCCATTACATATTTAACATGGGAATCCGTCGTGACCCATGATTGGGAAAAAGCAAAAACTCAAGGTAAAATCGTTCATGTGACTTTTGATGAAAATGATCCTGGTTATCAAATTTATCAAAAACAAAGCTGTGTAGGCTGTCACGGTAATACACTTGGCGGTGGAGCCGGTCCTTCGTTAATCGGTACAGGTTTAAAGCCTGAGGAGATTATGAAGATCGCTAAAGAAGGTAAACCGCCAGCAATGCCAGCTAATGCATTTAAAGGTTCTGATGAAGATCTAAAGAAATTAGCGGAGTTTATCTCAAAACTTGAGAAATAATATGCAAGAGCCGGCTCGGTTAGGGCCGGCTTTTTCTAACTGCAAAGGAGTAATCTGTATGTGGTTTTTCACGATATTGAAAGAGAAATGGTTTCTTTCCACTCTTCTTCTCGTCAATATTTTAGGGACGATTTACGGTTATTACTGGTATGGATATCAATTGGAGCAAACGCCGTGGTATTTTTTGCCCTTCGTTCCGGATAGTCCGACTGCCTGTTTATTTTTTGTATTTGTTTTAATTGGTTTTTTGACGAAAAAGCAATCAGGTTTGTTTGAAGCTCTGGCAGCGGGTTCGTTGTTTAAATATGGAATCTGGGCTGTTGGAATGAACCTGGGGGGTGCACTAGTCGGTACTCCTTTAGATGCTACAAACTATATGCTGATCTTTTCGCATTTTGGCATGGCTCTTCAAGGTATCTTATATGCGCGGTATTATAAGATAAAAGAATGGCATGTAGGAATGGCGGCACTTTGGTTAGTACATAATGAAATCATAGACTATGTCTATGGAATGATGCCAACTTATTCAGTGTTAGCACCTTACGGACACTTAATCGGCTACTTGACATTCTGGCTGTCTGTGATAACGATTCTATTATTGTGGAGAATGAAGAGCCGCAGCAATCTATTAAATTGAATTTAGGTCTAACCTTGTCCAAGTACTCATACGTTTTAGTATAAGGGTACGGGAGGGCTACGGATGAAAAGGTTAGGATGGGCATTTACTGTTTTATGTTTAGCGTTTGGACTTGCTATTCCAGCAATTGCTGGCAATCATACTTCTAATGAACAAAAAGAATGGTCAGAAATAAATGAACTTACTGCTGAAATATGGGAACTCGGAAAGATTGAACGCTTCGACGAGGCTGCTGATGTGCTTGAATTTGCCGCAGCAGATATCTCAAAGACCGGGGAAGTAATTACGCTCAGACCGGATCAGCAGCGATTGGTGGAATATACGTTATCTGAGGCATTAATGTCTATTCAAAACCCAGAATGGACAAAAGAGAAGAAAATGAATAAATTAACTGAAGTCCGGCTTTTGGTAGATGCTCTCCAAACAGATTATGAGCCATTATGGAAGAAAACCGGTTTGATGATATTGGAACCGTTTATAAGCATGGAAAAAGGTATAAATAAGAATGATTATTCATATTTTCACCAAGCTGTAAATTTACTGCTTCAGCGTTATGAAACCGTACGGCCTGCCTTGTCCGTAGATCTAAGTTCTAAAGAAATGGACCGACTCGATGAACATGTATCATTTGTTGATCATAATCGATCTGCAATACTTACAGACGAGAATCATCAAAAACAATTGGAGGTAGCTGCTGCAGACTTTGAAGCCCTCTTTTTTGCAAAAAAGGACGATTCTGAACCTTCTTTGTTCTGGCTGATCTTTTCAATTGGCGGTATTATCTCATCTACATTATTTTATGTGGGATGGAGAAAATATAAAGGTGATAAGGAAGAAGAGCTGCGTGTTCCTCAAAAGAGGTAACATGCTTATTCTTTGACAACAAAGACGAAATAAACGTAAAATGTTGTTAAACAAAAGCTTTATACATGGAGGAATGCAAATAATGGGTGGATTTTTAATCTACTTTGCCTTTTTACTCATCATCCCTTTATGGGCACAAAGTAGAGTAAAAGGAACTTACAAAAAGTATTCAAAAGTAGCAAATTCTACAGGAAGAACTGGAGCAGAAGTTGCTAGAGAAATATTGAACCAAAATGGATTGTATGATGTTCAAATCGAACCTGTCAGAGGGAGACTTTCAGATCATTATGATCCCCGTTCAAAAGTCGTTCGATTATCAGAGGAAAATTATTATGGAAGTTCGATTGCAGGAGCGGCAGTTGCAGCCCATGAGGTAGGACATGCGATTCAAGATGCTGAAGGGTATGCTTTCTTACGTTTTAGACATGCGCTCGTACCTGTAGCTAACATCGGTTCGAATTTTTCATTTTTATTAATATTGGGTGGTATGCTTCTGCACGCCGCTAATTTATTTTTACTCGGTATCATCTTTATGGGAGCAGCTGTATTATTCCAGCTGATCACCCTTCCTGTTGAGTTCAATGCGAGCAGCAGGGCAATGGATCAAATTGTAGCGACTGGCTTAATCCGCAACAATGAAGAGAGAGGTGCTCGTAAAGTCCTTAACGCTGCAGCGTTAACGTATGTTGCGGGAGCACTTGTAGCACTGCTCGAACTTGCACGATTTATCTTTATGTTTATGGGGATGAATAATGACGATTAAAAAACAAGGCTGTTTTCGTAAACTTTGTTGCTTTTGAAAGAGGTTAATTTCCGTTGCAGTGGCTCGCTTTCCGCGGGGCGGGCGGTGAGCCACATTCGTACGTTTCACTTTTAAGTGTCTCACCTGTCCCACTCGTCCCGCAGGAGTCTCACCCTTCCACTCCAATTAACTATTCAATGAAGAACTTTTAATAATCTCTTTGTAGCAACAATCTTTTAGAAAAGAGCCAAAAACAAAGACTCATTAAGTGTGATAGCACACATTAATGAGTCTTTTTTTCTATCTTCCAATTGGATTTTTATCAGCATCCAGCGTAAAACCCTCGCCGATTACTTCATGAACATCGTTTACTGTTACAAATGCATGCGGATCGATTCTTTCAATAACTTGTTTTAAACGAACGATTTCATTTTTTGCAATTACACAATAAAGAACTTCTCGAAGTTGACCTGTAAAGCTTCCTTTACCGTTTAATATTGTAGCTCCTCTGTCAAGTTCCTTCATGATGTTCGCCGCAATCTCAGCATTTCGTTCAGAAACGATCATAACGGCTTTGCCGGCATATGCACCTTCTTGCATAAAATCAATTACTCTTGCACCGATAAATACAGCTACTAATGTATACATCGCTTCCCGATAGTCAAGATATATAAGAGATACAGCAATCACGACAAAATCAAATGTAAACATCGTTTTTCCCATACTCCATCCCAAATATTTATGACCAAGCCGGGCTATTATATCTACACCGCCAGTAGTGCCTCCGTATCGAAAGATAATGCCTAGACCCACGCCGATGAAAACACCTGCAAATAGTGCTGCGAGTGTCATATCTTTTTTTAGATCGATTGTAATTGAGGAATAATGCTGAAAAATATATAAGAATATAGATACAGCAACAGTACCAATAATCGTATAAACAAACGAATTCTTTCCAAGTAATTTCCATCCTACGAAGAACAGAGGTATATTCAAAGCTAGGTTGGAATAGGAAGGATCAATTGAAAATAAGAAATAGAGGATTAAGGTAATCCCTGTAAAACCGCCTTCTGCCAAATTATTTGTCATGTTAAAATGTACAATGCCGAATGAAAAAATGGCTGATCCCAAAAGAATGAAAAAAATATTTTTGAGTTTGATCGGATAAGTCATATAATGCCTCTTTTCTGTAAAAATGCCAAATGTGTAAAATTCATGCCTTCCTATTATAATCAAAATTCCATGAAATTTGTCAAACTAAAAAAATACCGATAACATAAAGAAAGAGTATCTTTTTCATATATAAGAAATGTACCAGTCTGATCAGGTAGGAGTGAGATATTTGTCAAATCGTACACTAAAAGAAAGTCAGGAAATCGTAGATAAATACATATCACAATTTAAAGAGGGTTATTTTAGTCCCTTAGCCATGCTTGCAAGACTGACAGAAGAGCTTGGTGAACTCGCACGGGAAATTAACCACTATCATGGTGAAAAACCAAAGAAGAATACTGAAGATGCCAACACAATAGAAGAAGAACTTGGCGATCTATTCTTTGTATTAATATGTCTTGCAAACTCATTGGATATTGACATAGATGAAGCACTTACTGCAGTAATGAAAAAATTCAATACACGTGATAAAGATAGATGGACACGTATTGATGAAGAGGAGAAAAACAATGGATAATATAAAAATAATTTTAGCTGGTCCACGCGGTAAAATGGGGCAGGAAGCATTAAAGATGATTGAACAAACTCCGCATTTTGTACTTGCAGCTGCTATTGATTCAAAAAATGATGGGATGCAAGTAAAAGATCTCGATGGATGTCCTTCTACTATAGAAGCACCCGTATATGATGATGCAGAAAATTGTATCCAGTCTGTTGAAGCGGATGTTCTTATTGATTTAACTCGTCCAGACATCGGAAAAAAACATCTTGAGCTGGCATTGAATCATGGTTTAAGAACGGTAATTGGTACAACTGGTTTTAGCAGCGATGACCTTGAAAGGTTATCGGAACTTGCTCATGAAAAGAAAACAGGTGCCATCATTGCTCCAAACTTTGCTATTGGGGCAATATTGATGATGAAATTTTCTCAAATGGCAGCCAAGTATTTGCCAGATATTGAGATTATAGAAAAGCATCATGACCAAAAATTAGATGCACCATCTGGTACAGCATTAAAAACCGCTCAGCTAATTACTGAAGTTCGTCAGCAAAAAACACAGGGCCACCCGGATGAAAAAGAAGATTTACAGGGTGCAAGAGGGGCAGAACTAGAGGGAATAAGAATTCATAGTGTCAGATTGCCAGGTCTTGTTGCACATCAAGAAGTTTTATTTGGCGGTGAAGGGCAGCTGTTAACAATAAGACATGATTCTATGAATAGAACTTCTTTTATGCCTGGTGTTAGGCTTGCGGCTGAAAGTGTTATGAAAATAGAAGGGCTGGTATACGGCCTTGAAAATATTATGGAATAAGAGGGGAAAACATGAGAATAGCTCTTATTGCACACGATAAGAAAAAGAACGACATGATCAATTTTACGGTAGCATATGCTCCTATTCTGAGGGAACATACGCTTTTTGCAACAGGAACAACAGGTTTTAAAATTAATGAAGCAACTAATTTACCGATTAAAAGGTTTCAATCAGGTCCGCTAGGCGGAGATCAGCAAATTGGTGCTCTAATCGCCGAAAACGAACTGGACCTTGTATTGTTTTTTAGAGACCCATTGACAGCACAGCCTCATGAGCCGGATGTTTCGGCATTAATGCGTTTATGTGATGTATATCAAATACCGCTTGCTACCAATGTCGCAAGTGCTGAGTTGTTTATCCGTTCATTAGACCGGGGAGATTTAGACTGGCGAAAAATTATCGATGAAAGAGAGCCGGGTAATTAATGGAACTTTCTAATTGGCTGGCGATAGGTGCACATGCGGATGATGTAGAAATCGGAATGGGTGCAACAATTAAAAAAGAAACAAATAGAGGACGCAATGTAATTATATGTGATCTGACAGAAGCTGAACGGTCATCTAATGGAGATGTTGTGACTCGAAAGAAAGAAGCAGGAAAGGCAGCAGAGATATTAGGAGTATCAAAAAGGATGAACTTAAGGCTTCCTGATCGGGGACTTCATTTAATAGACGAATATATTATGCGCATTGTTACTTGCATCCGTAAGGAGAAACCTGAATATGTATTCGCACCATATTGGGTAGATCGGCATCCCGATCATGGGAATTGTGCAAAGCTTGTGAAAGAAGCTGTATTTTCCGCAGGCATTAAAAAGATCACAGATTTGCAGCAATTACCGGCGCACAAAGTTAAAAAAATGTTTTATTACATGATTAACAGTACCGAAAAACCTTCTCTTTATGTGGATGTAAGCGAAACCTATGCTGAAAAAATAGAAGCTTTAAAAGCGTACCCGTCACAATTCATCAAATCAGAGAACAGCGTGGATACTCCACTGACAAACGGATATATCGAGCGAGTCGAAGCACGTGACCGGTTAAATGGTTTTGATGCAGGTACAGTTTTTGCGGAAGGATTTATTACAGAACAGATATATGTTACAAACCATTTGTAAGGAGAACAATATGAAGTTAAAAATAGGCATCACATGTTATCCTACTGTCGGAGGATCTGGTGTAGTTGCGACAGAACTTGGGAAATTACTTGCTGAGAGAGGACATGAAATCCATTTTATTACGTCTAGTGTGCCCTTTCGTTTAGGAAAGTTTTATCCGAACATTTTCTTCCATGAGGTAGAAGTGAACAATTATTCAGTATTTAAGTATCCACCGTATGATCTTGCTTTAGCTAGTAAGATGGCAGAAGTAGCCAAAAGAGAAAAACTTGATATTCTGCACGTGCACTACGCTGTGCCGCATGCGGTTTGTGCGGTTTTAGCGAAGCAGATGCTTGATGACAATATAAAAATCGTTACTACCCTTCATGGTACAGATATTACAGTATTAGGCTATGATCCTTCTCTAAGTGAAATGATCAAGTTCGGCATTGATAAATCCGATGTTGTTACAGCAGTATCACATCAGCTGAAAGCAGATACTGAAAAGTTATTAAACATAAAGAACAACATTAAACCTGTTCATAATTTTGTAGATGAACGCGTCTATTACAGACGTGAAAATAATCATGAACTGAAAAATACATACGGAATCGGTGATGATGAAAGAGTAATCGTTCACATTTCAAATTTCAGACCAGTTAAACGAATACAAGATGTTATACAATCTTTTGCACATATTAGAAAAGAGATAAAATCAAAATTGCTTTTGATCGGAAACGGGCCGGAATTAACGGTTGCGTGCGAGATGGTCAAAAAGCTCAAAATTGAAGATGATGTCTTATTCTTAGGTAAGCAAGAAAATGTGGGTGAACTGTTTTCAATCTGTGACCTAAAGCTTTTGTTATCTGAAAAAGAAAGCTTTGGTCTCGTATTATTAGAAGCGATGGCTTGCGGTGTTCCTGTAATTGGAACAAACATCGGTGGAATTCCTGAAGTTATCGTGGATAATGAAACAGGCTATTTAGTTGAAGTAGGAAATACGAAAGAGGTTGCCGAAAAAGCGATCGACCTTTTAAATGATGATGAAAAGCATAAACGCTTTGCACAAAAAGCGGTACTGCATGTAAGAGAAAACTTTCATTCTGAAAATATAGTGAATGCCTATGAAGATATATATAACTCTTTAGTAAAGGGTTGAGTTTAATATGAACGGGTTGTTTAAAGAAGCTTCATATTTATTAAACAGAATTGAAGAAAACGGATTTAGAGCTTATTTTGTCGGTGGCTGTGTAAGAGATCACTGGCTGGATAAGCCGATTAAAGATATAGATATTGCTTCAAGTGCAAAACCAGAAGAGATTCAAAGAATTTTTCCTAAGACGATTCCTGTAGGGATAGAGCATGGAACGGTAATCGTAAGGCACAATCACATATCATATGAAGTGACAACTTTTCGGAAAGAAGACAAATACGAAGATTTCCGAAGACCATCTAAAGTTTGGTTCGTATCTGATTTAGAAGAAGATCTCGCCAGACGTGATTTCACTTTTAACGCTATGGCGATGGATAAATCATACAATTTATTTGATCCATTCGACGGAAGAGGGGATTTAGCTAAAAAGCAGATCCGGACTGTCGGTCATCCTGATGAGCGTTTCTATGAAGATCCTCTTCGTCTTATGCGTGCTTGCCGTTTTATGAGTACTTATAATCTGACGATCGAAGAAAAGACGAAAAAAGCCGTTCAAAAGAACGCCCCCTTGCTAAAACGCATCTCTGTAGAACGAATAACAGATGAATTTAGAAAGCTTCTTGAAGGGGAATGGGCCGGTCCTGCATTATCTTTTATGAAGTACGCTGGCATTTTTATGTATCTTCCTTCTCCGGTTGAAGAAAAAACGAAAGGCGATATGCTGGAATTCAATTGGAATTTTCTGCAGGAAATAGAACAAAAGTGGGCAGCTTTTCTTATTTTAGGAGATGTAAAAGATCATAGGGAGTTCTTGAAAAAATGGAAGCTTCCCAATACAGTAATCAATCGTGTGTTAAAAATATTGAATGCTTATAACGTTGATTATTGGACAAAGATGGACGTTTATCGATTCGGACTAGAAACTGCAGTTTTAGGAATTCAATTAAAGTATGCCAATCAGTTAATATCTTATGAAAATCATATACAACGAGTAAAAGATTTAGCTTTGGAAATTCCTATCGCTTCTAGAAATGAAATACCTTTAAATGGAGTCGATATTTTACGTATTAAGCAAGAAACTCCAGGTGTTTGGCTTGGCCAGCTATATGATGAGATGGAAAAAGAGATTGTAGAAGGCAATCTGTCTCTTTCTAAAGACCTGCTTACAGACTGGGTAAGAAAGTGGGAACAGAAATGAAAGAAGCATTATTACATATGCTTACCGTAAATGAAGGACAATTCGTTTCGGGACAGCAAATCAGCGATAAACTGAATTGTTCGCGAACGGCGATCTGGAAGCATGTTTCAGAATTAAGGAAATCGGGATACAGCATTGAAGCAGTTCAAAAAAGGGGTTACCGGCTTTTAACCTCTCCGGACCTCGTAACACCTGAAGAAGTTTCCCTTTATACGGGTGATGGAACATTTGGCAAGAAAGTCACGTATAAACCATCTGTGAGAAGCACACAAGAAATTGCTCACCAGTTAGCAAGAGAAGGTGCGGAAGAAGGGACGATAGTACTTGCTGACGAACAAACAGGAGGCAGAGGCAGACTGGGAAGAGCGTGGCAATCTCCTTCAGGCACCGGAATATGGATGAGCTTAATCATGCGTCCAAAGATTCCACTTCAAAAAGCTCCCCAGTTAACCTTGTTAATAGCGGTAGCCGTTTCTAAAGCGATTGAAAAAGTGACTGGCATTGAAGCTGCCATCAAGTGGCCGAATGACCTGTTGATCAATGGAAAAAAAATATCCGGTATTTTAACAGAGCTGCAGGCAGAAGCTGATTCTATTCATTCTGTCATTGTTGGAATCGGAATGAATGTAAATCAGGAAAAAAAGCATTTTTCTGAAGAAATTATCGATATTGCCACAAGTTTAGCGATTGAGGGAAATCAATCATTTAAAAGAGCTGAGCTCATTGGAGCGGTTTTGAATGAGATTGAAAAGCTTTACAACAATTATTTACAGGACGGATTTAAAGTCATTAAATTATTGTGGGAAGCAAGAGCTTTTAGTTTAGGAAAACGGATTACTGCAAGATCTATTTCAGGTTCGATCACCGGTTATGCACAGGGGATAACGGAGGAAGGCGTTCTGCTTTTAGAAGATGACAATGGTGTTGTCCATTCCATCTATTCTGCAGACATCGAATTTCCTTCTCCTTAAGTGAAGACCGTGATAAAATAAATCCATAGGCGGTATCCATTAGGAACTGCACTAATGAAAGTAGCATCAAAAAACTTTACATGAATATCTGCCTAGATCCAAGAATAGGACCGGGACAGAGGGAGCAAACAAAACAGGCGTCAAGTGATGTTTTCTATGCCTTCTTCCTGTATGGGAGAAGGTTTTTTTGCACTCTGCCCCTGTTAAAAACAGGGAGGAAATATGAAGATGAAAACCACGAAAAGCTTTTTAAACATGAAAGCTGCAGGCGAAAAAATTTCCATGGTAACAGCATATGACTATCCTACTGCTGCCATTTGTGAAAAAGCAGGGATGGATCTCTTATTAGTTGGTGACTCTTTAGGGATGGTAGTGCTAGGGTATGAATCCACTATACCAGTAACGATGGAAGATATGATACATCACACAAAAGCTGTCAAACGCGGGGCGCCAAATACGTTTATCGTTACGGATATGCCGTTTATGACGTATCATGGATCCATTGATGATACGCTGAAAAATGCGAGAAGACTGCTTCAGGAAAGCGGTGCCGCTGCTGTTAAGCTTGAAGGAGGAAAACAAATCATTCAAACCGTTGAAACTCTGACGAATGCAGGTGTTCCTGTAATGGGGCATCTTGGGCTGACACCGCAAATGGTAGGTGTTATGGGCGGTTATAATGTTCAAGCAAAAGAAGAAGCAGAAGCGGAAGCCCTTATAGAAGAAAGTATAGCGTTAGAAAAAGCAGGTGCGTTTGCGATAGTTTTAGAATGTGTACCACAGCAATTAGCACAGATTGTTACAAATAAAGTCAACATTCCTGTGATCGGTATCGGAGCAGGTCAACATACAGATGGTCAAGTATTGGTTTATCACGACATGATCGGCTATGGGTTTCATCATATTCCTAAATTTGTTAAGAGTTATGGAAATGTTAAAGATGTGATGATTGAAGGGCTGAAAAAGTATAAAGAGGAAGTTCAGCAGATGAAGTTTCCTGCTGCAGAACATAGCTTCAACATGAAAACAGAGACACTCGATCGATTGTATGGAGGAGTTAAAGCATGAAAATAGTAAAAAGCATCAAAGAACTTCAAAATCTGATAAAAGTAGAAAAAGCTGCTTCAAAAACGATCGGTTTTGTTCCTACGATGGGATATTTGCATGATGGGCATCTATCATTAATCAATCGGGCAAGACATGAGTCTGATTTCGTTGTTGTAAGTATTTTTGTCAATCCATTGCAGTTTGGTCCAAATGAAGATTTTGACCGTTATCCACGCGATCTGGTTCGGGACACAAAACTTGCGAAAGAAGCCGGAGCTGATCTTTTGTTCTGCCCAGACACAAAAGAAATGTATCCTGAAAAACCGGTAGTTACGGTTAAAGTTCATAGAAGAACGGATGCATTGTGTGGAAAAAGCCGGATCGGCCATTTTGACGGTGTCGCAACTGTCTTGACAAAGTTATTTAATATAGTTACACCTGATAAAGTTTATTTTGGTTTGAAAGACGCTCAGCAAGTAGCGGTTGTTAAAGGGCTTGTAGAAGACTTTAACTTTCCATTAGAAATCATCGGCTGTGAAACGAAACGTGAATCTGATGGTCTTGCGATGAGTTCTAGAAACGTTTATCTAGAAGAAAACGAACGAAAAGAAGCATCGCATCTAAGTTCTGTTTTAAGAAAAGCGCAAACGTGGCTTTTAGAAGACGATAGTGGTGAGACTGAACAAAAAATGATAAAATACTTGGAGGAACAAACGAGCGGAACGATTGAATATTGCAAGATATTATCGTATCCCGAACTTCTTTCTCCAACAGGGTTTGACGAAAAACTAATCATTGCAGTCAGTGTGAGATTTTCCAAAGCTCGTTTGATAGATAATATGATTATAGACAATGTATTAGAGAGAAAAGAGAGTGGGGAAGAATCATGTTCCGTACATTAATGAAAGCAAAAATCCACCGTGCAACGGTAACAGAATCGAATTTAAACTATGTTGGCAGCATTACGATAGACGAAGATATTTTGGACGCTGTCGATATGCTGGCTAACGAAAAAGTTCAGATCGTAAACAACAACAATGGTGCACGTTTTGAAACGTATATTATTCCCGGCAGAAGAGGAAGCGGAGTAATGTGTTTGAACGGAGCGGCAGCAAGACTTGTTCACGAAGGAGATACAATTATCGTGATCTCTTATGCCATGTTTGATGAAGCAGAAGTGAAGAATCATCAGCCAAAAGTAGCGATTATGGATGAAAATAATAAGATTAAAGAAATGTTAGGTGTTGAACCTGAGGCTACTGTTTATTAAAGAGGATAATTAATACTGTTTTAGCCACAGGGGAATGAGGTGAAATGGCTATGTCACGACGATTTGTCGTTATCGATTTTGAAACAACAGGAAATTCCGCAGCAAAAGGAGACCGAATCATCCAGATTGGTGCCGTCGTCGTTGAGGCAGGAAAGATAACGGACAGATTTTCTACGTTTGTCCAGCCAGGCGTACCCATCCCCCCTTTTATTGAACAATTAACGGGCATTAAGGATGAAATGGTAAATGATGCCCCATTGTTTGAAGAGGTGGCCCCAAAGCTCCTTCAGATGTTAGAAGGAGCTTATTTTGTTGCGCATAATGTAATGTTTGATTATTCCTTTTTACAAGGAGAACTCGACCGATGCGGGTATTCGCCGCTATCAATGCCACTAATCGATACAGTAGAACTGTCTAGAATGTTATTGCTTGGAGCGGATGGCTATCAGCTCGGCATGCTTGCAGAGTATCTTGGTCTAGAGCATGAGAACCCTCATCAGGCGGATAGTGATGCGGATGTAACAGCGAAACTGTTAATGCATCTACTCGAGAAGCTTGAAGGTTTGCCACTACTGACTTTAGAACGTTTAACACCATTTTTGAAAAAGCTTCAAAGCTCTATCGAAGATATAATTTCAGATATGATTGCAGAAAAATCTGCCTTTTTAGCTGATGAAGAAACGTTTGATTTTTATCGCAAGCTTGCACTTAAAAAGACCAAACTGGTTACTAAAAAAGAACGGGTTGACGAGAATTCAGGATATGGTGAGGCGGGATCACTCGCTCTTCAAAGTGATCTGAAAAATCATATGTCTCATTATGAGGTTCGGGAAAGCCAGCAAAAAATGGTTGAGCTTGTGGATGCAGCATTGCATACAAATCAGCATCTGGTCGTAGAAGCAGGTACTGGAGTCGGTAAATCACTAGGTTATCTAATACCAGGTGTCCGTTTTGCTAAAGAACAAGATCGTCCATTGATCGTATCAACACATACTGTTCAATTACAGCAGCAGCTGCTGGAGCGTGACGTGCCATTATTGAAAAAGATTATGCCTTTTGACTTCACCGCAACTGTTTTAAAAGGAAGAAATCATTACCTATGTTTGAGGAAGTTTGAACACACACTTCAAGATCATTATGACGACAACTACGATATGAATTTTACGAAAGCACAAATGATTATCTGGCTGACAGAAACAGAGGTAGGGGATGTAGAAGAGCTTTCCATGGCTTCTGGCGGAAAGCTATTTTGGAATACGGTAAAAAGCGATGCAAATTCTTGTTTGAATCATCGCTGCCCTTGGTTTTCGAGATGTTACTATCATAAACAAAGAAGAGCTGCGCATGAATCAGACATTGTAATCACAAATCATGCGCTTCTGTTTACTGATTTGAAATCTGATTCTCAGCTTTTACCTGGTTATAAAGAAGCGGTACTGGATGAAGCGCATCATATCGAAGAAGTTGTCAGTGATCATTATGGAAAAGAAACTGACTATTTCTCATTCTTGAAGCTGCTGGACAGGTTATCAACAACTGAAAGCGAAGGTATGATCAGCACCCTCGCAGAAATGGCCGATCTACATGAAGTGAAAGATCATGAAAAGTATTTATCTGGCTGGGACAGTACATTCGCTGATGTGAAAAATGAATTAGATGAAATGTTTAAACGGATCAAATCAATTTGTCTTGCAAAAGCAAAAAACACACGTTCCGCAGAGTTAACAAAACTGACAACACGCTACACGATGGATGATGTAAATTCAGCCGCTTGGGAGCCTATTCTTGAGATGGGTGAAAGGGCAAGACACTTTATTAACGATTTAACTAAGCCTGTAAAACGGCTGCTAAAAAGTCTGCAAAACTATGAAGAACATTTAACTTTTAAACAAAAGGGATTCTTAGTGGATCTTGAAGGGTTGTTAGATGATCTGCAAGATGAATCATTAGAGCTGCAGCATCTTCTATCTTGTCCGTTATCACAAGAGGTATATTGGCTCGAGGCTGAATCGAAGGGACCAAGACATGCTGTGACCCTGCATGCTAAGCCTGTAGAGATCGACCAGCTTTTAGCAGATGATTTTTTCGGGAGGAAAAACAGTATTATTATGACCTCAGCTACTATGAGTGTCAAAAATAAATTCAGTTATATGATGGAAAGACTCGGTCTGCTCGACTTCGGTCCTATGAACGCACAGCTGCCGTCTCCATTCGAGTATGAAAAACAAGCTAAGCTTATGATTCCTACCGATATTCCGCTTATTAATGAAGTTGATCAAAAAACATTCGTAGACAGAATATCATCTTCACTTTATGATATTGCAAAAGTAACTAAAGGTCGTATGCTAGTACTTTTTACATCATATGAAATGTTAAAAGAGACACATTCTGCTTTTAAGAGCTTAATGAAGCAGGAAGAGTTTGTCTTAATTGCTCAAGGTGTGGATAGCGGGAGCAGGGCGAGGCTGACGAAGAACTTCCAGCGGTTTGATAACAGCATCCTTTTTGGTACGAACAGCTTTTGGGAAGGAATCGATATTCCTGGTGATGATTTATCTTGTCTTGTTATTATCAGGCTTCCTTTTACTCCGCCGGGCCAGCCGGTTATGGAAGCGAAAAGTGAAAAGCTTAAAGCTGCTGGAGGCAACCCATTTTATGATTTGTCATTGCCTCAAGCCATTATACGCTTTAAACAAGGGTTTGGAAGACTAGTTAGAAGTTCAAGAGATAAGGGAGCTGTCTTCGTATTTGATCGTCGAATGATTGAAACAAGGTATGGAAAATCATTTGTTCAATCACTGCCTAAGCTGCCTGTATCTATCAAACCCGTAGACGAACTGGTTGATGAACTAAAAGACTGGATGGACTAAAGGAAAAAGGAGAAGATCATTGCTTCTCCTTTTTTTATTTAGCACTATTTCTAAAAAATTGTTGCTCATAGGTGATATTCGTAAAGACCCTTCATTGACAAGTTGATCGGAGTGCAAGGTGCGGGACTCAGGCTAAGATCAGCGTGGCCGTGTTTTGGAAACAGCCTTTTATTTTTATAGAGAACAACTCGCTATTTTCGCGGTTTCCGAGTACCATTGAGGGAAATTTTCTGCTATAGTAAACAAGGGTAAGAACAATTAGTAGGAGGAAGAACAATGGAAAGTAAAATTGAGGTTCTTTCGACAGTAAAGGTAGATAAGTATAATGATCTATATAAGGTCGTATCAGAATTAAATAAAACATTAAAACATCAGGATTTAATGTTTGGTCTAGCGATCGATGACGAAAATAATGAAAAGATGATTTTTACGATCTATCGCACTTAGAGAGGCTGAAATATGGGAAAAAAGTGGATACTTATCATAGTCGGGATTCTTCTGCTTGCAAGCTGGCAAGCTTATTATGTCTACAATCAAGTTCAAGCAAAACCAGCAAAAAAAGAAGCGGAAGCAGTTGAAATTGCTAAAAGAGAAAAAGGACTTGTATCGATTAAACATGTAGATCACTTTTACAAAAATGAAACGTATTATGTCGTTGAAGGTAAAAATGAACATGGAACAGATATGATCGTCTGGATCGATAAAAAGAAGAAGGTATCTTCAGAGATTGCAAAAGCAGGACTTTCTGAAGGGCAAATGATCAATTATGTAAAGAAAAACTATGGTGCCGAAAAGATAATCGACAGCCGTCTAGGCATGGAAGATGACATCCCTTTATGGGAAGTCATCTTCATCGACAGCGAGGACAGATATACGTATTATTATGGCTACTTTGATACGGGAAAACGATACGAAATTTACCGGTTAAGAGAAACAGAATAATAAACCATCTTTGGAGGGAATATTTCAATGAAGCTAGCAAAACGAGTGGAGGCACTAACACCATCAACAACACTTGCTATAACAGCAAAAGCAAACGCATTAAAGGCAGAGGGCCACAATGTACTTGCACTTGGAGCGGGTGAGCCAGACTTCAATACACCGTTACATATAATAGAAGCCGCATATCAGTCAATGAAAGAAGGACATACGAAATACACTCCTTCAGGTGGATTGCTCCCTCTAAAAAAAGCAATTGTCAATAAATTGAAAAAAGATCAAGGTTTGTCCTATGAAACCTCAGAAATCATTGTTGGAACGGGTGCGAAGCATTCTCTATATTCTTTGTTTCAAGCAATACTGGATGAAGGAGATGAAGTTATCATACCGATTCCTTATTGGGTAAGCTATCCTGAACAAGTAAAGCTCGCAGGAGGCAGCCCGGTATATGTAGAAGGTAAAGAAGAAAATCAATTCAAGATTACAGCAGCTGATCTAAAGAGTGCCGTCACCGATCGGACAAAGGCACTTATCATCAACTCACCGAGCAACCCGACTGGTTCTCTATACACGAAAAAAGAACTGCAGGAGATTGGTGGAGTATGTTTAGAGAACAATATATTGATTGTCTCTGATGAAATCTATGAGAAGCTGATCTACGATGGTACAGAACATACATCGATCGCTGAAATTTCGACGGAACTAAAAGAACAAACGATCATCATTAATGGGTTGTCTAAATCACATTCGATGACTGGATGGAGAATTGGTTTTGCTGCCGGGAACGCGAAGATAATCAAGGCAATGACAAATCTGGATAGCCACAGTACGTCAAATCCAACAACAACATCACAGCATGCAGCAATTGCAGCTTATAACGGACCACAAGAACCTGTTGAAGAGATGAGAACTGCATTTGAAGACCGTTTGAACAAAGTCTATGAAAGATTAATCTCATTACCTGGTGTTGTTTGCGTTAAGCCTAAGGGTGCTTTTTATTTGTTCCCTAATGTAAAAGAAGCGGTTAAATTGACAGGCTATAATTCAGTTGATGAATGGGTTGAAGCTATTTTAGAAGAAGAAAAAGTTGCTCTCGTACCTGGTTCAGGTTTTGGAGCGCCTGATAATGTGAGGCTTTCATACGCAACTTCTCTCGAAACAATAATGGAAGCACTCGATCGAATCGATAGTTTTATCGAACGTCATTCAAAGAAAGATTGATTTTTGTTGAACCGTCGTTCATAATTTTTTGGTAGATATATAGAAACTTGTGGAGGTACATTTTGTGAAAACGACTATTCAAAAGCTTAATGAACACATTGGCAAGACAGTAACTGTTGGGGCATGGCTTGCTAATAAGCGTTCTTCAGGAAAGATCGCATTTTTACAGCTGCGTGATGGAACAGGATTTGTACAAGGTGTTGTCGTGAAAAGTGAAGTTGGAGAAGAGCTTTTCGGTGCTGCAAAAGGGCTTACTCAAGAGTCCAGCCTTTATGTGACAGGTATTGTAAAAGAGGACGAACGCTCTCAGCTTGGAGTTGAACTTGAAGTAACAAATATTGAAGTGCTTCACCAGGCAGTTGACTATCCAATAACGCCAAAAGAACATGGAACTGAATTTTTGATGGATCATCGTCATCTTTGGATTCGTTCAAAAAAGCAGCATAGCATTTTAAAGATCCGTAACGAGATCATACATGCTGTGAACGAGTTCTTCTATAAAAATGATTTTGTAAAAGTAGATCCTCCTATTCTTACAGGGAGTTCTGCGGAAGGAACAACATCATTGTTCCACACAAAATATTTTGAAGAGGATGCATATCTTTCACAAAGTGGACAACTTTACATGGAAGCTGCTGCAATGGCTCTCGGAAAAGTATATTCATTCGGACCAACATTCCGTGCTGAAAAGTCTAAGACTCGCCGTCACTTGATCGAGTTCTGGATGATCGAGCCGGAGATGGCATTTGTTGAACATGAAGAATCACTAGAAATTCAAGAACA
Organism: Bacillus sp. NEB1478; assembly: GCF_031582965.1. Lineage (NCBI taxonomy): Bacteria > Bacillati > Bacillota > Bacilli > Caryophanales > Bacillaceae > Bacillus > Bacillus sp. NEB1478. The sequence continues at coordinate 1,795,566 of NZ_CP134049.1, forward strand.
GTTCATCTCTCATATCGTTCAGTCTGTATTGAAACGCTGTGAAAATGAGCTGAAGACACTTGGACGTGACGTAACGAAGCTTGAGAATGTGAAAGCTCCTTTTCCACGAGTTTCATATGATGATGCAATTAAGATGCTAAAGGAAAAAGGCTATGATGATATCGAATGGGGTGATGATTTTGGAGCGCCTCACGAAACAGCAATCGCTGAAAGCTTTGATAAGCCAGTATTCATCACCAATTATCCAAAAGACATTAAAGCATTCTACATGAAGCCAGATCCTACCCGTGATGATGTTGTTCTTTGTGCTGATCTGATCGCACCTGAAGGCTATGGTGAAATCATCGGCGGAAGTCAGCGTATTGATGATCTAGCTTTAATGGAACAGCGTTATGAAGAACACGGTCTTACTGACGACGCTTACAAGTGGTACTTAGAGTTAAGAAAATACGGAAGTGTTCCGCATTCAGGATTTGGTCTTGGACTAGAGCGTACGGTTGCTTGGATTTCCGGGGCGGAACATGTGCGTGAAACGATTCCGTTCCCGCGTCTATTGAACCGTTTATATCCTTGATCGTTAAACAAATATGAAATACACCCAAGCTGGCTCTTAAAAGAGTCAGCTTTTTCCGTGCAGCTTATGTATTTTCACATGAAATAGCAGTTAAACCATCAGACAGGATGCGTTGTAAATATGCTATAATGAAGAATAGAGGTGTTGGCAAATGAACGAAAACTTGTTTGAAAAATGGATGTCAGAAGGCTCGATCAGCATACCTAACATGCTTTTAAAATATTATAAAAAAATTGGTTTAACAGATAATGAATGCATGCTTTTTATTCAGCTTCATGTCTCACTTGATTCAGGTAACTACTTTCCGACGCCGCAAGAACTGTCAGATCGGATGACTCTTTCCCATAGTGAGATGGCTTCTATGCTGCGATCATTAATCGGCAGAGGGCTGCTAGGCATGGATCAATACGAAGACATAGAAAAAGGTGTATACTTTGAAGCATACACCTTGCAGCCATTATGGAATAGATTGATGGAAAGCTTAAAAACAGAGGAAACAGTTAAAAAAGAAACGGACAAGAAGCAGCTTGAACAGAATGTATTCGTTTTGTTTGAAAAAGAGTTCGGACGCCCGTTGTCTCCTATGGAGCTTGAAACATTAAAAATATGGATAGATGAAGACAATCAGTCACCCGAGCTCATTCTTACAGCATTAAAAGAATCAGTGCTGTCTGGGAAATTAAATTTTAGATATATTGACCGCATCTTGTTTGAATGGAAGAAAAACGGAATTCAAAGTCCGGAAGCTGCTAAAAAATACGGTGAGAAGTTTCGGGTTAGACAGCTGCAGCAAAAAAGCGGACAGCAAGAAAAACCGAGAAACGACAGCGGTTTGAAAAGACCCGCGTATAATTGGCTGGAATCGTAAATTTTACTATTAAAAAACAGACCTGGACAATGCCGGGTCTTCTTTTTTGATTATAGGAGGAATTTGGACGTGTTAAATAAAGCACAAATACAATTCTGTTTAGAACAAATAGAAGATATGTTTCCAGATGCACATTGTGAGCTAAAGCATTCCAATCCGTTCGAATTGACCATCGCTGTACTTTTATCGGCGCAATGTACAGACGCTTTAGTGAACAAAGTGACGCCGAATCTCTTTGCCAAGTATAAAACCCCGCAAGACTATCTCGATGTATCGCTAGAAGAACTGCAAGATGATATACGTTCGATCGGTCTTTATCGCAATAAGGCAAAGAATATTCAAAAATTAAGCGAATTGCTCCTGACTGATTACGGAGGAGAGATCCCTCAAGACCGTGATGAGCTGACTAAGCTTCCAGGCGTTGGCCGGAAGACAGCTAATGTTGTTGTATCGGTTGCATACGGTGTTCCTGCAATTGCTGTTGATACACATGTAGAACGTGTGTCGAAAAGACTTGGAATATGCAGATGGAAAGATTCGGTCTTACAAGTGGAAGAAACTTTGATGAAAAAGATTCCGAAGCCTTTATGGGGTGCAACACACCATCGACTCATATTCTTCGGGAGATATCATTGTAAAGCTCAAAATCCAAATTGTCCTGAGTGTCCTCTCCTTTCTATTTGCCGTGAAGGTAAGAAAAGGATGAAAGTGAGGGAAAAGCTTGGTAAATAATCCGCTCACTTTTGAAGAGAAGGCAGAAATCGTATCAGCCGTGTTTAAAGAATGGAAAGAGGCTTCTCCAATAATTGCAGATTTCTTTAGGCAAAGAGATCGAGAAAGTGCTACGAAGCCGATGATTGTTCAGTCAGAAAAATTCCTTCAAACACTTTTTTTGGTGAATTGCAAGCAGATAGATGAGAATCTAACCAATTGGAAAGCGCAGATAAGTGCTTTTGAACATTTACCTGTTAATGCAGTTGAACGTTTATTTTTTATATTTGAACAGCCAGATCATTACCAATCGTATATTCAATTAAGTGAATTGTTTTCAGAATGGGAAAAGAAAAGTGTCATATTAATGAGGCGAAAAACATAAAGACAAGGTCTGTGGACATATGATGAAGCATGAGACGTCAAGGAGGGGTAGCATGCAGATTCATGTAGTTAAACGAGGTGATTCTCTTTGGAAACTATCTCAGTTCTACAAATTGCCTTGGCAGGAGATAGCGACAGTCAACAGATTGACTCAAAATGATCAGCTTACAGTGGGCCAAACACTATTTATACCTACACCATTCTCGTATACGGTTCAGCCAGGGGATACTTTACTCGTAATCTCTAAAAAAATCGGTGTCCCAATAACTGAACTTCAACAAGCAAATCCTGGAGTATCAGACTCGTCACTCCACGTTGGCTTAGTCTTAAATGTTCCAGAACGGCAAAAGAAAACCATTCTGACAAACGCGTTTGCTGAGCCTGTGCCAAAAGCAAGAGTGAATTTTGCAGCTGCTGCAAAAGCTTTAACGTATACAACGATATTCAGTTATGAAGTTAACGAAAAAGGGGAGCTAAAACCTCTTGATGATGATGACTTTATAAAAGAGATCAAGAACAAAAATGTAAAACCTCTGATGGCGATTACGAACATTAAAGATGGGGAATTTAGTGAGGAAGCTGGAACTGCAATCTTAACAAATGAGAGTGTCTCAAACCAGCTCATTGAAAATTCGATTGCGATGATGAAAAAAAAAGGTTTTGAAGGCATATCTGTAGATTTTGAGTTCCTAGGCAAAAAAAATAAAGAAGCATACAACAATTTTTTAAAGAAAATAACAAAAGCGATGCACGAAGAAAAATACATCGTCCTTACCGCTGTAGCTCCAAAAATCAGCAGCACTCAAATTGGCGAGTGGTATGAATCACATGATTATAAAGCCCATGGAGAGATCGTGGATTACGTAATTTTAATGACGTACGAATGGGGATTCAGCGGCGGACCTCCAATGGCGGTCAGCCCAGTGCCATCCCTCAAAAAAGTACTGGATTATGCAGTTACTGAAATCGATCCTAAAAAAATACTTATGGGAATCAATCTATATGGATATGATTGGAAGCTGCCCTATAAAGAAGGCGGAGAATTTGCAAAAGCTCTGAATCCTGTTCAGGCAATTCAACTGGCAGGTAAAAGAAAAGCTGCTATATTGTACAATAACAAAGATGAAGCTCCGTATTTTACGTATTGGGGTAAGGACAAAAAAGAACATATCGTGTGGTTTGAGGATTTAAGAAGTATGAAAGCGAAGTTTGATATTGTTGATCAATACGGTTTTGCAGGAGTAAGCTTTTGGAACTTGTCATTTGGCTACCCAGTCTTTTGGAATTACTTAATCGATCGCTACACCATAAAATAGTGAAGATGACCTATATTTTAGGTCATCTTTTATTAAAACAAGCCCCAGCGAAGCCAGGGGCTTGTTTTTATGCTGCATACAGAAAACACGAGCTGCATATGAAAATACGAGCGCTATATGAAAAATACGTCCTATCTCATATTACTTTCTATTTTTTACAATTAACAACCAAAAAAAAGACTGACAAAATGAAATGTCAGTCCTTTTTTACATTTATTGATTTAATGGCGGTACTTGAAGACCTTCGCCTTCCCGCTGCTTTTCTTTGCGGTTTTGGTTGCCTTGGTCACCTTGATTAGGCGGTGTGCCAGGTTCACCTTGACTAGGAGGTGTACCTGGCTCTGTTCCAGGTTCCGTACCTGGAGTGCCGGGTTCACCTTCTCCAGGAGGAGTGCCAGGTTCACCCTGACCAGGTGGTGTACCAGGTTCACCTTGACCGGGAGGAGTTCCTGGCTCCTGAGTGCCCTCAGGAGCTGCAATCGTGATCGAAGTTTCAGCCGGTTCACTTTGTGTATTGCTTTCACTATCGACCGCAATGACTTGGAATGTGTATTTACCTGGGGCAGGGGTAGGGACAGCAAATTTTGTATCATTAATAGTCGCTCTTTCCTGCATCGGTCCATCGTTATAGCTCGCTAGAACTTTAAATGTTATACCATCTTTTTTCTTATACTTCCAATCCACTTGAATTTCGTTCTTCTTATCATCGAACTTGGCTTTTAATCCTTCGATCGTTGCTGGTTTATCAAACTTGTCACTAACTTCAGGCAGTTTTGAACCTTTAACGAACAACTCTCTGATCTTATCTGAAGCAGGTGTGTACTCACTTGCGCGTTTTCCAGTTCCTTTTTCAAGAACTACTTCTTGAACGGATTTTGGTTTCTTAAAGCCAGTATTTTTATGGTTTAATTCTTTCATAATGTCGCGGAAAATCTGTTTTGAATAATCGTCTTTTGCATTATCCAAGTACAGGGCATTTCCTTCGTCATCTTGAATATGTTCATACCCGGTCCATACTGCAGCTGAATAGGTGGTTGTGTAACCTGCCATCCAGGCGTCTTTCGTGGCTTTGCTCGGTATGCCATATTTATCTCTCTCATTTTTATCATAGTTTGTCGTTCCCGTTTTTCCGGCAATATCCAAGCCGCTGACATTTGCTTGCGTACCTGTTCCTCTGTCCAGAACGTCTCTTAGCATATCTGTAATCATATAAGCTGTGTAATCTTTCATGGCAGCTTTAGGTTCACTGTCGACTTCTATCACACGACCGTCAGGGAACTCAATTTTTCGAATGGTTGTCGGTGTGCTGTATAATCCGCCATTCCCGAAAGCTGCATATGAACCAGCTAGTGTAAGAGGAGATATTCCTTTGTTAAAACCGCCAATTGCATAAGACGGATAAGTTGTACTTGGATCAAGGCTAAAGCCAAGTCCATTAGCAAATTCAGTAGCTTTATCTGCGCCGATATCTTGGAATGTTCGAATAGCTGTTGTATTCTTCGATTCTACAAGTGCTTGACGCATCGTAATATTTCCAGCGTTTTTGTCATCATGGTTGTTAATCGTTACGTCATCAAGTTTGACAGGTTCATCTTTTAAAATATGACCCGTGCTCCATTGTTCGTTTTCGATAGCTGGACCGTAATCCAGAATAGGTTTAATCGTTGAACCCGGCTGGCGTTTAATCCGAGAAGAGAACTGATTGCTCAGCTGGACACCGCGTCCGCTGCCGATCGCCCGGATAGCGCCTGTTTTTGTGTCAACAATCGCAACACCAGATTGCAAGTATTTATTCTCGTTCTCAAGTTTCGCTCTAAGTACATCTTCTGTAACTTGCTGAGCTTTCGTATCCAAGTTCGTATAGATCTTTAACCCTGCTGAGAAAATATCAACATCTTCCATACCGTCAATTTTCTTTACATCATCCATTACTTGTTTTAAATAAGCGTCATAGGGACGAGTTTCAGAGTTTATTGTTCCTTGATGAATTCTGTCTTTTACGGAAATGCTTTTCGCTTTTTCTGCCTCTGCTTTTGTAATGAAGCCATGTTGAGCCATTAAATTCAAGACAACATTACGGCGCTGTTCAGCAGCTTTCGGGTTTCGAGTAGGATCATAATAGCTTGGTGCTTTTGGCAGACCGGCTAACAGTGCTGCTTCATCGAGTTCGAGTTCATCAATATCTTTATTGAAGTATGTTTTGGCTGCTGTTGCTACACCATAAGAACGGTTTCCAAAAAAGATTTTATTTAAGTACATCTCTAGAATCTGATCTTTCGAATACTTATTTTCGAGCTGATAAGCTAAGTACGCTTCACGGATTTTACGTGTCAGTGATTTTTCGTTGGTCAACACAGTGTTTTTGATAACCTGCTGAGTGATCGTACTTGCACCTTCAGCGCCGAAACCATGTGTTACGTTTGCTAAAGCTGCACCAAAAATACGTCTGACATCGACCCCGTGATGTTTGCGGAAACGAACATCCTCTGTGGCGATAAAGGCATTCTGAACATTATCAGGTATTTCATTTATATTTACTCTGATTCGTTTTTCTTGGCCTGAAAATAAAGAAACTTGTTCATCATTCATATCTAGTATTTTGGATGAAACAGGCGTCTCCAGTTTTTTGGGGTCTAGTTTAGGTGAGGTTACTGCGATTGCAGCAATTGATAATACACCTAAAATACCTAAAATAAGTACAAGCAAGAGGAGTGTTTTCTTCCAATTGCGTTTTGGATTCTTTTTCTTTTTTGCCGGTTTCGAGCCTTCAGACGATTGTCTTCGCTCCACACGGCTTCGGTAATCTTTTGACATTGTTTTACCAACCTTTCAACTTCGTAAAAAAAGCTAACATAATCAATATTCGTGACTCGTTCATGGTTTATGAACAACTAAACAGAAGGTGAAAAATAGACTCGATCTACTACTTCTAAATAATTCAGTCTTGGTTGATATCCGATAGTAATAGAATGTCCTTTTTCGGTAATTTCACCCTTTGGAATTGATTTTCTTCCTTCTTTTTGTTCATTCCAATATTGAATCAAAAACCGGCAATCAAATAAGTAGATGTCATCATCAGCTGAAAAGCGCAGGATGACAAAAGAGATTCCGCCATGATCAATAATCTGCTGCATATGATTGATTTGATGTTCATGGAAATTTTTTAAAGGAAAGCTTGTTTTGTTCTTCGTTTCCTTTGCTTCAAAATCAATATATTTTCCTTTATAAACCCCATTATAATCGGTAGTAGATGCGAGTTTGAAATAGGCTTCCTTAATGACGGCCGCCGATCTTTTCGGATATTCTACATTTACGATTTGAACTGGCGTCGGTTTTTTATGGATGACAGCCTTCCCTGTGAGGAGATAGTATTGATTACTTTGATTCAGATCATCTTCTAAAGACATTCCTCGATTGCTGTAAGAAATCTCTTTTTTAGGAACTGAAGATGATTTCTTTTTTGTTTTTATGGCAGAAACGATCTTCTTGCCGTTCGGATAATGAAATGTCCCCATAATTCATCTCCTTCTTTAATAAAGGATGGCTATGGTCATGTTTAATAACAAAGACACATAGCCAAGTTTCTTTACTTTATTAATAGTGATTCAAGTTCATCTTCTTTAAATCCCATAATAACATGATCTTTGCTATCTTCATCGGTTATAACGGTAACCGGTGTTGCAGAAGCGCCTAATGCCACGACTTCCTGCATAAAGTTTTTATTTTTTCGGATATCGCGTTCTTCAAATTCGAAATTATGATCCTTCAGCCACTCTTTTTCAGCAAAACATGGAGGGCACGTTTCCTGTGTATAGATGATGATTTTATGCGCCAATTTGATATGCCTCCTTTTTCCAATTGCATCTTTAATAAAGTTTAGTTTACTCCTTTTTTGTATGTGACACAAATATTTTATTGTTGAGTGGAGAACGATAAAAGTAGATGAAAGAAAGGGGATTTGCAGTGAACGAAAGGCTGGCACATATCATACAAAAAATCAGCAAAGCAACTTATTCACAAAATCGTGATAATATTTCACGTACCGTAAGCTATGCTGACTTTTTTAAACGCAATCCCGAGATAAGATGGGCCATGCTGGCAAGCATGGTATCCAGGAACGCAGGATACAGCATGTGTGACTTAAAAGGGGACTGGTTTCCGAGAATTTTATCGAGAGATACGAGAAAACATCTCTTTTTAACGTATGAAAGAGCAAACTGGCTGATCTTTCAAGATGCCTATCCGCAATTATTGCTATATGAGTATTCTAAAAAAGCAGGTTTACCTCTCTTTCAACTTTTACCTTATTTCCATGTTTCAGCTTTCATGAAGGAGGAGTGGTACCGGTTCTGGGAAGAAAGAGATGTTAATCGATTAGTAACTTCGCTCATAGTAAACGAACAGCATGTCATTGAAGAGCCTGTGTTAAAACACTCTTTTTATAAAAATCGCATCTTTTCAGCTTTGCCATTTATGCTGCAAGATTATATGCATTTTAGCACAGTATTGTTTCCTAGTCTTTCAGGTGAAGTGTACGGACTATCTGTTCATGGATTTAAAAAAGTAAAAAACAGAATCGAAACGGGGAAAATGCTCTATTGGATATTGTTTTACTCTCCTTGGAGTGGTGAACTTTTACAATTTTCCAACCGGATAACCCACACTGGTTCAAGGCATGATTTTGAGAAATTTATCTATCCTGCAAAAAAAAGAGAAACACCACTTTTACGGATGGTGTATCCATGGATTGAACATAGCAGAACTCCAGCAAGAGATTGGAACTTAAAATGGAAGAACACAGAGAGATTTTACAAACCGGTAAAAAAACCGAGTCAAGTGTGTTTAACAGATTGGTATAAGCAAAAGCAAAGACAGTTGAAAATTGGGGTTTTATTAAAAGAATGGGTGCTGCATACATAAAAAAGACGATTCAAATCGAACCGTCTTTTTGAAAGGTCATGTACTTGGCTGATCTGGACCATTCAGTTTCTTATCGCCGTACCCAGTGCTGCGAGAACTCTCTTTTTGATCTTTTGCAGGACCATCTTGATCTTCAAACATTTCTTGATTTTTTTGCTGTTTGCTTTCTCCGCTCATTTTGTGCACCTCCTTATACTTCCGTACGTTGTTAGTTTTACGGATGGGACGACTGAATATACAAACAATCAACAATTAGATGTCGAAATTCAAATGAATTTGGGCAAAACCACTTTCTTTGCCGAATAAAAACTAGTTTTGTCACGTATGAAGGGTTAAAAAGAAAATGAACGAAATTAGTTCTTATTAGAAAACGGGGAGGTATTCACTATGGAAATGGTATTGAAGACCAAAACTGTCTCTGAGGAACTTGGAGTGAATCCAACAACGGTTCAGCGGTGGGTAAGGCATTTCAATATTCAGTGTGATAAGAATGACCATGGCCACTATTTATTTAAACAAGGTGACATAGAGCAGCTAAAAGAAATAAAGGCACAGCTCGACCAAGGACTTTTAATGAGCGATATCCAAATCAGCACGTTCAAAACAGTAGAACATACGATGGGAAATCCTTTAGAGTTTGACGATAAGTTTGAACGATTGGAAGCAGCCATAACTGCGTTAGAGAAGAAAATAGAAGAAAAAGCTGATACAGTGGTATCTTATCAGATGCTGCAGCACGCACGAGAAGTTGAAGATTTAGTGAAAAAGATGGAGCTAATGGAATATAGGCTTCAGGATCTAGAAGTCGCACTCCTCAAAAAGAGTTACCCTGAAGAAACAGAGTATGTGAAACCGAAGCCTAAAAAGAACTGGTTCGTGAGTTTATTTACTTTATAAAAAAATGAAAAAGTGTAAGTCCTTCTATTCTTTGGTACAGTATAAGGAATGGAGGGACTATTTTTATGAGTAATCATTTATATCATATGACGAATCAATTAATAGAAGATATAGAAGAAGCGTTTGATATCTTTAAAAATCAGACGAAGGCGAGAGATACCGAAGCTGATTTTTATAAGGAAATAAAACCTTTTGCTGACAGGATTCACACAAGAGTATCTGAGTGGGAGCCAGCTGCAAGAGAATGGGTAATCGCGAACAAGCCGAAATATTTATATCCGATTCAAATCAAAACTGCTGCAGAAAATATAGGATATTTAGGAGTATATGTTTTTCAAAAAAAAATGAAGGATAAGCGGATCACTGAAATGGTAAAGTCCGTTTTGTACGTATTAAACCAGTTGAAAGATAACGTGAAATAAAATTTCACGTACCGTACATAAAAACTTCTTTTAAAATAAGGGGATTAACAAGATGTTTCATCCATCCGTTTATGATAATCTTAAGGTTGTGCTTGAAGGAGTCGTATATGACTCTGATTTTTCTGGGGAAATAGAAATAATAGATCGAAAAGATATAGTGGATTTTGCTGTAATAGAAAAAAGTATCTCGCTCAGTTTTATCGTTTTAGGAATTAGTGATTCTATTAATGGAAAAATAATTTTAAGTACGAATCTAGAAAAACTGGCAACAGAAAAGCTGCAAGATATTCCTGAAAATGCCGGATGTAATTTATCTATCCAAATCGAAACACCAGTATATGAAATTGAAACTGACTGCAAACAGCTTCAATTGATTTTAAGAAAGTGGACAACAGGAGAAATTAAAGGCAAGATTGAGCAAAAACTTACCTATATATATGGAGAATCAAGAAACGTATTTAATAACACGGTCTCGATAGAGATTGAAAAACCTGTGACAGAAGATGATACTGATCGTTTTTCAGCTGTCCTGGGACATGTTATTGCTTCCATTAAGGAATTCAATCAATATTTTAAGGGGTACAAAAAATGACAACACAGATTAATGATTTTCCGGAATTTATACAAAATGCTTGGAACAAAAGCGGTTTTACTTCATTTACAAACATACAAGAGCGTGCTATTCCTTCCTTGATGGAAAACAAAGATATTGTAATTGAATCTCCAACAGGGACAGGAAAAACAATCGCTTATGGTCTTCCTGCACTTGCAAAGATTGATCCAGAGATTAAGAATGCACAAGTAGTTTTTTTGGCACCTACTAGAGAATTGGCTATGCAGATTTTTGAGGTTTGTCAGAAATTCACTGAAAACAGCGCTATTAGCGGTGCATCACTTATTGGCGGAGCAAACATGCAAAGACAGCTTGATAAATTGAAAAAGAAACCACAGTTTATTGTGGGGACTCCTGGTCGTGTAAAGGAATTGATTCAAAACAAAAAGCTGAAAATGCATGAAGTCAAAACAATCGTTATTGACGAAGCGGATCACATTGTTGAAGCAGGTTTTGGAGGAGATGTAGAACAAGTTATTGGAGCGACGTTAAAAGATAGACAACTTGTGTTTGTATCTGCGACGATTAATAATAAAACGGAAGAATGGTCTAAAAAATTAGCAGCTCAGCCTATTATTATCAAAGCAGAAAAAGAAACTTCTTCAAACAATATTACACATACGTTTATGCTGTCTGAATACCGTGATAAAGTAGATAACCTGCGTAAATTAATTCGCCATACACCCAATATTAAATCCATTGTATTTGTGAATAACTCAATGAAAATGGATGAATTTGCTTCAAAACTTGAATTTAAGAAAATTCAATTGGGCGTTTTAGCTGGAAATTCAACAAAAGATGACCGTAAAAAAGTCTTGACTGATTTTAAACGGGGCAAGATTCCAGTACTGTTAACTACAGACGTAGCAACTCGAGGATTAGATATTCCTGACGTAACCCATGTCGTTCATTTGGAACTTCCTGAGGATGTAAAACAATACGTTCATCGTTCTGGCAGAACAGGACGTATGGGAAAAGAAGGAACAGTTGTTTCGCTGGTAACAAAAGCGGAGTTATCATCTGTTAAAAAATGGACGACAAAATTAAATGTACCTTTACAGAAACAAGTGCTTAAAGAAGGGCAAGTTCTTATTCGTGATGAACAAACAAAGCCAAATAATCAATCACAAGGGAAAAGTAAACTTCAAAATTTAAAGCCAAACTTTAGTAAAAACAAAAAGCGATAAAAAGGATTTTTAACTCGCATTAGAGAATCTTCCTAAAAAGGGGAGATTACATGCAAAGGAATGAATTTTTATATCAGATCAAACCAGTCAGAGACAACTTTATGGATAATCAGACAAAGGCAGAGCAAAAAGCATTAGAAGAGCATTTCTTATATCTGCAAAGTCTATTGAAAAATGGGAAGCTGGTATTGGCAGGTCCTTGTTTGGATGCATCGTTCGGTGTAGTTATCTTGCAAGAAGTTTCAGAGAATGAAGCACATACCATTATGGAAAATGATCCAGCAATTGTAAGTAAGATTATGACAGGGACACTTTTTCCATTCCGTGTTTCGCTATTAAATAAATAGCTCTGTTAATTGGTGTTGTTGATAATCCTTGGAAGTCAGAAAAACGGCCTGTCGAGACACCGCAGGAATACGACGAGGAGGCTTGCGGTTTTTCTATGCTATAACGATGTTTAACAGAGCCAAATAAATAAAAGCATTCAGCCGATGAAGGCTGGATGCTTTTTTAGTGAGAGTCGTTGTAAAGAAACTTATTTTTTAAATAATTGTACCCAGGCTCCTTGGTAATAAGCAACCCCAATAGAATCATAATTTGAACTTAAGATATTTTGTCTGTGCCCAGGACTGTTCATCCAATCTGTCATTACGGCTTGTGGAGAAGCTTGTCCTTTCGCAATGTTTTCGCCAGCGGCTGTGTAATCGATTCCAAAACTTCTCATCATATCAAATGGTGACCCGTATGTTGGTGAATTATGATCGAAGTAATTCTTTTGAATTATATCTTTTGCTTTCACCATTGCGACATTGCTTAATTCAGCATCAAGTGTTAATGGGGCAAGTCCAGCTTTTTGACGTTCTTGATTCACAAGTTGAGAAACTTGTGCCGCATAGCTGCCAACAGAAGATTGTGCGGGTGCTGGAGTTGATTGAGGTAAAGGTGTCGTTTTAGGCGCAGAAGCAGTTGGAACGTCTAAAATTTGACCTGGATAAACCAAATTGATCTGCTTCAATTGCGGGTTAATCTTTTGCATTGCCCATAAACTAACATTTGACGCCGAAGCGATTTTAAATAATGTTTCTCCAGATTTAACTGTATAACTTTTGGATGAAGACGGAACATATACAGTTTGTCCAGGATATATAGTTGAACAAGTTAATAAATTCATGCCTTGAATCGTTTTTGGGCTGACATTATGCTGCTGTGCGATGTTGTAAATAGAATCGCCATTTTTTACAGTGTAAGGTGTTGAAGCATAAGCAGCAGTTCCCATCATAAGAAAAGCAGATATACATAAAGATGCAATTTTTAAACGCATATAATCCCCCGATATACCGTTTCCTTAACGACTTTCACTATTATAATACTCACATAAGTATTATATTGAGACAACTGGGAATCACAGAGAATTTTTGTAAATAAATGTATTGCTTTGTGTGCTTTATGATAAAAGAAAGGGTTTTCATGTCGATTTGTAGAATTACCATACTATGAAGGAAATAGAAAGGACTGAGATTATGAGTATTCATAAAGCTTCGATGGAAGGTAATTTAATAGAGCTAAAAACTATACTTTCGAATAAAGATACACAAGTTAATGAATTGCAAGACGGTTGGTCTCCTTTACATTTAGCTGCTCATTTTGGACACTATGAAGCCGTGGACCTGCTTTTGCAAAATCATGCAGATGTACATGTGAAATCTGAAAATGAAATGACTAATACACCGCTTCATGCTGCCGCAGCAAATAAAAAGAACCGTTCTGAAATGTTGGGGTTACTACTTAAACATGGTGCAAATATAAATGAAAAACAAGGCGGTGGCTGGACCATACTTCACCAAGCCGCGCATCATAATGATCCTGAAATGCTTTTGTTTTATTTAGAGCATGGTGCAGATCCATTTTTAGCAAAAAATGATGGGAAGACAGCATTAGAACTTGCCGAAGATGAAAATTTGGATGAAGCTGCAAACGTCTTGAGAAACTTTACATTAAATAAAATCTAAAATACAGGGCAGCCTGTATTTTTCTTTTTTGTATAATTTGTTATTATAGGAAAGGTAGTTTTTGACGAAGTAAAAGAAGGTGAAGAAAATGCAATATCAAGTGCTGCTTTATTATAGATATGTCAAAATAGAAGATCCTCTAACTTTTAAAGAAGAGCATCTTAATCTATGTAAAGAAATTGGACTGAAAGGTCGAATTCTAGTTGCTGAAGAAGGAATTAACGGAACTGTATCAGGTACAATTGAACAGACAGAACAATATATGAATCATATGAGAAACGATACACGATTTGTTGATACGGTCTTTAAGATTGAAGCTGCAAGTGAACATGCTTTTAAAAAGATGAAAGTAAGGGTTAAACCTGAACTTGTCCATCTAAATTTAGAAGAAGATGTTAACCCAAATGAAACAACCGGTAAACATCTATCTCCAAAAGAATGGATGAAAGCTTTACAGCAAGATGATGTTGTTATTTTGGACGCTCGTAATACGTACGAATATGATTTGGGCCATTTCAAAAATGCGATCCGGCCAGATGTTGAAACTTTCAGAGATTTACCAAAATGGATAAAGGAGAATTTTACTCAATTTAAAGACAAGAAAGTTCTTACTTATTGTACAGGCGGTATACGTTGTGAAAAATTCTCTGGGTTCTTAGTGAAAGAAGGATTTAAAGATGTTTCACAGCTTGAAGGCGGCATCATTAATTATGGTTATGATGAAGAAACAAAGGGAAAATTTTGGGACGGTAAATGCTACGTGTTCGATGAAAGAATTTCTGTATCTGTAAATCGCAGCGGAGACGAAACGGTTGTAGGAAAATGCTGTTATTGCGGTAATCCTGAAGAACGCTATGTGAAATGCGGTAATCCAGAGTGTAATGCACATCTTTTAATGTGCGAAAAATGTGAGAAAGAGCATAAACGTTCATGCAGCAAACAATGCAAAGAACATCCATGGAACCGTTATGTTAAAGAAAACGAAAGTATAAAAGGATGACAATCTGAGCCATCCTTTTGTTTGCAGATATAATAAAAAACGCGCAAAGAATTTCTTATCCTATTTATTGATTTTAAAGTAAAATATAGGATAGGAGAGTGGATAGAAAGATGAAAAAAATCAATTTCATAATTAGTTTCTGCTGTTTAATTACAATCTTTTGTGCATTTTATCAATATTCTTTTATTGAATATTTGGATACTGGGATACGAAGTCTTCTCTTTAACGCGAGAAATGATTTCTTGAATTATGCTGTTTTGGCATTTACACATGTTGGAGATGCAGCTGTGCTGGGGACAATATGTTTACTTGGAACGATCGTATTATTTTTTTATAAAAAATGGATTAACGGTTTTTTATTATTATCCAGTCTTACTGTTACGTTTGGTTTAAATAAACTAATAAAGAACGCTTTTGAGCGGGAACGTCCTCTAGAACATCGATTGTTAGATGAAGATGGATTCAGTTTTCCAAGTGGAAACGCAATGGTAGGAACATCATTTTATTTGTTTGCTGCATTTATACTTTATCAAAAATTTCAAAAACCTTGGATTTTGTGGGTCGGTACCATTTTTCCCTTTTTATTAGGTATTAGCCGGATATATATAGGTGTACACTATCCTTCTGATATTTTGGCTGGGTTTTGTATAGGAGTCTTATGCTGCCTTGGTTTGATCGGAATTTCGACTTTTTATGGTAAAGTGAAGCAAAAATCAGTACAAAACAAAAATACTGCTATATAGATTTTCAATAAAAAGACTAATTTGTTATAATCATAATGTAATGTTTACCGAGAGGGTGCAAAGAAATGCTTCCAATTGTCTTTCCTGAGAACAAGATGGAATACATACCAGCGATTATTACGCTTATCATTTTTACGATATTTGCATGGCGTACTGTCGTTTTCTTCAAAAAACACCATGCAAAAGAATTAAAAGAAGCACAATTACTTGAACAAGATTTGTTAAATATTCATACAGAAAACAAGGACCTTTAACGGTTCTTGTTTTTTTTCTGAAAAAAATTATTTTTCTATGAATAGGTTTTCAAAAATGACTCATACTACATTTAACGGAAAAACAAACATGATTTTCCGTACATATTATCTCCCAAAGGAGGGAAATCGCATGGCACGTAACCAAAGCAACCAAATCGTAGTTCCTGGAGCACAAGGTGCTCTTGATGCAATGAAGCAAGAGATTGCTGCTGAGTTCGGAGTACATCTTGGACCAGACACAACTTCTCGTGCAAACGGATCTGTTGGTGGCGAAATCACTAAACGTCTTGTAGCACAAGCGTTAGGCGGACTTCGTTAATCGGCAACCTCCTTGTAAGAAAAGCCCTTGCTCAAATGAGCTGGGGCTTTTAGTTTGTGAAAATAAAAAAAATACATAAAAGGTAAAAAAAGGTTGATAAAACTAATGGCTTTAGTTATCATAAACTAATAACATTAGTTTATTTTCAAAAGGAGAGGTTTAAGTTATGAAGATTACGAATATAGGGGATCTATATCAATTAACCTTTTTACCACATTTTTTCCCAGTTAATTGTTATTTAGTAGAAGAAAAGAATAGCTTGACTTTAATAGATGCTGCTCTTCCACATAGCAGTAGAGGTATTATAAGAGCTGCACAAAAAATCGGTAAACCTATTACCAAAATTGTCTTAACTCATGCCCATGATGATCATGTGGGTGCACTAGACTCACTTAAAGAACAATTACCGCATGCTTTAGTTTATATTTCAAAACGTGATGCACGTCTAATGGAAGGCGATCGTTCCCTAGATTCACATGAAACTAATACTCCTATAAAGGGTGGGGTATCGAATAAAATTCAAACCCGAGCAGATGTACTGCTTAAAGAGGGGGATAAAATAGGTTCGCTCGAAGCTATTTCCGCTCCGGGCCATACACCGGGCTCGATGGCATTTCATGATCCTCGTACAGGAGTTTTAATTGCAGGTGATGCTTTTCAGACTAGAGGAGGATTTGCTATAGCAGGTCAATTAGTACCATTATTTCCTTTTCCAAAATGGGGGACATGGGATGAAAAAGAGGCAGCTATTACTGCTCGTAAATTATACGATATCAATCCAGTACTCCTTGCTGTAGGACATGGGAAAATGCTAGAAAATCCTCTTCCTCTCATAAAAAAAGCATTAGAAAAGTCCCCTTTTCTAACGACAGATATTAAAGATAAAAGGAGCAGTTAAAGAATGTCGCCTAGAATTGGGCTCGATTCAAAAACTGTCGTAATGACAGCTGCCAAGATTGCAGATGAGCGAGGGGTCGATCAAGTTACATTAGCATCACTTGCCCGGACATTGAAAATTCGAACCCCTTCATTATATAACCATATAGATGGATTAGAGGGGCTTAAGAGAAAATTAGCTATATATGGATTAAAAGAATTGCGTATAAAGCTTCAAAAAAATATTTCAGAAAAAGATAAAGAGGAAACGATTAGGAGTTTGGCAGAAGCCTATATACAATTTGCTAGATCACGTCCTGGTCTTTATGAATTAATATTACCTGCTGCAGATCTCAATGACCCCGATATTCATCAGGAAGGTAAGGCACTTGTTGATATATTAATTGGTGTTTTTCGAGATTATGATCTGAAGGAGGATGCAGCTCTGCATGCTGTTAGGGGTTTTCGAAGTGTACTTCATGGATTTGTATCATTGGAGCAAAAGGGAGGATACGGTCTTCCGCTGGACTTAGACGTGACTCTAAAATTACTAATTAGTTCCTTTATAAAGGGTATACCTGTTTTTCAGCAAAATGATAGCGAATAAAAGAAAGAGAATATTGGAACTGAATTTAAAAGAATATGTAGAAAATAATCAATAATTTTATTTAGAGATAGGGAAAAGGTGTTTAATATGGTAAACGTTTTTACTGAAATTATTATCAACGTTCCGCGAGATAAAGTAGAAGAATATACATCCAATCCAGATAATGCTCCTGAATGGTATGTAAATATTAAATCAGCCGAATGGAGGACAGAAAATCTTATTAGGGTTGGTTCAAAAATCGCGTTTAAAGCAGATTTTTTAGGACGTCAGCTTGCTTACGTTTATGAGATTAAAGAGTACGTTCCTAATGAAAAATTAGTAATGAGAACAGCCGATGGACCATTTCCTATGGAGACGACTTATACTTGGGAAGCTGTTAAAGACAACTCAACTAGAATGACTTTACAAAACAGAGGTGTACCTTCAGGGTTTTCAAAATGGTTTTCCCCAATTATGGTATACATGATGAAATCAGCAAACAAAAAAGATCTAAAAAAATTAAAAGAAATTCTAGAAAGAGACTAATCACATATGGTTAGTGCTCATTTTCTATTTTGTTCTAATAAATATACATTTTATCATGTATAATGAAAGCGTTATCATTTCATTGGGGGATTTGTCCTGATTGGAGAGGTTTGTATGACAGAACAGAAAAAAATAGACAGCAAAGAATCTGAAAAAGGGATCTATACGGATTTTATGAATCAGATGACGTATGGAGAATATTTAAAACTAGACCAGATTTTATCCAGTCAAAAAAGACTATCAGGTCATCATGATGAGATGCTTTTTATCATCATTCATCAAGTGAGTGAGTTATGGATGAAATTGATCTTACATGAAACGCGCTCTGCAATTTCTTCTATTGAAAACGGTAATCTTCATGCTGCATTTAAAATGCTTTCACGTGTGTCTAAAATTCAGTCGCAGATCATTGAATCCTGGGATGTGTTATCTACTTTAACACCTGCAGAGTATATGGAGTTCAGGGATAAATTAGGACAAGCATCTGGATTTCAATCCTATCAATATCGAATGGTTGAATTTGCTTTGGGCTACAAAACACCGCACATTTTAGAAATCTATAAAAAAGATCAGGAGCTTCTTGAGCAGCTTACGGCAGCACTTCATACTCCTAGTTTGTATGATGTATCCATCCAGGCATTAGCGAACGGTGGACTTTTTATTGATGAGGAAGTTCTTAATCGTGATGTGACTAAAAAATACGAATATAACAGCAGCGTTGAATCAGCATGGTTGGAAGTATATAAAAATGTAGACAAATATTGGGACCTTTATGAACTCGCAGAAAAACTTGTAGATATTGAGGACAATCTGCAGCAGTGGCGTTTCCGTCATATGAAAACGGTGGAAAGAATCATCGGTTTTAAAGTGGGAACTGGCGGCTCATCTGGTGTAAATTATTTAAAGAAAGTTCTCGATCAGCGCTTTTTTCCAGAACTTTGGGATCTTAGGACGAGTATATAAAAGTAAGAAGTGAGTGGACACCTTGTTCCACTCTTTTTATTTGACTACACACGTTGCCTACTATATATTAGCTGACGAACAGCACTTAACAAACAATATTTTTAAAGTAAAAGAAATGTATGTTATTCTGTACGATCTGGATGGAATGGATAAAGACTTGGAGAAGCAGCTTGCAGCACCAAAGTGAAGATTAGCAACTATGGAGAAGGAGACTCACACCGATGATTATAATTCATGCAGGATTTCAAGTTATTAAAGAAAATGAAGAAGTATTTTTAGAAGAAAGCTACAAATTGATTGATGCTTCTAGAGAAGAAAGTGGAAATATTTCATACGACTTAATGAAGGATACAGAAAGAAACAATGCTTACTTAATGGTAGAAGTATGGAAGGATCACCAAGCTGTTCAAAACCATAATGAAAGTGAACATCTTACTGGATTTATTAATAAAGTAAAGCCATACTTATCTGCCACTAAGGATGTTAAAATATTTGATGCGAAAATATTAGATAGATAATTAAATATGATTGCAAGGGAAGGTATATATGAATACCTTCTCTTTTTTTGTATAGATACATTTAATAATCATAACGGGAATCGTACTGAATTATCTTTAATATAATTAATAAAATTTTAAAATAGGCATAGCCAAACGCCTAATTTTATTATAAACTGAATTTAATTGATAAAGGTTATCATTCTCTATTAGGAGATTTTTTTTATAAACGTAATTGATAATAATTATTATTTTCAGCTTTTGGAGGATTCGACTATGTTACTTTCAGAGTTAAGCAAAGGGGAAAAGGCTAAAATCGTCGACTTATCATCATTAAGTGAAACGGTAAAACGCCGTCTCTTAGATTTAGGGATTTGTGAGGGTTCTCAAGTGTGTTTACAGTGCAAAATGCCGTTTAAAGGTCCTTGTATGTTAGAAAACTGCGGCCAATCTTTAGGTATCCGTTTACAGGATGCATCATTCATAAAGGTTGAAAGATCATGCTAAATATTGCTTTAATCGGTAATCCGAATACTGGTAAAACATCACTTTTTAATAACCTCACAGGTACATATCAGTATGTCGGGAACTGGAGCGGAGTTACCGTTGAAAAAAAAGTAGGGGTCATTAAAAACAAAAAAGGAAATCTGATTGATTTACCTGGTGTTTATTCCTTAAGTCCTCTTTCTAAAGACGAAGCGGTTGTTTCACAATTCTTTGTAACCGAACAATTTGATGGAATAATTAACATAGTAGATGCCTCCCAAATTGAAAGAAACCTGTTATTAACGATGCAGCTGCTTGAGTTTGGAAAACCTCTCATTATCGGCCTCAATATGACGGATGTAGCAAAACGAAGAGGTATTACAATAGATGAATCGATTCTTTCCGAACTATTACAGGTTCCTGTCGTCCCAGTCATCGCTCGTTCTGGAAAGGGAACAAGCACAATAAATGATTTATTAACAACCAATAACCAAGCTGAATCTTCATTTAAAATCGATTATGGACAACTTGTTGAAGAACGTATTGAAAAAATTACGTCGATGCTTCCTTCTGAACTTTCTATTCCAAAAAGATGGACAGCTATTCAGCTTTTAGAAGGAAATGCAGAGGTCAATAAATTTATTGCTTCTTTTGAGAATACAAGTGAAATCAATCAGATCATTCAAGAAACTAATGAAATTGTAAAAAATGAAGCAGGGGTTCCAAGTCTTCCAAGATGGATTTATTCTGTTAGAAAAGAATTCATTGACCAAGTTATTGCGAAGTCTGTGGTAGCTCAACAAGATCAAAATAAATCATTAACAGAAAAAATCGATAGGGTTGTAACTCATCCTTTCCTTGGGATACCGATATTTTTAGCTACGATGTTTCTCATGTTTAAACTTACATTTGATTGGCTTGGTTTACCGCTGTCTGATCTGTTAGACGGATTCTTGTCGGGTACTTTGACAAACTGGCTCACTAGCGGATTAACTGCCATGCAAGCCTCTGATTTTATTAAAGCCGTCGTACTGGACGGAATTGTGGCTGGAGTCGGCGGGGTTCTCGTATTCGTACCACAAATCTTCATTTTGTTTTTATTAATCTCTTTTCTTGAGGATTCAGGATACATGTCACGGGCTGCACTAGTCATGGACCGAACGATGGAAATGGTAGGTTTAAATGGTAAAGCATTCATACCGATGATAATTGGATTCGGATGCAATGTTCCTGGCGTAATGGCAGCTAGAACGATTGAGCAGCCGAGAGAACGATTATTAACCATTTTGTTAACCCCATTAATGTCTTGTTCAGCGCGGTTGCCAGTTTATGCGCTTTTTGTAGGAGCATTTTTTGCAAAATACCAGGCACTTGTTGTCTTTTCACTTTATGTACTCGGAATTGTTGTTGCTTTAACATTAGCAAAAATTTTTTCCATGACGATTTTAAAAGGAGAATTCTCGATGTTTGTTGTGGAATTACCTCCTTATCGCATGCCTCAGGGCAAAGCTTTATTCCGCAGTACTTGGGATAAAGGGAAAGGATTCATTAAGAAGGCAGGTACATTCATTTTTGGCGGATCAGTAATGATCTGGTTACTATCCTATTCAGGGCCAGGCGGATTTGATGTAAAGATGGACGATAGTTTTCTAGCCATGATCGGCGGAGTTCTCGCCCCGATTCTAGCACCGTTAGGATTTGGTTCATGGCAAGCGGGAGCATCCTTAATTACTGGTTTCTTAGCAAAAGAAGTTGTAGTTTCAGCAATGAACATCATTTATCACGTACCGAATGCAGATTCATTGCAAGCATTGCTTTCAAATGAATTCTCACCGCTGTCTGCGTTCAGCTTTATGGTGTTTGTGCTGTTGTATGTTCCATGTTTAGCAACGGTTGCTACAATCCGTAAAGAAGCAGGATCTGCTAAATGGACGTACTTCTCAGTAGGATATGCACTTGTCATTGCCTATGTATTATCATTAGTAATCTATCAAGTGGGAAGACTCTTAGGGTACTAGAGAAGGAGGACTGACCTATGCTTTTAAATATTCTTTTAGCACTGCTTATTTTTGGATATGCAGGCTGGGCTGTTTTTCGCCATGTGAAAAAAAGCAAGCAAGGAAAATGTGCTGCGTGTTCGCTAGCTAAAAACTGTGAAACAAAGTGTGACTCAATTTCATAGATATTTTATTTAGAAGAGACATGAACTTAAAAGTGTAAAACTTTTGAGTTCATGTCTCTTTTCTGCCTAACCTGAATAAGAGAATGTGTGATTTTGTCATTTTTTTGTAAGTTCGCGAGTTTATTAAAAAATCCGTTAGATTATGAGTAAAGACCGTACGTTTATTCAAATAGCCATTCAAGCTCCTCGTAGATTCCTTGCAGGACACAGTGATCATCCGGGAAAACTATTCGTACAATCCGTTAAGTGGGACATGTAATTGTTAATTGTAATAAAATTACATGAAAACATAGAAAAAACTCTGAAAAAACCAAAAAACTGTGCCTTTTTGATCGGATCCTTTTTATGAGAATTATATTCTGGCACTTAAATTCGATCAAAAGAAACGAGAGAAGGTTTGAAATGATTTATATAAAAATTAATAGAAAAAAGGCTGATCACAAGTAGCGATCAGCCTTTTTTTTCTAGATTATATAAAGACCTAGCAAATTACATAGCTGATTGTCCGTTATCATAGTTTAACTGCCACATGATACCGAATTTATCTGTGACCTGTCCATAAAGCGGGCTCCAAAATGTTTCTTGAAGCTCCATGTCCACTTTGCCGCCTTCTTTTAATCTGCTATAAACTGATTTGATATGATCCATATTACTATTCACATAAGCTAGCGTTATGTTGTTTCCTTCTGTAAAAGGCATTCCTGGCATTGTGTCAGAAAACATAACATTGCTTCCATCGATATTAAGTCTCGTGTGCATCACTAAATCTTTTGCTTCTTCTGGAAGTGGATATTCCGGGTGAGGAGGTGCTTCACCAAAAGTCATGATTTTCGGTGCTTCAGTTTCAAAGACATGTGCATAAAATTCGACTGCATCACGGCAATTCCCGTTAAAATTAATATAAACATCAACTGACATTCGTTTCACTCCCATGGTTTTATTAAATAATTTTTTTCATATTTACATAGTACCATCACGTTGTACAATTTTTCCATTATATTTTTGCAGTGATGACGTCTAAGATATTTTCAACTGAAACTATAAACCAACATACTGAATTTTATGGGGCTTGAACATTCAGTTTAAGTCCCTATTTCATTGCGAACAAATATTCGTTACAATGAAGGTGAGGTGAGAAGCATGTTTCAAAAAAAATCCATTCAACAAGTTATGGATGTCTTGCGAGAGCCTGATGTTTCAAAACAAATCGTGCACTGGAAAACGATCGAACCGAGAGAATCAGTTTCCGTTCCTCTGCCAGCTTCATTGCATACTAATATACAATCCGCTCTCAATAAAAGAGGGATTTCTTCTTTATATATTCATCAGCTTTCTGCTTTTGAAACTGCACAAAGAAGTGAGAACTTTGTAGCCGTAACACCAACGGCATCTGGTAAAACACTTTGCTATAATCTGCCTGTATTACAAGAGGTAGCAAACAATCCTGAATCTAGAGCTCTTTATCTTTTCCCTACCAAAGCGCTCGCTCAAGATCAGAAGGCAGAAATGAATGAACTGATCGATGAAATGGGATTGGATATAAAAAGTTATACGTATGACGGGGATACCCCCGCGAACATACGACAAGTGGTAAGAAAAGCTGGAAACATCGTGATGACAAATCCGGATATGCTTCATGCAGCTGTTCTTCCACATCACACAAAATGGGTAGCTCTATTTGAGAATTTAAAGTATGTAGTTATCGATGAACTTCATACATATAGAGGTGTTTTCGGCAGCCATGTAGCAAATGTGATCAGACGCTTAAAACGGATATGCAACTTTTACGGGAGTGATCCGGTTTTCATTTGTACTTCTGCAACCATAGCTAATCCGAAAGAACTTGCTGAACAGCTTACAGGTAATCCGATGACTTTAATTAATAACAACGGTGCACCTGCTGGCCGTAAGCATTTTCTTTTTTATAATCCGCCAGTTGTCAATGTTCCTTTAAATGTTAGGCGAAGTGCAACACTCGAAGCACGTAACTTAGCGAAACTCTTTTTAGAAAACCATATTCAAACGATTGTTTTTGCAAGAAGCCGTGTAAGAGTTGAAATTTTACTTACTTATCTGCAAGAGCTAGTCAAAAAAGAATTCGGTACTAAGTCTATTCAAGGATATCGCGGCGGTTATTTGCCAAAACAAAGACGAGCAATTGAAAAAGGACTGCGTAATGGAGAAATTATGGGTGTAGTATCTACAAATGCTTTAGAGCTTGGTGTAGATATCGGTCAGCTTCATGCTTGTATATTAACTGGTTATCCAGGTTCGATTGCAAGTGCTTGGCAACAAGCTGGAAGAGCAGGGAGAAGGCAGGATGAAAGTGTTGTTATTATGGTAGCATCATCTTCACCTCTTGATCAGTACGTGATCCAGAACCCTGCTTACTTTTTCAATCAATCGCCAGAATCTGCTCGAATTAATCCAGATAACCTCATTATTCTCGTCGATCATCTGAAATGTGCAGCTTACGAATTGCCTTTTAAAGAAGGTGATATGTTTGGTAATCAAGAAATTGCAGACGTATTAGAGTTTCTTGTTGATGAGCAAGTGCTCCATAAAAGAGGAAAAAGTTTCTTTTGGATGAACGATTCGTTTCCCGCTCACAATATTAGCTTACGATCCGCTTCACAGGAAAACGTGGTCATTGTTGATCAAACCAATGTGGCCGATAACCGCGTAATTGGAGAGATGGATCGGTTCAGTTCGATGACTTTATTGCATGAAGAAGCGATTTATTTGCATCAAGGTACTCAGTATCAAGTAGAGAAGTTTGATTATGAAGAGAAAAAAGCATTTGTTCGTGAAGTTGATGTAGATTATTTTACAGATGCAAATCTAGCTGTTTCTTTGAATGTACTCGAAACTGATAAAGAAACGGTAGATGAACAAAATTCGAAAGCATATGGTGACGTTATGGTAGTTGCCAAAGCGACGATATTCAAAAAAATAAAATTCGAAACACATGAAAATATCGGATCAGGTCCGATTCATTTGCCAGAAGAAGAACTGCATACTTCTGCAACATGGCTGACATTTGATAAGCAAGATCTAACAGAAGAAAAGTTAGAAGCAGGATTGCTCGGAATCGCTCATATTATGCGTCATGTTGCTCCATTGTTTGTCATGTGTGATTCAAATGACTTGCATGTTGTACCGCAAGTTAAAGCCGTCCATTCAGAAAAGCCAACGATTTTTATATACGACCGTTATCCAGGAGGTATCGGATTGAGTGAAAAAGTATATGACGCATGGGACACAGTTCTTGAACAGGCACAATCCATAATTGAAAAATGCCCATGTGAAAAAGGCTGTCCATCTTGTACGGGGACTTTAGAAGAGGGTAACAAAAGTAAAGAACTTGCTGTGAAATTAATTCAACAAATAAAAGGAGTCAAACATCATCATGTCGATTCAAAATAAGCTGAACCGGCTAAAAAAACATATGGTCAATACTTCGTCGACACGTCCTGTACCTTTGACTCCAAATGACGACAAACCAAAGAAATCAATCGAAAACGGAGATTACTGGGAGAAATTTGGCGCTTCTCCCTACTTTTTTGAAGATGATTATTGCATCGTTCGAAAAGTAAAGTACCCGCTTGATTATTTGTGGGGAAGATATCGGTTTTCCGAATTGAATAATGCAGTTTGCAAATGGAAGGACGTTAATGCGAATCATCCGCTTCATGCGAATG
The DNA here is from genome assembly GCF_031582965.1 of Bacillus sp. NEB1478. NCBI lineage: Bacteria > Bacillati > Bacillota > Bacilli > Caryophanales > Bacillaceae > Bacillus > Bacillus sp. NEB1478. Next base: position 1,821,620 of record NZ_CP134049.1, read on the forward strand.
ATTTGCAGGCCTCTGACCTGTTGTTTTTCGACACAGAAACAACAGGTCTAAATGGTGGTGCGGGAAACACGATCTTTATGTTAGGAATGAGTCAGATCAAAGAGGATCAGGTTATCGTTCATCAGTTTTTCCTGCCTGGACCAGGGTCTGAGGTTGCACTGTATCATTATTTCTTAAATCATGTAAAAGAATTAAAAAACCTTGTAACATACAATGGGAAATCCTTTGATTGGCCGCAAGTCAAAACGAGGCATACTTTGATTCGGAATTTCGTACCTTCCTTGCCTGAGTTTGGTCATTTTGACCTTCTGCACGGTGCTCGCAGACTATGGAAGGATACATTGCCAGAAGTAAAGCTTTCAGTTGTCGAAAGAGAAATATTAGGTGTGGATCGAATACATGATACTCCAGGATACCTTGCTCCAATGCTCTATTTTCAATATTGCAATGAAGGAGATCCATCATTGCTAGAAGGTGTGTTTCGACATAATGAGTGGGATGTTCTGAGTTTGATCACTCTATATACACACATGTCGAAAACGATTCAAGGAAGTCAAATCCGATCAGAGCGTGAAAAATTTGCGATAGCCAAATGGTATGAAGCGCTGAAAGAGAAAGAAAAAGCAATTGAAATGTACACTGAGGTTTTGGAAACGGGAACAAAACTCGTCAGCCAATCAAAAAAAGCATTAGCTAAACTCTACAAAAAACAAGGAAAAATCAGTCTCGCCGTGCATTTATGGCTTGAGCTTGAATCTGATAATTCCTTGGATGAGGAACCTGCTTTGGAGCTATCGAAATATTTTGAGCATACAGTTAAAGATTATGAGGAAGCATTAAAATACGCAGATCGTGCATTTATAATCTGGAAAAGTAAAAAAAGACTTTTAAAAAAGAAAGAAGAACAGGAATTGACTGCTTTTGCAAAAAGAATCGAACGATTAGAACAGCGGATTATCCATTATTCGTAAAAATCCGTCATTTTTATGAATTTATTCAAAATATCTCTTCTCAATTGACCGTGTTTTTTGTAGAATAAGAGAGGATGAGAAAAGCTTTTTTAGAAAATAAATTTCCTCTCTTTTTTTATTCCCCGGGTAAGCGCAAAATACGCCAAAATTCCTTATTTTCCAACGTGTTTTCCGCCAACAATCTTCTCATTTCGATTGTTTTTGCAAAATAACCGGTCACACAAGAGGGAAATGATATAATTTATTTCATGGAGAGATGGATAAGTGAAGCAGTGGATTGTTGTTCTTTTTTTTGTAATAGTCGGATTAACACTTATGGTTGGTACTGAGATCAGTCATTCAACACAGAACTTTTAAAGATACTTTGGCTGACTGACGCCAAGTCTTAGTTGCGCTTATACTTTAACCATGGACTTGTCACAACATCGATGAATGTCATGTTAACAAGTCGTATTATCTTAAAGTGTAAGGAAATTTCCCGGCCATATAAATGCCGGGTGTTTTTCATTTAGGGGGCATTTCATGATTCATACCTTACTGGTTAGCGGATATAAAGCCCATGAACTTGGTATCTTTAGTGAGAGTCATGAAGGGGTATACTACATTAAGAAAGCACTGCAGCAACGAATTAGGACGCTGATTGATGAAGGACTTGAATGGGTAATCATCAGTGGACAGCCCGGAGTGGAATTATGGGCAGCAGAAGTTGTATTCGATTTGCAGGCGGAGTTTCCTGATTTAAAGCTTGCTGTACTTACACCCTTCCTAGACCAGGAAACGAGATGGAAGGAAAATGTTCAGGAGAAATACCAGGAAATACTGCTCAATGCCGATTTTGTGGATTCAGTAAGCAGGAAACCATATGAAAACCCACAACAGCTGCGCGTGAAAAATCAGTTTTTAGTTCAAAAAAGTGATGCGATTTTACTTCTTTACGACGAAGAAAAGGATGGCTCACCGAAGTATTATTTACAGGCCGCGATGAGTAAGCAGGAAATGGACGATTCTTACAAAATATATTTTATAACTCCTTATGATTTGGATATAATCGTTCAAGAAGAACAATGGAATCGAAACGAGTAAAAGAGAAAGAAATTGACATTTTGGTCATGATTTGAAAAAATGATCTTAGAATCTGTGTGAGGTGATTCACATGAGTGAACAACGTTTTCATTTAACGGCAAAAGACATATTGGAAAAAGACTTTAAACAAGGCTTTCGAGGTTATGATCAAGACGAAGTAGATAAGTTTCTTGATATGATCATCAAAGACTATGAGAACTTTCAACAAGAATTTGATGCGGTGGTTCAAGAAAATAACCGCTTGCGCAAAGAAGTCCAAAGTTCTTCTGATCAGCCTACTCGTCGCATGCAGCCTGTTACATCAAGCACGACGACCAACTCAGATATTCTTCAGCGTTTATCTAATTTGGAAAAACATGTTTTTGGCAGTAAATTATACGATTGATTCCAGTTTTTATCCATTTGATTTTTTGGTTTTCAACATGCTATAATGAATCTTGCTTTTAAAAACAAAATCAATAACGTTCGGGTAATCGCTGGACCTGATTTTCAGGTTTAGAGGAAAGTCCATGCTCGCACGGTTCTGAGATGACCGTAATGATCGTGCCTGGCCAAAAAATAAGCCAGGGTAGCTTGGTTTGCTTGTAAAAGCTTACTAGGCTAACGGCAGGGAACGCACCTAAGTCCTCTGGATATGGTGTTAATACCTTGAAAGTGCCACAGTGACGTAGTCCCAATGGAAACAAAGGGAGTGGAACGCGGTAAACCCCACGAGCGAGAAACCCAAATTATGGTAGGGGAGTTTCCTATTCGGAATTGAACGAATAGGAGAACAAGAAGCTAAGGCTTTTTGTAGATAGATGATTACCACCGGTGTACGAGGCTGTCAGCCGTTTGCAGTACTATGGAACAGAACATGGCTTACAGAACGTTATTGGTACCTAATTAAAGCTGAATGAGGGCCCCGCTTACCGGGGCTTTTTCTATTTACATAATAATTAAATGATCAAATGAACAGGGTATACTTATAGATAACGAATATATGCAACATTAAGGGAGTTACTGATATGGCTAAATTACGGCTGATTGCAACTGCGGCAATGGGACTCGAAGCACTTGTAGCACAAGAGGTTAGAGCGTTAGGCTTTGAAAATGTACAAGTAGAAAACGGAAAAGTATATTTTGACGGGGATGAGAAGGCGCTCGTAAAAGCAAATTTATGGCTGCGAACGGCTGACCGAGTAAAACTAGTAGTAGGCGAGTTTAAAGCCGAAACGTTTGATGAGTTGTTTGAAAAAACAAAAGCATTGCCATGGGCGGACTTTATTCCTGAGAACGGTGAATTTCCGGTTATCGGTCGTTCAGTCAAGTCAAAGCTATTTTCAATTTCAGACTGCCAGGCAATCGTTAAGAAGGCAGTTGTTGATAACTTAAAGACGGAATATAAGCGTAAAACATGGTTTCCAGAAGATGGAGCTTTATATCGTATTGAAGTTGCCATTCTTAAGGACATTGCAACGTTAACGATTGATACAAGCGGAACAGGTCTTCATAAACGAGGCTATCGTGAGCTGCACAGCGGTGCACCGATAAAAGAAACGATGGCTGCAGCACTCATAATGCTCACAAACTGGACGCCAGATAAACCATTCGTAGACCCTTTCTGCGGATCAGGTACTTTGCCTATTGAAGCTGCAATGATCGGGCAAAACATTGCTCCTGGCCTAAATCGAGAGTTCGCATCAGAAAAGTGGGATTGGATCGATAAAAAGATTTGGTATGAAGCTGTTGGTGAAGCACAAGACGTGGCTAAATATGATTTGCCACTTGATATTCAAGGATCTGATATTGACCACAAAATGATTGAGTTATCCATAAATAATGCAAATGAAGCTGGATTTGAAGATTTTATTACATTTAAACAGATGCAAGTGCGTGATTTTACAACAAGAAAAGAATACGGTTGCCTTGTTACGAACCCTCCTTACGGGGAGCGTCTAGGGGAAAGAGAAGAAGTAGCTCAAATGTACCGTGATCTTGGTAATGCCATGAGACCGTATGATACTTGGAGCGTGTATGTCATCACTTCTAACGAAAAGTTTGAAGAGTATTACGGTAAGTCCGCTACAAAAAAACGTAAACTGTATAACGGTGACCTTAAGACAGATTACTATCAATACTTTGGTAAAAGACCTCCGCGTCAACGAGACTGATTTTGTTTTAAGGAAAAAAAGCCCAAAAGCTGTTCGCGCTTTTGGGCTTTTTTTTGTTCAGACGAAATTTAAAAACGAAAAGCAAGTGCGTATAGAATTTACGTGGAATGCGTACCAGTTAAAAGATTACATACCTTAGAAAGAGTTTGAAAATAACTTTTCACAACAATTTTTTTGCCTTGAAATGTGTTTAATAACACCTGCTTAGCGTACATACTAGTTTAAATTACAAAAATGAAAGAAGGTTAGTACATGTACGTTCAGTATAGCCATTTATCAAGTATCCAAAAGGCTTATCATAATTTGCATCCTCATTTAGAGGATTGCCATAAAGAAGAGATACAGCAGCTGCTGCATCAATCTATCAGTCATTTTAACACCATTGATCCAAGTTTTTCAATGTATTCGGAAATGTTTAAAGAAGATTTTTAAGAAAATTAAAAGTGACCAGCAGGACTTTTTTATTTCGTAACGAATTCCTATAGCGGTATGTTTTTTATGATAACGTGAAGGGATGATTTTATTATGATGCAAACAAAATTGTCTGTTGAAAAAGAGTTCTTAGATTATGTAAAAAAGATGGTACACATTAACGAAGCAATTGGTTTAATGTATTGGGATCTCCGTACTGGCGCTCCAAAGAAAGGTGTAGAACAACGGTCTGAAGTGATCGGAACATTATCCGCAGACGTTTTTGCTATGTCCACATCAGAGGAAATGAAAGCATTTATTGAAGAGTTATCTAAGTCAGAAGTGCAAGATTCACTTTCTGATGTAACAAAGAAAACCCTTGAAGAAGTGAAAAAAGATTTTGAGCGCAATGCGAAGATTCCTCCAGCAGAATTTAAAGAGTATGTGATTCTTCAATCCAAAGCAGAAAATGTTTGGGAAGAAGCAAAAGGAAAATCCGATTTTTCATTGTTCCAGCCTTATTTAGAAAAACTCGTTGCATTCAATAAGAAATTCATCGGGTATTGGGGTTATGAAGGTAATAAATATAATACGCTGCTGGATATGTATGAGCCTGGTGTTACGGTCGAGATACTTGACGAGACATTCTCAAAACTGCGTGATCGCATCGTACCGCTTCTTCAAAAAGTGAAAGAAGCTGGACAGCCTGAAACGAGTTTCTTATTCGACCATTTTCCGAAAGAAAAACAAAAAGAATTTAGCTTGCATGTCCTTAAAGACATGGGTTATGACTTTGATTCCGGGCGATTAGATGAAACGGTTCACCCATTCGCGATTGGTCTAAACCCTGGTGATGTGCGAGTAACAACAAAGTATATGGAGAACGATTTCCGTACAGCGGTGTTCGGCACGATTCATGAGGGTGGACACGCACTTTATGAACAAAATATCTCTGAAGAACTTATGGGGACTCCGCTTTGTTCGGGAACTTCAATGGGAATCCATGAATCTCAGTCACTTTTCTGGGAAAATTTTGTCGGTCGTCACCATGGTTTCTGGAAAAATAACTATTCTATATTAAAGAATGTTTCAGGAGCACAGTTTAATGGTGTAGAATTAGATGACTTCTATCGCTCGATAAACGTTGTAGAACCTTCTCTAATCCGTATTGAAGCTGATGAGATGACTTATCCGCTGCATGTAATCGTGCGTTATGAGATTGAAAAAGGGTTATTTAACGATGAGATCGAAGTAAAAGACCTTCCGCGTATTTGGAATGAAAAAATGCAGGAATATATCGGTGTAACACCGAAAAATGATGCTGAAGGTGTTCTGCAAGATGTTCACTGGTCAGGCGGAAGCTTCGGATACTTCCCGTCATATGCACTTGGATACATTTATGCGGCTCAGCTGAAAAATGCAATGGTTAAAGATATTCCTGACTTTGATGCACTTATGGAAGCAGGAAACTTCTTGCCGATTAAAGAATGGCTAACTAAGAATGTTCATCATTACGGTAAAATGAAAAAGCCGATCGAAATCTTAGAAGATGTTACAGGTGAGGGATTGAATCCGGATCATTTGATTGCATATTTTGAGAAAAAGTACAGTGACATTTACCGATTAAACGGATAACTGACTTTTAGCCGGCTCTCCAGAGAGAATGCCGGCTTTTCTATGTAAATGTTTCAATTTTACTGATTTTGTCTAAAATCTATATAAATGATACAAGGAGGAGAATACAATGGGAGCAGCTACATCTCAAGACATTAAAAATTTGTTAGCGGTGAGAAAACGGATTGCTGTAGTAGGGTTGTCCGATCAACCTAATCGTACGTCATACAGAGTAGCAGAATACATGCAAAATGCTGGATACGAAATTATTCCTGTTAATCCGACTGTCACTGAAGTTTTAGGACAAAAAGCGTATGCTTCATTAGAAGAAATTAAAGGGCATGTAGATATCGTAAACGTATTCCGGCGCAGCGAATTCTTGCCAGAAGTTGCTCGATCAACAGTCGCTATCAAAGCTGGTTTTTTCTGGGCTCAGCTAGGGCTTTATAATGCTGAAGCTGAAGATATTTTGCAAAGTGCGACGATTCCTTATATTATGGATAAGTGCATTAAAGTGGAACATGCTATGATACGGTAGTAATGAACCACCCGCCACATACGGGTGGTTTTGCCATGCTCGTCCCTTTTCTCAAAACTAAAAGGACAAAAATAAATCACATGATGGCTAAAGGTTTTTATTCTTTTACCGAGAAATAAGAGGAGAATATACGGACAATGGTAGTATAGAAACAAACGTTCTGCTATGATTGTAAGTATTGCAGAAACGTGAAAGGAGCAACACATTTTGGCAAGTAAATCATTCATTGACTATAACGATGATGCCATCCAGGTACTAGAAGGATTAGAAGCCGTTCGCAAGCGTCCAGGTATGTATATTGGAAGTACAGATGCAAGAGGTTTGCATCACCTCGTATATGAAATTGTAGATAACGCTGTTGATGAAGCTTTAGGCGGATTCGGTGATTACATACATGTGAAGATTCATAAAGACAATAGTATTTCTGTGTCTGATGACGGCCGAGGTATGCCTACAGGTATGCATAAACTCGGAAAACCAACACCGGAAATCATTTTTACAGTATTGCATGCTGGTGGTAAATTTGGACAAGGCGGTTACAAAACATCAGGAGGACTTCATGGTGTAGGTGCCTCTGTTGTCAACGCTCTTTCAGAATGGCTGGAAGTAACGATCCACCGTGCAGGAAAAACATATCGTCAGCGGTTTGAAAATGGCGGTAAGCCAGCTACAACGCTCGAAGTGATCGGAAATACTCGGAAGACGGGTACGACTGTGCACTTTAAACCAGACCGTACGATGTTTTCTAATGTTAACTATAATTACGAAACATTATGCGAACGTTTAAGAGAAGCAGCATTTCTTTTAAAAGGAATTAAGATTGTACTAGAAGATGGCCGTAATGGAGAAAAAGAAGAATTTCAATTTAACACTGGTTTAGAAGCGTTCGTAAAATACTTGAACGAAGATAAAGATGCTCTTCATTCTGTTGTAAGCTTTGAAGGCACTCAAAATGAGATCGAAGTTGATTTTGCTTTTCAATATAATGACGGATATGCCGAAAATGTCCTGTCATTCGTTAATAACGTGCGTACAAAAGATGGCGGAACACATGAATCAGGTGCCAAAACGGCGATTACCCGTAGCATTAACGAATACGCCCGAAAAATAAATCTTTTAAAAGAAAAAGATAAGAACTTAGACGGATCTGATATACGCGAAGGATTAACAGCCGTTGTTTCCGTTCGAATTCCTGAAGAATTTCTTCAATTCGAAGGACAGACGAAGAGTAAACTAGGGACGAGTGAAGCACGATCTTGTGTAGATGCGGTTGTAGCAGGTAAGCTCGCTTATTTCCTGGAGGAAAATCCAGCTGTAAGTGAAATGCTCATTCGTAAAAGCATTAAAGCTGCTCAGGCTCGTGAAGCAGCTAGAAAAGCACGTGAAGATGCCCGAAATGGTAAGAAGAACAAACGCAAGGATTCAATGTTAAGCGGGAAACTGACTCCCGCCACTTCAAAAAATCCTGAGCGGAATGAACTATACCTTGTCGAGGGTGACTCTGCGGGTGGATCTGCTAAGCAAGGCCGAGATCGAAAATTCCAAGCGATTTTGCCTCTTCGTGGTAAAGTAATCAATACCGAGAAAGCAAAGCTTGCTGATATATTTAAAAATGAAGAAATTAACACAATTATCCATGCGATTGGTGCAGGTGTCGGGTCTGATTTCACGATGAAAGATGTCAATTATGATAAGATCGTCATCATGACCGATGCTGATACAGATGGTGCCCACATACAGGTACTGCTGCTTACATTCTTTTACCGGTATATGAAACCACTCATTGAAGAAGGTAAAGTATTTATCGCACTTCCTCCTTTGTATAAAGTGAGTAAAGGTTCTGGGAAAAAAGAAGTGATTGAATATGCATGGGATGAAGACGAGCTGAAAGAAGCACAGAAAAAGATTGGAAAAGGGTACATCATTCAGCGCTACAAAGGTCTTGGAGAGATGAACGCCGATCAGCTGTGGGAAACGACAATGGATCCTGATACGCGTACGTTGATCCGGGTACGTATAGATGACGCTGCCCGTGCCGAAAAACGTGTCTCCGTCTTAATGGGAGACAAAGTTGAACCACGCCGTAAGTGGATTGAAGAACACGTGGCGTTTGGACTTAATGAAGAAACGAACATACTAGATAATGAGAACTTGTCAGCTTCTGAGGAGGTTTAAAGATTGTCACTGCTTGAGAAATTTAGAGAGTTGCCGTTAGAAGACGTAATCGGCGACCGCTTCGGAAGATACAGTAAATACATCATTCAGGAGCGTGCATTACCTGATGCCAGAGATGGCTTAAAGCCCGTTCAGCGCCGTATTTTATACGCGATGTTCGCAGAAGGCAACACGAACGAAAAACCATATCGAAAGTCGGCAAAGACGGTCGGTAACGTAATCGGTAACTATCACCCACACGGTGATTCTTCCGTTTATGAAGCGATGGTCCGTATGAGTCAGGACTGGAAGGTAAGAAATGTCCTGATCCAGATGCACGGAAACAACGGAAGCATCGACGGAGACCCTGCAGCTGCTATGCGTTATACAGAAGCAAGACTTTCTGCGATCGCTTCTGAATTATTGCGTGATATTGATAAAGAAACTGTGGAATTCGCTCCTAACTTTGATGATACGACAGAAGAACCTATTGTATTGCCAAGCCGGTATCCGAATTTGCTCGTCAACGGGTCAACGGGAATATCTGCGGGTTATGCTACAGATATTCCGCCTCACCATCTTGGCGAGGTAATTGATGCGGTTATGATGCAGATTGATAACCCTGATGTTTCACTAGATGAACTGATGACAGTGATTAAAGGTCCTGATTTCCCGACAGGCGGGATCGTTCAGGGACTAGATGGGATCAAAAAAGCTTTTGAAACAGGAAAAGGCCGATTTATTATTCGTGCAAAAACAGAAATTGAGAACTTAAAAGGCGGACGCCAGCAGATCGTCATTACAGAAGTTCCTTTTGAAGTGAACAAAGCAAACCTCGTAAAACGTATGGATGAACTCCGCCTTGATAAGAAGGTTGATGGTGTAGCTGAGATCCGTGACGAGACAGATCGTACAGGCTTACGAATCGTCATTGAACTTCGAAAAGACGGAAATGCAGAAGGAATTCTAAACTATTTCTTCAAAAATACCGATCTTCAAATCTCTTATAACTACAACATGGTTGCGATTCATAATAAGACTCCAAAGCTCATGGGCTTAAAAGCCATCTTGCGCTCTTATATTGGTCATCAAAAAGAAGTTGTTACTCGCCGTACCGCATACGATCTTAGGAAAGCGGAGGAACGTTCACATATCGTTGAAGGTTTGATCAAGGCAATTTCGATCTTAGACGAAGTAATTGAAACGATCCGTGCTTCAAAAGATAAACGGAATGCGAAAGACAATCTCATAGAAAAGTTTCAGTTTACAGAAATTCAAGCTGAAGCGATCGTGACGTTACAGCTTTATCGATTAACGAACACGGATATCACAACACTTCAAAATGAAGCTGAAGAATTGGAAAAGAAAATTTTGTATTTGCGATCCATTCTAGATAATGAGAAGAAACTGTTTAATGTGATCAAAAAAGAACTATCTGAGGTTCAGAAGAAGTACGCTGATCCTCGCCGTTCACAAATTGTAGCTGAAATAGAAGAAATCAAGATTGATATGGAAGTCATGATTCCTTCTGAAGATGTAATGGTAACGGTAACTGAAGACGGTTATGTGAAGCGTTCGAGCGTCCGTTCTTACAGTGCATCAAACGGCGAAAAGCCTGGCATGAAGGATACAGATTCGCTGCTGCTATCTTCACAGCTGAACACAACGGAAACACTTCTGATGTTCACGAACAAAGGCAACTATATATATCTTCCAGTCTACGAAATGCCAGAGATTCGCTGGAAAGACATGGGGCAGCATTTAGCGAGTTTAGTTGGGCTTGATAAGGATGAGAAGCTGATAAAAGCATTTCCGATCAAAGAATTTGCAGAGGATCAATACCTCATATTCTTTACAAAACAAGGTATGGCTAAGAAAACAGAACTCAGCCAATATAAAGCAACACGCTACAACCGTACATTAATGGCTGTTAAGCTAAAGGGCGATGATGAAGTAGTAGATATTTCTTTATCGAATGGAAAACAAGATGTGTTTATCGCTACACACTTCGGTTTAGGATTATGGTTCGCTGAAGAAGAAATCAGCATAGTCGGCCAAAGAGCTTCCGGTGTTAAAGGGATTAACTTAAAAGCAGGCGATCACGCAGTAAGTGGATTTGCACTGCCGGATGAACCTGAAAAAGCACAAGTGATTATTGCGACACAGCGCGGTGCGTTGAAAAAAATGAAGATCACAGAGTTTGATAAAACGTCACGGGCAAAACGTGGTCTTGTAATGGTAAGAGAATTAAAATCGAATCCTCACCGTATCGTAGGTATGAAACTTGTCACAGAGGAAGAAACAGAGTTTGTTTTAGAGACGGAATCTGGAAAAGAAGAAACCATTTCAGCACATAATTATAAACCTGCAGATCGATACAACAATGGGTCATTCGTTATTGATACAGGTGAAACAGGTTCAATTACAAGAATAAAATCATTAATCTCAACTGAACAAACATCAAAAGAGTAGCATTTGCTGCTCTTTTCTTCTTTCTGTCAGAATGGATATATCAACTTAGAGAAAAGAGAGATACATAACATGAAAAGCAACACACATCTACTTGGAGGATTAGCAGCGGCTGCCCTGTATAAAACTGTGACTGATCTTCCGCCAGATACTTTACAGCATGAACTAACTTTTTTTGGTGCTGCAGTTTTGGGAAGTCTGCTGCCGGATTTGTGCCATCCTGGTTCGTTTTTAGGGAAAAAGACTAACTTTCTATCAAAGACAATATCGAAAACCTTCGGGCACCGAACGATTACACATAGCTGGATCATGATTCTTCTAGTGATGACATTGCCTAAATGGATTGATTGGGTCTATGAAGAGAGTTTAAGTGCTGGATTGGTAATAGGCGTAATCTCACATATTCTTCTCGATGCAGCAACCACTAGAGGTGTGCAGCTGTTATACCCGCTGCCGGTTCGTTTCAGGCTTCCTTTGTACACAAAAACAGGTTCAAAAACAGAGAATTATATCGCAACTATAATCAGTCTGCTGGCAGCCGTTCTGATGGTCCATATCTATATTGTTTCCTTATTTTAAAACGTGCTGTGAAGAAATTAAGGGTTTAAATTCCTTCCTCAATGGTAATACAACAATTGTATACACAAAAAGAGGAGTGGTGAATAATGGCAAGAATCGCAACAGTATTAGCTAACATGTTTGAGGATGTGGAATATACGGAACCAGCAAAAGCGTTTAGAGAAGCTGGTCATGAGGTAACTGTCATTGGAACGGAAAAAGGAGCAACACTAGAAGGAAAGCAGAAGGAAGCACAAGTCACCACGAACGCAGCTATCTCTGAAGTTTCACCGGAAGACTTTGACGCACTATTCATTCCTGGTGGTTTCTCACCAGATATTTTAAGAGGAGACGACAAGTTCGTTGATTTCACAAAACACTTTGCAGACGAAGGTAAACCGGTATTTGCGATCTGCCACGGACCACAACTCCTGATTTCGGCAGAAGTTCTGAAGGGAAGAAATATAACGGGATATAAATCTATACATGTGGATTTAAAGAATGCAGGAGCAACTGTAAAAGATGAGGAAGTCGTCGTTTGCGGAGGCAACCTGGTAACAAGCCGGCAGCCGGATGATATCCCCGCGTTTATTCGAGAGTCGTTAAAAGTTCTTGAACAATAAAATTTAAAAAGAGTTAATTTCTTTAGATGAAGCAAAAAGGCACCTGTTCTTCACAGCAGGTGCCTTTTTGCTTTTGTTTATTTTATATGTCAAGAACGTAAATAGATTATCAAGCAAATACCTTTGTGGATTGCTCTTGCGAGGCTTCGCGCTAATTTCAAACTTGTTTTTAGCTGTTGGAATTGAAGGAGCATATATGATAAAAAGGCAGAGCTATCCCACATTTGAAGTAATGAGGGATATTTCGCTCATTAATATATTTGAACGGGTTGAAGTAGTTATTGGTGTCGTTTGGATATTTGGAATCTTGGTAAAAATAGTGATTTGTTTCTTGGCCGTTTTAAAAGGTCTTCAACATATATCGAAACATGCTTCTTACCGGCCCTTTCTGCTTCCATGCGGAATATTGGTATGGGCAATGAGTAATCATCTTCATTCAAATACGATGGAGTTCACTGATTTTGTAGGACAGAATTGGACGCTTTGGTGGTTTTCGCTCTATGTCATTCTGTGTACACTCTTAGGGATTGGCATTTTAAGAAGAAAAGATAAAAATATTATTCCAGAACAAAGTGATCAGAAGTCCATTTAATTTCTATAGTATTTTTTATAAAAATGAACAAGTGAAAGAAGCGGCCAAATATAATCATAACTGTGATATCGTATATAAAACGCATCGGATAAGCCGGCTCCTGTGGGATAGCCGGTATTAATTTGTTCTGATATTAGGTAATTAACAGCCTTTTTCATTTGTTCAGATGGCTGCTTACATATGGAAGTAAGAGTGTTCAAAGCCCAAGCAGATTGAGAGAGGGTGCTGCCAGGCATTTTTACAAATTTTCTTTCAACGTCACTACGGCATGATTCACCCCATCCGCCATCAGTATTCTGATGTTCAAGCAGCCATTGTAAAGAGCGTTGAATTCTTCTGTCATTAGGATTTACTCCACATCCGATTAATCCTGTTACAGCTGCCCAAGTGCCATAAATGTAGCATATGCCCCATCGGCCATACCAGGAACCGTCTTTCTCTTGATTGTCCCAAAGCCAATGGATTGCCCTTTTTATAGATGGTTCTTGCAGGGTGAATCCATGGAAATTGCCAAGATACTCCAGAGTTCTTCCAGTTATATCAGGTGTTGATGGATCGATCAATGCATCTCTCGCATTTTTTATTGGAAGACCTCCAAGAAGATGACGGTTTGTATTTTTTTCAAACGCTGCCCAGCCCCCGTCATTGTTTTGCATGGATAAAAGCCACGATACACCTTTATAGTAACTAATTTGATATGAATCATGTGTATTATAGAAATTTTTAATCGAACGTAATGCAGCTTGAGTATCATCAATATCAGGATTTATCGTATCACCAAGTGAAAAACCCCAGCCTCCTGGCACTGCATTGGGATTATGAACAGACCAATCTCCGAGTTTATATTGCTGTTGAGTTAATAAAAAATATGCGCCTGTTGTGATTGCTTTATGGTTAATAGGAACTCCAGCTTCTTGTAAGGTGTAAAGAATAAGCGAAGTATCCCAAACCGTTGAAGGGGAGTTTTGTAAATGACTGGTTCCTTCAGCGTTACAAAACATTTTTGAAAGTCCATTTAAAGCGTTTTGTATAATCGAAGAACTTTTATCATACCCAGTAGCAATAAGACCGTAAATCATTAGGATCGTTGTCAGCCCGTAGCTTAATAACGTTCCGTCAGATTCAATATGATTATGAATATAAGTGAGGACATTTTGTTCATTGGCTCGTGTGAACTTCTCAGTAATGCTAAAAAGATTATATAAATTATGCCATTCTTCCCATTGTGAATCCTCGCATAGACTACCCAAAAGATGACTAAGATCAGGTGTATTTATAGATGTGAGCGATTTCTTTTCATAAGCCATCAGAAATACGGGAGCAAAATGAGCTCTCGCATATGAACTAATATCGTACATATTGATTGGGGCAGTTATGGGCAGGGAAAAGAGAACGGCAGGGTTGATTGGTAATGATGGCCAATCATACAATCCATTCATCGCTAAAAATGCTCTCGTTATTAAATTACAATTCTTAAATCCTCCTTTTTGGATGATAAAATCCTTCGCACTGATTAGCCTTGGATCACTTACACTTATTTTTTTAGAAAAAAGCAGAGCTACATAGGCTTGTATTGTAGAAGAAAGGTTCCCATCTTTTTCATCAGGATAGATTCTCCACAAACCATCATCCGACTGCTGAGAAAATATTCGGTCAGTTAGTTGTAGTATTAATCTTTCGTTATTCATTTCTAATGTCTGAGTCATCATTAACATAAAAGCATCTGTAATAACAGAGTTTTCAAAACAAAAGCTCCATGTTCCATCCTGATTTTGAAGGGATATCAATTCATTGCAGCGTCTATAGATCTCTTTTTCGAGCGCGCGCCAGTCCATTTCATATCACCGCACTTTATTCCATAGTGAATACAGTGTATGTGAAAGAAAGGTTATCCTATGAGTATAAAGGTTAAAACACTGTCATTTTTCGTGAAATAACGATAAAATCTCTTTAACAATGAAGTTATATCCAAGGAGGAATGAACGTGAGTAAAAGAGAACTTGCAACATTTGCTGGAGGCTGTTTTTGGTGTATGGTTAAGCCTTTTGATGAACTGCCAGGTATTCACGGCATTGTATCTGGCTATACAGGGGGACAAGTGGCAAACCCCTCATACGAATTAATTAAAACGGGTGAAACTGGACATTATGAAGCGGTACAAATCACATTTGATCCAGAGGTTTTTCCGTTTCAAAAGCTGCTGGATTTATATTGGCCGCAGATTGACCCGACCGATGACGGTGGTCAGTTTATTGATCGCGGCACCCAATACCGAACAGCTATTTTTTATCATACTGACGAACAGAAAGAATTAGCGGAGAAATCAAGAAAGAAGGTAGAAGAGAGCGGACGTTTTACTAAATCGATCGTAACGAAAATTTTACCGGCTATTGATTTTTACGATGCTGAAGAATATCACCAGGATTTTTATAAAAAGAATCCGAAAGCTTATAAAGAAGAAAGAGTGACTTCTGGAAGAGATACTTTCATAGAAAAGAACTGGAAGCAAAACAACTAGATAAACCATAATGTTATTATGTAAACTATCTTAGAGATTTGACTGTTCAAGTCTCTATTTTTTCTCCTTTCCGTTAAAAAATTAAATGAGGTGACTTGATTGACTTCTTATCTTGCACTTTTAAGAGGAATTAATGTAGGTGGTTATAAAAAGATAAAGATGGAAGAACTTAGGCAATTGTTCATGAAAATAGGGTTATCTCATGTTAAAACATACATACAGAGCGGGAATGTCATGTTTCAATCAGAAAAGACTCCGTCAGATCTTATTGAGAAACTAGAGAACGAGATTGAAAAGGAATATGGGTTTACTGTCATTGTTGTTTTGCTTACTGCACAAGAATTAGAATTGATATTGTGTGATTGTCCTTATGCTGTTGATTCATTAAAAGAAGGAGAAAGTTTGCATTTTGCTTTCTTATCAGAAGTTCCTCCATTAGATAAAATTAATCATTTGGAGAATTTTAATAGGGGTGTTGATGAATATCAGATGAAAGGTAAAACGATCTACCTTTATTTAAGGCAAAGTATCAGGGATTCAAAGTTAGCTGTTCAGCTTTCAAAATTAGGTGTTCACGTGACCGTTCGTAATTGGAATACAACAAATAAATTAGCGGATTTAGTAAGAACGATAGGCAATTAAAAAAGGACTACCATCAGTGGAGTCCTTTTATCGCTTATTTTTTTTGTATGTGTTCAAAACATGGATCATGCCTTCTTCTATTAGTTCGTTTGCTGGAAGGTTAAGCCTTTTAGCAAGCTGTTTGATTTCTTGATACAGAGAGTGGCTTAATGTTGTATTGACGTTTTTTCGATCAGGATTTTTCGTGCGGATCTCACTATTATACATATGTAGAGCCTCCAATCATAAGGAGTGAATTTATTGATTCAATCATTTTTGCATGGTGTTATACTTGCGATCGGATTAATTTTACCTTTAGGTGTTCAAAATGTTTTTGTATTTAATCAAGGTGCACAGCAGCCAAATGTGTTTCGCAGTATGCCTGCTGTTTTAACTGCCAGTGTATGTGACACTCTCTTAATTGTTTTAGCTGTTTCAGGTGTATCAGCGTTTATCACAGCACTGGATGGGATGAAGTTAGCCATCATGTTGATAGGAATTCTATTTTTATTGTATATGGGTTGGGAAATTTGGTCTAGCAAAACGAAAACGATGGGTGATCAAATGACTATGTCTCTGAAACAGCAAATCGGTTTTGCAGCCACTGTATCCTTATTAAATCCTCATGCTATTTTAGACACAGTAGCTGTCATTGGAACAAGTTCAGCAGCTTATACGGGTACAGAGAAAACGCTATTTATGTTCGCTTGTATTTGTGTTTCATGGTTTTGGTTTATAGGCTTGGCAATCACCGGCAGACTAGTAGGAACTTTGGATTCCAGCGGGCGTATTCAAATGTACATAAATAAAGGATCAGCCATTATGATATGGGGAATTGCATTGTACTTAATGATCAGCCTTAATTATTTATAAAATGGTCTGTTTATCAATCAATATAAAGTTTGAAGATAAAGTGAGTGGATAATATGTTATTCCAAAATGGAGACTTAACTGTTCGTAAATTAGAAAAAAAGGATCAATATCTATTAGTAAAATGGCTTTCAGACGAATCTGTTCTCGAATATTACGAAGGAAGAGACAACCCTTTTGATTTAGATAAAGTAAATAAAGTGTTTTATGAATCAGAAGAAGACGACGAAATAAAATGTATGGTTGAGTATAAAGAGAAAGCCATTGCTTATATACAATTTTATCAGCTAGATAATAAAACGAAAAATGATTATGGGTATATTGATGAAAGCATATTTGGGACAGATCAATTCATAGGAGAGGTAGAATATTGGAATAAAGGAATTGGAACTTTGCTTGTCACTTCTATGGTTGACTACTTAATTGAGCATAAAAATGCGGATCGAGTTGTGATGGACCCTCAAACAAGAAATGCGAGGGCTTTAAAATGTTATGAAAAATGTGGCTTTAGAAAAGTAAAAATCCTTCCCTTACATGAACTTCACGAAGGAGAGTACCAAGATTGCTGGTTGATAGAGTATAAAAGTTAATTTAGTTCTAATTCTGCAAACGAAAGCATTAATTGACGATTTTAGTTTTCACTGCTAAGGTTCTGTAATTATAATTAAATGAACAAACGTATACACGTCTTTCATATAACATTTTTTATAGGTGTATCACAAATGTGATTACACCTATAAAAAAGATTAATCCCAGATGCTAATCCTTGAAACCCCTGCTGTCCTTAAATAATCCAATAACTGACCAGTATGAACGGATTCATGGTATGCAACTCGGAGCAGCATATCCCCTAATTCTCTTATGTAGCCCGAATCAGATCGGTCAATCTTGATATTTTTTAAATCCTCTTCAGAAAATGATTTAATTGTTTCAATAAATTGTTTTCGATAAGGTTCTGCAAATTCCAACTCAGCCTTTACAGAAGTGTATGAAAGATTTTCGAAAGGTGATTCGAAATACGATAAGCTGCCTCTATTTCTAATGGCCAGGTCATAATAATGTTCGCTTTCTAGAACATGCCTGATCATCTCTAGGCAATTCATTGCTTCATCATCTGGCTTCCAATGAAGTTTTTCCTCAGGAATGGATGTCCAGACTTTTATGCTTCTCCTTCTTATTTCATTAAAGTTTAGAATAATTAAGTCGATGGATTTCATAAATATACCTCCTTAAATTTTCTTTCTAAATTGCTCTTTTTTTAAAGAATGTGTTTTTTTGATTATGTCTTTGAAACGAGTACAAAGTAGTAAAGAGCCTTTTTAATTATACAGTAATTCATATTCTATCAGATTCCATTTTTAATAAACTCTTTCTTATATCTTTAGGGCATCTTAGATTGTAGTGAATGAAAAAATTCAAAAGTGAAAGCAAAGTAAGATTTCAAAGTTAGGAGAAAGTCTATGGAATATACAAATCAAGTAGCTAAATCTCACCGTCGTTGTATTCCGTTACTCAACCGGACCGATTATTTAAGTGATCGTGCTTTAGTATGAACGAAATGGGTAAATATCTTTTTTAAAATCATTAGTATCAGAATATTTAGATATCGATTACAATGGAAGTATTAAATTATAAGGAGGAAATTTAAATGAAAAACATGACAAATCAAACCGTACAAACATATAAGGGTGGAACACGTTCTTAATTGTAAACGGTGTCTCCCCTTATGTGTGTCTTGTTAAAAAACACAAAAAGGGGTAAATCATGCATTTTCCAGTAAAAAAATTTCTTTCATATTACAGGCCATACTTGCCGTTGTTTTTGTCAGTCTTAGCGACAGCTATTATCGTATCAAGTGTGACATTGGTGCTGCCGCTGCTCGTTCGGTATATTACAAAAGATGTATTAGAAGGAGACTTGTCCATTGCACTCGATAAAGTGTATAAAATTGGTGCACTAATGCTCGTATTAGTGGCGATTCAAAATCTCGGAACCTACTTTGTCGACTATAAAGGCCATGAAGTTGGTGCACGGATGGAAAGTGATATACGCAGCGAACTATTTCAGCACTTACAGAAGCTCCCTTTTCGTTTTTATGATAAAGAGAAGACCGGACAGCTCATGTCTCGGGTAACAAACGACTTATTCTTGCTTGCTGAACTGTATCATCACGGGCCAGAAGATTACGTTAAATATTTCGTGCGTTTTGTGGGAGCTTCCATAATCCTATTTTTTATCAACATTCCGTTAACGCTCGCTGTGTTCATTTTTATGCCGATCATCGGTTTTCTATCTCTTTATTTCAATAAAAAGGAAAACGAAGCTTTGCTGAGGAACAAAGAGCGTATTGCAGATGTTAATGCTCAGCTGGAAGATACATTATCAGGTATCCGTGTTGTAAAATCTTTTGCTAACGAACATATCGAGATTGAAAAGTTTAACCGGGAAAATCATAGATTCTTGGCTAGCAGAAAGAACACGTATAAGGTAGAAGCAACCTTTTTTAACTGTATACAGATCCTCATCCAGCTGATAACGATAACTGTGGTAGTGTTCGGAAGTGCGAGTATCGTCAATCAAACGTTAGATCTGGCAGATTTAATTACATTTCTGCTATATATCGGCTACATGGTTGAGCCAATTCAAAGATTGACTCATATGAGCACACAGTTTCAAGAAGGCATAACAGGCTTTCAGCGCTTTATGGAAATTATGAATTTGAAACCAGGTATTGAAAATAAACCAGATGCCATCGCCTTGCCTGTGGTTCAAGGTGACATTGAGTTTAACAATGTATCGTTTCGTTATGAGGAGCAATTGGTCCCTGTATTTACTGATTTGTCTCTCCGAATAAGATCGGGAGAGTTTGTTGCCTTAGTAGGTCCATCAGGGGCAGGTAAAACAACATTATGCTCACTCATTCCTCGCTTTTACGAGGTGACAAGCGGGGAAGTTAAGCTTGACGGCATCAATGTACGTAATCTTGACTTAAATTCACTTAGAAATCACATCGGAATCGTCCAGCAAGATGTTTATCTGTTTGCGGGAACAGTGATGGAAAATATCCGCTATGGGAAACATGCAGCAACTGATGAAGCAGTTATCGCAGCAGCTAAATATGCCAATGCTCATGACTTTATCATGAGTTTGCCAAACGGTTACCACTCTGAGATCGGACAACGCGGAGTAAAGTTATCTGGAGGACAAAAGCAGCGGCTAAGTATAGCTCGTGTGTTTTTGAAAAATCCGCCTGTACTCATTCTGGATGAGGCAACTAGTGCCCTGGATAACGAGTCTGAGAGCATCATTAAGGAATCACTTGAATTGTTAGCAAATGGACGAACAATGATCGTAATTGCTCACCGACTTTCTACGATCCGTAATGCGGAACGAATACTCGTTCTAACGAAGGACGGAATTATGGAAGATGGAACACATGATGTATTGCTTGCACGCAATGGAGTATATGCACACTTTTATGCCAAACAGTTCGAAGTACAAGTGTAAGTTAGAAACTTGTATTGTTATGTAAAAATAATTGTCAGTGCCAATCCTATATCTTTAACTTGTTTTGATAATTTTTAAGTTTTAATTATTTGGTGCATTTCTTCAGAAGGAGAAGTGCACCTTTTTAATAAACAATTAGGCAGGCTTTTTGAGCAAGTTTGTAAAGGGGTCTTTTTTATGAACAACCTGATTTCTATATTAGCAGGGATTGTGATTGGAGTTATCTTATCTTACTTCTTTCTGAATGAAACGGGTGGACGATCTATCAATTGGATGTTAACGGTAAAGTAATCAATACGACTAATGAACTAGATTTTCATTTAATAACAAATAGTTTACTAATCATTACTATCGTTTCAATTTTGATTTATGGAATTTGGACACTGATTGATAGAAAAGGAAAAGAGTTATAATTACTTATTCAGTCTACGCGGCATTTCATCATGAAGGAGAAGTGCTAATTTTTATTGAAATATAGGAGTGGATTGTTTAAACCTATTATCAAAATTTATATGTGATCAAGGAGGAGGTAGCTTTGGGTAGAATTGATTTATTACTAAACGTCCTAGATTCAACGTTTGATAAGGAAAGTTGGTATGCCCCACTCAGACACGCAATAGAGGGAATTACAGCAGAACAAGCAAGCTGGAGACCTGTGGGGGAGACAAGTAAATCAATCTGGGAGAATGTGAATCATCTCATTTATTACAAAGAGAGATTAGTAGCAAACCTGGAAGGCAGTGAATGGAAAAACCATCTTAGCGGAGATGAAAATTTCTATCTCACCGAACCATCAGATCAGGATAAAGAATGGGAAAAAGTCGTTGAACGTGCTGAAAACATTCATCGTAGTTTAAGACAAAAATTAAGTAGCATTTCTGTTGAAGAGCTTGATAATAATTCTCTTGAAAGAAAACTCCTGGACATATTTCTTCACGATGCTTACCATACAGGTCAAATTATTCAAATCAGAAAAATGCAAGGTTCTTGGCCATCTAACAGATAATCCGGGAAATCATTATAGTAAGATAGTTTACTAAATTTGAAGCTATTTAACTTTCGTACTTTGAATTAAAAGTTATATCCGTTTTAAGCATAAGGAGCTGGAGGGTGTGTTTTTAAAGAAAAATTCATACCTTGGAAAGAAAAACGGCGTTTCTTTCTTGAATGGAGAAATAAAATTCCAAGGTATTTCATTAAATGTTTACAGTTACTTGGTAGATGGTGTTCTAATTGATACTGGAGCAAGGTCACTGCATAAATATTTTAAACCTTTTATTGATGAAGCTGATTTTGATCAAGTCATGATTACTCATTTTCATGAAGATCATACAGGTTGTGCTGCTTATGTTGAAGAAACAAAGAAACTGCCCATTTATCTGGATAAAAAAACAATTGGATATTGCTCACGACGGGCAGATTACCCTGTATATAGGAAGCTTTTTTGGGGGAGAAGAAGGCCATTTAATGCTCAGGCTATGCCTGCAACCTTTAAATCCAGAAATGCGATTTGGAAAGTAATTGATACACCTGGTCATGCTTATGATCACAATGCCTTCTTAAATCAGGAAACAGGTCAATTATTTACTGGAGATTTATTTGTAAGCGAGCGTACGAAAGTCGTATTAGAGGAAGAAAGTATTCCTGCTATTATTCAATCTTTAGAACGAGTATTGTCTTATGATTTTCAAGATGTTTTTTGCAGTCATGCAGGGTTTGTAGAAGATGGCCGTGCAGCGCTAGAGCGAAAACGAGAAAATTTATTACGTATTAAACATGAAGTATTAACTTTCCATAAGGAAGGGGATTCAGCTGAAATTATCAGCAATAAGCTGTTTCCAAAACAATTCCCTATTATAAAATTTTCAGGGGGAGAATGGGATTCACTGCATATTGTCACTTCAATATTGAATGAAAAAACAATGAGGGATTGAAAATGAGAATTAGTGCTTATTGAAAGAAGACAAACAAGATTATTAGTGAAAATTCCCCATATAAAACTTCTTTAAAAGGTGCGTTTCCTGAGGATGGAATGCTTTTTTTAAGGCTCTGTTCTAAAAGCAACAAGCTTTTAGAACAGAGTCTTTTTTATTTAGCAAATATAGAATATTAAAGAAAACTTACTTTAACATGGAATTATCATTGTCTTATCATTGGGATTTTTTGTAATTATTATT
Organism: Bacillus sp. NEB1478; assembly: GCF_031582965.1. NCBI lineage: Bacteria > Bacillati > Bacillota > Bacilli > Caryophanales > Bacillaceae > Bacillus > Bacillus sp. NEB1478. Next base: position 1,844,479 of record NZ_CP134049.1, read on the forward strand.
ATGATTAATAATGAAGTATTAAGTCATCAAGCTATTGCCATATAAATAAAGGAGAGATCAGATATGGAACCACCGAAACACATTGTATCAGCAGCAACAATTATCTTAAATGATCAAAACGAAATCTTATTAATTAGAGGACCACGAAGAGGATGGGAAATGCCTGGTGGACAAGTCGAAGAAGGTGAGTCCTTAAAGGACGGGGCAGTTAGGGAGACTAAGGAAGAATGCGGCTTAGATATTGAGATTACAAAATTTTGTGGCGTTTTTCAAAATGTCAGTAGATCTATATGCAATACTTTGTTCTTAGGAAGACCTGTTGGAGGAGTATTAATGACGACTTCAGAAGCTTTGGAAGTAGGTTTCTTTCCAATTGAGCAAGCTTTAGATATGGTAACATGGAAAAATTTCAGACAAAGAATTGAGTATTGTTTAAATGAAAGCTTTCAACCTTTTTATGTAGAGTTTTGATGCAATTCCCACTTAAAATTATTCATTATCAATACATAACATCATTTTTATACAAAAAGAGGATCTGATAATACTTCTGCAGGGTTCTATAAATTAATACAAGGTTGAATACAGAAAGGACGCATTTCTGGACAAAAGAAATGTGTTTTTTTTTCTGTACTCCATACCATTACAAATATTGAATGTTTAATATTAAAAACTTGTGCAGTTTGATTCGTTCTTTCATTAGGTAAGGCCTGTTAATTTTTATTGAATGGAGTTGCGTTAATGAAAAGGTTAGTAATTATTACAGTCGGTAAAACCCATAGTGGGAAAACTACATTTGCTAAATCTCTTGAACAACAATTGAACAACTCCCTAATAATTGACCAAGATAACCATGCTGAATTCATCAACACCTGCTATAAAAATTTACTTCCAAAACAGGGACCTAATACTCTCAAATATGCCGTTACTCAAACAATTATTGATTATTCTGTTAGTCATAGTAATTCTCACATCATTATCTGCAACTCAAATCGCACTCGCGAAGGTCGTTTGAATCTCCTTTCACATTTTCATAAAAGAGAGTTTGTCAGCATAATCGTTAACTTTGATATTCCTTACCCTGTACTACAAGAAAGAGTTGCGAAAAGTGAGCGAAGTACAACTATATTTAGGAGTGCTTCTACTTATAAGGAAGTGTTAACTCGTCAACACCTTGAGTCTCATAAAAACGGTGTGGTATCTCCTATAGAAGGCGAAGCAGATTATTTATTCGTAATCAAGAACAATGATGACTCTCAGTCCGTCATTCTAAAAATCATTAAGATTGCACAAAGTCAGTAGCTCGATGTGTACTTCCATGTTTTCTATCTGTATGAACATTAGGAAAATAGTACCTTTTTATTAGTGAGTATTTTATAATTGAAAAAATACTAAAAAGGGGATTTAGTCTTGGACACCATAATTACTGAAAGATTGCTTTTAAGAGAGTGGAAAGTAACGGATAGTAATGATCTTTACGAGTATGCAAAAAGTGAGTTGGTAGGACCAAATGCAGGTTGGCAACCACATAGAGATGAAGAAGAAAGCAAAGAAATTATCCAAATGTTTATAAGTGGTAACGATACTTATGCGATTGAATTGAACTCAGAAAAGAAAGTGATTGGCGGGATAGGACTTCATGACAGGAAACCAGATGATGCACTTTCCCATTTGAAGCAAAAAGAAATCGGGTATGTTCTTAATCCAGCTTATTGGGGTAAGGGGTACATTCCTGAAGCGGTAAAAAGTTTACTTAAATATGGATTTGGAAAACTGGATTTAGATATCATCTGGTGTGGTCATTATGACTTCAATCACAACTCTAAAAGAGTAAATGAAAAATGCGGGTTCAACTATCAATTTGAAAAAAAGGTGAAGCTCGATCGTCTAAATGGAAAAGAAGTAACAAATCTATATTATTCTGTTACAAAATCCGAATATGAAGAATTAGCTAAAAAGAAATTATAATTAATTTTATCAGTCAGGGGTGATGTTTGTGTTTAATGCTTGGTTGAGAAATTTTCTATACATCCTTGACCATAAACTACTCATGATTTATCGAAGTTTTCGCCAAAAGAATTCTTTCCGTATACTAAAAAATTTTTCTCTGATAAACAACTAACGATAGATGATGAAATGAAATTGAAATATGCTTGGCTACACCATCAACATAAGAATAAACATCATTGGGAATATTGGGTTGTTGATCCGGTTTCTAAACAAGCGTTGCCAATGCCTAGAAAATATCTTATTGAAATGGTATGTGATTGGCGATCGTTTTCAAGGGAATGGGGAAGAAAAGTAAAAGAATCTAACTTTAATCCCTCAGATAGGATAGTGCTGCACCCTGATACAAAAAAAGAATTGGAAATAATCATGATGAAAACAAATGAAATTCGTCTCAAAGAAACAAATAAATTGCTGATATAAAAATGATTTTTATAAATGTTAAACAAAGAAAAAAGACGCCTTGAAGGACGTCTTTTTGTGCGTATTGCGGCGAGAGACAGCACTCCACATAGTGCTTTGCCAAAAGGCGTGTCAAACTCGTCTTATGCAAATTAGCTCATCGCTGAATTAGTATACCACTTAATTTATTAAAAGAGAAGTAGAAATCTTAAGATTCATTATGATCCAATAGAGATTATTACGGGTCATTTTTATGTTGGATATCGGGTAATTTCACGTACCGTGGAATTAATGGAAATAACGTGGATAAATTGGTCGTTATCGCGGAATTATCGAAAATAACGTGGATATTTGGACTTTACCGTGGAATTAAATAAAATTAATAGCTTCAAAAGAGTAAAAACAACATAAAAAAACGACTCAAAGAGTTTCATTAATCTTTTGAGTCGTCTTCTGCCAAACTCAGTCCCAATATACAGGTGGTTTTACTAACTGTGCCTTTATTCCAAGCTCTTCAGCAGCGGCTAGAATGAATTCTTTTCTGAAAAAATAGCTTTTATGGTTAACGATTTTTCCATTTTCAACTTCTTGCATTTGTATGTCATGTATTTCAGGGCCGCTGTCACCAGTAGTTAACACAATGATCACTGGTTTACCCCAGAGTATCATTTCTTGAGCTGTGTAGCCTGGCAAACCAAATCTTAATGAACCATTCCGCATCTCTTCTTTAGAGAATTCCTGGAAACCAAAGAAAGCTTCATTTTGTGCTTGTTCACTAAATAAATCTAACATACGTTTTAAGTCTCCATTATTAAAAGCTTCTAAGTATGCTTGGATGGTTGTGTTATGGCTTTTTGTTGTTGCTTTCGTTTTGGATTTTGAAAAATCCAATGAAGCAATTTTTCTTCTTGCTCTTTGTACAGATGAATAAACACCCCCTGGAGTGCTTTGTACTATTCCCGCTACTTCTTCTGCACTGAATTGGAAAATATCTAATAGTAGAAATGCAGCTGTTTGCTTAGGTGTCAGATTTGCTTCTAAAGATGTAAGTATTTCTTCTATTAATAGTTGGTCTGAAAAATCAGCATTTGCTTCGGGTACTTCATCTAAAGTTCCTACTTCACGTTTGAGCTTTCTGCAATGATCCAGCCAAGTATTTGTTGCAACTCTGAATAGGTAGCTCTTTTTGTCGGTAATATCACTCCAGCGGTGGGGAAGCAGACCGAAAGACTTTATCATTGTTTCTTGATAAAGATCTTCACCATCCCAAGGGGAACCAGTAACATATTTGCAATAATTCCACAGGTCGGTTGAATAAACTGATACGATTTCTTCAAATTCATTCCTTAGTTTTCGAGTGTCACTCACTAAATCTTTGTTCAAATAACTCGTTTGTTCCATATATATACCTCCTAATGTTCTTACACTAAAAAGACGTTTGGATATAGAAAAATTATACGGTCTTTATCAAATAATTTAACTATCATTTTAATCACGCAAATAAGTTCTCAAGTTTACTTGTATTTATATAAAACTAATTTTTTTCGCTAAGAGTTCCTGTATGCCTTCACCGATTTTCTTAACACCTATGCTGATTTGATAATCTTCTACCTGTGACACACTGAGCCGAATTCTATTTTCCGTTCGATACGGAGGGAGATACATATTCGTAGCATCTTGAACAAGAACATTATTTTTCTTTAGATGGCAGGCAAGATGTGCAGCTTTCATTCTTTCTGGCAGTTTGATAGTTGAATAGAAACCGGATTCTCCTCCTGAAAAGGATGTACCTTTAGCCAAGTGATCCAGATAGGCTTGTTTTAAAATAGTTCCTTTCTTTTTGTATTGTTTTCTTAACTTTTGAATATGAGTATAGTACATTCCGCTTTCTAAATAGATTTCCAATGCGCCCTGTGTTAAAACGGGTGTGTGGACATCAGCTGCAAATTTTGCCTTTGTGAAGCTTTCGACCATCGAATCCGGCAAAACAGCAGTTCCAAGCCTTAATCCCGGAAGAAGGACTTTGGAGAAGCTTTTCGTATAGATAACCCTGCCAGAAGGATCGTATGCAAACATCGGATCTGCCTTTCTTCTTGTATCTAAATCCCCCATATAATCATCCTCAATAATATACACGTTATACTTTTGTGCTAATTCTACTATTCTCTTTTTCTCGTCATTAGAATAACTGTAGCCGGTCGGGTTCTGGAATCTCGAGACCGTGTAAAAGAATTTGATGTCTCTGTTTCTGAATATCTCTTCCAAAAGAGCTAGGTCGATTCCTCGATCTGTCACTTCTACGCCAATATATTTTAATCTTTTAGACAAAATAGAATCAATAAAACTAAAATGGGTGGGCTGTTCAACACAAATTTCTTCTTTCCCGTTTGGAAAAGGAAGAGAGGCAAGGAGATCTAGAGCTTGTTGAGAGCCTGTTACAACAGCAATTCTTCCTGGAGGAGCAAAAACTTGAAGGTCTTGCAGCTGTTTGGAAAGCTGATGGCGTAATGTGGTTAAACCCAGAGGCTCAGAATATTGAAACATTTTTTCTTTATAAAGCTCGATAGCCTGATTCATACAATGCTGATAATCACGGTACGGCATTTTGCTGCTGTCAGGTCCAGCAGATGAAAAATCAATAAGATCAGATAGGAGTCCATTAACTTTGGATGAAGTTCCAACATGAAAATAACCGCTCTTTGGAACAGTGTATATTCTGTGTTCTTTTTCTAGCTCTGCATAAGCTTTAATAATTGAATTGATGCTGCACCTAAGTTCTTTTGACATTACTCGGACAGAGGGGAGTTTCCCGCCGGGTAATATTCGTCCATCCTCAAATCTTCTTTCGATTTCCTTTTTGATTTCTTCATATTTCGTAAGCATATTTTGTTCGCTCCTTTATTTCTGTATGGGTACAGACCTGAAAAACGAAGCTTTAAGTAATTTATGATGCTGCTTATAGTATAAGGTAACAAAAGCGAGTATTGCATAATGAGATATTCCTATTAAAAAAGGAGGATGAAAGATGAAGATTTTAAGAATAGCAGCACTACTATTATTTACGTTTGTTTTGATTTTTTCTGGGACAGGTGTATCAGACGCCAAGCAGCAAACAAAGGATTTAGAGATTGAAGGGCTTTTTAAAGGTAAAGAAGGCACAATGGTACTGAAAAATCTTAAAAATAACAAGACATACGTATATAACGCAAATAGAAGTAAAGAAAGACTTACGCCGGAATCTACGTATAAAGTACCGAATGCATTAATCGGTCTGCAAACAAATGCTGTTAGAGATGAATATGAAGTGAAGAGATGGGATGGAGTGGTAAGAGATTTTGAAACATGGAACCGCGATCATTCATTAGCCTCTGCGATGAGAGAGTCCGCCATTTGGTTTTATCAAGATATGGCAAGGGACATCGGAGAAACAAACATGCAAGATTACGTAAATAAAATAGAATATGGCAATAAAGATATATCCGGAGGTATTGATGCATTCTGGCTGGACAGTTCGCTTAAGATTTCTGCTGTTGAACAAATGAGATTTATGGAAAGGCTTGTAAAGGAAAAGCTGCCATTTGAAGAAAAACATCAAAAAACAGTGAAGAGAATGATGATTCAGGATGATAAGGATAGCTATGTCCTGCACGGGAAAACCGGAACAAGATTGTCCGATTTCGGGCTTGGATGGTATATCGGATTTGTTGAGACGAAAAAAGAAACATGGGTCTTTGCGGTAAATATTGATGGAAGCGGAACTGAAGCTAAAAATATTGCCATTGAGACGTTAAAAAAACAACATGTTATAAAATAAAGATGTGAATCAAACGAATAAACAATAACTCTTTTAGTGGTTGTTTATTTTGGAGGAATAATATAAATGATGTCGAACAAGTTCTCATAAGGTGTATTTATATTATTAAACGAAAACTATATTTAACAAAAGGTATTACCGTGTATCTAAATTCGATTTTAAAAAATTCAAGGTGGAGAGGGGCATGAAATTGAAAAACAAAATAAGAGCGATTAACAAACCAGATCTCCCTTTTCATTTAGATATACTTGAGATTGATAAGGTTATGGATGGGTCTTCGTACGAAATGGGAAAGCTTGAATCAACAAATGGTACTATGAATGCCAAGAACGTTCGTTTCAGTGAAGTTCACATAAAAGGTGTTAACTTTGGAGAGGGACAATTGCCCTTTTCAACATGGCTTGATGTCATCTTTGAAAAATGTGATCTATCAAATGTGAAATTAAAGGGTGCACGATTTAACCGTGTCGAGTTTAGAGAGTGCAAACTGGTTGGTGTGGATTTTGATGAAGCGATTATGCGAGATGTTCAATTTATTGACTGTCCGGCCCCGTATTCCTTGTTTAATTTGACAGATCTTGGAGATGTTCGATTTGATGATTGTTTGCTAAAAGAAGCTAATTTTATTGAGGCAACATTCGACAATGTACAATTTGGAGCTTCAGCCATTCAAGAAGTACAGTTCTCTGACACATCATTAAGAAATGTAGATCTTAGCCAATGTCAATTTACATTTATACATGTAAAGGAAGATGATCTGAGAGGCGCTATCATTTCACCTGAACAGGCAATTACTTTAATTGAAGTGTTTGGATTAGAAGTGAAGCACGATTAAGAAGTGATTAGTCCTGTGCAAACAAAAAAGCTGACTCGAAATGTTGACGAGCCAGCTTTTCTATTTTTTATTGTTACACACCACTTGGTGAAGGTTGAATTACTTTTAATGCGTTTTCGAGATCGTAAATTAGATCATCGACCGTTTCTATGCCGATTGAAAGTCTGATTAATTCAGGGACAACACCTGATTTTCGCTGTTCTTCTTCGGTTAACTGCTGATGTGTAGTACTAGCAGGATGGATGATTAATGATTTTGAATCTCCAACATTAGCAAGGTGTGAGAAGATACTGACACTTTCAATCAGTTTTCTTCCTTCTTCAACCCCGCCTTTTACACCGAATGTGAGAATAGCACCCGCTCCTTTCGGCAAATATTTATTAGAGAGATCATGGTAGGGGCTGTCTTCAAGACCCGGATAGTTTACCCAGTCAACAGAAGGATGATCTTTTAGGAATTTCGCTACTTTTAACGTATTTTCAACATGTCTTTCCATGCGAAGTGATAATGTTTCTAACCCTTGAATAAACAAGAATGAGTTAAATGGGGAAATCGCCGAACCGAGATCTCGCAGAAGCTGAACGCGAGCTTTCAGAATATAAGCGAGCGGACCAAACGCCTCTGTATATACGATTCCTTGATAACTAGGATCTGGTTCTGTTAAGCCCGGGAATTTTTCATTATTCCAGTCAAACTTACCAGAATCTATAATAACACCGCCAATGGATGTTCCGTGACCCCCTATGAATTTTGTTGCTGAATGAACAACGACGTCAGCACCATGTTCAATAGGTCGGCACAAATACGGGGTTGCAAATGTGTTATCTACGATAAGGGGAAGTCCTGCTTCGTGTGCAATATCAGCAATAGCTTGGATATCAGCTACATCAATTTTAGGGTTACCAATCGTTTCAATGTAGACTGCTTTTGTTTTGTCAGTAATCGCATCTCGGAAAGATTGAATATTATCGATATCAGCAAATTTTGTTTGAACCCCAAGCTTAGGAAGAGTAATCGCAAAAAGATTATAAGTTCCTCCGTATAAGGAAGTGGAGGAAACAATCTCATCACCAGAACCCGCAATATTTAAGATTGAATACGTAATGGCTGCCTGACCTGAAGAAACTGCAAGTGCTCCAATACCGCCTTCTAATTTTGCGATGGTTTGCTCAAATGCGTCTTGTGTGGGGTTCATAAGGCGTGTATAAATATTACCAAATTCTTTTAATCCAAATAGATTAGCAGCATGTTCTGTATTATCAAACTGATAAGATGCTGTTTGATAGATCGGCACTGCCCTCGAATTTGTTGATGGATCTACTTTTTGCCCCTCATGTAATGAAATCGTCTCGAAACCATACTCTCTTTTCTCGCTCATACCAAATCTCTCCTTCTCCATTTGTTTTTATCATGAAATGACATGATTTCAATTTTCAAATTACTTAGAGCCAACAAAAAGGACCTCTTCCAAAAGAAGAGGTCCGTAATACATAAGAATCGGGCTCTCATCTTTCAGAACAAAAGTAGTTCTGCTGAAATTAGCACCATGCATGTCTGCTGGTTGCTGGGCTTCATAGGGTCAGTCCCTCCGCCTCTCTGGATAAGAAAAATATGAAAATTGATTTAAATATCATCTTACATACCTCATACTCAATAGTCAACAGAATTTTTTAAAAAATTTGTTTTTTTGTTTTGAGCCCTTGTTTCTTCCTTGCCTTTTTTGATTGATAGGAAGATCCCGCCTATCCAACTTACAATTAGAACAGTATATAGCGTATAGGAAGACTCAGGTGAGACATGGAATGTATTCAGCAGTACTTTTAAGTTTGTTAAAATAATGAACCCTCCAACAAATACACCTAGTATGTGTGAGGGAATGATTCTAACAAGCCATGCTGCAATTGGAGCAGCAATTAATCCTCCGATCATAAGTGACACAACCCAAATCCATTGCACTTGAGCCCAGCCTAATGAGATGAAAAACCCGATTGAGGCTGAAACCGCTACTGCAAATTCACTCGTGTCTACAGAACCGATCACTTTTCGCGTTGTCATTCCATCTTTTGTCATCAGGACCGGGGTTGTTACAGGACCCCAGCCGCCTCCACCTGTCGCATCTAAAAATCCTGCAAGAAGTCCTAGCGGTACCAATTGTTTTTTTGTGAAGGGTTTGTTTTCTGGCTGATTTTGTTTCTTATTTTGTTTAAAAAGAAATCGGTAAAGAATATAAACCCCTAATGTGATTAGAAATATGGAAATGTAGGGTTTAATTAATTCACCAGGTATGCTGCTTAAGAAGCATGCACCGAGAAAGGCACCTATTGAACCCGGTATAATGAGTCGATAAACGATTTGACGGTCAACGTTTCCGAATTTAATATGGGATACACCCGATGCAGCAGTTGTGACTACTTCTGCTAAGTGAACGGAAGCTGATGCTGCCGCAGGAGCAATCCCGAACACTAATAACAATGTGGTGGATGTAACGCCATAAGCCATTCCTAAGGCTCCATCAATTAATTGTGCAATAAGTCCGATAAGCGCTAAAACTATTAACTTTTTCATGATCTCCTCCTTGAAAAACAAAAAAGGCTCTCAACGGTTTCGTTAAGAGCCTTCGGTTTTCCGATCAGCATTTGGTTTTAATTTTAATTATTACTATATGATTTATCGGGATAACATGTCAACGATTCATATGATTTTATTTTGAAAAGAAAGAATAATTAAAAAAAGGTCTTGATATCATGTGAATATGTTGTTATGATTTTAAAAAATTAAACTTATCAAGAGTGGTGAAGGGATCTGGCCCGATGAAACCCGGCAACCTGCTATGCAGTAAGGTGCTAACTCCAGCAGAATGTTTACACATTTTGGAAGATAAGGTAATACGCTTACCTCCACTATCTTTCCGAAATGGAAAGGTTTTTTATTTTTATAGTAAAAAATCTTAACAGAGAAATTTATGGAAAGGGTGGTTTATAAGTGGCTAACGAACAAGATGAAAATGATTTTATTCCACAGTTAAAAAAAATGTTGAGCAATATTCAATTTGGATCAATTACATTAGTTGTTCAAGACGGAAAAGTCATTCAACTGGAAAAAAATGAAAAACTACGAATTAAATAATTCGCTGACTAGAAAACTAGAGGCGGTTTTAACTTAGATGAAAAGGAATTCCTTTCATCTCCGTTAAAACCGTTTTTTTGTTTCAAAAAAGGAGGGAGTTCGTTGATCACTTATGATACTTGGAAGAATCACGAACACAATTATGATTTTGAGATAGAGAATGAAACAAAAGGCGCTTTAGATGTTTTGAGGTGGGCATATCAGCAATATGGAGATGAATTGGTATATGCGTGCAGTTTTGGAATCGAAGGAAGTGTTTTAATCGATCTCGTTCATCAAGTAAATCCAAGTGCGAAGATCACATTTTTAGATACTCATCTTCACTTTCAGGAAACTTATCAAGTGATTGAAGATGTGAAACAAAAGTACCCAACACTGCAGATTAAAATAAAACAGCCTTCATTATCCCTTGAAGAACAACTTGAACAATATGGAGAAAATCTTTGGAGAACGGATCCTAACCAATGCTGCAAGTTAAGAAAAGTGATACCGCTCGAGGATGAACTAAATGGTGTTAAAGCGTGGTTATCTGGGCTCCGCCGAGAGCAATCACCTACGAGAAAGCATATCCAATTTGTTAATAAAGATGAGAGGTTCCATAGTGTGAAAATTTGTCCATTAATTCATTGGACGTGGAAAGAGATTTGGCGATATGCCCATAAGAATAATTTACCTTATAACAAATTACATGATAATGGCTATCCAAGCATTGGATGTGCACCTTGTACTAAAGCAGCATTAGATATAAACGATCTTCGCTCTGGGCGATGGTCCGGCCACGAAAAGCTAGAATGTGGATTACATCAAGCCTAATATTCAACACAGGAGGAGAGAAATATTATGACTACTATTTCTGCAATCAAGCCCCACGGTGGAAAACTTATTAACAAGTATGATCCTAACCGATCGTTTGATCACATTCAGAAGGAAATTCCGTTAGATGCCACATCATTAAGTGATCTTGAGCTAATCGCAATTGGTGCATACAGCCCATTAACTGGTTTCTTAAATGAAGATGATTACTTTTCAGTCGTTAACGATATTCGTTTAGCAGACGGAACAGTCTGGAGCCTTCCGATTACTTTACCTGTTCAAAGTGAGACAGCTGCTGTTTTATCGAAAGGTGAAGAAGTGAGATTAGTGTTCGAAGGAGAAACATACGGTGTTTTGAAGGTCGGAGATGTTTTTCAGCCAGATAAACAAAGAGAAGCTGAAAAAGTCTACAAAACTTCAGATCAAGCTCATCCAGGGGTAAAAAAATTATTAGGTCGGCCATCCGTATATGTTGGCGGAGAAATCACACTTGTGAAACGAATACAGAAAAAAGCGTTCTCTGAATTTCATTTAGATCCATCAGAAAGCAGAAAAACATTTCAAGAATTAGGCTGGAAGAAAATCGTTGGCTTTCAAACGAGAAATCCTGTACATCGTGCACATGAATATATTCAAAAAACAGCGTTGGAGACAGTTGACGGATTGTTTCTAAATCCACTGGTCGGAGAAACGAAATCAGACGACATTCCAGCAGATGTTCGGATGGAAAGTTATCAAAAGTTACTAGAAACCTATTATCCGAAAGATCGTGTATTTTTAGCTGTATTTCCGGCAACAATGCGATATGCTGGCCCGCGAGAAGCCATTTTCCATGCGTTAGTTAGAAAGAATTTTGGCTGTACTCATTTTATCGTTGGCCGTGATCATGCAGGGGTCGGCAATTATTATGGAACGTATGAAGCGCAAGAGATTTTTACACAGTTTACTTCTGAAGAACTTGGCATCACACCCATGTTTTTTGAACATAGTTTTTATTGTACGAAATGCGAAGGTATGGCTTCTTCAAAAACGTGTCCGCATGGTCAAGATGATCGGGTAATTCTGTCGGGAACAAAAGTTAGAGAGCTTTTAAGAAATGGAGAGTTGCCTCCAAGCACGTTTAGCCGCAAAGAGGTAGTTGAGATACTAATAAATGGTTTAAAGCGTCATGAAGAAGAATCCAAATTAAAAGGAGATCAGCATGAGCATACAGCAAAATATAATTTGGCATGAGTCAACGATAACGAAAGATGACAGAAGAAAGCAGAATGCACATCACAGTTTTGTTCTTTGGTTCACTGGACTCTCGGGTTCAGGGAAATCTACCCTATCAAACGCCTTAGCGAAGGAACTATATGAAAGAAGAATAGGAAACTATGTATTGGATGGTGATAATATTCGAAATGGATTAAATGCAGATCTTGGTTTTTCTGATGAAGACCGCACAGAAAACATCCGCCGAATTTCCGAAGTATCAAAGCTTTTTGTGGATAATGGTACGGTAGTCTTAACTGCATTTATATCGCCTTTCTTAGAAGATAGGAAGAAAGCGAAAGAAATTGTAGGCGAGGATGAATTTATCGAAGTGTTTGTAAAATGTCCATTAGATGAGTGTGAGAAACGAGATCCAAAAGGACTTTATTTTAAAGCTAGAAATGGTGAAATTCCTGATTTCACGGGTATTGATTCCCCGTATGAAGAACCAGATCAACCGGCTTTAACGATTGAAACGAACAAACAATCTATCCCTGATTGTGTGGATACGATTATTGAGTACTTGGAACGAAGACAGCTTATTTAAGAGGAGATGATAATATGGCATATGATAAATTCTGGTCGGAAAATCTAAAGCTGAATAAGACTGAACAGAAAAAACTTGTAAAAGACGGTCTCAAAATCTTTGAGGATATTCCTTATTATGCTGCGAATGGATTCTCTTCCATTCCAAAAGAAGAATGGGATAGTTTTAAATGGGCAGGGCTATACTTGCAGCGACCAAAAGAAGATGGCTACTTTATGATGAGGATCAATGTCCCATCAGGTATTTTAAATTATGAACAGGTGAAGACATTAGCAGGTATTTGTAAGGATTACGGAAGAAGTGTTTTCGATATTACAACACGTCAGGCGATCCAGTTTCATTGGTTAACAATTGAGGAAATACCTGATATTTTTGAACGTTTAAGCGCAGTCGGACTATCGAGTGCAGGTGCATGTGGTGATATAACAAGAAACATAATGGGGAACCCCTTAGCTGGAATCGATCCCAATGAGCTTTTTGATACTTCAGGGGTTGTGAAAGAGGTGTATGAGTTTTTTCAGCATAATGAAGATTTCTCAAACCTGCCTAGAAAATACAAATTGTCGATTAGTACGAATGTGAAAAACAGTGCACATGCAGAAATTAATTGTGTAGCTTTCACTCCCGCTACCAAAAATATAAATGGCAAACAGGTTGCTGGGTTTCATATTAAGGTTGGCGGAGGATTATCTGCTAGACCTCATTTGGCTAAACCATTAGATCTGTTTATTGAACCTAATCAAGTAAAAGAAGTTGCAATTGCGATTACGACGATTTTCAGGGATTTTGGATACCGTGAAAAACGGCATCTCGCGAGACTTAAGTTTCTCATGGCGGACTGGGGGCCAGAGAAGTTTAAAGACAAAGTTTTGGAATATACAGGACCTCTCCCAGATAAAGGTGATGATGCGCTTACTGGATGGAATGCAGGGTATTTCTATGGTGTGCATCCACAAAAACAAGAGGGATTAAGCTACATCGGATTTAATGTACCAGTAGGCCGATTAGATGCAGATGAAGTGTTGGAAATTGCACGTATATCCGAAAAGTATGGCAATGGTGAAATCCGGACATGTAACTCACAGAACTTGATTATTCCAAATATCCCCCATGAGAATGTCCATGCTTTGCTGAAAGAGGAAGTTTTTAAACGGATTTCAATCGAACCAAGATCTTTTATTGCCTATTCAGTTTCCTGCACAGGGACTGAATACTGCAACCTGGCATTGGTCGAAACCAAGAAACGTATGCACCGGCTTGCAGAACGACTGGATGAGCAGATTGCACTTGATGTGCCAGTTCGAATCCATATGGTTGGGTGCCCGAATTCATGCGGACAGAGACAAATTGCAGATATCGGATTGCAAGGAGTGTTAATGCGTACAAAAGACAAAAAGATGGTTGAAGCATTTGAGATCTATGTTGGAGGAACATTAAATGAAGGTGGTAAATTCAATGAGAAATTGAAGGGTAAATTCGAGACTGGCCAATTAGACGAGGTTTTGTTTAATCTGCTCACCTTTTTTAAAGAAACGAAACTTCCTTCAGAAACTTTCTTTGACTACGTAAATAGAACCGGTCTTGACCAGCTTCAGTTAGAGCTGGATGAAATCTCTGGACGTTTAGCCGAACAAGTTTCATAAATCAGGAGGTTAATAATATGTATTTATATCGTTTCGAAGTTACTTCAAGTTCTGAAGTGATCGATGTAGTTATTGCCGCTTCACGAGATGAGCAGGCGTTTCAACTCGTGGAGGTTGAGCTAGAGAAGTATTTTTTAAAAGAACCTGAAATTGATGATATATCACTTTATGAAAAGAAAAAAATAAGATCTGGAAATGGCTTTGTACTCTATGAACGGGAAACGATAGTAAACAATTAAGGGGTGAGAATGATGGGAAAAGTTTATCTTGTTGGAGCGGGTCCGGGAGATCCGGGTTTAATAACTGTAAAAGGGCTGAGATGTATTCAAGAAGCGGATGTTATTTTGTATGATCGGCTTGTCAATAAAGAACTCCTGTCATACGCGAAACCGCATTGCGATTTAATTTATTGCGGTAAGCTCCCAAACTATCATTCAATGAAACAGGAAACAATCAACAGTTTCTTAGTCAAGCATGCACAGAAAGGGAAAACCGTCACACGACTAAAAGGAGGGGATCCATTCGTCTTCGGCAGAGGCGGTGAAGAAGCTGAGGCACTTGCAAAGAATCATCTGTATTTTGAAGTCGTTCCAGGAATTACTTCTGGTGTTGCAGCCCCTGCTTACGCAGGAATCCCTGTTACACATCGAGGAATAAGTTCGAGTTTTGCTTTTGTAACGGGACACCGGAAAAATGGTGAAAGTGAAGAACTGAAATGGGACAGTCTCGCGAAAGGCATTGATACTTTGGCGATTTATATGGGAGTTGGAAATCTGCCATATATATGCTCTAAACTGATTGAAAACGGCAAGAGCGAGACAACACCTGTTGCATTAATACACTGGGGTTCACTAGAAGAACAACGAACAGTTACAGGTACCCTCTCGACAATTGTAGAAATTGTAAAGAGAGAAAGAATAGAGAACCCGAGTATGATTGTAGTAGGAGAAGTGGTCCGTCTTAGGGAAGAATTAAGCTGGTTTGAACAACTGCAAGGAAATCAGCAAGCCGTGATGAGCGGAGCATTGTAGATGCAAGCATTACTTTTAATCTGTCATGGAAGCCGGTTAAAAGAAGGGAGTAACGAAGCAATATCCTTCGTCCAGCAATGTATAGAAAATATAGACACACCCATAAAAGAAATCTGCTTTCTTGAACTTTCTGAGCCTTCAATTAAAGAAGGTTTTGAAACTTGCATCAAAAAAGGAGCAACCAAAATTGCCGTCGTACCAGTCCTATTATTATCTGCAAATCATGCTAAAAAAGATATTCCAAAAGAGCTGTTCGAGTTACAGAATCAATACCCTGATGTAGAAATAACATATGGCCGTCCATTTGGAGTACATCAATCCATTTCTGACTTGTTATGGGAAAAGATAAGTCAAAAAGTCAGCGGTTTAAAAGATACATCTTATGTACTCCTGATCGGACGAGGAAGTTCAGACCCAGATGTTAAAAGGGACCTTGAAGCGATCGCGCATCATTTACAGCTGCAAAACCGTGTTCCACAAATTAAAGCTTGCTTTCTAACTGGTTCTGTACCAAGCTTTGAAGATGCCTTAACAAAAATTGATAAATATTGTGATCAAGTTGTAATTGTACCGTATTTATTGTTCACCGGTCTCCTTTTAAAGGGGATAAATAAGACCATCAATCACTACAAACGACAGAACGAAAAAGAAGTTGTATTATGCAATGCGCTTGGATATCACCCTATTTTAAAAAAGGTATTACAGACTCGTATAACCGAGACGCTATATAATAAGGAGAAGGATGCTTTTGTACCCTATTCATTTGAATCTCGCAAACAAGTTAGTGGTGATAGCAGGTGGGGGTAAGATTGCTCTGCGTAAAATTCAGGGTCTAGTAGAAACTGGGGCAAATATAACGGTTGTAAGTCCTGATGCAGTTTCCGAAATAAAAGAACTGTATACTCAAAAAAAACTTAAGTGGATATCAAGGGAAATCGAAGCAAGTGATTATACAGACGCATTTTTGATTATTGCTGCAACAAATGATCATGCAACGAATGCATGGATTGCCTCACAGGCTGTCGATAAGCAACTTATAAATGTTGCTGATCATCCGGACTTAGGCAATTTTATCGTTCCTTCTGTTGTTAGAAGAGGGAAGCTAGTATTCTCTGTTTCTACGAGTGGATCAAGTCCATCACTTTCTAAAAAAATCAAAAAAGAGCTAGAAAATACGTATTCTGCTGACTATGAATCATATGTTGATTTTTTATATGAATGCCGTGTTCTTGTGAAAAAACTCCATAATGGACATGAACGACGCATTGCTCTCGAAGAACTAATTAATAGACAATTCTTACAATCTGAAATATTACGAGAACATTATAAACAACAATTAATAAATAATGTTTCAACAAAAATCGAATACTGAAATCTTATCCAGAGAGGTGGAGGGAATGGCCCTGTGAAACCTCAGCAACCAGCAGCTGCTTCAAGCTGAAAAGGTGCTAATTCCTTCAAGTTTACTGGAACTTGTAGAGATAAGAAGACCAAAACTCAGAAAAGTCTTCTTAATTAGAAGACTTTTTTTTATTCAATATTAAAAGCAACTTGTCACAAAAGGTTGAAATCGGCGTTGAAAGTAATTTAAGTCGATCGTATTAGCGCTACTAAGGCGGATGGTTAAAGTTCAGTCATTCAGCCAAGTTATCTTTATGGGAGGCAGAAGATGGGTATATTAACAGATTTAAAACAAAACAAAATTTTGATTGGTGACGGTGCTATGGGCACACTCTTGTATTCTTATGGAACAGACTTTTGTTATGAAGAACTCAACCTCTCACAGCCTGATCAAATTCTGAATATCCATCATGCCTATATAGATGCCGGAGCAAATATCATTCAAACGAATTCGTATGCAGCAAACTATTCCAAACTTGAGCGTTACGGGCTCCAAGATTCAGTAAAGGAAATAAACAGTGCAGCTGTTCAGTTAGCCAGAAATTCAACGAAAAATAATGAATATGTTGTGGGAACAATTGGCGGTATCCGTGGAATTAAACCAAATAGAATACCAATGGAAGAAGTGAAACGCAGCTTTCGTGAACAATTATATTGTCTTTTAATGGAGAATGTAGATGGTATTTTATTAGAAACGTATTATGATTTAGAAGAATTGCAAACTGTTTTAGAAATCGCTAGAAGAGAAACAGATCTACCTATCATCTCCCAGGTATCTTTGCAGGAAGTAGGTATTATGCAGGACCGAACACCGATAACAGAAGCACTCGCTAAATTAGAAGCGAGTGGAGCAGATATTGTAGGTCTTAACTGCAGACTTGGTCCTTATCATATGCTAAAAACACTTGAAGAAGTCCCAATCCAAAAACACGCCTACCTTTCTGCTTACCCGAATGCCAGTCTTCCTTCTTATAATGATGGAAAGCTGCAATATGAAAGCGATGCCGAATACTTTAAAGAATGTGCCCGCGCCTTTCGGGATCAAGGTATTCGGTTACTTGGCGGTTGCTGTGGTACAACTCCAGCTCACATACGAGCGTTCTCTGAAGAACTAAAGGATGCTGAACCGATAACTGAGAAAGAAATAATGAAAAAACATAAAAAAATCGTTGTTCAGCCACCGTCTTCTCCTGCTAAACCAAAGATAACACCGCTTCATGAACAGGTGAAAAATAAGCAATCAATCATTGTTGAATTAGACCCGCCTAGAAAGTTGAGCACAACTCGTTTTATGGAAGGAGCTAATGCGCTCAAAAAGGCTGGCATTGATGCACTCACTCTTGCGGACAATTCCCTTGCTTCACCAAGAATATGTAATTCTGCTCTTGGATCCATCGTTCAATCACAGGTGAACTTGCGGCCGCTCGTTCATGTTACGTGCAGAGATCGGAATTTAATCGGATTGCAGTCGCATTTGATGGGACTTCACACAAATGGTATTAACGAAATTCTCGCCGTAACAGGAGATCCTACTAAAATTGGGGATTTTCCAGGTGCATCTTCGGTTTATGATGTAACATCTTTTGATTTGATTAAGCTGATCAAGCAATTTAATGAAGGTGTCTCGTTATCAGGAAAAGATCTTGGTGAAAAGACTTCATTCTCTGTCGGAGCCGCTTTTAACCCGAATGTAAGGCATATAGATAAAGCGGTTGAGCGATTAGAGAAAAAAATAGAATGCGGAGCGGATTATTTTATTAGCCAGCCTGTTTTCTCAGAAGAGCAGCTCATCAAAGTACATGAAGCCGTTAACCATATCGATAAACCAATATATATCGGTATCATGCCGCTCATCAGCAGTCAGAATGCAGAATTTCTTCACCATGAAGTACCTGGTATCAAACTTTCAAACTCGGTACGAGAGCGTTTGGCAAAATATAAGAATGATCCAAAGCAGGCATCAGAGGAAGGTTTATTTATTGCAAAGTCTTTATTGGATACTGCTATGGAGTTATTTAACGGAATCTATCTTATTACCCCCTTCATGCGTTATGAACTAACAGTCGAACTAGCAAATTATGCCCGAGCTCACAGTCCTTTTCAACTTGTAAGGAGGTCTCAGAATGCCTAATGATATATTCCAACAACAGCTAAACAAAAAAATCTTAATTATGGATGGCGCAATGGGAACGATGCTGCAGCAAGCACAGCTTACTGTCGATGATTTTGGAGGTGAAGAATATGACGGGTGTAATGAATATCTAAATATCACAGCTCCTTCTGTAATTGAATCCATTCATCTAACATATTTAAAAGCAGGAGCAGACATTATAGAGACCAATACTTTTGGAGGTACGGATCTCGTACTCGATGAGTATGATCTTGGAGCTAGAGCCTATGAAATAAATAAGATTGGAGCAGAACTTGCTAAAAAAGCGGCTGATCAAATTTCAACTGCGGAGTGGCCGCGTTTTGTCGCAGGTTCATTAGGTCCCACTACGAAGACGCTGAGTGTAACAGGCGGAACGACTTTTGATGTTTTAAGAGATGCATACGCAGAGCAAGCGCGCGGTCTTATTGACGGGGGGGCAGACCTCCTCTTATTAGAAACTAGCCAAGATATGCTCAATGTAAAAGCAGGTTTTCTTGGAATCGAACAAGCGTTCTCGGACAGTGGAAAACGACTCCCTTTAATGATATCCGGCACGATTGAACCGATGGGAACAACTCTTGCTGGTCAGAATATAGAGGCATTTTATATTTCTCTTAAACATATGAATCCTATTGCAGTTGGCTTGAATTGTGCAACAGGACCGGAATTTATGCAAGATCATATCCGATCACTTTCTGATTTGGCATCGACTGCAGTAAGCTGTTACCCGAATGCAGGACTTCCAGATGAAGAAGGCAATTATCATGAGACAGCTGAAACATTAGCAAAGAAATTATCCGGTTTTGCTGAAAAAGGGTGGTTAAATATTGTTGGTGGATGCTGCGGCACGACACCAAAGCATATTGAAGCTTTATCTAACGTAATGAGAAAGTATGCGCCACGCAAAAGGCAAACAAATAAAACGCACATGGTGTCTGGAATTGA
Organism: Bacillus sp. NEB1478; assembly: GCF_031582965.1. Taxonomy (NCBI): domain Bacteria; kingdom Bacillati; phylum Bacillota; class Bacilli; order Caryophanales; family Bacillaceae; genus Bacillus; species Bacillus sp. NEB1478. The sequence goes on from NZ_CP134049.1 coordinate 1,864,446, forward strand.
GCCATTTATCTATGATGATCCAACATTGCGTCCCATCATGGTTGGTGAGCGGACGAATGTGATCGGTTCACGAAAATTCAAACGATTAATCGCCGAGCAAAAATTTGAGGAAGCTGCAGAAGTTGCAAGAGCTCAAGTAAAGGGCGGAGCGCATGTATTAGACATTTGTTTAGCAGATCCCGATCGTGATGAAAAAGAAGATATGGAGCAATTCATGAAAGAAGTGGTGAAAAAAGTAAAGATTCCTTTTGTGATTGATTCGACGGATGAAGAAGTATTGGAGATTGCACTAAAATACTCTCAAGGGAAAGCAATCATAAACTCCATAAACTTAGAAGACGGAGAAGAACGTCTCGAAAAAGTGATCCCGCTTCTTCATAAGTATGGAGCTGCGGTGGTCGTTGGGACGATCGATGAAAAAGGAATGGGTGTTTCAGCAGATCGTAAATTAGAAATTGCTGCACGATCTTATGATTTGCTAGTTAACAAATATAACGTCTCTCCATCTGATATTATTTTTGATCCACTTGTGTTTCCAGTCGGAACAGGTGATGAACAATATATCGGATCAGCGAACGCAACGGTGGAAGGAATTCGAATTATTAAAGAGAGGTTTCCGGAGTGCCTAACGATACTAGGTGTAAGTAATGTGTCATTTGGACTTCCCCCTGTTGGCCGTGAAATTCTAAATGCCGTTTATCTATATCACTGTACACAAGCCGGATTAGATTACGCCATTGTCAACACAGAAAAACTAGAACGTTATGCTTCCATATCAAAAGAAGAAATCACGATGGCTGATGAGTTGCTTTTTAAAACAACCGAAGAATCACTTGCTGTTTTTACTGATTTTTATCGGGGCAAAAAGAAAGAAACAAAGTCACAGCTTCCGAACATGACGCTCGAAGAAAGACTTCAGTATTATATTTTAGAAGGTACAAAAGAGGGGTTAATCCCTGATTTAGAAATTGCGTTAAATCAGTATGAGACACCACTTAAAATCATAAATGGACCACTCATGGATGGTATGAAGGAAGTAGGCCGGCTATTTAACGATAACCAGCTCATTGTAGCTGAAGTACTTCAAAGTGCAGAAGTCATGAAAGCATCTGTAGCTCATTTAGAACCGCACATGGAGATAAATGATGCATCCTCATCAAAAGGAAAGGTGTTGTTAGCAACGGTAAAAGGGGACGTCCATGATATTGGCAAAAATTTGGTGGATATCATATTGAGCAACAACGGATTTCAAGTGGTCGATTTAGGAATCAAAGTCACTCCTTTGGAACTGATTGAAGCGGTAAAGAAAAACAAACCAGATATCATTGGACTGTCAGGTCTACTCGTGAAATCTGCCCAGCAAATGGTATTAACAGCAAATGATATGCGAGAGGCAGATATATCAACTCCAATACTAGTAGGAGGCGCCGCTTTATCTAGAAAATTTACAGATACAAAAATATCTAAGGAATACGAAGGAATGGTATTATACGCAAAAGATGCTATGGAAGGACTGTCGCTTGCCAATCAACTACAAACGCCTGAAGATTGTGAAAGGCTCACCATTGAACAAAATGAAAAGAAAGTTTCGATTGCATTAGACATGGGTGTTTCTACAGGCAGCGCAGCTACGGCAACGGCTGTTAAAGTTCGTTCAAAAGTTTCACAATCAGTGTCTGTACACATTCCTCAGGATACGAAAAGACACATATTACGTAACTATTCATTATCCCATATTCAGCCTTACATCAATTTGCAGATGCTGTTAGGTCATCATCTTGGGATAAAAGGGAAGATATCAAGATTAATAGAAGAAAAAGACGAAAAAACACTGGAGATTAAATCCCTCGTTGATAATCTTCTAAAAGAAGCAAAAGAAAAAGATTTAATCAATCCATCTGCTATGTATCAGTTTTTCCCTGCGCAATCAGATGACGAAAGTGTAATCGTCTACGATCCAGCCGATCAAAAAACGATAATCGAACGATTTGACTTTCCTCGTCAAACAAAAGAACCGTATTTGTGTATAGCCGACTACCTTAAGTCAAAGGAGAGCGGGGAAATGGATTATGTTGGTTTCTTTTCTGTAACAGCAGGCACTGGTATACGTGAACTTGCACAGGAATTAAAGCAAGAAGGACGTTTTTTAGAAAGTCATGCACTGCAAGCATTAGCACTTGAAACAGCAGAAGGCTTTGCTGAACTCATTCATCAGCAAATGAGAGACCGATGGGGGTTCCCTGATTCTGTAGACTTTACAATGAGAGAGCGTTTTTCTGCACGATATCAAGGACAGCGTTTTTCTTTTGGTTACCCCGCATGTCCTGAACTTGAAGACCAGCAAAAACTATTTAAGCTGATTCAACCAGAGGATATCGGAATACAGCTAACAGACGGCTGCATGATGGAACCAGAAGCATCTGTTTCAGCTATCGTATTTGCACACCCAGAAGCTCGATATTTCAATGTGTTGAGTTAATAAAAAGAAAAAATAGCACAATTAATTTAAAAATCGCAACGGATTACCGTTGTGATTTTTCTTTGTAATTTTTGTTAAGTTGGAAAAACCTATTGACACACACAAGGTAATTCAATAAAATGAGAAACGAGATTGATAATCATTTTCAATTGAAAAATATTTACGATAAACGGTATTAAAGGAGGGCAAAGAGTATGTCCAGACTGTATGCTGAACATTTAAATATTGCTTATGGTGAAAGGGACATAGTAAAAGATCTTAACATCTCAATACCAGATGGGAAGATTACAACCATTATCGGTCCAAATGGCTGCGGAAAATCAACGGTTCTGAAAACGTTGTCGCGTATATTGAATCCGAAATCTGGAGTTGTTTACCTCGATGGTAAATCCGTAAGTAAAGAGTCTACAAAGAAAATTGCTCAAAAGATGGCTATCTTGCCTCAATCGCCAGATTCACCCGAAGGACTTACAGTTGGAGAACTTGTTTCTTATGGGAGATTTCCATACCAAAAGGGGTTTGGTAAACTTTCAAAAAAAGATTTTGAAGTGATTGACTGGACTCTTCATGTCACTGGAGTTTCTGAGTTTAAGGACCGGCCTGTTGATGCGCTTTCAGGTGGTCAGCGTCAGCGTGTATGGATTGCCATGGCTTTAGCACAAGAGACAGATATAATATTACTCGATGAACCGACTACATACTTGGATCTGTCTCATCAATTAGAGGTTCTTGAGTTATTGCACCAGCTGAACCGTGATCAAAAACGAACAATCGTAATGGTCATTCATGATTTGAATCATGCAGCGAGATTTGCTCATCATATGGTTGCGATGAAAGACGGAGCTGTTCTGAAAGAGGGAACAGCAGAAGAAGTGATGACACGTAATGTGCTTCGAAATGTTTTCAATATTGATGCCGAGATTGGTATAGATCCAAGAACAAGAAAACCAATATGTCTTACGTATGATCTTATTAAAAATGTTCAGCTTATAGAGAACCTGGCGTAATCTTTCGCCTTTTCTTTTTTATTATTAATTGAGAATGATTTTTATTTTCATATATTGGAGGATGTCAAAAATGAATAAACGTACAAAACAAATTTTACTTAGCTTTATGACTATGCTGTTAGTATTATTGCTTGCTGCGTGCGGTAATAAATCAGAAAACACAAGTACTGAGAAAAAAGAATCTAAGAAAGAAACAAGAATCTATAAAGGTGAAAAAGGAGATGTGGAAGTACCTGCTGAACCAAAACGTGTAGCGATGATGGCTGCCACGTACGCTGGTAACTTGCTAGATTTAGGAATTACACCAATCGCCGTAAACGAATATCCAAAGCAAAACAAATTCTATGGAAACAAACTGGACAATGCTGAAGTAGTTACAGCTGATTCTTATGAAAAGCTATTAGAACTAAACCCTGATTTAATCATTACATATTCGGATGACAAGAATATTAAGAAATATGAAGAAATTGCTCCAACTGCCACAATGACTTATGACAAATACGACTATAAAGAACAGCATATTGAAATCGGAAAAATAGTTGGCAAAGAAAAAGAAGCGAAAGCGTGGGTAAAAGAGTGGGAACAGAAAGCAGCAGATGCTAGCAAAAAAGTTAAAGACGCTATCGGTGAAGACAAGACATTCATGGTAATGGAAGCATACGGTAAAGATATGTATGTTTACGGTGAAAACTGGGGACGTGGAACAGAAGTCATCTACCAAGCTCTTGAACTAAAAGCACCTAAGAAACTAGAAGAAGATGTATTCGGTCCTGGCTGGAAAGCAATCTCTACAGAAGTGATCCCAACATACGCTGGAGATTATATCTTTGTCGGAACAGGTGCCGGCAATCCGGATAATTCATTCATGGAGTCAGATGTTTGGAAAGAGCTTCCTGCTGTTAAGAACGGAAATGCGATTAAATTTGATTCAGAATCCTTCTATTTCAATGATCCAATTTCTTTAGAAAAAGAATTAGATTTCATTGTAGAAAAGTTAACAAAAAAGAAATAATAATAGATTTATAAAGGAAATATGCCATGTTCAAAACAAAGACCAAGCTGATAAAAGAGAATAAAGTGTATTCGAGACCGGCAGTAGGCTCAGCCATTTTGTTGATTGGATTCGTACTACTGATTGTGAGTATTGGTCTTGCTATCTCAGTTGGAGCTGCCAAGATTAATTTTCTTACAGTATGGAATTCGATCTTAAATTATGATCCTAGTAGAGAGGCTGATCGTATTATCGTCAGCCTGCGATTACCGAGGGAACTCGGTGCGGCGATTGTCGGTGCTGCTTTCGCTGTCAGTGGAGCTATTATGCAGGGGATGACTCGAAATCCCCTTGCAGACCCTGGGTTGCTTGGTTTGAATGCAGGAGCGAGTTTAGCTCTTGCATGTGTGTTCGCTTTTAACGCAGAAGCAGACTATTTTTCAGTCATGATGATTTCCTTTATCGGCGCTGGAATTGGTGCAGGTATGGTATTCGGTTTAGGATCGATGAGCAGAGGCGGACTTTCTCCTATCACAATCACTTTGGCAGGTGCAGCTGTTTCTGCACTCCTTTCTTCTTTAGGCGAAGGATCAGCACTATATTTTAACCTTTCTCAAGACCTCGCCTTCTGGATAGCTGGAGGTGTTTCAGGTACAAATTGGATGCAGCTTAAGCTTATAGTACCGGTAGTCATTATAGGTATCATAATTGCAGTTGCCTTTTCAAGACAGCTTACAATTCTCAGCTTTGGAGAAGAGGTAGCTAAAGGACTAGGTCAGAGAACATTATTAACAAAAGTCATTCTAATGACAGTCGTGCTGGTTCTTGCAGGCGCAGCAGTATCACTTGTCGGAGCTATTGCGTTTATAGGATTGATGGTTCCGCATATAGTCCGATTTCTTGTTGGAACGGATTACCGTTGGATAATCCCATGTTCGGCCATTTTTGGCAGTGTGCTAATGGTGTTAGCGGATACGTTTGCTCGAACGATAAACGCTCCTTACGAAACACCAGTTGGAGCAGTAGTAGCCATGATTGGAGTTCCTTTCTTCCTTTATCTTGCAAGAAAAGGAGGAAGAAAACTATCATGATGAACGCAAACCAGATTAAGAGAAGAAGAGTAACTATTCTTATTGCGATCTTATTGCTTATAGCCATATTCATTATAAGTGTAGCCACAGGTTTTGCATCATTAACTCCTTCAGAACTGTTTAGAACTATAATTGGACATGGAACACCAAGAGAAAATTTAATACTCTTTGAATTTAGACTTCCAAGGATTTTAGTCGCAACCTTAGCTGGGATGGGACTCGCTGTTTCTGGTGCTATCCTTCAAAGTTTGACGAAGAATCCACTTTCTGAACCTGGAATTTTAGGAATTAATGCCGGTGCTGGTTTGATGGTTGTGGTATATATACTGTTTTTCACGGTTGAAACTACTAGGTTCATATATCTTCTTCCGCTATTTGCTTTGGCAGGCGGAATGGCAACTGCATCTGTCATCTATTTTATGTCTTACATAAAAGGGGAAGGGGTTGAGCCGACAAGACTTGTGCTTGTGGGAGTAGGCTTAGCTTCTGCATTATATGGTGCAACGTTGACTTTATCAACAAGATTAGATATGGAAGACTACTCGTTTATGGCCAATTGGATGGTGGGAAGAATATGGGGAGATGACTGGACGTTTGTACTTTCGTTATTACCTTGGATCCTCATATTAATTCCGCTCACAATTCTAAAGTCTAATGTGCTGAACACACTGAATCTTCATGAGAATGTATCGATTGGTGTCGGAGTCAATGTAGGAAGAGAACGTATAATCTTGATCATGATCGCCGTTGCGCTAGCTTCTGCATCTGTTGCCGTAAGTGGAGGGATTGTATTCGTTGGATTGATGGCTCCACATATTGCGAGATCACTTGTTGGTCCCAGGCATCAAGCGTCTCTTCCGGTTGCAGCATTAATTGGAGGAATCTTGCTTCTTACAGCAGACACAATAGGAAGAGTAATATTAGATCCAAGCGGAATCCCCGCTGGAATAATCGTTACCATTATTGGAGCACCATATTTCATGTATTTACTTGCAAAAAAATAGAGAGTGATATGAAAATCCATCTAATCCAAATAAGGAATAGATGGATTTTTTTATATACAAAGTAGAACTCTACTTATCTTCAATTTGAAATAGCACATCAACTTATGGAAGTGCTATGTGTTAAATATTAAAGTTAATGTGTGGTGTTGCTTAAAACCATTATTGTTTTTATTCGCTTGCAGCAATTCCTGAAAAGATTTTCCAACACGAATAGTGCCTAGAAGATTTGAGGATACGTACATTTTCGTCAGTTAAAGAAGTACCTCTCACATCGGTTATTGTAATTGCCACTAGAGCTAGAGGGAGTTGAAGAATTATAGTGCCCTGTACAAGTAGAAAAAAAGTTGATGGTTATTGGAATAATATAAATTTCAAATATAGAACAGAGCTCCCATTTTATATACAAATAAAAAACAGCTCAGTTTTTAGTGACTTGGGCTGTTTTATGTTATTGGGACAGGTACCTGAAAAGTTAGGTTGTGGTTTTAATGAATCATCTGCTTGACTAGTTCACGATTGCGTTCTTTAAATACTTCGTTATGAGAAGATACCATGGCCGCTGTTTGAGCATCGGGATGGATGAATTGTTTAGCTTTATTCACGGCGTTAGCTGCGTCTTGGAACGTTCCAGCGATCAAGTTCAATTTACTTTCGTGCTTAAGTATGTCACCTGCAGCAAATATACCAGGAACTGACGATTCACTGTTTGAATTTCCGGCGATATAAAAGTTGTCAGCAATCTCTATATTCAAGTCGCTATTCCCAAGCAATGATGAATCTTGTTCATAGCCATGATTAATAATCACTTCATCGATAGGCAGGCAGGAAACTTCACCTGTCAAATGATTTGTTAATTCAATCTGTTCAATTACTTCATGGTTAGGACAAGCAAACAGCTTAGAGATTGATGTATTAAAGATGCAGTCTGCACAGCTATTCATAAGTTGTGTAACTTGAGCTTCGTGACCTGCTAGTGTTCCTTTCCTATAAGTAAGATAAACTTTTTTTGCGATATGTACTAACTCATTCGCCCAGTCGATGGCTGTATTTCCACCGCCTGAAATAACAACAGTCTTATCTTTGAATTGCTTATGTGATTTAACAGTGTAGTTCAAATTAGAAACTTCAAACCTCTCAGCACCCTCTATATCAAGCCTCTGTGGATTTAAGATACCGCTTCCGACAGCAACAATGACTGTTTTTGAAAAATGCCGTTCACCACTAGATCCTATTAAGACAAAGTTGCCTTCATCATCTCGTGTAATCATTTCAACTTTTTCATTTAAAACAACTTCTGGATTAAAGGTTAGTCCTTGTTCTACAAGCTTTTCGATAAGCTTTGCACCAGGAAGAGGGGGATGACCGCCAACATCCCAAATCATCTTCTCAGGATATACATGAAGTTTGCCGCCTAAATGAGGCTGATACTCTATAATTTTTGTCTTCATTTCTCTTAATCCACTATAAAAGGCAGAGTACAGACCAGCTGGTCCTCCACCGATAATTGTCACATCAAAAATAGCTTTGTTTTCCATAAATGTTCCTCCTTAGGAAACAAATAACATTGATTATCATTCTCAATTAAATATATAATGAACCTCACATTTTTACAATAAAAATTTAGATTTAAGAAAAAAATTAACTTTGGTGGTGGAAATCTTCAAATTTTTACTAAAGCTAGTGGAAAATACATGTTAAAAAGGTATGATAACGTTGATAGAAATAAGTAGAGGTATACCATTGCTCATATTTATAAGGGTGAAAAGGTCCTTATGATTAATAACAAAGGGGAGGTTGGACACTTCCAGGTAGATTGAAAAAGGGGGAACGCTAGAACAGGCACTTATTTGAGATACATAAAGTAAATAATAATATAAAAAATGCTCAGATTGAGATAGCTGAGCATTTTTAATAATTACATAAATTCATTGGGTCATTTTATCTCATATTACTACGAACATTGCATAATCGATTAACTAACTCTTATGATTCACAAGTGTTAAACACTGGTCTTCTCAAAAAAGACTTCATGCGCTTTTGGAGGATCAGCAAACCATTCTGCTATTAGATCGGCTTTACTTTGATCATCAGCTCCAGCAATTAAGGTTTGGATGACATGCTGTGGAAGTGGCAGTGTCATTGCATTTGTCCATTCAGTCACTTCTTTTACATATGTTTTAATCCGATTCCAATAGTTTTCTCCTATTTTTTTATCCCATTTTGAATGCTTGAATTCAATTAACGTTTCATATAGTTGTTCTGCACAATATGAAGAGAGATTACAGCCTTGTCCAGTAATCGGATCATTCAGAAATACACTGTCACCACAGGCAAGTACTAGCTTTTCATTAAACATTTCAAAAGGCTTTCGAATTTCTGGCTTAATTGCTACCTGAAGAAAAGCATTTTTATCTGAAAGTGAAAATGATTGCGCATCTATTCGTTCGTGAATCATAGGGAAAAAGGTTTTCACTGTACTTTTCATCTTGTCCGTTAACTCTACAGCATCTTTAATCCCTTTAAAGACATCAAGTTCTTTATCAGGAACGGCCATAATAAACAAGATTGTTACTGGACCTTGCTCAGTAATCGCAGGAATTTCAAACATTTCACCGATTTCAGGAAGAACTGTTACGCTTACACCTAATGGGGTATTAGGCTGTATTCCTAAAAAATAACCTACGATACATTTACGCTGTGGAACTTCAAACGGAGTAAATTTTTCTTCAATAGGAAAAGAGAAGAGAGGACCGGATTTCCCCGTGCAGTCTATCACTAAATCATAATTATTAACCAACGACTCAACATCATTATCTTCTATTTTCTTTTCATGAAACGAAACACTTTTATTCTTTAAATCCTCCATACATTGTGAAAAATAAAGCCGTTGATCCACTGATAATGCATCTTCCTTTAACATACCTGTAAATAGCTTTTGTTCGCCAATTGTTACATGGATACTTTTTATAGGATTGTGATCATCCCATTTTAGCATATGAAAACGGTTCTCTCTTGTTCTAGTAGGTCCAAAGTGTACTTGAGTAGACATTACCCGTCCGCTGCGCAATTCTTCAGGAGATTTAGCGTGAAAAACTGTTACTTTAAAATCTTCTTTAAGTGCATAAGCAAGCTGCAATCCTGCTGTTCCGCTTCCGACAATACAAATCTGCTTTTTCAACATTATCGCTCCTTTTCGTATCGTATCCATTTCAATTAACCTCTAACGCTCTCAGTCTATTTTTAATAAAACAAATTGTAAATGCGACTATCTATTTAAATTGATTTAAACTATAGGTATAAAAGAATGGAATTATTTTAAAGAAAGAAGGGAAGCGGGCTATGCTGAAAGAGAGCGAAAAAGAACTTTTGGAACTGATTTCATTTGGAAAAGGTTTGTATGGTGTATCCATTTATCATTTTGAATCAGAAGAAGAATTTGTTTACCATCCAAATGAAGAATTTTATGCCGCTAGCATTATCAAAATCCCTATAATGGCCGCAGTTTTTGCTCAAGTAGCTGAAGGCATTTATTCATTATCTGATAAAATTACTGTCCGTGAAGAAGACATCGTTTTAGGTGATGGAATCATAAAGAATCTTGCTCCAGGCAAAGAGTGGTCTGTTCATGATCTAGTCGTATTAATGATTATCGAGAGTGACAACACCGCAACAAATGTATTAATCGATTTGGCTGGATTACAGAATATACAAGTGTATATGAGTGGATGGGGATTTAAGCAAAGCAAGCTGCATCATAAACTTCAGGTTTTGCCATCTACATTTAGAAAGATAGATGAATCCAATATTATAACCGCAAAAGAAATAAATCATTTCTTGAAAGAAATCACATTCGGCAAAATCGTTTCAATAGGGGCTTGCCAAAGAATGATTGAAATCATGAAACAACAGAAAATGAATGATTTGCTGCCAAGTCAACTTCCAGTTAAAGATGAATTAATCGGAACTATTCCGATTTGGGAATTGGCACATAAAACAGGGTATGTACCAGGAATTGAACACAATACAGGTTTGCTTTATATGCCTGGGCATACATTTGCGGTAACAGTTCTTAGCAAAAACGTACCAAACCGCGATGAACCAAAGCAAATTATGGGTAAAATAGGAGGATTGTTATATAAAATCAGCAAGTAAGTTACGTTTGAAAGAAATAAAAAACTAAAATTCATGAAAACAGCTAAATAAAAAAGCTAATGGCGGATATTTTTATCCATCCATTAGCTTTTATTAGCAAATCGAGTCATTCTTATTTGGGTTTTTCAGTCCGAACAATGGTCGTATGAACAAGGCTAAATAAGTTCCTAGCATAGCCATAATAGCCCATACCCAGCCATGAAGACTGAAAGATGCGATACCTCCGAAATATGCACCGATGTTGCAACCGAATGCTAAGCGTGCGCCATACCCCATGAATAAACCGCCGATGATCGATGCACCAGCAACTCCCGGCTTAATTTTCTGAGGTTTAAATGTGCCTTGGAATGCTGCAGAAATAAAAGCACCTATAATAATTCCGAAGTTCAAAACACTTGTAGAATCAGCTAACACCGATTTTGTTAATGCCGCTCCGTTTGGACCTGCAAAATATCCCCATGACGAAACATCAATCCCTGCTGCCAATAATGCTTTGCCGCACCAAAGAGCAAAAGCAGAAGTGATACCCCATGGATTTCCTCTTATCGTTAAAACTAGTGCATTAAGTAAAGCAAGAACAATCGCCGCTGCGAATAACGGCCATGAGCCGCGAAAGATTTTTTTCAAGCCAGTAGTTGTTGGAAGTGGCTTCATCATTGGTGGATTTTTCTTTTTGGCTATTTGAATTGTTATCCAGTAGATCAAAGCAAATATAGCTATTTGTAGAAGCCAGCCGCCAAAATATCCAAATCCTGTTGTTTCAGCAAGTGAAATGGGAGCTAATGAGGGCATATCGTTCATCCAAAAAGTGAAATGGTAAGCCCCAATAACTGATCCTGTAATAAAGGAGAGCAGCGTTAATATCATTGAAGATGAACCGCCACCTAAAGAATACAGTGTTCCTGAAGCACATCCATTACCCAGCTGCATTCCGATTCCAAATAGAAATGCGCCAAAAATTACACTCACACCTACAGGAGATACATATCCAACTGGTTTTATCCCTGTAAAGCTAAATCCAGTACTTAAAATGATGGCAAATAAAGTTGTAGCGATCGCTAGCATAAGCATATGAGCTTGCAGACCTTGAACATTCCCTACAGAAATAAGTCGACGAAATGCTGATGTGAAGCCAAAACGTGCATAAAGCAAGGCATTTCCAAGCAATATACCGATGATAAACAGAATCCCTTGAGTCCAATTTGCAGTATTAACTATTGAAAATAATAAAATTATGGCTGCAAGAAAACCTATTGTAACTAAAGGTTTCTGTACAGGACTTAATTCTGAAACAACAGTCGTTGCTGAATTTCGACGGTTTGTTTGTATATTTGTATTTAAATTAGTTTGTGCCATACGATAAACCTCCTTATCCAATGAATTTTATCGGAATTAAAACATTATACAATGAATCCTATTCTATGGAAAGAAAATAGGTGCAGATGCAAACTCACAAACTTAGAATGTGCATATTGTTATAACGTTTTAAATGGTGGATCTTAAAGAACAAATAACAGTAAAAATAAAATCCAGAAGCGCTGATATTAAAATAATGTAATAAAAAATAAACTTAAAAATAAATGAATCTAAAGCAATCGAGAAAAATTAGAACCCAGCTGAATTAACTAGTTGAATTTCAAATTTGATAATTAATAAAAATGAATGAGTATAAAAAGCTCAGATAAAAAAGTTTAATGAAGAATTTAATGAAATTTTTTATTTCGTCTCACTATCTTAAGTAATCTTTTGATATGAGACTACTTTTATCTTATTTCACATTGCCTCCTATAATAGATATTATGTCTACTAAAAATATAATAAAAAGAAGAAGCTTGTTAATGAGCATCTCCTTTTTGAATAATTAGTTTCTTTCTTGTTTTATGTTATTTATCAATTTTAAAAAATCTTTATCAGTATCTGACCATCTTTTATAAGTGGTAATTTTTATTCCGACCTTCTTACATGCTGAATCTACACAGTAAGTTCGTATAAAGTCATCAATAAATTCTTTTTTTCTTTTCGCAACAGCTTCTACAGTAGTTTTCATTTTAGCGTTTTTCAGATCATTTAAATTTACATTTTTGTCCGGAAATGCTTCAAATTTCCGTTTTAGGTATAATTCTTTATTTTGATACATCCAATGATAAAATAATTTAATAGTTTTTCTTCCACTAATATATAATCGATGAATTTTATTTTTGCTTTTTAAACGTGGTTCAAATCCTTGAACTTCTAATATGTCTCTTAAAGAATTCATAAATTTTAACGAGCCTCCAACAAAGGTTGCTAAATAGCCTCTTGAATAAATGTTTCCATCACCATCAAAATACCCTCTTATAAAATGGCTTATATACTCTTCTGGAACATATGGAAATTCAATATCATTAGACTTATTAGGTGTAAATCCGTGTATTTTTATTAAGTCATCTTTCATGATTTTGCTGTTAATTTTTAAAATGGATACTCCAGTATTGTTCTTTACAATAGGATGTGTTGATTCTAGTTCTCTCTTAATAATTTCTAATATTTGAGGATCTTTCTGTGAAAAACTGATCAACTGCAGTTCTTGCGGCATATTTCCATCAGCAGCAAAAAAGCCTAATAAATATGCCATATTATTAGACCAGGTTTTGAAGTAATCTTCATTTGTTGTGTATTTTCTTAACCAGCTTCCTTTTGGTCTTCTTTCCACATTGTTACTTAGTAGTAATGAATTTATATGTCTGACAGAAACATTTGCTTGCTGTGCTATGTCAGTAGTACTTCTTCCGTTTAAATACATTTCAATGATTGCAGGAATACTCATGGTGCATTTCTTTTTACGCATACCAATCAACTCCTTTATTCTTATACTTTTATTATAGCGAACATGTGTTCTGATAGCGAGTTTTTAAACAATTTAACCCTTCTTTTCCACATAAAAAAAACGCCAATAAAGACGTTTTAAATGCTTTTATTGATTTTGCATAGATTTACCCCATTTAGCCAGTGATTCTAAGGATGGGACCAAGTCTTTTCCCGCTTCTGTCAATGAGTATTCAACTCTTGGAGGGATTTCCATGTACTGCTTACGATTAACGATTCCGTATTGTTCCATTTCTTTTAATGTTTGAGATAAAACCATATTTGTTATCCCATCAATGCTGCGTTTCAATTCGTTGTAGCGCAGCTTTTCGTTTCTCCATAAAGCCCAGATAATCGGAAGCCTCCATTTCCCTCCTATTAAAGTAAATGCATATGTTAACGGGCAATCCTCTTTCCTCTTGTATTTCAGTTCATCACTATTCATTGAAAGCCTCCTTTAATCAGCTTTTCCTGACTTACTCATAAAAAACTGCATACTTGTTTTACTTCCAATATGTATTAAAATTATATCGTAGTTATCTGAATATTAGTAACATGAAGATATGCTTAATTTCTCACTTAAAAAAGGAGTGAAAGTTATGGAATTAAAATATGAAATTGTATCTCAAGACCAAATTGAACTGTGCAGAGATGCATGCAATGAACTGATGACATTTCAAAAGTCTAAGGCTTACATAACACCAGAATTGTTTGACAGCATGAATTTTGATACACGGATGGTTCCCTCAGTAAATAAGGCAATAGAAAACTATATTGTGGTAGTTAAAGACGCTGAAAAAATTGTGGGTTATGTTTATTCGAATATATCTCCTAAGGAAACCTATTCAAATGAATTTGCTACCTTTTTTGATATATCAACAGTGAGTAAAAATAATGTAGGCTGTCTTTCCCAATTTTACATTAAAGAAGAATACAGACAATACGGGGTTGGATCTACCCTTTTCAACATGTCTATGGACTGGTTGAAACAGTTTGATGACATTGAAGATTATTTTATCTTTGTCTCAAATGGCAATGACAACGCGTTAGATTTCTATCAGCGCAAAGGGTTTGCTGTTAGTCATGATATATTGGATGGCTTTATTACCGTTTTAAGAAGCGATAAGAAATCTGCAAACAAAGTGAAGGTATAAATATACTTAAGGCGCACCAAGTCATCAACCTGGTACGCCTTTTTATATTAATTACACAATACCTGTATTATTCCCAAGGCATTTTTGGCGGTAAGCCTATTTTTTCCATACGATATAATTCTTTTGCTTTTGCAGGTAAATCATCATATGTTTCTTGCGGGATTTGAATGCTCGATCCTGCTCCATACCAGCTTCTATTGAAAATCATCGCGAGATTCGTTCGTCTATAATCAGATCGATTAGGAGTACCTCTATGCCACATCCGTATATCACGAATTAAGATTGAACCTGCTGACATGAATACTTTTTCCGAATGCATATGTTCTGCTGCTCTAACAATATGCATATGTGGATTAACGGAATTATCCAAAGTATCATGATTCGACCGATCCGGATTATGGTGTGTCCCTCCTGGCCATATTTCAAGTGGACCATTTGCTTCCGTTACATCCACTAAAGGTATATTCAGTACAAGACTAAAAACAGGTAATGGTACGGCTAATTCTGGGAAAAGAGGCATGATATCACAATGTGCATTCTGATAATCCGCCCCAGGCATTGGAGTGTCAGATGCAAAGTAATTACAGTGATTGCCAGAACCAAGAAGCTTATCAATAACGGCTGTAGCAATTGGATGACATATTATATCTTCGTCAATAAACGGATTTGTAAATGGCAGAAACATTTGGGCACGATTTGTTCCGGTGTTATATCCATTTTTCTTAATATATTCATCAAACAACGGGTCAAATTTATTTCGAATATGAGTGATTTTTTCTTCTGTAATAACTTTATCAAAAATGATATAACCATTCGCTTTCACTTGCTCTACAGCGATTTCTAGCGTTTCAGGATTTAATTGTTTTGTCTTTCTTTCTTGTTCAGTTAACTGTATATTCACCGTATTTCCCCCTATATTTTTATTTAATATAACTAATTAAAAATCGTGTTAATCCGGTTAGTAGAAACGTTTCGATTACATAGCAAAAAAATACCTTTTTTGTAGATATTGTTATATTCCGAATATACTGAAAACGAATTAAAGAGTCAATAAAAAAACGTCACCCGAAATAGATTTCAGGCGGCGTTCTTTCTGCACTTTTTTAGTTAGTCTTTACGGCATCCTTATCTTCTCTTGAAAAAACGGGGATTTTCAGAGATATTCCTTTTCCATTGAACAACAAGTTCAAAATGATAGCCATTAAACTGCCTGATACTATACCATTCTCTGTAAGGATTTGAACACCTTCTGGGAGTTTGCTGAATAATTCAGGCTCTACTGTTACACCTAGACCCATTCCTACTGAACAAGCGATGATGAGAAGGTTTTCTTGCTTCGCTAAGTTCACTTCGCTCAGCATTTTGATGCCTGATGCAAACACCATACCAAACATGGCTACCATAGCTCCGCCCATTATTGGTGTTGGAATGAGTGTTGTTAAAGCAGCTACTTTTGGCATTAAACCAAGGAATACCAGCATTCCCCCTGCTACATAGATGACTTGCTTCGTTTTTACACCTGAAAGCTGAACAAGTCCAACGTTTTGTGAATACGTCGTATAAGGGAAAGCATTAAAGATTCCACCAAGTATAATGGCAATACCCTCACCACGATACCCTTTTGTTAAATCTTTAGGCGTTAGATCCCGATCACAAATTTTACCGAGTGCCATAAATACTCCTGTAGATTCGATAAGACTAACAATTGCTACAAGAATCATCGTTAAAATGGCACTGAATTCAAAAGTTGGCATTCCAAAATAAAATGGTTTTGGCATATGAATCCATGAAGCTTCCATTACAGGTGTAAAGTCTATTAATCCCATAAATGCGGATATTATTGTACCTGCAATTAAGCCAAGTAAGATAGATACAGAACGGATAAAACCTTTAGAAAAGCGGTACGTGATTAAAATAAAAGCAAGAACACCGAACGAAAGAAAGAGGTTTTGCGCTGAGCCGAAATCTGTACTTCCCGCTCCTCCTGCCATGTCTTTAATGGCTACAGGTATTAATGTTATACCAATAATTGTGACGACAGAACCCGTCACGATTGGCGGAAAAAGCTTTAGGATTTTACCGAAAGCACCAGCGAAGACGACTACAAACAATCCCGCTGCAATAATAGATCCATAAATAGCACTCATTCCATATTGACCGCCGATCGCAATCATTGGCCCAACTGCTGTGAATGTACAGCCGAGAACTACTGGAAGACCAACTCCGAAAAATTGGTTTTTCCATACTTGCAGCAAAGTTGCTATTCCGCATGTTAAAAGGTCGATCGCAACCAGATAAGCGAGTTGATCAGGTGATAGTTTTAACGCACCTCCTACGATCAGAGGAACGATAACCGCGCCAGCATACATAGCTAAAACATGCTGTATGCCTAGAGAGAAAGTTTTTGTCTTTTTCATTACGACTTTACCTCACTTTCTTCTTTCAAGAATGTGATGCCATTTGGATTCATTTCTCGTATTCTAGCGATGGATTCTACACGGTGCCCTTGATCTTCAAGCTTTTGACGACCCGCTTGAAATGATTTTTCGATGACGATTCCAAAGCCGCAAACATGGGCTTCTGCTTTTTGTACAAGCTGTGCGAGCCCTAAAGCGGCTTCCCCGTGAGCTAAAAAGTCATCGATAATGAGAATGCGTTCTCCTGGATTCAGCCATTTCGTAGATACCGAGATTTCATTTTGTTCTTGTTTCGTATAGGAATAAACGCTTGCTGTAATTAAACCTTCATTAAGTGTAAGGGACTTTCTCTTTCTTGCAAACAATACAGGTACATCCAGGTCTAACCCTGCAAAAACAGCCGGTGCAATACCAGAAGATTCAATTGTTAAAATTTTATCGATATCGTCATTCTTAAACCGATCAGCAAATTCACTGCCTATTTCTTTCATGAATCTTGGATCAATCTGATGATTTAAAAAGGAATCTACTTTCAGCACAGTTGAAGATAATACAATTCCTTCTTCACATATTTTCTTTTCTAAAAAATTCATTGGGCTCACCTCTTATTAAATTTAAGAACTAAAAAACCGGAGGCAGCTTCTCTCTTAAGAGTGAAGCAATCCTCCGGTTAGCATAAACGGAATGAAAAATACCCCAATACACCCTTATGTATTGGGTGATCAGAAATAAATTTGCGTCACTCGTAGTCAAACCCTTAACGGGGGCTTGGTAGAAACTTGCAGGCCATATCCCTGCGATTATACGAGCTTATGAAGTTATGTCACATTATACTGTATAAGGAAAAAAAAGAAAACCTCGAATTGATGAGGTTTTCTTCCGGTAAATTATTTAGCTGTAAAACGATTAAATATTGGATAAACAATAAATCCGAATAAAAATAGCCCAATTCCTAAAGAGAACGTTTTAATATCAGCTGTTCCTGAAATGATGACCCATACCGAGTAAATCATAGCGAACATGGCGATTAGACCATCTCTTACTCTTGATCCTTGCATGAGGTCGTATGTTTCTCCTT
This sequence comes from Bacillus sp. NEB1478, assembly GCF_031582965.1. Classification (NCBI taxonomy): domain Bacteria; kingdom Bacillati; phylum Bacillota; class Bacilli; order Caryophanales; family Bacillaceae; genus Bacillus; species Bacillus sp. NEB1478. Next base: position 1,882,663 of record NZ_CP134049.1, read on the forward strand.
TTAAAACAAGTTTTAAGAAGAATATAGCTGAAATTAAATACGGAATAAGATACGCCAGTGTAGCTGAAGTCGTTAAAAACATATAAGCTTCACTGATCGTTCCTGAAATGGTGGAAAAAATAAAGATCTGTGACATGATATTTGTAACGGACAAGGCATTTACAGGGCTGCCGTTCTTATTCGCCTTTCCGAAGAAAGCTGGGAAAACACCTGACTTAGCTGCTTGATAAGGTACTTCTGAACTTAACAATATCCATCCGATTGTAGAGCCAAATAGCGAGATGACAGCCAGCAGTCCCATTAGTGATGCACCTGTATCTCCAATTAAAGCTGATAATACATCAACAAACGGTTTGTCTGATGTCATAAGAACTTCTCTTGGAAGTACATTCATCGTTAAAATCGTTGTGATCATATAAATACTTAGTGCAATTATAAGTCCTACGATCGTTGCTTTCTTAACATCTCTTTGTGAAGCAGCTCTTCCTGATAAAACTACAGCCGATTCAATTCCAACGAATGCCCAAAGTGTGGCGATAGCACCCATCTTAATCTGGCTGCCTAATCCATGAGAAACACCTTGGTCATCCACTACTGCAAAGTAACCATTTGCAAGCAATGTTGATTCAATGGCAAAAAGTGCTGCTGCAATAAAGAGCATAAATCCTATTACTTTTGAAGCAGTGGCAATAAAATTAAGTTTACCAGCAACATTCATGCTTTTTACAAGAATGAAATGAGTAAACCAAAGCAATGCCGTACAAACAATAAAAGTAACTAGTTTACCGAGTTCAATCGGCTGCGATAAAACAGTTGCTACAATTTTGTTGCTCTTCATGATCGGAAAAAATGTAGATAAATACCCTGCAAAGCTTGTAATGATGGCTACGTTGCTTATCCAGTTGGCTACCCAATAACCCCATACCATACTGAATCCCGCTACATTCCCTGCTTTAGGATTCGTGAACAGTGCTCTGGCATAACTTTGAGGTCCTGCTGTTAAATCAGGGCGTCTTATTGACAAAGATCCAAAGACTAGTGCAATCATTAATACACCAAAGCCTGTAACTAACCAAGCTGCTGTAACCCCTAAAGGACTGGCTGTTTGGGCTAATGTACTTGGAAGCATAAATATCCCTGAACCAACCATATTTCCAACGACAAAAGCCGTTAATAACCAAAAACTCCACTTTGTGTTCTTCATGCTGTAAAATCTCCCCCTAAAAATAAAAAAACACACATAGAAAGACCATGCGTGGTTATAGATAGTCCCTCACTAATCCCTGATAGCTCAACGCAGGATATTCCTGCGACAGTTCTGCACTTATTCAATGCAGCCCCAATGTTCCATTAAAGTGGAAAATGAAACATTTCGGCACTAATTCCTTTCAGACTGTTATCACTGGCACCACTTGCCTCAAACAGCTTACTGATAATTAGCGCAACCTCTACCTCACCGAGATTAATGTGAGGATTTATATTAAATTTTCACAACGATAAGTAGAATAACAAATAAATCATATATGAGTCAATGGTATTATTTACTTTTTTGTTTTACCGTATTGAATACTCTTTTACCAATCAACGCATATCCTTTTTTATTTGGATGAAGTTTATCTGAAAAATATTTTTGTTTATCCCTTTGGATAAAGATATCATCCGTTCTAATGTAAGCTGTGTTTTTATGAGATTTTGTTACTTGAATGGTAGATTGATTCCAATCGTTTACCGTTTTGTTTATCGTGTCCATATCAGCCCACTTAACCTTTGGATTGTAGATTCCCAATATATAAATCGTTTTAGGATTTTCTTGATTCTGTAAGATATTTAGTATGTTGTTTAGGTTTTTCATATAAACTTGCTGATTAACTCTTAATTCTTTTTCATTAAAATTCGTCAAATGGTTCGTAGTTTCCAAAAAATCATTTGTACCAATATTAACAAAAATAATATCAGAACTTTTTGCAGAACTTCTAATCTGTTCATTATTTAACTTTTGGAGTAAGTCGGTACTTGTCGCATTTGGAACACCATAATCTTTTACTACCATCGTTTTATTTGTAGATGATTCATATCTATATTTTACATCTCCTATGTAACCATGATCCTCTTCATCTCCTAGTCCATACGCCAATGAGTCTCCAAGCGCCGCTACTTCAACATCTTTTTCGTTCATCGATTTGATTTTTGACCAGCCGATGTCTACTACTGTTGCAAATGCTGACGGAATGTTGAGTGTTTTAGCAAAAGCAAAAACACCTAATAATACGATACATAGACAAACAAGTATGACCACAAGGCCCTTTTTCATTGCTGCATCTCCTGCTTTCTAGTTGTTTATTCTAAGTTTGTATACATTGAATACGATTTAAACGTTCCAACATTATTTTGTACACATTCCTTTTTTATAAGATTTTTAAACAAATACAGCAAAGAAAAGCAGGCTGACGCCAAGTCCTATCCGTCATCATTAGCTGCTCTTATACTTAAAACCTTTATTTGTCACTACGTCGTGATTCATCCGAAAAAAGCAGCTGGAATATCACCAGCTGCTTTGCTTTATTACATATTACTTTGTCAATTCCTGTGAAACTAGATTAGCTACGAGAATATATCTTTTTGGTGATGCACCAATAAAATTAAATGGATAGCAGGTTGAAACGGTTAATGTAGCACGTGGTTTAGGAACAATTACCGTTCGATCATCCTTATCCACGATTCGGACAGTTCTAACTTTATAAGTAAATTTCCCTGCACTAGTCTCAACGACTAATAAATCTCCCTTGCCGACTTCTCCTAACTTTCTAAAAACGGTATCTCGATGGCCAGATAAAACAGAGTTGTCATTTTCTCCTGGCAAAACACTTCCTGAAAAATGACCTACCCCTTTTTCCAGTTCCTCTTCATCTGTACCGTGAAAAATAGGCAGTTTTGCTTCTAATTTTGGTATGAAAAGATTTCCGATGTTTTCCCCTTGTTTCGGACGTGCTTCATACAATGGATTATTAACATTTTTTGAAACCGATTTATGATCCGTTTCTTCAGATGCTTTTTCCTTATTTCCTGCATAAGCTTCACTTGTTTTAAAAAGTAAATAGCCTTTAATAAATTTATAAGCATTCGTACTGGTAAACCATACACCAGACAGAATTAGTAAAACAGAAAGTGAAAGAAGAATAACCTGCTTTTTGCTTCTTTTATTATCTGTATGCTTCATTCATTTAAATTCCTTTAACACGAAAGCGTCTGAATAAAAGAATGCCTGTAAGCAGTAATGCTAGCCCAATGAATGTGTAATCTGCATTGTGCGTTGCAGTTGTAGGCAGCTTTCCGCCTTTTACCGTTTTTACTTGTGGATTAGCTTTAACTGCCAATGGAGCTGTAGTAATGATTTTTTCTGCTTCTTTTAAATCCTTACCTGTATCTTGAATGACCTCAGAACCTAGCATTTCAGCTGTAACTTTAAGATCAGCAAGCAGTTCACCTTTATTGTTGTAGATTTCCATTACTAGATCTCTGCCATTTGTTGAATCCATTTTCATCAGCGCTTCCATTGAAAGAAGTTCTTTTTGCCCATCTGCATTTACAAGATAGTACTTTGTTTCGATTTGGAATAGCTGATGCATTTCGTTAAAGATACTGAATAATTCTGCTACTTGTTCTGCGGAAAGGTCATCAGCCGTTTCAAAATCTTCAAATGACATCATTCTGTCACTAAGTGCTAGCATACTATCAACAAAAGCTGGATCCTCCCAGTTTAATGTTTCAAAATGAGCAAAAAGTTTCTCAAGTTCATCGTCTGTTAATCCGATATCAGTAAATAAATTTGAAATTTCATCCTCATAATCAGCGCCATTTTTATAATAGTCTACTGTTAGATCAAGATCTTCAATGTATTCATAATTATCAATCGAATCATCATTTTCTTTCAAAAACTGTTCTAGGGCATCTTTAGAATCAAAACCATAATCTTCAAGCAACTGCTGAAGGTTTTCATCATCAATTAGTGTACCTTCCATGTCATTCAAATAAAAATCAATTGATGAATCAAGATCTTCAGAAGAAATAAACCAAGAATCTAATACATCTTGTCCTTCTTCTATGTCACCGTTCTCAACAAGCAGTTCATTTAATTCTGTGCGGTTTAATTCATACTTTTCTAATACCGGCTGAATAGATTCCTCTGTTAATGGAGTTCCTAATTCATCTACAGAGTCAAAATCATCTAGCGTCCATTCTTTGCTAGTTAAATAATCAATATAATCTTGCTTTTCCCAGTCAATTTTCTTTAAATAAGATTCAAACTCTTGATCGTTTGGTTCGATAGCAAAAGCTGACATAGGCAGTGCTCCGAAGCTAATGCTCAAAACCAAAAACAGTGTTAATAAGTATTTCATCCCTGACCCCCAAAAAATATAATAATATAATTTCTAGAAGATTATAATCCTAATTTCAACTTTTGAATACAGGTTTTTTTTTACAAATATTTAATGGAATAGAAGATAGTACCTATGTGTTTTTTTAGCGATTAATTAACACTTGAAATAAATAAATGAAGAACCGAAAAAATTATTCGGTTCTTCATTTATTTATTATATTGGTAAATTCTTTCAGGACGGCCAACACCACCATAAGAAATGTCTGCATAGACTTTGTGTTCCGTAACTAAATACTCTAGATAACGTCTTGCAGTTGTTCTGCTTACACCGACTAACTGACCGAGATCTTCAGCGGTAAAACCATCTGTTTTATTAATAAAAAAAGATAAGATTTTATCCAATGTTATGCGGTCTATCCCTTTTGGCAATACAGCACTTTCGCTGTCTGGTCTATCCTTCTTAATAACTGAATCTATCATGCTTTGATTTATTTCTTTCGTTGCTGTTAATTGATAAATAGAAGATTTATAATTTTTGAAGTCCAGCATGGTCTGTTTAAACCTTTGGAAAACAACCGGTTTGACTATATAATCGAAAACTCCATCATTTAGTGCAAAAGTCAAAGATTCTGATTCACTAGCGGCTGTTATCATAATAACTTCAATACCTCTGAATTCCCTTCTTATCCACCTTAAAAGATCGAGTCCGTTCATATCAGGGAAATATATATCCAGTAAGACAAGATCGGGTTTAAGTATAGATATTTGCTCTTTTGCATCTTCTTGATTTAAAGCGATGCCGCAAACAGAAAAGCCATCTATTTTTTCAACGAATTTTCTGTTTATTTCAGCGATTCTAATATCATCTTCAACGATAAAAACTTCAAATGAATGCATGGTTTATTCAAGCCTCTATTCATTCGGGATAATAACGGTAAATAAAGTTGTATTGGCTTTGGTTCGTTCATAATAGATGTTACCATTTAACTGTTTTACCGATTGATTTACTAAATACAGCCCATAGCCACGATCTGCACCTTTTGTCGAATATCCCTTTTGATATAAATCATTTGCTTTTTGTGGTGGAATTCCTGCTGCTGAATCTTCAATTTCAATAATTAATTGAGTTCCAAGACTAGTCAAGGCTATTTTCACGTTTTTATCTCTATCAATACTTTGTACTACAGCATCCATTGCATTATCTACTAAATTTCCGATTATCGTAACGAGTAATTGTCTGTCCATTGTATCTGGAAGTACTTCAAAATGTGTTGAAGAATCGATGAGTAAATTCACCTTCAATTCTTTTGAGCGATTAAATTTACCGATTAATAATCCAGCTATGTATGGGTCAGAAATTCGTTTCATGATTAATTGAGCAAAACTTTGATGCAAGTCAGATTCTTTTGTAATTACATCGAGCGCCTCTTGATATGATTCTATTTGTATAAGACCAGAGATTAAATATAATTTATTAGAGAATTCATGTGTTTGTGCTCGAAGACCTTCACTGTAGCTTTTTACTTGTGTAAGTTCTTCATTCAGCCGATAGAGTTCATTTTTATTTCTAAAAGTAGCTACTGCCCCAATAATGTCTCCGGTAACACCTGAAATGGGAACTCGGTTTACGACAACACTGCTGTTTCCAAGCTTCATCTGTTCATCAAACTCACTTTTACCATTTTCTATAACGTCCAGCAATCTTGTATTCGGTATGGTTTTAATTATACTTGTTCCTAATATTTTATCTTCAGGCAATTCTAACATCTGGCATGCAGTTTGATTTGCCATTGTGATATCTCCTTCGCGATTTATAGCAATAACACCCTCTCTGATCGCCTCAAGAATAGCACTTTTTTCTTTATACAATAAACCGATTTCTTTCGGTTCTAATCCATGAGTTGCCCGCTTTACACCTTTTGCGATCAATACCGAACCTGATATTCCGAGGAGAAGTGTAAGGATGCCAACGAATAATATTTTTAATTTATAAGGCCAAATAATATTATTTATATTTGTTGTTAGAAAGCCTACTGATACTAAACCTATAATCTGTCCTTGATTATTAATGACAGGTGATTTCCCCCGAACAGCAGGTCCTAGAGAGCCGGTGGCCTCCGTAATACTAGATTTTCCAGATAGCGCCAAATCATTATCCCCGCCAACCATCCGTTTTCCTATTCTGTTTTTAATAGGATGTGAATATCGGATGCCTTGTTTATTCCCTACTACTATATACTGTGCACCTGTATTTCTTCTTATTTCCTCAGCATATGGCTGAATTACCTCTGAAGGATTCTCATTTTCAAAAGCCTCAATAACTAATGGATTCCTGCTGACGGCCATCGAAACACTTAATGCTCTTTGACCAATTTGATCCTTTATCGTACTTTCAAACATCACTTGGAAAATGAAGGCTAATATTACGATGACAACAAAGATCAGAGTCGTGCTGATTAGAATTAATTTTGTCTGCAGTTTCATGATTTCCCCCAACAATATAAAAAGACTTCCCGATTAGAAAGTCTTCTCTTTTGTAACTGTTTATCCTTCCACATTTATAACGACTTTTTTTCCTCTTAATTTTAAAATGAATGGAATAACAATCCATAAAACAGCACATATCAGAAAAAAAGCAGAGATCGGATGCTGAATAAAAGCCATAAAGTCACCATTTGATGTAGTCAATGCTCTGCGCATATTATTTTCAATCATAGGTCCTAACACTAGCCCAAGGACAAGAGGAGCGAGAGGATAGTCATTTTTGGCTAATAAGTATCCTGCTAAACCGAATCCAATCAACAGATACAAGTCAAAAGTTGTAACCTGTACGGCATATACACCAAAGACTGAAATTGCAACAATGATAGGAAGTAAATATTTGGATGGTGTTTCTATAATTTTAGCAAAAACCTTCACAAGGGGCATGTTTAATATTAATAGCATGAGATTTCCTATAAACATACTCGCTATAAGTCCCCAAGCCACGTCGGGATGATCACTGAAAAGCAGCGGGCCTGGCTGAACATTATACATTATGAGTGCACCCATTAAGATAGCTGTTGTTCCAGAGCCGGGAATTCCTAGAGTTAAAAGAGGAATCATCGCGCCTCCTGACGCTGCGTTGTTAGCTGACTCTGGAGCTGCAACCCCTGCAATTGCGCCTTTCCCAAATTTTTCTGGTGTTTTGCTTAGTTTCTTTTCTGCGATATATGAAAAAAAAGAAGCGAGTGTAGCTCCTGCTCCAGGCAGTACACCGATAAAAAATCCAAGAATTGAACCTCGTGCAATTGGCCCGGCGCTTTCTTTTAAATCCTGTTTTGAAGGAATAACTCTTCCAACTTTAGCAATTCTGTCTTGATCCTCATCTTTATGAAGTATGGTTTTAAAGACTTCTCCTAAAGCAAACAATCCTACTGCAACCGTTAAGAATTCAAGTCCCCCGTACAAAATTGGCATATCATAAGTGAATCTTGATACTCCAGATACAGCATCAATCCCAATTGTAGCAAGCAAAAGCCCGGTTACTGTCATAATCCAAGCTTTTGTCATCGATCCTCCTGCAAGTCCGCTTACTGCAGCTAACCCTAATAACATAAGAGAAAAATATTCTGTCGGTCCAAACTTCAATGCCATTTCTGAGAGTGGGTTTGCCAGCAGTACTAACCCGATGATAGAAACGACACCAGCTATAAAAGACCCGATAGCAGCGATGGATAATGCAGAACCAGCCCGACCTTGTTTTGCCATTTGATATCCATCAAGTGTTGTTACAACTGACGAAGATTCACCCGGAGTGTTAAGCAAGATAGAGGTCGTCGAGCCGCCATACATTGCTCCATAATATACCCCTGCTAATAGAATAATAGAACTAGTTGCTGCTGCAGATGGTTCCATTCCGCCAGTTAATGTTGCTGTTACAGGAATTAACAAAGCGACACCGCTCATAGGTCCAATGCCGGGCAAGACGCCAACTGCAGTACCTATTAGAACGCCGATAAAGGCAAAAAATAAGTTTACTGGCTGAATAGCTGTTTGGAAACCTTGCAAAAGAAAATCCAATACACTCATATGATTTACCTCCTAATTAAACCAAACGGGAAATCCCGGTAAGGAACCTTTCAATATATTTACAAATAAAAAGTAAACACAGATTGAAAACAAAGCAGATATCGCAGCATTCTTGAAAAGACTTCCTTTCTCCATCGCCTGAAAGGAAATGAAAAGGAATAAAAACGTACTAATGATATAACCGAAGGTTTCTAAGAATGATGCATAAATAACACTCATAGCAAAAATGATAACAAACCGTTTTATTTCTAATTTCTCTAGCGTCTCTCTTTCTTTCTTTTGTGAATTCAAGGTTTCAAAAAACAGTTTAATACTTAGTAAAATAAGAATAAGACCTAATAAAAATGGAAAAACGTTTGGTCCTACGTCACTGCCATACGCACTATCAGCGATTTTTCTGCTTTCGATCAGAAAAGTTACACCGATTAACGCGAAGAATATGCTTGCGTACCGATCAAAACCACTTATCCGCATAAAACACTCTCCTTCATAAATCTAACGTCAGGTTTTAAAAGAAATGGAGAAGTAGAATTCACTTCTCCACCTTACATTTATTTATTCATGCCTAAAGATTTTAATAGATCTTCAACTTGTTTTTCTTGTTCTTTTAAGAATGAAGAAAACTCTTCTGAATCTTTAAATTCTGCTTCCCAGCCATTTCGTTCAAGTTCTTCTTTCCACTCTTCACTGTCATTAAGGTCTTTTAATTTTTTAGCCCAGAATTTTTTTGCGTTATCTGACATATCCTTTGGTCCAAAGACGCCTCTCCAGATTGTAAAATCTGCATCAATACCCTCTTCTTTAAAAGTCGGTACATCTGCAAGATCACCTTTTAATCTTTCAGTGGATGAAACTCCAAGTACTTTTACTTTTCCTGCCTTGAGAAATTCACCTACTGCAGAAGCATCTGTAGCAATATAATCAGCATTACCGCCTAATAATGCTGCAATTGCTTCACCGCCGCCGTCATAAGAAACATATTTTACAGTTTTCGGGTCTACGCCTGATTTATAAGCAGGAAGTACAGCAACTAGGTGATCCATGGATCCAGGAGCTGATCCACCTGCAGCCGTTACGGATTTAGGATCCATTTTCACAGCATCCATCAGTTCTTTCAAGCTATTATATTTTGAATCTTTCTTTACAACAATTGCTCCAAAATCTTTCGTTAATTGCGCGAGTGGAGTTGTATTCTTGTAACCGTAAGGACTATTGCCTTCTTTTTTGAGATTATTGATTAAGATTGGCGGGGAATTTACATACAGCTTGTAATCATCCTTTTTATGTTGTGTAGCAAATTCTGCAAGATATACCGCTCCCCCGCCACCTGGCTTGTTTTCAACCGTCATTGTTTGATCTACTAATTTTGTTTCTCCAAGAATTTTAGTAAGAGAACGAGCTGTTAAGTCCCAGCCGCCGCCTGCACCAGATGGAGCAACTACTGTAATAGATTTTGTAGGATAATCGGATTCACCACTATTGCCTCCGCCTCCAGAAGTACTGCATGCAGTTACTGTTGACATCAGTACACCAGCCATTAACCAAGATTTCCACTTTTGCATTTTCATTAATATCCCCCTTTTGATAGCGCTTTCATTTAAGCTTTTTCTAATCCTATCACGCAATATATGAAATGGAAGTTTAAGGTCATAATGAGCATATTGTTCATAATGTTCACAAAAAATGAGTGGGAATAAAGGCTATGGAAAAGTGCTTTTTTTCTTTCTCCATTGTAAAAGGAAGCTAATTTGTATACGATAATAGTAACTTCTTTTTATTTAGTAATAGAATCTATCGACATTATGAGGTGAACAATGGGAAATCAAAAAAAGCAAAATGTGAAGGGAACTAAGGGTAAGAAAAAAGCTAATTCTTCTGCATGGATATTTTGGGTCATCGGAATAGTCACGATCGGTCTTCTAGTTTTTATATTTATTGGAAATCACAATAAAGATCAAGCATCTATTTCTTATAAAAATCAGCCTTATCTTGGTAATAATGATGCACCAGTTAAGATTATTGAATTTGGAGATTATAAATGCCCGATTTGCAAAGACTTTAATGAATCCTTTTTCCCTATCATCGATAAGGAACTGGTTCAGACCGGAAAAGTGAAATTTTATTTTATTAACTATCCGTTTATTAATGTTGATTCAAAAAGGTCTGCTGAATTTGGAGAAACAGTTTATAAAGAACTTGGAAATGATACGTTTTGGAAGTTTCACGAACTTCTTTATAAAAAACAGCCTGAAGATGAAAGTCTTGAGCATAAGGACGTCTTTACCAAGGATTTCTTATTGAAAACATTGGGTGAAGTAACGACAAAAGAAAATGTAGATAAGGTTAGCTCAAAATTAAATACAAACATAGGTGATAATGCTGTTGATACAGATAATGGCCTTGTTAAAGATCTGGGTGTAACAGGAACGCCCACTCTATTTGTAAATGGGAAAAAATTTGAAGGTAATACATTTGGGGATCTGGAAAAAATGGTAGATGAAGCCTCAAAGGAGAAGAAATAAAGGTGTCTGCTAAATATTTATTAATTGCATGGGTCACTGCGATTGTTGCATCATTAGGCAGTCTTTATTTTAGTGAAGTACTTTCTTTCATTCCTTGTACAATGTGCTGGTATCAACGGATTTTGATGTATCCAATGGTGATATTGCTTGGCATTGCTTACTATCATCAAGATACAAAGATTGTAAGGTATATACTGCCTCTTTCAATACTTGGTATCCTGTTGTCCAGTTATCACTATGCACTTCAAAAAATACCGGCATTAAAAGCTTTTGAAGTATGTTCGTCAGGCGTTCCTTGTTCTGGGCAATACATTAATTGGCTTGGTTTTATAACAATTCCATTATTAGCGTTAACCGGATTTATCATTATCACAATATGTATGTTGATCATAAAAAAGCGATCTCTATAGAGACCGCTTTTTTTTATTCTCCTAAATCAACATTATGATAGACTTGCTGTACGTCTTCAAGATCCTCTAGAGCATCAATAAGTTTTTCAAATTGTGTCTGTCCGTCTTCCGGAATTTCAATATCATTTTGTGGAAGCATCGTTAATTCAGCGATTGTAAACTCTGTTATACCTGCACTTTTTAATGCTTCCTGGACTGCGCGATATTGATCAGGTTCCGCATAAACAATTACAGAATCATCTTCCTCTAGTACATCACGTACATCAATATCAGCTTCCATTAATAGTTCGAGTACTTCGTCTGCCGTCTTCCCTTCAAGTCCGAAAACAGCTGTTGCGTCAAACATATAGGCTACAGCACCTGATACTCCCATGTTTCCGCCATTTTTATTAAAAGCCGAGCGTACTTCCGCTACAGTCCGATTTACGTTGTTCGTCAATGTATCAACGATGACCATTGAACCATTTGGTCCAAACCCTTCATAACGTAGCTCATCATAGTTTTCGTCAGATCCGCCTTTCGCTTTTTCGATTGCGCGATCAATGATTGTTTTTGGAACGCTATATGTTTTTGCTCGTTCAAGCACTACTTTTAAAGCCTGATTACTTTCAGGGTCCGGCTCACCTTGTTTTGCCGCAACGTAAATTTCACGTCCGAATTTTGCATAGATCCTACTAGTGTTCGCGTCTTTAGAAGCTTTTTTCTCTTTAATATTGTTCCACTTACGACCCATTGTTTCTCACTCTCTTTCAACTTTTGAATCTAAAATGATTAATATGAATCAACAGCATTTTTCTGACTGCAATTCATTCTAACAGCTATTATACACCATTAATATCGTGTGTTTCGAATATTAAACTCTCAACCTCCCCATTCATTACAAGTAAATATTTCTTTGTTTATGTAAAAGTGAAAAATGGGTAGCCCTATAGCAAATAAAAAAATCCCTTTTTCAGGGATTTTTATCTGGACGAATGCTTTACATTTCTTCCATAAAATATTTCATCCATTTCTAACTTTAATCGTTCTGTAATTTTTTCTATGCTTTTTTCATCCAACGAATCTTTTGTATAGCCAAATAAATAGTTGTTTAGGTCGAAATTTTTCAATCTGCATTTGGTATGAAAGATATTTTCTTGATAAATATTTGTGTCAATCATATCATAAGCAGTTTTAATATCATCTGAGAGGTAGTTTTGAATTGAACTAATATCATGGTCTATGAATAATTTTTTTCCTTCTATATCTCGAGTAAAACCACGAACTCTATAATCCATGGTGACAATGTCAGTTTCAAAAGAATCGATTAGGTGATTCAATGCTTTAAGCGGTGAAATTTCTCCGCATGTAGATACATCAATATCAGCTCGGAAAGTACTGATCCCTTCATCCGGATGAAATTCTGGGTAAGTATGAACTGTTAGATGACTTTTATCCAGCTGCATAACGACTGATTCAGGCATGGTTGACGTTTCATCAAGTGATTCTGTTGGAACTTCGACGATCGGTCCTTCAGAAACAAGTAACGTTACACTTGCGCCTTGCGGGATATAATCTTGTTTTGCAACATTCAGTACGTGAGCACCTATCGTATCTGAAACTGTTTGCAAAATCTTAGTCAGCCTCTCCGCGTTATATTGTTCATCAATATATTCTATGTACGCTTCACGCTCTTTTTTTGATTTCGTATAACAAACATCGTACAAATTAAAGCTTAAGGACTTTGTAAGATTATTAAATCCGTGTAAAGTAATATGCTGTTCAGGTTTAAATTTCATGAGATCTGATTCCCCTTATGTGATTGGTTTCTGATTGTTATAAAGTAAATATATTTATATTACCCACTTCAGTGTTATAAAAAACAGAACACAAAAAAGAGAATAACTTTTAAGTTATTCTCTTGGTTAAAATGCCTGAAATTCTTATTCTACTAATTGTATGATATCTTCTACCCATGCTATTTTTTCTCTTATTCCGAGTTTTTCACATAATACGTTATGAACCCTTTTAAACTCTGAATTTACCGCTTTGAATACTTTGAAAATTTCCTGAGGATCTCTGTTGCAATCCCAGCTTTCCAGCAGAGCTAATTGCCATGTTGCTAAATGAGATCTTTTCCCTTCATACTTCGACCAATCTCCTAAAAAGTTCGGTGTTCGATCCTTTTCCATATCCCAGCCCATTGCTATAGAACATCTCATCTTATCTAGTGAACTTAAAGCATAATACAACTCTTCCCGCATAACTCTTCTGTAGACTTCATGCATATGGGCAAAATATTTTCCACGCCAAATTTCAAATTCTTCAATACTCAATGTGTAATGAATAGCTTGTGATTTTTCCACAATATCCGTTACGATTCCGTAATGATCAATAACAATCATAGCCTTTTTCAGATAAACAGAAGGTTGAAGATCGTTCGGTTTATAATAAAATGTATCTACTTTAATAAACTCTCTGAAATGTGCAACAGAATGCGTGGCGTTGGGATAACCCTCATAATAAAGAACATCGCCCCACCTTTTTGCTCTTTCTTTCTTGTTCAGTCTGAAATTTTCATAAACATCTTCTTTTACAACGATTCGAAGATCTAGATCTGAATAATGATCTGTGTTTTTGTTTGCGAGTGAACCTCCGTAAAAATAGGCATCGATGTGAGGGTCATTATTTAAATCTTGGTGAATAGCTTCTTGCAATGCTTTTAACTTCTTAGGTAATGCCACATCTCTTTCATAATATTTAGATACAAATCCCACACATAAAATAAACACTCCTTTAATAATCGATTTCCTTATTATTCTTTAAATCTCTATTTTCCCCTTCTTTGTAAAAAAGAAATATCAAATAGCAAATCTTTTGGTTATAATCGATTTTGTGGTGTCGATTTCCATAAATGGTAATCACCTCACCCTTATTCAATGTTTGCCAAGGAGAGTTTGACAAATTGTCTATAAAACTTAGAACCTATTTTGCGTTGACGTTCGCCTTCTTTATTTTTATTACTACTGTTTTTTTAAGTATGACGATCAGTAAACAATCTAGTAAAAAGCTAGAAAATGAAGTTGGTGAATCACTAGCTGGGGTCGCTTTTCAGATGGCTGATAAACTTGATTATTTTATGTGGTCACGTTATCAGGAAATACAAGTATTCAGTCAGCTCCAAGCTTTGAAAAATCCAAACAGTACCGATGAAGCTCAATCTTTACTAGACCAGCTTCATGCTAGTATCCCTTCTTTTTCATGGGTCGGAGCAACAAACAGTGACGGAATCGTTACAGCTGCGAGCAACAAAATATTAATAAATGTGGACATTTCCGAGCGCCCTGTATTTAAGGGAGCACTTAAGAATCCCTTCATTGGTGATGTACACGATGCAGTATTATTAGCTAAATGGATACCTACTCAAGATGGTGAACCACTCCAGCTTGTTGATATTAGTACTCCCGTAATTGGGGATGACGGTAAATTTAAAGGGGTTCTTGCTGCCCACTTAAGTTGGGAATGGACGAAAGAGATCAAAAATATTATGCTTCAGCCGCTTCAGGGTAAGCGGAAGGATGTTGATCTCTTTATTGTGAGCTCAAAGGATCATACCGTTTTATTAGGACCGAAAAAATTACTAGGTGAACCATTAAATTTAAATAATTTAGAAACCTCTCAATTGAAAAGAAACGGTTGGAAGCTAGAGAAATGGCCGGATGGAAAACGTTATTTAACTGGTTATGCTTACGGAAAAGGTTATAAGAATTATAAAGGATTAGGCTGGACTGTTATTGTAAGGCAACCAGAAGAAGTTGCATTTTCATCGGTAAATCATCTAAAGCAGTTTATCTTTATCATTGGAACCTTGTTTTCTATTTTAATGGCAGTTCTCGGTTGGTTTTTAGCCGGAATGATTTCCAAACCTCTACTTAAGATTGCTCAAGCTGCTAATAAGTTAAGGCATGGTGAAAATGTTGAAATTCCTTATATTAGAGGAATAAAGGATATTGAGATTCTATCATTATCGTTAAGAGAACTCGTAGCTTCGCTTGTAAAAACAGAATCTGAGCTAGGAAAAATGGAAAATATCGCAATGCACGATGCGCTTACCGGACTACCAAATCGTTTATCCCTTTATGCTTATTTAGAAGAGATGTTTATAAATACAAAAGATGGTACCCCAAATAAAGTTCTTTTATATCTGGATCTTGATGGATTTAAGAAAGTTAATGATTCACTTGGTCATCATGCGGGAGATCTTTTATTAAAAGAAGCAGGTAATCGAATAAGGTCCTGTTTGAATTCAAATCATTTTACAGCTCGTCTTGGCGGTGATGAATTTGTAGTCATCATTTCTAAGTCGGAAGCTCTTATTCATTTTGCCAATCAAACAGCAGATAAAATAATCAAAGAACTAAATCGTCCATTTATTATCAATGGACAAAAAGCACAAATTGGATGCAGTATTGGAGCGGTGTTACCCGCAAAAGGTGCTAAACCAGATGAGATTCTTCAATGGGCAGATCAAGCTTTATACACATCAAAAAATGCAGGGAAAAACCAAGTAAATTTTTATGATAGCAATAATCGGGTTTCCTGAATAAAAAAAGCCGGAAGATATTCTCCGGCTTTTTTTATAGCTTATGAACTTCGGTTTTAAGAGTCTTAGAGGTTTTTCTCATGAGCGGCACCATCGTAAGAATTCCAATAATAAACAATAATGAAGCACATTCAAACATCAACACTAGGGAGAAGGTCTCCTTCAGCCACCCGCTCATTGACATTGTCAACACCATCGCTCCCATAAAGAGAGGATTTAAAATTCCGTTCACCCGGCCGATAAAAGCAGATTCTGTTGCTCTTGAAAGTGGTTGATCTCCGTTACAGGATGCTCGCTTTCCGCGGGGCGTACGGTGAGCCCACCCTTCGTCTTGCGAAATTGAGTGGTCACGCTAATCCCGCTGGAGTCTCGCACCTTACACTCCAATCAACTTGCCAATGTTGCGAATGTATGTCATTAGCCAAAGGCAACAATCTTTTAGAAAAGAGCCTTTTATTATAGCCATAATGTTAATTATTTTTTCAACGCAAGCACCATTTACAATGAAACTAGCAAAATTGAAAAAATGTTTCTTTTTCTTATTCTTAATTATTCTCACACCTTTTCCCTTTCAACATATTCTGTATTACATCATAAGGGCTAATTACCCATAAGGGGAGGTATTAAAATGGGCGTTGAACTTACAGCGCTGCATTGGATTTATATTGTGTTTATTGGCTTAATCATAGGTTTTATGGTAAAGAGACGTGATACCTCGCTTATTTGTATACTTGGTATTTTCTTGATTGCAATTACAGCTACGGGATCCTTAAGCGGATCGATCAGCAGTATATTTAACAGCTTTATTTATGCGATTACAGAGCTCCTCCCAACTATACTTGTCATCTCTATCATTGTAGCCATGAGCAGAACGTTAACGATTACAGGTATTAATGATGTGATGATTTCACCTTTCTCCAAACTGATTCGCACACCTGCACTTGCCTACTGGACGATCGGTATTGTAATGATGATTATTTCTTGGTTTTTCTGGCCTTCCCCAGCTGTCGCTCTTTTAGGTGCTGTATTACTGCCAGTGGCAGTCCGAGTTGGATTGCCTGCATTAGGTGTCGCCATGGCAATGAATCTATTTGGTCATGGAATCGCCTTGTCAGGTGACTTTGTTATTCAAGCCGCTCCAAAACTAACAGCTGATGCTGCAGGTCTTCCGATTAATGAAGTAATTGATGCAAGTATCCCTCTTGTTTTAATAATGGGCTTAGTCACTACAGTCGCAGCCTTTTACTTTTTAAGACGTGATATGAAAACTGGTAAACTAACGATGGAGACAGGTTTAACAGAGACAGAAATCGTTGAAAAAGATAAAGATGAGACTGACCTTCTCTCTAACGGTCAAAAGAAATTGTTCGCTCTTTTTATACCATTGTTGTTTGCTTTAGACGTAGCAGCTATGTATATCCTCGAGCTTCAAGGCGGCGATGCAACTGCCTTGATCGGTGGGACTTCTGTTTTCATCCTCTTGCTTATTACGATGTTCAGTCATAAAAATAAAGGGCTTGAAAAAACAACATCTTATATGATTGAAGGGTTTACATTTGGATTCAAGGTTTTTGGACCTGTCATTCCAATTGCCGCTTTCTTCTATTTAGGAGATGCAGGTTTTACAAAAATCATTGGTGAATTTTTACCGAAAACATCACAGGGCATAGTAAACGATATCGGTGTCGCACTAGCATCCGTTGTCCCGATGAGTAAAGAGATTGGTGCTATTACTCTTACTACTGTAGGTGCAATAACAGGATTAGATGGCTCTGGTTTCTCTGGGATCTCGTTAGCGGGTTCTGTGGCAAATATTTTTGGTACAGCTATAGGAGCTGGTGCTGCAACACTGACTGCATTAGGTCAAATAGCCGCAATCTGGGTAGGCGGTGGAACATTGGTGCCTTGGGCATTGATTCCAGCTGCTGCAATCTGTGGTGTTGATCCATTTGAACTAGCTAGAAGAAACTTAAAGCCAGTAACGATCGGTTTGGTAGTAACAACGATCGTTGCCATGTTTTTAATATAATAAAAAAGCAGAGTAACGGCCAAATGTGGCTCACTCTGCTTTTTATTAATTTCTAGATATATTTTGACTTGCAAAATGATAAAACTTTTCTGCGTCTAATATTGCAGTGAACGCCGCCTGTGCGGTTTTGTCATTTCCCCCGCCTTTTCCATTGAATTTTGCTAAGTGCTGTTTTAAAAATTTACCGCATGAGGTGCTTTCCGTCCCATTATTCGCAAGCATGACCTTATTTTCAGAGAGTGATAAAAATAAAACAAACAAGTTGTTTTCGCTTGCTAACTTAATAGCGAGTTCCTTCATGTCATTAAAACTTTTGTCCTCAAAAACATGGGCAAGAAAGTCATTATTCGCTTTATGCAGGAGTTCTTTAGCTTGATAGTGGTTGACCTGTTCTTTTAATACACTAATTTCTGTTTCAAGTTGATTGTGATCTTCCTCCCATTTTTCGAAGCGGTTGAGGATTTCATCTCGGCTTGTATTGAATTTTAGAGAAAGTTTGTTTAATATATCCTGGCTATCATTCATGTCTTGCAGTACTCGGCTTCCGCATTTGAAGAAAATTCTTGTATTTCCACGCTGCTTTTCCGTTTTATACAGTTTAATGATACCGATTTCTCCTGTTCTTGAAACATGAGTCCCGCCGCATGCATTATGTTCAATTCCTTCAATTTCAACAATACGAATATTCTCTGTGACCTTTGGCATTTTTATTAGCGGTATTTTCTCCAATTCTTCATTAGAAACAAAATAGGTATGAATAAATCTGTTCTGATAGATTTGCTGATTTACTTCTTTTTCAATTTTATTTAATTGTGTTTGGCTTAATTCTTGAGAATCAACGTCGATCGTTACAAAATCGCCGCCAAGGTGGAAACTGACGGTACTAGCATTATATAGCGAATTACAAACAGCAGAAAGCAAGTGCTGACCGCTATGATGCTGCATGTGATCGAATCTTCTATCCCAATTAATCTTGCAGTTCACATTAGAATCATCAGGCATGCTTTTTATCTTATGAACTACTTCGTCCTCTTCAACAAAAACATCTTCTACATCAATCCCATTAATGCTTCCTGTATCAAAAGGCTGTCCCCCTCCAGTTGGATAAAATGCTGATTCTTCTAGAATAATAAATTTTTCGTTATCCCGTTCGAATGTTCTTTTTATCTTTGTTTCCCATTCGGTCGTATAAGGTAAAGAATAATATAGCTTTTCCGTCAAAATAAGGTCATTCCTTTCTAAACCTAGTCATACATAGTTTAACATTCTAAGTAAAGGGCAAGGCACGTAATGTTTCGATAATTGTAAATAAACTCAGAAAAAAGACCCAAAAAAACGTCTTTTTGGGTCAATCTCTTCTTACGATTTATCCTTTTCTACTTTATTACTTTTTCATATCTGTATAAATGTGAATGGCATCTCTAAAGAATTCGGCTGTTCCAGGCTGTTCTTTATCGTAATATGCTGTGAATCGTTCGTCATCCACATACATTTGAGAAAGACCTGCATGTGCTTCCTTACTGTAATCAGACCAATAAAACATTAACCAGCGCTTGTGAAGCTCAGCTGCTTTTTGTGCAAGGTCACAAGAAGGATCTCCAGTCTGATATGCTTGTGACAACGTTTCTGCTATTTCTTCTGCCAGTTTTGTAACCTCATCATGTTGTTCTTGTGTCATATTTAAAACTTTTTGATTCGAGTTGTTTACGGTATCATCACCGTATTTTTCACGGATTTCCTTTCCGTATTTCTTCTCATTTTCTTCAACTGTTTTTTGTTTAAAACCTTCGAATTTCTCTTTGTCTGTCATCTTAATTCTCCCTTCGCTATAACCGATCGTTTTCTCAACATTTTCGATCAGAACGTCTAACAGTTTTCTTTTGTTCAGGAGTTGTTGGCGATGTTCATGAAGAGCATTTGAAATGTTAAATGTGGGAGAAGATACAATGTCTCTTATTTTTTCTAATTCCATTCCTAGTTCTTTGTAAAATAGAATTTGCTGCAGTCTGTTAACCTCAGCCTCACCGTAGATTCGGTATCCCGATGAATTGATTCTTGCCGGCTTAAGAATTCCAATTTCATCATAATAGCGAAGTGTTCGGCTGCTGATACCTGCTAATTGACTGAGCTTTTGAATGGTATACTCCATATGCTCACCTCCTGACAATTTAAATGTACACCTTTACGTAACGTCAAGGTCAATAGGTTTTATAAAAAAATTCTTTATAAGGAAAAACACACTTTGGTTGTAATTACAAAGTGTGTCCCCTTTTAATAGTGCAGTTATTTTGTATCGTTTTTTGTTTCGTAAATTAGCATTGAAGATTGCTCGTCATCAGGTATAGCATATACTTTTATTCCCTGATCAGAATTCTCAAGATATACAGGATTTCTCGTAACATTATGACCTTGAGGAGAAAACAAAGTAATCGGCAGTTCATGAACCATATCCATTGTTTTCATATCAAGTAATGCCAATCCGCCTAATTCATATTTAGCAGTAGAGCTTCCTTGCTGCGGTAATTCTGTAACGCCACTGCAAATCAAATTGTCTTTCCCTGCACTTTCGCAGTCCTGATAATCAATAAAGTGACTTGGATTGTCCGATTTACTGACTACTTTACCCTTTTGATCGAACTCATAAAATGTTCTTGAACCCCAGCTTACTGCCTTTAGATTTCCATTCTTTCCATCACTTAATATTCCTCCGATGTGGTCATTAGTTCTAAACATTTCCTTTGGTTTCATCTTCTCTGGATTTAATTTATAGATAATAGATTTACTGTTTGGTCGATATTCTGCAACAGATACCCATATGGATTCACCATCAAATGCTATACCGCCAGGATGATAAATATTCCCCTCGCCTAACTTAAGATCTTTTAACAGCTTACCTTGTTTATTAAATACGAAGACATGACCGATGCCTTTACCAGGCGTACGGTCATAGCCGTCACGTGGCTGATCGTATTTTACAGGCTTTTCAAGGATTTCTACCGAAGACATGTAGTACAAATCCCCAATTTTAGTCATTCCTTGCGGGTGAAAGGTATTAAATTGCAAGTCAACTTTTTCTTTCTGTTCCCAAACAGTGTCACGGGACAAATCTTGGAATTTGTCTGCAAGCTGTTTTCCTTCGTTATCAATTTGGATTGCATCTGAATTTGCAAAAGCCGTAGTAACAGAACCAATTGTAAGGACTGTTGCAATTGTAAGCATTAATTTTTTCATCCATTATCCTCCTAGAGTACGAATTGTTTAGTAGGTTTGATGTGAAATTTATTGAGGCATCAGTAAGATCGCGTCACCTACAGGACGTTCGCCAGTAGTGTCAGAAGGTGTGCTTACCATTCTGTCATTAACTGTCATAGTTGTGGAGCCCCCTCCATCTAGATTTACCGCATTCACTGCACCGAGAGATTTCAAGAGTTGTGCACTTTCTTTAAAGTTAGCGCCAACGCTATATCCGGGTTTTCTTCCGTCAATCGTTACTAAAAGAATAGATCCATCACCTTTTATTCCTGCAACCGTACGGGGATGACGTCTTTGTCCGAACTGATAAAAGAATTCTGGATTATCAGGCTGGTGGAAACCCTCTGCAGTTGATGGAATATCTATTTTTCCGTCTTTTAAAAGTCTTGGTCCTCCATTAATGATTTCCATCCTTTTGTCGGATGAAATTGTGCGTTTACCTGCAAACACCATATTCGAAATATTTACCTTTTCTCCCTCATGCAGATGTTCTTGCATCCAACTTGCGGTATCATTCGTCCCTGCTAAAACCGAACTTCCATCAGGAATTGTACCTCCGCGTGTCTCTCTGATTTCAGTAACCATTCCTTGGCTGTTAATAACGGCTTCAGTACCGTCGCCTGAAGGAGTTTCAGTTCCAAAGAGTGAAGTATACTGAATCATTTCACTTGAATCAGTACAAGTAAAGTCGTGTTTCGGTTGATTTGTTTCCTGGTCTCCTACACCACCGCATCCACGAATGAGACCCGGTACCCTGTTTAGTCCGTCAACCTCTCGTTTACTGCCATCAGATGATTGAATACTAAGTTTCGTATTTACGGTTGAAATGGAAGCTTGGTTTTTCTCGTCTAAAATAAGGCTTGTCCGTCCATTTACGGACTCGCTAGCAAGCTTTCCATCTACCATAGAAACACCTGCAAGATCGCCTTCAGTCCCATCCTTCGGCCCCATCACAAAGTATCCGCCATTGATGCCCGCTATTGCATTATTACTTTTTGACATATTTGTTACTGTTTCTTTTCCAGGGATTCGATTATTAGATAAAGTCGAAGCAACCTTTCCTTTAAAAATCTTCGGATTGATTTCAATAACATTTGCTACCCATGGCCCGGTTGTAGAATCTCCGTCTTCACCAGTAAATATAACTTTTGAATCGGAGTAGCCTTTAGAAACCAGTTCTTCTTTTAAAACTTTTGCCTGTGATTCTTCTTGGTATGGACCGGTTCTTACTATATATCCGAGAGGTCCTTGTTCAGGATCATCTTGCGCTCTTTCATTAAGTGTTTGAACAAAAGAATGATAACCTTGAGAAGTTAGCTTTTCTTTCAGCTTTATAGCTTCTTCCTTTGTAGTAAGAAAATCTACATTTACCATGTAGGCGTCTTCCTGACTGGCTTTTCCGTAGACAATACGTGAATAAGTTACACCTTCTTGTATTTGTTGTGAATCTTTATTTTCAATATTCATAAAAGGTGACTGCTGATTTTCTGCTTCAACAGTTTTCATTTTTGAAACGTAACCATCTGAATATGGTAGTACTGTTAACGCCATTAGTGCTGTGAGAGTGAGCAGTGAGGTTTTCTTAACCTTTTTTTTCTTGGGTTGAAATAGTGGTTTCTTCATAGATGCCCCCTTAGTATATGTTCCCCTTCAACATACTAAAGAGTTATTAAGTTAAGGTGAATGGATTATTGTGTGTTTGTAAATGTTCATTTACAGAGTCTAAAAAAATGAATAACACAATTAAAAAAAGCGTCTTGCTAAATGCAAAATCACTTTTTTTCATTTAAATATTTTGTTAGCCCATTTTGAATTTTCTTTTCGTTCTATATGCAGCAGAAGCTGCAATTAACAATCCTCCTGCCGTATCTGCAAGTAAATCCACCATCGTATCGACGTTTCCGCCTCCTTGCAGTGTCATAGCAAAGAATTGATCCATACTGAATTCATAGATTTCCCAGACTACACCGCCAAACACAGAGAATGACAACACAAATAAGAATACAAGCCAATAGGATATATCTTTTCTTGCTTGATGATGGGTTGTACGTTCATAAAGTGCGATCCCTACAAAAGCCAAGAGTGCCCCGCTTAGCAGATGTAAAAAGGTATCCCACCAACCTAGGTGATAAAAACCCAAGATGGAGCCTAAATATTGTGATGCGAATAAAAAGGCAAAGTATGAAAGCATGATGGGCATATTGAATTTTATCTTTGTAAATAGAATTAATAGCAGTGGAACGAGACCACAGAGAATACCACCAAAAGCAACCTGGTAACTATGTGTTTCACCCTTACTAAAATAATAGAAACACAGTATGGCCATAAAGATTACATAAATTACACTTAGAATTAAGAGTATTTTTCGTTTCACAAACGGCACCTCTATTTTCAAGGTAGTTGAGTTGATTCTAAGAGATTATTTCGGTTGTTTTTCCATGGAAAAAGACAAAATATTTTTGCCCTGTATAATTAGTCATGGTATAAAAAATAGTGCCTATTACCACTGATGCATTTTTGGGTGAAGTGAACAAAAAATTAAGTTCAAACAATTTCCAGTTAATCATTTGCTTACTAAGAGTAAAGGACAAAAAATAACAAACAAGGATAACTGCAACAAAACGCATGCCGCCTTTTTTTAGTGAAGTATTGCTATTGAAGGTAAATTTACGATTTAAAAGAAAGCTAACTGCTGCTCCAATAGAATTACCAGTGAAAGTTGATACCCAATAACTAAGTTCGAATACGTTCATGAAGATAAATATTACCGATAGACCTATAAATGTATTTACTACGCCGACTAAGAGAAACCGGAAAAACGAATTAGTTCGTTTCAGGAAGTTTTTGGAGGTTGAGATCATATACTTCATCTTTTACTCTTTGAGCATTTTTTAAATGAAGAGGTTTTGGAAAATTTATTGAGTCTATCTCCACAATAAATTTCGGACGTCGTTTTGATTCTTTATATATTTTACCGATATACTCACCAACTAAGCCTATCCCTATAAGCTGAAGACCACCAATCAACCATATAGAAGTAATAAGAGATGTCCAGCCTGTTTCAGTATTGCCGGTAAACTTTAACATTAAAAAATATAACCCGAATAATAGACTAACGAAAAAAGAAGCAAAGCCTGTCAATAATACAAACCGAATTGGAGTAACAGAAAATGAGGTGATTCCATCAAAAGCAAAATAAAGCATTTTTTTTAGAGGATACTTAGTTTCCCCCGCCAACCTCTCTTTTCGATCATAATAGATAGATGTGGATTTAAATCCAATAAGCGGCACAATGCCTCTTAAAAACATATTAGATTCCTCAAACCTTTCCAATTCGTTTAAGGCTCTTTTGCTCATCAAACGGAAATCAGCATGATTATAGATAAGATTAACACCCATTGTTCTCATAAATTTATAAAAAAATTCTGCTGTGCTGCGTTTGAAAAATGTATCACATTCACGATTTTTTCTTACACCGTAAACAATGTCGTATCCTTTTTTGAACTTTTCAATGAAGGTAGGGATGACGTTTACGTCATCTTGCAAATCAGCATCTATGGATAATACACAGTCAGAGGATGCTTTCGCCGCAAAAAGTCCTGCAAGTAAGGCATTTTGATGACCAACATTTCTGGATAATTTCAAACCTCTAACGTATTCGTTTTTTAAACTTTCTTTATAGATCATTGACCATGTTTGGTCTGTGCTTCCATCATCAACAAACAGTAATTTGCTTTCAACTGACACTAACTCTTCTGATATCATTTTTTTAAGTAATCGATGAAGGGCTCCAATCGTTATAGATAAAACTTCTTCTTCGTTGTAGCATGGTACAACAATCGTCAAAACGGGTTGTTTCATGTAAGTGTACCTCCTAGCTGTTTACATCACTTTGTATAAATAAATCTTCCAAGCTGCAGAATTTGATTCGAATATCTGTTCCAAGTTCAATTTTAATTCTTTTGCATTATCGATTGGCAATGCAGAAAAGATATATTCTCCCCCGAGTCGTTTAAAGGGTTTCATATCAAGTTGAAGATTCTTTACACTTTCTTTTGAATCTTTTTCAAACATATAATTCTTCCCAAGCTGATCAGAAAATAAATAGCAGCGAGCTCCCCATTCATCATAATAGGTACGCAAACTATTGTTTTTTACCAATTCTTTATCCATTATTTCCCGAAAAGCATATTTGTATGTTAATGGATAGAAATTATTATAAGTATCTAATGTGTAAAAGCCGTTATATTGAGCGATTGCTGGGTGTATTCCTATACTTGCTACTCGATAATCTTGTAATGGCTGATCGATATAGTTTTCAATATCCTGGAAAAGATCCTTTGCATAGAATTCTCTAACTGTGGGTGAATTCCGATAGATGATCTCATCATTAAATAAACACAGTAAAACAATTTGGCCAATAATAAAGTACGGAACAGTTTTTTTGAGTTTTTTACTATAGTCCAAAATGATCTTTAAACTAATTGCAAAATCTATGTAAATTACCATCGGGCGCAAAAAATGAAATCGGGCAAAATTAAAAGTATCCATAAAATGAAAACGTTCAGTTACAGGCACCCAGCCCTTATAAAACCAAAACGCATACCATGCTGATAATACAAAATTAAGCACAAATAAAGCTACAAATACTCTTTCTTGTTTCCATAGCCGATTCCAAAATATCAAAAATAAAGCCATGACCGTTGCTAATAAAACGAATAAACCATGCACAGTCATTACATGTGTATGACCAAGAACAAAATTTTTAAATGTTAGTCTTATCACCCGCCACAATGATAACCTTGCATGAAAATAATCATCTCTTGTATTTGGTTCATCATCAAAAATGAATGAATAGACTAATCGGTATTCAATTAAAAGAAAAAGTAAGGTCATGTATAGGATTGATAATAAAAATCGCCAATTCCAGCCTTTTCCCCGGAATACATCTGCAATCCAAAGAATACCAATAGCAATTAAAAAAAAGAAAAAACCTAAAACAAAGCTTGAATATAAAGGTAGCAGTGTAAGTACAAGATAATTCGTCCAATTTTTTTCGGAATTACGGATATTTAAAAATGCCCATAAAGCTAAAGGCATTCCAAGTGTACTAAGCATACCCGAGGGCCAGAATGGAGTAAGTGCAAACGCAAGTGCTGTTCCAATTGTGATTAAAACTAAATTTTTTTGGGGTAAAAAATGTTTTTTTAAGAGTAAATACATACCTAAGAAAGCGAAAAATCTAGTTATACTCTGGCTAATTGCATAAGCAATCATCGTCGGGAAAAGTGTGTGGAGCCAAACGATTCCGCTAAATTCTGTTCCCATTGCATTTCTAGGGAGGCCATTTATAATCTGGGGAATTTTTGAATTTATTCCTCCAAATAATTGACCACTTTCTTTTAGTACTTGATACCAAGCCAGGTTGGAATCCAGATTATCATGGACACGAATATGGGCATCCTCACCTAAAAAATATAAAGGAGACAAATATAGAAAGATAATCGAAATAGCAATATACTTCAGTAAACCATCATTAGATGCAACTTTTTTGAGAGACAATAAGAACACCCCATCATAAAATAGAGTCGCTTATCAGGTTTAACATAAAAAAAATAATGTATACCTTTAATAGGACCAATAAAAAAAGACACTATAAAGTGCCTTTCGGTGAATATTTAGTCGTTCTTTATGCCGCCATTGTCCCAAAACCACTGAACAGCTTTTCTTAACAAAACTGCGTTATCTTCCGCCTTAGTCGGAAGAGCGACAGCCCATCCTGCTGTTTCTGAAGCGGCATTAAGCTTTAATTTTTCTTTCGTTTGCATAGGGGAATAAAATTCAATATGAAAGCGATAATAACTCTCTACATTTTCATAGTTGCTTGGTCTTCCATGAATCCCCATCATATAAGGAAACGGTTGATCGAATAATTGATCCATACCACCTATCAGTTCTTGAAGAATATCTCCCAATGCTCTTTTTTCTTCTTCTGAAAATTCAGTAAGTGCTGTTTTATTTTCTTTACATACGACAAAAACACCAAATGGAGTATCAGTAAAAAAGGGGATAAATGCAATAAAATAATCATTTTCAATTATTACTCTTTGGCCAAACTTTTTCTCTTCTCTGATCATTTCTTCAAACATATTTCTACCGGTCTTCTCTAGATACTTTTTGCAGTTATCTAGCTCAATCTTCACTTTCTTAGGGATAAATGGATAAGCATAAACCTGACCATGTGGATGAGTGATTGTTACCCCAACCTCTTCCCCTCTGTTTTCAAAAATCATTACGTATTGGTGATGGAGATTCTGATCTAATTCATCAAACGTTTTTGTCCAAAGGTCTACTAATCGTTTCATGTGTGATCTTGAAAGATCTGGTAAAGTTGCCTGATGATCAGACGTATAAAGAATTACTTCGCATCTTCCAAATGTCTCTCTAGTATTATATAAGCTGCCCCCAACCTCATCTGGTTCAGGAGGTTCAGCTGATAGAACGGGATACTCGTTATGGTATAAGTGAACATCATAATCCTCTGGTACTTTTCCTGAACCTGGGCAAAAGGGACAAAAATCTTTTGGCAAATAAGGTCTGAATTGTCTTTTTGCAGATACCATCACCCAGCTATCGAGTAATGGATTGTATCGAAGTTCAGCCATTCGAATCACTCCTAAAGGATTTATTTCTTTTGGTGTAAGTTCACGATTATTGAAATCCTTTATTAAATAGATTGATTGACGAAAGTTTATGTATTAATGATTTTATTAAAATTCCAGGAAGAACATGTTTAATTTCATAATTTAATAAAAAGGATAATCCTCAGAGCTTGTTATTTTGAGAAATTATTCTCTCAGTTCTTCAAATTTACAGTAATAAGACATGTTGTGAATTGTGCTATACTATAGTAAGAAGGCACAAAAAGAATAGTAAAAAGAAGGTTTTCGAATGAAATTCAGATGGTTAGACAAGAAAGTTCAGCTTTTCCAATTTGCGGCTGCAGTTTCAGCAGCATTTATAGGAGGTCTATTATTCTCTCTTTTACAATGGCCAATTCCTTGGCTTTTAGGGCCAATGTCAGCAGTACTAATTGTTTCGCGAATTAAAAGGGTTACACTATATTGGCCGACAGAGATAAGAAATGCAGGCTTAATCATCGTAGGTTATTCTATAGGATTGACCTTCACGAAGGATACCTTAATAACCATATCTTCTAAACTGCCATCCATGGCATTAATGACAGTCCTTCTGGTTTTGATTTGCATGGGAATGGCATTTATTATCTCTAAGCTTTCCAGCATTGATTTTCCTACTGCGCTTACAAGCAGTATACCCGGAGGACTTTCACAAATTATTACCTTTGCAGAAGAATCTAAAGGAATAGACATTACTACTGTTACTTTTTTTCAAGTTACCCGTTTATTAATGATCATCTTTTTTGTTCCGTTCCTCATTTTTAGCCCGCTTTTTTTAGAAAATGGTACGAAATTTCCTTCTAGTGAGACTGCTGCTCACCTTGCTCCATATGACTATCATTTACTGCCCACTCTTTTTTTCATTGTTTTTTCCATAGCAGTCGCCTTAATTGGAAAAAGAATTAAATTGCCTACAGCGTTTTTATTAGCTCCTATTTTAGGGATTGCTATATTGAATGTTGCAGGTTATACGGGACCGCCTGTTCCGTCTTTTTTATTAGATATCTCTCAATTTATGATTGGCGGATACATCGGTTTATTATTAAAACCTGAACAACTAAAATCTAAGGCAATAATACCCGTTGCACTTTTTAGCGGTATCATGCTAGTCTGTATCTCATTGGGGTTAAGTTATCTATTGTCATTACAATACCGATTCTCTCCTCTAACTAGCTTCTTAAGCTTAGCACCTGGAGGAGCTGATCAAATGGGGATCATCGGTCACGAACTGCATGCAGATATATCTATGATTACAGGCTACCAGCTTTTTAGAATTCTCTTTATCTTTTTTGCAGTGCCGCCTTTATTAAAATATGTATTAAGATTCAGCCAAAGAAAAAGTGAGAATAAAGGCATGTAGAAATTCACTTAGTTAAATATTAATTAATAAAGCTGCACAAAGCTCAATTAATAAGCATTGTGCAGCACAAATTCACACTACTTGTTATTTTCCTCAATTACTACTTTCAACTTCTTTCTTATTAATTGAAATTCCCTAACCAAAATAACAGCTTCCAAAATATTCACTTTCTTACTCTAACAACTATCCCATTATTCAAGGTTATCATTTCTTGAATGTCTATCCTTATTAAAGAATTTAGCGAGCCCCCACCTGTAAATATGTATTCGGACTCTGCCACCTTTGGATCAATTAAATAGAGTGCTGGAAACCCAAATGAGGGAACTCCACCAGCAGGAAATCCAGTATGTTCTAAAATCTCAGAATCATTGCCTAGTCTTGGTTTATCAATTTGTAATGCTTTACTTACTCTTGAAGTACTTGCTCTATCTTCTCCTTTAACGATAGCAACGATCAGCTTGCCTGCTCCATCCACCATACAGATATTTTTAACAAATTGATCAATTGGTGCGTTAATCATTCTTGCAGCCTGTTTAACAGAGTGACAAGAGTCAGTAAATACAAAATGCTCTGCTTTTATTTTGTGTCTGTCCATATAAGTTTTTATTTTCAAGTGGTATTTTTCCATATTATCAACTCCGATTTAGAGCATGTCCAATATTTTATTAGAAAAAATCACAAGGGATCAAGGTATAATTTTAACACCTTTTAACGCAGAAAGAATTGTACCAGCAGCTTGAATCCAGCTCCCAGTAAAAGAAAGTGATTCACGATAATGTTTGCATCCATCAGGGTTTTGTAAATCGTGAATTCCTACAAATGCTTGTAATGAAATCCCAGCTGTCTGCAATAAGTTTACGATTAAATTAATGACTTGATTGGTAGTTGAACCTTCATTCTCTTCTTGTAATTTCTCCTATTTCGATTCCCTCACCAAGTGCATTTATCCGTCCAATTTGTTGATTCATTTTTTTCAGTTTATTCTTAGACAAAATGGATTGTTATTAATGGCTCACGTTGATAAGTTTATTTTTTTCCAGCTTTCAGCTAAATCATCACCGATTTGCTTGATAATATCCTTAGTAGTGAAATAATACATATGTGAAAACGGAGTCCAGCTATTTATAAGATCCCCGCTGTTAATCTCAATTTCTTGTGTGATTGCATGTTTGTATTGTTCGTTTAATGGTTTTAATGGATATCCAAAAACATCGTCTTTATCATACATATTTATCCATCCGCTTGTAAGGTCAGGATAATAGTTTTTTAATAACGGGGATGGGACTGATATCGGTTTATCAAAATCCGCATACCGAAGGCTCCAAATAGCCAGTGGACTGCCAAGTGAATAAAACCCTGCAAATGTCTCTCCTTTTTCAAGTGGAGAGTCCTGTATTTCTTGTTTGACTGTGCTATGTATTTTGTGAGGAATGTACTGTAGATCATAAAAATAGTTACTCGTAATGACGGTACCTAAACTATGAGCCACAATGAAAAGCGGTGCATCTGCTCCTGCATCTTGACTTAATTTTTGAAGACCTCGTGCCACTATTTCATGAACTTTTATATAGTTCGGATTTGGGTTGGCTGAAGGCTGATATGCTATAGCATCACCAAAGAATTGGACAACAAATTTTCTCATTTTAGCAAAGTCTAATCTAGCCCCTGATGAAAGGCTGTTCCACATCTCGTTTTCTTTTTCGTTAAACACACTTCCCCAGTAAATGGGCTGAATGATAAGTTCGCCATCAGGTTCTGGCAAATAAGGTTTTACATTTTGGGAAAATCGTTTTGTAAGTTCTTCCGAAAAAAGATCTGAAAAATCTTCTTTTTGATCACCAATTCCATGCAGTACGGCAACAGCAATCTTTTTTTTCATGTAGATTCACTTCCTTCTTTTTTTATATCGAAGTGCTGGTCTGTATATGATAGCTGAAGAACCTCAATACTATAAATAGATTGTGAGGGATTTCTTCAATGAATAAAAACAAAATTCATCTACTGCTTTTAGCGATTGTAACTGCTTTTTTTATTTGGTCATTCATTAAACCAAAGCATTATTTTATTTGGATGCTAGAAGTTGGACCATCTGTCTTGGCAATTGTTGTTATTCTGTTTCTTTATAACAAAATGAGACTTACTACATTTTCGTATACCATTATTGCTTTTTTAACAATATTGACATTTATTGGTGGTCATTTTACATATGACGATGTACCATTATTCGATTGGTTCCAATCGCATTTTAATTTAAAAAGAAACCATTATGATCGTTTTGGTCATTTCTTAAAGGGTTTGCTCGTGATTGTCTTCCTAGAAATCCTAATACGAAAGACTGCCCTGCCAATCGGAAAATGGGCTCAATTTTTAGCATTGAATATGACGCTTGCAATTGCTACCTTATATGAAATCGTGGAATGGATTGCAGGCAAGATGTCTAAGCGTACATCCAAAGATTTTGTCGGAGCTCAAGGTGATATTTGGGATGCCCAGTGGGACATGTCACTAACATTGGTCGGATCTCTCATAGCTATAATCCTGTTAACAAAATGGCATAACAGATATTTAAAAAAATCAAAAGATTCCTCTTCTGATGGTTGGTCTTAATTTTTATATTAGCTATCATTCGATTAAATCCCTCCTTTAAAGCCTTTTTCCCTCATTCTATAATTTTTAGCACTTTGTCAAATAATAGAATGAGGTGATTTTTTTGCGTTTGATTATTCATTTTTGCACATTTATGGCTGGCTGTTTAGGTTTTTTTGCATGGTCCGATTTTATAGAAGATGAAATGCATGTGAAAAAATATGAAGGTGAAATTGTTGAAAAAATACAGTTTGATAAGGTTTTGGAAATAGGGTCCAACGTAATTACTGAGCCAGTCTACAAATTAGTTCTCTCATCCGGGAAAACAATATACGTTCCGCGTACCATCTATCAAAAGTTAAATAAAGGTGATCATGCGGTGATATTAAAACAACAAAATCGTATTACCCTTTTACAATAAAAAGCACACTCTGATTAAATTTTGAGTGTGCTTTCTTTTAATTTAACTGGCGGACATCAGTTGAAGGGAAAAGCGGGTATTCTATTGCTGCAAAATAAGCTAATCCAATGCAAATAACAAAATAGGCTAAAAACAATAAATCAAACTTTGAAAAACCGATCTGATAATAAAAAGTTCTTTTGCTGTTATTGTTAAAACGCTTCGCTTCCATTGCAACTGCAATTCGAAATGCACGTCTAATACTCTGTGAGAGCAATGGAATCATTAAGGACTGAATCATTTTGAAATAACCGACTAACCCATTTGGTGAATTAACTCCTCTTACTTTTTGCGCATATCTGATGGTTTGGAATTCTTCTATCATTATCGGAAGCAGTCTAACCGCAGCCATAAAACTGTATGCATACTTCGGCTTGAGGTGTAATTGCTGCATTAATGAATAGAAAAGATATACGGGGCGCGTTGTTAACGCGAAAGTTAATCCTAACATGGCAAAGGATAATGCCCTGAACCCTAAATGAATACCACGGTAAAGACTTTCTTCAGTAATATGAACCAATCCCCAACTAAAGAGCAATTTATTTCCTTCTCCAAAAAAAATCATGGATGAGGAAGTAGAAAGGAAAATGATGATAAATGGCAATGAAAAAAGAATGATCCGCTTAAATGAATGTCCGGTGAAAAAAAGAAACAAAATTGACGTTACAATCGTAAACGAAATCATAAAATTCACATTATGAATCAAGATACCGAAAATAAACAACAGTGTCAGGATGATCAATTTAAAAGAAGGGTTAATCTTATGGAGCCAGCTTTCTGAATGAGTTAATGATTCATGCATGCTATTTCCTCACTTCGAGACAGATCCATTTTGTAGACGGCTCTGTTTTTTATTTCCCAGACACTTGTTGCGTAATGTTTCACAATATTTGAATCATGAGTAACCATAACAATAATGGTCCCTTTTTGCTGTTCTTTTTCCAAGAACTCTAGGAGTCTAAATGTGTTTTTAGAATCTTGGCCAAAAGTAGGTTCATCTAATAACAATATCTTAGGATTCTGTATAAATGCCGTGGCTACACTTAATCTTCGTTTTTGTCCAAGAGATAGATGATAAGGGTGATGATTTTTCTTGTCGCTCAGACCAAAAACGGATAACAGCTCTGTAACCCGTTGATTCATATAATCAGCATCTGCTTTCTGATGTTTTAATGCAAAGGCCAATTCATCATAAACGGTATTTGTTACAAATTGATATTCAGGGTTTTGAAAGACAAAATAAGCTTTATTTTGCAGATCTTTAATCCCCTTAATTTGTGTATCATTAATGTGATATTTACCTGTTGTTTTTAACAATTGCATTAGTGATAAAAGAAGTGTACTCTTCCCCGCACCATTCTCTCCTATGACAGCAATCCATTCACCAGATGATGCAGATGCTTGATCAAAAGAAACCATAACTTCCTTTTTTCGATATCCTTTAAAGTTTTCTAAAATTAAAGTATTTTGTTCCATTACATCTATATTTGGTTCACTGTTTTTCCTGTCATCGAATACATGATTTTCCCATACTCCTGGGTACCAGATTCCAAATTGGTGCAGCGTGTCTTTATACTTTGAAAATACTTGATGAACATTTCCGTCAGCAATAATTTCTCCATATGGATCAAACACAATAACACGGTCAACAAAATCGAGTATCTGATCAATTTTATGTTCAACGATAATCACAGTTTTCTCGTCAGATACTTCTTTTATAGTATCCCAAACTTGGCTGGTACCTTGCTCATCGATTAGAGCTGTAGGTTCATCAAGGAAAAGGACGTCTGGATTTAAAGCTAAGACAGAAGCGATCGCCAAACGCTGTTTCATGCCGCCTGATAAGGATTGAATTTCAGTATGGATATCATCTAATTCAAGTCCAACCGTATTTAATAATTCAGTAATTTTCCCCTTCATCTCACTCCGAGGAACTTGAAGGTTCTCGAGGACAAAGGCAATTTCTTCGTCAACAAATGGCATGCAAAATTGTGAGTCGGGATCTTGGAAAACAAAGCCCCATGATTCTGGAATATGAATTTCGTTGTATTTGATTGGTACTTCAATCGCACTGGGAATCAATCCAGAAAGTGCCTGCAGCAATGTGGATTTTCCGCACCCGGATGGACCAAGCAGCAAGACCTTCTCCCCTTTTTCAAAAGAGACCGACAAATCTTTAAATAGCATCCCTTTTTCTTTTGGAAATTTTAATCTTAAATGATCCACCGATGTTTCAATAGCCACTGCATTCACCTCTTATTTATTGATTTAAAGCATCGTAATCTTCTTTTGATGCAGGTCTAATTAAATTTGTAACGCCTGTTGCTTCAAGTGCTCTAGCAATTCCGAAAGCTAGTATCCCAGAAAACACAATTGTACCTATATATCTAAAAGCGACGTATAACGTTAAATTCCATGTTGATAGATCTCCAATATATCCCTTGTAATAATCCATAAACAATGACCCTGTGCAAGAACTCAAACCTGCTATAGACACTGTCATCAGGTCATAACGTTTATACCGGAACGCCATAAAGATTAATTCTGCACACAATCCTTGAATAACTCCGTATAAAAGTACCTCTAATCCAAATTCTGAGCCCATTAAAAACTCACCTGAGGAGGCAGCAATTTCAGCTAAGAGTGCGACACCTGGTTTTCTTATAATGAGAAAGGCAACTGTAGCAGCAATGAACCACATGCCATAAATAAATTGATCTACATGCAGACCAATTGGTTTTACTGCATAATAAAGCGGCCCCCAAAGTTTATAAACGATTCCAAAACCGATTGAAATAACAATAGTCACAAGTATATCTGTAAGTTTTAATCCTTTAGACATTTTATCTTTCTCCTTTAACAACTAAGTTTTCTTTTAGGGGATCGAATGACCATTGTTCCATCTTATAAGCCATTTCCCAAAACAAATATTCATATTGGCAGCTCAGCAAGAAATGAGTTTCCATTTTATTTCTTTCTGACTCGCTCGCTTTTTCAGCCAAATGATCTAATCGATTAATTTGTTCATGAACTAACTCTGCGAACCATTCATCGCCATATGTTGAAATCCATTCTTGAAAAATGGGTTCATTTGGCGTTGATCCTTTATATTTCTCTCCAATTTCGTGGTAGATCCAGTAACAAGGCAGTATGGCAGCGATTATTTCACCTAATGTACCAGATTCACCGACACGGTAGAGATGTGAGGTGTAATTGTAAGCAGTTGGAGCGGGTTGGAAATTTGTCAGTTCCTCATCTGTAATTTGAAGTTGTTTAATAAACTTTTCATGAAGTGCTAGTTCTGCTTCGCTTGTACCTAAAGCATGTGCCGCCATTCTTGATGTTGTGTAAAGATCTTCTGCCCTTGATCCAGCTAATGCTTGAACTTTTGCAAAGTGGGAAAGATAATATGAATCTTGCAAAATATAGAATTTAAAACAATCGAGTGATAATTCACCACTACCTATCCCTTTAACAAACGGATGATGAAGATTGGCTTCCCAAATATGTTCCGCTTTTTGGCGTAAACTTTCAGTAAATGTTTGCATGATTGTCCTCCTTGAGATTAAGTCAGCAACTAATTTTAGCCAATAAAAAAACCACTATCTTTTAATAAAGAAAGTGGGTGTTTGAAAACTCATCTTTTAAATATTAGTTTCCGTAACACCACTTCCCTACGCTGGTATCATCCAGATCAGGTTCTAAGAGTCTCGAAGTCGCACTTCGATCTCAGCCTTATAAGGCACCCCTAGTGGTTAGTTCAATATTTAGTTAACTGTTTCTTGCTCTCTATAATAACAGGGCAGTAATGATTGTCAAATATTTTGTGATCAATCGCATATCCAGAGTATGTGAAACAAAAAATATGAAATTTTTTTGTTAATTTGTTTAATTATGCCTCTTCAAAAGTAAAATTACATTACCGGTTATCTTCTAGGAAAGTAGTGTCTGTATTGAAAAAAAATCATTGGTTTATGAAGCTGCTCACCTATTCTATTAGAATAACATTAAGTATACTCATTCTTATAGGATTTGGGATGTTAACGATTACTCTTTATCATTTCTTTAATGACGTGCCTGTAAATCGATTTTATAAAGGAATTGATAAAAATGTTGGAACAATTGCCGAAATTGTCAGCATTGGCGCTGCTTTACTCTGGTTATTTCGAAAAGTATGGCTGGAATTAAAAAAGAGAAACGTAATATTTGTTGAATATGTACAGATGGTATTTCTTACGTTGAAGTACTTTCATATTTATTTTGGATTAACCGTTTTAATATTAGCTTTCGCTCACGGTTTATTTTTCTTATTATATCCTGTTAGAGAGTCAATACGAATATATTCAGGTATTGCTGTATTTAGTTCATTCATAATATTAGATTTACTAGGTTGGCGTCATCAGAGGAGTATAAAAACGAAGAATGCGTTAAAAACGAAAAAAATTCATGTTGCTTTTGCTATTATTTTTGGGATTCTCTTACTGATTCATATTAATCTATAAGGCTGTTTAGGTAAACTTTGTTGCTGAGTATTGTAATACCCTTCTTTGACAAATTTGTTGGCGCATAAGGTACGAGACTACGGCTAAAAGGAGGGTGCCAACTACATGAGAATCCTCCTCACAAGGCATGAGACGTTGCTTGACCCAAAAAACAATCTTATAAAAAGTAACTATATAAAAAAACACAGCCACTCTAGTTCGAGTCGCTGTGTTTTTTTAAAATTATTTGCTCATAACCTCTGTTAATACAGGGATAATTTGTTTTTTACGTGATACAACACCCTTTAATATAGCTGTGTTGTTTTCGAGTTTTACATCATAAGCGTTTTCAACCGCTTCAGATCTTTTACCAAGTGCTAATGCAGTTGAATCGTTTGTAAGGATATCAGTTACTACAAACATAAACAGGTCTAGACCCTTCTCATCAATAACTTTAGAAATAGATGTTTCCAAATCAGCTTGGTGCTTTAGTACATCACTAGCATCTACTGTGTTTACTTGAGCAACCTCTACTTTACTAGAGCCAATATTGAATTCCTTAGCATCAAGAGAAATGAGCTCTTCTACTGTTTTGTTACTAAGGTCTGCACCAGCTTTTAGCATTTCTAAACCATATGCTTCTGCATCAACACCAGCGATTTCAGCAAGCTCGTGCGCAGCATCTACATCTTCTTGTGTACAAGTTGGTGATTTAAATAAAAGAGAGTCAGAAATAATCGCTGATAGCATAAGACCTGCGATATTTTTCTCTACTTTTACCCCTTTTTCTTTATAAATCTTGTTTAAAATCGTTGCTGTACAGCCAACTGGCTCTGCACGATAGTATAAAGGATCGCTTGTTTCAAAGTTTGCAATACGGTGATGATCAATTACTTCAAGTACTTGAACTTTGTCAATATCACTTGCACTTTGCTGACGTTCGTTGTGGTCGACCAAAATAACAGCTTTCGTTTCATTTGAAACCGTCTCTACTAGGCGGGGCAGATCAGCTTTGAAGTAATCAAGTGCGTACTTTGTTTCACCGTTGATCTCACCTAAACGAACAGGTTCCGCATTTTGACCTATTTTTGTTTTCAAATCTGCGTATACAATCGCAGAAGTAATTGTGTCAGTATCAGGGTTCTTGTGTCCAAAAATGAGTACTTTTTCCATGCTTCTACTCCTTATAAATAAAATAGATATTATTTGCCATTGCCTATTTTATCATAAATAGAAGGCTTTTGGCGTTTGGAGATTATTTTAGCATGGATAAAAGATTTATGGCAAAACCGAAGCTCCTATTAAATACTTATCAACTTCACGCGCACACTCACGACCTTCTTGGATTGCCCATACAATTAAGCTTTGTCCGCGTCTAGAATCACCAGCTGCAAATACACCATCTAAATTCGTCTTGTAATCTCCATGCTTTGCTTTTACTTTATTATTGTTTGTTTCTACTCCAAATTGCTTTAGCACTGGCTGCTCAGTTCCTTCAAAACCAATGGCAATAAATACGAGATCTGCTGGCCATACTTGTTCAGTACCTTCTATTTCTTCAAATACAATATTACCGTTTTCGTCAGAAGTCCGTTTCATTTGAATCGTATGAAGTTCTTTTAGCTTTCCTTCTGAATCAGAAACGATTTTTTTCGTTTGAACAGAATATTCTCTTGGATCATGACCGAATTGAGCTGTGGCTTCCTCGTAAGCGTAATCCATTGTGAAAATATTGGGCTGTTCTGGCCACATATTTTCTGTACCTCTAGCGTTAGGCAACTTGGGATGTTTGCCAAATTGAACAATACTTTTACACTTTTGGCGCAGTGCTGTAGCTACACAGTCTGCTCCAGTATCCCCGCCGCCTATTACTATGACGTTTTTGCCTTTTGCATCAATTATTGGTTCTTTAACTTCAATTCCTAATAATCGTTTAGTGGATTGCGTTAAATACTTCATCGCAAAATGTACACCTTTAGCATCTCTGCCTTCGAGTTCTAAATCTCTTTGTTTTTGCGCACCTGTGCAAAGGATAACAGCGTCAAACTGTTCTTTTAGTTCATCGGCCAAAACATCTTTTCCGATTTCGGTATTTAAAATAAAATCAATACCTTCTTGTCTTAAGAGTGTAATCCGGCGCTTTACTATATCTTTATCAAGTTTCATGTTTGGAATACCGTAAGTCAGTAATCCTCCAGCACGGTTATCTCTTTCATAAACGGTAACAGAATGTCCTGCTTGATTTAGCTGATCTGCAGCTGCAAGTCCTGCTGGACCTGAGCCAATGATAGCAATTTTCTTTCCTGAACGTTTTGATGGAATTCTAGGTTGAATCCATCCATTTTCAAAGCCTTTATCAATAATGGCACGTTCAATGTTTTTAATGGTAACAGCCGGTCCAGCCAGTTCTACTGTACATGAACCTTCACAAGGAGCCGGACATACTCTTCCTGTAAACTCAGGGAAATTATTTGTTTTTAAAAGGCGATCTAAAGCTTCCTTCCACTTTCCTCGGTAAACCAGATCGTTCCATTCAGGGATAAGGTTATTAATGGGGCAACCAGCTGCCGCCCCATTTATCTCAATACCAATATGGCAAAATGGTGTTCCGCAATCCATGCATCTTGCACTTTGTCTTTTTAATGTATCTTCTGGCTGTTGTTCGGAATATTCCTTCCAATCTTTGAGCCTTTTGAGTGGAGACCTTTCTTTTGTCTCTTCTCGGGGATATTCTAGAAAACCAGTTGGTTTACCCATCCTCATCTCTCCTTTCGTGTTTGTTTACTTTAAAATCAATTTAGTTGGTCCAGGAATTCCGGATTGTTTCTTGGCTGCTGATTTGGCTGTAAAAGCATTCATAACTGCCTCTTGTTCAGTTAATCCCGCTTGTTTTTCATCATCGATTTTCTTAATCATCTCTTTATAATCTTTCGGAATGACTTTAATAAAGTGTGATTGAGCAGTTTTCCAGTTTTCTAAAATAGCAGCTGCTTTTTGACTTTGTGTATAAGCATAATGGTTTTGAATAAGCAGCTTAAGAGATTCTGATTCGTCCAGATCATTCAATCTCTCAAATTCAATGCCTTCCTTATTGCAAAGTCTTTTAAATAAGAGAGGTTGATGTGTGTAAACATAAGCGATTCCTCCGCTCATCCCTGCAGCAAAGTTCTTACCTGTATCTCCTAATACAACAACACGGCCGCCTGTCATATATTCACAGCCATGA
This sequence comes from Bacillus sp. NEB1478, assembly GCF_031582965.1. NCBI lineage: Bacteria > Bacillati > Bacillota > Bacilli > Caryophanales > Bacillaceae > Bacillus > Bacillus sp. NEB1478. The sequence continues at coordinate 1,922,718 of NZ_CP134049.1, forward strand.
TCTCCGATTCCTTCGACGACAATATCAGCACCGCTGTTTCTAACTGCAAATCTTTCACCGGCAAGTCCGTTAATATATGCTTCACCGCTCGTTGCACCATAGAAAGCAACATTGCCGATGATCACATTGTCATCTGCTAAATAATCACTTGTTTTTGGTGGAGCAACGATCATCTTCCCGCCTGAAAGTCCTTTACCGAAATAGTCATTGCTATCTCCGTTTAAATATAAGCTCATACCGCGTGGTACAAATGCACCGAAGCTTTGACCAGCTGAACCGTTAAATGTAAGAGTAACTGTATCTTCTGGCAGTCCCTCTTCACCATATCGTTTCGTGATTTCACTACCAGCAATCGTTCCTGCAACACGGTTTGTATTTTTAATAGGAAGATTCAATGACACAGGCTTTTTCTCTTCTAATGCCGTACTTAAAATTGGTAGGATCTCTTTAATATCTAAAGATTGTTCGATTTTGTGATCTTGTTTCGTCTGGCATGTTCTAACACCCTGAGCTTGATAAAGCAGCTTAGTTAGATCCAAGTGTTTCGCCTTCCAATGGTTCTTTGCACGTTCGCCAACCGTTAACACATCAGTACGGCCTACCATTTCTTCGACTGTTCTAAAGCCAAGTAATGCCATGATTTCACGAATTTCTTCGGCTACAAATTTCATATAATTCACAACGTGATCAGGGTCACCCATAAACTTCTTTCTCAACTCAGGGTTTTGAGTGGCAACACCTACCGGACAAGTATCTAAATGACATGCACGCATCATTACACAGCCTAATACAACAAGCGGGGCAGTTGCGAATCCGTATTCTTCAGCACCTAAGAGGGCTGCAAGAACTACGTCTTTACCAGTCATTAGTTTTCCATCAGTTTCCAGCGTTACACGTTCTCTAAGACCATTTAGCATCAGTGTTTGATGTGTTTCAGCAAGACCCAGCTCCCACGGAAGCCCAGTATGCTTAATACTTGTTTTTGGAGATGCACCAGTTCCTCCATCATAGCCGCTGATTACAATAACATCTGCTGCACCTTTTGCCACACCAGCTGCAATTGTACCAACACCTGATTTTGAAACGAGTTTTACACTGATTCTTGCTTCACGGTTAGCGTTTTTAAGATCGTGTATAAGTTGAGCGATATCTTCAATTGAATAAATATCATGATGCGGAGGAGGCGAAATAAGTCCTACTCCCGGAGTCGAACCTCGAACATCTGCAACCCATGGATACACCTTATTTCCAGGGAGCTGTCCGCCTTCACCAGGTTTCGCACCTTGAGCCATCTTAATCTGAAGTTCATCTGCGTTCACAAGATAATGACTCTTAACACCGAATCTTCCAGACGCAACTTGTTTAATAGCGCTTCGTCGATTATTGCCTTTCTCGTCAGGAATAAATCGATTAGGATCTTCTCCACCTTCACCGCTGTTGCTTTTTCCGCCTAATCGGTTCATTGCAATTGCAAGTGACTCGTGAGCTTCTTGGCTTAATGATCCGAATGACATAGCCCCTGTCTTAAATCGTTTAACGATCTCTTCAACAGGTTCGACTTCCTCAAGTGGTATGCTTTTCACATCAGATTTGAACGAAAACAAATTTCTTAAAAACGTCGTACGTTCATCGTCAGCAAGTTTTGAAAATGTTTTAAATAGAGAATAATCATTTTTTCGGCAAGCCCACTGTAAAGTGTGTATTGTTTTTGGATTAAATGCATGATGCTCTCCAGTGCTTCTCCATTGAAAATCACTTCCTGATTCAAGTGTATCTTCAATTGTCTCTACAAAGCCTTGCTGATGTCTTAATTGTGCTTCTTTCTCAATTTCTTTAAGTGTAATTCCATTAATTTGAGAAGCGGTAGCTGGAAAATATCGATCGATAACTTCTTTGCCGATTCCGACTGCCTCAAAGATTTGAGCTCCACGGTAACTTTGGACCGTTGAAATTCCCATCTTAGACATCACTTTTACAATGCCGTCTGTAACACCTTTTTTATACTTGCTTATCGTTTCTTGAAGAGAAAGATTAATGTGGCCATCTTTAATTGCCTCTTCGTAAGTTTTGTAAGTTAAATAAGGATGAATAGCGTCAGCGCCATATCCAATTAAAGCCGCAAAGTGGTGAACTTCTCGTACTTCGCCTGATTCAACTATTAAGCTTACTTTTGTTCGCAAACCTTGTTGAACAAGGAAATGGTGCAGTGAACTTACTGCTAGTAAAACAGGAATTGGCGAGTTTGATTGGGTCATTTCACGATCAGATAAAATGAGTAATGAAGCTCCATCAAAAATTGCTTTTTCTGCTTCTTGATGAAAGGAAATAATCGTATTATCTAAATCTTCTGAAAAAAGAGTGTGTAAGATAGCTGTTTTAAAATCAGAAATATCGTTCTTTTTTATTTGATCGAATTCATTTGTTGTTAATACTGGTGAGTCCAATTGTATTCTGCGTGCGTTCTGTGGACCAGGGTGAAGCAGATTTCCCTCTGCACCTAATAATGTCATTGTTGAAGTAACAATTTTTTCCCGGATAGCATCAATCGGCGGATTTGTTACTTGAGCAAATAATTGTTTGAAATAGTTAAAAAGCGATTGTGGTCTGTCGGATAAAACGGCTAACGGTGTATCGTTCCCCATTGAACCAATCGGGTCTTTACCTTCTGTAATTACCGGAAGCAAATATTTATGAATATCTTCATACGTATATCCGAAGGCTTTTTGTCTTTTTCGGATCTCATCCAGGTGAATAGTTGACTCTTCTGCTTCATCATCTAAGTGGAGAAGCCCGTTTGTAAGCCAAGCGTCATAAGGATGTTCACCTGCCATTTCCGTTTTAATCTCATTGTCAGTAATGATGCGTCCTTCTTCTAAATCAATAAGGAGCATACGACCTGGACTCAAACGTTCTTTGTAAAGTACGTTTTCCTCAGCAACGTCTATTACACCTACTTCTGATGAAAAGATAATATAATCATCTTTCGTTACATAATATCTCGCAGGACGCAATCCGTTTCGATCCAAAATCGCCCCGATTTGTTTTCCGTTTGTAAATGATATAGCTGTCGGTCCATCCCATGGCTCCATTAAGCAGCTATGGAATTCGTAAAAAGCACGCCTATCTTGTTCTAAATGCGGGTTTTCACTCCATGGTTCAGGAATCATCATCATAGCTGTATGTGAAGGCTTTCTGCCCGCAAGTACTAGAAACTCAAATGCCTGGTCTAAAATGGACGAGTCACTTCCGTCAGCATCTAAGATTGGCAGCAGCTTGTCGATATCATCTCCAAATGCTTCAGAAACAAATTGTTTTTCACGTGCTTTCATCCAATTCATATTTCCTTGAAGGGTGTTAATCTCACCATTATGGATGAGATAACGGTTTGGATGTGCGCGTTCCCAAGTCGGGAACGTGTTTGTGCTAAAACGGGAATGCACTAAAGCGAATGGGGACACAAAATCCTCATCTTGCAAGTCCAGATAAAATGCATCTACTTGTTCTGGCGTAAGGAGCCCTTTATAGACAATGGTTTGAGAAGATAGACTTGCAAAATAAGTTTGAAGTCCATTCTTTCGCGCCCAATGTTCTGCTTGTTTACGGATAACGAACAATTTACGTTCAAAAACAAGTTCGTCTGTAATAGAGTCATTACATGCTATGAAAACTTGTTTGACAACTGGACAGGTTTTTTGAGCTTTTTCACCGATCGATTCTGTTGCAACGGGAACGGTTCTCCATTCAATTAATGTCTGTCCTTCTTGTTGAATAAAATAATTAATTTGCTTTTCGAGTGTTTGTTGTGCCTCTTTGTCTTTTGGAAAGAAGATCATGCCCACTCCATAACGTCCTTTTGCAGGAAGTTGTTTTTTTAATACTTTATTAAAAAAACGGTGGGGTAATTTTGTCATTAAGCCAGCACCATCACCTGTTAATGGATCACTTCCTTGTCCTCCGCGGTGATCTAGCTGGCATAGCATATGAAGTCCTTGTTTTACTATTTGATGGGTAGCATGCCCTTTTAGATGAGCGTATAGACCAATACCACAAGCATCATGTTCGAATTGTGGCTGGTATAGTCCCTGTGGCTTTGGTAAATGACTGAATGTCATCGGTTACTCCCCCTTCACGTTTTAAACTTAATGTTCAAAACTTTCTTTCATTTAGTTTAGGTTTTATAATTAATCTAAACAATATATAATTTAGATTAAAATAATCTCGAATTGAGAATGATTAATAAAAGTAAAGGTGTTGACGATGAAATGGAGATTCGACAATTACAATATTTTATCGAAGTAGCAGAACGTGAACATGTATCTGAAGCAGCACTTGCCCTTCATGTCGCTCAATCAGCTGTAAGCCGACAAATTGCGAATTTAGAAACAGAGTTGGGTGTAGACCTTTTTGAACGAGAAGGGAGAAACATCAAGCTCTCTCCTGTAGGAAAATTATTCTTACAACATGCAAAATCCGCTATTAAAGCGATAGACCATGCAAAAAAGCAGATTGAAGAATACTTAGACCCTGAAAGAGGTACAATTAAAATCGGCTTTCCAACTAGCCTTGCAGGTCAACTGCTTCCAACTGTTGTTTCAGCCTTTAAAAGAGAGCATCCCCATATTGCTTTCCATTTAAGACAAGGTTCTTATCATTTTTTAACAGAAAGCGTTAAGAATGGTGATATTGATCTTGCGTTTCTTGGTCCAGTACCCAAAAATGACCCTGACTTAGAGGGGAATATTTTATTTACAGAAAAAATTTCAGCATTGTTACCCGATCAGCACCCATTATCAGATAAAAAAAGATTATTATTGAACGATTTAAGAAATGATGATTTTGTCCTGTTCCCCGAAGGATATATCTTACGAGAAGTAGTAGTGAATGCATGTAAGGAATCAGGCTTTTTACCTAAGATCGCTTGTGAAGGAGAGGATTTAGATGCGATCAAAGGGCTAGTTACTGCAGGTATGGGTGTAACACTTTTACCCGATAGTTCCATAAGTGAAACTAAACCGCGTTTTACCGTCAAAGTCCCTATTGAAATTCCGGATGTTAGAAGGACGGTTGGATTGATAACTCCCAGGGGGCGTGAATTAGCACCTGCTGAACAAGTTTTTTTTGAATTCGTAATTCACTTCTTTTCAGTGCTAGAACAATACAAATAAATTTATGAAGCAATGAGCACTGTTAAAATGATGGTGTTGAAAATCCTTGGAATTTAAACAACGGTGTTTAATAGAGACGAGTATTAAAAAAAGCTAACTTCTAAAGCCGAATTCGGCCTTAGAAGTTAGCTTAATTTTTTTAAGTTATTCAAGTGTCTTGTTTTTCGTTTGATTCACGCGCTGTTCCTGTGTATCTTGATTGGTTTTTTCATAATCCTCTGTGTCCTGCCCCATACCTTTTAAAAATTGAAGCAGCAAAGTGATCGATTTATTGATTTCTGGATCTTTCAGGGACCGTACTATGTCTAAATAACCTGTTTTTTCCTCAGTATCTTTATGTTCTGCAATGCGGGCAATACCGGAATTGAATTTTAATAAAAACGGCTCTAATTGTTTTACATTGATCATGCCTAATGAACCTGATAACAATAGGAGGTTTTTAAGCGTATTTGTGTTTTCTGGTTTATCCATTGCTTTAATGGCAATTTCCAACACTTTGTCACCCTGACCAAATAACCCGTTAAGCAATGAAAGGATTCCTTTATCTTGCATGTGGTTCATGATTTCAAGGGTTTGCAAAATTGCGTCTTTATTTTTTATTAAAGCATTTTCTACTTCTAGCAAATCATTTTTTCGCTTTTGTTCCTCTGTCACAGGTATTTTATGAACGTTCTTAATCGCTTTAGCCATGTTGGTTTCGCTCCTTCTTCACAACATCTCCAGGGAAGATATAGTCTTTGCGAGCCCATTTTTTATCCACTTCTACCCCAATTTGCGGTTGCGGATTCCCATATCTGAAGTTTATTTTTGGAAGAGGGTTAACCCCTTCTACCTGCAGGATTTCAAGCTTCGCGCTCGTTTCCTTATATGCAGGTGTATCCGTATCTTTATCAGAGTGGCTACTTGTCAGTAAATTAATCGAAGCTTCTCCGCTGTCGTTCATTGGCAGGTAAACTTCTTTCCCTTTAACTCTGTCAGTTATCAAACAGTGAACTTTTACACTTCCATAAGGAGAAGATAAGCGTACGAGCGTTCCATCTTTAATTCCCCTCTCATCAGCGAGAACTCTCGAAATCTCCAGAAAGGTATTTGGTGTCTTAGATGTAATTCCCTCAGACTTATAGGTCATATTTCCTTCATGAAAGTGTTCTAACAGCCTTCCATTGTTCACATGGATATCGTACTCTTCACCAAATTCCTTCGGCTCAGTCCAATCGACTGGAAATAATTTCGCTTTTCGATCGTCAAATGGAAATCCTTTTGTGAAGAGAACGGGTGTATCCGTTCCATCTGGAGCCACTGGCCATTGAAGACTGTTATATCCTTCTAATCTTTCATAAGAAACACCGGCGAATAATGGTGCTAATTGTGCAGCTTCAGCCATTATGTCACTTGGATGTGTGTAATTCCATCCAGCACCCAAACGGTTCGCTATTTCTTGAATGATTTTCCAGTCAGGTTTTGAATCGCCAAGAGGTTCAAGTACCTGATACAGCCTTTGGATTCGTCGTTCAGTGTTCGTAAATGTCCCTTCTTTTTCAAGACTTGGACTTGCAGGCAGCACCACATCGGCAAATTCAGCTGTTCTCGTTAAAAACAAATCTTGTACAACAAAAAAATCTAGTTTTTCGTATGCAGCATGGACGTGGTTAATGTTCGAATCTACAATCCCCATGTCTTCTCCTTTTAAATACATGGCTTTCACATTTCCATCCATAATTCCTTGAACCATTTCATGATTGTTTAGACCCGGTTCCTCAGGAATTTTTACACCCCATGCTTGTTCGTATTTTGCTCTTACTTTTTCATCTGCTACTTTTTCATAAGAAGGCAAACGGTCAGGCATGCTTCCAAAATCACTTGCGCCTTGAACGTTATTATGACCTCGAAGCGGATAAGAACCAACGCCTGGACGACCATAGTTCCCTGTTACAAGCAATAGATTTGAAATTGCCGTGCTTGTATCACTGCCGCCCATATGCTGTGTGACACCCATAGCCCAAAGAATACATACACTTTTTGATTTAGAAATTGTTTCAGCAATATGAATCATAGATTCTTGAGAAAGACCAGTTGTCGCTTCTGCATACTCAAGCGTGAATTTTTCAAGATTTTGTGTGAATTCTTTTAAACCATTTACATGTTTACTTAAAAATTCATGGTCTGCCCATCCTTTATCCAGGATATATTTTGTAACTGCAGACAGCCATACCAAATCAGAACCTGCCCGGGGCTGTATAAAGAGATCTGCACGATCTGCCATTTCATGCTTGCGCAGGTCTGCTACGATTAGCTTTTGATTGTGCAATTTGTGAGAGCGTTTAATTCGTGTTGCCAAAACCGGATGAGATTCAGAAGTGTTAGAACCTATGACAATAATAAGTTCTGACTTCTCGATATCCTTAATGGATCCTGAATCTCCACCGTGCCCAACGGTTCTAAACAGCCCCATAGTGGCTGGTGTTTGACAATAACGAGAGCAGTTATCAATATTATTTGTACCAATAACAGCTCGAGCTAACTTTTGCATCAAATAGGATTCTTCATTCGTACATTTTGATGAACTGATAAATGTTAAAGCTTGTGATCCATATTGAGTTTTTATTTCGGTAAACTTAGCAGCGATCAGATTTAAGGCTTCATCCCAAGAAGCTTCCCTAAATGAATTTCCTTCACGTATTAATGGTTTTGTTAATCGTTCTTCACTATTAACATAATCCCAACCAAATTTTCCTTTTATACATGTGGAAATTCCATTAGCAGGTGCATCAATTGTGGGTTCAATTTTTAATATTTTTCTTTCCTTTGTCCATACGTCAAAACTGCATCCTACCCCACAAAATGTGCATACAGTTTTCGTCTTTTTAATGCGTTGTTCACGCATCGCTGATTCCATATCCGAAATTGCCAAGATTGATCCGTATCCTGTCTCTACACCCTTTGTAATTTCAATCATTGGACGCAGTGTTTCTCTGTTGATTCCAGTCATATATCCTGCTTCGCCCTCCATACCTTTTTCCATCATGGCATTACAAGGACAAACAGTAGAACAGTGTCCGCATGAAACACAAGATGATTCATTGATAGGAACGTCTTTGTCCCAAATTACACGTGGCCTTTCTCGCTCCCAATCAATTGACAAGGTTTCAGTCACTTGAACATCCTGACAGGCTTCTACACAGCGACCGCACAATATACACTGATCAGGGTCATACCTGTAAAAGGGGTTTGAACGATCCACTTCATATGGTTTGTGATCAAACGGAATACTTTGATGATTAATTTTCATCTCTTTTACGGTGTTATGTACTTCGCAGGTGCCATTGTTATAATCGCAAACCGTACAATAGAGTTCATGGTTAAAAAGTATCCTGTCCATCCCAATCACTTGAGCTTCTATTACTTCATCTGAACAGGTATCAACTTCATCGCCTTCTTTTAACTTTGTTGAACATGCCCTAACAAATTCACCGTTTATTTTTACAATACATGTGTCGCAAGTTTCAATAGGTCCTAGACTTGGATGATAGCAAACGTGGGGTACCTGTGTTGCCGTATTAGATAGAAGATTTAAAATGGTTTGCTTATCTTTTGCTTTTACTTCTGAGCCATTAATTTTTACAAAATAAGGTTCTGACAATTCTTTCACCCTTTCAAACTGTTATAAATATACAAATAATTCAGTCATTAATTTTTCGTTCCCTTATCGTTTTCTCCCTAAACAATTCATCATAATCATGACAAAACAAAAAACGCTCGTAATGAGCGTTTATATTAATTATTCTAAATCTATTTCGATTAGATCATAAGATGTGACAATTCCTAGTGGTTTTTCATTTTCACTGCCATTTAATGTAATAATGATCGCTTCGAGTTTTTTGCCATCTTTATGGAAGTTTTCGAAAATTTCTTCTGCTTTAAAAATACTGGATGTTTTAGATATAAAAGCAACTAGCTGCTTTTCTTCTCTGTTGGCGATATCAGAAATTTTTGCGTTATTTAAATCAATAACTTGATCGGCAAGACGGTCAGTAAGCCAATTTAAAATGTATGTAGCTGTTAATAACCATAGATATTCTCCTTTTTCATTGTAAACTGGAAACCGCGAATATGAGGTTTCGCGAATACAGCTCAGTACATCTGCTAGACAGTCATTTTCTTTAAAATGATGAACATTTTTGGTTGCAATATTAAGTGCGATCTCAGGTTTCATAAAATAACCTGCAACTTTCTCTATTCTTTCTACGATATCTAAATGTGGCTCAGCGATGTAAAAATCATGATCTACTTTTTCATGTACAATTGCATTTCTGAGTTTGGCGAATTGACAAAGCTCATTATAGAACGAACGAATGAGGGAATGTTTTTTCATACCATTTTCTACCAATTGCTTAAATCTATCATCACAAGTATCTTTGACTTTTTCAATTAAACATTTATGAATTTGATTGAATGCAATTTCAAACCTGTCGGATAAAGAATTTTCACTTTTTGTCTTCATCTTGGCTACAACCATTTTTCTATCTCTCCTTATTATTTGAGCTACCCTCTTACTACCCTTAAATAATAAGAACATAAACGTAAATAAAAAAACCTGCTCTAATACGAACAGGTTTTACATTCTAGTTCTTTATAAAATTATAGCAAACAAAGGATTCCGTTTTCTGAAAACCCTCTTGTTCGTAGAGTTTAGCAGCTTGATCATTATCGGCATTTACACACAAAAATCCTTTTTCTAAGCCTTTTTCTTTCCCATAAGCCAAACAAGTTCTTAACAGTTGACGGCCAAGACCTTTACCTTGGTACTTTGGAATTATCGCTAAAGTATTTACAGTAGCATAATGACTTCCGTTGAAAAAATCTTTACCTGTTCGAACGACGCCGATTGGTTCACATTTGTGATAAAGAAGAAATATCCCATCTTCTAAGTAATCATCCCAATTTTGCATTTGTGCAGCTGTTTTAGGTGACATTGGAGTGAAACCGATAAGCTGTTTAAATCCTTCATTCCTCACTTTGCAAAAAATAGATTCATCTCTTCCGAATCTAAAGGTTTTTAAGGAATAATCTTCAGGAAAGATTGGAGGCAATAAAGTTAAATCGTCTCTTTCTAAGACAAATACATACCTTTCGATTTCAAAGCCGATAATTTTATAAGATTCATGTAATTTAATATGTTCTTCTTTTACAAATGCATAAATATAATCGCCAGCTTGAAGGTTGTTCATTATTTTATCTAATAAATGCTGATATATTTTTTGTTCGGATTTTTCACAAAAAAAGATGCGGAATCGAGCTTTTTTAGTAATTATATAGTCATGATCCAGAATTAATGAAACCGCACCAATAATCAGATTATCAGAATCCCTGATCACATATGCTGCTTCTTTCTCTGGACAGAACAACTCGAGTTCCTTGTCACTGAGATAAGAATCATCTAAATGGTTACGATGTTTTTTACAAAACAAAAGAAAATCCTTTTTGGTTGAGTCTGTTATCAGTTCGGTTTTCATGTACATTCCCCCAGTTAATTAACAAATCAGCAGCATATTTTATAATCAAATTGAGATCATTATCATTTTATAGAAGCCTCCTTGTTAATAACCTAAAGTTATTATAATGAATATTTTGAAAAAACAACACAAAAAAAGATGTGTTATTCATCACATCTTCTTTCTTTAATAACCTTTCCATTCAATTTTTCCACATTTATTATCTAAGTCTAATTCAATATCGAAATCGTGTTTTTCATAAAAATGAACGAGTCTATCTACATGATCCCAGTCCCGCTTTGCAATATCACCTTTAATGACTGGAACGTTATTATCTGCAGCAGTTTCTTTCAAGTATTGCATACAAATGGAACCATATCCTTTGTTTGATGGACCTTTAATATCTCCTATGTGAAGAGTGCGGTCATCTTTATAAATAGCATCAATTGAAAAATCCCATCCATCATATCTTGATTCACAGTCGTTCAGCATGATTTTGCATTGATCTAATTCTTCTGTTTTATAAACGATGACAAGATTATCTTCTTTTGTTTGGTCTACGCCAATCACATCGAAGTCTTTTGCGATTTGTTTCATGTCATTTTGCATTCTCAATAATTGAAAATCAAGTTCATTCCGATCGAGTTTCTGATCATCTTCTTTTTCAAGACCAAGTAATAGCAACGATCCCATCCCCCTTAAAACAAATTACTGAATCACACAGTTTTCCATTTTACTAAAGGGAAATGAAGATATCAAATGAAACTTTTTACCAATTTTTATAATGTGATAATATGGAATGATGTTTGCCTTTCCGTTAAGTAATGCATTTTATCACCCTTAAAACAAACCGATTCTTCCAAGTAAATAGGGATATCTTGCTGCCATTCAGATATATACGTACGAATGTTAAACTCTAAAGCATAACAAGTATTATTTTGAATAGTTAATTCCCCTTTAACTGGGACTTCTTCTTGTTTATCGTATAAACCAATAATTGGTCCGGCAGCGTGACAATGGGATCCTATAGGATGAGAGTAAAGCATCGCCTTAATTCCTTTATCTTCAGCTTTTTTCATCACATTTTTGAATAATTGATTTCCGCTCATTCCTGTTTTGCAAGTTTCAAAAAATAAATCTTCAAAGTCATTCCCAATTTGCAGCGCTTTATTTAAGCCTTCTGGTATATCGGTTTCATTTGGTTGTAAAACATATGCTAATTGCTGCGTATCTGTACATAAACCTAAGTATTCTATACCAAAATCCAAGTGAACGATATCCCCAGGAAGAATAGTACCTGTTATACGGTCAGCTTCTGCGTGTTTTCTTTGAATATCAACTGTGGGATAAAAAGAAGTTTTTAAGCCAAGATCTAACACTTTCTGCCTAATCCAGCTCACAACATCGTTTGTAGTTGTAACATGTGGTTTGATTACTTCTTTTGAAAGAGTCATTTTTACAATAGATTGAGTGATATTCGCCAAATCTTTGTACTTATCGAGTTCTGATTCTGTTCTAAGCTGTAGCCAGTCGAGTGCAATCGATTCTGATGAGATTATTTTCTTTGCATGAACACGACCGATCGTATTTAAAAGTGTTTCATAAAAAGAATGACTTAAACCATCACAAAATGCATAATGAGAAGATTTATTGACGGCAATGTTATCGGGAGAATAGGAATCCATTATTTCACGCAGCGCTTCGAACGCGCTCTCTCCAGTTTTGATTGGAAAACATGTATAAAATGGTTCAAATTCTTTATTGGGATGAATAACAAAGCGGTTAATTTCTCCTTTCTTATCCTTAACAAATACAAAAATCGTTAATCTTCTTGAACTGTCGATGGCCGAAGGGAAAAATGTTAGTCCAATGGGATCTTCATTATATTCTCTGCCTATTGTAATCCACATATCTAGCCCGTGTTTTTGCATTAATGAAGGCAGCAATAATTGCAGTCTGTTCAAAAGCCATTGATCCTTGAGTTTGTCTCTTTCTGCAAGTGTCAGTATGGTGATATGGTTAATGGTTTCTACTTTCATAAGTAACACTTCCTCTGTTTCACATTTTCTAATTTAACTTTTCTATTTTATACTTCCAAACTCCTTCATGGTCTTGATTGATCTTCAAAAGCATATGAATAGGAGGACAACGTGTACAAGGAGATGCATCATGAAACTATTCTTTCGTGGAGTTTTATTACTCGCAGCTGCTGCACTTATTGGTGAAAGTTTGGAACTATTAGTAAATATAATTCTTGCTAAACAGCTTGGAGAACATGGATTGGGACACTATATGTCGATCTTTCCAACGGTAATATTGATCATTATTATAGCTAGCCTGGAGTTGCCTATTTCCATTTCAAAATTTATTGCGGAAAAGGACGAAAAACTGCATTATAGTATGTTAAAACACGCAACAGCTTTAACGGTTATCATCACTATAGCAATGGTTGCAATCGCGATAATAGTGCTTCCTTTTGTTTCTGTTTTTAACAGTTACCATCCCTTGGTAAGATGGTTAATGGTAGCTCTCATTCCTATGATATCTTTCACATCTATTGCACGAGGGTATTTTATGGGAAAGCAGCAAATGGGGAAACTGGCTATTTCAAACCTTTTTCGAAAATTTGCTCAACTAATCTTATTAACAGCAATTTATCAGCTATTTTCATTTGATAAAGAGACAGCAATCTTAATTGCGTTAGCAACTTTCGTTGGAAGTGAATTTATAGTTCTTGTCTATTTGTTTACTGCTTATTGGCTTCAGTATGGAAAGATGAAATCTAAGACGAACCAAATGATGAGCAGCCGAGTAGTCACTAAAAGCTTAATGGCGGTTACCGTACCAACAACCGGACTTCGTCTTTTCCACGCTGTTACAAATGCGGTTCAGCCATTCCTTATCAAATATGCTCTATCAGCTACAGGTTTGTCTGATGTAGCGGCTACTGAACAATTTGGATTATTAGCAGGTGTAGCAATTGCGATTGGTTTTTTTCCAGCATTTATTGCACATTCACTACTTGTTGTATTAATTCCAACTGTCTCGGAAGCTACTGCTAAAAAAGACGTTGAAAAATTAAAGATACTGCTTAGGAGAGTCATGTGGATTACGGCTGCTTATGGATTCCCTGTTGTTATTTTTTTTCTTTTATTTTCTGAAAAGTTAACAATACTTTTCTTTCATTCTTCATCTGCAGCTACTTATTTGGAATTACTTTGGCCGAGCTTTTTATTTACCTTCTTTTTAATCCCGTTGCAAGCTTATTTAATTGGTCTTGGTTTAATTAACACTGCGTTTATTCAATCGGTTTGGTCGACGTTAATTTCATTCAGTCTCATGTATTTTTTAGGCTCACGTCCATCATTTGGTATGCACGGCATTATTATTGGAATGAATGCGGGATCTGTTTTATTGATGCTGCTCCATTATTTATCTGTATGTAAAGCGATTGGAATTACAACCTGGCTGGGGCCCAAAAATGAATTTCATTATTAAAAAACTGGCTTAGCATGTTTGCTTGGCCAGTTTCGTTTGTTTTATGAATTTATTTGCTGTCTTTGAGCGAGAATTGCACGAAAATTAAAACGCTGATGTTTGTCATTTTTTATAAACATCCATTGTTCTGGCACTCTGGATTGTAGAAAACGAAGCTGATTCTCATTCAAAGTAAGCTGTACACTTGACTCATCCATCGAAAAATCCTGATTTTCAACAAAGGAAAATTTTGTTCGTATTAAATTCACCAATCCCCTGATGGTTATAAATTTATAGGTATATCCTTCATGAATGGCTTCAATTATTGATTCCCAATGATCTTCAGCATACTGAAACAAATACAACCAGCTCGTTTCTGCCTTCTCGATATGTTTTAATGCTTGTAAATCATGGTTTCGTAACACTTCAATTAATTTGTCACCTTCAACGCCACCGGCCATCGCTGATTCCAAATGCAGACCTGCAGGCATAGATAATTTTATCAATTAAATTCCCCCATTCTTAAATCAAATCTATTCATGATATTTATATATGATGTTAGGAATGTGACGTTTTCGTTGTTCTCCAAATAATAAAAATTATGAACAATACGACTACGGAAAAACTTTTTTTATTTAATTGCTAAAAGCTTGGGTTCCAATTTCGGCTTCGCGTTTAAATAAACGACTATAGACACCATTCTCTGATTCCAGAAGCATGTCATGATTACCTTCTTCGATCATTTTTCCGTTTTCAATAACAACAATTCGATTTGCAGCAAGGACAGTAGAAAGTCTATGTGAAATGATAAAGACGGTTTGTTTTGACTTTCTGTTACTAATAGCTTGATTCACTTGCACTTCAGTGATGGGATCGAGTGCAGAACTAGCTTCGTCCAGCACTAAAATAGATGCATCTTTTACAAGTGCTCTTGCAAGTGATAACCTTTGCTTTTGACCACCAGATAATAAGCTTCCCCTCTCCCCTACTGAGGTGTTTAATCCATCGGGCAAGGATTGAATGAATTCACCTAATCCGCTGTCAAAAACGGCACTTAACAGTTCTTCATCAGTAGCCTCAGGTTTAGCGATCCTTAAATTATCAGCAAGAGTACCATTCCTAAGCTGTACATCTTGTGAAACGATTGCGATTTGAGAGCGGAGCCAACCGGCATCAATTGTGGAAATATCAACACCGTCTAAATGTATCGAACCACAGTCTGGCTCATAAAAACGCAGCAGCAAGTCTACTATTGTGGACTTTCCAGATCCGCTAGGTCCAACAAGAGCAATCGCTTCTCCAGATTTTACGGAAAAAGACAAACCTTTTAAGACTTTTTCATCTTTTTCGGGATAACCAAATGAAACGTTTTTTAATTCGATTGAACCATCAAGTTCAGGCAAGATAATTCCTTTTTCTGTTTCAGCTTGTGATGTCTTTTCGCTTAATAAAAGTTCAGAGCGATCAAGAGCAGGACCAGTTCTTCTTACGGAAAGCCAGTTTCGAAGCATTCTTTGCATTTCATTTGCAGCTATCGCTACAAGTCCTGCTGCAGTAAGCATCTCACCCGTTGATAATTTGTTGTTCCAGATTAGATAGGCACTAAGACCATAAACTACAGCTAATGCAAGACCGTTATAGCTTCCAATAACTACGATTGATTGCATACGTGCTTTTAATTCATAACGAGATTCTTTTATAAAAGATCTGCGTATTTCTGCTACGCTTTCAACTTCTCCATCGGATACACCGAGGACACGTGAGAGATGAATTCCAGTTACAGATTCGCGTAATCTTTCTAAATAACGGGAAGCTTCTTTTCTGGCATTCGCTGAAGCTTGCCGTGTTCTTTGTCCAACTGCATTTGATGTTAAGTAGAATATGATCCCTAAAACAACACTCGTAATCATGAGATAAGGATGAATCCACAAAAGTACAAAACTATAAAGAACGACCCCTTGAACGGAAGCCATAAATGTTGAGCCTTCCCATGCAAGGAAATTATGCAGCGTGTCTGGATCATCAGATACCCTGGCCATCATTTCACCAGATTGATTGTTTTGGTAAAACGAAAATGGAAGTAACTGAAGATGTTTAAATAACCGCAATTTCTGCCAGTTCGTAACGGTTTTTGCCACTTGATGGCAAAAGTATTCATCAATTACCATCAGTATTAAATCCGCAACTGCAGCAAATATGAGCAGCCACATCAGACCCCATAATAGTTTGTTAGATTCGTCAGGTAAGATTGTATCAATAAGCCAGCCCATTGCAAGTGTAGGAATAAGGGCTGAAAACACTTGGCTGATTGCTATTACGAACGCATCTGCGAAAACCCAGTTCTTATGAGGTTTTAAAAAGGCAAGAACGCGTCTGCCGTCACGGTTTTTTTGCTTTACAGCAGCTTGGTTCATATCGCTCTCTCCTTTTCTAATTCACTGTACTGTGCCATATAAAGCTGATAATACTGACCTTTTAATGCTAATAATTCATCATGAGTACCTTCTTCTGCCACAACACCTTTATCCAGAAGCAAAATTTTGTCTGCATCTCTGACAGTTACGAGGCGATGTGCAATCGTAATCGTTGTTCTTCCAGGAATTAGTGTTTCTAATGCAGATTGAACTCTCTCTTCTGTTTCGCCATCAAGTGATGACGTGGCTTCATCAAAAATTAAAAGTGCAGGATGGCGAAGAATTGCACGAGCCAACGCAACCCGCTGACGTTGTCCGCCAGATAGTTTCAAACCTCTTTCACCAACAATGGTTTCATAACCTTCAGGAAGATCCTTAATGAAATCTGTTAACCCAGCTGCTTCGCAAGCCTGCTCTAATTCTACTTGTGATGCATCTTTTCTTCCATATAATAGATTCATACGAAGTGTGTTGTTTAACAAGAATGTTTCTTGAGATACAACACCAACCTGCTGTCTAAAAGAGTTTCTGTTGTATGCAAATAAGTTTTGGTTATCAATTTCAATGCTTCCTTTTTCAGGTTCGTATAAGCCTAATAGCAGCTGAATAAGTGTAGACTTACCTCCCCCGCTTGTGCCAACGATCCCGATATGCTGGCCAGCGTGCATATTTAAGGAAACTCCTTTTAAAACATATTCTTCTTTATCAGGGTATCGGAACCAGAGATCCTCAACTTTAATATCGCCGCGAATATTCCCCATTTTAGGGAGATCTTCCTCATGTTCTATTGGTAGATCAAAATATTCATAAATTCGCTGAAGAGCTGGAATAGCTTGTTGAATGACAAGCGCATTTTCGGCTAAAGATCGAATTGGGAAAAACATAGTTGGAATAAAACCTAGACAAGCAACTAGCGTACCTACTGAGATCGTATTGTTCCAGACAGCAAGACCTCCGACTACCATGACCACTCCCGGAGTAGCGATATTAAATAAGTTGCCAAGCCGCCAGTTCACCTTTCCGATTAAAGCTGCACGAATGGAATAATTCTTCCAAGCTGTAAGTTTTTTATCTTGTGTATGTACTTCGCGCTCTTGTGTTTGGAAAGTACGAACGAGTCTTGCAGATTCAATGCTTTCCTGCAGATGGTGATAAATATCTGCATTCATATCACGCTGAACAGCACTCATTTTTCTCATTGTGTGGCCTAATTTAAAAGACGGATAAAGATAAATGGCAAATACAGCAAACATGACGATTGCAACTGGCCAATATAGAGCAAATACCGCAATAAAGGCAGCAACAGCACTCACTACTTGCTGAACAAAACGCGGCACAACCGTGTTGTTTAAGTTTTGAACTGCTTCAACATCGTGAGTGAGCCGGTAAAGCATATCTCCACGAGGTGTTGTCGTAAAGAATGACATTGGTGTTTTGTGTAAGCGTCCAAATGCTCTTAATTGCATATCTGTAATAACATCGAGTCCGATTTGGACTTGAATAAATTCTTGCAGAGCTTCAAATACAATTTTAAATAGAAATGCAAAAAATACACCCGCAACCAACCAGCCGATCATTTCAGTCATTTTATTGGGAAGAATATCGTCAACTAGTTTACCTGCAAGTATTGGCGGTATTACGGTGAATACTCCACCGATCAACGAACATCCAAATGCTAGCAGAAGCCCCCTCCAATAAGGTTTAAAATGCTTAAGCGTCACTGATAACAGCTTCATATTTAGTTCCCCCTCTCGCTCCAAGCACTTTATTTTATACTATTTTCACAAAATTTTCATTATTTTTACTTGTTATTTTTTCACAAATTAAGGGATAAATTGAGAGGTGGGGTCTGACCCCTGACAATTTATTTCCCTCGATATTATTTAGGATTAGTTCAGGCACTTTTACTCGGTTTATGTATTGGATTTTTCTTGTTTTAGATTAAGGGTTATTTCATATGATTATATTTCCTTTGGTTTTCGGGTGATGATTTAGAAATGGGATGTCACATGAGCTCGAGAATAAATTTTTCATTAAATATCGTTGTATTTGTATAAATGCATGGTAATCTCTTCTTTTTATTAGTAAGCTTGGGGTTTTTATGAGTTCCAGCTGTAAAAGATTATTTAAATTTCAAGTATTAAGTCTAATTTGAAATAATTAAGTCTCTTTTGATTAAATTAAGTCTCTTTTGATTAAATTAAGTCTCTTTTGATTAAATTAAGTCTCATTTTAATTAATTAAGTTTTTCTACAAATTTCGACAACCAGCTAAAAGAACATCAAAAATTCCGGATGGATAATTCAAGGTTCTTACTACACAAAAAAACCTCAAAAGCTCGCTATGAAGCGGTCTTTCAAGGCTTTTATTACAGTAATATTCAATTTAAGTTTATCTTTTTTAGCGGCTTTTTCGCGGGTCCTTCAACTACTGCTCCATCATAGGTAAAACGAGATCCATGGCATGGACAGTCCCAAGTACGATCACCACTGTTCCATTCAACTTCACAACCTAAATGAGTACATTTCGTATCGACTATGTGAAGTTCTCCATTAGCATCTCGAAAACCGCCGCATCTTTCTCCTTCTAAGGTTACTGAACCGCCTTCTCCCTTTTTAAGACTTTGTGGATGTTTGGCTGGTTTATCCAATTTACCTGACACAAAGTGTTTTGCTACATCAGCATTTTCTTTTATAAACTGTTTCAGATCTGATGGATCAGCTTGAAAACGTTGTGGTTTATATAATTCGGCATACTCATTTTCCCGATCTAAAATATAATCGCGAATAATATGGGCAGCTAAAGTTCCTGTTGTCATTCCCCATTTTTTAAATCCTGTAGCCACGAAAATATGATCATGTTTATGAGTGAGTTTTCCGATAAAAGGTACTTTATCGAGAGTTATGAGATCTTGTGCAGACCAGCGAGATAATACTCTTTCTACATTTAATGTTTTCTTGGCTTCTTTTAATAATGCCTCATAATGGAGGTGAGTCGGAATACCTTGCCCGGTTTGATGACTTTCGCCGCCTATGAGTACAATTTTTTCACCATCTTGTAATATGGTTCGATACGAGCGGACTGTATCATCAACACTTAAATACATCCCTTCAGGAAATTTATCTTTCGTTTTAACCGCTAAGACATAAGAACGTTCTGCCATCATTCTAGTGAAATAAAAGCCCATTCCATCAAAAAAAGGAAAGTGAGTGCAGCAAACAACGAAGTTAGCTTTTATTTCATGACCATTTTCGGTTATAACAGTCGCTTTTTTATCACTTTTGCTTTCTTGTATATCTGCTGCGGTAGTGTTTTCATACATTTTTACTCCAAGGTTTTCTAGTTCATTTACTAATGCTGTTAAATATTTTAGCGGGTGAAAATGTGCCTGGTTCCTCATAACGAGAGCTTTTTTATGTTGAATATCAAATGGAATGTTTTTAATTAAATCTCCATCTATCTCCAAATGTTCATATGCTAATGCTTCTTTTTCTAATTTTTTTACACCTTCTTCGGTATCGGCATAAAGATAAGCATCGTGAGGTTCATAGTTGCAATGTATGTTCTTTTCCTTAACCAGATCATGAATAAATCGACCAGCAAATTCATTGGATTGATAATATTTTTTCGCTCGGTCAATGCCGAGATGTGTGATGAGTTTACTGTAAATAAGACCATGCTGGGACGTAATTTTTGCCGTTGTATGTCCGGTTGTCCCGTTCATGATTTTCCCAGCATCGATCAGAATGACTTTCCGACCTTCTTTTGCAAGTAAATAAGCGGTTGTAATTCCTGAAATTCCAGCACCTACAACCACTACTTCTGATTCTTCATTTCTGGTTACTGATTGATATTTCGGCATTTCAATGTTTTGTCTCCATAAAGGTTCAGGAAATTGCGGTAAAACTTGATCATCGTGATTCAAAACAAAAGACCTCCTACTTTTTCACCTTATTTCTTCTCCATTATTCCCTAGAGGTATATGAAACAATCAAAAAAAGAAAAACAGGCTAAAAATCAGCCTGTTCTAGTGGGCTTATTCTGTTCGTTTTTGAAGTGCGTAACTGAAGTTGCCTGTGTAGTTATCTAAATGTCCGTCTTCTAACCAAATGGTCCGTTCAAATAACTTATTCATAAAATAGCGGTCATGTGTAACTGCTAGGATGGTACCATTAAATTCCTCAAGTGCTGATTCCAGCGCTTCACGAGATTCAATATCTAAATGATTTGTAGGTTCATCGAGAATGAGAAAGTTAAATCCTTCGTAAACAAGCTGAGCAAGTCTTAGTCGTGTTCGCTCTCCTCCGCTTAAATCTGCCCCTTTTTTATAAACAGCTGGACCGTAAAATAAGAATTTAGCAAGATGATGTCTCGCTTCTCCATCTTCCATAACTACTTTATCTTTAAAAATATCTAGAACTGATAAATTAGGAGGTGCATCAAGTCCTTTTTGTGACAAGTAGCCGATTGAAACGGAAGGTCCGAGTTTTATATGTCCGTTATTTACTGAGCCATCTTGCAGCATTTTAATTAGTGTTGTTTTTCCAGTTCCATTTTTTCCGACTAAAGCAATCTTCTCGCCAAATCTGATTTGAAGATTAATATTATTAAAAAGGATTCGGTCTTCTATTTGTTTAGTAACTTCTTCAAGAATGACGACATCTTGCCCGCTTCTTTTATTAACATTAAATTCGAAAGCTGCCTTTTTCTTATCGAGCAAAGGCCGTTTCATATTTTGAATACGATGCAAAGCTTTCTCCATATTTCTTGCTCTGCGAAAGAATTTTTCATTCCCAGAACGTGCTCCCCATTCTCTGAGCTGTTTAATAGATTCCTTGATTTTCTTGACTTTCTTCTGCTGTTCTTGGTATTTTTCGAATTCCAATAAAAGGTTTTTTTCTTTTTCCTTTATGAACTGTGAATAGGAACAACTGTAAGTAATGCATTCACCTTCATCAATATCGATTGTTTTGGTCGTTACTTGATCTAAGAAATATCGATCATGACTGATGATCAGAACTGCACCTTTATATTTTTGCAAGTAATTTTCCAACCAGTTTATCGTATCGACATCAAGATGGTTAGTAGGTTCATCGAGAAGAAGCAATTCAGGTTCTTTTAGCAGAAGACATGCTAACCCAACCTTTGTTTGTTCCCCTCCGCTTATATCTTTGAATAATTGATTGGACAAATGAGAGATTCCAAGGCCGCTCATTACACCGTTTATCTTGGAGTCAATAGCATATCCGCCTAAATCTTCATAGGTTTCTTGCAGTTTATATAATTTGTTTAAATTTTTCTCCAGTTTGTCTGATTGTGTTGGATCACTTATTAATAAAGTTACCTTTTGTATGTTTTGTTCGATTTCCCTTAATTGTTGGAAGGCAGCAGCAACTGTTTCATAAACAGTTGATTGCGGGTCGCAGTCCGGTATTTGTACAAGATATCCGACTCTAGCTTCTTTTTTAATAAAAATTGATCCTGAATCAGGTTGATCTGTTCCACTGATTAATTTAAACAACGTGGTTTTTCCGGAGCCATTTCGGCCAACGATTCCTATTCGGTCAGTTTCATGAATTTCAAAAGAAAGATTTTTTAGTATTTCATTTCCGCCGTACATTTTTTTTGTATTTTGAACAGTGCATATAATCATTTTTATGTTCTCCTTAATTATTATTTCCACTGTCCTTTTCCTGCATAAAAAACCCGTGAGCATATAACTTAGCCCACGGGTTTTCAGTCTAAATGAAAAAGGATAGGGTAAGGTCGCTTATCGATGTGAACTATTAAAATAACTGATTTTGGACAGACTAATCCAATTTTGAGAAAATACGTAAGTAATCGATCTGAAAACTACTAACCAGTTAAATAGTTGTACACCATTAAGCATTCCTTACACCTCCTTTAATTAGATTTAATAAATAATTTCCATTTTATTATATGACAGAATATTCAGTTGTGCAAATCAGGAAAAAAGTTGTAGTTGAATAAATGGAAAAGCAGGTATATTGTAGTTTATGTCGAAATACTTTTAAAATATTTCTATTATTCTGAAAAGGGTGTGTCACATGAAAGTTAAATCTAATTACCTAGTAAAATCTAAAGTAAAGTATGTAACAGAAAATATGTCGATTAGCGAGGCTCGTTTCACTATTATTCAATCGGGCTACCGCTGTATACCAGTATTGGACGAAAAAGAAGAGAAATTTGTAGGCTTGCTTTTTAAAGAGACGACATCCGACTATATTATAGAAAATGTTGGTTCTGTAAAGGACCATGTCAGCAGAATCGTTGAAGAAAAAGATGCTTTTATCCATGAGAATACACCTTATTTTAAAGTTTTATTCACAATAAGACGTCTTCCTTTTATGGCTGTCGTTGATGATAACCACCAATTCTTAGGAATTATTACCCATTCAAAGGTAATGGATATTTTGGAAGATTCTTATGGAATTAAAAAAGGCGGCTACTCCTTGACTGTTTCCACGACAGAAGGAAAAGGTTCCCTAAGAAAATTGTTTACGGTCATACCTGAAGAATACAATTTAGAAGGTGTATTTACACAGGACGCAGGAAAACAATTTCTCCGCAGGGTAGTTATTACGTTTAATGAAAGTGTTTCTCTTAAAGAGATTGAGTTGTTGGTGCATCGTATTGAAGCAAATGGATTTAAAGTAGCTGATATTGAGGATCTAAGAACTTTTGCAAGTGTTTAAATAGTGAAAAGACGTCCTTATCAAAAGGGCGTCTTTTTTGTTATTTTATTGATTTAAATCCAGAAATCAAAACTTCTAGCCCCCACTGAAATCTTTGAATCATATCCTGTTCTTTCTCAGGAGAATGAACGGAAGCTAATAACGGATATTTTTCTGCATCCTTAAAAGATTGCATCTTACTTAAATCGGTTAATTGATCTTGTTCACCAATTTTCACTTCGTCCATTACAAATGACAAGATGTAATTGTTAAATAGTGAAGCTGCGGATTGAATTTCCTCTTTAGGTATACCCGCCTTTATAAAAAGGCTGTAAACAAATTCGATAAGTGATAAACGATTCGGTGTAAATGGCGGTGTAATCATCATGATTTCAGCAGAATCTCTATAAGACAGCAAAACTTCCAAATAATTATTTGCTATGACTTTCAACCCTTTATCCCAAGTAAAAGGTTCTCCGGGATAAGATATCTTTTCTGTGATTCTCTCTGCTAACAACTGAAGCAATTCTGATTTGTTTTTAACATGCCAGTAAATGGATGATGCCTTTATTCCCAGTTGATCAGCTAATTTCCGCATGGATAAGGAATGTATTCCAGATTGATTCAGTAATTTCAGTGCTGCTTGAATGATATGCTCTTTATCTATTTGAATTTCCATGACTTAAATCGCTCCCAAAACATAATTATATTGACATTATACCATCTTCGGAATAAACTAACAGTGTTAGACTAACGGTGTTAGATAAATTTTCGGAGGTGTTTTTATATGCTTTTGTTAATAAATTTAATTGTTATGCCTCTTGTGCTTTTAGGTTTGCTTGCATTGTTCACTTGGATTGGCAAAAAGAGATCTGTAAAATTTAATCCAAAACAGAAGAATTTATGGTTAATAGCCCATATTTTCTTTGTTATTATTTATTTCGGAGGTCTGTTAACCACCCTCTTATTAGCCGTTTCTACCAAATTTACGCAAAGCCGTGAACTCATTTATGCTGCACACCTGTTCATTCAATATTCAGACTGGTTTTTAATCATACCAGGTGGAATAGGTACTTTCATAACTGGTATTTGGCTTGCAGTTCGTACACATTGGGGAGCTACAAAGCATTATTGGGTGCTTGTAAAATGGATTGGGAATGTTGTGGCAATCGTGTTTGGGGCTAATTTTATGAGAATGTGGATTCATGACCATTTTGAGGAAATCTTTTCAAATCCCGTTCATCCATTAGAAAATTCTTTTTATCTATCTAACTTGCAAGGATTATTTTTGGGGATAACTTTTAGCTTAGTTCTCCTATTATTTTTGGTAGTCATCTCCTACGTAAAACCATGGGGAAAAAGAAATCAAAAAAATAAGAAGGATATATCTATATAAAAAAGACGATAGCTCTATTGCTGTCGTCTTTTCATGTTTTGATTTGATTTATTTTACTTCTTGCGGGATTGATAAACTAAGCCCATTTGCAATTCTCATTCCATAGTCTGGATCTGCTTTATAGAAGTGGCCGATTTGACGTAATTTGATATTATCGCTTTCTACCGGTTCCATCGCACCAATGATCGTTGATACAAGACGGTCTTTTTCTTCTTCTGATAAAAGACGGTATAAATCACCAGCCTGTGTAAAGTGATCGTGGTGGTCATACGAAACACTTTCAGCAACTCCATCAACCGGATATGCCGCTTGTCTGTTTTCGGAAGATTCCATAGGTCCTTCAAAACTATTAGGTTCATAATAAACTGCAGAACCCCCGTTATGATCAAAACGCATCTGACCATCCCGCTGATAGTTATTCACTTCATTTCGCGAACGATTAATTGGCAGGGCTTGATGATTCGCCCCTACACGATACCGATGTGCATCATGATAAGCGAATAATCTGCCTTGCAGCATTTTATCTGGAGATACGTCGATTCCCGGTACTAATGTGCCAGGTGAAAACGTTGCCTGTTCAACTTCGGCAAAATAATTTTCAGGATTTTTATTTAAAACCATACGTCCCACTTCAATTAGCGGATAGTCTTTTTGTGACCAGACCTTAGTAACGTCAAACGGATCAAAACGATACGATTTCGCATCTTCTAGTGGCATAATTTGTACATATAATTTCCAAGCAGGAAAGTCGCCATTTTTGATTGCATGGAAAAGATCTTCTGTATGATAATCGGGGTTTTCACCTGCTAGTTTAGCAGCGAGTTCGTTTGATAAGTTTTTAACACCTTGTTCTGTTTTAAAATGATATTTCACCCAAACTCCATCTCCATCTGCATTAACCCATTTAAATGTATGACTGCCAAAACCATGCATATGGCGGAAAGTTGCTGGTATACCTCGATCAGACATAAGTATCGTTACTTGATGAAGGGATTCAGGAGATAATGACCAAAAGTCCCAAATTGCGTTCGGGTTTTTCAAGTGAGTTTGCGGGTGACGTTTTTGAGTATGAATGAAGTCCGGAAATTTAATTGCATCTCGTATGAAGAAAACAGGTGTGTTGTTTCCAACTAAGTCATAGTTCCCTTCTTCCGTGTAAAATTTCACAGCAAAACCCCGTGGATCACGTACGGTATCTGCTGAGCCATTCTCTCCAGCAACTGTAGAAAAACGAACAAATAATGGAGTACATTTTCCAACTTCAGATAAAAAGTGAGCTTTTGTATATTTTTTGACGTCATTCGTTACTTCAAAGTATCCATGGGCACCTGCACCTTTTGCATGTACAACTCGTTCAGGTACTCTTTCCCTATTGAAGTGTGCGAGTTTTTCTAATAGATGAACATCTTGAATTAATGTGGGTCCGCGTGATCCTGCAGTCATTGAATTCTGGTTATCCCCTACGGGTGCTCCCCAGCTTGTCGTCAAATGCTTCCTTTCATTAGTCATAAAACGTCACCTCATTAAAATAAATTATTGAACACCATTAATGATATCACTTCTCAATGGATAATCAATACTTTTTTATAATTATTATTATATGAAAAATGTTATAAAGTGTCGAATCATGACTTTTAAACATAAATAGGAGCTGACTTGTTTAAAGTCAGCTCCTATTGTAAATTATTTTTGCTGTTTATTTAACCATTGTTGATATTGAGTGATTGATTTCCTCTTCAATTGTTCCCTTATCACAGTGCGTGCGGCTTCCGATCCTATCAATTTTTTCAACAGTTTATTTTCATAAACAATAGAAAAACAGCGTTTTTTATGAATTCGATAGAGACTTAAGTTGATCATAAAATGCTGGATAGGATACAGCTACTGCTTCAGGATTTGTTAACCTAGTTTCACCTTTAGCTATGCAAGAAGCAATACTTAGCATCATACCAATTCTATGATCACCATAACTGTCAACTCGAGCGCCTTTTAAAGATGTTTTGCCATGAATAATCATTCCGTCTTCCGTTGCCTCTATGTTTGCACCCATTTTACTAAGTTCATCAACAACTGTTTGAATTCGATCTGTTTCTTTTACTCTCAACTCATGCGCATCTTGGATAATAGTTTTTCCTATAGCTTGAGTAGCAGCAAGTGCAATAATTGGTATCTCATCAATTAATCGCGGGATCAAATCACCTTTGATGATCGTGCCTTTTAATTCCGAGGTTTGAATAACAAGGTCACCATAAGGTTCGGAACTTTCACTGTTTACGTTTTCGAATTGTACCTTTGCCCCCATATTTTCTAATACATCAAGTATTCCTGTTCGGGTAGGATTAAGACCAACTTTTTTTAGCGTAATTATACTGTCTGGAATTATCGCCCCGGCAACTAAAAAAAATGCAGCTGATGATATGTCTCCTGGAACTTCGATATGTGTACCTTTTAATTGTTGTCCAGCTTTTACTGAAACTGTTAGTCCGTTTTGTTCAACATTACATCCAAAAGCTTCGAGCATACGTTCAGAATGATCTCTTGATTTTGCAGGTTCTGTCACAGACGTTACCCCTTCTGCATTTAGACCTGCAAGTAAAATAGCTGATTTGACTTGTGCACTGGCGATTTTTGAATGATAATCAATCCCTTTAGTGCTGCCGCCTGTAATTTGTAGCGGAACTTTATTTCCTTCGTCATTGCCCTCTATTTTGGCACCCATCTCATTTAGTGGCTGAGTTACTCGATTCATGGGTCTTTTGGCGATTGATTCATCTCCAGTTAACACTGATGCAAATGGAGTATTGGATAAAATGCCCATCAAAAGCCTGATGGTAGTCCCTGAATTCCCTACGTATAATTCCTCTTTTGATGGCTGTAAGCCTGAAAGCCCTTTTCCTTCTATTGTTACTTGTTCATTCGTTTGTTTTATACGAACACCGAGCTTTCTGAAACAAGAAATAGTACTTAAACAATCCTCGCCAGTCAAAAAACCGTTAATTGTAGTTGTTCCCTCAGCTATGGATCCGAACATGACAGCACGATGCGAGATCGATTTATCGCCAGGAACTTTAATTGTACCGTTTAAACTTTTAATGGGATTCAGTTGTTTTTCCAATTGCGGCCACCCTTTCTTATAAAGTAATATGTGCTAAATAATCTTCATTTTGTAATAATTGCTGTGCTAGATCCCTTTCTTCTTCACTTTGGAAACTGATTCTCAGAACACCGTTTAATCCTTCTCTGACTTCCAAAATGGATATGTTTATAATACTGATTTTAGCATCAGCCAAGATCTTAGTTACTTGAGAGAGAGTCCCTACTTTATCTAATATATCAACATACAAATCTGAAAATGGCTGAATAGCCCCTTTAGACCGCACCGGCAATCCATCCCGGAATTGTTTGGCACCGTTAAAGTAATCATAAAGTTCAGCCTGGCTGCCATTTTCAACGTAAGTGATAACTGTATCCATTTCTTCTTTCCATTCATGTAAAAGCGAAAGCAAATGGGCTTTGTTCTGGCTGACGATATCGCTCCACATTTTAGGAGAACTTGATGCAATTCTAGTAATATCACGAAACCCACCTGCTGCTAATTGCTGTACTAATGGGTTACCTTCAGAATGATTTTTTGCGAGTCTTACAAGACTTGAAGCAATCAAATGAGGAAAATGACTAACGATCCCTGTGAGAAAATCATGCTCTTCAGGTTTTATCGTCAAAAGCTTAGCCCTAGTCCCTTTTAGCCATTCTTTTGATTCATTCAATTTGCTTTCAGGTGTATTTGAAACAGGTGTTAACATATAGTAAGCATTTTCGAAAAGGTGTAATTTTGCACTTTCTACACCCGTTTTATGGGACCCTGCCATTGGGTGGCCACCGATGAAGGTAATCCCTTTCTTCGCTAGTTTTTCTGCTTTTTCCATTATTGTACTTTTGGTGCTGCCTACATCCATTATCAGTGCTTTGATTGCTGGAGTAATGGAACTAATAATGTCCATTATTCTTAATGTCTCTTCGACCGGTGTAGCAATAAGGATAAGATCTGCTGTTAAAGCATCTTGTTTCCAATCCGCAGAGATTTTATCAATAATACCTAATGAAACAGCTGTCTCACAATTTTTATTAACTACGTCATATCCATAAATGACAGCATTGTGCTCTTTTTTAATCGTTAATGAAATCGATCCGCCTATTAATCCTACTCCAATCAGTAATACATTTTTCATGGAAAAGCTCCTTCTTTACCTCTCTTGCAAAAATTCATTTAACTTTATTTCTAATTCATTTGTGGTAATGGTTGTTAAATAAGGTACACCAATGTCTTTTAAAAGAACCATATGAATGTTACCTTTAGTGGCCTTCTTGTCTTTTTTCATTCGTTCAATTAGTGAAGGGACCGATAGATGTTTTGGCAGTGCAGGATAACCAAGTTCTCTAAACCACACTTTCAGATCTTTACCAAGTTGAATCGTTTCTTCTTGAAGTGATAAAGCAAATAGCATTCCAAGCGCCACTGCTTCTCCATGAGTAATCCCTTTATAATGAAGTTCTGCTTCTATTGCATGGCCAAGTGTGTGCCCGAAATTCAAGTAGGCTCTTACACCTGTTTCCCTTTCATCTTCTGTTACAACTTCATTCTTTATCTGAATACCTCTTGTGAGAGATTTAAGTAAATGGTTCTGAGATAAGGAAAGAAATGAATACAAATTATCTCGAAGCCAATAATAAAATTCTTTGTCTGCGATTAACGAATGCTTAATAACTTCAGCGAAACCTGATCTAATTTCGTTTTCAGGCAATGAAGCAAGTAATTCTGTAGAATAGATCACTGCTTCCGGTTGATGAAAAACACCGATCATGTTTTTTCCTATAGGATGGTTGATGCCTGTTTTTCCACCTACTGCACTATCGTGAGCAAGAATAGTCGTTGGAATTTGTATGAACCTTATTCCTCTCATATATGTGCCTGCAACAAATCCTGCGATATCTCCTATCATTCCGCCTCCTAATGCAAGGATGACCGATGTACGGTCAAGTCCTTTTTCTAAGGCAATGCTTTGACAGGAATAATAATTATCGAAGGATTTTTCACCGTCTCCTGCTTTCAATTGGACAGAATAATATGAATAATGATTTTCTAATAATTTCTCCACGTCATTTAAATAAAGCTTTCCTACATTTTCATCTGTAATTATTAATATGTTTTTTGGAGAAGGGTCAAGTTCTTTTAAAATCGGCACTAATTGTGATATAGTGTTCTCTCCTAAATGAACAGGATAATTTTTTGATGGCGTTGTGATTGTAATGGTCTGCATTCTAAAACGTCCTAGCACGTTCTTGATGCTGTGTGATATTTTTCTTAATGGCTTCCATATTGTCTAAACCAAACTGTTCTACAACTGCTTTAGCAAGTTCCCATGCAACTACTGATTCTGCAACAACACTTGCTGCTGGAACCGCACAGCTGTCAGATCGTTCAATACTTGCTGCAAAAGCTTCTTTAGTTTCAATATCAACACTTTGCAACGGTTTGTATAAAGTTGGGATTGGCTTCATAACGCCCCTTACAACAACAGGCATCCCAGTTGTCATTCCACCTTCAAATCCACCAGCGTTATTTGATTTTCTCGTATAGCCATGTTCAATATCCCATTTAATTTCATCATGCACTTCACTGCCAGGTTTTCGCGCTGCTTCAAAGCCAATACCAATTTCAACACCTTTAAATGCATTGATGCTCATAACTGCTGCAGCTAATTTTGCGTCAAGTTTCTTGTCATAATGGGTATAGCTTCCGACACTGACTGGCATTCCTTCAGCAATTACTTCGACTACGCCTCCAATTGAATCCCCATTCTCTTTTGCGGTATCAATTGCTTCCATCATCTTTTTGCCAGCTTGCTCATCTAAACATCTTACTGGTGATTCTTCTGTAATACTGCGTAATTCGTTAATATTTTCATAATTCGTTTCATTAGCTTTAATACCGCCTATTTCGAGTACATGCCCTCCGATTTGAACACCGAGTTCACTTAAAATTTTCTTAGCAACTGCTCCTGCAGCAACTCTAACTGTAGTCTCTCTTGCTGATGAACGCTCCAGCACATTCCTCATATCTCTATGGTTATATTTAATTGCACCATTTAAGTCAGCATGACCTGGACGAGGACGCGATATCACCCGTTTCACTTCTGTTTGATCATCTTCTAAAGGTTCAGCACCCATGATTTTTGTCCAGTGAGTAAAATCCTTGTTCTCTACTGCAAGCGTAATGGGTGATCCTAAAGTTACACCATGCCTGACTCCACTTAAAATTTGTACCTGATCTTTTTCTATTTGCATTCTGCGGCCTCGGCCATGTCCTTTTTGTCTTCTAGCCAGCTCTTCGTTAATGTCTTCTGCTAAAAGAGGCAGTCCCGCAGGTACACCCTCAATAATTGTTGTTAATTGCGGACCATGTGATTCTCCTGCAGTTAAATATCTCATTTCACATTCCTCCTGTTTGAAAGTACAAAAAAATCCCTGCTAATAGCAGGGACGAATATATCGCGTTACCACCCTAACAGCAAAGCATAGGCTTTGCCACCTTCATTGAAATAACGGATAATCCGGCTTATATATAAGCAGCTCCAGAATTGTAATTCATGAAAGGTTATGTACTGATTCGCACCACCATCAGCTCTCTAAAACAGGGAACCCGTTCATTACTGTTTTTCTATCATAGCGTTTTAACGATATAAAGTTATAGACAGTTTTAACACGTTGAAGCGTTGTTGTAAAGAAATTTCAAACGCTTGTTTAAAAATTTACATTACACTACTATATTCGTCAATAAATAGAAAAAAGATTATGTAAAAAGTAAAAAAATTTAATTATGCCCTTGACTTTCTAACGAATACCCTTTAAAGTTACAAACAATACTTTATGAGATACACGCTTTAAAGCGCGAAAGTGCCCAGTTGATAATTTTGATAAATGCTAAGCCTATTTGCGACCGCTTTAATAGGATCTAAAAAACAGAGATATATTATGAGGAGGAAACGCTGTGTCAAACGAATTGGATGTATTAAGAACTCAAATGGATGATGTTACTCTTAAAATTTTAAAACTCTTAAATGAGCGCGGTGACATTGCTCAACAGATCGGTAAATTAAAAGAAATGCAAGGTGTTAAACGTTTTGACCCGGTAAGGGAAAGAAATCTTTTGGATTTAATCGCTTCTCATAATGATGGACCATTCGAAACATCGACGGTTCAGCATATTTTCAAACAAATCTTCAAAGCAAGTTTAGAACTTCAAAAAGATGATAACCGAAAAGCCTTACTCGTTTCCCGTAAAAAGAAACCTGAAGATACAATTGTTAATGTAAAAGGTGAAAAGATTGGTGACGGAAACCCTCACTTCATTATGGGACCATGTGCTGTTGAAAGCTACGAACAAGTAAAACAAGTCGCCGAAGTAATTGCTGGAAAAGGATTAACATTAATCCGCGGCGGTGCTTACAAGCCGCGTACTTCTCCATATGACTTCCAAGGACTCGGTCTTGAGGGTCTAAAGATTTTACGTAAAGTAGCCGATGAGCACCAGCTTGCAGTTGTTAGTGAAATTTTAAATCCAAATGATATTGAAACTGCACTTGATTATGTTGATGTAATCCAAATCGGCGCTCGTAACATGCAAAACTTCGATCTATTAAGAGCAGCGGGTTCTGTAAATAAACCTGTCCTTCTTAAACGTGGCCTCGCAGCAACAATCGAAGAATTCATGTACGCTGCTGAATACATTTTAGCACAAGGCAACAGCCAAATCATCCTTTGTGAACGTGGTATTCGTACTTATGAACGTGCTACGCGTAACACATTAGATATTTCTGCTGTTCCTATCTTAAAGAAAGAAACGCATCTTCCGGTTGTTGTAGACGTTACTCACTCAACAGGAAGAAAGGATCTACTCTTACCAGCTGCTAAAGCTGCAATGGCTATCGGCGCAGATGCTGTAATGGCTGAAGTACATCCAGATCCAGCAGTAGCATTATCTGATTCTGCTCAGCAAATGGATATCCCAGAGTTCCATGAGTTCATGGATGCATTATTGAGTAAAGAAAAGATGAAATACATTCACCAATAAACTGACAATTTCATTAATTTTTATAAAAAAAGACATGCTTCTATGCATGTCTTTTT
Organism: Bacillus sp. NEB1478; assembly: GCF_031582965.1. Classification (NCBI taxonomy): domain Bacteria; kingdom Bacillati; phylum Bacillota; class Bacilli; order Caryophanales; family Bacillaceae; genus Bacillus; species Bacillus sp. NEB1478. The sequence continues at coordinate 1,955,544 of NZ_CP134049.1, forward strand.
TCTTTATTTATAAGGCTGCATGGGTTATAGACAGAAAATACTTAACTTTATTAATATTTCAACTTCTTAGAATTTCCTTGAAGTTGAATATTTAGTTAATTATAATTATTTGTGTTCGACAAAAAACGACAGGAGTGAAAACTATTGGAAGCAGCATTAACAGATGGAAAAACAACTAAAAAACATCCCCGTGGTTTATATCTCTTGTTCATTACAGAGATGTGGGAAAGATATAGTTATTATGGAATGCGAGCTGTATTAGTCCTCTACCTCACTACTGCCTTAGTTAGTGGCGGTCTCGGGATGGATCCTGCAAAAGCAATGATGTTATACGGGTTTTACACGGGTGCGGTCTACTTTACCCCTTTATTAGGAGGCTGGTTAACAGATAAGTTCATGGGACTTAGAACTGCCATTACAATTGGCGGTATTACAATGGCACTCGGTGATTTTTCAATGTTTGCCTTTGATTCAAAAACAGGGGTTTATCTTGGACTTTTCTTACTTATTATAGGTAACGGATTTTTCAAACCAAACATCTCTACGTTAGTTGGAGAATTGTACCCAGATCGAAATGACAAGCGCAAAGATGCGGCGTTCACCATTTTTTATATGGGAATAAATTTAGGTGCGTTTTTTGCTCCTCTTATCGCTGGTTATTTAGCTGAAGACTTATTCCATTTTACTGATACTGATGGAATCGAACATTTTGGATTTCAATATGCTTTTCTAGCCTCATCAATTGGTATGATGATTGGTCAAATTATCTTTAATGTTTTCAGTCGAAAATATTTAGGTGATACTGGAACAAAGCCGATGAGAGCCCAAACAGCTACACCTGAAGGGACAACGGAACCTTTAACAAAAAAGGAAAAGCAGCGTACACTTGGACTAATCTTAGTGGCATGTTTCGTCGTTTTCTTCTGGGCAGGTTTTGAACAAGCAGGAAGCTCATTTACGCTATATACTCAAAAATTTTAGATCGGAATGTTTTTGGCTATACAGTGCCAACTTCTTGGTTCCAATCCATTAATCCATTATTCATCATAATTTTAGCACCAATGCTCTCAGCTTTTTGGTATAGACTATCAAATACTCCTAGAGGAGACTTAAAAGCTACTACGAAAATGGCATTTGGAATGATTTTATTAGGATTAGGGTTTTTAGTACTCATTCCTGCAGTCCTGCAAACCGGCAGTGATGAATCTAACATTACCATTAAAGCAAACATGTTATTTATTATTGTGACTTATTTATTTCATACAATTGGTGAGCTTTTCTTATCGCCGGTTGGATTATCTTTAGTAAATAAAGTGTCTCCTGTAAAAATTGCATCTCTTATGATGGGAGTTTGGTTGTTTAGTTCAGCGGTTGCTAACTTTGTATCCGGAAAACTAGCAGCTCTCACCCACTCTCTTGGCTATTTGGAAATTTTCTTAGTTATTGGAGTAGCGGCTTTTGTATTGGGATTAATTCTTCTATTGGTATCTAAAAAACTCCATGGTATGCTTTTTAATGAAGAATGACAAAAAAAGACTGACCTTAAAGTATAAACTTTGAGGTCAGCCTTTTTTCTAGTTTTAAACAGGGAATGCCATTTAGGGATATGGCATTGACGTTTTTTGTAAGTTTATGTCAGTTCGGGAGTATATGAGTAAAATTCGGTGGAATATTGGTATTTCTCGGTGGTTTATAACCAAAACCTGTTGAATTATTTCCAATACTCGTTGGATTAGCGAGTCCTGACTTTTGATTTTTGTTTAACCTTCGAAATATTCTTTGTAGTACCCCCCTACTTTGCCTGAGTTATCAACAACAAAGTAGAACTCTTCCGTTTCATTTTTTAATTCATACATTTTACCAGCAGTTAATGCCCGGTCTACCATATATTTCTCTGCATTTGTATGTACGCATTTAATTTCTCTAATTGTCGGCCGCTCTGCCCATTCTAAATGAATCATAATCGGATCACTCCTGTTTCAATTTTGTCTTTTGTAGAACTTGTTCTATTCAAATTCTAATGTGGCAAAGGGTTCTATGTCAAATAAGGTAATTCATTAGTCTATTTCATAGCCAAAGTCACTTGAAAATGGTTACAATAATAATGAAATCAGACATCTATGAATGGAGAATGAAAATGAAAGCACTCGTATTTGATAAATTTGGCGGCTCAGATGTATTAAAATATCGTGAAATAGCAGATCCTTCTATTGGAACAGATGATCTTTTGTTAGAAATGAAAGCAATCGGTTTAAATTATGCAGACGTATATAGACGTAAAGGCAACTATCACTTAGAAGGTCAGCCACCTTACTTACTTGGTTATGAAGGTGCTGGTATCGTAAAACAAGTAGGAAAAAATGTACAGGATATCAAAATTGGTGATCGTATAGCGTTTGCGGATGTACCTTCAGCAAATGCCGAATTAGTCGTTGTTCCAAAAGAAAAGGCAATTCCCATTCCAGGTGGTGTTTCTTTTGAAGCAGCATCATCCCTCTTACTTCAAGGTCTTACTGCACATTATTTAACAAAAGATAGTTTTTCCATTAAGCAAAAAAGCCTTGCCGTCGTTCATGCTGCTGCAGGTGGTGTTGGCCAGATCCTTATTCAAATCATTAAGATATTAGGCGGCGATGTAATCGGTCTAACTTCCTCAGAAGATAAACGTGAAAAAGCCTTATCAGCTGGAGCCGATAAGGTTTTCCTTTATAAAGAAGAATGGAAAAAGGAAATTATGAAATACACATCAGAAAAAGGTGTAGATGTCGTATATGAATCAGTTGGTTCCACAATAATGGATAGTTTTGATGTTACCCGGGTAGGTGGGACTGTAGTGTTTTTTGGTATGGCAGGCGGAGATCCTGTTAAAATTGATCCTCGAATGCTGATGGACACCTCTAAAACCTTAACTGGCGGAGACCTTTGGAATGTACTGACATCACATGAGGAACGAGTAAAACGTTCTCAAGAATTGTTTGAGTGGGTAAAAAGCGGAAAATTAAATCTTTTGCATACTGTCTTCCCATTAAAAGATGGTGGAGCAGCACATGATTATATAGAAAGCAGAAAAAGCACAGGGAAAATATTGCTTATTCCTTAAACAAGGATTATAGGATTCTTTGAGTGAAAAAAGCGATAAAAAGAAGAATAAAGCGGCTGGATTTTAGCCGCTTCATTTAATTGAACTTACCCTTTAACTAACAGTTCTTCACGTGCCTGTTTTGTAGCTTTTACCATTACTTCTAATGCTTTAATCGTTTCTTCTATTCTCCTGGTTTTTAAGCCGCAATCAGGGTTGATCCAAAATAATTTTGGATCCAGCACTTGAATTGCACGGCTGACATTTTTTTGTAGTTCGTCCAGTCTCGGAACGCGTGCGCTATGGATATCATATACTCCAAGACCAATACCACTATCATAAGAGATTTCTTTAAATGCGTTAATTAGTTCTCCATGACTTCTCGAAGTTTCTATAGAAATCACATCTGCATCTAAGGCTTTAATTGATTCGATAATATCTTCAAAATCTGAATAACACATATGAGTATGAATTTGTGTGTCATTCTTTACTGACGAAGTGCAAAGTTTGAAGGCATTAACAGCTGCATTAAGATAACTTTCCCATTTTTGACGTTTCAAAGGTAAGCCTTCTCTTAGTGCTGGTTCATCGACTTGAATCATTCGTACACCGTTTTCTTCAAGTATTTTAACTTCTTTTCGAAGAGCTAGTCCAATCTGATTAGCTACATCATATCTTGGTAGATCGTCGCGAACGAACGACCAGTTCAAAATAGTAATAGGTCCGGTTAACATTCCTTTTACAGGCTTATTTGTTAAAGATTGAGCATACAATGTTTCCTTGGTTGTCATAGCTTTATGATAATAAACATCTCCATAAATGAGTGGTGGTTTTACGCATCGCGACCCATAAGATTGCACCCAGCCATTTTTCGTAAATTGGAATCCGCCTAATTTCTCTCCGAAGTATTCAACCATATCTGTACGTTCGAATTCTCCATGTACAAAAACATCAAGTCCTATATCTTCTTGGATTTTTATCCACTTTTCGATTTCTAATTTTATATATTCGTCATATTTATTTTGGGACAACTCCCCTTTTCTCCACTTAAGCCGCTGTTTTCTAAGTTCTGAAGTTTGCGGGAAACTTCCAATTGTTGTGGTGGGGAGAATCGGTAATTGAAGTGCTTTACTTTGAATCTCATTACGTATATGAAAAGGAACATCACGCTCTACCGAATATGTATCAATGTTTTCCATAGCCTCTGAAATGAGATGATCATTTCTAAAGGATGAACGGTTTAATTCAGAAATAGCTTTGGCACTTGCTTCCGCTTCTTTCAGAATGGATTTTCTCCCGTTATTTAATCCATTTGTCAGCAAATTAATTTCATGTAATTTTTCATCTGCGAAAGATACTGCTTCTTTTATGATATCCTCAATGCTTTTTTCATTTTTAATAGTCACAGGAACATGCATTAAACTAGATGAAGGCTGAATTATTAGACGGTCTTTTGAGACAGCTTCACATAAGTCTTCTAAAAAGGAATACTTATCATTAAGATTTGCTTTCCATATATTTCGCCCATCAATTATGCCGGCAGCAAGTACTTTATTTTTCGGAAAACCATATCTTTTTAACGCCATAAGATTTTCACCTTGATCATTAACAAAATCGAGTCCTATTCCTTGTACAGGAAGTCTCATTACAGCTTCATAGTGCTCTATACTATCAAAATAAGTCTGTAGTATTAATTTTAAATGCGGTGCTGCATCATGAAGGGTTTGATAAACATCCTCAAATATCGTAAATTCTTCTTTAGTAAGGGTTGTAGATAAAATCGGTTCATCCATTTGAACCCATTCGGCACCTTCATTCTCCAATTCACTCAATATTTGAGAATATAGTGGTACTAGCTGGTTTATTGTGTCTTTTGTGTCTCTTTCTAAATAGCCTTTTGATAGCTTTACAAAAGTAATGGGACCAAGAAGGACTGGCTTCCCATTGATATTTAATCTTTCTTTGGCTTCCCTAAAATATTGAAGCGGCAGGTTTTCTGTCAGTTGTGGTTCTCTATCTCCTATTTCTGGAACGATGTAATGATAGTTTGTGTTAAACCATTTTGTCATTTCAGAAGCTACTGCATCCTTTGTTCCTCGTGCAATATCAAAATAAGTCTCAATAGGTACAATACCACCATCATAAGAAAAACGTTTTGGTACAAGTCCGAACATAGTAGCCGTATCGAGTACATGATCATATAAACTGAAGTCTCCAACAGGTATTAAGTTAATTCCGAAATCTTTTTGCTTTTTTAAATGCGTTAGACGTATTTCCGTTAATTGTTTTAAGAATTCCTCTTTTTCAAGCTTGCCAGACCAAAACTGTTCCAGTGCTTTTTTCCATTCACGATTCTCTCCAATTCTTGGATACCCCAAGTTTGAACATTTCACCTGATTCATCTCATTCACACTCCTTTTTATGTGTCTCAACAAAAAAATCCCTCTTTCAAGTCAGAAAGAGAGATTTATTACGTAATATTAACTAGAGTTGAGACCATCAATCATTCTCAACACATATCTCACTCCCCTCTATATCCACGTAGAGTATAAGCGTGTACAACAAGGCAGGTATCCTGACTTAAGTTCATTGCATTTTATGACCTTCCCATTTTCAAGCAAAACAGTGGTTTCTAATAAAATGCTCACTATTACAGTGGCGGGACCGCGCCGGAATCTCACCGGTCTTCCCTTTTAAGCTGAGTGAAAAAATCACGCAGCACCTGTTGTATATATAAAATTTTAAATAAATTCGTTTTTTTAATATAATTTAGAATTTAATAGACATCTTAGCATGCGAATTTAGCACTGTCAAAAAGAAAAACCATCACATTATATACTTGCAAAACTCAAATAAGTTTTAATTTTCCGGTTGTAAAACTCAAGTGACTTATTTGCAAAATGCAAATACAGTTGCAAAAAAAAAGCCCTGGACGTCTATTAAGACGTACAGGACTAAAGTTAATCAACCTTCTAATAACAATGATTCCGGATCTTCTAAAAGATTTTTAACTGTTGAAAGGAAGCTTACTGCTTCTTTTCCATCAACAATTCGGTGATCATAAGAAAGAGCAATATACATCATTGGACGGTTTTCCATGCGCTCTTTATCAATAGCGACAGGTCTCCATTGAATCGTATGCATTCCTAAAATACCAACTTGAGGCGCATTTAAAATAGGTGTTGAAAGCATAGAACCAAATATACCGCCGTTAGTAATTGTGAATGATCCGCCTTGAAGTTCTTCAAGAGTTAATTTCTTAGAACGGGCTTTTTGTGCAAGATCTCCAATTTCTTTTTCGATTGCAGCAAAGCTCATACGATCGGCATTACGTACAACAGGTACAACTAGTCCTTCTTCGGCACCTACAGCAATACCAATATCATAAAATTTCTTCAAGACCATTTCGTCGCCTTGGATTTCTGCATTTACAGCAGGGAATTTTTTAAGTGCTCCTACAACAGCTTTCGTAAAGAACGACATATAACCTAATTTAACACCATTTTGTTCAAAGAACTTGTCTTTTCTGCGAGCACGAACTTCATTGATCGCAGTCATATCTACTTCGTTAAATGTTGTTAGCATTGCAGCCGTTTGCTGTGCTTCAACTAGACGTTTAGCGATCGTTTGGCGTCTGCGTGACATTTTCACACGTTCAACAGGTTTGTCCGGATTTACTGGTTCAGCAGCTTTTGTTTGCTGTGCTGCTGGCTTAGAAGTGCTTGGAGCGGATTTTTCACTTGGACTTTCAGAATGACGCTTTACGTCTTCTGTACGAACTCGTCCAAGTGGATCACGAGTAGAAACTTCTGTAAGATCGATTCCTTTTTCTCTTGCAAGTTTACGAGCTGCTGGAGATGCGATCGGACGATCAGCAGCTTTAGTTTCTTCTGTTTCTTCCTTTGCAGCAGTTGGTTCTTGTTTTTGAGCAGCTTCTTCTTTCGGCTGTGCTTCGGTTTTTTCTTCTGAAGTACTTTCAGTCTCAGCTGCTCCGCTATCAGCGATCATAGCGATTACGTCTCCAACTGATACAGTGTCGCCAGGCTGAACTTGAATGCTTTTTAGAACTCCATCTCGTTCTGCACTTATTTCGATGTTGACTTTGTCCGTTTCTAATTCGACTAAGTCTTCACCTTTAACAACTGCTTCACCTTCTTTTTTTAGCCACTGTGCAACTGTACCTTCTGAAATTGATTCGGCTAATTCCGGAACTTTAACTTCAAACATGTTCACGGCCTCCCTCTCGCGATTGAATGTCTATTGCTAACGATGTTTGGATGATTTGTTCTTGTTCTTTTTTATAAATGTCAGGCTCTCCGCCAGCGGTACTTGAACGTTCTTGTCGGCCAATATAAGAAACATGTACACCATTTGGCGCTACAGCACGAAGTTTAGGTTCAATGTAAAGCCAAGATCCCATATTTTTAGGTTCTTCTTGGACCCAGATCAAATCTTCTACATTCGGGTATTCTTTTAAAAGTGCATTCATTTCTTCTTCCGGGAACGGATAGATTTGTTCTACACGAACAATATGCAATTCTGTTCTTTCGATTTGATCCTGCTCTAGTGCTTTTTCAAGATCAATCGCAATTTTACCAGAACATAACAAGATTTTTTTCACTTTCTCTTTTTCCTTGCCAAGACCCTGCTGCTCAAATAATGGTTTGAAATGGTCATTTTCAAAGTTTTCAGCAACAGATGCGACTTTCGCATCACGAAGTAAACTCTTAGGAGTCATTACAACTAATGGACGTACTTCATCCATTGAAAGAAGCTTCGCTTGACGTCTTAAAAGATGGAAATATTGAGATGCAGTAGTTACGTTTGCAACAGTCCAGTTGTTTTCCGCACCTAGCTGCAAGAAACGTTCTAAGCGGGCACTTGAATGCTCAGGCCCTTGTCCTTCATATCCATGTGGTAAAAGAAGAACCATTCCCGATTTTTGTCCCCATTTCGCACGACCTGCTGAGAGGAACTGGTCGAACAATACTTGTGATACGTTAGCGAAGTCACCATATTGAGCTTCCCATATTACAAGGGTCTCTGGTGCAAAAACGTTATATCCGTATTCAAAGCCAACTACTGAAGATTCAGAGAGCGGGCTGTTATGAATAGCAAATGATACATTAATATCGTCTATACCATGAAGCGGCGAGAATTTTTTACCGTTTTCGCTGTCATTGAGTACAAGATGTCTCTGTGCAAACGTTCCGCGCTCAGAATCTTGACCTGTAATTCGAATCGGTGTTCCATCTTTTAATATGGATGCAAATGCTAGAGATTCTGCCATTCCCCAATCAATTTTTTCATCTTGAAATGCTTTGCGTCTGCGTTCTAGAATTCGCTTGATTTTAGGATATACATTAAAGTTTTCTGGCCAAGTCAACATCTTTTCCGTTAATTCCTGAAGTTCAGATACTGGCATTGTGGTATCGATATCAGGAAGTGCTTTTGATAATGGTTCTGGAAGTCTAGTATCTTCTAATCTGAACTTTTCTTTTCTGCCTTGAACTTTATCATATTCTGTTTGATGCTTCGATAACACTTCATCTTCAATGGATTTAACTTTTTCTTCTGTTAATGAGCCATCTTTCACAAGCTGCTGCGCGTATAAAGTACGAACTGTCGCATGACTGTTTACTTGTTTGTAAAGCTTTGGCTGAGTTGCAGAAGGATCATCCATTTCGTTATGTCCAAAACGTCGGTAGCCGATAAGGTCAATTAAAACGTCTTTTTGGAAACGTTTACGATATGCATAAGCTAGACGAACTGCCGCAATACATGCTTCAGGATCATCTGCATTTACATGAATGATAGGAATTTCAAAACCTTTTGCAAGGTCACTCGCATATTTCGTTGAACGAGAGTCGCTGCTGTCTGTCGTGAAGCCGATCAAGTTATTTGCAATGATATGAAGTGTCCCGCCTGTTTGATAACCTTTTAAACGGCTTAAGTTAAGCGTCTCTGCAACGATTCCTTCACCAGGGAATGCTGCATCACCATGGATAAGGATTGCTAAAGCTTTAGAAGTATCTTGTACTGGATAGCCTTTGCTGTCTCGCTTTTCTTGCGCAGCTCTTGTATATCCTTCTACTACTGGGTCTACGTATTCTAAATGACTAGGATTGTTAGCCAATGAGATTTTAATTTTTTGTGCTTTGGCAGCTTCGATCGTACGGCTAGCTCCTAAGTGATACTTAACGTCACCAGTCCATCCAAAATTGATTCCTCTTGAACCTTCTGAAGGAACAAGTTCTTTGTTCGGTGAATGGTGGAATTCAGAAAAGATTAATTCCAGCGGTTTACCGAGAACATGTGCTAAGACATTAAGACGTCCACGGTGAGCCATCCCGATAAGTGCGTGTTCGGCACCATCTCGAGCTCCTTCTTTTGCTGCTTCGTCCAACATAGGTACAAGCATATCTACGCCTTCAATTGAAAAACGCTTTTGACCAACAAATGTTTTATGAAGGAATTTTTCAAATCCTTCCACTTCCGAAAGTCTGTAAAGCAGTTCTTTCTTCTCGTCAGCTGAAAAATCAGGATAATGTTGACTCGTTTCTACCATTGTGTTCAGCCATTGGCGTTCTTCAGTTTCATGGACATGGCTAAACTCATAAGAAATGTTTTTTGTGTACACTTCCTGGAGCATTTGAATCGCTTCCCACCCGTTGTTCACTGAGGATGGCGCTTCTTTCCAAATAAAGGAAGGTGGTATCGCTTTCAAATCTTCAATAGTTAAGTCGAATTCTTTCGGGTCAATATGGTGAATGTCTTTTGGAAATTCTCCAACTGGATATACGTTAGCTGCTAAATGTCCGTATGTGCGTATGTTTTCCGCAAGCTTATAGGCCGCTGCTAATTTTTCTAAATTCATTCCATCAAGATTCTGTGCAGCAGGTTCTTGAGCTGAACCTTCACTTGGAGCTCCCCAAGCATCAAACTTTTCTTTGAATGAACTGTCAACAGATTCCGGATCCACTCTATATTGGTCATATAGTTCAAGGACATAAGCCAGATTTGGACCATTCAGTCCTTGCCAAGGATTTTCTGATTTGGAACGTTGATGACTCATCTTTTGTTCCCTCCTGCTTCCTTTTGTGAGTATTGTGCTGTTGCTGTTAACAGGTGATTCATGATGATAACGTCCTTAAATTTTTCCCTATTTAAAGCGCTGTCAAACAATGAACGGAAAGAACCTTATCCTGGATAAGGTTTCATCTGTAAGCAATGGTCAATTGCCATTATACTATATTTTCGCAGAAAGTGAATTTTGTTTTTTACGATTTATAAGATAATTTGCCCATTTTGTTTTACTTATAGTAAATATAAGGAGTGCCACCCAAATTAAAGTAAAGGAAATTAAATGAATGACCGAAAAAGTTTCGTGATAAAGGAATACACCGAGAAGCAGCATAATCGTTGGAGCAATGTATTGCAGGAAACCAGTCATGGTCATCGTGATCCTCTTAACGCCTTGTGCAAAACATATTAGCGGGACGGCAGTTACTAGTCCAGCTCCCCATAATAAAATGGTTGTATTCAATCCTCCCATTATGAAAGAACCTGTACCACTCCATTCGATAATTGCTAAATAAATAAACGCTAAAGGCACAACGAACATCGTTTCAAATGTTAATCCAGTTAAAGAGTCAAAACTCCCTAACTTCTTTGCAAGTCCGTATAAGCCAAAAGAGAGAGCTAATGATACAGCTACCCAAGGAAATTTTCCGTATTGCCAAGTTAATAAGAAAACACCGCAAGCAGCGATTACAAATGAAGTAAGCTGCCAGCTGTTTAGTCGTTCATTTAGTACGAGCATTCCTAAAACGACATTCACAAGAGGATTAATATAATAACCTAAGCTAGCTTCGACTACATGGTTAGCATTTACAGCCCAAATGTACAAAAGCCAATTTCCGCTTATTAATAATGAAGCAATAAAAACGGAAAGAAATTGTTTTTTACTCGAAAAAAGCAGAATAAAATCTCTCTTAAGACCTTTTGTTCTTTTTAATAAAAACATTACGGCTACCATTAATACGAATGACCAAAAGATCCGATGTGCTAATATTTCTCCAGACCCTACCATATTCAATGGCTTCCAATAAAGCGGTAGGAATCCCCATATTAAATAAGAGATCGCAGCATACCATATTCCTTTTGTTTGTTCATTTAATGTTTTCATCGATTTCCCTCGATTCCGATTGGGTTTAAGATTATAAGATTATATAACGGAATGTTAGGAATTTACCAGAAAAGTAAACTGAAAACATTAGGATCTTAAAATTTCTTTATGAATGGTAGTAAAGTAAGTATCCCACCGCTCTTTAATTAAATCATCAGTTAAACCGCCTATTCCAAAATCAACCCATGGTTCATAAACACCCGGGTCCGGGAGACTGTCCAATAAAGTTATGAAATCCCAATAGGATTGATCAGGAATCTCTATTTGTGAACTTTCTTTATAATAGTTTAAAAATAAAGCAGCCTCATCAACTCCATAAAGCAATGCAAGATTTAATCGGCAATGCCCGATATCGACTTCCTTTGGACCATAGCAAGCATTTGGCCAATCAACAATACCGGTTGCCTTTCCGTTTTCCCACATAACATTAACCGGGTGGAAGTCTCTATGAATAAATCCTGAATTGAAGTGAGGGGTATAAGATTTTACTAGTTCAAGTGTTTCTTTAAACTCATTTGTATGTCTAGACCAAGATGGAATGGTTATGGAATCAATTTTATTATAAGGATAATAGCTCCAAGGAAATGGCTTGTGGCTGGCTGTTCTATGAAAATCAGCCAGTAAATTTGCCAACTCCTTAAGCCATTGAGATTTATCGTTTTTGGGCAAGATGATCTCTCCAGGAAGATAGCTCATTAATACAGCAGGATACTGTGTAATATCATTGTTATACGTATATGCAAATAGAGATGGAGTGTTAATGCAGCTTTCCTCTGCTGTTTGTAATGAAAATGCCTCATGTTTAGCAAGATCTGGTTCACGGTTGTTCCAATCATGATTTGTATAAAATCGAATGACGGCTTTCTTTTTATTGTTATCTGTTATCAAAAAGAGTTTGGATGAAGTAGCTCCTTTAAGCTGCTCTATATAATTCACATCTGAAAGAACAGAATGTCTAATAATCCAATTTGATAATTTAGGAGACCAGTTAATTTCTTTCATAATTTTGTTCCTTCCTTACATTTTTTGAGGAGTTTGAACACCTAACAATCGTAAACTTTCCTTTAAGACAATGAGAATACATGCACATAATCCCATTCTTTCTGCAGCCTCATTACTTCCCAAGACTTTGACACTTCCATAATAATGATTGAATTTATGTGCAAGCTTTAAAGCGTATTTAGAAATTACCGATGGCTCTCTTCGTTTAAACGCGGAATGAACAATGTCAGGAAAATCGTTCAGCGCCATTACTAACTCCCAGCTTTCATCCTCAATTGACACTTTATCTGGCAGATTTCCGTCAAAATTCCCTTTACTTAATAATGTTTGTATTCTTGCGGCTGAATATTGAATATATGGTCCTGTGTCACCTTCGAACTTCAGCATTTGATCGAGAGAAAATTCTACATCGTTTCCTTTCTCATTTTTCAAGTCATGGAAGATTACCGCTCCTACCCCGACTTGTCTTGCTACTTCTTCTACATCCGTCAAATCTGGGTTCTTTTCTTTAATGTTTTTTTCGGCAAGTTTAATGGCCTCTAAGAGTACATTTTCCAACAAGACGGTCTTTCCTTTTCTGGTACTCATCTTTTTTCCGTTTTGTAAAATTAGTCCGAATGGGATGTGCTCCATATCGTTTGACCAATTGTAATTCATTTTGGACAGCACTCGTTTTACCTGTTCAAAGTGCAAAGATTGTTCATGTCCCACAACATAAAATGCATGATCAAAATCATAGACATTCTTTCTATATATGGCTGCGGTTAAATCACGTGTCGCATAAAGTGTGGCACCGTCAGATTTCTTAATAAGACACGGAGGTAGTTCATCTCCTACTCTTACGACTTCTGCTCCTTCCGATACTTCCAACAGGCTGAGCTTTTTTAATTGATTAACTGTACTTTCCATTTTGTCGTTGTAAAAAGCTTCACCATTGTATGAATCAAAGTTCACATTTAATAATTGATATATTTGTTGAAATGCTTTTAGAGAAACTTCTCTAAACCAAACCCATAAATCTCTCGCATTTTCGTCGCCATCTTCCAATTTCTTAAACCATTTTCTGCCTTCATCATTTAAAGCAGGGTCTTTTTCTGCTTCTTCATGAAAGCGGACGTAAAGTGAAAGCAGTTCTGGAATAGGATTCTTTTTAACTGCATACTCGTCCCCCCACTTTAAATAGGCTGAAATTAATTTGCCGAATTGCGTACCCCAATCTCCAATATAGTTTATTTTTATTGTTTTATAGCCGCATTTTTCACTGATTGCAGCTATAGAAGAACCTATTACGGTCGAGCGGAGATGTCCCATAGAGAACGGTTTAGCAATGTTGGGTGAAGATAAATCCATGACTATCGTTTTTTCTTTTCCTAAAGTATGACTGCCGAATTTATCATCTTCTGTTAAAATTTTCGTTAACAACCCGTGAACGACTCTTTTTTTATTGAAAAAGATATTCACATAGCCCCCGATCGTTTCGACTTTGCTGAAAGTTTCTGGAAGCTCTCCAGCTGCTAATGTCTGAGCAATTTTATTTGGAGGACATTTGTGAATTTTAGCTATTTGAAAGCACGGAAAAGCCAAATCACCTTGTTGAATTTGTTTTGGTTTTTCGATTAATGCTTCAATTTCTTCTACATTAAATTCATCTTTTATATTTTGTTTTAGAAATATGGCAAACTGCTTTTTCTCGTTCATTTTTTCATCCTCCTAGTTTACATCCGGTAAATAAAAAAACGCCTCTTCTATTTACATAGAAGAGGCGGACTAATCCGCGGTACCACTCTCATTGCCCATTAAGGCCGCTTAAACTTTTAACGGGAGTCCCGGCTTTTCCTATGAATTCAGAAAAGCATTTCCAAAGTGCGTTTCAACTGCAGATTGTACCAGGCTTCCATCGTCCCCAGCTTGCTTAAACAAGCATGCAGTCTACTCTCTTTTTCATAAATGTTCATGTATATTTTTAACATATTATATGAGGTGCCCCTACAAAAGTCAACATATTCCAATTAATCAAAATCTAAGTAATTTCTCATTCTTTTTATGTAACGTTTTAAACGAAACATTGTTTCTGTACGCAAGTATTTCGATGTGAATGCAGATGATATGGCATTGACGGAGACAAATACTCCATGCTCTGTTACTTTTACGGGTATTATCCCTGTAAAAAGTGTTTCCCCGTTTTGTTTATGTATCAGTTCCACTGAGACCTGGACTGTTTTTTCATTTGGGAAATTTCCAGGCTGAACGGAATTTACTTCAAACAAAAATTGGACACTCATAATGGCTCCTTTGTATATATTTCATAATAGTATGATATAATGCATTAGCTTAAATTGTCAGGTTAAAACAATAAAGGAAGTATGAATATGTTCCAAACAAGTACGTTAAAAGAAAAATATAAACGATTTTTGTTCTTGGTCATACCGGTTTTAATTACTCAGCTCGGCCTGTATGCTATGAATTTTCTTGATACAGTAATGAGCGGTCATTCAGGTGCAAATCAACTTGCTGGTGTTGCCATTGGCTCAAGTCTCTGGGTACCGATCTTTACTGGGCTAAATGGTATTCTAATGGCGCTGACTCCGATTGTATCCCAGCTCGAAGGAGCCCGAAATAATAAGCATGTACCAATTGCTGTGACGCAAGCCGTATATTTAGCAGTTGTGATTTCAATTTGCGTTATCTTAGCTGGATTTTTCATTTTGGACCCAGTGCTGCAATTAATGTCACTGGAGCATGAAGTTGAACGAGTTGCTAAGGGTTATTTAATCGCCCTATCTTTTGGGATCTTACCGCTCTTTATATATGGAGCACTGCGGTCTTTCATTGATGCGCTGGGTCATACTAGAATTACAATGATCGTCACACTTATTGCTTTACCCGTTAACGCTTTCTTTAATTACTTATTCATCTTTGGTAAAGCAGGTTTTCCTGAACTTGGCGGTATTGGTGCAGGTGTTGCAACATCTATTTCTTATTGGATAACAGCGGTTATTACCATTTTACTCTTGTTTAAAGTGGAACCATTTAAGAAATATCAGATATTTAGAACTGTTTATAGACCTTCTTTAAAATCTTGGAAAGCACAGCTTAAAATAGGAGTGCCAATTGGGTTCTCTATTTTCTTTGAGGTTAGTATCTTTGCTGCCGTAACTTTATTGATGAGTGATTTTAATACTGTTACAATCGCTGCTCACCAGGCAGCATTAAATTTTGCCTCATTTTTATACATGATTCCTCTAAGTATTGCAATGGCATTAACAATCGCAGTCGGATTTGAGGTAGGTGGAGAGCGGTATAAAGACGCAGCTCAATATAGCACGATCGGAATCATTACTGCTCTTTCATTTGCAGTTCTCTTTTCTGCTCTGTTAATTATCTTTGATGAACAAGTAGCAGGGATTTATTCCAATCAAAAAGATGTTATACAATTAACCAAATCTTTTTTATGGTTTGCTGTATTTTTTCAGCTGGCAGATGCTATTGGTGCTCCGATACAAGGTGCACTAAGAGGATATAAGGATGTCAATGTAACCTTTTTTCTCTCGTTTATATCGTATTGGGTACTTGGATTGCCTGTCGGTTATTATTTAGCAAATTATACGTCACACGGTGCATATGGGTATTGGATCGGTCTTATTTCAGGATTATCTGCTGGAGCGATCATCTTATTTTTGCGTCTTAAATATATACAATCTCACGCCTTTTCTTCATCTAAACAAAAATAAACCAGCCGGTGGCTGGTTTATTTATTTTCAAAAAGCTTTTCGTATTCTTCATAGCCTTCTTCTTTTAATTTTTGTCTTGGAATAAAACGTAAAGCGGCAGAATTGATGCAATAGCGCAATCCGCCTTTTTCTCTTGGACCATCAGTAAATACATGCCCTAAGTGTGAATCAGCATCTTTACTCCTAACTTCTGTTCGTATCATGCCGTGAGAAAGATCTTCTTTTTCATCAACATTTGATGATCGAACGGGTTTTGTGAAGCTCGGCCATCCGCAGCTGCTGTCAAATTTATCAAGAGAGCTGAAAAGCGGTTCTCCTGAGACAATATCAACATAGATCCCTTCTTCTGTATGGTTCCAAAATTCGTTTTGAAAAGGAGGTTCAGTCGCATCATTTTGAGTGACATTAAATTGAATTGGGTTTAGTGTTTTTAATACTTCTTCTTTTTTCTTTTTATCTTCCCAATGTTCTTTAATAAAATGATCACGTCCTGACCCTGTTCTATAACGTTTATAATGGAACGGATTTTTTTTATGATAATCCTGATGGTATTCTTCAGCTGTGTAAAACGTTTTGGCAGGTATAATTAGTGTGGCGATAGGTTTAGAAAATCTGCCGCTTTCTTGAAGCTCTTGTTTAGATCGTTCTGCTGTTTCTTTCTGTTTTTCATCGTGATAAAAAATGGCTGTACGATAAGAGTCCCCTCTATCATAAAATTGTCCGCCCTCGTCGGTTGGATCAATTTGTTTCCAGAAGACCGACACTATTTTTTCGTATGAAATGACTGTTGGATCATAAGTAATCTGTACCGCCTCAAAATGACCAGTTGTTTCACTGCACACTTCGTTATAAGAAGGATTTTCCTTATGACCACCTGTATAGCCGGATTCAACTTTAATAATTCCTGGCCACTCTTCAAAAGGTGTAACCATACACCAAAAGCAGCCACCAGCAAAAGTAGCTATTTCATAATTATTCATGAAATCAAACTCCTCTTAAATATATTAATCTCATCATATAAGAATAAGATTAAAATGAACAGAAAAAGGAACTCACAATCAGTGAATTCCTGTATGCCTTTTTTCATCTTTAATAATAGGTCCGGTGTTTACTGGCTTTGCTAATATTGCGGGATTGTTATTTTTACTTTTTTTCCGTGTATTTTGTAAAAAGAAATAAAGTCCCAGCAGAACGATAAGTCCCCCAATGCATTGAGTAAATGACAATGTTTCATTTAGTAAAATAATCGCGAGGAGGCTAGCACCAACCGGCTCTCCTAAAATAGCCATTGAGATCGTAGCAGCTGTTACTCGTTTTAACAGCCAATTAAATAGAACGTGACCAAACACAGTCGGTACTATTGCAAGCAATATAAATATACCCCAATCGATTCGGGAGTACCCTGTCATTGGAATATGTAATGTCAGATTATATATAGTAAAAACAATCACAGCAGCTAAGAAGACAATAAAACTATATAATGTTGATGGTATTGATTTGAGGAGACTCTGACCAATCAGCATATGGATGGCTACAACAATCGTGCCTAAAACGGAAAGAATATCTCCTTTTATATTTGTAAAAGAGATCCCAATGTCACCCCAGCCAATTAAAATGGCTCCGATGATTGCCACCAACATGCTCATTAAAGCAGGTTTCGTTGTCTTCTCCTTAAATAATAAATACGCACCAACCATTACGAAAACAGGCTGCAAAGATAACAGTATAGTTGAACTGGCAACAGTTGTTAACTTTAATGAACCCATCCAGAACAGAAAGTGAAAAGCTAAAAATGTACCAGATAAAATTAACAGTCCGTACTCTTTTATCGTAATCTTTTTTAGCCAGTTACTTTGTTTCAACACAAATGGAATCATAAGGATTAAGGTGATCAGCAGACGGTACATAGCTTGTACAGAAACCGGAGCTGACGACCATTTCACAAAGATGGATGAAAATGAAATCGCGATAATACCAATTATAATTGGGATAAAAACAGGAACTTTGAGCGAATGATTTTTCAAGCAATGTCACCCTATTCTTTCTAAATAAAATTATGTTATTATATTACATTATTAGAAATGAAACATAGGAGGAATTATGAAAAAAAGATATATATTCACTATCCTTCTTTTATTGCTGATTGTCGGAACTGCTGGATGGTATTACTACCCACAGTATAAAATAAATCAGATAAAGAAAGAATCGATGGTTGTACAGAATGAAAAACAAGAAACGAAACAGGAAACTTATCTCGAGCATTTAAAACAAAGTCCTAAAAAAAGTTTTGTTCACATCGTTTTAGGTGATTCCGTTGCACAAGGCAGAGGATCTGATGAAGGTGGATTTCCTGTTAAAGTTAACAAAAGTTTAGAAAACCTTACGGGCAAGGAATTTGAACTTGAAAACTTAGGTGTTTCTGGCGCAACAAGTAAAGGTTTAGTGAATCAACTGAAGCAGCCGGCAGTTTTGGAAGCAGTTCGAAAAGCAGATATCATTTCAATTAATATTGGAGGAAATGATATTGTTCAAGTTGCCAAAACAGAAGGACCGCTTAAAGCAATCCAAGGTTATGATCGAGTTAAAGGTGAATATGAGAAAAATCTGCAGGATATTTTTATGGTTATCCGTTCACAAAATACTGATGCTATTCTAGTATTGAATGAGCTTTACAACGTTGTGAATGCTGAGAAAAACTATTATCCGGCAAGTGAAAAGTTATTAAATGATTGGAACCTTATCGCTTATGAAACCGCCCTATCCAACAAACCTGCCTTAGTAGTTCCTGTAAGCGAAGCACTTCCTACTAAAGATATGGAAAAATGGCTATATGATTCCATTCATCCTAACGAAGAAGGTTATGACCGTATAGCAGAAAAAACAATTACGGTGTTCAAAAATCATTCTTATAAAACGGAACAATAAATTTTTACGCCTTAATTAAATCATTTAGTTCGTGAACTTTCCCACTCCAATGTTTTATGTTCGATAAATAATAAAAAGTAGTCGCTTCTATATAATTTCCAAGTACTTCTTCAGGGTCATACAGAATAATGCATTTTTGTGCTCCAAGTGCAATTCCTAATTCTGTATGACAACCTTTACCTCCTGGGAGAATGACAATGACAACATCTGAATTCATAACTCCTTCATATTCTTTTGTACCTATACGGGCTAGATCTTCCAAAGTTATCGCTCTCCCGTTTTGTGTCCAGTCGTATGTAAGATTCCAACCTAATAATTTTTGGATTTCTGATGCCATGTCTTGTATACGTATCTTATTTTGAAAGCCTGAAGCTATATAAAAATTCATAATATTCCCTTTCCTTTATTGAAGATTTATGTATTGTAAAAATCATATTACATTCTTGTAATAAAGGATAGAATGACTTGCAACTTTTTGTGAAGATGTTAACATAAGAACTTATATTCATTTATTAAAAACGAACAAACAAAAAATTGGAAGAGGGGTTGCATGCTTAAATACAGAAATATTACTTTTATTGGTGCAGGATCTATGGCTGAATCAATGATATCAGGTTTGATCAATAAAGAAGGTATTGCACCTGAGCAGATTACTGCGGCAAATCATTCTAATATTCAAAGAAGAATTGAACTCATTGATAGATACGGAATCAATTCTCTTTCGTTTGATGAAGTAACAATAAGTAATACAGATGTGATTATTCTTGCGGTAAAACCAAAACAAGCAGAATTGGTATTAGAACAATTGAAACCAAATCTTCAGGATCACCATATTGTTCTTTCAGTATTAGCTGGAATCTCTACTGGATTTATGGAAGAAATTATCGGCAAAAAGCTGCCTGTTATCCGAGTAATGCCTAACACATCCAGTATGATTGGGGAATCGATTACAGGCATTAGTGCGGGTCAATATGTAAATAACGAACATTTGGATTTAGCTCAAGAATTATCTGAAGCGATTGGTAAAGTTAAAGTCATTTCTGAAAAACATATGGACCTATTTACAGGGATAGCGGGAAGCGGTCCAGCTTACTTTTACTATCTTCTTGAGCATATGGAAGAAGTTGCTGTAGAAAATGGTATGGATCGTGAAATAGCTCGTGATATTGCAGCTCAGACTTTGTACGGTGCAAGTAAGATGGTTATTGAAACAAGTAATTCTCCTGCAGATTTACGGAGAAAAGTAACATCACCAAATGGTACAACTGCAGCGGGACTTCTCGCACTAGAAGAAAATGGCGGTGGAAAAGCTATAGAAGCTGCTGTCGAGAACGCAGCAGAGCGCTCTAAAACATTGCGCGAAGAATTCGAAAAAGTACCAGTTAAATAAATAAAGAAGACGCACTGGCTAAAAAGTATAGTGCGTCTATTTTTATGGATTTTATTAAAGATTTTGTAATAAGATTTTGTTTATATAATACCACTGTACAACAGACCCTTTTAACAAGCTATTTTTCAAATTCAGAAAATCCTAATTCATATAAAACTACAGCAATTACTTGGTATCCATTTTTATTTGGATGAACTGTATCAAATGAAACAAGCTTCCTTTCTCTTCCTATAAACGCTTCATACAAATCAGCCACTTTAACACATGGGAATTTTTCTAAGCATTTTATATATTTATTAAAAAGAGTCACCCACTTAACAGCTTTTTTAACGTTAGGATATGGATTATATAAAGTACATATTCTAATGATAAATGGTTCCTTCGCCTTCCTTTTGATTTTTATAATATACTTAACCATTTTTTTGATATTTTTTTTGCATCTCTCTAATGCCTCATACAACGGATTTTCTTCAAACGTTAAGAAATATTTAACTCCTGCTTGGATTAAATCGTTTCCTCCCGCTGTTAAAAGTATGATTTTCGATTTTTGAATAGATCGTATTACTGTTTTATCTCTTATCGAATATAAAATTTCTTCTGATGTTAACCCGGTTAATGCAAAATTGTTAACAAGAATTTGTTTATTAAAAAGACCTTCAGTAAAGTTTACGTATCTTCCAACATATCCTTTTCCTAATATCGGTGCCCCTACTCCGACGGTTAAGGAATCACCAATTGCTGTTAAGAGCCAATCGTAATGCTTTTTTTTTCTTTTTGGCATTATTCCTTTCCCTCCGTTTCAGTCTCACATCTTTACTACTATAAATATGATGTAAGACAAAAATGGACAGGGCGTTTTCATCACTTCAGCATTAGGATTATGTCCCTTTTTAAAAAGTTGAATATACATATATTGAAACTATTTTGAGGTGATTTTTTTTGAAAGAGAAATTTGTAAGAATGTACCCATATGGAGGGTATGATCCGTTTTCCACTCCTTCAGCAAAGGCTTTTTCACAAAGTCCAGTAATACCTGACCGTCCCCCATACGCCCAAGCTTCTGCAGCAGTTCCGCCATCATTTTCGCAGCCATATACTCAAAACTACGGTCAAGGATTTATGCCTTATATGCCGCCAATGATGCCCCCAGGTGCCATGCCGTATCCTATGATGCCTGGTCCTGGTATGGGGATGCCGTTTATGCAGCCGCCAGGTAAACAAAATCAAATGATGATGGCTCCTAATAATCAACAGCAGGGTTCTGGTCTCACGTTCGGCAAAGCTATGGGTGGAGCAAATCAATTAATGGGTCTTGCTCAACAGATGGGAAGCATACTTTCCTTATTTAAATAGATGCCAGCTAATCAGGCATCTTTTTTTTTGCTTAAAATACGCTTTTAATAGATAAGCAGCCTCTGTTTTATGAAGACCCGCCCAATATGTGAGCCAAATAGTATGTTTCATTGTCTTCTCTAGACTGAATAAAGAAATATCTATCTTTTGATTTGCAAACCAATTCGAGGGAAAAAATGGTCCAGTATAGTTTTCCTTCCATACTTTCAATAATTCTGGACTGTATATTTGAGCATTCTTTGTTTTGAAAAATGAGAGTTTTTCTTTAACTATCTCATTCTGAAATGATTTATTTGAAAATACTTCTGGATCATAATCTTTTCTCGATCCAGTATGAGTTTGAATGCACGCAAACTTGAAAATACGATCATAAAACTTTTTTTGAAAAAGAAGAACATAAAGGTTTTTCCCTAACGAAATCCTCTTATTCAAGCGATCAAAGTCTTTCATTGTTTTTCCAGTAGAATTCTTAAGTGGAATGACGGGGAAAATAATCTGTGATAATTGCAGCCAATTTTGAAACCGGAATGGAAGACTCTTTTTTAAAAACTGGAATTCTTTTGACTGAATTAAATGTTGTTCAATATGACTTTGTTCATTAATGATCTGAGCAATTGGTAAAAGTGGACTGGCATCCCCTGCAAAGAACAACTCCCACACCCCTTCCATAAATAGAGATACATTAAAATGTTTACATAAATAAAAAAGGGATTGCTTCTTTTTTTTACTTTCTTCATATAAAAGCAACTGTGGAAAGGCATCTTGAAAAATCAAGCTGTTCCCCTTTTCAAGCATCAAATATAATTGTTCAGCAACGGAGTTTTTCATTAAGTGCGGAAGAAATTCCCCTTTCAAATCGCTCATAAAATAGCCAGCATTACGAGAAACCATATGGGCCAAAAACGACCAATGTATTTCAGGATGCTTCTTAAAAAAAGTGAGGTAAGCTGCCGTTCTCGTTATATTATTTTGATTATAATGCTTCGTTTCGCACTTTATTTGATGAATCAAAGTAGAATGATGTTTATGAAAATGAACAGCAGGAACAATCCTTGCAGCTCCAAGTTCAATCCACTTTTGTTTGAGTTTCTCGTACTGTGTTTCATCAATCCTCCATATTTTCGATTCTTTTTTAAATTTATTAAGAGATTGAACAAGAAAATGAACCGGAATAAGTGTTAATTTTGTGAGTATCCTTTTTGAGCTTCTCAAAAGTTAACACCACCTTTATATACGTACAATATATGTAACGATAACGTATACATACACAACAAAGCACCCGCTTCATACCACGGGTGCTTTATACATGCTATTTTGTTGCAACGCCGCCAGATAACAAAAATTTCATTGCTTCTTCTGGTTTTAAATCTAGAATTTTTAATTTCTCTTTTGGCACAAGAAATGTAAAGCCAGCAATTTGAAAGGTTTGCGGAATGTACACAGCAACATGCCCCTCTAATTCGTTTCCAAGACTGCTCAGTTCTTCCGTCGTAATAAATCCAATGCTTTTCATACCGATTTCAGGGTATTCTATAAGGACAACGGTAGAAAATGAGCGCTTTTCTCCAAAAAAAGAATGAATGGTATCTTTAATGACTGTGTATACGGTTTTTACAAAAGGTGTTTTTTCTAATATCCGATCAATGAGTCTGAATATCTTCCCAGAAACATATTGGGTGGACATCCATCCTAGAAATGTAATGAGTACGATTGTTGTAATTAAACCAATTCCAGGAATATAATCTTCTTTTAATACATCCTTCAATAAGTTCCCTAGAATGCTGTCTAAGAAAGTAAAGATTTTGTAGATAATATAAACAGCTAGAACGATTGGCAGGATTGTCAGTAAACCATTGATAAAATACTTAATTAATGTCTTCATGTTTTCCTCTTACTTATTTTAAGATTTTAATTTAGATGCACTATTCTCGATCTTAGTCTTAAAGTTTTTTTGCAGTTCAGATGTAACAGGGCCTATCTTATATGTTTGCTCCTGCTGTCCTTTTAATTTAACGACAGGGGTAACTTCCATTGTTGTACTCGTAATAAAAACCTCATCCGCTGCAATAAGATCAGCCACTGAAAAGGTTTGCTCTATGAAAGGGATTTGAAGCTGGTTAGCAATTTGTAAAACGATTTGTCTGGTTATCCCATTCAAAATTAAATTAGTGGCAGGGTGTGTTTGTAAAGTTCCGTTTTTTACGATAAAGACATTTGATGACGATCCTTCAGTAACAACGCCATCTCTATGCTGAATCGCTTCCTGGCAGTCAAAATCAGCTGCTTTTCTTTTAGCCATTACATTTCCCAATAGATTTAAGCTTTTAATGTCACAGCGCAGCCAGCGTATGTCTTCTGTTAGATACGTTTCAATTCCGTTAGTCTGTGATTGATTGATTGACTCTAAAGTTACCGATTTCGCATAACCTGTTACAATACTCTGCATATTTCGTTCATACAAATGATTCCGAGGAGCAACCCCTCTTGTCATTTGAATATAAACCATTCCGTTCTGTACATCATTTTTCTCAATTAACTCTTCAGTCAGGTGTTTAAATGTTGGAATATCGTAAGGTAAAGCAAGTTCTAATTTATTTGCACTTTGAACGAAACGATCAAAATGTTCATCGAAAGCAAATGGTTTTCTGTCATATACAAAAACGACTTCATAAATGCCATCTCCGAATAAATAGCCTCTATCTTCTGGATCTACAGGAATCGAACCACCTTTTATGATTTGGTCATGATATAGAACATATGAATTTTCCATTGTTTTACCACCTCATCAATATAATATGTATACAATTGAGCTTTCATCTACTGTAAATGAAAAAGTGACTCCATTCAAGAGTCACTTTCATTTGATTTTCATTATTGTGGTGTTCTACGGCATTATTCTTCAATGAAAAGATGACTCGATATAAGTCATTTAATCTAAGCTGTTGCTCTTTTCATCTGTTCCCTGTTTTTATCTAACTCAGGTACAGTAGATTTAAATAAAAAGAAACCAGTAACTGCACAAATGGTAAAAAGAGCAGTCATTCCAAGTGGTGATATATAATGGCCGAGTGTAATGCTCAATGCCGCGATGACCATTGCTCCATTAAAGATCATACCGCTTACTGCCATATAGGCACTTCGAGAATCTTCAGGCGGAATTTCTGCCATATAAGCCTGTTTAACAGGTACATACATTAACTCCCCAATGGTCGCGATTATCATCACAGATAGGAGCAACCAAACGGAGTTACTGTATGAAATAACAAGATATCCAATGGAATAAGTAATTAACCCTATATATAAAACATTCTTATCTTTAAAACGGTTGATTATTCTACTGATGAATACAGCTAACAAAACAACAAGAACGGTATTTTCAGTTCGTAGGATACCTAACATTTGTACTCCATCTATATGAAATTGTAATAGATCTTGTGTTGGCATGTCTTTGCTGAGTTTAACAGATATGTAGTTTGTTAAATGAAACTCTAACGATAGAATAAGTAAATAACCAAATGTAAATTTAATGAAGACTGAATCCTTAAAGACTTGTTTGTAATTTGAAAACATTTCTTTAACAACATTAGGTTTAATTTTATATTCTATTTGAACTGGAATGTAAGTTTCTTTAATAAAAAAGACAACGAGAACTGCAGACAATAGTGAGGTAGCAGTTAATCCTAAAAGTAGTTCAAAAAGATAGTTTTTAAACAAAAAGCCTCCTAACAATCCTCCGATTGCAATAGACAGATTACTAGTCCAATAAGTAATACCATACATAAACTTTCGGTTTTCCGGAGTACTAACATCGATTAACATCGCTTGAGATGCAGGTCCTGCCAAGCCCCAGCAAATGCTGTTAACCATCATCATCCCGATTGTGATGTAGGCTGCAAACGTATCTGATGTTACTAACGGGCTATTTGCTAATGCCATAACAAGTATCCCACCGAACCGAAGAGACTCTGCATAGGCCATTATTTTCTTTCGACCCATCAAATCTGCATAGTATCCTCCATAAAATCCGACTATAAATCCTACAAAAATATTAACGATAAGAAGTATTCCAGTTAATGTTTCTCCTACTCTGTCGGCTAAGTAAATAGCCATAAACGGATAAATCATCCCGCCAATCGAACCAGAAATCAATGATTCGATAATTCTGATTTTGATATTGGAATGAAAGTCTCTAAAACGCATGATCAGCACTCACCTTTACGAAAGCATAGATAACTTTCTAACTATATGAAAAAAAGTAATATAATGTCAATCTATTCGTTTTAAAAAAACCGCACATTTCAGCGGTTTTAAAAATTATTGTTTTACAGTCTTAACGACCTTATTATTTTTTACAGTTACGATATAGTAAGTCTTATCCATACTAATTAAAAAGTCATCATCATATTGATCTTTTAATTCTTCTTCTAATTTAAACGATTTTTTAAAGTGCTCGTCAATGGCATTTATTTTTTCTTTCCGTGTATTCTCACGACTGATCGTGTTAAAGACAAAATACACTAAAAATATGGTTCCAAGAATTATGATTGTTTTTGCTGTTTTGCTCAAATTTATTGTCCCCTCTCCCTTTTCTCCAAAATTCAGTATAACCTAATTGACTCAAAACAAAAACACCTGGATTTACCAGGTGCCGAAATTATTTCCACCATTTATCGTGCAAAGAAGCTGGAAGATGACGCTTATGTTTTGTTATTAGAAACCGTTTTTCAATTTTCTCTTTTGATTCTTGAGATATTTCTTTACCTTCCAAATAGTCATCTATTTCTTCGTAAGTTACTCCTAATGCTGTTTCGTCCGGGATTAATGGTTTATCATCTTCTAAATCAGCAGTCGGGACTTTTAAGTATATCTTTTCTTCTGCACCAAGCTCTTTTAATAACGCTCTTCCTTGGCGTTTGTTAAGACCGGTTAATGGCACAACATCGCATGCACCATCACCATGTTTAGTGAAAAAACCGGTTATTGCTTCTGCAGCGTGGTCTGTCCCGATAACAAGGGATTGATAAGCTCCTGCAATATCATATTGTACTTTCATACGTTCACGTGCTTTATTATTGCCTTTTAAAAAATGTGAAAGCTCTTTACCAGTCGCATCTGAAAAGTTTTGAATAGAAGCGTCAACAGCCGACTTAATGTTTACTGAAAGTGATACATCAGGTTTAATAAAAGATAAAGCTCTCTGAGCATCATCCTCATCTTGCTGAATTCCATACGGAAGTCTGACAGCTATAAATCTATATTCTTGTCCTGACTCTTCACGAAGCTGTTCCATTGCCATCTGTGCTAGCTTCCCTGCTAGACTGGAATCCTGACCACCGCTTATTCCCAGAACATATCCTTTTGCACCCGATGTTTTCACATAATCTTTTAGAAATTTTATTCTTTGATTAATTTCCTCTTTAGCATCTATTTCAGGTCTTACAAGAAGTTCTTTAATGATTTCTTTTTGAAGTTCCATGAATATCGCCACCTTAAATTGTGTTCTATTATTCCATATTCCACAGAAATTTCTTTTTAATCAAGATTGTAATCTTTCTCTACCTGTTCGAGACAATGCAGTGACCGTTTAGACCAATCATTATTGTTTTCGGTTAATTCAATTTTGTACTTATTCAATGCATCATTTAAAGATTTTTTATATTCTGGGATTGACTCTTCTTTATATTCTACAATAGTATGTACTGGCATCCAAGCACGCTCCCCATAACTCAATGCTCTTCTTTCTTGAAAAAATGGAACATTAGCTTGTTTAGGGTTATGCAAATCACCTTGCCATGGATGTTTTATAACAGCGAGAACTTCAATCAGGACCATATTGTTTCTCTCGTCTTCTGCTCTGCCTATATATTGCCCTGTTTTATAACTAGCTACAACGATATTTTTACTCATTTTTTTCCTCCAAAGCATGGATCTCTTGTGAAACGACAAAAGCAAGATCTTCGTTTCCAAATAAGGACAATACTTGAAGCAAGGTTTCATGAGGGATATATTCTGCTTCATCTTTAGATACTGTTTGTTCAAGCATATGCATGACATATTCATTTTTAGCTTGGTTTGGATAAGCTTTTAAATATACAGCTTTAGGATCTAAATCATTATTTATGCACCATTGCGCGTAAATGATTATCATCATTCCTTCATCTTTTTGGTAATTATTGATCACTTTTTCTGAGATTTCATCTGCACGGTTCATTGTTAATCCCTCATTTTTATATTGGGTTGTTTTATGGTTCTCTGTCATAAAGCCAAATTAAAAACCACAATCTTATAAAGAATATAGCCGAAAGTAAAAGATTGATACATTTCGCTAATAAAGCGAAAATCAACCACTTCCAAGAGCAATTAAGATTGAAAGAAAACAGTCTTAGAAAAGAGTTTGATAATTAAAGTCTATATTAATTTAGTGAAAAAGAAAAAGCCAGTAATTTACTGGCTTTAATAACTAAGCGTTCTGTATCTCTTTTTTCTCTTCTTCATAGCGATTACGTGGATGTTCGAGACATTCTTTAGAACAAGAACGTTTATGCTTTACTTCACAATCCGTACAGCAAACATGTTGTTTGTTGCATTCTGGATTCGCACAGTTAACGTATCGATCTTCTGTTTTACCGCAATAGTAACAAGACGAAATGACGGTATCTTCTTCTGTTTGATTGACTGGAACAGAAATTCTTTCATCAAAAACGTAACATTTCCCATCCCATAAACGGCCTTTCACTTCTGGGTCTTTTCCATAAGTAACGATTCCGCCTTCAAGCTGAGAAACATCTTTAAAACCTTCTTGCATAAGGAACCCAGAAAATTTTTCACATCTGATCCCACCAGTACAATAGGTTAATACTTTTTTATCTTTAAATTCACTTAAATTTTTACGAACCCATTCTGGGAAATCCCGCGATGCTTTTACATCTGGTTTGATGGCTCCACGGAAGTGGCCGATCTCATATTCGTAATCGTTCCGGCCGTCAATAACGATAACATCTTCATCTTGAAGTGCTTCGTAGAACTCCTTTGGCGACAGTCGTTTACCTGAAAGCTGATTCGGATTTACATCTTCCTCAAAACGCCATGTAACAAGTTCATTTTTATGCCGTACGAACATTTTTTTAAAGGTATGTTCTTCGACTTCATCTATTTTAAAAACGATATCTGCAAAACGCGGATCCGATTTAAGATGATCCATATATATTTCTGTTTGTTCGTATGTTCCTGAAACTGTTCCGTTAATTCCTTCAGGAGCTACAATAATTCTCCCTAAAAGACCTAGATCCTTACAAAACTTTAAATGTTCATTCGTAAAGTTTTCTGGATCATCAATCGGTACATACTTATAATACAAAAGTACTCTCATTTTCTCTGACATGATTAATCACCAACCTGCAACGTTAGTTATTTTATGACGCCAAATAAAAAACCACCGGTTCCAATTACCTAAACCCCGTGATCCCCGTGGTGAGTACCGGATTAACCGATAATCAATTATAAAATTGGAAGTGGCGCGCCCACCAGGATTCGAACCCAGAATACGAGAGCCGAAATCTCGTGTGATATCCATTTCACTATAGGCGCTTATTACGTCACGAATAATATCATAAACAATAATTCGTAATTTTACAAGTACTTTTTACAGCATTTTAATAAACGATCCTTAATTTACCAAATTAAGGGGTATGAGAGTTTTTTCTATACTTTCATATATCGTGATTAATGGCTCTTCAGGATGCCATTTAAATACCCCTTTTTCTCCGTTCAATATAGCTGGAATATGAAGTGTTGAAGTATAAGGGTCTTCAAACCAAACTCCATGAGATAATATATTGGCAATGAATATTTCTGCTTCTAGTTCCATATATTGAATTCTTTGTTCCCATTCAATTTTTTCTTGCGGGTTCAAATCGGTTTCGAGTTGTTGAAACGATTGATGCCATAAGTCAAACTCTCTTTGCAAGTTATGCAATGAATCCAATTCTTTAACAATAATAGGCAATAATTGATTTGCTTCTTCTAATGTATAACGCTTCATAACATGAGCTCCTTCACATTCTTGACAGTATTATAACAAATGAAGGATAAATTGCCCATAAAGAAAACTTGGCGGACACAATTTTTTTAAGCTTGTAATAGCCGCACTTATCATTTAAACCTAAAGGGCAGCAACCAGTTAAATGAAATGGATATTTTCGTAACCATTGTTTCTCTTTAAAATGGTTTATTTCCGTTTCAGAATATTCACTTTCCCAGGGGTGTGCGGTGTGCCTCTGTAGTAGATGGATGAAGATCCAAATTCGAGGAAGCATGAGTGCTTTCAATGATGTCTCTTTACGAAAATGACCTAATAGCAACAATCTTTTGGAAAATTGCTTTTAAATAAAGAGTAAAAATTGACAAAGGAAAACCTTTTGGTTTCACCAAAAGGTTAAATGGTAAGACATAGATCTTTTTTAGGACTTTTCAAATCTAAATAAAAATCTCTGACTGTATCATCTTCTAGCAATTCTGGAAAATCTCTTCTGTATTCAGAACTGATTAATATTTGTTCGACGAGATCTGAAGAACCTTTTCTTATAAGTAATTTTAGCGTTAACCATTTATTTCGTTTAGTCTTCAGATGAAATTTCGTAATAAACAGCATGATTCTATCATCGCTTGAAAATGCTTTTTCCTTTTCTTTTCGTAAATTAATATGAGAAACGGTTTTCATAGTGAAACACCCTCCTTTAATTTGCGAGCTCTTAATACCATTATTATTCAGTTTTTTCTGAAATATACTTGTCCATTTATAGAAATCTAGTTTTAATATGGACGGGTATTAATAGAACACCCTTCATTTGCTGAAAATCGTAACATTTGATTTAATAAATCTATGAAGCAAATACTAGGAGCTGTGTAAAATGAAAAAATTACAAAAAGAAATTGTCTTAGGTGATTTCCAATCAATACTCTCTAAATCAGGAACCTGGAAAATGGGAGGCTTTCCACTTCCAGATGGATCATTCCATGAGTTTAGAGAACCAGAAGCAGTTGTAATCGTTCGGAACAACGAGTTATACGTCAGAGTCAATCCATTTACAAAATCACACCCTTCTGTTCAGTTTTTGGATAATGCAAAACACATGTATTATTCAAATGAATCCATAAAGGTCCCTGATGAAGGTTCCATTACTTTCGAATGGAAAATGCGTGCTCGTCCAATTGGGACAAACCCAAATGACCTTTATGATGGTTTTGTTTCTGTAAATTTATTAGATTTCACTACAGGCGCTGCCCTTGATTTTTTTGCAGGTAATGATCAATTTGCAAGTGTCTATGCGGTTTTGCCGTTTCCAGGTGTTCAAGTGCCTGAAACAAAGGAAACAAGATATTTTTGTATCTTTAAAGAAGATTCATCCTTTCATCAAAGAGAATGGAACGTATATCAAATAACATACAATCGCAACCTTGATGAAGTGTTATTCCTAATAAATGGTGAAGTAGTCCGTAAAGAGAATAATGTTCCAATTAAATTTAATGAGTTTACAGTTGCTCTTGGTTTAATGACAGAAAAGGATTTATCACCTGACGGAAGTACTTCTCTGCATGGACAGGGCATCATTGGAGAATGGTCACCAATGAAAGTTACAATAGATAGTTGATAATGATGTGATTTATTACAAGGTCTGCACTATGCAGGCCTTTTTTTATTTATTCTATCAATAGTATGAAAATTCCTTTTTTTGCGACAGTTTTATATAATAAGTATTGAAATAATAAGAGAGGATGCGGCAAAATGAAACAAATTAATCAAATACGTACTAATGAATTGACACTAGATGAGTTAATTCTCCACTTTGAAAACGGTGAATTATCTTCTGTTGGACTCGTGAAAAACTATTTAGAACGCATAGCAGCCTTTGATAAAGCTGGCCCTTGTATTAATTCTGTACTGGAAGTAAACCCCGAAGCCTTATTTATTGCAAAAAAGATGGATCATGAACGCTCAAATGGTAAAATCAGAGGTCCATTGCATGGGGTGCCTGTGATTATTAAAGACAATATTGATTCAGCAGACCAAATGCACACAAGTGCAGGATCATTAGTCCTGGAAAATCACTACGCAGAAAAAGATGCATGGATTGTAAAAAAACTGAGAGATGCCGGTGCTGTAATACTTGGAAAGGCAAATATGACGGAATGGGCTAACTTTATGGCTTATGACATGCCTAATGGTTATAGCTCGAGAGGCGGTCAGGTACTTAATCCTTATGGTCCAGGAGTTCATGATGTAAGTGGTTCCAGTTCAGGTTCTGCAGCTTCTGTTGCATGTAACTTCACTATGCTGGCAGTAGGTACCGAAACTGCCGGATCTATACTTTGTCCAGCAGGAAACAACAATATTGTAGGAATAAAACCGACTGTAGGTCTTGTATCAAGAACAGGAATCATCCCGATTTCCATCAGTCAAGATACGGCGGGGCCAATGGCGAGAAACGTGAAGGATGCAGCAAAATTGTTAGAGGTACTTGCAGGTTATGATGAAGATGACTCAGCCACGCATTCTGCAACTTTTTTTGATTCTTATACTGATGGATTAGAAAAAGCCACATTAAAAAGAAAAAGATTGGGTGTTACTTATAATTTCTGTATAAGAAATCTTACTGATACTCAAAAGACTGTTTTTGATGAATCGCTTTCTCTCTTAAAAAAAGAAGGAGCAGAAATTATATATTTAGAAAAAATATCTCCATTGGAAAATGAAAATTTTAATTATAAAGTTTTGCTTCACGAATTCAAGTCAGGTATTAATAATTATTTGAAGACCGTTTCTTCTGCTTTAAGGATAAGTACTTTATCAGACATTATCGAATATAATAAACAAAATAAAGAAGCTTGTCTTGTACATAATCAGGAATTGTTGGAAGAAAGTAATCAAACGGATGGCACATTAACGAGTCCAGATTATTTAAATGCACGATTAAACGATTTGAAGTATTCACAAGTAGATGGAATTGATCAAGTAATGAAAGAACACCAGCTGGATGCATTGATCAGTCCGAATGATGTTTGGTATGGAATCCCTGCAAAAGCAGGTTATCCTTCTATATCAGTGCCATCAGGATTTGATGATAATGGTTTGCCATTAAGTATCGTCTTAACAGCCGGTGCATTTTCAGAGAAAATACTTATTGAAATCGCATATGCATATGAACAAGTTACACAATATCGAGTTCCTATTGAATATTGATTAAAAAATGAGTACCAATACGATGATTTAACGTTGTTTGGATCTCTTTTTTTCAATTTCTTGTTTATGTGGAATGTATAAACGTTTATGTGCGAAAGTGAAGGATTTATGTGGGCTAAACTTAATTTATGTACGATAACAAGCGTTTTATGTGGATTCCCGTTTTTATCACTAAAAACTCCCATTTAAAAAAGGGTCTGTCTCCATGACAGACCCTTTTTTTATACAATTTTGTTGATGATTTCAATTGCTTCCTCAATATCTTTTGAATTTACATCATAATGAGTAGTGAATCGAATCTTCCCTTCTCCAAAAGAGACAGCGAGTACACCCCTATTTTTTAGCTGTTCTAAAAATTCTTCATTTGATTTATGGGTTTTTTCAATGTTTACTATTACAATGTTCGTTTCCGGTTTATTTAATACCGAAATGCCTTCAATGTTCTCTAGAGCATCTGCTAACCTTCTAGCTTTCCCGTGATCTTCATGCAGTCTCTCAACCATTTCTGTTAAAGAGATAATGCCGCTAGCACCTAAAATGCCAGCTTGTCTTAGTCCGCCTCCCAGGCGTTTTCTCCATTTTCTAGCTTTTTGAATCATTTGTTTGTTTCCAGCCAAAATAGAACCAACAGGTGAACCTAGCCCTTTTGATAAACATATTTGAACACTGTCACAATACTTTGTGAAATCCGCTGCTCTTTTATGAGAAGCAACAACTGCGTTGAATAGTCGTGCTCCATCAATATGTACAGGAATAGAAGCAGATTGAGCTATATCGTAGATAGATTTCATGTTTTCAATCGATACTATAGAACCGCCAGAACGATTATGCGTGTTTTCTATACAAATGAGCGAAGTATCAGGAAAATGAATATCTTGTGATCGAATAGCATTTTTAACATCCATTGGATTCATCTCCCCTTTTTGCCCCTTAATTACACGGGGCTGAACACCAGCTAAAGCGGATATTGCTGCACCTTCATAGAAAAAGATGTGAGATTCTGACTCTACAATGATCTCATCGCCGGGTGAACAGTTTGCTAAAACGGCTAACTGGTTTCCTTGAGTACCACTTGTAACAAATAAAGCATCCTCTTTACCCAGCATTTCTGCTGCAAGCTCTTCTAAACGATTAATAGTTGGATCCTCGCCGTAAACATCATCACCGACCGTAGCTTCAAAAATGGCTTTGCGCATTTTTTCTGTAGGCTTAGTAACTGTGTCACTTCTTAAATCAATCATTTTTCCACCTCGTTTTTTTCAATCACTCCAAATAAAAAACCTGCATTTCTCTGTATAACATTAAATCCTAATTCTTTGAACTTACTGCTCTTTTTACTGTCTTTCATAACAACACGCTGTGAAGCTACTCTTTTTGCTTCAGCTATTATCTTCGGAGTGATTGAGCTATAATCTGCACTTCCCTTTAATCCCTGTAGACCAGGTGAATGAATAGTAGATTCAAACATGGGATCGAAATAAACCACATCGAAGCTGTTTGAACTGCAATTTTTTAAAAAGTCATAATGATTCGCTTGTACAACTTGAATTCTCCGCATGGCTTCGTTCATTTTCGGGAGATGACTATCCCATATTTTCAACCCGCTTTCTACAACAAAAGAAATAGCTTTGCTGCTTTCGATACCAGTAACACTCCCATGATCTCCGGTTACTAGACTCGCAACGATCGAGTCTGATCCTAAACCTAAAGTACAGTCAAGTACAGACATTCCGCTGACAAGTTTAAATGCATGAATCAAAGGGTCTTTTTCTCCACGCAGTATTTGTTTAACTCTAAACATGGAAGAGTTGGGATGAAAGAAAAATGGTGCTGTACCCTCTTTTGGATGGAAAGATATTTTATCCACTCCAATCATCATAACATCATCTTGAAACTCTTCAATTATGGACGAAATGGACTGCTTTTCTCGAACTAAAAAGGAACATTCTAGAGTATTTGCAATCTTTTCTGCTTTGTCATGAAGTTTGTTAGCATTTTTTCCTGCTGTTGTAACGATCATATAATCCACCTATCTAAATATTAACCTTTTTAACATCTTGCGTATTATTTGCATATCTTTTGTAACAAACCTAAAATATGGGAAGATATATATGAGGAGGCAACACCATGAAAAGTAACTCTCCCTTCCTTTCCTTAGGAAGAATGATATACAGATTCCGTAAAACTATTATATCATTTTGGTTATTGACGACCATTCTTTTAGGTTTTTATGCATTAAAACTTCCTGCTATTTTGAATGGCAGCGGCTTTGAAATGGATGGTTCGTTTCAAAAAGTAGAAAACATTCTTCAGGATCAATTTCACCAGCCAAAATCATCAGTTTTGCTCGTTTTTGATTCGGAAAATTTAAAGACAAGTGATCCAGCCTACAAGAAATTTGTTGCTAGTACCCTTGCATCCATGAAGAATGTGGATGATGTTGCAGGGGTAAAAAATCCTTACTCAGCACCAAACAAAATGATGAAAGAAAATGTTTCCTATGCGTCTGTCCAGTTCGATAAAAGTTTCGGAGAGTTGAAGAAATCGATTGAACAGATCAGGGACAGGCTGCCAAAAGATGAAAATATAAAGGTATCACTAACAGGAGGACCAGTTATTGCAGAGGATATGAATACGGCTAGTCAGCAAGATCTTGCAAGAGCTGAAGCGATTGGCATACCTGCTGCACTAATTATTTTATTACTAGCCTTTGGAGGATTGATTGCAGCCGGATTGCCGATTATTGTAGGTATAATAAGTGTTGCAAGTTCGCTTGGTCTATTATATTTTTACGGTTTAGAGGCAAATGTAAGCATTTTTTTGCTGAATGTTGTTCCGATGATAGGTCTTGCACTGGGTATTGATTTTGCCTTATTGCTCGTAAACCGATTTCGTGAAGAACTTCACCGCGGTGTTGAACAAGCTACAATAATATCGGTTCAAACAGCAGGTAGATCTATTGCTTTTTCTGGTCTCTGCGTGTTTTTAGGATTGTCAGGCATGATGTTAATTAACGTTGATATCTTTAAGACAGTTGCAATAGGCGGCATGGTAGTTGTTATCCTATCTGTCTTAAATGCGATTACATTTTTACCTGCTGTGCTTGCTGTCCTTGGACCAAAAGTGGATGCATTTAAATTGTTTAAGACGAAAGAACAGACTCGGTCAATCTGGCATAAATTCGCGTCTACAGTAATGAAACGTCCGGTTATTATGGCTATCTTTGCAGCAATTATACTAGCGCTTTCTGTTACACCTATTAAAAATATGAAACTTTCAATACCAGAAGCAGAGGCACTACCTCCTGACTATGAGTCACGAACAGCCTTTGAAAAGTTTGAAAAAACATTCGGGGAAGATGAATTATATCCCGTATTGATTATTGCTAAAGCTAAAGGATCGTATCTTGAAAATGAAGACACATTTCACTCTTTACAACAATTAGTTCATGATCTTAATAAAGAAAAAGAAATTAAAAAAACAGAATCAGTTTTTAATTATACAAAACAATTTACAGACGCAGAGTTATTTCAAATGCTGCAAACCGAGCAGGGAAAAAAGCAGCTTTCTCCAGTTATTAAGCCTTTTATCAATGGTGATACAGCGGTAGTCCGTGCATACTTATCGGTTGATGTTACAGGTAAAGAAGCTAAGCAATTTGTAAAGGATTGGGAAAAGAAACATGATGACCTCTCTCTTACAATTGGCGGAGCCACAAAGTTTAATCAAGAAATATTCGATGAGATAATTCAAAAAGCTCCATATGGTCTTGGTATTGTTCTAATTACAACTTTATTTATACTGATGTTTGCTTTCCGGTCTATATTTATTCCGATAAAAGCAATCTTCATGAATATGCTGAGTCTTTGTGCCACGTTCGGGATAGTTGTTTGGATCTTCCAAAGCGGAATTTTTATGGAGCCAGTCGAAATAGGATTAATGATTCCAGTCTTTACATTCGGTATCGTTTTCGGATTAAGTATGGATTACGAGGTTTTCTTAATCTCAAGAATTCAGGAAATTTACGAAGAAACTGGAGACAATGATCATGCTACTCTTTCCGGTTTAACTTCTACATCAAAAATTATTACTTCTGCAGCAGCGATCATGATTGTTATAACGGGTTCATTTGCTTTTACAGATGTTATGCCTGTTAAACAAATTGGTATTGCCATTGCCCTAGCTATATTTATTGACGCTACGATCGTCAGGATGATTCTAGTACCTTCGCTTATGAAGCTGCTAGGAGATTGGAACTGGTGGATGCCCTTTTCAAAAAAGAAAAATTTTAAAAAACACGGCACTCTTTCTTAAGAGTCCCGTGTTTTTTAAAATTCAGATAAAATAAAGAAGTAATGTAAACACTGGTATTCACTCAAGTTTATTTAAACAGTTGTGGGAATTCAGCATACTTTGTCCTATAATAAGGATAAGCATGATATATGTAGGGGTGTATATATGGTTGAAATAGTACTTATTCTTATTCTTTCTTATTTGCTCGGCTCTATCCCCTTTGCCCTTGTTGTTGGAAAACTAGGTTATGGAATTGACATTAGGCAACATGGAAGCGGTAATTTAGGTGGAACAAATACATTTCGAGTTTTAGGAAAAAAAGCTGGATTTATTGTCTCTGCATCAGATGTCCTAAAAGGGACGCTGGCAGCCAGCCTGCCCTTTTTGCTAAATGTGGATCTTCATCCACTTCTGGCAGGTATCCCTGCAGTGATTGGGCATTGTTATCCGTTATTTGCAAAGTTTAAAGGTGGAAAAGCAGTAGCTACTTCGGGTGGAGTATTATTGTTTGAAGAACCTTTATTATTTTTGCTGGTTGTACTTATCTTTTTTGTTGCTTTATACATAAGCCAATTTGTTTCATTGTCATCTATTATTGCTGGGATAGGTTCTGTCATTTTAGGGTTTTTATATTCTGATTTACTGACAACTTGGATTCTAATAGGCTTCACCTTGTTTTTAGTCTACAGACATAGGCAAAATATTGTAAGAATTGCAAAAGGAACTGAACCGAAAGTCAAATGGATAAGAAAACGTTCTTCTTCTTGAGAACGTTTTTTATTTTGCACAATAAAATAGTTAAACCGTTTGGAGAGATTAGTTTCACACTTTCCGTTTAATGGATTTAAAGATTGACCAGACTTTCCTTTTTCAAAAATAGGCTCTTCTCCCTAAAAAAGTACAGGCGATTTCACTAAAAACTCCGCATTTGTCCGTGTCCGTTTTAAGGTTTTGTTCATATGGTGTAATGTGACGTTGACCTATACTTGAAAATTTGGAGGGACAATAATGGAAAATAAGAAAATGAATATGCCTTATGGTGAAAATATGAACATGAAGCCAGTTGCAAACATGCCATTTTATCAACACCATGGTGGTGGATATGGATACGGACATGGCTGTGGATTCCTTATTATCGTTGTGTTGTTTATCCTATTGATCATCATTGGTGCGACATCTTTCCACGGTAAACACGATTGCGATAAAGATGAATCATCATCTTCCTGTCATTAATCATTTTTCATTTTTTTAAAAAGAGCAGCTTATCGCTGCTCTTTTTAATTGATTTTGTTACCACTATAATGTAAAAAACCATCTAAGAAATAGAAAAAATCCAGCGAAGCTGGATTTTAGCAGTGTGCATCATATGCACTGATTAAATTTTCAAGTATTTCTTCCGGTGCGTGATTTTCAATATTATGACGGTGAATAAAGTGCACCACTTCACCGTTCTTTAAAAGGGCCATTGATGGTGAAGATGGAGGGATATCGCCAAAAAACTCTCTTATTTGGGCGGTTGCTTCTTTATCCTGACCCGCAAATACGGTTACAAAACTGTCTGGTTTAACTGAATGATTAAGTGAGGCAACTGCAACAGGGCGAGCTAACCCTGCTGCACATCCGCATACAGAGTTAATAATAACGAGCGCTGTACCTTCTGTTTCATTCATAAAATAATTTACTTCTTCTGGTGTTTTTAATTCCTCAAACCCAGCACGAGTTAATTCATCTCTCATAGGCTGTGCCATTTGTTTCATATATTCTTCATAGGCATTCATAAATGTTCCTCCTGAAAACAAATTCTTTTACATACATTATTATAACGAAGAAACTGTAATATTTAAATGTTTCTACTTATTTCATGAATCCGCCTGTTCTCAATTACATTTACCTTTTTATTCGATTCCATTGTGGGTGTGAGTTGTTTGATCATTACCATTGCTACTCTCTCAGCTTCAATCGGCTCATACTTTTTTGGAAAGACGATTGGAAAAGCTTTATATACCTTCTCGGCAAACCTTTCACCAAGACGGAATTCATCACGATCTCCTATTAGTAATGAAGGTCTAATTATTGTTAAATGATTTAAATAAAGAGAAGATAATTGATTTTCCATCTCCCCCTTTACTCTATTGTAAAAAAAGGTTGATTTCGAGTCAGCCCCCATCGCAGATATTACTGCCACATGTGCTATATTCATTTTTTTAGCTAAAGCTGCTAATTTAAAGGGAATATGTAAATCTACTTCTTTAAAAGACTCTTTCGTTCTTGCTTTTTTCATTGTAGTTCCTACACAGATTAACATACTATCAGCAACTACCTTCTTTAAAGTATATTCTTTTTGAGAAAAGTCGAATTGAATTTGCGTTATTTTTGGATGATTAACGTCCAATTTTTTTCTAACGAGTAAAATAATTTCATTAAAAGAGGGATCCTCAATAAGCTGTTTAACTGCTTCTCTTCCAATTAGACCACTGGAGCCTGCTACGATTATTGTTTTATTTTCCATAACTTTTTATCCCTTCTTTTATTAGTTTTCATTTATAAAAAAGGCTGTTTTCGTAACTTTTGTAGCTCTTAAAAAGATAGTTGATTTCTGCTCACACGTGACCACTTTCCGTCTGGAGTGCGGCGAGCCTCCTCTGCACTGTTTGCCTTGAGAATGCTCACACCTTGCACTCCAATCAATTTGTCAATGAAGGCCGTATACAAAAATGACCCAAAATTAACAATCATTTAGAAAAGAGTGATCAAAAAATAATAGACAGGTTGGTGTGAATTTGGAACATACTTATTTTATCACTGGTTTTCCTGGTTTTATAGCTACTAGACTTGTGAAAGAACTTAAGAAGACGTATCCTTGTGCCTCTTTTTATTTACTCGTTTTAAAACAAGAAATGAATCTCGCAAATGAAAGAATTAAGATGCATAGTGCCAATATTCATCTTGTTGAAGGTGACATTACACAAATTGATCTGGGCATCAACAAGCAAAAAAGAGATGAAATAATACAGAATGTTACA
Source organism: Bacillus sp. NEB1478 (assembly GCF_031582965.1). Taxonomy (NCBI): domain Bacteria; kingdom Bacillati; phylum Bacillota; class Bacilli; order Caryophanales; family Bacillaceae; genus Bacillus; species Bacillus sp. NEB1478. Next base: position 1,995,767 of record NZ_CP134049.1, read on the forward strand.
CACTGCGTTCATTTGGCAGCATTGTATGATCTAACAATCCCCTATTCTCCAGCCTATGCATGTAATGTACAAGGCACTGAGCATGTTCTCAAACTAGTAAAAGAGTGCAGGCAAATAAAGCGATTTTGTTATTTTAGTACGGCCTATGTTTCTGGTAATGAAAAAGGAATTGTTTTAGAAAACCGTTTAATTAAACCTGAAAGTTTCAGAAACCATTATGAACATACGAAATATCTGGCTGAACAAAAAGTACAGTCTATTAAACAAGATATTCCAGTAACTATAATTAGACCAGGTATCATTGTAGGTGATTCAATAACTGGAGAAACAGCTAAATTTGATGGTCCTTATTTTATGATGAAATTTCTAAAGCGTTTATCTTACTTGCCTATTCCTTATATAGGAAAAACGGAATCTTTTATTCATTTAGTTCCGATTGATTTTATCATTAATGCCTCTATTTTTCTCATGCATGACAAGCGGGGTATATCTAAAACCTACCATCTATTAAGTCCTGATTCCCCTTCTGTTCAAAAGGCTTATAGTTTGATATGCGAGGAGTTAAACGGAAAAAGACCTAGTTGGTACTTACCGAAAAATGCAGCAGAAAGCGTTTTATCATTCCCGATTATTTCCAAATGGTTTGGTGTACCTAAAGAGGTTCTCTCTTATTTTTCTCACGAGGCTTACTATGATACATCACAGTTAGAAGAAGATTTAAAAGGAACAGGTATCGAATATCCTCATTTTGAAAAATTCATAAAACCCATTGTACAATACTTCAATGAAAATGCAGAAAATCTTGCATTAAAACGATATTAAATAAGGCTGTTTTCATAACCATTGTTGCTTTTAGATGTGATTGATTCCCGCTAACACTTGCTCACTTTTTGCGGAGGGTCAGGTGAGCTGCCAAACTAAGACTGTGGCGTCACCCTATATTCAATCATTCATAAGAGCAATTAAAAAAAGAAAGAATTCAGTTGTTTCCTGAATTCTCTTCTTTGGATATTTTCTAAACCAACGTTGATATTATTGAAGTGGAATGATTGCTTTACGAGTTGTGAGCTATTTAAGCACCATGTTCCAGTTCGATTACGCTCTTTTACTCAAACCTCTTCTTTTCAAACAGTCGTTTTAACAAAATCTACCAAAAAAACTCACAATCTTTTAGAATATTAATCACCTTAAAATACTTGTTTTAACAAAATGGTTGCACCGAGCGTATTTTTAAAATGTGAGAGTGCCCACTTATGTCCTTCTTGATCAAAACTTTGTACAGCATCTTCATGGATAATGATAGAAAATCCTTTATTGTATGCATCTACCGCGGTATGTAAAACGCAGATATCTGTACAAACACCTGTAAGATGAATCTCATTAATGTTTCTTTCCCTTAACTTTATTTCTAGATCCGTACCTGCGAATGCACTATATCGAGTTTTATCTAACCATAATAAGTGTTCTGATTCCTTATTCTCGGTATGTACACCTTTTAAAGCTCCGTACAACTCGCGGCCTTCTGTATTTCGAATATTATGGGGAGGAAATAGCTTGCTCTCTGGATGATATTCGTCATTTTGATCATGAACATCTACAGCGAAAACGACTAAATCATTGTTTTTCAAAAAATCGTTTGATAATGAAACAATTCTTTCCTCGATCTCTTGTGCTGGTTTTCCACAAGTTAATTTTCCTTCATCCGCTACAAAATCATTTGTATAATCAATAACCAATAACGCCTTCATAAAATCCCCCTATTAATTAAGTGTCTCAATTTCAATACTTTTAATCCCATGAATTTTCTTCAAATCATCATAAAGATCTGTTGTATATCTTCTTTCATAGATTTTGGTTGCCAGTTCCATTTTTCGGTTTTCATTTTCCAAATCTTTGATTCTTACATTTACAATTTTGACCTTCAATTCATTAATTTGCCTCATTACCTCACTCATATTAGTATCAGGTTCAACAATAAGTTTTAGTTTTAATTCAATTTGCCTTAATGCTCTTGGACCTATCCACTTCATGATTAATGGAATCAGTTCTACACTAATCATAATAAAAAAAGCACCGATAGCAGCTTCTTTAAAAAACCCAGCACCTGCTGCAATACCTAAACCAGAAGCACCCCATATCATAGCAGCAGTTGTCAGTCCTGATATTACATCGTTATTTCTCCTTAAAATAACCCCAGCACCTAAAAAACCAATCCCGCTTACTATTTGTGCAGCTAAACGCATTGGATCCATTACCGTTTGTCCGGTAAGCTGTGAATAGTTTTCAGCTGATTCAATACTGACAATCGTAAGTAGGCAGCTGCTGATTGAAATAACCAAGCTTGTTTTAAGCCCAACTGGTTTGTTCTTTAATTCGCGTTCAATTCCAATGATTAATCCAAAAATCGCGGAGAAACCTAATTTGACAAAAATGATGCTCATGATGTTTACACCTCTCTCTATAAAAGCCCTTATATAATAATACGCAAAATAAACCTCATAATCCTTCTAAAAAAGATTGATTGAATTGAAAGTGATAAGGTTAGGGTTTATAATAGGGTTTAATTGTCAGAAAATAAACGCAATTCAGTGAAAAAAGGAGGTTGCGGTGTTTTTTCATATTATTAAATAGAAGGAGGAAGTTAAATGCTGCCCAAAAAACAGCCGAAAATTGATCAATCTAATTATACTGAAATTGTTCATTCCAACTATTTTAAACAGCTAATGGAAAAGAAAAAAAGATTTATTGTACCTATGACTTTGTTTTTCTTTGTTTTTTATTTCAGTCTTCCCATCCTTACTGCTTATTCAGATGTCCTAAATAATCCAGCCATAGGAAATATATCCTGGGCTTGGGTATTTGCGTTTGCTCAGTTTATCATGACTTGGTCCCTTTGTATATTCTATACAAATAAAGCTAAAACATTTGATGAACTTGCTGATAAAGTAATTGCAGAAATGGATAAGGAGGCTTCTTCATGAACGTTACTGCCTTTTCATTGTTTTTAGGGATCGTAGCTTTAACACTTGTCATTACTTATTTTGCTTCTAAACGAACAAATACCACAAGTGAATTTTATACCGCTGATGGCGGCCTTACAGGTATGCAGAACGGACTTGCTATCGCTGGAGATTATATGTCTGCTGCATCGTTTTTAGGTATAGCAGGGTCTATCGCTTTATCAGGTTTTGATGGTTTCTTCTACAGCATCGGATTTCTAGTTGCCTATTTGGTAGTCCTTTATTTAGTTGCTGAACCACTGAGGAATTTAGGCAAATATACGATGGCAGATATGATTGCAGCCCGTTTTAATGATAAGAAAATCCGCGGAGTTGCAGCCTTAAATACGATATCAATTTCAACTTTTTATATGGTTGCACAGCTTGTTGGTGCAGGCGCACTTATTAAATTATTGCTAGGATTAGATTATGTATATTCCGTTTTAATCGTAGGTGTATTAATGACGGTTTATGTAGTTTTCGGAGGTATGACAGCCACTTCATGGGTTCAAATTGTAAAAGCTGTATTGCTGATGCTAGGAACGTTTATCATATCAGTTATGGTATTTGCTAAATTTAATTTTAGTTTCACAGAAATGTTTGATCATATGAAATCCGCTACACCGCTTGGTGAATCTTTTTTAAATCCTGGGAACAAATTTAAAGACCCGCTCGATACAATCTCTCTAAATTTAGCACTGGTTTTAGGAACAGCTGGACTACCGCATATTTTGATTCGGTTTTTCACAGTAAAAGATGCTATTACAGCCCGAAAATCAGTAGTATACGCCACTTGGCTAATCGGTGTGTTTTACATTATGACCATATTTTTAGGATTTGGTGCTGCTGCGTTTGTTGGCAACAATAACATTATTACTGCAAATGCCGCAGGAAATATGGCAGCTCCTCTATTAGCTGAAGTGTTAGGCGGAGAATTTTTATTTGCGTTTGTTTCCGCTGTTGCCTTTGCAACTATTCTAGCTGTTGTGGCCGGTTTAGTATTGTCAGCAGCTTCAGCGTTTGCCCATGATTTCTACACCCATATTCTTAAAAAAGGCAATGCGACTGAAAAGGAACAAATGAAAGCAGCAAAATGGGCGTCTGTTGGTGTTGCTGTTATCTCTATTCTACTAGCTTTATTTGCACAAAAATTAAATGTTGCCTTTCTCGTCTCACTTGCCTTTGCAGTAGCGGCAAGTGCAAATTTGCCAATTATTCTGCTAACAATATTTTGGAAGCGTTTTAATACTGCAGGAGCAGTTACAGGAATGCTTGTCGGTTTATTGAGTTCACTTATTTTAGTTGCACTTTCTCCAAGTGTTTGGTCACCAGTTGAGGGTGCTGCCATATTAACTGGGGATCCCGTCTTTCCACTTTCCAACCCGGGAATTGTTTCGATACCGCTTGGGTTCTTAGGTGCATTTATTGGTACTATTCTCTCAAAACCTTCTGATGAAGAAAAGTTTAATGAAATATTAGTTAAAGCAAATACAGGTTCAGGCATCAGAAAAGGAGCATAAGCAAAAAGAAAGACCGGCTGTTATTCAGTCGGTCTTTCTTCATTACGATATCCCTTTTTAGGAACAAGAGGATAGAAAATGATACCAGAAGCGAGAAGTGCAACACCAAACAGGAATGTCTTGATATCAGCAGTACCTGCATAGATCACCCATATTGAATAAATAGTTGCGATTGCTGCAATGATTCCATCAAAAATCCGTTTATTATCCGATCTCTCGTATGTGTCTCCTGTAATTACAAGCTTTAACTGATAAAGGGCAGCAAAGATATATGGAACGAGAAAAGCCAATGTTGCAATAAATATCATAAAATCAAACGCTTGTGCCATGGACTGGGATACTACTGAAAATATAAACAGCTGAGTACATATGTTTGTAATCCACAAAGACACAACTGGTGCCCCTTTTGGATTTTCTTTCAAGAAGGCAGGTATAAACATTTTTTGCTGAGCTGCCTGAAAGGGAACTTCAGCAGAAAGTAAGACCCAGCCAATTGTAGCTCCCGTTAAGGAAATAATACCTAAAAGCGCCATAATCATTCCGCCTGAAGGTCCGATTGCTGCTTTTAAAGCATCAACTAAAGGTTTTTGTGACGATATAAGCTCGCTTTGAGTTAAAGTGCCCATAACCAATAGAGTAATACAGAGATATAAAGCAAGTGCAATTAATAATCCGAGAATTGTAGCTTTTTTAACGTCACTTTTCTTCTTTGCTCGTGTTGCAAAAACAACTGCCGATTCAACTCCAACGAATGCCCAAAGAGTTGCTATCGCTGCACTATTTACCTGTCCGAAAAACCCGGTAGATCCCCCTCCCTCACCTTCAACTGGCTGATAGAAAGGAAGAAGATTGCTGCTTTGGAAAGCGAAAAGACATACCATAATAAACAATACAAATCCTAACACTTTAGCAGCTGTCGCAATAAAGTTAACTTTCCCTGCTCCTTCAACCCCGTTTAAAATGAGAAAATGAACACCCCATAAAAGAACGGAACAAACGATAAAAGTAATAACTCCGCCGCTTGTTATGGTAGTCCCTGCTACCTTAAAAAGCGGATTCTTACTTTCCATTACAGGAAAAAATGTAGATAGGTAACTTGCGAATGTTGTTATGATTGCTACGTTTCCAGTCCAGTTAGCTACCCAATATCCCCAGCTAACCAGATAGCCTCCTAATAATGAAGATTGCGTGTTTTCTTTAAATAATGCTTTTGCATAGTTTTGAGGTCCGCCATTTAATTCAGGTTTTCTTAAAGATAAATTCCCAAATACTAAGGCAGTCATTAACACTCCAAATCCAGTTATTATCCAAGCTGACATGACACCGCCTGGACTTGCTACTTCCGCAAGAGATCTTGGCAGCATGAAAATCCCAGATCCCACCATGTTTCCGACTACTAGGGCTGTTAAAACCCAAAAGCCAAGGTTTCTTTTATCCAATGAAATACCACCTTTCAATCACTTACTATTTTTACCCTAAAAGATAGTATTCAATCCTATAAACTTCAGAAAAAAGAACTTGTATGTATACAAGTTCCACAAATACTATATTTGAAGATAAGTTTTTCCGTTTTCCTGTATGATTTTTTCTTCTTTCAAGAGCTTACCAAGTGCCCGTTTGAACGCAGCTTTACTCATTTGAAACGTCGCTTTAATTTCTTCTGGTGAAGACTTATCAGTCAGAGGCATTTGTCCTTTGTTTTCACGAAGATATTGATAGATACGTTCAGAGTCTTCGTTATAAGCTTGCTCTTTTCTGGGGCGCATTGATAAATTCATTCGTCCATCCTCCCTCACGAATGAAACTCTAGCTTCTAACTTTTGTCCAAGGCGAGGTTTTACTTTTAATTCATCGTTATGGATAAATCCAATCTGCTGAGAATCAGTAAATATTAATACTCCGGAATCGTTGATTTTATATACATAACCCATTACGTGTTTGTTAAATAGCTCTTCTGTTGCGGCTTCTGCTTGTTCTACCATCTCTTCTTCTGTGCCTAAATCAGCGAACAAACGGCCTTTTTTATCTAGTTTCAAACCAGAATATAATTTATCACCAAGTTTAGGCCATTCTTCCCATGATTCTGGAAGATCATCTTTAGATAACAGAACATCTTTTTTAATACCAATGTACAAAAACACACCTAATTTATGATTTACACCTGAAACATCCAGCCATGCAAGTGAATCCAATTGTACTTTTGGCTTTGTTTCAGTAGCTGCAAGCCTGCCTTGGTGATCTTGATATAAAAATACTTCGACAATGGCACCTTCTTCATGTTTTCCTTTTGTCTCTGATTTATGAAGAAGTACTTCTTCACCGTTTTCTAAGTCTAAAATAATTCCTAAATCCGACTCACGAACGACTTTTAATGGATATACTAGCCCTGGTCTTTTTGATTCCATGTTTTCATCTCTTTTCATAATCATAATTGTTAATAAAATAATGTGAAAAAAAAGAAAAACCTACTATAGTAGGTTTTCGCCTTCTTGTTCTTAATTATTCATCCTTTTTATCATTGGATGCTTCAAGTTCCATAAGTTTTTTCACTAAAATATGCTGCGGCATATGCATTAACTGCTCAAGGGGAACATTTAATTCTTTTGCTAATTTAACAGCTGTTTCGGCAGAAAGTTGTAAAGGTTTCATATGTATATCCCTCCTAGCAAAGTATAACAGGGTTATTCCTTTATTACACTAAAAGACTATAAAATTTTAAAATAGTCCAACTGCTTTTCCATCTGCTGAAACGTCCATATTATTGGCTGCAGGTACTTTTGGTAAACCTGGCATTGTCATTACATCTCCTGTTAGGGCAACAATGAATCCAGCTCCAATAGATGGTTTAAGCTCTCTAATCGTGATAGTAAAGTTTTCGGGCCGGCCTAGCTTTTTAGGATCATCTGAGAAAGAATATTGCGTTTTAGCCATACAAATAGAAAGATTGTCCCATCCGAATTCAGTGTATTGTTTAATCTGTTTCATTGCTTTTGGTGAGAATTGAACATCCCCAGCTCCATATACTTTTTTACAAATTAATTCTACTTTTTCTTGAATCGGTATATCTAGTTCATAAAGAGGTTTGTACGAATTCTTTTCAGTCTCAATAACTTCCAACACTCTGTTAGCGAGTTCTTCTCCGCCTTTCCCGCCTTTTGCCCATACATCTGCTTCTTCAGCTGCAATTCCCTTGGCAGCGCACCACTCTTTAATGAACGCAACTTCTTCCTCTGTATCTGTAATAAATTTATTTATCGCAACTACAACAGGCACACCGAACTGCTTCAATGTATCTAAATGTTTCTCTAAGTTAGGCATTCCTTTTTCTAGAGCAGTTACATCTGGATTTTTTAAAGCGTCCTTCGGAAGTCCTCCATGCATTTTCAAAGCGCGTACAGTAGCTACAATCACAACTGCACTTGGATTAATCTCTGCATACCTTGCTTTAATATCCAAGAACTTTTCTGCACCTAAGTCAGCACCAAAACCAGCTTCAGTAACGACAATCTCACCTAATTTTGAAGCGAGTTTTGTAGCAATTACACTGTTGCAGCCGTGTGCTATATTTGCAAAAGGACCACCATGAACAAGAGCAGGTGTATTTTCCAAAGTTTGAACAATATTAGGTCTGATAGCATCTTTTAATAGAAGTGTAAGCGCTCCTTGAGCATTTAAATCGCCCGCTGTAACAGGTTGATTTTCATAATCAAAAGCCACTACCATTTTTGAAAGACGAAGCTTTAAATCTTCTAAGTTATTTGCCAAACAGAAAATCGCCATGACTTCTGATGCTACAGTTATATCAAAACCATCTTCACGAGGCACACCTTGCAATGGACCGCCTAAACCGATGATGATTTTTCTTAAAGCACGGTCGTTCATGTCAAGTGCTCTCTTCCACACAATGCGACGAGGGTCAATATTTAGCTCATTCCCCTGCTGGATATGATTATCAATTAAAGCGGCAAGCGCATTATTAGCTGTAGTAATAGCATGAAGATCACCTGTGAAATGAAGATTTATATCTTCCATTGGCATAACCTGAGAATAACCTCCGCCAGCAGCACCGCCTTTAATTCCCATACTCGGACCAAGAGATGGTTCACGCAATGCGACAATTGTCTTTTTTCCAACACGGTTTAGCGCTTGTCCTAAGCCAACTGTAACAGTGGATTTTCCTTCTCCTGCCGGTGTAGGGCTAATAGCGGTTACTAATACTACTTTTCCCTCTTGAACGGTTTGCAGTTTTTGAAAAAGATCTAATGAAAGCTTACCTTTAAATCTTCCGTATGGTTCCCAATCTTCATCATCAATTCCAAGTTGTCCTACAATTTCTTCAATTCGCAGCATTTTAGCTGACTGGGCAATCTCGATATCACTTTTAATCGTAATCTTTTCTAACATATTGACAAAACCCTCCATCACTATATTGAAGTCCTATCTTCTATATTATAATAAACAAGTATTTGATTCTATCAGTTTTTCTATTACAACTTTAGTTTAGTTTACTTCATGTTGGGATATCGTATAATAGGATGGTAAGTTATTCCCTAGGAGGTAATTGAATGGCAAAAATTGATGTTCAGGGTTATGGCACTTATAATATTGAAAATGGTAAAAAGCTCGTTATCGCACTGGAGGATCATGGAGTTGACATGCTTCACCGCTGCGGGGGAAAAGCAAAGTGTACAACTTGCCGTGTAGAAGTTCTTTCTGGTGACCTGGGTCCTATTGGTGAAAAAGAAGCAAACATTCTACAAACGAAAGGACTATCTGGAAACATTAGATTATCATGCCAAATCTGTGTAACAGCAGATGCTTCTATTAAACCAATTGTTACAGTAAGTTCAGAAGGTTTAGATGCTGGTCCACGTCCTGCAGAAGAATGTGAATAAAATATTGAATGAGGGCTGTCACAAAAGTTAGAGAGTAGCTTTGGTTTGGCAGCTCTTTTTTATATGCTCGGAGGAAGTTATAGGAGTAGGTCGTTTTAATGTCGGATTTTGACGACCCGTCGATATATGAATGAAAAGTTTCGATATATGATTCATAAATCTCGATAATTTACTAAAAACCTGAATATATGAACGGAAAATGTGGAATTAATGGTTGCAGGAATTGGCAGCATGTTCGTTTAACCAAATGATGTCTATATGAACAGGACATTTTGGAGAATTGTTCAATCCAGATGGAATCATGCATAATGATGAATTAGACAAGAATATTTTTTACGATAAAAAAAGCTGATGCTTAAAAGGAACATTATTTGTACGTTAAGCATCAGTTTTTATATTTTATTACTTTTTCCCTTCCCACTCTGAGAAGAACTGATCGAGGAATTGCTTTAAAAAATTATGGCGTTCTTCTGCAAGCTGTTTGGCGTAGGAAGTATTCATATAATCTTTTAGTTTCAGCAGCTTCTCATAAAAATGATTGATGGCGGTACTCTTCTGGCTGCGGTATTCTTCCTTTGTCATTGTTTCTCTGACTGGTATTTCAGGATCATACATTAGTTGTCCTTTTGCACCTGAATATGCGAATGTTCTTCCAATGCCGATCGCTCCGATCGCGTCTAGGCGATCTGCATCCTGAACTACTTCCCCTTCGATTGTAGTCATTGGTGATTGGTTTCCACCTTTAAATGACATCGTTTTAATGATAGTAAGAATATGTATCAAATCTTCATTGTCCACGTGGATTGAATGCAGCCATTGTTTAACATCTTCGAGCCCTTTTTCTTCACTTCCCGCGATCTTTTCATCAGCTAAATCATGCAATAATGCTGACATAACACAGATAAATCGATCTGCCTTTTCTTGTTCAGCAATATTTTCAGCTAATTGTTTTACTCGATAGATGTGATACCAATCATGTCCACTGCTATCATTTAATAATTGTTTTTTCACGAATGCTTCTGTTTTATCTATCATTAATTGTTTCACATGTTACCCCACTATACATGACTGTTTTTTATCATTATTTTCTTCTAGTCGACTAAGTAACGCATATGCATTTTTCTTAGAACGAACGTTCTCCTTAACAAATGATTCAAGGAGCGCAATAAAATAACTTCCATCAAACGAAAGCTGATTGATAAGTGTTATTTCAAGCGCGATTTTCACTTGATAATCAGATGCATCTGTATAATGTCTTCCAAAATCAATAAAATAAAGATCCCCATCAGGTAGACGAAAGCCTTTAGAAGCAAGTAAAGCGATGTAATCTTCTAATACATTTTCTTCCATTCATCTCAACCCCAAAATCAACAGATTCTAGTAAATTGTACCAGTTGCATTCAATAATTATCAATGACTTCTTTTACCGCCTTAATGATTTTACCATTAAGAGCTTGTTCGCCTAATTGATCTGCAACTTTATTCTCATTTCGCGTTACCCATTCATAGATCGGTTCAATTTTCATTTTCTTAAATAGTGTTTCGATTTTATCTGCCCAGTTCTGGAGGTTCGTTTCATAACAAGGCCATTCACCCTTCATTTGTTCAATAACTACTTTAGAATCCCCTTTAATAAGGACTTCCTCGTATTGAACACCGAGAGCTTCAAGTTCTTTAGCCGCAATCCAAAGAGCAGCATATTCTGATTCATTATTAGATTCTATCTGTCCCAAACTGCTATTTTTCTTAAGTCTATACTGAACCCCATTCTGGGAGTATGTGATTACAACGCCTTGCCCGCTTTCTCCTGTTTCTGCCTTGAATCCTCCATCAAAGGATAAGCTTATTTCACGCGGTTCTTCTTTTTTTACTTTTGTAAGCTTCAATAGTTCTTTCTTGTTCCAATTAACCCCCTTACTGTCAATAAATGAAATTTCTGAGAGACGTCCGGTATTTTCGAGATCGGATGCAGTTAAAAGTGCTTCTTCTAATGTAACTTGATCGGAAATGAAACGAATCATAACTAGAGACTTTGGATGTTTGTATATATATTCAATTGAGAACTTCATAGCCAAACTCCTTTTTGATTTTTGTAAACTGCATTATAATTATATTATGACGTTAAACGAAGGAGAGACCCAATTGATCGAGGTATATATAGATGGTGCTAGTGCTGGTGATCCTGGAAAGTCTGGCGCAGGTGTTTATGTAAAAACCGGTGATGGACAAACACATTCTTATCGTTTCCCATTAGGCACCATGTCTAACCATGAAGCAGAATACAATGCCTTAATCCATGGTTTGAAGTTATGCGTAGATAATAACTGGAAAATCGTTTCATTCCGAACAGATTCACAAGCTGTTGAAAGTGCGGTAGATAAGCGTTTTGCTAAAGATAAAAGGTATGTTTACTTATTAGAAAAAGCCTTAACCTATGCAGATCAGTTAGATTTATTTTTCATTAAATGGATACCTTCAAAACAAAATAAAATGGCAGATGAACTGGCTAGACAAGCGATTCAGCTAAATGGGAGAACAAAGCATGATTAAAAAACCTTGGTTTGCTGACGCTAACCTATTGTTAGTAGCTTTTGTGTGGGGAACGACTTTTGTTATTGTTCAGAGAGCTATTGCCTTTTTGAAGCCCTATTCTTTCAATACTATAAGATTCAGTTTTGCTGCACTTATATTATTTTTCTTTATTTTGTTTTTCAAACGTAATTTACTTTTCCATTTTAAAAATGTAACATTGTTGCGAAATGGGGTTATTTTAGGCTTTTTTCTTTATTTAGGCTATGGTTTTCAAACGGTCGGTCTTTTGTATACTACTTCATCAAAAGCTGGTTTTATTACAGGACTAAGTGTTGTTTTAGTTCCTTTATTAAGCTACTTGTTTTTAAATCAAAAATTAAACTGGCAGATCGGAATTAGTTCAATTTTTGCCATGTACGGATTATATTTATTGACCATTCAAAATGCTTTTACAATAAACATCGGTGACGGATATGTATTTTTTTGTGCTCTTTTCTTTGCTATGCACATCGTATTCACAGGTAAGTTTGCCAAAACATTTGATGCATTGAGTCTGACGGTTGTTCAGCTGATTACTGTTTCAATATGCAGTTTTATTACCGCATTATTTACAGAGAACTGGCGATCAATGTTTTCAGCCAGCAAAGTTTTTAAACCTGATGTGTTAATTGCACTGTTAATTACATCATTATTTGCTACCGCATTAGCTTTTTTGGCACAAACTTACTTCCAGTCATACACTTCTCCTGCCCGAGTGGCGTTTATTTTTGCAATGGAACCCGTTTTTGCTGCTATAACAGCTTTTATTATGATTAGCGAACATTTGGATGCAAAGGCAATAATCGGCTGTGTACTTATACTTTTGGGTATGGTTTTATCAGAAATAAAGCTTGGCAAATTTACAATTAAACAGCAAAAAGAGTGGGACGTTCGTTAACCCACTCTTATTTGTATCTCTAAAGCCTCAAGTGCTTCTCTAACAGTCTGTTTGTTCAGTTCGTATTTACATATTTCAAGGTCGTGTTCGATTAGATCAGGTACATCTGTATAAATGGTACATAAATCCTTACTCAGAATAGCAAGCTCTCTGCCAGCTTCTAATTTTTTAAGATATCGCTTGTACTTTGGATCCAGTGTTTCAAAATTTTCATAAATAAATTCAATTGCTCCATATTGCTGAATTAAAGGCAATGCTGCTTTATCTCCAACACCTGCAACACCTGGTATGTTATCACTCTTATCTCCTAGCAGTGCTTTTACATCGATCCATTGTAATGGAGTAATTCCATACTCTTCTTGGAAATGTGATAACGTGTATTTAATTTCATCTCGTTTGATTGAAATGAGCTGAGACGTTTTTTCACATAACAGCTGTAATAAATCACGGTCATTGCTGTAGATGATACATTCTCCGTCTCTTTCGTTTCGCCAACGATTTACAAGAGTACCAATAATATCATCTGCTTCGTACCTAGGAATTGTTAATTGATTAATTCCAATCGTATCAAACAATTCCACTAAAGTTTCAAATTGCTGGATTAATGGCTCAGGAAGCTCGCCTCTTGTTCCCTTATAATCCGCAAATTTTTCCCTTCGAAGGGTTTCATCGCTTTTAACATCCCACGCAACTGTGATATGAGTGGGTTCATGCTCTCTAACTAACATTAATAATTTTTGAATTGTAACTCGAATCGCATTTGTGAATTGTCCTTTTGAGTTTCTCGGAAGGTCGTGCATTTCTTTACCATATGCTGTAGCAAAATAACATCTGCTCAGCAAGTTAAAGCCATCAATTAAAAGTAATGTTTCTTTCTTTTCCATGTTCTCTTTCCCCCGCAAAATAGCTAATTATATGATTTAAAAAAGCGCATTTTACATGATGTAAAATACGCTTGTTAAAAGTTAAGTAAGATCCGCTCTGCCGTGACTTTATATGCCTTTGGAACCTGATCTCTCAGGTGGGTACCCGCAGCTGTCGTTACAGTCTTCCAAGTCGGATGCAAGGCTTGACTGCCTGACAGATCATATTGGATTCCCGTCGTTAGCACATAGGTTAAAGACATTGGAAAGCCACGAACATCGCAGATTTTTATTATACAACCTCTTGTTTCAGAAGTAAAATCATTTTGTTTTTTTACCGTGGTGCATCTTTTGAACTTCCATTTCGGCATAAGAAGCAAATTCGGTTTGATTTTCTGTTCCATTTTCTTTCACATTGTTATTTCGCTGCGCATTTGCGTTTGCCTTTTTCTGTTTTCCCATGTTTAATCCCTCCTTTTTACTTACTATGGCTTAATTGCCTCTAAATATTTATTACATAAAATTTCCTTAATTGGTTAAGCTATTTATTAAAAGGAGGGATAGATTATGACGAATCCTTATTTATGTCCAAACTGTAAAACTAATCGAACTCGTTTCAATGTGATCGAACAAAATCCAGTTTCAGTTAAATTAGATCCTGCGACAGGCAGTGTTGTTCAGCAATATGGCGATGGCGATGACCTAGATATGTTTCATCTGCCATACAAAGGTGCTCAAAAGCTTATTCAATGTGCAGCATGTGGAGTAGTCGGCGAAGAGGAAATGTATATTAAACGAGCTCAAAGTAATCCTAGAACATAATTTTAAAAAGACTGTCAGTATAAATAACATACTGACAGTCTTTCCTTATCTTTGTGGAATTTTTAATGGGATAACAACAGCCTTTTTTAATGGTTCGAAGCTCACTAGATTTGAAAGAGTTACTGTAAGTTCCTCAGTCGGCAGTCCCTTATTAAAATCAATAAAAAACGCTTGTTCTCCTTGTTCGAAATTATCGTGTATTTCGAAATTTTCGTAATTTTTACCATCAAGATTTTTTACTGAAACTAAGTTTGTCAAATTACTTTCCTCTGATTTCATATCTATAAAATGATATTTTGGGCGAGGATATATCAAATAATCAAAAGCATTTGATACGGTGGTTAAGGTGAATTTTATTACAGGTTTCTTAGTTTCTGGGTCTAGTGTTAATCCGCTATAGGCTCCCTTAATTCCGTTTTCATTAAATATCACAATATTTCTAACCACATCTTCATTAGGATTTGCTTTTAATTTATTTATATCTTCTTTTGAAACGGTAAAATCGTGTGAAGTATTCGTCCTATGTATGGAATGAGAAATGATTATTTCCGCTCTTTCCTTTTTGTCTAGGGAAATCAAATCATTAATGATTCCATAGGTTTCGATATAACTTCTCCCCTTTCCATCATTTGAAATCTGATATTCAAATGAATTGACTTCTTCATCACTGTCTCTAAAATATTTCTTGAAATTACCAACAAGTGAAATTAAGGTAGGATCATCCTGTTGAACAACTGATAATCTTGATCCCATTTGATAAAATTGTAAATTACCAATCTTTATCTCCTTGTTATTGTTAAGAGTAACTATCTTATTTATTGGCTCTGAACTAATGATTATAGGTTCTTCATTCACATTAGCTGGTGTGACCTTAAAAGAAATAGGATCAAGTTTAATCGTGCCTTTTTTTGAGTATAAACTTAATTTTGTAAACTCCAACCGGTCACTTTTGATGATTTTTTCCCAATCAGCTTCTTCGTTTACATTCTCAAAATTGGAGCGTAAGATTACGGATCGATATACACGATGTTTATAGACATATCCATCTAATGAAATTTCCCCATTATAACTTTCAGCAGGAGTTTCCAATGAATCTCCATTACTCGATGAAAGTTTAATTTTGTCGACGAATAATTTTGGAATGTCGTCCAAATTTTTATCTCTTTCTAAAAGGTCTACACTGTACAAAATATATAATTGGTTGGCATAATACCATGTTTTCTCGATCTTGAATTCTCGCTGTTCGTTAGGAATGGGGATAATAATTTTACTGTCTTTTAACAAATGAAAGTGATTAACGAACTTTAAATCTTGAAATTTCGATTCTTCCAATTTCATTAATTCGTTCCAGCTATCTGCTACTTGAAATTTTTCTGTATTGACTTTCCATGTTGGTTCAGCACTTTTTTGAAATTGGGTATATGAAATAAATGCAATAATTAAAATTAGACCGATGAAAATTTTTTTCCATTTTGTATGCAAAACACTATTCCCCTCGCTGTGTAGATTCCTATTTTATCTTTTAAATAAGGCGGCTTCCATTTTCGGAATTTTATAGGCGATTGTCACAGGCTTAGGCAATGGTTTCGAATAAACGAGATCAGTGATGGAAATCGTTAACGTTTCTTCTGGTATATTAATCGTGTTTAATGCCCCGTCGTCTGTATCCTCTTTAAAAAAAGCAATGTTATAAGTCGTTTTCGATTCATCTTCAATTTTAAACAAATCAAAATTTTTCATTGTTTCTTTTTTACTGTTTGCTACATGCAGTATGTTTTTTTTGTAGCTCCTTACATATTCTTCGGTAACTCCATTATCTACAAAATAACTTTCAGGGGATAATTCATATGTTATATCAGTTTTCTTATTATTTTTAATCTCACCAATTTGTATGGAAGGTTTGCCGTTATAAAATCGAAGCCCTTCATAAATGAAAGTGTTATTATGTTCTGTAGTTATAGGCTCATTTCTCACAATTTCATGATTAGGATGTGAGTTCATTTTCTTAATATCTTCTTTTGGTATCATCCATGAGTAAGTTTTTTTATCTTTATATAATGAGGCATCAATAGTAATCGTTTTTTTCTTTTTTGAATTCTCTTGCTCTAATTGTTTTTCGAAGGTCGGCAATGAAAATCCTTTCTCCGGTGTACCTACAAGATCCCATGAGAGGGGGGTGCCGGGTTGATCAATCCATCCGGAAAAACCGATTAAATCCTTATCATCTCTTGGAATATCAACTGAAAACTGACGGCTGTACAATAAAATCTCATAAGCGTTTATTTCAGCTTTTTTGTTGCCATCGTAAATAAATTTTTTATGTATTGGAGATGATTCCAGTACTTTTTCTAAGATGTTTTCTAATGAAACTTTAAAACCGATATTTTTAATTTTGTCAAAACCTTCTCTATTAAAAACTTGAAGGTTTTGCAGTTCGAAACGATTAACACTTGTTAAAATATCCCAATCATTTCGTTCAAGTTTTTCCGTATTAGGAACTAAAAACATGGAACGATACAGTCTGTGTTTATACACAAATCCTGAATCTGCAGTGAGGTTATCGCCTGCTTGAAATGAGAATTCTTTGTCTTTTTCATCTGAAAGTTGCATATTTTTAACGAGGAGGCGCGGGACATCTTGTGCATTTTTATCCCGTTCTTTTAAATCTACACTATATAAAATATATAAACTGCCTTGTAAGTTCCAAACTTTTTCTATCGTTAATGTCCTTAGTTCTTTTTCTAATGGAATGGTTTTATTTATTTTTTGAAGAAGGTTATAACTATCTACTACTCTAAGCTCTTCAAATTTTGTGTATTCCTTTTCCATTCCTTCATTAAAACTGTCCACTACATGGAATTGTTTCTCATTAACTTTCCAAGCGGGTTCCGCGCTTTTGGCAAACTGGGTATAAAAGATGAAGCCGCCTAGCAAAATACCCCCAACGGCTAGCTTTTTCCACTTATTCAACTATGACATCCCCTTTTTCTCTCTATATAGAGAAATAATACCATAATTTTTAGAATAGTCGCTAAAATTATTTCCCTTATTTTTACATTGAAAAAACCTTGCCTAATTGACAAGGTTTAGTCTGCTATAAAGAAACAGTTTCACTGATTTTATCCAACTGAGCTTCCATTATATTTAGTCCTTTTTGAAGCTGTTCTTTTGAAATAACGAGAGGGGATAATATTCTGATCACGTTGCTGTATATACCTGCCCCCATTATGGCAAGTCCATTTTGATTGCAAGCTGCTATCAGTTGTTTAGCTTTGATCGCATCCGGTTTTTTACTAGACTTATCTTGAACGATTTCAAGTGCACACATCGCACCGATCCCTCTTACATCTCCAATAAAATCATATTGATTTTTCCATTTTGTAAATGTATTTAAGATGATGGAACCAATTTCGTTTGCTTTTGCTAAAAGTCCATCTTCTTCAATCATTGAAATGACTTCTAAAGCAGCAACACAGCCAAGCGGACTGCCTCCATATGTTCCTCCAATTTCACCTGGAGCAGGTGCATCCATTATTTCAGCTTTTCCTGTTACTGCAGAAATGGGTAGACCTGCTGCTATAGATTTTGACATGGTCATTAAATCTGGAACAACGTCAAAATGTTCAATGGCAAACATCTTACCAGTACGGCCAAAACCTGTTTGTATTTCATCTGCTATAAGTAAGATATTATACTTGTCGCAAATTTTACGGAGTCCTTGAACAAAATTCTTTGATGGTACAACAAATCCGCCTTCCCCTTGAACAGGCTCAAAAATGATTGCGGCTATTTCTTCAGGTGGAACTTCACCTAAAAAGAAATCTTCAAATTTGCTTAAAATGGAAGCATCTGTTTCTTCCGTATTTCGCTCATCACGGTAATAATAAGGATATGGCATTTTGTACGTTTCAGGTGCAAATGGACCGAATTCGAACTTATAAGGTTTTACTTTACTAGTTAATGACATTGCTAGAAGGGTACGTCCGTGGAACCCGCGCTCAAATGAAATGATTGCTTTTCTGCCTGTATATTTACGAGCTATTTTTACAGCATTTTCAACTGCTTCTGCACCACTATTTAGGAAAAATGTTTTTTTGTGATGATTACCTGGAGTGATATCATTCAGTTTTTCTGCGAGCTGAATATAAGGCTCATACATCATGACATGAAAACAAGGATGGATGTATTTTTCAATTTGATTCTTTAAGGCATCTACAATTCGAGGCGGGCAATGACCTACATTTAACGTACCGATAGCACCTGCAAAATCAATGTATTCTTTTCCGTCAACATCTGTCATCGTACTTCCGCTTGCATGATCTAAAAAGTTTAATACCGTGTTAAATGGACCTCTTGGAACATTCAGCTCCTTACGCTTTAGAAGGTCTTCCGATTTCTTCATTCTATAATCCCCCCGCACCAGTCATATATAGTTAGAGCAATGATTTCAGCAGCTTCTAAGACCTTTTGAATTTCTATATATTCATTTGGATAATGAGCAACAGCAGTTACCCCAGGGCCAAATACAATTGAAGGTGTATTTCCTGCTTGTGTTAAAAGACCTCCGTCTGTTCCCCATGGAGATGCTTCAATAATAGGCTTTTCACCGCTTACTTGTTCATAATTACGAATAAGGGTTTTCATTAAAGGATGCGTTGTATCGATGGAACCTGGCAGCCATTGTGCTCCAAACCATTCGATCATGACCGGATGATCTTTTATCCACGAATCATCAATAGCGGAAAGATGTTCTTCCAGTTCTATTTTTACTGCTTCAAGCGTTTCATGTGGTGCTACACCAATTCTTCCTTCTATCAAAACTGTATCGGGAACACTTGATGGCCAATTCCCACCTGATATTTTACCGACATTGATAGGAACTGGAATGGGTATATTCTTATATAAAGGATCAGTAATTCGCTGATTTCGAGATTCTTCTAATTCTTTGACAGACGCTAGAACGATTGCTGCTTTTTCGATGGCACTGATTCCTTCATATCGAGTTCCGCCATGTGCAGCTTTTCCCTTGATCGTTAATCTAAACCACATGGATCCTTGCTGAGCAGGAAATATTTTCATGTTAGTCGGTTCTGGAATGATTGCCGCGTCAGCTGTATATCCTCTAAGCACAGCTGCAAGAGTCCCTGCACCTCCACTTTCCTCTTCAATTACACTATGAAAATATAAGTCTCCTTTTAACTGAGTTCCTGTTTCCTTTAATGCTTGGATGGCTAATAGAAGGGCTAAATTACCACCTTTCATATCAGTAGAACCCCGTCCGTAAAGTTTTCCATCGATAACTTTCCCGCTGAATGGATGTTCATCCCATTGGTTAAGATCTCCTTCGGGCACTACATCAATATGACCATTTAATACAAGGGACCTTCCCTTACCTGTGCCTCGCCAAATCCCTACAACATTTGGACTTTTGCTAAAATCTGTACGTCCTGCACAAAAATAAGGATGCGCTCCCAGCTCTTCACCATCTGGGTACCACATATCTACTTCTAAACCAATCTCTTCTAATTTAGAAGCGATTAGTTTTTGGACTCCAGCTTCATTTTCAGTCGTACTGGCTTCTTGTACCGTTTTTTGTAAAAAAAGAACTGCGTTTTCTTGTTCTTGGAGAAGCCAATTAGAAAGCTTTTCTTTGACTAGCATCTATTTTCACCTTCTTCCGTTTTATTGAAAGGCAGAAACTTTTTCATCTACAATTACGTTAGCACCAGTCGAACTTAAAACATCATCTACTGAATAGGGGGTCATCACTTCTTTTAAAATTAATTTTCTCTCTTTACAATGGAACACAGCTTTTTCTGTAATGATCATATGTGCTCCTTCTTTAACAGTTAGAGGCAATGAACACTGTTTAACGATCTTTGGATTACCGTTCTTATCTGTATGGTTCATTAAGATAATCACTTTTTTTGCCTTTTGTGCCAAATCAATCGCTCCGCCCATTCCAGGAACACGTTTACCTGGTACGATCCAGTTTGCGATATCACCGGTCTCACTCACTTCAAGAGCACCGAGTATAGTCACATCTAGCAGCCCTCTCCGTATGATTCCAAATGCGGTTGCACTATCAAAATAAGATGCTCCAGGCTGGATCGTAACAGGGTATCCTCCTGCATTTGAGAGATTTCCATCTTCTTCTCCCTCTGCTGGAGAACCCCCCATTCCTAATATTCCATTCTCAGTGTGCAGCATGATATGTAATTCACTTGAAATATAATCTGCGACAAGTGTTGGAATGCCAATACCTAAATTAACCGTCATTCCATCTTTTATTTCGAGCGCGGCTCTTCGTGCGATTCTATGCCTTGTTTCAGTTCCCATACCCATTTCCAGTCCACCCCTTTACTTTGAATAAGATAATCAACAAATACACCAGGTGTTACTATTTCTTCGGGATTTAAGGAACCGACTGGAACAATTTCTTCCACCTCTGCAATCGTAATAGTTCCCGCCGTAGCAACAAGCGGATTTGTATTTCTTGCAGTCTTGTCATATATAAGATTGCCATAAATGTCAGCTTTTTTAGCATAAACGATAGAAACATCCGCTGTTAGTGCGGTTTCGATCATGTATTCCTTATTGTTCACATCAACCTTTTGTTTGTTTGCTTCAACTACTGTACCTAACCCTACATCAACTAAAATACCGCCGAGTCCCATTCCGCCAGCCCTTATTTTTTCTGCTAATGTACCTTGAGGGACAAACTCTACTTCTAGATTTCCTTCCTGCATTTGTTTTCCTGCTTCAGGATTAGAACCTATGTGGGATGCAATAAGTTTTTTGACTCTTCTTTCTGTTATTAATTTTCCAGGTCCAATCCAAGGGAAACCGGTATCGTTGCTGATGAGAAAAATGTCGTGAATGTTTGTTTCAAGGATAAGATTAATAAGTGAAGGAGGAGCGCCAACCCCTCCAAATCCACCTACCATTAGCGACATGCCGTTAAAAAAATATTGTGAGGCGTCTTTTATGGAGATTTGTTTACTCACTTTTTGTTCCAATATCAGCACTCCTTTCAGCTCGTGGCTTCAGTTATATACAATCCTGCTGAGATGAGTTGACCTGTTAGTTCCCTGACGGATTGATCAAGTATATCGATTAAATCAATAATTTGGTCTTTCGTTATAGTTAAAGGCGGAGAAATGAGTATGGAGTCTCCTGAAAATCCAGTAACACCTCCGACTGCTGGATAAACGAGCAATCCTTTTTCAAAGCAAATGGATAGAATTCTATCTGTAATTTTATTCGTCATTTCAAATGGCTCTCGTGTTAAAGGATCTTTAACAAATTCTATACCGCATAAAAGTCCCTTTCCTCTCACATCGCCGATTATTGGATGCTTCCATTGAAGCCGCCGCAAGTTGTTTAATAAATATTCCCCCATGTTAGCTGCATTTTCTTGAATGTTGTTTTTTTCCATGTATTGCAAAACGGCTAAACAGACTGCCGCTGATTGAGGGTTGGCACTAAATGTATGACCGCTCATAACAATCTTGCTGCCATTTTCAATTTCCTTCATTATGCGGTCTGAAATGATTGTTGCTGCCATAGGCGTATATCCAGCACTCATTCCTTTTCCAAGTGTGATGATATCAGGAGTAACGTCCCAATGGTCCATGGCAAACATTTTTCCAGTCCTGCCCATGCCAGTCATTACTTCGTCAGCAATCATTAAGATATTATATTTTGTACAAATTGCTCTAATTTTGGAGTAATATTCATCAGGGGGTACTATTGCTCCACCTGATGCCCCGATTACAGGCTCAACTATAAAAGCTGCAATTTGCTCCGGTCCGATTGTCTGAATGATCGTTTCCAAGTCATCAGCGCATCGTACTCCGCAGCCTGGATACGTATCCTTCAAAGGACATTGGTAGCAATAGGGAGCTGGAGCAACTGGAAAATCCTCCAGTAAGGATGTAAAGCGCTGTCTTCTTAAAGGATGTCCAGACATAGATAGAGCACCTAGCGTAATTCCATGATAGCTGGTCCATCTGGATAAAACTTTGTTCTTTGAATGAATTCCTTGTTCTTGAAAATATTGAATTGCAATTTTCAGAGCAGTTTCTGTAGCTTCTGAACCGCTGTTAACAAAGAATACGGAGTTGAGATCACCAGGTGCACAATCTGCAAGTTTTTCAGCCAAAAGTTCAGCTGCTTCACTCGTAAACTGAGATCGGTAAACGAAGGATACATGTTTTGCTTGATTCCACATGGCTTCTGCAATCTCTTCAACACTATGACCGATATTAGCCGTAATGGCACCTGATGAACCATCGATGTATCGATTTCCTTGCTTATCGTATAAATAAATTCCTTTTCCGTGGCTGATTACTGGATAATCATTTCCTAGAACCGGTTTAATGAGATGTGATTTTCTCATAAAAAAGGCTCCTTCCTCATGAGGTTAAAAAGGAAATGCACATCTTCTGCGACATTCCCTTTCTCGATTTTCTGTTAAAGCTTAAAATAATTTTTCTTTAAAAATCTTGGTATAGTCATCAATTCTGTATATGAAATAGAAGAATCTATTTTTTTCGTATCAATGAGCATAAGCTGATCTTCAATTTCATCGACAATATGATCTTCTTGATATTCCATGCCGCATGATTCGCAGGAAACAGAAGGTATCACAGTTATTTCTATTGCTCTAGACCCGTCCGGCAATTCCCAATAACCCGTTAATCCGGCTTGCTTTGCATTATCGTTTTCACACCATAGACACTTCATGTTTTCCTCCTGTTCTTATGCATTCTGTTCTTCGGATGATGCAGAAATTCCTTCATTTTTTTCTTGCTCAAATTTATATTTTTTCTCTTTAAGTTCATCACGTTTATCTCGTTTATTTTTTAATGAGCTATGTTCAGGATTCGTGTGATAATCTTCTCTTCTTTCTAAGCGTTTAAGCCCTTTTGGAACTAAATTAAATGCTTCGTCATTCATGAGTGCTGACACTCCAATAGCAGGCTTAATATGATCTGTGCCCATAATCTCGTTAAAGTAGGCATCTGCCCTGCCAGCTTGATAGTTTTGTGGTTCAGGATATGAGGTAATTACACCTTCAAAGTTTCTCAAAACTACTTTTCCAGGAGATTGTGAAATCAAATAGTTTGGCTGAACAGCTATTTTACCGCCGCCGCCAGGAGCATCCACTACAAACGTTGGTACGGCGTAACCGGAAGTATGGCCGCGAAGACCTTCAATAATTTCAAGTCCTTTGGAAACAGGTGCTCTGAAATGACCAATTCCTTCAGAAAGGTCACATTGATAAATGTAATATGGACGCACTCTTATTTTGACAAGGTCATGCATTAGTTTCTTCATGATTGGAACACTGTCGTTGATTCCAGCCAAGATTACGGATTGGTTTCCAACAGGAACTCCTGCGTTAGCTAGCATCTCACAAGCACGTTTAGACTCTTCTGTAATTTCCAATGATGTATTGAAATGGGTGTTCAGCCATACTGGATGGTATTTCTTTAAAATATTGCATAAATTCTCCGTAATCCTCTGAGGAAATACGACTGGTGCTCTTGTTCCAATACGGATGATTTCCAGATGAGGAATTTCCCTTAAATTCTTTAATATATATTCTAAAATATTGTCATTGATTAATAATCCGTCACCGCCAGAGATCAAACAATCTCTTACTTGCGGATTGCTGCGGATGTAATTAATAGCGGCATCCAGCTGTTTCTTTGGAACTCCCATTCCAATCTGTCCTGAAAATCTTCTTCGTGTACAATAGCGGCAATACATGGAGCATTGATTTGTCACTAGGAACAATACACGGTCAGGATAGCGGTGAGTCAGGCCTGGTACAGGTGAATCCTCATCTTCGTGCAGTGGATCTTCTAAATCGTACTTAGTTTTTAAAATTTCTTTTCCGATTGGAACGGATTGCATACGGATCGGACATCTAGAATCATCTTGATCCATTAGCCAAGCATAATAAGGTGTAATATTCAACGGTATAGTCATCGTTGAAATTTTTACTCCTTCTTCCTCTTCTGGCGTCATGTTAATGATCTTTCTCAAGTCTTTTAAATTTCTAATGGTATTGGTTAGCTGCCATAGCCAATCATTCCATTGTTCATCTGTGACATTCTTCCATAAATCGTACTCTTTCCAATGTTTCTTTGGTTTAAATAGTCCGTTAATTACAGGCATTCTATGACCTCCTTAATTTCTTCACATAAAATGACATGCAAGTTCCGTGCCAAAATATCTGAAATTTCCAAATTCTATTATCAGCCATATAGTTTATGCATTTGAACATAACTTCGGGCCATTTTGAAGGAGAAAGAAAAAAAAACCGCCGGAAATCCGGCGGTTACTTCTGCTTTAACTTATATTGGAGGGTTTGTCTTGGAACTTGAAGGAGCCTTGCAGCTTGTTGAATATTGCCTGACGTTTGTTTTAAAGCTTGATCTATTAACTGTTTTTCTAATTTAACCAATGCATGTTTCAGAGGAGGTATATCTGCTTGTTCAAAGTTTTTTCCTTGAATGACTTCTGCTGGCTTTACATGTTTCGGAAGCAAATGCATCTCAATTGCCCCATGTTCGTCAACAAAGTTCATCGCATGTTCAATGGCGTGTTTGAGCTCTCTTATGTTTCCTGGCCATTCATAATTGCATACAGCATTTTCTGCTTCATAAGACAAACCGCTGATTTTTTTATGAAACTCCTTATTATATTTCTGTATAAAATATTGTATTAAATACATGATATCTTCACCCCGATTTCGAAGTGGAGGAAGTTCCAGAGAAACAACATTCAATCTGTAAAATAAATCATGGCGCAAAACCCCTCTTGATAAACAACTTTCGGGTTTCTCATTCAGCGCAGAAATAATCCGAACATCTACTTTTCGTGCTATACCGCTGCCGATTCTTTGAACAATTCCTTCTTGGACAACTCTTAATATTTTAGCCTGGAGTTCAATTGGCATGGAATTAATTTCATCTAAAAATAGCGTTCCTCCATCAGCTAATTCAAAGACACCAGGCCGGTCAACAGCACCTGTAAAGCTCCCCTTCGTTGTTCCAAAAAATATACTTTCTAAGAGCGGTCCTGGTATAGCAGCACAGTTTTGCACAATAAATGGTTTGTTAACTCTATTAGAGGCATTGTGAATAGCTTGAACAAACATTTCTTTACCTGTTCCAGTCTCTCCGTAGATCATAACAGGCGAATTCGTTTTCGAAGCTTTTTCGCTTTGCTTTTTAAGTTCATTTATAAGTGAATTTTTGCTTAAAATATCTGAAAACGTATAGAAAGCTAATTCCTGTTTATTCTTTTTCTTAGCTTGACTTTTGATTTTTGCTTGTAGATCCAAGAGCTGATCTGAAAGCTGTTTTATTTTTGAAATATCTTTTGCTATCTCTACAGCCCCGATTAATTCTCCGTCTAACCATAACGGAAGTGTTGAATTAACTGTATCAATTTGTATCCCTTTTCGATTACGATAAGATTGGTGCTGATTATGAATAGGGATTCCGGATTGGATTACTTTTAATAATGTACTGGTTTCTTTTGTTAGTGAAGGAAAAGCATCCAACACATGATAATTATGAACTTCATCAGGTGAAAGACCATCTAGTGAGGCAGCTACTGAGTTATAAAAGATCGTCATTCCATTTGCATCTACAACATGTATTCCTTCATCAATTGTTTTCAATATAGCTTTCAATGTTTCTGCTGTTTCTACTGTTCCAGAAATCATGAAGTCTCACCACCCTAGATGCTGAATATTTGTCACTAGGTGCCGAAAATTAGGCACAATGTGTTTAATGAGATAAATCTTTAACCCATATATTCATATCTTCATATTTATCGAATATTTTACAATTGTTTGCTAATCTACCTCTATACTCGTACCCTCTTTGATAAAAAACAGCATTCATTCCAAATGATAACGCTCTCGCGATGGAGTATGCGCAAAAGACATTCTTTAAAAATAATTCTTTTTCGAGCTGATCAATTAAGTGTTTCATGAGACCATATTTGCGATGTTGAACTAAAGTAGCACAGTCTGTTATTTCTGCATTATTATAAGTTGCATTAACATCTGCTGAAGCAGCGCTAACAATCTTTTCTTTGTGAAGCACTAAACAAAATAAAGTTCCAGATTTCATTATTTCACGAATGTATTCAGGATCATTCATCGGCGTTGGATAAATCTCAAAAACACTCTCATACAATTCGGCTAATTCTTGGGCATCGTGTTCATTAGCCATGCGCATAGTATATTCAACAGGCATTGGATTTTGCTGATTGGTTTTTGATAATTGCTGAATGTTGTTTAAAATGTTGTCTTCGTCCGTCCAATAATTGCTGTTTCTTCTTTCATTCGAAAAATACTTGCACATCGCTATTGCTGCAGCTCCATTAAAATAGCCTGAAAATTCACCTTCAAACATGTACCCATTCTGAAGCCAATATGACATATCGTCTGCCTTCGATTTGATAATGACTTTATGGAATGGATGAACTTCTGCTGTTTCATTGATCCAGTTCACAAGAACACGAGCATTTCCTCTGTAATCATCAATACGAAGCCGTTCATTATAATAGTCAAAGCAAGCATCTGCTACGAATTGCAGCTCCTGTATTTTACGATTTTCATAATAAGTTGTATACATTACATCCCCTCCTGCCTCTATAAAATAATTTCCATATAAATACGGGTAAATCCTGCAACAAAAAAACCACCTCTAAAGGGTGGTTTAAACACAGCCTATAACGCTCTGTGCGGAAGTTTCCAATTGTATTTAACCGACAACATCCTGAAACCTACAAGAAGGATGAAGAGTATCATATAATCTACTAGACTGTTTACCATGTTTAGACCCACAATCAATCCGCCCAGCAATGCCCAGACTGCATAAATTTCTTCTCGTAATACGACAGGCTTTCTCCCAGCCAAAATATCACGAATGATCCCACCGCCAATACCGGTTAAAATGGCTGCAACAATAACCGCGCTTATTGGATGATTCATGCTTGTAGCTGCAATTGCACCTTGGATCGCAAAAGCAGAAAGACCAATTGCGTCAAAAAAATGCAGAGTCTTTTTAGAAAACTGTATAAGGTTTCCTGGCATAAAAAAGACAATTCCCATTGCCACTAGTGCCGATTTAAGCAATAAACCTTGCTGCCAAATCGAATCAACAGGTAAACCGATAAGAACGTTTCGGATGATGCCTCCTCCGAACGCAGTAACTAAACCTAAAATAATTACGCCTAGAAGATCATAATCCTCTTCCATTGCTACTAATGCACCTGAGATAGCAAATGCTATTGTTCCAATGATGTTTAATAAATCCCAAGTCATTTCCGCACTTCCTTTCTACATTCAACAATACTCCGTATTGAATACTATAAGGTTATGGGAAAACTGGCAAGTACTAATTTCATTTATTTCTTAATTTTGTTAAGGTACAGTATGAAACACTGCAACATCCAATATCCCCATGAAATACTTCACCGTTTCGAAACCCGTGGAAATCACTTCCTGCTGTTTTTATTAGCGAGTATCTATCTGCAAGATTTTCATAGTGTATTACTTGTTCCTCTGTATGATCAGGATGAAAATACTCTAATCCTGCAAGTCCATTTTCGCACAAAACGGGAATGAGTTCATCAGCATCGTATATTCCGGGATGCGCCAATACAGGAATGCCGTTTGCTGCCCTAATAAGTTTGATCGCTTCAATAGGTGATATTCGTTCGATCATTGCAAATGCTGGTCTTCCTTTAGCCAAATATTTATCAAAAGCTTCAGGAATTGAATTCACAATACCCTTTTCCATTAGAATTTCTGCAATATGCCCTCTACCAACGTTTCCGTTTCCATGTCTTTTCGCTTCTAACTCTGATTCACTTATGTGTATTCCTAGTTCGTTCAGATTCTTAAGGATCAGATAATTTCGTTGATCTCTTACTAACTGCAGTTTTTGTAAGGTTGATAAGAATTCCTCATCATTGTAATCAATGAAATAACCTAATACATGTATGTCCTGGCCTTTGTATAATGTACTGATTTCAATTCCTGGTATACATTCTATTCCTTCATGCTTTTCTGCTTCTGCAAGTCCTTCTGTAATTCCGTTAACTGTGTCATGATCTGTGATGGCTATGGCTTTTAATCCTTTTTCTATAGCTCTCAAAATATTTTCCGCAGGTGAAAAGGTACCGTCAGAAGCTGTGGTATGTGTATGTAAATCTATTTGTTTCAATTTTTTCACCTCTATTTTTATAAAAAATGTACGGTACGTGAAATTATAGTATTAGTCTTTTTCTGTTTCAATCTTATGTTCCTCATAACTGATCCAATCACTCCAGCTTCCAGGATATAACGATACGTTATGAATGCCAGCTTCATTCATTGCGAGAATATTAATACAAGCTGTTACACCAGAACCGCAATAAACAATTTGCCCTTCCTTCTTATCAGAAAACTGCTGGTAGATTGCGCGAAGGTCTTCCTTATTCAGCCAAAATCCCTGGAATCGATAGTTTGTTTTCCAAGGAACATTAACTGCCGTTGGTATATGTCCTGCTTTATGATCAATAGGTTCAAATTTACCTTTGTACCTTCCTTCTTCTCTCGCATCAATTATGGTGTATTTATCACTTTCTATTTTCTTTAGAAGTTCATCCTTATTTACAGCCATTTTGCTCTGGACGTTCGGAGTAAAGTTCCCGGACTTATTTATAGGCATTTTACTTGAGATAGCATACCCTTTTTCCTTATAGTGTGTGTATCCGCAATTCATGACAAAAACCTTGGAATGCCCGATGTAGTTCAATAACCACCAAAGTCTGGACGCATACGCACCTGATTCATCATCGTATGCAACTACAATTTTTTCACTGTCTACTCCACAATTACTAAAAAATTGTGATAGTATGTTTACGGAAGGCAATGGATGACGGCCGCCGTGCGCAGATACTTGTCCTGATAAATCTTTATTCAGATCGGCATAATAAGCTCCTTTAATATGATCCTTTTTGTAAAACTCAAACCCTGCTTTAGGTTCTGCAAGAGAAAACCTGCAGTCAAAAATGATGACCTGTTCATCATTTACATGATCGTTAACCCATTCAGGACTTACAAAATTGGACATAATAAAAACCTCCTTGTGAAGTGTTACGTTAATTTTACTTCATGCAGGGAAAACTAAAAATATAAGAACAGATAGAAAGAAGTGACTTGCAAAATGATACATAGTATTCCGAATGCTTCTATTGTAATCTTTGGAGCAACAGGCGATTTGGCTCATCGTAAATTGTTTCCCGCTCTCTATCAATTGTATCAAAAGGGACACATGAAAGAGAACTTTTCAGTCGTAGGAGTTTCAAGAAAAGAATATTCTCATGAAGAGTTTCAAAAAGAAGTTTATGCTGCCATACAAGAGCATGCTCCTGGTGCCAAGACAGAAAAAATAAAAAAATTCGCCTCACACTTTTACTATTTGCAAATGGATGTGACGAGTGAAAAAAGCTACCACGATCTTGAAGAATTGCTGAATACGCTGGACCGCGACTACAATACAAATGGGAACAGACTTTATTATTTAGCAATGGCACCTAGCTTTTTTGGAACGATTCCAACGTTCTTAAAATCTGAAGGTATTACGAACACAGAAGGCTGGCAAAGAATTGTTATCGAAAAACCATTTGGCCATGACTTGTCTTCAGCTACTGAATTAAACAAAGTGATTCAGCAAAGTTTTAATGAAAACGATATTTACCGAATTGATCATTATCTTGGAAAAGAAATGGTTCAAAACATTCAAGTGATCCGTTTCGGAAACGCAATTTTCGAATCTATTTGGAACAATAAATATATCGATTCCGTACAGATCACATCCAGTGAAACACTCGGCGTGGAAGATCGGGCACCTTATTATGAAAAATCTGGAGCACTGCTTGATATGGTGCAAAACCATATGCTTCAGATGGTAATGATGGTTGCTATGGAACCTCCTGGTGAACTTAAACCAGAGCACATCCGTGATGAAAAAGTAAAGGTATTACGCTCTCTCAGGTTCTTTAATGAAGAAGAAGTTCAGAAAAATGTAGTTCGTGCCCAATATAGTAAAGGTACGATGAAAGGTGAAACTGTTCCGGCCTATCTTGATGAAGATAAAGTTGATCCTGAATCCAAGACAGAAACATTTGTAGCTGCAAAACTTTTAATCGATAATTTTAGATGGACAGGTGTTCCGTTTTACATTCGAACGGGAAAACGAATGGCTGTTAAGTCAACAGAAATCGTTATTCAATTTAAACAAGGGCCAATGGCTCTTTATCATGCACACAAAGAACAATATCAGCCAAACTTATTAAGAATTCATATTCAGCCTGATGAAGGTGTAAGCTTAACACTTAATGCAAAACCAAAAGGAGATACATCAGACCTTCTTCCGATTGATATGGCCTACAATAATCAGGCAACAACGGATATGAATTCACCAGAAGCATATGAGAAACTCATTCATGATTGTCTTCTTGGAAACTCAACTTACTTTACACGCTGGGATGAAGTTGCATTAAGCTGGGAGTTTATTGACCGTATTACTAATGCCTGGCATAACAATCCTGATGCATTGTTAACTCATTATAAATCTGGAAGTATGGGTCCAGTAGAAGCAGATGAAATGCTGCAGAGTGACGGTCACTCTTGGTGGGAGCCTACAAATCTTCGAAAGGACTGTGATTAATGAAAATATATGATGTTTCACTGCCTATTTTTGAAGGAATGCCCGTTTATAAAAATAAGTCTGAAAAACAGCCAACATTTAATACAGGTCAATCCGGACACGTTACGGAAACAAGAATTGCGATGGATGTTCATACAGGTACACATGTCGATGCCCCTCTTCACATGATCCCTGGCGGAGACACAATTGAAACACTGCCTTTAGAAAAGCTAGTAAGAAATGCAAAAGTAATCGATTTAACACATGCTGTTGATGCTATCACGGCTGATGATCTGCAAGGAAAAGACATACAGCATGGTGATTTCGTATTATTTAAAACAAAAAATTCTTGGGATACAGAATTCAACTTTGAATTCATATATGTTAACAAAGATGCTGCTAAAATTCTTACAGAAATCGGGGTTTCTGGTGTTGGAATTGATGCACTTGGAGTTGAGCGCGCACAAGAAAACCACCCTACACATAAAGAATTATTTCAAAAGAACGTAATTATTATTGAGGGCCTTCAATTGAAGGATGTGGCTGAAGGTGAATACCTTATGGTCGCCGCACCATTGAAAATAAGAGGACTTGATGCATCGCCTGCACGTGTTGTTTTAATTGAACAATAAATTTAGACTTTTGAAAACAGCGGAATTCCCGCTGTTTTTTTTATGGCTGTTTTCTAAAAGATTGTTGCTTTGGATTTGAATCTTTTTGCGCGGACTCTTCATAGACATGTTGTTGGAGAGCAGGTGCAAAGCTCTAAGTGGCTCACCGCACGCCCGCCGAAAGCGAGCATCCTGTAACGGAAATCACCCCCTCCAAGAGCAACAATGATTGCGAACGGTGGGAAACCTGTATAAAATAAAAAAACCGATCTTCTGTCGCGTGATCGGTTTTCATCTCCTTAATCGAGTGCCGGCTCTAATTTTTCAGCTTGCAGGTTCTGCTGTTTTTCTTTATTTTCTTTGTCCCCTCCACCGCCTTTTTCTTTTTCAGGTTTGATTGCAAAAAATGCTGCAAGGGCTGCAACTGCACTGACTCCAGCTGACGTATAAAAAACCATCTCATGCGAAGACTTCATTAAAATAGCGTATATGGGAGGTCCTAAAGCCACACCGACAAATCGCATTGAGCTATATATAGAAGTAATAGTACCTCTCGCTTCTTTCTCAATCCCTTCAGTTATTAACGCATCCAAACTAGGCAGTGCTGCACCGATTCCGATACCCGCTACAAACAGTGCACCTAGCAAAAAATACACATTTTCAGTAAACGTAATCAAGAACACAGATCCTCCCAATAAAACCATGGATAAAAATGTGCACCATTTCATGACAACTTTGTTTTGTTTAATCTTTTTACCAGCGATATACGAACAAATTGATAAAGCAAGAAGTGGTACGGCTATTACAAGACCTTTCATTACTCCATGGATGTCATATTTCTCTTCCAAAATAGTTGAAAGATAAAATAATATCCCAAATAAAACAAACATAATGATTCCGCCAATTAAGAAAATAGCGGTTAACCATTTACCTTCAATATGAAAAATTTCCTTAATGTTTTTTAAAAATTCTTTAAATGATTGCTTTTCTTGATCCTTTTTTTTAGGAACCTTTACTAAAAATAAAACGAGGACAATAGAAAGAACACAAAATACCGGTATAAGCCAAAATGGTAAAAACCAAACGATGGTCGCTAAATACGCTCCCAAAATAGGACTGATTACTTTACCGATTGTATTCGATGTTTCAATAAGACCTAATCCTGAACTTACTTCTTTTTCATCTTGAAACATATCCCCTACTAAAGGTAAAACAACTGGCGCAGCACCCGAAGAACCAATTCCTTGAAGAAAACGCCCTACCAAGATAATCATAAATGCATGATTTGATTGCCATGCTGCCCATCCAGAAATTAACCCTCCTATTCCTGCAATGAGCAAACTTGGAATAATGATCTTTTTTCTTCCAAAACGATCAGACAAATATCCAGCAATCGGAATCAACAATATGGCGACAATGGAATATACCGTAATAATCATTGAAACCTGAAATGAAGAAATATTTAATTCCTTTTCAATATCAGGCAATACTGGAATCAGCATGGAGTTCCCCAATGTCATTACGAGAGGAATTGATGCCAAGGCTAAAAGGTCCCACTTTTTCTTTGCTTCCATAATATCCTCCAAAAACCGTACTATTACCTCCTTTAGTATTGGAAAAAGCAAAAAAACCATACAAGAAAAATCCACCCATTGACGCATCGAAGGAATTAAAGCTAAACTAAGTGGAAAAGTTCAGTAATAAGCCACCTACGCAGACAGTACGAAAGGAAGATACATAGTGGAAAATTTATTAAACGATCGTGCAAAATCCATTCAAATTTCAGGAATTCGAAAATTTTTTAACGAAGTTGTACAATATCCAAAAGCTATTTCATTAACATTAGGACAACCTGATTTTCCAACTCCTCAACATGTAAAAGATGCTGCCATTCAAGCCATCCAGCAAAATAAAACAGTTTATTCTCATAATGCCGGGTTTGAAGAACTTAGAAGTGCTGCTTCTGCTTTTCTATTCGAAAAATATGACTTACATTATGATCCATCAAATGAGGTGATTGTAACAACAGGTGCCAGTGAAGCAATTGATATTTCCCTGCGTTCTATCTTGTCCGAAGGTGATGAAGTATTAGTGCCGGGACCAGTTTATCCTGGGTATGAACCCGTAATTACATTATGCGGTGCGAAGACTATACATATAGATACAACAAATACATCATTTAAAGTTACTGTAGAAGGAATTGAAAGTGCCATTTCTGACAAAACAAAAGCGCTCATCCTTCCTTATCCTTCCAATCCAACAGGAGCAGTACTTGAAAATTATGAACTAGAAGTACTTGCTCTCTACTTGAAGGATAAGAACATATTCGTTCTGTCCGATGAGATATACAGTGAACTGCGGTATAATGGGCAGCATCGTTCCATTGCATCATATGAAGGAATGCGGGAAAAAACATTTGTGATCAATGGGCTTTCCAAATCTCACAGTATGACAGGCTGGAGAATTGGACTTTTATTTGCTCCTAAAGAGATTACCCAGCACGTCTTAAAAGTACATCAGTATAATGTAACTTGTGCCTCTTCGATTTCACAGGCCGCAGCCATTGAAGCATTAACACACGGTAAAGACGATGCAGTAGAGATGCGTGATGAATATAAAAAGCGATTAGATTACTGCTGTAAACGATTAAATCGAATGGGGATTTCTTTTGAAAAACCTAATGGAGCGTTTTATTTGTTTATTAACATTAAATCGTTCGGACTATCTTCTTATTCATTTGCTTTAAAACTTTTACAAAAACAAGAGGTAGCTGTCGTTCCTGGGGATGCATTCTCTTACCTTGGTGAAGGATTTGTACGAATTTCTTATGCAGCTTCTTTAAAAGAATTAGAAGCAGGAATGGATGGAATTGAAAATTTTATTAAAACTCTCCTTTAAACTGTCCTAAATTGGGCAGTTTTTTCGAATAGTTTACATAAACATATTATGGTTAATGTTCATGTATAAGAAAGATAAATAGAATTACACTACAAATAATTCAAATAAAGGATGACGTTTCAGTGAAATTAAAAGCTTTATTAACACATTTGCACATCAATAACGAAAATATCGAAAATCTTAATATTACGGGTATTACTTCCCACTCTAAACAAGTAAAACCAGGTTACTTGTTTTTTGCTATCTCTGGTGTGCAAGCTGACGGGCATCAATACATACAAGAAGCTTATGAGAATGGTGCCGCAGCAGTTATTGGCGAATATCCTGAAACCCATTGCAATGGTCAATACTTTTATTCAAAAGATACGAAAAAATTGTTGAGCAGTGCAGCATCCTTTTATTTTGGAGAACCTTATAAAAAGCACAAAATGACTGGAATCACAGGTACAAATGGCAAAACAACTACTTCTTTCATACTTAAACATATCCTTGAATCACAAGGCATGTCATCGTCTTTATTTGGTACTGTTCATCACTATATTAATTCAGAGATCGTAAAGAGCTCTCACACAACTCCAGATCCTGTTACTTTGCAAAAAATGCTGCATGAGAGCAATGATGAAGCAGTTGTCATGGAAGTAAGTTCTCATGGTCTTGAGCAGAAAAGAATTGAAGGCATTACTTATGATCAAGCTATTTTTTTAAACTTAACGCATGATCATCTTGACTATCACGGAACAATGGAGTCTTATTTTCAATGCAAAGCTAAGCTGTTCAGTTATTTAAAAACGAAAGGAACAGCTATTATATGCAGCGAAGGAAATTATAGCAGAAGACTTGTTGAAGAATTATCTTCCCGAAAAGATCTTCAAATATGGACATATGGCAAGAAGCTGACAGATCAATTTTATATTGAAGATGTTGGAAAAAACTCATTTAATCTCGTCTATGATTCCATGCAGATTAACGTGCCTCTTCCCTTGCCTGGTGAATATAATGCGTTAAACACTACTGCAGCTATCGCAGCAGCATATGATTATGGGATATCCATACAAAAATCCGTTTCCTCCCTTACCGATTTTCCCGGGATTCCTGGAAGATTTGAAGAGGTCATGTTAAACAATGGAACACTTGTTATCATTGACTACGCACACACACCTGATGGCGTTCATCAAGTATTAGAAGCCGCACGCAAAAAAGCAGGGAAAAGAGCACTTTATCATGTATTTGGTTTTAGAGGAAATCGTGACGTATCAAAACGGACAGAAATGATTCAATTATCGATAGAATATAGTGATCATACCGTTTTAACAGTGGATGACTTAAATGGTATTCCACAGCATCAATTAATAGAAGAAACGAAATTATCGCTGCCAGATCGCAATCACTCTACTGCAATTATTCCAGACAGAACAGAAGCTATCTTTTATGCACTGAAAGAAGCACCAGCTGAGAGTGTTGTTATTATTACTGGAAAAGGTCCTGAAAAATATAAAGAACCATATCGTTATCCAACCAAATCGGACTTATCGACGATTGAATATTTTCAATCCATAAATCATGCTGCTCTTTAATTATGGCTGTTTTCATAAACTTTGTTGCTATTGAAGTAGTTGATTTCCGTTACAGGATGCTCGCTTTCCTCGGGGCGTGAGGTGAGCCTCCCAGGCGCTTTGCACCTTTAGGGTCTCACCTGTCTAGCTCCAACGTCTAGCCCCTCGAGGTCAAAAGTTAGATGGTCCTGAAGGCAAAATCGGACTGTCCCGCTAATCCCGCATGACAAGGAAAGCACCGGCAACAATACATCGCACGAAGAAAATGTGATTTTCCATTTTCGAGGAGTCTCGCACCTTCCACTCCAATCAACTTTTCGATGAAGGCTTTTCCCAAAAATGACCTGAAGGCAACAATCTTTTAGAAAAAGCCTTAAGAAGGCAATCATCCATATAAAAATAAAAAGCTGGCTATCATAGGTGTTAATCCTATATAGCCAGCTTTTTATAATGTGTTTTTATAAATTTTCGATCTGTTTTAGACTGCTTTCAAGTATATCAATTCTTTTTTCAAGATCTCCAGGTTTTTTTAGCTCAGTAAAGTAATGATTAATCTGCTGTACAAAATACATTTTCGTATACTCTGCTGCGTTTTGCGCAACGGTATTATAATGTTCTTTCAATACATCTTCAACCGTTTCAATCCACATTCCAATTTCCTTTTCTACTGTTTTTACAAGTTCATTTCTTAAATCAGCAGACCCGCTTTTTTCAAAAAATTGTTTTGTGTTTTTGAAATACGATAACCAATTACTGTTATCATCAATTGATATGTGAGTAAACGCTGCAGGAACTGGAGGAGTTTTAAAATTCATTTTATCTTCCAAAGAATGCTGCAGACTTACCTGGTGATCGTTTGCTTC
The DNA here is from genome assembly GCF_031582965.1 of Bacillus sp. NEB1478. NCBI lineage: Bacteria > Bacillati > Bacillota > Bacilli > Caryophanales > Bacillaceae > Bacillus > Bacillus sp. NEB1478. The sequence goes on from NZ_CP134049.1 coordinate 2,032,990, forward strand.
ATTTAAGATGATTTTTTCTTTTTCATCCAACTGCAGTTGAATCCATTTATCTAATCGTAATGAGCTTGCCCTATATTCTTGCTGAAGATCATGAGCTATTTTTTCGTACAGCTCTTGGAGACATTGGATTAAATCAGGTTTAGCTGATTTTACCGCTGCAGGATGAATCGTTTCTTTGTAAAAATCATGATAACGAATAAGTACTCGTTGTTTAACGTAAAAAAGAAGTTCTTTCATCTCCTGATTTAATCGTTTGACTGACAATGAGATTTTTTCGTCACATAGTTTTAATAGTGCATCTTCTCTTTGCTGAACAGCTAGTATATATTCATCCTCTTTTTGCATCCGAAGATTAGTTTCACCAATCATATTCCGAATGACTTGTTTAGCATGATTTTGAGATTGTTCAGCACTTAATATCATAGCTTTTTCCAAATCGTTCTCTAAATATTTATTTAAACTGTTTCTAAAGTTAGCAAAACCGCGATCTGAACCTTCTGCACCATTTAGTTCATTTTTACTTGATACAGGGAATAATCTTGGATGTCTGATACCAAAAGTCTGTAGGTTATTTTTCACATGATCAACTACTGCTTTTTCATCATCTTTGTTTTCTGCAAGGTCAGAGGCATTTATAGCAAAAAACATTTTATCTGAAGAAAAAGTATCTTTAATCCTCCCTAACTGAATTAAAAATTCACGGTCAGCATGAGAGAATGCATGATTAAAGTATGTCAAATAAATAATAATATCTGCATGCTTCATATATTCAAATGCAACTTCCGTATGTCTGGAATGAATGGAGTTGGCACCAGGAGTATCTACAAGAACAATTCCCTTTTCAGTTAACGGACAGCTATAGTAAATAGTAATCTTCTTAACGAAACATGCGGTTGATTCTACAGCAGCATATTTAGAAACCTCTGAAAGATCAGTTGTAATGGTTTTGTCCAAGTAACTTTTAGCCCATGGATACCCATCTTTGAATGCCTGCAGATGCTTTAACTGTTTTGTATGATCCTGTGCTAAAGAATCAAGTTTTAATTGATCAATTAATGATGATAAGTCATCAAGTTCAGATTTTAGTATACTTTTGATTTCATCTCGAACATCATCCGCTGATTTCATTTCAATCTGCACAGTACCATGTGTATATCCTTTTTCAGGCTTACGTACTTCATTGATCGCCGCTGTCGTTGGATTAGGTGATGACGGCAAAATATTTTCTCCTAAAAGAGCATTAGCGAATGATGATTTCCCTGCAGAAAATGCACCAAACAGTACCATAGTAAAATAACGATTCTCTAATCGGTTCGCTAGACTTTCCATCTCCTCTGATAAATGGGACAACTGCGAAATGGGTTTTAAAAGCGAAGCTGTTTTGTTAAGCTTTCCCGTTTCAATCTCCAGCGAGCCTGAAGGTTTATATTCATTTGAAGACGAACTTGAAGATCCTTCATCAATCTCTATTAATACTTCATCCTGTTGATCAAAATACGATTCTTTAAATTGCTCAACCGATATTGGTTTATATTGAGAAGCATAATGAATTTCGTATACACCTGTATCATACAAATCTGTTATTTTTTCTGAAAGAATATGATTCAATTCTTTTTTATGTTCTTCCCATTTCAGCGCATATTCTTTTTCAGTAACTAACGAATCTATTTCTTGGTCTAACTCTTCTTCTTGACGAATTGAAAGCAGTGCAGACTCACTGTTTTCTTTTTCGATCTCCAATGTGACTAAGCCGAGAATAGATGCAATCTGCTTTCGAGCAAACTTTTTTGCAGAACCTGCGATATTATCACAGTAATTTAAAAGCCCCTGTCCTTGTGAAGATACTCCAGGTTGAATAAACGAGAAAAGTGTTTCTTCATTTAATACAACTGGATCCCATTGTGGAAGCTTTGATTTAACCTCTTTTTGCAAGGTGTTCAAATAATTTTGCGCATGCCAGTTAATATGAGCATCGATGGATTCTTTTAGCTTCTCTTGAAACGCTTTTTTTCGAGCATTCCGTTCTTGTTCCGTTTTATGTTTTGAAAAAAACAAACCCACTTTAAAATCATTTTTGGCGGAATCCATAAACAAACCAGCTTTTTCTCTAGTTTCATATGGCATGAGCTGTGCTGAATCAACAATTTTAACAAAATGGTCTCTGATGGAATCAACTTTTTCAGTTATGATGTCATTTTGCTTTTTCCGTTCCATTTGAAGCTTCTCTTTTTCTGCATGCAATAATTCAAGCTTTGCTAAGATCGTTTCTAATGCAGGCTTTTCTTTTTCTTCTGTCTCAATGTACTGATTGACCATTTCATTGATTTGACGTTCGGTTCCTTCAACTAATAGGCTGTCTTTGTTCATTTCAATCTTCTTAAGATAAGCCGTTAAAGCAGAAAGGTCATTATGTGGAAAAGTTTTGTTCTTAACACTTGTAAAAAAGATATGTTCTTTTTCGATACCATAACTTTTAAAACTATTAAAAACGTTTTCTTTAAAATCTGTAAAAGAAAGCTCATCATCACGATGTTTATCTATTTGATTAATGATTAATCGAACTTCTTTTCCTTTTTTTATTAAGTCTTTAATAAATTCAACATTTGTTTCTGATAGTATGTGATTGTAATCCATCACGTAAAAGATTAAATCTGCAAGATGAATGACATTTTCTGTTGCTTCTCTGTGAGCGGAATCTGTAGAATCAATTCCTGGAGTATCAAAAAATGTCAGATTAGATTCACTTTGATCTGATTCATAAAAGATTTCGATGGAATGTACAAAGTTCCCATCTTTGCAAAACGTTTTAATCTCTTCCACATCAAATGGATGATTGAAAGTTACTACTTGTTTGTTTTTTAAACGGACTAAAGCCCTAGGTAATCCTTTTTTCATTTTGACAATATTTGCACTCGTTGGAATAGGACTCGCCGGCAAAATACCCGTACTGGATAAAGCGTTTATCAAACTGGATTTCCCAGCTGAAAAATGTCCGCAAAAAGCTACTGCGTACTCTTCTTGCGCGGCTTTTAAAAACAGCTCGTTAATCTGTTCTTCTTTTTTTGGTTCATTCATATTATGGAACGCATCGCTAAGAGCAATTAAGCGTTGTTTTTCAATAGTTAATAGTTCTTTTTCTGTCGATTTCATTATTAGTCACCTATCTTTAATCCTAGCTTCTTTATACACTTTACCATATATATGATAACGATTTCACCTTTGTTTATCTAGAATGCATATTCATTATTATTAAACTTCTTCACAGTGGCATGTGGTGGAGCCTCTATTTTTTTGGTTATCCCGTTATTCCTTCAGAAAGTTCACACCTTCCATTGAAAATGGCGAAATAAAAAAACTGCAGTGTGTCATACCGCAGTTCTAACGAGAGAAAAAATACCCCATATAAATTTCATCTTCATATTCACCATTGATCATGACTTGATCTTTAAGTCTTCCCTCAATTTCGAACCCGACTTTTGAATAAACATAAGCAGCTTTTTCATTTCCAGAAAAAACCGTTAGCCATATTTTATGCAACGAGTTTTCTTTTCCCCATCTTAATGTGTAATTCATTACTTCTTTAGCAATTCCCAGCCCTTGACTATCAGGATGAATCCAAGTCCTGAATACTCCTGTGTGCTTTTTCATTTCCAAATCGCCCCTAAGGATTCTGGCAATCCCTACAACCTTGCTAGCTCTTTCAACTGCTATGTACATATTATTTAAAGTGCTTATTTGTTTAATAAATGTGATTTCTTCGAGCAGGGAACGGGGCTCTTCTTTTTGGATATATTTTCCTTCTTTAATGATGATTTTTACACTTTCTATAATTTCTTCTGCATCATTTTCAACTACAGGTCTTAATTTAATTTCTTCACCGTTTTTTGATAGAAAAGTGTGTACCTCCCCCATCTTCATATCACAATTCCTTTCATTTACATAGCTATTTCCTTATTATTTCTCTCTCAAAAAATCTTCATACACGAAAAAAAGGATGACTCAATGGAGCCATCCTTTTTATTTAGTTTATCTGTTTTTATTATCTTCACGAACTCTTTTTTGTGAGCGATAAGATTGGTCACGGCCGCTGCTGCGGTTTCCGCCATCTCTGCTTGAAGAGCTGCTGCGTTCTCCTCTTGGAGCGCCGCTTCTTTCGCCGCCTCTAGAAGAATAACCAGAACGACGGTTGTTATCAGGTCTTCCGCCTTCACGTTTACCGCCAGAACGTCTGCGATCTGAGAAACGGTTGTTTGGGCGTCTCTTTTTCACAGATAATGGCGGCTCATCCGTTAAGTTGACCGGAGTTGTATCAGGTTCTTTCGTAAGAAGTTTAAGTGCAGCTGCCACTAATGTTACTGAATCATTTTCTTCCAATAACTCTACAGCTGTTTGCTTGTATCCACTTAAGTCATCTTGTTGAATAACTTCCATTAATTTTTCAAGTGCAAGCTGCTGCTGTCCTTCCATTGCTTCAGATACAGAAGGAACTGTGCGCTTAATCATTTTACGTTGTGTGATTTTTTCAATTGTATATAAATGATCAATTTCACGAGGTGTAATGAATGTTAAAGCATAACCTGTTTTACCTGCACGTCCAGTACGTCCAATACGGTGAACATAGCTTTCTGGATCTTGAGGAATATCAAAGTTATAAACGTGCGATACACCAGAAATATCAAGTCCGCGGGCTGCTACGTCCGTTGCTACAAGTACTTCAATCGTGTTGTTTTTAAATGCGCGCAATACTTTATCACGTTTCGCCTGTGGAAGATCACCATGGATACCTTCTGCAGAATATCCGCGTTTGCTAAGTGCTTCAGATAACTCATCAACACGGCGCTTAGTACGTCCAAAAACGATAGCAAGCTCTGGTGAGTGAATATCCATAAAGCGGCAAAGGGCATCGAATTTTTGACGTTCTTTTACTTCAACATATTCTTGTTCAATGTTTTTAACTGTCATCTCAGAAGCTTTAACTTTAATAAGTAAAACGTCCTTCATGAACTTAGCAGCAAGGTTTTGAATTTGTTTAGGCATTGTAGCTGAGAAAAGCATAGTGTGACGTTCAGTAGGAACGTTTTCTAAAATCTTCTCAATATCTTCAACAAAGCCCATGTTTAACATTTCGTCAGCTTCGTCCAATACTACAGTATGAACGTTTTCAAGCTTTAATGTTTTTCTGTTGATATGGTCTTGTACACGTCCAGGTGTACCAACAATGATATGCGGACCATTCTTTAATGCTTTAATTTGGCGAACGATGGATTGTCCACCGTAGATCGGTAATGTTTTAATTCCTTTAAACTGACCGATTTTATTTAGTTCTTCAGCAACTTGAACAGCAAGCTCTCGCGTTGGTGCAAGAACGATCCCTTGTACTAATCTTGATTTTGTATCCATTTTTTCGATTAGCGGAATACCAAATGCAGCTGTTTTTCCCGTACCTGTCTGTGCCTGACCGATTAAGTCAGTTCCTTTGAAAGCTGTAGGGATGGTGTCACGCTGAATTGGTGTTGCTTCCTCAAATCCCATGTTGTTGATTGATTGAAGCAACTCAGGACTAAGTCCCAATTCTTGAAATGTTGTCAATGTTCTATCTCCTTTTCTTTGACGAAAAAGGTTTTACGATAACCTCGTGGACCTGACATTTTTTTAAAAAAAATACGTAATGTCAGCCAATTGTTTTCAAAATACATCATGAATTGCACATAAAATAGCATTTCCTATTTTAAAAATTGACTGGAAATGCTTAGCCATGTGAATATGCGTAAAGGTTTAAAAGTTAAAAGTTACAAGGCTATCCGTAATTCAAACTTGTTCCGTCCATATATATTCCGTTGTTTAACTTATCACGTAACAATAATAAATGCAACTGTTTCACGTGAAGATACATTTAATTTAACCCATGTTCAATCAATTGAAACATCTATTATTGAATATATGTGTTTCGTAATAAATGGTTTACAGAGAATATTTTTATTAATCCATCACAGGCTAATGTTATGACATTGAAAGAAGGTAGGACATAGATGGATAACAATTGGATTTCAGTCATTCCCTTTTTGGTGGTCATACCCATTGCAATAAAAACAAAACAGGTTTTGCCAGGATTGATTGCAGGATTGTTAACTGGCTCTTATCTTCTGAAGCCATCTTTCGTCGGCGGTTTGGAGAAAATGGTTCAGTTTCTTGTAAAAGGGTTAATCGACTCAAAAAATATAAAAATTTTAATTTTTCTATATGTTTTTTCAGGACTGATTTCCATGATTAAGCTTTCTGGGGGAATAAAAGGATTTGTTGAAGAAGCGTCCAGCAGAATACAAACTAAAAAGGGTGCTCTATTGTTAACTTATGTATCAACCATCGGAACTTTTGCGGCTCCCAGCTTCCGCTTTGTGACGATTGCCCCAATAATGAGGGCGCTTCTAAAAAAAGTCAAAATGTCTACGCAGGAACTGGGATTTGTTATTGAGACAACCGCTACCCCTATAATTGTATTAATCCCAATAGCAACTGCTTTTGTGGGATATATGACATCGATTGTGGGATTATCACTAAAAAATGAACATTTGAATGCAGATCCTTATTCGATGTTTATTAAAAGTATCCCTTTTAATTTTTTTTCTTTTGTGATGATTATCGTAGGTATTTACTTAAGTTTTTTTCACCATTCAAAATCAACAGAAGAATCGGATCCGAATGATGTGGGGGAAAATGAGGATGACGATTGGCACTCATGTGATCCGGCAGTAGGAAAAGATTTGCCGAACAAGCCATGGAATCTCTTAATTCCGCTCATTATGGTAGTAATGTTAACACTTTTATTAACATGGTGGGATGGGTATAAAAAAACAGGTGGATTCATTAAAGCATTTATTTCTGCTGATGTTATGGATGCTATGCTCATTTCTCTGCTGTTTACAGCAATCTTCACTTTTCTCTTTTTAAGATTGCAAAAAATGAAGATTGGAGAACTATTGAGCGGTTTCATCTTAGGCGGGAATGATTTAATGAGCGTCATCGTTTTGTTGACCATTGTTTGGGGATTATCTTCAGCGACTGAAGAACTTGGATTTTCCGAATTTGTTACGAAGTACGCTGCATGGATACCCGCATCATTAATCGTACCGCTTTTATTTCTTTTCGGTTGTGCGGTATCTTACTTTATTGGTTCTGCTTGGGGTACATGGGGAATATTAATGCCGCTCGGTGTTTCGATGTCATCAGTAGCTGACGTTTCAGTCCCCCTTGTGATCGGGGCGGTATTTGCAAGTGGTACGTTCGGAGCATTTGCCTCTCCTTTAAGTGATGATACAAACACAATCGCTAGAATTTTAAATTTATCCGTCATAAAATATGCGCGGTATAAGTTAAAGCCAGCTTTGATCGCGGCAGGAATTACTGCTGTAATGTACGGTGTGACTGTATTCTTTTTTTAAGGCTGTTTTCGTATAAAAAGAGGATGACTCATTAATCATGCCATCCTCTAATTATTAATAGTTGTTGTATTTGTTTGATTTCTTTTCATTTTTGTCTGATTGAATCCTATTTTTGTTTGATTGCTCTAATTATCTGTTCAATTTTCGTTCTTGATTAACCGTTCCCTTAATCCCCCTGAGATATCATCTAATGAAGTTAGCTTGTTTTTAACTTTCCTTCATGACGTACTTGGTCTATGACATCTTTGTATCGCTCTTTTGTCCATGAATTATAAGAAGGGTGCGGAACTCCACTAATTATTTTGTATCTTTCGTTCAATTGCAGTTTATCCACATATTTTTCAGCAAACTTCCCACATGGAACGATAACAGTATCATCAGTTATATCTTTTAAAAGTCTTAACTTAAAATCCTGCAACACCATAGCGTGAAATTCGGCTTTATATTTATCACGAAAGATTTTTGCAGAACTTGTTCTAACTGACTCTGCCAGATTTAATTCATCTGTAAAACGGTGAACAAATTCCTCAGGATATGCTGATTTCTGAAGTGGAAATGGACAAACATTTACAATAGCATAGACAGTTTCCTTTTCTTTGTCTAAATATTTTCCCATCGGTTCAATATGTTCTGCTTTAAAGAGCACTTTTGCCATTGATCTTCCAGATAGACCAGCTAATGGTACGCCATATTTTAATTCCTCTTTATGTGGTGATTCAAGAACAAATAATACCTTTGAATATTTAGTCCGTATATCATTTACTTGAAAATTTGATTTCGCCTCTTGAAAAAATTTCTCAATATTCATTTCATTCTCCTTCAGTAACTTTATGTTAAAAAAAACCGGCAAACTGCAGTTTGCCGGTTTAGAATTTATATAGTAGCGGAATATTTCTTTGCTTTTGCAGATGCTGTATGTTTGCCGATGATTTCTCCCATACGTACTGAAGTCCCCACCTTAATTGCATCATCAAATGTAAAATCGGCATCCTCAAATAAAAGAATTACAGTTGAGCCAAATTCAAAATGCCCTACTTCGTCACCTTTATTATAAGAAACAGGTGTCATTGCTGACTTCATAACCTTTTTCCATTTACGGACTTTATTATCGTAATTTACTTTTACACTACCTACGATAAAAGCCCCTACTTTTACAATAGCTAATTTCCCGTAATCTGAATCTGCAAACGTAACAACCCGTTCGTTTTTCGTAAATAATCCTTTAACGTGATTTACACCAATGTCATTTACCGGGAACAAACGTCCAGGAATATATGTGCTGCTATCAACGGTAGCTTTAACCGGCATGTGAATTCGATGATAATCTTTCGGACTTAAATAGATTGTAATAAAATGCCCGTTTTCAAATGAAGTCTTTCCTTCTTCAGCCAATAAACGCTGTACAGAATAGGAAATTCCTTTTGCTTGTATAATCGTTCCTTTTTCAATACTGCCCATCTGTGTAATCAGACCATCTACTGGAGAGATTACTTCATTTTCTTCTCCGCATATAGGTCTTGCATCTACTTTAAGTTTTCTTGAGAAAAACTCCGTTAAATGGGCATATTCATGAATAGGTTTTTCTATTTCTGATAAATTAATCTTGTAATGCTTAGCATACCGTTTTACATAGCGTTTACTTAATTTTGAACGGCCTGCCTTACCTACAATGGATGAGATTTTATTTTGAGGTAATAATGTCAAAAATAATTTTGCAACTCGCTGTTTCATTTAATTTCCCCTTCGGCTGATAAATCCTTCCAAATTAAAATGCTCTTATTTATTATAACCATTTTAACATAGATGGAGAGTCATTTTTATTGTTTATTAAATAAGCTTATGGCACAATAGCAAAAAACTAAGAATAAGACATTGGGAGTGTATATATGAACATTCACATGAATGATGAAACAGCAAATTTTATTATTAAAGACCTGCAAGCTGATAAGGGCGATAAAATCAGATTTTTTGTCAGGTTAGGCGGCTGCAGTACAGCACAGGAAGGTTTTTCTTTAGGAATCAGCAAAGATAATCCTAAATACCCTGCGGCTTCTCTTAATCTCCAAAATCATGAGTTTTTTATCGAAGAAGAAGATCAATGGTTTTTTGATCAAAATGATTTAAAAGTGAAAATTCAAAATGGTGAAATCGAATATGAATTTGTTAAATCAGAGACTTGAATTTACAAGAATTTATCTAGCTCGTTATAGCGTCCTTCTTTTTTCATAATTATTCTTTGCTTATCCCCTATAAGATCAAAATGGGGATAAGCTTCTTTTTCATGAATCCATTCTGCCTTTAAACCATATTTTTCTCCCCAAGAAATTAACTTATTTAAATCCTTGCAGCCAACTTTCGTAACACTCTTTTCCCCTGGGAATCTTGAATCAAGCCAAAAGTGGGTAATAAATGAAATATTTCCTGCTTTCACTTCTCTTTTCCATTTCTTCAGCTGCTCTTTTTTAATTCCGAAAGCCATTATTCTACCCTGCTCGCTTTCTCATATGCTGCATGCCAATCCGGAAAATGTTTTCTAATGGAAATCGGTCTGAACGATTCTTTTTTCACGCAAACGTGTGTTGAATTGCCTGTAACACATAACTCACCATGCTCGTTGTATATTTGATAGCCGTAAACCACTTTAATCCCTGAATATTCTATTACTGCCGTTTTCACAAGCGCACTTTGTCCGTATGTTAAAGGTTTCTTATAAGAAACTTGAATATCTGTAACAGGAGAAAGAACACCAGCTGATTCCATATCCGCATATCTGAATCCTAATGATTCAATAAATTTTGTTCTTCCAATCTCAAACCAAACTAAATAATTGGCATGATAAACAACACCCATCTGGTCTGTTTCTGCATACCTTACATCAATCGTTGTTTCTGCATATTTCACTTTATTGCCACCCTTTTTTACTTTTCTTTCACTGTAGTAGAAAACGTAGAAAAAGACCAGCAATATGCCAGTCTTTACTTTAATTCGTTGCCTTCTCGATATGCTTTTTCTTCCTGAATTTCAATTTGAAACTGCTCAAGGGATTCTTGTCTATGCTGATTTTTCTCTTTTATCTGTTCTTTTTGACTAGCAGTCAGAGAATTATTATCCATTGTTTCGTTAGCTTCTTGCATGTTTTGCTGCGTATTTTGCACCATTTGTTCTAAACGTTCAACATTGTTGCTGCGATCGTCTTTATTAGGTTTTTGCATCTTACACACTCCTTTAATTTGATCTTCAATAGTGTGTGCAAAAACATTGGAACATTATTCGTTATTTTTTTGGAGTAATATCGGGCTCATATTCTCAATACTGCTTTTACAAAGTTCTGATAGGTATTTCCAAAGTTCAACTACATCTTCCTCATCAGAATTTTTCATCGTTATTTCAAGCCAGGCCAATTCTTCTGCTAATCTAATCGATGAACCTATCCAGTATTTTTTGTTTTTTACCGTTATCTGGAATGGTTCTTCAAAGCGAAATGGTAAATAAAACCCTTCTGTATTCGGGTGTAGAATAATGTGCTGATAAACAGTTCCTTTAAAAAGCTTTGCGTAAAATAAAAAGACACCATCATTTTTTGCTGCTGCTTTTTTAAGCTTTTCTAATGTTTCTTCATTTCCTAGGTCAATGGTTATTATTTCTTTATTCCAATTAAGTTCTTCGCGAAACGGAACAAGGTGTCCTAATCGCTGCATTTCAATCTCTAATTGTCTGTATAAATAATCCTGATCATCCTTATTATGTGATACAGGTAATGGTTTGACAGCTGCCGTAATCAAACGTACCCCTCCTAATTCTTTCACTACATACATTTTTTCGACAAATCCAAGAAATTATGGGAGTCAAAATGAAAATTAGGAGATAAAAATTTAATTTATTTTCCTTTTGGCGGGTTATAATCCGCATGATCATGTGATTTATTTGCCATTTTCTTTCCATTGTTACTATTGCTTTCCCTCGGTTGTGTTCCAATATGATTTGGCACATAATCCTCTGGAAATCGTTTTGGGTTACTCAAAGTCCTTCACTCCTTTCCACCTTTCTCTTAACTTTCCTTTAAACAAAATCAACTATTCATTCAGCGAAGAGATGACATTTCTTACAAAGAGTGATTATTTCGACATTACTTTGGCGATATTGATACTATACAAAGTAAATGAGGTGTCTGTATGAGAAGAATCAGAAAAATGAATTTCCGTGAATTAGTGAATGAAAATAGACGGCAATTGTTAAAAGACGAATCCTATATTGAGGCGTTAGAGAAAAAATTAGATGAGAAACATATGAAAAACGCATAAAAAAACCTTTGCCGAATCGGCAAAGGTTTTTTTACTGTCATTTAGTTACTTTGTGTTTGTGAAGAATGAGCTAATTTATTACGAAGTACCATTGGTAGAATACCGCCATGACGATAGTACTCAATTTCAACTTCACTATCAAAACGTGCTAATACTTCAAATGTCTTTTCTGTTCCATCTTCGAAAACTGCAGTTACTTTAACTAGATCACGCGGCTTCACTGTTTCGTCAACTTCAACAGTGAACGTTTCTTTTCCAGTTAATCCAAATGTTTCTGCGTTTTCTCCATCTTTAAATTGAAGAGGTAGAACACCCATCAACACAAGATTGCTGCGGTGAATACGTTCAAAGCTTTCAGCAAGTACAGTTTGAATACCAAGGAGGGTAGTTCCTTTAGCAGCCCAGTCACGTGAAGAGCCCATCCCGTAATCTTTACCTGCGATTACCATAAGTCCTGTTCCGATTTCTTTGTATTTCATTGCTGCATCGTAAATGCTCATTACTTCATTTGTCGGCCAGAAAGTTGTCCATCCACCCTCTGTTCCAGGTGCGATACCATTACGAATTCGGATGTTGGCAAACGTACCGCGCATCATTACTTCATGGTTTCCGCGTCTTGAACCATAAGAGTTAAAGTCACGAGGCTCTACACCGTTTTTAATTAAATATCGTCCAGCCGGTGTATCTTTTCCAATCGCCCCAGCTGGTGAAATGTGGTCAGTTGTTACAGAGTCCCCAAATTTCGCAACCAGTTTTAAATCTTTAAGCGGTTGAATCTCTTTTAGTTCAGCTGAAAGTTCTTCAAAGAACGGCGGGTTTTGAATGTAAGTAGAAGAAGAATCAAAGCTGTATAATTGATCAGCAGATGTCTTCAGTTCATTCCAACGCTCGTTTTCATCGAATACACGCTCGTATTGTTTCTTAAACAATTCAGGTGTAACTGCCTTTTTCATCGCTTCATTAATTTCTTCTGTAGAAGGCCAGATGTCATTAAAGTATACTTCGTTGCCATCCTTATCCGTACCGAAAGAGTCTGATTGAAGGTTGAAGTCAACTGTACCTGCAAGTGCATACGCAACAACTAGAGGCGGTGAAGCCAAATAGTTTGCTTTTACAAGCGGGTGGATGCGTCCTTCAAAGTTTCTGTTTCCAGAAAGTACTGATGTAACTGTCAGATCATTTTTAGAAATAGCATTTTCTACTTCAAGAGCTAGCGGTCCTGAGTTTCCGATACATGTTGTACACCCATAACCTACAAGATTGAATCCAAGCTGGTCCATGTAGCTCATCAAACCAGCTTCCTCTAGATAGCTAGTTACTACTTTAGATCCTGGAGCTAAAGATGTTTTCACATATCCAGGTACTTTCAAGCCCTTTTCTACTGCTTTTTTAGCAACCAATCCTGCTCCAAGCATAACGTAAGGGTTAGATGTGTTTGTACAGCTTGTGATGGCAGCGATCGCTACTGCACCCGTTTTCATTGTGGAGGATTCACCGCCAGGATGCTTTACAGTAACCTCTTTGTTAATTTCATCAGCTGTTAAACCGAAGCCTGCATTCCCTTGAGGGGCCACTAATGCTTTATTAAAACTGTCTTTCATTTGAGAAAGAGGCACTAGATCTTGTGGACGTTTTGGTCCAGATAAGTTTGGTTCGATTTGTGACAAGTCGATCTCAACAACACTTGAAAATTCTGGATCTTCACTTGTTCCTGCAGTATAGAACAATCCGTTTTGTTTGCAATAAGCTTCAACAAGTTCGATTTGCTCTTCTGTTCTTCCAGTAAGACGAAGATAGTTTAATGCTTCTTCATCAACTGGGAAGAATCCACATGTTGCTCCATATTCTGGAGCCATGTTTGAAACCGTTGCACGGTCCGCAAGCGGCATTTCAGAAAGACCAGGTCCAAAGAACTCAACAAACTTTCCAACTACTTTCTTTTCACGCAGTACTTGCGTTACTTTAAGAGCAAGGTCAGTGGCAGTCGTTCCGTTTGGCAGTGAACCAGTTAATTTAACTCCGATAACTTCAGGTACAGGGAAATAAGAAGGCTGTCCGAGCATCCCTGCTTCGGCTTCAATTCCACCTACACCCCAACCTAGAACGCCTAAACCATTGATCATTGTTGTGTGGGAGTCCGTACCAACTAATGAGTCAGGAAATGCAACTGTTTCTCCTTCGGATTCATTTGTCAGAACAACTGGTGCTAAGTACTCAAGGTTTACTTGGTGAACGATACCTGTTGCAGGAGGGACAGCACGATAGTTATCAAATGCTGATTGAGCCCAGCTCAATAATTTATAACGCTCTTCATTACGAGCAAACTCGAGGTTCATATTAAACGCTAATGAATCTTCCGTACCCGCTTTATCAACTTGAACTGAATGGTCAACCACTAGATCAACTGGAATATCAGGATTGATTTGAGATGGGTCTCCTCCCATATCTTCCATTGCTTTTCGTAACGATGCCAAGTCAACTACCGCAGGAACCCCAGTAAAATCTTGAAGAATTACACGAGATGGTTTAAAAGGTACATCTATATCTTTTAATTCACTCGTACCCCATTTAGCAAGGTTTTCTACATGTTCTTTGTTAATTACTTTTCCATCATACTGTCTTAATACTGATTCCAATAACACTTTTACAGAGTAAGGTAATTTTGATACATTTCCGATACCCGCTTCTTCTAACGCTGCTAAACGGTAGTAAGCATACTCTTTACCGTTTACATCAAAAGTAGAACGGGCTTTAAATACGTCATTCTTTTTCATGTTCCACTCTCTCCCTTCAGTAACAATCATACACGATTATGAGAAAAATTGTCGAAAAAATGTGTAAGTTTTCCTATTATAATAGCCACAAAAACTTTTTTTCCCTCTACTATCATATGTAAAACCTTTTCATAAGTAAAATAGTTAATCGTTATCAATCAACATAAGTTTTTCTTATGACAAAAATAATCACCTTATTTTCATTAAGTCATAAGATATATGACCTGACGATTCTTGAAATTTTTTATTCCCTATCAGTATTACGTCTCAAGCAGACAGGAGGAAAACGCAATGGATTGGTTAAAAAAATTAGCGGCTTTACTCGTTCTAATAGGAGCTTTAAATTGGGGGCTAATCGGTTTATTTAATCTTAATGTTGTAACAGAAGTTTTTGGAAGCGGTTCTACAGTGACGCAAGTCCTTTATAGTCTGATTGGGCTATCGGGATTGTGGCTTCTGATATCCAAATTTAAATCTTAACTTTCTTTGAAGCACTCCAAAAAAAGGAGTGCTTCTTCTTTTTTCAATTGCACACACTAATTCATACGGGGGTGAATAAAAAGATGAGCAGAGATAAAGCGAATCACACGCGTCCTGGTATGAATGCCGCTAAAGCTCAAGGTAAAGGTGCAGGATACAATACTGAATTTGGTAATGAATCATTAGTGTTACCTAACGAAAAATTAAGCGAAGCTGAACGCCAAAACAACAAAAAAACGAAAAAACGTCACTAGGGCTTTGGATACTGGTTTCTTAAGCCTTCAAGTTCTTCTAAATAATTTTGAAGCTGTGGTTGCTGATGTTCAGAAGCCGTTTCAAGAGCATTTTCGATCTGCTGACAAGCTTTTTCATTTTCAGTCATGAAATGTGAATAGTAAACACCATATTCACTTGATGAAGCATCTAATTTTTTGGAAACTTCTATGGTATGGTGATACCCTTGTTCAGCTGCTTGATAATCTGTTTGTTGTTTGTTATTGCGATAAGGCATATTAATCCATCCTTTCTTTTTGATATACCTTAAGTTGCCAAAAGGAAAAAATAATTATTCAATCGGAGGGCATTTTCATGGCTGAAAGAAACTCTTATAAGGATATTCGGAAGAATGCTCCTAAAGGTGAAAATCCAGGACAGCCCGCACCAATGAGTGGTTCCAAAAAGGTGAAACAACGTAACCATACGAGAAATAATCATGGTGAAGGTCATTAAATAACAGAAAAGTGCTGACTCAGCTTGAGTCAGCACTTTTAATTGATTAAACGTATCGCTTCTAATAATAAAGATTCTTCTTTTATTGTAATCGTCCTCAGATCCATCAATACGGAGTCATCTTTGATCCTTACAATAATCGGGATTCTAAATTCTTTTAGTTGTTTAGATAAATATTCTGCACCCTTTACATGCTTCAGACTAAGGCAATAAGTAGGAAGTTTCACATCAGGCATAGTACCTCCACCTACTTGAGAAAATTCAGCAACAACTTCAATGTTAAGAGAAAGATGTTCTCCGACTTCATTTTTTATCCAGCTGACTCTTTCTTTTATCAAACTCTCACTTTTCAAAATGTCACGAACAGTAGGAATCGATAAAATTTCGTCATTAAGATAAGCATGAAACGTTTCATTTAACGCAGCAATCGTAAATTTATCTACACGAAGAACTCGTGCAAGCTGATGTTTTTTTAAAATATCGATGTACTCTTTTTTCCCTGCTATTATTCCAGCTTGAGGACCGCCTAGAAGTTTATCGCCGCTGAAGGAAACGAGATCTATGCCTTGTTCGATGACTTTAGAAACTAACGGCTCTTCTCCAATTCCGTAATGCTGAAACGGAAAAAGTGCTCCACTGCCTAGATCTTCATAGAGAATGACATCTGAAATTTCATTCTTTAATTTTAAAAGCTCATGAGAAGGTACCTCTTTTGTAAATCCGATTACTTTAAAATTACTCGTATGTACTTTCATAACTATGGATGTATTTTCGTTTAATGCTTTTTCATAATCGGAAAGATGAGTCTTATTTGTAGTCCCCACTTCTTTTAAAGTAGCTCCGCTTTCCTCCATTATGGAGGATATACGAAATGATCCGCCGATTTCTACTAGCTCTCCCCTCGAGAC
Source organism: Bacillus sp. NEB1478 (assembly GCF_031582965.1). Lineage (NCBI taxonomy): Bacteria > Bacillati > Bacillota > Bacilli > Caryophanales > Bacillaceae > Bacillus > Bacillus sp. NEB1478. The sequence continues at coordinate 2,049,621 of NZ_CP134049.1, forward strand.
AATAACTTCTTTATTTTTAGCAAACGCTTTTAAAATCAAATAAACAGCAGCTGCATTATTATTGACGACCATCGCCGCTTCAGCACCTGTTACTTGTTTAATCAGATGCTCTGTAAGATCATGCCTGGAACCTCGTTTACCTTCTTCTAGATTATATTCAAGATTAGAGTACGCAAGTGCAGTCTCCATCATGCGGTTTACAGCCGCTTCACTTAGTCTTGACCGGCCTAAATTTGTATGAATAACTACTCCGCTGGCATTAATCACAGAACGGATGCGGTTTGATGGATTTTCTAACTCTTTAATTACTCTTTGCTTAATGATTTGCAAAAAATCAGTATTCTCATCAATTGCACTCATCCCTCTAAGAATTAGTGTACGGCAAAACGAAATCGAATCTTTTACAGCGCGAGTTATTTCTTTTTCAGATGATCCGTCCCATTCATGGCTGATTGCTTTAACAGCTTCATGTACAGCCGGGAGCTTTCTCAATAACGCTGAATTTGACACGATGTAATCCTCCTTAAGATGAATAAAGCAATCCTAAAGAAGGACTGCTTTATTTAAACTTTTAATTTTTCTAGTTCTTTAATTAAAAAGTCGTGATCCGGAAATTCTCCGGTTTCTTTTTTAGAATAAATGTTTTTTCCATTCACTTCAATTTCAAATACCCCGCCAGAACTAGGAATCATTTCAAGTGAGGATATTTGAGCGCGAAAATGGTTAAAAAGGTCTTCCGCGAGACTCGCGGCTTTAGGCGCAAAGTTTCACATCATGCAAAATTCAATTCTTAACTTCACAACGATTACCTCCTTTTTTATTACCTATTTTATTATATCCTTAGCCAATAAACAAAAAAAATGTTTATACTACATGTAGGAGGTGTGAATACATATGAAAGATCACGAAAAAATACGACTAACTCAGTATTCTTCAAAAGGCGGCTGAGGATGCAAAATTGGTCCTGAAGACCTGACGCAAGTTTTGCGTTATTTGCCCAAACGAGAAAATGACCCTAACTTATTAGTGGGACTTGATACATCTGATGATGCAGGTGTATATAAATTAACAGACGATCTTGCGATGATACAAACGGTGGACTTCTTTACTCCAATTGTTGATGACCCTTATATGTTTGGTCAAATCGCTGCTGCAAATTCACTGAGTGATGTTTATGCAATGGGAGGAAAGCCCAAAACAGTAATGAATATTGTAGGATTTCCTATAAAAAAACTCGGCCATGATGTACTAGCTGAAATCTTAAAAGGTGCATCAGAAAAAGTTAAAGAATCTGGTGCCATATTAGTTGGGGGACACTCAATTGATGATAATGAGCCTAAATTTGGTTTATCCGTAACAGGTCTCGTTCATCCATCAAAGGTTTTTAAAAACGTTGGTGCTAAAAATGGTGATGTTATTGTCCTAACAAAACCAATTGGTGTCGGTATTCAAACCACTGCTATTAAAAGTAATAAACTTTCTGACACACAGTTAGAACTTGTAACATCAACAATGGCTGAGCTCAATAAAGAAGCTGCAGAAGGTCTTGAAGGTCTCTCGCCAAATGCAGTTACAGATGTTACCGGTTTTGGGTTATTGGGACACGCCGCCGAAATGGCTAAAGGAACAGGAGATATTTCTATACATCTGGACTTTAATAAAGTACCTCTATTACCAGGCACTAAAGAACTCGCACAAGAAGGCATAGTACCTGGAGGATCTAAGGCAAACCACCGATGGATAAAAGATGATGTGGAATACAGTGAACATTTAGAAGAGTGGCAGCAGCTCATATTATGTGATGCGGTTACTTCCGGAGGTTTGCTTATAAGTTTATCTGAAGAAGAAGCTAATGTTTATGTAGATCGGCTAAAGAAAAAAGGGAAAGATAATGTTAGAATCATTGGTAAAGTAACTTCTTTATTGAATAAGCCCATTATGGCAAAGTAAAAACTCCGGATTTTTCCGGAGTTTTCTTAATGCTTATAGATTTGTGAATACATGCTATCATTAAATTCCTCTGGTGTACCGTCAAAGAAAAGCTCACCTTTTTTCAGGGCAATAATTCTTGTTGCGAATTTCTTAGCAAGACCTACATCATGGACGTTAATAACCGTTACTAACTCCCGTTTTTCATGTGTTTCTTTTAACAATTGAAAGATTCTGTCTGCAGTTCCCGGGTCTAAACTCGCAACAGGTTCATCGCCTAAAAAAACTTTAGGGTTTTGAAGGAGGGCTCTTGCAATGGCTACTCTCTGCTTCTGTCCCCCACTTAAATTTTCCACTCTTCTTGTTGGTTCAACATACAGTTCGACCTGATTAATCGTTTCAATTGCAACTTGTCTTTCGGTCGGTTTAAATAATCCTAATAGGTTTTCATACGATTTTTTATAACCAAACAAACCTGTTAATACATTTTGGACGACACTCATTCTAGGAATCAGATTATAGTGCTGAAAAATCATACCTGTTTTTCTGCGAATTTCTAACATTTCCTTTTGGGACATGGCAGAAAGTGATATTTTATCCCATTTTACTGTACCTTCTGTTACTGGCTGAAGACCATTTATACAGCGTATGAACGTTGATTTTCCCGCTCCGCTTTTTCCTAATACACAGACAAACTCTCCTTTTTGTATGGAGATATTCAATTTTTTTAATGCAGGTTCTCCAGCACCTGGATATCGAACAGATACATTCTCAAATTGAATCATTTTACCACCTATATTACCTTTTCACGTATTTTACTGCCGATAAAATCAACTAATATAACAATGATCATAATTAGCATAACATCGACGGAAACAAGCTGATATTGGAATGTTTTAAAATGAATAAAGAGCTGCTGGCCGATACCGCCGCCACCAATCAATCCTAATATAAGTGATGTACGAATCGCTACCTCAAACCTGTAAAAAAACTGAGAAAGAACATTCGGCCAAATTTGAGGTAAAATTCCAAACACATTACCAATCCAGCGAGTAGATCCTACAGCAGACATCGCTTCCATCGGTCCTTTATCCGCTGCTTCAATTAATTCAGATATCAGTTTCCCTAATACACCTATATTATGCAGGACGATTGCAATAACAGCTGGAAAAGGACCGAGTCCAAGAGTTGTTAATAAAATGAGACCAAACACAAATTCAGGAACAGATCTTAAAAAACTAAGAAAAAATCTGATCATCGTAAATAAAAACGGATGTCCTGCAGTATTCCTTGCTGCTAAAAAACTGACGGGCAAACCGATCAGCAGACCAATCAAACTACCTAAAAAGGCAATTGCAATCGTTAATAAGCTTTCTTGAAGAAGATATGGAAGATTTTCCGTATTCATAGGAAACCATTTTGTTAGAAAATCCCCCATATTTTCAAAGTCTCGAAATTTTGAAAGATCAAATTCGGCAAGCCTCATGCTAAAAAATATTAAAACAGCGATAAGCAATAAGACAAAGAACTGACTTTTTTTAAACCAAACCATTTTTTCCCTCTATTCTTTTATCATACCCTCTTTTATCGCTGCCTTCCGGATACTCGCATAATCTTTGTTTTCGGCTTTTGTAAAACCGGTTGCGCCGTATGCTTCTAATATTTTTTTATCTTTTATAGATAAGAAAGCATCTTGAAGCTGCTTAATCGTTTGTTTATCAGTATTTTTTGATACAGCCCATGGGTATTGAAATAATTTTTCAGATTTCCAGATTGTCTTAATTTGTTTTCCATCCACCGTGCCTTCCTCTACAAGTTTATCAAAAATGGCACTGTCGATTGCACCAACGTCAACTTGCTTATTTTGCACAGCAAGAGCAGTAGCATCATGTGACCCTGTAAAACGGACATTTTGAAAATCATTTTCTGACTCGCTCTTATAGACTCCCTCATCCTTTAGCTTAATACTTGGTATTAAGGAACCTGATGTTGAAGAAGGGTCTCCAAATGCAAATCTCACATTTTTCACATCTTTTACCATATCTTCGATGGAATTGTACTTACTGTCTTTATGTGTGATCAAATATGAATAATAGAAAGGTTCACCTTTAATTAATTGAGTGATTATCGCCTTTGCTCCGCTTTGTTCATGTGCAACAACATATGTAAGCGGTCCAAAATACGCCATATCAATTTTGTTGTAGTTCATCGCTTCAACAACTCCGTTATAATCCGGATAAGATGTAATTTTCACCTCTCGATCTAATTTTCCACTTAGTACTTTTTGCAATTCATCAAGAGAGCTCTTCATTTCCCCTTCTGTTTGAGCAGGAATAACACCGATCGTAAATACATCATCTGTCTTCTTATTTGCGTTTTTCTCTTTGTCTTTCGTACCGCATGCTGCTAGAAAAAGTACGAGGATTAACAATATGCTTAATTTTTTCATTTCTCGTCCACTCCTATATTGGAATATATTTTTAAATAAGAATCAATTTCTTGTTTCAACAGATGATTTTCTTTTATCGTTTGGTAACCATGCAAAGAAAACCTCTCATACAAATCATGGTCTGTAATCAGTTGTTTTAATGAATTGTACAAACCTTTTTGATCCTCAAACAAAAGTCCATTATACCCATCATTTATGATACTCGAATTTCCTGGTATGTCTCTTGCAACAACGGGTCTCTTTTCTGCCATCGCTTCAAGCAAAGAGGTGGATTGCCCTTCAGAAATAGACGTGTTGATTACAATATCCGCCCAATGATAGACTTCTCTCATGAGTGATAAATCTATATCCGATTTATAATGAAACCAATCAAATTCATTTGTCAATTTGACTACTTGTTTAAAAACTTGATCATCAAGATTTGCTCCTAAAATTAAAAAAACGATTTCAGGATAGTTCTTTTGTAATTTCCGAATAGGTTCAAAAGCATAAAGCACATCTTTTACAGCTCGCAAACCTGCGGGCAACAAGATTTTTGGCAAGCCAACCGGGAAGTTAATGTTTGTCACTTCACCATAGTGTTCAGGGAAAAAAATAGTCTGAGGGATTACATGAACAAAATTTTCATGAAACATTAGAGTTTTAAGCAAATTTATCTTTGCATCGTCTGTAAACACCGTAATGGATTTAGCTCCATTTAAGATGTTCATGTACTTCTCTTTATTTTCATTAAGTGAATGATTAATGTCGGTACCACCTGATGTAATAACATACGGTCGATCCAAATGGAAATCATTCTTTTCATACCATTTTGTAAATCGTGCAAATTGAAGAATATGGTATAGATCAGCTTTTTTCATCTGTCTCATTATTTCTGGGGTTATCGACTCTTCCTCATATGCAAAGACTGTTACATTGACCCCCGCTGCCTTTAATCCATATTCAATCCTCTTAGCTGTTGCTGAGTTTCCTCGATTTTGATGATAATAAGGTGTGAAAAACAAAACATTAAACTCTTTCAATACCTACACCCATTTCCTTAATGCCTCATCTCTGACAGTATACCCCTTGGAATCCATGCATTCCAAAACAGGTATTAAAAACTTCCTTGATAAGTGAAGAGCATTTTTTGCATCTTGAACCGTAAATTGCAGATCAGTGTTTTCTTTTAGTATTGCAACAGTGCGAGCGAGAGCTTTACTGCCAATTAAAACATCATCATAAAGGATGTGAGCTCTATCATTTTTTAATAAAAAATATTTAAAATCAGAATAAAGTTCTTCTGGAAGCTGCTGACTTCTATAGATCGATAATAGATCTTTTGGTTCAATTCCCATCTCTTCAAGTATACCTGTTACTTGTATCATCCGTTTTTCCCATTTAGAAGGATAATAAGGTGTGAAATCTGGCAAATGCATGAACTGATCACTAATTTTTATCATTCCCTGATCGATCATCATTTCTATAAAACCTTGAATTGCCTTCTGATGCAAGTGAGGGTTGAGTGATTGAACCATCTCAGCCTTAGGTACGCCCGGTCGCAATGAATGAGCACGATGATAGGCTTCTAATTTAAGTCGCAACTCTTCTTCTAAGCTATTAAAAGTCAAGAACGACATGTAAAACCCATTTATGCAAATAATCCTTTGATTTTTGACAGATTCGTTTAATACATTGTCAATTTCTGCACTTATACCAGCTAATTTTTTTAACTCTTGTTTATTTAAGGATCCTTCTTTTTGAAGTGTTTGTAAAATTCTCTCTTGTGGAGTCCCTTCGAATTTTTCTTTTAGCATTTTGGACGTTTCAACACCAAATTTATACTTTTCGCCGTTCGGATCGATGACTTCACCTCCGCCGATCGTCTCTTCTGGTGAAGGGCGTCTAATGATAAATGGATCTCCCCGTTTCGTCACAATCAATTCATCCAGACGGACTTGGCAAAAGACTTGTTCAGTCGAAGGCTCTAGTTCATTGCGATCAAATAAAATAAGTTTTCCCATCAATTCAGCCGTCCCCGTATAGAACTTAATGAGTGATCGCTGCTTAAGTTTCCCTGCCCATCCTTTACCTGTCGTCAGAACAAGGTCAATAGTATTTGATACGCTGCAAGAATTAGGCGTAAGTAAAACATGACCTCTTTTCCATTCACTTTTTGCTCCGCCTGAAATATTAATAGCAGTCCTTTGTCCAGCTATCGCTGAAACTACTTTTGTTTTGTGAACCTGGAGTTTTCGTATTTTGACCTTTTCGCCTCCAGGTTGGATTTCGAGCTCTTCGCCTTCTTTAACTTCTCCTTCAAATATCGTTCCTCTTACAACTGTTCCCTGGCCTTTCACTGTAAAAATATGATCCAGTGGCATACGGAACGTTCCATTGGCAGATCTTGTTTTAGTACTTCTTAGCTTTTTAGCTATAGCATCTTTTAAATCATCAATCCCATTCATTGAAATACTGTCTACAAAATAAACCGGCAGATGTTCAAAAGCGGAATCTGTTGTCAATTCAATAATATCGTCTTCCACTAGAAGTCTTATTTCCTCATCGATTAAATCAGATTTAGTGACGACGATTATTCCGTTTTGTATGTTCAGAAAAGATAAAATTTCAAAGTGTTCTTTAGTTTGGGGCATTACCCCTTCATCTGCTGCGATAACAAGTAATACAAGATCAATACCAGCTACGCCGGCAATCATTTGTCTGATTAATTTTTCATGCCCGGGCACATCAACAATCGAAGTATGCAGGTCATCTGTCAGCTTAAACGGCGCAAAACCCGGTTCAATCGTAATTTTGCGGGCTTTCTCTTCTTTTAAGGTATCTGTATCAATACCACTCAAGGCTTTTGTCAGAGTTGTCTTCCCGTGATCGATATGTCCTGCCATTCCGATCGTATAATTGTTAATTGTCATCTGAAGAACCACCTATGTAAAATCTATTATTTACTTTAAGAAAATCATAAACGAATTTCGACAAATATGCACTATACTCACTCTTTGATTATTTCCCAGCCTTTTATGCAACGCTGCATAAATATTCAGTTATGATTACACACAAGTTATCCACAAGAAAAGTTATCCACACTTATCCACAACTTGGTCTGTTATAGTGTGTTTTCCCTTCTGTTATACACCGCAAACTGTTATAGTCCATTTGGCGACCTGTATTACTCGGCTGTTTGGCTGCACAAAATGCCACGGGTAATTATGTACCACTACCCGACATTCAGCATATTGTTTTCGTATTGTCGCTCTTAGAAGTGGTTGATTTCCTCTCACAACTGCTTGCTTTCCGCGAGGGGTATGGTGATCCACCTTGGTGGAAGATATTTGAAGTGCTGCTCCTGCATCCGGAAGCAAAACAACATCTAAGCGAGCTCCTTCGTCACATGTCACATCCCTTATGAGAAGAATATTCATGGTGCTGGCAGGCTGATCCTAGCTGCAGGCTCGCACCTTGCACTCCTTGTCAACGAAGAATCTTAAACCTAAAACAACAATCTTAGAAAACAGCCATTCATTAACACCAGTATGACCAATACCACTCCTTTCCTCACCTCCCCTACTTTGTATAGTTCAAAAACTATGAGATATTAGTAGGATAGACTTGGTTTTTTATTTTTAATAGTCTATACTAGAATTTGCAGTTTGTTATTTGGGGCCAGTTGTGTAGCTGGTGCTTGCCTGGGTCTTCAAAACCTTTTGGGAGGCGCGTGCCGTCTCCGGTGGGTTCGATTCCCACATGGTCCCGCCAAAATTTCTTACATAAGAGGTGGACGCATTGTCTGGATGGTTCATCACCTTTATCGTGTTATGGTCGATCTTTTTATTTACGATGTTTGCGATCGGCGGATACTTTATGTTTCGTAAATTTTTAAAACGCTTGCCAAAAGAGGATGGTAAATCCATCTTAGATTGGCAGGACTATTATATTAACGAGACCATACACCTTTGGAATGACGATCAAAAAAAATTGCTTAATGAATTAGTAGCCCCTGTTCCTGAACTTTTCCGGGATGTAGCAAAAGGAAAAATCGCAGGTAAAATCGGTGAATTAGCTGTAGAAGAAAAAGCGAGTATCATAACAGAAGATTTAATTATAAGAGGATATATTGTTGCAACTCCTAAGCGGGACCATAAATGGCTGATCAAAACTTTAAAACAAAAAGATATCGACCTTAAACCTTATCAATCATTGCTCGCATAAAAAAACCCTGAATCCAGTGGATTCAGGGTTTTCTTATAAGGCAATCTCATTTTTCTTTTTCTTAAACTGAAACAGCATCGCTAAACGCCAAGGCATGATCATTCCAAATGCTACGATAAAAAACAATGAACTTGTTTCTAAATAAGAAACGGTCGTGCCGATGTACCATTTTAGTACTAATCGGATCGTGAACAACCCGATTAAAATAAAGATGAACGCTTTTGAACGTATTAAAAATACCTGGTTATTCTTAATTTCAAATTTACTTGTAGCAATAAGCAATATGGAGAAGATCATACCAACCAAGAACGCCTCCCCCGCTTCTGCCCATGGTACACGAAAAAAAGGCATTACAAACATGAAAAAACCCGTACTCATAAAAACAGGAGGCAAAATGATTTTTTTAAATGTTACAGGCTCCCTCGTTTCTCTCATTCGAAATTTGAAAATTAAAATCCCCATTACTATAGCAAAAAATGTACTCGCAACTAAAAACACGGTCAGTTCCCTTTCTCTTCAGCTTTTTCTAATTTATCTTCTGCAATCGATAAGATGATTGTCATCGTCACGCCAATAACCGTAAAATAAACGCCAAGATCAAAAAGCATTGCAGTGGCAAGCTCTGTTTTACCCAGAAGCGGCAAATAAAAATAACCAAATGTGTGGCTTAAGAACGGCACTCCTAGGACGAATGAGCCCGCACCAGTTAAAATGGCTATGAGAAGTCCTGCGGCAATCATATATGTGAAATTAATTGGTAAAATCCTATGTACAGGCTTTAAACCGTAAGAAATGTATAGAAGCAGAAAGGCTCCCGCTCCCATTAATCCCCCTATAAATCCTCCCCCTGGTGCATTGTGTCCGGAAAGCAGCATATTTACGGAAAATGCCAAAATAACAAAAACGATTGTGTTAGTTGTAGTTTTTAAGATTACATCATTTGAGCGTGAATTCATGTGTCAGTCTCCTTTCTTGGCTGCAATTAAAAACCTTGAAACCCTCCGAATACACGGTTCACTAAAAAGGAAGTAAATTGTGTCATCCAGTTAAAATATAGCAGTACTCCCATTACAATCATGAGACTTCCGCCAATTTTCATGAATTGACGATTAAATCTTTTAATTACTTTTAGTTTATCCAAAAAGAAGCTTAAAATAAAAAACGGAACTGCAAATCCAAGCACATAAGCAATCATATAAGTTAATGATTCAGCAGGATTCGAGACTCCTAGAGCGATTACTCCAGCAAGAATCGGTCCCATGCAAGGAGTCCACCCTGCAGCAAAACCAATACCGATCAGAACAGAACCAAAATAACCTGCTGGTCTTGACTGAAAACGAATCTTTTTATCTTTCATTAAGAATTCAGGAGCGATTAAGCCCATCACAACAAGTCCAAAAAACACGATAACAATGGCACCAATCTGTCTTAGAAGAGATTGATAACGAACAAAGATATCACCGATTATGGAGGTAGATAAGCCAAGGACAATAAAGATGATTGAAAAACCTAAAATAAAAAATAATGTATGTAATAAAGCTCTTTTTCTCATCATGGCTTGTTCTTCTTTTAATTCTTGAACTGATATTCCCGTAATATACGATAAAAACGCTGGATACAGCGGCAAACAGCATGGAGAAATAAACGACAGCAGCCCGGCAGCAAACGCAAGCCAAATATTGATATCAGTCATCTTAATAGCTCCTTAATCATAGTCTCTCTCTATCTTAATGTGAATTCAACATTTGTTCAATCATTAAGAAAGACAGCTTCACCCAAAGCTGTCTAATTCCCAATTATTTTTTATCTAAGTACTCTTCCAGCGTTATTCCACGCTTATAAATTTCTTTTGCATGTTCTTTGCCTACATAACGAAGATGCCACGGCTCATAACTGTATCCTGTTACTTTTTCTTTTCCTTTGAGGTAACGGATAATAAAGCCATATTGATTTGCGTTTTCAGCAAGCCATTTTCCTTCCGGTGTCTCACCAAACTTCTCTTCAAGTCCATAGTTAACTTTCGGAGAAGTGACATCCATAGAAAGACCTGTCTGATGCTCACTTTGCCCAGGCTGTGCACTTACCTGGTTCGCTTTTTCTTTTCCGCGCTGATTAGCGTTGTACGTAAATATAGAAACTTGTGTTTCATATGAACGGTAACCTGATTGTGCAAGTAATTCAAGCCCTTGATCCTCTGCTCCTTTAAAGAGTTCTTCTAAAGCAGAAGCAGCTTCTTTTCGCATTTTCTTTTTAGGTAAATCCTCTTTAAAAGGAAAAGGGACATTTGGAATAACAAGATCCTTAGGTTCATAGTCCCCTGGAAGATTTCTTTCTTTATTGGCTACTACTAAAAGGTCATCAGGGTTCTGAACGATCGATTTCCCGTCTGAAGATGCTTGGACAGTTTCTTCGAGCCACGGTAAATCCTTTTGATTCTGTTCTTGTCCGCTATTACTTTCAGATGGCGTTTTAGATTGATCAGGTTTCTTGGCCTGATCTTCTTTTTTCTCTGTTTCATTCTTTTTTTCTTCTGATTGATTCTTTTTCTCTGAATCGTTAAATGCCGCATTCCATTCCTTCTCTACCCAGTCAACGGGTTTACAAGCAGAGAGTAATAGGATGGAACCAATCAGCATTGATGGTTTAACAAATCTCTTCAAAACGTTATCATCCTTTTAAATCAGTTTGTTTGTATGCTATCTTATCATAGGACAATATGCAAATAAGTCAATATGAAAGGTATGATAGTCGAATTTTTGATGAAATTTAGACAAAAAAAGGAACCAAATATGCGGTCCCTAGCTTACATCTTCAATTGAATCTTTCCCGTGCTGTAAAATAAACATTTTATGATATAGCCCTCTATGCATTAATAGCTCTTGATGTGTTCCTCTTTCAACGATTTCGCCTTTATGTAGTACTAAGATTAAATCTGCATCTTGTATCGTTGAGAGTCGATGAGCAATGGCAATTGTAGTACGGCCGTTTCTCATTTTATTCAATGCGGCTTGTATTTCTTCTTCTGTTTCAGTGTCAATATTTGCAGTAGCTTCATCTAAAATTAAGATTTGAGGCGAAAATGCCATCGTTCTAGCAAAAGAAATCAATTGCCGCTGCCCGCTTGAAAAAGTCGAACCCCTTTCACCTAATTCTGTACGATATTGTTTTGGCAGTTTCTCAATAAAAGATGATGCTTGAACAAAGCGTGCAGCATCTTTCACATCCTCATCAGTAATCGAAGAATTGTATAGTCTGATGTTTTGTGCGATATCTCCAACAAACAAAAATGGATCTTGAAGAACAAGTCCTACCTTATTTCGTATTTCCTTATTTTCAAATGATTTTAAAGGTATATCATCTATTAAAATTTCTCCCTTATCAATATTGTAAAAGCGCATCAGCAAATTAATGATTGAACTTTTTCCGCTTCCTGTATGCCCTACTAGAGCAACGGTCTGGCCAGGGTATGCAGTAAACGAAATGTTTTTTAAAACTTCTTGCTCGCCATCATAAGAAAAAGATACATTTTCGAATGCAATCTTGCCTTCTTGTATGACGGGATACCCCTCCCCATTCTTCACTGGAGCCGCTTCCTTTTCATCCATCACAGTAAAGACTCTGCCTGCTGACACAATGGCTTGCTGAAAGATTGATAGTCTCATCATCATCATATTTACGGGTTCAAAAAAACGATCCAAATAATTAATAAACGCGTAAATAACCCCTATTTCCACACTTGAACCAAATGACTCTATTCCAAAAAACGAAAGAATCATGAGCAAAGCAAACATATAAATCAAGTCTACTGCTGGCCGTAAAAGTAAACCATTATATTTTATATTTCTCATTTGTGCTTCGTTATGTTCTTTATTGATATTTGCAAACTCATGGCGCAGCCGTTTTTGCTGATTAAATACTTGTACAATCGCCATTCCTTGCAAAGATTCGTTTAGCTTTGCATTCAGCTGGCTCAGTTTTTCTCTCATCTCATAGAATGATTTTGAACTATATTTACGGTACAGCCACATTATGGCTGTAATAAAAGGTATAATCCCTAAACAAAACAATGCTAATTTTACGTTTAAATAAAACATAAAACCGAAAATTCCGATCAAGACAACTATATTTTGAACAAAAGTTGAGAGTACACTTACATATAAATCTTTTACTGCCTCTGTATCATTAGTTATACGAGACACTAAACTTCCAACAGGAGTGCGGTCAAAAAACTTTAGACCTAACGTGTGTACTTTCGAGAAAATCTGTATTCTAATTTCATGAATAATATCAAGTGCAACCGATTGAAACAGCACCAATTGCATATAATGGACCGTCGCAGAAAATACAATCAAACTAACATATCCAGCTGCAAGCAGCCACAACATTTGATAATCAAAGCTGCTGGGCGTCAGCTGGTCATCTATAAAAGTTTTAACTAAAATCGGCCCAGTTAATTCTGCTCCAGTTGCAAGCAATAACAGTAGAAAGGCTAATGCCAATTTCCGTTGATGCAATTTAGTATATGACATTAACCGTTTAAATACGTTCCATTGTTTCATTTGCTTTAATTCTTGTTGCCCTTCAAAATTAGGAGTGCTCATGCGTTAACACCTCCTTGTGCAATCAGCGATTCTAATGCTTGGCGCTCATATGTTTCTTTATACCAGCCTTCTTCACCCAGTAATATTTGATGGGTGCCACTTTGGATTATTGAACCGTGATCCAAAACGATAATCAGATCACAATGCGCAATCGATGAAAGCCGGTGTGATGTAATGATGGTCGTTTTGTTTTGGCGTTTCATTTTTAAATTTTGAAGGATGATTTCTTCTGTTTTTGCGTCCACAGCTGATAACGAATCATCCAATATCAAAATTTCAGGCTCTTTAAGAATGGCTCTTGCAATTGATAATCTTTGTTTTTGCCCACCTGACAACGTTACTCCCCGCTCTCCAACTACGGTTTCATACCCTTGTTTAAATTGGGTAATATCAAGATGTATGGAAGCAAGTTCTGCCGCTTCTTTAATTTTCGAAAAAGGAGAGTCTATATTAGCAAAAGCGATGTTTTCTGAAATTGTCGCTGAAAAAAGGAAGTGATCCTGTGGAACATATCCAATCGATTCTCTCAATTTATCAAGCCGATATTCGCAAATATCGTTACCGTCTAAAAGAATTCCCCTGCATTTCATGTTATGTTCACGTAAAAGGAGCCGGCAAAGTGTCGTTTTTCCGCTCCCTGTCTTACCAACAACACCAAGTGTCTTACCTCTCTTTAACGAGAAATGAACATTATTAAGTACAGGAGAGTGATCAGCATAACTAAATTTATCTATTTGATACACGAGGTCTCCTTTAGGACTATACTCGATTTTACCTTGATCAACGATCTCTTCTTTGACTGCAAGCAACGCTTCCACACGATCATATGACGCTCTTCCTCTTTCAACGATGTTAAAAAGCCATCCGAAAGCAAGCATCGGCCATATTAACAGTCCAAGATAGCTAGTAAAAGACACAAGTTCGCCAATCGTCAATTCATTATTCACTACTAATCTAGAACCATAGCTCACTGCAAGCAAGAATGAAAATCCGATTATTAAGGAAATGGTAGGATCAAATAAAGAATCGATTTTCGCTACAGCCATATTTTTCTTTACTGCGTCTTTCGAAAGATCAGTAAAACTATTTATATCCTCTTTTTCTTGCCCGAATGCTTTTATAACACGGGTCCCTGAAATGCTTTCTTGTACTTTATCATTTAACACAGAGAAGGCTTCTTGTGCACTATGGAATCTTTTGTGCAGCATCGTCCCATATTTATTTGTAGCCCAAGCCATCACAGGCAGCGGGATTAAACTAACAAGTGTTAATTTCCAGCTGATCGTTGTAGCCATTGCTACAAGGGTCATACCGCCCATCATCAACGAATCGACTAAAGTCAGCACCCCATCACCAGCTGTTTGTTGAATAGCCTGAAGATCGTTTGTAGAATGTGCCATCAGATCCCCAACACGTCGTTTATGATAAAACTCTTGAGATTTTTTCGTGAAATGTGTGTATAATTTGTTCCTTAATAACATTGCAAGTTTAACAGCTGCTCCAAAAATAAAAATTCTCCATATGTATCGAAGAATATAAATTCCGAGTGCGATCCCAATTAGAACACCTCCATAATACCAGAGCAGTTCTTCGGTCAATGTTCCCTCTTTCATATGATCGACGATGCTACCAACGATTTTCGGAGGTACCAATAACCCAAGGGATACTAAGGCTAACATGAAAATACCGCCTAAATACCGCCATTTTTCTTGTTTGAAATACCACATTAATTGTAAGAACACCCTCACAATCCGTTCCCCCTCGTAAGCAATTCCACGCACTTATAGTTTACCAATATATGAGAGTTATTGGGAAGAAAAAAAGAGCAGCTCTCTGGCTAGCTCCTAATTGTTTATTAAATCTATTTCATTTTTCACCTTCTGATATAATTCTTCAAAGGTGTCTGCAATTACATCCACACAAGAACTTTCATACTTTTCTTTTGCATAATCATATTTAGGATCATAGTATGATTCCAATAAATGAGATACTACTTTTTCATAATCACCATTGGATACTGCAGCTTGGATATCTGACATAATCAATGGCGAAATACGTTTCGTGAGCTTATTAATAGCTTCTTCGATCTGCTCTTCATGTAAAGAAGGATTGTATACTTCACAAATATAGTTTACTCTCATTGAAAAAGGTACTTGAACATGTATTCTTGTTCCAGAAAATTTACCTTCCAGTAAAAATTGCGGGACTATTACTCTGCCAATCCTTTTACTTTCTGACTCAATAATAAGGCATGATGACTGTTGAATCTTTTTTAAACGCTCATAAAGTCTGGATTCAAACATTTTTTGTGATGCCGCTTCTTCGCCAATTCCTCCGAATATTGATCCTTTGTGACCTGCCATTTTTTCCAAGTTAATGACAGGATAACCTTCTTGCTGTAAATTTTCGAGAAGTTTTGTTTTCATCGCTCCAGTATGGCCTTCGATAACGATAATCTTCTTTTTCCTCTGTTCCAATTTTTTAAAAAATTGTTCAATTGATTTACGATAAGAACGAATCCCTCCAATCAGCTGAAGAGACTTAATACCCATTAAATTCATTGTTTGTGAGATACTTTTACTGCGCATCCCTCCACGGGCACAATATATAACAACTTGTTTACCAGGATTCTTTTGCATTTCACACTTAATTTTTTGAAAAAATCCAGTTAATTTTGGAGCTGTAATTTCCAAGCCGCGTTCTATTGCGTATTCTTTACCGGATTGTTTATAAAGCGTTCCAATTTCGGCTCTTTCTTCATTTGAGAAGATACTTAAACTTTTCGCACCTGGAATATGATATTCTTCAAATTCTTTTGGAGATCTGACATCGAATAGAAGATAGGATTCTTCCATCAACTCATCAATTGTAATTGTAGTAATCTTATCGCCCACAGTTATCACCCTTTAAATTAGCGAATCTTAAAAAGAAACAAGTTTATCGTTTAACGAAAACAAGCACCCAGATATTTGGGGTGCTTGTCCACTTTACTTCATTTGTTTGTTCATCGCCTGCATCATTTGATTAATTTTCTTCTGAGAAGGCTTTTGCCCCATCTGCATCATCATTACACGAAGCATATTTTCATTAATCGGCGGATTTTTTTGTAAATAACTCATCATATACTTGCGGGCAATAAAAAATCCGATCGCAACTCCTGCAATCAGTGAAAGTGCACACACAAGGATTATCATACCAGTACCCATTGTTAAAACTTCCTCCTTCATGTTGTCTAGAACTAGTTTACTACAAGTTATGGGTTCCACACAAGATTTGAAAGCGATTTATGTAGCATATACCTTATTCAATTTAAACGGTGAAAGCCACCCAAATTTTTTTTGTTGATAATCCATACCTAAAAAATAGGGTTCAAATCTTCTTAGCGCTTCAAAAATTACAGTTTCTGCTTCCAAATCTCCAAAACTAAATAAATGCAAATTTCTTTTATTCATTTCTAGTCTTGCAGTACTGTTATTACAATCTATTCTGTATGAATGACCTTCATATCGCCATTCATATTTTTCGTTTAGTTGTTCCCAAAAGTGCTCTTCTAACTGAGATAAAGACAACAGTGAAGTCACATAGCTGATTTGCTTTTCTAAAATTTCTTTGGAACATCCCGCAGCTTTCTGCTCCTCCAAAAATAATTGAAATAATTTATTTTCTTTTCCATAGTAGGCATGAGCAACTTCTTTTGTAATTAAATAAATATAGAATTCCCTCATGAAAACTGCTCCTCTCCGACTGCTTTGTTTGTAGTATAAACAAATAATGCCGAAAAGCTTGTCTAAACGAAGGAGTGAAAAGAAACTTTTTTTGTCGAATTACAAAGAAAAGAAGGCTTTCAGCTGAAAACCTTCTTTTACATTGACTCTTGTATTATTTGTTTAACAAATTCTTTACTTTGCTTACTACATTTTCCGGAGTAAAGCCATATTCTTTGATGATGGTTTCCCCTGGTGCCGATGCCCCAAATGTATCGATCGTAAGCGTGTCTCCATCAAGACCTGTATATTTATGCCAGCCTAATGAGGAGCCCATTTCAATCGCTAATCTTTTTGTAATATGTTTAGGCAGTACAGACTCTTTATAATCGTTATCCTGCTTATCAAAACTTTCCCAAGAAGGCATTGAAATTACAGATGCGTTAATTCCTTCTTTTTTCAATAATTCTTGAGCTTCCACTGCCAGGCTTACTTCTGAACCTGCAGATAATAATAGTACTTCAGCTTCTTCATCTGCTGGAGAAATAACGTAGCCTCCGCGTTTTACTCCTTCATACGCTTTTTCTTTCGAGTTTTTCAAGATAGGAAGATCTTGGCGGCTCAATACAAGAGCAGTTGGCTGATCTTTACTTTCCACAGCAACTTTCCATGCTGCATTAGATTCGTACCCGTCTGCTGGACGAATCAGATTTAAATTCGGAAGAGCGCGTAATGAAGCAAGCTGCTCAACCGGCTCATGTGTAGGACCGTCTTCACCGACTGCTACACTGTCATGTGTAAGCACATAAGTAACTGGAAGACCCATTAATGCCGATAGTCGGATAGCTGGACGAACGTAATCGGAAAATACGAAGAAAGTACCTCCGTAAACTTTGAGACCACCATGCAGAGCCATACCATTCAATGCAGCACCCATCGCGAATTCACGTACACCAAACCAAACATTACGTCCGCTGTAGTCGTTACGGCTGAAATTAACTTCACCCTCTAGCAGCGTTTTGTTTGATCCGGCTAAGTCAGCAGAACCACCGAATATAGAAGGTACGTTTTTAGCAAGCACGTTTAACGCCTTACCAGATGATGAACGTGTAGCGATTGCTTTATCAAATTCAGGCATGTTCTCGTCATAATTGGCAGGAAGTTCGCCTTTAATAGCCCCTTTTAATTCTTGTGCTAATTCTGGATATGCTTCTTCATACGACTTGAATAATTCGTTCCACTTATTCGCTTTATCCTGACCCTCAGACTTCAGATCTTCAAAATGAGATCTTACTTCTTCAGGTACGTAGAAGTCCTCTTCGAAAGTCCATTTATAAGCTTCTTTTGTTAATAAAATCTCCTCTTTTCCAAGTGGAGAACCGTGAGAAGCAGACTTACCGGATTTGTTAGGTGAACCATGTCCAATCACTGTTTTCACTTCAATTAGAGTAGGTTTGTTTAATTCTTTTTGAGCTTCAGCAATTGCTTTTTCAATTTCATCTAAATCTGTACCATCTTCAACAAAAAGAACTTGCCATCCGTAAGCTTCGAATCTTTGCTGAACATTTTCAGAGAAAGAGTGATGCAATTCTCCATCTAAAGAAATGTCATTAGAATCATAAAGCATAATCATTCTGCCCAGTCCTAAGTGACCAGCTAAAGACGCTGCCTCTGAAGAGATACCTTCCATTAGGTCACCGTCACCACAAATCGCATAAGTAAAATGATTAATGATGTCAAATTGATCACGGTTATATTTAGCTGCTAGATGACGCTCAGCCATTGCCATACCGACAGCCATTCCCATACCTTGACCTAACGGACCCGTTGTTGCCTCAACTCCAACAGTATGTCCGTATTCTGGATGTCCAGGAGTCTTACTTCCCCATTGTCTAAATTGCTTAAGATCATCTATTGTTAATCCATAACCGCTTAAATGCAGTAAACTATACAACAAAGCAGAGCCATGTCCTGCTGATAAAACAAAACGATCCCGGTTAAACCAATCTGGATTGGCAGGACTGTGGTTCATAAACTTCGTCCACAGACTATATGCCATAGGTGCAGAACCCATTGGCATACCTGGATGTCCAGAGTTAGCTTTTTCAACACTGTCGATCGATAAAGTACGGATAGTACTAATTGCTAGTTCATCAATATTACGTGACAAATAAATCATCCCTTCATATGTATCTAATCCATTTTGACTTTCATAATAAACGTTCAACTCATTTTAGACAAGACAAACACCTTACAAACTTTTATTATTTTGCCTATACCCACTTCACTTCATACAAAAACCGCCTGAACTATATCAACTATGTTGTTGTAGAACAGGCGGTAATTCATTTAATTATATTAAATTAGGAAAATGACAAGAAAAGTAATCAGTATTTTCATCATAATCTAATTCCATATTTTCTACAATCCATTGTTCCTCGGGACGTACAAAAAATTTAACTCCTTCTACTTCCTGAACGTAATCACGTTCATCAGGAATTGCAGGTGTCACCCCAAGTGAAAATCCTCCTGAATCTCCGCTTCCTGCATACTTAACAAACAAACGCAATCCTTCTTTTGCTCCCAAATCAATATCTTTATAAAGATTGGCAGCTGTACTTGAAATTGAAAAAGTCAAAATATTCTCTCCCTTCATAGTTGTTATATAACAGTATATACGTTAATAAGAAAATTGCAACAGAAAAAATGCCTATTTGCGGATTCGCAAATAGGCATTTTGTATTAGTGCTTTAAGTTATCTTTATTCTCTTTACTTCTTTTTAATTTTTCTGGTGTAACATCGTTGCCTTCCGGATCGATGAACGTTACTCCGTGCAAATCTTGTTTAAACGATTTTCTAAAAACCTTTAAATATTCCTCTCGCAGCTTTTTTTGTTCTGCTTTTTCGGAAGCGGACAGCTGAGTTTGTTTAGATTTCTTAGATAGTTCATTTATTCTTTGTAATTTCTCTTTGGATAACATGTGAAAAACTCCTTTTTTGTACTCTTAAATTCTATCCTACATGAGTACAATAAGAATTTCTAGTTATCACTATTTTCTATATAATCCTGATACCTTCTATGAACGGTTGCTTTTGAGACATTAAAACCTAATCCCCGGAGTGTAATGGCAATGTCATTGAATGTCAGTTTCATGTTTTTCAACCGAACGATTTCATTAATGGGGACTTCTTTTTTATCTCTTCCACCCAAATTTTTATTTTTTAAATTTTTTTGCGGTTTGAAACCATTTGTAACAGCTTTTTTCATTCCCCGCTTAATTTTCATGTTGTGAAGTTTCCGCTGATATTCCTCTACCGTTGATACGATATCCAAGACCATCTCATCCGCTTCAGTTAACGTATATTCACCTTGATGAGAAAGGGTAAACACTTTGATATTATATTTCAGAAGCTGATGCAGGATCGCCATTTTAGCTTTACCTCTGCCTAATCTTGTATCATCTTGAATCAATAAACATTGAAAAGATCCATCCCTGGCCATATCTAAAAGGTTTAACAACTCTTCCCGGTCTAAAGAATAACCGCTTGCTTTTTCAGTGATCGAATCAATTACTTCCATTCCAAATTGATTTGCCATTTTGAGGAGTTCACTCTTTTGCCTTTCAATAGAAGTAGTTTGTTCTTCCTTTTCCGTACTTACTCTGCAGTAAATGATTGCTTTCATGAATGTGACCTGCTTTTCTTTATTTGTTGACTGGTATAACGAGTTTCTGACCAGGGAATACAGCAGAAGCATTAACACTGTTTCTATCTTCCACCCATTTTATAAATTCCCAATTTGAATACTTGTGTTCTCCTGTATACTTTTCAGAAAGACTCCAAAGAGAATCTCCTTCTTTAACGGTAACCTCTATATATTGTGTATCTTTTGCTGCCATATTTGATAACGTAAAGAAAATCCCACCTACTAAACATAAGAATACCATAACATGTACTGTTCCTTGTTTCATTGTTAAAATCCCCTTTCAACAAACGTTTGTTCGTATGTTATGTTTTTATAATAACTGGAACGTTTGTTCGGTGTCAACTGTTTTTTCGAACTTATGTTTGTATATGAAACAATGCCATGCTATACTTTTTATAGATAAAAATTCTGGTGAGGTGCATAAAAATGACTAAGTTATCCAGAAGACAGTTGGATATTTTGGATTTTATAAAAGAAGAAGTTTCTCAAAAAGGATATCCCCCATCTGTAAGGGAGATTGGTGAAGCTGTAGGATTAGCGTCGAGTTCCACAGTGCATGGGCATTTAGCAAGACTGGAGAAAAAAGGACTTATTCGCAGAGATCCAACAAAACCGAGAGCAATAGAAGTATTAGGTTTAGAAGATAATGTTGCTTCTGTTAAATCGATTTCAATTCCCGTGCTCGGTAAGGTTACAGCGGGGCTGCCGATCAGTGCGATTGAAAATGTAGAAGAATACTTTCCTTTGCCTGAATATATGGTAGGTGACGAAAATGTTTTTATGCTTTCAGTAATTGGAAACAGTATGATTGAAGCCGGAATCTTAGATGGTGACTTAGTCGTTGTTAAACAACAGCAGTCTGCAAACAATGGTGACATTATCGTAGCAATGACCGACGAGGACGAAGCAACGGTAAAACGATTCTTTAAAGAGAAGAATCACATCCGTCTTCAGCCTGAGAACTCTTCTATGGAACCTATTATCCTTCAAAGCTGTACAATCCTAGGGAAAGTAATCGGCGTATACAGAACGATCCATTAATTAGAAATTTAAAAAAGCTGCCTCAGCAAGGCAGCTTTTTTCGTTTATCTTCATATTTCTATATTCCACAGTTACAATAACACCTATTGTTAAAGATGAAATTACTATTTAAAGCCCTTGGTGCATTTTCATGTATTAAAATAAAAAATCAGTTTACATAAACCGTTCGTTCCTGCCATTTTGAGTCAGCTTTTCAACTATAGGCTTCTCAAAGCTCTTCTGACTTTTCTTGCAAAATCCAGTGGATCATCAACGTCTTCAATATTAACGTAAATCAAATTCGGTTTGTCGAACAACCACTCGTTGTGTACAGAAGATACTTCTATTCCTTGATCAAGAATGGATTCAACAAATTCACTTACCTCTTTTTGCAAAAGTGCTATTCTACCCAGACACAAGGCTTTTCCACAACTATCTCTTGACTCAAATGAGAAAGAAGTTGTTACCCTAAACCGCTTACCCAAAATTGTAGCTTTTATATCATCTCGATTTATTGTTGCCACACATTTTCCACCGGCAAATCCTGCTTGCCCTCCAATAATTCTCGCAAACTCTTGACAAATTGATTCATCATTCGTCTTCATAATTTCATTCACTCCTGTCACTATTAGATTATGATGTATTAGATAGATCCGATATGGACAATCATCTATTTGGTCAGAAATGATTTTGTATATTACTTAACGAATCTTGATTAGAAAAAAATTGTTAATAATTCATTAGCCACTACGCATAGAAAAACCTCTGACATCATGTCAGGGGTTTTTCTAGTACAAGCTCATATATTAATCGCGTTCCCAAGGATGAACTTGTGTTCGATTTGCTAACTCATCTAATAGATGACAAGATGTGTCACATTTATTCACTCCTGTCATATGTTGAAGTAAAACAATTAAAGAAGTGTGTAAGATGAATTACAAGTTGTTTCAGAATAATGTTAGTCCATGTAAGATTGGTTGTACAAACATATTTTACAGGGACATGAAATGATAGGAAAGTGAAAATATGTCGCTGGAAATCAGTATTGTACTATCGACGTACAACGCATTAGAAAGACTTAAAAACTGTTTATATTCCTTAACGTTACAAGATGTTCCTCTCTCAAAGTTTGAAGTTATCGTCGTCGACGACTGTTCAACAGACCAGACTGAAGAATACATGAGAAGTTTGATTTCCCCTTATCCCATCACCTATGAAAAGAATGAAAAAAACTTAGGACGATCCTCTACTCGGAATAAAGGTATAAGACTTGCTCGTGGGAAAATCCTTATTTTTTGCGATTGTGATATGATCCTTCCACCAGAGTTTGTTCGGAACCATTTAAACTATCACGAACAAAATGATTGGCTCGTTGTGTGTGGTTCTTTTTGGCACCAGATATCAACTCACCCCCCTCTTACGTTTGAATCTATAAAAAACAAACACTACCTTCATCATGTTACAGAGCAACCATGGGCTTATTGGTTCAAACAATTTGTTTACAAATATGGAAGAAATCTAACATCATTCTATTTTCCTTGGATGTACTTTGTGGTGATGAATGTTTCCGTAAGAAAAAAGCATGTGACTGAAGTTGGTGGTTTTGATGAAAGCTTTCAAGGTTATGGAGGGGAAGATGAAGAACTCGGGTTTCGTTTATATAAAAGGGGGCTTCATTTTGTTATGGATCAACATTTAAAGAACTACCATCAAGAACATCCTCGTGCTGTAAACCAACATGATGAGAGTCAATCCAACATTGACTATATCTTAAAGAAACACCAGTCTATTGATACTCTCTTGTTCTACAGAATTAATGAATATAATCATTTTTATAAAAATGCGGTGTTACAAGAAATCTATCGACTCCCCTCATCAAAAGAAAATAAGGATTTCTTAGATATGCTGGTTATGATGTTAACGAACGCTTCAATCCAAAAAAATGAAACATTTAAAAAAGATTTTGTTGAAAGGTTTCAATCAATTAACAGGCAGAATTATTGCCCTCACTTAACAATGATGATCAGGAAATGGTTAAAAAAACAGAGAAGAAGGAGATTTACGTGAAAGTTTATGGCGTTATACCCGCAGCTGGAAGAGGAAGCAGGTTAGCTCCCCTTCCTTTCTCTAAAGAAATGTTTCCGTTAGGTTTCCAGCGAATGGAGGAAAATTATCGCCCTCGTCCCGTTTCACTTCACCTTGTTGAAACATTTAAAGAAGCTGGAATCCATGATATATTCTGGATCACTTCTATAGATAAGACTGATATACAGAAGTATTATAAGAGTGGAACTAACCTTCAGATGAACTTTTGTTATCTGTTGCAAGATGAACCGAAAGGTATGGTGGATGCCTTAACTTATATCAATCCTTGGCTAACCGAGAGGGATGATTATTTGATCGCCTTAGGTATGCCTGACACCATCTTCTATCCAACCACTATTTTTCTTCAGATGAAACAGCTTCTTTTATCACAAAAAAAACTCGACGTGGTACTTGGTCTTTTCGAAACTGAGCAATGGTATAAACTCGGAATGGTTCAGTTTAAAGAGGAACAAGGCCAACTAATGGTCAATAGAATTTTGGATAAACCAAAAAGCAAACCTGACACTCGTTTTGCTTGGGGAGTTTCCATGTGGAGATCTTCCTTTCAAGCGCATCTAATAAAGGTGATGCAAGAAACGGATAAGTTGACCGAATACACATTAAGCGATGCATTCAATAGTGCTTTGGATGAGGGTTTTAATATCGGTGTGGTCCAGGGATGTTCATTCGTTGATATCGGAACGGTTGAGGACTTACAAAGAGCAATAGAGCTTACAAATATCCTTCCTTCGGTGGGAAAAGATGAGCATTAAATTAAGTATTATCATACCTTCATACAATCGTTATCCTTTAAACCTTTGCAGTTTGTATTCCTTAGAAAATCAAACAGTAAGCGCAAAAGATATCGAAATTCTATTCATTGATGATTGCTCCACCGACAAAACTTCTTATCTTAGGCATTATGAATCCAGGTACAAGTTCACATATATCCGAAACTTAAAAAATAAGGGTCGAGCTGCTTCTCGAAACATTGGAATTGCTAAGGCTAAGGGTGAGCTTCTTTTGTTTCTAGATGCAGAAATGATGGTTGAACCAGACTTCTTGCAAAATCACATCGATCATCACCATCATAAGAACCGCCTAGTGGTATGCGGAACCTTCTATCATATGGGTGTGTTTACAATGTATTACCCTGACTTCTCTACTAATCAAGTGAATCACATTTATCGTTTAGCTCACAATCATTCAATACCACTTCCTACTTTTAAAAGAAAGGAAGCTTTTCCAATTATCAAGAAAGAGGATATTGATTCCCTAAACTTTAAAAAGTTGAGTTTCCACAATCCATATTTTTCTGAAATAGCGAATGCGTTTGGAGATGATTTAGAGGGTTATGGATTGCCATGGACTGTTTTCCTCAGTGGGAACGTATCATTAAAAAAAGATTTCTTGTTAAAGACAGGTGGGTTTGACGAGAACTTCAAAGGTTGGGGATTTGAAGATTGGGAATTAGGCTACCGGTTGTTTAAGAATGGAGCCCGCATTATCAGCAGAGAGAATATCAAAGCTTACCATCAGGAACATCCCGTTCCGCAGAAATTCATTAAATTCGAAATGTTACCCAACTTCTATTTATTTCAGAAAAAACATCAAACGTTCGAGGTCAGTATTCATGTGCTCTTTCTTTTAGGTTTAACAAGTCGCCTACAAGAAAACTTGATAGTAAAAGAATATCATATGCTGATTCGCGACCATCCGAATAAATTTTTATTATTAATCGAAGTATTTCTAAATGGACTGGATTATTTTGCTGCTGAATTAGCATCTGTTCCTTTTAAACTAGATCAAAACTTGCTGCAACAGCGTATTAAGTTAAGAAATCAAAAAATAGAGATTCTTAAATTAGGAAAATACTCTAATTTTCTCCACGCGTTTAATTTGGTGACCAAGAAGATGCACTTACAATAATTGTAAGGTCAATATACTAACCCACAATTTATATCTATAATATTGTTGCCCGCCTCTTTCAAATAGGATGAAAGAGTCTTTTGAATTTTTAGTTTTATTAAGTCTGACTTTTCCTTTATTCAATTTTTTCTTAAGACCTTCATATAATGAGTAAAAATTGTTAAAAGCTGTTGATTGAATATAAGATTTTAATGAAATTAAGTAGTACAAAGGTTTTTAGAATGTATAAAGCTTTCCCTTCCAATACCTTTATGACATGTTCAAGTGGATTTTAATATAAATAATCAAGAGAATTTTTTGTCATAAAAAGTAAGTTAGGAGATTTGTTTATATGAAATCAAATCAGAAAAAAGGGAGAATTCTTAAGTGGGAATTAAAGTAAGTATCATCATTCCATCTTATAATCGGTATCCTCAAAATTTGCTTACGCTTTATTCATTACAAAACCAAACTTTTGACCCTTCTAAAATGGAAGTTATTTTAGTAGATGATGGCTCTAATGATGATACATTTCAAATTCCTAAGATATTTCATCCCCTATTTTTATTTAAGTTTATCAGATGTGAAAAAAATACGGGACGCTCTAGGGCAAGGAACATTGGTATTGAAAAAGCAAACGGAGAGATTATTGTATTTTTAGACGCCGAAATGATTGTGAACCCAGACTTTGTGCAAAATCATTATGATTATCATCAATCCTATAAGAAAATGGTATTAACGGGGGCACTTGGGTACCACTCCATGTTTTCATTTATTTTTCCTCAATTTAATAAAGTCGAATTAAAACGAATCGCCAAATTAGTACAGTTTGATGAAGTCTTTTTAAAACGATTTCAAACCTTTACCCAAACCAAGCGCCCAACACAAATGGTTTTTCAAGAAGACATTGATTCGTTAAGATTTCAAAAACTTTCTTATTTTTCCCAATCTTCTATTGATAAAAATACTATCACATTGTTTGGAGAAAAATTAACGGGGTTTCAAATACCTTGGATAGCCTTTCTGACTGGAAATGTTTCTATACGAAAAGAACTTCTACAAACTGCCGGTCAATTTGACGAGACATTCAACGGATGGGGATTCGAGGATTGGGAGCTTGGTTATCGAATTTATAAATTAGGTGCAACATTTGCCTATAGTCAAAATGTTGCAAGTTATCATCAGGAACATCCTGTAACGGATCATCGTAATTGGGAGGCATCCCTAAAAAACTTTTATCTATTCCAAGAAAAACATCCAGATATCGATGTTTTGGTAATTGCATTTATTTTAATGGGGCAATTTGATCGATTGGAAATCGATGAGATTTTAAAACAATATAAAAGACTGGAAAAGGAATACCCCAATCAATTTTCCAATTTTAAAGATTCCATTCCAGCATTATTGAAGTCTGCTTCGAAGATGACTGCTTCGAAATTTTTGATAGAAGGTAATCCAATTAAAAACCTGTTTGTAAGATCCAAAAGTCATCACAGAAAAGAACTAACCCAGTCTGATCGAAATACTGTTAAATCTCTAGGAACATTCGACAAATTAGTTTGTGCCTTTGATTTTTTAAGCGGTCTATAAAAATTTGTCGCTTTTTCATATAATTTCAACATAAACAAGGAGCCTTCCATAACAGGAAGGCTCTTTACTCACTGTTATATCTGTTAATCTAATCTTTCCTTACAAGCAGTGAACAGCACTCCACATGACCGGAGTGTATGTGATAAAACATAGGATGTTGTTGAGGAAAGTCTGTGCTTTTGAACGTATATAAATAACATTGCTATAGACTGTAAAGGTAATGAAAAAATTCGAATAAACTTTATTTATGATAATAATTATGAGGATCATGTGAAATGTTCGTTTAACCATAAGGTCGATGCTGCTATAAATTTTTCGGAAGCAGGCGGCAGATTTTTGAATGATATCGCACCAATTCCAATAGAGGAAATTGCTCGATCATCTGAAAAAGGTATTTTTCTTACTCCATCAGGAAGATTGTGCAATGCAATGTCTGGTAGAATCGCTACACCCAGCGAGTTTTTTACCATAGAGATAACAGACTGTTCATCCTTTAAATGAAAAGCAATATCAGGAGAAAGTTTATTGGATTTCAATATGTTATGTATTATTTTTAGGGAAGAATTTTGAAGAATCAGCTTCTCTTCCTTCAGTGAAATTGGGTTTATTGAATTTTCAGAACCAAGATGGTGATTTTCCGGCACAATACAGAAAAATGCTTCTCGTTTTAAATGGAGAACCTCCAGATCGGGAGCAGGCATCATTAAAAAACCAAAATCTACTAACCCTTGAGAAATCCACAGAGAGATTTCCTCCTGGTTCCCCTCGACAATGTTTAATTTAATATGCGGATATTGTTCCATGAATTTTTTTAATATTCCAGGAAGCCATAAAGCAGAAATAGATGAAAATGTACCGATTCTAACTGTACCTACTTCTAGCCCTTTTATTTCTGCAGCCTCCTGAAACATTTTTTCATTTAAATATATAATCTCCCTAATATATAACAACATTCGCTCCCCGTTTATAGTTAGCTTGATGCCTGCTTTATTACGGGTTAATAAGGAAAACCCAAGTTCTTTTTCCAAGCTGGAAATGGCATGACTTACCCCTGATTGGGAAATGCTAAGCGATTCACTTGCTTTTGTTAAGCTGCCAAGTTCTACTACAGTATTAAAAATTTCATATTTGCCTATCGACAATTCTATCCCTCTTTATATTAGTTTTATTCATAATATAACATATTAAATGAATCATTTTCATCATATTTCGACAAATAGTGAGTCTGCACAAATCAGTCTTCCACCTTGTAAGATTATTTTATTTAATTACTACATACTCCATTTACATGATGTTTTTATTTCTAGAAACAAAAGCTGATATGAAATATGTACAAGTTAGTGCATGGAAGCATACAAATCACATCAGATGTGTATGCTCTTATTTCTAAAAAGATAAAAAAAGACACAATGGATGTATATGAAGAGTATAAAAGATGTATTAAAGTGAATTTATATTGGTCCATTTTTGATCGAACAGCAATAGACTTGTAATTTTTTTAATGGACTAAGATAAGAAAAACCCCTGACACCAATGGTGTCAGGGGTTTTCAGGCTTTAGAACAAGCTATGTATTGTTCGCGTTCCCAAGGGTGAACTTGTGTAAGGAACATATACAACGTGTTTTTAAAAGCACAAATACGTGCTAATACCCTATAAAATCAATACTTCTAAAAATAAGTGTGTATTAAAATAAATCAAAGTTGATACTTTTGTGTGTAAAATGTGGGTGATTTGGTGGGTGGAATTGTATCTGAAATTACACATCATACTTCTTCCACAATCGCACCCTTTAGTTGAAGTACGGGTTTTTCATTTTTTTGATTTTTGGTATCTTGCTAGGCATAAATTTCTCCCCAAAATAGATACCCTACCCCTAAAATCAGTGCCAATATACTAAAAATATCTAGTGTATTTCCTAAGTAAATTAACATCTTCTGAAATAAAATTCGTATCCAGGTGCACCGGTGTATTGGGCTGTCGCAACCGTAAGTCTACTGTCGTTGGTGTTTATTTTCTTCGCTTTGACGGATGATCTCGTTAACGACTTGATTGATCGGTGTGGTGGCGTCGATTATAATCCCGTTTTTGGGAACGCCTTCTTTCGTTTGATGCAAGCGCGAAATGATTTCCCGTTCCTCTGGTCTGCCACCCCAGTCAGTTGGATCCAGTGCCACTCGCTCATCAATCCGCCGAAGACAGGTTTCCAGGTCGACCTCAAGGACAAACACGCCGTCGAATAGATCGATGAATTTGGGAAAATTCCGCGAACCGCCGCAGAAAAATGTTACCGCCTCATCCTGATTGGCGACCAAAGCTTTTACTTTATCTATATGCCAAATGTGGTGTTCGGGTTTAAAGCCATCCGTCGGGGTACCAGTTTCCGGATCGCCTTGATAAGCCAATTCACGGTCACCATGAACGGCATGGTAGCCGAGCCGCTGTAATTCGTTGCAGACCGTAGTTTTGCCAGCGCCGGATACGCCTTCAATCAGATAATTTCTAATACCCATGATTAGACCCTCCATTCAACTAGATAAGCACACTATATTAGATATGTCTATCTGTCGCTAAACTAAACCGTTACTTTAATTAAATTCAACAAAAAGAAGCGTTAATCCTTCTTGGATCAACGCACCAGTTAGCTTTAGTGAAACCCTTCACCATATATTGAAAAGAACCCTATACAATCCTCTCTAAATTGCAATACAATGAATCTCGCATACGTATTTTGATATTTTTAGGAGATGAGAAATATCAAGGCGAAAACAGCTTCCAATGCCCTTCGGAGATCACTTCGACCTCTCCATCGATCACTTTGATGGCGGTTTCATCGTCAATCGCATACGCTGGCACCTGCATCTCGGCAGCCCATCGCTCTGCGGTAGCCATGGTGTTATCCGGTAGCATCTCGTGATCAAGGTGTGGAAACATGGCAAAATCAACAAGACCAAGTGTTTTATCTTCACCGTTGGGTGGCGTCCAGCCAACGAAGATCTCTCCAATTTTAGGTGCCATCACCATGCTCCCGGCGCTCATTCCCACATAAACTGACTGAACCGACGGTAAGAGATCTGCCAGCCCGGACTGCTGCATCCAATGATACAGGTAGAGAGCGTCGCCGCCGGACACCAGCAGGACGTCCGTCTCCCGTACCAAAGGTACCCAGCGATCTTTGTCGATACTTGGCAGCGCAGTGAGCTCAAGCACGCCCACTGACTTCCAGCCTAGATTAACCATGGGATTCTCTTCTTTCCCACTGATGAATTCCCAGGTTTTCACGCCTGGTCCGACCCAAGGATGTCCGTACATCGCAGTAGGGATGCATAGGGCGTTGGATTCGGCGATCGGTTTGCCCAGCATGTCAACCAGCGCGTCGTGAATACTTTTGTTATTGACACCTCCAGATGTGAGGAGAAACTTCATAAAATCAACTCCTTGTCGTTGTGTAGTACTGTCAAAGTTATTCATACTCCTAAGACTTCAACCGTTTGACTTTTCTAACTATCGGTTAGACATGGTCATATTGCTCGTCATTAATTTTTCTCAACTGTTGACTCTATCTGTAGATACTCGCCCAGTTTGACCAACATGACCTTCGTGCCGTGTTCACGCTGAGTTACCGTATCATGGCCGTCGAGGAAAACTCCTTGCTCGGTGTAGATGAGCTGAGTACCAGCTTCTGCATGCTTGAACTCCACCGTGGTCACGGATACCGATATACGTGTTTCATCAAGATCCATCGTATAGGAATAGACAATACGCTGATTCGGAACAATCTCTTGATAGCAAGCATCAAAGGTAAAGACTGGTCCTCCTTTGGGACCGCCTTGACTGTACTCACGCCCGCCAACTCGAAAGTCGAATTCGTCAGCCTTAGGAAACCACTTTGCTTTGACTGCGGAATCTGTCCAGGCTGCGAACACTCGTTCAAGTGAAGCATTAAATGTCTTTTCAATGACAAAAGTGTCGTGTGTTGCAAAGCGTTTGTTCATGATTTAATCCTCCCTTTAGTTTGGTTCATTTGAATGCTTGTCGAGAAAGTCGTCAAGCCTGTCGAAGCGGTGCACCATACTAGATCGTCGTTCAGCAAAAAAATTTTCATGGTTCTTTTTCATCAAGCTTAATAATTTTGTGAAATCCTCAACCGTCAACGGCTCTTCCATTTCCACCAGACCCGATACATTTTGTAATTCTTTTAAAAGCTTCTGTTGAATTCTGATATTTTCTCGAAGTCGATCTATTTGAAGCGATACAATTTCGAATGGACTGTAATTGTGATCAGCTAGAATCGATTTAACTTCATCGAGTGATAAACCTAGTTCCTTTAATACGAGAATTTGTTGTAGACGTGAAAGATCGGATTCGTTATATAACCTGTATCCTGAGTTCGAATAACCAGATGGAGAATACAAGCCAATTTGATCATAATACCGTAATGTTCGAACGGTTAACCCTGTTAATGTGGCAAGTTCCCCAACTTTCCAATATTCCTTACCTGCAATGATCATCCCCTCATTTCGCGCGACTATTAATTACCGGTGGTTTTAATATAAACCATTACGTGACGTAAGGGTCAAGTTAATATATAAAAATTATTTTAATAAAAGTATGGGAAAATTTTATCTGAGTCCTATTCCCCATAGAGCACCCATTCTCTATATAATTTAACCTTAATACACAAATTCTTTTTAGGATTACTCTACAATCTGACCTTTAAATTGAATAATTTTTTATGGTTTTGAACAAAAATTTTCTAATTAAATGTATTGATCAACTCAAATTTGATTGTTTACAAATGAATTATAAAAATAGTCATAAAAAATTTGGTGGGCAAAATGCGGGTAAACTGGTGGGCATTGATTTATATCTCTTACTTTTTTAAGGAATAAGAAAAACCCCTGACACCAATGGTGTCAGGGGTTTTCAGGTTTTAGTACAAACTCATATATTGTTCGCGTTCCCAAGGGTGAACTTGTGTGCGGAACATATCCCACTCGATTTCTTTAGCTTCAATGAAATGCTCAGTTGCATGCTCTCCAAGAGCTTTTGTTAACACTTCACTTTTACTTAAGTTCACAAGTGCTTCTTTCAATGTTGCCGGAAGATCTTTAATACCTTCTGCCTCACGCTCATCTTTATCCATTACATAGATGTTGCGGTCGATTGGCTTTGGAGCGGCTAATTTGTTCTTAATTCCGTCCAGTCCTGATGCAAGCAATACAGCCATTGCAAGGTAAGGATTAGCTGTTGGATCAACACTTCGAACTTCAATACGTGTGCTGATTCCTCGAGAAGCAGGAATACGGATAAGCGGGCTTCTGTTTTGCATAGACCATGCTACGTAGCATGGTGCTTCATAACCTGGTACTAGACGCTTATAGGAATTAACAGTCGGGTTTGTAATCGCAGTAAAGTCTTGAGCGTGTTTTAGAATACCAGCCAAGAAATGCATTGCTGTTTCACTTAAACCAGTCTCTGACTTTTCATCGTAGAATGCGTTTTTTCCATCTTTAAATAGAGACATATTAGCATGCATTCCAGATCCGTTTACTCCAAACAAAGGTTTAGCCATAAATGTTGCATGAAGACCATGTTTACGTGCGATTGTTTTTACAGCTAGTTTAAATGTTTGAATGTTATCACATGTGTTTACCGCATCAGCATATTTAAAATCGATTTCGTGCTGACCAGGTGCAACTTCATGGTGAGATGCTTCGATTTCAAAGCCCATGTCCTCAAGCTCTAAAACGATATCTCTACGGCAGTTTTCACCAAGATCTGTTGGCGCAAGGTCAAAGTATCCGCCTTTATCGTTTAATTCTAGAGTTGGTTCACCTTTATCGTCATTTTTAAACAAGAAGAATTCAGGTTCAGGTCCGATATTGAAATCTGTGAAACCTAAGTCTTCCATTTCTTTAAGAACGCGTTTTAAGATTCCACGAGGATCCCCGTTAAATGGAGTTCCGTCCGGGCTGTAAATATCACAGATTAAACGAGCAACCTTTCCTTTTTCAGAAGTCCAAGGGAAGATTACCCAAGTATCTAAATCAGGGAAAAGATACATATCTGATTCTTCAATTCGTACAAAACCTTCAATAGAAGATCCGTCAAACATCATTTTGTTATCTAGAGCTTTTTCCAGCTGACTTACTGGAATCTCAACATTTTTAATTATACCGAGTAGGTCTGTGAATTGGAGTCGGATAAATCTTACATTTTCTTCTTTAACGCTTTGGTAAATATCTTCTTTAGTAAACTTTGACAAATCTTTCTCCTCCTTATTATATAAAACGCCTTATGGCGAATCATTACCTGTTAAGTATTATTGATCAAAATCAATGAAAAAATCTGGAAAGTTCTCCTTGTATTAAAGATGTCTTTCCGTGTCTGCCTGCATGAATCAATTCGCGTTTTAAACGTCTATGCAAAGCTGATTCAGAAATTTCTTCAGTTCCATGCTGATTCTTAATAAATTCTGCAGCTTGTTCATTTAGTTCAAAAACACGTTTAATTCCAGCTAAATTGATACCCTGCTCTAACATCGCTTTAATTTCAAGCAGTTTATCGACATCATTGAAAGAAAATAAACGACGGTTTCCTTCTGTTCTTGCAGGATGAATCAACTTGTTCTCTTCATAATAGCGAACTTGTCTTGCTGATAATTCAGTCAGCTGCATAACAATACTTATTGGAAACAAAGGTAGGTTTCTTCTGTTCATATCGTTCATATTAACTACCTCCTTTCAACTTATTTTATATCTTATGTCATAAAAGCTAACATGTCAATCGATATGTTAGAAAAAATAACATGAATAAAACAAAAAAAAGGCCAGAGCCTCTTTTTATCAAGCTATACCGTAACTAACCCTTGTGTCACTAGTTCATCTACAGCTGAAAGAACAGCGATTTTCACATGTTCAAAGGTAAGTCCCCCTTGAACAAATGCAATATAAGGCGGACGGATTGGACCATCTGCCGTTAGTTCAATACTCGCACCTTGAATAAATGTTCCGGCTGCCATAATCACATCATCTTCATAACCAGGCATATAGTCAGGATATGGCAATGCAAAAGAATTGACTGGAGATGCTTTTTGTATTGCTTGGCAAAACTTAATCATTCTGTCACGATCTTCAAAAATAACAGATTGAATAAGATCCGTTCTTTTAACGTTCCACGCTGGGCGCGTCTGCATACCAAGCTCTTCAAGAAAAGCAGCAGTGAAAACAGCCCCTTTCAATGCTTGTGCAGTTACATGTGGTGCTAAGAAAAAGCCTTGATACATTTCTTGCAGACTATATAATGAAGCTCCTGCTTCTCGTCCTATTCCAGGAGAAGTGAGACGAAAGGAAATTCTGTTAATAAGTGATTCTTTCCCCGCAATATATCCTCCTGTTTTAGCTAAGCCGCCTCCAGGATTCTTTATTAAAGAACCTGCGATAATATCTGCTCCTGCTTCGGTTGGCTCTATTTGTTCTACAAACTCCCCATAGCAGTTATCAACAAAAACGACAAGATCCTTATTAATACCCTTAACAAATTGAATCATTTCTTTTATCTCATCAACTGTAAATGAAGGGCGGTCTGCGTATCCCTTCGACCGCTGGATTCCAATCATCTTAGTCTTTTCAGAAATTGCTGACCGAACGGCTTCAAAATTAATTGTACCTTCCCTTGTAAGATCAACATGCTGATATGTAATATTGTATTCTTTTAATGAGCCTTCTCCAGTACCCCTGATGCCGACGATTTCTTCTAATGTATCGTAAGGCTTGCCAGTAATATAAAGCAGTTCATCACCCGGACGAAGTACACCGAATAAAGAAAGAGAGATAGCATGTGTACCCGAAATGATCTGTGATCGCACAAGTGAAGCTTCTGCTCCAAATACATCGGCATACACCTTTTCTAAAGTATCTCTACCAGAATCATCATACCCATACCCTGTTGAAGGATGAAAATGATGATCTCCTACCTGATTTTTTTGAAAGGCACGGAGCACTTTAAGTTGATTAAATTGTGCAATTTCATCAATTGCTGCATGAACTTCTTTGATTTTTTCAGTGACTTTTTCTGTTGTCTTTCGTAGATTATCGCCATTTTGAAATAATGAATACATATTACTCTCCTTTGTTGCTTATAGACTCTATTGATGTTGATGCATGTGCATACCCTTTGCATTCATAAGTTTGTTTCTCTTTGTTAAATTCCTGATTGAGCATGATGGTTTCTGAGCGGAGTCTTGAGAGCAGTTTCCCGTCATGTGCAGGCACTTCAATTTGATAGTACGTTAGTTGCTTTACTACCTCTTTTTCAATAGCAGAAAGAAGCTCAGAAATATCATTTTCTGAAAGGGCAGAAATAGAGATCGAAGGGTTTTCAGGAATGAATTGATTACCAAATTGATCTTTCTTATTGTAAACGGTCAACATCGGAATGTGACTTGCTTTAAGATCGTTCAGTATACGATTTACTGTTTTTTCATGCTGTGAACGATCCTCACTTGAGCCGTCAATTACGTGAATGAGAAGATTTGCTTCTGCAGCTTCTTCTAAAGTAGATCTAAAGGCTGCAATCAGTGAAGTTGGAAGATCTTGAATAAAACCGACCGTATCAGTAAGAAGCATCTGAAATCCACTTTTGAGCCTTACTTTACGAGTTAACGGATCCAAAGTAGCGAAAAGCTTATCTTCTTCATAACTATCTGCTTCTGCCAGCTTATTAAAAATCGTTGATTTACCAGCGTTCGTATATCCTACAAGAGCCGCTTGGAAAGCACCCTGATGCTTTCTGCGTTCTCGATATCTTTCTCGATGGCTGACAACTTGATTAATCTGCTGTTTAAGTTCATGGATGCGGAAACGAATATGTCGTCTATCTTTTTCAAGTTTTGTTTCACCAGGACCTCTTGTCCCAATTCCTCCCCCAAGCCTGGACAGTGTTGCTCCAATTCCAGAAAGTCTTGGCAATAAATATTCTAACTGTGCTAGCTCCACTTGCAATATTCCTTCACGAGTTTTAGCACGCTGCGCAAAAATATCTAAAATCAATTGAGTGCGATCAATAATTCTCGCGTTGAAATGGTTTGATAAATTACGTACTTGAGATGGTGATAATTCACTATTGAAAATGATTAAATCTGCTTCAAGTTCTTCTTCAAGAGCAATAATTTCTTCTACCTTTCCTTTACCAATAAAAGTAGCTGAATCATACCTTTCTCTTTTTTGCGAAACAACCGCACATACTGTTCCATTAGCTGTTTTTGTAAGTGATTTTAATTCTTCCATTGAATAAAAAAAACGCTCGTCGTTCTGTCTAGGAAGTTGACAGCCGACGAGAATAGCTTTTTCCTGAACTGAATCATTATGTCTGTTCAAAGTAACGATCCCTGCTTTCCATAGTCTCCTATCATCATATCAAATCAATTCAGGTTCTTCTAGCACCAGGTCATCACTTTGAATTGTCATCAAGGTTTTCTTATCTGGCTGAACATTTTTCAGAAGTCTTACAGATTGTCTTCTTATTGCCTTTTCAATCATATTCCTAACGTATCTTCCGTTTGAAAAGGTAGTGCTGGCTGAAGTCCTAACTCTTTCAATGTGCTGTTTAAATTTCCATTCACATTCTTTCGTAAAAACATATTCACGATCAAGCAGCATTCTTTTACTGATTTCCATCAATTCATCAATATTATAATCAGGAAAAGAAATGACTAAAGGAAACCTAGAGGGCAAACCTGGATTTAATTTTAAAAAACGCTCCATCTCATTAGAGTAGCCAGCCAATATTAAAATAAAATCATGCTGCTGGTCCTCCATCGCTTTCACTAATGTATCGATGGCTTCTTTTCCAAAATCCTTCTCACCGCCTCTTCCTAAAGAATAGGCCTCATCTATAAATAGGATTCCACCACTGGCTTTTTTTAATAATTCTCTTGTCTTTTGTGCAGTATGACCAATATATTCACCGACAAGATCCGCTCTTTCAGCTTCGATTAAATGACCTTTCGTTAATACCTTCATTTCATGGAATAGTGTACCTAATTTGCGTGCAACAGTCGTTTTTCCTGTACCCGGGTTGCCTTTAAACAGCATATGAAGTGATTGTTTCTCGGCTTTCATTCCCATTTCTTGACGGCATTTGTTAATGTGAAGCCATGCATAGATTTCTTTTACATGATATTTTAATTCTTCCATTCCAACTAGCTTATTCAAGTCTTGTTCAATTTTAAGTAATGGGAGATGCTGATCTAATGCTTTAGCTTTACCAACCATCGCACTTGCTTCATCAACTCTTATTTTTTCATTGCCCTGATTCAGTACAATGTTAATTTGCCGCTGCTTTTTAATAGCCATTGGTTCATTCAAATGCGTCCACCCCTCTTTAAGCCATTCAAAACATTTATCGCATTTTTCTAATCTTATGTGACAAATGCCTATTTCATTTGCATTGCACTATTATCAATTTATGATTGAAAGTCATAATCTACTACAATGTCCAAATTGTTTTTCGATTTCATAACTGTAAGCGCTTACTATTTTCAGATGAATAAAAATACTCAAGAATGTAACTTTTCCATGATATGTTATGTATGGAATGAACCAAGTATAGATTTATATGGAAGAAGGAAGACAGGATTTGAATACAAAAATTCAAAAAAGCTTAGCCATCTTAGCCGGCTTATTTTTAACTGCAGCGGGAATGAAGATCTTAAACATTCATTCGCTAACTTTTGGCGGAACGGCCGGAATTGCGACTTTAGGCTCTTTCTTAAGCAATTGGTCTTGGGGAATATTATTTTTAATTGTTAATCTGCCATTTTTCATCCTTTCGATAAGAAAATTAGGATGGACATTTTCAATATCTACATTTTTATGTATATTGCTTGTTTCGGCCATTACAGATTTATTAACCTACATCCATTTCCCAACGGTCACACCTATCTTTGCGTCTTTATTCGCAGGAACATTAATAGGTGTTGGTGTTAGTTTGGTGTTAAATTCCGGTGCTTCATTAGGCGGAATACACATATTAGCTTTATACCTGGAACAAAAGTCAAATATTAACCGCGGCCTCACATTATTTGTAACTGATTTTATGATCGTATCTTCTGCTATTGTTATTGTAGGTTTTAACAATGCATTTATATCTATTTTTTCTATATCAATTGCCTCATTCATAGTGGGTAAATTAAAAGCTAAATCTCCTGCCATTGAATATGAAGTTGATGAATCAATAGATGCTGTAAGAAATAATTAAAAGCATTCTCCATTAAATTATGGAGAATGCTTTTTAATTTGAATACAAGGTTACATAACATACATTATGTAACCTTGTATTAATGCTGTCCTTTTATGTCATTTTGTGCGCTTGCTTAGGAAATAATTATTCATACAGATCATCTCGATGTTGATCCATATTTTCATGCATTTCTTGTCTTTCTGTTGATTGATATTGACCTTTAACTGGTTTTATCTTACTAATAATTTGCCCCATCTCGTTATAAACCCCTCTGTGAAGCTGATGACGCTTACCTTGCGCAACCTTTTCTCCAAGTCGCTTGATGTCGGCAATTTTGTCTGGATCCGTCGTAATTGCTGCATTCCTGCCTTGCGCATTCTCTTTTAATACATCATAAACTTCAGTTCTCAGTTTTTCGTTTTCTTGTCCAGGCTGTACTTTTGTAAGTGGATCAATTCCAACTAACGTAAATGTCCCGCTTACGATTACATAAGCCTTCTTAACGCCTGGAATATTTTCAGCAAGCTTAACTAAATCTTTTGATTGGTGAACCTCCCCACTCTTTCTTTCCACTAAAGGTGAATCGATTTGTGAGTTTGGTTCTCTTCCAGCTTTTGTATTTTTAATTTGCTTTGTTTCTTCTGTGCTTTCTTGGTTGGGCTTTTTATTCGTTCCGCAAGCTGTTAATCCTGTTAATACTATAAAAAGTGCCAGTAAGATTCCAAAATATTTTCTCATTTATTTTCCATCCCTTTTTTACTTAGTGTTTGTATGAAGTTAAGTGAAATATGCAAAATAATGCACCTTTGTTATAATGGGAAAAACAGGTTACAGGAGGCAATAATGGAAGAGTATCCACATTTACCGGATTATGCTCAGCTCTTTATTGACCATTTACAAAAAAAAGACCGAAAAAAAAGTACTATAAAAAGATATTATTATGATTTACTTGATTTTTTTGCTTGGATTAGAGTGATGAAAAAGAGTGATGATCTTAACATTATCCAAAACCTAAATAAAGAACAATTAAGTGAGTATTTTCTATTTCTTACAGAGCAAAGAGAATACAGCGCATCCACGACAAATAGGGTATTTACTGTAACGAAAAGTTTATTTCACTTTCTCCAAGTTCAAAAACTAATAAAAGAAAACCCTTTTAAGGACTTTGATCAAAAATGGGAAGAAGACAAACACTTTAAAAATGAGGATTTTATAACAGAAGAAGAATATGTACAGCTTTTTCAAATTCTTTCGTCTTATGAAGGATTAACTGAAAAACAGCAAAAGTTCAGACATTTATTAATAAAAAGAAACGAAGCAATTGTAACATTGCTTTACAAATATGGACTTACCCTTCAGGAATTAGCCAATATCGAGATGAAAGATGTTAAATTTACAGAGCATCTGTTAACAGTGAAGAACAATGAAAACAAACGGACCCTATCTCTGGAAAAAGAAATACAGCGATTGTTATATGCGTATTTGGAAAACATTCCAGATCTTATAAAGCCAAGGAAATATTCTTCAGATCGATTTTTTATAGCTTTTGATTACCAGAGAGGTACATATCGCTTTGATTACAGTAATTATGAACCAAAACCATTAACAGTTATTGCGATTCAAAAAATGTTAAGGCAGGAAATTAAACGCTCTGGCCTAAGAGATGGCGTAAGTTCCCATCACTTAAGAAGAACAGCGATATTAAATTTTGCTGTAAGAAATAATTCTACTAAGGAAATACAGGCATGGTTTGGTCTGAAGTCTCCACTAACTGTAAATAGGTATGAACATTATATAAGAGAAAAAGAAACGATCGTTTAATAAAGCGAAAACTCCCCGCACTCTTTTTTAGAGAATGCTGGGAGTAATTTTTTTATTCATTCATATTTGCAGATGATAGATCTACATTTCGATGTGGGGTAAACGTTGAAATGGCATGCTTATAAATGAGGTGCTGTTTCCCTTCTGCCTCAAGTACGACCGTAAAGTTGTCAAACCCCTTAACTAAACCTTTAAGCTGAAAGCCATTCAGCAAGTATACGGTCGCATATATGTTTTCACGCCGTAACTGGTTTAAGTAATGATCCTGTAAATTGATAGATTGCTTCATGTGAACAGATCCTCCTCTTTGGGCATTACCTCTATACATTCTCGGAAGTTTTTAATTTCCCTTCAACAAAGTGCAGAATTTCTCGAAATTTTTTATCAAACGGAGCTTTATCCATCGAAAACCATTCAATATCCATTTGATTATAAAACCATGTAAACTGTCTCTTTGCATACCTACGAGAATTTCTTTTTAACGTTGATACCCCTTCTTCCAGCGTACTATCTCCTAAAAGGTAAGGAAATAGTTCTTTATAACCGATCGCTTTTGCTGCAAGACTGTTTGAAATGTCCATCGTTAATAACCATTTCGCTTCATCTATTACGCCTTGCTTTATCATAAGATCAACACGATGATTAATCCGTTCATACAACATTTCACGGTCCATTGTCAGACCAACTAATGCAAGGTCATACATTGTTTCAAGATCATTGCCTTTGTTTTTCTGTTCATTCGAAGGAATATTTCCAGTTTCAAAGTAAATTTCTAAAGCACGTATTACTCGATGAACATTGTTGGGATGAATTTCAGCTGCACGGATCGGATCTACGTTCTTTAATTCTTCATGCAAACTGTCCGCACCAAACTCATCTGCTTTATGCTGTAATTGATTTCTAAGTTCATCATTCCTCGTTGCTTCAGAAAATTCATAGCGATTGGTTACTGCACGGATATAAAGGCCTGTTCCGCCAACAATAATCGGGATTTTCCCTCTTCTGTTGATGTCATGTATCCGTTCTCTTGCAAGCTCTTGAAATTCTGCCACCGAGAAAGATTCGGTCGGTTCTTTTATATCTATTAAGTAATGTGGAATTCCTTCTTTTTCAGCTTCTGAAATCTTAGCAGTTCCAATATCCAGCCCCTTATAAATCTGCATAGAATCCCCGCTGATGATCTCACCGTTAATAGCTTTTGCAAGTTCAACGCTCGTCTTTGTTTTTCCTACAGCAGTTGGTCCTACTATCACAACTAATTTTTCTTTCATAATAAACTCCTACATGACTCTTTTAAACATTTTTTCAAGTTCATAAGTTGATAGATGAATCGTAACAGGTCTTCCATGCGGACAAGTATAGGGATCCTCGGCCGCACGCAGGGATTGCAATAATGCGAAAATCTCATCATTTCTTAAGTGATGATTTGCTTTAATTGAACCTTTGCAAGACATCATAATCGCTGCTTCTTCTCTAAGTTTTTCAATATTAATTTTTTTGTTATCCAATACTTGCTGAATAATATCTAACATCGTTTCTTTTTCATAGCCTTTCGGGAACCATTGCGGATGTTCTCTTACAATAAACGTATTTTGTCCAAATGGCTCTAAGAACAATCCGACTTGTGCGAAGAAATCCAGGTTTTCCTTTATGAAAGCAGCTTCATGACTCGTATATTCAAATGTGTAAGGTACAGTCAAAAGCTGAACCTCGCGCTCTACCCGTCCTACTTTTTTTCTGAAAAATTCATATTTAATCCGCTCCTGAGCAGCATGCTGGTCAATTAAGTAAAGTCCATTTTCATTTTGTGCCAGTATATAAGTACCATGCATTTGTCCGATCGGATATAGTACAGGAAGCTTTTCATTTTCATTATCAACATTGTTATTATCATCCATTTGATTACCTGAATGTTGGACTTGTTGAATAGTCGTTTTATCTTCCAACAAAGTATCTACCATTTCTCTAATATGCTTATTTTCTGTATCATCAGACACTGTTTCAGCCAATCTAGTTTGTTGAAATCCAGTTGGACTAGTTTCAGATGGCTGATAGTTAGGATTAGATCCTTCATTTGTTTGGCTGTATTGAAATGAAAAAGCAGATTGATAATCCATATCTTTGGGTCTTTGTTCTTTTCTTGGTATATGAACGTCTGGAATTAATTGCTGCGCTTTAATCGTTTTTCTTAGTTCATTTTCCACGAGCTGGACTAGCTCTGTTTCTTTACTTAACCTAGCTTCATGTTTGGAAGGGTGAACATTCACATCAATGATCGTAGGATCCATTTTGATTGATAATACAGCAATCGGAAACCTTCCAATTGGCAAAAACGTATGATACGCATTTTGAATAGCTTTTGATAGTGAATAATTTTTTATATACCGTCCATTCATGAAAAGAGAAATATATTGTCTAGAAGCTCTGTTCACCTCTGGTTTTGCAATAAAACCAGTAACTTCATAATCGAGTGATGAAAACGATACCGGAATCATATTTTTGGCTGTTTGAATGCCATAAACAGAAGCGATAATCTGCTGAAGGTTATCATTACCAGAAGTTTGTAGCAACTCTTTTCCGTTATGCTTTAAGCGAAAAGCAACTTGCGGATTAGCCAACGCTAGGCGATTCATAAGATCGGTTATAGCTCCAAGCTCCGTTTGAATCGTTTTTAAGTGTTTAAGACGGGCAGGTGTATTGTAAAATAAATTTCTAACGTTTACATCAGTACCTTTTCTGCTGCTGGTTTGCTCTTGTTTTACAATTCTGCCATTTTCGATAAATAGATACGTTCCCGGCCGATCTCCTGTTGATGTTTTTAGCTCTACTTGTGAAACAGAAGAGATACTCGGCAACGCTTCTCCTCTAAATCCCATTGTTCGGATGTGAATGAGATCTTGTTCGCTTTTTATTTTACTCGTCGCGTGACGGTTAAAAGCGAGCACACAATCTTCTGGTTCAATTCCATCTCCATTATCTAATACACGGATGAGTGAAAGACCACCTTCTTCCACTTCCACTTCAATTCTTGAGGCGTTTGCATCAATTGAATTTTCAACTAATTCTTTAACAACAGAGGCCGGGCGCTCGACTACTTCACCAGCAGCGATTTTGTTTGATAAATGTTCATCCATCTGTACGATTTTGCCCATCTGATACGCCTCCTTTATTTCAGCTTTCCTTGAAGCTTGTAAATCACATTCATTGCATCCATTGGTGTCATTTCTAAAAGATTAATGGATTTCAGCTCTTTAATTACATCGATTTCTTTTGGGTCTTTAAGTTTTCTTTGCGATTGTTTTTCTGAGAATAAACTTAACTGACTTTCTATAAATTCTTCTTCTGCGGCTGCCGAAACTTCTTTTATGGAAGGATCTGGCCCATTACTTTGCTGATTCTCATAAGAATTTAATATCGTCTTTGCCCTACATATCACTTCTTCTGGAAGCTCTGCCAGCTCTGCAACTTGAATACCAAAACTTTTATCTGCTTGTCCGTCAATTACTTTATGCAAAAATACGAGTCTTCCATTCTCTTCTATAGCACTTACAAATACATTTTTTAAAGAGGAAAGTGTATTTTCTAAAACGGTTAACTCATGATAATGAGTCGAAAATAATGTCTTTGCATTTATTTTTCCATGTATAAACTCGATGATGGATTGCGCAAGGGCCATACCGTCATAAGTAGATGTACCTCTTCCTATTTCATCAAGTAAAATTAGGCTATTTTCAGTTGCGCTTGTAAGAGCAAAGTTCGTTTCCAGCATTTCTACCATAAAGGTACTCTGACCGCCTACAAGATCATCTGCAGCACCAATCCGTGTAAAAATCTGATCGAACATCGGGAGCTCTGCGCTCTCTGCAGGAACAAAACAACCAATCTGCATCATAACAGAAGTGAGTGCCAACTGGCGCATATAAGTACTTTTACCTGCCATGTTAGGACCTGTAATCAGCAGCATATTGCGGTCATTATTTAAATGTATATCGTTTGGAACATATTCTTGTGCATCCATTACTTTTTCAACAACAGGATGCCGGCCGCCAATGATTGTTACCTTCCCATTTTCAGAAATAACTGGTCTTACGTAATGATATTGTTCACTGATCGACGCAAAAGATTGAACAACATCCAGTTCAGAAATAGCTGAAGCAAGTTGCTGTAGCCCAGGAATATATTGCTTCACATGCTCTCTTACTTCTAAAAACAGTGAATACTCAAGACCTGATATTTTCTCTTCTGCTTCTAAAATGATACTTTCTTTTTCTTTTAATTCAGGAGTTACATAGCGTTCTGCATTAGCTAATGTTTGTTTTCGTTCATACCGATCGGGCACCATAGACAAATTCGATCTCGTTACTTCAATATAGTAGCCAAATATTTTATTAAATCCAATTTTTAACGACTTAATCCCCGTCGATATTTTTTCTTTCTGCTCTAAAGAAACGATCCACTCTTTTCCGTTCGTGCTCGCGTCTTTATACTCGTCTAATTTGTCATTAAAG
This sequence comes from Bacillus sp. NEB1478, assembly GCF_031582965.1. Taxonomy (NCBI): domain Bacteria; kingdom Bacillati; phylum Bacillota; class Bacilli; order Caryophanales; family Bacillaceae; genus Bacillus; species Bacillus sp. NEB1478. The sequence goes on from NZ_CP134049.1 coordinate 2,094,392, forward strand.
CCCTTCTTTATAATTCCGCCTTCTTTAATTTGAATCGGAGCTTCTTCACAAAGAGCTGATTGCAGGAAATCAGCAAGTTCACCATGATCTGTCATCTTTTCATAAAGTGCATTGGCGTAATCTCCATCAATCTGCTTCATCTTTTCTCTAATGACAGGAACACTTTGTAATGAACGTCTAAGCTGAACCAAGTCTCTTGGGCTCGCATTTCCATACGAGATTTTTGCAATGAGCCTCTCCATATCATAAACAGATTTCAGCTGTTCTTTCATTTCTTCCCGAATAAAAAATTCGCCGATAAGGTTTTCCACTAATTGTAGACGTTTTTCAATTGTCTCTTTTACAAATAGAGGCTCTTCTACCCATTGTTTAAGCTTTCTTGCCCCCATCGCTGTCATCGTTGCATCTAGCAGCCAAAGTAAAGATCCTTTTTTTCCTTTTGCACGAATTGATTCTGTTAATTCTAGATTTCTTTTAGAAAAGGCATCTAATTTCATTCTTTTTTCATTTTGCTGATATTCAATTGCCTTCAAATGATGAAACGATCTTTTTTGCGTAAAGCTTAAATAATGAAACAATCTACCTGCAGCATTTATTAATAATGGCTGTGTAATATTTTCAGCTAAATGATTGAATTTATCATCTATTTCATTTTCTTCTTTTATAGAAATAGATGCTTGGCCATGTTGTGAGATATATTCATTCCATTCATTATGTAATGCTTCATCTCCCACGATTTCTTTAACCCCATGACTTAAGAGAAGCTGAATAAATGGCAAATGACTTCCTTCATATAAATAACCTTTCATTTCACCAGTTGATAAATCGCACAAAATATAAGCATACGATTGATCTTGTTTTTCTATAGAAACAAGATAATTATTTTCACGATCCTGCAATAAATGGTCATCAATTACTGTTCCCGGAGTAATAATTTGAATAACTTCCCTTTTAACTACCCCTACGGATTGTTTTGGATCTTCTACCTGTTCACAAATCGCCACTTTATAGCCGTTTTCAACAAGTACTTTTATGTATCCTGCAGATGAATGATATGGCACGCCACACATAGGAATACGTCCATTTTGGCCGCCTTCTCTGCTCGTTAATGTAATTTCTAATATCTGTGATGCTTTAACAGCATCTTCGAAAAACATTTCATAAAAATCACCTAATCTAAAAAATAAAAAGGCATCTTGATGAGCTGCCTTAATGGATAAATATTGTTGCATCATTGGAGTATATTGCGACATTTTTTCACCTATTTTCATAACATTTCAATGTTGCCATTATATCATAATTTAACAAGCCTTTACCTTCTAAACAATTAGAAACCATAGTTAATTCCTAGAGATTAGTGCTTAACTTTTTAAATCTTTAGCAATTTAAAAGCAAGAAGGTCAAGGAAGTAAAGATTCGAGGAACACAGCGTATTACAAATACGTGAGTACCACAGGAACGAGCAACACTTGCACATAGACTGCGAGTTGCGACGAGTAATCGCAGAGCACGAGACTGAAGAAGAGATTCGCCGCTTATCAATTAGAGTCGTTTGGTAATTTAGAAGCAAGAAGGTCAAGGAAGTAAAGATTTGAGGAACACAGCGTATTACAAATACGTGAGTACCACAGAAACGAGACTGACGAAGAGATTCGACGCTTATCAATTACCAAACCAAACAAAAAAACGGGAAACAATACCCCGTTTTTTCTTATTCCTCTAAATCTCCAACTAAAAAATTAGGATCAAGGTCATTAAAATCTTCTTCATCTACATCATATTCCCAATCTCTTGTGTTCTCATCATCAAAACCATCTGGATTTACATATACACAAACCTTTGTTTCACCGATTATTTCACATACAAACTCTCTTTCTACTTGCACGATTACTTTATTGCCATTTGGTGAAATAGTAGCTTCAAGTGTATTAGGTTCCTGCAGGGCTCTGCAATAAACTTCAAATTGTTTACCCATCGCATGCTTATCTCTGACACTAAGAACAACTGTATCTTTAAATTGAATCGTTTCAGTTACTACTTCTGTTCTCGTATTGTCATTATAAGAATACCAAACATTAATATCATATGAGCCCTCAACTTCAACACAATCATCTTTTCGATTTGGTTTGTAGGTATGGTTGATGATCCAGCATCCTAAAATGCTTGTAGGTCGATGAGTCGGTGCAATTGTGTGAGTTTCCTGTGAGAATTTTCGTCCTTTACCGCAAACAGCTTTAGTAATGATTTCTCTGTAAGTTAATTCTTGTTCAACACGTCTGGACATAGAAAGAATCCCTCCTCTGCAAATCTCACTCTATTTTATGCAGGGCGGATGCCTATTGTGCCTATATTTATTAAAACATTGAAAGTCTGAAGAAATGATTTGCTTATATACGAATGGTATCAAATTTAATACACCTAATACGGTACGTGAAATTATTAATAATGATCAGCAATATCCGATCTTCACTTTAGATTGGCCATTTTTTATAAACAAAATGATCAATTTTTTATTTTATTGAAGTGCTTTCAGTGACACACACGAAAAACACAATGGCGCTATGATAAGAACAAAGCAATAAGAGTTGATTTTCAGCTTATTTCGAACTTCCCGGTTTACTCATTAAGTCTGATTGAAGATCAATTTAGTCTCTTTGAACAATAATTAGGTCTAATTATTCAAAATTAAGTCTCATTACAAATAATTAAGTCTTCCTACAAAATTCGACACAATTAATACACACCGTTCTTCATCAACTATTCAACTATAAAATAAAAAACACGATACCTTTTTGGGTACCGTGCTTTTCATTTAATTATGAACAGCCGCAGCTGCCAGTTGAACATCCGTCTAATGGGTTTTCTTGTGATCCTGTAGTTCCTTTTAGAAGATCACCGCCAGTAGATTCAATAATTTCATCGGTAACTTTATTAGAAATTGTAATGGAAACCATTTGCAGGATATCGTTTACATCACTTTGTGATTGTTTGAATTCCTGTACGACAGGGATACTGTCCAATTCTTCCATTAATGCATCAATTTTTCCTTCTACTTCTCTTGATGCTTCATGTTTTTGATAGTGCTGAAGATTTACAGCTTGCTTTTGCAAGTTCTTAATTTGTCCCATTAATTTGGCAACTTCAGAATTTGTATTAATAAGTGCTTCTGCTTTTTTAAAGAAATCTACTTCTTCTGTAGTTGCGATCATTTTTGCCAATTCGTGAGCTTTATTTAAAATTTCACTTTTAGTATACGTAGTCATTAGCTTACCACCTCTGATTTTTCTTCAATCAAATCTCCACCGAGATTCCATGTTTTTGCATCTGTAATTTTCACTTTAACAATTTCACCAATTAGGTGTTTTGGAGCTTTAAAGTTTACTACTTTATTCGCACCAGTATGACCTGTTAAAACATCTGGATTCTTTTTGCTTTCACCTTCAACCAACACTTCAACAACCTTCCCGATATATGCTTGGTTTTTGCGAAGGGAAATATCATTCAGCACACTGTTCAAGCGCTGAAGACGTTCTCTTTTTACTTCCATCGGTACGTTATCTTGCATTTTTGCAGCTGGTGTTCCTTCACGTGGAGAATAAATGAACGTATAAGCTGCATCATATTCTACTTCTTTAACAAGCGAAATTGTTTCTTCGAATTGCTCATCCGTTTCATTTGGGAAACCTACTATGATATCTGTCGTTAAAGCAGCATTAGGTACTGCAGCCTTTATTTTATTAATAAGTTCCATATAATGCTCTCGTGTATATTTACGAGCCATTAATTTTAAGATATCACTGTTGCCATGCTGAACAGGTAGATGAATATGATCAACAATGTTGCCGCCTTTAGCCAGAACTTCAATCAGTCTATCATCAAAATCGCGAGGATGGCTTGTCGTAAAGCGAAGACGAGGAATATCGATCTTACGGATTTCATCCATGAGATCACCTAATCCGTAATCAATTCCTTCAAGATCCTTCCCATATGCATTTACATTCTGACCAAGCAAAGTAACTTCTTTATACCCTTCCCTTGCCAGCTGACGAACCTCTTCAATAATATCCCGTGGATCTCTGCTTCTCTCTTTGCCTCGCGTATAAGGTACAATGCAATACGTACAGAATTTATCGCATCCATACATAATGTTAACCCAGCCCTTAACATTTCCCTTACGTTTTCTCGGAAGGTTTTCAACGATGTCGCCTTCTTTGGACCATACTTCAACTACCATTTCTTTAGAAAATAACGCGTTTTCAATAATTTGAGGTAAACGATGAATGTTGTGTGTACCAAAAATCATGTCAACTTGCGGGTATGTTGACAAAATTCGGTTAACTACTGATTCTTCTTGGGACATACAACCGCATACTCCCAACAAGAGATTAGGGTTATTTGCTTTCGTGTGCTTTAGATGCCCCAGCTCGCCAAATACTTTATTTTCTGCATTTTCACGAATTGCACAAGTATTTAGAAGGATTACATCTGCATCTTCGGTAGAATCGGTAACTTCATAACCCATCTCATTTAAAATACCAGCCATAACTTCTGTATCATGTTCGTTCATTTGACAGCCGTATGTGCGAATATAGAATTTTTTTCCGATACCGATATTTTTTAGATTTTCAGGAATTGTAAAGTCCTTTAATATCTGGGTTTGTTCTTTTCCTCTTTTTTTAGCATCTTTTAAAGACGGAGGTGCGTACGTGCTTTGAAAATATTGTGAGTAATCTCGTTTTGTATCTTGTTTTAATGAATTTTGCTTGTCTTTAGTTGGTTCCAAGACATCTTTCACTCCTTACTGCCAAACTCTGATTTGCTGCATCTATCAACCCATCATTTTATCTTTATCACTAACTGTAACATTATATCAAATATTTGGTTTTATTAAAACGAGAATTACTTTTAGTTGACATAATATTAATATGGTAAATAGTCTGTTTGTTTATTATAAATAAAGTTGTATTCGTTATCTTTGCTGCTCTTGGAAGTGGTTGATTTCCGCTTCAGTCTGCTCGCTCTAATCAACTTTTCACTGGTGTGAATGAACAATAACAGCCAAATGCAACAGCCTTTTAGAATAGAGCCTTAAATAAAAATAAAAAAGAAGGGAAACATCCCTCCTTTTTTTATATAATTTCTAATTCTTTTCCAGCTTTCTCAAAAGCGTCCAGTGCAGTTTGCAATTCTTCTCTCGTATGCTGTGCTGTAACAATTGTACGAACACGTGCCTTGCCTTTAGCAACAGTTGGAAAAGCGATACCTTGAGCAAATACACCATACTTTAGCAGTGTATCTGATAATTTATGAGCTAGTGCATCATCCCCAACTAACACTGGAGTAATTGGAGTTTCACTCACGCCGGTGTTGAATCCTAATTGCTTTAAGCCCGCTTTGAAGAACTTTGTATTTTCCCATAGACGTTCCATATGTTCTGGTTCTTCTTCAAGTACATCAATTGCTGCTGAACTAGCTGCAATAACTGCAGGTGGATGTGATGTACTGAATAAGAATGGACGTCCTTTATGAATGAGATAATCTCTCAAAGTTTGAGTACTAGCGATGTATCCGCCAAGTACACCAATTGCTTTACTCAATGTACCAACTTGAATGTGGACACGTCCGTTCAAGTTAAAGTGATCGATTGTTCCCCGTCCGTTCGTTCCAAGTACACCACTTGCATGGGCATCATCTACCATCACAAGAGCATCATACTTTTCTGCAAGTTCAACGATACCCGGGAGCGGTGCGATGTTGCCATCCATCGAGAACACACCGTCTGTTACAACAATTCTTTTTCTAAATTCTTGTGTTTCTTTTAAAGCTGCTTCTAAATCTTCTAGATCAACATGTTTATAAATTCTTCTTTTTGCTTTTGTTAATCGGATTCCATCAATAATGGATGCATGGTTCAATTCATCTGAAATGACCACATCTTGATCTGTAAGAATCGCAAAAAGTATACCCTGGTTTGTTGAAAAACCGGATTGGAATACAAGACATGCTTCAGTATGTTTGAATTCAGCAAGTTTTTTTTCAAACTCCTCATGCATAGAAAGAGTCCCTGCAATCGTACGAACTGAACCAGTTCCAACCCCAAATTCTTCAACAGCTTCAAGTGCTGCTTTTTTCATTTTCGGATGGCTAGTTAAGCCTAGGTAGTTATTTGATGATAGCTGAATAACCTCTTCGCCATTAATCACTACTTTTGATCCTTGTTCTGATTCAAGTGGTACAAGCTTTCTGAACGTACCCTCTTCTTTCATATGATCCAATTCTTCTTGTAAGTATTCGAAACCTTTCATCACTATCAAACCCCTTTCTAAGGAATAAGAACTACTTTTCCACAATTACCTTTAATCATTAGGTCAAAACCTTCTTCAAATTGTTCCATAGGAAGTGTATGCGTAATAATTGCCTCTGGCTGCATGCTGCCGGATTTAAGAAGTCCTGAAACTTGCTCCCACGTTTCATACATTTTTCTTCCTGTTATCCCTTGAACTGTTACTCCTTTGAAAACAACGTCATTCGTCAAGTCAATTTCAACAGGCTTTACGGGAAGGCTCAGAATGGATACTCTTCCTCCGTTTGTGATCATCTTAAATCCTTGATTGATCGCAACCGGGTGTCCGCTCATTTCACAAACAACATCTACACCATTTCCGTCTGTTAATTCCAGCACTTTTTCTACAGGATCCTCGTTTTTAGGATTGATTACTGTTGAAGCTCCGACTTTTTTAGCTAGGTCCAGACGATATTCATTTAGATCAATAGCGATCACTTGGCTTGCGCCTGCAGCTTTGGCAACATTTACAGCCATGACACCAATTGGACCACAACCAATAACAGCAACCGTTTTCCCTGTTACATCACCTGCTAAAACAGTGTGAACAGCGTTGCCCATCGGCTCTTGAATAGAGCCGTGTTCAAAAGGCATGTCAGGATCGTTCTTCCAAATATTTTCCGCAGGCATAGCCACATACTCCGCAAAGCAGCCATTGGTATCGACACCGATTATTTTTGTGTTTTTGCAAATATGGTACTGTCCTTTTAAACATTGTGGACAAGAATGACATACAATATGTGTTTCAGCTGAAACATGATCTCCAAGTTTCACATTTGTAACAGCGCTTCCAATCTTTTCTACAACACCTGAAAACTCATGACCAAATACATAAGGCGGTTTAACACGGCTTTGAGACCACTCGTCCCAAGTGTATATATGGACATCTGTTCCACAGATTGAAGTTGCTTTTACCTTAACCAAAACTTCATTTTCTTTAATTTCTGGAATGTCCACTGTTTCTAACTTGGCACCATAACCCGCATGGTGCTTGATAATCGCTTTCATTTTCCCTTGCAATATAAACACTCCTCACAAAAATCAAAAAATCATTTCCACCCATATTGTACATTTAAAATTTTGTGAGGTAAAGGGCGGTGTTCATCTGAGGCGGACATTAGCAGATACCAAAAAAAATATCCGAAATTTTTTTTTGCGAGAAAAAAAGCCTTACTCCTATTAAAAGAAGTAAGGCATCTTGTTACATAAATTCTGTCATCAACTGATTGAACTTTTCTTCTGGTAGATTTAAATCAACCTTTGAAAGAGCTTCTTTACTGTATCCATGAGCAAGATCTTGATATGAAGGTTTTACTTTATCTTGATAAATAATTCCCTTTACTAGACCTTTGTTTTCCATCAATGTCTGCATAGCCATCATGCGATTGGAAGAATCATAATTTTCAATCGTGCTGAGACTTACGAGATGTTCTTTAAACCAATCGTATGTGTTTACTTTGTTATAAGTAACACAAGGCGAGAATACGTTGATGAGAGAGAAACCTTTATGGTTAATACCTGCTTCAATAATGGAAGTCAGTTCTTTTAAATCAGTTGAGAAGCTTTGTGCAACAAAAGTAGCGCCAGCTGTTAAAGCCAATTCCATGACTCCGATAGCTGATTCAACGGAACCTTCAGGTGTACTCTTTGTTTTAAATCCAACATCTGATCGAGGAGATGTTTGACCTTTTGTCAATCCATAGATTTGGTTATCCATTACGATATATGTAATATCGATATTTCTTCTGATTGCATGAACAGTGTGGCCCATACCAATAGCAAATCCATCACCGTCACCGCCAGATGCTATAACTGTAAGATCTCTATTTGCCATCTTAACGCCTTGTGCAATAGGAAGGGATCGCCCATGAATACCATGGAATCCATATGATTTTATATAACCTGATATACGACCAGAACAGCCAATACCAGATACTACAGCTAGATTATCAGGCTCTAGTCCAACATTTGCTGCTGCTCTTTGAATGGCAGCTTGTACTGAAAAGTCTCCGCATCCCGGGCACCAGTTGGGCTTGATACTATTACGAAATTCTTTAAATGTAGCCATATTAAACCAGCTCCTTGCATTTCATGACAACTTCAGATGGAAGGAATGGATTCCCATCATATTTTAACAAGTTTCTAATCTTTTCATGCTGACCTACATTCATCTTAAGAATATTAGCCAGTTGACCAGTAGCATTATGTTCCACAACGATAACGGTCTTAGCACTCTCTACCAGCATTTTCATTTCATCAGCTGGGAATGGGTGAACAAGACGAATATGCGCATGGTTCACTTTAAATCCTTCAGCTTCTAAACGAGGCATTGCTTCTTCTATAACTCCTCTTGTAGAGTTGAAACCTACTAATAAAATATCAGCTTCTTCATGAGGTGTTTGTTTTACTACAGGTACATTAAATTTAAGACTATCAAGCTTGCGAAGACGCTTATCCATCTGTTTTTGGCGGTTAGCTGCCACCTCTGATGGTTTTCCTGTCTCATCATGTTCTACACCAGTTACATGGTGAATACCATTTTTCATTCCAGGAATAACTCTTGGTGATACGCCATCCTCAGTAACTTCATAACGTTTGAAGTATCCGTCTTTATCGTCGGAATCAGGCAATTCTTGAGACGGGTCAAGTTTTCCACGGCGAATTTCTACTTTACTAAAGTCCAGCGGTTCAACAGACTGCTTTCCTAATGAAAGCTGAAGATCTGTTAATAGAATAACAGGACATTGGAATTCTTCTGAAATATTTAGTGCTTCTACCGCATCATAAAAAGCTTCTTCTACCGTACTTGGAGCCATGACTACTTTTGGAATTTCTCCATGTGTTCCATAAATCATGGCCATCAGATCCGATTGTTCTTGCTTTGTCGGCAATCCTGTTGAAGGTCCACCACGCTGGGTATCAACAACAACTAATGGCACTTCAGTCATACCTGAGAGACCGATAGCTTCCATCATTAACGATAATCCTGGCCCAGCAGATGAAGTGATTGTTCTTACACCTGCATAGTTAGCACCGATCGCCATCGTACACGCTGCGATTTCATCTTCTGTTTGTATAACTGTACCGCCGAATTCAGGGAGCTTTTTGATCAAATACTCCATAATTTCTGAAGCAGGTGTGATCGGGTAAGCTGACATGAAACGAACACCACCGGCTACAAAACCAAGAGCGATTGCGTCATTCCCTATCATGAACATTCTTTTCTTTCCATCAGCTTTATTAAGCTGGAATCCATCAATTTGACCGCCGGCAAGTTCATTGAAACGATCAGCACCTCTTTGGATCGCTTCCATGTTCTTTTCAACAACTTTTTCCCCTTTACGAGAAAAAATCTCTTCTACTACTTCTTTATAACTTTCAACAGGCAATCCTAATACAGCGCTAGTTGCACCGATCGCGACCATGTTTTTCATAAGTGATGTGCCTAATTCAGTTGCAATCTCGGTGAATGGCACCGCATATAATCTGACATTAGAATCTTCTGGTACGGTAGGATTGAATTTCGAATCACCAATTACAACTCCGCCTGAACGCAACTCATGAACATTTACGTCAATCGTTTCCTGATCAAAAGCAATTAAAATATCTAAATCATCAGAGATAGAACGGGTTTCACTTGTGCTTACACGAATTTTATTGTTGGTATGACCGCCCTTAATTCTCGAAGAAAAATGACGATAGCTATAAAGATAATAACCTTGTCGATTCATTGCAATCGCAAAAATTTCACCTGTGCTATCAATACCTTCCCCTTGCTGTCCGCCAACTTTCCAAGAAAGTTGATCAATCATGTACTCCACCCTTTCAGTTACCCAAACGTTATTGTTAAAATCAAATCATTTATGCATGTATTGCATCATGCTGTATCCAACGTTTGATGCGTTAATATAATTATGTACTAAACGTCTACAATTCTAGACTTAACTTAATAAAAATGCAAGTATTCAGGGTAAATTATTCAAACAATTTCAAAAAAAGTAAATACATGTAAAACGGATAAAAATTATCAATCATAACATTCATTTCTAGAGCTGCCGTTTATATTCCTTCAACTAAAGTACTTACTTTAAAAAAAACTCAAATTTCGAATTCTGCCATTCAATTCCCTAGAACTTTCCAAAATTTTTCTCACCTATCTCTTATATTTAATCACAAAAAAACCTGCTTGCTCTTTTTAAAAAAGGTAAGCAGGTTATCCACGTTATCGTGGTTCAACTATTAGTTTGATTGCCGTTCTTTCTTCCCCGTCAATTAAGATATCTGTAAAAGCTGGTATACAAATGAGGTCAACTCCGCTCGGTGCAACAAATCCTCTAGCAATCGCTACTGCCTTTACAGCTTGATTCAATGCACCCGCTCCGATTGCTTGAATTTCAGCGCCTCCTCTTTCCCGGAGAACGCCAGCAAGTGCACCAGCTACAGAATTAGGGTTGGATTTTGCTGAAACTTTTAATATTTCCATTGTTTTGAACCTCCTTCAGGATAGATACCTGTTCTACTATATTCATTGATTATGGCTTGTATTCCTGCGGCGGCAAAATTACATTCTATCTCTTTATTAATAATTGTCCCCATGCAGGCAGTCTTCCTAATAAACCCCGGTTATCTGTTCCCTTAACCGTTTTCATTCAAACCTATCTTAACTAAGGGCAGATAACTTATCTGATAAATTTATTAGTATTATTTGTAATTTTCAGTGATCAAAAGTCATGCTTTAATAAAAAAGAGAAGGTAAGATTCGCCTTTTGTTCGTCACATATGGTATTTTTCACCCAAATAACTATATTTCAACAATGTGCAGCTTTTCCAAGTATAATTTGTAAAAAAAAACGATTCCTCATTTTTAGAAGAATCGTTCTTGTTTAGAATATATTTTCAAAAGTATGTTCTGTTAGACTCTATTGTTTTAGGTAATTCTCAGAAAATAGGGCTTTAAACGAGCGAGAAAACTCGGCTATTCATCCGCCGAAGAATCTTGAAATACACTCATCAGTAATAGTTACATACCAAAATCAAAATAAAAAAAGTGGCGGGAATCCACCACTTTTATTTTGCGTACTCAACTGCCCTTGTCTCACGAATGACCGTTACTTTAATATGACCTGGATAATCCAGTTCGTTTTCGATTTTCTTCGTAATATCACGAGCTAGCCTGTATGAAGCTACATCATCAATCAAATCAGGTTTTACCATAATTCGTATTTCACGACCAGCTTGAATAGCAAAAGATTTTTCTACTCCTTCGAAAGATTCGGAAATCTCTTCTAGCTTTTCAAGTCTTCTGATATACGTTTCTAAAGTTTCACGTCTTGCACCTGGCCTAGCAGCTGATAAAGCATCTGCTGCTGCTACAAGGGTTGCAATAATTGAAGTTGGTTCTGTATCACCATGATGTGACGCTATACTGTTAATAACTACTGGATGTTCTTTGTATTTCGTTGCTAATTCAACACCAATGTCTACGTGACTTCCTTCAACTTCATGATCAATTGCCTTTCCGATATCATGAAGAAGTCCAGCACGTCTAGCAAGATGTACATCTTCTCCGATTTCCGCTGCCATTAGACCAGCTAAATAAGCAACTTCGATGGAGTGTTTCAAAACATTTTGACCGTAGCTAGTACGATACTTCAAGCGGCCAAGGATTTTGATAAGATCAGGGTGAAGTCCATGAACTCCAACTTCGAAAGTAGTTTGCTCTCCAACTTCACGAATGTACTCATCCACTTCTCTTCGTGATTTTTCAACCATTTCTTCAATTCGCGCAGGATGAATTCTTCCATCCTGTACAAGCTTATCCAATGCCATTCGCGCAATCTCTCGACGAATTGGATCAAAACCAGACAAAATGACTGCTTCCGGAGTATCATCAATAATCAAGTCAATACCGGTTAGTGTTTCAAGTGTTCTGATGTTTCGACCTTCACGTCCAATAATTCTTCCTTTCATTTCATCATTCGGAAGATTTACAACAGAAACCGTTGTTTCTGCTACGTGATCGGCTGCGCAGCGTTGGATAGCCAGTGAAAGAATTTCTTTCCCTTTCTTGTCCGCTTCTTCTTTTGCACGGTTTTCCATTTCTCTTACCATCATTGCCAATTCATGTGTCATTTCACTTTCTGCTTCAGTCATGATAATTTGGCGTGCTTCATCTCTGGTAATATTGGAAATGCGCTCAAGCTCTCGTTGCTGTTCCTCCAGCAATTCCTCCACTTTGCTTTCAATCTCTTCAATTTGTCGTTGTTTTTTGGTGAGAGATTCTTCGCGCCTCTCTAACGTTTCTTCTTTCTTGTCTAGAGTTTCACTTTTTCTGTCAAGAATCTCTTCTTTTTGAACCAATCGATGTTCTTGTTTTTGTAGCTCGCTTCGACGTTCGCGAATTTCGCGCTCTGCTTCGGTTCGCATCTTATGGATTTCATCTTTTGCTTCTAACAGCGCTTCCTTCTTGTTTGCGTCAGCGTCGCGCTTTGCATCTTCAACAATTTGCGCAGCTGCTCGCTCTGCGCTTGAAATCTTCGCTTCAGCAATGGATTTCCTAACAAGATATCCGACAATTGCACCGACACCTAATGAGATAAGCAAACTGGAGATGAATACTAAAAGACTCGGCATATTTCCACCTCCTCTTGCTTTCTGCTTTTCATACTGCATTTCTTGGCGTCATTCGTGTTACATGTGCTGTGCACCATTCATGTCGTACAAATACTATACATATCTTTTAATTTCATAAGAAATCAAAATATATCTCCATTTTATAGGTGTCCCAAATGCTTGTCAAGAGAGTCAATCTTCTATAATAATTGCTTGAAATAAAAATAGCAAGGAGCATTATGTGACATAAATTAGCATTTTTTTCTGTAAAACAAATAAAAAGACCGATCTTAATCGACCGGTCTTTGCGTTTTATTCCGTTAGTTCAAACTCTTCTGTAGGAGCAGGAGCTTCAATTTCCCCTTTGCCCTCTAATTGATAATAGTTACGAATTTCAGTAACAATGGCAGAAGCAATTTCTGGATTTTCTTTTAAAAATTGTTTAGAGTTTTCACGGCCTTGCCCTAAACGCTCACCTTCATATGAGTACCAAGCACCACTTTTTTGAACGATATCAATATCTGATCCGATATCCAGAATTTCACCTTGATAGGAAATTCCTTCTCCATACATGATATCAACTTCAGCTGTTCTAAATGGTGGAGCTACTTTGTTTTTAACAACTTTAATCTTTGTTTTGTTACCAACAACGTCTTGACCTTGTTTAAGCTGTTCAGCACGTCGAACTTCCAAACGAACAGATGAGTAGAACTTTAATGCTCTTCCCCCTGGTGTAGTTTCTGGGTTTCCGAACATAACTCCGACTTTTTCACGAATCTGGTTAATAAAGATCGCAATTGTTTTCGATTTATTAATCGCTCCAGAAAGCTTACGCAATGCTTGAGACATAAGTCGAGCCTGCAAACCAACGTGAGAGTCACCCATCTCACCTTCAATTTCAGCTTTTGGAACAAGCGCCGCAACAGAGTCAATGACTAAAATATCAACAGCTCCGCTTCGAACCAATGCTTCTGCAATTTCTAAAGCTTGTTCTCCTGTATCGGGCTGAGATAACAATAACTCATCAATATTTACACCGAGCTTTTGTGCATAATCAGGATCTAATGCATGTTCAGCATCAATAAATGCTGCTTGTCCGCCATTTCGCTGTACTTCAGCAATCGCATGAAGCGCAACAGTTGTTTTACCTGAAGATTCTGGTCCATAAACCTCAATAATTCTTCCTCTCGGATAACCGCCGATACCTAATGCAATGTCTAAGGTGATAGAACCGCTGGAAACTGTAGAAATTCGCTGTTCTGTTTGTTCTCCAAGTTTCATAATGGAACCTTTACCAAATTGCTTTTCAATTTGACGAAGCGCCATATCTAAAGCCGCTTTTCTGTCGCTCATTACATTCACTCCTCTAAATTGTTCACACATTTATTTTTAAGTCATTATTTCTTTGTTTGTTTACTACTTTTCTATCATATCTCTTTTTAGCGCATTTGCCAATCATTTTACGAACATTTATTCGATAAATTCATTGACCTTTTTTGACCATTTGATTCATATAGAAAAATCCGTATTTTACCGTTCTCTCCCGAATAGCTTTTCTTGAGCCTGCAAGCTGTAAAGAGAAAGATATTGTTTCTCCGGCATTAGAAATCGCTATAAATACAGTTCCTGCATTTTTCTCTTCTTGTTTCTCAGGACCTGCTACTCCTGTAAAACTTATTCCATAGTCTGCATTTGTCATGTTTCTAATTTTTTCAGCCATCCATTCAGCGCATTCCTTACTCACAGCACCATGCTGCTTCAAAAGTTTCTCAGGCACACCAAGAAGGGTTTGTTTTAATTCATTCGAATAAACAACTGCGCCTCCCTTAAAAATAGCAGATGCACCAGGGATATCCGTAATAACTTTGCTAAAAAGTCCGCCTGTTAAACTCTCGGCTGACGCAATAGTGGCATTTTTCTTAAGCAATGAATCTATCACACAACCCTCTAATGTATCAAGATCATACCCATAAAAATAGGAGGATGTTTTGCTTAATATTTTTTCCTCCGTCTCGTCCAGCAGTTTTTCTGCTTCAAGTTGAACAGAATGAACAGCCGTTAATCGAATTGTTACTTCATGCTCTGAAGCTAATGGTGCGATGGTTGGGTTACTTTGTTTTTCGATTAAATCTTGAAGCTCTGTTTCCAATGCAGATTCCCCGATTCCAAAAAACTTTAATACACGGGAATAAAGTTTTGTTTTCGTTTCGGATTGAGACTCCAAAAATGGAATCACGAATTTTTGAAACATCGGTTTCATTTCGCTCGGAGGGCCAGGCAACAAGATACAAGTCATTCCTTCATCAGAAAATGCCATCCCAGGGGCCATTCCATTTTCATTTGGGAATACTACAGAATCTTTAATAATCAACGCTTGCTTCTCATTATTAGGCGTCATCTTTCGATTAGTCTGTACAAAATAATTTTTTATGTACTGCAGTGATCGTTCGTCATGCACAAGCTCTTTTTGAAAAACATCAGCAATCGTTTCTTTCGTCAAGTCATCTTTAGTAGGTCCAAGTCCTCCCGTGAAAATCAAAAGGTTTGATCGTGTTTTGGCAATTTGAATGACAGATGCAAGCCTCTTGGCATTATCTCCTGCTACAGAATGGTAAAATACATTCACACCGATATCTGCTAGGTTTTTCGAGATAAATTGAGCATTCGAATTAACAATTTGCCCTAAAAGCAATTCACTTCCTACAGCTATGATCTCTGCGTTCATATTTGCCACTCTCCTTAAATTGTACCGCCATTATATTATAGTTCAAATTGCAAGAATAGAAATAATGATTTGTTTCCTTCTTGTTTTGGTTGATTTATTCTAAGACGAATAAAAAAACAGGAGTTAATAAGCTCCTGTTTTTCTCATTTACTTCCATTTACTTAGATTTTAATAAAATATGCTTGCTGTTTACGAAATACTCCCAGCCGGAGTACAGCGTGATTAAAGTAGCGAGCCATAAACTGATTGTTGCAAAGGGTAACCCGATCCATGCAAAAGGCAGATTATGAAGCAGCAATGCAGATATCGCGATAATCTGAATCCACATTTTTAGTTTTCCCATTTGACCAGCTGCAATTACATCACCTTCAGCAGCAGCAACGGCGCGAATACCTGTTACAGCAAATTCACGGCTTAAAATAACAATCACCATCCATGCGGGCGCACTACCAAGTTCGACCAAACCGATAAGAGCGGCTGAAACAAGAAGTTTATCTGCTAAAGGATCCAAAAATTTCCCCAAATTCGTTACTAGGTTATATTTTCTCGCGTAATATCCATCTACCCAATCTGTACTGGATGCAAAAATAAAAATAAGGGCAGCGATAAAATGAGTGACTGGCAATTCTTCACCAGCAAGAGACCAGGTGCCCCAATTAAACCCGCCTAATAAAATAATCATAAAGATGGGTATAAGCAAAATACGTGAAATGGTAATTTTGTTAGGTAAATTCAATACGTTTTCCTCCAAATTGCGGTAAAAATCTTTCATGCATAATTATTGCATTTTTTTGATAACGATCTTCTGGTGAACCCGTTGAGCCGGCGATACTGGGTACGCAAAATCTTCACCGTTTATTTTAATAGCTGTGACATGAGCAGCACCAATGTTAAATGTCACTTCTTTTGCAGAAGATAAATCTACTGTCTGTTTTTCGCCTTTACTTAATTGTTTCTCAAGCAGACTCTTTCCATTTTCATCTTTGATGCCGATATAACTTGGTCCTGACGCTGAAAGATCTATGATCAATTTGTCGGTATCCTTTAATTCATATGTTGTTACTATGCCGCTTGTCTGCAGTTTTGTCAAAGTCTGCTTTGGAGTTTCTACTTTCTCTTCAGGCTCATCGTTCTTCTTCTCTTCTTCGTTCGCTTTTTCTTCTTTCTTCGGCTTATCTTTATCCGCCTCTAAGTCAACCGACTTCACATTGCTATCTGCGCTTTTGGCTTCATCTTTTCCATCTGGAAGCCATTTCAAAACAAGGAATAAGAGAGCAATGATAACTAGAGCGATAATTGCAAAAGGAACGATACGCTTAACTATAGTATTTCCGTCTGATAGCGGCGGGTTTTGCCTTTTAGAGCGGGGTTCGAATTCTGTTGATGGTTCTTTCGCTGCTTGTGGTATCTCATGTTTATATTGGTCAAAAATGGTTTCATAATGCAGCCCGACAGCTTCACAATAATTCTTTATAAATGCTCTCGCATAGAAAGCCCCAGGAAGTACATCATAATTCCCATCTTCAATGGCAGCTAAATAACGTTTTTGAATCTTTGTTGCTGTTTGAAGTTCTTCTAATGACAATCCTTTTTCTTCACGTTTTTCTTTTAATAAATTTCCGAGTTCTGTCAACCTTCCCACCCACTTACGTCATTCTAAATTTCCGAATCCTGTTGAATCTTGTTTTAGAGCTTCATATGTAATTTCTTCGTCACGATGACTTCTAAGCTCAATAATATAATCAAAATCATCTAACGTATATTCCGTCTGCTGCACAAAGAGATCTGGATGTTCAACAACCTTGGCAGCAGGCAATCGCATTATTTCACGAATTAACTGCCAATGTTTTTCACTCATATTTCGTGCAGACACCGCCCCATCAATAATAAATACATGATCAGAATCATATTCATCATCTGCAAGCATACTTCTGACGGTTTGCCTTAATAAAGTTGAAGAAATGAAGACCCATCTCTTATTTGCACAAACACTCGAAGCTACGATACTCTCAGTTTTCCCGACGCGAGGCATACCCCTGACTCCGATTAATTTATGTCCTTCTACTTTATATAATTCGGCAAGAAAATCAACCAATATACCAAGCTCATCACGAATAAAACGAAATGTTTTTTTGTCATCAGCATCTCGTTCAATATACCTTCCATGTCTAACTGCTAAACGATCTCGAAGTTTCGGCTTGCGGAATTTTGTGACCGTAATATTATCCATCGAATCCAATATTGACTTTAATCTTGTTATCTTTTCATCGTTATCAATAATTAACAGCATGCCTCGCCGTTCGTTATCTACCCCGTTAATCGTAACAATGTTAATACCGAGCATGCCTAGCAAGGATGATATATCCCCAAGGAGGCCCGGGCGGTTTTTATGTATTTCATACTCTAAATACCATTCCTGCTCTCCCATTGCTCATCTCCTTATTCTTCAAAATAAAACAAATTTCATCAAATATTCTTGTTTCTAATAATAAATGATTTCAATTTATTATGAAAGCAAAATAAAAGGATGTTAAGAAAAAAATCTTAACATCCTCTTTTGCGCTTAGTGGCTTGAGTCGTTTTGTACTAACTTTACCATCATGTTAGCAATGGCGTGTTTTTCGTTATCATCTGCCACTTTCCAAAGATCAGCAAGTATTTTTTCTTCATCGTTTTTAGGTTCAACGTGATTTGCTAAATACCCACCGATTTCAGTTGCTAAATTAGAAATAGCATCATGATTCATGCCATCATGCTCTGCGTGCTGCAGGCGATCGGACAAGAAACTTTTCCATTGGCCAAAGTTGTCTAATACAGACATGCTGTCTCCTCCTTCAAGGTTGATACAGCATTAATATCCCATAATTCATTGTTTTTTATACATTCATTTTCAAGTAAACCACGACCCGTTTATTGAAAGAATATGACCCGAAATATAAGCTGATTTCTCACTGATCAAATACTCAGCCGCATATGCTACTTCTTCTGGCTGCCCGAAACGGCCAGCTGGTATATCATAGACAAGATCATGCTTTTCATCATCAGAAAATTGATCCAGCATCGGTGTTTCAATGACTCCTGGTGCGATACTGTTAACATTTATATTGCTCGGTGCCAGCTCTTTAGCCAGTGCTTTTACGAACGTATCCAAACCTCCTTTTGCAGAAGAATAGACAGTTTCACAAGCAGCACCAACCTCTCCCCATACCGAGGAGATCATGATGATTTTCCCGTATTTTTGATTTATCATACTCCTCGCAAGCGATTTAGTGATCTCGATTGCACTGAGTAGATGAAGCTGCATCGTTTCCCGTATTGATTCATTTGTAAAATCAGTAAATAATCCATAGTGGGTACTTCCACAGTTATAAATAAATACATCAACATTTTCGGTAATCTGATTCACTAATTTCTCAGGACCATCTGTTTTAGAAAGGTCTGCCTGTAAGATAGAACTTTTCACATCAAATGACTCATGTAATTCTTTTTGCAGCATTTTCGCTTTTTTTTCGTTCTTATTGAAATGAATGTACAAAAAATATCCTTTTTTTGCAAGCATCCGGCAAATTGCAGTTCCGATTGAACCGGTTGCCCCGGTGACAAGTGCTGTCTTCAATTGAATATCCCTTCTTTAACAGAAAAAAACACCCCTTTAGTGGATGCTTTTTTCTTTTTATTATGACTTCTTTTTTTGCACTTGGCAAACACTCATAGCTTCTTTATTAAAATGGCTTTGAAGAACTTCCTCGACATCGGAAACCCGTAAACCCTCAAATTCGGGAATTACATCAAAAAGGTCCATTTCATTAAAGGCATATCTTGTAAATTGATTCGCAATAAATTCAGGTGAATTCAAAGACCGCAAGAAAGCTCCGATTTTCTTTTTGCGAGCACGATCGAACGATTCCTCACATAGAGTCTGCATTTTAAAGCTTTCAATCATTTCAGAGACGCGCTTTACAAACTCGTCAGGTGATTTTGTATCTCCGCCAAGCATGCTGAAGCCAAAACCATTCTCTTCTGTGTAATCAAAAGAAAAGGTTTGATCGATGAGACCTTCCTCATACAACGCTTCATAATTTGGAGAACTTTTTCCAAACATGATCTCCAAAGCAAGGTTCACACAAAGCTCATGGCGCATTAAGTCTTTTCCTTTTCGGTTTGGAGATGCTTCTTTGTATCCCATATAACATTTTGGTGTTTGAACGGTCATTTCAATCACTTTCTCTTTTTTTGCAACACTTGAAGGTTCTTCATCAAAGAACCTTTCAATGGGTGCTTTTTCCTTGAATGTTTTCTTCGCTTGATTTTCTTTTACGAAATCCAAAATTTCTTTCGCATTAACAGGACCTACTATAAATAAAATCATATTGCTTGGATGATAGAACGTTTCATAGCATTCATACAGATCATCTTTTGTGATATCTGCAATTGATTTTTCTGTTCCCGCAATATCGATTTTTACAGGATGATTATGATACATGTTTTCAATCAGACCGAAATATACTCTCCAATCAGGATTGTCATCATACATTCTGATTTCCTGCCCAATGATCCCTTTTTCTTTTTCAACTGTTTTTTCAGTAAAATAGGGTTCTTGAACAAAGTCGATTAAAGTTGTTAAATTTGTTTTCACATCACTCGTTGTTGAAAATAAATAAGCTGTTCGATTAAAAGTAGTAAAGGCATTTGCTGATGCACCTTGTTTACTAAAATCCTGAAAAACATCGCCTTGCTCTTTTTCAAAAAGTTTATGCTCTAAAAAATGCGCGATTCCATCAGGCACTTTAACATTTTCTTGTTTACCTAGAGGTTTGAAATGGTTATCAACTGATCCATAATGCGTGGTAAAGGTGGCAAAAGTTTTATTGAATCCCTTTTTTTCTAATACATAGACTTTTAATCCATTCTCACATTCTTCATAATGTAATGTTTCGTCTAATTGATCAAATGTTTTCGTTCCCATTCGTGCTTGCTCCTTTCAAGAAAAAGATCGTATCGAGCGCTACTTTTTTCGAAACTTCAACAACATCTTCTTTTGTCACATTCTTAATACCGTCTATCCACTCTTCAATTGTTCTATTTGTACCTGCAACGACATTATGATACAACACTTCTGAAAGCCCAATCGTAGAATCAATTGTCTCTAAAATCTGGTTAGTAATCATCGCTTTAGTTTGTTCGAATTCACCATCAGTTATATTGCCATTCTTTATTTCATCCAGTTGTTCTTTAATGATCTTAACAGCTTTCTCATAATTAGCTGTCTCAATTCCACTCATGACAAATATAGCTCCTTTATGACTTTCGAATCGTGATGCTGCATAATATGCCAAACTCGCTTTTTCTCTTACATTTATAAATAGTTTGGAATGAGAGAATCCGCCAAAAACACCGTTAAATACTTGCAGGGCAAAATAATCCTTATCACTGTAAGTTGTATAAGTCCGATAACCCATATGCAGTTTTCCTTGCTGTACATCTTGTTCTTCAAAGATCTCTTTTATTTTAGAAATTTTCTTTTCATCTGTAACTTTCTTTTCTGAAGACTGATCTTCATTCCGCTTTTGAGGAAACCGGAAATGCTTTTTCACTTTTTCAGCCATTTCATCTGAGGATATATCACCGATCACATATAAATCTATCTTATCTCTCAAAATAACGTGCTGATAATATTCATAAAGATCTTTGGATGTAATGCCATCTACTTCCTCTTCATTTCCATATACATTTAATCGATAAGATTCTGATTCGAACATTTCTTCAAGCAGACGTTTGTTGGCATAACGCATTTTATCATCATAGATGGATTCTATCTGCTGTTTAAGATTTCGTTTTTCTTTTTTAATAATACTTTCTTTAAACACACCGTTTTCTTGGGCAGGAGCTAATAGGACTTGTGATAAAAGATGAAAAGCTTTGTCTAATACAGGTTCAGAATTATTTAAGAACTTTTCGTTGGCTACTTCCATCCGGATACTGATCACCTGATTTTCGCCTTTTTTGGACAAATCAGTATTTAAAGTAGCTCCATAAAGATCATCTAATGCACTTCTTAATTCTTTACTGGATGGAAAATCCTTTGTGCCGCTCTGAAGTACTGATGGTAGCAAAGCTCTTTTTGTAACTGTGCTCTCATCTATGGTTTGTTTGATTTGAAGAACAAATGAAGTGGTTTTGTACTTTTTTGTTTCAATTGTATGTAAGGTTATTCCATCAAGATCTGTTTTTTTATGATTTACAATCGCCATCGGATACGTTACCCCTTTCAATTATAGCCTACATCCTAGTTTACCCAATTTCGATATGGAGCATGACAATCCTTCTTAAATCAAAAAATTCATTTGATAAAAGACTGCTTTCGCAATCATTGTTGTTTTTGAGTGCAGATGATCTCCGTTCCAGGTTGCTCACTTTCCGCGGGGCAGCCGGTGAGCCACATTCGTACGTTTCACGTATAAGTGTCTCACCTGCCCGCCTTTCCCGTAGGAGTCTCACACCTTCCACTCCAACCAACTGTCAAAGAAGAAGGCAATTATAAAAAATTAACAAGCTACACTTTTTTAGAAAACAGCCTATAGAATAGAGCGTATATAAACAAAAAGAGTCCGTCATATTGACGAACTCTAAAACGAATAGTTTATCTTTTACCTTTTTCATACGGAGTACCCAATGCTTTTGGCGCATCTGCTCGTCCAACAAGTCCTGCTAGTGCTAGGATTGTAAGAACGTAAGGAGCAATTAGCAAAAATACTTTTGGAATGTCCTCTAAAAATGGAATGTGAGATCCTGAAATACTGATTGCTTGTGCTAAACCAAAGAACAATGCTGCTCCAAGTGCTCCAAGCGGATGCCATTTCCCGAATATCATTGCAGCGAGTGCCATGAAACCTTGACCAGTGATTGTAGAATGTGTAAAGTTCCCTGAGATAGAAGCAACATATACTGCCCCTCCTAAACCAGCAAAAGCACCACTGAGTAATACTCCGATATATCTCATTTTAGGAACTTTGATTCCCATTGTATCGGCTGCCATAGGATGCTCACCAACTGAACGGAGACGAAGACCAAATGGCGTTTTATATAGTACATACCAAACGATAACTGCAAACAAAACTGCTACGTAAGATGTTGCATAAGCGTTTGAGAAGAATAATTTTCCGATAAAAGGAATATCAGATAAAAACGGAATATCACTTTTGGAAATTCTTTCAGAAATGACTGGTGTCTGACCTGCATGAAAGATCTTTTTAGTTAAGAAAATTGCTAGTCCAGCAGCTAAAAAGTTTAATGCAACTCCGCTGACTACTTGGTCAGCTTTTAATGTAATACTGGCAATCGCATGTATTGACGCAAGCAATGCACCTACAATCATAGCTACCAGGAAACTTACCCAAGGTGACGCAGAACCTAGTCCTAGCTGTTCACCATAATAGATCGTTACTGCACCCGTGAAAGCACCGAATAACATCAAACCCTCAAGTCCTATGTTAACTACTCCGGATCTTTCGCTGAAAACACCGCCCAATGCCGTAAAGATTAGAGGAGCTGCTGAAACAATTGCAGCTGGTACGATTAATGCTAGAATATCCATAAAACTCATTAGATTTTACCTCCTTTGTTAACACGATTCATCAGCCAATGAACAATATAACTACATGCAACAAAGAAGATGATTAATGCAATAACTACTCCGACTAACTCTGTAGGAACACCTGCGATTGACTGCATATTCAGTGCCCCTATTTTCAACCCTCCGAAAAGAGCTGCCCCTAAAACCACACCGATTGCACTATTAGCACCTAGAAGTGCAACAGCGATACCATCAAAACCAACACCAGTGAATGCTGCATTAATCGTCATGTATTGGTATGTACCGAGTCCTTCCATACTTCCGGCAATTCCAGCGAAAATTCCTGAAATAGCCATTGACAATACTATGTTTTTTGAAACGTTGATTCCAGCGTATTGTGAAGCATGCTGATTAAATCCAACAGCTCTTAATTCAAAGCCTAATGTCGTTCTCCACAAAATAAACCACATGATAACTGCAGCGATTAAAGCAACAAATATTCCGTAATGCAAAGTGGAATAATCTGTAATATCCTGTAAAAATGGCGATGAAAGTGACGCCGTTTCTTTGACGCTTTTTGTACGTTCACCAGGAGCAAGCATAAATTGTCTAATGATCTCATTTGTACTATATAATGCAATATAGTTCATCATGATTGTCGTAATAACTTCATGAACCTTGAATTTCGCCTTAAGTATCCCTGGAATCGCTCCCCAAAGAGCTCCAGCTACCCCTGCAGCTAATATTGCAAGAGGAATATGAATAAATGCTGGTGCATCCACAAAAACTCCTACATAGACTGATGCAAGCCATCCTACTAAAAGCTGACCTTCAACGCCGATGTTGAATAAGCCTGTTCGAAAAGCAAATGCAACTGCCAGCCCTGCAAGAATGAGTGGAGACATCTGTCTGATCGTTTCTCCGATAAAGTAAGGTCCGCCGACTATTCCTTGAAATAACGCAACATACGCTTCTATCGGATGATAATCACTCACCAGCATGATGATTCCGCCGATCAGCAATCCCAGGAAAACGGAAACGAGAGGAACGAGGAATTTTATTTTGTTATTGTTATTCTGCATCTGTAGTACCCCTCTTTCCGCCAGCCATCAATAAGCCGAGTTCTTGTTCAGTTGTTTGCTTTGGATCCACTTCAGCAACGATTTTACCTTCATACATTACCGCGATTTTATCACTGACGTTCATTATTTCATCTAACTCGAAAGAAACGAGTAAAACCGCTTTCCCTTTATCTCGTTGTTCAATTAGTTTGGAATGAATAAACTCAATAGCTCCGACGTCAAGACCGCGTGTAGGCTGAGCCGCAATTAAGAAATCAGGATCACGGTCTACTTCTCTTGCAATAATAGCTTTTTGCTGATTACCGCCAGAAAGTGCCCTTGCAGGCGTATGAGCATCAGGAGTACGAACGTCATACTGAGTAATTAATTGATTTGCTTTTTCAAAAATGGGAGAGAATTTCAAAATCCCATTCTTTGAATATGGTTTTTCATAATACGTTTGAAGAACCATATTTTCACCTACTGAAAAATCGAGAACGAGTCCATGTTTGTGTCTGTCTTGCGGTATATGTGCAAGTCCGGTTCTAGTCACTTTTCTTGGTGTCTTATTCGTAATGTCTGAATCTCTTAAATGAATAGATCCTTCGCTTATCTTTCTAAGTCCAGTAATTGCTTCAAGAAGTTCGGATTGTCCGTTGCCATCAACACCAGCTATACCAACAATCTCACCTGCTCTGATATTTAAATTCAGTCCATTGACGGCAGGTACCTTTCGGCTGTCTAAAACGACTAAGTCTTTAATCGTAAGTACGGATTCTTTTGGATCAGCAAACCCTTTAGCAACAGTAAAATTCACTTCACGACCAACCATCATCGCTGCAAGTGAATCCGGATTAGAATCTTTAACATCTACTGTTCCGATTCCTTTACCTCTTCTAATAACTGTACAGCGGTCACATACTTCCATAATTTCCTTCAGCTTATGTGTAATCAGTATTATTGATTTACCTTCACTCACGAGTTTTTTCATTATTTGAATCAACTCTAAAATCTCTTGAGGAGTCAGTACTGCTGTCGGTTCATCGAAAATAAGAATATCCGCTCCTCTATAAAGCGTTTTCAAAATTTCTACACGCTGCTGCATCCCTACAGAAATGTCTTCAACCTTTGCATACGGATTTACTCTAAGCCCGTACTGGTCTGAAAGGGCTTGAACTTCTTTAGCAGCTGACTTTAGATCAACTTTCCCGCCTTTTGTAGGCTCTTTCCCTAAAATGATATTCTCAGTAACTGTAAACTTATCTACGAGCATAAAGTGCTGATGTACCATCCCAATCCCAAGCGAGTTGGCTATGTTCGGATCATTGTTCACTACTTTATTGCCTTTTACATAGATCTCACCTTCTTCAGGTTCATAAAGACCGAAAAGAACATTCATCAATGTTGATTTACCTGCACCATTCTCACCAAGAAGTGCGTGTATTTCACCTTTTTTAACTTGAAGGGTAATATCATCATTAGCTACAATACCTGGAAATTCTTTGCGAATATTACGCATTTCAATAACATATTCCATCTTAAAGTTTCTCCCCCCTATTTTTTGCATAAGGAAGGACTTGGCTTATGCCAAGTCCTGGCCAGTTATATAAATAAATTCATAAGGTTTACTTTAAGTTTGCTTGGAACTCTTTGAATTCATCATCTGTTTTTGGAACTTTTACTTCACCGTCAATAATTTTCTTTTTGTATTCATCTACTTTAGCTAATGCATCTTTAGAAACATTTTCTGTTGTAGGAGCAATACCTACACCATCTTGTTTAAGACCGAATTCTACTACTTTACCACCTGGGAACTTGCCTTTTGCTGTTTGTTCAGATACTTCAAATACAGCTTTATCAACACGTTTTACCATTGAAGTAAGCGTTACATTCTCTGGCATACCTTCTTCGTGCTGGTCACGGTCAACACCGATTACCCAAACTTTTTGTCCATTTTTTGCACGGTTTTTCGCTTCAGTGAACACACCCATACCTGTTCCGCCTGCAGCGTGATAGATGATATCAGCACCTTGCTCATAGAATGTGTTGGCGATTTGCTGGCCTTTTTCTGCTTTGTTGAAGTCTTCTGCATATTGAACCATGATTTCTGCATTAGGATTTGCAGTTTTCACACCAGCTTTAAAACCGTTTTCAAATTTCTTGATAAGTTCACTGTTAACTCCTCCAACAAAACCTACTTTATTAGACTTTGTTTGAAGACCAGCTACTAAACCTACCAAGAAAGATCCTTCATGCTCACTGAACGTGATGTTTGCTACGTTATCGCCTTTAACAACCATATCAACGATTGCAAGCTTAGCATCAGGCTGTTGTTTTGCAACAGTTTCAACATCAGATCCCATTAAGAAACCAATACCGAAAACTAGATCATATTTTTGGCGTACTAATGAATTCAAGTTTGGCTTATAATCACTTTGTTGTGTTGATTGTAAGTATTTAAACTCTTTTCCTTCTGTTAATCCATTATCTTTTCCGTATTTTGTTAAACCTTCCCATGCAGACTGGTTGAATGACTTATCATCAACACCGCCTGTATCTGTTACCATAGCTACTTTAAAGTCTTTTTTGTCCCCAGAAGATTTTCCTTCATCGGAACTTCCACATCCGGACAAGATTGTACCGGCAGTTAACAATGCAGTTACCATTAATCCTAATTTCTTTTTCAACTATTTCTCCCCCTAGTAATGTTTTCATTATTGTGACTTAACCATTGCTGCAGTTGTTTACCGATCACCCCCTAAAAAGACTTACAGTTAAAATCTCTTTCTTAGAACGGAAAAGAGAAATTTATCTGACCTAAAATAATTACATGAATATAAAACAGGTTCATCAAATTGGTCATAGTGCATTTGTTTTAGCACAAGAAGCGGAACTCCTTCTGCACTTTCCAATATTTCTGAGATGTGCTCATGGTACCCAATAGGCTCAATATTTGTAACCGCATACATTACACGTTTGCCTGTTTCTTTTTCAAGCATTTCTAGGAAAGACTCATATTCATGCATCCCTTTCGCCGGAAACAAATGTGCAGGCATTAGGTCCTTACAAAAAACAACTGGTTCTTCATCTGCTGTTCTTACACGTTCCATCATCATTAAACCATCAGGCAGATGATTATTGAATTTGTTGAACAAATCCTCATTCGCTTCTTCTTTTTGTGAAGAAAGAAAAATCGTCCCAGCTTTTTTGCCGCCTCTTTCAATCATATCGGTTACACTGTAAAGTTCTTCAATACCAGAAGAAAAAAGTGCACGCGTTCTTACAAAAGTTCCAACTCCGTGTTTTCGAATGAGTACGTTTTCATCTTCCAAAATACGCAATGCTTCTCTTAAAGTCGCACGGCTGATTCCTAGTTGTTTTGAAAGCTCAAATTCTGAAGGAAGCTTCTGTCCTTCTTTATAAAATCCTTCTTCAATATCTTTTTTTATTTTTTCTATAACTTTTATATACAACAAGCGATGATCCGCTTTTATTGACATCTAAATACCACACCTTAGCTTATAATCACGTTTAAAAGACAAATTATTTGAATAATCGACATTAATATACCATTTTTACTCTTATAAATAAATACTATTTTTGCAAATTTTTAAGAGTAAATTACTTTATTTTCCTTTTTATGTTCGTAGTTAAAGAAAACGGGGCTGACTCAAAGCTTTAATCGTCAGCCTTAGTTGCACTTTTACTATAGACTTTGACTTTATGCTGGTTCGCACATCACCATGTTAACAAGTTATACTTTATAATCGTGTAAAAAAAAACGGGCTTTTACGCCCGTTTTATCATGAACTCGATGCTTCTTTTTCTTCTGGAACTGACGATATCAATACTTCTCGAGGTTTACTTCCTTCATACGGTCCGACGATCCCTTTTGACTCCATTGAATCAATCAATCTAGCTGCCCTAGAGTAGCCGATTCTAAATCTTCTTTGAAGCATAGATACTGAAGCTGTTTGCATATCAACCACGAGTTTAACAGCATCTGAAAATAGTTCATCTTCAGACTCCATGACAGGTTGTTCTGCTTCTTCGGTAGGAATCATTTCTTTTTGATATTGCGCTTTTTGCTGACTTACACAATGCTCAACAATGGTTTCAACTTCTTCATCAGAAAGAAAAGCACCTTGAACTCTGACAGGTTTCGGAGCACCAGATGGGAAGAATAACATGTCTCCTCGTCCTAATAATTTTTCGGCACCTCCCATATCCAAAATCGTTCTGGAATCCGTTTGAGAGGATACACTAAATGCAATCCTTGAAGGAATGTTGGCTTTAATTACGCCTGTTATAACATCTACAGAAGGACGCTGAGTTGCAATTATTAAATGAATTCCTGCCGCCCGTGCCATCTGTGCCAAACGCGTAATAGCATCTTCAACGTCTCCTGAGGCAACCATCATTAAATCTGCAAGTTCATCAACGATGACCACGATATATGGCAAAAATGGCTGCTTAGCATCACTTCTTCCATTTTGCTTTCTAATGGATTCGTTATATCCCTCTATATTTCTTGTACCGCTGTGAGAGAATAGTTCATATCTTCTCTCCATTTCTGATACTACTCTTTTTAGCGCCTGGGCTGCTTTTTTAGGCTCTGTTACAACGGGTGCTAGTAAATGCGGAATCCCATTGTACATATTTAACTCTACCATCTTAGGGTCAATCATCATCATTTTCACTTCATGCGGTTTTGCTCGCATTAGGATACTTGTAATTATTCCATTTACACATACACTCTTACCGCTGCCTGTTGCCCCAGCGACAAGCAAATGCGGCATTTTAGAAAGATCTGCAATGATAGGTTCACCTGAAATATCTCTTCCTAACCCAATTGCGAGAGGCGATTGATTACCTGAGAATTGAGGTGCTTCTAAAACTTCCCGCAACGTTACCATTGATATTTCCTGATTAGGCACTTCAATACCTACTGCTGATTTCCCTGGGATAGGAGCTTCTATTCGAATATCTTTCGCAGCCAATGCAAGTGCAAGATCATCTGTTAAATTAACGATTTTGCTTACTTTAACTCCAACATCCGGGTACACTTCGTACTTTGTAACAGCAGGTCCTAAATGAACTTTCAGCACCTTCGCTTTCACTCCGAAACTTTCAAAGGTTTTCTCAAGTTTTTTAGCATTGCTTTTACTCGCTGCATATTGTTTATCTTTGTGCTGACCGTTGCTTTTTGGAATCCGAAGGTGATTCATGGTCGGAAGTTTATAATGTTCATTCTGAATTACTCCATCTCCAAAATTTGCTGGCAGTGGTGATGGTGGTGCTTCTTGTTCTTCACCTTGATCCTTTGATTTCTTTTCAGCTTGTACAGCATCATGAAAACCTTGAGATGCAAACTTCAACTGAATTCCACTTTCCGTTTGCTGAAGCCTTTTCGTAAAATCTTCAATGACAGGATCTTCTGAAATTAAAATTTCTTCGGTATCATCATCTTCTGGTAATGATGCTTCGTTTGACTTTTCTTTGACCTTTTTAATCCGTTCTTCTTTAACAGCTTTTTTCTTTTCTTTATAACCCTCTTTCAGCTTTTCAGATAACCCGTTTGTACCTTCAACAAACCTCTCTAAAAAGACAGACAATGACTTTCCAGTAATCAATAATAAGCTTCCAATGATCAAGAAAAAAATAACGAGTTTTGTACCGGCAGAACCAAATAAAAAGTAAAAAAGTGCAAAGCCAATTGATCCGATCATCCCGCCGCCTAAATCATTCGTGGATGTCGATCCTTGAAGCTGCAGCCAATAAAGATCCCAGGTGTTCCTTATAACAGATGCATCTTTCCAAGCACCGCCATTTGTCAGATGCTCAAACAGTGTTAAATGACTTAATACCAAGAATGAGAAAAATAGGATGTATACTCCAGCAAGCCTTTTAGAAATTAAACGAGGCCAGCTTCTTTTCCAAATTAAATAAAAGGATAATACAATACATGCCAATAATAAAACGCCGTACCATTCACCGCTAAAAAAACGCAGCAGATGAACAAACGCCATTCCTACGTTCCCCATTTTAGCAAGCCCTAAAGAAGCTAATGCTAAAAGCGAAAGCCCTGCAATTTCAAAGGTGATCTGTTCTTTCCATCTACCTTTATTTTTTGCTTTTTTCTTTTTGTTTTTTGCCACTAATTTCACCTCACACTCATGTTGAATTTACGATTATGTATTTAAATAAGGAAGAAAAGCAGCCTTGCATATAGAAGGCTGCTGCTTAAAATAATTATAGCATATTTCTAAGATGACTCTTACAAGTTTCGCAGCGTCATTCCTGGCTGACAATCCTCACGCAAATAGTGAAAAGGATCTGTGCTCATAACCTGAATGATCTTTGTTTCATCACCCGTTCTTTCAACAAGTACCGGAATGGTATTATAGAGTATTACATTCTGCGCATTCATGTCTTTTCCTTCTTCAGGAAACATCAAATGATAAGGCTGCATCGTATACCAAGTCATTGTTTCAGACCTTTATTTTCATTATTATTTTGTTCTTCGATAAGCTCATTTAATTTCTTTAACGCTTGCCCTACGCCACCAACCTCATTTATTAGACCATCTTTTACGGCATCTGTTCCAATAACGTTAGTTCCAATGTCTCTCGTTAAATTTCCTTTTGAAAACATTAGCTCTTTAAAACGTTCTTCACTAATTTCTGAATGGCTTGTAACGAATGAAATAACTCGTTCCTGCATTTTATCCAGGTACTCAAATGTTTGTGGAACACCGATTACGAGACCTGTTAAACGTACTGGGTGAATCGTCATAGTCGCTGTAGGAACAATAAAT
Organism: Bacillus sp. NEB1478; assembly: GCF_031582965.1. Lineage (NCBI taxonomy): Bacteria > Bacillati > Bacillota > Bacilli > Caryophanales > Bacillaceae > Bacillus > Bacillus sp. NEB1478. The sequence continues at coordinate 2,125,523 of NZ_CP134049.1, forward strand.
GAATAATGTGCGCTAACAGCAATCGGAACTCCAATTGAATGACCGCCTCCAAGAACGAGTGACACACTCGGTTTCGATAATGATGCAATCATCTCAGAAATTGCCAACCCTGCTTCAACATCTCCTCCTACCGTATTTAGAATTACTAGAAGTCCTTCAATTTTAGGATTTTGCTCAATTGCAACCAATTGAGGGATAAGATGTTCATATTTAGTAGCTTTATTGTTTGGCGGGAGCTGCATATGACCTTCAATTTGTCCGACGATTGTCAAACAGTGTATGCTAGACCCTTCCAATTGCGGTACATTTGTTTGTCCTAAAGACTGTATTTTCTGTATTAGCCCGGAGCTGTTTTCGTCTTGTTTTTTTGGCGGTGCTTCCGGGTGTGATGGTGTTTCAGTTTCAGGTGTCTGATCCATAATAATTACCCCTTTATTTTTCAGCGTTGTACTTAGTATGGGCGTAATTTCCAATCATATGAGAAAAAAATAAAACCTGCTGTAGGCAGCAGGTTAAATTTCCATGATTATAGGCATGATCATTGGTCTACGTTTCGTCTTTTCAAATAGATACTGACTTAATGTATCCCGGACATTAGATTTTAAGGAAGACCATTCTTTCATATTTTCACTCATACACTTTTCCAGAACATCCCGAACTTTTTGATTTGCTTCTTGAAGAAGCGCTTCACTTTCACGAACATATACGAATCCGCGCGAAATAATTTCAGGCCCTGAAATCAGCTGTTGTGAATCCTTGCTTATTGTTACGACTACTACTAGAATACCATCCTGTGACAGAAGCTTTCTGTCACGAAGAACGATGTTTCCGATGTCTCCAACACCCAATCCATCAACAAGAACGTTTCCAGAAGGAACTTTCCCTGTTTTTTGTGCTTGTCCGCTTGAGAATTCAACTACTTCACCTTTATCAATAACAAAAATATTGTCTTTTTCTACACCTACTTCAATAGCAAGTTTTTGATGAGCTTTCTGCATCTTATACTCGCCATGAACAGGAATAAAATACTTTGGTTTCATTAAGCTAAGCATAAATTTTAACTCTTCTGCACTTCCGTGTCCTGAAACATGTACTTTTTTCTGGCCGAAAACAACATCAGCCCCAGTGCGCATTAATAAATCAACCATTTTTGCAACAGATGTTTCATTGCCAGGTATCGGGGTAGCGGCAATAACAACTGTATCTGTTGGTCGCAAGGAAATTTGTTTGTGTGATTTTTGAGCCATTCTTGACAATGCAGCCATCGATTCACCTTGACTTCCTGTAGTAAGTATTACTACACGGTCATCACTGTAATCATTTGCTGCATCTATTGTTATGAGAAGGTCTTTTTCAATGTTTAAATAACCAAGTTGAGTCGCAATATCAACGACCTTAACCATGCTTCGGCCATTGACAGCCACTTTCCGGTTCGTTTTTGCTGCAGCATTCATAACTTGTTGAACACGATGAACGTTCGAAGCAAAAGATGCAATAATAATACGCCCTTTTGCAGCTTCAAAAACATCTAAGATTTCCTGTCCAACTTGAGCTTCAGGACCTGTAGATCCAGGGCGCTCAGCGTTTGTGCTGTCTGATAACAAACAAAGCACACCTTGATCAGCCAGTGCGGAAATTTTCCCAAATTCCGTATGCTGTCCATCGATTGGAGAATGATCAATTTTAAAATCACCCGTATTTGCAATAATCCCTTGTGACGTGTGTATTGCAATACCCACTGCATCTGGAATGCTATGATTCACATGAAAAAAGCTTACTTGAGCACTGTTAAATGAAAGCTTCATGTTTGTTTCAATTAAATTTAACTGTGTTGATCGCAATAGACCCGCTTCTTTTAATTTTGCTTCGACTAGTCCTAATGTAAGGCGTGTTCCATATACAGGTACAGGAACTTGACGCAGCACATAAGGAAGTCCGCCAATATGGTCTTCATGGGCATGTGTTAAAAAGATTCCGGTAACACGCTCTAGGTTCTCCTTTAAGTATGTTACGTCAGGTATAACGATGTCGATACCTAACATTTCCTCCTGTGGGAACATTAGACCAGCGTCCATTACAAAAATCTCTTCACCTGTATCCACTACATACATGTTTTTGCCAATCTCACCGACTCCGCCCAAGGCAAAAACTTTAATTTTCTCTCTATTTTGTTTTGACAATGTGTATATTCCTCCTATGTTGTATGTAAAAAATATTCCCGATCACGTCACTTAAACTCATTATAACTTATCAAATGAGCACAAAACAAGAATAGAGAAGTAAAAATGAAAATTTTCAGCAAAACATGCCTTTTATAGGTGCTGGTTATCAACCTTGTTTAAAATAAGAGTCTCGCACCTTGCACTCCAATCAACTTGTCAATGATGACTGTTTTCTAAAAGCTGCAAACTTGTAGAAAAAAGCAAAAAAAACCGCATCCACTTCACATGGACGCGGTTTTTACTATTTTTTTACTATTAGCCTACTTCAGATTCAGCGTAATTTTGTCCTTTTAGGTCGTTATATTTCCCTTCCCATTTGGACATCACAACAGCAGCAAGAGAGTTTCCTACTACGTTAACAGCTGTTCTGGCCATATCAAGGATACGGTCAACACCAGCGATAAACGCCAGTCCTTCAAGTGGTATCCCTACTGATCCTAGAGTTGCAAGGAGAACTACGAATGAAACGCCTGGAACTCCTGCTATACCTTTAGAGGTTACCATAAGAACTAATAATAATGATAATTGCTCGTAAATCGAAAGATCGATTCCATAAAGCTGAGCAATGAATAATGCAGCAATGGCTTGATAGAGGGTTGATCCATCAAGGTTGAAAGAATATCCTGTTGGAATAACAAATGATGTGATTGCTTTAGGACACCCGAACTTCTCCATTTTTTCCATAAGTCTTGGCAATACTGTTTCTGAGCTTGCCGTAGAATATGCCAAAATCAACTCATCTTTTAAAATTTTGATCAATGTAAAAATGTTTACTTTGACAAACATTGCTACCGATCCCAACACAGCAATAACGAAGAAAATCATTGCTCCATATACGACGATCACTAATTTACTTAACGGAATAAGTGACTCAACACCGAATTTTGAAACGGTCACTCCAATTAAAGCAAAAACGCCAATAGGAGCTAATTTCATAATTTGGTTTGTTACATAGAACATAGCATCTGCCGTACCTTGGAAGAAAGCTAGTACAGGCTTACCGCGTTCACCGATCGCGGCTACACCTAATCCAAATAATACAGAGAAAAAGATTATTGGCAGCATATCACCGTTGGTTAATGAATGAAATAAATTTTCAGGAACAATATTTAAAAAAGTATCTGCAAATCCGTGACTTTCAACTGACTTCGTTGTTTCCATGTAGCTGGAGATGTCACCTTTCGATAACGCTTTCATATTAACTCCAGTACCCGGATGAAATACATTTGCGATTAATAGTCCAATCCCAATCGCCAATGTCGTAATTATTTCAAAGTAAAGAATTGTCTTTCCGCCTAAACGGCCAAGTTGCTTAATATCCCCTACACCAGCAACACCGACAATCAAACTTGAAATTACAATAGGGATTACAATCATTTTAATAAGACGTATAAATATATCCCCGACTGGCTGAAGATATGTTTGTACAGATTCATTTCCATAAAATAATGCTCCAACAGCTATCCCTAATATTAATCCAATAAGGATTTGCCAGGCTAAACTTATTTTGATTTTTTTCATCCTATCACCTCTCTATGTTGTAAAAAACTTCGGAGTTCGTTGCCACGAGTCGTATTTTAAACAAGATTTATCAAGCTTGTCAAATTGAAAATTCAGAAAAATTAAATTGTTAATACACATTAAATTAGTATTGACACCTTTATTTCTACGGACTAAATTAAGTACATCATATAAATAATATGCCTTAAATCGCTGAATTCTATCTTAAAACGAGGGGACCATTTTGCATCCTCAAATCGATACTTGGATTGAATCAAAATGCTTATTTTAAGGGCATAACTGCAGTCCCTAATCCGTAAGCTAACACCGTAAGCGTTATTCAGGATGTCATTTTTCGTCTGGAAAAAGACTCGCATGTGTTGAGGTCTTTTTTTGCTGTTAATTTTCTCATTTTCCACCAAAATACTAATGTGCAAAATGCTTCTTGTAACACAATTTTAATTAAAGGTCTAAAACATTTATTTGAGAATGTGTTATTATTTGGTGTTTCTTATCCTTACAAAATTTCCTCAAGTCTATTTTCGTTAAAACAATTATCGAATTTTTTGATACGATAGAAAACAAAGCAAGAGAATCAAAAATAGAAAAGGAGCCCTTCACGGGGCTCCTTTTCTTATTTATACATTTGTTAACGTTGATAATGTTGCTGCCAGTGAACTGCGTTCTGCTTGATTTAACGGCAATAATGGAAGTCTGACACTTCCGACATCAAGGCCTTTTAGTTGAAGAGCAGTCTTTATTGGTGCCGGGCTAGGAGCTTTAAACATCTCAATCATGACCGGCAGCAATTTACGGTGAATACCTGCTGCCTCTTTGTTCTCGCCTCTATTAAAAGCCTGAATCATAGCTTGCATTTCATTCCCTATAACGTGCGATGCTACAGAAACTATTCCAGCGCTGCCAACTGCGAGTGACGGGAGTGTTAATCCATCATCTCCACTGTATACGAAGAAGTCATCTGATGTTTTTTCAATAATCTCACTCATTACATCCAAATTTCCACCAGCATCTTTCAAGGCTGTCACATTCGGAATTTCCGAAAGGCGTACAGCAGTATCAACACCAATTGAAACAACCGTTCTTCCTGGAACATTATAAGCCATAATCGGAATTCTAACGGCATCAGCAATTGCTTTATAATGAGCAACAATTCCTTCCTGGCTAGGCTTATTATAATATGGAGCTACTATTAAAAGTGCATCCACACCAATTTCTTCAGCTTTTTTGGATAAATCAATTGATGCTTTTGTATTATTGCTTCCCGTACCTGCAATAACAGGAACTCTACCTGCAACTACCTTTACTACGTGCTTAAATAATGCAATCTTTTCCTCAGTTGTCAATGTAGGTGATTCGCCTGTTGTTCCTGAAACGACAAGACTGTCGCTGCCATTATCGATGAGATGATTAATTAATTTAGTGGTTTTTGCAAAATCTACATTCCCTTTACTGTCAAAGGGGGTTACCATTGCAGTGCTAATACTTCCGAAACTCATTAGGGTTCACTCCTCTACTACTCAATAAACTGTTGTTGTACAATTTCTTGCAAATTAGCCGTAATTCCTTCTTCATTCAGCCGAAAAGTTGTATGAAGAGCGTTAACTGATTCAATTAAATCATCCTTCTTAACGAGAACCCAGATTGTAGTATGGGAGTCTGCAGATTGAAGAATTTGTATGTTTCTGCTTGAAAGTGATTCAACGATAGCTGCAGTTACACCAGGTGTTCCCGCAATTCCTGCACCTACAGCAGAAACTTTCGCACAATTTCTTGTAACTTCAGGCTCATAGCCAAGTGCTTTTAATTTAGCCAAAGCAAGATCTGTCTTATCTTCCATAATCGTATAGACCACGCCTTTAGGACTTATGTTAATAAAATCGACTGATATCTGTTCTTGAGCCATCGCTTTAAATACTTTTGTCTGAAGATCATACTGGCCATCATTCGCATATACTTTTATTTGTGTGATATTTGAAACGTGAGCAATCCCGGTGATTAAGGATTCTTGCACATCTTTTCCGGCAGGACCTTTTATCGCTGATGTAACAAGTGTGCCAGGCAAATCAGAATAAGTTGAACGGATACGCAGCGGTATCTTTGCTTGCATCGCGATCTCCACAGCTCTAGGGTGTATAACTTTAGCACCTTGATAGGCCATATTACAGATTTCAGCATATGTTACGACAGTAAGTGGTCTAGCATTTTTTACAAGTCTAGGGTCTGCAGTCATGACGCCTTCAACGTCTGTAAAAATATCGATAAAATCTGCTTCTAGAGCTGCTCCGAGCGCAGAGGCAGAAGTGTCGCTGCCACCTCTGCCTAATGTTGCTATATCACCATTTTTAGATTGACCTTGAAAACCGGCAACTACAATAACGTCATTGCTCTGAAGCTCTGATTTAATCCGTTCACACTTCATATCGATAATTCGGGCATTTGTAAAATCATCGTTTGTTCGAAAACCAGCTTGTGGCCCAGTTAATGCAGCAGCTGATAATCCTGATGCATTAAGCAGTCCAGAGAAAACAACAGAAGAGATGATTTCTCCGCAAGACAAAAGAAGGTCCTGTTCCCGGTTCGATATTTTATTATTTCCATCTAGTAATTCTAAAAGTGTATCTGTTGCATATGGATCTCCGTTTCTGCCCATCGCAGAAACAACACAAACTACTTTATAACCTTCATCAACCGCTTTTTGAATATGCCGGACTGCTTGCGTACGTCCGTCATTTTCTTTTAAAGAGGTTCCCCCGAACTTTTGAACAATTATCTTCATGGATGCACCTTCTTTATATAATTAAAGCAATCCTAGCTTGATTAAACTTTCTGCAATCTGAACTGAGTTATAAGCAGCACCTTTTAATAAGTTATCAGAAACTACCCACATATGAATGGCGTTTTCACGATCTAGGTCTTTGCGGATTCTGCCAACAAATACATCTGGCAATCCGGCAGCTAAGGCTGGCATCGGATAAATTTGCTCTTCTGGTACATCTTGCAAAGTTACCCCTTCTGCTGTTTTTAATAAATCCTTGATTTCCTGAACTGAAGGAGTTCCATTCTCAAATTCAGCGTAAACAGACTCAGAATGTCCCGTTTCAACCGGCAGTCTGACACAAGTTGCTGCAATTTCTAGATTCTCCAGATGCATGATTTTCTTTGTCTCATTCATCATCTTTAATTCTTCAAACGTATAGCCGTTATCTTGAAATTTATCTATTTGCGGAACAGCATTAAATGCGATTTGATAATGCTTCTTATCAGATGCACATGGCATGATCGCTGGTTCAAATGCTTCATCTTTTAAAATTGATTTTGCTTGTTCTTTAAGCTCTTCAACCGCTTTTGCACCTGCACCAGAAACCGCTTGGTAAGTGGATACAATAACTTTCTTTAATCCATATTTTTCATGTAGAGGTTTTAGGGCTACAACCATTTGAATTGTAGAGCAATTCGGATTCGCTATAATTCCGTTATGATTCTTTAAGTCTTGTTCATTCACTTCAGGAACAACTAGCGGTACGTTAGGATCCATACGGAAGGCACTTGTGTTATCTACCACAATAGCTCCTCGTTTTACAGCCTCATGCGCAAGTTCCTTTGAAACAGATCCGCCTGCTGAAAACAGCGCAAGATCTACGCTTTCAAAAGCTTCAGGCGTAGCTTCTTGAATCGTAAAATTTTCACCATTATATGCAATGACCTGTCCTGCCGATCTTTTGCTGGCAAGAAGTGATAATTTTCCTACTGGGAAATTCTTCTCTTTTAATGTATTCAGCATCTGCTGCCCAACCGCACCAGTTGCTCCTACTACGGCTACGTGATATGTTCTTTGGCTCATTTCATAAAACTCCTTTATACAATTAGGTTAGCAAGCTACAACAGAAGGAGAAACACGAATTCTTGTTTCTCCTTGTATACCCATATAATTTATCATATTTTATCATAAACTAGGGTTCTATGAACGTTTTTTCTGCTGTATTATTTTGTAACCCTTAGAACAGGCTGAAATTGCTTTCCTTCAAGTGCGTATTCGATCGTTTCGACCAGAGTATCCATGTGTGCTACGAGTGAATTTTGTTTCAATACCGGGTCATCCTGGCCAAATGGTATAAAATAAATATTTTTCGTTGCCATTAATCTCATTATATTTACACCATTCAATCCTAATCCATCATTTGTTGAGATCCCTAAAACAACTGGTTTTTGATTTCTTAATGTTGCCTTTGCTCCCATAAGTACAGGTGAATCTGTCATAGCATTTGCAAACTTACTGATAGAGTTTCCTGTTAATGGTGCAATGACCATGCAATCCAAAGGTGTCCGCGGTCCAAACGGCTCAGCTTTCACAATTGAATCCACCGGTTCGTTTCCTGTAACCTCTTTAATACGATCAATCCATTCTGTACCCACACCAAATCTAGTTGTCGTATTTTGTACTGTATGTGTAAAAAAAGGTGTCACCTTTGCACCTAGATCTACAAGCCTTTGAATTTCAGGAAAAACTGCGTCATACGTACAATGAGATCCGGTTAATCCGAAACCGATATGTTTACCTTTAACCTCCATATGAAACTACCCCTTCCGCTTAACAAATTCATTAATTAATAATTGCGAAAGAACATTTGCAACAATTTTACCTGCTGTTTTTGGTGCGACTATACCTGGTAATCCTGGGGCAAGCAGAGCTTTTATTCCGCGTTTTTCTGCATATTTGAAGTCAGTACCACCTGGTTTTGATGCGAGATCGACTATTAATGTATGAGAAGGTAATTTAGAAATCACCTCAGCTGTTACAATTTGAGTAGGAATTGTATTAATGCAAACATCTGTATCGAACACTTCTGTCTTTAAATCATCTAAATGAAAGGGCACCATTCCCATTTCTGTAATCCTTGCAATATGTTCAGACTTTCTTGCCCCCACTTTTACATTAGCTCCAAGCATCTGAAATGTTCTAGCTACGCTCATCCCTACCCGGCCAAAGCCGAGGACAACAGTGTTCGATTGATGAATCGTAATGTCTGTATGCTGAATGACCATCATGATTGTGCCTTCTACAGTTGGAATACTGTTATAGATAGCAACGTCATCTCTTTCAAACAGCTTTGTAAGCTTTCGATCACTATTTTTGACGATTGTATTCAAGTAAGCATTGCTGATTCCTGAAAAGATCTGGCAGTGACTCTTTGTTTTCTTTAATTGTTCTTCCGTTAGAACAATTTGCCGATTCGAAAAAATAGTATCGATTTCCCCCTGCAATCCTGTTCCACTCACCGGTAAAATTATGCTGTCTAGTTTTGAAAAATCCACTTCTTCCATATCCATTTTAGAAGCCCCAGTAAATCCGTGGTCCAGCTGGTCATAGCCAATAAGAGTTAATACGGCATTTAATTCAGTTAATTTACGAATAACTTCCAACTGTCTTGCATCGCCACCAATAACTGCGATGTGCAAATCTGTTAACATTCTTTCTCCCCTTTCTCCGTTGTTCCATTATTGCAGGGGATTACTATCCACATTCATCATATTATGAACGCCCCGCCTATATGGTTACTTAAAACCAGATAAATACAACGGCAATACAATTAACTTTTGATTCATTATTTTAAAGTCATTTATCAATCATCTTCATTATATTCATGTGACATATTCATGTTTGGGGCAACGGATAGCTTTATCGCCTATTTTTTTAAAAGGCTGTAATCGCAATCTTCGTTGTTATAAGAAGTTAGTTTTTTATAAATTCTTAAACAAAAAAAATCCGGGAAATTTCCCGGATTTCAATTTCGTATTTTATTGCAGCCCTTTTGGAAGCTCACCTTGCGGACTTACTAGAGAAGCTGAGCAGCTTTCTGTAAATATAGACTGAATCAGCTCGTTCACTTGTTCTTTTGTAACTTTATCAATGGACTCAACCATATCATCCAAGCTTCGATGATAGCCTAATATCAGTTCATGTTTGCCATTACGGCTCATTCTGCTGTTTGTACTTTCTAGGCTGAGCATTAAATTTCCTTTAATTTGCTCTTTCGAATTCTTGAGTTCCTTATCAGTAATCCCGTTTTCATTAAGATCTTCTACAATATTTTTAATCGTATCATATAATTCATCAAGCTGTTGAGGAGCCGTTCCGCCGTAAATCGTAAAAATCCCATTATCAACAAAGGCAGAATGATAGGAAAAAACTGAATACGCAAGCCCTCGTTGTTCTCTGACTTCCTGGAACAATCGGCTCGACATGCTTGAACCGAAAATGTTATTTAAGATGATTAAGCTATAGCTTCTTTTATCTTTCAAAGATAATCCAGGATAACCTAGACATAAATGAGCTTGCTCCGTCTCTTTTTTACGTGTTAATTTAGATGGGTGAAATACGGGTGAATGAATTTCCGTTTTAGCAAATGGATTGCTGCTTTTATAGTCACCGAACCATTCTTCAACTTTTTGAATAAAGCTTTCATCAATATTTCCTGCTATTGAAACTACAACTTCTTCAGGAACGTAATGAGTATTCATATAATCACGCAGTGTATTCCCTGTGAAAGAGTTAAGTGTTTCCTCTGTACCTAATATTGGATATCCTAATTCATGATTTTGAAAACTTGCTCTGCTGAGCATATCGTGAACAATATCATCTGGTGTGTCCTCATACATCTTTATTTCCTCTAGAACAACATTTTTTTCTTTTAATAACTCATTTTCTTCAAAAGTTGAGTTAAAAAACATATCTGCTAAAACTTCAAGAGCATAAGGTGCATGAGTGTCTAATACTTTCGCATAGTAACATGTATATTCTTTTGAAGTGAACGCATTTACTTGACCGCCAATGCTGTCAAACGATTCAGCGATCTCCCTGGCTGTTCTCGTTTTTGTACCTTTAAAAAACATGTGCTCTAAAAAGTGAGATATTCCGTTATTTTTAGTATTTTCAAATCTAGAACCAGTTCCAATCCATACCCCGATTGCTACAGATCGGACCGTTGGAATATTTTCCAAAACGACTCTTACGCCGTTTGAACACGTATGCCTAATTATCAAATTTGTTTCCTCCTAGCTGTCAGATGTACCATCGATTCATCATAGGAACAATATACCATTTCCTAATCTCCTGTACAACTTTACTTCACCGATTTAGGCAACAACCTTTTTTCATCCATCAAACTGGATACGGTGCCGATGCTTAAGCCTTTTTCCTTTATTCCTTTAATCATTTCTTCGAGTCCAGCGGCAGAGGATTTTGTAGGATGCATCAAGATCATGGCTCCAGGATGGACTTTATTCAATACTTTCTGACTCATTACCTTCGGATCAGGATTACGCCAATCCACAGTGTCAACCGACCATAGAATCGTTTTCATACCTAATTCATTTGCAATTTGTACTACATCATTACGGTAACTGCCACTTGGAGGGGCAAACCACTTTGGTGTTAGGTCAAGTGTAGCATTTATGACTTCATTTGTTTGCTTGAGTTCTTCGGTAATTCGCGCGTTCGTCATTTTTTTTAAATCCGGGTGTGAGTATGCATGATTACCGATCTCATGCCCTTCTTCTCTTATCATTTTGGCAAGGGATGGATTTTTTTTAACCCATGAACCATCCAAAAAAAAGGTTGAATGTACATTATATTTTTTCATCGTCTGAAGCATTCCCGGTAAAAATTCATTACCCCATGCAACATTTACAAGAAGAGTAACCATCGGCTTTTCAGGATTTCCGCGATAAATGGGTGAAGCAGGTAAATTATCTAAATGAACAGCAGGTTCAATTTGTTTTACTACTAATTTCTTTTCATCGAATTCATTCTCTTTTTTCATTGCTTTAAAAGATTCATCCATATCTACAACAAGTCCATTATATCCGGGAGTGGCTTTCCAAACTGGATCTATTTCTGCATTTTGCGGTGGTTTGTTCAAATCTTTTGCTCGCTGTTTTATTTGATTGTAAATCGAATTAGACTCCAATTGAGACACTGCAGTACCCTGTGCTTTAATACTTTCAATATACGTACTAGTAAAGGGATTATGAAGCGTTAATCCGATAGCAGTAAGCATTAAAACGATAATGGACCAATTCAGAATTGATTTTTTCACGATCTTCCCCTCCCTGTATCAACGTATGTATGACTGGGACAGGTTAGAACGTTTGAAAAGACATGCTGCTTCAAATAAATGAAATTTATCAATCGGTAAATAGAATTTGTGATAGAGTCATGTAAAATTTTTGTCGGTTTTTGTAAGTCCGCGGGTATATGAGAAAAACTCGTTGGATTATGGTCGGAATTCGTTGGATTATTGCTAAAAACCGTTGGATTATAGTTGAAACTCGTTGGATTATCGAATACTTGCTTGGTCAGTGCACTCTCAAAATAACGAAAAAAAGACCCAAAAGGAGCAAATATGGCACCTTTTGGGGTCGATTCCGTTTCAATCTATTTCATTAAGCTTTTTGCTGTTCTTCATTTTTTGCTTTTTCTTCTTTTAAAACAACTTTGCGTGATAAGTTTACACGGCCTTGGTTGTCGATCTCCATGACTTTTACAAGGATTTCATCACCAAGTTTCAATACATCTTCCACTTTGCCTACGCGTTCTTCAGCAAGTTCAGAAATGTGTACTAAACCATCTTTTCCGCTGAACAATTCAACAAAAGCACCGAATTTTTCAATACGTTTAACTTTGCCCATGTAGTATTCTCCCACTTGGACTTCTCTAACGATATCTTCAATGATTTTCTTAGCCTTTTTGTTCATTGGCTCATCTGTGGAAGCAATAAAGATTGTTCCGTCTTGTTCGATATCAATTTTAACGCCGGTTTCTTCAATGATTTTATTGATGATTTTCCCACTTGGCCCGATAACATCACGGATCTTATCAGGATTAATCTTCATTGTTAAAATCTTAGGCGCATATTTTGAAAGCTCTTGACGTGATTCTGAAAGCGTAGAAAGCATCGACTTCAAAATGATCATACGGCCTTCTTTTGCTTGCGTCAGTGCTTCTTGCAGGATTTCACGGTTGATACCAGAAATTTTAATGTCCATTTGAAGTGCAGTTATACCGTTTGGTGTACCAGCTACTTTAAAGTCCATGTCTCCAAGATGGTCTTCCATACCTTGAATATCAGTTAATACTGTTACGTCTTCACCATCAGAGATAAGACCCATCGCAATACCTGCAACTGGTGCCTTAATTGGAACACCTGCATCCATTAATGCTAGAGTACTTGCACAAATACTAGCTTGTGATGTTGAACCATTAGATTCAAGAACTTCAGATACGAGACGAATCGTGTAAGGGAATTCTTCTTCGTTTGGAATTACTTGTTCTAACGCACGTTCACCTAATGCACCGTGACCAATTTCACGTCTTCCTGGTCCGCGCATAAATCCAGTTTCACCTACGCTGAATGGAGGGAAGTTATATTGGTGCATGAAACGCTTTGACTCTTCTACTCCAAGACCATCAAGCACTTGAACATCACCAAGTGCACCTAGCGTACAGATGCTTAACGCTTGAGTTTGTCCACGAGTGAATAAACCAGAACCGTGTGTTCTTGCCAAAATACCGACTGTAGAAGAAAGTTTACGAATTTCGTCTGTCTTTCTTCCATCTGGACGAATTTTCTCTTTCAGGATTAAGCGTCTAACTTCTTCCTTGATTAGTTTATGTAAAATCTCTTTTGCTTCATTAGCTTTTTCTTCATCTTCTTCATAGCGAGATTTTAAATTTGCACCAACAGCATCAAGTGCTTCTTGACGTGCATGTTTCTCAATTACTTTAACTGCTTCTTTTACATCGCCGCCTACAAAATCACGTACTTCCTGCTCGAGATCTTTATCAAGTTCATGCAGTACAATTTCCATTTTTTCTTTACCGATTTCTGCAACAATCTCTTCTTGGAACGCAATTAATTTCTTGATTTCCTCATGACCGAACATGATTGCTTCAAGCATTACTTCCTCAGAAACTTCTTCTGCACCAGCTTCTACCATGTTTATTGCATGTTTTGTACCAGCAACAATCAAATGGATATCGCTGTTTTCATTTTGATCAACAGTTGGGTTAATAACGAATTCACCGTTAATACGGCCTACTGTTACACCTGCAATCGGTCCTTCAAATGGAATATCCGAAATTGACAAAGATAGAGATGACCCGATCATTGCAGCCATTTCTGAAGAACAGTTTTGATCCACACTCATTACAGTGCTCACAACTTGTACTTCGTTACGGAACCCATCAGCAAATAATGGACGAATCGGTCTGTCGATCAATCGGCTTGCTAAGACTGCCTTTTCACTCGGACGGCCTTCACGTTTAATAAATCCTCCAGGGATTTTACCAACCGCATATAATCTTTCTTCATAGTTAACCGTTAACGGAAAGAAGCTTAGATTCTTAGGCTGCTTTGAAGCTACAGCTGTTGATAATACTGCAGTATCTCCATATCTAACCATAACTGCACCATTTGCTTGCTTTGCCAGTTCTCCAATTTCGAACGTAAGCGTTCTTCCCGCCCAGTCCATAGTAAAAGTTCGTTTTTGTTGATCCATTTTACTTGGTACTCCTCTCAACACTTAGAAAAATCCTGTTTTATTATGGTTCTATTATATCCTAACGTAGTCCTTCCTAAAAAGAAAAACTACAAAGAATTTACTAACTTATGCTAATTTTGTTTTTTTTCGCTAAGAAACAATCCAATAAAAAAAGCGGGATTAACTCCCGCTTTTGTTGGATTAACGACGTAATCCTAGTCTTCCGATCAATTCGCGGTAACGCGTGATGTCTTTGTTACGTAGGTACGTTAACAAGTTACGACGCTTACCAACCATTTTCAATAGACCACGACGTGAGTGATGATCTTTTTTGTGTGTACGTAAGTGACCATTCAACTCATTAATTTGTTCAGTAAGGATAGCGATTTGAACTTCTGGAGATCCAGTGTCCGTATCATGTACCTTATAATCACTAATAAGCTCATTTTTGCGCTCTTGAGAGATTGCCATCCTTTTCACCTCCTTAATTTTAGAAACACCTATTACCGAGCAAACGTCGGTGACTCGATTTGCCAAGCAACGGTTATCTGCACATTAAAAATGTACAAGTATTAGCATAGACCTTTTTAACGTCTATTGCAAGTTTTTTTAATCAATTGATTGGATAATTTCTAAGGTTTTACGTTTATCATCATCAAGCTGGTTTATCAAAGCATCAATTGAACTAAATTTCACTTCATCCCTTATTCTTTTTAACCAGTTAATCCTTACCGTCTTACCGTAGATTTCGCTATTAAAATCAAAAATGTGGACCTCTAAAGAAGGTTTAAGCTGATTATCTTTAAAAGTTGGCTTAAATCCTACATTAGCCATAGCATAATATTTCTTTTGATCGACATATGCTTCTACTGCATACACTCCTACTTTTGGAAGTGTATAATCATCTGTTTGCAGATTTGCAGTAGGAAAGCCAATTGTTCTCCCTCTTTTATCACCGTGTATGACTGTGCCGTTTAATGAATATTTTCTGCCTAAAAAAGAAACAATTCTTTCAACTGATCCTTCTTTTAAGCATTGGCGAATAAGTGTTGAACTAATTTTTTGTCCTTCTTTTTCAATTTTTTCAATAATTGTCTGACCGAATCTTCCATTCGCTTCTTGCATTAACGTCTGTACGTTCCCTTTTCCATACTTTCCATATGAAAAATCAAAGCCTGTTACAACATGCTGAACGTTCAACCCTGCAATGTATTGATCTACAAATTGTTGTGTAGAAAGTGAGGCGAAGTTAAGATCAAATTTCACAATAAAGAATTTCTTTACTCCTAGTCTTTCTAATAACATTTTCTTTTCTTCAAGAGGTGTAATGTATGTCCAGCTTTCATCCGCTTTTCCTAATACAACTGATGGATGAGGGTGAAAACTCATAACTGCCGGATATGCATTGCAACTTTCTGCAAGCTCGACAGCTGTTTCAATTACACGCTGATGACCCTTATGAATACCATCAAAGTAACCAAGTGCCAAAATTAACGGCGGCATTGTTTCTTGATGATATTGATGTGGGTGATTAATGACGATCGTTTCCAAAAACTCACCTACTAACCTGTTACATTATTCAATGGCTAACACTTTTTCTGGCTTGATCAAACCAGGTTTTGAAGGGTGAAACTGATATATGGCTAGACATTTCCCTTCTTCATTATAAACACCAAACGGGCTTTGTTCCAATTCTTTTGGTTTTTCTAAAACTGAACCATTTCTAACTTGAGCTTCAATCTCTTCATTAACTTGCCATTTTGGAAAATGGGAGATTCCCCTCTCAAGCGGGACTAAATAATCATCTAATGGAACTTCTGTGTTTTCGAGCTGCTCGAAGGTAACACATTCATTAAGATTGAAAGGACCAGAGGCTGTTCGTACCAATGACGACATATGTGCAGGGTAGCCAAGTTTTTCCCCTATCATAACTGCAAGCGTACGGACATAGGTTCCTTTTGAACATTTCACTCGGAAAGAAAACACGGGTCTTTCTTTGCGTAATTCTTCTTCTTGACTTAGCAGCTCAAGGTCATAAATAGTTACTTTCCGGCTTGGGCGTTCGACATTGATCCCTTGTCGCGCATATTCGTAAAGTTTCTTCCCATTTACTTTCACTGCAGAATACATTGGAGGTACTTGGTCGATCTCACCGGTTAGAGAAAGGAGGATTTCTTTAACTTTTTGAAAGCTGATATTTGATTTTACTTCTTTTTCTTCTACTTTCTCTCCGTGCGCATCCTCAGTTTCTGTTGAAAAACCAAGAGTCACTTCACCGACGTATTCTTTTCCATAATCGGACATATATTCTGCAATTTTTGTTGCTCGGCCAATGCAAATAGGCAGAACACCTGTTACTTCTGGATCCAGAGTTCCAGTATGTCCTACTTTTTTGGTAGAAAATATTCTCCTGATTTTAGCAACACAATCATGTGATGTCATTCCTGCAGGCTTTTTTAACGCTAAGATCCCTTGCCTAGCTGTCATAGGTATTTCTCCTTTTACTTTACATTCATCTTTGCTGCTTTGGTCGTAACAAGCAAAAAGGATAGACAATTAATGTAATTGCCTATCCATATAAGATTTATGATTTCGGATAATCTTCGTTTTCGTCGCTGTCATTATCCTCATTATCTTTTTGTTTAATATCAGATAATAAACTTTCGATTTTGCTTCCGTAGCTTAATGATTCGTCAAATTTAAAGAAGATGTCTGGTGTTTTACGCATACGGATACGTTTACCGATCTCAGTTCGAATGAAACCAGTGGCTTTAGCAAGACTTCGCAATGTCTGCTCTTTTTGGTCACTATCACCAAATACTGATACATAAACAGTTGCTTGCTGCAGATCACCAGTAACATCAACTGCCGTAACTGTCACAAAACCAACGCGGGGGTCTTTGATTTTCCGGCCTATAATATCACTAAGCTCTTTTTTCATCTGTTCCCCGATACGATTGGAACGGATTTTGCTCATATTTAATACACCCCGTTTCTTTCAGAGAGGCAATTTACAGCCATTCTACATGGGAACTTGTTACTTCTAGCTCTGTAATAGATGTAATGATTGCAAGTGCCTTTTGCAATTCTTTTTCTGCTATTATTTTGTCCGAAGAAACGGTTACCATACTAATTTCGGATCGTTGCCATAAATCCTGAAAGTCCGTTTCAGAAACAGCTAAATTTAGGCGCTGCCGAAGTCTGTTAACCGCTTTTTGAACAACTGAACGCTTATCTTTTAACGACTGTGCATCATAAATAAATACCTCAACCGTTAATAGCCCGATCATTTTACTTTAATTTCTTCCATGATGTAAGCCTCAATAATATCGCCTTCTTTAATATCATTGAACTTCTCAAGAGTAATCCCGCACTCGTAACCAGCGGATACTTCTTTGGCATCATCTTTAAATCGTTTTAAAGCATCGATCTTGCCTTCATAACTTACAATGCCATCACGGATTAAACGTACAGTAGAATCTCTTGTGATCTTTCCTTCTGTTACGTAACAGCCAGCGATTGTTCCTACTTTGGATACTTTAAAAATTGTTCTTACTTCAACTTGGCCGATAACTTTTTCCTGGTATTCAGGATCAAGCATACCTTTCATCGCTGATTCAATCTCTTCGATAACGTTATAAATAATTCTATGCAGACGTACATCTACTTTTTCTGCGTCAGCCGTACGTTTTGCTCCGTTATCAGGACGTACATTAAATCCAATTACAATGGCATTTGAAGCAGAAGCAAGCATGATGTCATACTCATTGATTGCACCTACACCAGAGTGGATGATTTTTACTTTAACGCCTGCAACATCAATTTTCTGAAGTGATCCAGCAAGAGCTTCAACAGAACCTTGAACGTCCCCTTTAATGATTACGTTAATCTCTTTGATATCGCCTTCTTTAATTTGATTAAAGAGATCATCGAGGTTTAGTTTAGAAGATTCCTTACGTTGTGCATCTTGTTGTTTCTTAGATCGTGATTCTCCAACTTGACGAGCTTTCTTCTCATCAGCAAATACCATAAACTGATCACCAGCTTGCGGTACATCGTTTAAACCTGTGATTTCTACAGGTGTTGAAGGTCCAACAGTTTTTACTCGGCGGCCTAAATCGTTCACCATCGCACGTACACGGCCAAATGTATGACCAACTACGATCGGATCACCAACCTTTAAAGTTCCTGATTGAACAAGAAGCGTTGCTACAGAACCGCGGCCTTTATCAAGCTGTGCTTCAATAACTGTTCCTGCAGCTGTACGGTTAGGATTAGCTTTTAATTCTTCGACTTCAGAAACAAGATTGATCATTTCAAGAAGGTCATCGATTCCGTCACCTTTAATGGCAGATACATTAACAAAAATTGTATCTCCGCCCCACGCTTCTGATACAAGACCGTGTTCAGTTAATTCCTGCATTACTCGATCAGGATTAGCGGCTTCCTTATCCATTTTGTTAACAGCAACAATGATTGGTACTTCAGCAGCTTTGGCATGGTTGATCGCTTCAACGGTTTGAGGCATAACACCATCATCTGCAGCTACTACAAGGATTGTAATATCCGTTACTTGAGCGCCACGAGCACGCATTGTTGTAAATGCAGCATGTCCTGGTGTATCCAAGAACGTAATAACTTTTCCGTTGTTCGTAATTTGGTATGCACCAATATGCTGTGTGATTCCGCCTGCTTCACCGGCCGTAACCTTTGTGTTTCGAATTGCATCTAAAAGTGTTGTTTTACCATGGTCAACGTGCCCCATGATTGTAACAACTGGAGGACGAACCTGCATATCTTTTTCATCGTCTACTACTTCATAGTTTTCGAATTCAGTCTCATCGACGATGATTTCTTCTTCAACTTCTACATCATAATCTGCAGCAATTAATTCAATCGCTTCTTTATCCAGCTCTTGGTTAATGGTTGCCATTATTCCTAGACCCATTAGCTTTTTAATGATTTCTGATGTTTCTTTGTTTAATTTTTTAGCTAACTCACCAACTTGAAGTGATTCGGAGAAAGTAATTTTACTCGGTGTTTCAAGTACTTTCTTTTGAGGAGCTGGCTGACCGCTTCCTCCACCTCGATTTTGCTTGTTTCTGTTGTTATTTTGGTTTCTGTTGTTATTGTTATTGTTTCTATTGTTGCCTTGGTTTCGGTTATTATTGTTGTTTTTGGAATTATTGTTCTTAGATGCATTCTGATTGTTTGCACCTGGTTTTGCCCCTTTTTGGGGACCCTTTGGCTGTGTAGTATTACTATTAGTAGTCTCTTTTTTAATTTTCATATTATTCTCTTTTTGAACTTCCTTTTTAGTAGATTTGGTGTCTAAACCAGTGTTAGTTGTCTTCTTATCTGTTCTAGGAGGTTGGTTTTGATTTTTAGGTTTTGCTGATTGTTCTTTTGAAGTCTTTGGGTTATAGGCTTCATCCAACTTTTTCAATGCAGCTTGATCAATCATTGACATATGATTGGCAACATGGACATCCATTGTTTTCAGCTTTTCAATTATGTCTTTACTTTGAACATTTTTCTGTTTCGCATATTCGTATACGCGTATTTTACTCATATGTTCACCCCCGTGTTAGTGATCAAGAAGTTCCTTTAGACGCTTAGAAAATCCTTGATCATTTACAGCAACGACAACTCGCTGCTCTTTACCGATCGCTTTTCCTAATACAGCGCGATCTTCAATCCAAACGAAATCGATATTATAAAAAAGACATTTATCCGTTACTTTTTTCTTGGTGTTGTCTGATGCATCTTTTGATAGCAAAACTATTTTTGCGTTTTGTTTTTGGATGCTTTTTACAACAAGCTCTTCACCGGATATCACTTTCCCTGCTCGTGCTGCTAACCCAAGAAAATTTTCCCAATTACTTGTTTTCAAGATGTTTTACTTCCTTTTTGGAGCTGCTCAAAGACTTCTGCCGGAATCTTTGTTTTTAAGTGTGATTCAAGAACTTTTTTCTTTTGTGCAGACTCGATGCAAGCTACCTCATGACAAAGATAAGCTCCTCGACCGGATTTCTTACCGGATAAGTCAACAAAGACATCTCCTTCAGGTGTTCTGACGATGCGTGTCAGCTCTTTTTTTTCTTTCATTTCTTGGCAGGCAACACATTTTCTCATTGGAATTTTGCGGGTTTTCATTGTCCCAACCTCGCCTTCTCTTACTCTTGATCCTCTAGAGAAGATTCCATTAAAGCTTCGTTCTGGGCATTTGATGGATCATAAACTCCTGACTCAATTGCTTCAGATTCACTTTTAATATCAATCTTCCAACCCGTCAGCTTTGCAGCAAGACGCGCATTTTGTCCACGTTTACCAATCGCAAGTGATAGTTGGTAATCTGGTACGATGACAGTTGTCATTTTATCTTCTTCATTCACTTGAACTTCCAATACTTTAGCAGGACTTAATGAATTAGCTACATAAACGACAGGGTCTTCACTCCATCGAACAATGTCAATCTTTTCGCCACTCAATTCATTTACGATTGTTTGTACACGAGCACCTTTTTGACCGACACATGATCCAACTGGATCTACTTCTGGGTCTGAAGCAAATACAGCTAACTTTGATCTGTCGCCTGCTTCACGTGCTATCGACTTAATCTCTACAGTTCCGTCATAAATCTCAGGAACTTCAAGCTCAAATAATCGCTTCAATAGACCAGGATGAGTACGAGATACAAGAATCTGAGGTCCTTTTGTCGTTTTTTCAACTTTTGTAATATAAACTTTAATACGATCATTTGTTGTATGTGTTTCTCCAGGCATTTGTTCAGCTGCAGGCAATAATGCTTCAACACGTCCAAGACTTACATAAATATAACGGTGGTCTTGACGTTGAACGATACCTGTTATAATATCTTCTTCGCGGTCAATAAATTCTGAAAAAATAATTCCTCTTTCAGCTTCACGAACTCGCTGCGTTACAACTTGTTTAGCAGTTTGAGCTGCAATACGCCCAAAATCTTTTGGTGTAACTTCTTCTTCTACAATATCGTCAATCTCATATCCAGGGTTAATAGCCTGTGCTTCCGCAACTGAAACCTCTTGACGATCGTCCAGCACTTCTTCAACAACTGTCTTTCTGGAAAAAACACGGATGCTTCCCGTATCACGGTTAAAATCTACACGTACATTTTGCGCTTGATGAAAGTTTCGCTTATAAGCTGAAATCAAAGCAGCTTCTATCGCTTCAATGATTACATCTTTACTAATCCCTTTTTCTTTTTCTAATAATGTAAGTGCATCCAACAGCTCGGTACTCATTTTTATACTCCCCTCTTCTTAAAAAACAACCGCAAGACGGGCATTTGCCACTTTTAAATAAGGCAATTCTACCTTTTTGACTTGCGTTTTCACTTTAATTTCCATAAACAGCGTTTCACCGTCAAAATCTTTCAAAATTCCTTCATACACTTTTTCACCATTAATTGGCTCGTATAACTTAATATTCACATTTTTACCAATTGCATTTTTCAAATCTTCAGGTTTTTTGAGCGGCCTTTCAACACCTGGAGAAGAAACCTCTAAAAAGTAGGGCTGTTCAATCGGATCAAGTTCATCTAACTTTTCACTCAATTGTTCGCTTACCGTTCCGCATTCTTCTATATCAATACCACCAGGGGAATCAATAAAAACCCGCAAGAACCAGTTTTTACCCTCTTTAACAAATTCTACATCAACAAGTTCTAATCCTAGTTTTTCAACGATAGGAGTTACAAGATCAGTTGTAAGCTCCGTAATCTTTTGACTCATAGCTGCCCTCCTTTTTACTGAATGACCTTTAAACGTAACGAAAGAGCGGGGAATCCCCACTCTTTCGCCGACAATTATTCATCCAACAGTATTTCCAAAAATACTATACCATAACCAATAAAATACTGCAACTTTATGCCCGTTGCCTGAGCGGTTTAAAAGAGCGATAACTGGTTGGCATCCGGGAGTCCTTCCAAGCACCCTTGGTCATCTAAATATTCAATGATTGTTTTTGATAATTTAGCGCGCTGCTGCAAGTCTTCCTTCGAGAGAAATTCTCCATCTTCTCTCGCTCTGACGATATTGAGTGCAGCATTTGTACCAAGTCCTGCAATGGAGTTAAAAGGAGGTATTAGTGAGTCGCCTTCTACAAGAAATTCTGATGCACTTGATCGGTAAAGATCAATCTTCTGGAAAGAAAGACCTCTTTCACACATTTCTAATCCGAGTTCGAGTACTGTCTGCAAATTCTTTTCTTTAGTAGAAGCGTCTAATCCTTTTGCAGAGATTTCTTCTATCTTTATACGGATCGCTTTAGAACCGCGTATCATTGCCTCGATATCAAAATCATCTGCTCTGACAGTAAAATATGCTGCGTAGAAAAAGATTGGATAATGGACTTTAAAATAAGCTATTCGAACAGCCATTAATACGTATGCGGCTGCATGGGCTTTTGGAAACATGTATTTAATCTTTAAGCATGAGCCAATATACCAGTCCGGTACGTCATTATTCTTCATCTCTTCTATCCAATCATCTGGAAGACCTTTCCCTTTACGAACGCTTTCCATAATTTTGAACGCAAGTGATGGCTCAAGTCCTTTATAGATAAGATATACCATTATGTCATCACGGCATCCGATTACATCTTTTAGTACACATGTACCATTCGCAATAAGTTCGTTTGCATTGTTTAGCCACACATCTGTACCATGTGACAAACCAGAGATCTGTACGAGTTCAGAAAATGTGCTTGGCTTTGTTTCTTCGAGCATCTGCCTAACGAATTTAGTTCCAAATTCGGGTATTCCAAGTGTCCCCGTTTTACAAAGTATCTGTTCTTCTGTTACACCTAGAACTTCTGGGCCTGAAAATATTTTCATGACCTCAGTATCAGAAGCTGGTATGGTCTTCGGATCTATGCCGCTCAAATCCTGAAGCATACGGATAACGGTTGGATCATCGTGTCCTAATATATCTAGTTTTAGCAAATTATCATGAATAGAATGGAAATCAAAGTGTGTTGTTTTCCATTCTGAAGAACTGTCATCTGCAGGAAATTGGACTGGACAAAAATCGTAAATATCCATATAGTCCGGCACAACGATAATACCACCCGGATGCTGGCCAGTTGTCCTTTTCACACCCGTACATCCTGCTACTAGCCGATCCACTTCAGCCGAACGGATCGTCATGTTATGATCACTAGCATACCCTTTAACGTATCCATAAGCTGTTTTTTCAGCAACTGTTCCAATTGTTCCTGCCCGATATACGAATTCTTCTCCAAAAAGTTCTTTCGTATAATTATGCGCTCTAGGCTGGTATTCTCCTGAGAAGTTCAAGTCAATATCCGGTACTTTATCCCCTTTAAATCCAAGAAACGTTTCAAATGGTATATCCTGTCCATCCTTCTTATATAAAACGCCGCAATCCGGACATTCTTTATCTGGCAAGTCAAAACCAGAACCAACTGAACCATCATTAAAGAAATGTGATTCTTTGCAGTTTGGACACACATAATGTGGAGGTAGAGGATTTACTTCCGTTATCTCAGTCATTGTTGCAACGAAAGAAGAACCGACCGATCCACGTGAACCAACCAAATAACCATCAATTAACGATTTTTTAACTAGCTTATGTGAGATCAAATAGATAACTGCAAATCCGTGCCCAATAATACTCGTTAATTCTTTTTCAAGTCTTTTCTCCACTAGTTCAGGAAGATCTTCTCCATATATGCTTCTAGCCATGTTATAACTCATAGATCGGATTTCCTCATCTGCTCCCTCAATTTTAGGAGTATAGAGGTCATCAGGGATAGGCTTAATATCAGCGATAGAGTCAGCTATTTGATTTGTGTTCTCGATAACTATTCTTTCAGCAGTTTCTTCTCCAAGAAATGCAAACAAATCCAGCATCTCATCAGTCGTTCTGAAATGTACTTCTGGAAGTGTTTGTCTGTTTAGCGGATTCGCTCCACCTTGTGAAGATATTAATATTTTTCTATAAATAGCATCTTCTGGATTTAAGTAATGAACATTACCTGTAGCAACTACTGGTTTATCGAGTTTTTCGCCTAACTTAACGATGTTGGACAAGATATCTCTTAGGTTCATCTCGTCTTGTACAAGTTCTTTTTCTATTAAGTGATAATAATTGCTTGGAGGCTGCACTTCCAAATAATCATAAAAAGAAGCAATCTTTTCTACCTCTTCCATCGGTTTTTGCATCATTCCTTCAAAAACCTCACCTTTGTCGCATGCAGAACCTACAAGTATCCCTTCACGAAGTTTACTTAATCGTGATCTCGGTATACGAGGTGTTCTATAAAAATAAGATAGGTGGGATTCTGAAACAAGTCTGTATAGATTCTTCAAACCTACCTGTGAAGCAGCCAATAAAATACAATGTGAAGGACGTGAACGCTGAAAACCACCTTGTCCCATGTTATCGTTTAGTCGATCATGATAAAAAATTTCTTTTTCGAATGTTTCTTTAAGCAACTTCCATAATAGGTATGCAGTGGCTTCAGCATCATAAATCGCTCTGTGATGCTGAACAAGCTCGATATCATACCTTTTACATAACGTGTTAAGTCTGTGATTTTTTAATTGAGGAAGTAGAAATCTAGCTAATTCCAGGGTATCAATAACGGGATTCTTTGCTTCATCAAGACCTATTTTTCTCAAGCCTTCATTTAAAAAACCCATATCGAAACTAGCATTATGTGCAACAAGAATATCATCCCCGATAAAATGGTGAAAATCGCGAAGAACTTCTCCAATTTCCGGTGCATTTTCAACCATATCATCAGTAATGCCAGTTAATTCAATAGTAGTTTGAGATAATGATTCATGGGGATTAGCAAAAGCTTCAAACCTGTCAACGATTTCTCCGCCTCGTATTTTTACAGCTGCTAGTTCAATGATTTTATTATAAACTGCCGATAAGCCCGTTGTTTCAACGTCAAAAACAATATAAGTTTCATCTGTAAGTTTTCTTGGTGCTTCATTGTAGGCGATCGGAACACCGTCATCTACAAGGTTTACTTCAACTCCGTAAAGAATTTTTATATCATTTTTCTTTCCAGCTGAATAAGCTTCTGGAAATGACTGAACACCGGCATGATCCGTAATCGCGATGGCAGGATGTCCCCACTTTTTCGCCTGTGAAACTAATGAAGAAACAGAAGATGTTGCATCCATCTGGCTCATAGGAGTATGAAGGTGCAGTTCTACTCTTTTCCTATCTTCTTCAGATATATCTTTGCGTGATTCAGGTTTAATCTCATTAATATCATTTGCGATCATAACAAGATCCCTTACAAAGGTATCATTTTGAATACCTCCACGTACTTTTACCCACATTCCTTTTTGAATTCCTTGGAGAATCGGAATATCTTCTTTATCACGAGAGAAGATTTTTATTAGAAGTGAATCTGTGTAATCTGTAATTTTAAATGTTAGTAATGTACGTCCGCTTCTAAGTTCGCGTGTTTCTGAATGGAACACATATCCCTGAATCGTAATTCTGCGTTCTTCATCTTGGATCGTCTGGATTGGAACAGGCTCATCCTTGATGGAATAGCCGATCATGATATCAGTTTTTGCTGCAGATGCATCAGACCTTTTAGAAGCTTTTTCTTTCTCGACAAGAGCTTCCATTACTTTATTTTGATCTTCTTGCTTTCTTTGTTCGATAAACTTCTGATAATCTTCTTCAGAATGTTTTATTTCAGTTTTTAGTAAAACTGAATGAAAACCGAATTGATTGTACATTTCTTTAACAATCGGTCCTAGTTTACGGTGAACAAGTGCTTCTTCAGCTTCATTTCTTACTGTTAAAAATAAGAAATTCCCTTCCGTTGCCGGCTCTTGACTAGAAAGCAAACCTGCTAAACTTGGAATGGCTTTTTCTAAAATTCTTTCCTTACAAAGTGGCCAGTAAGACAATACATCTTCTGATTGGAATTTCCCTTCCGTTTGCAAGGAGAAAGAGACTTGAGCAATATGATTAAACGTTTGAAGCAAACTGGAATGAAACCAAGCAAAGGCAGCAGGAGATAATGGTCGTGTTAACCCTATTGAAAAATGCCAGCTGCGGTTCACTTTATCTATTGTAAGTCTTTCGATTTTTCCATCTGAAAATTCGCTTTTCATATCTTCTGGTATCGAAAGCTGCTCTAAAAGAAGCAAAAGTCTTTCTTTTCTGATTTGTAACTCTCCGCTCATAAGAACCTCCTTTTTAAGAGATTAAGAAACTAACCTTATTATCGTATAAAATTATAGTCATTTTTATCGGAGTACAGCATACTTAAAATACAAAGGTAAAGGTACCCCAGAAATTGAGGCACCTTCTTAATAATTAAGCCAGCTTATCATATTCCCTTTTCAATACTTCGATTAGTTCAGAAACAGGCACTTCCATTAATTCACCATTTTTGCGAATTTTTATTTCTACAATACCTTCTCCTGCTTTCTTCCCTACCATAACACGAATAGGTATACCGATTAAATCACTATCTGTGAATTTAACCCCTGCACGCTCATTACGGTCATCATATAAACAATCGTACCCTTGGCTTTTCAGCTGTTCATATAATTCTTCCGATAATGAAGATTGCTCTGCATTTTTGCTGTTAACAGCTATTAAATGGATATCAAAAGGTGTAAGAGCAAGCGGCCAAACTAAACCATTTTCGTCATTGTTTTCTTCTGCCACAGCGGCAAGAGTTCTTGAAACTCCAATACCATAACAGCCCATAGTCATGATTTGGTTTTTTCCGTTTTCGTCTAAATAAGAAGCTTTCATAGGTTCACTATATACTTTCCCAAGCTTAAAGACATGTCCTACTTCAATTCCCTTTGCAAAAACAATCGTTCCTCTTCCATCTGGTGAAAGATCACCTTCAATGACAAACCGCAGATCTGCCGTTTGATGGATTTCAAAATCGATTTCTGCATTTACGTTAATATAATGATAGCCTTCTTCATTCGCACCGCAAACAGAATTCACCATACATGGAATTGCTTGGTCTGCGATAATTTTCACTTCTTTATCAACTGAAACAGGACCAATTGAACCTGGTTTTGTATTTAACCATTTTACTGCATCTTCTTCAGAAGCAAGAGACACTTCATCTGCTGATAGTACATTTTTTAATTTAATCTCGTTTACTTCATGGTCACCCCGGACCAAAACAAGTACAGGTTGTCCATCGGCTAAATAAAGCAATGATTTAATAATCTTTGAAGTAGGAATATTTAATAAAGCAGAAAGTTCTTCCACAGTCTTAGCATCCTTCGTTTCAACTTTTTCCATTTTTCGCTGTTGTTCTGCATCTGCTTTTTCATTTAATACAACAGGAGCCATTTCTATGTTTGCCGCAAAATCTGATTCTGTGGAATAGGCAATTAAATCTTCTCCGATTTCTGATAAAACCATAAATTCATGATTATCCTTACCGCCAATTGATCCTGAATCGGCAAGTACTGCTCGGAAATTCAGGCCGCAGCGTCTAAAGATAGCAGAATATGCACCTTTCATGGTTTCATATGTTTCATCCAGGCTTTCTTGTTTATCATGGAAGGAATAAGCATCTTTCATAATAAATTCTCGTCCGCGCAAGAGACCAAAACGGGGACGTTTTTCATCTCTGAACTTTGTTTGAATTTGATACAAATTTAATGGAAGTTTTTTGTATGATTTTACTTCATCACGGATAATGCTCGTAATTACTTCTTCATGTGTTGCTCCTAGCGCAAAATCCCGTTCATGGCGGTCCTTTAGTCTCATCAGCTCAGGGCCGTAACTATACCATCTTCCGCTTTCTTGCCAAAGATCAGCAAGCTGCAGTGCCGGCATCATCATTTCTTGTGAACCAGCACGGTTCATTTCTTCACGTACGATATTTTCTATTTTATGCAGCACCTTTTTACCAAGTGGCAAAAATGAGTAGATCCCTGCTGCGTTTTGTCTAATAAAACCTGCTCTTAAGAGCATCTGATGACTTTTCACATCAGCATCTGCAGGTACTTCTCTTAGTGTTGGCAAAAACAACTGACTTTGTTTCATTATCTCTTCTCCTCAAATAACCCTGTTTTAGCTAAGAAAAATTTTCTGTATGTCATTCCATGTAACAACCAGCATTAAAAGCATTAAAAATGCAAAACCAATAAAATGAACTAATCCTTCTTTTTGCGGATCAATTGGCTTTCCTCTTAGTGCTTCAACACCTAAAAACAACAATCTTCCGCCATCAAGTGCCGGGAGAGGCAGCAAATTAAAAATCCCCAGGTTAATACTTAAGATTGCAGCCCATTGCAGCAGCATAAAAATTCCTGCTTTTGCTGCTTGATCCGTATATTCATATATTCCTAATGGACCGGATAATTGATCAATTCCATGCTGACCTGTGATGAGTTCACTGAGCCCTGTAAAAATGGCTGTTGTCATAAACCAAGTTTGTTTTGCACCATATTGAATAGAACCAAGTACCGATGATTCAGTATAAGGATGCGCACCAATAAAGCCTTCATTCTGGTCGCCAGCCCCTTTACGAGAACCTAAAGTAATCGGAACTACTTTTTCTTTACCATCTCGTTTGATCGTAAACATCATTTTTTCGCCAGGATTTTGCTGTATGACAGACACAAGCTCTTTCCAGTCGTTCATTTTTTCGCCTTGGATGGCAACCACTTTGTCCCCTTTTTGAAGACCTGCTTTATCGGCTGCAGCGTTTTCTTGAAGAGTTCCAAGTCTTGACTCATTCGTTGGAATGCCTTGGATAAGTGAAAAGGTAACTAAAATTATGAAAGCAAGTAAAAAATTCATTAACGGACCTGCAAAAATAGCAAGTGTTCTTTGCATAATCGTTTTTGATCCGAATTGACGATTATAAGGAGCAATTTGCATTTCTTGATGATCTGCTACAAATAGTGCATCTTCTTTTACTTTATAAGTAGTTGAACCTGTTTCTTCATTTTCAAAGCCAGACAATGTTAAATCATGTTCAAGATCTGCTTTTTCTATCGTTATTGTTTTTTGTACAGGGTATTTTTCCCGATGATTCACAATTATTTTTTCCACTACATTAGCATTGTTGAAAATCAATCCAACTCTGTGACCTGCCTTTAATTCGATTCCTTCAGGGTCTTCCCCAGCCATACGAACAAATCCCCCAAGTGGTAATAGACGAATTGTATAAACTGTTTCCCCTTTTTTGAATGCGAACACTTTCGGGCCAAATCCAATTGCAAATTCCCGGCACAAAATACCGGCGCGTTTAGCCAGTAAAAGGTGTCCTAATTCATGAAAGAAAATTAAAGCCCCTAAAATAATGATAATGGCTATCACAGTGTTCATTTCCATTACCTGCCTTTGTTTAATAGTGACTCTACAAACTCCCGAGTCCTTTGGTCTGTTTCTTGAATTGCATCTAATTCTGGTCTGCTGACATTTACTGCTTTGAGCAGAGCTTGTTCAATCATTTCCTCTATTTCAAGAAATGTTATATGACCATTTAAAAATAATTCTACCGCTTTTTCATTCGCAGCATTTAATACAGTAGGCATTAATCCGCCCATGTTTCCTGCTTCAAAGGCAAGCTTTAAACATCTGAAACGGTCATAATCCATTTTTTGAAAATGCAGCTTACCGACTTCCCATAAGTTTAACCTTTTCCCGCTAACTAATTCAAGTCTCTCTGGATGTGTAAGCGCATATTGAATCGGCACTCGCATATCCGGTTGTCCCAGATGAGCAATAATGCTTGTATCAGCGAACTCTACCATAGAGTGTATGATACTTTCCTTATGTAAAATGACGTCTATTTTTGAATAATTGAATGAAAATAGCCAATGTGCCTCGATCACTTCTAGCCCTTTGTTCATCATCGTAGCCGAATCGATCGTAATTTTAGCCCCCATTGACCAATTAGGATGGTTCAAGGCTTCTTTTACAGTAACATTTTTCAATTCATCCCGAGATTTATCTCTAAAACTGCCGCCTGATGCTGTTAAGATTAATTTCTCAACTTGTTCTAATTTTTCTCCTTTTAAACATTGGTAGATAGCTGAATGCTCAGAATCAACAGGAAGGATCGCAACATTATGCTGTTTAGCTTTTTCCATTACTAAATGACCAGCAGTGACAAGCGTTTCTTTATTTGCAAGTGCGATTGTCTTTCTCGATTCGATGGCTTTTAAAGTCGGAAGCAGACCAACACTGCCAATAACTGCATTAA
Organism: Bacillus sp. NEB1478; assembly: GCF_031582965.1. Lineage (NCBI taxonomy): Bacteria > Bacillati > Bacillota > Bacilli > Caryophanales > Bacillaceae > Bacillus > Bacillus sp. NEB1478. The sequence goes on from NZ_CP134049.1 coordinate 2,156,044, forward strand.
CAACGATCGAAGAATCTGTAGAGATGGCAGCTTCTATAAGCCCGTCCATTCCAGAAACAATCTTTGTCCCCGTATTTATTCGCGACCGCAGTTTGCTGGCTTCCCCTTCGTTCTGAACTGCACAAATTTCAGGTTTGAATTTCTGAATGATTTCTTCTGCAGCATCGATGTTTCTACCTACTGACATCGCACTAAGCTTAAAGACTTCAGGATGTGATGCAATCACATCAAGTGTTTGTTGTCCTACTGAACCTGTAGCACCTAATAAACTTATAGACTTCATAATATCCCCCTTAAGCTCATCCTAACAAATGAAGCACGTGTAACAACGGAAATACAAATAAGGCACTGTCCAGTCTGTCTAGAATTCCGCCATGACCTGGGAGAAGATTACCTGAATCCTTCACATCATAAATTCGTTTATATGCAGACTCAGCGAGATCACCTATTTGACCAAATATACCTACTAAAACGGATATTGCAAGAATCGCAGGCAGTGATAAATCAACAAAGCTTGTAAAATAACAAATCATAGCGACTATGATGGAGAAAAATATTCCTCCGATTGCACCTTCTATCGTTTTATTCGGAGAGATAATCGGCCATAGTTTGCGTTTACCCATTGATTTCCCTACAAAGTATGCTCCAGAGTCAGTAGCCCAAATCATAAAAAGGATAACAAACAATATCTGTATCCCATTTTCTAAAAGCCTTGTTTCAGCTAAATAATAAAATCCGAAACCAACATATATCGTACTAAACAATACAAAAGAAATATGATTATATTCAGTTTCGTTTTTTTGCACAACTGTAACAACCAATAAAATAAGTACGGAAAGTATAAGTGCATCTATTTTCGAAAAAGGTTCGACATACTCCATCCACTGTTCAGGCAAAGCTAGGAAAATCGTTAATAGATAACCAATAATTCCAACAAAAGTTTTTTGCATGCCTTTCATTCTTAAAAGCTCATATATCCCAATACCTGCAAGCAGGAGAATAAGAAGTGAAAATGGCCAGCTTCCGAAGAGTGTGATTCCTATAAATAGAACAGCCGCAATCACACCTGTAATAATCCTTTGTTTCATATGTCCTCCTTATTTTATACCGCCATATCTTCTGCCGCGCTGTGCATACTGTGATACAGCCTGTCTTAAATGATCTTCTGAAAAATCCGGCCATAATACATCAGTAAACCAAAATTCGGAGTAGGCGAGCTGCCATAGCATAAAATTGCTTAACCGTATTTCTCCGCTAGTTCGAATTAGAAGATCGGGATCTCTTAAATCATTCGTCATTAAGAACCCTTCGATTGTTGATTCATTAATCTGTGATGGATCAATTTTTCCGCTTTTAATATCTGTAGCGATCGATTTGACTGCTTCTGTTATTTCATCGCGGCTGCCGTAATTTAGAGCAAAATTCAAAATCATTCCTGTATTACCGCTTGTCTTATCAATTGCTTGATCTACTGCTTTAATCGTATGCAGAGGCAGCAATTCTTTCTTTCCCATGATTCTAACTTGTACATTCTCTTTAATCAGGTCCGGTAGAAATGTACTTAAAAATTCTCCGGGAAGCTTCATAAGAAAGTCTACTTCTTCACGCGGTCTCTTCCAGTTCTCAGTTGAAAAAGCATAAAGTGTGAGCACTTCTATCCCGATCTTATTGGCTTCTTTAACGATTTTTTTTACAGTTTTCATTCCTTCATGATGACCAGCAATTCTGGGCATTGCTCTCTTTTTTGCCCATCGGCCATTTCCATCCATAATTATTGCCACATGTGATGGGATATTATCATTTACATCCCATTTTTGTTCATGACTTTTTTTTCTAAAGAAAAGCTTGTCAAGCATGTATAAGCCTCCATCTTTCCAGACTTCATAAAGAAACTTAACTGAACTTTACAATTACATTCTATCAGCTATGCATGTTTCCTTATTGCCTATATCACCTGATAATTCAATAAAATTCTAATCAACCAGGTAATATTGTCTCTAATAAAAAAGCCCCCTTTAAAGAGGGCTTTTTTTATTTAATTGTACATGGAAAAGCTTTATACTTCCATGATTTCTTTTTCTTTATTTGAACTTACAGAATCAACTTCTGAAGTATATTTGTCAGTAAGTTTTTGAACATCATCATTGTAGCGGCGAAGTTCATCTTCTGTAATCTCAGCTTCTTTTTCAAGTTTCTTCAAATCGTCATTAGCATCACGGCGAATGTTGCGCAGAGCTACTTTTGCTTCTTCAGCAAACTTCTTAACAAGTTTAACTAACTCTTTTCTTCTTTCTTCCGTTAGAGCTGGGATAGCGATACGAATCACCTGGCCGTCATTAGACGGTGTAAGGCCAAGATCTGATTTCAGAATCGCCTTTTCAATATCCCCCATTGCTGTTTTATCATAAGGCTGAATAACTAAAAGTCTTGCTTCAGGTGTAGTAACACCAGCTAATTGGTTAATAGGAGTTGGTGTTCCGTAATAATCAACTTGAACTCTGTCTAACAATGAAGGATTTGCTCTTCCTGCACGAAGCGTTGAATATTCACGTCTTAATGAACCAATCGCTTTTTGCATTTTTTCTTCTGCTTGAGTTAAAACTTCCTTTGCCATTAGTTTCTCCCCCTTATAACTGTTCCAATTTTTTCACCAGCAACTGCACGTTTAATGTTTCCTTCTTCCATGATGGAAAAAACAACTAACGGAATATCATTGTCCATACATAATGAAGAAGCCGTTGTATCCATTACTGCTAATCCATCTTTTAGAAGATCAAGATAAGATAAAGTTGTGTATTTAACAGCATTTTCATCAAGTTTTGGATCTGCGGAATAAACACCGTCTACATTGTTTTTCGCCATTAGGATGACTTCTGCTTCGATTTCTGCTGCTCTTAGTGCAGCTGTTGTATCAGTAGAGAAGTATGGATTACCAGTTCCTGCAGCAAAAATGACCACGCGTTTTTTTTCTAGGTGACGAATGGCTTTTCTTCTGATATAAGGCTCAGCAACTTGACGCATTTCAATAGATGTTTGTACTCTTGTTTGAACCCCGATATTTTCGAGACTGTCTTGAAGTGCTAAAGAATTCATAACAGTAGCAAGCATTCCCATGTAGTCTGCTGATGCACGGTCCATACCCATTTCACTGCCTGTTTTTCCGCGCCATAGATTACCGCCGCCTACAACTACAGCAACTTCTACGTCTAATTCTACAATTTCTTTTACTTGCTCAGCGATAGATTGAACAATTTTGGGATCGATACCCGATGTTTGCTCACCTGCTAAAGCTTCTCCACTTAATTTCAAGACGACTCGTTTATATTTTGAAGTAGTCATTTGTCCCTCCATCACCTTAAACATTATTTTCTTTATAAAAGGCTGTTTTCGCAAACTTTGTTGCTTTTGAATGAGGTTAATTTCCGTTGCAGATTGCTCGCTTTCCGCGGGGTGTGCGGAGAGCCCTCGGCACTTTGCGCCTAGAGAGGTCTCACCTGGCCCACTGATCCCGCAGGAGTCTCGCATCTTCCACTACAATTAACCTTTTCAATGAAGAAAACAATCTTTTAGATAAGAGCCTTAAATTGGTTTTATATGATTATAGTGAAAAAAGGGAAACACAACGTGCTCCCCTTTTTCAAACTAGTGCTTACTTTTTCACTTGAGACATAACTTCTTCAGCGAAGTTGTCTTCACGCTTCTCAAGACCTTCTCCAACTTCAAAACGAACGAAGGCTTTAATAGTAGCACCTTTGGAAGCTACATACTTACCAACTTTTTGGTCTGGATCTTTGATGAAAGATTGGTCATTCATACAAATATCTTCGAAGTATTTCCCAAGACGTCCTTCAACCATTTTAGCTACGATATTTTCCGGCTTGCCTTCGTTAAGAGCTTGCTCAGTCAATACTTTGCGCTCACGAGCCACTTCGTCTTCACTCACTTGATCGCGAGAGATATATTTAGGGTTAACAGCAGCAGCATGCATCGCTACATCTTTTGCAACACCCTCATCTGTAGTTCCTTCAACAACAGAAAGAACACCAATTCTTCCACCCATGTGAAGGTATGCACCAAACGCAGCATTTTCATCTTTTTTCAAGATTTCAAAACGGCGAAGAGTTAACTTTTCTCCAATTTTAGCAATAGCAGCGTTAATGTAATCATTAACTGAAGAACCTTTGTATTCTGATGCCAAAGCGTCTTCTACAGAAGCAGGCTCAGTAGCTAAGATATGTTCTCCTAGTTCAGCAATCAGGTTTTTGAAGTTTTCGTTTTTAGCAACGAAATCTGTTTCAGAGTTCACTTCAAGGATTACCGCTTTGTTGCCATCAACAACAACTGAAGTTAATCCTTCAGCAGCGATGCGGTCTGCTTTTTTAGCAGCTTTCGCAATACCTTTTTCACGAAGATAATCAACCGCTTGTTCCATGTTTCCATCAGTTTCAGTTAATGCTTTTTTACAATCCATCATACCTGCGCCTGTTTTTTCACGCAATTCTTTAACCATTTGTGCTGTAATAGCCATGATTTTTGCCTCCTTGTGTAATATGTAGTTCTTTACATTTAAAAAGGTGATAAAGGGTCATCCCCTCTACCACCCTTGTGCATTCCATTTAATTAATTAAGCAGTTGTTTCTTCTTCAGCAGCTTCTGCTACTTCTTCTCCGCCTTGGTTAGCTTCGATGATAGCGTCAGCCATCTTACCAGTAAGAAGTTTAACTGCACGGATAGCGTCATCGTTACCAGGGATAACGTGATCTACTTCATCCGGGTCACAGTTAGTATCAACGATAGCAATGATCGGAATGTTTAATTTACGAGCTTCAGCAATCGCAATACGCTCTTTACGAGGGTCAACTACGAATAATGCATCTGGAAGCTTGTTCATTTCTTTAATTCCGCCTAAGAACTTTTCAAGACGTTCCATTTCTTTTTTAAGAAGGATAACTTCTTTCTTAGGAAGTACTTCAAAAGTACCATCTTCTTGCATTTTTTCAAGATCCTTCAAACGGTTGATACGCTTGCGGATTGTACCGAAGTTAGTTAATGTACCACCTAACCAGCGTTGGTTGATGTAGTACATGTCAGAACGTTCAGCTTCTTCCTTAACTGAATCTTGAGCTTGCTTTTTAGTACCAACGAAAAGGATTTTTCCGCCGTCTGCTGCGATGTTACGCATAACATTGTAGCATTCTTCTACTTTCTTTACCGTCTTTTGAAGATCGATAATGTAGATACCGTTTCTTTCTGTGAAAATGTAACGAGACATTTTCGGATTCCAACGGCGAGTCTGATGACCAAAGTGTACACCAGCTTCTAACAATTGTTTCATTGAAATTACTGCCATAATGGCACCTCCTAGGTTTTTTCCTCCGTTTGTTTCAGCTTCAAGCAATAACTGCAAATAAGCAGCACCACATTGCTTAAATCCACAAACGTGTGTGATTAACACCGAGAAATAATATAACATATTTCGCGTTGTTTCCGCAAGTCCTTAATCATTGTTTAACCATAAAATCTTAAAAGGAGCTCAATTTCTCCTTTGCCGCGATTTAACTTTTTCGCAATTTCAGTTGAAGAAAACCCTTGTTTCGACAATATTATGACTTCTTTTTTGTCTTTATCTTCATCTATCTTTTCATTTTGTAGAATTGAAGATGAATCAGAATCGTTATTTGTAATAGGCTCAGTTTCATCATTTTGTTTTAAATTTGATTCATATTGATATTTTAAAATAAGTTGCTTTAATTTTTCATTCTCGTCTTTCATTTCCACAGAGAACTCTTCTAAGAGTATTTCTATGTCTTGCATTTCTTGTCCATTTAACGAACTGGTCTTAATTTGCTCACCTTTTTTCCATAATATAAAGATAAAATAAAGTGAGGCAATATGCAGTAGTATACTTATAAAAATAAAAATGCTCATCGGTAATCACCTACCCCGAATAATCGATATTCATGCCTATGTACGGATGCTTGTTTCCCGCAGAATTTTTGTCTGTTAGATTTTCCTGATTGTTTTTATGAAATACACTTTGATCTGTTTTCTCTTTTTTCGTTACTTTCTTTGAATCCAAATGAGAGCTTTTGCGATTGGATTCTGTTGTATGAAATTGTTGAAGCAATCCTTTTTGCGAAAGATCATTTGCTGTTTTTGCAGCATCAATCGTCCTTGGAATAGCTACTTGAAGTTCAATTAATTTCAAACTCACAGGCTTCACATCCTCATTACAGCTTTATAGGGAATGTATTACGATTTCCTTATCTTCCATAAATACTTTTGCTGAGTGAAATGGGGACTGAACTTTTCGTTTATACTTCCCCATACTAATTTCTACATTTGGATATAAGGTTCCTTTTATCGTAATTTGAGCTTTCTCATTCTGTTCTGAAGTAATATGCTTGATTTTTTCTACATTCAACATTGATAACTGCTCAGCCGTTTGATTCAAAGTCATTTCAATTCTATTTATCGTTGATTGGCTTGAACCCGATGGTTGTGCTGATTGTCTCACAATCGCATCTTTTAATTGTTGAAGCTTTTCTAAAGTTTTCTGCAACTCGGTAATTTTTTGTTCTATTTCCATTATTGATTGGTTGTCTAACTCTTGCTCTTCCATATATATAAACGTTTTTGTATACGTTTCATTTCCGATTTCATTTGCATGAATCTGGTTTCCTGCCTTAATTGTCCCACCAGAAATATTCCCTTTAGCTGTTACACAAAAAATGTTATTTCCTGCTTCACAGTGACTGTAGAGGATCGATTGTGCCACTTCAATACTTTCCCCCGCTAAAATCCTGCCTTGGTTCACATAAAGACTTGTGAAATTCCCCCCGCATCGAATGGAGCCTTTCCCTTGTCCTAAAACACCTCCAGCGATTACGATTGACCCTGGAGTAGTAATTTCAGCTGCTTCTACCAGGCCTTCAATACGGATGTCACCTTTAGCTTGAATTTTAAAGCCAGAAGGTACATCTCCTGTTACATGCACATTTCCTATAAAATCTATATGACCCGTTTTCAATGACAGATCGCCATTCACTCGATAAACCGGATAAACATTAACACTATGAGTATTAAAACTCACCTCTCCGTCAGCCGTTGCATAGATTCCCAGATCTTCCAAATGAAAAAACGTATTTTCTCCATTTTTTATATTTATTTCTTTCCCGTTTTTAGCAGGAATCGGTTTTCCAAAGACTGATATTCCAGGTCTTCCTTCAGTAGCGGTTTTTTTGCGGGCAATCAGCTGTCCAGACGAAACGGTAGGAATCTTTAAGAGCCTTTTAAAATCTATTCTGACATTACTATCATGTTCAATAGTAAATTCTGTACCAATGACAGGTACTAGCTGTGCAGCAGCCCCATCTTCTGGAAGCTTCCCTTCAGCTATAATGACCGGAAAATGAATGCCTTCAAGGTTTTGCATCAACTGATAAACAACTTCAGATCGAATTCCGTGTTGAATGTTTTTTTCTTTTAACCATTTTGATACCATATCTTCCGTGATATCTATGTTTGAAAAATCAACATGATCTTTTTTAAACAAAATTGCTTTCGTATCTTTGTCTTTAGTTTCAATGCTGAACCACTGATCCATTTCTCCTTAACCCCTTACATATAACGTTTAAGAACCTGCCTAATTCTAAACAATGCTTTTGAGTGAATTTGTGAAATTCTAGATGTGGATAAACCAAGCACTTGGCCGATTTCAGTCAATGTTAATTCTTCGTAATAGAACAAACTTACAACAAGCTGTTCTTTTTCTGATAGTTCTTTAATTACACTTGCAAGTTCCTTATGGAGCTCTTCTTGAAGAAGACTGTTCTCAGGTGTTATTACCTTTTTATCTTCAATGGTATACGAGACTTTTTCGCGGCTATCCGATTCTTTGTTCTCCTCATCGATCGATAGAACATTAGCAAGGAAACTCTCAGACATAACAGATGTGACTTCATTTTCTGTAAACCCAATTTCCTCTGCTACTTCTTTCGGGCTGACAGTACGAAGGTTTTGCTGCTCTAACCTTTCAATAGCCGCTTCAACCTTTTTTGTTTTTTCTCGCATACTGCGCGGTAGCCAATCTTCCCTTCGAAGTCCATCAAGTATTGCACCCCTGATTCTAAAAGATGCATATGTATCAAACTTCAAATCTCGCTCCGGCTCAAATTTCTTTAATGCATCATATAACCCGAGCATCCCGAGTGATCGAAGCTCATCTTTATTGACGCTTTTAGGCAGGCCTACCGATATACGCTGTACATGATAGTTAACAAGGGGCATATATGCACGAAGCAGTACATCACCTGCTTCACGATCACGGCTCTTGTTCCATTTTTCCCAACAAGATTGTTCTTCTACTAAAGATGGCTCCGTCATGGTAATCCTCCTCTTTTATTAGTGAAATTCCTTACAAAATTTTTGTACCCATGTTCACAGTTTTGATTGACAGTTGTGCACTTTCAGGATTAAATTCAATTGTTCTGCCGCTTGAACCGCCAACATCACTTGCAATAATAGGTATACCTAACTCTGCTAACATTGTTTTTACACTCTCTACATTTCTTGGTCCAATTCTCATCATTTCACTGCCAGAAGTAAATTGGAACATCTGCGCTCCACCAGCAATCTTTGCTTTCAGATTTCTTCTGATAGCCCCTTTTTTTATTAGCATGTCATACAACGTTTTGATGGCTGTATCTGCATACTTTCCAATATTAAGGGAGGCTGCTTTTGCTAAAGTGGAATCTGGCAGCATAACATGAGCCAGGCCAGCTATTTTTTTTACTTCGTCATACAGAACAACACCAACACAAGATCCTAGACCTGTTGTCCTAATAGTGTCAGGTGGTACTGCAAGATCTAACTCAGCAATCCCCACTTTTACGATGTCACTCATGCCAATGGAACTCCTAGTGATTTAAAAATTTTTTCAAACGATCCTGGATCAGGCAGCAGAAAAAAGTGTCCTTTAACTTCGTCATCATTTTTCATGTCAACAAAAGCAGTATCAATTACAATTGCAAAATCACTCACAGTTGATATTTCTAACAAACCGAAACTGAGAATAGCTCCTGCCATATCAATACTTGTCGCAGGAACAGAAGGCTGGAGGTTCAGTTTTGTAAAATCAGAAAACGCTGTTAGATAAGACCCTGATAATATATTGCCTATCTCTTGCAGTGCAGATAGAGACATTTCAGAGGTAAAACCATCCTCGAGCTGTATATCATGCCCTCCAAAAATATCAAAAAGCAGCTGTTCAGCCTGTTTTAAAGGAAGCATAAAGAACATACAGCCTGGAGCTTCTCCTACAATTCTTAAAAAAACGGAGGCTACAATATTCTCAGAGCCACCAACCATTTCAGTAATCTCATCAAATGAAATTACTTTGACGGATGGCACCTTCATATCAACTGCTTTATTTAATAGGGTAGAAAGAGCAGTCGCAGAATGACCCGCTCCGATATTTCCAATTTCACGAAGGATATCGAGATGTATAGGTTTAATTTTTGTGAAATCCATCCTACCTGCTTCTTTCTGAATGCGTCATTACATCCAGCTTTTCTGGATTAAGCACTTTATAAAGATCCACTAACACAAGTAGTCTTTTATCCACTTTTGCTACACTTTTGATATACTCTGCATCTACACCCCCAACTACTTCTGGCGGCGCTTCAATAGTTTCAGCATTTAAGTCGAGCACATCGTTTGCAGCATCTACAATCAATCCTGCTTCCATCGTTCCAACGGATACAATTATGATACGTGTTGAATCTGTATATTCCATTTCTTCTAATTCAAACCGTGATCGCAAATCAATAATCGGTGTAACAATCCCTCTTAAATTAATTACCCCTTTAATGAAAGGAGCCGTTCTTGGAATTCTTGTAATGTGCTGCATTCTTTCAATGGATTTTACATCCTGAACTGGTACTGCGTACTCTTCATCTTTTAATTGAAAAACAATTACTTTTAGATCATTTATTTCTGACATTTTATCGACCCCTTGTTATTTAATAAGAGCGTTGCAATCTAAAATTAAAGCCGCTTGTCCATCACCTAATATCGTAGCTCCTGAAATTGCAAAGACTGAGGTTAAATATTCACCGAGAGATTTTAGCACGATTTCTTGCTGGCCAATGAATGAATCAACAACCAGTGCAGCCATCTTATCTCCTTTTTTCACTATGACAACTGGTAAGTGACTGCTTTCGCCAAGCGTTAAAGGTACTTCAAAGATTTCTTTTAAGAAAACTAAAGGTACAACTTTACCTCTGAAGTCGATCACTTTCTGATTATGAGCAGTAAGGATTTCTTCTTTTTTGATAATAGCTGTTTCTATTATGGAAGAAAGTGGTATCGCATACTTTTCTTTTTGTACTTCAATCAGCATGACAGACATGATCGATAAGGTTAGAGGCAGCTGAATAGAAAAAATTGTTCCATATCCGGGAGTTGAATCAACTGTTATGATGCCGCCTAAAGATTCAATCTTGTTTTTCACTACATCCAGTCCCACTCCGCGGCCAGATATATCGGAAATCACTTCAGCAGTTGAAAATCCTGAAGCGAATAATAATTCAAAACACTGTTTATCCGTCAAATTTTCTGACATTTCTCTCGTGATAATGCCATTTTCCAAAGCTTTCTCTACTACTTTTTGTTTATTAATGCCGGCTCCATCGTCTTCAATTTCAATAAAGACATGATTACCGCTATGATAAGCTCTCAAGTAGATCGTACCCGTTTCATTTTTTCCTGATGATTGTCTTGTGTCAGGCTTTTCAATTCCATGATCGATAGAATTTCTAAGCAAATGTACAAGCGGATCTCCGATTTCATCAATAACAGTACGATCAAGCTCCGTTTCTGCACCGATGATCTCTAGATTAACCTTCTTCTGCAGATCTTTTGATAGACCCCGTACCATCCTTGGAAAACGGTTAAAAACAGTTTCAACCGGAACCATTCGCATCGTCAGTATAATGCTTTGAAGGTCCCCTGAAACTCGGGCCATTCTTTCAACCGTTTCATTCAAGTCAGAATTCTTAAGGTTTTTTGAAATTTCTTCCAATCTGCCTCTGTCGATAACAAGTTCTTCAAACAAGTTCATGAGCTGATCGAGTCTTTCGATGTTTACCCGGATTGTTTTGTTACTCCCAGCATGATTTGATGATGACTCTTCTTTCGTTTTTTCCGTCTTTTTCACATCATGCTCAGCTGCGTTATGCACCAAAGGATCAGTCGGTTCCTTTTGGTTTTCAATTCCATTTATTTCTGAAATTAAAACCTCATCGACCTCGGAAACTTTTAATATTCTTTGTTTTACTTCTTCACTCGTTTCCTTCGTAAGGAGCGAAAGTTTAAAATCATTTTCAAATTGTTCCTGTTCCAGCTTATCTACCGAAGGCAATGTTTTAATAATTTCTCCGATCTGTTCTAACACTTCAAAGATCATATAAACGCGAGCAGCTTTTAAGATGCAATCGTTTCGAAGGCTGATTTTCATTTCATAGGCTTGAAACCCTTGTTCTTTCGATTGAAGAATAATTTGTCTTTCATACTGGTCGTACGAATTAGAAAGTGCTGTGTCAGAAACTGCCGTATTTACAGCAGGTGACTGAATTGATTGACCTTTTTCCAGTGTTTCTAATTGAAGCACTGTTTCAGAAACGTCACGTTTTCCAGAACCGCCTTCTGAGATTGTTAATACCATGGCTTCTAAATGATCGAGTGACGCAAAAAGTACATCAAGCACATCAGATGTAACGGTGATTTTTTTATTACGAATCGCATCCAAGACGTTTTCCATACAATGAGTCAGATTCGCAAGGTCTTCATAGCCCATTGTGGCAGACATCCCTTTCAGTGTATGTGCTGAACGGAAAATTTCATTAACAATCGTTAATTCTTCAGGCGATTTTTCAAGTAATAATACTTGCTGGTTAATCGATTGTAAGTGTTCTTTGCTTTCTTCTATAAAAATATCAAGATACTGTGTCATTTCCATAATACTAACCTCCAATTTTATAGATAATTCTGAATGGCAGCAGCAATAGAGTTAATGTGGACAACCTCATCTACTTTTTCGGTCAATACTGCAGACTTAGGCATTCCATATACGATGCATGATTCCTCAGCTTCTGCTATTACAGTTGCTTCACCTGATTCTTTAAGTTTTAAGAGACCAAGTGTCCCGTCTGATCCCATTCCTGTTAAAATCACTGCGATCTTTTCATAGTTTTTTAATTTTGCTGCACTTTCAAAAAGAACATTAACTGCTGGTCTGTGTCCTCCTACGGGAGGTTCTTTATCTAAAGCCACAAATGTTTTGCCGGCAGCTTTTTGTATAAGTCTTAAATGAAAGCCGCCAGGAGCTATGTATACCGTACCAGGCATAAGAATGTCATCTTGTTCCGCTTCTTTTACAAAAACATTTGATAGTGAATTTAACCGATTTGCTAATGACTCTGTAAAGCCAGGAGGCATATGCTGTACAATTACGACTGGTGCCTGAATATTTGCAGGTAGTTTTGTTACCACTTCCTGAAGGGCACGCGGACCTCCGGTAGACGTACCTATTAAAATGAGTTTTGGCAGCTCATTTTTTTTCTTTGCAACGCGTGTTTCATAGTTTTGAGAGTTTGCCCTAAAACTCGTTTTAGACGTAACGTTCACTCTAGAAACCGCTATTACTTTTTCAATTAACGCTTCCTTAACTTTATGTAAATCCAGAGAGATCGCACCTGATGGCTTAGAAATGAAATCCAAAGCTCCAGCTTCCATGGCCAGTAACGTATTTTCAGCTCCCGCTTTTGTAGTACTTGAAAGCATAATGATTGGAACCGGACTGCGATTCATAATCTCTCTTACGGCTTCAATACCATCCAAAACAGGCATTTCGACATCCATTGTTACTACATCAGGTTTTAATTGTATTGTTTTTTTTACCGCTTCCTCACCATTTCTTGCTGTGTCCAAAACAGTAATTCTTGGATCTTCATTCAAGAAGTCTTTAATGAGCTTTCTCATAAAAGCAGAATCATCGACTATAAGAACAGATATTTGCTTCAATATCGCTCCCTACCTCTCAGTAAAAAATGACTTTAACCTTGTGATAAAAGATGTATAGGATGCTTTTTGCTGCTTCGAAACTCCAGCAAAAGTTCTTGCAAGTTCCAGAACTGATTGTGACGCTTGGGAATGTGGTTTATTTATAATAAACGGGATCTGCTTTTTTACTGATTCTAATACTGTTGGATCCATAGGGATCGTTCCTAGACAAACAAGTTCTTTCTGTAAGAACTGTTTACAAACATTTCTTAGTTTAGCCGAGGTATCCTGACCTTCTTTTTCATTTTCGCATCGATTTACTGCTAGATAGAAAGGAAGGGTTTTTTCTTTAGAATAAATAAACTTCATCATCGAGTACGCATCTGTTATGGATGTGATTTCAGGAGTTGCAATCACTAATATTTCATGGCTGGATAAAATGAACTTCAATGCTGTATCTGTTACTCCAGCACCCATATCAAGAAAGATAAAATCATAAAAGCTGCCGAGTTCCTCAAGCTGTTTAACAAAATGATTTAGCATAACATCAGTTATATTTATTAAAGAAGTAAAATTTCTCCCTCCTGCGATAGTATGGAGCCCTTCTTTTCCTTCTTCAATGATTTCCCAAACAGAAAGTTTATTTTCCAGCATATTCATAATGTGGTGCTGTGCTTTTCTTCCTAAAATAAGATCTACATTTCCCATTCCTACATCTAAATCAATGATGAGAACTTTTTTGCCGAGCTTTATTAATGAAAGAGCTAGATTGACGGTAATATTTGTTTTTCCTACACCGCCTTTCCCGCTCACTACGGCTAATACCCTCGCATCTTCTGTACTCACTGCTAATAGTTGTTTTCGAAGACTCTCCGCTTGATCAATCATTTTGTTTTCCCTTTAAAAAATCACGTATTAATTCTTCTGCGTCTGCTTCATACATGTCGTCCGGCACATTTTGACCATTTGTTATATATCCAATAGAAACGCCATGTATGACAGCTAAATTCACTAATGCTCCATATGTGGCCGTTTCATCTCTTTTAGTGAAAATCACTTTATCGACAGGAAGACTACTAAATTGGTTATATATCGTTTCCATATCTTTAAATTTTGAGGTCAGAGATAATACAAGATAGTTTTTCATATCTTTATCAAAATTCACGATATTTTGAAGCTCTTCAACATAAAACCGATTTAAAAAATTTCTTCCTGCAGAATCTACCAGAACAAGATCATAGTCTATAAACTTTTCTTTTGCTTTTCTAAAATCATCCGCTGTATAAGCGATCTCACATGGAACATTGAGAATTTCCGCATAAGTTTTTAGTTGTTCAATCGCGGCAATCCTGTAAGTATCTGTTGTAATAAAAGCGACCTTCTTACCATCCTTTAAAACGGCTTTCGCTCCGATTTTAGCGATTGTTGTGGTTTTACCTACACCAGTAGGTCCGATTAAATTTAAAAATTTTGTTTCGTATCGAAAGCCCCCAAACTCACTTTTTTTCATGCGGGCACTTAGCCAATCTGTCAGCCACTTATTCCAATCGTATTTTTTTGCTTCTTCTTGATCAAATGATTCATACTTTTTATTCATTACATCGATGAGTTCATCTATTAAACTCGCATCTACTTCATGTTCCATAAAGTATGTACGCCATTCTTCAATCAAATCCGGTAAATCTTTTTGCTCTTTGTTTTGATTACTTAACGTTTGCACCATTTTTTTTAGCTGCCTGATTTCCTGGGTAAGCTCTGTATCTTGAGGTTTTTCCGTCGTCACTGGCGTTTTATCAGGAAAGACGGATTTTTTAACTGATCGATATTCAACATCCTGATCAAGTCCTGCAAAAACCTCTACATTCTTTTTTGTGAAAAATCCGAGGAAGCCCCCAACCTGTACTTCTCTCGTATTTAAAATAACGGCCCCGCTGCCAAGGTCTGCCCTTACCAATTTCATAGCTTCCGGCAGGTTGCTGGCTGAGTACTTTTTTACTTTCATTAAATATTCACCACCCCTACACTTTTAACTTCCAATTCTGGCTCCAATTCGTTATAAGACAATACTGGAACATCAGGCAAGTATCTTTCGATCAGCTGCCGTACGTACATCCTAACAGCGGGAGAACATAAAATGACGAGAGATTGATCAAATGTCCTTCCTGTTTCAAGTTCTCGTGTTATGCTGTCAAAAATCATTTGCGAGTCATTTGGATCAAGTGATAAATAGTTGCCGTGCTCAGTTTGCTGAACAGAGTCAGCAATTCTCTTTTCTACAGATCCGCCTAAAGTAATAACATGCAGCGGCTCGTTTTCAACTGTATAGCTTTTTGAGATTTGTCTGGACAGGCCTTGACGTACATACTCCGTTAGAAGATCAGTGTCTTTCGTCATTTTTGCAAAATCAGCCATTGTTTCAAAAATAACGGCAAGATTACGTATGGAAATGCGTTCTTTTAAAAGCTTAGATAATACTTTTTGTACTTCCCCAATCGTCAGAGCATCAGGAGTAACTTCTTCCACAACTGCAGGATAAGTTTCTTTTAAATGTTCAACTAATTGCTTCGTTTCCTGACGACCAATTAATTCATGTGCATGTTTCTTTATTATTTCTGTAAGATGAGTTGAGACGACTGAAGGCGGATCTACTACGGTATAGCCAGAGAATTCAGCACGCTCTTTCATTTCTTCACCAATCCAAATGGCTGGCAATCCAAATGCAGGTTCCATTGTTTCAATACCTTGTATTTCCTCGTCTTCTATACCGGGACTCATAGCTAAATAATGATCTAGTAAAAGTTCACCTTTAGCGACTTGGCTGCCTTTAATTTTGATTCTATACTCATTAGGCTGCAGCTGGATGTTATCGCGGATTCGAACGACCGGTACGATCATTCCAAGTTCGAGTGCCAGCTGTCTCCTTATCATGACAATTCTGTCCAGGAGATCTCCGCCTTGAGAGGTATCTGCAAGCGGAATCAAACTATATCCAAATTCAAACTCAATCGGGTCAATTTGCAGGAGATTCACAACTGATTCTGGACTTTTCAGCTGTTCCGTTTGTATATCTTCCTCGACAACTTCTTCTCTTTCTTTCTGTTCGCGTTCAGCTTTCAATAATAAATATCCACCAACAGCAAGCATGCCTCCTACAGCTAAAGTGAAAAAGTCGTTGATTGGTGTAAAAAGTCCAAGCATGATAATCGTACCGCCAGCTACAAACAACATGATCGGATATGCCAAAAGCTGCTTTGTAATATCAAATCCAAGGTTTCCTTCTGAAGCTGCGCGTGTAACGATAATACCTGTTGCTGTAGATATAATTAGTGCAGGAATCTGAGACACTAATCCATCCCCGACAGTTAATCTAGTAAAAGTTTCTGCACTTTCACCAAAGCTATAACCCATTTGGACCATTCCAATAATAATTCCAAAGAGCATGTTAATGAGAACGATGATAATACCAGCTATTGCATCCCCTTTTACGAACTTACTAGCACCATCCATCGCACCATAAAAATCCGCTTCACGTTCAACCGTTTCACGTCTTTCTTTCGCTTCTCGATCTGATATCATACCTGCATTAAGATCAGCATCTATGCTCATTTGTTTACCAGGCATGGCGTCCAAGGTGAATCTTGCGGCAACCTCAGATACACGTTCAGACCCTTTTGTTATTACGATAAATTGAATAATAACAAGTATAAAAAACACGACTATACCAACAAGTATGTTACCTTGAACTACGAACTCCCCAAATGTATGTACCACATTACCAGCTTTACCATGCGAAAGGATGCTTCTAGTAGTAGATACATTCAGCCCCAGTCTAAATAGGGTAACAAGCAAAAGTAAGGAAGGGAAAATTGAAAATTCCAGAGGTTTTGTAGTGTTCATGGCAATTAAAATGATTAATAGCGCCAGAGATATATTTATTATGATCAAAAAGTCCAACATAAAAGTCGGCATCGGTATGACGAGCATGGCAATGATTAAAATAACACCTGCCAAAACACTTATGTCTCTAGCTTTCATCTGTATTCTCTCCTATTCATTCCTTACACTTTTTTCTTGATGCGGTAAACAAAGGCTAATATTTCGGCAACAGCTTTGAATAAGTCTTCTGGAATCACTCCGCCTATATCAACTTGGGCATATAGCGTTCTTGCAAGCGGCTTATTCTCTACCGTAACAACATCATTTTCTTTCGCGACTTCTTTGATTTTTTGCGCAATAAGATCAACACCTTTAGCAACCACAACCGGTGCATCCATACCGTCCTCATATTTAAGGCAAACCGCATAATGTGTCGGGTTAGTGATGATTACATCTGCTTTAGGCACTTCTTGCATCATCCGCCTCATTGCCATCTGCCTTTGTTTTTCTTTGATTTTCCCCTTAATTTTTGGGTCACCTTCGGATTTTTTATATTCATCCTTTATGTCCTGTTTAGACATTCGTATGTTTTTTTCAAAGTCGAATTTTTGATACATATAATCGAGAAACGCAAGAAAGAGTAAAACCACTGAAGCAGCAAATCCCATTTTTACTGCAAGCCCTCCAAATACAGGCAAGGTTGATTGAATGCTTACCAGAGACATTCTTAAGTATGTATCTCTTTCCATCCATAACACGAAGAAAGTTACTCCGCCGATCAGCACAATTTTCAACAATGATTTCGAAAGTTCAACAAGTGCACGGACAGAGTATATTCTTTTAAAACCGGATAAAGGATTCAGTCTTTCCAATTTCATTTGAATCGCTTCTGCCGAAAATAAAAAACCAATTTGGATATAATTTCCAAGTACCCCTGCTGCCATAGCTGCAAGCATGACTGGAGCTAAAATAATGGCGACTTCGACAGACAGTTCACCAAAAAGCTTAGCAATACTCGATTCCGAAAGATCATATAGCAGATTTTTATCCAAACCGTTAGTGAATAAGTGTAATAACCGTTCACCCATCCAACCACCCATAATCGATAAAAACATGACTGACACAAACAAAACGAGTGCTGCATTTACATCTGCGCTTTTTGCAACCTGCCCTTTCTTTCTGCTTTCATCCCTTTTTTTCGGGGTTGCTTTTTCCGTTTTTTCTTGTGAAAAATATTGAAGGTTAAATTGAAATTTCAAACTAAGCAGCCCCTAACAATTCCATTAAGTTGATCATCGCATCACGCATTTGTTCAATCAGCATCTCGATGGAAACAAAAAAAGCAGGCAAAACAACTATAAATAAAACGAGTGCAATTAATATTTTTACCGGCAGACCAATTACAAAAATATTCATCTGCGGAACCGTTCGAGCTACAATACCGAGAGCTAAATCAGCTAAAAACAGTGTTCCAACGATTGGAATAGCCATCTGTAATGCAACCAGAAACATACCTGAAAAAACACTGATTATATGCTTTGCAGCACTGCCATCCCCAAAATGGATCATCGGAGAATCCAATGGCAGAAATTTATAGCTGTAAAAGATACCGTCCAAGAGCATATGATGACCGTCTGTAGCCAGCAAAAAAAGCATTGCAAAAGTATATAAGTATCTGCCCATCAATGGTGTCTGAATACCAGTCTGCGGATCGAAGACGTTGGCAATTGCAAACCCCATCTGCAGATCTATAAATCCCCCCGCTACTTGTATCGCATAAAATACGACCGCTGCTGTAAATCCAATCGAAAGCCCAATCATTGTTTCTTTTATTACCAGCAGCAGAAAAGATCCGTTTATTGCAATTGGATCAGGTTTAACCGTGTATAGCATGATCCACGATAAAAATAATGAAAGACCAATTTTGTGTACCGCCGGTAAATTTTTATTCGAAAACACAGGAATTGTTAAAAAAAATGCCGATACTCTAGTTAGGATTAATAAAAACGCAGGAAAAGACACTAAATCTATCATGCTATAACCCTATGTATGAGTTTAAGTTTTGAAAAATATTCGCTGTGAACGACAATATTTGCGATAGCATCCACGGTCCAAAAAATACAAGCCCTACTAAAACGGCCACGATTTTTGGAATAAAAGCAAGAGTTTGTTCCTGAATCTGCGTTGTCGCCTGAAAAATACTGACGATCAATCCTACCACTAACGCTAAAGCAAGCAATGGTGCACACATGAGCAAGGTAATATAAACACCTTTTTCAGCTAGAGATATTACAAATTGAGTATCCATGATTCCACCTGCTCCTTTTTAATAACTTAGTAATAATGACTTAACAATTAAATACCAGCCATCTACTAGTACAAAAAGTAATATTTTAAAAGGCAGCGATATCATAACTGGCGGAAGCATCATCATACCCATTGCCATCAACACACTAGCCACAACCATATCAATAATTAGAAACGGGACAAAAATCATAAAGCCCATTTGAAAAGCTGTTTTTAATTCACTGATTGCATATGCCGGAACTAACGTTGTTAAAGGAATGTCTTTAATGCTCTTAGGTTCTTGTGCTCCAGAATATTCTAAAAACAAATTTAAATCTTTTTGGCGTGTATGCTTTGACATAAATTCTTTAATGGGTATACTCCCTTTATCAAAAGCCTCTTTTTGTGTTATTTTGCCTTTCACGAGAGGCTGGATTGCCTCTTTATTTACATCTTGTATTACAGGCGCCATGATAAAAAAGGTTAAAAATAGAGCAATTCCCACTAACACTTGATTAGGCGGCATCTGCTGGGTAGCTAATGACGTTCTGACAAAAGATAGAACGATAATAATACGTGTGAAACAGGTCATGAGTATTAGAATACTAGGTGCCAGTGACAAAACTGTAAGAAGAAGCAAAAGCTGAATCGTTGTTTCCATATTTCCTGGATCAGTATTATTTAAGAAATTCAAGTCTAAACCTGGTAGTAAATTATTCATTATGTTTACCTTCTTCAAACGCCTTCTCTGCTTTTTTGCGCTCCTCTTTCCGTTCACTCATAATAGAATTCAACATGTTTTTAAAGTTAACTGTCTGACCATCAGAATGTTCACTCTTAACATGATTTTCCTTCTGCTTCAGCAATCTATCCTTCAATTGACTGGCAACTGTGCTTACATTTTGTACAGAGTGCTGTTCCATCAACAATTTAACTTCAGCATCATCAGATACTTCTTTTAATAGTGTGATAGTATCGCCAACCCCCACAACCAATACAGAGTTCCCTGTTTTTATGAGCTGAATCGAACGATTTTGCCCAACACCAATTCCACCAAGAGATTGCAGGTTTTTGCCATCCTGAAAACTGACTGATTTTTTTTGTATAAACTTTAATACAAAGAACAAAATGGCCAACACGATGCCTAACATGAAAATAAGCTTAACAAGCATAAAGAATGTGCTTCCACTTTCAGATTGATCTGTGACATCATTGTTTGTTTGGGTTACCGAATCATCGCTTTTCTTTGTGTCATGTACGTTGTCCCAAACACTTTTCCCTTGACCGCTGCCTTCCGCCTGTACCACGATTGGTACAAACGAAAGGCATACTGCTGCAAAAATAATGAACAACCATTTCAACATGGAATGAGCCTATCCCAATGTTTTCTTAATTGCTTCAATTACACGGTCAGCTGCAAATGGTTTTACGATAAAGTCCTTTGCGCCTGCCTGAATTGCATCGATTACCATAGCTTGCTGGCCCATAGCTGAACACATAATGATTTTTGCATCTGGTGTAGTCTTTCTGATTTCTTTTAATGCTGTTATTCCATCCATTTCAGGCATTGTAATATCCATCGTTACAAGATCAGGTTTTAATTCAGCAAATTTTTCAATAGCTTGTGCTCCATCTGCTGCTTCCCCTACTACATCAAATCCGTTTTTCACTAGAATATCCTTAATTATCATTCTCATAAATGCTGCATCATCTACGATTAAAATACGTTGACTCATCAAAATGACCTCCTGTTTTTTTATTTAAGTTGTTCTAAACGATCTCGCTGGCTTAATATTTCTGTTACACGAACACCAAAATTCTCATCAATGACGACGACTTCTCCTTTTGCGATCATTTTATGATTCACAAATATATCAACAGGTTCACCCGCTAGCTTGTCTAATTCAATAATGGAACCTGCCGACATCTCTAAAATGTCTTTGATCGTCTTTTTTGTTCTTCCTAGTTCCACAGTCACTTGAAGAGGAATATCTAATAACATATCCAAATTCTTTGATTCTGACTGTCTTGACCCAAAATCATCAAAATCTGAAAAACTGGCAGGCTGTACAGAAACATCTCTCATCGACGGCTGATAAGATGGCTGTGAATGTACATCATTCCTCATAGCAGGCGCTTGATATTCAGGTTGATTCTTTTGTTTGATAGGCTCTTCTACCAGATTATAATCGGCAACAGGTGCTTGTTCAGCTACAGGTTCAGGATTCATTAACCTATGTACAAGACTCTTTGAAAATTCAGCATCGATCAATTGCATGATATTGGAATCGATCAAATCTCCAACTTTCAAACGAAAAGATACTTTTACTAATATTTCTTCATTCGGAATTAAACTATTGTCAGATTCAACATCCAAAAAATCTATCTTAGGAGGTGATATATCCACTTTTATATTAAACATCGTTGACATGGAAGTAGATGCAGACCCCATCATTTGGTTCATTGCCTCACCAACTGCACTAAGCTGGAGTTCACCAAAGTCAGGTGAAGGATTCGTTCCTTCTCCGCCTAACATTAAATCTGCAATGATCTGAGCATCTGTTTTTTTTATAACGAGCAAATTTGCTCCTTCAATACCTTCTGTATACGTAACTTGAACGGCAACATGCGGTATAGGGAATTCATCCTTCAGTTCATCTCTTTTAACAACTGAGACTACAGGTGTCGTAATCTCTACCTTTTGATTTAATAGAGTTGATAGAGCAGTTGCGGCACTTCCAAACGATATATTTCCAATCTCACCTAATGCATCTTTCTCAATAGTAGATAGATAATCTTCACTCGGGTCTACTATGGACGAGGAAGAACTTCCACCATTCAGCAAAGCATCAATTTCATCTTGTGACAGCATATCCCCACTTACCATTGATCCTCATCCTCCTTAATAAAATCCAGTATTTGCACAGCCATTCTTTTCTTTACCTTACCTGGCTGTCCATAAAATTTTGGATTGTTTTCCACTTTTATAACAACTGGTGCATTAATTTTTTGGTCAAGCTCTATGCAATCTCCGAGCGAAAGATGTAAAAATTCTTCAATTGACATCTCTGAAGATCCAAGCTCAACTTTAAAAGGCAAAAAAGCGTTTTTAAGTTTTTGTTCAATAAATTCCGTTTCACCAGGAACGCGTTTCTTTTGTTTATTATTCTGCATCCAATGATGAACAGAAAGTTTGGGAATGATCGGTTCGATTACAACGTGAGGAAGACAGATGTTAATCATTCCCGAAGTTTCCCCAATTGTAGTATTTAATGAAATAACAACAACTGTTTCATTAGGAGATACCATTTGCAAAAATTGCGGGTTTACTTCCAGGTCCAGCATGAATGGATCCAGATCAATTACGCTTGACCAAGCTTCTTTAAAACTTTCAAGGGTATTCTCAAAAAGCTGTGTCATTATCTTTGTTTCAATCTCGGTTAAATTTTCAATCTTATTCATACCAGTTCCGCTTCCGCCCATAACTCTGTCCAGCATTGAATAGGCGATGTTCGGATTAACTTCCATTAATATGCGTCCTTCAAATGGGTGTGCTTCAAACACGTTTAACAATGTCATCTTCGGTACAGATCGAATAAATTCCTCATATGGAAGCTGGTCTACAGAAGCGACACCTATTTGTACATATGTTCTTAACTGTGCAGAGAAATAAGTGGTCAATAACCTTGCAAAGTTTTCATGAAGTCTAGTCAAACTTCGAATTTGATCTTTTGAAAAACGAAGTGCCCTTTTAAAATCGTAAACTTTTACTTTTTTCTCAGTTTCCTCTTTTTTTAGCTCTTCAGCATCCATCTCTCCAGTTGAAAGCGCGGAAAGAAGAGCATCAATTTCATTTTGTGATAAAACATCTACCAAGAGTCTCACCTCTTTTCATGGAGTTTTATTAATTATTGAATTATTTTCTGTGTCGTGTAGACTCTCACTATTTTTCCTTCTTGCATAAGTTTTGAGATTTTATCTTTTAGAACATCTTCAAGGTGAATTAAACCTTTTTGCCCAGATAAATCGGCTGTTTCCATGTTGGAAATTTCATAGATAATCAGATTGTTCACTTGAAATAGTCGTTTTTCTAACTCTTCCTTAGCATCTGTGTTTTCAGCTTGAATCTTAAATTTTATTTTGATATATGCCTGATCTGATAAGTTCGTTGTAATTTCTTCTGTTTCTACCATTAATTCTTCAAGGTCTTCAGCTGTTGGCTCGGCTGCTTCTGTTTTAGGTGAAAATTGTTTGAAAGCAAAATAGCCTGCTGTACCAATAAGTGATATTGCTAAAAGCATCGAGACCATAATCGTCACTGCTTTGTTTTTACCCAACTACAGATCCTCCCTTTTATTACTCTTCATCGGAAGCAAAGTAATATCCCGATAAAACGCAGTTATCTTTTCCGTAACTGCTGCTTCACTTTCCTTCACCACAAACTTCTTCCCTGTCGTTAACGTAATTGTAGTATCAGGAAAAGATTGAATCTGTTCGATATAAATCGCATTCAAAGTGAAACTATTACCATTTAACTGTGTTAATGAAATCATATGAACATAGGGTTAAGCATCAGGTGCTTAACCCTCCTCCCTTCACATTAACGTTTTAGGTTTACTAATTCTTGAAGGATCTCATCAGATGTTGTTATTATTCTAGTATTTGCCTGGAAACCACGCTGTGCAACAATCATATCTGTGAATTCTTCTGAAAGGTCAACGTTTGACATTTCAAGTGTTCCAGCTTGTACAACTCCTAAACCATTTGTGTCACCAGGGGCGCCATCTGTTGGAGCTCCGGAGTTTGTGGTTGCCATATAGTTATTTGATCCTGCTTTATCTAAACCGCCTGTGTTACTAAATTTAACTAATTTTATGACTTGCGGTGTCGGGTTTAATGTACCTCCATCGATAAAATTCACTTTTCCATCAGACCCGATACTAAAACTTTGAGCCGTAACAGGAATATTGATATTGTTGCCTGCAGTATCCTTTACGAACAACCCGTCACTCGTAACTAAATCTCCGGATTGATCTAAATAAAAATTCCCAGCACGAGTGTAATAGGTATTTGTTCCATCGGAAACTTCAAAAAAACCATCACCAGAAATACCCAAATCTAGTGGACGACCTGTTGTTTGCAAGCTTCCTTGTGTATGAACAGTATCAATGCTTGCCAGCTGCGAACCCAGTCCAACTTGCTTTGGGTTTACACCTCCCCGGCCGTTAGTTGGTGCTGCAGCACCAGAAATTTGCTGGCTCACAAGATCTTTAAATGTTGTACGGCCCTTTTTAAAACCATATGTGTTTACATTGGCAATATTGTTTCCGATTACATCAAGCTTTGTCTGAAAGTTTTTCATACCGCTAATTCCAGAGTACATAGAACGTAACATTTTATTTTATCTCCTCTACTTGGTTAGTACTGCGTCAGTCAATCTGCAGTGTTTGTGAGCCTCCTGTAAAGGTCCAGCTCATTTTTTAAGCGTCTATAACGATCGCACCATTTATGTTTGTGAAAATTTGAGAGTGCGCTTCACTTCTTGTTAATGCCGTAATAACCGTTTGATTTGGTGCATTCACGACCAATGTGACATCTTTTAAGATGACAAGTGAATCTTTTACTCCTTTTTTCTCTGCTTCTTTCATTTTCATACCAATTTTATTCCAGCTTGCATCTGTGATTTGAATATTCCTGTCTTCTAGCCGACGTTTCGCATGCTTACTTATTGTAATGCTCGGGTTTAATTGTTTATCCAACAACGACTGAAACGTAATTTCACCCTCTGAATGGGTTATCCGTTTCGGCAACAGTGCAGGCTGGTACATTTGATGAACGTGTATGCGTTCGCTCATTGTATCAACTCCTATTAAACACTTGGATCTGTAATTTTTATCACTTGCAGACTAGTAATCTTTGATCCGTCGTTCATCTCCAATAAC
Organism: Bacillus sp. NEB1478; assembly: GCF_031582965.1. NCBI lineage: Bacteria > Bacillati > Bacillota > Bacilli > Caryophanales > Bacillaceae > Bacillus > Bacillus sp. NEB1478. Next base: position 2,181,210 of record NZ_CP134049.1, read on the forward strand.
ACTGAACCTTTTTCAAATAAAACAGATTTAACGGTTCCGTCTTTTTCTTCTAACTTCTTTTCACCATTTGTATCGGTAGTTTCCACTTCATAGGTGACTTGTTTCCCGATCATTTGGCTTTGCTGAAGCAAATTGGACTCTGATTGGAAATTAAGAAAATTCTGCATCGTTTGGTTCATATTCGTCATTTGTTCAAGTGATGAAAAGCTAGCCATTTGTGAAATAAATTCGCGGTCCTGCATTGGGCTTGTCGGATCTTGATTCTGAAGCTGAGTGATCAGAATCTTCATAAAGTCATCTTTGCCTAAGATGCTAGAACCAGTTTGTTTTGTTTTTGCTTGAAAGTTTGTAAGCAATAAATCTTCTGAAATCTTATTATTCACTATTCATCACACCTTTTCATTTAAAACCATTTGAGATAATTGTTCTTCAAAAGTCACATGACTGTTATCAGAACTTTCCTTCGATTGGTTTCCATGCTGATTTTGATCTTCTTGACTTTGGTTTCCCTGATCATTGAAACTGAAGGCCTGCTCCTCACCATGAATAAAGACTTCGATTTTTTCAAAATCAATATTTTGTCCTGAAAAAGCCTGTTTTAATTGTGAAATATGACTATCCAAAGCCTCTTTGGCAGCATGGCTGGAAGCTATAATTTTAGCTGTAATCTCACCCTGCTTATGAATAAGCTGAATATCGATTGTTCCTAAATGTTCTGGATTGAGTTTAATTTGCATTTTTGCAAAACCTGTTTCAGATACTACAATCTTCCCCTTGGAGATAATTTGCTGAATTTCTCTTGCAAATTGCTGTTTTTGACCTTCCTCAGCTGAAACAGGAACTTTTAAAACCAATTGTTCTAAAGGCTGTAATGCACTTTGGAAATTTTGCAATTCTTTCAGAGCGGGGCCCTTTTGATCGTTTTGCTTTGTTGGAACATACCGCTGAAAGGCTTGCTCAGCAAATGATAGAAGTTTCTTTTCAGCATTTAGGCTTTCTACTGCTTTATGGAATGATGTTTTATCTTGTTTTCCTTGAGCATCCATTTGCTGCATTACTTGTTCAATAACTTGTTTTACCTGCCTTGTTAACGAATCTTTTGGATCCACTTTTAGGTTTGGAAACCATTTACCAACAAGGATATTTATTTCTTTTTTCATTGGCTCAGATATAAGTTGATTTTGTTCGTTATAAAGTGCTTGCAAAAGAAAAACAATTTTCATTTCAGGTCCTGGATTATTTAAAAGATCATTTGCATCTATTGGTTCATCCAACTTTTCTTCCAGCAATTCTTTAATCTCAGGTGGCAGCTCATTTAGAATTGATTCGATGTCTTCATTTTCAATAGCATGATCGCTGCAGAACAAATCTAAAATATCTTTCACAGTTAATACCGATTGAATAATTGCGCCTATCCCGTTATTGTTTTGCGACCCAGATTCTTCAGTAGTACCTAATATTTGAGAAAACAGATTTGTTGCATCTCCTGCTTTTTTTTGTACAGGCGCAGATAATTGAATGGTTGAAGCGTACTGACTATTCATTACTTGCATGAATATCACCTCCTTCAAAGAGAATCGCTTGCAATTAGTTCTGTTATTTCCGCAGCGCGCTTAGGTTCTAATTTTGAAAGTATTTCTGCTTGTGTTTCAGGCTTAAGAAGAGAAAGAATTTGTAAAATGTCTGCATTATTCATTTCTGATAATACTGCTGATGCATCTTTTGCAGACATAGATTCATAAAGCTTTTTTAATTGAACATTTTTTTCATCTTTCACTGTTGTTTCTACTTCTTCTGTTTGTTTTTCTAAAAGCGCAACATCTGATTTCAAATCAGAGACTTCTTTTTCTTTTTTTTGTAGATCTGAATTAAGAATCTTTATATAATCTTCCTGCTCTTTAAATTTTGATTGCCATTGTTTTTCCACATCTTGACTGTTTGAAGCAGTCGATACAGCATTCTCGCCCCATATATTTTTTATGAACGGTATTTTTTTACCGGTATCTTTTGCTTTTTCAGCGACATCCACTCCAGTGAATGAAAGAAAAATAACAAAGATCGTAATAGCAAAGATAGCTGGAACAATGATTACGTAAAGAATCCATTTAAACGTGCTTGTTCTTTCTTCTTGATTCATTTGCTCACCTGTTTTTACGACTTCGCAAAACGCAGCATAGAAAACTCATCGTTTTGCTTTAACTCTTGCCAATTTTGACTCACTTCGTAGGATTTATATTGTTTTTCTTTTAATTTTTCATATTTCTTCACTTCTATTGTTTGCTGTAAAAGTTTCTGCTGAATAACTTGCATTCGTTCTCTTGCACGCTGCAAAATAGGCTGAAGCTCTTTGATCTTATTCGTCATGGATAAAATAAAGCGCTGTGTGTTTTGCAGATCGTTAATTACAATTTTTTGCTGGAATTGCAAGTTTGATTGATTTTCAATATTTTCTTTTCGTTTTAATAGACTGTAAATTTCTTCAGCAATACTCTCAAATGCCTGAACTGCTTCTCCAAGCTCAAGTTCAATCGATTCTTTCTCTTTTTGTTTGATTGAAAGAACTTTTTCCATCGAGAATTGAAACGACATTACTGTTCATCCTTTCTGAATTCCATCAACAATCTTTGTACGGCATCATCGAAACTTACATCCTCGTCAACTTCTTGCTTCAGAAAAGAAACCATTTTTGGATAAGATTGAATCGCTTCATCAACTATCTTTGAAGAACCTCGTTTGTAGGCGCCAATATTGATAAGATCTTCCGCATCTACATATGAAGAAAGAAGTTCTCTGAATTTGTCTGCTGCTTTCCTATGTTCATTCGGAACAATATCATTCATGACACGGCTGATGCTTTTCAATATATTCACAGCAGGGAACTGTCCTTTATTTGCCAGATCCCTGTCCAGGATGAAATGACCGTCCAAAATACCACGTACTGTATCCGAAATTGGTTCATTGAAGTCATCTCCATCAACTAGTACGGTGTAAAAAGCAGTGATCGTCCCTTGACGATTCGTACCTGATCTCTCCAATAATTTAGGCAAGATAGCAAAAACGCTAGGTGTATAACCTTTTGTTGTAGGAGGTTCTCCTACAGCTAAACCTATTTCGCGCTGTGCCATAGCAACACGTGTTACAGAGTCCATCATTAGCATGACGTTCTTGCCTTGATCTCTAAAGTACTCGGCTATAGCTGTTGCAGTTTGTGCTCCCTTTATTCTCATCAACGCGGGCTGATCAGATGTAGCCACAATAACAACTGACCGCTTAAGACCCTCCTCACCTAGATCGCGTTCTATAAAGTCAAGAACTTCACGGCCCCGTTCTCCAATAAGAGCTATAACATTTAAATCTGCCGTTGAATTTCTGGCAACCATTCCTAAAAGGGTACTTTTTCCTACTCCGCTTCCTGCAAAAATCCCTACCCGCTGCCCTTTACCAACTGTCAGCAAACTATCAATTGACCGAATACCGAGTTGGATACTCTCGTTTATCCGCGGACGTTCCATAGGATTTGGAGGATCATTTTCCGTAGGTATACGGTTCAAACCTTTAGGCAGCGCTGAACCATCAAGCGGTACTCCCATACCATCTAAGACTTTTCCGATTAAAGAGGTACCCGCTCTAATTTCAAGAGGACGATGGGCTGCTTCTACAAGACTCCCTACTGAAATATCTTTTACATATGAAAAAGGCATTAACAGTACATTTTCTTCTTGAAAACCTACCACTTCTGCTTTAATCTTTTGTTTCTTCCCAGTCGTTGTATGGATAAAGCAAACATCCCCTATAGAAGTTTTAGGTCCTTTAGATTCAATCATTAATCCGACAACACGTATTACTTTTCCATACCTCTTATAAGAATCCAGCGTTTTTAAGGAATCGATCAGGTGATCAACGTTCAATTTCCAGACACCTCAATTTGTTCTAACAGTTTTTCTCGAATCTCTTTCAGTTGAATATCTAAGCTAGCATCAATTTTCCCAAAAGGAAATTCAATCACTGCGCCATTCTCGATTAAAGTTTCATCTGGATAAATAAATAAATTTGCATTTGCTTGAAGCAAATTTTTTAGTTCCTCACGATATGCCAGAGTAGTCTCAAACCAGTCTGTTGGAACATAGAGTTTAATCTCATGAGATTCACGAACTTCTTTTACAAGCTGTTTAATGATAGAAGCCCATGTTTCTGGTGTTTCTTGCAATTTATCACCTATAATTTTCTCTGCTGTTTTAACAGCCAATGAAATCATCTGGGGTTCAGCATCCGTTAAAATTTGGTAATAGTCTTGTTTTGTTTTTTCGATAAACAGCTTTACTTCATCTAGCTTTGTTTGCCAATTTCCAAGTCCTTGCTCAACGCCGGTTTGATATCCAACTTCATAACCTTTCAGCCTTGCTTGTTCGGCTTCTTGTTCCATTTGAATATGGAATACTTGTTTGTCTGCTTCGAGCTTCTCATTTTGACTTTGTCGAAAAGCCTCTGCTTCAGCCCTGATTTGAGCTGCCTCATCTCTTGCTTTTTCTAATAGTCTGTCAGATTCTCTTTTTAACCGAGCAAATCTTGATTCTTCATCTTCATTTTCATATGGTCGGTTGATTGTATAATTTGAAATTGGCTGTAAACCAATAACCACTTCTTGGTCTTTTTTTACTATAGAGTCTTTGTGATTGTTAAAAGACTTAATGATCTTAGACAATCACATCATCTCCTCCGCCTCGAGCAATAACTAATTCTCCTGCTTCCTCTAATTTACGGATTGTGCCAACGATTCTAGATTGTGCTTCCTCTACATCACGCAATCGTACTGGCCCCATAAATTCCATCTCTTCTTTAAAATTCTCTGCCATACGCTGAGACATGTTCGTAAACATAACTTCTTTTACTTCTTCACTCGAAGCACGTAGAGCAAGGAGCAGATCTTCATTCTGTACTTCACGTATAACACGCTGAATTGCCCGGTTATCAAGCGTAACTATATCTTCAAACACAAACATTCTCTTCTTTATCTCTTCTGCCAGTTCAGGGTCCTGAATTTCAAGCGCATCGAGTATCGTTCTTTCTGTACTGCGGTCCACTCCGTTCAAAACTTCCACAACTGCTTCTACACCGCCTGCTTGAGTAAAATCTTGAGTAACAGTAGCAGACAATTTTCTTTCTAAAATCTGCTCTACCTCATTTATAATCTCTGGCGACGTTACATCCATTAATGCAATTCTTCTCGCGATATCTGCCTGCATGTCATTAGGCAATTCTGATAAGACTTGTCCAGCTTGGTTGGCGTCTAGATATGACAATATCAAAGCAATCGTCTGGGGATGTTCGTTTTGTATAAAATTAAGAATCTGTCCAGGATCAGCTTTTCTGGCAAAATCAAACGGTCTGACTTGCAGTGTTGACGTTAACCTATTAATAATCTGCATCGCTTCTTCTTTACCCACGGCTTTTTCCAAAACGGTTTTTGCGTAACCGATCCCACCTTGTGTGATATAGTCTTGCGCAAGTGCCAATTGGTGAAACTGTGTGATGATTTCTTCTTTTAATGATGAATCTACTTTTCTTACTTGTGAAATCTGAAGTGTAAGTCTCTCAATCTCTTCTTCACTAAGATGTTTATATACTTGAGCTGCTACATCAGGTCCTAAAGAGATAACGAGGATTGCTGCTTTCTCTTTTCCTGACAACTCTTTTGCTGCTCTGCTCATCGTTCGTTACCTCCTATTCCTCTGATAACCAAGTTCGTACGAGTTTGGCAAACTCTTCCGGTTTATCCTTCGCCATCCGTTCAAGCTGTTCTTTTCTTACCGTGCCTTCTGATTCGTGTTCCTTATTTACATCAGGTACGAAATAGGTTTGCTGTTCCATCTCATACTCTTGTATACTAACGCCATCATTCACTGTTCTCTTTTTACGAGTCAATAAGAAGATTAGAAGAATAATGATGAGCAGCAATATTCCGCCAATTACGTAAATCCAGAATGGAATTCCTTTTGAAGAAGCTGATACTTCCTGTTTTCCATTAAACGGCTGTGATGATACGAATACCTTTTGCTTTATTTCATCATCAGTAAGATCTTTGCTGACATCTTTTGAAATAGTCGTTCTTACAATCGTACTTAAGATTTGCTCGATATCATCCATTCTTTCTTGAGGCAATGATTTAGGATCTTTAGGATTTGGCGGTTCCACCATTACTTGAATACCTAAGTCCCTTATTTGATATGGACTCTCAACAATCTCTTTTTTAATTTTGTTAACCTCGTTATTAATTCGTTCTTCAACTTTTTCGTAATCACCATCAGATCCATCCGAAGCACCTGGATAGTTGGCTACCTCTGAATCACCTGTACCAGTTACTCCCCCGGCAGAAGCACCTTTACCGGTATATGTTTCTTTGATTCTTTCAACGCTGACTTCAAGACCTTTCATGTTCTCTTTGTCAACTGGTTCAACTAATGTTTCTTCTCGTTTTTCTTCTGTAAAATCAATATCAGTAGTTACAGTAGCAACTACTTTGTTTTGGCCCATTATCGTTCCTAGCATTTGCTGTACACGTCGCTGAAGGTCACGCTCGACATCTTGTTTGATTTTTCGCTGTTCCTCATATTTGGAACCGGAGCCATTTGCTGTTGAAGAATTATTTAGATCATAATAATTAAAGTATTGGTCAGTTATGACGATATTCTCTACAGGAAGATTGGGTACACTTTTTGAAACAAGATGATATAGTGCTTTTACTTGTTCTTCGTTTAAAGTTGCACCTGGACTTAATGCTAATACAACAGATGCTGAGGCTTTCTCATCTTTCTGATTTACCCACACACTGCTCTCGGGGAGCGTTATCATAACGCTGGCCTCATCTACTCCGTTAATACTTTTAATTAAATTCGCGATTTCCGTTTGTGTAGCTTCACGTTCAAGAACGTTAAATTCTTTATCCGTTATCCCGAAACCTGATTTTTCTCCAAAATAGGAATAATCAATATTACCACTCTTCGGCAGCCCTTCTGCTGCAAGTTCTACTTGAAGGTTATTTACTTCTTCTTCTGGGACTAAAATGGTCTTTCCTCCGTCTAAAACCTCATTCTTCACACCGCGAGTAGTCAGACTTTCTTGAATTTGGCCTGCTTCCTGAGGTGAAAGATTTGAATATAATGGGACCATTTTGGGTTGTGATACTGCGATTGATAAAAAAAGTACTGCCGCGATAAAAAGGAAAATCCCTCCAAGAATCATACCTTTTTGTTTTGTAGAACGTGCTTTGAACCGTTCTGTTATTTGCTTGGTGACTTGTTTCAACTTTTCGTTCATTTCATCCCCCGATAAACGCAATAAATATTTTTTGGTCTACCCCCAAAAGGGAATGTACCCTGCGAAATATGTATTAGTTAAATCTGCATCCTCATGATTTCCTGGTACGCTTCTACTACTTTATTGCGAATTTCGAGAGTAGTTTGTAAAGTTACACTAGCCTTTTCTGCTGTAATCATGACTTGATGAAGGTTATCCATATTCCCATTCATTAAATCCTGTGTAGCTTTATTGGAATCAATCTGTGTTTGATTCACCTTCTCTAAAGCTCCTTCAAGATAGTTTTGAAAGCTTTTTTGCGCTTCAAAAGGTGTACTTTTGGCTGATGAAGCCACTTGATTTGTACTTTGAAGTGCCCCAAATGAAATTTTATCCATGTTTCACCACTCCTACCTGCCTATTTCTAGAGCTTTTAAATACATTCCTTTTGCTGCATTTAAGGCGGTTACATTTGCTTCATAAGAACGAGTTGCACTCATTAGATCTACCATTTCTTTTAATGGGTCCACATTAGGCAGCTGTACATAGCCATTTTCGTCCGCATCGGGATGGTCAGGCTGATAAACTGACTTAAAAGGTGCCTTATCCTCTACAATTCCGTTTACCTTAACACCGTTTACATTTACATCTTTATTCATAGCATTGCTATACATAGATTTAAAATTGGAATCCTCAGAACCTAGTACAACCATTTTCCTTTTATAAGGCTGCCACTTTCCGTCTACGAACTTCCCTCTAGTCGTATCTACATTTGCCATGTTTGAAGAGGCTACGTCCATTCTCAATCTTTGTGCTGTAAGTCCAGATGCTGAGAAGTTAAGTGCATCAAATACTCCCATCGTTATCTACCACCTTTAACAACCATCTTAATTGAATTGAATTTCCCATTGATCCGTTGTACAAGCGTTTGATAATAGAGTTGATTTTTAGCTAATTCAGCCATTTCCTTATCAACATCTACATTGTTTCCATTATTATTCATTGTCGTGTTTCTTTGTTCTTTTACATAAAAAGACGAAGGAGTCTGCGTACTAAAGGCAAAATGCCTTTGATCTGTACGGTAAGCTTTTAAGCTTCTATCGAACTCCTGTTTAAAAACCGTTTCTTTTGCTTTATATCCCGGAGTATCGATATTCGCTAAATTATTGGATACCGTTTTTTGCTTTAAAGCCGCTCCGTCTAATGCCGTTTCTAAATTTCTCATAACTGAGCTAGAGAACAAGTAAACCACTTCCCTCTTTCTTACTATAAATCTATTTCTGTTAATTCTTACATCTCTACCATATTTTACGTGATATATCCAAAAAGTGTCTATGTATTTTTCCCTAAAATGACTTTTTTCGATAGAAAGCACTATGTTTCGACTAGTCCTTAATACCTAATTAATCATATAGGATAAAAATCCTGCACTCAAGCAGTATTTTAAAGATTGGAAATATTTTTTATTTTGGTTAAATTTGTCATATTTTGACGAGTGATATATGTTACCTCATTGTTCTTCAAAACCACTAAAAATTTTTTGAGTGCAAGGTACAAGACTTCTCCGGGAGCAGCGTGATAGCCGAAAAGAGAAGACAGCTTGCTCAGGTCTGACCAGCATAAGTTGAAAACTAGGAAGGAGCACTTTGTCATCTGGAATAATTAGATGATAAACTCAACTAACTAGTCATCTAGACAGGTGAATCCCATAGGCTGAATTTAGCCATCTCACCTTAACCCTCGTGGAAACGACAGCTTCTTATATAGAAAAAAGCTGATTCGAAGGGAAAACGCAATACCCTTTGAATCAGCTTTTACATAACATATCAATATTAAGAAGTTTTTAATTTTTCAAGCTCCAGCAGGAATTTATCATTTAATACTTTAATGTAAGTACCTTTCATTCCTAGTGAGCGAGATTCAATGACACCAGCGCTTTCCAATTTACGAAGTGCATTTACAATCACAGATCTCGTAATACCTACTCGATCTGCAATTTTACTTGCAACTAGAAGACCTTCATTGCCTTCAAGTTCTTCAAAAATATGTTCAATCGCTTCAAGTTCACTATAAGATAGTGAACTGATCGCCATTTGAACTACAGCTTTATTTCTCGCTTCTTCTTCAATTTCTTCAGCCTTTTCACGTAGGATCTCCATTCCTACTACCGTTGCACCATATTCCGCTAAAACTAGATCATCTTCTTCAAAAGAAGTTGATAGTCTGGAAAGAATCAATGTTCCAAGTCTTTCACCGCCTCCTACAATTGGTACAACTGTAGTTAAACCTGTAGAAAATAAATCTTTATTTTCAACAGGGAATGCTGTGTAGTCACTCTCGACATCAATGTTAGCCATTGATTCAGTAATGTTAAAAAGATTTTTAGTATATTCTGTAGGAAATTGACGATCTTGAATCATTTTTTTCATGCGTTCATTTTCGATATCCTGTTTGAGAGCAGTTCCTAAAAGCTTACCTCGTCGGCTTACTACAAATATATTAGCACCGATAACCGTACTTAAAGTTTCAGCCATCTCTTTAAAGTTTACTTGCTTACCACCTGTTTGTTGTAGCATTGAGTTAATGCTTCTTGCTTTGTTTAATAAATTCATTTTATTTCTTCCTCCTACTGCGTCCTATAAAATATATTGGCTTAAATCCTTGTTTTTAGCGATGTTCGCCAGTTTTTCTTCTACATACTCGGGTGTAATTGTAATTTGGTCCAAACTGATATCCGGGGCTTCAAAAGACAAGTCTTCTAATAAGCGCTCCAATATCGTATGAAGTCTTCTTGCACCAATATTGTCAGTGTTTTGATTTACATCATATGCGATACTTGCAATCTTAGCAATAGCATCGTCAGAAAATTCAACATTTATACCTTCTGTACTTAATAGAGCTTTGTACTGTTTTATTATCGCATTATCAGGCTCTATTAATATACGTGTAAAATCATCTACAGACAAGTTATTTAATTCAACTCTGATCGGAAATCTGCCTTGAAGCTCGGGAATTAGGTCTGAAGGCTTCGCCATGTGAAACGCTCCCGCTGCGATAAATAAGATATGGTCTGTTTTAATTGAACCGTATTTCGTCATTACCGTTGAACCTTCTACGATAGGCAGTATGTCACGCTGAACCCCTTCTCTGCTCACATCAGCTGAATTCTGGTTCTTCCCGGCAATTTTATCAATCTCATCTAAAAATATAATACCTGTTTGCTCTGTTTTATAAACCGCTTCACTAGCAACATCGTCCATATCTATCAATTTAGCAGCTTCATCCTGGGTTAACACTTTTCTAGCTTCCCGGACTGTAAGCTTTCGTTTCTTCTTTTTCTTAGGCATTATGCCGCCAAGCATATCTTGCATGTTCATGCCGACTTGCTCCAGTCCAGAACCCTGAAACATATCCAGCATGGATGGATTTTGTTCTTCAACTTCCACAGTTACAAGATGATCTTCCATTTCGCCTAGTGCAAGCTTATGCGCCATCTGTTTTCGGCTTTGCGACAGCGCCGCTTCATCATCTTTTTCAGATGGAGGATCCTGATTCTGGTTTCCACCGCCAAAAAACATTTCCAATGGATTCTTGTAACTTGTTTCCGCTTTTTTACCTGGAACAAGCAATTCAACCAAGCGTTTATTTGCATTATTCTCGGCTTTGTCTTTAACATCATTCATTCTCAATTCTTTTACAAGTCTAATGGAAGTTTCGACTAAGTCACGAACCATAGAATCTACATCCCGGCCAACATATCCCACTTCTGTAAACTTTGTTGCCTCAATTTTAATAAATGGCGCTTGAGCAAGTTTAGCCAGCCTTCTGGCTATCTCAGTCTTTCCTACACCTGTAGGGCCGATCATCAGTATGTTCTTTGGAGATACTTCATCCCGCATTTTATCATCCAGGAGGCTTCTTCTATATCTGTTGCGGAGTGCAACAGCAACTGCTTTTTTAGCATCTTTTTGTCCGATGATGTATTGATCAAGCCTTTCAACAATCTGCCTTGGGGTTAATTGACTATTCATCTGACTCGCTCCTTAAATAAAATTTAAAGTTCTTCCAACACGATTTCTGTATTCGTGTAAACGCAAATTTCTCCTGCTGTCTGTAAGGAAGCCAGTGCTATTTCTTTTGCTGAAAGATTAGGAGCTTTATTCTTAAGAGCCCGACCAGCTGCAAGTGCGTAATTTCCTCCAGATCCAATTGCTAGTATTCCGTCATCTGGTTCAATTACTTCCCCTGTTCCAGAAATAAGAAGCATATGTTCTTTATTCATTACAATTAGGAGTGCTTCAAGTTTTCTTAGGACTTGATCTGTACGCCATTCTTTTGCCAGTTCTACACTTGCCCTTTGCAGATTTCCACTATATTCTTCAAGTTTGTTTTCGAATTTTTCATAAAGTGTAAATGCATCTGCAACAGAACCGGCAAAACCCGCTAATACCCTGCCGCCATAAAGCTTTCTTACTTTTTTGGCAGTATGTTTCATCACAACCGCATTCCCAAATGTGACTTGACCATCGCCAGTCATGGCTGATTCTCCATTATGCTGAATAGCAAAAATGGTAGTAGCATGAAAAGTTGACATATTAAAATCCCTCCCTTTTTGTTTTTATGCTCGAGGATGAGTATTATTATAGATTTTTTTTAGATGATCTTTAGTCACGTGCGTATAAACTTGAGTAGATGACAGTTGAGCATGGCCCAGCAATTCCTGAACCGCCCTTAGATCTGCACCTTCATTGAGCATATGGGTAGCAAAGGTGTGTCTTAAAACGTGAGGGCTAATATGTATTGTAAGAGACGATTCTTCAATTAACTTGTTCAATATATCTCTTACGCTTCTCGGACTTAAAGGTTCCCCTTTATAATTTAAAAATAAAGAATCTGTTTTATTTTCTGTTTTTTCAAGCTGAATCTTTCTGCCGTCAGCTAAATATCGTTCAATTGATTCTTTAGCATACGATCCTATGGGTACATATCTTTCTTTTTTTCCTTTGCCTTTTATTAAGGCGAGTTCCATCTTCAAGTCTACATCTCTTAACTGTATTTTACAGCATTCACTGACTCGGATGCCTGTTCCGTAGAGCAGTTCGAGAATGGCTTGATTTCTTTGTCCAATCGGTGTTTCTAAATCGGATACGTTAAACAGTTTTTCTAATTCTTCTGCATATAAAAACTGGGGAAGCCTTTTTGCTTTTTTAGGCAGCGATGCCATTGCAAACGGGTTTTCCTCCATTATTTTTTCGCGATTTAAGAAACGATAAAAACTGCGCAGCGCCGAAATTTTGCGTGCGACTGAATTTCTTGCATACTTCTTTTCATGAAGAACTACAAGATAATGCCTGACTAAAACATAAGAAACAGCAGCGAATCCTTCGATTGCTTGCTGTTTCAAAAAAGAAGAAAAGTCTAAAATATCTTTTTCATAGTGTTCGATCGTGTATGTTGAGCAGTTCTTTTCAATCATTAAGTATTGAAGAAAATCATTAATGAGCTCGCGTTCTGATACCATTTCTAACACCTCACAAAGCCCCTAAATCGTATCACAACTTAGGGGCTAAAGCAATAGATGTTCACAAATTTGTTATAAAATTCTGAATTGTTTCCAACGCTCTGTCAGCTAATGCCGTATTTCGTTCTTGCTTGTTTCGAATCCTTTTTTCCAATGCCGGCAATAAACCAAAATTAGCATTCATTGGCTGGAAATTATCAGGGTTAGCCGTCGTAATATAATGCGCCATACTTCCGATTGCTGTTTCTTTTGGGAATGTAACAAGCTCTTCGCCTTTTACGAGTTTAGCAGCGTTGATTCCTGCAATTAAACCGGATGCTGCACTTTCAACATAGCCCTCAACACCTGTCATCTGTCCAGCAAAGAATAAATCATTTCTGGATTGCAGCTGATACGTGTTCTTTAACATCTTCGGCGAATTTAAGAATGTATTTCTATGCATAACACCATAACGAACAACTTCTGCATTTTCTAACCCAGGTATGAGGTGCAAAAGTTCCTTTTGAGGTCCCCATTTTAAATGCGTTTGAAATCCTACAATATTATATAGCGTTCCCGCACTGTTATCCTGTCTTAATTGAACAACAGCGTATGGAATCTTCCCTGTTTTGGGATCTTCAAGGCCTACAGGTTTCATCGGTCCGAATAATAACGTCTTCTTCCCACGCTTCGCCATAACTTCCACAGGCATACAGCCTTCAAAAAAGATTTCTTTTTCAAATTCTTTTAATGGAACGGTTTCAGACGTTATAAGAGCCTCGTAAAAACGATCAAACTCTTCTTCTGTCATCGGACAATTTAAGTAAGCTGCTTCGCCTTTATCATAACGCGATTTTAAATATACTTTATCCATATTGATGCTGTCCACTTCAATAATAGGAGCTGCAGCATCGTAGAAATATAGATACTCTTCACCTGTTAATTTATTAAGTGAATTTGATAAATTATCAGATGTCAGCGGACCTGTTGCAATTATAGTAGGTCCATCTGGAATATTTGTCACTTCTTCATGGATGACTTCAACGTTCGGGTGATTTTTAACACGCTCTGTTACTAGAGCAGCAAACTCATGGCGGTCAACAGCTAGTGCACCTCCGGCTGGAACGGCACAATCATCTGCTGAAGAAATAATAACCGAATTTAATTTTCTCATTTCTTCTTTTAATACACCAACAGCATTTGTTAATGTATTCGCTCTTAATGAGTTGCTGCATACTAGTTCTGCAAATTTATCTGTATGGTGCGCCGGTGTCTGTCTAACAGGCCTCATTTCGTACAATTTTACTTTTATACCTCTTGAAGCGATCTGCCAGGCAGCCTCACTGCCTGCAAGACCAGCTCCAATAACATTTATATGCTGATGACTCATGAAGAAAACTCCTTACTTTGATTCCTCTTCGGAATAGTCGCATGATACACATTGTACGACTTTTCCTTTTTTTAATTTCTTTTCTACTAACATACTATTACACTTTGGACAGCTTCTGGCAAGAGGTTTATCCCAAGAAACAAATTCACAATCAGGATAGCGATTACAACCATAGAATATTCTTTTCTTTTTACTTTTTCTTTCTACAATTGTCCCTTTATGACAGGTTGGGCATGTTACACCGATATCTTTAACGATTGCTTTCGTATTTCGGCAGTCCGGAAAATTTGAACAAGCCATAAACTTACCAAAACGGCCCATCTTGTAAACCATCTCATGTCCGCACTTTTCGCAATCCTCACCTGCAGGCTCGTCTTTAATTTCGACTTTTTGCATTTCAGCTTCTGCGATTTTTAATTTCTTTTCAAAGTTTTTATAGAACTCATCAATGATCTCAACCCAGTTTTCTTTCCCATCTTCCACTTCATCCAGATCATTTTCCATCTTAGCGGTAAACTCTACATTAAATACTTCCGGGAAAAATTCAAGCGTCATCTCAAGAACAAGTCCGCCAAGTTCAGTAGGAACAAATTTCTTGTCATCCAAAGCCACATAACCACGTTTTTGAATCGTATCAAGAGTTGGAGCATAAGTGGATGGTCTTCCTATACCAAGCTCTTCCATTGTTCTTACCAGTCTTGCTTCTGTATAGCGTGGGGGCGGCTGCGTAAAGTGCTGAGTCGGCTCAAGTTCTTTTTTCTTAACCTTCATGCCTTCTACTAGATCAGGAAGAATACGATCCTCTTCTTTTTTGCCGTCATCATTACCTTCCACATAGACTTTCATAAAACCTGGAAACTTCACCTTTGAACCTGTAGCGCGGAACATAACACCTTCATTTTGAAGGTCTACAGTCATTGTATCGAGAACCGCTGATGCCATTTGGCTTGCAAGAAAACGTTCCCAAATCAATTTGTAAAGCCGCAGCTGATCTCTAGATAAGTAATTCTTAAGGTCTTTCGGGTTATACATTACCGAAGTCGGTCGAATGGCTTCATGAGCATCTTGAGCATTTTTCCCTTGTTTTTTTTCAGCTCTGCCAATGTTTACGTATTGTTTTCCATATTCATCAGTAATAAAATTCTTTGCTTCATCTTTTGCAGTATCTGATATTCGCGTGGAGTCTGTACGCATATATGTGATCAGACCTACCGTACCTTCTTTTCCTAAGTCGATCCCTTCATAAAGCTGCTGAGCAAGCATCATTGTTTTCTTCGCTCTGAAATTTAGTTTGCGTGCCGCTTCTTGCTGAAGAGAGGAAGTGATAAATGGCGGAGAAGGGTTTCTTTTTCTCTCTTTTTTCTGAACTGAATCTATTGTAAAAGAATTGCCTTTCATTTTGCTAAGCACTTCTTTTACTTCTTCTTCATTCGAAAGTTCTTTCTTCTTCCCGTTCACGCCGTAAAATTGTGCTTCAAATTCCTCTTTGCCTGTTAGGAACAAACCTTTAATCTTCCAATATTCTTCAGGTTTAAAAGCTTCAATTTCTTTTTCACGTTCAACGATTAATCGAACAGCTACAGTTTGTACACGCCCTGCACTCAATCCTTTTTTTATTTTCTTCCATAATAAAGGACTGACTTTATAACCAACGAGCCGATCTAGAACTCTTCGTGCTTGCTGTGCATTCACAAGGTCCATATTTATCTTTCGAGGCCGTTTAAACGAGTCTTTAATTGCCGTTTTAGTAATCTCATTGAATACTACCCGGCATTCCGATGTTACATCCATTTCTAAGCTATGTGCCAGGTGCCATGCAATAGCTTCTCCCTCACGATCCGGGTCAGCTGCGAGAAATATTTGTTTCGCTTTTTTAGCTGCTGTCTTTAAGTCCTTTAATACAGGACCTTTCCCTCGGATGGTAATATATTTAGGATCATAATTATTCTCAACGTCGATACCTGTTTGGCTTCTTGGCAAATCTCGCACATGCCCCATTGATGCTTTTACGTCATATTTGCTCCCTAAATATTTCTTTATTGTCTTTGCTTTTGCGGGAGACTCAACAATGACTAAGTATTTTTCCATTTACAGTTTATCCCCCTTTAAGGGTTTAGTGAAATCTTCCCTATTATTAAATAATGTATCTGGTTTTGTCAAACTGTTTCCTTTTTTCATATCGAAATGAATCATTGCCATTCATACAAAATATCCTCTGCACACATTACAAGTTTTGCCCCATTTTGAATTAAATAATTAGTACCTGCTGAACATTCTTGAAGGATAGATCCAGGAATAGCAAATACATCTCTGCCCTGTTCTAAAGCCTGATCAGCAGTTATTAGTGACCCGCTTTTAGTTCTTGCCTCAGCGACTAAAGTAGCTTTTGACAATCCGCTTATTATTCTGTTTCGCAAAGGAAAATGCCATCGTTTCGGCTGGGTTTTGGGTGGAAATTCCGAAAGTAAAATTCCTTTGTTGCTGATTTGCTCAGCAAGTTTATGATTCTCTTTCGGATAAATGCATTCTAAACCTGAGCCGAGAACAGCTGCAGTTAATGAATCATTTTTTATACAAAGTTCATGTGCAAAAGTATCAATCCCTTTTGCTAGACCGCTGACCATAACCCAAGATTCTTGTATAAGAGGCAAAATCACTTTCTTTAATGCATCTCTTCCCTGATAACTTGGGGTTCTAGTACCTACTACACTTAAAATATTTTTCTTTTTCAGTAATCGGATATCCCCTTTGCAATAGAGTACCCAGGGTGGATCGAAAATAGACCTGAGGCTTACAGGATAATCATCATCTAAAAAGGTGACAGCCGATATTGAATACTTCTTTAATTCTTTCATTATGTAATTGATAGACTGATGATTCATATGGCGATACAAACGCTTTGCAATCTGCTCTGATAGGCCTAAATCCAGCATTATTTCATTTACACTCATCGAAAAAACACGCTTCAAATCTTTATCAGACATTAAGATTTTATTTATGTGCTGCCAGCTTAAGCCTTCACAATGATGGAGAAAAATTAAACGTTCTTTATCCAACTCTTTTCCCTCCTCATGAATCATACAAAACTACTATCTAATAAAGGTAAAAAAAGCTCCCGGATCTGGGAGCTTTTTCACGATGTGATGTCTATATGGCTTATGCTTTTGCTTTGTTTGTTACACAGCGATCATACAAATTGTTTTCTTTTAGTGCTTCTACTAAAGTTTCTCCCATAACTGAAGGTGTAGCTGCTACTTTAATTCCGCACTCTTTCATCGTTTTGATTTTCTCATCAGCAGTACCTTTACCACCTGAGATAATCGCACCAGCATGTCCCATACGTTTTCCAGGAGGTGCTGTTTGTCCGCCGATAAACCCAACAACTGGTTTAGTCATGTTTGCTTTTACCCATTCAGCAGCTTCTTCTTCCGCTGTTCCGCCGATTTCACCGATCATGATTACAGCGTAAGTGTCTTCGTCTTCGTTGAAGGCTTTAAGAACGTCGATAAAGTCCGTTCCGTTAACTGGGTCACCACCAATACCAACAGCAGTAGACTGACCAATGCCGCGCTCTGTTAATTGATGTACAGCTTCATATGTTAATGTCCCAGAACGGGAAACAACGCCAACATGGCCTTTTGTATGAATATAACCAGGCATAATACCGATTTTACACTCTTCAGGTGTAATAACGCCTGGGCAGTTTGGTCCAACTAGGCGCGTTTTTTTACCTTCCATATAACGCTTAACTTTTACCATATCCATTACAGGAATTCCTTCTGTAATACAGATAGCAAGGTCAAGTTCAGCATCTACAGCTTCAATGATCGCTTCTGCAGCGAAAGCTGGCGGTACATAGATAACAGAAGCGTTTGCTCCCGTTTCATTAACCGCGTCAACAACTGTATTGAAAACAGGAAGACCTTCAACTTCGGTGCCGCCTTTTCCAGGTGTTACTCCGCCAACGATTTTTGTTCCGTATTCAACCATTTGTTTCGTGTGGAAAAGACCAACGGAACCTGTAATACCTTGAACGATGACTTTTGTGTCTTTATTTATAAAAATACTCATGCTTCCAATCCATCCTTCCTACAATGTTTTCTCTATTACTTCACTAACGCGACGATTTTCTCTGCACCGTCAGCCATAGAATCTGCCGCTGTAATATTAAGTCCGGATTCTTTAAGGATCTTCTTACCAAGATCAACGTTTGTACCTTCTAGACGAACAACTAAAGGCAGTTCAAGTCCAACCTGTTTTGTAGCTTCAACAACACCATTTGCAATGATGTCACATTTCATGATTCCACCAAAGATGTTTACGAAAATCCCTTTAACATTTTTGTCAGAAAGAATGATTTTGAATGCTTCAGTTACCTTTTCAGTTGTAGCACCGCCCCCAACATCAAGGAAGTTCGCGGGATCTCCGCCGTAATGTTTAATGATGTCCATTGTTGCCATAGCAAGGCCAGCACCATTAACCATACAGCCGATATTTCCATCAAGTGAAATATAGCTTAGGTCGTATTTAGAAGCTTCAATTTCTTTTGCATCTTCTTCTTCCAAATCGCGGTATTCAACGATATCTTTGTGGCGATAAAGAGCATTGGAATCAAAGTTCATCTTAGCATCAAGTGCCATTACATTACCGTCACCTGTGACAACAAGCGGGTTGATTTCTGCGATTGAGCAATCTTTGTCAACGAACGCAGAATATAATCCCATCATGAACTTAACAGCTTTACCTACAAGTTCAGTCGGAATTTTAATGTTATAAGCAAGACGTCTTGCTTGGAATGCTTGAAGTCCGATAGCAGGGTCAATTACTTCTTTAAAGATCTTCTCAGGAGTTTCCTCTGCAACTTCTTCAATTTCAGTACCGCCTTCTTCAGATCCCATCATTACAACGCTGGAAGTGGCGCGGTCTAATACTAAACCGATGTAATATTCCTTTTTAATATCGCAGCCTTCTTCGATAAGTAAGCGCTTTACTTCTTTACCTTCTGGGCCTGTTTGATGTGTTACTAACACTTTTCCTAAAATTTCATTTGCGTATGTTCGCACTTCATCCAGATTCTTGGCTACTTTTACGCCGCCGGCTTTACCGCGGCCGCCAGCATGAATCTGTGCCTTCACTACTGATACAGCGCTCCCCAATTCTTTAGCAGCTTCTACAGCTTCTTCGACAGTAAATGCTACTTTTCCGTTAGGAACAGCCACACCATATTTTCTAAGTATCTCTTTACCTTGGTATTCGTGGATATTCATTTACTCTCCATCCTCCTATCATGGTGAAAACTTAAAGTACCGTTATCCATTGTATCGGACGAAGCGTCTTATGTCTACTATTCTTCAGAAAATTGCAAGCGTATACAGTGATCACAGCTATATAAAAAAACCAAAATCACATTGCAGTGATTTTGGTTTACTTGCTTTTCTTCTTAGAAAATAAGGAAATCCAAATTTTCTTTCATTTGTTTTTGTCGTTTTTGTGTTTTTTAATTAGTTTAGGCGTTATCGCTTCTCTTTCAACTGCTGAGCGATATAAACCAAATTCTTCAGCCATTTCTTCCTTAAATGTGTTGACGAGTTGTTCGGATTGCTTTACAACTAATTTGTTTCTAGGCATACTAAACACTCCTTTTACGTTAGCAATGCCCAAAACATACGACAATTATGTTTTCTTCCCTGCTTCTTTATCAAGTTGATATATAAATGCAAAAAGTTCTGCCACTACTTCATATAATTCTTCAGGTATACTTTCTCCAATTTCTAGCTTCGAAAGTAAATGTACAAGTGATGGATCTTCCTGGATCGGAATATCATGACTGGATGCTGTGTCTACTATCTTTTCTGCAATCTCACCTCTGCCTTTTGCAATAACTACAGGTGCCCTTGCTTCCTTCCCATTGTATGTAAGTGCAATCGCTTCTTTTTGATTGTTATTCATACTCGTAAATCCATCCCTTTATACGATAGTACGGGTTCTACTGGTTTTATTTCTTGAATTGATTTCTCAACAAAGCTTATTGACGAGAGAGTATACTTCATTTTATTCAAACTTGTTTTTAACATAGGCAATAAATTACCAGACATTTTTTCTAAAGAAGGGTAATTTGAATATACTTTTATAGATAAGATTTTATTTTGAATGTGTACATCAACAGCCACTTCTTTATGTGCTCCATTTCAAGCCAAAACAGCATTCTGCAATGTTCTGGATCTAACGATTCTCCATTTGCCTGTTTGCCTTCCCAGCGAATTATCATTTCTTTAGGCTGAATCTCTGTTTGAAATGGAATTTGTAAAATAAATTGCTGCATGCCATCATTAGAAGGTAAATTCTGAATTTGCTGATTCGTAATCCTGCTTATTGCATGATCTATACTTTGCTTAACTGAATCCGTAAGTTTAAGCTGTTCTGCATTTTGATGCAAGAACAAAAGCTGGGATTTTAATGTTTCTGTATGTTTTAATTGTTCAGGATTTAAAAACAACGTTCTTTCATGAAGCAAACCTGAATTTTTCAGCCATTTTTCAGCAGCTTGCAAAAACATTTCTGAAGCAGGGTGCCGGCCAGATTTTTCTTGGACAGCCGATTGAACCACAAGCTCTGAAGCAGAGACTTGTGGTTGAACATGCGTCAAATTTCTTACTGACTTTACAGACATAACATCAGCATCTTCAATTCCATTTCCCAAAGATTTATTAGACATGTTCTGTACTGTATTCATAATTTCTTGAGTTTTATTGCTTGCAGCACTCTTATCGTTAAGTTTGTCAGCATTTCTTTGCAAGCCAAATAGACTTTCCAGGAGATTTATCGTTTTCTCTACATGCACGCTTTTATGCGCTACAGCAAGTAATGAATCGAACAATGGTTTCATATCCATCTTTTCATTGTGCTGATTAATAGACGATATAATAGTCTTTATATTTGAAGGTGATGCTTGTAATTGCAGTCTAAGCATTTGTTGAATAACCAGTTTCTTCTCATTAAATGGCAATCCTGCAGTTTGCTGTAAAATATCTGCAATTAGCTTTATATTTTCTTTTGTTAAAGGTAATTTTTCTGCTATCGCATAGTCTACTGCCTTTATTTCGTTTTTTTGAACAGGCATTTTGAGCTTTTGCAGGATTTGTTCAGGGGCGGATCGGACAGGATCTGCATCTACTTTTTTTAAAATGATTGTTTGATTATCTGAATGGTACATGACCTCAAACAAATAACGTTCTCCCTTACTTAAAGGTGCGTCAAGCTTTGCGTGGATGGTAAGTCCCTCATATAAAATTTTGGCTGACTGATCAGGAAAGATCTCCAAAATTTTCGCCATTAACAACTGATTAGGTTTCAGTGATAGTATGGCTTCCTGTATTTTTGATGCGGGCAATTGCTGATTTACAGAATTTACTTGCAGCACTTTATTCACTCCCGGTGATTTGAATAAATTCTCCAACTGGGTTAAATGATTTACGATGAACGTCTGTAGCACCAAATTCCCTTAAGGCATCAATATGTTCTTTAGTACCATATCCCATGTTTGTCTTAAAGCCATACTGCGGATATACTTCGTCTAGATCTTTCATGTAGCTATCTCTTGTTACTTTTGCAACGATGGATGCTGCAGCAATGGAAATGCTTTTTTCATCCCCTTTAATAATTTTCATTTGATCGATATTCAAAGGAACTTCCATCGCATCGATCAATAATTGATCAGGCTCAACTTCTAATTTACAAACCGCTTCTGTCATGGCGAGTTTAGATGCTTGATAAATATTGATTTCATCGATTTGGATTGGTTCAATTAAACAAATACTGTAACTTATAGCATTAGCTATAATCGATTCAAATAATGTTTTTCGTTTTTTTTCGGACAGTTTTTTTGAATCATTTATTCCTTCTAAAGTAAATCCTTCTGGCAATATTACTGCAGCAGCAACTACCGGTCCCGCCAACGGCCCCCTGCCCACTTCATCTACCCCTGCAATTCGTTTCTTTCCATTTTTATAACATTGCTTTTCAAAGCAACTAATCTTTTCTAGTCTTTCTTGCTCTTCTTCATATAAATGGATTCGCTTTTTATATACTTCAACCAATCTTTTTACACCTTGCCGCTCATCTGTCGAGAGTTGTTTGAGCAAATGTGGCAAGTCCTTAATTGAACACGACTTTAACGCTGAATCCCACTCTTTAATTGAAAGCTTCATTTTCCCCACGCTCTTTATATGTATTTTATATATCGTACAAATAAGAAAAGTATTAAGATAGACTTCAAATTCTAATTTGTATTTTATCGAATAACTACTTTCACAATTACAGCTACATTAAGTATAGGCTATTTTCTAACAGGGCTATCGTATAAAGAAAAAAGACACTTAAAAATCAAGCGCCTTTTCCTTCAAATTATGGTGTTTCATATGATAATCGGCCAAGCTTTTCTGCTCTTAAATCGCGAAGTACGATTTCGGCTGTCTTTTCAAGGTCGACTTCTCCACCGCTCATAATACATCCTCTTTTTTTGCCGATTTCTTCAAAAAGTTTAAGCGGATCATCAGGCAAATTAGAAAGTTTATAACGGTCAATTATACGTTCTTGATAGTGATCATTTAAATATTTCACAGCAAACAATACGACCTCTGTAAAATCAAATAACGTTTCTTTTATAGCTCCAGTTACAGCAAGTTTCAAACCAATAGATTCATCCTCGAATTTCGGCCACAATATTCCTGGGGTGTCCAATAACTCTAAGGTTTTCCCTGCTTTTATCCATTGCTGCTTTTTTGTTACACCTGGCTTATCCCCCGTAACAGCTATGTTTTTACCTGCCATTCTGTTTATGATTGTAGATTTTCCTACGTTGGGTATACCTACAATCAATGCCCGAACTGCCCGTGTTTTAACTATTCCCTTTGCTCTCATCTTATCAAATTTTTCTTTAACAAGTTCATGAGCAACCGGCTCAATCTTCTTAATGCCTTTTCCGTCTTGTGAGTTAATAGCTAATGACGGTATTCCTTTTTCTGAAAAATAAGACTGCCAAAGTGATGTAACTTTAGGGTCAGCTAAGTCAGCCTTATTTAGCAATACTATACGGGGTTTTCCTGCCAATATTTCATCAATCATCGGATTGCGTGAAGCCAACGGAATTCTTGCATCCACTAGTTCAAATACAACGTCGATCATTTTCAGTTTTTCAGTTATTTCTCTGCGGGCTTTTGCCATATGGCCCGGAAACCATTGAATGGTCATTTATTTCACCCTACTTTACAAATCCAATATCTGATAATGGCCAAAAACGGAACGAAGCTTTACCTAATAGTAAATCTTTATCGATCGTGCCAATGTTTCTGCTGTCACTCGAATTACGGCGATTATCTCCTAAAACAAACAATTGCCCCTTCGGAACTTTCTGTTTGCCTGTTAATTCATATAATGTAAAATCATAAGTCAGGTTGCCGTCTTTTGTTTTTGCTTTATACGGTTTTAAGTATTCTTCTTTCACTTCTTTACCATTCACATAAAGCTTATCGTCTTTATACTCGATCTCATCGCCTGGTAAACCAATCACACGTTTTATGTAATCTTTTTCTTCTGTAGCATGGAAAACAACAATATCAAATCTTTTTGGTTCACCAATCATATATCCGATCTTACTGACAATAAGACGATCTCCATCGTGCAGAGTAGGCATCATAGATTGTCCATCTACGACTACTGGTGCGAACAGGAAAAACCTGATAATCCCTGCTAATAATAATGCTGCTGCTAATGCTTTGACCCATTCCAATGTTTCATTTTTTTTACGTACCATATTAAATCCTCACCATCTTTAGAAATTACCTACTTATAATATGGAAAAAGGAGCTTGAATAGTCAAGCTCCTTTCGAGAATTATTAGCGAATTTCTTTGATACGAGCTGCTTTACCACGAAGTGCACGAAGATAGTATAGCTTCGCACGGCGAACTTTACCGCGGCGTACAACTTCAAGGTTCGCAATCTTTGGTGAATGTACTGGGAACGCACGCTCCACACCAACACCGTAAGAAATTTTACGAACAGTAAACGTTTCAGAAATCCCAGATCCACGCTTTTTAATAACAACGCCTTCAAAAAGCTGGATACGCTCACGAGTACCCTCGATTACTTTCACGTGTACACGAACAGTGTCACCTGAACGGAATTTAGGTAAATCTGTTTTTAATTGATCTTTTGCTAAATCTGCAATAAGCTGTTGCATAGTTTATTGCCTCCCTTCCCAAAGATGTTCTTGCACTTTATACGAGGCAGCGGAACACCGGATTAAACGGGCATAAGCCACAAATAATATAATACCACATTAAACAATTGCCTATCAAGTTGTTTTCGTATTATTTTGCTTTATTTCTTCTAGCCACTTTTCTTCTAATACAGAAAGATTCATCTTTTCTAATAAATCAGGTCTTCTAACATACGTTCTTCTTAATGATTCTTTCTTTCTCCACTCTTCAATATGTTTATGATTCCCTGACATGAGTACTTCCGGAACCTTCATTCCTCTGAATTCAGCAGGTCTTGTGTAATGGGGGTGTTCTAACAGACCAGTAGTAAATGAATCTTGCAGATGGGATTCTTCCTTTCCTAAGACACCAGGAAGTAGTCTAGTTACAGCATCGATGACAACCATTGCTCCAAGTTCCCCGCCTGTTAAAATATAATCACCAATCGATATCTCATCTGTCACTAGGAATTCCCGAACACGCTCGTCGTATCCCTCATAATGGCCGCAAAGAAAGATTAAATGATCTTCTTTAGAAAATTCTTCAGCTTTTTGCTGATTGAATCGTTCCCCTTGAGGACAAAGGAGTACAATCCTAGGCTTTGACGAATTACCTGCCTTCAAAGATTCTACAGCATCAAACAGCGGTTGAGGCGTCAATACCATCCCTGCTCCGCCGCCATATGGGTAGTCATCTACATTGCGATGCTTATTCGTGGAAAATTCTCTGAAATCCAAAACTCGAAATTCTACAGCTTGCTTTTCTTGTGCTTTCTTCAGAATAGATTGGCCAAATACACCAGAAAACATATCAGGAAACAAACTTAAGACATCGATCTTCATTAAAATAAACCTTCTAGAGGCTCAATGATTATTTTTTTATTTTCAATATCAACAGTTTTTACTACAGGTGGGATGTAAGGGATCAGAATATCAGAACCAAATCCTTTCCGTTTAACGATCCATACATCATTAGCTCCAGGTGATAAAATTTCTTTCACTTTGCCAAGTTCTTCACCTTCTGCTGTAAAAACTGAACAGCCTATAATGTCACGATAAAAGAATTCACCTTCATCTAGTGAAACCGCTTGGTCTTTTGACGCTTTTAAAAGGAGACCTTTAAATGGTTCTACTTGATTAATGTTCTTAAATTCTTCAAATGTTAAAAGGTCAAATTGTTTATGTTTACGATGAGCTTCAATCGTTACAGGAGTGAGATCACCTGTTTCCTTTTCGATATATAATGTGTTTCCAATTTTATACCGTTCTTCTGGAAAATCCGTTCTCGAGATAACACGCACTTCTCCTCTAATTCCATGTGTATTTACAATTTTCCCAACATTAAGCCATTTGTCCATATCTATACCTGCCCTTATATGTAATCACTCGAAAAAAAATCTCATAAACTAAATTTTAGCATAATCCAGTGTATGTATACTTTATAAATAAGAAAAAAAGGAAGAGGTTTCCCCCATCCTTTTTTATACGATTTCGATTGAAATCCTTTTATTTTGGTTCGTACCTGCGGCGTTAACAACAGTACGAATCGCTTTAGCCACTCTTCCTTGCTTACCGATCACTTTCCCCATATCGGTTTGATGAACACTTAACTGATAAACAAGGCGATGACCTTCTTTTACTTCATTGACGCTGACTTCCTCTGGATGATCAACTAGAGCCTTAACAATCGCTTCGATTAACTCTGTCATCACAGTACCCCTCAGTCACAATTATTTTTGGTTTTTAGCGTTGTGGAATTTCTCCATAAGACCAGCTTTTGAGAATAGGTTACGAACCGTGTCAGATGGTTTTGCACCATTTGTCATCCACTCAAGAGCTTTTTCTTCATTGATCTTAACTTCAGCTGGGTTAGCAACTGGGTTGTAAGTTCCGATTTCTTCAATGAAACGTCCATCACGAGGAGAACGAGAATCTGCTACTACTACACGATAAAAAGGAGCTTTCTTAGCACCCATGCGTTTTAAACGAATTTTTACTGCCATTATAACTTGCACCTCCGAAAATAGTTCACACAAAATAATATAATAGTATAAATTGACAGGTTTGTAAACCTGAAAATTCAGTTTACATAAAAGGGAATTTAAATCCGCCTTTTTTCTTTTTGCCATTCATCATTCCGGACATTTGTTTCATCATCTTCTTCATGTCCTCGAACTGTTTGATAAGGCGATTAATTTCTTGCACCGGACGTCCGCTTCCTTTAGCAATACGTCTCTTACGGCTTGCATTAATAATCTCTGGCTGCTCTCTTTCTTTGAGCGTCATCGATCGAATGATGGCTTCAACGTGATTGATCTGTTTTTCATCAATCTGTACGTTTTTTAAGCCTTTCATTTTGTTTGCACCTGGAAGCATTCCAAGTATTTCATCTAAAGGACCTAAGTTACGGACCTGCCCCATTTGATCGAGAAAATCATCAAATGTGAAAGACATATCACGCATCTTCTTCTGCAGATCACGTGCCTTCTCTTCATCTACTGAGGTTTGAGCCTTTTCGATTAGAGTAAGCATGTCACCCATCCCTAAGATTCTTGAAGCCATTCTGTCAGGATGGAAAGGCTCTAAAGCATCCATCTTTTCTCCAAGACCTACAAACTTAATTGGAAGTCCTGTTACAGCTTTTATTGACAGTGCGGCACCACCGCGTGTATCTCCATCAAGCTTTGTTAATACAACACCAGTGATTCCCAATGCTTCATTAAAACTTTGCGCTACATTGACCGCATCTTGACCGGTCATCGCGTCTACAACTAGAAAAATTTCATCAGGTTTTGAAATTTCTTTAACCTGCTTCAATTCGTCCATCAAATTTTCATCAATGTGAAGACGTCCAGCTGTATCGATAATGACATAATCATGATGATCTTCTTTCGCCTTAGCGATAGCAGATTCAGCAATTTTAACAGGACTTACTTGATCACCCATTTGAAACACGGGGAAATCAAGCTGCTTTCCAACTGTTTCTAGCTGTTTTATCGCCGCGGGACGATAGATGTCTGCTGCAGCAAGCAGTGGTTTTCGATTTTGTTTCTTTCGTAAATGATTTGCAAGCTTTCCAGTAGTGGTAGTCTTACCAGCACCTTGGAGACCAACCATCATTATAACTGTAGGTGGCCGGTTTGAAACTGCAATCTTACTTTGTTCTCCACCCATTAGTGTTGTAAGTTCGTCATTTACTACTTTTACAACTTGCTGTCCGGGAGTCAAACTTTTTAAGACTTCCTGACCAACTGCACGTTCAGATACCTTTTTCACAAAATCTTTTACCACTTTAAAGTTAACGTCTGCCTCTAGAAGGGCGAGGCGTACTTCCCTCATCATTTCCTTTACATCCGCTTCATTTACTTTCCCTTTTCCGCGGATTTTCTGTAAAGTGTTCTGAAGACGGTCGGCTAAACCTTCAAATGCCATCTTTTTGAACGCCTCCTATTCCATATTTTCAAGGCGATCGATAATTGCAAGTACGTTATCAGGTTCAGATTTCAGCAGCTCTCTTAAAGATGACAGCAACTGTTCACGTTCCTGAAACTTTGCAAAAAGCCCTAACTTATCTTCGTATTCCTCGAGCATCGCCTCTGTCCGTTTTATATTATCATAAACGGCTTGGCGGCTGACACTATACTGTTCGGCAATTTCACCGAGAGAATAATCATCCAAATAATACAACCCCATATAATTTCTTTGTTTAGGGGTTAAAAGTGATTGATAAAAATCATAAAGGTAGTTCATTCTCATCGTTTTATCGAGCATACTTTCACAACCCTTGTTAAGTGAAATGCCTTTACGTGAATATCATACAATTGGGCGTTTAAGATGTCAAGTTTTTTTCTTGTCAGAAAAACTTCGGTGGCTCAATTTAAAATTTAAGTCTGACGAAAAGAACCACAATCCGCTATAAAAACGATAAAATCAGAGTTCTCCTGATTTACGGTTTATTTCTATAGTAAAAGATTTTGTTAAACTTCAGCGTTGTTCTATAAAGGTGAACTAGAAGTTATGAGAGCTATGAGACCCATGGATTTTCATCTCCCATAAATTGAACATAAGGTGTTTTTGATTTGTTATAAAATGGTTGCTTTCGGCACTTTGTTTATTTTCCCCATTGTAAAGTTGATTGGAGTGCAAGGTGCGAGACTCCTACGGGACGAGCGGGACAGGTGAGACCACTCCTGGCGCAAAGCGGCGAGGGGGCTCACCGCACGCCCCGTGGAAAGCGAGCACCCTGGAAAGGAAATCAACCCCTCCATTTTTTTAAAGGCTACAAAAACAGAGCCTAAAAAAAGAAGCAGAATTACTCTGCTTCTTCCTCATCTTCACTTCCAGCAAATAATCCGTAAACAAATTGTTCTGAATCAAATTTTTGAAGGTCGTCTATTTTTTCACCTAAACCTACAAACTTTACAGGAATATCAAGCTCGTGACGAATAGCCAGAACAATCCCGCCTTTAGCCGTTCCATCTAATTTTGTCAGCACTAGGCCTGTAACATCAGTTGACTGGCCAAACGTTTTCGCTTGATTCATTGCGTTTTGACCAGTCGTTGCATCTACAACTAATAGCACTTCATGTGGAGCTCCTGGTACCTCGCGTTCAATAACACGTTTCACCTTTGACAGCTCATTCATTAAATTTACTTTATTTTGCAGTCTTCCGGCTGTATCACATAAAAGCACATCTGCTTTTCGTGACTTGGCAGCCTGGATGCTGTCAAAAATAACAGCAGCTGGATCAGCACCTTCGTGATGTTTAATCACATCTACTCCAGCACGTTCTCCCCAAACTTCAAGCTGATCGATTGCTCCAGCTCGGAATGTATCTCCTGCAGCTAATATTACTTTTTTGCCTTCATTCTTTAGCTGATGAGCAAGTTTTCCGATGGTCGTTGTTTTTCCAACCCCATTAACACCAACAAACAATATTACGGTCATCCCGTCTGTTTGAATGTTAAGTTCACTGTCGCCATCGTCTTTTTGCAGCATTTCGGCAAGTTTTTCAGTAATGGATGAACGAAGCTCTATTGGATTCTTTATATTTTTTGTACGTGCAAGATCCTTTAGTTCATCAATAATATCCATTACAGTGTGAACTCCAACATCAGCACTAATTAAGATTTCTTCCAGTTCTTCAAAAAAATCTTCATCCACTTTTCTGTATCTTTTCAAAAGATCATTTACTTTAAAAGAAAATGAATTTCTTGTTTTTTCAAGACCGCTTTTAAATTTTTCAGATGAAGCATCTGATTCATTTGATTGATTTGAAAATTTTTCTTTTAGTCGTTTTAAAAAGCTCACTGCATTTCCTCCTTAAGATGTTACTAATTCACGTGTATCTTCTAATCGAACAGAGACAAGCTTTGATACACCTGATTCCTGCATCGTAACGCCATATAATACATCTGCTTCTTCCATTGTTCCTTTTCGATGAGTAACCACGATAAACTGGGTGTCTTTGCTAAATGCACGAAGAAATTTAGCAAAGCGATGTACATTTGCATCATCCAGCGCTGCTTCTACTTCGTCTAGTATACAGAATGGTACTGGTCTGACTTTCAAGATCGCAAACAGTAATGCGATAGCTGTTAAGGCACGTTCTCCTCCCGACAGCAAGCCGAGCTGCTGCAATTTCTTTCCTGGAGGCTGAGCCATTATATCTACGCCTGTTGAAAGCATGTCATCAGGCTGCGTCAGGACAAGATCTGCACGGCCACCGCCGAACAACTCTTTAAAGATAACTCCAAAATGAGAACGGATCGCTGTAAATGTTTCTTCAAACCTGTTTTTCATTTCTTCATCCATTTCAGAGATTACACCATATAAAGTATCCTTCGCTTCGGTTAGATCATTTCTTTGTTCGATCAAAAAGTTATACCGCTGACTGACTCTCTCATATTCCTCAATCGCGCCAATGTTTACAACACCAAGCTCTTCAATCGCCATTTTAATAAGTCTAACTTTCTTCTTGGCGTCCTGCAGAGGAATCTCTAATTTATGTTTTTCTTTCGCACCTTCATAAGTAAGTTCATACTCTTCACGTAAAAGCGTCAAACGATTTTCTAATTCAACATCGAGTCTGTTGATACTTACTTCTTCTGTCTTCAGACCGTCACTTAACTGCTTATATTGTCTTTTTGCTTCTTTCAGTTCAGTTTCCATCAATTCAACGGATTGGAAGGATTTCATTCTCTCTTGTCTTCTTTCAGCAATCAATTTAATCGCTGAATTTTTTTCATGTCTTTTTTGAGTGATTTGCTCATCAAGCGAATCCTCACCAGAAGAACTTGTATTCATTTCTTTTTCAAGGAGCCAGAAATCTTCTTCATTTTCTTTTGTTTTTTCTTTTGCAATATGAAACTCCTCTTGCAGCCGTTCACTTTTTTCTTTTTGGTTAGCAACTTGCTGCTCAAGTTCTGCCGCTTTAATTTTCAGAGCGGTTAAAGTCTCTCTCAATTCTTCTTTGGAGGTTTGGTGCATCTTTTTCTTTTCTGATAAATCCGCAATTTTGTCTTCAAGATTTTTTCCAGCTTGCACAGCTAAATTGAATTTACTTTGAAGATCGGATAATCTAATTTCTGCAGCTGTTTTCTCGGTATTAAACGATTGTTTTTCCCGATCATACAACTGAAGTCTGTCGTTCAAATTCTTTTCATCCAATTCTGCTTCACGTAATTGGGATTTTAATTCTTGTTCTAGCTCTCTATATTGTTCCCCTTGAACCCTTAATTGTTCTAAACGTTCTTTTTCTTTAATTAGTTCTTCCTTTTGCTTGGAAACTTTCGATTCGAGCTGAAGAGTTTGTTTCTCCATTACGATTAACTTTTCTGACAGCTCTTCAACTTCACGCTGCCTGCTTAATAGAGATGTGCTCTTTTGCTTCAGGCTTCCCCCTGACATAGAACCGCCTGGACTTACAACATCACCTTCTAAAGTTACAATCCGGTAACGATAGCTCACTTTTTTTGCAATTTCATTCGCGCCTTTAATATCTTTAGAAATGATGATATTACCTAATAAATTTCCAACAATGTTTTCGTATTTCTCATCATACTTGATTAGATTTGCAGCAACTCCAACAAACGATTCAACCATACTCGCATTTTGTGCATCACCATTCGAAACAGATCGTGCCTTTATCACGTTTAATGGTAAGAATGTTGCTCTGCCTGCTCTTGTTTGTTTCAGATACTGTATTGCCTTCATCGCATTTTGATCATGATCAACGACAATATGCTGCATTGAACCGCCTAAAGCGGTTTCTATAGCTGTTTCAACTTCAGATGGAACAGAAATGAGCTCGGCCACGGCTCCTTCTATACCATTCAAACGGGAATTCTTAGCTTTTAATACTTCTTTTACACCTTGCATAAAACCTGCGTATTCGTCTTGCATAGATTCCAGCATCTCTTTTTTTGATTTAAACTGCTGAATAAACTGGTAAGCTTGGTATAATTTTTCTTGAACTTTTTGATTATCCATTTCTTTTTTTGATATCACAAAACGTACATTTTGATATTCTTCAAGCTTTTGTTTTAATTCCGTTTCAGCCAATTGGAATTTGTTCTGGAATTCTAATTTTGCTTTTTGTAATTCTGATCTTTGAATTATATATTTATTGTTTTCTTCATCTAATTTTCCACTTTTGAAACTTTGCTGCTTGGACTGTTCTTCAATGTATCGAATCTCATTTTTAATTGTCGTTTGTTCGTTGAGACGATCAAAATAATCACTTTTAAGCTTTTCTAGTTCAGATTCTACGTCCATTTCAAGAACTGCCAAACGACCTTCTTCTTCTTTCACTTGTTTTTTTACTTGTTTTAACTGCTTTTCTTTCTCAGAAAGCACTTCATTCTCGATCTTTAATTGTTTCTCAAGATGGTCTCTTTTTTCTTTAAGCTGCTGAATCTGCTCTATTAAAGAAGATTTATGCTGATCATAGTTTTTCTTTCTTTCCTTTAATACTTCTTTTTTACCTTCAAGTTTTTCAAGCGTTTCACTAGCTAATAGGAGTGCCCCCTGCAGTTCATCGATAGATTCATCCATCGCCTGCATATCCAGTCTTGCACGTTCAATGGTTGTTTCTCCGTGTCTGACTTGGCGCGATAATGCCTCCTCTTGCTGCTGTAATTCCGCTACAAAGAGTTTTTGCTTTTCCCAGCGCTGGTGCAAGTCCTCGATTTCATGAACAAGCACTGCCGTTTCAACAACTTCAAGCTCTTGTTTTTTTTCAAGAAAATCTTTAGCGATTGAAGCCTGTATTTTTAGCGGCTCAACTTGATCTTCTAGTTCATGCAAAATATCTTCCACACGATTTAAATTCTCTTGGGTTTCAGATAATTTTTGTTCTGCCTTTTGTTTTCTTGTTTTGTATTTCAAAACACCAGCAGCTTCTTCAAAAATCTTCCTTCTTTCTTCAGACTTACTGCTTAAAATTTCCTCTACCCGGCCTTGACCGATAATAGAAAAAGCTTCTCTTCCCAAGCCTGAATCCATGAATAATTCAACTATATCTTTTAATCTGCATTGTTGTTTATTGATCAAGTATTCACTGTCTCCTGAACGAAACACTCTTCTAGTAATCGATAATTCATTATAATCAAGCGGCAGATGCTGATCTTCATTGTCTAAAGTAAGTGTCACTTCTGCCACGTTTAATGGTTTACGGTTATCACTTCCGGCAAAAATAATATCTTCCATTTTAGAGCCGCGCAGTGATTTTGCAGATTGTTCTCCAAGGACCCAACGAACTGCGTCAGAAATATTACTCTTCCCGCTTCCATTTGGACCGACAACTGCTGTTACCCCTTGAACAAATTCAACTTGGATTCTTTCAGCAAAAGATTTAAACCCAGCTACATCAATTCTTTTGAGGAACATCTTTTAATCCCCCTTACGTTACATGAATCACTATTATAGTCGATTCATTTTTCTGATTATGTATAATCTAACCTATTTATTTTATCATAGTTTTGACCTTGCATAGTCACAAAGATTATATTGTGCTAAAATGAAGAAAGCTTATTAGGACGGCTGTTTCATGTATTATTTCATATCTATATACTATTAAAATTGCACAAAAGGAGCTTTCCAATGGACTTGTCTATCGAAAACCATGAAAATATTTCATTTATGATCGAAAGTTTAAAAAAGAAACTGCAAATTGTAAACAGCGGTATTATTCAACCCGAAGATTATGAGTTAAATAAATATGAAGATGTTAAAGAGCTTTATGAAATGGTGATGAAGATGCCTTCTTTCAGCATTCGTGATATGGAAAGTATTGTTGAAGAGCTTGCATCTCTGAAAAAGAAATAATAGAACCCCCTGAATCGATGTGTGGTAAACATCATTCGAGGGGGTTTTTTACTAGATCTTTTTAGAGAATTTACCAATAGCTTCTTGTGCAGCATGTTGTTCAGCTTCTTTTTTCGACCTTCCGTAGCCGATTCCAAATGCTTCTTCATTTAATCTTACTTCAGAAACAAATTCTCTGTTATGCGCAGGTCCTTTTTCCTGAACAATCTTATAATCGATGTGACCTAATCCTTCTCGCTGAACATATTCCTGCAGCTGGCTCTTAAAATCCATCACATGAGAAAAAGCACCTTCGTTAATACGCGGAACCACGTGCTGGTTTAAAAATTCTTTAACCTTCTCAAGTCCCTGATCCAAGTAAAGCGCTCCGATAAAAGCTTCAAAGACATCGGCTAGCAGTGCCGGGCGAGTTCTTCCACCCGTGTTTTCTTCACCTTTTCCCAGTAATACATAATCACCAAAGTGCAATTCGTTTGCAAAAAGCACGAGTGATGGTTCACATACAATCGCAGCTCTTAATTTGGTGAGCTCGCCTTCACTCATGTTTGTGAACTTACTGTATAAAAATTGAGAAATGGTCAATTCCAAAACGGCATCCCCTAAAAACTCCAGCCTTTCGTTATCTTCAAATGTTCTTCCTCGATGCTCATTCACATATGATGAATGGGTAAAAGCTTGTGCTAAAAGTTTTACATTTTCAAAAGTTACGTTTAAATGTTCCTGTAAAGGGGCTACTTTCTGGATGCGGACCTTATCGTCCATACCCTTTTTTGAAACGGATTTAAACCGATTTTTAATTATTTTCTTTTGAGTAGATTGATGTTTTGAACCTTTCATAAACTTCCTCCAAAAATCTCGTAAAAGGGCTATTTTATTGTTCCTTCCCATAAAAGGGAAGAAAGCCCCGTTAAAAAACGGGACTTTATCCGAAACCTTACTGTTTGCTGTTTATGTAATTTACAACATCACCAACAGTTGCAATTTTTTCAGCATCTTCATCAGAAATTTCTAATTCGAACTCATCCTCAAGTTCCATTACAAGTTCAACTACATCAAGAGAATCTGCACCAAGATCTTCTTTGAAGGAAGCTTCAGGCTTAACCTCAGACGCGTCAACACCAAGACGGTCTACAACAATCTTTGAAACTCTTTCTATTACGTCTGCCATAATGTGTGTCACCTCCTTTCAATAGTATATGCTTTTTCTTCTAAAAAAACTAGAGGAATTACCAATCCTCATTAAAACAAAAATTAGAAGGATTACATTACCATTCCGCCGTCAACATGCAGTGTTTGACCAGTAATATAAGAACTTTGGTCACTCGCAAGGAAAGCGGCTGCGGCTGCGATATCATCAGGCTGTCCAAATCGGGCTAAAGGTATGTTTCTTAACATATCTTCTTTAATTCCTTCTTCAAGTTTACCTGTCATATCTGTCTCTATAAAACCAGGAGCAATTGCATTAACCGTAATCCCTCTGGATGAAAGTTCTTTAGCCGTTGTTTTCGTTAAACCGATTACTCCCGCTTTTGCTGCCACATAATTTGCTTGTCCAGCATTTCCAGATACACCAACAATGGATGCGATATTAATAATGCGGCCATTTCTTTGTTTCATCATTTGCCTAGTAACGGCTTTTGTTGTTAAAAACACACCTTTAAGGTTTGTATTAATAACAGCATCCCAATCTTCTTCTTTCATTCTCATCAGTAAGTTATCTCTAGTGATTCCAGCATTATTAACGAGAACATCCAGGCTTCCAAATTCATCGATCACTGTTTTAATCATATTTGCAACATCATCACTGCTCGAAATATCTGCCTTTATAGAAAAAGCAGTTCCGCCGTTTTCTTTAATCTCTGCTACTACTTCGTTTGCTTTTTCTTCACTGCCTGAATAGTTAACAGCTACTTTTGCACCTTGTTTGGCAAAATAAAGTGCAATAGCACGGCCAATTCCTCTTGAAGCTCCAGTTACTAAAACAGATTTATTAGTTAGCATCAATAGATTCTCCCTTCAGTTTTTCAACAGCTGCTGCTAATGAATCCATATCACCGATTGCCATACAATTAGCTCTTCGGTTTACTTTTTTAATAAGACCGCATAAAACTTTTCCTGGTCCGATTTCAATAAATGTATCTACACCTTGATCCATCAATTCACGGACTGTTTCTTCCCAGCGAACAGGCGAATAAAGCTGTTCGATCAGTTTTACTTTAATCTCCGCTCCGGCAGTTACAGGTTTCGCTGTTACATTAGCGATTACAGGTGTTTTTGCATCCTTTATTTCAATCGCTGACAAAACTTCAGAAAACTTCTCCGCTGCCGGTTTCATTAATGAAGAATGAAAAGGTCCGCTCACTTGCAGCGGAATTACTTTTGCACCTTCTTTTTTCGCCTGCGCTCCAGCGTCTTCCACACCTTTTACAGTTCCGGAAATAACTATTTGTCCAGGGCAGTTTAAGTTTGCTACTTGTACACTGTTTCCTGATTCTGTTACTTCGCTAGTAATAGATTCTAATTGCTCTTGATCCATCCCTAAAACAGCTGCCATCGTACCGACACCTGAAGGGACAGCTTCTTCCATAAGGAGTCCTCTGTTTCTTACTGCAAAAACGGCATCTTCAAAAGATATACTTTCTGCTGCTACTAATGCTGAATACTCACCTAAGCTATGCCCTGCCGTGAAATCTGGTTTTATCCCATGTTGCTTAAATACTTCTAATACTGCAGTACTTACAGTTAACAGCGCAGGCTGTGTATATTCTGTTTTCTTTAATACTTCTTCTGGTCCTTCAAAAATGATTTTTGATAAGTCCAGCTTCAGTTTTTCATCCGCTTTTGAAAATACATCTTTCGCAGCAGTTTCCTGTTCAGCTAATTGTTTACCCATTCCTACAAATTGTGACCCTTGTCCAGGAAATAGAAAAGCGATTTTGCCCATATCCTATTCCTCCTTATTATCGTTTGATTGAACATGATCCAAAATGGTGTTTACGACGTTTTTGTCAACCATTTCTTTGGTCTGCCTAATAGCATTTAAGACCGCATTAGCATTAGAAGAACCGTGTGCTTTAATAACCGGAGCTGCTAATCCAAAAAGTCCCGCTCCTCCATACTCTGTGTAGTCGAGTTTATCTTTGATTCCGCGAAGTTTTGGTTTTAATACGCCGGCAGCAATCTTGCTCGTTAAACTTGATGTAAGTGTTTCTTTTATCATCGAGAACATACTCATAGCAGTTCCCTCGATTGATTTTAAAACGAGGTTCCCTGCAAATCCGTCACAAACAACAACATCAGCAGCACCCATAAGAAGATCTCTGGATTCTACATTTCCAACAAAGTTAATGTCAGCTTCTTGTAAAAGCGGAAAAGCTGCTTTTGTTAAAGCATTTCCCTTTTCGTTTTCTGCTCCTACATTCAGCAAACCTACTCGAGGATTTTCGATTCCTCTTACTTGCTTACAATAAACTGAACCCATAAGTGCATACTGCAATAAATGTTCAGGTTTCGCATCCATATTTGCACCTACATCTAAAAATAAAAATCCGCGGCCGTCTAACGTTGGAAGTGTTGGTGCAAGTGCTGGTCTTTCGATTCCTTTTATTCTTCCAACATAGAATAATCCGCTTGCCATTAGTGCTCCGGTATTTCCTGCTGATATATAAGCATCTGCATTACCAGATTTCACTTCATTAGCTGCTAGAACCATAGAAGCATTTTTTTTACGACGAACAGCGCGAACCGGTTCTTCCGATGTTTCGATCACTTCTTCTGTATGTATGATCTTGAAAGGGTGATCATTCGTTAAATGCTCTTTGATTTTATTTTCATTACCGACTAATGTAATTACAAGATCAGGATATTGTTCAACAGCTAGCAGTGCACCTTTAACAATCTCCTTTGGTGCATTGTCGCCGCCCATTGCGTCTATTGCGATATTCATGTTGATTTAACTTCCTTCCTTCGAATCTTGTTTTGATCTGTACATCGTAAATTCACCGTTAAAAACAAGTTCTTTATCAACAAAACTATTTACTTCGACAATTGTGCGTTCTGAGGCCTTTTCTAAAACCCTTGCTTTTGCAATAATTCTTTCCCCTGCTTTTACCGTCCGGGAAAAACGAATATTTGCTTTTGCCGTTAATGCAAGCTCATCATTAATAATAGCGACAGCTAAAGAATTAGCTTGTGCAAAAACATGATGACCTCTTGCTATTTTATTTCTTGAGAAAACGTGCTCTTCTCTAATATCCAAGATTGAAATAGCAGATTGATCCAATTGTAGGTCGATAATTTCACCTATCACTTCATCAAGAGGCAAAGCCTTAACTTCATCTAGTTTCGTAACCGCAACTGATTTAATTCGTTCTCTTAGTTCAGGAATGGAAAGTTCAAGGCGGTCCAGTCTGATTGTCTGGACACTTACTCCAAACTTTTCAGCGAGCTCTTCGTCTGTTATGAATGGTGTTTGTTTGATCGTTTCAGTAAGAAGCATTTGTCGCTCCTTTTTCGTTTTCTTCATAAATCATTTCCTTCTTCCTTTGGAAAGGTCTCATTTATGTCAAAAACACCTCATTGTTGCAAGGCGTTATAAAAGCAGGTGCCATAACAAGGCATACCTGCATATGTTTTCCGATATTATGAGCTGGTACTAATAGTAGTATATAGTATCAGTATTCATCTTTCAACAATTAATCGAGTCTTTCCTTATCCAAGACTCCTCTACTCTCAAGGAGTTCTCTAATAGGTGCATATATTTCGTCATTCCAAAACTCTTCGGAATTAACTAGTTTTTGTGCATCATTTCTTGCCGTTTCCAATATTCGATAATCATGGATTAGATCTGCAACCTTAAATTCAGGCAAACCGCTCTGCTTGTTTCCGAAAAAGTCTCCCGGTCCTCGCAACTCTAAATCCTTTTCTGAAAGTTCAAATCCGTTAACTGTCTCAGTCATTATTCTCATACGTTCTTGACCTTCTTCGGTTTTTGGATCTGCAATCAGCACACAATATGATTGATCACTTCCCCGGCCGACTCTTCCTCTTAATTGATGCAGCTGTGACAATCCAAATCTTTCAGCATCATAAATAACCATTACCGTAGCATTTGGAACATTTACACCCACTTCAACAACAGTTGTTGAAACAAGTATCTGGCAAGAATTTGAAGCGAACTGCCTCATTACTTCATCTTTCTCAGAAGAGTGCAGCCTCCCATGCATTAATCCAACTTGATATTCTTGAAAATATACACTTAACTGAGCATGTACATCAATCGCATTTTGCACATCTACCTTTTCTGATTCCTCAATTAAAGGACATATCACATAGGCTTGTCTTCCAGCCAAAATTTCTTTTTTCATGAAATCTAACACCTGTTCAAGCATACCGTGTTTTGCCCAATGGGTGATGATTGGCTTTCTGCCAGCGGGCATTACATCGATTGTAGAAACATCCATGTCACCAAAAGCAGAAATCGCGAGTGTACGAGGTATAGGAGTAGCCGTCATAAACAACACATCGGGACTCGAACCTTTTTCACGCAATACTCTTCTTTGGTTAACTCCAAACCGGTGCTGCTCATCGGTAATAACTAAACCAAGTCTTTGAAAATTCACTTCATCTTGTATAAGGGCATGTGTCCCGACCATGATCTGTATTTCACCTTGACTCAGCATGTGTAAGGTTTCTTTCCTTAATTTCCCTTTTACAGAACTCGTTAATAGCGCTACCGTGATACCGTATGGAGCAAACAATTCTTTTAGTGAAGTAAAATGCTGTTCTGCCAATATCTCGGTTGGGACCATTAAAGCACCCTGTCTGCCTCCTGTAACAGCTGCATAAAGAGCAATCGCTGCTACTACTGTTTTACCAGAGCCTACATCTCCTTGAAGAAGTCTGTTCATACGGCTTGTATCAGTAAGATCTGTTAATATTTCATTTACCACCTTGGCTTGAGCATCAGTTAATTGAAATGGAAGACCTTTAATAAACATTTCTATTTTTGAGCGATCAAATACTATTGAAGACCCTTCAGATTGTTGTCTGTTCCATTTCCTGAAAATCTGCATTTTCAATTGAAAAAACAAAAGTTCTTCATATGCTAGCCTTCTTCTGCCGGCCTTTAATTCCTTAAAATTCAGTGGAAAGTGCATCATCTTTAATGCCGCTTCTTTTCCCGGAAGGCGGTAGGTATCGCGTAAATACTCCGGGAGCGGCTCAGGGATCTGGCCTTTATACTGAGCAAAAGCTTGTGCCATTATTTTTCTCATCGTTTTTCCGTGCATTTGCCCTTTTAGAGAGTATACAGGCTCGATATTATGATCTTCTGAAAATGTACCAAAATGAACATCACTTACTGTTAATGTCATTTTATTCCGGTCCCATTTTCCAGTAACCGTTAAAGTTTGTCCGAGTGAAATTTGATTTTTAAAAAATGGCCGGTTAAAAATAACCGCAGTAATCAAATATTTGCTTACAAGCATCCGAAAAGATAACCTAGATTTTTTTTTCGGAAAATAACGTAGAGAAGGTTCAGTATGAACCTTCCCTTCTATTGTTGCTTTTTCATCATGTGCAATATCTGCTAAGTCTTTTAATTGATAATCTTCATAACGATAGGGTAAATACTCCAAAAGATCCTGA
Source organism: Bacillus sp. NEB1478 (assembly GCF_031582965.1). NCBI lineage: Bacteria > Bacillati > Bacillota > Bacilli > Caryophanales > Bacillaceae > Bacillus > Bacillus sp. NEB1478. The sequence goes on from NZ_CP134049.1 coordinate 2,221,626, forward strand.
ATTGAATAAATACCCATACTCATCAATTCTTCTGCTTTTTTCTCGCCAATACCTTGAATTGCTGTTGTTTGATCGTTAAGAAGCATCATTTTTTATTCAACGGTATTCCGAAAATTTTTGCTTCTAGCTCTCTTCCCGTTGGTGTTGCTGCCAAACCGCCTTGTGCAGTTTCACGCAAAGCTGACGGCATAGACAATCCAATCTTGTACATGGCATCTATCACTTCATCACATGGTATACGGCTAACGATTCCTGCAAGCGCCATATCTGCAGCCACAATCGCATTGCTTGCTCCCATTGCATTTCTTTTTACACAAGGTACTTCTACAAGTCCTGCGACAGGGTCGCATACTAATCCGAGCATGTTCTTTAAGGCAATCGCAAATGCCTCGGCAGATTGGGAAGGTGTTCCACCAGCTAATTCAACAATAGCCGCAGCAGCCATTCCAGTAGCGGAACCTACTTCCGCTTGACATCCGCCAGCTGCACCTGAAATGGATGCATTATTCGCAACAACAAATCCAAACGCTCCTGATGCAAATAAGTATTGAATCATTTGATCCCGAGTCGGATTCAACTTCTCCCTCAAAGCAAACAAAGTACCAGGGACGACACCTGCTGAACCAGCAGTTGGTGTTGCACAAATAGTCCCCATAGCTGCATTCACTTCATTGGTTGCCATTGCTTTACTTACTGCATCAAGCATCAGATCACCGGATAATGACTTACCCGCTTTGATGTATTCTTGCAGCAGTTTTCCGTCACCGCCAGTCAGTCCTGAGTGAGATTTGATATCCTCAGTGATCCCTCGTTCAACTGCTTCTTCCATTACCGTTAAGTTTCGATCCATAAAAGCAAACACTTCTTCTCTCGTTCGCCCGGTTACTTCCATTTCTTGTTCAATCATAATTTCTGATACTTTGCATTTTTTTGATTCTGCAAGTTCTACTAATTCAGCTACATTCCGAAACATTCTACTCACCTCTTAATCATGTATCTTAACTACTTGCTGGACGATCGGAAGAGAATTCAATTCATTGGTTATTACATCATCAACATTCTGATCTATTTCAATTACCATGAGTGCTTCTTTTCCCTTTTCTTTGCGTGATACTTCCATATGGCCGATATTAATCTCATGCTTTGCCAAAATGTTCGCTACACCAGCAATGGCACCATATTTATCGTTATGCACAATTAAAAGTGCCGGGTGATTACCCGAGAGTCTTAATTCAAAACCATTCAGTTCGGTAATTTCAATCTTACCTCCACCAATAGAGATCCCCACTAGTTCTATCTGGCCATCACTGTCACCAATAATGACGCGAGCTGTGTTTGGGTGATCAGTTACAGCATCTTCTTCCGACATTGAAACTTTGATCCCTTCTGACTTCGCTATTGTAAGCGCATCCACAATCCGGGTATCAAAAGTATCATAATCCAGAATCCCCCCTACTATTGCAACATCTGTCCCGTGTCCTCTATACGTTTTGGCAAAAGAACCATAAAAAGATATTTTTGCAAATTCAGGCTTTCTTCCAAATAAATGCCTTGCCACTCTGCCTATCCGGGCAGCTCCTGCTGTATGTGAACTTGACGGACCAATCATTATCGGCCCAATAATATCAAATACGCTTTTATACTTCATGTCAATCTCCTTCACATTACATTTTTCCCAATAAAATAAGTATTCCCTCTTAACTTTATCATACTTTAAGTTTAAGAGAGAATACTTTTAGTTTTTATTCAACCGCCAAAATGAAAGAGTAAATCGGCTGCTTTCCATTATGAATTTCAGCTTCGGCATCAGGGAACTTTTCCTCAAGAAAATCTGCTAATTCCTGCGCCTCATCTTCAGAAGAATCTTCACCATATATAATAGTTACGATTTCTGAATCTTCATCCATCATTTTTTCTAAAAGTTCTTTTGTTACTACCAGTTTATCGGTTTTCGAAGTTATGATCTTTCCTTCAGATATACCCATAAAGTCACCTTTTGCTATCTCAACACCATCAATAGATGTGTCACGAACAGCATAAGTAACTTGACCGGATCTCACACTGGAAATCGCTTCGTTCATCTTTTCTTCATTTTCCTTTATATTAGCTGAAGGATTAAAAGCCAGAATCGATGAAATCCCTTGTGGAACAGTCTTCGTTCTTATGATTACAACTTCTTCATCAACGACACTTGCAGCTTGCTCAGAAGCCATAATGATATTACTGTTGTTCGGAAGGATGAAAACCTTTTCTGCGTTTACCTCACGAATAGCACGAACAATATCTTCCGTACTTGGATTCATGGTTTGTCCGCCTTGAATGACAGATGCTCCCATAGAAGAGAACATTTCTTCGATCCCTTCACCCATTGCAACTGTTACAATTCCATACTCTTTCTTTTTTTCAGATTGAGTATAAGCAGGAATAACCGTATTCTCGCTTTCCAAAATGGCAGAGTGCTGTTCACGCATATTTTCAATTTTAATGTTGATTAAGCTTCCATAACGATGAGCGAGTGTAAGCATATTACCAGGCTGCTCAGTATGAATATGAACTTTCACAACTTCTTCATCTGCAACAACTAGCAATGAATCTCCGTGCTCATTTAATTCGTTACGGAAGTTATTTTCATCGAATGGATTGTTTTTCAATTTAGCTGTTTCAAATCTAACCATGAACTCTGTGCAGTATCCAAAATGAATATCTTCTGTTTTCATATGAATTTGAGCTTTATGATGCTCTGCGTTTACGAGTTCATTCATAGAAGCAGCGTTTGCCGATACCTTCGGAAGTTCTCTGCCTTCTAATACAGCTAAAAAGCCTTCATACACTGTAACAAGCCCTTGTCCGCCTGAATCTACAACACCCACTTCTTTTAAAACAGGAAGAAGATCAGGAGTCCGGTTTAAAGAAGCTTTTGATTCTTTCAAGACTTCTTTCATAATATGAAGTACGTCATCTGATTTTTTTGCTTCCTTAACGGCTTTTTTTGCAGCATCTTTAGCAACTGTTAGAATTGTTCCTTCAACAGGTTTCATTACTGCTTTATAAGCTGTTTCTACACCTTTATCAAAGGCATTGGCAAACTCTGAAGCTGTGATTATTTCTTTGCCTTCAACAGCTTTAGAAAACCCTCTGAAGAGTTGGGATAAGATAACACCTGAGTTTCCTCTGGCACCCATCAATAATCCTTTTGCAAATGCATTTGCAATAGTACTAACATTATTATTCATGTTTTTTTCTACTTCTTTGGCACCTGATGTAATTGTCAAGTTCATGTTTGTTCCTGTATCACCATCGGGAACAGGGAAAACATTCAGTGCATCAACCATTGCTGCGTTTCTAGTTAAGTTTGCTGCTCCTTCAAGAACCATGTTAGCAAACTTTTTTCCATCTAATACTTTTAAAGACACGAACCTTCCTCCTAACTAAGGGGTTGTCACCCTGACACCCTGAACATAAATATTGACTGAGTCAACCGCTAAACCAAGCATTTGATCCAGGGTATATTTCACTTTGTTCTGAACATTGTGAGCCACTTCAGAAATCTTTGTTCCGTAACTTACAATGATATACATATCAATATGTACTTCATCTTCTTCTTGTCTGACAACGATCCCGCGGGAGAAATTTTCACGTCCTAAAAGTTCAGTTATCCCATCTTTCAATTGCTTTCTTGAAGCCATACCGACAATCCCGTAACAGTCGATCGCTGCTCCGCCAGCTATTGTAGCAATTACTTCATTCGAAATATCAATTTGACCATAGGTTGTTTTCATTTCAATGGACATGCTTACATCCCCCTTTAGAATGTTAAATGGCTAACAAACATTGTACTATATATCGTCGTTTTTTAAAAGGACATCTACATTTCACACTATGTAAAAAGTAATGTCAAGGAAAATTACTTGAAAAAGAAAAATGAATGTGTTGCATTGCAACTTGAGTCATGCTAATATTATTTAGTATTTAACATACGATTGAATTGATGCAAAGCTTTTGCTGTAAAGGAGGTTCACATACTATGGCTCGTAAATGTTTTATTACTGGAAAAGGACCTAAAACAGGAAACAAGCGTTCTCACGCTATGAACAAATCAAAGAAAAGCTGGGGAGCTAATGTCCAAAAGGTTCGCATTCTTGTGGACGGAAAACCTAAGCGCGTATACGTATCTGCTCGTGCACTTAAGTCTGGCAAAGTAGAACGCGTTTAATAAAAACAGCAGTTTAACTGCTGTTTTTTTCTTTGTCTAAAAGTTTGTTCTTGGAAGTAGTTGATTTTCGATTCAGGTTGCTCGCTTTCCGCGGGGCAGGCGGTGAGCCCATAAATAATCTGCTCCTGCGTCTTCTAGCAAATTCTATCGAAGCTATTTCCTCGTCGCATGTCTTGCGAGAAGATTTTTCAAGTCGCTGGCACACTACAATCAACTGTCAAAGAAGAATAAAAAGAGATTTGTATGCAACAATCATTTTTTTCAAAGGTCTTTTAAAAAAAGTAAAAAATCTGTCAAACAAAAAAAGCGCTATATTAGCGCTTTTTTTGTTTGTTATCCTTTTTTCATAGATCCTAAAATGGCTCGAACGAATCCCCCTAAAAATCTAGGTAGTTTAATGGTATAAAATTTCATCTTACCCCTCCTCCAGGCCCATAAAAAATGATAAGAGCAAACACGTAATAATTATAATTTATTCCCCGTTTTATAAATGGTGCCTCGGGGCCTGTTTTCCGCGATTATATATTAATCACGGCTCTTTACCATCATTATTATGCCGGAGTCAAAAGAATAAGTACCATTTTTATTTACAAGCTCATTTGAAATGCAAAGAGATGATCCCATCTGCAAAGATGCGTTTTGCAAAGGATATTTAAACCCTTCTAAAGTAATACCCGTTACTTCTCCTTCAAATGGCAAAAATGATATATAGGAAAACCTGTCATCTTGACTGATGACATATGTGCCAGGAGCATGCAGCGTTATTTCATTACGACAGTCTACAACTTTTACTATAGTGCCTTTTTTATGAAGACAATTAGATAAGAGCTGAATATTTAAAAGTTCATGATCCAATCTGGCCCCAGTGGCTCCGAATAATAAAACTTCCTCTGGATCTTGATCCATTGCCCATGCAAATGCAATTTCCATGTCTGTCTGATCTTTTTCTGACCGATACACATTCAGATGAATAGACGCATGAACAATCGCTTCCTTTTCATTTTCAGAAACAGAATCAAAATCGCCAAATGCATGTTTTGGTCTGATCCCTGTTTCTATAAGAACAAATGTCCCTCTATCCACACCTATCCAAATTGTATCTGGACCACCAACATATTTTTTTAAATCTGGTATTAAGCTAACCGGTCCACCTGCAACAATTCTAATTTTCATATTGTGGGCTGAAGCGTTTTTCGTTCTGTATGAAGCAGTTTCGGAGCTGTGTTTGTTAATAAGATTACAACGATGCAAGTAATAACGAAAATAATAACCATAAATGAACCATTATAAAAAATAGAATATAACCAAACGTTCATTTTTCCTGCAAATTGGCTGAAGAAGATAACTCCTGAGATTACATGAGATAAAAGACGCAAAGTACAGCCGACAAAAATACCCGTAATCATCAACGCCGTTCTCTTTGCCGTATTTTGTTTAATAGATGGAGCAAACAATCCTGCTAATCCTGATAAAGCAAATGCAAGCGGATAGTCCAATATTACTTGTGCAAAGTAATAGATTTGAGGGTTTACAGCCAGCTGCAGCAATCCCACTAACAGGCCTGTGAAAACTCCTGCTTTAACACCTCTTCTAAAGGCCATGATAAAGATTGGAACCATCTCCAATGACACAGATCCACCTTGAGCCCATAATCCTGAGAACTTAATCAACCCTAAAATAAGTGAAAGTGCAGCCATAATTGCTAATTCGGTCAAAAATAAGATTTTGCTATTATTCATTTCTTCTTCCCCCTCTTCATTTGAAGGAAAACAAAAAAGCAACCGGCATGTGAGCGCACGGTTGCTTTTCTTTACAAAAAGTTACACGACTCCACATTCCTACGCAGGTATGATCCAGCTTCAGGTTCAAAGGGTCGGGAGTGCACTCCCCTCTCAGCCTTTTAAAAAGACTCCCCCTGTGGTTGCTTATTTATTTTTCCAAATACTATTATACACCACGGATAGCGTTTATCGCACGCTTTAAATCGTCTTTCCCATAAATGGCAGATCCGGCTACTAATACGGTTGCACCTGCATCAATGCACAATGGAGCTGTTTCTGCATTTACACCGCCGTCTACTTCTATTTCAACATCCAATTCATTTTCATCAATTAAGCTTTTAACTTCTTTTATTTTAGAAACAACACTTTTAATAAATGATTGTCCTCCAAATCCCGGATTGACAGTCATAAGCAAGACCATATCAATATCATGAATAATATGTTTGAGCGAATCTGCAGGTGTCGCCGGATTTAAAACAACCCCAGCCTTTACACCAGTTTTCTTGATCAATTGGATCGTTCTATGAAGGTGCGCAGATGCTTCAACATGAACTGTAATAATATCTGCACCTGCACTTGCGAATGCTTCAATATACTGATCTGGATTTTCAATCATTAAATGAACATCTAAAGGTAACTTTGTTAATGGTCGTACAGCTTGAACAACTAGAGGTCCCAACGTAATATTCGGCACAAAATGTCCGTCCATCACATCGATATGAATATAATCTGCACCTGCTGTTTCTACTGCTTTAATCTCATCACCCAACTTTGAAAAGTCAGCCGATAAAATTGAAGGGGCTATTTTAATCATTTAGTACCTCCGTTTTTGATCCTTTATTTCTTGTAAAAAACTCACATAATGATCATAGCGGAATTCAGGAATTTCACCTGTTTCCACACTTGCTCTTATCGCACATTTAGGCTCAGATGTATGTGAACATCCTCGAAATTTACAATCTCCTCGCCGTGCGTTCATCTCTGGAAAATATCCAGACAATTCTTCCGCTTCGATATTTAAGAAATCCAGTGAACTAAAACCAGGCGTATCAGCTACAAGACCATTGCCAAATAATATTAATTCAACATGGCGTGTTGTATGTTTTCCTCGTCCCAGGTGAGTAGAAATCTCATTCGTTTCGAGCATAAGTTCCGGATTAATTGCGTTAAGCAAAGAAGATTTCCCCACTCCGGATTGACCAGCAAACACAGTCAATTTATCTTTAAATAGCGGATAAAACATTTCTAAACTTTCATCTGTCTTCGTTGAGGTAGGGATGACTTCATATCCTAGGTCTCTATATTTCTCAATGTATATTTGAATTTTTTCATATTCAGACGTTTCTTCAACTAAGTCCATTTTCGAAACACAGATAACAGGTAAAATATCGTTTGCTTCAATATGAACGAGAAATCTGTCTAGTAGCAAAGGACTAAAGTCAGGCTGCACTGCTGAAAATACGAGAATGGCTTGATCTACGTTTGCGATCGGCGGCCGAACGAGTTCATTTTTCCGTTCTTTTACGTCCATAATATAACCATCCGTTTTATTGCTGGACTCATATTCTACCCAGTCCCCTACTAATGGATTTACTTTCCTTTTGCGGAAGTTTCCCCTTCCTCTGCACTGGAAAATCTGACCTTGATCCATTACGTAATAGAACCCCGCTAACGCTTTAACAATTCTTCCTTCAGTCATGCTTAATCACCATCGTCCCCTTCCTAAATATCATCATAATTTATGGTTACTGCTTGATCTTGTTTATCATTAATAAACACAGTATAAGAAGCTGTACCACCTTCAGCAATAGTTAACGGAAGGGAGTAAATTTTATTTTCAGCGATATCTTCTTCAATAAAAACTTTGTCAGTTGCATTTTTATCTGAATAAACAATTTTCACATGGACTGTTTCTTTCTTGGGTTTCCCTTTGACTTTAACATCTATTTTCTCTGTAGTTGTTCGATCAGGAGCCGTTTCTTGTGGCGGCGGTGGCGGCGGTTCTGTTTCTTCTGGTCCTTTTGACAGCACAACACTGATCGTAGCGCCTTTCTCAACTTGAGTAAATGGAGAAGGATCTTGCGAAATAACTTTTCCTTCTTCTACCGAGTCAGAAAAATCCTCACTGTATTCAACAACAAGACCTGCATCATTCGCATAGTTCGATACTTGCTCCTTCGTTAACCCGGCAAGATTCTCTACTTGAATCGATGGTTTCCCGCTGCTGACCGTCAATTCAACGGTCGTATCTGATGGTGTTACTTTTTCATCTTGATCAGGATTTTGAGATAAGACCGTTCCTTCCGGCTCTGTATCTGAGTCCTCATAATTTTTACTAATATTTGTAAACCCTTTATCATTTAGAAGTGCTTCTGCGGAATCAATGTTCATACCCTCTACATCTGGCATGTTTTCTTTTTCAGGGCCTTTTGAAACTTGTAAAGTTACCAAACTGCGCTCTTTTACTTTGGTTTGGGGAGCCGGATCTTGACGAATTACCTTTCCGTCCTCCACTTCTTTATCAAATACTTCTTGGCGTTTTACATCTAAACCTTCTGCTTTGAGCTTATCGAAAGCATCTTCATAATCATTTCCTACTACATCCGGCACACTGACTTCTTTTAGTTGAAAAATAGAAGGAAGCAGTGTCACCGAAGCTAATCCAGCACCACCTAATAAAAGTAAGGACAGAAGAATAATAAGCCACCATTTCTTTTTCTTCTTCTTTTTCCCTTTCCCCTTTTCCTCATCAACAAGAGGACTTACTGGAGCATCAGGGGGTACTATTGGTGTAATGAATTTTGTTTTTTCATCATCATCAGAAGCTTCATTCCATTTTTGCTCATACATCCGATTTGGATCCAACGCTGAATTCATATCATTTAATAACTCTTGTGCACTGCTGTATCTGTGCAATGGATTTTTCGCCAAGGCTTTTAATATAATGTTTTCGACACTTTGCGGAATCTCAGGGTTCAATCTCCTTGGCTCGATCACATTTTCCTGCAGATGTTTGAGTGCGACTGAAACAGGCGATTCACCTACAAAGGGTACTCTTCCTGTAACCATTTCGTAAAGAACAGCACCAAAAGAATAAATATCAGACTTTGCATTAGCGATTCCGCCACGGGCTTGTTCTGGTGAAAAATAATGCACAGAGCCTAAAATAGAATTCGTATGCGTGATCGTTGCAGATGTTATAGCTAATGCAATACCGAAATCAGTAAGCTTTGCAACTCCGTTTTCAGTTATTAGAATGTTATGAGGTTTTATATCACGGTGGATGATTCCATGATCATGAGCCACTGCCATTCCAGATCCTATTTGTTTCATAATATGCAATGATTCTTCAACAGAAAGCTTTCCGTGTTCTTTTATGTATTGTTTGAGTGTTTTACCTTGTACATACTCCATAACGATAAAATATATATCGTCGTCTTCACCTACATCAAAAATGCTTACAATATTCGGGTGGTCCAAACTTGTAGCAGATTCTGCTTCTCTTTTAAAGCGTCTAATAAAATCTTCATCTTTATTAAACTCCGAACGAAGCACTTTTACAGCAACATCTCTATCAAGAATTAAATCCTTTGCCCGATAAACGATGGCCATTCCGCCGTCACCTATAACCTCTAAAAGCTTGTAGCGGCCGCTGACTCTTTTTCCAATCATGTTCTTGCTTCCCCTTTTGTCTCTGTGTCAGAACTATTTTGTATAAGGATAGCAGTTATATTGTCTTCTCCACCCGCATTTTTCGCCCATGTTATCAATTTTTCTACTTTTTCACTGACAGCTTCATCCGGATTGTTCAATGCTTCTTCAATTCTCTTAAAAGAGACTTTATCAGATAATCCATCAGAACAAAGAAGGATGTAATCGCCTGTGTCCCAAGTGATGATATTAAACTCAGGTTCAACGGATTCATCTGTTCCGACTGCTTTCATAATCATATTGCGTCGTGGGTGAATTTCAGCTTCGTCTTCTGTAATCTGTCCTGATTTCACTAATTCTTGGACGAGTGAATGATCATCCGTTACCCGTTTCAGAATACCTTGTGAATATAAATAACAGCGGCTATCCCCAATATGTACTACAGTAACCTCTTTATTTGTACCTAAAGCAGCAACAATGGTCGTTCCCATTCCTCGTGTTTCAGGATTTTCTTGTGAAAATTGAAAAATGTGCTGATTTGTATCCTTTAATACCGTTGTGATCCACTCTTTAATGTTTCCTATATTTTCTTCAAATTGACCCCAAGCATCTTTAATACATTTTAAGGCTTCCTGGCTGGCAATATCACCTGCTTTATGTCCACCCATTCCATCAGCAATAACTGCAAGAAAGTGTTCACCTCTCGTGAACACTTCCCCGCTGTCTTCATTATGCTTCCTTACCATTCCAACATCTGTTTGAAAGGCAATTTGCATTTTCACGTCACCTCGTCTCTTCTTTACGTTCCTTCGCACGCAGCTGACCGCATGCAGCGTCGATATCATGACCTTGTTCTCTTCTGATGGTGGCATTTATGCCTCTTGAGTTTAACGTCTCTAAGAACTTAAATATTTGTGCTTTCGGTGTTCGCACATAATCTCTTTCCGGTACATAGTTCACAGGAATCAAGTTTACGTGGCACTTAATATCAGAAATAAGATCAGCTAGTTCATTTGCACTTTCAACTGAGTCGTTTACTTTTCCAAATAAACCATACTCAAATGTAACTCGTCTGCCCGTTTTCTTAATATAATAACGAATAGAATCCATTAATTCGTTAAGTGGATACATTCGGTTTACAGGCATTAAACGGCTTCTCGTTTCTGTATTCGCTGCATGAAGGGATATTGCAAAATTAATTTGCATGCCTTCATCTGCAAATTTGTAAATATAAGGGACTACACCACTCGTTGAGATCGTAATATGACGAGCTCCAATATTCAGACCTAAATCATGATTAACGATTTTCAAGAATGACATAAGACCATCATAGTTATCAAATGGCTCTCCAATTCCCATTACTACAATCGAACTGACTCTTTCATCAGTTTCATCCAATGCACGCTGTACTTGAAGTACTTGAGCAACAATTTCGCCAGCTAAAAGGTTCCGTTTTAATCCGCCTAAAGTCGAGGCGCAGAACGTACAACCTAAACGGCATCCTACTTGAGTTGTTACGCAAATACTGTTTCCGTATTCATGTCTCATTAGAACTGTTTCAATTGAATAGCCGTCTTGAAGTTCAAATAGGAACTTTATTGTTCCATCTGAAGATTCTTGACGCACCACTTCTTTAAGAGGCTTGATGTAATAATCTTTTTCTAGTTTTTCACGCAGTCCTAAAGGCAAGTTCGTCATTTCTTCAAAAGAAGACACACGTTTTTTATAAAGCCATTCAAAAATTTGCTTGCCTCTGAACTTCGGTTCTCTAATATCCGTCAGCCATGATTCTAGTTCATGCAGTTCTAGCGAATAAATGGAAGGTTTGATGTCTGGCTTTGTTTGTTTATCTGTTAATGGTTTAAGCATGTTTCTCACCACCTGTTATCTTTTTTCTGTAAGCCGCGATATAAAATCCGTCACTATTAAAATAATGAGGCATAATTTGCAGATCAGATCTTTCTTCTATTATAAATGGTTTCACAGTTTCTGGCATCTTTTCTGAAAAATGCGGATCCCATTCAAATTCTGGATGCTGTGACAAGAACCATTCTGCTACTTCAGCATTTTCTTCTTTATCAACAGTACAAGTGCTGTAGACGAGAATCCCATCTGGTTTCACCATCTGTGAAGCAGCATGAAGTATATCTTTTTGTATACTTGTAAGTCTTTCTACATCTTGCTCTGTCTTCGCCCATTTTAAGTCAGGCTTTTTTCGGATCACACCAAAACCGCTGCACGGAGCATCCACAAGAACTCTGTCAAATGATTCAATTTCAAATTCTTCTTTTACTTTTCTAGCGTCTAATGTTCTGGCATCTATATTGTTTAATCCTAATCTGTCTGCCTGTTTCTTGATTAACTCAACTTTGTGCTGATGCAGATCAAGGGAAACGACTCTTCCTTCACCCTTCATCATTTCAGCTAAATGAGTGGATTTTCCTCCTGGAGCTGCACACGCATCAAGTACCTTTTCTCCAGGTTCAGGACTTACAGCTCTAGCGACCAGCATTGAACTCTCATCTTGAATTGTAACCAAACCTTGATTATAGGCATTCGACTTAGGAAGGTAACCGTCCTTGATAACGATCCCCTCTGGAGACAATTCTCCTTTTTCAGCAGTTATTCCTTCTTCTCTCAACATATCGAAAACAGTATCTTGATTTATTAGCATCGTATTGATTCTCGCTGTTACAGGCGCTGGAATCAGATTAATCTCTGCCATTTTTTCAGCATTTTCTGCCCCAAACTGGTTGCTCCAACGTTCATAAAGCCAAGATGGCATACTATATTTCAATGCGTCTTTTTCAGCACTATTGCCGATTTTTTCATCCATTGCAGCAGTGCCTTCTCTTTGCAGTTTGCGAAGAATGCCGTTAACCATTCCTGCCAATCCTTTGTGTCCTTTGTATTTAGCGATCTCAACCGCTTCATGAATGATGGCATGATCAGGAACACGATCCATGTACAGCATTTGAAAAATGGATAAGCGCAGTAAACTAAGTACCCAGCGATCTTTTTTCTTAATCGGTTTGTTTAAGAGCTGTTCCAAATAAAAATCGATCGTGTTCTTACGCTGTATTGTTCCATACACTATACTCGTTAAAAGACTTTTGTCTTTATCATTTACGTCAGCTTTTAGAAGTGCCTGATTTAACTGCAGGTTGCTGTACGCTTGATTCTGTTCTACTTTTACCAATACATCTAGAGCGATTGCCCTTAAGTTGCCACTCAAATTATTCACCTAATTTCAAACCTAGTTCTACATTTGTTCCTTTTAAAAAATCAATTGCAGACATTCTTCTCTTACCTGATAACTGCAGATCGGTAATTACAATACTTGTATCATCACCAGTTGCGATTTGGAGTCCTTTATCAGCAAATGCAAGTATTGTCCCTGGTTCAGCATGCTTTGACGCTGCTTCTTTTTCACCCCACCAAACTTTCAGTGGCTGACCATTATAAGTTGTATACGCCACTGGCCAGGGGTGAAGTCCCCGAATGTGGTTATATATTTCACCGCCTGATAAAGTCCAATCGATTTTTTCTTGTTCCCGTGTGATATTCCAAGCGAACGTTACTTCATCAGGATTTTGCGGAATGGATACAATCTTATCATTAAGCAGTAAAGGTATAGTTTCGGATAATAGCTTCGCACCTGCTGCACTTAATTTATCATGTAATGATCCTACATGATCTTTTTCGTTTATTGGAACTTCAACTTGAGTAAGTATATCACCAGCATCTAATTTTTCAACCATATACATGATGGTGATACCCGTTTTTTCATTACCGTCGATTATACTTTTGTGAATTGGTGCTCCGCCTCTGTATTTCGGAAGCAGAGAAGCATGCACATTAATACATCCATATTTCGGGGCTTCTAATATTGCGGAAGGCAATATTTGTCCATAGGCAGCAGTAACGATTAAATCTGGCTGTAGATCTATGATCTCTTTATATTCTTCACGCAGTTTTATTGGTTGATACACTTTAATATCATGCTTTAACGCTTCTTCTTTAACAGGGGTTTGCTTTATTTCTTTTTTTCTTCCAACAGGCTTGTCCGGCTGAGTAACAACTCCTGCGACTTCATAACCGTCTTCAACCAATTGACGAAGTACAGGAACAGAAAAGTCTGGAGTACCCATAAATACGATTTTCATTGTATCCTACCCTTCCATTTCTTCTTTTTCGTAATAAGCAATCACTTTAGAAGTAAACAGAACTCCATGAAGATGGTCTATTTCATGTAAAAGTGCCCGAGCCAGAAAACCTTCTGCTTTAAGTGTAAACTCTTTACCTTCTCTGTTTTGTGCTTTAACAGAAACATTTAAAGGCCGTTCAACATCTCCAAATAATCCTGGGAAACTTAAACATCCTTCGGGTCCAGTCTGAGTTCCAGTAGCCGATAAGACTTCTGGATTAATCAATACGATCTGATCTGAATCATCTCCAACATCAACTACAGCAATCTGTTTTGGAATGCCGATTTGAGGAGCAGCTAATCCTACTCCATCAGCATCATACATCGTATCAAACATATCTTTGATCAAGGTTTTTAATTTTTTATCGAACGTTGTAACTTTTTCACATTTGGTTTCTAAAACAGGATTGGGATATTCTACTATTTTACGAATCGTCATATTTTCTCCTTATAACAGCTACATTAATGTTTGTGCATTTAATTCTGCCGTAATCTGCAGGTCTTTAATGCTTTTATCCTTTTGAAAATGAGATATAATTTCTTCAAACCACAAGCCTAGCTCTGGTTCATTTTTGTATTTTATCATGACCTGATACCGATATCTATCTTTGATGCGTGCTATTGGTGAAGTCACAGGGCCAAGCAAAATGCTTTGATTTGACAGTCTGGCAGATAGAAAGCTTGCTGCTTTTTCGCTCGCAGCCACAACTTGCATAAGATCAGGATGACTGAAAGTTAATAAACCTAAATAGAAAAAGGGTGGATATTGATGGAGTTTTCTCGTTTTCATTTCATAATCGTAAAAAGAAAGGTAATCATGTCTGGATGCGAGCTGGACACTGTAATGCTCCGTATCATAGCCTTGGATAATTACCTTACCTTCGAGTTCATGCCTTCCTGCTCGGCCGCTGACTTGTGTTAATAATTGAAATGTTTTTTCAGAAGCTCTGAAATCAGGAAGATGCAGCATCGTATCAGCTGCTAAGATCCCCACAAGCGTCACTTTTGGAAAATCCAAACCTTTAGCGATCATTTGTGTTCCTAACAATATATCCGCCTCTTCATTTTCGAATGCAGTTAAGAGGCGTTCATGGCTGCCCTTTTTTGATGTTGTATCAACATCCATCCTTATTACGCGTGCTTCAGGCAAAACTTTTGCGAGTTCTTCTTCCACTTTTTGTGTACCCGTACCAAAAAAGCGAATATGTTCACTTGTACATGATGGACAAGCTGAAGGAATGGTTTCTTGATAACCGCAATAATGACACTTTAATGCTCCATTCCTTTTATGATAAGTAAGAGAGATATCACAATGAGGACATTCAGCTACATAACCGCAATCACGGCACAAAATAAAAGAAGCATAACCTCTCCGATTTAAAAATAAAACCGTTTGTTCTTGCTTACTTAATCCTTCTTTCATCATTTCCATTAAATTGTCCGAAAACATGGACCTATTGCCGTTTTTCAATTCTTCTCGCATGTCTACAATCTTTACTTCAGGCATTGGATTTGAATGCACGCGTGATCTTAGTTCTGAAAGAATGTATAGCCCCTTTTTAGCACGAGCATATGTTTCTAAAGAGGGTGTCGCACTGCCGAGTACAATCGGACATGAATGGTACTTTCCTCTCCAAATGGAAACGTCCCTCGCATGATATCGAGGATGATCTTCTTGTTTATAACTGGATTCATGTTCTTCATCTATTATTACGATTCCCAGATTTGTAAAAGGCGCAAAGGCTGCAGAACGTGCTCCTACGACGACTGAAACTTCTTTCCTTAGTATTTTACGCCATTCGTCGTATTTTTCACCAACAGACAAACCGCTGTGCAAGACAGCAACTCTGCTTCCAAATCGTGCTTTAAATCGATTTACCATCATTGGTGTAAGGGAAATCTCTGGAACAAGACAAATAGCTTCCTTTCCTTTATCTAACACCGCTTGAATAGATTGTAGATAGACCTCCGTCTTTCCGCTTCCTGTAACCCCATGGACGAGAATGGTGTCATGCCGATCATTTTCAATGGAGTTTAAAATCGGCAGTATCGCGCTCTGCTGATTTTCCGTTAACGGTAATGGATCTGTTTGCTTAATATTCCTTCCATTATAAGGGTCTCTATAGACTTCTTTTTCCTCAATTTTGACGAATCCTTTTTTAGCTAGTGCTAGGACAGAAGGAAGAGATGCCCCTGTTTCCATTAGTATTTCCTGCATTGAGTAATACCCAGGCGGACGATGAAGCAATTCTGAAATGACTGCCTTTTGTTTTTCAGCTTTTCTTTCGTTTTCCTCCAGAAATTCTGCAGCTGCTACTTTATTTAAGATGGTTACGAATTTTATTTTCTTCTTGTTTGCCTTGTCTTTCACTTTATAAATGACATCTAAAGTTCCAGCTTTAACTAATAAAAGCAATTCATTTAATCGCTCAGGAAAATCTTTCATCACTTCGTTAAAGCTCAATTCATCCTGCTGCGTAAAAGTAACTGCCAGATGTTCGGGAAGCTTTTCCGGTGTCAAAATCACAAAGAATTTTTCATATGTTGCTTTCATCGCTGCAGGAAGCATCGCTTGATACGTGGTGATATAAAAACTCAGCGTTTGCTTAGCCAGCCATTGCCCAAGCTCTATGAGTTCAGTTGTCAGAACAGGCAATGGATCTAAAATTTCAGAGATGTTTTTTAACCCCTTAACGGTTGAAGAAGGTTTTATTTCTAAAATGAAGCCCTGGAGCTTCCTAGGTCCAAAAGGTACGATGACCCTCATCCCCGGTTCTGCCCACTCTGCGCACTTTTCAGGTACTTTGTAATCGAAAGTTTTGTTCACACTGCCTGATGGAACATCTACTACGACTGCCGCGATCATCGTTTCATCATATCCAGCACTTGTTCTAAAATTTCTTTGGCAACTTTCTCCTTAGATAGGATTGGAAGAGAACGTTTTGATCCATCTTTTTTTAGCATCATAATTTCGTTCGTATCACTTCCGAAACCAGAACCTTCTTTTGATACATTGTTGCCTATCACCATGTCTAAATTTTTCCTAACTAACTTATCGTGGGCATAACTCTCAAGATTTTCTGTTTCAGCTGCAAATCCTACAAGAATTTGATGTTCCTTCTTTTCGCCAAGTGCTCTCAAAATATCATCAGTCTTTTTTAATTCAACCGTCCATGTATCATTTTTTTTCTTGAATTTGTTTTCAAATACAGATACTGGCGTATAATCAGCAACAGCCGCACATTTAATAACGATATCTTGAGTGTTGTAATGAGAAAGCACTTTTTCGTACATCTCTCTAGCCGAGGTAACATTTTCAACTTTAATCCCATTAGGCGGCTGCAAGGAAGTTGGTCCTGTAACAAGCGTTACTTCTGCCCCCCATTCTCTAGCTGCTGCAGCAATCGCATATCCCATTTTTCCAGAAGAATGGTTCGTAAAATAACGGACTGGATCAAGTTCTTCTCTTGTAGGTCCTGCCGTTACTAACAATTTCTTTCCTGAAAGAGGCAGAGGCTTTTCACTATTCGTTTCATTAAAATAAGAATGAACCGCTTCGATCAATTCCTCAGGTTCTGCAAGCCTTCCTTTTCCGATCCATCCACAGGCAAGCAAGCCTTCATTCGGTTCGATAAAACGCCAGTTGAAACTTGCAAGAGTCTCCATATTTTTTTGTACTGCTGGGTGATTAAACATATTTACATTCATTGCAGGTGCAATTATTACATCAGCTTTCGTTGCAAGTAATGTAGTAGTCAGCATATCATCAGCGATTCCGTTCGCCAGTTTTCCAATTACATTCGCTGTAGCAGGTGCAATTAATACTAGATCTGCCCAATCTCCTATTTCAATGTGGCTAACAGCTGAAGGATCTTTTTCATCAAATGTGTCGGTATACACCTCTTGTCTCGTTAATGTTTGAAATGTTAATGGTGTAATAAATTTTTGAGCAGATTCTGTCAGAATGACTTTTACTTCATATCCGCCTTGATATAATCTGCTGGCAACAGTCGCTGCTTTATACGCAGCAATTCCGCCAGATACGGCAAGTAATATTTTCTTTTTTTCCATAAACAAACCCCTTCCTCCGCTCATTCCTATACAATTCACATCTATTTTACAGCATTTAATTCTATTAAAAAACTTAATTGGCTTATTAATAAATGGCTGTCTTCGCAATCTTTGTTGTTTTTGAAAGTAGTTGATCTCCGTTTCAGGATGCTCACTTTCGATTTTCATTTTCGAGGAGCCTCTCACCTTACTCTCCAATCATGCGAGGCAGTTATAATAATCCCTCAGAAGAAACAATCTTTTAGAAAAGAGTCTAATAAATAAAGAAAATTCGGATTCGGCTGTCACCTTGTCTTAACGTGCCGACTTGTCCCTGTACCTATTATTACTTACTCACAAATTATCTTAAATTAAAGCGCAAAAAAATAACAACCTTTTTTCAAGGTTGTATATTTTCTACTGCTATTATTAGTCTTTTTGAATTTCGCCGACCGGAGTTAAAATACCAGATTGAATTTCTTCTAATGCTTTCCCTACAAATTTGTAAGAAACTGGCTTTGCGATTTGCTGGTTTTCATACTTTTGGATTTCTCTTGCACGTTTTGAACTTAAAGTTACAAGAGAATATTTTGAATCAATGATTTCCATAAGAGAGTCAATGGATGGATATAGCATTATTCGTCAGCTCCTAAAATTCTTTGATATTTGGGTCGCACTCGGTCTACGCGACAGTGTTCTGTAGTTATTATGGCTTTAATTCTATTACAAGCAGACTCGATCTCATCGTTCACTACTGAATAGTGATAATGCTGCATGAGATCAATCTCTTCTTTTGCAACACTCATTCGATTGTTAACGATATCTTCTGTTTCTGTCCCTCGTCCAACAATACGATTTCTTAGCTCGGCAAGACTTGGAGGTGTTAAAAAGATAAAGACACCATCCGGAAAAATATTTTTCACTTGAAGTGCACCTTGAACTTCAATTTCTAAAATGACATCCTTACCTTCATCGAGTGTTTGGTTCACATATTCAATCGGTGTCCCATAATAGTTGCCCACGTATTCTGCCCACTCTAGCAGTTCTTTATTTTCAATCATGCGTAAAAACTCTTCTTTTGTTTTAAAGAAGTATTCTACCCCATGTTGTTCGCCTTCACGCGGCTGTCTAGTAGTGGCTGAAACTGAGTATTGAATGTCCAGCTTTTGTGCTCTTAATGCTTTACAAACAGTACCCTTTCCTACACCAGACGGTCCGGAAAGCACAAACAGAATGCCTCTTTCTTTTTCCATAAAAACCTCCACAACCTAACTTTCTTCTGCTGAGCCCTCGTCAATCGACATCAGTCTATGAGCTACAGTTTCTGGCTGCACAGCCGACAAAATGACATGATCACTGTCGGTAACAACAACCGCTCTTGTTCTCCTGCCGTATGTAGCATCAATCAGCATATTTTTTTCTCTGGCGACCGTAATTAACCTTTTGATCGGTGCAGATTCTGGACTGACTACCGCAATGATACGGTGAGCCGCAACAATATTTCCGTACCCAATATTAATTAATTTCATCTCTAAACGCCCCTAACCTGCTACTATTCTAGTCAAATGGAATAACGGGTCATACGCTAATTGTACGATATTGTGAAAAACTGTACACATGTTCTTACATTTTAGCACAGAAAACATAGAATCTAAACATATTTTGCTTAACTTTTGGAAAACCATGAAATACAGTTAGCAAACAATCCTTTTTATTACAAAGGATTTCGCGAATATGACGAATGCATGACTAATCTAAAGTAAGAACGCAATACACGCATGCCTTTGCTGTAATTCTTCAATATAATTCAACCAAATTTTATCTTAAGTTTGTTATGATTAATCTTACCAAAGTTGCCTATTACAAAAATAACTTCATTTAATAACAAGAAAAGCTGGCATAAAAGTATACAACTTTTGAGCCAGCTTCTTTTTATATCAAATTTTATCCCGTTTAAACAATTGAAATCCTGCAAGAGCAAAAGATGGGATGGATGCCATTCCTAGAACAAGCAGCCATTGTCTTAAGCTTAGAGCAACCGTGTGAAATATTTCTTGCAATGGCTGTACATACATAACGACCAGCAAAAGAAGTACTGATGAGATAACGGCGAGCACAAGATAGCCATTTTGCAGCGGATTGCGGTGGAACACTGAATGTTCACTTCGGCAGTCAAAGACATGAATCAGCTGCGCCATGACTAGTGTTGCAAAGGCTACTGACTGTGCAACGATCAGCTGGTCCGGATTCTCTTTTAGCGTAACCCAAAAAGCTAGAATGGTAGCTGCACCAATTAGAAATCCTCGAGAAATGATTTTCCATCCTAGTCCTCTGGAGAAAACACCCTCTTTTGCTTGCCTTGGTCTTCTTCTCATCACATCTTCTTCAGCTTGGTCAACGCCCAGTGCCATTGCAGGCAACCCATCTGTCACAAGGTTTACCCAAAGGATTTGAATCGGAACGAGCGGAAGGGGCAAAGCCATAATCATTGCAAAAAGCATGACGAGAATTTCTCCCACATTTGACGCAAGTAAATAGCGTATGAATTTACGGATATTTTCGTAAATATTTCTTCCCTCTTCAATAGCAGAGCGAATCGTTGCGAAATTATCATCACCAAGTACAAGAGATGAGGCTTCTTTCGCCACATCTGTTCCTGTTATACCCATAGCTATACCAATATTAGCTGATTTAATAGCAGGTGCATCATTTACACCGTCTCCAGTCATTGCAACAACATGTCCCCGTCGCTGCAGAGATTTAACAATTTTGAGTTTATGTTCAGGAGACACTCTGGCATATACATATACATTCTCAGAGATTTTATCGAGTTCATCATCGTTAAGCTGAGCTAATTCTGCGCCTTCCATTACTCTTCCGCCTTCAGGGAGCATGTTTAATTTTTTGGCAATACTCGCAGCAGTCACTACATGATCTCCGGTAATCATGATGGTTTTGATACCAGCGGTGTGACAATCTCTTATACTTTGCTCTACTTCTGGACGAGGCGGATCCATCATTCCTTGAAGTCCAATAAATGTGAGACTTCTTTCAGCGAATGTTGCTTGAGCATAATACTCGTCTTCTTTTAAAGGTCTAACAGCAACTGCGATTGTCCGGAGCGCCTGACTTCCTAAAGCATAAATCGCTTCTTTAATTCGTTCTTTATGAGATTGTTTAATCAGCTGTTTTTTATCTTCCCACACGATATAATCACTTTTCTCCAATAATACATCTGGTGCTCCTTTTACTACGAGCATCTTATTTCCATCCGAATCGTTGACAATGACACTCATCATCTTTCTCGATGAATCGAAAGGAAATTCATGTTCAACAGAAAATTGCTCACTTAGTGACTCTTTCGTTATTCCTGCTTTATAAGCACTTATTAACAAAGCTGTTTCTGTCGGATCCCCGATTTCTATAAGTGATCCCTTTTTCCCTTCTTCTATTGTAGAGTTATTGCATAGTGCACCAAAAGCCAGTACTTCTGTTAGTACGTGCTCACGAGATGCATCTCCTCCTGACGTACTTTCAAACCCATTTTCCCCTACACTCCATTGATTTCCTTGTGCCCAAATTCGAGTAACAGTCATTTTATTTTGTGTCAGAGTTCCTGTTTTATCTGAACAAATAACAGTTGCACAACCAAGCGTTTCTACCGAAGGCAGCTTTCTGACGATCGCTCTCTTCCGGATCATTTTTTGAACCCCGAGCGCAAGAGCAATCGTTACTATCGCAGGAAGTCCTTCTGGTATCGCAGCAACAGCTAATGACACACCAGCTAGAATCATGCTATAAAGATCGTGTCCTTGCATAACTCCAGCAATGACGACCATTACTGTTAATAATAGTGAAAGGGCAATCAAAATTTTTCCTAGCTGCTCTAATTTCATTTGGAGAGGAGTTGCCATGTTCTCTGCCGTTTGTATCAAATGAGCAATCTTCCCCATCTCTGTTCCCATTCCTGTTGCGATTACAATTCCTTCTCCAGCGCCTCTTGTAACCATCGTACCCATAAACGCCATATTGTCCTGATCACCAAGCGGCAGTTCATCGCCGCTGATTTCCCGGTTATGTTTTTGAGAAGGTACTGATTCACCGGTTAAAGCGGATTCTTCAATTTGAAGACCAGTAGTTTTTAGGAGACGGATATCTGCTCCCACTCTGTCACCGCTCAAAATTTTGATTACATCACCAATTACTACATCTTTTGCCGGAATTGAGACCCATCGCCCTTCTCTTAAAACTTGCGCAGTTGGAGCTGACAGTTCCTTTAACGAGGCAAGTGATTTTTCTGCTTTTCGTTCTTGGATAAATCCGAGTATCCCATTCATCACAACAATAAGAATAATCGCGATCGCATCCAAGTATTCTCCTAAAAACCCTGATAACAAAGTTGCTGCTAAAAGCACGAGTACCATAAAATCTTTAAACTGGGCTAAGAACATCAAAATAGCTGAAGGCTTTTCCCCTTCTTCTAGCTGGTTAGGACCATTAAGCTTTAAACGTTTTTCCTGTTCATTCTTCGTTAGTCCTTCGTTCAGCCTGCTGTTGAGAATTGACTCAATTTCATGTTGCGGCAGCTGGTACCAATTCATAGCTTCCACCTCTATTAAGATTAGTTAAAGCCATTTATATGCAGGCATGTCCGTAAAAATGCTATACTATGTATGAGAAATAAGAGGTGAACCAATCATGAGTTTTGATGGAATAATGACACGCGCAATAGCTAAACAATTACAAGAAACATTGACATCTGGACGAATTTCAAAAGTTTATCAGCCGCACAAAACGGATCTCGTTTTTACAATTCGCGCGAATGGAAGAAATCACAAATTATTATTATCGGCAAACCCATCATTCGCCCGTATTCATTTAACAGAACATCAATACGAGAACCCAGACACACCTCCTATGTTTTGTATGCTATTAAGAAAACATTTGGAAAGTGCATTCATAGAATCTATTGAGCAGCTCGATATGGAGAGAATGATCAAAATCACTGTAAAAAACAGAGATGAGATCGGTGATGAGACAACAAAAGTTCTTTATGTGGAAATTATGGGGAGACACAGCAACATCATTTTAACCGATGAAAAAACAGGAAAAATTATAGACAGTATTAAGCATATACCTAGTTTTCAAAACCGTCATCGTACGATATTGCCTGGTTTCTCTTACGTACTTCCTCCTGCACAAGAAAAAGTAAATCCTTTTTCGATACACTCCAAAGAAGAATTTATCTCCAAGATAAATTGGAACGAAGGAAAACTAGATAAGCAGATCGTTTCCACGTTCAGCGGCCTTTCTCCTCTTATCGCTAAAGAAATCGTATGCAGGGCGGGACTTTCAGTAAAAGAAAAAGTAGCAGAATCTTTCCTTTCAATTATCACGCAGCTTAACGATGATCGATATGAACCTCAGATGATTACGAATGATACAAAAGAATATTTTTCTATCATTGAACTAAATCATGTAACAGGAGAGGTAAAAAGGTTTGATGACGTAAGCCGCTTGCTTGACCGTTATTATTATGGCAAGGCGGACCGTGACCGTATAAAACAGCAAGCAAACGATTTGGAAAAGTATTTGTCTAATGAGTACGATAAAATCGCAAAGAAAATCGGCAAACTAAATAAAGAGCTGGAGCAAACCGTAAACGCAGAAGAATTTCAAAAAAAAGGTGAACTCTTAACAGCTTATATGTATTTAGCAAAAAAAGGCGATAAGGAAATAGAGGTTGAAGACTATTTCACAGAGGAACAGCCAATTATAAAAATAGAACTCGATCCTCTTAAAAATCCTGCTGATAATGCACAATCGTATTTTAAAAAATATGCCAAACTTAAAAAATCCGTTTCTATCATTAAAGATCAAATCGATAAATCAGGAGAAGAACTTCTTTATTTTGAACGTCTGATTGTTCAAATGGATTCGGCATCTATGAAAGACGTAGAGGAAATTCGCGAAGAACTTAGCGAAGGCGGATATTTGAAGCATAGACAATCAAAACAAAAGAAAAAACAAAAATCCATTCCAAAGCCTGAACAGTTTGTCTCTACAGATGGAACAGAAATACTTGTCGGCAAGAATAACAAGCAAAATGATTATTTAACTTTCAAGTTATCCAGAGCAAATGAGACATGGCTTCATACGAAAGATATACCTGGTTCACATGTTGTGATCAAATCGGATTCTCCGAGTGAAACAGCCTTAACGGAAGCAGCTGTTTTAGCTGGATTTTATAGTAAAGCGAAAAACTCCAGTTCAGTTCCTGTAGACTTCACTTTGATTAAACATGTTAAAAAGCCAAATGGTTCTAAACCCGGATTTGTTATATATGATAATCAGCAAACGCTTTATGTCACTCCAGATGAAGATGTCGTTTGGAAACTGAAGAAATAAACAAAAGCAGAACAGTCCATTAAGATGGGATGTTCTGCTTTTTCTTTGCAATTGTAATAATAGCGAGTCCCCCAAGTACTTCTTTGTGACTTATTTCAGTAAAATGCAGTTTCTCAAGGAGCTCAGTCATTTCATCCGTAGTATATCTGTGTCTTTTCGTACTGACATTCGACCATTTCAACAGAGCTGTTCTCTCAAAGCCAGAAATTCCATTTTCTTTTCCATATTGTGCTGCTGTTTCCTGACTCATTTTTTCTGTAGGATTGAGCATTGCGATCTGCCCTCCTTGTTTCAACACGCGGTGTATTTCTTTAATTCCTTGTTCAGGATGAGGCAATAAGAACATTACACATGTCGATATTCCAAGATCAAAGGAGTGAGCATTAAAAGGCAGTTTCTCTGCGTCAGCTATTAAAAACTCACTTTTGCCGCTTAATTCATGATAAAAAAATTGCTGGATACTTGCTTTTACCATCTCTGATGAAAGATCGACACCGACTAATTTATTAGCCTCTTCCGCTCCTCGCAGCAAAAGTCTCCCTGTTCCACAGCCTACATCTAAAACATCTTTCCCATTCCACGATCCCGTTGTTTCTTTTAATGATTCATGAATTTTTTTGAGCCATGAAGTTCTCGCCATACTGTCAAAGAAAGAAACAAGCTCATCAAATTCCTCGCCGTTCATTTTACGCAAGGTAACCCTCATCTCCTTTTCTATTTGGAAATGGTTGCGGTCTCCCAATTTTCAGGGTCTTTCTGCCAGTCATTTAATAAAGAAAGTCCTCTGTCACTTATCGTGCCGCTCTTTTCAGCTTCCTTTATTAATGTACTAAACTTTGTAGCAGTTTGAAAGGATAGCCCCTCATTTTCAAAAGCTTCTTCCGCTTTCTTAAGACCATAGCTAAATATTCCCACGACTCCAGCAACTTCAATACCAGACTCACGAAGTGCCTGACAAGCTTGAATAGAACTTTTCCCTGTAGAAATTAAATCTTCTATCACAACCGCTTTTTTACTATTTTCACTTAAGCCTTCGATTTGCTTTCCTTTACCGTGGCTTTTCGCACTCGATCTTACATAGCACATCGGCAGCTGCATCTTCTCAGCTACAAAAGCAGCATGCGGAATCCCTGCTGTAGCAGTACCTGCGATTACATCGATATTAGGATAATGTGTCTTGATCAAGGATACCAGTACATCTGCTACTTGATTACGGAATTCAGGATACGCTAGAATAAGCCGGTTATCACAATAGATTGGAGATTTCATACCGGATGACCAAGTAAAAGGTTCTTCAGGTGATAATGACACAGCCTTAATATTAAGCAATTGTTGAGCGATTGTTGTTTTCATGAACTTCTCTCCATTCTTTTATGATTTTTTCATACACCTTAACAGGTTCATCAGACTGCGTTATATTTCTTCCGATAACCATGTAGTCTACGCCTTTGTGAGCAGCGTCACACGGTGTGGATACCCTCACTTGATCATGTACTTGTTGGTTTGACATTCGAATTCCAGGTGTTACGGTTAAAAAGGACTTGCCGCATGCTGCTTTGATGCTCTCTACTTCATGAGCAGAGCATACGACTCCATCCAACCCCGATTGTTTTGCTAATGATGCGTAATGAGTTACACATTCTAGCAAATTTGCCTGTTTGATCAAAAGTTCAGTATGGAGCATTTTTTCGTCTGTGCTTGTTAATTGTGTAACAGCAATTAATTTTGTTTGGTGTGCACCTGAGTCGAGCAAGCCTTCTTTTGCCGCTTTCATCATACTCGTTCCACCTGCAGCATGCACATTTATCATATCGACACCGGTCGATCCAAGTACTTTCATGGCTTTATAAACAGTCGTTGGAATATCATGAAGTTTTAAATCTAAGAAAATAGGAAAATTCCGTTCTTTTAACCAGTTTAAAAAAGGAATTCCCTCCGCATAAAACAGTTCCATTCCTACTTTTACATAAGGAGTCAATCCTTCAAAAGATAATAAAAATTCCTTTGCTTTATTACCATTTTCAAAATCTAAAGCGACGATAACGGGGTTTTCCATTTTACTGTGCTCCTCCCTGTCAGTTCACTGATTTGATCGACACCAATTTCATCAAGCAATGACGGCAGTTTCTCAATAATTTCTGGACAAGTATATGGGTTTACAAAGTTAGCTGTTCCAACTGCAACAGCTGATGCTCCGGCTGACATCATTTCTATTACGTCTTCTGCACAGCTGACGCCTCCCATACCGATTATCGGAAGAGATACTTTACTGCTCACTTCATAGATCATGCGGACCGCAACAGGTTTAATAGCAGGACCAGATAGCCCGCCAGTTCTGTTTGCCAAAATGGGTGCACCTGTTCTCCAATCCAATTTCATACCGATTAATGTGTTAATCATCGATAATCCATCTGCTCCTGCTTCTTCGACGGCTAAAGCCATCTCTACGATGTTAGCAACGTTCGGTGAAAGCTTCACATAGACTGGTTTTGAAGAAGCCGCTTTTACTTTTCGGGTAAGTGAAGCAGCGGACTTGTAGTCGATACCAAACTGGATTCCGCCTTCTTTCACATTCGGACAAGAAATGTTAAGTTCAACTGCCGAAACTAATGGATGGTCAGAAATCTGTTTTGTTACTTCGATGTACTCTTCTTCTGTAGATCCTGCGATATTAGCAAGGATGGGGATCCTAAATGGTTCAAGCTCAGGAATTTCTTGTTCCATAATTTTTTTCACCCCTGGATTTTGCAGACCTATGGCGTTTAACATGCCACTTTCTGTTTCTGCAACTCGCGGTGTTGGATTGCCGAAGCGTCCATCTAACGTGGCAGCTTTTATTGTAATGCCTCCTAAAACACTTAAGTCATACCATTTCGCGTATTCTTTCCCGAATCCGAAGCAGCCTGAAGCAGGTAAAATGGGATTTTTCATTTGAAGACCTGGCAAATTTACGTTTAGCCGATTCATAACACGACCTCCCCCATTTTAAATACTGGACCATCACTGCAGATTTTCACATATCCTGATTCTCTTGTATCTGCTGGACATACACAGGCGAAACACGCTCCTAATCCGCAACCCATACGTTCTTCAAGTGACAGATAGCCCTCTAATCCAGCCGCCTTTTCTTCCACAGCCTTCAGCATTACTGCAGGTCCTACCGAATAAATGGACGTTCCATCAGTTAAAAGAGAATCCATCGCATCCGTTACGAAACCTCTTGTGCCGAGTGAACCATCAATGGTTGTAACATGTGTCTCTCCGATTTCTTGAAATCTCCCAACATAAAAGCTGTCATTTTCAGATTGAAAACCTAGAACAAATGAAACTTCGATTCCTTTTTCTACCAATTTTTTACCGAGATAATAGAGAGGAGGCACTCCGATTCCTCCACCGACCAACAATGCTTTTTTTTCAGGATTTATTGTTTCTGTTGTAAATCCGTTTCCTAACGGACCAAGAACATCAACTTTTTGACCTGTTTGTTTTTCACTGAGTTGTACCGTTCCATCTCCATGCGCGCGGTAAAGTAGTGTAACCACTTCATTTTCTAGGTCAACATCGCAAATTGACAGCGGTCTTCTTAATAGCTTGCTGGAATGATCCCCAACTTTTACATGGAGAAACTGCCCCGGTGTAACCATCATTTTTACACCAGGACCTGACAATTTCATTTCAAATATACGCTGTGCAATCTCCTTATTAGATAGAACTGTCAGAAGATGTTTTTTCATACAAACACCTTTTCACGTTTTGTA
Organism: Bacillus sp. NEB1478; assembly: GCF_031582965.1. Taxonomy (NCBI): domain Bacteria; kingdom Bacillati; phylum Bacillota; class Bacilli; order Caryophanales; family Bacillaceae; genus Bacillus; species Bacillus sp. NEB1478. The sequence continues at coordinate 2,249,694 of NZ_CP134049.1, forward strand.
AATGATGACAGTGCGTGTGCTGAAAAAGAGATGGATTCTAGTACTTCTAAAAGGGCAACTGCTGTATCTAAGTTCGTTAAGCAGACAACGCCGCCTTCTGCACATTCTCTTCTGATTCTGAAACCATCTCTAGCAGGCTGTTTTCCTTTAGTTAGCGTGTTTACTACAAACTGAACTTCGCCTTTTCTAATAACTTCTAATAAATTTCTGCCTGGACTGCCGATCTTCCCGACAACTTCTACTGGAATATTTTCCTTTTCAATCATATGTGCAGTTCCTTCAGTCGCCATGATCGAATAACCGATCTCAGAAAATCTTTTTACCATTTTAAGAGCTTCAGTTTTATCTTTATCAGCTACTGTAAAGAGTACGGTTCCGTATGCTGGAATCTTCATACCTGATGCAATAAGTCCTTTGTAAAGCGCTTTTTGAAGATTCTTATCACGACCCATTACTTCACCTGTTGACTTCATCTCAGGCCCGAGGTAAGTATCTACTCTTCTAAGTTTTGCAAAAGAGAACACTGGTACTTTCACAGATACTTCATCTGCTTCCTCTTGATAGCCTGTTTCATATCCAAGTGAAGTTAAGGTTTCTCCTAAAATAATTTTAGTCGCAACATTCGCCATAGGTACTCCAGTAATTTTGCTTAAAAACGGCACTGTTCTGCTCGAACGCGGGTTCACTTCTAATACATATACTTCATCTTTGTGCCAGACAAACTGGATGTTCAGCAATCCGATAATCTTCAAACCTTTTGCGATCGAAATCGTACGATCAATGATTTTTTCTTTAATTGCTGCTGGCAAGGTTTGCGGAGGATATACAGCGATTGAATCACCTGAATGAACACCAGCCCGTTCAATATGTTCCATCATACCTGGTATAAAAACATCAGTTCCGTCAGAAATCGCATCTACTTCAATTTCTTTTCCTATAAGATAACGATCGACCAGTACCGGATGATCCGGGTTTACTTTAACCGCATTTTCCATATATTGCAGAAGTTCACTTTCCTGATAAACAATCTCCATTGCTCTTCCGCCAAGAACATAAGAAGGGCGAACAAGTACCGGATAGCCGATCGTTGATGCGATAGCAACTGCATCTGTTACTGAGAATGCCGTCTTTCCAGCAGGCTGTGGAATCTCCAGCTTTTTCATTACTTGCTCAAACCGCTCCCTGTCTTCTGCAAGGTCCATACTGTCAATTGATGTTCCTAAAATCTTAATTCCTCTTCTTTCAAGCTCTTCTGAAAGATTGATTGCTGTTTGTCCTCCGAATTGAACGATTACTCCTTCTGGTTTTTCGTGGTCGATGACATGCATTACATCTTCAATTGTAAGTGGTTCAAAGTATAATTTGTCAGACATACTGAAGTCAGTCGATACAGTTTCAGGATTGTTATTGATAATGATCGCTTCATATCCTGCTTCCTGTATCGCCCATACTGTATGAACCGTTGCATAATCGAACTCAATTCCTTGCCCGATTCTGATTGGTCCTGATCCTAGAACGACAACGCTCTTTTTATCCGTAATAACCGACTCGTCTTCTTCTGCATATGTTCCGTAATAATATGGTGTTTCCGATTCAAATTCAGCTGCACATGTATCCACCATCTTAAAAACAGGTTTTATTCCTTCTTCTGTTCTAAGCTTATAAAGTTCAAATTCATCTATACCCCAGGCTTCAGCGATCCATCTGTCACTAAATCCTTTTTCTTTCGCTTTTCGTAAAAGACTGGTATCGTTTTTACGTTCTTTCATTCTTTTCTCTAGTAATATAATGCCTTGCAATTTTTCTAAAAAGAAGTAGTCGATTTTCGTCCATTCATGTATTTCTTCAACAGTGATTCCGATTCTAAGACCTTCCGCGATATAAAACAAACGCTCATCATCCGCTTCAAGAATTTTTTCCTCTATTTCATTTTTTGAAAAATCTTTCCCTTTTAGCTCAATATGAAAAGCTGAAATTTCAAGTGACCGGACGGCTTTTAAAAGAGACTCTTCAAAGTTGCGTCCGATTGCCATTACTTCTCCCGTTGCTTTCATTTGAGTTCCTAGCTTACGGTTCGCTCCTTCAAACTTATCAAATGGCCATCTCGGAATTTTTGAAACAATGTAATCCAGTGCTGGCTCAAAACAGGCAAACGTTGTCCCTGTGACAGGGTTCTTCACCTCATCAAGTGTGTAGCCTACTGCAATTTTGGCAGCTAGTTTAGCGATTGGATAACCTGTTGCTTTTGATGCCAAAGCTGATGAACGGCTCACTCGCGGATTGACTTCAATAATGTAATATTGAGAGCTGTTTGGATCGAGTGCGAGCTGAACGTTACAGCCCCCTTCTATTTCAAGTGCTCTAATTATTTTCAATGAAGCGTTGCGGAGCATCTGATAGTCACGGTCTGACAATGTCTGGCTCGGTGCGACTACGATGGAATCACCAGTATGAATCCCTACTGGGTCAAAGTTTTCCATATTACATACAACGATCGCTGTATCATTTTTATCTCTCATCACTTCATATTCAATCTCTTTGAAACCAGCAATGCTTTTTTCAATTAACACTTGTCCTACTGGGCTTGCATGCAGCCCTGCCGGTGTAATTTCCAAAAATTCTTCTTCGTTGCTGACTATACCTCCGCCTGTTCCGCCTAATGTGAACGCTGGTCGAATTATGACTGGATAACCGTTCTCTTTTACAAAAACTTTTGCTTCATCCATGTTTCTAACGATTGCACTCTCAGGAACAGGTTCATTGAGTTTGTTCATCAAGTCTCTGAACAAATCGCGATCTTCCGCTTGCTGGATTGAATGAAGCTTCGTTCCTAATAATTCAACGTTATATTCTTTTAAAATACCTGAATCTGAAAGTTCAACTGCTAAGTTTAAACCTGTTTGGCCGCCCAGTGTTGCGAGAAGTCCGTCTGGACGTTCTTGACGGATGATTCTGCTTACAAACTCAAGTGTTAATGGTTCAATGTACACTTTATCTGCCATATTCGGATCCGTCATGATTGTTGCTGGGTTCGAGTTTACAAGTACAACTTCATATCCCTCTTCTTTTAAAGCTTGACACGCTTGAGTTCCTGCATAATCAAATTCAGCTGCTTGTCCAATTACAATAGGTCCAGAACCGATTACTAAAATCTTTCGAATATCATGTCGTTTAGGCATAATTCATCAAACCTTCTTTCTTTGTTGTTTTAATCATCATCATGAATTCATCAAATATCGGATTCGAGTCATGTGGCCCTGGTGAAGCTTCAGGATGATATTGAATAGAGAAAGCTGGTTTAACTTTATGTTTCAATCCTTCTACTGTTCCATCATTTACAGCTTGGTGTGTAAATTCAAGTTCTGTATTCAATAAAGAATTCTCTGTTACGGCATACCCATGATTCTGAGAAGTCAGAGCGATTTTCCCCGTAGTTAAATCCTTGACTGGATGGTTCGATCCTCGATGTCCAAACTTTAATTTTTCTGTATTTCCGCCGCATGCAAGCGCAAGAAGCTGGTGTCCCAAACAGATTCCGAGCATTGGTATGTTATGATTCAACAATTCTTTAATCATGGATATTCCGCACTGAACATCTTTTGGATCTCCAGGACCGTTGCTCAGCAAAATTCCATCTGGCTGTAATCGTATAATATCTGAACTTGATGTGTTGTACGGCACAACAATGACATCACAGTTTCTAGCTGATAATTCTCGGAGCATCCCGCTTTTCACTCCAAAATCCACAACAACTACACGGTAGCCGCTGTTTGGTAAATGGTATGGAGTTTTTGTTGAAACTTTTTTTACTTGATCTGTATTAAGTGGTAATTCAGTCAATTCATTTATTATTTGAGTGACATTCTCAAGAGAATTTGATAATTTGCCTTTCAGCGTACCGTGCTTACGGATTTTTCTTGTAAGCTTGCGCGTATCAATTCCATATAATCCAGGTATATCCTTAGCTGTTAGCCAGCTGCTTAGTGATTGCATTCCTTCATGGTGACTCGGAAAATCTGCTTGTTCATTTACGATAATGCCGCTTGTTGCAGGACGGATTGACTCATAATCAGAGCGGTTGATGCCGTAATTTCCGATTAGAGGATAAGTGAAAACGATAATCTGATCACAATAAGAGGGATCTGTCATTACCTCTTGATAACCTGTCATGCTTGTTGTAAAAACTACTTCTCCGTTTGACTCGCGATTTGAACCAAATGCTAAACCTTCAAAGATTGTGCCATCCTCTAAAATTAAGAAACGTTTCATACGAAGCTCTCCTCCTTTTGATAAACAAGCTTACCGTTAAATATCGTTGCTGCTGGCCATCCTTTACAAATCCAGCCATTAAAAGGGGTATTTTTTCCTTTAGAAACAAACTTTTCTGCATTAATTACTTCTTCATGTTCCAAATCTATGATAGTGATATCAGCTGGTGCACCTTCTATTAAGTAACCATAAGGCAGATTGAATGTATCAGCAGGTTTTTTTGTCATCATATCTACCAGTTCTTGTAACGTTAATACCTTTTGGTTTATTACTAGTTCTGTGTAAAGAAGTGGAAATGCCGTTTCAAGACCCACAATTCCAAATGGAGCAAGATCAACACTTTGTTTTTTTTCTTCCTCACTATGCGGTGCATGATCGGTAGCGATAAAATCCAATGTCCCTTCCTTTAAACCTTGGATCAAAGCTTCCCGGTCTGCAGAACTTCTTAAAGGTGGATTCATTTTATAATGAGTATCGTTGCTTTTTATATCTTGATCACAAAGGATCAAGTGATGAGGCGTTACTTCTGCACTCACTTTTATACCTGCTCGCTTTGCATCTTTAATCACTCTGACTGATTCTTTTGTACTCACATGACAAACATGGTACCTTGCGTCAGCCGCTTCAGCGAGCAAAATATCCCTTGCAATATGGACCGATTCACTCACTGATGGAATCCCAGGCAAACCTTCTTTTTCGGTAAAATTCCCTTCGTGAAATGCAGCCCCTTTCGTTAAGAGGGTATTGTCTTCACAATGTGCTACTATAACAGCGCCTTGTTTGCTGGCTTCTTTCATTGCACTCAGCATCATGCCAGCTGATTGTACTCCAACACCATCATCGGTAAATGCAAAAGCTCCTTTGTTCAATAAAGCGTTAAAATCAGTCATTTCTTTTCCAATCTGTCTAATCGTGATCGATGCGTAGGGTAAAACCCTGCAGTTTGCGGTTTCATTTATCTTTTTTTGTACAAGCCCCATCGTTTCGATCGAGTCCGGAACTGGCCGAGTGTTCGGCATAGCTGCAAGCGTTGTATATCCGCCTTTGAGAGCGGCTTTTGTTCCCGAGTCAATCGTTTCTTTATGCTCGCCGCCTGGCTCTCTTAAATGTACGTGCAGGTCGACAAATCCAGGAGTAATAAGCTTCCCGCTGACATCAAGTACTTCATGCTGTTCAACGGCTAAGTGGGTACCTATTTCTTTAATCTTATTTTCTACAATCAGAATATCTTGTTTAATTAATTGGTTGTTCCCATCTAAAACACTACCATTTTTTAGTAAATAACCCATTTGCAACCGCCTCCTGATTTGTGTTTAATGCCCATTTAAGAACAGCCATTCGAATATACACACCATTTTGTACTTGCTTAAAAATTCTTGAGCGCGGACATTCTACAAGCTCGTCCGCCAATTCAACACCTCTGTTAACAGGTGCAGGATGCATTATGATACTATGAGGCTTCATTTTTTTCTCACGTTCTAACGTTAATCCAAACTTCTGATGATATTCCTCTTTTGGCAATAGCATACTTTTACTATGTCTTTCGTGCTGGATACGAAGCATCATCATGACGTCAGCAGTCTTTACTGCTTCATCCATCGGGATAAAGTCATTTCTCCACTCATCGACAAACCATTCTTCTGGTCCCGAAAATAGCACTCTCGCCCCCATTTTTCTGAGGACTTCCGCATTTGATCGAGCGACTCGGCTATGGAGAATATCTCCCACGATCACTATAGTCAGCCCTTGCAGAACAATGAATTCTTGCTGAATCGTTAATAGATCAAGGAGTGATTGAGTCGGATGATTGCCGCACCCATCACCCGCATTGATAATAGGTACATTTAATTTTTCAGCTAACCCATCAAAATAACGATCTTGTGGATGTCTTATAACAAAAGCTGATACCCCGATTTCTTCGAGTGTCCTCAAAGTGTCATACAGTGATTCACCCTTTTGAAGACTCGAGCTGCTTCCTTCTACATTCATTGGCTTAAGCCCAAGTCTGTGTTCTGCTGCTTCAAAACTAAACCTTGTTCTTGTACTTGGTTCAAAAAATAAGTTTGCAACCATATGATCTTGTATACGGTGTTCTTTTTTCCCATTGATATAATCTGTTGCTTTGTTAAGAATGTACTGAATATCATTTAACGTCAGCTCGCTCATTGAAAGTAGATGATTCATCCTCAACTCTCCTTTTTTGTATAAAAATAGCACCCTAAAAATTTTTAGGGTGCCCTTAACAGAAGAAAGCTTTCTTCTTCTCTTTCGATCACCCTTTTAAGTCTCTCGTACTTAATTAAAAGGCGGTTTATGCAGCTGTACCGTTGTCATTAGTCTCGGCCTTAAACATGTTATTCATCAAATCTTCATCTTTTTCTTTGCCAGGCAATATGAGGTTTAAGAAAATCCCGATTATTGTAGCTAGCGCCATTCCCGCTATTTCAAAATTTGCATTAAACTTAAGTGCAGCTCCGCCAATTCCCGTAACTAGGATGACAGATGAAATAATTAAGTTTCTCTTATTTCCAAAGTCGATCTTATTATCGACTAGCATTCTCAAGCCTGATGAAGCGATGATTCCGAACAGAAGGATAGAGACACCGCCCATTACAGCTGTCGGTATTGTGCTGATCAGAGCAGTAACTTTTCCAGAGAATCCGAACAGGATAGCTGTCACTGCAGCTCCTCCGATTACGAACACGGAATAAACGCGTGTAATTGCAAGTACACCAATATTTTCACCATATGTTGTCACTGGAGGACCACCGATCAATGATCCGATCATAACACCTAATCCGTCACCTAATATAGAACGATGAAGACCAGGCTTTTCGATAAAGTTTCTTCCAACTACTTTTGATAAAACAAGCTGATGCCCAATATGTTCTGAGATGGTTACTACTGCAACAGGCATCATGATGGCTGCTATACTCCACGAAAAGTGAGGGGTATAGTTTACAAATGGTACTAAAAAGTCTGGTGCTTGAACCCAGTTTGCTTCAGCTACTTTCGAAAAATCCACAATTCCTCTGAAGTAAGCAAATGTAAATCCGGAAATTATTCCGATTAAGATTGGGATGATTCCAAGTATTCCTCTAAAAAATATCGAGCATATAATTGTTACAGCAAGTGTGAATAGCGCAACCGTGAAATGAGTTAAACTGTACTCTTTCGTTACTGGATTATTCATTGCCATTCCCACAGCGACATTTGCAAGTCCCAAACCGATTACGATAATTACTGGACCTACTACTACTGGTGGAAGAAGTCGCATTAGCCATTTAAGACCGAATGATTTAATTAAGAGCGCAACTACTCCGTATACAAGACCTGCCAGAAAACTTCCGATCATAGCAGCTTCAAGGCCGCCTAATGCCTTTACAGTAATAATGGGTGTAATAAAAGCAAAACTAGATCCAAGATAGGCAGGAATCTGTCCTTTCGTTACAAGTAAGTAAGCAAGTGTAGCAAGACCGCTTGAAACAAGTGCAACACCAGGATGAAGTCCAACTAAGAATGGTACCAGTACAGTTGCACCAAACATGGCAAACAAGTGCTGAAGTGATAAAGTGAACCATTGAGCTGTTTTCGGTTTTTCATGTACATCTAAAATTGCTTTATTGTTATTTTCCATTATTGTTACCTCCCGATTTGAAATGTAAGCTGGACGAAAAATTCATCCAATAAAAAAACCTCTCTTGCTTTTTTGGCAAAAGAGGCTGTAGGAGGTACACATGTACAGAAATCCCTTGTACATATGATTGAACCTCCCTTGTCAGCCTCTCTGGACTGTATTAAAGGGACAAATTATTCATTTGTTGAGATGGCTACTTCGTCAAGTCCATCAACCTCCGCTAATGCAGCGGAAATAATTTCTTTGCTGGAAGTCGGAACATTTTTGCCAACATAATCTGCTCTAATCGGCAGTTCTCTGTGTCCTCTGTCGATTAAAACTGCAAGTTGTATATTAGCAGCGCGGCCAAGGTCCATTATTGCATCCATGGCAGCTCTAACTGTTCTTCCAGTAAAGAGTACATCATCTACTAAAATTATTTTTTTATCTGTAACCTGCACGGGAATGTCCGTCCCTTTTAATTGAGGTTCCTGATTTTCTGTTTTAATTTTCAAGTCATCCCGGTACAGCGTAATGTCAATCACTCCAACAGATACAGAATTGCCTTCGATCTGCTCAATTCTTTCAGCCAGTCTTTTAGCTAAAAATTCACCCCGGGTTTTTATGCCTGTTAATACAATATCATTAACCCCTTTATTCCGCTCAATGATTTCATGAGCGATACGGGTTAAAGCTCTTCTTATAGCCTGCTCATCCATAATAACTGTTTTAGACATCGCAAACCCTCCTCTTCTTTCCATAAAAAAAATCCTCCCGTCCACATGACGAGAGGATAGAGTTATCCTGCTGGATACTCTTATTTACCGTTTCCTTCTCAGCCTCACGGGACTAATGTTTAAAGGACTTGTTAAGTTACATTGATTATGGCAGAGGTGCTTGTCTTTGTCAACTTCTTTTCTCTAATAAATCCAGAAGTTCTACCATATCTTGTGGAATCTCTCTTTCAAATTCCATATATTCGCCCTTACGCGGATGATCAAAGCCTAACGTTTGTGCATGCAGGGCTTGTCCTTCAATAGGAAGCGTTTTAGAAGGTCCGTATTTTGGATCACCAGCTAGAGGGAAACCGATATATTTCATATGAACACGAATTTGGTGCGTTCTGCCTGTCTCGAGCTGACATTCAACAAATGTAAAATCTTTAAAGCGTTTAATCACATTGAAATGTGTAACGGCATTTCTGCTGTTATCATCCGTTACTGTCATTTTTTGACGGTCACTTTTATCACGGCCAATTGGAGCATCGATTGTTCCATGGTCGTGCGGCATTACTCCGTGAACAATCGCTTTATATTTTCTTGTTGTTGTTTTATCTTTTAACTGATCCACAAGAGATTCATGGGCAATGTCATTTTTAGCGACCATCAGCAGTCCTGAAGTGTCTTTATCGATACGATGCACAATGCCCGGACGCAATACACCATTAATACCAGATAAATCTTTGCAATGAGCCATAAGACCATTAACAAGTGTACCACTGTGATGTCCAGGTGCAGGATGTACGACCATACCTCTAGGCTTGTTTACAACAAGGACATCGCTGTCTTCATATACAATATCCAGTTCCATTTCTTCTGGCACAACATCCAATTCTTGAGGTTCAGGAATGTCAATTTCAACAAAATCTCCGTTTTGACATTTATAATTAGACTTGATCGGTTTACTATTTACAATTACTTGTTTTTCTTTAATCCAGTTTTGAATTTGTGATCGTGACCATTCATCCTGGACGTCTGATAAAACTTTATCAATACGGTTCCCTTCCTGTTCAGTAGTTACCGTATATTCAAATTTGTTCATTTTTTGTCTCCTTCTTGCTGCTCTCCATGAAGCTTTGAATAAAAATTAAACCAACACCAATTACCAAAGCGCTGTCTGCAACATTAAAAATCGGAAAATCATAATTTCCGATATATACATTTAGAAAATCAACAACTTCTCCTCTTATTAATCTGTCGGAAAAGTTTCCAATAGCCCCTCCCAAAACAAGGGCTAATGCAAATTTCAATAATTTATCTGAAGCATGTTTTTGCAAATAATATACGACTGCTCCAACCACTGCAAGTGTGATGATTATAAAAAAGTATCTCTGATCTTGTAAAATACCAAACGCTGCGCCTCTGTTTCTGTGCGAGGTTATGTAAAATACTTCATCAATGATGGGTATAGATTCCCCGAGGTTCATATTTTTAACGATCGTCCATTTTGTCAGCTGGTCTAAAGCAAAGACTAACAATGCAAAAAGATAATAAAACAATAGAACTCCTCCGATTCAGAAATGTTGTCTTTATGAATTGTAGCACAGCAATCAGAAATTCTACAATTTTAATTTGTCCAAACCCGTGGCAAATCAGTGAAAAAAATCCCGCCGTAGCGGGATTTTTTTATGCATAATTCTTTTCAATAATATCAGCACAGCTTGCACAAAGTGTTGGGTGGCTTTCGTTCTCTCCAACATCTTCTGACACTACCCAGCAGCGCTCACATGTTTCACCTTCTGCCGGTTTTACAACGACAGCAACGTGTTCAAAATAGTGTGCATCTTCTGGGGCTTCTGATTTTTCCCCTGCGATTGTTGCTTTAGATACGATGAATAGTTTGTTTAAATCTTCAACACTTTCCAACCAAATCTTAAGTGCTTCTGAAGGATACAATGTAATTGTAGCAGTTAAAGATTTACCGATCGTTTTTTGACTTCTTGCATCTTCCAGGGCCTTTAAAATTTCATCACGGACATCCATGAAAGTATCCCAATCTTTTTCAAGTTGTTCAGTACACGTATAATTTTTAGTTTCAGGCATTACTGTTAATTGAACACTAGCTTCCTCAACACCTGGAATGTACTCCCACACTTCGTCAGCAGTATGTGCTAATACTGGTGCAGAAAGTTTCGTCAGAGCCATTAATGCCTCATAAAGTACAGTTTGGATGCTTCTTCGCTTATGATCGTCTTCCGCTTGAATATACAAAGTATCTTTTGCCATATCTAAATAGAAAGAACTCAATTCAATCGTACAGAAATTATGAATTGTATTGTATACCGTAATGAATTGATATTCTTCATATGCCTTTTTAACTTTAGATACGACGTTATCCAATTTCACCATCATGTATTTTTCGAGTTCCGGCATCTCATCAAACTTTACTGAATGCTGTTTCGGATCAAATCCATGCAGATTTCCTAATAAGAATCGTAGTGTATTTCTAATTTTACGATAAACTTCAGCAACTTGTTTTAAAATGTCATCAGATACACGTACGTCTGATTGATAGTCAACGGATGAAACCCAAAGTCGAATAATATCAGCACCTAGTTGCTTCATTACTTTAATTGGATCTAAAGTGTTCCCGATCGACTTACTCATTTTTCGGCCTTCACCGTCAAGAACGAATCCGTGACTCAAGATCGCTTTATAAGGCGATTTTCCTGTAATCGCTACAGATGTAGAAAGGGAAGAGTTAAACCATCCGCGGTATTGGTCAGACCCTTCTAAATAAAGGTCAGCAGGGCGAACTAGATCTTCTCTTTCTTCTAATACACCCCAATGTGATGTTCCAGAATCGAACCAAACGTCCATGATGTCAGTTTCTTTTGTGAAACGTCCATTTGGACTGTGTGAAGAAGTAAAACCATCTGGAAGCAGATCTTTTGCTTCTCTTTCAAACCAGACGTTTGATCCATGTTCTCTAAACAATTCTACTACATGACTAATTGTTTCTTCTGTAAGAATCGCTTCTCCATCCTCGCCATAGAAAACCGGAATCGGAACACCCCATGCACGCTGACGGGAGATACACCAGTCTTCACGATCCTTTATCATGTTATGAAGACGTGTTTCACCCCAGTTTGGAATCCAGTTTACTTCTTCGATCGCACGCAGCATATCTTCACGAATTCCTTTGATTGAAGCAAACCATTGTGCAGTAGCACGGAAAATAACAGGTTTCTTCGTTCTCCAGTCATGCGGATATGAGTGTTTTATAAATGATAGTTTTAATAAAGCGCCTTTTTCTTTTAGCTGTTCTGTAATCGGCTTATTTGCCTCATCATAAAACATTCCTTCAAATCCTGGAGCATCCTTTGTCATCATTCCACGATCATCAACCGGGCATAAAACATCAAGTCCATAACGTTTACCTACTAAAAAGTCATCTTCCCCGTGGCCAGGAGCAGTGTGAACACATCCTGTACCTGCATCAGTCGTTACGTGGTCACCAAGCATAACAAGTGAGTCACGGTCATATAACGGATGTTTAGCCACTGCACGTTCAATTTCAGCACCTTTGAAACGTTTTACAACCTCTGCTTGCTCCCATTCAAAGTCTTTCTTTAAAGACTCTAATAATGCTTCAGCTACAACATATTTTCCAGTTTCAGTTTGGACGGAAACATAGTCCAGTTCAGGGTGTACAGAAATTCCTAAGTTAGCAGGAATCGTCCATGGTGTGGTCGTCCAGATGACAAGTTTTTCATCAGTATCCAGAACACCTTTGCCATCCTTCACTTCGAATGCTACAAAAATAGATGCCGAACGCTTATCTTGATATTCAATCTCAGCTTCTGCTAATGCAGACTCTGATGATGGAGACCAATATACAGGTTTCAACCCTTTATAAATTAGGTCTCGTTTTGCCATCTCGCCGAATACTTCGATTTGTCTTGCTTCGTATCCTTTTTCAAGTGTGATATAAGGATTATCCCAGTCACCGCGGACACCTAATCGTTTAAATTGTTCACGCTGGTGATCAACTTGCTTTAGTGCATATTCTTCACAAAGCTTACGGAATTCCGCAACGGATAATTCTTTACGTTTTACTTTTCCGCTCTTTGTCAAAGCAGTTTCAATCGGTAATCCATGTGTGTCCCAACCTGGTACATATGGGGAGTAATGACCTGTCATCGATTTAAAACGAACGATGATATCTTTCAAGATTTTATTTTCAGCATGCCCGATATGAATATCTCCATTTGCATATGGAGGACCATCATGCAGAATAAAAGGTGGAAGATCCTTCGTGTTCTCCATTACTTTTTGATAAATATTCATTTCATTCCATTTTTCTTGTACAACAGGTTCACGCTGAGGCAAGTTGCCGCGCATTGGAAACTCTGTTTTGGGCATTAAAAGAGTGTCTTTATAATTCATTAACAAATCCTCCTTGTATTCAATCATGCAGACTCAACTGCTCCTTTGGCTTTTTTCAAGGTTGCTGAAACGAAAAAACCTTCCCGTCCACTACTTATGAAAGTAGGGACGAGAAGGTTTTCCCGCGGTACCACCCTAATAGGTTTTTAACATAAAAACCCGCTTAGCCATCCGTAGCGTGGATGATGCGCCTAAACTTACTATCTTTTTCAGTTCAGGAACTCAAGGGTGATCTTCGAATACTGCTCTATACCAGGCTTGCACCAGCCCCTGGCTCGCTACAATAGAGTGAAAGTATTTTACTGTCCCTGTCTACGTCATTTATTAATCTTACAAAAGTATATGCGATTTTTTAAACGAATGTCAAGCTTCCGTCTTTACTTCCTGGAGCTCATAACCTTCTAGATTCTCGGGAGCATTTAAAGAATCCCAATCATCGTTTTTTAGCATCTCAAGCTGAGCTTCTATCAACATTCTGAAGCGAGTACGATAAACTGAAGATTGTTTTTTAAGTTCATCAATCTCCATTGAGATTTTTCTAGATTTTGATAAAGACTCATTGATAATACGGTCAGCATTCTTCTCCGCTTCTTTAATAATCAATCGAGCTTCTTTATTTGCCGTACGCTTAACTTCTTCACCAGTTTCTTGTGCAATGAGAATTGACTTATTTAGCGTCTCCTCGATGTTCTTAAAGTACGAAATTTTTTCTTCCAGCTTTTCAACATTTTCTTCCAGCGATTTCTTCTCCCGAATAACTGCTTCGTAATCTTTAATTACCTGATCTAAAAAGTCATTCACTTCATCTTCGCTATATCCTCTGAAACCTCTAGTGAATTCTTTGTTATGAATATCTAACGGTGTTAAGGGCACTAAAGCCACCTCCATAGATGCATTGTTTTTTACCTAAATTCGACAATTTTTCGGGTATTCCTTCTACACAAAAAAATTATTTAGGCTGTTATAAACTCTGTTGCTAATAAACGGTTGAATTCCGCGTCTTATTTTAAAAGTCCGTACCGTATTCGCCATTTTTCTCTTTTAGTTGTTCCTTCAATCGCGATCAATTTACTTCTGCCAAATCCCCGAAGCGAAAAATCATCACCTTCCCTTACTTCAACAGAAGTCTGGTCAGTGATTTTATGATTCAGCTTCACTCTGCCTTGAACGATAAGAGGCGAAACTTTTGAACGAGAAAGATTGTAAATTTCTGCGATTATGACATCTAGACGCAAAGAAGATACCGTACCGTTTCTTTCTTCATATTCAGCTTCGATTACCGCTAATGCACCTTCATCGATATGCTTAAGCTTTACACCTGTTTTGCCGATTTTCGTTAAGTTCATTTCAATAAAACCGGAGACCTCTTCTGCACATACAAATTGCACTTGATCATCTTTTACAAGAATATCACCGTATTTACTTCTTTTCACTCCAATATTCATTAAAGCACCTAACACATCTCGGTGTTCAATCGTTGAAAATTTAGATGGATATGTAATGTCAAAATAAACGAGCTGATAGTCACTTGAATTTGCTTCATAATAATCCGGATAAATGAGCGCTCTTTTTCGTTCAGAATAAGAAGAGCCTCCCCACATAGAGAGGCGGATCTCCGCATCATTTCCAACGATGCTTCTCACAATCTCTTGCTCTCGCGGATCAAGAAAATCAGTAAGTTTAGGACTGTATCTTTCAATAACGTCCTCTTTCCATCCGACTACGCGATCAACAAACTCGTGTTCTTCTGGTCTGTAATGCTGGTAAATGCTCATCATTCATTACCAGGCTAAAATGTATTGTTAAGCATGTCTGCTACAACATAAATCCCATATTTTGCAAAATGCAAAGAGATTAAAGCTACAATTGGCGACAGATCAATCATTCCAAGAGGCGGGATGATTTTTCTGAAAGGTGACAAGTATGGCTCCACCAATCTTGCCAGAACTTGGCCGAAGGAGGATTCTCTTGCGTTAGGAAACCAAGAAAGTAATATGTAACCAATTATCATGTAATAATAAACATCTAGTAATTTAACAAGTATTCCAGCTATTGTTTCTATCAAACAATTTCACCTGCCTGTATTAATCTTCGTCCATCATTTCTGAAATCGTTCCAGAAACATCGACGTTTTCTGGTGTACAAAGGAATGTATTTGGACCAAGTTTCTGAATGTCCCCGCCGATTGCATAAACAGTACCTGATAAAAAGTCTACAATCCGCTTTGCTTGGTCATGGGGAATGCGCTGCAGATTCATAACAACTGCTCTGCGGTTCTTGAGCTGATCTGCTATGTCTTGTGCCTCAGCATAAACACGCGGTTCAACAAGTACTACCTTTACTTGCTGCTGAATGCTTTGCAGACTGACAACATTAGCTTTACCTTTTTTCGTATGAGATGGTGTGATCTCTTCTTCTTCTTCATATGACTCTTCTTCATACTCATTTTCATATTCATAATCATCTTCTAAGTCAAAAAAGCGTCTGAATTTCGTTTTAATGCCCATTAAAATCCACCTCCTAAAATTCTTTACCTACTAAGCTCGTACCGATACGGAGAAAGGTAGCCCCTTCTTCAACTGCTATAACATAATCATTCGACATTCCCATTGATAGCTCAGTACACGGTGCGTGGGAAAAATCTTGATCTTGAATGTCGATTTGTAATTGTTTTAACGTTGAAAAAACATTTCGGATCAATGACTCATCTTCTGTAAATGGAGCCATAGTCATGAGCCCTGCGATTTTAATTTTGTCGTACTCTTTTAGTTTATCGACAAAAGGCATCACATCTTTTACTGATAATCCATGTTTTGAGTCTTCTTCTGCAACATTTACTTGAATAAAACAAGAAATAGTTCGTTCAGCTCTTTTTTGAATTTCTTTTGCAAGGCTTAAACGGTCAAGAGAATGTATATAATCCACATAATTAATTACATCTTTCACTTTTCTTGTCTGCAAGCTACCGATAAAATGCCAAATGACAGGCAATCCTGAAAGATGCTCTCTTTTTTCAAGGAGTCCTTCTACTCTATTTTCTCCCAGGTGTTCAATCCCCGCCTGGACTGCTTCCTTTGCAGTTTCATTACTAACATATTTCGTTACGGCTATTAATTTAACGCCCTTTGGCTCTCTGTTTTTTTCACGACAAACACGATTTATATTTTCTTCAATTTGTTCTTTATTTTCTTGAATAGTCAATCTTTGATTTTGCTCCTTTCAAAAACAACCGTCTCAAACAAGATGTTTTCTGCCGATAAAACTCATCATTCGACCTGTCTTACCATTTTCCTTCCTATAAGAAAAAAAGATGTCGTTTTTACAACTTGTACAATCATGAGATTTTGTAATATTTTCAGGAGATAATCCAGCATTAATCAAAAAAATCTCATTTAAGTTTTGTAAATTCAGCTGATATTTTCCTGATTGGTTTTTAGAAAAAACATTATTATCCTCACGTCCACCCATTGCAGCTCTTACTTCTGTGATTACTTTTTCGTCTACTTCATAGCAACAGTCGCCAATCGCAGGACCAATAGCGGCTTTTATATCTTGTATGTCTACCCTTTCCTTTTCACACCACAGTTTAACCATTTTTGGACCGATCTTTCCGACAGTCCCTCGCCAGCCTGCGTGAGCCAAGCCAATAAGATTATTTTCGGGTGAATAAAAGTAGAGAGGAACACAATCAGCATATAAAGAAGTTAATAATACATTTTCTACTTCTGTATAAATACCATCTGTATTCTCTATTGCTGATTCAAAATCCAAAGATCCTTTTCCTATATCTTGCGGTGTTACTTTCATGATGTTTGTTCCATGTACCTGCTGTGTTCCTACCCAATTTTGTATAGGAAACCCAATGTCCTCTGCAAATGCCAGTCTGTTTTTTTGGACTTTTTCTGGATTATCTTCTACATGAAATCCCATATTTAAAGTTTGAAATGAATCCGTACTAAATCCGCCAGTCCGAGTCGTAAAACCTGCCAAAATATTCGGATTTTCGTTTTGCCATGATTGCAAAGACATTTGCTTTCCAGTTTGCTTAAATAAATTCATTTTATGTTGTCCTCCTGGAAAGTTTTATGTTTATTTTACCACATTATTAGATAAGAAAGAAAAAGAACCGCTATTTCAATTGATCATACGGTTCTTTCGTGTATTCATGTAATTCGCTTGCATCCATATGTCTAACTAAAATGACATCAGCTCCAATTTTAACAATATTGCGCCATGGAATGACGATATCATTTTCCCTTGCAAAGAAACCAAGCATTTTTCCGGCCCCAGGAATAATGATAGCGTCAATTTTTCCCGTATTTAAATTTATTTCAAGATCTGCAATGTGACCAAGTTTTTTTCCATTTGCTACATTTACAACATCTTTTACTTGAAAATCAGATATTTTATTCATATGGACACCCCGCCTTTCTGTTTCCATTATATGAAGAACCAAGCTGTTTCATGTTTTTTTATCAACAAAAAAACCCGCAAAAATACGGGTTTAGCTGCTTTGAATATTTTTATTCATCTGTGAGATCGCTGCTTTTTCAAGCCTGGACACTTGTGCTTGGGATATACCGATTTCATCAGCGACTTCCATCTGTGTTTTGCCTTGAAAGAAACGCATTGTCAATATCATTTTTTCTCTATCGTTTAGACGTCTCATACCTTCTTTTAATGCTATTTCTTCAATCCATTGCATATCTTTCGCTTTATCATCACTGATCTGATCCATGACGAAAATGGGATCGCCGCCATCATTATAAATCGGTTCGAACAGTGATACAGGGTCTTGAATCGCATCAAGCGCAAATACAACTTCTTCTTTTGGAACGTCTAGTGCTTCCGCAATTTGCTGTGCAGTGGGTTCCCGAGAAAGTTTGTTCATGAGCTGGTCACGAACTTGCAGAGCTTTATATGCAATGTCTCTTAAGCTCCTTGAAACTCGAATCGGATTATTATCACGCAAATATCGCCTTATTTCTCCGATTATCATGGGTACAGCATAAGTAGAAAATTTAACATTTTGACCAAGATCGAAATTATCGATGGACTTCATAAGCCCGATACAGCCCACTTGGAATAGATCATCAACGTGCTCACCGCGATTATTGAATCGCTGTATGACACTCAGAACCAGCCTAAGGTTTCCATTTACCAGTGTTTCACGCGCATCCGGGTCACCTTTGTGCATCTTGTCAAACAGAATGCGCATCTCTGGATTTTTTAAAACAGGAAGCTTTGATGTATCAACTCCGCAAATCTCAACTTTATTTCTTGTCAAGTCTTTTCCCTCCTGCCGGGAGCTAATTTCAAATTAAGTATCACCGAACGGAGGGAAATTTATGCAATTGTGATTTTCATAAAAAATGTAAAAACACATTAAAGTTTAATTAGGATAATACTCTAAACCATTTTATTAAATTCTTTTTGAAGCCGTTTTATTATCCTTTTTTCAAGCCTCGAAATATACGATTGGGAGATCCCCAGCATATCCGCAACATCTTTTTGAGTCTTTTCTTCACCGCCGGATAATCCAAATCGCAGCTCCATGATTTGCTTTTCCCGATCATTTAACGTAAATAATGCTTTCAACAGTAGTTTTCTATCTACGTTAGCTTCGATCCTTCTTGTAATGATATCTTCTTCTGTACCTAAAACATCGGAAAGAAGCAGTTCATTTCCATCCCAATCGACATTTAGAGGTTCATCAAATGACACTTCTGAACGGGTCTTGTTGTTGCGTCTTAAATACATTAAAATTTCGTTTTCTATACAACGGGAGGCATAAGTCGCAAGCTTTATCTTTTTCTCAGGATTAAATGTATTCACAGCCTTGATTAAACCGATTGTCCCAATACTTATTAAGTCTTCAATGTTAATGCCTGTATTTTCAAACTTTCTGGCGATATAAACAACTAATCGAAGGTTTCGTTCAATCAACAGCGATTTTGCTGCCTTATCACCAGAAGGAAGCTTTTCAAGCAAAAGTGCCTCTTCTTCTTTGCTTAAGGGGGGCGGAAGTGCCTCGTTTCCCCCGATGTAATATATTTCATCAGACTTTAAACCAAGTTTAAACAATAACTTATACCAGAACATCGTAATTTTAAGACGCCACTTGAACATAAATACTCCCCTCTCACAGTAAAATCTCATTTACGAAGCTTGTACATGCTGAAGATACATTTTTGGATGGATGATTGCATCGAACTGCCCTTCACTTGATAATGCTGTCCAGCTTAATCCCACTAAGCTTTGGGGTGTTTTTACCGAGTTTCCATCTTTAACAATTTCAATAGAATCAGGCTTAATACACGCCAGAAATTGCTGATTGCCGACTGAACGGTATGGTACAATTCTTAACCTGTTAATCCAAGGGTGATCTCCATAATCACTTCCGAGGGATAAAACATCCTTTGATGCTGATTGAATCACGTCTGGAAAGGTATATCCATGGATATTCATATCAAGTATCATTACAGGCATCTTAGAGATTGGATCGTATAATTTATTGCCAGTATCAATAAGTCCATTTGCTTGAATTTCAATTTCATCAATCCTAATCCAAACTGTAACAAGACTATCTGCATCCATTTTTTGAACGGTTATGTCATCGATTCTTTTTTTTGAAAAATACCACAATGCCGGAACACCTATAATTACAAACAACCAGCTCACTGGATCACCCATTCCAGTTCCTTTCGTAGTCAAAACACCATTCATAATCTCAGCATCGGTTTGCATAAAATAATGGAGTGCAAAAATTCCGCCGCCCGTCACAAAGGAAACAAAATAAAACATAGCCAAGTTTTTTAACGTATAACGAAATCGTTTAAATCCAAAAGCTATTAGCATAATCACAATGGAAAATAAGAACTTAATAACAGGCTGAGAAAAGACCATAAACTCTGGATAGACAATTAATAATACATAGCTAGACGCGGCAAGAGTTGCAAGGAGGATTCTTTTTTTCGATGCATTGCGCTTTAAAACATATGCTGTTAAGGAAATTAATACATAATCAATGCAGAAATTAAGAAACCAAATGACGTCCAAATAAACTGTCATTGGTTTTCTCCTTTCTTAATTTTGAAGTTAGTATAACGTATAGGTTGTTTGAAAGTCTGTCAGTTTTTGAGTGCAGTATAGTTCTTATTTTCACTTTTTTTGTCAAAAATTCTTATATGTATAAAATAAGCATAGAAATTAGCGGCTGCATTCGTAAACTATCATGGTTGAGGGTGGTTGATTTTTGCTCACACGTGCTCGCTTTACGCGGGGCAAGGTGAAAGACATATAAAAAGCTGCTTCTGTGTCTGCAAGAAAATCCTGTAAAAGCGAGCTTCCTTATCGAATGCCTTGCGAGAAGAATACTCAGGTGCTGGCTCGCTGATCCTAGCCGTATTCTCGCAATACACTCCAATCAACATATCAATGATGAGAATGGACAATACGAGCTAAAAGCTTTAAGAAAAGAGCCTTTTAATCAACTGCCAAAGAAAAAAAAAACGACTCAAAGAGAAATTATTCTCTTTGAGTCGTTTTTTATAATTTAAAAGTCTATTTATTCACTTTTGTACATTTTTTTTAAAAGTATAGGACAAAAGCGTTAGCTAGGTGTCCCTATACAAAAATTTTGTTATTTCTAACCTTTTGAAACTTTGATTTTTATTTAATTCCACAGTAATGCCCAGTTTATCCACGTTATTTTCAATAATTCCACGTTAAAGTCTAATATATCCACGTTATTTCAGATATTTCCACGAAACTCAAAAATTTACGTTTTCTAACACAAAAAAAAGACCCAAAAGATGAGTAGATCTTCTTTTGGGTCTTTCTCTTTTCCATTTATCTTCTTCTGTTTCTGCTGCGGTTACGCAAGAACGTTGGGATATCCAGCGTTTCAGAATCAGCGTTTGAATACGATGAGTTTCTAGACTCTGATTGATTTTCCTCACGTGATTGAGGTTGTGACTGTGATTGAGTTGGATTAGAGTTAGTTTGGTGTAAATTTTGAGAGGACTGCATTTTTGGACGCTGCTCTCTTTGTTGGTTGTTTACCAATTTTTCATTCTCATCAAATCCAGTTGCAATTACAGTAACTAAAATTTCATCTTTAAGCTCTTCATTGATTACTGACCCAAAGATCATGTTTACTTCAGGATCAGATGCAGAAGAAACAATGTCAGCAGCTTCATTCACTTCATAAAGGCTTAGGTTAGCTCCACCTGTAATGTTCATCAATACACCTTTTGCCCCATCGATTGAAGTTTCAAGAAGTGGAGATGAAATCGCTTTTTTAGCTGCTTCAGCTGCACGATTTTCACCTGTTCCAACACCGATACCCATAAGTGCAGAACCGCGCTCTGTCATAATTGTTTTAACATCAGCAAAGTCAAGGTTGATTAATCCTGGTACAGCGATTAAATCAGAAATACCTTGTACACCTTGTCGTAAAACATTATCCGCTTCACGGAATGCTTCTAGCATCGGAGTATTTTTATCAACGATTTCTAATAGACGGTCATTTGGGATAACGATCAATGTATCTACTTTTTCTTTTAGAACAGAAATTCCGCCAACTGCCTGCGTAGAACGTTTGCGGCCTTCGAATGTGAATGGACGAGTCACTACTCCAACAGTAAGTGCTCCTAAATCTTTTGCGATTTCAGCTACTACTGGTGCAGCACCGGTACCAGTACCTCCACCCATTCCAGCAGTTACGAATACCATATCAGCACCAGCAAGTGCTTCTTCGATTTGTTCACGGCTTTCTTCAGCCGCTTTTTTACCGATATCCGGATTAGCACCAGCGCCTAACCCTCTTGTCAACTTTGTTCCGATTTGCATCTTCACAGGAGCTTTTGAAAGGTTTAGAGCTTGAGCATCCGTATTTACACAGATGAACTCCACTCCTTGTACTCCATGTTCAATCATTCGGTTAACAGCATTGCTTCCGCCGCCGCCAACACCAATTACTTTAATCGTTGCTAACTGATCCATATTCATATCAAACTCTAACATGAGCGTTCCTCCTAATGACTAGTTCCGAACTGTTATTCAAAAAATAAACCGAACCAGTCTTTGACTTTTGATTTCATACCACCAGGTTGTTTTTCCTGTGCTGGTTTTTGGCTTGTTTGTTTTTTCTTCGGTGCTGACTGGACAGCGTCGTCTGATAATGCAGATGCAACTTCTTTGCCTTGCACCTTAATATTTTTATGTGTGAAATGAATAAGCCCTACTCCTGCAGTAAACTTCGGCTCTCTTACACCGATGTAATCAGGTAAAGATACCCTTACGTTTTGCTGGAAGATATCCTGAGCCAATTCAAGCACTCCAGGAATTGCTGCTACACCACCTGTGATAACAAAACCGCCAGGCAATTCTGAATAGCCGCGCTGATGCAATTCATCATCAATCATTTCGAATATTTCAGCCATACGTGCTTCGATGATTAAAGACAGTTCATATTGGGAAATTTCTTGTTCCTGTGATGAACCAATCTGTGAAACGTTAAAGGTTTCATCTTTTGAAGCATAGTCAACAAATGAATGACCATGTTTCAATTTAATCTTTTCAGCATCTTCAGCAGAAGTTCTTAATCCAATTGAAATGTCTTTTGTAATAAAATCTCCGCCGATAGGAAGAACGGATGTAAGCTGCATCGTCCCTTGATCGAATACGGACAATGTAGTAGAACCGCCACCAATATCTATGAGCGCTACACCCAGATCCATTTCATCACGTGAAAGTGCGATGGAAGCCGTTGCTAAGGGTTCAAGGCAAATATCAGCTACGGTCAACCCGGCTCTTTCTACACATCGAAGTAAGTTATGTAAGATGGTTTTGGAACCAGTAATTACAGTCCCTTCCATTTCTAATCTAACACCTAACATGCCTCTTGGGTCAATAATTTCATCGGTTCCATCCACAATGAACTGGCGTGGAATCACATCAATGATTTCTCGTTCTGGCGGCACAGACATAACTTGTGCTGCTTCTATTACTCTAGCAATATCATCGTCTCCGATTTCACGATCTTCTCTGGATACTGCTACTACACCGTGACATGGCTGCAGTTGAATATGGTTTCCTTTGACGCCTACAATTACCGCATTAATAGGGATACCTAACATTCTCTCTGCCTGTTCAACGGCTTTTCTAATCGAACGAACAGTTTCATCGATATCTACAATGGAACCTTTACGGATTCCAGCTGATTTTGCATGGCCAACACCAATTACATTAAAGGTTTCACTGGTCATTTCTCCAATGATAACTTTAATATTGGATGTACCGATGTCTAAACTTACATATATTTCATTGCTGTTCATTCTGTGGCACCTCCTAACCTTTCTTCCCATTAAATCTTCATCAATAAAGATAATCAAATTCCCTTTATTTTCGCTTAATTATGGAATAAATTCCACAAATAACGGGTTTTCCCTCTTTTTTTTTAAAGGTTTTTTCAAATTTTTTAGGCCTTTTTACGTGAATCTGTCCATTTAGAGATTAGCAACCTACGAATTACAGCTATATTATTAAACAATCTTACCCCAAAGGCAAAAATTGCGGCTAAATATAAGTCTATACCGAGATGAACCCCTAAATAAGCTAATCCGGCTGCTAGTAGAATGTTGAAGAAAAAACCTGTAATAAATACTTTATCTTCAAAGCTGCCTTGTAAACTTGCACGGATACCGCCAAATAACGTATCAAGTGCAGCTAATACAGCAATTGATAAATAATTTGCGTATTCTGGAGGAACCCGGATATCTGACATGAAACCTAATAAAAGACCAAGCAAAAGTCCAAGTACCGGTAACCACATCTTATGTTCCCTCCTTTACCGGTTTCATAAACTTTACCCTCACAGGTTTCTCATAAGCTGGCAGGATCACCTTCGATTTTGGAGTCGATTCAACGTTAAAATTTTCACGTACGAATTCTTCAACCGCAGGTGAAGCGATAATTTTTTGTTGTAATTTTTCGCTGTTTTTTGCCAGAACTTTGATTTCGATCGGAAAAGAAGAAATCGGTTCATTATTTATGTAAATGTCTCCATTTACTTCCCGGACTGGTGTTTTTGATATGACACGCTGATCACCAATGCTTATCTCTTTTGCATCATATCTGTTCAGTTCATTTACTAGTCTTCTAAGCATATCAGGTTCAATCTTTGCAACAGGGCGATCTACTCCAATTAGCTCGTCATTAAAAGGTTCGATTGTAATCACGATTCCTTGTCCGCTAACCGTCGTTAATCCTGCTTGTTTTTTTAAATCTGCCAAAGCTTCTTCCATTGCGGCAATTTTTTCTTCCTTGCCATTCCCTTTATAATTCTCCAAAAGGTCATTGTAACGCTCTAGTTCCTCATTGAGTTCCTGCTGCCGCTGTTTCTCTTTTTCCAGATCAGCTCTAAGCTCATAAAGATCCCGAGTATCCCGAATAATAGGGTTATTCGTCGTTTCAAACTGAATAGCCAGCATTCCGCCAAGTATGAGGGCAATAGTTGCGAACATCCATTGTCTTTCTTTCAACTTTCTCATCCCTCTTCTGTAATAAATGGCTCCATTGTTATCGCGCTTTCTTGTTCAACGCGAACTTCTACGCCATCATTTACAATTTTATTAACTATATAGAGGTTAAGAGACTTTTCAAGAGCATTAGAATCTCCAATCGCTGTTATGATAAAAGGTGCCGGATATTGATTTCCATCCACGCTTACGACAGGTCCGACACAAGA
The DNA here is from genome assembly GCF_031582965.1 of Bacillus sp. NEB1478. Classification (NCBI taxonomy): domain Bacteria; kingdom Bacillati; phylum Bacillota; class Bacilli; order Caryophanales; family Bacillaceae; genus Bacillus; species Bacillus sp. NEB1478. The sequence continues at coordinate 2,274,499 of NZ_CP134049.1, forward strand.
AATATATGTATCATGTGAGATTCTTTGCCCATTGATAGCGATGGCCTCTGCCCCCGAAATATGCAATTCATCAATTACACTTCTAATATGTTCTTCATGAACAATATAATCGTTGGGGTTTTCACCCTCCGGTACGTAAGAGGAGTCTGATAAAGTTACCTTTACCCCCTCCCCTTTCACTTTCACATTACCAACTACCATTCTGAGCTTTTTCAAATCTTTCACTAAATTGTAGGAGGCTTTTTCTTGATCCGCAAGTTTAGATTCCTTCACTTCTACGTTTCTTTGGAGCTTTTGGAGATCTGAAGACAGGCTTCTATTGTTTTTTTGCAGTGTTAAGATTTGACTCCTTAGTGAATCTTCCTTTTTCCATTCGTTACTTTGTGTAACTTCGTTTTCCCGGATTTGAGCTCTCTGGTAAGAAAAAGATAATATGAACCCGGTAACTAAAAGAATAAGAGACAAAAAGAGGTGTTTCCCATTAATTTTCCTCATTTGTTTCCTCCGTCACTTCTCGGTTGTAAGGTTCAAATCTTGTGCTTATCCCTAAATAAAACGTTCCTTTTTCTTCTTGTTTAATTTTGCTGATTAATACCGGATAATTAGATAGTCTCTCCGAAAACTTTGCGATTGACGTAATTACTTTATTTCCATCCGTCATAAACAGAGTTAGCTTATCAAGACTTCCGGAATCAGGTGTAAGTTTAATTTCTGAAATTCTATGAATGATTCCTTCAGGAAGTTTTTGCAGCTCCTGTCCCATTGATTCCAATTTTTCGGGATCGTTCCAGCTGACGATTACAGGAGCATTTACTGGTCTTTCATCTTCCTTTAATGGATCTAGCATTCTTCCATTTTGAAGCATCGGATAATATGTATTTTCTTTTTTAAAGTACCCTACCCGCTGATATTCTTTAACATTGATTACAATATGGTTATAGAATTTTTTCTCAACCGAAACTGAACGAATTTCAGCTACAGGTTCAAGCCGCTTTTTAATTTGTTTTTCTGAGACATTTAAAAATTTTGTTGAAGCGGATAGTAAACTTTTATCAAGAATTTCTTTATCTGTCACAAAATAGTTTCCAGAAACTGAAATCTGTTTAACGTGGCTTAGATCAGATTGAAAATATACTACAACCATCAGCAACAGAAAGAAAAAGGACAAGTAAAAAACAAGACGGCGATTTGCTTTTTGTTTGCGGTGTTCTTTAAGCTTCGGAATGCGGTCCTCAATCTTGACGACTTTTACCTTGTCCATCCTCTTCCTCCGTTTTAGTAGTTAATTCGCACAAGAAAAATCAATATTACTTATCTATCAAATAAAAGAACTTGGCCATAAGACGCCAAGCACTTTTTGTAGGCTTAAAATATACACCTATAAAATCGGCAAAAAAATGAAAATCTTTTCCATTCCTAAACGTCGTTGATATCTTTTTTCTTGTTTCTTGTATTATAGCACGGATAAGTCCCAGTATAGCACTAAATATCCAAAATTTTGTTATTCATTTCGGCCTATAATTTCTACTTCAGTCTGAAGTTCGATTCCTTGTTTTTCTTTAATCGTTTTTTGAATGTAGCTAATTAAATCTAATACATCTTTCGCTTTGGCTTCTCCAGTGTTTACAATGAAGTTAGCATGCATATCCGATATTTGCGCTCCGCCTATTTGAGTCCCTTTTAAGCCAGATGTTTCAATCAAGTTTCCTGCATATTCAGGAAGCGGGTTTCTAAATACACTTCCACAGCATGGATAGTTCCATGGCTGAGTGTTTCTTCTATAATCCTTATTTTTCTTTAGTTCAGTCAAGATTGTTTCCTTATCGCCTTTTTCGAGTACTAGAACAGCTTCTACACAGATTCCGCCATTTTTTTGAAGTACCGATGTACGATATGAAAATTCCAGCTCTTCATTTGTAAGCCATTTTAGCTCACCATCAGGAAAAAGAATTAAGGCTTTATCAACAATTTTGGACATGTCTGATCCATGTGCTCCAGCGTTCATAAACACTGCTCCCCCTATTGAACCAGGGATACCTGCAGAGAATTCGAGACCCGTATAGGCTTCACGGGACAATACAGTCGCAAGAGGGATAATGGAATAGCCTCCACCTACAGTAATTCTACTTCCGTCCTTCTCTAAATGGTTAAGACCTTCACCAACTTTTATAACTACTCCTTCAATGCCACCATCAGACACTAAAAGATTTGAACCTCTTCCAATTGCACGAATCGGAACATGAGCCTCTTTCATATAAACAACTGCTTTTTTTAAGCTTTCAATATCCTTCGGTTCAAAAAACAAATCAGCTGGTCCGCCAATTTTAAATGTTGTGTGATTTTTTAAAGGTTCGTTTAACAGTACTTTTCCTAGATTTTCAGTTTTAAATTTTTCTGCTAATTGTTCTATCATTATAAAAACCCCCTATAGCCTCTCGCATACCTATCTTTATATGCTATGCATTATTCTTTTCCATGTTTAATATGTTCATAAACATCAACAAAGAAGTATTCGTACAACCTATTCAATTTATTTCTATCTTATAAAAATAAACAGCTGTTTTTACATACTTTGTTGCTCTTCTTTTGAAAGAGGTTAATTTCTGCTGCATGGGCTCGCTTTCCGCAGGGTGTGCGGTGAGCCCCCTCCGTACTGCGTACATTGAGAGGCCTCACCTGTCTCACTCATCCTGCAGGACAAGGAAGGCTTCGGCAGCTTCACATCGCACGAAGAAAATGTGATTTTCATTTTCGAGGAGTCTCGCCACTTCCGCTCCAATTAACTTTTTCCATGAAGCATTTCTCAAAAATCACTCAATAGCAACAACCTTTTAGAAAAGAGAGTTTAGAAAAGAGCTAAATAATAAAGAATACCCTGCCAAAACAGACAGGGTAACATTGCTGTATATATGTTTAGGATAAGAGAATTCGTTGTGAAACTCAAGTATTAATACCTTGAATAACGGCTTATATTCAACAAAACACCTATAGATGCAAGCATAAGTGTCAAGGATGAACCGCCATAACTTAAGAATGGTAATGTAATTCCTGTTACGGGCATTAATCCTGTTACTACACCAATGTTAATCATGACCTGAATCGCCACCATACCAATAATTCCTATCGCTAAAAAGCTGCCGAATAAATCAGGTGCTCCTAAAGCAATCCGAATCCCTCTCCATAACAATAAACTAAATAAGATTAGAACGAACACAGCACCTATAAATCCCAATTCTTCTGATAGAATGGCAAAAATAAAATCTGTTTGCGGTTCGGGTAAATAACCGAACTTTTGCCTGCTCTGGCCGAGTCCAAGTCCTAATAATCCGCCAGGGCCAAGCGCAAGTAGTGATTGGATAATTTGAAATCCGCTATTTAACGGATCGCTCCATGGATCTAGAAACGATGTGATCCGCTTTATGCGGTAAGGTGCCGATATGATCAACCCTACAAAGCCTGCTATTCCCACAAGCCCAAGTCCAACGAAGTGAGAAATACGGGCACCTGCTACAAAAATCATGACAATACTTGTGCCTACCATAACAGTACCTGTACCCAAGTCCGGCTGCAGCATAATCATTCCGAAAGCGATCATAACTAATCCAAGTGTCGGAATTAATCCTTTTTTGAAGGATGTTATTTTCTTTTGATGCATAGATAAATATTTTGCTAAAAAGGTAATCATAGCAAGCTTCATAAATTCAGATGGCTGTATGGAAAATGCGCCGACTCCAATCCAGCTTCTTGCACCGCCGCGGACCATTCCTACTCCTGGAATTAATACTGCTACTAACAAAAAGAAACAAATGATTAATATAACTTTTGACCATACCTTCCAAGTCATGTAATTAATATTCATGAGAAAGAACATCGCAGCAATTCCAACACCGGCAAATAACAGCTGTCTCTTGGCAAAGAAGAGAGAATCATGAAATCTATACAGCGCCATATCTGCACTCGCACTGTATACCATAATAATGCCAATCGATAACAACATAAGCGTTACAATGATTAAAATCATATCAGGGGTAGATTTCGTTGCAGGCAAAGGGAAACACCTCAACTCTAATTATTTGTACAAACCTTATTTAAGTTTATGCACAGAGTTGATAAACATGTCCCCTCTTTGTTCAAAAGTCTTATATTGATCCCAGCTTGCACATGCAGGAGAGAGCAATATTACGTCATCTGATACAGAAAGACTGAACGCTGCGGGAACGGCATCTTCAACATTATCAGCACGTTTAATCGTTTCTATTCCTGCTTGTCTTCCAGCTTCAGTCAGTTTTTCTGATGTTTGTCCAAATGTCACCAAAACTTTTACATTCTTTAATGAAGGTATTAACTCATCAAAGGAATTTCCCCGATCAAGACCGCCAGCCAGTAAAATCACTGGTGAATCAAATGCGGATAAGGCAGCATTCGTTGCCAGTATATTAGTAGCCTTTGAATCATTATAAAATCGGCGGCCGTGAACTTCTCCAACATATTGAAGGCGATGCGTCACACCTGCAAACGTTTTTAAAACCTCTTGAATTTGTTTAATATCTGCTCCCGCAAGCAATGAAGCTGCAACTGCTGCCATAATATTTGATAGATTATGTTTACCTGGTAATACTATTTCTTTTAATTCAATGATTCTACGATTTTGAAAATATAATGCATCGTCCTGAATATAAGCTCCATTTTTCAGTTGTTTTTGAACTGAGAAAGGGACATGCTGGGCTTTTGAATGTTTAATTAGCTCAGTTACTTGGAGATCATCAGCATTATAAATGACATAATCATTTTCATCCTGGTTCACTGTTACTTTTGCTTTCGCTTTTCCATACTCATCTAAAGATCCATGATAATCTAAATGTGCCTCGAACAAATTCAAAAAAACCGAAATACGAGGCTGGAATTTTTCTGTACCCATTAATTGAAAACTTGATAGTTCTGCTACAAAAATATCTTCATTTGTTGCTTTAGAAGCTACTTCAGAAAATACAGTTCCGATGTTTCCAGCTACAATAGGAGTCTTATTGCTGTTTCTCAGCATTTCTCCGACAAGTGTTGTCGTTGTCGTTTTTCCGTTTGATCCAGTTATAGCAATTATTTCAGCTTCAGAGATAAGCCCTGCAATTTCAACTTCCGTATAAACAGGGATATTGCGATGAAGTGCTTCTTCAATTAATGGATTCTGATAAGGAATACCAGGATTCTTAACAATAAAGTCAATTGGCTGATCCAACAATGATATTGGATGCCCACCACATACAACAGAGATTCCTAGTTTTTCTAAGGATTCAGCCTCTAAATTACCTTCTTTTGGCTGTTTGTCGTTTACTACGACTTTAGCTTCAAAAGAATTAAGCAGTTTTGCTGCTGCAAAACCGCTTTTAGCTAATCCAACTATTAATATATGTTTCCCCTTAAACATTTTTGTGTTTTTCATTTAAACCCACACCTCTAAATAAATTCCTAATGCAGCAAAAACAAGTCCTACCAGCCAGAACGTTACAACAATTCGCCATTCACTCCAGCCTGATAATTCATAATGATGATGAAGCGGACTCATTTTGAATACTCGTTTTCCAGTTAATTTAAATGAAGCTACTTGAATCATTACAGAAAGTGTCTCAATAACAAACACTCCACCAATGATAACAAGAAGAATTTCCATTTTTGTTAAAATAGCAATAGCACTAATAGCACCACCAAGAGCTAATGAACCTGTATCCCCCATAAAAACTTTTGCGGGATGTGCATTAAATACTAAAAATCCAAGGACTGCACCCACTACTGCAACACTGAAAATTGCGGCTTCAAATTGAAGCAGTGTTGATGCAAGAACAGCAAATGCACCAAATGCAATTGCTGCAGTACCTGCCAGTAATCCATCGAGTCCGTCTGTCAAGTTAACTGCATTAGATGCCCCAATTAGCATGAATACGACAAGCACAGGATAAAACCACCCAAGGTCAAATGACCATTCAGTACCTGGGACAGAAATCTTCGTAGAAAAATCAATCGTTTTTAATCCAATGTAAAAAATTGCAGCAATAACCAGCTGCCCTATGAGTTTTTGCTTAGAAGTTAAACCTAGATTTCTTTTTTTCACTACTTTAATAAAATCATCTAAAAATCCTAAAAGTCCAAAACCTAGTGTTACTAGCAGCAAAAGATGTGTTTTTGTTGTAATCGTAAAAAATTTCGCTGTCATTGCATATGTTGCAACTGCAAGCGCCAATAAAATAACAATTCCACCCATTGTAGGGGTTCCTTGTTTCTTTTGATGTGACTTTGGTCCTTCATCACGTATGCTTTGCCCGAATTTCAGCCTTCTCAAAAAAGGAATAAAGAAGGGGGAACTCAGCACCGCAATTAAAAAAGATGCAATTAATGTAAAAAGTAAGACTTGCTCAATCATTTTTTCGACTCCTGTTCATCTTCTGTGAAAGTAGAAATAAGTGTTTCTAATGCCATACCCCTCGAAGCTTTAAATAATATTGCGGTATTCTCGGATAATAATTGTTGAATCGGCTTCACTGCCTCTTCTTTTGTTAAGTAATGAGTTATTTCAACACCCTTTACTTTTCTTTTTTTTAATTCATCTGCAATCCAAGCACCTTTTTGTCCTAATGCGATAATGTAGTTGATGCTTTCATCAATGTGCTCAGCAATATTCCTGTGCATTTCTTCCTCATTTGAGCCCAGTTCATACATATCGCCGAGAACAGCTGCCTTAGTATTAAAATCATTAAGTTCTGCTAAAGTTGCAAGTGCTGCTATCATGCTAGTAGGGCTGGCGTTATATGCATCATTAATAAGCAATGTGCCATTTTTCCCTTTTTTCATCTCAAGACGCATCGCCGTAACTTTTAATCTTTCAAGTCCCTCTTTGATTTTATTTTCTTCTATATTCAAATAATGCCCGACTGCGATTGCATATGCCGCATTTTTAATATTATGCTTTCCAAGCATTGGTATCCGATACACAGTAGTACCTTCTTCTAAAGAAAACGAAACACCTTCTTGATCGGTTTGCATATCTACTAATTTTAATGTTGTGGAATCACCAAATCCAACTTTAAGTACATTTTCTCCTTTTACATGAGAAAGAAGCGGCTCATCTCCATCAATGATAAGAAGTCCGCCCGGTTTAAGTCCATCTGCAATTTCCAGCTTTGCCTTTGCGATCCCCTCACGGCTGCCGAGTTGTTCGAGATGACTTTCACCAATATTAGTAACAATAGCCGCATCCGGTTCTGCAAGTTTGCTCAATAATGAAATTTCATTGAAATTACTCATTCCCATCTCAAGTATGAGAACTTCTGTACCTTCTTCCATTCCAAGAATAGTAAGCGGCAGTCCGATATGATTGTTGTAGTTTCCTTGTGTCTTGAACGTCTTAAATGTCGTAGAAGATACACTTTCAATCATATCTTTCGTCGTCGTTTTCCCGTTGCTTCCTGTAACAGCTACAACAATCGGATTTATTTTCTTTAAGTAATATTTAGAGATTCTCTGTAAAAATCCAATAGTGTCTGAAGTAAACAAAACAGGGAAATCTGCTGGCAAGCCTGCGGGAAGATCTATACCTTCCTGCCAAACGGTTGCTGTACAGCCCTGGTTTATCGCATCAAATAAAAATTCGTGACCGTCAAACCGCTCTCCAGCGATTGGAAGGTAGAGTGCATTTTTAGTTTTCAAACGAGTATCCTTTGAAATCCCTTCAATCACTGTGTTCTCCACATTACCAGCAGTCTTATTTGCAAAAGGGACTAGTTCTTTTATATCCAGTTTCATTTTTTCACCGCCTTAATTGCTTCCCTCGCTACAACTCTGTCATCAAAATCAAGTACATCTTTACCGATGATTTGATAAGTTTCATGACCTTTTCCTGCAATCAGTATAACATCATTGGCTTTTGCTCGTTCAACTGCATACTCGATTGCTTCTTTACGGTCTGGAATTGTTACATAATTATTTTTATCCGTTCCATCTTCCATTTCTTTTAATATTTGAATCGGGTCTTCCGTTCGAGGGTTATCACTCGTAAAAATTGCTTTATCTGCTAAATCCGCAGCGATACCTGCCATTAGCGGGCGCTTTGTTTTATCACGGTCTCCTCCGCAGCCAACGATTGCTGTAATCGAACCTTTTGCAAATTCTTTAATTGTCCGTAACACATTTTCTAAACTGTCAGGAGTATGTGCATAATCTACAATCACTGTATAATCCTGTCCTGCAATAACAGGTTCAAATCTTCCGGAAACCCCTGTCACATCTTCTAGCGATTTAATAATCTGATCTAATTCGATCCCAGAAAGCAGACACGTAGAAATAGAAGCTAAAACATTGTATACAGAAAATTTACCCATTAGCTTTAATTTAACTTCTCTTTTACCTTTTGGAGTTTGCAGTGTAAAAGTAGTGCCTTGCGATCCGATGGTAATGTTAGTAGCTCTAACATCACTCTCATTGTCGATGCCATAAGTAATGACTTCTGCTGACGTTATTCTTTTAAACATTTCAGATGCCGGATCATCATTATTCAAAACTGCAAATTTCTTTGAAGACTTATGATAAGTATTTCCCATTTGAGAAAATAAGAGACTTTTTGCAAACTGATATTCTTCCATGTTCTTATGATAATCTAAATGATCCTGAGTAAGATTCGTAAAAACGGCAATATCATAATCGCAGCCCCACACTCTCCCTTGTACGAGGGCATGTGATGAAACTTCCATTACTGCTGTATCTACATTTTCTTCTATCATCTTATAAAATGCATTTTGAAGGTATAAAGAATCAGGTGTTGTATTTGCTACTTTATATCTTTGATCCTTTATTTTCATTTCAATTGTGCCGATCATACCAGTGGCCTTGCCAGATTCACTAAAGACTTTTTCAATCAAGTGTGATGTTGTTGTTTTGCCATTTGTACCTGTTATCCCAACGAGGTGCAGTTTTTGAGAAGGATGACCGAAAAAGGCATCGGCTAATATAGCCATCGCTTTTTTTGAGTCTCTCACTTTAATTACTGGAACATTCACATTTAAATCCTTTTCTGACAAAATTGCAGATGCCCCATTCCTTGCAGCTGTTTCGGCGAAATCGTGGCCATCAAAGACAAGACCTTCAATACAAATAAATAGACAGCCTTTCCCGGCTTTCCTGGAGTCCATTTCAATGGAGGTAATTTCAGGATTGGCTTCTATATCCATTTCATAATTCACTAAATATGTAAGCAATTCTTGTAATTCCATTTAATCCTGACCTCTCCTCTAGTCAACGTTAATTATTTATTAATTAGGCTTTTATCGCAAACTTTAATGCTTTTGAAAGAGGTTAATTTCCGCTTCAGTGGCTCGCTTTCCGTGGGGCGTGCGGTGAGCCCACTCTGCGCGTTGCGCCATAAGGGGTCTCACCTGTCACACTAATCCCACTGGAGTCTTGCCACCTACGCTCCAATTAACTTTGCAGTGAAGAACTTAACGAAAATCGCTCAAAAGCAACAGTCTTTTTAAAAAGAGTCTACAGTTATTAAATAAACACTATTAGAAACTCTTGTTGAATACACAGTTCAACTGCTTCATAAGCAGAGCCATTAAGAAAAATAAGCCAAGGCAAGATTACGCGCTTGGCTATGTGTACATCCTTTATTTTAATCTTCTACATCTTTTTTGTCACCCAAAAATAAACGAATTGTCTTGCCTGCCTGAAGCTTCACTCCGGGTTGAGGTGCCTGCTGCACGATATAACTTCCTTGCCCTGATGCATCAATTTTTAAATTATAAAGCAGATTTGTTAAATCTTTTGTTTTTTTGCCTATTAAGTTCGGAACTACTATTTCAGGTGCATCCAGCCAAGTCTTTTCTTTTTCGATCTGGCCTTTTTGTTTTTTTATGTCCATAGCAGAGAGACTGTCTTCAATAATATTCCCCACTATCGGAGCAGCTACGACACCACCGAACTGCAAAGTTTCTTTTGGATTATCAATCGCTACATAAACAACAATTTCAGGTTTGTTAGCCGGGGCCATACCGATGAAGGACACGATATGATTATTCTTAAGGTACACTCCGCCTTCCGCTTTTTGCGCGGTACCTGTTTTCCCGCCGACACGATAACCGTCTACAAATGCATTTTTACCAGTTCCTTGAGCAACAACACTTTCTAATGCGTGTCTAACCTCTGCTGAGGTTTTCTCAGAAATTACTTTTCTCTTTAACTTTGGAGTTTGTTTACTCACCACTTTGCCCGTTACAGGGTCTACTAATTCTTTAGCTATATATGGTTCGTATAAATACCCCCCGTTTACGGCCGCAGACACTGCAGCAACTTGCTGTATAGGCGTAACAGAAACCCCTTGGCCAAATGCTGTAGTAGCGAGTTCCAGCGGACCGACGCGATCCGGCGAAAACAGAATTCCTCTTCCTTCTCCCGCTAAATCTACTCCTGTTTTTTCGCCGAAGCCAAATTCTCTTATATAATTAAATAATTTATCTTTGCCAAGACGCTGTCCTAAAATAACAAAGCCTGGGTTACATGAATTTTGCACACCTTCTAAAAAAGTCTGATGGCCATGACCTCCTGCTTTCCAGCATTTCAGTTTTCGCCCTGCCACTTCAATCGATCCCGGGTCATTGAAAGTATCATGTTCTAAGTTGACCTTTCCTTCTTCTAATGCTGCTGCGAGTGTAATAATCTTAAACGTAGAACCCGGCTCGTATTGAGCCCATACAGGCAGATTGCGATTATAGACTTCTGGAGCTACCCTTTTATATTCTTCAGGGTCAAAATCTGGCCTCGAACTCATTCCTAAAATTTCACCAGTGTTGGGATTCATGGCAATTGCGATCGCTCCATCTGGATTATATGTGGCTTGAGCAATGTCCAATTCCCGTTCGATTATGGTCTGAACTCTTGAGTCAACTGTAAGTCTTAGATCGTAACCGTCTTTAGGCTTCTCATATTTATCTGACAAAGAAGGCATTCTTCTTCCGCGGGCATCCGAGAAAAAGGATACGTGTCCTTCTTTACCGTTTAATTGTTTATCATAATACAATTCCAATCCTGTTAGGCCTTGGTTATCGATGCCAGCAAATCCCAAAACGTGAGAAAGATAGGAGCCATAAGGATAATGTCTTTTACTGTCTTCCGCTACGAAAACACCCGGGAGATTTAAAGATTCAACTTCTTTTGCTTTTAAATTGCTGATTTTCCTGCCGCCATTATCAATCCTAACGATTGATGCTTTTTTTGTAATCCGCTTAAAAACCTCTGTTTTAGAAATATTTAATACGGAGGCCAACTCTTCAGCAGTCTTGTCCGTTTCTTTCACTTGCCTTGGAACTACAAAAACAGTCGGTGCACTGACATTTGTAGCAAGTGCTACATCATTTCTGTCGACGATTTTGCCTCGTTTCGGCTCAAAAGGTATATTTCGGCTCCACGAATCCAGAGCTTTGTCAGTAAGCATATCCCCTAGAACAAATTGAACATACCCTAATCGGACAGATATAACAAAAAAGAAAGCTAGTCCAAAAATAAGAACAAAAATTAAGCGCCTGCGTACTGTTACATTTGAAACTCTCACACATATACCTCCCCTGTATGATTCGTTTCAAATATATGCTTGTACACAAGCGCATAGAACTTAAAGCTGTTTTCTATTCGGTAACAATGGTTTCTTCATCTTCTGTATTTTGCTCACCGCCGCTAGAGCTATCCCTTTTTGGTTTCGGCACTGTCTCTTTTGGTTCTTCAAGCTGCACAACTAAGAAATCTCCCTTTTTAATCAGAGATCCTGGTTTTACGCTTTGCTTAACTGCAAATCCGCTGCCTGTAATCGTCTCTTTAAGTCCCATCAATTTACTTAAGCGTAATACATCCATATAGGACCAGTTTTTCAAATCAGGCATCTTCACTTCTCCGCTCGTGCGAAGAATAACTTTTTCACCTTTAATGACAAATGCACCATCATAAGGTTCCTGTTGAGTAACTTCATCTCCTGAACCAATTACCGTTACATTCATCCCGAAATGTTCTAACTGTGATTTAGCATCATTTACAGATTGTCCAGTAAAATCAGGCAAGTCTTTTCCAAATGACTTGGATGATGAAGATTTTTGCTTAGATTCCTTAGCTTCTGGCTGGATATTTAAGTATTGAAGGCTGCTTTTCATTACACTCGTAAAAATATTTGCAGTCGGTGTAGAACCCATCTCAGGGTATTCCACTTTTGGACGGTCGATTGCCACATACATCAGCAATTTAGGATCATCCTTTGGAGCCATTCCCATAAAGGAGAAAATATTTTTCCCCCAGCCAGATAAATATTTACCATCTTTACCAGGTACTTGTGCTGTACCTGTTTTACCGGCGACATCATAGCCTTCGATCATATACGGTTTACCTGTTCCGTCTGTAACAACCGTCCCTAAAATTTCTCTTACCTTTTTGGCGGTAGATTCTGAAATTGGTTTGCCCGCAACTTTTGGCTGATGTGTGAGTACGGTTTTCTTCGTTTTCGGATCGATGATTTTATCGATGACATACGGCTGCATCATTTTCCCGCCATTAGCGATTGCTGTAGCCGCCTGAATTTGCTGAATTGGTGTAACGGTCGTCCCTTGACCGAATGCCGTTGTAACTTTCTCAATTTCATAGTTATAAAGTATGGAACCGCTCTTTTCATTCGGCAAGTCAATGTTCGTTTTCTGATCTAACCCAAACTTGGAAAGATAGCTTCTGAATTTTTCATACCCCAGTTTTTCACGAACCAATTTTGAAAAAGCAACGTTCGATGAATTACGGACTCCTTCGTCATACGTAATTGTCCCCCACCCTGTTCGGTTGTGGTCATAGATAGGCCTCGATATGTTCGGAAGTTTATATGAACCCGATTGAAACTTTTCATTGCCGTTGTAAACGCCTTCTTCTATTGCAGATGCCAACGTAAATATTTTCATTGTTGAACCTGGCTCATAAGCATCAGAAATAGCGAAGTTCGTATAGTTGGTAATATCTTTTTCATTTGGATTAAACGACGGATAGTTGCTCATCGCTAAAATTCTGCCTGTCTTCGGATCAGCAACAACACCGATCAGTTTTTCTGGTTTGTACTTTTTTGCAGCCTCTCCCATTGCTTCGTCCAAGTAGAGTTGGATTTTCTCATCTAGTGTCAAAAAAACGTCTTTTCCATGCTTAGGTGGCTCTATTGTTTCTTTTTTTTCATTGATTGCACGGCTATATGCATCTCCAACAAAAGTAACCTTACCATCTTTTTCTTTTAAGTATTTATCCAACGACTTTTCAAGACCCATTAGTCCTTTTTGCGCGCCATCATCCCCTCTCCCTGTGTAGCCGAGCACATGGGAAGCAAATGTTTGATTTGGATAATAACGTCTAGATTCTCTAATAAAATCGATACCTTCAATTTTCATTTGATCAATTTTTTGTTTTGTACGATAAGAAACTTTTCTTCCTGCGGGGATTTCTACTTGGAATCTTCCCTTTTTACTAAGCAAGTCTTCTAGTTTTCCTTCATCTGTATCTAGAACTCCTGCTAATTTTTCTGCAGCCTTTTCAGGATCTTTTACGTGATTAGGATACTTTTTATCTAGTATCGCGATTACGCTGTAAGATGGAATATCAGCAGCGATCTCCTCACCATTGCGATCAAATATTGTCCCTCTTTTCGCATCGAGTTCATCACTTTTCAGCCATTTTCTTTTTCCATATTCGATCAAATTTACTCCCTCTGCTGACTGGGAATAGGCAACAACAAAGAACTTACCCGCTAATATAAAAAAGAGCAAGGTAAACACAGCCATAAGGATACCTGCTCCAACGTTTTTTCTTTTCAGCTTAAATCTCATAATAGCACCTACTCTTGATTCTCAACCACTTTAACGTTCTTGCTATCTAGGACAAAGCCTTGTTTTTTAGCAAGCTTCATAATGCGTTCTGGATTGCTTAATTCTGTAACTTGAAGGTGATAATCTTCTACAATCTTTGATTCAGCAGAAATATCTTTGCGCATCGTTTCGATTTTTGCAGTCGCTTGATAAACGGAAGCATAAAGGGAGATCAACCAAACAAGACCTGCGATTAATACCACACCCATAAGACCCCATATCATGACTTCACCTTTTGTGAAAAGTTTGCGGGATGGTGCTTCTATCGGTCTTGGATTATTTTGCGCTTGAATTTGCTGCTTTTGTACTTGATATGCTAAATTACTCAAATTAATTTCTCCTCTCTATTTCTGTTTTTCGGCAACTCTTAGTTTTGCTGATCTTGAACGTCTGTTATCTTCTAGCTCGTCCTCATCAGGCACGATAGGCTTTCTTGTAACCAGTTTTAAAGTAGGTTTGTATTCTTCAGGTATCACAGGAAGTCCTGGCGGCAATTCAGGGCCTTGACTCGCTTTTTTAAGTATATTTTTACACGCACGATCTTCTAAAGAATGAAAGGTTATAACCGCAATTCTGCCGAAGATATTCAAAAGCTCAATTGAGTCATTCAAAGCATCCTCGAAAGCGTTTAGTTCATCGTTAACTGCAATACGAATGGCTTGAAATGTCCTTTTTGCTGGATGTCCACCTGTTCTTCTTGCTGGTGCAGGTATAGCATCTTTAATTATTTCGACAAGTTCACCAGTTGTTTGAATAATTTTTTTCTCCCTAGCCGCTTCAATTTTTCTAGCGATTTGTTTGGCGAATTTTTCTTCACCATAACGAGAAATAATTTTCATCAACTCGTTAAAAGACCACTCATTCACTATTTCACGTGCAGTTAATTCACTCGAACGGTCCATACGCATGTCAAGTTCTGCGTCGTGCTGATAACTGAATCCTCTGTCTGCTTCATCTAGCTGAGGAGATGAAACCCCTAGATCAAATAGAATTCCATCAACTTTTTCTACCCCAAGATTGTTCAGTTCTTCTTTTATGTAGCGGAAATTACTGCGGATGATTGTGTACTTTCCTTCATAATTCTTTAAAACTTCCCGTGCATTTTCAATGGCTTTGTCATCTTGATCAAAAGCATACAAATGACCTGTTTCAAGTTTTGATAATATGAGGCTGCTATGACCTGCCCCACCCAACGTACAATCAACATAAATACCATCTGGCTTAATGTTTAATGCATCTACTGATTCTTGTTTTAAAACGGTTATATGGTCAAACATGGAAAATTCCTTTCTGCTGTAAACTATAGGGTTTTATAAATCGAAGTCCATCAGACTTTCTGCAATTTCTCCGAAAGAATCTTCTGATTTGGAGAAGTATTCTTCCCAAATCGATTTACTCCAAATTTCAATTCTATTCGAGACACCTATTACTACGCAATCTTTTTCTAGCTTGGCGTAGTCTCTTAGTGTGGATGCAATATTCACTCTTCCCTGTTTATCGAGCTGGCATTCAGCAGCCCCTGAAAAGAAAAACCGGGTAAAAGCACGGGCATCCTTCTTTGTAAATGGCAAGGTCTTGAGTTTATCTTCAATTACTTTCCATTCATTTAAAGGATAGCCGAATACACATTGATCCAATCCTCGTGTCAAAATGAATTCTGAGCCTAGCTCATCACGAAATTTAGAAGGGATGATCATACGTCCTTTTTCATCGATGCTATGCTGATATTCGCCCATGAACATATGATTCACCCACTTTCTCCCCTAAATCTACCACAACGCTCCACTTTTCACCACTACAACTATTATTCGTGTACAAAAAAAAAAATCCTGCTGTCACACAGGATTTTTTTAAAAATATTTCTATTAAATTTATAAATATATAATTTTATGTTTTTCATTGAATATAAACGGGTACTGTACAAGTTGACGGATGAGATCCGGTCCGAATTCATTCATGTATTGATAGATGTTCCACACACGTTCTTGAAGGCTCCCAACTGGCTTTAGCTCCAGCATAAGTTCATCAAATTGCGCCAGCGGTTCCTTTACTTTTTTGCGAACACGCTGCTCCATTTTTTTCTCGATATATTCAATCTCTGCATAAATTCTATCCAGATTTTTTTCTGTGACTGGCAATAAATTCTCATCAATTTTACTGGCTAATTTTATAAGCTGAGAATATGAATCTGCTATTTCAGCTTTGACGGTTTGAATGGTTTCATTCGTTTCAACTGGCCGGTTTTTATTAAACCAATCTCTTTTATACTCATCTGTTCCATTTTCAAGAACTTGTGATACAACGAGACCTTTTTCTTCTAATAGATGCGTCGTTTTTTCAGGAACTAACGTTACAGACAGTCTAGGAGTAAGGATCGGCATCTTCCGGTCAAAGAGATGAAAAACCTTACCCAATGTTGCCCAGTAGGCAATTTCTCCAGGGCCAGCAATAAACGAGAGGGTAGGAAGCAAAAACTCCTGCATAAGCGGACGTGTAACAACGTTGTTGCTGAAACGCTCAGGATGAGCTGCTGCTTCTTTTAATAGCTGATCCTCTGTGATTGTAAAATCCTTTTCCTTCGATGTAAAGCTGCTTCCCTCTCTATATAACAAGATTCGTTCTTCCTCTTTTGAATAAAACAAATGAGCATTATTTGATTGAATTTCAATTGGATCATCAAATCCAAATTTATTAAGCTCTTTCGATTGAGATCTGAATGCCTCATCAATATCTGAATTATTCTTGATTATCTTTTCCAAATAAGGAGTTTGAAGCTTCTTATAATCCGGATCACCTGAATCTAAAAAGATTAGCCCTTCATCCGAAAACCATTTCGTAAGCAGTTTTGCAAAAAAAGTGACGATGGAATCTGATTCATCGAGAATTCTTTCAGTCTCTATTTTAAAGTCTTGTGTGTATGCCGTTTCTCCGAATGATCGAAAAACTTCTGCTATCCATGGTTTTACATTTTCCGTATTCCACTTCCAAAGAGAAGCCGACGATTTAATAGCTGATGCTTCTTTAAATGAGGTTTTCTTTGCTGTATTATTTTTCGGTAGCATAATATGGTTAATTTCATCCATATCATGGTCCTCACCTGCGATCCAGAAAACAGGAACTACCGGCATTCCTAATTCTTTTTCTGCTTGTTTTGCTAACTGAATGATACTGATGCATTTATATATTACAAGCAGAGGTCCTGTTAAAAGTCCTGCCTGCTGACCTCCTACTACAGTAACAGTCTCTGGATTATTTAATTTTTGAATAGCATCCATCGTTTTACGTGAAGATCCGATCTTTTCATTGTAAGTAAACAAATACTCTGTCAGTTCTTTTCTCGGAAATGGATGATGCTTCAGTTCTTCATGTCTTTTCATCCATTCCTGCTTATTGTAAGGTTTTTGATAATCAAAAAAACGAGCAACGTCCAAATCTGCTTGTAAATAACCTTCAAGAAATGGTGACGTTTGAAGCTTCATTTCCTCCAGTCTCATTTATGTACTTCCTTTCTGCGTTCAATTACATCCTTATCGAGTATAGCAAATTAACTTAACTTACAATAAAAGATTTGCTCTAAACTTCCAAAATTCGTTTTAGTACGCCATATGTAATTAACGAAAAATACCCAACAGAAAGGATGAGAAACTGCAAACGCCAATTCAACCTTACTATAGAAAGCTCCACATCATTTCTCCAAATGAGCATCGTTATAAAAAACAGCCGCTTAAAAACAAAATAATAAGGATCCAATAATAGGTATGACCCCAAATTTCCACAAACAATCTGTTTATCGAAATAAGTAAGAAAAAAGTTGTTACATCCGTCCCTGCTTCAAAAGCCATTTTTCGTTTTTTTATTTTGGCTGATTTCGTATTCATTGTTGCTTTTGAAAGTAGTTGATTTCCGTTGCAGGTTGCTCGCTTTCCGCGGGGCAGGCGGTGAGCCACATTCGGACGTTTCACTCTTAAGTGTCTCACCTGCCGGCCTGTCCCGCAGGAGTCTGGCTACCTTCCACTTCAATCAACTTCCAAAGAAGATGATAAAAATGAGTTATGAAAGCAACAATCTTTTAGAAAAGAGCCTTTATTTTAAAGATAATTTGATAAACTGCAAAAAACACAATATATGGAATTGTTACGAATGTAGCTATCACTCCGCGTAAAAAGGTTGAGAACCTTTTATCCTCTCCATTCCAATCCTTTCACAGCATAATAGGCAAAACGAGAAAACGGTACTGGTTTATTCATACTATTTGCTTGCTTTATAATTTCTCCCGTAATGCTATCAATTTCAGTTTGTTTCCCACTCTCGATGCTTTTTAGCATGGAAGATCGATTCAAGGAAGTATTTCTGCAAATCGTTAACAATTCCTTCCATAAATCATCTTTCATTCCGTTCATATTTAAAACATGAATCGTTTCTTCAAATAGATGTTTCATCATCTTATATGCATACCCATTATCTAATAATTGACCATTTGGAATACGAAGCATTGCTGTAACAGGGTTGATTGAAGCATTTATAATTAGCTTTATCAACAACATCTTTTCCCAGTTAGATTCCAATGTGACTGGAAATAATTCTACCTTTGAAAAAATGGATTGCCAATCTAGAGCAAAATTGCCTCTGAATGCTGAAACTTTAACCTTCCCCATCCCAACATGATGGACAGAGGTATAACCCTCTTTCATTGCACCATGTTCAACAACACCAACGCTTATATTTTCTTGCGGCAAGTTCTTTATCCAGTCAATATGACCCATTCCATTTTGCAGAAACAAGAGCGAAATATTATTAAACGTCCTTTGATGTAAAAAGCGCAGGTCTTTAATGGCGTTTTGCGTTACCGTTACAACACAATAGTCTTCAAATCCTGCGTATTCCTCTACTTGCTTCACTTCTATATGTATGGTTTCCGTATTTCCGAAATTATCAATATATGTTAAACCTGATTGATTTATTGCTTTTGCCTGTTCCAGTGTACGCGTATAAAGAACCGGTTCATGTTGATTTAATTTAAGAAAATATGAAATTAATAATCCGATGGCTCCTCCGCCAATCACACTTACTCTCATATGTACCTCCAAATCAAATGATTATTAGCGCAATTTTACCATATAAAGAAAACTGTTATCGCAATTTTTGTTGCTCTTAGAAGTGAATTGATTTCCGTTACGGATGCTCGCAATCCTCGTGGTGTGCGGTGAGCCTCTACGTCGCTTTGCACCAGCAGAGTCTCTCCTGTCTAGTCTACGTCGGTTAACCCCTCGAGGTCATAAGCTAAATGGTCTTGAAGGTAAAGAGCGCACTCTTAACCCATTCATTTTATGCTTGCCGGGACTGAGCAAGCCGCCTCCGCTTTATGATAATCCCACTTATTCTAGCCGTAGTCTCACACCTTGCACTCTAATCAACTGGCCAATGAAGATTATAACCAATATTCGATAAAAGCAACAATCTTTTAGAAAATAGACTAGCGAAAAACCTATAAAAAAGAGGCATGACCTCAAAAGTTATTCTACTTTTGTGTCAGCCCCTCTGCTTTTTTTATACCGGATATACAGGATGTTTCCGTTCGCTGAATATCATTTCTTTATTTTTATAAAATTTATATCTGTTAATCAGTTCACTTCTTAAAGAAGAAGGTGAAACGATATCATCAATAATCATTTCAGATGCTAGTTTGTAAATATCGATGTGTTCTTTGTATTCTAGTTGTTTTTGCTGAACATATTGAATTCGTTCTTTCACATCTTCTATCTCATTAATTTTATTAGAATAAACAGCATTTACCGCAGCTTCCGGTCCCATTACAGCAATTTGGGCTGTAGGCAGCGCAAGACAGCAATCCGGCTCAAACGCAGGTCCTGCCATCGCATATAGCCCTGCACCATAAGCTTTACGTACGATAACTGAAATCTTCGGTACGGTAACATCACTCATCGCAGCGATTAACTTTGCACCATGTCTGATGATTCCTGCCCGTTCAACTTTAGTGCCGATCATAAATCCTGGTACATCTGATAAGAAGAGAAGTGGGATTGAGAAAGCATCGCATAAAGTAATAAAGCGAGCTGCTTTGTCTGCAGAATCAACGAATAGAACTCCGCCTTTAACTTTAGGCTGATTCGCGATAATTCCTACTGGCTTTCCATCCATACGTCCAAATCCTGTAATAATTTCTTGCGCGAATAGTTTTTTCATTTCAAAAAAGCTATCTTCGTCGATCAATCGGTCGATAAACTCATACATATCAAAAGGCACGTTTTGATTTTCCGGTACAATTTCCTCAAGTTCTCTTCCGGCTTTTGGAGAAACGCTTTCTATCACCGGCACAGCTTCCTTGTAATTACCTGGAAAATAAGATAAGTAACGGCGTGCTTCTGAAATCGCTTCTGTTTCATCTGACGCCAGTAAATCACCGCATCCACTTACAGAACAATGCATTCTTGCTCCGCCCATCTCTTCCAAGGTTACCTTCTCACCGATGACTTTTTCAGCCATACGCGGACTTCCTAAGTACATTGATGCATTTTGATCGACCATGATAACGATGTCACAGAATGCTGGTATATAAGCTCCACCAGCTGCAGAAGGTCCAAATAGTACACAAACTTGCGGAACCATTCCTGACATTTTGACTTGGTTATAAAATATTTTCCCTGCACCTCGGCGGTTTGGAAACATATCGATTTGGTCTGTAATTCTTGCACCTGCAGAATCAACAAGGTACATCATCGGAACTTTCAGCTTCATAGCCGTTTCTTGAATACGGATAATTTTTTCTACCGTTCTTGCACCCCAAGAACCGGCTTTTACCGTTGAATCATTCGCCATAACACAAACCGTTTTACCGCCAACTTTTCCGATAGCCGTGACAACACCATCAGCAGGAAGGTCTCCAGCTTGATTGTTAGCAAACTTTGCATCTTCAACGCTATATTCTCCATCATCAAACAATTGTTTCAGACGGTCCCGAACAAACATCTTATTTTGAGCACTGTTTTTTTCGTGATATTTTTGTGCACCGCCTGCTTCTATTTGGTCAATTTTTTCTTTTAATTGATCTTCTAGTTTAGCAACCATTTTATACCTCCTTCAAGAGAGTGAGCGCTCGCTCAGAATGTATGCATACGCTTATTTCAAAGTAACTAATACGTCACCCTCATTAACAAAATCGCCTGATGCAAATTTGATGCTCTCAACAGTTCCAGCTTCTGCCGCATCCACTGGGATCTCCATTTTCATAGATTCCAGAATCACAACAGTTTGTCCTGCTGTAACTTCATCACCTTCACTAACTAATACTTGCCATACTGTCCCTGCCATAGATGCTGTAATTTCTTTCATTTCTCTCTCTCCTCATATTTACGGTTTAGATACAGACTTTTTTAATAAAAAATCAGTAGTATAATTACCTTTTTTAAAATCTTCTTCTATTAATAATTTTTGAAAAAGAGCGGTGTTCGTTTTAAGACCGGTGATTTCTATTTCATTAAAAAATTGTACTGCTTTATTGATACAGCCTTCCCTTGTGAAATCGCTTACAATAATTTTCGCAATCATAGGATCATAAAACGGTGTCACTTGATTCCCTTTTTCATAACCTAAGTCTATTCTAACATGTTCCATTTGCGGCCATACAAGTTCTTCAATTTTTCCAGGAGACGGAAAGAAAGTAACCGGGTCTTCTGCATAAAGTCTAAATTCAATCGCATGACCTTTACTAACAATTTCATCCTGTGTTAGCGGCAATGCTTCACCATTTGCAACCTGGAGCTGCCATCTGACTAAATCTACCCCTGTGATACTTTCAGTAACAGGATGTTCAACCTGTAGCCGTGTATTCATTTCTAAAAAGTAGAACTCACCAGTTTCACTAACTACAAATTCAACAGTCCCCGCATTCACATAATCAACAGCCTTTGCTGCATCTACAGCAGCAGCAGTTATACTTTTGCGCAGGTCTTCCGTTAAAAATGGCGATGGTGATTCCTCGACTACTTTTTGATTTCTGCGTTGAATGCTGCAGTCTCTTTCAAACAAATGAACAATATTACCCTGATTGTCGCCCATAATCTGAACTTCAATATGCCTCGCGTTTTCGATGCATTTTTCAATAAACATTCTGCCTGAACCAAAATAGTTCTTTGCACGCTGCTGACTTGAAATGAAATGCTTATGAAGGTCCTCTTCATTTAAACACTTTACCATTCCGATTCCGCCACCGCCGCTGCTCGCCTTCAACATGACTGGATAGCCGATCTTCTCCGCAAGTTTAACAGCTTCTTCTACATCTTCTATAGGCTCGATCGTACCAGGTACAATCGGAACGCTTGCTTGCTGCATCGTTTTCCGAGCCATGATTTTGTCACCCATCCACTCGATGGTTTGTGGTGATGGACCAATAAATTTTATACCCGCATTCTCTATTTTTTTGGCAAACTCATCATTTTCAGATAAAAGTCCGTAACCAGGGTGGACAGCATCCACCTTATGCAAAATAGCAGCTTCTAAAATAGCATCACTCTGCAAGTAAGATTTGGCAACCGGTGATTCCCCAATATGCACCGCATAATCAGCAGCTTTTACAAAAGGGAGGTCTTTGTCTGCGTCTGAATAAACTGCAACTGTTTCAATGTTCATTTCTTTACATGTCTTCATAATTCGAAGCGCAATTTCTCCTCGATTAGCAATTAAGATTTTTTTCACATTCATCCTCCTTCCTGATGTCAACATAACGTTTTTCGACAAAAAAACGGTATTTCCTTTTTGAAAGCGCAAACTAAATGAATATTTTATTTTTAAAGAATTTTTAGCATAATTAGTATATACTATAACTATAGAGAAAAGTACAGAATGGCAGGGGGAGAGAACATGGTTAAGTACGAAGTAAAAAAATTGTTAGTTAACTATAAAACATTGGAAGAGTTCAAGCATTTCAAAGAATATGGTGTTCAGGAACTTTCAATGCTCGAAGATCTGCAGGACAATATGATAGAGAACGACAGCGAGTCACCTTTTTATGGTATTTATTATGGTGATAAATTAGTTGCCAGAATGAGCTTATACCGGATTGAAGCAGCATATGATCAATATTTTGATCCGCCTCAGGATTATTTGGAACTTTGGAAATTAGAAGTCCTTCCTCATCACCAAACAAAAGGGCTTGGCAGAGCATTAGTTGAGTTTGCTAAGACATTAAATCTGCCGGTTAAAACAAACGGAAGACAGCAATCCAGCGGCTTTTGGGAAAAAATGGGCTTTGAAGCAGTAACCTATAATCAAGACCGAGACCGAGGGCAAAATCCTTACGTATGGTATCCAAAAGGAGTAAGTGAGCAACGTCTTGCATAACATGAACAAAAAGAGGCTGATCCCAAAAGTAAAAAACTTTTGTGGTCACGCCTCTTTTTTTTGATTAAACTACACTTTCGGTATTGTCGAAGGTTGTAGTTTTTTGGATGTTCGGGAGTATATAATGAAAACTCGTTGGATTATGTCCTAAACTCGTTGGATTATTGCCAAAATCTGTTGGATTCACTTCGAAACTCGTTGAATTATTCAACTTTCCGTTTAGTACTAGTCATAAGACAGAACAAAAAGACCCAAAAGCTCGAAAATCAGCGCTCTTGGGTCGATACATTTTAATTATTCACAGGTACTTCAACTAACTTTCTTGCTCGATCCATGATTTGCAATAATTCTTTATAATCTCTGGAAACGGTATTGAATTCTTTCATTACTTTATCTAGTTTTTTCTTGAGATGCCCATTCTCTTTTTTAATCTCTTGAAGTTTGAGGAGCAGCTTTTTATTTTCCACTTCCAGATTTTCAGCTTGTGGATTCTCCAGCTGCAACTGTTGCAAAAAGTGAATGACGTCATCGATTGAAGGGTGTTTTCCGCTTCTTTGCTTTATGTCTCGGCTGTTAACCACAGCCGTTTTTTCAGCGTATGAAGTGTTTTGTTTTCCTTTTCTTTTATTACGGTCTTTTCTCACTTGCTTTGCTTCTGAAATTGAACTTTCGTATTGTTTTCTGATGAGCGAATTCCATCGAAATCCGCAAGCTGCAGGAGTCCGGGATAATTTTTCTCCTACTTCTTCAAATGCTACTAACTGTGTACTTCCATCTCTGATGTGTTTAAGTGTTACTTGAGCAAGAATCGTATCTTCTTCTTGTGTCCAGGCATCCTGGCGCAAATTCGTCATTTATATCCCCCCATTTTAGTGGTTTGTAATATGAATATGCTAGTAGTAGAAAAGATAGACTTTTTATTCTACTAAATGGGAGAGAATGACTTATTTTCTTAAGAATGCATCTACTCTTTTATGATGTTCATCAGAAGACCATAGTTTTGCACATCTGGAAATCTCCTGTTTTACATTCTCGATCAATTTTTTCTTATCGATTCTTTGGAGCTGAAGTAATTTATATGAAGTAATTACGCCTAGAGGCTGTTTCGTAAATCTGCTCAAATACAGTTCGGTTTCTTTTATGCTGCTGCCTTTAATTACATATTGAACAAAACCGCGATCCATAGCTTGTTTAGCAGTAATGGGAGAAGAACTGTAAAGAAGATCCATCGCATCTTCTTGCCTGATTCTCTCTAACAAATAACTTCCTCCGCCCCAGCCAGTTGTAATTCCTAATCGTCCTTGGATGAAACCTACTTTAGCTTCTGCGCGCGCAAGCCTTATATCACACGCTGCTGCCAGCTCGCATCCGCCGCCAACCGCGAATCCATTTACTAAAGCAACTGTTGGTTTTGGAAAGAAAAATAATTCTTCCAGTACCTTTCCCATCTTTAATAACATACCCAGTGCTTCTTGTTCTGTTTTTAAACTATGAAAAGCGCCCAGATCCCCTCCAGAGCAAAAAGCTTGCGTTCCGGCTCCTGTAATAACCAAAACTTTTACATCATCATCATCTTTTGCCAGATTAAAAAGCTCCTGAAGCTTACTCATCACATCAAAATTAATGGCATTTCTCACATGTGGTCTGTTAATGGTAATCCAGCCGATTTGATTATTTTTATGCCAAAGTACAGGTTGTTCAGTCAACTTCCATACCCCCGTTCAAGAAAGCGCTTTATATTTATGTATATGAAAAAACAGGAAGCAAAGGCTCCCTGTTTTTCATTACTTGCTAACTACTTCTTTTCCTTTGTAAGATCCACACTCACGACAAACACGGTGAGATAACTTGTATTCTCCGCACTGTGGACACTTTACCATACCAGGCATGGAAAGCTTATAGTGTGTACGACGCTTCGCTTGGCGAGTTTGTGATGTTCTGCGAAAAGGTACTGCCATTTTGTATCCACCTCCTTAAAGGTCTTGAAAGAATCATTATAACCTATTCTTTCATTCATTGTCTTTGTCAAAAAATTTAGCTAGACCGGCCATTCTCGGGTCAACCCGATTCTTTAGGTCTTCATCCGTAATCCTCTGCCATCCTTCTCCTTCATCCGGAGCTGGACTTTCCTTAACATCAGCAGCAGTAATTTTCAACGGCTTTTCAAGCAGAATATGCTCTTCGATGATAGGAAGAAGATCAACGTAATGTCCCTCTACTTTATGAAGGCTTTCTTCGTCTTCATATTCCGTATAATTGGGATCGAAAATAAAAATTTCCGTTGTTTTTACCGAAAATGGAAATTCCACATCAACCAAAGTGTTAGCACAAGGCAACACCATTTTCCCTTTTATTGTCAAATAAAAAGTGGCTTTTTGCTGAGTTACATCTGCATGTCCTTCTATATGAACAGGTTCAATGCTTCTGATCTCTTGGTCTTTTTCCATCACACCGCTAGCATCAACATTTTGTTCAAATGTTAACGGCTTACGGTAAAAATTTTTTAATTCTTGTAGTGACCATTTCATCTCTTTATCACCTCAAGGCAACAGTAGTAATTATATCGGTCAAAATATAAATTGTCAATATGATATCTTTACAGCAGTACTTTTGATTTTAACTTGTTTTTAGTACAATGTAAACGTAAAAGATTACAGCTCTGTAAAGGGAGAGTGCAAGTATGAAGGCTGCTGGTGTTGTTGTAGAATATAATCCGTTTCATAATGGACATTATTATCATTTACAAGAAACGAAAAGAGTAACAGATGCTGCATGTATAATCGCAGTAATGAGCGGCAATTTCCTTCAGCGCGGGGAACCAGCCCTTCTTTCAAAATGGTCTCGTACAAAAATGGCTCTTTCAGGAGGTGCTGACCTCGTAATCGAATTACCGTATTCCTTTGCTACCAGCCATGCACAGCGTTTTGCGTTTGGAAGTATCTTTTTACTACAAGCTGCTGGATGTGAATCTTTTTGTTTTGGAAGTGAATCTGGGGACATTCCAGCTTTTCAAAATACTCACGATCTGCTCCAATCTCAAGCTAATGATTTTGATACATATGTTCAAGAATTTACGTCACAAGGATTATCATATCCTGCTTCAGCTGCAAAAGCATATCAATCACTCGAAACACCGTTACATTTAGATCTTAGCAAGCCAAATAACATATTAGGCTTTGAGTATATTAGAGCTGCACGTGACCTCGGCTCAGTAATAGAACCTTTTTCAATAAAAAGAAAAAATGCAGATTATCATGATGTTGCTCTTGGAAAAGGCAATATTGCCAGCGCAACAGCCATTCGAGAAGCTGTATTTTCTCATGATATTCATAAAGCTCGAAATTATATGCCTTCTTTTACCTTTCAATCTTTAACGGAAGAAATCGAAAAAAAAGGCACTTTAATGAACTGGGAACGATTTTATCCTCTCCTTCGTTATCAACTATTATCTTCAAGTCCTTCTGAATTAAACCAATTTTATGAAGTGGAAGAAGGCTTAGAGTATAGAATGATTGAAGCGATGAAGATATCCTCTGATTTCCATACTTTCATGACAAATTTAAAAACAAAGCGTTATACGTGGACTAGACTTCAGAGAGCGTGTCTTCATATCTTAAATAAAATTACAAAAGAAGAAATGCACCAAATCTTAGACTTTCCTCCTGCTTACCTACGGATATTAGGAATGACAGAGACAGGTCAGCAATATTTAAGTTCCATAAAAAAATCGTTAGAACTTCCGTTGGTAACTACTGTTTCGAAGCATGATTTTAAAGGGCTCAACATGGAAGCAAAAACATCCTTAATTTATGCACAAGGAGTTCTAAAGAATAAGCTGGAAGCAGAGAAAGAAGAATTTAACACACCGCCTATTAGGGTATAGGAATGCAGATAGTTCTCGTATTTCTCGGATAGCGCTTGATCAGCGGGTAATTAACCTGCTGATCGAGCTTTTTTTATGCAATTAAAATCATAAAATGCGTGCGGTTATCAATAAACCGCACGCATCCTTCTTTTTTTACAGCTTGTTTAAATAATTCAGTGCGTCATCTAACGTCTTAACAGGAACTATCTTCATTTTTGAACCGATATCTTTTTTTGCTTTTAGTGCATCTTTGTAGTTATCACCCGCTACTGGCGCAAAAAAGATCTCAGCCCCCGCATCCTCAGCTGCGACAACTTTTTGTTGAATACCTCCGATAGGCCCTACATTTTTCTCGAGATCCATTGTCCCTGTCCCTGCTATCTTTTTGCCGTGTGTCATATCTTTATCAAGCAGCTGGTCCATAATTTCGAGTGTAAACATTAAGCCTGCTGACGGCCCTCCGATTTGAGAAGTATTAATCTTAATGGAAGGATCAGTAGCAATCGAAACATCAGTTACGGGAGAAGTAATACCAAGCCCTGCCTTAGGTCCTTCATTTTGAATATATTTTTTCGGAAACTGTTCTACATTAAGATTCACATTCATTTTTTTCTCTCCGCGAAGAACAGTAAGATCAACTTTTTCTCCAGCTTTTTTAGGTCCAAGTACATCTAGAAGTTCCTTAGTTGTCATAACAGATTTATGGTCAACTGCGATTATTTTATCTGCGACTTTTAACTTGCCTTCAGCTGGCATGCCTTCCATTATTCCAGTAACATACACTCCATGATATTTAATATCTACTTTTTTTCCAGCACTCTGAAACGCTACAACAGTTGCTGCATGCTGCGAATCTTCCATCATCTGAAGCTGGCGCTGATTGTATTCTTCATCGGTTTCTTCATCACTTCGAATTTGATTGGCAGGTATAACTTCTTTATAATCACTGAATTTTGCCCATATGTATTGAGGAATGTTTGCTTTGCCCACCGCTACTGTTAAAAGCATGAATTCCCCCTTATCTTCGTCCCCGCCCTCTACTTTAATAATTGGATCCAGTACCATTGCATCACCTGGAGATGTGATGTAATAAGGCAGCGGATAAAAGACTAAAACGGCAAAGATCAATATGGTTAAAAGAATTCCCTTATTCTTTGAGAAAAAGCTTCTCTTTTTCTCATCTTTACTATTGGACATTTGTTGATTCCCTCCACTCGCTAATCTTTTCTAGAATTTTCGGTATATGTTTTTTCCCTGATTCTTCCCCAATAGCAATTATATCATTAACATCCTTAAAAGCTGTTGAACTAAATTGTTCAACCATTGGACGGATCATAATATCTGAGGAAACTTCATGCCATCTTACCATTTCCCGTTGCATAATATCGATACTTTGAAAGATGACATCAAAAATAGAGGATACCTGCTGCTCGGCTTTAAAATGAGATATATCAACAGCAATAACTAAGTCAGCTCCCATTTCCCTGACTACAGAAACTGGAACTCTGTCAATTACCCCCCCATCCACTAATAGCTTGCCATCCATCTTTTCAGGCACTAGTATTCCTGGAATAGATATACTTGCTCTTACTGCATCCGCTATTGATCCTTGTCTAAAAACAACTTTTTCCCCTTTGATTAGATCAGTAGCAACAATTGCTAAAGGAATTTCCGCTTCTTCAATATTTTTTTGTTTTGTAAGAAGTTTCATGAGTTCCTTTATTTTTTTTCCAGATATAAAGCCCATTTTCGGCACTGTATAATCCATATAATATTTTCTTTTAAAAAGAGTTGCCATTCTATACATGTTCTCATCGCTTTGTCCGATGCAAACCATCGCACCCACTAGAGCACCCATGCTGCTCCCTGCAATCATATCTATAGGGATATCTGCATCTCTCAAAGCTTTAATTACTCCAACATGGGCAAATCCTCTAGCTCCTCCTGAACCAAGAGCAAGTCCGATTTTCGGCTGATTCATCCATTGCTCCTCCTTTAGAAGCATCGTCTTTTTTTAACATATGGTCTAAAGAGTATGGCTATACGTATAAATAAGGATGAGGACAAGGTAAGACTTGTATTATTTAGTGAGAGGAGCTCTCCATTGATGAACAAAGCATACTTTAAATCTGTCGTGCTGGCAGTTTCGGCCATTATTATTGCCTTATCCATTATTATATACCCAAAAGATACGTATTTAGCTTCTGTTAATGGGCTTAAAATGTGGTGGGATGTTGTCTTTCCCTCACTTATGCCTTTTTTTATCTTATCAGAAGTCTTGATGGGGTTTGGTGTTGTACATCTAATAGGAGTCATTTTTGAACCGCTCATGCGGCCGTTGTTTCGAGTACCCGGTAGCGGAGGCTTTGTCTGGGCAATGGGAATCTCCTCTGGCTTTCCAGCAGGTGCTAAACTGACGGCGAGACTATGGCATCAAAAACAAATATCAACGATTGAAGCTGAAAGACTTGTTTCATTCACTAACTGTTCAAACCCGCTTTTTATGTTCAGCGCAATATCAGTTGGGTTTTTTCATAATCCAGCCCTTGGGATCGTTCTTGCTGTCAGCCACTATGCCGGGAATTTCATTGTCGGTTTAATTATGCGGTTTCATGGCAGCAAAAAAGATTCTCCTCTTTCAAAAGATTTTGTGAGAGGCGGCGGTATTAAGAACGCTCTCACACAAATGCATAACGCCCGCCTTGCAGATAACCGGCCAATTGGACAGCTGCTTGGTGATGCAGTACAGCAATCTACTAGAACATTGCTTATGATCGGCGGATTTATCATACTCTTCTCGGTGCTCAGCCGTATGATGGATCTTCTTCAAATTACAGAGCTGCTTTCAAAACTGATCAGTCCTGTATTTCTTTTATTCTCATTCTCAGAAACGCTTAGTCTCCCACTTATGAAAGGAATATTTGAGATTACATTAGGAAGCAATTTAACAAGTATTGCCCAATCATCTGTTGTACAACAAGCGGCGATAACAAGTTTTATTCTTGCTTTCAGTGGTCTTTCTGTACAGGCACAAGTTGCAAGTATTCTCGCAGAAACTGATATAAAATTCAGCCCCTTCTTTTTCGCCAGGATTATTCACGGATTTTTGTCAGCTGCAATATGCATGTTAGTATTCCCTTATTTGTATAACGTTAAAAGCAATGCCGCACCTGCATTTAACTTTATTAAAGAAAAAAGTGAAAACCTTGGAGAATGGGGTATGATTGCTCTAACGAACAGTCATTATGTAACACTCGTCTTTTTGCTTATTTCTATCGGTATATGGAGCCGAAATATGATGAAGAAAAACAGCCTCCGCTATTAGCGGGGGCTGTTGTATTTTTCTTTTAAAGCTTTTTCTACGATTTCAGGGACAAGATCAGAAACGTTTGCGTGATATTTTGCTGCTTCTTTTACAATGCTCGAACTTAAGAATGAATACTGATTGTTTGTCATCATAAAGAACGTTTCTACCCCATCATCCAGCTTTTTATTAATGGATGCAATTTTCATTTCATACTCAAAGTCAGATACGGCACGAAGTCCTCTTAAGATTACATTAGCTCCAATGCTTTTTACATAATCGATCAAAAGACCATTAAAGGAATCTACTTTTACATTCGGAAATTTTTCCGTTACTTCTTTTAAAAGAGTTATTCTTTCTTCTACCGTAAATAACGGATCTTTACTTTGATTATTTGCTACGACTACAATTACTTCATCAAATACATCAGCACCGCGTTTAATAATGTCCAAATGTCCGCGAGTTACAGGGTCAAAGCTTCCAGGACATACTGCCGTCGTTGGCATAAAATCCACCTCATATCATCTAATTAGCGTTTAAAAATCGAGATTGTCGTTGTTTTGCCGTAAGTTTCCTGTCTAACTAGCTCGAAATCACCTATTTTTTCAGGAAGCGAAACATCTGTTCCGTGCTCAGCTACTATACTTCCACTGTCCGATAATAGAGCAAGCTTATCAATTTCTTCAATGTCCTTCATTAACATTTGTTTTGCGTATGGAGGATCTAAGAATATCATATCAAAACACAGCTCTCTTTTGTGAAGCGCTTTCAATGCACGTTTTGCATCGTTTCGAAAAATTTCAGCTTTTTCCTCATAGTTACATTGTTTTAAATTCTCTTTAATCGTCTGTAAGGCTTTCTGATCTTTATCGATAAAAATAAAATGATCCATTCCCCGGCTGAGCGCTTCAATGCCCAATCCGCCGCTGCCGCCATAAAGATCCAGTCCTTGTCCACCATCAAAATAGGGACCGATCATATTAAAGATTGATTCTTTTATTTTATCAGTTGTAGGTCTTGTACCCATTCCTGGTACCGCCTTAAGCGGTCTTCCTTTACAATCGCCTGCTATTACTCTCACTATTTTTTCACCTGATTCTTTTATCCTTTTTTCCATTACCTATCCTATCATAAGTATTCATGTAATCAAATAATGAAATCTTATTCCTATAAGTATAAGGCAAAATAAATGAGGTCATACTACATTTAACAACATCAGTGAACGATGTTGTTGCCAACCGCGGAGAAGACTTACTCCCCATAAGTTCTTCATCCGGTTTCTCCTCTCCCATCGCCTTTGAACAGAAGTGATTTTGTTTTGAAGGCAACCTGCAGCTAGTAGCTGCAGGTTTTTTTGTTTGTTGATCAAGATAAGCTGCGAATCTCTTTGACAGTTTTGATCCTTCATTAATCGTCGCAACTCACGGTCTTTGAGTAAGCTTTGTTCGTCATTCCTCGATTCTTCACTTCCTGCTGCATTTAGCTTCTAATATCGATAAAGCTCTTTAACCTCTTTGTCCTTTGTGCTACATTTTTAAGAGAAGAAAGGAGCAGCACACTATGATTCAACGATTTATAGAACTCGGAGAAGGGTATTCTGATCTTTATGAGCTGTTAGAGATTATAGAGACCAATCAGAACCGTTTATCCCAGCTTTTATGTTTAAAGGTTAAAAAAGATAATAAAGAATATGCTTCGTTCATCGCTGTACTAGACCCTGCCGCAGAAGGGAAATTTCAGCCGCTATATATTTGCAGAGAAGGGATACCGGTTCCCTCAAAAAGATATGAATTGTTTAAAGCTAAAGCTGATGAAGTGAACAAAGAAATCATTACATTTGATGTTAAACCATCAACTGATTTTGCTGATACCGAACTATTTTTTCATTACTTAACTGGTATTTTGCGATTGAACTACTTAATACCGCCTCTATTGTAGATAAAGAAAACTTGGCTGACGCAAAGCCTTTCCCGTCAGCCTTAGCTGCACTTAAACATAATACCTAAACTTGTCACTACATCGTAATTCAGCGAGGTAATTAGTTATACTCTCTTAAAGTGAAATAAAAAAACAGGCAGCAGCCTAATTGGCATTGCTTGCCTGTATTTAAATACCCATTTTGTAATCGTATTCTTTTGCTTTGTCTACGATTTTGCTTTCGTATTCAGTTTTAATATCTGGTTTGTGAGATTTTTTTACTTCTTTTACAAAATGCAGTGAAGTAAGCTTTTCTGCTATTTCATCAATTTTATTTCCATCACAATACAATACGGCATATTTTAATCTTCTGGATACATAATGAACATTGCCGTAGCGGCGCAATTGCTTTGAAAACTTTAATGAATGAAGATAGACAGAAAGTCCTCTGCGGTTACCTATCATAATAAAAGCCCCTTTTATTATACTAAAAAAAATATATGCTAAAATACGTAGAATTTTAAAAATAGTTGAATAAGGATGTGCTGCATAATGGACTTAAATGACATATGGATTATATTCTTTAATCATATTAAGATAAATTCTCACATCATCTCCATCGATAAAAAGGTGATGGCAGGCATTCCTTTTGTTTATGTATCTGCTGATCCCGGAACAACGTTGGATGATACAATATCCATTTTAAAGAAGTATGCGGTTAAAGCAATGAAAGGAAAACGGCTTACACTCGAACTGGCATTTGTAAGGTCTGAAGAAAACCTTTTTGTATTTCGGATGCGTTTCCTTGTTCCGCAAGAGAAAATGTTCTGCTGCGGAAATTTATGCTTTGATTGTATCAGGTTAAAAAATCAATAATGTTTATGCGCACCCGCATGAACCGCCAGATCCACAGCCGCCGCTGCAAGAACTTTGATCAAAAAATGGATTACCAGTCGGCACTTTTATATGTTCTGAAACACTATAAGCCAATATTCTGCTGCATTCTATCAAAAGATTTTCCAATTCTTTTTCAGCTTTTTTAAAATTTGCAATGTTCTCATGAAAATCAAGTTCTCGCTTTAGCTTTCGAACATCACTAGATACAGTATGAAAATCAGGATGATACTTCCCAAACCGCTGAACTTCCTCGTATTTATCCTTCATCTCAGAAAAACGAGCAATCATTTTCTGAGCTTGTCTATCTTGTTCTAATATATGTTTCGTATTTCGATAGTCTTCTGCAATACTGGAATTTGCAACCATGTCTGCCAATGCAAATGAACCATCCAGCAATTCCTTCTGATCTATACTCATACTTCACACCTCCCTTTAGGTATGAGGTTTCTATATTATTATAGCGGATATCACTCTTATATAAAAGCATGGTGTACATATCCCGTCAAAAAATAAAACCCCTCTCATTAAGAAGGGTCAGCGAACATGAACATAAATATCTTTCTTTAATCCATAATCAGTACCATCTTTTTTCTTTAACCTCAGTGAAACTTCATGTTTTCCTTGAGGCAACTGCTTTATTATGAAAATCGACTTGTGTACGTTCATCTTCCATTTTCCGTCTATGAATACTGCAATATACCCATCCATATTTGACGGAAGGTTAGAATCGCTGCCTTGAAAAGAGAATCTCGAAATAACATTTTCGAAATAAATTCCTTTTTTTTTAACACGATATTTTACAGCCCAATCACGACCTGATAATGGATAGCTGGCCGTTGCTTCAATTGTCTCACGATTTTCGATAGAATCATTTTGCTGTTGCAGTTGGTTATTACTGAACTTAATGAAGTATACTGCACAAACAAATGTACTTAAAAAAACGATTAGTAATCTTATTTTCTTTTTATTCATGAAAAAAACCACTCCTTCTAGAGATAGTTTTTTCCATTTCATATCTAATTATCCATTATCGGGATGTCTTGCAAGGGGATATCTGGCGGCAGATCTGGCAGCCCTTCTGATTTATCTTCACCCATTACACTGATCAGCTCCATAAGAAGTCCGAAGTTTTGCACTTGCTGATGGAAACGATCGACACGCTGTCCAAACGTTCTTCCGTAAAACACTTTAGATTCTTCTTCTAACTCTGCAACTGAAAATGGATTTCGGCTTAATTTGCGATACCATTCCGGCTTCTCTCTTATAAAATATTTAAGATCAGGTCTTGTATTTAAATATTCCAATATATCTCTGCGCACTCCGGATACACATCCTTTAATCTTTATAGGAAGGATAATCATGAATATTATTCTCCGGCAGCTGGGTAGATCTGTCAGACTGATTGTTAAATTGCTGCAGAAGTTCCTGAACAGCATCCATTAAACTTCCAAATTGAGATAAATACTTTTGAACATCAGTGATTTGCAATTTGCTTAACCCAGAAACAATATCTCCAACTGTCAGTTCCGCTTTCGTTCGTTCTTTTAAAGGAGTTTTTTCTTTTTTGTTATTACTTTTGTTTCTTGTATACTGGTTCCAGCTTTCATGCTCTTCGCCTAAAATAATCCAGTCTTGATATATTTCTTTCCAAGGCCGGTTATTTTTCTTAACTTCTTTAACTAGATCAGGATGTTTTTGTACAAATTCCTTAAAACTTTCAATATCAGTCTTTACCACAGAATACACCCCCAGCCGTCCACTGACGATTCATTATCTATTACATGATACATAAATGCCCATAAAATGGTGCGCCCATTTTTTTATAATTTTTCTTATAAATTCTGTTTACTTTATTCAACTGTACTTAAAGAGTTACAATAAAGGAAAAAGGTTGAGGGACATCATCATGGATATTAGAGAAGAACTAAATCATTTTATTCAAGAAAGCAGTTCTGAAGAACAAGATGTATTAAAGCTTGTTCTAACTAGTTTAAAAGCTAAGCGTCATAAGCCTAGCAAAACCCATATATCTGGGTTATTACAATTTGAAACAACTTACATGGACGATAAGGCTTTGGAAATGGTTATGCCGAACACTCCTCTGCTTGATAATTCTATAGGCATTGTTCATGGAGGTCTTACAGCAACGTTGCTTGATACAGCTATGGGAACATTGGCTAGCCGTGTTCCCGGAAACAACAAAGGTGCTGTTACAGTTGAAATGAAAGTTGATTTTCTAACTCCTGGAGTCGGTGAAAAATTCATTTGCCGAGCTGAAGTTGTACATAACGGGAGGCAATTGGTCCGAACGGAAGGGAAAATAAGAAATGAGACTGGGACTTTAATAGCTTCAGCCACAGGTACTTTCTTCAAGTTATAAATAGGACCTTATAGGAAAAACAAAAAAACCGGCTTCTGAAGAATGCAGCTTCAGAGCCAGTTTTTTATTGTGCTGGTACTATAAAATTTTGTGTGTAATATTTCTTATAAACACCAACGCCCAGATGAGTATACTCTTTATTTAATAAAGCTTTCCTGTGACCCTCGCTATTCATCCATCCCTGGACAGCAGCGATACCATCTGTATAATTGGCCGCAATATTTTCTCCCGCTTGTAAAAACGTTACATTCCCATCCTCTAGTCTGTCTGATAACGTCCTTCCGTCCTTACTTTTGTGAGAGAAATAATTTTGATCAGCCATATCTTTTGAATGAAGAAAAGCAACTTCAGACGCAGCATTATCCCATTCAAGCGGATTTAAATTATAGTTCATCCGAATCACATTCGAAAGTTCATAAATTTCCTGCTGTTCAGAATCATCAATTTCTTTTTGTTTTGCCTCTGTAATGTTTGGAAGAGATGGGAGATCTCCACGGTACACAATCGAATAAGGTCTCTGCTTTAATAGAATATCTGCAGTTAAGTATCTTACACTCGACAATTTATTTGTGAATTTATCAAAATAAAGCTGAACCCAAACATCATTCCCTAAATCAACAAGCGGTCTAATCATAACTTCTTCTTCTGAAAGTTCGAATTTAAAAAAATCTTCCCCATCATGAATGGTAATATCACTTTCAACTGGATAGTTCTGAATAATGTCATTAGAAGACGCTCCAATAGTAAACGGCTTTGTATTTACATCTGAACCAATAACATAAAGTGTTACGATTTCCCCGTCTTCAACTCCAGCTTGCAAATACCCTTTCGTATTTTTACTCGCATAAATATACCACTCATATCCATAAGCTGAGGGATCAATTCTCTCAGGCTCACCCCACCTTTTGTTAAAGGACTTTATGTCTTTACCTATCCAATTTGATACTGCATCATCTGGAATCTTAACAGATTGTTCACCTGCATATTCCAGTTTCGTTTTAATCGGTTCTTTTTCAGTCTTGAAATCTGGAAGCAAATCCTGAAAAAACAACCCAATTAAAATAAGGACGGAAAGAAAAAATGTCGCCAATCCACGCATTAAGGTTCCCCCTGTATCTGTCTGTTATTATTAGTGTAGCATACAGGTACTTATATGGCTTTAATAAAAAAACAGCATCATCTGTGATGACACTGTTTGCTTTTTATTTTACTGCAGCTGGTCATTGTGTTCAGAGACCTCTGATAAAGTGTGGCCAGCAGCAGAGTTGCTCTCTTTTGTTAATGAAAGATCTCCTAAAGAGATAATGCCTACTAATTTATTGTTTTCAACGATAGGCAGCCTTCTGATTTGTTTTTCAGCCATCAGATTTGAAGCTTCTTCAACACTCATTTCTGGAGACGCTGTGTATAAATCAGAACTCATTATGTCCGAAACTTTCGTTGAACCAGGGCGCTTTTCAGCAACACCTCTAATAACAATGTCCCGGTCAGTAATTACTCCCAGCAACTGATTATTTTCACATACAGGAATAACTCCAACATTATCTTGTTTCATTTTGACAGCTGCCTCATATACATTGTCCGCTGGGGTAACAAAGTCTACATTAGCCGTCATCACATCACGAATTTGTTTCATGAACAATTCCTCCTCTTTTCGTTTGATTAACAATATGTTCATCCTTTATCCTTTAACCGATATGATGTAAATATGCATAGCAATTTTAGAAGGATTGCATCTTTAGCGCTTTCATAATATCATTAAGAAGTAATTGTAATTTTTTATTGAATTCCTAGGAGGTTTCATAATGAAATTTGAAGAAAGCGGCTTAAACGGGAAAGTTATCGAGTTCTCACTGTTAGAACATGTCATGGAAAAACACGGAATAATCCGTGCTGGACAATGGGATTATGAACGAATTACATACGATTATAAATTTGAAGACATGACAAATGGTGATGTATACTATTTCCGCTTCCCATGCAACGTAACTGAAGCTGAAACTGAAACACCGCACGCTAAAGTTGAACTTGGTACTCCTTATTTAGGTAAACACTATTATCCACACGGTGTTGAATATGATGAAGAGTTCCCAAAAAATGTAGTAACACACTGCAACAAATTAATTGAATCCTTACATAACGAACTTAACGTTTAAAAGAAAAAACCCTCAATATTGAGGGTTTTTTCTATTCTGCTGCACTTTCCTTTGTTTGAGATAAGTACCCTTCGAATAATCTGCCGCCATATGGCGAAATAATTTCATCTACAAAATGAATTACAGAAGATTTGTCACGCGTTGAAAAATAATGATCAAAGATGCTGGAAAACTTTTCTGCAAAAGAATCATTATACTCTTTTAAAGCCCTAACAATCCACTTTCCTTCCCCTATCCAGTGACCGTTTACCCGCAAAACAAACTCATGTGTCAAATCTGCTAATTTTGTGACAATGAACAAATCTTCCAATGGGTTTGTTGATCCTTCCAAATCATTTAATAAATCTGTCAGATGGTACCTTGCTTTTTCAATCTCAATCGTTTTCCATGGTGTTGGACCTGCTTTTAATAACTGAAGTGCTTCATTTTTAATACGGGAAGCTTGCCCATTATCGCGTAGGATAATTCCTTCCGCACACATCTGAGGCAGAGATGGTCTAGCACGATCCATATTTTCTTTAAAATAGTTCTTATACGAAAACATATTATATACGAACACTTCGATCGGCCAATCAAATTCGTGCAATGATTGGCGGTACGATTCCCTTACATTACTGTCAATAATAATAATGTCTAAATCTGAGTTCTCTGTGTCTTCTCCTCGTACGACGCTGCCAGCCAAATAGGCCACATCACAGGAAGAAAAGTATGTCTCTATAAATTTTTTTGCAGCTTCTCTGGCACTTGTTCTCATATGGCTTCTCCTTTTCAATCTACTGGTATCTTTCTTATATTCGACATCAACTGGTCAATTTCTTTTTTTGAGAATGTAAATATCCAGTATTAATTTTTTCGCTATTAAAGAAGAGAGAACTTGCTGTTTATGCTTCAGGAAACTTTAAAAATTGGCTTATTAATAGGCAAGCTGATCCTAGCCTGAGTTTCGAAGTCAACTTGTCCGTACAGATTCTTTACGAAAATGACACTTTATCTACAATCGCTTAAAAAAATGCAAAAAAAATAACCAGCACTTTAATGGCTGATTATTTCAATTCTGGATGCAGATGTCTATTTTCATTTCTGATCATTTCAAGATCAACTTTATCTTGTGCTCTTTCCTTCTTTACCCATCGAGCAAATATTAAAGCAAGTACAAAGGCGTATATCACTTCTTGGAATATTTTCATGGTAACTCCGCCTACACGCTGATCCTCAGCAGGTGTCATTGCAGCATATATTTGCGGCACATTACGGTAAGCGTCGTACAATTGCATGTCTGAAAACATGATCAGCGCACAAGCAGGTGTCATCAGCACTCCATTAGCAAAGATATATCCGATTTTTTTAATGTCAGATAATGTTTCAAGTTCTTTAACAGGGCACAGCACTGGCCACCACATTGTAAAAGCTGTAACTAGCAATACGATGTGATAAAGATAATGTAAAAACATATTTTGAACAACTGCATCAAATATAGCAGGAATATGGTACAACGAGAATACTGTATTAAAAACTAACAATGCAATCAATGGTTTTGTAAGTGCATGAAAAATCTTAGTTATGAAATTTTGTTGGTTTAGCCATTTTCCCCATTGCTTTGATGGAATTGCAAGAATGATCATCGGCACAATCATTAAGTATAGAACAGCCATCTGTGCCATATGAACACTGAATAAATAATGATGACCGAGAACTTGTACAGGAGTTCCTTTAATAATAACCATTAAAATAATGGCTGATATCATTGAGATCTGCTGCCAGCGTGATGCAATGATTACTTTACTATCTCCCCTTGCAATCCACTGATAATAAAGTACAGCTAAAACAACAGCGAATATGTAAACAGCAGGTGGATATAATTCATACCAACTATAATCACTTAAACTCATAGGCATATGATGGTGATCATGATGCATTTGCATTCATCTCCTTTATAGATAGTACCCGTACTAACTATAACAGTCTTTTTACAACTTGTAATCGTCATATAATGACAATTCTTTATTTTGTAACAAAGTAAACATGGATGGAGCTTTCGCTTTCGTATTTTTTCAGTATTATCTTGTTAATGTATCGAGTTTCAGTTAGCCGACAAGCTATTCTTAATGTTAGTGCAAATAAAAAGGGCTGCCAGATAGCAGCCCTTTATTATTATGATGTCCAGATCATTCCCATTAATGAAGCTACAGTAACGGCTGCTACTAATATACCTGTAGCCATCCCCCAGATCGGGAAGTCATGACCTTTGTGGTTTAAGTGCATCCATACGTAAAGCTGGAAAAATACTTGAACAACTGCCAATGTAAGAATAAACAAAATAGCGAAAGAATCACTGATTTTATCACTCCAAATGGCGTAGAAAGCAACAATTGTCAAAAGAATCATCATAATAAAAGAAACATTATGATGTTTTCTTTCTTCTTTTAAGGCAAGTTTGCGCTGAACCGCCTCATGACGGTGTACGTTTGTTTCAGGAGTTTGATGTTGATCAGCCATGGTTTAACCTACCTTTCCCATTAGATAAACAACTGTAAAAATGAATACCCATACTACATCGACAAAGTGCCAATAAAGAGCAAACAGATAATACTTAGGTGCATTATATAATGAGATACCTCTGTTCCAGTTCCTAATAATTAGCGTTGTAATCCATAAACATCCAAACGCTACGTGAGCTCCGTGGAACCCAACTAGTGTATAGAATGCAGATCCGAAAGCAGAACTAGTAAATGTATGTCCTTCATGTACATAGTGGATAAACTCGTAAATCTCTAAGCCAAGGAATCCAAGACCTAATAATAAAGTTACGAGAAACCATCCTTGCAATGAACGAACTTTATTTTGTTTTAAAGAAAGAATTGCATACACACTCGTTAATGAGCTTGTTAAAAGCAGCATTGTTGCAAGAAAGACTAATGGTAATTTAAATAGTTCTTCCCCTGTAGGACCGTCTAAATGCATGTTTCTGAGTCCTAAGTAAGTTCCAAACAATGTTGCGAATAGTACTGTCTCTCCTCCAAGGAAAAGCCAGAAGCCTAAAAATTTATTTTTACCTTCAAGGGTCGCTTTTTCCGGATGAGCAGGAAAATTAGCATCAGTTAAACGTTCACCTGCATTCATTAAGCTCTACCCCCTTTAATGTCTGCTTCCACTTCTTCTTTGTGGATATGGTAACCGTGATCATCAAGGATTGAACGAAGGAACATAGTTAATAACACGATTCCCAGGCCGACTCCAGCAATGATCCAGTTTGCATAGATTAAAGCAAACCCTGCGATAAACATTCCTAAAGATAAAACGAAAGGAAGAATTGAACCGTTTGGCATATGAATTTCTCCTACAGGTTCTGCAGGTGTCATCTTACCGTTTCCTGCCATCTTTTCAACAAACAGTGCATCAAGACCACGAACAAG
This sequence comes from Bacillus sp. NEB1478, assembly GCF_031582965.1. NCBI lineage: Bacteria > Bacillati > Bacillota > Bacilli > Caryophanales > Bacillaceae > Bacillus > Bacillus sp. NEB1478. Next base: position 2,315,698 of record NZ_CP134049.1, read on the forward strand.
TGGTGTTTGAGCAAAATTGTATTCAGGAGTCGGAACTGGCATTGCCCATTCAAGAGTACGGCCATCCCATGGATCTTTATCTGCAACTTTTTTAGACGATGCAGTAATAATGATGTTAATTAACAGTGCAATTGTTCCAGCACCCATGAAAAGTGCACCAATTGTACTTACAAAGTTAGCTTCATCAAGATGCTGTCCAGACATATATGTAAACACACGTCTAGGCATTCCCATTAATCCTAACCAGTGTTGAGGGAAGAATGTTAAATGGAAACCGATAAAGAATAACCAAAAGTTAATTTTACCAAGAGTTTCATTCAACACACGGTTAAACATTCTTGGGTACCAATAGTATAACCCAGAAAACAATCCTAAAATTAATCCACCAACAATAACGTAATGGAAGTGAGCTACTACGAAGTAACTGTCATGGTATTGATAGTCAGCCGCTGGTACAGCAAGCATTACACCTGTTACCCCACCCATTACAAATGTCGGGATAAATCCAACTGCAAATAACATAGCTGTTGTAAAACGAATCTGACCTCCCCACATTGTGAAAATCCAGTTAAAGATTTTTACACCAGTAGGAATAGCAATTGCCATTGTTGCTACCGCAAAAATAGAGTTAGCAACAGGACCCAGTCCAACCGTAAACATGTGATGGACCCAAACCATGAAACCTAAGAATCCGATTAGCACAGTCGCAAATACCATCGCACTGTAACCAAAAAGACGCTTGTTTGAGAATGTAGATACTACTTCAGAAATAATACCGAAAGCAGGCAGAATCAGAATATAAACTTCCGGATGTCCGAAAATCCAGAAAATATGTTCCCAGATTAAAATGTTACCGCCCATTTCAGGATTAAAGAAATTAGCATCAAATACTCGCTCGAACATTAATAGGAAGAACCCTACAGTAAGAGCTGGGAAAGCGAATAAAATAAGTCCAGATGTTACAAATGATGCCCAAGTGAACAACGGCATACGCATAAACGTCATACCCGGAGCTCGCATGTTGATAATTGTAACCAAGAAGTTAATACCTCCGGCCAAAGTACCAGCACCAGCAATTTGAAGACCCAGTACGTAAAAATCCACTCCAGTATCTTCAGCGCTTGTTGATAAAGGTGTATAAGCAGTCCATCCTGCTTCAGGTGCCCCGCCTAAGAACCAGCTTAGGTTAAGAAGCACACCACCGAAGAAAAACAACCAAAACCCTACAGCGTTTACATAAGGAAACGCAACATCTCGCGCACCAATTTGCAATGGAATAACTGCGTTCATAAATGCAAAAATCATCGGCATCGCAGCCAGGAATATCATTGTTGTTCCGTGCATCGTTAATAACTGGTTAAACAGTTCACCTGTAAACAAATCATTTTCAGGCTTCATTAATTGAATTCGCATTAATACAGCTTCAAGTCCTCCGATTAGAAAGAAGAACCCACCAGCTAGAAGATATAAAATACCGATCTTCTTATGGTCAACGGTTGTGAGCCAATCCATTAGCCCACTTCTCTTTTTGTGACTTTCATGAGTTGCCACGGTTTACCCTCCTTTTCCGCTACGCTTTAGACTATTTAAGTTTAAGACCTAACAAGTAATCCGCTACAGCATCAATTTCCTCATCTGAAAGGTTAAGTTTTGGCATGTTGTTGCCCGGTTTAACTTCTTGAGGATCTTTAATCCATTTTTTCACGTTTTCTTTGTTATGTTCTAAAATGCCAGCAACACGATCTTTATCCCCAAATCCATTTAAGCTTGGTCCTGTGTTTCCGCCGTTTTGTCCAACTGCGTGACAAGATAAACAGTTCTTTTCAAAAACTTGTTGTCCATTAGCATTTGCAGAAGATTTTCCGTCTGCAGCTTTAAAGCCTGCAACCCAGTTTTTATAGTCTTCTTTAGATACAACTCTAACTTTAAAATCCATTAGAGCATGTGATGCACCACAAAGTTCTGCACATTTACCTTTGTAGACAACATCTGTCTTGCTTCCAGTATCAAACCACATATAGTTCTTGCTCTTATCCCCTGGGTTTGTATCTGTTTTACCTGCTAGAGATGGAATCCAGAAGGAGTGAATTACGTCAGCAGATGATAACTCAACATGTACTTTCGTATTTGCCGGCAATACTAATTCTTGAGACGTAATAAGTTCTTCTTTCGGATACTCAAACTCCCACCAATATTGGTGTCCAGTTACTTTAAGGCTTAATTCATCTTTTGAGCTTGGCTTAGCATCTGCAGAGAATTCAAACGTTCTCATTACAGTCGGTACTGCCAGGATAATTAAAAGAAGAATTGGAATAACTGTCCAAAGTAATTCAAGCATGTGGTTTCCTTCAACTTGCTTTGGTGTTGATTCGTCGCCTTTTTTCTTTCTGAATTTTAATAATACAAATGCATAAAGAACAAAAACTACCACAAGTACCAAAATCATAATGCTAATGGAAATTAACATTAACTGATACTGTTTGTCAGCAACTTCACCTTGCGGAATTAACGTTGATAATGTCGGATCTCCGCACCCCATCAAAAGAAGAGCCAACATGGCAAATAAGGAAACAAATCGCCCTTTGTGTAGCCATTTTCTCATCACTACATATACCCCACTTTCTCGTTGTAGTCTGTTTTGACTGGATTGTCTATCTATTCAATTCAAATAGTATATTTGAATGGAAATAGCTAAATAGCTTTTGTAAGCCCTTTTATGTAAAGGCAATTAGAGGAACAGCGCACAAACACACTGTTCCGGGTCGAAATACTATATGTTTACTAAAATCATAGCAACAAACATGATGGTTAAATAGTTTAAGGAATAAACAAACATCATGCGTGCCCACTTCATATCATCTTTCGTTTTTAATCCGGAAAGGGCTAAAATTAACCATCCTATTCCTAAAACGGAAGCGAGAACTAAATATATAATTCCAAAATCGAATAGGTAAAGTGATACTGGAATCAACGCAGCAACATACCAGATCATCTGGCGCTTAGTGATACCAAATCCTGATACAACAGGAAGCATCGGTATACCAGCGTTACGGTAATCTTCACAGCGTTTCATCGCAAGTGCCAAAAAGTGAGGCGGCTGCCATAAAAACATAATAAGGAATAAAATCCATGCAACCCAATGAAGATTTGCATCAATTGCTGCCCAGCCAATTAAAGGAGGTACTGCACCAGAAATTCCTCCAACGACTGTATTGATTGAATGAGTACGTTTCAGCCACATCGTATAAACAACAACATATACGAATAGACCGATCAAACCAATTACAGCTGCTGTAAGGGTTGTCATTGCCAGTAGAACAGTACCTATCGCTGATACAATAATACCTACCCATAACACTTGACTAGCTGGAATTCTGCCTGTTACAGTTGGCCTTTTAACTGTTCTCTCCATATGTTGATCAATGTCTCTATCAATATAGTTATTTAAGCAACATCCACCAGCGATAACTAATGCTGCGCCGAGAACACAAAGTATTAACGTCCCAATGTTTTCAGAAAATATGACGTTATTATATTTGATAGCCAGAAAAAAACCAGCAAATGTCGTAATCAAGTTACTAAAAACAATGCCAAGTTTCGCAATGGTTAAAAAATCTTTCCATGTTCCTGAAGGATTCGATTCAGAAAGAGGACCGGGTTCCATAACTTTGTTAGCTGCTTCAAAAGCAGTTTTGCTCAACAGATACACCCCCTTCTCAATGGAAACTTCTGTTCAAATTCACAAATTGTGCAAAGTAAGCCCTCATTCATTCTATATGGGCTTGTATGTAAAAGCAATGGTTAAAAAATGTGCTTATCTGTTCACAATATAGGAAAACACTCTATTTAACCTTATGTTACGATGGACATAATTAAAGAAAATGTCCTTTAACATTATAAAACAAATCATGTACTTTGTATACTTCAACAAATATTGACAATTCCTTATATTACTTGTACTATCAGGCAGATTAGAATACCAGTTTAAATTATTACAAATTTGTGAAGTGTTCAATTTTTATTAAAGCAGGTGAATCAATTGAAAAAAGCATATCAAATCTATTCGATCATCACTTCCCTTGGAATGCTGCTTGTACTGTTAATGGGGGCTGTCGTTACCAAAACAGATTCTGGTGATGGATGCGGTAATTCCTGGCCCCTCTGTTATGGTCAGCTTTTACCCAGTCAGCCAAAATTAGAAACCATCATTGAAGTCAGTCATCGTGCAGTTTCAGCTTGGCTTGGAATATTGGTCATCGTTTTAGCCATTTGGGCTTGGAGAAGAGAGCCGCACAAAAAAGAGATTAAAATACTTGCTGGTGTCTCAGTATTTTTCATTGTATTGCAAGGCCTCTTAGGTGCAGCTGCCGTTATATGGAGCCAATCTTCGGCAATTTTAGCTTCCCACTTCGGATTTTCTCTCGTTTCCTTTGCCAGTGTGCTACTCCTATCTATTCTATCTTTTGAGGATCGGGACAGACCGTTCGTAGCAACAGTTTCCGATTCATTTAAAAAGAACATCTACTGGCTCTTTGTTTATATGTATCTTGTCGTATATACAGGTGCACTTGTAAGGCATACCGGATCAGCCATGGGTTGTTCTGACGACTTCCCGTTGTGTAACGGATCGCTCCTTCCTGAAATCAGTAAACAAGCGGGCATCCATCTAATGCATCGCACAGCTGCTTTCATTCTTTTTATATGGATTTTATATTCGTGGTATCATGCTAGGAAACATTACAGAGATCAAAAAGTATTAAATAAGGGCTTTCAGTTTGCACTCCTTTTCATTTTCCTTCAAGCAGTATCAGGAGTATTGATTGTGATCTCGAAACTTAATTTATTCGTAGCTTTATCACATGGATTAATTATTTCATTTTTATTTGGAACATTATCCTATATTGCATTAATTGTATACCGCAAGAAAAGTTCCTAATATGAAAGCCGGCGCATTTTGTCGGCTTTTTTTTTGATCAAGGCGGGATTTCCGGAGTGTTAGAGCGTTTTGATACAAAAGTACCGCAAATACTAATTAAGAGATTCAGTGATAATACATCAGCTAATTAGGTCTAAATGAATAACAGTTAAGTCTAAATTCAATTAATTAAGTCTTTCTACAATTTTCGCCATCATTACAAAATGTCTCTCTCTTAAATCTCCTAAAATCCCATTAAATCGAGAATACCAAAAAGGATGACCCAATAAACAGGTCATCCTTCTTTTGATTTATTTTGTTAATTCGATCAACAGGTCTCCAGCACTTATGCCTTCTCCATCTTTTACATTAATTTCTTTCACTCTGCCATCAAAAGGTGCTTGTACAGTCGTTTCCATTTTCATGGCTTCTGTAATCATTAAATGGTCACCTTTTTTTACTTTTTCACCAGGCTCAACTAGAACTTTAATTACAGTTCCAGGCATACTTGCACCAATCTGCCCCGGAACTGAAGGGTCAAATTTTTGTCTTGCTGTTACAGAAACTTTTGCACTTTCGTCTATCACAATAATTTCACGCGATTGTCCATTGAGTTCAAAATAAAGGACTCTTGATCCATCATTTTGTGCTTCACCGATTGAAACAAGCTTCACAATTAACGTTTTTCCTTGTTCGATCTCAACTTCAATCTCTTCTCCTAAAGTCATTCCATAGAAGAATGTTGGTGTATCAAGTACGGAAACATCTCCAAATTGAGCATAAATTTTTTCCCGATCTAAGAACACTTTTGGATATAAAGCGTAAGAAAGGGCATCAAAACTAGTGATTTGACGATTAATTTTATGGAAAAGTGTTTCCTTAATATCATTAAAATCGGCTGCTTCTAAAAGTTCGCCAGGGCGTACATTTAAAGGCTCTCTTCCTTTTAAGATAATTCGCTGAAGTTCCTTAGGAAATCCTTGATAAGGCTGACCAAGATGACCTTGGAAGAACTCAACTACCGAATCTGGGAAGTCTAGTGATTCGCCTCTGTCATAAACATCGTCTTCCGATAAATTGTTTTGGACCATATACAATGCCATGTCGCCGACAACTTTAGAAGATGGCGTTACTTTTACAACATCACCAAACATATCATTTACTCTGCGGTACATTTGTTTCACTTGATCCCATTTCTCACCAAGACCCACTGCTTTTGCTTGCTGCTGCAGGTTGCTGAATTGGCCGCCTGGCATTTCATGTTCGTAAACTTCAGGATCAGGAGATGTCATTCCGCTTTCAAAACCGGAGTAATACTTACGGATATCCTCCCAATATGACGAAAGCTGATTAGCATGCTGAATATTGAGTTCAGGTTGTCTATCGTTGCCTGTTAATGCATATAAAAGCGAGTTGCTGCTAGGCTGTGAAGTTTGACCAGCCATCGCACTTAATGCTACGTCTACGATATCAACACCAGCTTCAGCTGCCTTCGCATACGTATATATACCATTTCCGCTCGTATCATGCGTGTGCAAATGGATAGGAATATCGATAGAATCTTTTAATGCAGAAACCAAGTCATAGGCAGCTTGCGGCTTTAATAAACCAGCCATATCTTTAATTGCAAGAATATGTGCTCCTTCTTGTTCGAGCTCTTTTGCTAAATTCACATAATACTTCATATCATATTTCGGACGGCTCGAATCAAGGATGTCACCTGTATAGCAGATTGCTGCTTCAGCAAGTTTTCCTGATTCACGGACAGCTCTTAACGCTACTTTCATTCCTTCTACCCAGTTTAAACTGTCAAAGATCCTGAATACATCAATTCCTGCCATCGCGGATTTTTTAACGAATTCTTCAATAACATTGTCCGGGTAATTTTTGTATCCAACTGCATTTGAAGCTCTTAATAGCATTTGAAACAGAACATTCGGAACTTTCTCTCTAAGCTTCAATAATCGTTCCCATGGATCTTCATTCAAGAACCTGTATGAAACATCAAAAGTTGCTCCGCCCCACATTTCCAATGAGAACAAATCAGGCATAAGGCGCGCCGTAGGCTCTGCAATATTTACTAAGTCATTTGTTCTTACACGTGTTGCTAAAAGCGATTGATGCCCGTCTCTGAATGTTGTATCTGTTAGCAATAGTTTCTTTTGATTTTTTACCCATTCTGCAACAGCCTCTGGCCCTTCGTTATCGAGGAGCTGTTTTGTACCTGCAGGAATAGGCTCAGTTAATTTTAGTTTCGGAACACGCGGAGTATCAAAAGATGGCTTTTCCTTTTTTGCTAATCCTGGGAAACCATTGATTGTCGTTGAACCGATATAAGTAAGCATTTTTGTTCCTCTGTCTTTCCGTTTAGGAAACACAAATAATTCACTGCTTGTATCAATAAACGACGTATCATAATTCCCCGAGAGGAATTTTTCATGTGTTACGACGTTTTCTAAGAAAGCAATATTTGTTTTAATTCCGCGAATACGGAATTCTTTAAGATTTCTATACATTTTAGAAGCTGCTTGTTCATAATTCAATGCCCATGTAGAAAGCTTTACGAGGAGTGAATCATAATAAGGTGTAATAACAGCCCCTTGGAAACCATTCCCCGCATCCAAGCGTACTCCAAAACCGCCGCCAGAACGGTAGGCCATAATTTTTCCTGTATCAGGCATGAATTGATTCGCAGGGTCTTCTGTTGTTACACGGCTTTGGATTGCATATCCGTGGCAATATATATCTTTTTGCTCAGGAATCCCTAGCACATCGCTATGCAGTGAATAACCTTCTGCAATTAATATTTGAGATTGCACAATATCAATACCTGTAACCATCTCAGTAATTGTATGTTCAACCTGTACTCTTGGATTAACCTCAATAAAATAAAATTTTCCATCCTCTGTTACTAAATACTCTACCGTTCCTGCATTCAGGTAACCTACATGTTCAGAAAGGGATACAGCGGACTGGCAGATTTCATGACGCAAAGAATCCGGCAATGAAACACTTGGTGCAACTTCCACAACTTTTTGATGCCTTCTTTGAACTGAGCAATCACGTTCAAATAAATGAACGATATTCCCCTCTTTATCAGCCAATATTTGAACCTCAATATGCTTTGGCCGTTCGATAAACTTTTCAACATACACTTCATCTTTACCAAATGCAGCTTTTGCTTCTGATTTAGCTCTTTCATAGCTTTCCTTAAGCGAATTTTCACTCCTGACGATCCGCATACCTCGGCCGCCGCCGCCCATTGAAGCTTTGATGATGATTGGGTACCCGTTTGACTCTGCAAAATCTTTTACTTCAGAAAGATTGTTAGCCGGACCGTCACTTCCAGGAATAACAGGAATATTAGCATCAATTGCAGCTTGTCTCGCTTTTACTTTATCTCCGAAAATATCCAAGTGTCTTTCTTCAGGACCGATAAAAATAATATTTTCTTCACGGCAACGCTCTGCGAACTCTTTGTTTTCAGATAAAAAACCATAGCCAGGATGAATAGCGTCCACACCGTTTGTTTTCGCAATTTCAATTATGCCTTCAATATCTAAATAAGCATCAATTGGTTTCTTGCCTTCACCAACAAGATAGGCTTCGTCCGCTTTATAACGATGATAGGAACCGGTATCTTCTTTCGAATAGATGGCTACTGTTCGAATGTTCAGCTCTGTACAAGCTCTGAAAATCCGGATTGCGATTTCTCCTCGATTTGCTACTAAGACTTTGCTGATTTTTCTGTTCATTCCAAGTTCCTCTCCTTTTAACCGTTACGTTATTGCTCGTAATCTCTTTTCTTTAACATTCGGCTTTCTGTCAGGTACTTTGTTATTCAGTTTTACTTTTGCAGATATATTTATTAAAATCCCCATCGACATTAAGAATAATAATAGGGATGATCCGCCGTAAGAAATAAATGGTAAAGGTACTCCTGTGATCGGAAGCAAGCCAATTGCAGCTCCAAGGTTAACAACTGTCTGAATTCCTATCATTCCGGAAATACCAAAAGCTAATAGACTCGAATACGTATCTGTACTTTGCATTCCAATCCAAAAACCCTTTAATACAATATAGGCTAAAAGACAGATGATTACAAATACTCCGACAAAACCAAGTTCTTCTGCAATGATCGCAATGATAAAGTCAGTATGCGGTTCGGGCAGAAAACCATACTTTTGAATACTTTCACCTAAGCCTGACCCTGTTATTCCGCCGGCTGCCATTGATACATAGGCATTAACTAACTGATATCCATCTCCAGCTGAATCTTTAAACGGTGCATATGCTGCATCAAAACGGGATAGCTGCTCATCACTAAGCCGCAAGTACAGCCCGCCTGCAAATATTAAGGCAACTGCGATCATAGAAAAGATATGCTTAAACTTTATACCAGAACAAAATAGGATTACACCTGCTACACCGCTTACGATAATACCTGTCCCTAAATCGGGCTGCATCAAAATCAACATAAACATGACAGCAAAAATACTTAATGGAGGAATAACTCCTTTTTTGAAATCATGCATTTTTCCTTGCTTTTTTGAATAGATCGCTGCTAAATACATAGCAAGTGATAACTTAATAAACTCGGCTGGCTGAATACCGACTGGTCCTATATATACCCAGCTTTTCGCATTATTAACTTCCCTTCCGAAAAGCAAAACCGCAATAAGCATTCCAATCGAAAGAAGCACGATCGGCATCATCAATTTTTTGTAAATTTGGATGTTGAATCTCATTGTAAAATACATGAGGAAAAGACCTACAATTAAAAAAACGAGCTGTCTGAGGAAGAAAAAATTTGTACTGTATTCATACTTATTAATCGTTACCCCTATACTCGCACTATATATCATGACTAATCCGGCACTACATAACAATAGGACGGCTACGAGCAGTGAATAGTCATACGGCCGCACTACTTTTTTCACAATCTTCACATTTCTCCTCTCTCTTATATCTTTTATGTATTTATTATTAGATATTGTATCACAGAAAACCTTTTTCTTTTATTCTCACTCCTTACCCGTTTTATAATGATTCGAAGCTATATTCATTTTTTTGTTTTTAGTAGACGACTTCTATTCAGTTGACTATATAAAAAAATCCAGTCCAAATGTTTCGGACTGGTCAGCTATCATTTTTTTATTGAGGCATCGTGCAAAGCAGTAAGCTGCTTTTCAAGTGATTCTAATAATTGTTTACCTGCCTCTTCATTTACTAGATTGAGGCGAACTGCAAAATCTATTTCACGGGATAAACCAAACATTTGCGTGTCCAACACTTCCTCATAGAGGGGACATTGCGGCATAGTTAAGTTTTCCATTTGAACTTCAATTAATTTCAGGATTTTATCTGCATCTGCTTTTAAAAGCTCATATGCTCTTTCCTGATGTCCTGTTGCCATCTCAGCGGACAATGATCATCCCTCCGTTCCCACGAACTTCTATCTTTAAATATAAAGGTTTGAAATAAAAAAATCAACATATTACAGTATTCTGATAATCATGCTATGCTTTTGATAGTGTTTTATTTTTCAAGGAGGTTTCTATGGATTTTATTGTATCTCTAAACGGAAATGTCAATTACCCATTAACTTTAGATCCTGGAGTTTGGATATTTGATGATAGAAAGAAAGATTTGACTACTTTGTTTGATTTTGATCAAGCAAATGAAAGTGAACAAGAGAAATATTTGAAAGATGTTTCTGCCCATTGGGACAGAGAATTGCAAGAAGGAGCCATGCCCCCTTCTGAACAGGAAAAACAGCAGCCCAAAAAAACTTTAAAAGAAACACTGCTGACAGGTTCGTTTGCCATTTCACTTTCGTACTTTATTTTCAATGCACAGCCTAAGCCCGGTACAGAAAAAGTTTTGATTACTTCTGCCGATGGTGATCTTGAAATCCCTTTGGACGAAGCTCAAAAAGGATATTTTGCTTTTTCAGACAACGGTAAACCGCTAAAAGAAGATGGACCTGTACATTTTTATTTTGGCGATGGACGTAATAAGAAAAACCCTTTAAAAAACATTACGGCTATAACATTAATATAATCTGGCAGGAGACAGCTCATTTACGAGCTGTCTTTTTACTCTCTTATAATAAATCTGCTGCTAATTGTGCAAGAGAAGAACGTTCTCCTTTTTCAAGTTTTACATGTCCGCTTATTGGCTGATCTTTCAATTTCTCTACAACGTATGTCAAACCATTTGTAAATTCATCAAGGTAAGGATGATCAATCTGCTGCGGATCTCCCAGCAGGACGATTTTACTTCCTTCCCCTACCCTTGTTAAGATGGTTTTTACTTCATGTTTCGTTAAGTTTTGCGCTTCATCAATAATGATAAATTGATCTGGAAGACTTCTTCCTCTTATATAAGTAAGGGCTTCAACATGAATAGACCCAATTCCAGCAAGGATTTTTTCAAGTTCGCCCTGTTTTTTCGTATTAAATAGATACTCTAAATTATCATAAACCGGCTGCATCCAAGGCTTAAGTTTTTCTTCTTTTTCACCAGGCAAATAACCGATATCTTTCCCTACTGGTACAATTGGGCGAGCGATAAACAATTTTATATAATCCTTCAGATCCTCGGTTTGCAAAAGTGCCGCAGCAAGCGTGATGAGTGTCTTTCCAGTTCCCGCTTTTCCGATCAGTGTCACGAGCGGCAAGTCTTTTCGCAACAATAATTCAAAAGCCATTTTTTGCTGAACATTTCGCGCTCTTATCCCCCAAATTTGTTCCGAGTCATATCTCAGTGGTTTCAACAACTTACCGTTTTCATCCACTTTTCCTAATGCCGAAACCGAAGCTCTAAAAATGTCTTTTAAAATAACAAACTGATGCGGATAAAATGAATGGCCCGTTAGCTCAATAAGTTGAAGTTCACCTTTTTCATAAAATTTATTTAGAAGATCTCCTTGAACATAAATCTCTTTGTATCCAGTGTAAGTCTGGTCATTTTTATCAATTACCCGGTCGCTTAAAAAATCTTCAGTTTCGATTCCTAATGCATCCGCCTTTACCCTCACAAGAACATCTTTAGAAACAAGCACAACATTAATGCCGCTTTTCTTAGCTTCTTCTTCTAATTTTAAATTTAAAGTAACCGCAAGAATACGATTATCATTTGTTGGTTCTACAAATGTTTCCTGTAATCTTTGAAATGATTTATGGTTAAGTTCCACCCGAAGCTTCCCACCGTTTTCCAAGGGTACACCTTCATGAAGCTTCCCATTTTGTCTAACTCTGTCTATCAGTCGAGAAACTTCCCTTGCATTTCTTCCTATTTCGTCCATGTAACGTTTTTTGGAGTCCACTTCTTCTAAAACAACAGCAGGTATAATTACTTCACTTTCTCCAAACGATTGTATTGAATAAGGGTCCTGTAACAGCACGTTCGTATCAAGTACGTATCGTGTATTCAACATTCAGCCTCCTGACTAAAATGTATTGAAAGTTGATTTACTTTTATGGACTGCCTTTTTAAAAATGTATGTGTAAAGGAATAAAGTTAGAAGAATGAACAAAAAATAACCGAAATGACTTGGAAGGATTGATTGCAATGAAAACACTTCGCATTCTTGCCGTTTTAAGTGCAATTTTCGTCTTATTTGGCTGTATGAATAATAAAAAAAATGAAAATGCACAAAACGATCAAAATGTCCCACAGCTTACAAAAGTAAATCAAACGGCCGAAAATAAGGAAAAAGGAACTAAAGGATCCCAAGCCGTTTCAAAACATCTTGTTCAGTTAGCAACTGGTATTCCCGGAGTAGAAGATGCAACTGCTGTTGTACTTGGACCGTATGCTGTTGTTGGAATTGATATAGACCGCAAACTGGACAACTCACGTGCAGGAACAATTAAATATTCAGTTGCAGAGGCTCTAAAGGAAGATCCAAATGGAAAAAATGCAGTCATAACCGCAGACCCTGATACTGTAGAAAGATTGCGTCAAATGGGAATAGAAATTCGTCAAGGACATCCTATTGGTGGTATCATGAGAGAATTATCGGCTATTGTTGGCAGATTAATGCCTCAAATACCACAAGCTACTCATACAAAAAAGCCCTCACCTACTGAAACGAATAATAAACAGCTCAACAAAAGAGATGAACAGAAACTTAAAAATGAACAAAAGAAACAAGAAAAATCAGATAAGAGCCAGCCGCAGCGTATGAAGAATACACAATAAAACCTCCCAGTGTGTCTTTTTATTTGAGATGTCCGGGGTTTTGGTTTAATTTAGGATTTTCTTTGTGGTATACTTACACAAAGAGGTGAAATACGATGCGTGTAAAATGCGTATTATGTGATAATATTGAAGTCATTGAAAACGAATGTTTACTAGCAAAAAAACTAAGAAATCGCCCTATACACACTTTTATGTGTGAAAAATGCAAAGAACGCATTACTGAAAAAACAGCACAAAGGGCTGCAACAGGTAATTTCACTTTATATAGAAGTCCCGACACAAATAACGATTGGTAAACACAACTCGTAATTAAATAAACGATAAAAAATAAAACTCGCTGGTTTCGCAGCGGGTTTTTTGTTGCACGTAAAAAGTTTTGTAATGTGAGCACAGAGAAAACAAAACTGACGTAGAGATTCGCAGCTTATCAATTAACAAATACAAAAAAAGAGTGCTGATAATTAATCAACACTCTTCATTGAATCTAGGTTCATTTGCAATTCCTTCATATAAAGCATCGATCATATCGGCAAAAAAGCGTTCCGATTGTTCAACCTCATCTATCGTAAAGTCCACAATATAAAATGGGCCTTGTAACGATACTGATAAGTTTTCAACTTTATGATCTTCTTTTAAAATCTCGCTAAAAAAATCAAACGTATCTTTTGCAGCTAAATCCGAAGGTCGTTCTTCATGAACTTTTTTTATACTTAGCCAATTAGAAAGAGCGTCTGTAATTTTCATTTAGAATTCCTCTACTCAGCTTTTTCTTTCTTGCTTTGATGCAGTCTTACTTTATAAATAATAAGAATCAAAGCTGCTGCAATCAAACCTTCTGCAACCGGTAGACCGATCCCAAAAAAAGCAAGGGGTATGCACCCAATTATTAAGAACAGATAAATCACGACTGTCTTCAACGGTGGCAGTTTTTTTGCGAATCCTAATTTAAAAACAACAATACTTAGTACGGTGATGAGTAAATAAAGCAGTAAAAAACCTCTGACAGGATCATCCTGAATGCCTAATAGCAAAGCAATCGATGATGAATCTTCCCCAGTTGCTGCCATGATATTGTTTTCTTTCACGAGTCCCACTCCCGCTCATCAAAAAAGAAGTTTAGTTTGAAGAAAGCTTCTTTTTCTTTTCGATTCTTTCACGTTCGCTCTTATCAAGAATTTTCTTGCGAAGACGGATGCTTTCTGGTGTTACTTCACAATACTCGTCATCATTCAAGTATTCAAGAGCTTCTTCCAATGACATGATACGCGGCTTTTTCATGCTTACTGTTTGGTCTTTATTTGCTGAACGCATGTTTGTCATTTGCTTCATTTTAACGATATTTACTGTGATGTCGTTCTCACGAGTGTGTTCCCCAACGATCATACCCATGTAAACTTCTGTCCCTGGCTCGATAAAGATCGTACCACGGTCTTCAACACCCATAATTCCATATTGAGAAGCTTTTCCGTTTTCCATTGAAACGAGAACACCTTGACGGCGGCCACCAACATTACCAGCAACCATCGGCTGATAGCTGTCAAAAGTATGGTTTAAGATACCATAACCGCGTGTTTGCGTTAAGAACTCAGTCGTATAACCGATCAATCCACGTGCAGGTACCATGAATTCAAGACGAACTTGACCAGATCCATTATTAACCATGTTTTTCATATCGCCTTTACGGTCACCTAATGATTCCATAATTGCACCAGTGTATTCTTCTGGGATATCGATTTGTACGTGTTCTACAGGCTCACATTTAACGCCATCAATTTCACGAACGATTACTTCAGGTTTTGATACTTGAAGTTCAAATCCTTCGCGGCGAAGGTTTTCGATCAAGATGGATAAATGTAGTTCCCCACGTCCAGAAACGATCCATACATCTGGTGATTCAGTGTTTTCAACACGTAAACTTACATCCGTTTCAAGCTCAGACATTAGACGCTCTTCAATTTTACGGCTTGTAACAAATTTACCTTCGCGGCCAGCAAATGGCGAGTTGTTAACAAGGAAAGTCATCTTAAGAGTAGGCTCATCTATACGAAGAACAGGCAGTGCTTCTTCTTTACCTTCTGGGCAAACTGTTTCACCTACGTTGATTTCTTCCATTCCTGATACAGCAATAAGATCTCCAGCTTTTGCTTCAGTAATTTCGATACGCTTTAAGCCTAAGAAACCGAATAGTTTTGTTACACGGAACTTCTTAACTGAACCGTCTAGCTTCATAAGTGAAACTTGTTGGCCAACTGAAATTGTTCCACGGAATACACGGCCGATACCGATACGTCCAAGGTAATCGTTGTAATCAAGCATAGTAACTTGGAATTGAAGTGCCTCATCACTGTTATCAACTGGTGCAGGAATTGTATCGATAATAGTATCAAGCAATGCAGTCATGTTTTCATCTTGCTTTTCTGGATTCATACTTGCTGTTCCTTTTAATGCAGATGCATATACAACTGGGAATTCTAATTGATCTTCCTCAGCACCAAGCTCAATAAATAAATCGATTACTTCATCAACTACTTCTTCTGGACGAGCGAAGTCACGGTCAATTTTGTTAACTACAACGATAGGCGTTAATTTTTGTTCTAATGCTTTTTTCAAAACGAAACGTGTTTGAGGCATACATCCTTCATATGCATCAACAACAAGAAGTACTCCGTCTACCATTTTCATGATACGTTCAACTTCTCCGCCGAAATCAGCATGTCCAGGTGTATCCATGATATTGATACGCTTGTCGTTATAATTGATTGCTGTATTTTTTGCAAGGATTGTAATTCCGCGTTCACGTTCAAGGGCATTTGAGTCCATTGCACGTTCGTTTACTTGTTCGTTTTCACGAAAAGTTCCTGATTGATGAAGCAGTTTGTCCACTAACGTTGTTTTACCATGGTCAACGTGGGCAATAATCGCTATATTGCGTAAATCTTCTCTTCTATTCAAAGTTATTCTCTCCTTATAACTATATCTCTTTAAGTCATTTTTTGTTCAACTTGACTATTATATCATATTTTTATGTTTAGGCTTTTTCTTTTTACATAAATTCGATACACTTATTAGGAAGTATTGACAAGTTTTTTACAGTGGAGGTCATCATGAAGGCTATTTTCTTTATTATTTCGCTGTTAACGGCATTATCAATTTGTGGTATTGGTGTTGCAATTGGTGAAAAAAGTTTACTTATTTTTATTATTTCTGTAGTTTTGGTTTTTATTTTGATGGGTTTAGGATTTTCATTAAGAAAAAAACAAAGAGAGCGTTCGTAACTGAATGCTCTCTCTGTTTTATTCACTATTAGCAAATGTGTCTTGTTAATTTAATAAATGATTTAAAATCTCTTCATGAAGCCCGGGTTTGCCGGCAAGTATGCTATTTTGTTCGAGTAAACGGACTGCTTTCCCATCCGCATTTGTTGCAATTCCGCCTACTTCATTTAATAAAATTATTCCTGCTGCAAAATCCCACGGAGAAAGTCTCATTGTCAAATATGCATCTATTTTCCCCGAAGCCACATATGCCAGTTCAATGGCAGCAGATCCATACGATCTAGTGCCGCGAGATTTCCTTACTATACTTTGAACATTCTCATGATTAATTCTTCGATTCGGGCCTACCCAGGTCGCATTTACCCCTATAACCGCTTCTGAAAGTGTGACATTTTCCAGCTTCGGAAGCTTAACATCATTTAAAAATGCACCTTCACCCTTTTTAGCAAAATAAAAATCGCCGCTTGCCACATCAAAGATAATACCCAATATTCCAACCCCGTCCTCATAAATACCGATTGAAATAGCGAAATTTGATTGCTGATGAATAAAATTTGTCGTGCCATCAATTGGATCAATAATCCATATTATGCCTTTTTTACTTTGAATGTCATCGCCATAGCCTTCTTCACCAAGCACTTTATGTTTCGGAAATGCTTCTTGAATTTTGTGAATAAAAAATTGTTCTATCCTTTTATCCATATCAGTGACAAGGTCTGCGATATGAGACTTATATGTAATCGTTAGTGTGTTCTCGAATGAGTCTTTTAAAAGTTTTGCAGCTTCCAGTACCCAAATTTTTGCGGATTTTTCGATTGTGATCCATTCTTCATTTATCATCTATACCACCCCTTGCCTTTCTTTAATAGTATATGCCAAATTGTCTTTCATCACAAAAAAACGAACCATCCTTTCTTGATGGATTCGTTTTTGCTATCCGCTCCTTTGTTGAATCATGCTTCTAATCTCACGAGCTCCAGCCTTAATCGTTCTAGTTTTCGCTTACATTCATTAATTTGCTTTTGATCTTTATCTTTTAAAGCATCAAACAATGTAGCCAACTCATAATCAATCTCAAGACGCAGTACAGGAATTCTTCTTTCAGCATCCGTTCGTTTAAGAGTGTTAATTACTTGTTTCATTGCCGGCACATCCTTTCTTTTTCGTTTTCTTTTGTTTATTTTATGAATGGCAGATGTATATTGAGACGGCTTTTATGCAAACATTTTTTATTAAAGAGGCTTGTGTGATAGAATTTTTTGTATCGTTTCTAATCAGGAGGAAAATTTAAATGTCTTTTAATGGATTTCAAGTAGATGATTTTAATGTGTTTCAAACAGATGGTCTGGAACAGCGGATGGAAAAGATCATAAATCAGATCCGTCCTAAACTCGAAACACTTGGAAATAAATATGCTGATGAATTAACCGTTTTAACTGGTGAGGAAATGCACTTTCATGTAGCCAAACATGCAAGACGGACAGTGAATCCCCCAAAAGATACTTGGGTTGCATTTGCTCCTAATAAGAGAGGCTATAAGATGCTGCCTCATTTTCAGATTGGCTTATTCGAGACGCATGTTTTTGTTTGGTTTGCCTTGATTTATGAAGCTCCGATTAAAGGCACATATGGGAAAGTGTTTAAGAAAAATCTTAAAAAGATAAAAACTACAATCCCAGATACATATGTCTGGTCGGATGATCATACGAAACCAGAAAGCTACAAGCATGGTGACGTAAAGAAGAAAAAATTAGAAGAAATGGCTGTACGTCTAAGTACTGTAAAAAAAGCAGAACTATTATGCGGAAATCACATACCAAAAGATGAAGCTGTTAAAATGTCAGCAAATGACTGGTATGAACTTTTGGATCAGACGTTTAAAACGTTAATGCCTCTCTACGAGTTAAAAAAAGAACTTTAATAAAAAAAGTGGCAGGAAGCAGGTTTTCTACTGCTTCTTACCACTAGTATATTGCCGTCATACACAAATGTATGGGTATGTATCACTATTGTTAGAAAAGTGTTATAAAAGGCTGTTCCATTTATGCTGAACAGACTTGGCATCTTTCTTAATCTGCCGGAATAGTTCTTCCACTGTAAGGATTTCATTAATTCTCCCGATCACTTGGCCAGCCCATCCAAATCCCTCACCATCAATTCCGTCATAAATAAACTTCTGGTTAGCACTTCCGCTAATATACGATTTTAAATGTTCATATGTGGGATCTTTGCTTTCTTCCACCATAATTTTTTGTGCAAATGGAGTGTTCAAAGTTCTCCCCGGCATACCTAGTTTTCTTTTTATTACAACGGTTTCATTTTCTGAACTTTCGACGATCAGTTTTTTATAATTTGGATGAGCATGAACACATTCTTTTGTAGCAATAAAACGAGTTCCCATTTCAATCCCTTCAGCACCTAATGCCAAAGCAGCCATTAGACCTTTTCCATCTCCTATTCCACCTGAACCGATGAGGGGGATTGATATACTGTCAGCAACTTGAGGAATAAGCACAAACGTACCTATATCATCTTTGCCAATATGCCCTCCTCCTTCTTGTCCAACAGCCATCACTGCATCTGCACCCAATTGTTCTGCTTTTATGGCTTGTCTTTTACTTGCAACAAGAACAAGTTTTTTGATATTTGTGTTTTCTAATCTTTTTAATACAGGAGCTGGATTTCCTCCTGTAATACTAATGACTTCAACTCCTTCTTCAATTGCCGTTTCCAGCAACTCTTCATATGATCTTCCATGCTGGCCAATTGCAAAATTAACACCAAATGGTTTTGATGTCATGTTCTTTGTTTTTCTGATTTCTGCCTGCAATGCTTTACTGTCAGAAAGAGACATCGCAGTGATTTGACCAAGGCCGCCAGCATTTGAAACCGCTGCAGCCAGTTCAGAATAAGCCAAATAAGCTAATCCACCTTGGATAATCGGCATTTCAATGTTTAGCAATGTCGTGACTCGTGTTTTGAACATAAAATATCCCCCTTGAAAATTCAATCATTTACTTACATCTTCATGCATTTTCTGTTATACTTCATTTGTTTTATAAATTATTGATATTGCATTTTAGTTCACAATAGATGAGGTGTAGTAAAAATTGTCTCAACATGAAACTCCATTGTTTACTGGCTTGCGTAAACATGCCAGCAATAACCCATTACAATTTCACATTCCCGGTCATAAAAAGGGGCAAGGAATGGATGAAGAATTTAAAGACTTCATTGGACCAAATGCCCTATCCATCGACCTAATCAACATTGCACCATTAGATGATCTTCATCATCCAAAAGGGATGATTAAAAGAGCTCAAGATTTGGCTGCTCAAGCTTTTGGCGCTGACCACACTTATTTTTCCGTTCAAGGAACAAGCGGTGCCATTATGACAATGATAATGTCCGTTGTGTCTCCCGGCGATAAAATTATCGTACCTAGAAATGTTCATAAATCGATAATGACAGCTATAGTTTTCTCTGGAGCGACACCAATCTTTATTCACCCTGAAATCGACCTTGAATTAGGAATTTCACACGGAATAACTCCAGACAGTGTAGAGAAAGCTTTAAATCAGCATCCAGATGCGAAAGCCGTTTTGGTTATCAACCCTACTTATTTTGGATTCGCCGCTGATTTGAAAGAAATCGTTAATATTGCTCACCGATCGAATGTCCCAGTTCTTGTTGATGAAGCACATGGTGTTTTAATCCATTACCATGATCATATGCCGTTATCAGCGATGCAAGCTGGTGCAGATATGGCTGCCACAAGTGTTCATAAACTCGGCGGATCATTAACTGGCAGTTCTATTTTAAATGTAAAAGAAGGTCTTGTCTCTCCTGAGCGTATACAAACGATTTTAAGTATGCTGACTACTACTTCAACATCCTATATTTTGTTGGCATCATTAGACGCAGCAAGAAGACGCCTTGCCACTGAAGGGTATACACTTATAGAAAAAACATTACGATTAGCGAATGAAACTCGAGCAAAAATTAATGATATTCCCAACCTTTATTGTGTAGGCGAAGAAAGACTCGGTACATCAGCTACGTTCGATTATGATCCTACAAAATTGCTTATTTCTGTAAAAGATCTTGGGATCACTGGATATGAAGCTGAAACGTGGCTTCGCGAAGAACATAACATCGAAGTTGAATTATCCGATTTATACAACATACTTTGTTTAATTACGACAGCAGACCACGAGAAAGATACGATGGTACTTGTAAACGCATTGACTCAATTATCGGCTTTAAAAAGCTCTACTGAAACAACTGAAGTTCAATCTCTTCTTCCCGTTCACGTACCTGATATTCCTGTATTGGCTCTATCTCCACGTGATGCTTTTTATGCAAATACAGAGAGTATTCCTTTTGAAGAATCAGCTGGAAGAATTATTGCTGAATTTGTTATGGTATACCCCCCAGGTATTCCAATTTTCATTCCTGGGGAAATTATTACTAAGGAAAATTTAGATTATATTAAAGAAAACCTCGAAGCAGGATTACCAGTTCAAGGTCCAGAAGATGCAAGCTTAAATTATTTAAAAGTCATTAAAGAACAAGTAGCGATACGCTAACTGCATCTTTTTAACTGATCACTTTCATAAAACTTTTTAATTAACACAAAAAGAAGACCACCGAAGGTCTTCTTTTTTTATTATTTCTCTAATTTAGCTTGCTCTTGGCAATGCGGACATTTTTTAGAATATAAAGTGGTTACCTTCTCTTCTTCAAAATGTTCAATTGTAGTTTCACACGTTTGGCAAATGATAACTCCCATCTGATCCATCTCCTTTCACATTTTGAAAGCGCTTACCGTTTATACATGTATAATATTATGTCACAATTGATTTGTCAACGGTTTTTAGTATAACACATTAAAAAAATTATGATTCTTAATCATATTGTTCAACTACGGGCAAAGTTGGCACCGCTTCTTCAAAGAAAAGTGCTAGATCCTCAGCTTCTTTAAGCGATTTTATATGAAATACCTGCTTAATATAATCAAGGTTCCTCATATCATTGGAATCCAGCAAGGCAGATCTTCCTGTTTGCATACAAACCACTAGCGGCTTGCCAAAGAACATATTTGTATACACTATACCAAAGTCATATCGGACCGTATCTGTCGTAAAACCTACAAACCTAACGTTCACTGATTCACTTTCATCATACAATTTTTCAAACCATTCCATATTAACCCTCCTCGTATGATTGAAATGCTCTCAATGGCGCATAGTATGTCATTTTGTCATGTAATGAATAGGTATACTAGTGATATACGTTTTGAGTGTATAGGTTATACCCTTGTTCAATGGTCGTTAAACTTATATTGTCAAAATCTTCTTAAAATATGATAAACTATTCTATGTACATATTTTGTTAAAAATGACTTACTGGAGTGAGGCACATTGTCTAAAAATGCGTATATCAAACTTGTTCCTGCTTCTTTGAAACAAGTAATCACCTTGGAAGAAGTAAAAGAATTATTTAATTTTTATAAGACCAACACAGCAAAAACAGGTGAACAGCTTTCTTGGGGTTATTCTGAAGCTGCATTTCCCTACACTTTCGAAGAAAAAGAAGAAGCTAATGGCAAATGGTTTTATTTAAAGGGAAAAGAGCCTCGAACACATAAATATATTTTAATTGGTGTTGGCTCTGAAGAAACAGATGAAAATGATCAATTAAGTTATATTCAATTCACACTTACTGACATTTCAACTCATGGTGACAAAGGAAAGGCTAATGAATACTGTAAATATTTGGCTTCTAAATTAAAAGCAGAGCTGCATCTATTTAATGGCAGAGTGATGTATTATTATCCTAAAAAATAAGAAGACGGCACAAAAAGAGAGTCTAAATGACCCTAAAGACTCTCTTTTTGTTTTTTGATGAAGGATTACTATTAAATAGGGATGATATCAGAAAAAAGAATTATTCTTCCTATCACATAAATCAAAGCGACACTTAGTGATAAAAAAATAGATAGTTGATTGTTTTGAAAGAATCTTAGAGCTACAAGATAACCAAAATAAGCAAACATGAACAATAATACAGTTTCATAAAAAGAATGATCATGGTGCGATAGGTAAAGAACTAGAGAGTAACCGCACCAAATCGTGATTTGAGTAATTACACAAATAAATATATTCATTCTGCCCTCCATCACATACTATTATTAAATCGTATGAGACAACTTACAGAATAAGTCGTGGAGACCACTCAAACTTAATAAGATCTTCTAAACAAAAAACCCCTTTGTGAATGTATCACAAAGGGGTTTTTATTGATGCGTTATTTAACAATATGAACCGGCAATCCGATTGCAACTTCTGCAGCTTCCATTGCAATTTCTCCGAATGTTGGATGTGCATGAATAGTCATAGCAATATCTTCAGCAGTCATTCCTGCTTCAATTGCAAGACCTAATTCAGCAATCATATCAGATGCATTTCCACCTGCAATTTGAGCTCCTAGTACAAGTCCATCTTCTTTACGAGTGATTAGTTTCATGAAACCATCTGTCTCGTTCATAGATAGAGCACGTCCGTTAGCTGCAAATGGGAATTTAGATACAGTTACTTCAAATCCTGCATCTTTAGCAGATTTTTCATCATAACCGACTGTAGCAAGTTCAGGATCTGTAAATACAACTGCAGGAATCGCCATATAGTCAATTTCTGCTGCATGTCCGCTGATCACTTCAGCTGCCACTTTACCTTCATAAGAAGCTTTGTGAGCTAGAGCTGGACCTTCTACTACATCACCTATTGCATAGATGCCGTTAACACTCGTTTGAGCCTTTTTGTTGATTTTGATCAAACCGCGTTCTGACATTTCTACGCCAACTTGCTCAAGACCAAGCTCTTCAGTATTTGGACGGCGACCAACTGTAATAAGAACATAATCAGCTTCAAAAGTTTTAGACTCACCTTTGATTTCTGCTGTTACTGTTACTCCATCTTTAGTTTCTTCAACGCCTTTAGCCATTGCTTCTGTGAACACTTCCACATTGCCTTTTTTCTTTAAGCGTTTAGATACTACTTGGCTCATTTGCTTTTCAAAACCAGGAAGGATTTGTTTACCGCCTTCTAGGATTGTTACTTCTGTACCAAAGTTAGCATAAGCTGTTCCAAGCTCCATTCCGATGTAACCGCCGCCGATTACAACCATCTTCTTAGGAACTTCTTTAAGTGCAAGTGCTCCTGTAGAAGAAATGACACGGTCACTCCATTTGAATCCTGGGATTTCAATCGGACGGGAACCCGTAGCAATAATAGCGTTTTTAAATGTGTAAGTTTGAGAATTCTTTTCATCCATGATACGAACCGTATTTTCGTTAACGAAATATGCTTCACCACGAATGATTTCTACTTTATTTCCTTTTAGAAGACCTTCAACCCCGCCAGTAAGCTTCTTAACAATACCTGCTTTCCAGTCTTGGACTTTGCTGAAATCAACTGTTACATTTTCAGCTTTAATCCCCATATCTTCAGAGTGTTTTGCGTGTTCAACACGATGACCTGCATTTATTAAAGCTTTTGATGGAATACAACCGACATTTAGACAAACGCCGCCCATCTCGCCTTTTTCCGCAATAGCCACTTTTTGTCCTAATTGTGCAGCACGAATTGCGGCTACATATCCCCCAGGACCTGAACCAATAACAAGTGTGTCTAACTCAATCGGAAAATCTCCTACTACCATCGAATTACGCCTCCATTACTAATAGTTGTGGATCGTTCAACAAACGCTTAATGTGATTCAATGCATTTTGTGCAGTTGCTCCATCGATTAGACGGTGGTCAAAGCTTAGAGAAAGAGCTAATACTGGTGCAACAACAACTTCTCCATCTTTAACAACTGCTTTCTCAGCGATACGGCCAATACCAAGGATCGCTACTTCTGGGTGGTTAATAACTGGTGTGAACCATTGTCCGCCGGCAGAACCGATATTAGTGATCGTACAAGTTCCGCCCTTCATTTCATCACCAGAAAGCTTCCCATCACGAGCCTTTGTAGCAAGTTCGTTAATTTCAGAAGAGATCTTGAAGATAGATTTGCGATCCGCTTCTTTAACAACTGGAACCATTAATCCATTATCTGTATCAGCTGCAATACCGATGTTGAAATAGTGCTTGTACACGATTTCTTCATTTGCATCATCGATTGATGCATTCAACACTGGATATTCACGAAGAGCTGAAGTCAATGCTTTTACCACATATGGAAGATAAGTCAGCTTAATTCCCTTATCAGCCGCAACTTGTTTGAACTTCTTACGGTGTGCAACAAGATCAGTAACGTCCACTTCATCCATAAGTGTAACATGTGGAGCAGTATGTTTGGAGTTCACCATCGCTTTTGAAATCGCTTTACGGATTCCTTTGATCTTTTCTCGAGTTTCCATTTCACCAGCTGGAATGGCTTTAGGAGCTTCTTTCTTAGCTGTGTCAGCCTTTTGATCAGTTTGTTCAGCTTTAGGAGCTTCAGGAGCAGCTTCTCCTCCACCGCTTACGAATTTGTCGATATCTTCTTTAAGTACACGGCCGTTGTCTCCAGAACCGCTGACTTTACGAATATCAATCTCTTTTTCGCGGGCATACTTGCGTACAGAAGGCATTGCAATCACGCGCTTCGTTTCATCAACTGGCTCATCTTTTGCAGTGTCTTCCGTTTTTTCAACTTTGTCATCTGATTTGTCAGTTGCTTTTGCTTGATCAGCCGTCACTTCTTTTTCTTCTTTCGCTTTTGGCTGTTCAGGTGCTTCTTCACTGTCACCATGTGCAGATGGAGGGATTTCTCCCTCAGCTTCGATAGTTAAGAGTACATCACCAACAACTGATACTGTACCTTCGTCAACTTTTAATTCTAAAATTTTACCGTCTACTGGAGATGGGATTTCAACTACGGCTTTGTCGTTTTGAACTTCTAGCAGGATATCATCTTCTTTAATTGCATCCCCTGCTTTTACAAACCACTTTACTATCTCACCTTCGTGAATTCCTTCACCAATATCGGGAAGCTTAAATTCAAATGCCAAGATTAACGCCTCCTATTTGTTTCAATCTATTTTTTTCATTGATGTGAAAAGGCTGAAAGAAGCAGTCTTATGCAGACAACTCTTTCAGCTAACATTTAATTTTTATTTTAGAAATTGTAGACTTTCTTTGCTTTCTCTACAATATCACGATGATCTGGAAGCCAAACATCCTCAGCAGACGCAAATGGGAATACTGTATCTGGTGCAGTTACACGCAATACAGGAGCTTCCAAGCTAAGAATTGCACGGTCATTAATTTCAGCTACTACAAACGCACCGATACCAGCTTGTTTTTGTGCTTCTTGAACCACGATTGCACGACCTGTCTTTTCAACAGATGCAACAATCGTCTCAATATCAATAGGGCTGATCGTACGAAGGTCAATAACTTCAGCAGAAATACCGTCTTTTTCAAGCTCTTCCGCTGCTTTTAACGAAGCATGAACCATTGCTCCATAAGTAATGATAGAAACATCTTTACCTTCACGTTTCACATCAGCTTTTCCGATTTCAATTGTGTATTCTTCCTCTGGCACTTCACCACGGAAGGAACGATACAACTTCATGTGCTCTAAGAACACAACCGGATCATTATCACGGATCGCTGAGATTAATAGACCTTTCGCATCATATGGAGTTGCAGGAATAACAACTTTAAGCCCTGGCGTTTGATACATTAACCCTTCAAGGTTGTCTGCATGCAATTCAGGCGTTTTAACTCCGCCGCCGAATGGTGAACGAATCGTTACAGGAGAATTATAAACTCCACCAGAACGGTAACGCATACGAGCCATTTGAGCAGCTACTGAATCAAATACTTCAAATACAAAACCGAAGAATTGAATTTCCATAACTGGACGGAAACCAGTAAGCCCAAGACCTATTGCAAGTCCCCCAATTCCAGACTCTGCAAGAGGAGTATCGAATACACGGTCTTCCCCAAATTCTTTTTGAAGGCCTTCAGTCGCACGGAATACTCCACCGTTTTGACCGACGTCTTCACCAAATACAAGCACATTTTCATTGTTTTTCAATTCAGTGCGCATTGCGTCTGTAATTGCTTGAATCATGGTCATTTGAGCCATATTATTTCGACTCCTTTGCTGTATATTCTTCTAATTGCTCACGAAGGTTAAATGGCACTTCTTCAAACATGAAGTTAATAAGATCTGTAACTTTTTGTTTTGGAGCTCCATCAGCTTTCTTAATCGCTGCTTTAATATCTTCCTTTGCCTGATCAACTACTTCATTTTCTTTTTCTTCAGTCCAAAGGTTTTTCTTTTCCAAGAATTTACGGAAACGTACAAGAGGATCTTTCTTTTCCCATTCGCTATCCAAATCCTTTGTACGGTAGCGAGTAGGATCATCTCCAGCCATTGTGTGAGGTCCATAACGATATGTTAAAGTCTCGATTAAAGTAGGTCCTTCACCATCAATTGCACGGTCGCGTGCTTCTTTCGTAGCTGCATAAACTGCTAGCACGTCCATACCGTCAACTTGGATGCCTTCGATTCCAGCTGCAACTGCTTTTTGTGCAATTGTTTTTGCTGCAGATTGCTTTTCAACTGGTACTGAGATAGCAAAACGGTTATTTTGAACAACAAAGATTGTGTTCGCTTTGTATGCTCCAGCAAAGTTAAGACCTTCATAGAAGTCACCTTGTGATGCTCCACCGTCACCTGTGTATGTGATACAAACATTCTTTTTATCTTTTTTCTTTAAACCAAAACCAACACCGGCAGCTTGAATGATTTGTGCACCGATAATGATTTGCGGCATCAATACATTTACTTCTTCAGGAATCTGACCGCCTTGGAAGTGTCCGCGTGACCATAAAAATGCTTGGTATAAAGGAAATCCGTGAAATACGATTTGAGGAATATCACGGTACCCCGGTAAAATCCAATCTTCTTTATCTAAAGCAAATTGTGATCCGAGCATAGATGCTTCTTGCCCGGCTACTGGTGCATAAAAACCTAAACGTCCTTGTCTGTTTAATGAAATAGCACGCTGATCCCAAATTCGAGTGTAAACCATGCGACGCATAATTTCTTGGAGCTGTTCATCAGATAAGTCAGGCATTGCTGATTCATTAACTACTTCTCCATCTTCAGAAAGAATTTGAAAAGTTTCAAATTGATCTTGAACAGCATCAATTGTTTTCGCCATGAAAAATCACCTCTTCCTTTCTTTTACCCTGTCAAATTTCCCTATCTATAAAAAGTTGCACATATTTTACAGGTTGCCCAAAGCACTACATTTTTAAGACAGGTTTAATATATTAAAGGTTTTTAGGCATGCCTATATGTCCAATAAAAGTTTTCCCTTGTATGCAAGAGCTAAACCAATTGGAGGCATCCTAACTGTATTACTTCAAATATGTATTTATAGTAACACAATATCCCTTTGCACGTAAATTAGTTTACACTAGGCATTTTAGTCCGTCAATCCTTATGATAAATATGATTTTCGACAACTTCCAGACCAGCTTTTCCTATTCCTGTAATCGCTGTATTATAAAACTGTTTCATATGTTAATCTATTCTGTATCAGTCTTAAAACAGTTAAGTGAAAACTGATTTGTATTTTATAAGAATGAAGACTAATTATTAATTTGAGTTCTTTTTTACAAAAAATGTTCTATGTTATGATAAGAGCAGATTGCATAAAAAACATATTAGGTCGCCGGAGGTTTTGCGTGTGTTAACTATGAAAGATATTGTGAGGGAAGGACATCCCGTTCTTAGACAAAAAGCTGCCGAAGTTTCTCAGCCATTTTCAGAGGAAGATGTAGCTATTGCAAATCAACTCCTTGAATATGTAAAGAACAGCCAAGATCCCGAAATTTCTCTAAAACATAAACTTAGACCTGGCATCGGGCTCGCAGCTCCTCAAATCGGAGTATCCAAAAGGATCTTCGCTATGCATGTAACAGATGATGAAGGAAACTTGTTTAGTTATGCATTAATCAATCCTAAGTTAATGAGTCATTCCGTGAAAATGACGTATTTAGATGGCGGTGAAGGCTGTTTATCAGTAGACCGCGACGTTCCAGGACTCGTCCCCCGCTACGCCAAAGTAACCGTTAAAGGCTACACCCCTGATGGTTCCTTAGTAGAGTTGAAATTGAAAGGTCTCCCTGGTATTTGTATTCAACATGAAATGGACCACTTGGATGGAATCATGTTTTATGATCGGATAGACGATAAGCAGCCCTTTGAACCACCTTCAAATTCAGCAACAGTTCGTTAATTATGAAAAAGCTGGCTTATACACGATAAATACGTGGATAGCCAGCTTTTTTGCACCCAAATCTTCTTTTAATAAGTATATTCACACAAGGATAAACACACCTTCTTTTCTAGGCTGTTCGATTATGCTCGATCGATGCTGATACTGCAGATTTTTTTCTTCCGGTTAAATAAACCCCAAGGAAAATTAAGAATAAGCCAAGAAAGGCAATAGGCGGAATTTTTTCATTAAGCAATACACTTCCCCAAATGACAGCTGAAACCGGTACAAGATAGGTTACTAAAGCAGCGAATTCAGCTGATCCTGCTGAAATCATATAATAAAAGAGTAAGTAAGCTAGACCAGAGCCAAATATTCCTAAACCCAGTAAAGAAAAAACAGCTTCATTCGTTACAGTTTGAATCGGTATATGCCACCCACCTGTAAACAACATAATCATCCCACTAATTATTGAGCCTACAATTAAAGTAGCCAATGCAGTGATCCATACAGACGTTAACTGAAGATGCTTTTTAGCATATTGCGAACTAAACCCATAACAGCAAGTTGCAGAAAGCATTAACAAAATACCTATTATCAATTCATTTTTTGATAGGCCCGGTGTATTAGCACCCATTAAAAAAATAATTCCCACAAATCCGACCATGACACCCGTCCATTGTTTCCACTTCATCTTAACAGAGAAAAAAAGGACCCCCATCATTGCAGTCCAAATCGGAGTGGTTGCATTTAGGATTGCTGTATAACCGCTATCCAAGAAGGTTTCACTTATAGCAATCAACCCCCAAGGTAATCCAGCATTTAGTAATCCTACAAAAAATAAAGATTTCAATGGAAGTGCTTTTATATTTATTTTCTGTCTGCGCAATAAAATAATCGGGAGGATTGTTAACGCCCCAAGAACACATCGAATGAAAACAATCTGCCAAGGATCAAACACTTCTAATAAGACTTTAATAAATAAAAATGACATCCCCCAGATCAGACTCAGGGTAAAAAGAGCAGAATAAAGTTTCATAATACCTCCTAGTTATAAAAGCTGAAGCGGCTCGTTTAAAAGCGACAAGCACAAAAGTTTTTGAGTGTGAACAAGCTTTTTGTGTTCCTCAAAAAAACGTTGTGAACTCGAGCTTTTAGCCGCTGAAGCTGGATATATATATAAATGCTGAAATGACCGTTTAGTCCCGACAAAGAAAACACAGTTTACGTAGTTTGGAAACTGATGTTGCACTTGTGCCTGTGGTGTCAGCACTTAACTCTTGACTGACGACACGCTTTTTGTGTCTTAGGAAAGAGGAAAGTGACCTCGAGGGACTGGTCATTGAAGTTGGGTAAATAAAAGCTGAAACAGCTCATTGATTTACACAATTTCCCTCTGAAAAATTATCCGTTATTACGCATACTATGTAATAAAAAATGGAACGGAGGGTAATAAATGAAAAAGAAAATACGTTTCTTAAAGAAATTTAAAAATTGGGTAAAAAGGCAAAATAATAATGGCAAACTAATTATGAACTAATATACGTTGCTAAAACCATTATAAAGGATTTTATCGTTTGCTTAACAGCAAATATTTGTTAGCGTTGTCAATAATCATGCTCCGCTATGAAAAATACATGAAAAACATGTCGCTTTCCTTTATAATAGAACGAAGACAGAAAAAACTAATGATCGGTAAGGAGACATGAAAATGATTTATAAAGTATTTTTCCAAAAAAGTTTAACTGAGGTTCCTGTTCGCGAACACACACAATCAGTGTACGTTGAAGCTAAAACAGTAAATGAAGTTCGTCAAAAATTAGCTGACCGCAAATACAATATTGAGTACATACAAGAAATTAAAGGTAATTTTCTTGATTATGAAAAAGAAACGAATTCATTGAAATTGGAGAATGTATAATATATGAAATTTGTAAAAAACCATCAAGCTGCCGTGTTCGCCCTCGGCGGTCTAGGGGAAATCGGCAAAAATACCTATGCCGTACAATTTCAGGATGAAATAATTCTGATTGATGCAGGAATAAAATTTCCTGAAGACGAGCTTTTAGGTATTGACTATGTTATTCCTGACTATACGTATCTTGTTAAAAATGAAGAAAAGATAAAAGGATTATTTATCACCCACGGTCATGAAGACCATATTGGCGGAATTCCTTATTTATTAAGGCAAGTGAATATTCCGATTTATGGAGGCAAGTTAGCTCTTGCTCTTATTAAGAACAAATTAGAAGAACATGGTCTTCTCCGCCGTACTACATTGCATGAAATTACAGAAGATGAGGTCGTGAAGTTCAGAAAAACATCTGTTAGCTTTTTCAGAACAACACACAGTATTCCTGAAGCCTTTGGAATCGTTGTTAAAACACCTCCTGGGAATATCGTTCATACAGGAGATTTCAAATTCGACTTCACACCAGTTGGTGAACCAGCAAACTTAACTAAAATGGCTGAAATCGGAAAAGAAGGCGTCCTTTGCTTGCTTTCTGATAGTACAAACAGCGAAGTTCCTGGCTTTACTTTATCTGAAAAAAAAGTTGGAGAAACCATTCAAGATATTTTCAGAAAAATGGATGGGCGAGTTATATTTGCTACATTTGCTTCCAACATTCATAGATTACAGCAAGTTGTCGAAGCATCCGTTGCAAACAACCGTAAAATTGCTGTATTTGGACGAAGCATGGATTCTGCAATAAATGTTGGACAGGAACTCGGATTTATCAAAGCTCCTAAAAATACATTTGTGGATGCCAATCAGATCAACCGCCTGCCTGACAATCAAGTTACAATCCTATGTACAGGAAGTCAGGGAGAACCTATGGCTGCATTGTCTAGAATCGCTAACGGTACTCACCGTCAAATTCAGATCATTCCAGGAGACACTGTTGTATTCTCTTCCTCGCCTATCCCTGGTAATGCACTGAGTGTAAGCCGTACAATCAATCAATTATATCGTGCAGGTGCAGAAGTTATTCATGGATCATTAAGTGATATTCATACTTCTGGTCATGGAGGGCAGCAAGAACAGAAATTAATGCTTCGTCTGATGAAACCGAAGTTCTTCTTACCGATCCATGGTGAGTATCGAATGTTAAAAATGCATACGAAACTAGCTGAAGAATGTGACGTTCCTTTACAGAATTCATTCATAATGGACAACGGTGAAGTGCTGGCTTTATCTCAAAATGAAGCAATGGTTGCCGGAAAGATTCCTTCTGGATCTGTTTACGTTGATGGCAGTGGAATCGGTGATATAGGTAACATTGTACTTCGTGACCGCAAGATTTTATCAGAAGAAGGTCTTGTTGTCGTTGTTGTCAGTATGGATATGAAAGAGTTTAAAATTGAAGCAGGACCTGATATCATCTCGCGCGGTTTTGTATACATGCGTGAATCAGGTGATCTTATCCAAGATGCTCAAAATTTATTAAGTAACCATCTACAAAAAATTATGAGTGAGAAACGAACGACTCAATGGTCTGAAATTAAGAATGAAATTACCGATACACTATCACCTTTCTTATATGAAAAAACAAAAAGACGTCCAATGATTCTTCCAATTATCATGGAAATCTAATCAACAAATCAAAAACCGTTGCCCTTTTAAAGGGAACGGTTTTTTTATGCTTCATTTGTTATATGTTTTTCCAAACGGTTTATATCTTTATCTCGTCCAATTACGATTAGAATGTCATCAGGGTGAATGGACTGGTTGGCTTTGGGAGACACATAAATTTCTTTTCCTCTTTTTATAGCAACAACGTTGCAACCAAATCTTGCGCGAATATCAAGTTCGATTAATGTTTTGCCATTCATCTTTTCAGATGCTTTAAGTTCCACCATACTATGTTCATCTGATAATTCTAAGTAATCTAGTACACTGCTCGAGACAATTTGATGTGCAATTCTAATCCCCATATCACGTTCAGGATGAATAATCTTGTCGGCACCGATCTTTTTAAGCACTTTTTCGTGATAATCATTCTGAGCTTTTACAGTAATCTTTTCAACACCCATCTCTTTTAAGATTAAGGTTGTTAAAATACTAGCCTGTAAATTATCACCGATCGCAACAACAACATGCTGAAAATTTCGGATTCCAAGACTTTTTAAGACACCTTCATCCGTAGTATCAGCTATTACTGCATGTGTAGCGATGTTTGAAAATTCATTAACTCGCTCTTCATCAATATCAATAGCCAAAACTTCCATTCCCTGATCAGACAATGCTTTAACCATGCTGCCGCCAAAACGTCCAAGTCCTATTACAGCATATTGCTTCTTCAAACGTGCCACTCCAATCCGTTATCGATGTATCCTTATTTTACCACAAAAGCATTTAAACAAATTAATCTGATAAAAATTATTATGTATTTGAATATGTGCAAAAATAACCCAAGAGCAAATCTCTTGGGTTATTTCATCATCAATTAATTAAACTTCTAAAGTTTTTTGTCCAGGCTTCCAGTTTGCAGGGCAAAGTCCGCCAGTTTGAAGTGCTTGAAGAACGCGTAATGTTTCTTCAACATCACGGCCAATGTTGTTATGGTTAACAACGGAATACATTAATTCACCTTCTGGAGAAATAATAAACAACCCTCGAAGAGCAACCCCTTCTTCCTCAATAAGTACACCATAATCGCGTGCTACTGAGTGGTTTGTGTCCGCTGCTAATGAATAGTTTAACTCTCCTAGACCATTCATATCACGTGGAGTGTTGATCCAAGCTTTGTGAGTATGGATTGTATCAGTGGAAACACCGATTACTTCTGCATCAAGATCTTCAAACTCATCATGACGATCGCTTAAAGATGTGATTTCAGTTGGACATACAAATGTGAAGTCCATTGGATAGAAGAATAGTACAGTCCACTTATCGTTTTTCATGTTCTCTTCTAAACTAACTTTGCCAAATTCTTTGTTTGGTAAAACTGCATCCATTTCAAATCGTGGTGCTTGTTTTGCTACCATACGTTCTGCCATAGGTGTAAATCCCTCCAAAAAACATGTTTTTTACATGGGTAATTATAGTACATTCCTTATTTTTAGTCAATATTAAATAATAATCAATTTAAATAAGGCATAGCTTCCCACGTCTTAATTTCTCCTTAATCATAGCAATTTAAACACGAAATGTGAAATAATACGCTTGTTTTCATCTCTCATCTATTCTCATTACAACCGTTTAAATTGAGGATTACTTGGGAATTCAATAAAGTAAGGAGGTGCATTCAAATGCCTTATGATTCTTTAAAAGATCTGCCTGATGGTGTTAAAGACAATCTTCCTCATCATGCTCAAGAAATTTATAAAGAAGCATTCAACTCTGCAATTGATGAGTATAAGGAAGAAGAAACTGCACACAAAGTTGCATGGAGCGCTGTTAAGAATAAGTATGAGAAATCAAACAATGGAAAGTGGGTAAGTAAAGACTCCTGATCACTCAGGAGTCTTTTTCTTTTATATTTTCAATCTGTATTCTTTTAACTTGCCGCCCATCGAGCTCTAATATCGTAAAATGATAACTTCCATATTCAAAATCATTATCGTTTTCCAAATCAATCGGACGTGTCAGCACCCAGCCGCCAATGGTATCAATTTCAGAGTTATCTATATCGAGAGCAAACAATGTATTGATTTCTGAAATTAATACTTTCCCATCCACAATCGTTTTTGTTGGCGAAATTTGCTGAATCTCAGGTACTTCATCGATATCAAATTCATCACGTATTTCACCGACTATTTCTTCCAAGATATCCTCGACAGTTACTATACCTGCTGTTCCACCGTATTCATCCACTAAAACAGCCATATGTGTACGGTCTTTCTGCATTTTAACCAGCAATTTTTGAATAGGCGTTGATTCGTGAACCGTGATAATTGGACGAATATAATCCTGAAGATCATATTCTTGATTATTAAAGTGCTCGTTGAAAAATTCCTTAATATTCACAAGACCCGTGATATGGTCTTTATCATCAGTAGCAACAGGATAACGGGTAAACTTTTCTTCACGCATGATTGCCAAATTCTCTGCACTCGTATTATCTAAAAACAAACATACCATTTCGGTTCGAGGAATCATTATTTCTTTGGCTACTCGATCATCAAATTCAAAGATACGATTCACATAACGATACTCAGACTGATTGATTTCTCCGCCCTCTAAACTCTCTGATAAAATTAGCCGCAGTTCTTCTTCTGTATGTACAGCTTCATGTTCACTAGCAGGACTGACACCAAACATCTTAGTCAATAGATTTGCTGAGCCGTTCAATATGAATATAAACGGATACATTACCTTATAGAAAGTAATAATGGGTTTTGCAGTAGCTAAACTAATAGCTTCTGCTTTTTGAATTGCGAAAGTTTTAGGTGATAACTCTCCAAGAACTACATGAATAAATGTAATAAAAGAAAAAGCAATTGAAAATGACAATGTGTGTGTTAAACCTTCACTTAATCCAGCTTTTTTAAAAATAGGATCCAGGAAAATCTGAACAGTCGGCTCACCAAGCCAACCTAATCCTAATGCTGTGATTGTAATTCCAAGCTGACAAGCTGAAAGATAACCATCCAAGTTCTCAATTACTTGTTTTGCAGCTATCGCTTTCTTATTTCCTTCTGATGCTAGGTGATCAATTCTGGTCTTGCGGACTTTTACAATTGCAAATTCAGTTGCGACGAAGAACGCAGTGAGTATGATGAGTAAAATGATCAGAAGTATGTTTATATATGGCATAAGATCCTCCCCATCTGTAGTTCTAGGTATAATTGTGAGATTGGTCAACTTATTCCCTATTCTTTCTTGAATTAAACAGAAAGAAAGGGGCAGCAAGGCTGTCCCCGGGAAATGTTATGATTGAAATCTGCTTTCAACAGCCTGACACACTTCCTCTGCAGACATACCATGAGCATTTAACACAGAACCTTGAATCGCAGCATTTTGAATTCCCATTACGTTTTGATCTTGTCCTGTAATTACACAGCAGTCACAGCCATTTGCATCTTGTTCCTGTTGAAGTTCCACAACGTCATAACCTTTTGCTCTTAATGCATCACTCACATTTGTTAAAGACTGTTCTACACCAATTCTTTTACCCATAATCCCACCTCCTTACCACGTTAATGTTTCCAACTGTGGAAAGGAATATGTAATTTAGACATTTGCAGCAAAAAAAAGCTCTGTTAATTGATAGTGTTGATAATCCTTGGAAGTCAGAAAATCCACTCCCTTTCCGCGGACGAACCGCCAAGCCTCCTCGCCGTACCTCCTGCGGGGTCTCGACAGCCCGCTTTTCTAGCCTGAGTGTCGTAGATTTTTTTTGCCATTTCAACAACGGTGTTTAACAGAGCAAAAAAAAAAACAGCACAACGGCCGTTTTTTATCGTTTACCTTTAAAAGTAAAATATTTCTTCAGTAATTCTACCGCGTGCTGGATTGCTCCCTCTTGCGGAGTTAATTTTGAATGATGAAGTCCAAAAGGTGTATCAACACCAAGCCAAAACATGAATCCTGGTAATTTTTCTAAAAAGTAACCGTAATCTTCTCCTGTCATCGCCTCTTTGCATTCAATAACAGTTAGATTTGGCTGGTTTGCAGCAAATTCCATGAATTCTCTCGTTAATACTGATTCATTATCAACTTGACGATAGTTTGAACCATAATCAATGACAGCTTCACAATCAAAACCACTTGAAATACCATCGACCAGTGATTCAATCCTTTTTTTCACCTTTTCCATCGCTTCTGGAGAAAGTGTACGAATTGTACCTTCCAGTCTTGCATTTTCAGCAATAATGTTCTGCTTTGTACCACCGGTAATCTTACCAATTGTCACTACAGCAGAATCAAGAGGGTCAATGTTACGTGAGATTATGGTCTGTAATTGTGTAACAAGATGACTTCCGGCTACCACCATATCGTTGCTAAAATGGGGATAGGCTGCATGACCGCCTTTACCTTTAAGATCGATAAATAATTCAGATGTATTTGCAAATAAAAGACCTTCTTTTAAAGCAATTGTTCCGACTGGATATTCAGGAGCAATGTGAAGTGCCGTTATTTGATCAGCTTGGAAGCTTTGAAAAAGATCGCTCTCCCTCATCGGAAGTGCTCCACCTGGTCCTTCTTCTGCAGGCTGGAATATAAATAACAGGTTATCATCCAATGGATTCTCTGCAAAATGTGACAACAAACCAATTGCTATTGTCATATGAAGATCATGTCCGCAAGCATGCATCATTCCATCATGAATAGAAGCAAACTCATAACCAGTTTCTTCGTTAATAGGAAGTCCGTCCATATCCGTCCGGTAAGCAAGAGTTTTCTTCGGGTTCTTTCCTTGGACTTTCACGAAAATACCTGTTTCCCATGTTACTATTTCAAGATGATCAGATGGAAAAGAAGAGATGAGATCCAGCAAATACCTTTGTGTTTTAAACTCTTGAAATCCTATTTCAGGTATTCTATGCAGATCTTTCCTGATTTCTGTTAATGGCTTCACTTAATCTCATCCCCTCAAAAACTATAATTAATCGTTTAATTGACGTAATTCTTGTTTGATTTCTGTTTTTGATTTAGTTTTTTCGTCGATTTGTTTTAGAACACGAGCAGGTGTGCCGCCTACAACTGTGTAAGGAGCTACATCCTCAATAACAATTGCTCCTGCAGCAACAACAGCACCCTTACCTACTGTAACACCTTCAAGAACAACAGCATTCGCACCGATTACTACATCATCTTCAACTACAACCGGTTTTGCTGATGGCGGTTCGATAACGCCTGCCAATACAGAACCTGCACCAATGTGGCAGTTCTTTCCTACTGTCGCACGACCTCCAAGTACAACGTTCATATCGATCATCGTACCTTCACCGATTACAGATCCGATATTTATTGAAGCACCCATCATGATGATAGCATTGTCTCCAATTTCAACTTGATCACGAATGATTGCGCCCGGCTCGATACGAGCTTTAATATTTTTCATATCCAGCAAAGGAATCGCTGAATTTCGACGGTCATTTTCTACTACAAAGTCTTCAATGTTCGTTTCATTCGCTTTAAGTGCAGCTTCAATTTCTTTCCACTCTCCAAATAATACTGCTGTATTGCCTGAAGGGAAAACTTTTGTTTCTTTACCGAAATCAATATTATCAAGATTTCCTTTTACGTAAACTTTTACAGGTGTTGATTTTGTACTGTTTTGAATAAACGAGATAATCTCATTTGCATCCATCATTTTCATAATGCATGTCCTCCTTAAAAAAATCATTCTGTATTGTATTAAACCACTAAATATTGAAACATTCAAACCTTATTCACTTATGAATTTTTGGATTAATTCCATAAACACATTTACTTGTTTCAGTTCAGAGGCCGTTCCATGATGAATCAGCCATGTATCCCGTTTCAGTACATTTCCGGATTTATCACTTAATGGAATTTTGTACATGTCATCTTCAGGTCTAAGGCTAATCGATGGTAGAATTGCATATCCGATGCCGTTAAGAGCCATCTGTTTACATGTTTCAATCTGATCCACAACAATTGTCTTTTGCGGGGTGGTATTAAAGTGAGTATGCCACCAGTCTTGAATTTCCTGATAGTACGTTGAATGACTTCTGAATTGAATAAATGGCTTTGTCGTTTCAGAAAGCTCTTCAATAGAAGAAATTTTCGTATCTACTAAATAAAGATGGTCCGACAAAATGTGTTCTTTGTTCCCTCTCCAT
Organism: Bacillus sp. NEB1478; assembly: GCF_031582965.1. Lineage (NCBI taxonomy): Bacteria > Bacillati > Bacillota > Bacilli > Caryophanales > Bacillaceae > Bacillus > Bacillus sp. NEB1478. The sequence continues at coordinate 2,354,141 of NZ_CP134049.1, forward strand.
TCCGGGTTTCCCCTGACGATTCCCAAATGGATTCTGTCTTCATACAAATGTTTAATGATTTCCGAACTCCAGCCAGTTATTAACGAGATATTGACGTGCGGATAAAGCTTTACGTACTCTTTTAAAACATTCGGAAGCCAGTACTGTCCAATAATTGAAGCAACCGCAAGCTTCAGTGTCCCATGTACATGCTCTGACAATGATTGCAGTTCTTCTTTCACTGCTTCTTCATTTTTTAGAACTTCATTTACAAAGGAAATTATTTTTTCTCCAGCAGGCGTTATTGTTAGCCCTTTTTGGGATCGGATAAAAATGATTGTTCCCCAGTTGCTCTCAATTGTTTGAAGCCGTTGACTTAGAGCAGGCTGTGAAACATAAAGTCTTTCAGAAGCTTTTCTCATATTTAATTCTTGAGCAAGAACTTGTAAAATGCGGAATTCAGACAGCTGCATAATTTACCCCGTTTCAAACCATAAGTTTTTCTTATTAAGTGATGCTGTTTTTTTGTAATTTTATTTAAGTATACCTTAACATAGGATAATAATGTAAACAGAAAAATATAGGTGGTGATTTTATGTACATCTTATTAATCGTCGGATTTGCAGCAACTTTTGTCGGTACTTTGGCAGGAAGCGGTGGTATGATAAATTTTCCGATTATGCTTCTGTTAGGTGTACCTGTTCACTCTGCTATTGCAGCAAATAAGTTTGCAAATATGTTCAGTTCATTTTCTAGTTTTTTTGTACTTATCAGAAAGAGCAATACAAAACTTACACCTTACTTGTTATCTGGACTCTTAAGCTTAACAGGTGGCATAAGCGGCGGCTTAATAGCTTCTTCTATCTCCAGGAAACACTTAACTATTATTGCATTAGTTTTATTATGCGGTGCTCTTTTTTTAACGTTCGTAAAAACAAAAAAAGATGTTACTCCGGCTAATGAAATGAAAAAACTGCCTACTCGAGTCTATCCTTTTTTGTATGGGATCGGGGCTTATGACGGTATGTTCGGACCTGGGCAAGGGACGATGCAAATGCAATTATTCTTAAGAAACGGATTCTCATACTTACAAACTGTCTCTTTTACCCGTTTTAATACATTCTTAAGCTGTACTGGAGCTGTTTTCACTTATTTCTTTGCAGGCCACTATATGTGGAATGTGGCAATTCCTCTTACGATTGGAAGTATCTGCGGTGCACAGCTGGCAATCAGGCTTGCACCAAAACTCAACACAAAACAGGTTACAATCCTTATGAGGACTGTAACCGTCATTTTAATTCTTCAGTTAATTTTTAAATGGGGGTAATTCGAAATGAAAATAATTGGCGTTCATCATGTTCAATTATGTATACCTGTTGATAAAGAGCAAGAAGCAAAAAAATTTTATAATGAAATTCTTCAGCTTCAAGAAATAGAAAAACCAGATGAACTGAAAAAGAATGGCGGAATGTGGTTCAAGATCGGTCCACAGGAACTCCACATTGGTGTGGAACCCCAATCAATACCTAAAGGAAAACAACACCCTGCATTTTTAGTACAAGACGTTAACGAATGGCACAACCATTTACTTGAACAAGGAGTTGTCATTCAAAAAGAAATTCCCATTCCCGGTTTTAACCGTTTTTCTATTCGTGATCCCTTTGATAACCGCTTGGAATTCATCGAGCCCATCTAATTGAATGGGCTTATTTTTTTTCATCTTTTCCGTCTTCCGGTTCAACGTGAACTTGTATGCTTTCAACATTGTAGGCAACTTTTATCGTATCTTCAATTTTTTCGGTAATTTCATGACTTTCAATCACATTTAATGTAGGATCTACCTTTATTGTTACATCTATGATTGCACGGTTCCCATGCCTTCTGGCTTTTAAGTCTCCTACCTTTTCAACACCATCCACATTTAAAATCTTGTCCTCCATTTCCTTTCCTTCCTCATAATCGAATCCATCAGAAAGGTTATGTGAGGTTTCGGAAAAAATGTCCCATCCGGTTTTAATAATAATAAGACCTACAAAAACTGCAGCTGCTGGATCGAGCCATGGCAGACCAATCTGGGCACCAAAAATTCCGACAGCAGCACCAATACTTACAAATGCATCTGAACGGTTATCGAGGGCTGCTGCTCTTAATCCTTGGCTATCCGTTTCCTTCGCTACTTTTATATTATAAAAATAAACGCCAAGCATCACGGCAGCACCAAATAATGCAATAATCGCTGCAAGTAATGATGACTCTGTTTCTATTCCTTTAAACACTTTTTTAATTGAAGATATTAATACTTGCAGACCTATCACTACCATAATAAATGAAGCTACCATTGAGGCTATCGTCTCTGCACGTAAATGACCATATGGATGATCCTCGTCTGCGGGTTTCCGGGAAATTTTCAACCCGATTAATACTGCCATAGAGGCAATAATATCTGTCGCGTTGTTTAATCCGTCTGCCAATAATGCATCTGAATGATAGAAAAAACCAGACACTAACTTTACGATTGAAAGAAAAATATATGCTCCTAAACTAATATAAACCCCGCGTTCCACTCTCTTTTGCTGATCTAAATGCATTCTCTTTTCTCCTTCGTTACATGATACCTAATTAATCATAATGAAAGGTTACCGAGTGGGTCTAGAGCAATCTTTTTCCCCATAGGAAACATTAGTGTTCATAGATCATTTTTCTTGTCATCCCACCATCAACCACAATGTTTTCCCCTGTAATGAAATCATTTTCGGGGTTGGCAAGAAACAGACAAGTTCTTGAAATATCCGAAGGTTTTCCTACCCTTTTTGAAAGATGCTGTTCATGATCAATATCTCTTAGATCTGAATAATCACCCGTATGAATCCAGCCAGGACTAATTGAATTTACCGTTATCTTATCTTGTGCTAATGAGGAAGCCAGTGCATGTGTCAGGGCGACTATGCCCCCTTTTGCAGCTGCATAAGCCTCTGAATCTGGTTCTGACATAAAAGCCCTGGTCGAAGCCATATTTATGATCGTTCCACCGCTTGAACGAGACATGAATTTAGCCGCTTCTCTTGAAAATAGAAAAACGCTTCTTAAATTAGTATGTATAACTTCATCCCATTCATCTATTGATAATTCATATGGTGATTTCCACTTGGAAATACCAGCATTATTAATGACACATTGAATACTGTGTAGCTTATCTTGTGTTTCCGCTACGGCTTTTATGATTGAATTTGGTTTTTTAACATCACATACTATGGCAATGCTTTCTGGCTCTATTTCACGAACTTCAATTAACGTTTTATCCAGCTGGCTTTGATCAATATCCACTAAAGATGGAATCCAACCCGCTTTTGCAAAATCAATCGCCAGCTGTTTTCCGATCCCTTGTGCAGCCCCTGTGATTAGTACTGTCTTTCTATTGTTTTTCATTTAAGTTACCTCCCATAATTTCAGCTATATTATTCATTCCCCAGTTTTTAATTTTTTCATCAACTTTGAAAAAAATGCTATAAAAAATGAAGCTGCCAACTATATTAGTTGACAGCTTTTATAACTATTTTTTCCTGTAAGGTGATGAACAAGGACAAGGTGGGTATGGAAGTTGTTGTGCTGGCAATGTTTGCGCAGGCATTGTAGATCCACAAAGATTTTGCTGTGTTGCTTGGTTGATAACGTTCGTGTTCTGAGGGAAATAATGCACATACTTATAGTTCATTTGGTTAACTTGCGTAGTTTGAGTTGGATGGATCATCGGAATATAGACATCTTGCTGATTGTATTGTAATTGCTGATTCGTCGGACTATATTGCGCTCCCAATACTTGTGGCGGGTAGTATTGTGACGGTGACACTGGAGGATATCCACATGAAGGCTGCTGCTGCATTTGTGCCATTTGTGCTGCCTGTACAGCTTGCATCTGCTGCATTTGTGCCATCTGGGCCATTTGCGCCATTTGTGCTGCTTGAACAGGTGATCCCATCCCTTTTTTCGGGAATAGAGGGCGTTTAAACAAAAATAGTTCTCCTTTCAAAAATCTTTGATACTTATTTCTCTATATTTTATGTAAGACAACTTAAAAAGTTCGTCCAAATTTTTATAATAAAAAACCTCCTTGGAAGACCAAGGAGGATGTATGTACTGTTATGGTGACCCGAGAGGGGTTCGAACCCCCGACCTCTACCCTGTCAAGGTAGCGCTCTCCCAGCTGAGCTATCGGATCTCTGTTTTTTTCGGACAATTAAAAATATACGATACAGACAGATTTCTGTCAATAAAAAAATGCCCAAGTTAAAATCCCCTCAATGTAGTATCTGACACTGAATGATGGTACTGCTCGTTTGTTGGATTTTAGCCTTCGTTTGTTGGATTTGTGCATTCGTTTGTTGGATTACACCTTCTTTTGGTAGGAATGGACTCTAATTTTGTTATCTCAAAGCTTTCTCGCGTTGTATTACTCACTTCGAAGGTTGAATTAGGAGATTTTTTTATAAAAAATCAGCCATATCCCTAAATAATTTTATTCAATATTAAATAAATGACCCAAAAGCGATGTTTTGCATCAGCTTTCGGGTCTTCAGCACTTATAATTTATCCGATTTTCTCTTCTTCTTCCCGCATCATAATTTCTTCATTATCGAGCCGTTCTTGTTTGTCTCTAAGTCTGTGGGCGAGGCGGCTGGATGCGTTTGCTGCGATACTGGCTACGAGGTCATCTAAAAAGGTATGAACCTTTCCATTCGCAATTTTGGTATCAAGCTTTTGTATGATGCCCATCTTAAATTTATCTAAGTGACCAAATGTCGTTACCGCAATGCTACCATAGCCAAATACCGCTCCGAGTGCAATCGTTTCATCAACACCAAATAATCCTTCGTCCATTTCAACGATGCTTTGCAAGGGCTCGGATAACATTTTTTTCTCGGCTAATATATCCAATTCAACACCTACTAAAATAGCATGCTGAATTTCTCGTTTTGTTAAAACTGCATCTACACTTTCGATGCAATCTTGTATCGTTAGACCAGGTGAAAACGGAATTTGCATTTCATAAACGATTTCAGCAATTTCCGGAATAGTGACGCCTCTTTCAATCAGCAATTTTCTTGCTGCTGCTTCAACTTCCCGACTGTGCACTCTCTTTTTCAACAGACTTCACCTCTTCTATTTCTTTCAATGTAAAGCTTAATCTTATTGATATTTTCATTATATCATTGTGTGATACAATAATACGAGTTGAATGAAACCGCTTTTTTTATAATTTATTAACTTGAAACAAGGAGGTCTTTTCGTGGCCATTTTAAAAGGATCCATTACAGACGATAAAGTTTATAGTAAATACTTAGATGAAACAATAGATCTTTTAATTTACCTCCCTTCCCGATTTACACCGCTTTTAAAATATCCTATTCTAATCGCTCAGGATGGCAGAGATTATTTTCAGTTAGGAAAACTCGCAAAAACAGCCGATCGCCTTATGGAAGAACGCGAGATTCAAGATTGTATTATCATTGGGATTATTCATAAAGGAATTGAAGATCGAAAAGCTAAATATGATCCGACAGGTGAAAAGCACGAAAATTATATACGTTTCATGGCCAGTGAATTAACGGCTTATTTAAATGACAAGTTTAATACGCTTCAGCTTGGTGCAGGATTGGGATTGATTGGGGATTCTCTAGGTGGTTATGTGGCATTAAAACTAAGTCTCCTATATCCGCATACATTTGGTAAATGTATTCTTCAATCCCCGTATGTCCCTGAAGAACTCATTCAAACTGTTCAGGCTATTGAGCAAATGCAGACGCTGACGATTTATCATTCAATTGGTGATGAAGAACATAGTTTTACAAACCCCGAAGGAATCACACGTGATTTTCTGGACCCGAATCGCCGAATGAATAAATTGTTAAATAATCTTGCGCTTGATTATGAATACCAAGAGTTTCAAGGAAATCATCTTTGGGTAAACTGGCAAAAGGATTTGATACCCGCATTAAGGTTTCTTTACAACGATCACTAAAAGTGGGAAATAGAAAGAATATTTGGTATACTATTTCAAAAGATGAGGGAGGAAGAATCATGAAATACGGCATAGCTATTTTTCCATCAAAAAATTTACAAGATAAAGTTAATTCATACCGAAAAAGGTACGATCCCCATTATGCCCTTATCGCACCGCATATTACGTTAAAAGAGCCTTTTGAAGCTACAGAAGATGAACTTCAAAATCAAATTGATTTTATTTCTACTATCGCAAAAGATACACAGCCATTTTCTATCAACATAAATAAGGTGGGATCATTCCATCCTGTTAATAATGTAATATACTTAAAAATTAATGATTCAGAGAAATTAAAATCATTGCACGATCAACTGTATACCGGTCCTCTTGACCACCAGCAGCCATACAATTTTGTTCCTCATTTAACGCTGGGTCAAAAGCTTTCTGATGAGGAGCATTCAGATGTGCTGGAGAGACTGCGAATGATTGATATTGAACATGAAGAAACGATTGACCGATTCCAGTTACTCTACCAATTAGAAAATGGTTCCTGGACCGTTTATGAAACATTTCGTTTTGGAAAGGGTGTAAAATAAGTTTGATTAAGAAGTACTCAACTGAGGACCTAGGCTATAAAGATGCTTTACACGTAAGAAGAAACGTGTTCGTTCATGAGCAGCAAATTGATGAAAGTGAAGAAATCGATGGTTTTGAAGGTTCTTCTCTGCATTTTGTATTATATGATGAAGAAAAGCCTGTTGGTGCAAGCAGACTTCGCCAAGTGAATAACGATGGTAAGGTTGAACGAGTTTGCATTCTATCTTCTCACCGCAAGAAAGGGCTAGGTGAAAAATTGATGACAGCAATGGAACAAACTGCTATTGATCAATCATATTCCAGCCTTATATTATATGCGCAAATTCAAGCTGAAGACTTTTACAAAAAACTCGGATATGAAACTACATCAACAAAACCTTTCTTAGATGCTAATATTCCACATGTAGCTATGAAAAAAGTATTGAAATCGCCTTAATGGCGAAATCAATACTTTTTTTAGTTTACAAATGATCGAACTCGTCAAAACTGATAAAGAAAACTTGACTGGCGGCAAGCCTTAAAAGTACTAAATACATTCACTTTGAGGAGACATGGTTGGAATGGACTTTCACGTTGGCCAGTTAACTGTTGAGTTAACAGTAGGCTTTATTTCACTTTTTGTACTGACGAAGGTTTTGGGAAAAACACAAATTTCACAAATTACACCTTTTGATTTTATTTCATCTATCTTTTTGGGTGAATTGGTCGGAAATGCGATGTATGATGATGAAATTTCTATATTTATGATTCTTTATGCCATTTTTATTTGGGGAACTCTCGTATACGTTGTTGAGATCATCTCACAAAAATTCAAAAAAACTAGAAAGTTTCTAGAAGGTGCTCCTTCTATTGTAATTCGCAAAGGAATGATTGATAGAGAACAACTAAAAAAGAATAAGCTGGATATAAATCAGCTTCAAAATTTGGTAAGGCAAAAAGGATACTTTGGTCTTAGAGAAGTTGAATATGCCATTTTAGAATCGAATGGAACACTTAGCATCTTACCTAAATTTCAATACGGTGCTCCAACTCGAGAAGACATGCGGTTATTTAGTCAACATCAGCCTGAACTGCCTATTACCCTTATTCTAGACGGAGAACTTAATCGAGATAACTTATCAACAGCACAAATTACTGAAGAAAAACTGATAGAGATGCTCCATGACCAAGGTTATAAAACTTACTCTGAAATCGTATATGCTGAAATGTCAGAAGGAAAGTTGCTTATTATGCCGATGACTGACCCAAAAAGATAACAGGCCGCCCTTCATGAATTTTATAGACTGCTCTTTTCTCATGTATGAACTGGATAAGATATGCCGTAATCGCAGTGCGGAATAAAGAATATACGCCTAAGTTATCAGGCTGTATTTCTTGTTTATTTAACATCTCTGCTACTAGATCTTCTATAGATAAACCACGATCTCTCTTTGCTAAGATTATATTAAAAAGTTGACTCTCAATTTTAGACTGAGTGTCTAAGTTAGCTAAAATTGCATCTTTGTAACTTTCAGAATAAGAACCGTGCCCTGGTACCATTCCCTCAACATTTAATTGAAGCAAATATTCCAAAGTCATTCTATTATCCCTTGAATCGACTATAAAAGGAATTTTATGTTTTACAAGGGCTTCAAATCCCAAAAAAGAGTCTGCAGCATAACAAATATTATTATAAATGATTCCGAACTGATTATAGCTATGCCCTGGGAGATGAATAAATTCAACATTAAGAGTGGATTGATTCCACTTTCCTTTTTCGCACACTTCATCTATCCTTATTGGTTGAGCTTCTAAGAACTTGTTTCTCATCTCTTTTAGTGGTGTATTCCCATGAAATAAATAGATAGGTTCTAATAGTGGATATTTCATAATCGCTTCTTCTAATAAAGGTGCGATCGTATGGACATCAAAATGTTTTTGAATATAATGGGCGCCCCCGAAATGATCAGCATGTGCATGTGTTATAAATAAATGTGTGAGGGGTAATTCATTTTCTGCAAGAACCCTCATAACTTTCTTGGCAGCAGCAGCTTCTAGCCCAGCATCGATCAGCATCCCGGATTTTTTTTCTTCATTCGTAATATAACCGATATTAACAGCACTATTAAAGTAGAAACAGTTCTCTTTTATTTTGATAAATTCCATCATGAACACTCCCGTATATCATACAATGCATGTATTTTTATCAGGTCATCTGTTCAAAAAAAAGAAACCCTATTAGATGGTTTCGTTAATCGTTAATCCTTTTCCTTCAATACGGCTCAAAACTTGCTGGAAACTTAATTTTTTATGGTTCTGGCTGCTTTTATGGTGCTCAGAAAATTTATTTTTGATATCATTTTGAATAGGCGTAACGCTAGAAACAACCGGGATTCCTTGTCCCATTTTTTCCATTCGATTTGCATATTGCATGCTTTGAATAGGTAAATACGGTAATATGTAACCCATCTTGTCTCTCTCCCTCTAATTAATTTATAGTTTTTGTTCTATAATTTTGTATTCCCATAATAAAGAAAGAGTACTCCTCTATTTAGAGCACTCTCCTGCAAAACATGAAAATCTTACTCCCAAGGGTCGTAATAACTGCTGGAACTAGAACTGGAACTAGAAGAAGATCCAAGCTTGCTTGATGATATTTCTAGTTTTTTATGACTTGATGATGAAGACACATGCTTACTTGAGCTGCTCGAACTTGAGGACTCACACTTGCAAAAGTTGCTGGAACTGCTCGAACTTGAGGATTCGTATTTATGAATTTTCTTTTTTTTCTTCTTCTTTTTCTTTTTGTTCTTCTTTTTCTTTTCAAAGAAAAAATAGTCTCCCATGTTTCAACCTCCTCGCATAGTACATTTTATGCATGTCTATCGAGTTGGTTATAGGCCGTCGCACTAAAAATTGATAGAGATATGGTTAACTGCTTTTGCTCGGAAGTTTTGTTTATGATAATAAACAAATGCCTCAACTGTGATATTTTCATCGATTTTACTTTTTATAGGAATTTGGAAGTCATCTAACGATATACGATCCCCGCTATTTAATTTTGTTTCGCGGAGCGGACAAATCCAGATTTCTCCTCTTTCTCTTGCTTTTTCTGCCCATTCATTATCATCCATGTATATCCAGATTGATTGTGAAATTTCTTCCTGTGTTGGTGAAGCTATTAATGATATGATCTTTCCTTTTAAAGCTAGTGCTTCAGCAGGCTCGAAACGAAAACAAATATACGGATTATCTAATGGTTTTGTACCTGTATTTTCAATATAAAAAGATCCTCTGACAAAACCGGTTCTTTCTTGCGTAAAAATAACCGAATAGTCAAAAAAGCTCATACTGTTGAATTCTTCTTTCTGACGCGGTTCTGAATCTGTTTTTCCTGGTTCTTCCTCTTCAAATACAGGCTCTGATGTACGGTTAATATTTATCCGTTTCTCCATACTTTTTATACGCTGTTGATACAAGTCGATCTGCTGATCTTTATCATTTAATTCTTCTTGAATACTGATTAATAAATCTTCATAACTCTTTATTCTTTTTTCAAGTTCATGCTCCTCTAATTTTTGCACCTTACGTGTCAGGTTTTTCATCTCTGCTCTTAAAGCAACAAGTTCTTTTTCCTGTTCTTCAATGATTTGAAGAGAATCACTCGTGTTTATTTCTTTCTCCAGTCGTTCAATGGTCTCTTCTGCAAAGACTAGCTTCTTCTCAAGATCAAGCGCTTTTTCCTTGTAATATTCCACCCGTGATATGAGCCGTTCATAGCTTAATTTATCTTTTGTACCCATTCAACTTTCCCCCTTGCAAAAATAGGCTCTTTTTTTATTGTATGTATGCCCCATCTAATCGTTCACTCTTTTTTCTTAAACTAAAAAAAGACCAGCTGGCTTTTCCTAACCAGCGGTCCTTTTTTCTGTCTTTTGTTTAATGGTGTTGTAAATAATTCTCAACAACAATTTGACCTTCGTCAGCAGTAACTGTTCCTGTTGAGAATTCTTTTTCACCTTCAGAATTGATGAGCTCTGCTTCAAAAAGATTTCCATCTGTTGTTTGTACAAGAGCTAAATTAAAATCAAATTGTTCTCCAGTTGTATCAACATTGCCTGTTCCAGAGATCGTTAGCTTTAAGCCCCCACGATACTCTTCACAGCTTAAAGTATCTTGAGAAAATTCTGTAGCAATAAAGTTAAATGCTCTTTGGTCGTCTGAAGTGTCATCGAAACTTAAACGGAATGTACTGTTTGCAAGTTGATCATTCGGGCTAATATCAACCAAAATTGCTACACTTCCGGTTTCTGTTGCTCCTTCTGACTTGCTAGTTAATCCGCTTGATTCTCCTGTAGCTCTAATCATGTATCCTGGCCTGGGATATATGTCTGGGCATCTTTTTGGGAACGATACCGTTGGACATAATTCACCTTCACTTTCGGGTACGATTTCGGGTGCGACTAAATCATTTTCACGAGGAGAACAGAATTTAGCAAGTACTTCTAGTCTTACTTCTGCTTCAACTTGGATATCGACACAGAAAGTAATATCCACTTCCAAACCAGTTGGTGCCGGGCTGTTTAACAGGACAGTACCAGATGGTATGCGGGAAAAGATTTTAGAAATGCGAGCATAAAGTTCTGTTCCGTCTGGGTAACAAAGCACAAATGATTCAAATACAGAAGCATTTACTAATAATTCCGTTACGAGATCACCGTTTCTGTCTACAATTTGGATAAGAGAATCTGCTGTAAACAGTAGTTCAACAAGCTGTGCTTCTGCACGCCCTCCGTTTAGCATTACAGTTACGTCTCTTTTATCTCCAACTTGTTCGCATAGGTAATGTTCATTCGTATCTTCATTCGTTTCAGTGACTGGTGTTGTTTTTGGAACTTTTGCAACGATCCTTAACGGGCGCAGAGAAGGATCTTCAAGAACTTTTTCTATTGCAGAAATCTGTTCAGATGTAAAAGAAACTGTTTTTCTTACATTAAGGGTATCCGTCACCCAGTCGTAAACTTTCTGCACACGGATACACTCATCCTGCAACTGATTATAATTGTTTCCCATTGTTTCCCTTCCTTTCCTCATCATGATCTCAAGATTCCATACATACTATGGGAATAGAGTAGGTTATGACACAAGAACGAAAGCCTATTTTTATAGTGAAAAGCGTATAAGGAGGAACAACCATGAAATCTGTTTCGTATAACAATCAGCGAGTCGATGATATTACTTCATCTGAATATGAGGCACTTTGTCTATTGCTGCCTTACTGGGGGATGCAGCTCTTTGAAAATAAAGAAGAAATTTCAGGTGCTTTATCCACTTTTATGTTAGGAATTCATGGTCTATCTCAACAAAAAGTAAAAGAGCTTTCACAACTTTTACAGCATACCGGTATAACACTAACAACAGATCATGATGAAAAATGCAGCCAGCGATTTTTTGTAGATTTTCATGAAAATCATCCAATGCCTTTAGCTGTAAAAACACCAGACAGGCAGCTTTATTATTTAAATCCAGCAACAAGAATCCAATTTCCAGTTCAGTCTGCTATCCATAAAGGAATTACCTTAAAAAGAAAAGACGGTCCGCTTTTTTTAGCCGTTCAGCCTGCATTTGAAAAGCAAATCGCAGAGTGGATCAGTTATATCGTCATTCAAAGTTTTTTGCGGTTTTCATTTGAATCTCTAACATCTATTTCTGAAACTACTTTTATATCTTGTGTTGAAAAAGTATTGTATCAGGTAAATGATAGTTTTGCCGCTAATCAGCTACCCGATGATTTTAAGACTCCAAAGAAAGTTAATCCAAAAAAAATCAAAGAAGTAATGCCTGAAAAATCAATTCCAGTACCAGAATTTGTTCCATCAAAAGAATTTACTAATAAAATGCAGCAAACTCCTGATCTAGTTAAACCATCAGGACAAAAAGTATCTGTTCCACAAATCAGACCATTCTCTGCAAATGGTTCTTTAATTACTAGCAGCTCGCCAAAACCATTTTCTTCTGATATGCTGCATTATCAGATTTCAGAACCGATAAAGCCTTTTAACTCAACGACTGCTAAAAAAAATACCATACAGCCTTTTCATTCGAGAAACACTTTGGATGCAAATCCTAAGTCCATCATCCGTCCATTTCAATCAAAACAAAACACCCCGTCATCGAATCAAGAATATAATAAAAACACATCGAACATATTCAGAAAGAGGAGAGATGGAAAGTGAATAAGGATGATCTTCAGAAGCTTTACTCTGAAATCAAAGCTAATAAAACAAATGCATCAGGAAATAATACTCTTTTTAAACCTAAAGAAAAAAAAGGCTGCAGTTCTTGTGGCAAAGTAACTTGGAAACCAAATAAATTGAACTGAAAAAGTGCTGTTGCTAATGCAACGGCACTTTAATTTATTAACTTGCGGGGTTACTATCCCCATGAAATTTGAGATGAGTCCAATTTTTGTAAGGTGTAAAATCTGTGATTTACCCGAAAGATCACATCCCTCCATCTCCCACTTTGTAGAAGTCACTTCAGATGCAGGATTTACAGATATGCATACCTGCAGTTTCTTTTGAAAAAGGATATCGCAGTTATTAAAATGGTTTTTCTCATGCCAACCATTCTTTTAATTCTTGAAGCTGTTTTTTATAAGAAGGAACTTTGTATAGATAATCGAGTCTGGCGTTATATAGAGTGCGGTCTATTCGGAGTTCAGTATGAGGGATTATGTTTATATTATCTTTTTGAAATATTTGTTTGATTAAGGATAGTAATTCATGTCTTGAAACCGTTTCTGGTGCTGTTAAATGATACAAACCTGAAACTGGGTTTTCGATTGCATGGTGGATAAATTTCGCTAATTCTAACGTTGTTACACCATTCCACATCACATGAGTAAACCCTTTAATCGTTCCTTGTTGTTTCATAAACCATTGAAACAAACCAATTCCATCTTTTATTTCTGGACCAATTAAGGAAGTTCGAATTGTTAAGTGTTGTCCTGATTTAATTTCTCCGAGTACCTTTGTTTTAGCATACATGGTGATGCCGTCTGGAACTGATTCTTCGTTATAATTGCCTCCGTTTCCGCTAAACACACAATCTGTACTGATATGAATTAATTTCCCGCCGTATTCTGCAAGATGCTTTTTTAATTCATGCGGCAGTAGACTATTTACTAGGATCGCTTCTCTTTGATGGAATGCAGCATGTTCATTTAATAGTCCGATACAGTTAATGATGATATCAGGTTTATAATTTTGAATGACTTCTTTAATCTGATTAAGGTCGGTTGCATCCAGCTTAATTTGTCCTTCATCATCGTCTCTAGATGTCAAGTGCAGAGTATATGGTGTATTTTTTCTAAAATAGGAAGCTATCATATGACCCGCCATTCCATTAGCTCCTAAAATCATGATATTCAATTCGAGAAACCGCCTTCAACAAGCATTTGGTGAATTTCTTCATTTGTCATCAAATCATTCTCTGTACTATAGGTTTCATATTCTACTTTTTCATAATTTGCATAATGTTCATTTACACTTTTAATTTCAATTGTCGGCAAAATGACAAGGTACTCACTATTGAAATATACAGTTGTTGCACTCTCATATTCAGAGAAGAGAATTTCATTAAGCTTTTCACCGGGACGTTTCCACAGTTCAACCATTGTCATCCCTTTTTTATCTGAATAATCAATAACGGCCTGTGCTAAGTCTGTAATCTTGCAGGTTGGCATTTTCATAACGAATATTTCGTCGTCAACACTTTCATACTTAGCTTTAAACAATAAGCTGATAGCTTCTTCAAGTGTTAAAAAGAACCGAGTCATCTGGAAATCAGAAATACCTACTTGTCCTTTATCATTACGGGATAAAATAATGATCTTTTTTAAATTTTTGGGCAACAGCCGTTTGACAGGCTCATGTCCCCAGGAGCCTGTTCCACCCGTAATTAATATTTTTTTATTAAACAACAAAATTTAATTTCCTCCTAAAGTAAACTTTACAACCCTGTCAGAATCATTTAGATCGTCACGTCATATCCTTCAAGAATAGGTCATGTTTTTTTGTTCATTCGTCATTACTTTAAAATTCTTGAAAAATATATTATTTTTAAACGAATGTGTAAAATTTTGTCTTGTATGAATTAAAATATGTCTCATCTGCTAATTGATCTAAATTTTTTATAATTAAGCTTTGAATGACTATTTCTAGCCGTATACTAAGTATGGTTACAATCTTCAATGAAACTCTTCTTTCTTTGCTAAATAAAATCTTTATATACATTAAACTATGATTTATCATCCCATTAGGACTAGACCACTACCCGTGATTCCTTAAAAAGGGCGATAATTCTATATTCACAGCTTTGAATTATTTATATAAATTCATATATTATGGCATATAAAAACTAAAGTAGCTGTTTTTGCAAAACGAAGATTATAAATCAATCATTATAAACCTCTTGAGGTTATCAAGAGGTTTATATGATAGAAGGCGCATGAATGTATTTTTTCAATCCAATAAAACTTGCTGATTCTGAAGCAGTTTGAGGGTTAAGTCTAGTATCATTTTCTCTGACAACTCTGTAAATGTACCTTCTCTCATTAACGGTTTTCTATTGCATTTTTTGCAAGTACACTTAGCACATTTTTCACATCGTTTTGGTTTCCCTTCATTACACCGATTACATTTTTTATAACTCATAGAACTATGGGAATGGTCAAATAATGATGATCTTTGATTAATTCTCCCTGAATCCTTACACCATTTACATTTTCTTTCATGACAGCTGCGGCATTTTATTACTCTGCACTCTATTTCACATGGTACAGGTTCAGTAAAACGTATGCGATCAAGGGATTCATCGAACTCTGTGATATCCGCACGGATAATTTCACAGAATGGAAGCTCATTGAAGAATTGGGTACTTAATTGATGGAATTGAGACAGGTCAGTTCCTTCCAAACGATCTTTTTCTGGAAATCCAGCACCAAGGGGAGTGGAAGTAAAAAAACCAAATTCATCCTGCGAGTCGAAGAAGGGTCCAACAGGGGGTGTTCGAAAACTTTCAATTTGAACTACACAGTCAAAAGGTAACTCGACCGTTAACGAATTGATGGTCGATAGCACTTCTTTCTTGCAGTCTACTACAGGATTAGCCGCATATTGAATATTTTTGCGGACAAACCCGCTGAGAAAAAGGTTACCTGTTGCGGTGCTGCCCTTGGGTTGAACAAGACGACATTGAGTGATGAAAACTCGTTTTTTGATTTGTTTAATTTCGAGAACTTCTTCTCCTTTTGGAAATGCTATTTTAGCATGCATCGGTAATTGTACCGAAAATGCCTGTAAAACGACTGGAGTTTTAATAATAGTGCCATGAGCAGATACAATAAAAGGGTCTACAATGTTTGCTTTACAAAAATTTGTTGATACAGATCTAGGAAATGGGCTAACACTCATTTTTTTTTGCCTCCAATATTTTTTTTCCTCCGATTTTTTATTAGGTCACTTTTTTATTGTATGCAAAAATCCTTGGACTGTTTGGACGAATATCACTGTCTGGCTACTTGTTCCTTTTACGAATCAATGCGGCTTAAAGCCATTAAAAAAAGAGCCATAAAGGCTCTTTATTTTAAAGATTTTTAGCCGTTTGCAGGACCCAAAGAGTCAATACGGACTTGTTGCTTTTGCAATAGTTTTAGTGTAAGATCTACAATCATTTTTTCAGAAAGACGTGTGAACGTACCTTCGCCAACGATTTGTTGATCTCCAGTTCCTCCAGTTAAAGGTATGCGGTCTAAGGACTCATCGAATTCGATAATATCGGCTTGGATAAGTTCACAGAACGGAAGCTCGTTAAAGAACTGAGTGCTGACTTGATGGAATTGAGAAAGGTCAGAACCCTCTAAACGATCCTTTACAGCGAAATTCATATCATTTGGAAGGGGTTGAGAAACCAAAAAGCCGAAATCCGCTCTTTGATCAGTGAATGGTCCGACAGGGGCGTTTAGGAAACCATTGATTTCAGCTACACAACTCCAAGGAACTTCAACTGTCAATGAATTAATAGCGGATAGAATTTCCCCTTGAGCATCGACTGTAGGGTTAGCAGCATATTGAATATTTTTGCGTACAAAACCGGCTATAAAAAGCTTAGCACTAAAAGTGGAAGGGTCAGCAATTTCGGCTGCTGTTGGGGGACGGTTTACAAGACGGCATTGAGTAGTGAATACCTTTTTCCCAATTGTTTTAATCTCTAGTACTCGTTGACCAGCTGGAAAAGTAATTTCAGCATGTGCCGGAATTTGAACCGATACTTCCTGTAAGACTACAGGCACTTTAATGATTGGATCTGGACTTGCAGCAATTGGACGTGGCGTGACATTTGTTGCCTCACAATGATTAGTTGAGGTGGTACGTGGAAATGGTTGAACAGACATTTATTTTTTTCCTCCTTGATATTTTAGGAATAGGGAGCAAGTAAAACTCTCCCTTCTTTAATTAATGCTAAAAAGGGTATATTTGAAACGGCGGATTATCCAAGTCTATCGCCTTTTTTTAGCAGTATTTCGTTACCAGCCGCAACAGTTATCGCAGCTGTGGGAACAGCACCTTTCGTGTGTAATTTCACAACAACACATACAATGCTTTTTAACACAATGGCAGTCGCACATATCATCACAACGGTGCTTTTTATCCCAATGGCAGTCGCACATATCATCACATCGATGCTTTTTATCGCAATGACAGTCGCACATATCATCACAACGGTGTTTTTTATCACAATGGCAGTCTGGCCATTCATGGTGCTTTTTATGACAATGACAGTCTGGCCATTCATGGTGCTTTTTATGACGGTGACAATCTGGCCATTCCTTGTGTTTTTTATGACAGTGACAGTCTGGCCATTCACGGTGCTTTTTATGACAGTGACAGTCACAACAATCATTGTGCTTTTTATGACGGTGACAGTCACAACAATCATCTCTGCGTACCTTTTTAAAGAGACCTGATGTTTCCCATTTACTTTTATCGTTATGGCAATTATGCTTTTTTTTCAATTTTTTACTTAACAAATTAACGAACACCTCCCCAAGGGAAAAATAACCATACACTATAAGGAGTCTGACAACATCTTGTAATAAACATATTAATAATTTTTATGAGAGTATAATGCCGATTTTAGTCCTACTCTGACCATTATCAAACACCTTTAAAATCCTGTAATTCATATCGTTTATTCTTAATGAACAGTTTTCACATATGTTGTCCTACTCTTATTACAGTAGATGTTAGTTAGGATAGAAAGGTAACGGCAATAAGCTGATTTCTAATAAAAAGGCTTTCCTGGGGTGATAACCCTTGAATAAAAGTTAAAGTCAACTAGCACACTTTCGATTAATAGGTTAAGATAAGGTTCTCTAAAAATATCAAAGAAACATAAAATGATTTGCTCTTCATACAATTTGGTCACTTCTTTAGTATTTGCGTACCGTTTTTCCTCAATTTTAGGCTGATACTGATCATTAATATTAACAACCTACTTTTTAAAAGCATAATGATGAAAACAGAAAAAACCCCGAATGCCATGTGAGCATTCGGGGTTTAGTCTATAAATTTTTTATCGTGCGATGATGTTATATCCGCTGTCTACGTGGAGGATTTCCCCTGTTATACCGCGAGCCAAATCACTCATAAGGAATAATGCAGCATCTCCAACTTCTTCTTGCGTGTTTGCTTTACGAAGCGGCGATCTTTCTTCAATCTCTTTTAGTACTGAGTTGAAATCACCGATTCCTTTTGCAGCCAACGTTCGGATTGGACCTGCCGATATCGCGTTAACTCGGATGCCATCTTTCCCAACATCGTTAGCAAGATATTTAACACTCGCATCTAACGCGGCTTTTGCTACACCCATTACATTATAATTGGAAACAACTCTTTCTCCCCCAAGGTAAGTTAGAGTAATAATGCTTCCGCCTTCAGTCATTAATGGACGAGCTTCTTTAACGACTGCTGTTAATGAATAAGCAGAGATGTTGTGAGCTAATAAAAACCCATCACGTGTTGTATTCAAATATTCGCCTTTCAATTCTTCTGTATTTGCAAATGCGATACAGTGTGCAAGGCCATGAATAACGCCAACTTGTTCTTTAATGTCTGCAAAAGTTTTCTTGATTTCTTCATCATTTGTGATATCACAAGGCAATACTATTGAGTCATTGCTATCTAATGATTCAGCAAGATCACGTACGTTCTTCTCTAGTCTTTCACCTGCATATGTAAAAATTAAGCGGGCACCTGCATTTGATAGAGACTGAGCGATTCCCCAAGCAATACTGCGCTTATTCGCTACTCCCATTACGACAAAAGTTTTATCTTTTAATGATAATTGATACATATTAAAACGCCTCCTCAATATCTGTTCATCTTTTACATTTCATTAGTATTAGTAATTGTTATTAGTACCAAGTCCTAATTATTATAACAGATAGAGAGAAATAAATCACTAGTTAACCTTTACTAGTCTGAATATTTTTCACTTCAAACCCGCAAGAATAACAGCGAAATATCACATTTTGATTGGATTGAGCAATCAGCACTTCCTCATTTAAATTATGCTCTCTCTCACAATTAGGGCAATAAACAGTAGGAATCATTAAAATCCACCTTTCATTTGTATATATAATTAGCATGCTCAATTACAGCAAAAAAAATGGGGGACTGACCCCTTACAATTTATTTCCCTATCGATTTTTTGAATTTCATCAGGGTAGTTTACTCACTATTCTCTATGGTTTTATACAGTTCTCAATTTTAGTGACCTTTTATTGATATTTATTACCCAACAAAAAAAATGGAGACAAAAGGCTGCTTACAGCATCCTTTTGTCTCCTTCTTTCCTACTTATGACAAAGCTTCTTTCATTTGTTGAATTTGCTGCTTGCTTCCAGTCACGACCAGCTTATCTCCTACTAGGAGCTCAGTATCTCCATGAGGCATAATTGATTCTTTTCCACGATAGATTCTAACAATGATACTGTCCCCTAAGAACGGGAAGTTCCTTAGGGCTGTGCGATTATAGAAACTATTGATTATTCTAATTTCATTCAACTTGTTGTCTTGTGCAGTTAAGATGTCAACTACCGTCGGGTTTTCTATTAATGCTTTTAATAGAACTTGTGAAGAGAAATATACAGAATAAACCTCAATTCCTTCATTCTTTAACGAATCTCTTTTTTCTGTGTTTTCAATCCGCGCAATAATTCTCTCTACTCCTTCATCTTTTGCAAATAGAGCCAGTTCTTGGTTCGTTTCATCTTTCCCTGTAGCACAAATAAGAACATCAGCTGAAAGGACATCAGAATCTTTTAAAGTTTCAAGATCATAATTTTCAAGTTCCTGAATATTAAAACTTTCGAGTTGTTTTTGGTCTTTTTCATCTTGTTTTGTGTGATAAATTCTTAAATCGAATCGTGATTGGTCTAACTCCGCTGTTATCGGCAGCGTATATTGATTGGCCCCCACTATGACGAGCTGCTTTTTCTCTGCTTCCCCTTTTTTCTTCTTCGGGAACAGCTTTTTAAAGAAAATCGGCGTAATTATGGAACTAATGACAGCCGTTAAAATTAACGCAGAAGATGTTCTGCTGTCAATAACATTTATACGTTCACCTATTTTAGCCGCTGCGATTACGAGTGATAAAGTAGAAGTTAATAAAAATCCTGCAGCAGTGACCGTTTTCCAGTCATACCACTTTCTTAAAAACAAAATCGGTAAAAACTTCGAAATAAGAAGTCCTAAAAGTAATAACGGTATGAGTGCCAGCGCTTTAGAATCTGCGAAAATAGAACGGATATCCAGTTCTACCCCTACCATTACGAAAAAGATAGGAATTAAAAATCCATAGCCAAATGAATCAAGTTTGTGTACAAGATGCTTATTCGGTGACAATAAGGAAACGAGTACACCTGCTAAAAATGCTCCAAGAATATTTTCAGCTCCGACCGTTTCAGATAACCCGACTAAAACGATAATGAGCGTGAAAACTGCTCTTGTATCAAGTTGAATCGTTCCTTTTGACATCGTATCGATAAAGGATTGATGTCTTATTTTTTTTCCAATAAAGTAGAGAATTACTCCTGCTCCAAAAAGAATAAGAAGAAGCCACATTCTGCTGGAGTCTCCTGATTCGATAGAAACAAACAATGTTAGTAATATCATCGTTACGAGATCTGCTATTACAGCGACCAACAAAATGATTTGACCAATTGTTGTCCTTGAGAGCTTTTCTTCTTTTAAAGTTGGCACAACTACACCTAGCGAAATCGTAGAGATAATTAATGTCATAAAGAAGGTGCTTTGCGCAAATCCTCCCCAGACAAACAACATCGATAATCCATAAGAAAGAATGAAAATAAAAAGAAAAATTACAGAAGCGACAAATATCCGATTCGGCTCTTTCTTTTTCTCATTATTTTTCTTTTGTGAAGTTCCTCCGGCAAAGATGCTAAAATCAATTTCAAGCCCGCTTAAAAACATGAGGAAAATAAAGCCCAGCACTGATAAAATTTCTAGCCATGCGTCAGAATGAACAACATCAAAACCACTTTTTCCTAGAATAATTCCTGCAATAATTTCCGCTACAACTACAGGTATTACACGCAAACGTAACTTATTAAGCAGAATCGGTATGACAAATGCCGTTAAAATGACTAATACTAATGAAGTAAAAGATGCATGTTCTTCCATAAGCCCTCCGTATCTTCTAAAATCGATTTAATGGTTTACTATAGTAAGAAAGAAAAAGAAATGTCAAACGATTGAGTGTAAATTCATTTGCAAACGTCTCGATTTTAGGTAAGATAATACATGTTATTGTTTTACTTAAGGAGACGGTCCAATATGCAAAATAACCATAAATCACCATGGCAGCAAATCGATTACAATTTAGTATTTATTTTATTTCTGATGGTCATCACAAGCTGTATTGCAATCTATAGCGCTCAGATGATGGATCAGTACGGAAGCAACTTTGTTATTAAACAACTTGCTTGGTACTTTGTAGGTGGGATAGCTATTATCGGCGTAATGTTCTTGGACTTTGATCAGTTCAGAAAATTATCTTGGCATCTTTACGGACTTGGAATTCTGTTATTGATAGGTATCATCATTGCTCCAGAAAGTATCGTACCGAATATTAACGGTGCTCAAGCCTGGTACAGATTTGGACCTTTTGCACTTCAGCCATCAGAACTTGTTAAAGTGGCACTCGTAATCTCACTTGCCAATACGATTACTACTCATAATGAAAAGTATATTATAAGAACGATGCATGAAGACCTCTTACTGCTTGGTAAAATTGCACTGATTGCAGGGGTTCCAACATTGCTTGTTCTCATGCAGCCCGATCTCGGCACAACTTTAGTATTTATGGCCATTACGATAAGCCTTTTACTTGTGTCTGGAATCAGATGGAGAATAATCTTTGTTCTTATTCTTTCCTTTATTTTGTTCATCTCAATCTTAGTTTGGATTTATTTTACGTTTCCGCACTTTTTTGTTGAACATATCCTTGATCAATATCAATTAAACCGTTTTTACGCTTGGCTCGATCCATACGGGCACAAAGATGCCGGTTACCATACGCGTAACGCCTTGCTTGCTATCGGAAGCGGTATGTTATTCGGAAAAGGATTCACAGAAGGAACTGTTTATTTACCAGAAGCTCAAACAGATTTTATCTTTTCAATCATTGGTGAAGAATGGGGATTTTTAGGAACAAGCATCATTATTTCACTTTTCTTCTTAATGATATATCGAATGATTAACACAGCACTGGAGAGCAATGAACCATTCGGAAGTTACCTCTGTGCAGGTGTTATCGGGATGTTAACGTTCCAAGTATTCCAGAACATAGGAATGAACATTCAAGTTATGCCGATTACAGGGATACCGCTTCCCTTTATCAGCTACGGAGGAAGCTCCATACTGGCTTATATGATTGCGTTCGGTCTCGTTCTAAATGTCCGGTCACGGACTGTTAAATACATGTTTGAATAACACCTGCCTTAGCAGGTGTTTTTCTTTTGCTATTGAGTTATCCTAATGAGGAATGAGGTGATTAAAATGAAATACGATATCATCGGAGATATTCATGGCTGTTTTGATGAATATAAACTGCTTACAGAAAAATTGGGGTATGTATGGAACAATGGTTTACCTCGGCATAACGATGCTAGAAAGCTTGTCTTCTTAGGAGACTTAACAGACAGAGGTCCCGCTTCCATTCAAGTGATGGAACACGTTTATCGCCTTGTCCAAAATAATTTTGCACTTTATACACCTGGCAACCACTGCAACAAGCTTTACCGATATCTTTTGGGGAGAAAAGTTCAGGTCAGACATGGACTTGAAACTACAGTAGCTGAACTAGAAGAACTGAATTCTAATAAAAGAAAAGAAATTAATGAACACTTTTGCTTTCTCTATGAAAATGCTCCTCTTTATTTAGAATTGGATGGGGGAAAATTAGTAGTTGCACATGCCGGTATCCGAGCAGATTTTATAGGACAATCAGGCAATAAAGTAAAAACATTTGTACTCTATGGTGATATTACAGGTGAGACGAACCCAGATGGAACTCCTGTTCGGAGAGATTGGGCAAAAAAACATCAAGGTCCACAGACAATTGTTTATGGACATACTCCAGTAGAAAATGTTAGGCATGTTCAAAACACATGGAACATTGACACAGGATGCGTCTTTGGCGGTCAATTAAGCGCGTTAAGATATCCTGAGATGGAAACGGTGAGTGTTCCGTCCAGCATGCCATTCGTTACAGAGAAATTCCGTTCTTTTGATGATTAATAATAAAAGGAACTGTATTTATTTAACTACAGCTCCTTCCTTTATATTAAGACATTCGGATCATATCCGAACATAGCAAAATCTTTTCCGTAAATTTTTTTGACTAATCGCATTGTAACTGAATCATATTGTTTCTAAGTTAATTGCAGAACCAATGCCGCTCATTACGATCTGTCAGTTTGTTTAACAAGATTTCACCACCATTGATCTATTACTATTAAATGAATGAAGGCGCATTTTGAATGGATATTTAGCTAGTAAATTATTTTAATAACACATTCATGTCATCAGGAAGTGTTAAGCATAGTTGAATGGATTCGTTTGTAAAAGGATGGGTAAATGTCGTTTTTTCACTGTGCAAGGCTTGGCGCATGATTAATTTTTGACTTCCTCCATATAAGTCATCTCCTAGTAAGGGATGGCCTATGGATGCCATGTGTACTCTTATCTGATGAGTCCTTCCTGTTTCCAAAACGAGTCTAACTACTGAAAAATCAAATTCAGGGTCATAGTCTAACTTTTCATAGTGTGTAATGGATGGCTGTCCATCTTCTCTCACCATACGTTCAATAATGCTTTCAGGGTTTCTTCCGATTGGGCTATTCACTGTTCCCTTTTCGTTTACTACGTTTCCATGCACAAAAGCCACATATTCTCTCTTGATCGTCTTTGCTTTTTGCTGTTGCGACATAAGTGAATGTGCAAATCGATGTTTCGCAACCAAGACGATACCAGAAGTGTCTTTATCTAATCGATTCACTGCATGAAAAGTTGCTGGTATCTTATTTCTCTCATAATAATAAAGTACAGCTGCAGCAAGTGACCCTTTTGGCTGGTATAATGATGGAATCGTAGGCATGGCAGGAGGTTTGTTCAAAACAAGAAAATGGTCATCTTCAAAAACAATATCTAGGGGAATATCTTCTGCTTCCATTGAGTCGCTTTTTACTTCAGGAGGAAAGCAAACTGTAACAACATCCCCCGCTTTCAACAACTTTCTTACCGTTGAATCAGCATCATTCACAAAAAGAGCGCCGCCGTGAAACTTTATATCGGTCAGCGCAGCTTTTGATATTTGTTTTTGCTTTAAAAATTCACGTAACAAAATGGGAGCTTCAACATCAGAAACAGTCCATTTAATTGAAAAAAACTTCATCATTCTATGCCGCCAATGAAAGAATCTTTTACTCTTTTCCAAAATGGGAAAGGTCGGAATCGGGCGAATCGAATTTTTTCTTCTGCTACTCGGTATTGAATGGACTTTACTTTTTTCTGAACCAAAAATAAATGGTCAATCGTAATATGAAAATCAACATCGTTCACAGGTTTTAAAATACATGTGTGATGCTGCGGCAATACGAGCGGTGATCCAATCGTACGGAATACTCGATTGTTAATCGACGCCATCTCAGATAACTGAATTGAAGCAAGAGATGGATGAATGATCGCTCCCCCTAAAGCTTTATTATAAGCAGTACTTCCAGATGGAGTCGAAATACATAAACCATCACCACGGAATGTTTCAAATCGGTCTCCTTTTATCTCAACATCCATAACTAATGAACCTTCAACACTTTTTACCGTACATTCATTTACAGCTAAGTACCTTTTCTCATCAATGCCATCAATATATCTTACTGTTACTTCTAGCAATGGGTATTCCACAATTTGAAAAGGTGTTTTTGCAATATGTATGACAAGTTTCTCTACTTCTTCAGGCAGCCAGTCAGCAAAAAAACCAAGATGTCCTGTATGAACACCAACGAACGCGGTCTGATCAATTCGGTGGACATAGTGATGAAAGGCATGTAACAACGTTCCGTCACCACCAACTGTAATTACGATATCTGGTTCTTTTTCTTCATAGACCAATTCGAACTCTTCCAAATAAGACCTGATTTTTTCTGTAAGCGTGTTCGATTTGTTGTCTCCTTTTGATATGATGGCAAATTTCATTTCGTATCCACCCTTTATGAATCAAGATTCGTTTCACTGGATTGATCGTTTCGCTCTAAGAACACGAGCTGAGCATCTTGTATCTCGCCCCTGATCTGAGACATTTCTTCATCAAGACGGTTAGCGGCTTCAGCTGCTCGTTGAAGACGCTCTCGAATATCTTCAGGGATTTGTCCCTGATACTTATAATTAATGGAGTGCTCAATGGTTGCCCAGAAATTCATAGCCAGTGTACGGATCTGAATTTCAGCTAAAATTTTCTTCTCCCCCTCAAGTACTTGAACGGGGTATTCAATGACAACATGATAGGACCTGTAACCGCTTGGCTTTTTATGGGTGATATAATCACGTTCTTCCAATATGGTAAAGTCATTGCGCTGTCGAAGAAGATTAATCACTGTTTCAATATCGTCCGTAAACTGGCACATGATTCGTATACCAGCTAAGTCTTGCAGCTCACTCTCTAACCGGTCTTCAGTAATATTCTTCTGATACGCTTTGTTAATTATTGATTTTACCGGTTTCACTCTGCCTGTTACGAACTCAATCGGACAAGACTGACTTGATTTTTCAAATTGTTCCCGAATTCCCCGGAACTTAATTTTAAGTTCATCTACAGCTTGCTTGTATGGAACTAACAGAGTTTCCCAGTCCATATTCATCCGGCGTTCTCCTCTGTGCCAAATATTTTCATTACTTCATCTTCCATTTTCTGACCATAGTTTGCGTTACCTTTAATATTCTCAGTCAAATATTCCATTTCCTTGTTAAAGGATTTTAATTTCATCTTTTCACCAGAATCATTCTGGATCCATACGTCAGAGCTGTTATTAATTGCTTTTCTGACATCTTCCCAATGATTGTTATCAATTGCTATATAAATAAATCCTTCAGTGTTTTCTAAAACATAGATGAAAGATAGGCCATCTGAATCTACCAGCATTCTTTCACTATCATTCCATTCCATGATTCCTTTACTTTCTTTCAGTGGTACATTTAATACTAGTGTGTTGTTCTCCCATGCAGTTGACTGCACATTCAATCGTAGTGGCATCATCTTAAAAACCTCCTGTTTCTTCTCTAATAGTGTAACATAAAATGGACCCTAATTATGAAATTGAGAAGCTTGTTTGACTATGAGATAATGGTTTTACTTTCTTAAAACAACAGGAGGAAATGCGGTGGCACAAGAGATTGAGATCGAATTTAAAAATATCCTTACATATGATGAATTTTTGCGACTCCTGGATAAGTTTTCTGTTAAAAAGAGTGCATTTACAGAACAAACAAACTTTTATTTTGATACTCCGGACTTTCATTTGAAGGCTCATAAAAGTGCTCTGCGTATTCGACTAAAAAATAATTCGTATACGCTAACCCTCAAACAGCAATATGAAGAACATATTTTAGAAACACATCAAAAATTGAGTGAAGAAATATTCACAAGCCTAATTAAAGGTGGCAAGCTGCCAGCTGGAGAAGTTAATGCAGTCTTAGAAAACTTACATATTCCTCTTAATGAAATTCGGCACTTAGGCGAGTTAACCACACACCGGGCTGAAGTTTCATATGAAATGGGTCTGCTTGTTTTAGATAAAAATCATTATTTAGGTAAAATCGACTATGAACTTGAATACGAATCAACCGATTATAAAAGAGGGAAAGAAGTTTTCCTTGAACTCTTGCAAGCAAATAACATCCCAGCGCGGGCTACAGAAAGTAAAATTCATCGTTTTTTTCTGGAAAAACTCAATCGAGGTGGACTCTCTTGAACATTCAATCTTGGAAAGCCCTAATGGAAATCCAAGCTTTACAGCAAATTAATATAAATCCTGCCTCTTCGAATTCAGGAGAAAACAGTGAGAATTCTTTTTCGTCACTTTTACAAGAAGCTTATTCTAAGGCAGGTATGGCATCTGCTGAAAGTGGTTCACAAATGAACCCAAGCCCAATGCTTCAAATGTCAAGCCAAGTACCATTGCTAAACTCAAACTTGTTGGGTACATCATTTCCAGTCAGTAAAAATTCCTCTGAGAAAATGAGCATACCGTCTAAGAATCTTGATGATCTTATCACTCGTACCGCTTCTAAATTTGGTGTTGATCCACACTTGATTCGTTCGGTTATTAAACACGAATCTAACTTTAAAAGTACTGCCGTCAGTCATGCTGGTGCACAAGGTCTTATGCAGCTTATGCCAGCTACTGCTAAATTCCTCGGCGTTACAAATGCATTGGATCCCGTACAAAATGTTGAAGCTGGGACTAAATACTTAAAGATGATGCTTGAAAAGTATGATGGTAACGAACAACTAGCCCTTGCCGCTTATAACGCGGGACCTGGAAATGTGGATAAATATAACGGAATACCTCCTTTCAAAGAAACAATAGCTTACGTTAATAAAATCATGAATACGTATAGTTCCAACATCTAAACTCTCCTTTAGGAGGGTTTTTATTTGGGCTAAAAATGTTCTTATTGTTTGCGTACAATTGAAGAACCTTGCTACAATAAAATTACAAATTAACGCAAGGAGCTTTTGCACCATGTTTGATGAAAAAAAAACACCCTATGAACTTATTGGGGAAAGGCAAGGAATTGAAAAGCTTGTCACTTCCTTTTATGCATTAGTAAGCAAAGATCCTGTGCTGTCTCCTCTTTTTCCGGAAGACTTATCGGAAACAGCATACAAGCAGACACTATTTTTAAGCCAGTTTTTGGGTGGACCACCTTTATATACCGAAGAATTCGGACATCCTATGTTAAGAGCACGCCACATGCCTTTTCCGATTACTGATGTACATGCCGAAAGATGGCTTAATTGTATGGAACGGGCGATGACAGGACAAAAGCTAGAAACACACCTGCAGGAATTTTTATTAAGCCGATTGAAAATGACAGCTTATCACATGGTTAATACAGAAAGGAGCGAGAACGCTGACACATAATAAGTCCAATTTTTTGTACGACGACCATGAGAATTTTAACCGTCAAGTTAATCAAAAGCCATTGGAAATCTATTCTGTCATCGATCCGCTTTGTCCAGAATGTTGGTCATTGGAGCCTGTTTTAAAGAAGCTGCAAGTTCAGTATGGTCGCTACTTTACACTTCGCCACTTTGTAAGTGGAAGTTTGGAATCATTAAATACGTATGTACCTAAAAATAGAAAAGGCTTAAAAACAGCCGAGCAAATTGCTGAAAAATGGAAGAAAACTGCTTCTCTTACAGGGATGAGTTGTGATGGGGATGTATGGTTAGAAAACCCTGTCTCATCACCTATTAAAGCTACTTTGGCAATAAAAGCTGCTGAACTGCAAGGGAAACAGCAAGGAATGAAGTTTCTTAGAAAGCTGCAGGAAAATTTATTCTTAAACAAAAGAGATATCGGAAATGAAGAAGTACTTTGTGATATTGCACGATCGGTTGGTCTGGATGAAGAAGAATTTTTAAAAGATTTATCATCCGCTGCTGCAATAAAAGCCCTGCACTGTGATTTGAAATTTTCGAAAGAGATGGATGTCACTCAAATCCCGACTCTTATTGTATTTAATGACAAGACAGACGATGATGGCATTAAAATATCAGGTCGCTACTCCTATGATGTTTATGTAGAAATACTACGGGAGATGTTAGGTTTTCCTATCGAACCTGCACCGCTGCCAGATCTTGAAGAATTTCTTTCAATCTATACATTTGTAGCGACAAAGGAAGTTTCTGTCGTTTATCAAATCAGTAATGAAGAAGCTGAGAAACAGTTAAAACGACTTGTTTTAAAGCAAAAAGTCGAACGTATTCCCGTGAAATACGGAACTTTCTGGAGATATGTTCAGAACCGCTAAAAAAATTGAAGCTGATCCTTAAGTGCTTGTACTTTTCGGATCAGCTTTTTTATTTATTTCTTTATTTTTCGAAATTACATTTTTGTCTGATTGCTCTTTCTTTTTGTTTGATTACCTTCAATTTTTGTCTGATTGCTCTCACTATTGATTACCTTCGTTTTTTGTCTGATAAATTTAATTCCTCAGCAGTAATTGATAAAAGTGGACGTCTTGCCACACTTCAAATTTGAAACCTACCTCTTTAAAACAGCCTACAAATTCAAATCCATATTTTTTATGAAGATGTACACTGGCTTCGTTTCCGCCTGTAATTCCGCCAATTACTGTATGATAGCCAAGAGTGTCTGCTCTTTGCAGAATTTCTTTCATCAGTAAATTTCCGATCCCCTTTCCCTGCTGTCCCCAATGAATATAGATAGATAGTTCTGTAGTCTTTGCATAAGCAGGTTTATCTCGGAAAGGGCTTAAGCAGCTATAGCCAATCACTTTATTTTCTTCAACGGCTACAATAAGCGGA
Organism: Bacillus sp. NEB1478; assembly: GCF_031582965.1. NCBI lineage: Bacteria > Bacillati > Bacillota > Bacilli > Caryophanales > Bacillaceae > Bacillus > Bacillus sp. NEB1478. The sequence goes on from NZ_CP134049.1 coordinate 2,383,893, forward strand.
TACTTTTCATTAAATTTGTCAAACCAGATCTGTCGTTCTTCTAGTGATTGTTCTTTTAAATCAAAAGTGGCTGCTAAATTCATTATCGCATAATTGTAGATCTCCAAAATCTCTGGCAAGTCCTGCTGAACAGCTTCTCTAATCTGTATCATCTGCGGTGTTCCTTCTTTCTAAGAATATTATTCATTTATTATAGACATCTTTTGGACGTGCTTGCATATCCTCATTCTAGCAGAATAAATATGTACAAAGGAGGAGTCACAATGTATTTAATTCTTTTTCTCATCAGCTTAATTTCACTAGGGGGAAGTTTTTATTACTTTGTCCTCTCCCTGTTAAATATGGCACCAAAGATTTTAGCATTTCCGCTTCTATTTATTGCGATTCTTTTTACCACGCTTTGCTATAACTATCGTTCAAAACTTAAAAGAATTGGTTAATGTAAAAAATCCTGCCCAACAATTTGGACAGGATTTTTCTTATTTTGAATCACTCGGCAAAAAGTAATTCTTCCATTTCATCTAAAATAGATTCAAATACTTTTAGCGCATTTTCAATTGGTTCTGGTGTTGTCATATCAACGCCGGCTTTTTTCAATACTTCGATCGGGTAGTCAGAGCTTCCCGCTTTTAAGAAATCCATGTATCGGTCAACAGCTGGCTTTCCTTCTTCAAGAATTTGTTTAGATAATGAAGCCGCAGCACTGAATCCTGTTGCATATTGATAAACATAGAAGTTGTAATAGAAGTGAGGAATTCTAGCCCATTCTAAACCAATTTCTTCATCGATTACGAGATCTTCACCAAAATATTTAACGTTTAGATCATAATAAATTTTCGTTAATAGTTCAGGAGTAAGAGGTTCTCCATTTGCAGCACGAACATGGATTTCCTGTTCGAATTCTGCAAACATAGTCTGGCGGAATACAGTACCTCTAAATCCTTCTAAATGATGATTTAGCAAGTACAGTTTTTCCTTCTTATCAGATGTTTTCTGAAGCATGTAGTGATTAAGCAGCGCTTCATTACATGTTGAAGCCACTTCTGCTACGAAAATGGAATAGTCAGCATACGGATATGGCTGATTTTCACGCGTATAATGACTGTGAACTGAGTGACCGATTTCGTGTGTCAAAGTGAAAAGATTGTTAACATTATCTTGCCAGTTCATTAAAATATATGGCATTGTCCCATAAGCGCCAGAAGAATAAGCACCACTGCGCTTGCCGGCATTTTCATGAACATCGATCCAGCGCTTTTCGTAACCTTCTTTTACGATTGTTTTGTACTCATCACCCATTGGATCTAAGCTATCCAAAACAAGCTGTTGCGCTTCTTTAAAGGTTACTTCCATCTTAGCATCTTTAACAAGCGGAGTGTAAAGATCATACATGTGAAGCTCTTCAAGACCAAGCGCTTTTTTACGCAGACGAACATATCGGTGCAATAAGTTCAGGTTATCATTTACCGTTTTTACTAAGTTGTCATATACAGCTTCAGGAATATTGTTATTGTTTAGAGCAGCTTGACGTGCTGAATCAAAATGGCGCACCTTCGCAAAGAAGTTATCACGCTTTACAGTTCCAGCAAGTGTACTTGCAAAAGTATTTTTGTAAGAGTCATAAGTTCCATAAACCGCTTTGAAAGCCTCTTCTCTAACACTGCGGTCAGAGCTTTCCAAGAAACGAATATAACGGCCATGTGTGATTTCTATCTCTTCACCATTCTCGTCTTTAATTACAGGGAATTTTAAATCGGCATTGTTGAGCATACCAAAAGTGTTGCTTGAAGTATTCGCTACTTCTCTTACATCAGCCAGCAGAGCTTCCTCTTCTTTAGATAGAACATGAGGGCGCTGACGGTTAATTTCATCCAAAGCATGCTTGTAAAGTTTTAGAGGTTCATAGCTTTTTAAATATTCAACAAGAGTTTCTTCTGAAAGTGATAAAATTTCAGGTACAGCAAAAGAAACAGTGCTGCTGACTTGTGTAGCCAGATTGGAAGCACGGTCGTTTAAACCTTGGTATAGGGAATTCGTAGTGTCCTGGTCATATCTCATATGAGCATATGTATATAGCTTACCAAGCTTTTTCGTAACTTCATCCTGTTTTTGAAAATAGGAATAAAGCGTTTCAGCGGACTCTCCTAATTTTCCCTGAAATGATTTTAATTCTGGAAGCAGATCTTTCGTTTCTGTGAACTCTTTTTCCCACACTTCATCCGTAGAATAAATCGCTTCTAAATCCCATGTATCCGCTACAGGAACTTCATTACGTTTCGGTAATGATTTCGTTTTAGTTTGAGACATACCCACACCTCCAAGTAAATTCAAAGAAAAATGCTAACATTCTTCTTATGTATATCTACATTTTACCAGAAAATGCTTATACAAAGTCAAAAAATCCGCCTCTTAAACTGAAAATTTTGTCTAGTTGGAACGCTTCGTCCAAAGTTGCTGGATATGAAATTGCATCTAGTTTTTTATAGAAATTTTCATGAATTTGGACGATCACTTTTTCTTCTTCTAAAAAAGTTAAATAACCATGGAGAGCTGTCTTAAAGTTCTCATTCAAATATGGAAAGCTTCTTGTAGAAAATATTCTTTTAAAAATCAATCTTGAAAATTCTGATTCGATTTGAGAAAACAGAAATGTATTAGGGAGCTTTTCAATGTAATAAAGAAGATAGGATTGCCAAATGAAAGCGGCAGTATCGAAGTGATAAAAATCACGAGTTGGCACACCTGCTAAAGGAGAAAACAGCGTAAGGGATTTATGATGATAATAGAGGACTTTTTTCAAATACATACTTGCAGGGCTGATGTTTTTAAAAGCTGTTTTTCTCCAACTCTTTTTTTGGTTCATCCATTGTGTAATTAAACACTTCGAATCAACTGAACCCTTTTTTACATCATTTAACCCCCTTAAATCTTTTAGAGAAAAGCTCTGAACTTTTCCCAGAATTTTGTTTGATGTTAACGGTATAATATTATGCACTAATAAAAATTTCTGCTGTAAGGGGCAAAAATAATAAAGATATAGATTCCCATTCAGATCTTTCTTTGCAGCAGTTAAGTCACCACTTTGAATCGAATAAAGCTCATTATGTATCTTTTTCAGACGCTTCTTTGCAAAAATCCAGTCTGATTCCATATTCAGAGACTTATATCCATTTATTCTCCTGCAAAATATTTCTTTTTTCATAGAAACGCACTGGAATTCTACGGCATGGTTTTGTAATGGGAGATAGATGTCCGGTCGCTGTTCGATACCTCGTATGTATTTCTCTAATATTGGCTCTTCTTTAAAACTCTGAAACCAATGATACAATTTTTTCTTTCCGAGCAAATGATATTCTGTCTCTGCTTCATGATAAGGAAGACAATTTGAATCTTGAGAATGGGCAAAATGCCATACCTTTTTTGTTCCGCACTTTGGTATGACTTTATTTTTGCATACTGGACAAAGCAGCACATCTATCTTTAATATTTCCTTCCATCCTTCTTTTGTAATATCTCCGAGCATATTAACAGACTGATTTTGAAACAACGCTACTAACAATGACATCCCTTCTTTCTTTTCACTTATTATGAAGGGATATACATGCATGTTCATCTTTGTAAATTCGATATAATTAACTGCAATCAATTGATTTTTAAGAATATTACCCATAAAAAAAATAAAAACCGATTTCAATAGAAACTGAAATCGGCAAAAACTTATAATTTAAAATATTCTTGAACGTGATCTAATGCATTTTCGGATACAATATTTTTTCCATACTCCTGAATCCGATAAACAGATAGGTCAGAGTCGTTTCCGTATTCGAGAAGCTGTGCCAGTAAATCATCTTGTTCTTTGTCAGTAGCTTCTGCATTAAATGTCACATATAGAAAATATCTTCCTTCGAAATGATACAACGAGTTTTCAAATGACGAAGAATCGATCGTGTGACTTAATAAAATAACATCTTCAAAGTCATTAAACGTAAACAAGAACGATAAATAATCCTCATCCGATTCTTCTAATTCATCGTATTCTTCTTCTTCAACTTGAAATTGCTGGTCGAGCAGCTTCTCAATATGCTGATCAACGGGAAGATCCAGCTTATCATCACCGATAGGGAGTTCAATTTTTTTGCCGTCTTTAGACATTTGGGCACGCGTTACGATAATTTCGAGTCCTTTATCTAAAGCTTGGACTTGAATCCAAAGAGGACCTTCTAGTGGAAATTGTTCTTGCTGATGGGCCTCATCCATCATTTCCCAAAAAAGTTCTTCTCCTCTTTCTCGATCAGACCATATTTCTTCGCGGTCAAATCCTCGATCTTCTATGTCACGATACGTAATAAAAAATTTTATGGTGAACTCATTCACTCTTTCAATTTCCATGTCTGCTTCTCTCCCTTCTCTCCGGTTTGTTCGTGAAGGGATAAATACCCCTAGAAAAAAGCATTTCAAAGTTCCTTTAAGTTTCCAACCAGTAACACGTCAATCACTATAAACCTCTTGTACCTTATTCTATGACAAATCAGCTAATATGGAAATAAAAAAGGCGTAAAATTACTGCCCTTTTTTACCTCTCAATGTGAAGTACAACACAGCTTGAAACTTGACGCAAAGTACAAGCTAGACTATAATTCATTAGGTCTTAAGGGTTAACATATTGTACCATAACTCACATGAAATTTCATTAATCACGGGGGGCTTAAGCTTGGAAACTGATTTTCTCATATCCCTTTTACAAATCATCGCAATTGATATCCTTCTTGGTGGTGATAATGCCATTGTCATTGCTCTGGCAAGCCGAAACTTACCTGAAACTCAAAGAAATAAGGCTATCTTTTTGGGAACGGGTCTTGCAATCATAGTTCGTATCATACTAACAGTCCTGGCCGTTTATTTATTAAATATACCTTACCTTTACTTAATTGGCGGAGTACTGCTAGTTATCATCGCGTATAAGCTTATTCTTGAAGAAGATGAAGATCTTAATGTGAAAGCTGGTAAAAGTTTATCTGATGCTGTTAAAACCATTGTATTTGCTGATATTGCAATGGGACTTGATAATGTATTGGCAGTTGCCGGTGCTGCACATGGAAATATTATTTTAGTCATGATTGGGCTTTTAGTTTCTGTACCTATAATTATATGGGGCAGTAAAATAATATTACACTTTATGGAGCGTTTCCCATTATTAATTTATTTAGGAGCGGGTGTTCTTGCTTTTACTGCAGCAGGTATGATTACAGAGGAAAAAATGATTCATTCTGTTTTTGCAGATAATCCATTGCTTGAATACGGAGTATATATCTTCTTGATTCTAGGTGTGATTTTCGGTGGAATCTTTACGAATAAGTTAAAAGGAAAAACAAATAACTAATAATAAAATCCTGCCTCCATAACGGGGCAGGATTTTTATTATTATTGATCAACGCCGAAATTCATTTGTTATTACCATTTTCTTTGTTCTCAAGTAAGACAACTGGAATCCGCAGTTAAATAAAAAACTTCCGCTGAAACTAACGGAAGTTTTTATATTATTCATTTACAAGACGCTGTGCTTCCATAAGCTGGAATGTTCGAACTTTTCTTGGTAAGAAGCGTCGAATTTCGTCTTCATTGTATCCGACTTGCAAACGCTTTTCATCCAAAATAATAGGACGTCTTAATAATCCTGGATGATCTGCAATGAGCTGATATAAATCCTGCAAAGGCATGGATTCAAGATTAATGTTTAATTCTTGGAACGTCTTGGAACGAGTTGATATAATCTCATCAGTACCGTCCTCAGTCATTCGCAAAATTTGCTTTACCTCTTCTATTGAGAGTGGCTCTGAAAATATGTTTCTTTCTTGATATGGAATTTCATTTTCTTTTAACCATGCTTTTGCTTTTCGGCATGATGTACAGCTCGGCGAAGTAAATAGTGTGACCATAATCGGATCTCTCCTTCCCCTCTTTTGATTTAGGTACTTTAAAAAAGTTATTAAATCATCATTCATAGTATACTACACTTTTTATCATTTAGGTAGGTGTTATACAAGCATTTATACAATTTTACTAATTTGACATACAAATGTAATACAACATTGTTCATACCCGTATATACATAAACTGCAATTTACTATGTACATATATATAGACGTATTACCCAATAAAAAGTTTCATAAAACATAAAAAATAAAAAAGAGTGGACAAAAGCCACCCATTTCTCATTATGCAATCGTTTTTTTCACTTGAGAAGCTGGACCTTTTCTTGGCATAGAAGGTTTAAGATTCTTCAAGTTTTTCTTCAGCATTTCTTTCCAAAGTTCGCGTTTCGTTTTTTTCTTTTTGTCTTTTTGTTTCATAATACCTGATCCTCCCTTAAAAGGAAAATGGTCTAGACTACTCAGAAGCGGACTCTCGCTCAGTTTCATCCTTTATTAGCACTTCAGGTTCAGCTATGCTGCCTGTGTCTTCATATTCAAGTACAAGCACTTCACTCGCTGGCTGATAAGACTTTCCATACAATTCACTATCTTTGTATGTGTGTATTTCATTATACGTCTTTTTCATGTTTTCATAAATAGTTTCCTCAGATTCTTCACTTGGCGCCCAAAATAATATTTCCATCTCATTTATTTTATTCGTTGCAAGTGATCTTCTGCGGTATCCGATACTAGCAGCATGTTTGAATCCTTCTCGTTTGTAAAAACGCTGTCTTTTCTCTGTATCTGTATCTTCGTAATCTACCGGCTCTACTTCAAGAAGTATCGGCTTTCCTTTACCCTTCAATTGCTCAATAAGCTTATGCCCCAGTCCTTCACCTCTGGATTCCTTTGAAACAAATAAATAATCAATAAAGACAAAGTTAGGGAGTTCTACATACATCAGTACATGGTTTTTCCCTTCATCTTTATGATAAATATCGCTTTTTTCATCAAGAAGCAATTCCATATGCTCCTTTGATTTCATCTCTTCAATCGGAAAGTATTGATTTAATTTTTCATACCAATTCATCGTTTCCCCATCATCTCCTTATTTTTATGATTAAATATAGTTTTCCCTCTTTCTTCCTTTGTTATCATTCGTTAAAATAGAAGACAGAAGTACGTGAACCATTTCAGTAAAAAGGAGGAATCCAATTGGCTGCATTTTTTACCGATTTAATCCTTTTGGCTTTGTGCGTGGTTGGAATTACAGCAATGATGGGAACTATTTCCCAAGTAATCGCTGTCAAATTATTTGGCGGCAAAAAAGTTTATCATTTCGTGGATAAATCGAAGTCCATTCAACAAAATTGGAATCCTATTAAAAGAAGAACGTGATGAAACAACCCGAAAAATGGGTTGTTTTTTTACATTTACAAAGCAAACTGATTTATAATGATAAGGGTAACATACGAAACCCGAGGTGTCCAAATGCATAAAAACCTGAGAACTTTCATTAACCAGCTTAGAAAAGAAAACGAAATCATAGAAATCAACGCAGAAGTTGATCCTTATCTCGAAATTCCTGAAATACATAGACGTGTTATTGAGGAAGAAGGTCCAGCTCTTTTATTTACAAACATTAAAGGAAAAAACATCCCAGTTGTAACAAATTTATTTGGAACGATCAAACGAGTTGATATGGCATTTGGTCCAAAACCAGAAGCATTGGTAAAAGACCTTGTTTCTTCTTTGGATGAACTCATGCCTCCGTCTCCATCAATACTTTGGAAGAAAAAAGGGATGATTAAGGATGTCTTATCTCTGGGCACAAAAAAAGTAGGGAAAAGTAAAGCACCTTTGCTTGAAACATATACGACAAACGTCAATATGACTGACCTGCCAGCGTTAACAGGCTGGCATTTAGACAGCAATCCTTTTGTCACACTGCCGCTCGTTTATACAGAACATCCAGATAAGCATGAGCATAATCTTGGAATGTACCGAATTGAAATAAAAGAAAAAAACAAAACAGGCATCCACTGGCAGATCCATAAAGGCGGGGGATTCCATCATTATGAAGCTGAAAAGAAAAACGAAGCATTACCGGTAACTTTATTTTTAGGCGGTCCACCCTCGCTGATGATCAGTGCGATCGCTCCGCTTCCAGAAGCAGTGCCCGAACTCATGTTTTCCTCGATGTTAATGGGTGATAAACTGAACTTAACACATGTTGATGGCCACCCCCATCCATTGATTGCAGAGGCAGAATTTGCGTTTGGAGGTGCAGTGCCTCCAAATGTACGTGAACCTGAAGGACCGTTTGGTGATCATTATGGGTATTATTCTTGGGCACATGACTTCCCTGTCTTTAACGTTGAAAAAATGTGGAAGCGAAAAGATGCTATTTATCCTGCTACCGTTGTAGGGAAACCAAAACAAGAAGATTACTTCATAGGTGAGTATTTGCAGCGTTTAATGAGTCCGCTATTCCCTGTTGTCATGAATGGCGTCCGTGATTTATGGACATATGCCGAAACAGGTTTCCATGCCCTGGCCGGCGCAGTGGTAAGAGAATCTTATTATAAGGAAGGACTTGCCCACGCTTTCAGAATCATGGGTGAAGGACAGTTGACTTTAACTAAATTTTTAATGGTCACAAACAAGGCTGTAAACTTGCAGAATTTTGCTGAGCTAGCTGAAGGTGTACTAGAAAGATTCTTACCTGAACGCGATTTATTAATTATTCATGATACATCGATGGATACATTGGATTATACCGGCCGAAAGTTTAATACCGGTTCAAAAGCCATAATGACTGGACTAGGCGAACCTGTGCGTGAATTAAAACGCACATATGAAGGCGGAACTATTTCTGGAATCGATCAAGTTGGTGTATTTTGCGGTGGCTGCTTAACCGTAAGCGGTCCATCATTTGCCGATGCTCCTGACTTTGCTGAACATTTATTAAAAAATAGCCATGATTCTTTCAAAGAGTGGCCGCTCGTTTTCTTAGTGGATGATGCATCAATCGCATCTACTCAATCTGAATTTTTATGGACAACCTTCACCCGATTTGATCCTGCATATGATGTCTATGCGAAGAGTACGATCGACCGTAACCGCATTAAATATGAAGGTACTATTATCATTGATGCAAGAATGAAACCATTTTACCCAGATGTTGTAGAAACAAGAGAAGATATCGATCAAAAGGTAACAGAACGCTGGGATGAGTATTTTCCTAGATAAGAAAAAGAAGCGATTATTCGCTTCTTTTTTGTATTTTTAAGTTGATAACTTGTCTATTCGGTGGTATTGTATATAACAATATACATTTTTATAGAAAGGAGAAAAACCAAATGAGACAATTAACATTATTGAGCTTATATAATCATCCTGATGTACAAAAATATGTAAAAAGATCAGGAATGGTGCATGCGATTTCGACTGCTTACCACGCTTATCACTTAGCAGTTAAACTTGGAGTTAATCCTGACTTAGCAACTAAGGCAGCATTTCTTCATGATATTGGTCATTATACATGGTATAAGAATGGTCACTGGGACTATGATATGTACAAAGAAAACGACATTCATGCTATTAAAGGAGCAGAGCGTGCACACAGAATACTCGTTTCACTTGGAGAAGATCGAAGAAAAGCAAAAGAAATTGCCCTGGCAATCTTACTTCATACTGATTCGTACCTTCCAGAAGGAAGCCTTGAATTAAACCCGCTGCAAAAAGTTGTGGCACTAGCGGATGAAAGTGATGAAGAACCAGGCGGAAACCACCATTACCGGACAATTAGCGATAAAAAAGCGATTGCTATGCTAAAAAAACTAGATGAAATGGTAGATGAATATCATGCTGAAAAAAAAATAAAACACTCTGTTTCCTAATGGAAAAGAGTGTTTTTAAAATTAATAACTTACAAATCCAATTGCTCGCTCACTGGCATAGGTTCCAATAGTGCTGCCAAAACGAGTATAATTAACATTAGGAAAACTTGAAAAATCAAATATGTCTGCAAACTCATTTTTTACTTCTTGAGTGGATGATAAGCTATGGATAATATATAGCGTTTTTCCAGGATTGCTTGTTTTCCAATGAAGAATCATTTCTTTCATTTTAGCAATTCCCTTTTTTGATCCTCTATATTTACCAATCGTTTCAACCGTTCCATCTTCTATTGAAATCATGGGCTTAATATTCAGCATTCCCGCAATAGCACCCTGAACAGCTGAAATTCTGCCGCCTTTTTTAAGATTTTCGATTGTTTCTATTAGTAAATATCCTGTTATTCCAGCCTTTGTAACTTCTAATTTACTCAATATATCCTGAATTGACGCATTATTTAAAAGCATCTCGTTTGCTTCATGCAAAAGTATTTTCACCCCTGCAGAAGCAATACCAGAATCAAAAATAGTGACTTTTTCTTGTTCTTCTTCATTTAACATTCCTTTTGCAATTGTAGCACTCTGAACAGTGCCACTTAGATTTGATGATAATCCGATATATAAGACATGATTACCTTTATCTAGTTCTTTTTTGAATGTATCAAAAAAAGATTGTGGTGAAGGCTGACTTGTTTTTGGAAGATCAGCTTCTCTAGCCATCCGGCTATAAAATTCATCGTCGGTTATATTAACCCCATCCAAATAGTGATCTTCACCAAACTGTACATTAAGTGGAACTACTATTAAAGGGGTGTTTATTTGTTCTTCATTAATTTTAATATCACTTGCACTATCCACAACAAAACTAAGCTTCAATATCACTACCTCATTTCTGCTTCATACCTTTTCAAGTAAGGTTTGTATACGCTTTACATATACAAATTAGTTTAACATAAAAAACGGCCTCCTGTAATAAGGAGACCGCTTCAAAATGTTTAATTATTTTGCTTCATTGCCTCTTCATCATACAAGTGGCAAGCAACCCAATGTCCTTCGCGTGCTTCTTGCCATTTTGGCTGGACTGCAGCACACACATCCATCGCATGAGGACAACGTGTACGGAATTTACATCCGCTTGGAGGGTTAATAGGACTTGGTACGTCACCTTCCAGGATGATTCGCTCACGGCTGCGCTCAAGTTCAGGATCTGGTACAGGTATTGCAGACAATAATGCTTGTGTATAAGGATGCAGCGGCTCTTCATAAAGCTCATCACTGTCCGTAAGCTCTACAATGTTACCTAAATACATTACACCGACACGATCAGAAATGTGTTTAACCATAGATAGATCATGGGCAATAAATAGGTAAGTGAGTCCGCGTTCTTTTTGAAGCTTCATCATCAAGTTAACAACCTGTGCCTGAATCGAAACGTCCAATGCTGAGATCGGCTCATCGGCAATGATAAAGTCAGGATCAACAGCCAGTGCACGAGCAATCCCGATACGCTGACGCTGTCCACCTGAGAATTCATGTGGATAACGGTTTGCGTGCTCACGATTCAAACCAACCGTTTCCAGCAATTCAATTACACGCTCATTACGCTCTTTTTTCGTTTTTGCAAGACCATGGATATCAATACCTTCCGCAATGATATCTTTTACAGTCATACGAGGATTCAGTGAAGCGTAAGGATCTTGGAAAATCATCTGCATTTTCCGATTGAATTTCTTCAGTTCGGAGCGTGATTTACTATCGTGTACATCTTCACCCTCGTAATGTACTTCACCATCAGTAGCTTCATATAGACGGATAATTGTACGTCCAGTTGTAGACTTTCCACAACCAGATTCGCCAACTAGCCCTAATGTTTCACCTTTATAAATGTCAAAGGAAACACCGTCAACAGCTTTTAGTACGGCCTTTTTTCCAGCTGGGAAATGTTTTTTAAGATTCTTTACTTCAAGTAATTTTTCTCTTTCAATTACTGCCATTATTGCGCACCTCCAACAACTGCAGCTTCAGGCGGTTCTACTTTTGGAGCTCGCTCATCTAATAACCAGCAAGCGGCTTTATGTGAAGAAGAAACATCTATAGCTTCAGGCATATGCTCTAAACAAACTTCCATTGCATAAGGGCAACGCGCTGCAAATGGACATCCTTTTGGAGGATTCATTAAATCAGGCGGTGTTCCCGGGATTGCAATCAATTCTTTTGATTCAGCATTCAGTTTAGGCATAGAAGCCAATAATCCCCATGTATATGGATGCTTAGGCTTATAGAAAATTTCATCAACTGTTCCTGTTTCAACAATGATACCGCCATACATAACTGCTACACGCTGAGCTAAATTAGCAACAACACCAAGGTCATGTGTAATAAGGATGATAGCTGTACCTGTCTTATCTTGCAGGTCACGCATCAAGTCAAGAATCTGAGCTTGAATGGTAACATCTAAAGCTGTTGTTGGTTCATCTGCAATCAATACTTTCGGATTACACGCAAGTGCGATTGCGATTACAACACGCTGGCGCATACCGCCAGAAAATTGATGCGGATATTCCAAAATACGAAGTTCAGGGTTAGGAATACCAACAAGCTTAAGCAAATTAATTGCACGTTCTTTCGCTTCGCTTTTAGACATGTTTTGGTGTTTGCGAAGACCTTCCATGATTTGTTTCCCGATAGTCATCGTTGGGTTTAGAGATGTCATCGGATCTTGGAAAATCATTGAGATTTCAGCACCACGGATTTTTTCCATTTCACGTTCTGTAGCCTTAGCCAGATCTTTTCCTTCAAAACGGATAGAACCTTCTTTAATTGAACCAATTTTATTCGGCAATAATCTCATAATTGCTTTCGAAGTAACAGATTTACCAGAACCTGATTCACCAACGATTGCTAGGGACTCACCTTTTTCTAAACTAAAGTTAACACCTCGAACGGCTTTAACTTCTCCCCCATATGTCTGGAAGGAGACATGCAGGTTATCTAATTCTAATAGCTTTTCCATATTATAAAATCTCCTTCCTATCGTCTCATCTTAGGATCTAGTGCATCACGCAATCCGTCCCCGATCAGGTTAAAGCTGATCATTAGAATACACATAACAGATGCAGGATACAATGCCAGATGCGGGAAAATACGCAACGATTTGAACCCATCACTGATCAATGAACCTAGAGAAGCTGTAGGCGGTTGAATTCCTAGACCGATAAAGCTTAGGAAAGATTCAAAGAAAATAGCGCCTGGAATTGTAAATGTTGCTGATACTATAATCGCACCTAGTGTGTTTGGCAATAAATGCTTCGTAATTAAACGGCCATTGGTCGACCCTAATGTTTTTGAAGCAAGGACAAACTCTTGATGCTTTAATTTTAAAATTTGAGCACGTACGATTCGCGACATCCCTATCCACCCTGTTATACAGATGGCTAGTGTAATGGATAGAATACCTGGGTCCAAAATGATAATAAACAAAATGATTACGACCAGGTTTGGAATACCATATAAAACTTCAACAAAACGCTGCATTAAATCATCTGTTCTACCGCCATAAAAAGCAGAGATACCGCCATATGTTACACCCACAATTAAATCGATGGCAGCAGCAAGAAACGCGATATAAAGTGAAATTTGAGTACCTTTCCAAACTCGAACCCATTGGTCACGGCCTAAGCCATCTGTTCCAAACCAGAAGTATTGATCTTTTGGAATGTTTTTCAGTTCATATGGGTTTGTGCCGCGAATATCGACTCCATTTACACCTAAAAATTCAATTTTTTCTAGTCCTTGAATTTTAGGGGGCAAATTGGATCTCATTAATTCTTGGTCATCAATACCATATTTACTAAACAACGGAGCGATAAGTGAAAAGGCAATAATGAACACGATAGCGAAGAAAGCGAGCATTGCACCTCTATTTTTTCTTAACCGTCTAAACGCATCTTGCCAGAAGCTTAAACTTGGCTTAGAAATCTCTTCGCTTTTGCCCGTTCCTAATTCTGCAGGGCGGAATAAATCAGGTGTAAGTTGTTTTTCTGTAACATTCATTATGATTTACCTCCTGCTACACGGATACGAGGATCGATAATTCCGTATAAAATATCTACGATTAAAATGATAACTACGATTAAGAAACTGAAAAACAGCGTAGTCCCCATAATCATCGGATAGTCATTTACTTGAATGGCTTTAATGAATTGCTCACCAATACCAGGGATGGCAAATATATTTTCAATTACAAGTGAGCCGGTAATCAAGCCGATTGCCATCGGTCCTAAAATTGTGATGATTGGAATCAAGCTGTTACGCACACAGTGCTTGATAATTACTGACATTTTGCTAGCGCCCTTTGCTCTCGCCATTAAAATGTAATCGGTTCCTAAAATTTCTAGCATTTCAGTTCTCATAAAACGAGCAATTGTCGCAATTACAAATACGGATAGCGAAAACGCCGGCATTATGTGATACTCAGGTCCGTTCCAAAAGGCAACCGGCAGCCATTGAAGCTTTACACCTACGTAGTACTGCAAAAGTCCCGCAAAAACAAATGAAGGTATTGCAATTCCGAATACAGCAATAACCATGGCGCCGTAATCAATAAATGTGTTGTGTTTTAAGGCGGCTGTGACACCAAAGATCAAACCAACGAGTGTACCAAAAATCAGTGCTTCAACCCCGATTGTGGCTGATGGTCCCATACCATTTACGATCATGCTATTAACGGTACGACCATTAAACTGGAATGTATATCCTAAATCACCCTGTGCCAATCTCCCTAGATAAGTAACGTATTGAACAGGCACCGGGTCATTTAACCCGTATTTTTCGTTAAGAGCATACTTTTGGGCTTCCGTTAACTTTTCTTGATTTTTAAATGGAGAACCCGGTAAAAGCTTCATTAAAAAGAATGTAATAGTTGCAATGATAAAAAGTGTTAAAAGCATAGCGAATACTCGCTTTGATATATAGCGCAACATTACAAACACCTCCCCCAATGTTTCAAACTAGAATGTCTTTGAAATCTTTCTGTAATATTAATTCTAAGGGACAAAATATTTTATATCAATAGAAAATATTTTTTTTTCGACATTTTCTGATTTCTTTCTTAGTTTAAATATTTCCAACGGTAAATTCATGGCAAAAAAGAGAGCACATGTCAGGAACACATGTACTCTCCTGAGAATTGCTATTTACTGTTTTTCAAAGAACTTACTTTTGCTTACCATCGATATAGATCCACTTGTAAGAAGTATCAGCTCCGAATAAGTGGTTAACTGTGCCTTTAACATAAGGCTTACGAAGTCCAACTACACCTTTTTGGTACATTGGAGAGATCGCTTGGTCTTCGAAAAGAACTTTCTCAGCTTCAAGCATCATGTTCCAACGCTTATCTTGGTCAGCTTCTTTCTTAGCATCGTTGATTAGCTTGTCATACGCAGGATTTGAGTATGCCATTTGGTTATGAGATCCATCCGTTACGAACATGTCAAGGAACGTCATTGGATCTTGATAGTCAGGTCCCCAACCAGCGAATGAGAAGTCATAGTCTCCAGCTGATTCTAGGTCAAGTTTTTGTGCAAAAGGTTGTGCTTTAATGCTAACTTTCATACCAGGAAGGTTCTTTTCTAATTGGTTCTTGATGAACTCACCGATCTTCTTAGAAGATTCAGAGTCGTAGTTCAATAGTTCAAGAGAAACTTCTTTCTTGCCAATTTCTTTTAGACCTTCTTCAAAAAGCTTCTTAGCGCCTTCTGGATCGTATCCACCGAAGTCACCGTTAGTTTTACGGAAATCTTCTCCGTCTTTGCTAAACGTGAAATCTTTTGGTACTAAGTAGTAAGCTTCAGTAGAACCGTTATTGTTGATAACATCGTTCATAGATTTCTTGTCGTAAGCCATGTCAAGCGCTTTACGGATTTTTGCATTTTTAAGAGCTGGGTTCTTTTGGTTCAAACGAAGGAAGTAAACTGCAGCATCCCCACGCTTATACATATCTGGATTATCTTTGTATTGATCTACGAATTCTGCATTAAGTCCAGTTGTATCAACTGCACCAGTTTCGTAAAGGTTAACGCCTGTTGCTACGTCTTTAACAATCTTAACGTTGATTTCATCTAATTTTACTGTTTTAGCATCCCAGTATTTATCGTTCTTTTTAAACTGCCATCCTTCGTTATGCTTCCAATCAGAAAGTACGAAAGGACCATTGTAAAGAAGGTTTGAAGCTTCTAAAGCGTACTTGTCGCCTTGAGACTTAACATACTCTTCTTTTTGAGGATAGAAAGTTGCGAA